>NZ_JACCKX010000001.1 GCF_013423955.1 Ottowia beijingensis | reverse complement strand
TAGTGCGCACAGAGCTCTTCGAGCAGGCGGTGCGCGGTGGGCTCGTAACGGTCGGGTCGGGCCATGAGGGCGCGCGGCTGGTCAGGCACCAGCAGGCGGGGCACGCCGCCGATGAACTCCAGCGCGCTAATGATGCTGGCCACCCAGTCGGTGGCCTTCTGGCTGGCGGTGGCGCAGGCGTAGGTGTAGTTCGATGCGCCCAGCACGGCCACGAAGACCTGGGCCTGGCGTATCTCGCCAGTGTCGGCATCCACCACGGGAACGGTCTGGCCGGCGTAGTCCACAAAGAGCTTGTCACCGTGTGGGTCTGGCGCATGGAGCGCTGCAGGCGCCGGGCCCAGGCCTTGTACTTCTCGCAGAAGGCGCTGTATTTGTACGCCTGCCCGCTGTGCTGTTGCTGGTATTCCTCCCAAAGCAACTGCAGCGTCACGCCAGGTCGGCGCAGTTCGCGGTGGATGTGGGCGTGGTCGGGTTCAAGGTGCCGGGACTCGCGCGCCACGGGTGGCTTGTAGAGCCGGGCCTGGAGTTCGTCGTCGTTCAGCTCTGGGCCAGTGCCCAGTCCACGCCGGCCACGCGCGCGTAGCTGGCTATCTCGCTGACAGTGGATTTGGAGATGCCGAGGGCGGCACCGATTTGACGGGTGCTCAAGGCCCCGCGGTGCAGCAGTTGCAGTGTGTGTCGTAGTTTGCTCATGGTGACCCTGGGTGTGGGCATCGCTGGTTCCGGTCAAAACCGGGCAGCGTATGCCGCGTTCGGGTCACTCAGAACACCCCGCAGGTGTCCGCCATCAGTTTGGAATGCTGTCCGCCTTCAGCGTGGAACACTGTCCGCCATCACGCTGGAACACTGTCCGCCATCAGCATGGAATCGTGTCCGCCATCGCGTGGAATACGCAGGAAATCGTTGCCGAGGCGCTGGCGCTGCACCCGAGCGGCCCGCTGTTCACCAACATGGATGACGGGCACGGCAAGGCGATCCCGGTCAGTGTCGACACGCTTTCGGCGGCGGTCACGGAAATGTCGAAGGCCATGGTCAAAGCCGAAGAGGCGCGCTCGTCGTTCTCCTTCGAGACATCCGCAGGACCTGCGAAACCCAGTTGGCCGCCCTGGGCGTGAGCAAGGACGTGCGCGGCCAGTTGCTCAGCCATGGCCTGGGCGGCGTGCAGGACCGGAACTACGACCGGCACAGCTATTGGTCCGAGAAGGTGAGGGCGCTCAAGTCCTGGGAGAAGCGCCTGAAGGCCGTGGCACAGGGGAAGAACGAGAAGGTCACGCCGATTCGGCGAGGGGTTCACGCATGATTGCGGCAGCGGGCATCAAGCCGAGCGAGATGATTGCGCGGTGGGCAGAGGAACAAGCGTTTCTCGCGCGCGCGGTTGATCGAATCCCCTACGCCATGCGCCTGCACCATTACAGATGCTTGCAGCGGGTAGAGAAGTTGATCGCGCAGCACAGAATCGTTACCACGGTGCCGCGCCTGACGAGCGCTTATCGGCAACTCTCCAAGAAGAGTCTCTACGGGGCTGGTGCGCTGGGTGACCTCGGGGCGCGCCCACTGGGGATACTTTTTCTCACGCACGGCGACGAGGAAATCACGGCTCCGCTGGGCCTCCTTCTGGCCGTGCACGATCTCGTCGCAGCGGTGGATCGGATCGTGCAGTTCGATGCGACCAAGTACCTGAGCCCCGCTGTGCACCGCCAGCTCAACGCAAAACGCCAAGCGCGGCCGGCCGAACGCCCGGACCAGAGAAGCTGAGGGACATTGGCAGGGAGCTGAAGCGCCGTGGCTGGATCGCTGGCAAGCGCAACCAGGACTTGCTCGTCAAAACGATGATCCTCTACGACTGCTGCGAGAAGGACGTGAGGGATGACCTTGCCCCTGTTTCGTGTAGCTCTTAACCCACGGTTCACGCGGCCTTTTACGCTGTGCCTCGTACCAGCGCTGCTCGTACTGCATCGGGCTGAGGTAGCCCAGCGACGAATGCAGCCTGCGGTGATTGTAGAAGGCCATCCAGTCCATCACCGCCTGCCTGGCCTGCTCACGGGTAGCGAATTTGCACCCATGTACGCTGGCTGTTTTCAGCCGGCCCCAGAAGCTCTCGGTCGGTGCGTTGTCCCAACAGTTACCCTTTCTGCTCATCGATGAACGCATGCCCCAGCCCTTCAAGGCATCCTGGAACTCATGGCTGCAATACTGGCTGCCCCGGTCGCTGTGGAATATCAGCCCAGGAGGCGGCCTGCGGCGCCACCACGCCATGGCCAGCGCGTCCTTGACCAGGCTGGCCTGCATGTGCGGCTGCAGGCTCCAGCCCACCACCTGACGGTTGAACAGGTCGATGACCGCAGCCAGGTACAGCCAGCCCTCGTCGGTTTGGATGTAGGTGATGTCGCCACTCCAGAGCTGGTTGGGCGCCTCGGGGTTGAAGCGCCGCTGTACCAAGTCGGGCGCCACCGGCAGGCTGTGGCGGCTATCGGTGGTCACCACGAACTTGCGTTTGGTCTTGGCCCTGATGCCGTGCTGCTGCATGAGCTTGCGCACCCGGTCTTTGCCCACTCGGATGCCCCGGGCCAGCAGTTCCTTGTGCATGCGTGGCCAGCCGTATTCCCCTTCACCTCGGCGTGGATGGCGCGCATGTACGCCAGCAGGGCTTCGTCGCTGTGACGCCGGGCAGGTCCACCGTGGCCAGACTCACGCCGGCGCAGCCAGTTGAAGTACCCGCTCGCGCTGACCTCCAGCTGAGGTTGCCCCTGAAAAGTGGAGTTCTTATCCTCTCTTCATGGCCAGAGCGGTCCTGCAAGAGTTGATAGAGTCCTTGCAATCTACCCAGGGAGTAAAGCCATGTTGATTGCCCTGCACAAGAACGCCCGCACCACGCCCGCGGTGCGTGCCGAGATCGCAGCCAGCAACGAGCCAGCCAACGTCCTGGCCCTGCGCTTCGGGATCACTGAGCAGACGGTTTACAAATGGAAGAAGCGCGATGTTTTTGCAGACCGCTCGCATACGGCCCATCACCTGCAGACCGTGCTCACGCCTGCGCAAGAGACCGTGGTGCTCCACCTCAGGCGTACCCTGCTGCTGCCCCTGGATGACCTGCTGGCGGTCACGCGCGAGTTCATTTGCCCCCATGTCTCACGCTCTGGCTTGGACCGCTGTCTGCGCCGCCATGGCGCGGGCAACCTCAACGCCCTCAAACCCCAGGAGCTGCGGTAGCACACAAGGCCTTCAAGAGCTACGAGCCTGGCTATGTGCACATGGATGTGAAGTACCTGCCCCAGATGCAGGACGAGAGCAGCAGGCGCTATCTGTTCGTGGCCATTGATCGGGCTACGCGCTGGGTGTTTGTGCAGCTCAAGACCAACAAGACGGCCGCCAGTGCGCAAGCCTTCCTGAAGGCATTGCACAAGGCCTGTCCACTCAGGATCACCAAGCTGCTGACCGACAACGGCAAGGAGTTCACAGACCGCCTGTTTGCCAGCCGGGAACGCGAACCCAGCGGCAACCATGAGTTCGATCAACTGTGCCAGGAGCTGGGCATAGAGCACCGGCTGACCAAGCCCAGAACACCGAGAACCAACGGTATGGTGGAGCGGTTCAATGGGCGTATTGCAGACGTCCTGAAGACCCACAGGTTCAACAGCCGCGAGGACATGGAGCAAACCTTGTTGCGCTATGTGGCGCTGTACAACCACCAATTGCCGCAATCAGCGCTCAAGAGCAGTACGCCCATGCAGGCCATGAAACAGTGGTATCAGTCGCACCCGCATCTGTTTAACAAGCGACCATATGATCGTCCGGGATGCGACAGTTAGGACGACTCCACTCGGGAATCAGTAGCTTGCGCAGCAAGACCCATAAAAAAGCCCGGAAGGCGAGTTGTACGCTCCTCATTCCGGGCTCGAGTGCCGTTAAAAGCAAGGGTTAGTCCAGCTTTTCAAGCTTGGCTTCAGCAATTACCTTGGCCCAATGCTGCTGGCACTTGATGTATGCCAGGAAGCCGTCCCGCGTGTTGATGAACGGAATACCGCTCTTTCGCATCTCGAGCTGCGCAAATAATTTGCGAATAGGTCTTGTCACGATTCCGCCGTAAATCCGAGTTTTTGACCAACCGACCCCAGACGTCGTGCTGTTTTCGAAGGCTTTCGCTCATCTCGGCAGCGCTGGAACCCTTTGCGACAAGGCCGAAGCTGGCAAGTGATTCGGCTACATTCCTGCTTCCTAGGGACTGGATGATGCTCTTGTTTGCCTTCGCTATCAGGTCATCAGGTGTAGACGCCGGGGCGAAGAAGCCGAACCACTGCTCCTCGGCAGGATAGCCGTCACCAAATTTCTGTTCGGCGAAGGTGGGGGTTTCTGGTGTGAACGGTGTGCGTCGCACGCCTGATGTGGCTAGAAGCCGCAACTTACCCGATCGCTGAAAGCTCAAGAAATTTCCCGTTGGGGCGATCATGGCGCTGATCTGCCCTCCGACCAAATCGGCTACACCAGGCGCCGCCCCACGGTAAGCCACATGGGTAAGTGGGACTCCTGCTTCTCTGCTCAGCAATGATCCGAGCAAATGCAAGGGGGAGCCCGTGCCCGGAGAGCCGAAACTTGCCTGCTGTGGGTTGGCCTTCGCCCAGGCCATGTAGTCTCTCAGTGTCTTGACCTGATCCGGCACCATGGGTCCAACTGCCAGAGCATCTGTGGTCAATGCCCCAACGGAGATTGGGAGGAAGTCTCTGAAAGGATCGTAGTCGAGCTTGTTGTATATGAACGGGTAAAGCGACAACACCGTGTCGGGTGTCAGCAGCAGAGTGTGGCCGTCGGGCGCGGCGGTCTTGATAGCCGTGCAGGCGATGCGCCCTCCAGCGCCTGACCGGTTGTCAACGACCACTGAATTTGCGTAACCCGCATTGACCATGCCTTCACCAACACGTCGGCTGACCGTGTCGACAACGCCACCCGCCGGGAACCCGTTGATCACCTTCAGCACACTTGTCCCTTGCGCCATTGCGCGGGATGTGGAACCAAGTGCGACGATAGCGCCGATTGAATGAATTATCGAACGTCGGTTGAGCATTCTGCTGAAGTCTCCTCTCATGATTGGGCGGTGAATCCAATTTGCTTCACCACGCCGCGCCAGCGCTGGAGGTCTGAGTTCAGGCGCGCAGCCAAGTCTGCCGAGGAGCTCCAGATTGCCTCCATGCCCATTTGCCCATAGGCATTTACGAGCTCGGTGTTAGTCAGAGCGGCCTTGATTGCAGCATTCGCTTGTTGCACCAGCTTGTCCGGGGTGCCTGCTGGTGCAAAGACGCCAAACCACTCAGTCATGTCGCTGAGTGCAATGCCCAGTTCCTTGAACGTCGGTGCATCCGGCAGAAAGCGTGACCGCGCCTTGCCGGTGACGGCCAGCATTCGGATTTTCCGCTCTTCATGTGGGGCAGGAATTCGCCAAGGGGCGCTGCCACTGCGGGAATGTGTCCGCCTAGCAGATCCAGTAGCGCTGGTTGCGAGCCGCGATAGCCTGTCTGCGTCATTTTCACGCCCGACAGTCGGCCCAGCAGTTCTCCGAGGAAGTGTGGTCCAGATCCGGTGGCGCCGTGCCCGAATGTTGCAGCAGCCTCCGAAGTCTTGATCCATGCCTGGTAATCCGCCATGGTTTTACAGACTCTGGCACTGCAGAGCCGACGCCATAGCCGAGTTCAGAAGTCGACACGAGGGCAACAGAAACCAAGTCCTTTACTGGGTCGTAGGCAAGATCCTTATAGGTGTGGGGGTAGATCGCCATCATGGAAGCTGGCGTCAGCAGCAGCGTGCTGCCGTTGGGGGCGGCTGCCTTTACATGTTGGATGGCTAAGCGTGCGCCTGCACCAGTGCGGTTTTCTACGACAACAGTCTTCGCATAGTTGCCGCGGATGCCCTCAGCTAACCTGCGGGCGGCCGCATCAGTGGCGCCACCTGCAGCGAGACCGACTACGATGGTGGCCATGCCGACCGGTGGTTCGGCGTGGGCGAGAGTCGGTATGGTGCCTGCGGCGAGCATCCCAATGCTGGTCAATGCATGACGGCGGGTCATTGTCAAATGTGTCATTTTGATGTCTCCTTCATTAAGTGTTCTTCAAGTAGGAACAGGCGATCGTTGCCCCACCACATCTCATTTCCCACGGCCATGGTGGGTACTCCAAAAACGTGTTGCGCGATAGCGTCCTCGGTGGACTTACGGTACGCCTGCAGTCCTGGTTCGCTTTGGGTGAACTCGATGAAATCATCAGAATCCCAGTTCATGTGGTGGGCTACTGACGCGAGGGTTTTGGGTCATCCGGTGCTAGTCCGAGACCCCAGACGAGACCGTAGGCTGTACCTACATATTCGGCCTCGCAACCCTTACATGGTTCGTAGTACAAGCCAACATTCAGGCTGCTACTGTTGTAGTTTGGCGGGAACGTCAATGGAATGCCGTAAAGGTCAGCCCAACGCGACAAATCCTTGGCAAGATAAGTTAGTTTCACTGGCATGTCGCGGTTGGCAGGCCCTACATTGCCAATGGCCCTCTTGGCATGACTCAGGTCTATGTTCGAAAATCTATCTGCCAGCCATGACTGGCAGATAGATTCTTCAGGCGATGTTGCGCCAAATAAGCATAAGGACTGAGAAAGTCAAAATAGAAACGAACCTGCACATTTCCATGTGCGGTTATCTGCTCGTGAGCTTTCTTGTTCATGGCGCTCACCGCGCCGTTTCAGGCCTGCTTTGCGTAGCGCGCATGCAGCGCGGCCCAGGCTTCACCGGATTTCCGAGCGCCAGCCAAGTATTCTTCTGGGACTATGTGATACGGCGGACGGCATGGGCCGGCCTTGAGCCAGCCTGCAGCGTCCATGCGGGCCTTCTCCAAGCCAATGTTGTACTTGGAGAACTCCGAAAAATCTCCGCGAGGAAAGAGCGACAAATCTGCTTGCCGCATGGCATCAGAGATCCCTTTGGCGTCGGTCCAATTCCCGGTTCGTTTTGCTTCGGCCACGACGTCACGCAGGCGCATCGCCGTAGCGGGGCCACACATGGAGCCACTAGACCAGAAGGCGGTCATGCGCTCAGGATCGATCCGCGCAGCTGCGTAGTAATCGTCCTCGTGCGGAAGGAAGCGGATGCTCGGCGCCAGTTTCAGGTCGAGATCGAGCATGCCAATTCCAAGGTACTTGGCGGCAACTACTTGAGGAATGTTCGACACCTGCGCCCAGAACGGCCGCGGAAAATCGAACTTGAAAGCCTCCGGGTTCGCATAAATGGCGATGGCTGCCTCGGGTACTGCCTCTGAGACGTCGCGATAGAACTGTACTGCAGTTGGAACTTCCATCTTGCACCACATCGGAACGCCCAACATGGTTCCGCTTGCGCCAATGTCCATGGCTTCCCGAGTCTGGCGGATGACCTCGCGGGTATGTAAGGCTGTTGTGCCGCAGAAGAACGGCACGCGGCCACGTGCAGTCTCGACTACAGTAGCGATAAAGTCGCGTTTTTCGTCCCATGTCAGGGTGGCACATTCACCAAACGTGCCATTGCTGATGATGCCGTCCACGCCCGCACTGATTAGTGCCTCGACGATGCGGGCCGTTTCGTCCAGATCGACCGTGTGTTGAACGCGCCAGTCGGAAGCGTCTGGAGTTGCAGGTGTTGGCATGATGGTCCATGCGCCGCTGATGTCGTCGGCAGTCAACCGTGTTTTCTTCAAATTTGTCATGAATTTCAGTGCGTTTCGATTCAGAAGGGGTATTGCTGTTCGATGGCTCAATCGTGAGCCACTTCAGTTCGGTGAACTCATCAATGACGGCGCGTCCGTCGAATCGGCCATAGCCACTGTCTTTAGTGCCGCCATAGGGAGCTTGAGCTCGTTTTGAACGGTGGCCCGTTGATGTGGCAGCTGCCAGATTCAATGCGCATCGCTACTGCCAACGCACGAGTGACGTCCCGACCGAATACCCCAGAAGATAGTCCGTAGGCTGTGTCGTTCGCGATGCGCACCGCATCCTCGGTATTTCGCGCTCGGACGACAGTCGTGATGGGGCCAAAGGTCTCTTCGTCGTAAATCTGCATGCCGGGCGTGACGAAGTCGATGATCGTGGCGGGCATCACGGCTCCATCGGCTCGGCCGCCAGCAGCGATCTTGGCGCCCTTGGGCCAAGGCATCGTCAATCATGCGGTTGAGTCGTGCGCCGGATTCCCTTACGATCATCGGGCCAATGATGCAGGCCTCCCCAGTGGCAGGGTCACCAACCCGAAGTTCACGAGCCCGTGCGGCGAATTTTTACAAACTCATCCGCAATTCTCTCGTCAACTACGATGCGCTCGGTAGACATGCAGATCTGTCCTTGGTAGAGGAACGCGCCGAACACGGCCGCCTTGACTGCTTCGTCGATGTCCGCGTCGTCCAAAACGACAAGGGGTGACTTTCCGCCTAGTTCAAGGAGGCACCGTTTCAGATGGCGGCCAGCTTTCTCTGCGATGATGCGACCAATGCGGGTGGATCCTGTGAAGTTGATGCGACGCACTGCCTTATGAGAGATCAACGCATCAACCACCTCGGCTGCGTCGCTTGGGTCGTTCGTGAGGACATTCAGTACACCTGGCGGCAGCCCAGCTTCCACCAGTGCCTCTGCGATCAACAGGTGGGTTCTAGGGCTGGTCTCTGAAGCGCGGAAAACCACGGAATTTCCGCAAATGATCGGGTACGCGATGGCGCGCGCAGCCAGAACCACGGGGCCATTCCATGGCGCGATGCTCAGGATCACGCCTACCGGTTGACGTACGGTCATCGAGAGCGCGCCAGGCTTGTCGGTCGGGATAGTCTCGCCTTGGATTTGTGTGGCCAGCGCTGCAGCCTCGCGAAACAGGTTGGCTGCCAGCATCACATTGAACCCGGACCAAAGCTCCGAGGCGCCAATCTCCTTTGCCATGGTTTCGATGAATTGCGGTGTTTTCGATTCCAGAATGTCGGCCGCTTTCAACAGGATTCTTCGGCGCTCCGTAGGGCCGCTCTGCGACCAGGACTGGAATGCACGGTGTGCCGATTCCACAGCCGCTACTGCATCGCCTACGCTGGCCGCTGCTGCGCGGGTGACTGCGCTGCCTGTGGTTGGATGGAGTCTGACGTAGGTGGCGTTGCCGGACGCAGGCAAGGCCTGGTTGTCGATGATGAGCTGGGTCTCCATTCTTGGTTTCTCCTGAGTTTGGTCATAGTGCGAAAGAAGACTGCCAACTCTAGGAGTACTACCGATGCCAGTAAAACGGAGAATTCGGATGCCACGTATCGGTCATCCCGATAGTAGTTTGGAACCCCGAGCGTCATCAGTTAGGGATGTCCTGAACAACTCGAATTCGCGAGTGCTACAAGGCCGCAGTTTTCAGATGGCGTAGAGGACGCCATTTTTCCCTGCAGATGGGCCTGCTTTTATGCGGCCCCGGGGCCCTTGTCGCCGCTTTGGCAACCATTTGGCTTGACCTGCCCCCTTCCTCCGTACCAATCGAACGTAGGAAGTCCGGGGTTGAAAGGTTAATCGATTTGGCTGCTGGGTAACTGGTCTTCGGCAGCATCGACAGCTTGCTGGCGATGCTGCTCCGCAAAGCGTGCGGGGGAATGCGACCAAGGCTGCTGTGGGGCGCACCTCGTTGAAATCCTGGCGCCAGGCTGCAACGACAGCTCGGGCTTGAGGCAGCGTTTGGAACCAGTGCTCGTTCAGGCATTCGTCGCGGAACTTGCCGTTGAAGCTCTCGATGTAGCCGTTCTGCATCGGCCGCCCGGGCTCAATCAGGATGTGCCGGATGCCGTGACCTTGAGCCCAGGCCATGAAGGCCCTGCTGGTGAACTCCGGGCCGTTGTCCGTGCGCACGGCACGCGGGTAGCCGCGGAACCGCGCGGTCTCGTCCAGCAGCCGTGTAACGTACTCGCCCGAGATCCCAAAGTCGGCGCCGATCTGCACGCACTCATGGCTGAAGTCATCTGCCACGGTAAGGAACTTGATGCGGCGGCCGCTGGCCAGGCTGTCGCTCACGAAGTCCATGCTCCAGACCTCGTTGACGGCGCGGGCCAGCTGCAACGGCATGCGCTCCGAGGCCGGACGCTTGGCCTTGCGGCGCTTGCGCACCGACAGGTTCGCCTGCTGGTACAGCCGCAGCACCCGCTTGTGGTTGACGCCGGCGAATTCCGGACGCAGCAGGTCGTGGATGCGCCGATAGCCGAAGCGCCGGCGCACATGGGCGATCTCGATGATCTTGGCGCTCAGAGCCTGGTTCATCTCGGTTTCCTGGGGCGGATGGCGGTAGCTGTCACGGGAGAGCCCCACGAGGCGGCAGGCACGGCGCTCAGACAGGTGGAACTGCTCCACCATGGCGGCGATTGCCGTGCGCTTCGCCTGTGGGGCTAGCGCTTTACCCCGAAGACGCCCTTGAGCGCGTGGATGTCCAGGTGGGCCTCCGCCAGCAGCTTCTTCAGCTTGGCATTCTCGGATTCGAGCTCACGCAGCCGCTTGGCGTCGGGCACATCCATGCCACCGTACTTGGCGCGCCACTTGTAGAACGTGGCGTCGCTGAAGCCGCCCTTGCGGCACAACTCCTTCACCGGCATCCCCGCCTCTGCCTGGCGGATGAACCCGATGATCTGCTCCTCCGTAAACCTGCTCTTCTTCATGTCCGTCATTCTCCTGGTTGACGGACCTCGCTAACCTCAGACTGGTACGGCAGGGAGGGGGCAGGTCAGGCTGGGCGGTCTCAAATCTGAAGTGCAACACCCTCACCGAGGGTAATGTATGCAGATGAGAAAGAGATACGAACACTTGCAGCCAGAAGATAGGGTGACGTTGGCATCGCTGCGCCAGCAGGGCTGGAGCATCAGGGCCATAGCCCGCCTTCAAGGCCGCAGCCCAAGCACCATCAGCCGTGAGTTGCGGCGCAACGCCTGCAATGGCAGTTACGCCAGCGCGCCTGCGCAGCGCCTGTGCCAGCAGCGTCGCATTCAGGTCAGGCCATGCCCCAAACTGCACAGCTCCGGGGCGTTGTGGATGCTTGTCACCACCATGCTGTGCTGGCTGTGGTCGCCCCAGCAGATTACACACACACTCCAGCGCATGTATCCCCAAGAGCCAAGCAAGCATGCCTCGCACGAGAGCATCTACACCGCCATCTATGCATACCCACGCGGCGAGTTGCGCCGCCAGCTCATCGCACTGCTGCGCCAGGGCAAGAGTACACGCCGCCCGCGTTCAGCAGGCTCTCATCGGCGCGGTCAGATTCCAGACATGGTCTCTATCCATGTTCGCCCACCCGAGGTCAATGATCGCGTGATGCCGGGGCATTGGGAGGATTTGATCAAGGGCGCTGGCAACAAGTCGGCGGTGGGTGTGCTGGTCGAGCGCTCAACGCGCCTGGTGCTGCTGTGCAAGATGCCTGACGCATCGGCTGAGAGTGCACTGGCTGCGTTCACCAACAAGCTGCGCCAGATTGCAGACCCGATGCGCCAGACGCTCACCTATGACCAGGGCAAGGAGATGGCCCGGCATAAGGAGCTCGCCGAAGCCCTTGGTATGCGCGTGTACTTTTGTGATCCGCACAGCCCTTGGCAAAAGGGCAGTTGCGAGAATACCAATGGGCTGCTGCGCCAGTTCATGCCCAAGGGCACAGACCTGAGCGTGCATGACCAGGAGGCGCTGGATTCCATGGCCGATCTGATGAACAACCGTCCTCGGCAGACGCTCGGATGGGATTCTCCCTATCAGGCCTTACAGCGATTCATGGCGGCTATCGCCGAGAGGAACTCCGCTACCATTCATTGAATATCAACCAGCGGTGTTGCACTTCAGATTTGAGACCGCCCTGTATTCAGGCGCACTCAGCCTCAGATGAAGCCTGGCGCACCAGGTTTCGTAACCAATTCAGGTCTGGAAAGGCTTCTCGGCTTCTTGCCCAGATCATGACCAGATCCATGGTCGGCAACTCGAAGGGCGGTTTGAAGATGTCAATATCGAAGATTTTCACGTAGTGGAGCGCGAGCGATCGGGGCACCAAGCTGATGATGTCTGTATTGACAACCAACTGAGGGAGCAACGTGAAATAGGGAACCTGGAACTGAGTACGTTGTCGCAAGCCTAGGCGGTTCAGAGTTTCCTGCTCAATGGTCTCGTGTCCGTCTGTACGACAATAGACGGCGTGTGGACGTTCGAGGTACTCGAGCTGACTCATTGCCTTTGCACTGCCTGAATGCGCGCGCCACTGGATTGCCACCAAGTCGTCTTGCATGAAAATTTCATACTGAAAATCCTGATCGCTGCGGCTTATGCCGCAGGCTTGCCAATGGATGGAAGATTGGGGCAGATAATCAGGTCAAGTGATCCGAGTTGCAGTTCTTTGGCGGATGTGCCCGGCGTAGGCGTGAGGGTAAGGGTAATGTTCGGGGCTAGCGTCTGCAGGACAGCCCTAGCCTCGACGTCACGAGTGCCGAAACATAGTCTGCTGTTGCAATGCGAAAGCGCGATGCAGCCGTGTAAGGATCGAATTGCTCCGTTTGGAACAGACGGCCAGTCAACTCCATGATGCGCTCTACCTCTGGTACCAGTCGCTTGGCTCTTTCAGTAAGAACCATTTCCCGGCCATGCTGCATCAGTAGCTCGTCGCCGAATATCTCGCGCAGCTGACGAAGTGATCCACTGACCGTGGATTGAGTGAGGTGCAGCCTGCCCGCAGCTCTGGTTACATTAGCTGTCCGTAGCAACTCAGCCAATATCGGCAGCAGGTTCATATTGACGCTGCGCAGTGTGTTAACCGAATTTTTCATGGCATGCATTCTCCCGTTTGGCGCAGGCTCTGAACCTTGCCGGACTGCAGTCAATCCAGGCGCAGTATGACCCGCCTGTTTTAATTCTTGATGGGTTAGTCTTACTGTGACCTTGCCCCTGTTTCGTGTAGCTCTTAACCCACGGTTCACGCGGCCTTTTACGCTGTGCCTCGTACCAGCGCTGCTCGTACTGCATCGGGCTGAGGTAGCCCAGCGACGAATGCAGCCTGCGGTGATTGTAGAAGGCCATCCAGTCCATCACCGCCTGCCTGGCCTGCTCACGGGTAGCGAATTTGCACCCATGTACGCTGGCTGTTTTCAGCCGGCCCCAGAAGCTCTCGGTCGGTGCGTTGTCCCAGCAGTTGCCCTTTCTGCTCATCGATGAACGCATGCCCCAGTCCTTCAAGGCATCCTGGAACTCATGGCTGCAATACTGGCTGCCCCGGTCGCTGTGGAATATCAGTCCAGGAGGTGGCCTGCGGCGCCACCACGCCATGGCCAGCGCGTCCTTGACCAGGCTGGCCTGCATGTGCGGCTGCAGGCTCCAACCCACCACCTGACGGTTGAACAGGTCGATGACCGCAGCCAGGTACAGCCAGCCCTCGTCGGTTTGGATGTAGGTGATGTCGCCACTGCACAGCTGGTTGGGCGCCTCGGGGTTGAAGCGCCGCTGTACCAAGTCGGGCGCCACCGGCAGGCTGTGGCGGCTGTCGGTAGTCACCACGAACTTGCGTTTGGTCTTGGCCCTGATGCCGTGCTGCTGCATGAGCTTGCGCACCCGGTCCTTGCCCACCCGGATGCCCCGGGCCAGCAGTTCCTTGTGCATGCGTGGCCAACCGTATTCCCCTTCACCTCGGCGTGGATGGCGCGCATGTACGCCAGCAGGGCTTCGTCGCTGTGACGCCGGGCAGGTCCACCGTGGCCAGAATCACGCCGGCGCAGCCAGTTGAAGTACCCGCTGGCGCTGACCTCCAGCACCCCGCAGGACACATTCACCGGGTACAGCTTTCTCATTTGGTGAATCCAGGCGTACCTCGCAGCGTGTCCTGCGCGAAGTACGCCGCGGCTTTTTGCGATGTCGCGCTCCATGCGAAGGCGAGCATTCTCTGCACGCAACCGGGCTATCTCCATCTGCTCGGGCGAGACTTGGATTCTCTTGTCACCACCGCCCGCACCGTCCAATTCTCCCTTGGCTGACAGCCGCACCCAGTTGCCCAGGCTCGCTTTGGGAATGCCCAGTACCTTGGCCACCACCGCAATCGCCTGACCCGAGCGGACCTGCCGAACAGCCTCCTGCTTGAACTCTCGCGTGTACTGCGCACGCACCTGCTTGTCACTCATCTCTGAACTCCTTGTCGGTATTTTCAACAAGGGTTAAGAACTCCAGTTTTCAGGGGCAACCTCAGGAGGCAGCGCGTTTGGCTGGACTCACGCGGCGCTACGCGCGGACATAAGCCAGGTCTCCGAGTTCCACATTGTCACCGTCCGAACAGCATCGTATTGACTCGTATAGGTCATTGGAAATCAACGACTTAGCGCTGTCTCGATCGCAAGCATCGCGCCATGAATTGGCAATTTAACCGCTTTGCCAAATTGCTGTGAGTGACCATTGAACGCATCCGAACTAGGACAGCGCCCAATGGAAACCAAGACCACCGCACCCGAGGCAGGGCCACAGCCCACGCAGCAGCCGATCCAGCCGATCGCCGCTGTGATGCCGACAGAGGGCTTTGTCGCCGTAGATCAAATGTTCAGCCTTCGGCCGCGCGGCGACAAGCGAGGCCGCACAGGCTTCACGCCGTTCGGGCGTACGGCCTTCTACGGCTTCATCAAGGATGGCGTGATTCCGAAGCCCAAGCGCCTCGGCAAGCGCTCCATCTACACCGTGGACGCGGCGCGCGACGTGCTGCGCAAGCTCGATCAGCTTGCCAAGGCGTCCTGACATGGACGCCCCAATGAAAACGCCCGGCGGGCAGGCCGGGCGTGGTGAGAACAAGCAGCAATGCTCAATCGAGCCCCGCCAGTCTGCCATGGTGGACACGGCTACGCGCAAGGCCCTGGCCACCCTTCAAGCCGAATTCGCCCTGACCGGCCACGCGATGACCTGGTGCGCCGATGACGACGGCCTCATCACCATCCTGGTCAGCCGCTGGGTCTTTGCCCGCGAGTTCGACAGTATTGAGCAGGCGCGCGCGTTCCTGCGGCAGATCGGGGGCCCGATGAACGACATCACCGAGATCAATCGCGTCCGCGCCGCGCTGCATGCCGATGACCGTCCGGCCCGCTGCTGGGGCTGTTTCCAGATGCGCGCTCCCGCCCCGGCTGGCTGGTGTGCAGCTACAAGCCGCACAACCCCGCCCATCCGAGCCTTGTCTATCTGGTTTGCCCGAAGTGCGCCAAAAGCCAGAAGGCGATGCGGGGCGCGAGGCGCGCCATTGAAACGAAAGCGCGCTCCATTGCGGAGGCGGCGAGGTGAGCGCAGCCCACGAACTCAATCGCGCCCGGGAGGCGCTGGGACACATCCCGCCCGACCTGCCGCGCGATGAATGGGTGCGCGCCGGCATGGCCGCCCAGGCGGCTGGACTGGACTTCGACGCCTTCGACAGTTGGAGCGCCCAGGCCGCCAGCTACGACAGCCGCGCCGCGCGCGACACCTGGCGCAGCTTCAAGCCCGGCAAGGGCGTAGGCGCCGGCACGCTGTACCGCATGGCCACTGAACACGGCTGGCGCGATGACGCCAAGCCCACGCGCCAAGCCCCAGCCAAGCCCCGCAGCAAGCCCCAGGCGCCCACGAAAGCCCCGCGCCCAGGTAGCACCCCTGCCGATGTGTGGGCGCGCTGCGAGCCAGCTACAGCACAGCATGCGTACATCGTGCGCAAGGCCGCCCAGGGCGTGCCGCTCGATCTGCTGCGCGTGTTGCCCCAGGGTGACCCGCTGCGCATCGGTGGGCACAGCATGGCCGGCGCGCTGGTGGTCCCCGCCCATGGCCCGGCCGGCGAGCTGCAAAGCCTGCAGCTGATTCCGCCCGATGGCCCCAAGATGAACCTGGCCGGGGCGCCGATGACCGGCGCATCGCACATCGTCGGCACTGGCGACGGGCCGCTGTACGTGTGCGAGGGTATCGGGGCTGCATGGGCTTGCTGGCAGGCGACCGGGCATCGCGCCGTGGTGTGTTTCGGCTGGGGCAACGTGTCCCGCGTGGCCGCGCAGTTGCGCCAGCGTGATGCATCCGCCCGGCTGGTGCTGGTGCCCGACGTGGGCAAGGAACCGGACGCCGAAACCATTGCGCGCGAGCTGGGCGCCGCCGTGGCCGCGCTGCCCGAGGGCTGGCCCGCCAATTCGGACGTGGGCGACCTGGCGCAGCGTGACGGCTTGGAAGCGCTGGCCGCGCTGCTGGAAGCTGCCGCAGTTCCTGAGCCGCCCGCGCCGCTGCTGACGCCCGTCAGCGTGCTCGACGTGCACAGCAACCCCAGCCCGCCGCCGCGTTTCGTGTGGGATGGCTACTGCCCGCGGAACGTGGTTACGCTGCTAGGTGCGCACGGGGGCACCGGCAAATCGACGGTTGCCCTGATGCTGGCTGCTGCCGTGTCGACAGGACGGGAGCTTTTCGGGGCTGGCACCGACGCCGTGCCCGTGGTGTTTGCCAGCCTTGAGGATGGGGCCGGCATCGTGCGCCACCGGCTGGCGCACATCTGCCAGTGCTGGGGCATCTCCCCTGCCGAGCTGGGCGCACTGCACATCGTTGACGGCACCGAAAACCCGGAGTTGTTCGCCAGTGAAGGCCGCGGGCCTGGAGACGTGACGCCGGTCTATGCCGAGCTGCGCGAGCTGGTGCGCAGAACCGGCGCCGGGCTGGTCACCATCGACAACGCATCGGACGCCTACGGCGGCGACGAAATCCAGCGCCGTCAGGTGAGGGCTTTCATGCGCTCGCTGGCCGCGATTGCCCGCGAAGCCGATGCCGCCGTGCTGCTGCTGGCGCACGTCGACAAGAACACCAGCCGGGCACGCAAGGCCGAAGGCGGCGAGGGTTACAGCGGTTCCACGGCGTGGCACAACTCATCCCGCAGCCGGATTTTCATGAGCCGCGCCGAGGATGGCTCGTTGACGCTGGAGCACCAGAAGAGCAACCACGGCAAGATGCGCGCGCCGCTGGCGCTGGAATGGCCCGAGGGGGCTTACCGCAGGCCGTGCAGACGCTTTCGCCAGTGGTGCAGGGTATCAGCGACCGCGTGAACACCAAAGCCCTGCTGAGGCTGATTGCCGAATTCACCGAGCGTGGCGAGCACGTCACCACGGCAACGACAAGCCGCACCCATGCCGCGAAGCTGCTTTGCAACGAGCCGGGCTATCCGAGGGTATCAAGCCCGCCGACGTGTTCGACTTGCTGCGCCGTGCCGAGCGGGCCGGGCAACTGGTGCGCGTGATGCGCAGCGCCGAAAACCGGCACCAGAAAGAGGTATGGGAGCTTACACCGCAAGGCCGCGAGTTTGCCGAGCCGCAGCCCATTGCGCTGACTGCGCTGACTTGCGCTGACTTCGAAGTCAACGCACCCGGCGAAGTGTCTGCGCTGACTGCGCTGACTTCGCAGGGGGTACGGGGAAGCGCGCGCAGAGGAAGGCGCAGAGGGGGTGGGCAATGAGTGCGCCCCGGTCGGTTTTGCGCCGACTTCAAGCCGCCGCCATGCGTGCTTGCGATCACTGGGGCGACTCGCCAGCCGCTCGCCAGGAGATGCGCCGCCAGCTCGCCGAAGTCCCGCCCGAGCACCACGCTGCCCTGCTGGAGCACTTCGAGCGCGCCTACCCCGCACAGGAGATCGATCCATGGGCGCCATGAGCCGCACCAAAGGCAAGGTGGGCGAGCGCGAGATTGCCGCCCTGCTGGCCGAACTGACCGGCTGCGACGTGCGCCGCCGCGTGCGCCAGCACGATGGGGATTCCGACCTGGAAGGCCTGCCCGGCTGGTGCGTGGAGGTGAAGCGCCATGCCCGCGCCTCCCGCGCCCTGATCGCCGGCTGGTGGGCACAGGCCGCCGCCCAGGCCGAACGGCACGGCGGCATCCCGCTGCTGCTGTTCCGCCAGGACCGTGACGCCTGGCGCGCCGTGTGGCCGCTGTCCGTCAACCTGACCATGCAGACCGCTGCCATGTGGCGCGGCTACGAATGGACGGCCGAAGGCTCGCCCAAAGCCTGGGCCGCCGTGTTCCGCGAAACCCTGACCACCACCAACCAGGAAACCACCCCATGATCGATGCACTCGTCGCCGGCAAGCTGTTCGGCCAGGTCCAGCAGCGCACCGGCAAGACCGGTCAGCCCTACGTCACCGCCAAGATTCGCGCGGCCGATGGCCAGGGCGAAGGCCAGTTCATCAACGTGATCGCGTTCAGCCGCACCGCCTGCGATGCGCTCATGGCGCTTGGCGATGGCGACAGCACTGCGGTTTCAGGCGCGCTCACCGTAGGCACCTGGACGGACAACACCGGCAACGCGCGCCCCAGCCTGAACCTGCAGGCGCATGCGGTGCTCACGCCGTACCACGTCACCAGAAAGCGCCAGGCAGTCGCCAAGGACAAGGACACGCCACCGCAGCGCGCACCCGCAGCGGCCGGGTACCTGCCCGACGACGTCATGCCTTTCTGAAAGGCACCCCATGAGCATGGATTGGATGCTGCGCCAGCTTGCCCAGACGGGCGGCGCGACGACGGCGCAGGAAGCGAGAAGGGCCGCCTTCAACCCAAAGCCGCCCGGCAGCGTGCAGGTCGGATCGGCCACGCATCACGTCCTGCGCAAGATGGCGACGGCGCCGGCTGAGTGGTGGGCCTACCGCCAGTTGGCCGTGGGCGTGCCCACCCGGTCGAGTTTCCACTGGGCGCTGACGCTGCTGCTCGCGCGCGGCCACATCGAGGCCAGCCGCAGCGATCCGCGGAACACCCGCAACATGAGGTACCGGCTCACCCCGGAAGGCCAGAAAGCCGCGAGGAAGCGCCCATGAGTAGCTGCACCGATCCCCTGGGATGCGAGCGCGCTCACCAGGCCGTCGTACTGGCGCGTCAGGCGGTTTTGAAGCTGACGGATGGGGCTGCCCAGCTTCGCATCGCCAAAGTCGGTTCTGAGGCGATCCTGGAGCGCCTGGACGAGTTGCGCACCTTGCCGCCCACGCCTGACGGCTCACCACACCCGCGCGCGGTGCAGATCACCCAGTTCGTGCGGCGTGCCATTGACCGGCTGGACAGCCATCTTGACGACGCCTACTGCGAAACCCACGCGCTCATCTACCAACTGGACAGCACGATCGGCCAATGGGAACTTGAGGAGCTGGAACCAGCCCAGCATTGAAGGAGCACACCACCATGACCACCCGCACCAATTACTCGCCTGTCGCCGTCTGGCTGAGTCAGTACCTGGCCAACCGGCCCGACGATCCACCGAAGCGCGCCTGGTTCTTCCTCGTGCGCAACGCGCTGCCCCTGGGTGTCGAGGGCTTCGAGCCTTTCGACATGGAGAGCCGCGAGCTGGTGTACCGGATGCGCAATGGCACGGTGCGGCGGATGAACCGGGAAAGCTTCTCGCGCGTGGTGCGGACGATGCGGGCGAGGATGCGGGAGGCTGCCGAATAGCTGCGCTGGCGCTTTGGTCACACTTTGGACAAACCTCGGATGGCCAGGCGAACCAGCCGCCCGGGTGTTTCCACTGAAAGCGCCGCCTCAGTGCGCTGCGACAGGCTGAGCCACCAGCTTGACCCCGAGCGCCTGGCACACGCGCGAAATGGTGTCGAAGCGCGGCTGACTGTCGGCCCGCAGTGCCTTGTACAGCGCCTCACGACCTAGGCCAGACGCCCTGGCGATCTCGCTCATGCCACGCGCCCGGGCGATCGTTCCGAGCGCCTGCGCCAGTGCGGCCGAGTCGTTTTCCTCGATCACCAGCGTCAGGTAATCAGCAATGGCCTCATCACTGTCCAGATGCTGCGCCATGTCGAATTCGGGTAGGTCGGCTACCTTGACCATCATCACTCTCCTTCGAGCGTTCCGGCCCGCTCCTTGGCCGTTTCAATGTCCTTGCGCTGGGTGGACTTGTCGCCACCGCCCAGCATCACGATCACCACGGCGCCGCGCTGGACGTAGTACATGCGCCAGCCAGCGCCGAAGTGCTCGCGCATTTCCATCACGCCATCACCCACCGGGGCCACGTCGCCGAGGTTGCCAGCCTGCGCCTTCTCCAGCCGGCGCGCCAAGCGTATGCGCACCGTGTGATCCCTCAATCCGCTGAGCCAACGGCTGAACTCGGGCAACAGACGGATGGAATTCATAGGCTGTATTGTATTCGATCGAATACAGATACGCAATAGCGTCCTTCTGAATCTATCGTATGACGATATAGCTTGACACTAGATCATCAATCGTCATACGATATAAGCATGACGGAACCGAGCGACACAGACAAGAAAACCAGGCGCGGCGGTCGCGCGCCACTGGATGCGTCGTCGCCGACGGTGATTGTGTCGGTGCGCATGAGCGAGAAGCAGCGCACGAAGTTGGACAAGTTGGGCGGCGGGCCATGGGTGCGCGAGCGCATCGACCGGGCCAGGCTGCCGGATGAGGAAACCGCCAAGCCCCGCGGCGGATCGAGCGGGGCAAAAGGCGGGGCCAGTAGGTGGTGACGCACCAACTGGCCCCTGACCATCAATCACGAATGAGGTGAATCAATGGCTACCGAGACTGTAACCGCAGCAACCAAAGCCAAAGTCGGCGTCCTCGACCTACACAGCGAATGGAAGCTGAACCATGACTGTGGGCTCGACAACGACCTGGACTTGCACAGTCACGAAGCCGCCTCCATGGCCTCACGCCTGCGTGGCATCAGCGCGATTGCGCAGGTGCTGCTGGTGGAATCGCCCGGCGTAATGACCATGGGCGCCAACATGCGCGCAGGGCTCTTGGACGCGATCGATGCCCTGGCCGTCGATGCGAACGAGTATCTGGAGCGGGCCAACATCCGCGCGGCGCAGGCTGCCGCGAAGAACACAGCTAGATCGTGGAAATCGAGCCTCGATCAGTTGAAGGCATGGGCGGCAACACCGGAAGGCGGCAGCATCGCATACGCCAGCAACCAGCCGATGCTCGATCGGCTGGGGGCCAGCGCCGACGCCATTTCCGCTGAGCATCCCGACATGGAGCCAGAACAGGTGTGGCGGCGCGCACATGAGCATGTGCTGGTCAGTGTGCGGGAACAGGCCGCAGCAGCCTGACCATCATCAGCACGAGCCCCAGGCCCGCCACCCGGCGGGCTTTTTCATGGGTGCAGAATCGTCCGCCCTAGCGCCCGTACCCTTGTCAGAACCTTGACGTTCCGGGGCCGCTGATTCGTCCGCCCCGATCGCGCTGACCGTAGTAGAACCTTAGTATTCAGATACCCGGAATCCCGGGTATCTCTCGCCGCCACGGCGCACAAAGTGCACCGCCTTCCCCGACCCGCCCTTGTGGTTCAACGCCCCGAAACGATTCGTCCGCCCGGACCGTGAATCTCAACTTTTTCAACCGGACGAATCACCCCGGCGGCGGCAAACCATGACTTTCCTTAACAGGACGATTCGCCTGCCGCCGTCCGGAATCTCAGGTTTTCTCAGGAGGACGATTCCACCCGACCCCTCCACGCCGGCACAAACCCCACGCCGTCCGCCTCACCCAGCCGCGCCAGCTCCTGCCGCGCCCGGGTGATCTCCGTGCGCAGCGTGCAGCCGTAGGACGGCAGTTCCTGCGCCGCCAGCGCGCGCAGCTTGGCCATGCGCGCTACGGCCAGATTTTCGGCAGCAATCGTCGTCGGATGGGGCGCGGCCTTGGGCACTGCCACCGGCTCAGGCCCGATGCTAAGCACCTTGAAGCCCGTCACCTGCTGGATGCGGCGCTCCAGGTCATCCATGCTGCGCGTGATGACGGTGACGGTGGGATGCGCCAGGCCGGCCAGCTCGGCTTGCAGGCGGGTGACGCCGCGCATGCCGTGGAAGTGCCGGTGCTGGTTGGCCTCGCCGAGCGAGCCGCTGGCCTCCATGCCGCTGTGAAACAGGTCCGGCCGCACGGTGGCCGCGACTTCCGGCGACAGCACGGCGAAGCCGCACGCGGCCATGGCCTGGTGCGCGTAGGTGACGAACTTGCTCATGGGGTTTCTTCCTTTCTTGCCTTCTGGGCTTTGCGGGCGGCCTCCACCGTGGCCTTCAGGTGCGCATTGCGCTGGCGGATCAGGTCATCGAGCTTCTGGCGCTTCTCGTCGGGCGACAGTGCGTCGGAGCGGCGCACGTCGCGCATTTCCTTGTTGATGCCGGCCAGCTCCTTGCCGGCGGCCTCCAGCGGCGAGGCTTCCTCGGCCATGGGGTGCCTTTCCTTGGCGTCGGCCAGCGGCTTTTCTCCCAGCCGATCGAGTTCGCGCAGGGTGCCGCGCAGGCGCTGCGCCTCGTTCAGCATGTCGTAGAACTCGGTTTCGTACCGGGTGCGCCGGGCCGGCTCGTCGGCGTAGAAGCGGCGCAGCACCGGCAATTCGTCCAGGCGCTTGGTCGGCAGCTTGTCGCCAAAGAACGCCTCGTCGCTCAGTTGCAGCCCGTACATCGCCCAGGTGTTGAAGTAGCCGCGCAACAGGGCCTCGGTGCGCGCCGGGTTCACCTGCGCCCACTCGGGCAGTTCGGCCGTGGCCATGCCGAGCGCGCGAAGGGTTTCGCTGGTGTGCGGCTTGGCGCGCATGAACGGCTGCATGTTCTCCATGCCCGGCGTCTCGATGGGCGCCTTGGTGAAGCCGCTGCGGTTGGTGGCCTGCTCCACCAGCGGCGCGATGATCTGCGGGGTGTAGTTCAGGTTGAAGGTCGCGCCCAGGATGCGGGCGAAGTGGCCGCCAGTGCCTTGCGGGTCGGCGTCCACGATCGCCGCCGTCGTGCGCTCGGCGAGGGAGGACATGGCGCCGATCTCCCAAATCTTGGGGTAGCGGAAATGCTGGTCACCGACAAAGAAATGCCAATGCCCGTCCTTGTCCCAGTCGGGCAGGTCCTGGTACTTGGGGTTGTCCCGGTTGAGCAGGTACAGCGCCGAACTCATCAGCGACAGAACACCGGCCTTGGTGGCGATGGCGGCGCGGTTCGGATCGTGTGCCAGGCCGCGGCCAAGGCGGTCGAACGACGTGAGCGCCGGGCGCAGGAACATCACCGTGTCGGTCAGGAAGCCCAGCGCCTGGCTGTCGCCGCGCATGGCAAAGTCCGCGCTGACCTCGCGCCCCAGGTAGGCGGCGTGGCGCGGGTGCTCGCCGGCCTTGATCGCGCGGCTGTACTCGCCCAGGCGGGTGCTGGACTCGAAGGCGTCTGCCAGCGTTTCAACGAAGCCGAGCACCTTGTCAGGGGTGTTCAGCACCGTGCGATGGTCGATGCCCTTGCCGGCGTAGAACTTCTCCAGCTTGGCCCGAAAGCGCCCCTCATCCAGGTAGATCGAGGACAGGCCGCCACCGTTGGCGATGAAGTCCTTGTAAACCGGGTCATTGGTCAGGCGTATCTTCATGCCGCGGATGCTGTCCACCACGGGCCGGAAGCCGGCGCGGCTCATCACGCCGGCCTGTATCGTGTCGCGCGCGATGTTGGCCATCATGAAGTCGGGCGTCAGCGTGATCGTGGTCTGACCCACGCGCTTGGGCAGGCTCAGCCACTTCATCACCGTGGGCATGGCCTTGCGGTCGATGCTTTCCAGCGCGCGCAGCAGGATCGGATCGCCGACCTCGTACCAGGTCGGCTTGCCGTTCCTGAGCACGGCCACCACGTTGCTGCCGGCCGGCGGGATGTTGGTTTGCAGCACGTCGATCAGGCCGGGCGCATCATCCAGCGTCTGGCGCAGGCCGTCGATCAGCGCCTTGGCCTGCGGGTCGGCCTTGTCCAGCCCCATGGCCTTGGCCATGCCGTCGATCATGGCGTCCTTGGTGACGTGCACCGGCCGCGACTCGGGCGGGATGCGGGTCATGAAGCGGCCACCGCCAGCGCCTTCCTTCTCGGCCAGGTTGGCGATCTTCACCCGCGCCTCGTTCTTCACCGCCTTGTCGATCAGCATGGCGGCGTTGGCGGTCATGTTGCTGAGGATGTCGCGCAGGTTCTCGGTGCCGCCGGTGAGCGCCTTCACGCCCGACCAGTCGCCCGGCTTGGCGCGGCCCTGGCCAGGCTGGCCGATGCGGTGGAACGGCATGTATTGGGTGCGCTGCCACTGCGCGCGCGCCTCGGGGTTGATGACGCCCTGCGCCTCGGCGAAGTCCAGGATGCCGCTGTTCCACTTCTGGTACTCGGCGAACGCCTTGTCGTACTCCGGGCGCTTCAGGCGCAGCATGGCGTCGATCTCGCCGCGCGTGAACAGGTGCTCCCGGCCCTGCTTCATCAGCTCATCCGCCGACTTGCCGACGAAGTACAGCAGGCCGTCGTCCAGGCTGCCGGCGATGGGCTTCAGGATGTCCTCCAACCCCTGGCCTTTCCAGGAGAACGAGCCGTCGGCGTTCTTCACCGGCGCGCCGAAGCGCAACGAACCGTCGGCGATGCTGGCCGACGCCCGCGCCAGCCGGGCCGATTCGTAGGGGCCAACCGGGGCGATCTTGCCGCCCGACAGCTCGCGCTCCATGCGGTAGACGCCGTGCAGGTCGTCAAAGACGGCTTGCCGGAAGGCGTCCCGGCGAGTGTCCATGGCGTCCGACAGCGGGCGGTGCATGCCGATCTTGCTGCGGGCGCGGTCGAGCGCGTCCTGTGCGAACCAGTCGCCCATTTCGCGCTGCGCCTTCTTGATGGCCGGGCCGTACTTGTGCGTCTGCACGAAGTCGTCGAACCAGCGCGAGAAGGTGGGCGCCTTGGCCATGGCGGCGTCGGGCTGGGTCAGGTACAGGCGCACGTACTCGGCGAAGCCCTCGAAAACCTTGCCGTTGTCGTAGCTGATCGCGCGCAGCTCCTTGTTGATGGCCTTGGCCTCGGGGCCTTTCAGCCACGCCTGGCGCACCTTGGGCACGCGCCCATCGATCAGGTGCGCGATCTCGTGCGCGGCCACCTCAAGGTCAGCGTGACGCTTCACGCGCACGGTTTCGGTGTCGGTCTTGAAGGTGCCGAGGGTTTTCTTGCCCTTGACGCGGCCGGTGTAGATATTGGTGTCCAGCGCCTTGGCGAAGGGGATCAGAATGTCCTCGCGCCGGATCGGCTTCGCTCGCTTTCCGCCACCGCTGCCGGCGTCGACCAGGCCGCTGCCGGGCACGCCGGCACGCGTCGGACTGTCATCGATCAGGCCGACGTAATTCGCGCCCGGTCCCATGTTGACGGTGCCATCGCGCGGCAGCACCTCGCCATCGTTCAGGGCGTGGCGGGTGGATTGCGCAGCGGCAGCCCTTGGCCAGCCGGCGCTTGATGGTCGCCCGCGACGGCATCCCCGGCAAGCGCGCGGCCTCGGACAGCAGCATCGTCTGCCCATCCACCTGCACCAGCCTGGCGCAGTTGCGCCGCGCCATCTGCCGGCTGGGCGGCGCCCATTCGCAGTTCGTCGGGCAGTAGTCGCCCGCCGTGTCCTTGCGCACCAGCCAATGGTCTGGGCTGGGCGCCGGCCCCATGTCGCGCAGGAACTGGGCGAAGCTCGCCCGCCATTGCGGGCACATCGTCACGCCCTTGGCCCCGTAGTGGCGATAGTACTTGCTGGTCGGGATGTAGCAGCGCTTCTTGATGTCGCGCCAGATGTTCAACTCGCGGCGGGATGGCATGGTCTGCTCCTTGCGTGGTGCGCGCCAGCCCCACGCCTTCGGGGTCGAGCGCCTGCTCAAGACGGGTCAGCTGGTTGTCGATCTCGGCCAGGCGCATGGCCCGGGCCTGGCCGCCGGGGCGGCGCGCGCCGGCTGGCGCACCAGCGCGTCGGCCTGTTCATCGAGCCCCAGCCCTTTCAGCTTGCCCCAGCGGGCGGCGGCGCCGGGGTTGTCGAACTGGGGTGAGCCGGGCAGGTCGTTGCCCAGCCGGTCCTGCGCGACCCAGGAGCCCGAGTCGGTACGGCGTGCACGTTCGCTGATGGTCGGGTCGTCGGGCAGCATCGTGCCGGCCGGCGAGCGCGGGCCAGCGGTTTCCTCGGCCAGCAGCTGGCGCGCCAGCTTCGGCGTCATGCCGTCCTGGCGCATCAGTTCCGCGTAGCGCGGGTTGCTGTCCAGCAGCTGGACGTGCGAGGTGGCGGTGATGCCGTCGTGCACGCCGTCGGCCACCAGCGTGGCGCGCTGCTCCAGCGCATCAGCGGCGGCGCGGTAGGCGGTGGCCACGTCGGGCACGCCCCGGGCGTCCATCTCGTCGGCAGCGGCGCGCACGCGGGCGGCCTCGCCGCGGTAGCTATCGACCCGCTGCATGGGCTCGGGCGTGGCAGCGTCGATGCTGTCGGCCAGGTTGCGTGCGATCACGTCCACGCCGCGCTGCTCGGGTGTCAGCTTGGCGGGCAGTGGGTCCACTGCGGGCGGCGCATCCGGCAGCACGGCGTCGGGCGCCAGCGCGGCAGGCGGCAGCGCGTCGGGGCCATCCATGACCGCATCGGCCACGCGCGGCGTGCGCGGCTGGGTGGCCAGCGGCTGAGCCTCATCGATCGGCACGAAACCGCTGCGCTGGCCGGCCTGCACCGCCTGCACCGGAACACCGGCTCGGCGATCCCAATGGGCCAGGGTGTCGGCGACGGTCCTGCCCTTCAGGTAGCGGTTGGCCGCCATCTGCTGCTTGCTGAGGATCGACGCCATGGGCGTGTCGGGCGCCGCCTGCGCCATGCGGATGGCAGCATGAGGCCCGAAGTGGTGCGCCGCGTACAGGGTGTGGTTGTTGACTTCGACGCCCTGCGAGCGCAGCGCGGCGGCGTTGTTCGCGTCCAGTACGCGCGCCATCTGCGCCGACTTGGCGGGGTCGGTGCGCAGTTCCAGCAGTTCAGCCCGGTTCAGCCCCTTGGCCCAATCCGGTGACGCCTGCTCCACGGTGCGCAGCCATGTGCCCTCGATGAACTGGTCCGGCCCCAGCGCCGTGCTGCTCGGGTTCTTGGCCGTCGCCCGGCCGCCGGATTCCAGTGTGCGGCGAAAGGTTTGGTAGCTGGTGGGGGCCTCGGGTGCCGGCCGTGCAGCTGGGCGCCCACCCCGCTTGCCCACCAGCCCGGGCAGCGCCATCGGCAGCGCCTGAATCGTGGTATCGACCGCCGTGGCGGCCAGTGGGCTGCCGGTGGCGTCCAGGGTCTTGTTGCCGACCCAACCGGCGCCCTGCGCCAGCTTCTCGAACGGATAGGCGACGATGCCGGCGGCCTGCTGGCCCATCTCGCCACGCGGCTGGTAGGTCAGCGCCTCGCCGACCGACTGCACCACGTCGGCGCCGCGCTTGTCGGTCAGTCCGACCTGGTGCGCTGCCTCGGTGGCCAGGCCCGCCCACCCGGCGATCGGCTGGGCTGCGCCCATCGACAGCAGGTTCAGCCCCGCCTCCCCGATGGCCGTCAGCGGGTTATTCAGCAGGACGGTGCGCAGCACGCCAGCGGTGGCGGGCGATGGTTTGTCCGGCTCGGCGGGCTGGGGCTCGGCCTGCGCCAGCGGCACGAAGCCCTGTGCGGGCTCGGTGGCGGACGGCGCGGCTGCCTGTGCCTCGGCCAGCGGCACGAAGCCGCGGCGCTCGGGGTCTGCTGCGACCGCCGCCGCCGTGGCGGTGTCGGCGTCCTCGATCTCGGCAAGCGGGGTGAATCCCATGGCGCCCCCGATCAGCGGTAGTAGCCCACGAGCTTGCCGCGCGCGTCGAGCACTTCCGTGCCCTTGTCGGTGTCCTTGCCCAGCCGGTATTTGTTCATCGTCCGGTCGGTGTTGAAGCGGGCGGTGACTTCCTTGCGCAGCTCGGCCGGCGACTTGGGCGGCGGGCGCTGGGCGCCGTCGAACTGATCGTCCTCGCCGATCTTGCGGCGCGCAGCCAGTCCAGCCTGGCGCGCCAGGGCGGGGTCATAGTCCGGGTTCTCGCGGCCGGTGTTCGTGGTCTTGGCGGTGCGCCGGCGGATTTCGTCTGGGTCCATGCCGCTGATGTACTCGCGCGCGGCGTCGATTTCCAGGTTTGTGCGCTGCTGGGTGACAGTCAGGGGCTTGGCGTTCGGGTTGCCCTTCGCGTCGAGCGTGCGGGTCAGGCGCTGGTCGGCGGCGTCGATGGTGCGCTGCGCGCGGGCATCGGCGGCGGCGATCTGCCGGTCTGTGCGGGCATCGCGGCGATCATCAGCAGCGGCGCGGCCATCCTGGCGCTGGGTTTCGAGCGTGGTCTGGCGTTCCAGCAGTGCGGCGCTGTCCTCGCGCTTGGCGTTGCGCTCGGCGAAGTGCTTCACCGCCTCATGCGGCGCCATGTAGATCGCGGCCTGGGACAGCAAGTCGTCGGTCTTGAGCGTTTGGGCGCCCAGCTCCTCGCCCTTCGGGCCGAACATCGTCACCACCATGGCGCCGGCTTCCTTGCCCGGCGTCAGGCGCACGCTCTGACCATCACGCGCCAGCTGGCTGTTGTACAAACCTTCGAAGGACTTGAGCGCGCCATTGGTGTCGCCGAACGAGAAGCGGCGCACGCCGTCGGTCCAGGCTTGGGCGTACTTGCGGCCCTGTTCCGTGTCGATGAAGGTCTGATAGGCCTTGGCCTGGTCAATCTTTCCTGCCGCAGCAACTCGTCGACCACCCGCGGCGTGCTGGTTTGCAGATAGTTGGTCAGGGCGCTGTCTTGCACCCCTTGGCTGGCAGGGCCTGGCTGGGCAGCGCCGCCGACTGCGGCGCCTGGCAAGGGCCGCCCGGCGTGAAGGTGCTCGCGGCCGGGGCGCCTGCGGTGGCGCTGCTGGGCATCCCGCCGCGGTCTGCACGCACGGCGGCAGCCAGGCGCTGGCGGTCGGCTTCCTCTCGATCCTCCTTGGCCCGAAGGCGCTCGGCCTGGTCCAGTTGCACGCCGGCCGCGGCAGCGCGCAGCGGGTCGCTCATGGCGCCTGCCTCGATCAGCTTGCGCGCGCGCAGGCCGGACACCTCACGCTCGGACAGCTCGCCGGCATGGCGGGTGCCCATGAAGTCGGTGACGGTCTGGCGCTGCACGACCTGGCTGGGCAGGATGCCGGCGCCCTGCATGCCACCGCCGGCCAGGTTCGGCGTCGCGGTGTAATTGCCGGCGTCGTCGGTGCCGATGGTGTACAGCGGCTGGCCCTCGGCGTCCTTGGCGTTGGCCAGCGCCTCGATGCGCTTGCCGTCCTCGGCGGTGTAGCCCTGCGATTGCTCGGGCTTGGCGGATAGCGCCGCGTCGGCGGCCTGATTCTGCTGAATCTGCCGGCCCAGGTGGTAGCCCTTGAGGCCGCCGTCGATCAGGCCAGTGAGAAAGCTGAGGTTTGCCCGTCGGCTCATGGTTGCGCTCCTTGGTTCGTAGAGTCGTCGCGCGCCAGCACCATCACCATGGGCCGCACGCCGTTGAAAACGGTGGTGTAGAAAGCCTCGTCGCCCATCAAGCGAAGAAGCGGGGTGTCGACCGGCTCGGGGAACCATACGCCCACGAGGTCGAGCCCGGCCAGGGCTGCGGTGTCGCGCGTCTGCTGCCATGGCCAGGCCGTCGAGTGGGTGTGGTGGGCCAGCAGGTGGTTGTCGCCGTGCTGGCGCTCCATGTCGTAGATCAGCACCCGGCCGCCCGGACGAAGCACGCGCGCGGCTTCCCGGAATGTGGTGAGCCAGTCGGCGGCGTGGCAGATGGCGTGGTTGAACATCACGGCATCGAACGACTCATCCGGCGTCGGGATGTCGTCGAAGCTGGCCAGCAGCTGGGGCATGCCAGCCGGCGCCAGGTCAAGCTGGGCCTGGCTGATGTTCAGCAGCGTGAAATGCAGGTCGGGCCGCTGCTCGCGCATCAGGCGCGCCACTTCGCCCACGCCACAGCCGGCGTCCAGGATGCGCGCGCCCGGCGGCGGGTTCAGGTGGTCGAGCAGGATCGCGCAATGCTCGGCATCGGTTTCGGCCAGCTTCCAGATGTGAAGCAGGCGCACGCCGCGCTCGATGACTATGTGCGGCGTGGCGGCGTCAAGGATGCAGGCGTGGTCGGCGATCGAAAGCATGCCCGTAGTGGGCCATGCTGGATACGGAAACCGGGCGATTTGCGCGAAACCCCGGGCTGGCGTCACTCGCGGTTACGATTGCGCGCACACAACTACCCGGAGGAAGTGTCATGAAGAAGCTTGTCGTGCTATTGCTCGCCGCCGTCCTCGCCGGATGCGCCACGGTGAACTATCAAGCCTATGAAGGCAAGAACAACCTGCACGAGGGACAGGGCGGCTCAAAGGTAGTAGCCGACGGGGTGGATTTCTGGGCGAATGGCGCGCCGCCCCGCAAGTACACCATCATCGGGGTGGCCGAGGCCGAAGTCGGGGAGGGGTGGGGCGACAACGACATCCTGCGCAGCGCCGTCGCCAGCGAGGTGAAGAAGCAGGGCGGGCATGCCGCGATCCAGATGGCCAGCGAAAGCAGCTTTGGCGGCGTGATGCCGATCGGCGGGATGATGTACGCCCTGAACAACAAGAAGGTTCGCTACCAGGTCATCAAGTACGTGGACTGAACCCAGCATCGCCGGCGGTTCGGCCAATTTGTAACGCCGCAGGGCCGCATCCAGGCCGCCCTACCCGACTGCAAACGGCAACCATACGGCAACGGCGAGGCCCAAAGAAAAAGCCCGCTAGCGTTTGCATAGCGGGCTTTCCTTGCCTTATGTGGCTCCCCGACCTGGGCTCGAACCAGGGACCTGCGGATTAACAGTCCGTCGCTCTACCGACTGAGCTATCGGGGAATAGCCTTGCATTATAGCCCGAATTTCACGGCATTCGAGCGCGCTGAAAAATTTCTTGGCGTGCGTTCAAGGCTGGCCGCGTTCGCAGACGAAGGTGAGGGCCACGCGTTCGTATTCGGTGGCCAGATTGGCGCGGCCCTGCAGGCCGCCGCGCGCTGGCAGGCGTTCCTTGCGCACATCGAGTGTGCGTGCGGACATGGCAACGCTGGAACAGTAGGTGATGGCTTCCTGGCGCGCCGATTCTTCGGGCGAGAGATCGCCTTCGCGCCCCGTGACGGGGCCTTCGCGATAGATGGTGCGCGCCTGCGGATGGCCACGCAAGGCTTGCGTGGCGTCGCGTTGCGCATCGCCTAGCGTGCCACTGTAGGAGTAGGGCGTGCGGCCATCGGTTGCACAGGCAGCAAGCAGCAATGCAGTCAAGGCCGCAGCAAGGGCAGGGCGAAAAGCGGTCATGTCGAATCTCCTTTTCGCGCTATTATGGGCAACACACTCCGGGGTGCCCGCACACGCGAGCTGAGATGGCTGACCGCAGCCGAACCCGTCAACTTGATCCGGTTAGCACCGGCGTAAGGAAGAGCAGCACCTTCAGCGCATCACCTCGGCATGAGGCCGAATGCGCAACAGGCAGCCCGGAGTCTTTGCATACAGACGCCACAGGAGACTGCCGATGAACGCCCCCGATAAATTCGCCCAGTTGCTCACGCTCACGCGCGAGCCGTTTCCCGCCTCGACCAAGACGTATCTCGAAGGCACGCGGCCGGACATCCGCGTGCCGGTGCGCGACATCCGCCTGACCAATGGTGCTCAGGCCAGCGTGTACGACACCTCGGGGCCCTACACCGATCCGCAGGCCGCCATCGACGTGCGGCGCGGCTTGCCGGCACTGCGGCAGGCATGGATCGACGAGCGCGGCGATACGGAAAGCTACGAAGGCCGGCTGGCGCACATCCTGGACGACGGCGGCAAGCACGATGCGCGCGACAGCGAACGCATCGAGCAACTGCGGCGCGAAGCCGCCGGCCTGCAGCGCCAGCCGCGTCGCGCCAAGGCTGGCGCCAACGTCACGCAGATGCACTACGCGCGCCAAGGCATCGTCACGCCCGAGATGGAATACATCGCCCTGCGCGAAAACGGCCGGCTGGAGTGGGCACGCGAGCACCTGGGCGACCCGAAGCGCGAGGCGCGCCGCCGCGGCAACCCCATGGGCGCCGTGATGCCCGAGGTCATCACGCCCGAATTCGTGCGCGATGAAGTGGCGCGTGGCCGCGCCATCATTCCGGCCAACATCAACCACCCGGAGATCGAGCCGATGATCATCGGCCGCAACTTCCGCGTGAAGATCAATGCCAACATTGGCAACTCGGCCGTCACCAGCAGTATCGAGGAAGAGGTTGAGAAGCTGGTGTGGTCGATCCGCTGGGGCGGCGACACGGTGATGGACCTTTCAACCGGCAAGTACATCCACACCACACGCGACTGGATCATCCGCAACTCGCCCGTGCCGATCGGCACCGTGCCGATCTACCAGGCGCTGGAGAAGGTGGGCGGCATTGCCGAAGACCTGAACTGGGCGATCTTCCGCGATACGCTGATCGAGCAGGCCGAGCAGGGCGTGGACTACTTCACCATCCACGCCGGCGTGCGCCTGCCGTTCATCCACCTGACGGCCGACCGTGTGACGGGCATCGTCAGCCGCGGCGGCTCGATCATGGCCAAGTGGTGCATCGCGCACCACCAGGAGAGCTTCCTCTACACGCACTTCGAGGAGATCTGCGAGATCATGAAGGCGTATGACGTGAGCTTCAGTCTCGGCGACGGCCTGCGGCCCGGCTGCGCATCGGACGCGAATGACGAGGCCCAGTTCGCCGAACTGCGCACGCTGGGCGAGCTGACGCAGATCGCCTGGAAGCACGACGTGCAGACCATGATTGAAGGCCCCGGCCACGTGCCCATGCACATGATCCAGGAGAACATGACGGAGCAGCTCAAGCACTGCCACGAGGCGCCGTTCTACACCCTGGGCCCGCTCACCATCGACATCGCGCCCGGCTACGACCACATCGCCAGCGCCATCGGCGCCGCCATGATCGGCTGGATGGGCACGTCGATGCTGTGCTACGTCACGCCCAAGGAGCACCTGGGCCTGCCGGATCGCGACGACGTCAAGCAGGGCATCATCGCCTACAAGATCGCCGCCCACGCCGCCGACGTCGCCAAGGGCCACCCCAGCGCCCGCGCGCGCGACGACGCGATCAGCAAGGCGCGCTTCGAATTCCGCTGGGAAGACCAGTTCAACCTGGGCCTGGACCCGGACACGGCGCGCGACTTCCACGACGAGACGCTGCCCAAGGACAGCAGCAAGACCGCGCACTTCTGCAGCATGTGCGGGCCGAAGTTCTGCTCGATGAAGATCACGCAGGACGTGCGCGACTACGCCGCGAACCTGGGTGTGAGCGAGCAGGAGGCGCTGCAGCGCGGGATGGACGAGAAGTCGAAGGAGTTTGCGGCGAAGGGTGGGGAGTTTACATCCCGATCAACAAGGCTTGATCTGGCGAAGCGCACTTCAGCCAAGATAAGCTCGATGGAAGAAACAGGCCTCCAGCCTTATCTATCTAGCGCAAGCAGCTATAAGAGAAGTAGCTATTCATGAGCAAAGCCTTGCACATGGGCATCGCCGGTGCCGGCCTGCTGGGTCGGCTGCTGGCTTGGCAGTTGTCCCGGGCGGGGCATCGCGTCAGCGTGTTCGACCCGTCGAGCAGCGCGCAGCCCGTCGCGCGCAGCCAGGCGCCCGATCCCTACGTGCCCACGGCGGCGGCGTTCACGGCGGCGGGCATGCTCAGCCCGCTGTCCGAACTGGACAACGCCGAGCCCGCCGTGGCTGCGCTGGGCTGGCGCTCGATTGCCTTGTGGCGGCAGATCGCCGCGCAACTGGGGCGCCCGGAACTGGTCAGGGCCGAAGGCAGCCTGATGCTGGCGCACCGCGCCGACCTGGGTGCCGCGCAGCGCGTGCTGGACCGGCTGAAGGCGGCCACCGCCACGCCCGAGTGGCAAGCGGCCAGCCCGCGCGAGGGCGTGCAGCCGCTCGACCTGGCAGCGCTGCGCGCGCTGGAGCCATCGGTGCAAGGCCCCGCGCACGCTTGGCTGCTGCCGGGCGAGGGCAGATCGACACCGTGGCCGCGATGGCGGCGCTGCACGATGGCGCGAAGGATGTCGATTGGCATTGGGGCACCCGCGTGCTCGCCGTTGATGGGGGCGAGGGCGGCGGCACGCTGCGCCTGGCCGATGGGCGCGTACTGGCCTTCGATGTGGTGATCGATGTGCGCGGCGTGGGGGCCAAGGCGGCGCACCCTCACCCCAGCCCTCTCCCGCAGGCGGAAGAGGGAGCCAAAGAGGACATCCGTGAGTCGGCTGTTTCTCCCTCGCCCCTCTGGGGAGAGGGTCGGGGTGAGGGGCCGGTCACTGTTGAGGTGGAAGCCCGGTCAGCCCCCACCCCAACCCTCCCCAGCGGGGAGGGAGTCGATCGCCTCGCCATGCGACGCCTCAGCCGTCCGCGGCGTCCGCGGCGAAGTGATCTGGCTCGACTGCCCCGGCCATGGCCTCACGCGCCCGGTGCGGCTGCTGCATCCGCGCCACCGCGTCTACGTCGTGCCGCGCACGGCGCGCGACGTGCTGGTCGGTGCCAGCGAGATCGAGAGCGAAGACCGCTCGCCCGTCAGCCTGCGCAGCGCGGTCGAACTGCTGGCCGCCGCGCACAGCGTGGTGCCGGCGCTGGCCGAGGCGCGCATCCTGAAGATGGACGTCAACCTGCGCCCCGCGCTGCCCGACAACAATCCTTTGGTCGACTGGCAGGGCCGCAAGCTCACCATCAACGGCTTGTTCCGCCACGGCTGGCTGCTGGCGCCAGCGCTGGTGGAGCAGGCGCTGCGGCAGACGGGTTGGTGTGCAGCGGAAGAGGTTGCTCCTGAAATCGAAGCTTCCAGCGCAGTATAGACGGGGGTTGCGGCATGAAATCGTTTGATAAAAGCACGAGTGCTCCGGTCGAGGCATCGGCCAAGGGCGTCACGATTCAGCTGGATGACCAGCCGAAGCATGTGCCGGCCGGCACCACACTGGCGGAGCTGGTGGCCGCGCTGGGCCATGCACCGCAGGCGGTCAGCACGGCGGTCAATGGCGCCTTTGTGGCGCGCACGGCGCGTGACCGGGTTCTGGCGGAAGGTGACACCGTGCTGCTGTTTCAACCGATCGTGGGTGGATGAGTGGGCGCAGCAGACCGACGCGCAGGTTGTGGTGAGAAAGTGGAACCATGAGTGATGTGATGAACAAGGGTGCTGCGGCCGATTCGTGGATGGTGGGTGACGTGACCCTCGCCAGCCGCTTCCTCCTTGGCACCGCCGGCTACCCTTCGCCGCAGGTGCTGGCCGATGCGATCGCCGCCTCGGGCGCGCAGATCGTCACCGTAGGGCTGAAGCGCCAGCTGGCCGCCGCGGGCGACAACAGCTTTGTCGAGATCATCCGTGCGGCGATGGCCACGCACGGCGCGCGGCTGCTGCCCAACACCGCCGGCTGCACGACGGCGCGCGAGGCGGTGCAGCTGGCCCACATGGCGCGCGAGCTGTACGACACGCCCTGGGTGAAGCTGGAGGTGGTGGGCGACGAATACACGCTGCAGCCCGACCCGGTGGAACTGGTCGAGGCCGCGCGCCAGCTCGCCAGGGACGGCTTCACCGTGTTCCCGTACTGCACCGACGACCTGGTGACGTGCAAGCGCCTGCTCGATGCCGGCTGCCCGCTGCTGATGCCCTGGGGCGCGCCCATCGGCTCGGGGCAGGGCCTGGTCAACCCCTTCGCGCTGCGGCTGCTGCGCGAGCGCCTGCCCGATGTGCCGCTGATCATCGACGCCGGCATCGGCGCGCCCAGCCACGCCGCGCAGGCGATGGAGATGGGTTACGACGCGGTGCTGCTCAACAGCGCCGTCAGCCAGGCCAGCGACCCGGTGCGCATGGCAGGAGCGTTCCGCCAGGCCATCGAGGCGGGGCGCACGGCCTACCGGGCCGGCGTGATGGCCAAGCAGGACTTCGCGGTGGCGACGACGCCGGTCACTGGCAATCCGTTTCTCATCAATTGAATATGCCCTCAGCGCTCGATCTGCTTGCGCCAGCAGCTCCTGAATCCGTAGCTAAACCGATTATCTGGAGCATCGCCGGCAACGATTCGGGCGGCGGCGCGGGCCTGAGTGCCGACCAGCGCGCGGCCGAGGCCTTCGGTGTGCACCTGTGCCCGGTGGTCGCGGCGGTCACGGCGCAAAACTCGGTGGGCGTGGCGCGCGTCGAGCCCGTGTCGCCCGAACTGCTCGACGCGCAGCTGGCCGCGCTGGCCGACGACATGCCGCCCGCTGCCGTCAAGACCGGGCTGCTGGGCAGCGCCGAGAACGTGGCGGTGGTGGCGCGCTGGATCGACCGCCTGCGCGCGCGCGATCCCCGCGTGGCGCTGGTGGTGGACCCGGTGCTGGGCGCCAGTACCGGCGCGGCGTTCGCCGATGAGGCGGTGCTGCGCGCCTATGTCGAACTGTTGCTGCCGCGCGCGACTGTGGTCACGCCAAATGGGCGCGAGGCAAGGCGGTTGATCGTGGCCTTGCGGCAGGATGCGGCGCGGCCCCTCACCCCAGCCCTCTCCCCAGAGGGGCGAGGGAGCAAGACGGCGCAGGCGCCTGGGAGCAGCCAGCGCTTGGCGCACACACCAGCAGGCGGTTCGGGCCGGCATGACGCCGCCGGCAGCACGGGTGATTTTCTCCCTCGCCCCTCTGGGGAGAGGGTTGGGGTGAGGGGCGAGCCGTCATCGCCACCCTCCCGCACCGCCATCCCCACGCTTTCAGCCGCCCTGCGCGCCACCGGCGCCCAGGCCGTCGCCCTCACCGGCGGCGACAGCGCCGATGCACCCGGCTGGTCGCTCGACTGGATCGACACCCCACACGCCAACGGCTGGCTGGCGCTGCCACGCATCGACACACCGCAGACGCACGGCACCGGCTGCACCTTTGCCACCAGCGCGGCGTGCGCGCTGGCGCGCGGCTTCGTGCTCGCCGACGCGCTGGTGCTGGCCAAGATGGCCACCACGCACGCGCTGCGCCACGGCTATGCGGCCGGGCAGGGCGCGGGCCCGGTGGCGGCGCGCGCGGGCTTTGCCACCGAGCCGGCGCTGATACCCTTCATGTCCTGGTCTGAGAGCTTTGATTTTGATAGCTGCTTGCGATTGATGGACGCGCGCTGCAGACCGATTTCATCTGAAAACGCCGACATCGGCCTGTACGCCATCGTCGACAGCGCCGAGCGCGTGCAGCAGGTGGTGCAAGCGGGTGTGCAGACGGTGCAATTGCGCATCAAGACGCCCGACGCCCCCGACGCCGCCTGGCACGCCGCGCTGCGTGAATCCATCGCGCAATCGCTCGCCGCGTGCCGCGGGGCGGGCGCCACGCTGGTGGTCAATGATCACTGGCGGCTGGCCGCCAAGGTGGCCGCGGGCAACCGGCAAGGCCTGGCGATCCATCTAGGGCAGGAAGACCTGCTCGCCCTGGGCGACGCCGGCCGCGCCGAACTGGCTGCCACGCTGCTGCCGCTGGGCATCAGCAGCCACAGCCTGTGGGAGCTGGCACGCGCCCGCAGCCTCAGCCCCTGGTATGTGGCGTGCGGCCCGGTGTGGCCCACGCTGACCAAGGCCATGCCCTGGGTGCCGCAGGGGCTGGACAACCTGGCCTGGTGGGTGCACATGGCCGGCGTGCCGGTGGTCGCCATCGGCGGCATCCTGGACCATGCCCAGGCCGCGCAGGCGGCCCAAAGCGGCGCCAGCGGCGTGTGCGTGGTGCGCGGGCTGGGCGACGACCCGGCGCAGACCCTGCCCGCGTGGCAGGTGGCACTGCAGGCCGGCCGCGCCGCACCGCGCCTGCCGGTGCCGGCGTGGCCGCACCCGTCGCTGCACGTGACGGCGTGAGCGCGTTGTGTCACGATGCGGCAGGTCAGGGCAGCGCTGCCGGTTGCTCTTTTAACATAGCTGCTCGCGCTTGTGTGACGGGCGCTGGAGGCCATTTTGACCATGAAGAAGCTCGACCACAGCCAGGAATACCTTCGCGTACTGACCATCGCCGGCTCCGATTCGGGCGGCGGCGCCGGCATCCAGGCCGATCTGAAAACCTTCGCCGCGCTGGGCGCCTACGGCATGAGCGCCATCACCGTGCTGACGGCGCAGAACACGCTGGGCGTGGCCGGCATCCATGCCGCGCCATCCGACTTTCTGGCGGCGCAGATCGACGCCGTGGCCAGCGACATCGGCGTGCACGCGGTGAAGATCGGCATGCTGCATTCGCCCGAGCTGGTGCACACGGTGGCGCAGGCCATCGACCGCCATGCGCTGCCGCACGTGGTGCTCGACCCGGTGATGACCTCGGCCACCGGCGCGCGCCTGATCGAGGCGCCGGCCGTGCAGGCGCTGGTGGCCGAGCTGTTTCCGCGCGCCGCACTGATCACCCCCAACCTGGACGAAGCCGCGTTGCTGCTGGGCCGCCCGGTGGACAGCGCGGCCGACATGCCCATCGCCGCGCAGGCGCTGCTGCAGATGGGCGCGCGCGCCGTGCTGCTGAAGGGCGGGCACCTGCCGGGCGAGCAGGTGCTCGATCTGCTGATCGAGCGCGGCGCCGAGCCGCACGCCATGCAGCATGAGCGCGTCGACACGCGCAACCTGCATGGCGCGGGCTGCACGCTGTCGTCGGCGCTGGCGGTGTTTCTGGCGCAGGACTTGCCGCTGCGCCTGGCGGCCGAGGCGGCGCGCAGCTACGTGCTCGACGCGATCAAGGAAGGTGCGCTGGTGACCACGGGGCAGGGCGTGGGGCCGCTGAACCACGGCTTCTCGCCCCGCGCCACGGTGCTGCGCCAGCCCAAGGCATGAAAAAACCCGCCGGTGGCGGCGGGCTCCGGGGCGGGTGGGGCGCCGGCGCCACGGCGCCAACGCCCGGGTGAGCATCACTTGCCGCGAATGCGCTCCACCGCGGCGTCGTAGGCAGCGCGCGCTTCGCGTTCGCAGCGGTCTTCGGCCTCGCCCCGCAGGTCGTCGCAGCGTTCTTCGGCGACTTCGTAGGTGGCCTTGGCCTTGGCCAGTTCCACCGCGCGGGCGTTCTTGTCGCTCGGCTCGCGCTGTTGCTCCAGCTCGGCGCGCGCGATGTTGCGCTTGCCCTTGGCTTCTTCCTCGCAGATGTCCTCGGCGTTGCCTTTCAGCTTGTCGCACTGGGCCTTGGCCGCTTTGTAGTCGGCGTTGATGCGGTCGCGCGCGGCGCTGTATTCCGCGCTGGTCAGCGCCAGGCTGCTGCCGGCGAACGTGCCGGCGGCCAGTGCCAGGATGAGTGCGGGGGTGAACTTGTGCATGGGGGTACTCCTTGGGGATGGTTGTCGCACGGTGTGGTGCGATGACTGAAAGTCTAGGAACATGAACTTAAGTTGCTCTGAACGCTGAGCCCGTCGGCCAGCGCACGGCATTGCTGTGAGACCAGGCCGACGCACCTTGCACCGCGCACCGCATCCCCCACAATCGCGCCATGCTGACCTACCTGAATCCCGGGCAAAGCCAGCACGCGCCGCGCTTCGAGTTCTTTCGTGGCGAGCGCGTGCCCTGCTTCGAAGGGCCGGCCCGGGCCGATTTTGTCGAGCAGGCCTTGCGCGCGCGCGGCCATGCGCTGCGCATGCCCGAGGTGGACAGTACGCCGCAGCTCGAACGCATCCACACGCCGCGTTACCTCTGCTTTCTGCGCACCGCGTGGGACCAGTGGCTGGCGCTGGGTGCGGCCAATGCCGACGTGCAGCCGTTTCCTTCCGTGTGGCCCGTGCGCACGCTGCGCAGCGATGTGGAGCCGGCCAACTTCACCGCGCGCCTGGGCCTGTATTCGATGGACAACGGCAGTCCCTTGTCGGCCGGCACCTGGGCCGCAGCCAAGATGGCCGCCGATGCGGCAGCCAGCGCCGCGCAGGCGCTGCAGGGTGGCGAGCGCGCCGCGTTCTGCGCCACGCGCCCGCCCGGCCACCACGCAGGGCCGGACTTCATGGGCGGCTACTGCTTTCTGAACAACGCCGCCGTGGCCGCGCAGGCGCTGCGCGACGGCGGCGCGGCGCGCGTGGCCGTGCTGGACGTGGACTACCACCACGGCAATGGCACCCAGGCCATCTTCTACGACCGTGCCGATGTGCTGTTCGTCAGCATCCACGGCGACCCGCGCACCGAATACCCGTTCTACCTGGGCCACGCCGATGAAACCGGGGCGGGCGAGGGCGCCGGCTGCAACCTGAATCTGCCGCTGCCCGCCGGCAGCAGCGCGGCGACGTGGTTCGCCGCGCTCGAAGCGGCCTGCGCGCGTGTGGCGCGGCACCGGGCCGATGCGCTGGTGGTGTCGCTGGGGCTGGACACCTTCGCGGGCGACCCGATCAGCACCTTCCAGCTGCAGGCAGCGGATTTCACGTGCCTTGGCCAGCGGCTGCGGCGGCTCGGCCTGCCGGTCATCTTCGTGCTGGAAGGCGGCTACGCGGCGGCCGCCCTGGGTGAGAACGCCGTTTGCGTGCTGGAAGGGTTCGAGACATGAGCGCCGAGCAGGTCGATACCGTGGTCATCGGCGCCGGCGTGGTGGGCCTGGCGGTGGCGCGCGCTGGCCCTGGCTGGGCGCGAGGTGATGGTGCTGGAGGCTGAACACACCTTCGGCACCATGACGAGCGCGCGCAACAGCGAGGTCATCCACGCCGGCATCTATTACCCGGCCGGATCCCTGAAAGCGGGGCTGTGCGTGCAGGGCCGGCGGATGCTGTACGACTACTGCACCGAGCGTGGCATCGGGCACCGCCGCTGCGGCAAGCTCATCGTGGCGTGCAACGATGCGCAGGTGCGCGAACTGCGCGCCATCGAGGCGCGCGCCGTCGCCAACGGCGTGACCGACCTGCGCTGGCTCCCGCGTGCCGAGGCGCATGCGCTGGAGCCGCAGCTCAGCTGCCAGGCCGCGCTGCTGTCGCCTTCCACCGGCATCGTCGACAGCCATGGCCTGATGCTGTCGCTGCTGGGCGACGTGGAGAACGCCGGTGGCGTGCTGGCGGTGAATTCAAGGTGAATTGGCTTGCAGCGCAGTCAGGGCCGGCGCTAGCAGCTATCAATATAGGAGTTTCCGACCCCGGCCAGAGCGGTGACGAACTGGTGCTGCAAGCCCGTCAGGTCGTCAACGCCGCCGGCCTGGGCGCCATCGCGCTGGCGCATCGAACGCAGGGCCTGGCGCCCGAGCATCGCCCGCCAATGCCGACGCACTGGGCCAAGGGCAACTACTTCACCCTCGGCGGCCGTGCGCCGTTCGCGCACCTGATCTACCCCGTGGTCGAGCGCGATTCGCCCAGTCTGGGCGTGCATCTCACGCTCGACCTGGGCGGCCAGGCCAAGTTCGGGCCAGACGTTCAGTGGCAGGACGCGGGCGACGACTATCGCGTCGACGCGGCGCGCGCCGACAGCTTCTACGACGAAGTGCGCCGCTACTGGCCCGGCCTGGCCGACGGCGCGCTGCAGCCGGGCTACGCCGGCATCCGCCCCAAGCTCACCGGCCCGGGCGAAGCGGCCGCCGACTTCATGATCCAGGGCCCGCGCGAGCACGGCGTGCCGGGGCTGGTCAACCTGTTCGGCATCGAGTCGCCTGGGCTGACAAGTTGTCTGGCGCTGGGCGCCGAGGTGGCCCGATGCCTTGATCCATAGCGGCTGGGCGCGGCTCAGGAACGCAGGCCGAAGCAATGCGTCCGCTTCTTGATTCTGGACAAGTGGCCACACTGCCGAACGCATGGGCAAGGCGTTTCGCCAGCGCTTGCCTGTCTACACTTTGGCCGGCGCGAGGACCGGTCCTTGCCGCCGCCCCAAGGACGACCCATGACTTTCAAGACGCAATACCAGGCCAGGCGCTGCAGCGCGGCCGATGCCCTGCGGCATGTGCAGGACGGCGACACCATCGTGGTGCCCACCGGTGTGGGCGAGCCGCCCGCGCTGCTGACGGCGCTGTCGGAGCAGCGCACGCGCTTCAAGGGCGTGGAGGTGTCGCAGATTCTGCCGGTGCGCAGGTTCGGCTACTTCGACCCGGCCACGGTGCAGCATGTGCGGCACACGGCGTATTTCTTCGGCAGTGCCTCGCGCGCGGGCGGGCAGGAGGGCTGGGTGGATTACCGGGCCTCGTACTTCTCGGAGATGCCGCAGCTCATCGAGCGCGGGCTGATGCCGGCCGACGTGGTGTTCACGCTGGCCTCGCCGATGGACGAGCATGGCTACTTTGCACTCAGCCTGGGGCCCGACTACACCATGGCCGCCATCAGCAAGGCGCGCGCCGTGGTGCTGGAGGTGAACCCGCACGTGCCGTTCGCCTTCGGGCAGTGCCACATCCACGTGTCGCAGGTGGCGGCGCTGGTGGAGGACGAAACGCCGATCACCGAAGTGGGCCTGCCCACCATCGGCCCGGTGCAGCAGACCATTGGCAAATACGTGGCCGACATGATCGACGACGGCGCCACGCTGCAGATCGGCTACGGCGGCATTCCGGACGCGGTGGTGATGCAGCTCACCGACAAGCGGGATCTGGGCGTGCACACCGAGATGATCGGCGACGGCATCATGACGCTGGTGGAATCGGGCGCGGTGACCAACCGCCGCAAGAACCACCTGCCGGGCAGGATCATCGCCACGTTCGGACTGGGTTCGCGCAAGCTGTATGACTTCATGCACCGCAACCCGGGGTTGGAGATGCACCCGGTGGATTTCACCAACGACCCATACCTGGCGGGGCAGAACGACAACCTGATCTCGATCAACGGCAGCATGCAGGTCGATCTGTTCGGGCAGTGTGGCTCGGAAAGCCAGGGCTTCAAGCCGTATTCGGGCACAGGCGGGCAGAGCGATTTCGTGCGAGCGGCCAACCGCAGCAGGGGCGGCAAGTCGTTCATCGTGCTGCCGTCCACCGCCAAGGACGACACCATCTCACGCATTGCCCCGGTGCTGAGCCCGGGCACCCACGTTTCGACCAGCAAGAACGATGTCAACTACGTGGTCACCGAACACGGCGTGGCACAACTGCGCGGCAAGACGGCGAAGGAGCGCGCACGCGCGCTGATCGGCATCGCGCATCCCAGGTTCCGCGACGAACTGACCGAGGCGGCGCGGAAGATGAAGCTGCTCTGATTTCCGCGCCGATGCGCGTTGACGCTGGCCAACGCCTTGTCATACAATGCATGACAAGGAGACGATGCCATGCGAGTCAACGCCCGATTCGACGCCGAGGCCGAGCAGCAGGTCACATATCTGGCCGAAGTGACGGGCATGGGCGTGAGCGAAGTGCTGCGCACCAGCGTGCAGCACTACTACGACATGGTGCGCGCCCGGCGCGGCGGGCTCAGGCATCTGTCGGCCTTCATCGGCCAGGGCGACAGCGGCCGCAGCGACGTGGCCGGCACCTACAAAGCGCGGCTGGCCGAGGGCTGGTCGGCCAAGCATGGCGTGCCAATTGATGCGCCCCACGCCGTGCACGAACCCGAGGCAGCCTTCAAGCGCAGCCAACCGGCGGGCGGCGCGTGATCATTGCCGATGCCGGTTTCTTCTATGCGCTGATCGACCGGCGCGACGCTTGGCACAGCCGCGCCGTGAGCGCGCTGGATACGCAGGCCGAAGGCTGGATCACCACCTGGCCGGTGCTGACCGAAGCCACGCATCTGCTCACCCGCTGGATTGGCACCGACGCCGCGCAGGCGCTGTTGCGCGAGGTGGCCGACGGCGCCATCGCCGTGTGGAGTTGGCCACTGGCGCACACAGAGCGTATGGTGCAGTTGATGGCGCGCTATGCCAGCCTGCCGATGGATCTGGCCGATGCCTCGCTGGTGCTGCTGGCAGAAGAACTGGGCCATGGCCGCATTCTGACGACCGATGCGCGCGACTTCGGCGCCTACCGGTTCAAGAGCCAGCAGCCGTTCCAGAACCTGCTGTTGGAGAGCGCCCATGGCTGAACTTGCGGTAACCGAGCCGCCCAGTCCGCCCGCGGGTGCGCCCCAGCCCCTGCCACCGCTGCCGTCGTCCACATCGCCGAGCCGCCGTGCGTGGCAGCGCTTCAAGCGCAACCGGCTGGGCTTCTGGAGTCTGGTCATCTTCTGCACCTTGGTGGCGCTGAGCCTGCTGGCCGAGGTCCTTTCCAACGACAAGCCGCTGGTCGTGCGCTACGAGGGACAGTTCTACTTTCCGCTCGTCAAGACATATGCCGAGAAAACCTTCGGCGGCGATTTCGAGACGGAAACCGACTATCTCGACCCCTTCATCCGCGATCGGTTCTCAAAGGACGGCAACTGGGCTGTTTATCCGCCCAACCCCTATGGCAGCAAGACCATCAACTACTTCGCCAGGCAGCCCAACCCCAGCGCGCCCAGCCGCGACAACTGGCTGGGCACCGACGACCGCGGGCGGGACCTGCTGGCGCAGCTGATCTACGGCTTTCGCGTCAGCGTGCTGTTCGCGCTGGCGCTGACCACGGTGGGCGTGCTCCTGGGCGTGGCGGCGGGGGCGGTGCAGGGCTTCTTCGGCGGCAAGACGGACCTGGCCTTCCAGCGCTTCATCGAGGTGTGGGGCTCGATGCCCGAGCTGTACCTGCTCATCATCTTCAGCGCCATCCTGGCGCCGAGCATCGGGCTGCTGCTGGTGCTGCTCAGCCTGTTCGGGTGGATGGGGCTGTCGGACTACGTGCGCGCCGAGTTCCTGCGCAACCGCCAGCTTGATTACGTCAAGGCCGCGCGCGCGCTGGGCGTGCCCAACCGGCAGATCATTTTTCGCCACATCCTGCCCAACAGCATGACGCCGGTGGTCACCTTCCTGCCGTTCCGCATGAGCGCGGCCGTGCTGGCGCTGACCTCGCTCGACTTCCTGGGCCTGGGCGTGCCGCCGGGCACGCCCAGCCTGGGCGAACTGCTCAGCCAGGGCAAGAACAACATCGATGCATGGTGGATTTCGCTGTCCACCTTCGGCGTGCTGGTCTTGACGCTGCTGCTGCTGACCTTCATGGGCGATGCGCTGCGCGATGCGCTGGACCCGCGAAAGGCCGATGCATGAGCGCCGTCCTACCGAGTAACCCAACAGCCATACGCAGAGGGCGCAGAAGTCACGCAGAGGGCGCAGAAGCAAGGCGAAGATCACTTTGGAGTTTTTGCGTCTTCTGCGAAATCTCTGCGTCCTCTGCGTCCGGCTGTTCAAGCCGCGCTAGAACCCGATGTCGAATCTGCTTCAAGTCCAAGAACTGCACGTCGCCTTCGGCCCCAAGACGGTGGTGGAGGGCGTTTCGCTGTCCATCGCGCCGGGCGAAAAGCTGGCGCTGGTGGGCGAATCCGGCTCGGGCAAGACGGTGACGGCGCTGGCGCTGCTGCGCCTGCTTCACGGCGCGCGCATCAGCGGGCAGGCGCTGTTCAACGACGGGCGGCAGACACGCGACCTGCTGGCGCTGCCGGAGCGCGAGCTGCGCGGCCTGCGTGGCGACGACATCGCCATGATTTTTCAGGAGCCGATGACGGCCCTGAACCCGCTGATGACGGTGGGCGAGCAGATTGCCGAGGTCATTCGGTTGAAAAGGGCGGTGACGTCCGCCCAATCTGCGCAGGCAGCTATCGAACTGTTAGCAAAGACGGGCATCCCCGAGCCCGAACGCCGCGCCGGCGCCTACCCGCACCAGTTGAGCGGCGGTCAGCGCCAGCGCGCCATGATCGCCATGGCGCTGGCCTGCCAACCCAAGCTGCTGCTGGCCGACGAACCGACCACCGCGCTCGACGTCAGCCTGCGCGGCCAGATTCTCGATCTGCTGGGTGACTTGCAACGCGACAACGGCATGGCCGTGCTGCTGATCACGCACGACCTGAACCTGGTGCGCCGCTTTGCCGACCGCGTGGCGGTGATGCAGCACGGCCAGTTGGTGGAGCTGGGCGCCACGGCCGACATCTTCCACGCACCGCGGCACCCCTACACGCAGAAGCTCATGGCCAGCAAGCCCGAGCGCGATGTGGATGAAAGCCCGCACGCGCCCGGCGCCACGCCCGCGCTGGCGGCGCAGGGGCTGCGCGTGGTCTACCCCACGCCGTTGCCCGGCATCCGCGGCTGGTTCAAAAGGGCGAGTTCGTGGCGCTGCACGGCGCCGATTTCGCCATCGCACCCGGCCGCACGCTGGGCGTGATCGGCGAATCGGGTTCGGGCAAGTCCACGCTGGCGCAGGCCGCGCTGGGCCTGCTGGCGCGCACGCAGGTCACGGGCGACGTGCTGGTGTCGGGCCAGCGCTGGCAGCTGAAGGCCGCGGCCGACAAGCCGCTGCGCCGCGTGGCGCAGGTGGTGTTCCAGGACCCGTTCTCGTCGCTGTCGCCGCGCCTGACCGTGGAGGAGATCGTGGGGAGGGCCTGCTGGTGCACGCGCCCGAGGTGGCGGCGCCCGAGCGCGCTGCCCGCGTGCGCTCGGCGCTGGCCGAGGTGGGGCTGACCGAGGCGCAGTTCCCCACCTGCTGGCGCGCTATCCGCATGAGTTCTCCGGCGGGCAGCGCCAGCGCATCGCCTTGGCGCGGGCGCTCATCGTCGAGCCGCAGCTGCTGGTGCTGGACGAACCCACCAGCGCGCTCGACGTGACGATCCAGAAGCAGGTGCTGGCGCTGCTGCAGAAGTTCCAGCGGGAGCGGGGCTTGAGCTACCTGCTCATCACGCACGACGTGGATGTGGTGCGCGCCATGGCGCACGAGGTCATCGTGCTGAAGGACGGCGCCGTGGTCGAAGCCGGTCCTGCCGGTCAGGTGCTGACGGCTGCGCAGCACCCGTACACGCAGAAGCTGCTGGCCGCGGCTTGATTCAACTATCGTTTATGTGGCTGATGGCGCAATGCACACGGGCGCTGGAGCCCAAAACGGCTTGGAAATCGATTCTGCCCGGCCGCCAGGCGCCTCAGGCGCCTTGGCGCACGTAGGTCCTTGTCAGCACGGCGCTTTTCGTACTATAATTCCATGGATTAGACGACGACCAAATGGGCGGCTTCCAACCCGCCCATTTTTTTGCCCATCGATTTTCAGGTGGGCCGCGAGCCATCAGGATAACGTGACGCTGCAGCAGACGACAGAAGACACCGTGCGAGGCCTCGGCTTCGAGTTGGTGGAACTTGAACGTTCCGCCGGTGGATTGCTGCGCGTCACCATCGATTTTCCCTGGTCACCCGGCGATCTGGCCGATCGCCTGATCACGGTCGAGGACTGCGAGCGCGTCACGCGTCAGCTGCAATACGTGCTGGAGGTGGAGGGCGTCGATTACGCGCGCCTCGAAGTCTCGTCGCCCGGCATTGATCGTCCGCTGCGGCATGCGCTGGATTTCGAGCGCTTCGAGGGCGAGCTGGTGGATGTGGCGCTGAAGGCCCCCATCGGCCAGGCGGCGGCGGGCCAGGTGCATGCCAACCGCAAGAAATTCCGCGGCACTTTGCACAAGGCCGAGGGCGAGCAGTGGCAGATCGTCTGGCGCGACGAGCCCGCCCCCGCCAAGCCGGGCCAGCGCGTGAGCGCCAAGCGCCCGCCCGCACCCGAGCAGGCCCTGACGTTCTCGCTGGATGAGCTGCAGTCGACGCGACTGGCGCCGGTGGTGGACTTCAAAGGCCGCAAGTCGGCCCCATCTGGGGCGAAAGAAGATTGACTAACAGATGGAAGGCGCGGCAGGCGCTTTCGTTTTAAGAGCATTTGGAACAGGTAGAAATCATGAATCGCGAACTGTTGATGCTGGTCGAAGCGATTTCCCGCGAGAAGAACGTCGAGCGCGACGTGGTGTTCGGCGCCGTCGAGGCGGCGCTGGCGCAGGCTGCCAAGAAGCTGTACGAGGGCGAGGTCGACCTGCGCGTGGCGATCGATCGCGACAGCGGCGAGTACGAGACCTTCCGCCGCTGGCACGTGGTGCCCGACGAGGCGGGCCTGCAGCTGCCCGACCAGGAAATCCTGCTGTTCGAGGCCAAGGAGCAGATCCCGGACATCGAGGTCGACGAGTACATCGAGGAGCCGGTCGACTCCGTGCCCATCGGCCGCATCGGCGCCATGGCTGCCAAGCAGGTGATCCTGCAGAAGATCCGCGACGCCGAGCGCGAAATGCTGCTGAACGACTTCATGAGCCGTGGCGAGAAGATCTTCACCGGCACCGTCAAGCGAATGGACAAGGGCGACATCCTGGTCGAGTCCGGCCGGGTCGAGGGCCGCCTGCGCCGCAGCGAGATGATTCCGAAGGAAAACCTGCGCAACGGCGACCGCGTGCGCGCCATGATCATGGAGGTCGACCTGACCCTGCGCGGCGCGCCGATCCTGCTGTCGCGCTCGGCGCCCGAGTTCATGATCGAGTTGTTCCGCCAGGAAGTGCCCGAGATCGAGCAGGGCCTGCTGGAGATCAAGAGCTGCGCGCGCGACCCCGGCAGCCGCGCCAAGATCGCCGTGCTGAGCCATGACAAGCGCGTCGACCCCATCGGCACCTGCGTCGGCGTGCGCGGCACGCGCGTGAACGCCGTCACCAACGAACTGGCCGGTGAGCGCGTCGACATCGTGCTGTGGTCCGAGGACCCGGCGCAGTTCGTGATCGGCGCGCTGGCGCCGGCCAACGTGTCGTCCATCGTGGTGGATGAAGAGAAGCACGCCATGGACGTGGTGGTGGACGAGGAGAACCTGGCCATCGCCATTGGCCGCGGTGGCCAGAACGTGCGCCTGGCGTCCGAGCTGACGGGCTGGAAGATCAACATCATGGACGCCAATGAATCGGCCCAGAAGGAGGCCGAGGAAACCGGCGCCACGCGCCAGCTGTTCATGGAAAAGCTGGACGTGGACCAGGAAATCGCCGATATCCTGATCGAGGAAGGCTTCACCAACCTGGAAGAGGTCGCCTACGTGCCGATCCAGGAGATGCTGGACATCGACGCCTTCGACGAAGACACCGTGAACGAGTTGCGCGCCCGCGCCAGGATGCGCTGCTGACGCTGGAGATTGCGCGCGAGGAAAGCGTGCAGTCGGTGTCGCAGGACCTGCGCGACCTGGAAGGGCTGACGCACGAGCTGATCGCCAAGCTGGCCGAGGCCGGCGTGCAGACGCGCGACGACCTGGCCGACCTGGCCATTGACGAATTGACCGACATCACCGGGCAGTCCGAGGAGGACGCCCGCGCCCTGATCATGAAGGCGCGCGAGCACTGGTTCGCCGATCAAGAGTAAGGGTATGGAGACAAGCACCGAATATGACGAACATCACCGTTGCCGAATTCGCGAACGAACTCAAACGCCCTGCTGACACCCTGATGGAGCAGTTGCAGGCCGCCGGCGTGCCCAAGCAATCGGCGTCCGACGCGCTGACCGACGCCGACAAGCAGAAGCTGCTGAACTACCTGCAGGGCGGTGACGCCGCGCCGCGCCGCAAGATCACGCTGACCAAGAAAACCACCAGCGAGATCAAGCAGGCTGACGCCACGGGCAAGGCCCGCACCATCCAGGTCGAGGTGCGCAAGAAGCGCACCTTCGTCAAGCGCGACGACGAGCCGGTGGCCGCGCCCGAGCCGGTCGAGGCCCCGGCACCGGCTCCTGCCGCGCCGGTGATCGACGCCGCCGAGCAGGCCCGCCGCGACGACGAGGCGCGCCGACAGCAGGAGCTGATGCGCCGCCAGGAAGAGGAGGCCGCCGAAAAACGTCGCCAACGCGAAGAGCAGGAGCGCCAGGCGGCCGAGCGCACGGCTGCCGCCGACGCGCCCGCCGCTGCGCCGGCACCCGCGGCCGAACCTGCGCCTGCGGCCGCTCCTGCCGCATCCGCGCCTGCGCCGCTGGCCGAGCCCGCCGCGGCGCCGGCCCCTGCCGCCGAACCAGCGCCGGCCCCCGCACCCGCCCCTGTGGCCGCTGCCCCCAGCGCCGAGGCCGAGGACGAGGCCGTCCGTGCCCGCGAGCAGGAGGAAAGCCGCCGCAAGGCCCTGGCCGAAGCCGAGGCCATCCGCGCCATGATGAGCGCGCCGCGCAAGGTGCTGGTCGCCAAGAAACCGGAAGACCGCAAGGCCGACGAAGCCAAGGCCGGTGCCAAGGGCACGCTCACCAAGCCGGCCGGCACCGCCGCCAAGACCACGACCACCGCCAACAAGGAGGTCAAGTCGGCCAAGCTGTCGTCCAGCTGGGCCGGCGATCCGGCCAAGAAGAAGGGCATCCCGACCCGTGGCGACACCAGTGGTGGCGTGGGCCGCGGCAACTGGCGCAGCGGCCCGCGCGGCCGCCGTGGCGATCGTGATCGCGACGAACGCAGTGCACCGGCCGCACCGGTCGAGCAGCGCGTGATCGAGGTGCACGTGCCCGAAACCATCACCGTGGCCGAACTGGCGCACAAGATGGCGGTCAAGGCCTCCGAGGTCATCAAGGCGCTGATGAAGATGGGCCAGATGGTCACCATCAACCAGCCGCTGGACCAGGACACGGCCATGATCGTGGTCGAGGAAATGGGCCACACGGCCGTGGTGGCAGCGCTGGACGACCCCGAGGCCTTCACCGAGGACGAGGTGCAGGCCGCCGCCGCCGAGGCGCTGCCGCGCCCGCCGGTGGTCACCGTCATGGGCCACGTCGACCACGGCAAAACCTCGCTGCTGGATTACATCCGCCGCGCCAAGGTGGCGGTGGGCGAGGCCGGCGGCATCACGCAGCACATCGGCGCCTACCACGTCGAAACGCCGCGCGGCGTCGTCTCGTTCCTCGACACGCCGGGCCACGAGGCCTTCACCGCCATGCGTGCCCGTGGCGCGCAGGCCACCGACATCGTCATCCTGGTGGTGGCTGCGGACGACGGCGTGATGCCGCAGACGCGCGAGGCCATCAAGCACGCCAAGGCGGCGCAGGTGCCGATCGTGGTGGCGATCACCAAGTCCGACAAGCCCGAGGCCAACCCCGACAAGGTCAAGGGCGAGCTGGTGGGCGAAGAAGTGGTGCCCGAGGAATTCGGCGGCGATTCGCCGTTTGTTTCGGTGTCCAGCAAGACCGGCCAGGGCATCGACGAACTGCTGGAGCACGTGCTGCTGCAGGCCGAAGTGCTGGAGCTGAAGGCGCCGGTCGAGGCAGCCGCCAAGGGTATCGTGATCGAAGCCAGTCTGGACAAGGGCCGCGGCCCGGTCGCCACCGTGCTGGTGCAGTCCGGCACGCTGAAAGTGGGCGACGTGGTGCTGGCCGGCCAGACCAGCGGTCGCGTGCGCGCCATGCTGGACGAGAACGGCCGTCAGGCCAAGTCCGCCGGTCCTTCGATCCCGGTCGAGATCCAGGGTCTGGCTGATGTGCCGCAGGCCGGCGACGACTTCATGGTGATGGCCGACGAGCGCCGCGCGCGCGAGATCGCCACCTACCGTGCCGGCAAGTTCCGCAACACCAAGCTGGCCAAGCAGCAGGCCGCCAAGCTGGAGAACATGTTCGCCGACATGACGGCGGGCGAGGTCAAGACCCTGCCCATCATCATCAAGGCCGACGTGCAGGGTTCGCAGGAAGCGCTGTCGCAGTCGCTGCTCAAGCTGTCGACCGACGAAGTCAAGGTGCAGCTGGTGTACACCGGCGTCGGCGGCATCAGCGAGTCCGACATCAACTTGGCGATCGCCTCCAACGCGGTGGTCATCGGCTTCAACGTGCGTGCCGACGTCGGTGCGCGCAAGCTGGCCGAGGGCAACGACATCGACATCCGCTACTACAGCATCATCTACGACGCTGTGGACGAGCTGAAGACCGCCATGTCGGGCATGCTGGCGCCCGAGCAGAAGGAAGAAGTCATCGGCACGGCCGAGATCCGCACCGTGTTCGTGGCCTCGAAGATCGGTACCGTGGCCGGCTCCTACGTCACCAGTGGCGTGGTGCGGCGCGATGCGCACTTCCGCCTGCTGCGCGACAACGTGGTCATCTACACGGGCGAGATCGAATCGGTCAAGCGCATGAAGGACGACGTCCGCGAAGTCAAGGAAGGCTTCGAGTGTGGTATCAAGCTCAAGAACTACAACGACATCAGGGAAGGTGATCAGTTGGAGATCTTCGAGATCAAGGAGATTGCGCGGACGCTGTAAGAACAGCCGAACGCAGAGGACGCAGAGGTTCCGCAGAGAACGCAAAATTTTGTTTTGAATCTCTTGCGCCTTCTGCGCAATTTCTGCGTCCGGCATTTGTCATTCTCTTCATGCCCAAGAAGCATTCCACCCCAACCGCGGCTACCGCGTCGCCGACCAGATCCAGCGCGATCTGTCGGAATTGATCGCGCGCGAGCTGAAGGACCCGCGCGTCGGCATGGTCACGCTGAACGCCGTCGAGGTGACGCCCGATTACGCGCACGCCAAGGTGTATTTCAGCCTGCTCACGGGTGACCCGGCCGAGACCGAGGAGGCGCTCAACCACGCCGCCGGCCACCTGCGCAACGGCCTGTTCAAGCGCCTGCACATCCACACTGTGCCCACGCTGCACTTCATCTTCGACCGCACCACCGAGCGCGCGGCCGACATGAACGCGCTGATCGCCAAGGCGGTGGCCTCGCGCTCGAAGGAAGACGACGCATCGTGATGGCTGCTCCTCGTGCGCGGGTGCAGCGGCGCCCGGTGCATGGGGTGTTGCTGCTCGACAAACCGCTGGGCCTGTCCAGCAACCAGGCGCTGCAGAAGGCCAAGTGGCTGCTGCGTGCCGAAAAGGCCGGCCACACCGGTACGCTCGATCCGCTCGCCACCGGCGTGCTGCCCTTGTGCTTTGGCGCGGCCACCAAGTTCAGCGGCCTGCACCTGGACGCCGACAAGACGTACGAGGCCACGATCCAGCTGGGCGTGACCACCACCACCGGCGATGCCGAAGGCGAGGTGCTGGCGCAACGCGCGGTCCCCGCCATCACCGCCGAACAGCTCGAAGCGGTGCGCCAGCGCTTTCTGGGCCGCATCACCCAGGTGCCGCCCATGCACAGCGCGCTGAAGAAGGACGGCAAGGCGCTGTATGAATACGCGCGCCAGGGCATCGAGGTGGAGCGCGCGGCGCGCACCGTCCAAATTTATAAGCTGAATATGGCTCCAGCGCAATCTGGGCAAGCGCTGGTAGCTATCGATATTGAAGTTTCCTGCAGCAAGGGCACCTACATCCGGACGTTGGGCGAAGACATCGGCCAGGCGCTGGGCTGCGGTGGGCACCTGAGCCGCTTGCGCCGCACCGCGACCGGCCCCTTCCTCACCGCCCAGTGCATCACCTTGCAAGCCCTGGAGGCGCTGGATGACGCGGCGCGGCTGGCGGCCTTGCTGCCGCCCGAGGCCCTGCTGCCCGATCATTTACCCATCACCCTGGAAGGCGAGGAGGCCGGGCGCTTTCTGGCCGGCATGCGCCGGCGTGGCGACTGGCCCGATGCGGCGCAGGTGGCCGTGTTCGGCGCGCGGCCGCGCGCGCTGCTGGGCACCGCGCATGTTCGCGCGGGCGAGCTGATCGCCCAGCGCCTGCTCTCGCCCGTCGAGTTGCAGCAGATGCTGGGGGTTGCATGAGCGCCGACCGGCCGCGCCGAAGGCGCTCGCACCCGCAGCCCGCAGGACGGAGGGTAGTCCGGTGAGCACCGCGCCTTCTTCTTCGGCCATGGCGCCGGCCGAGCAATGGGCGCAGGTCCTGCGGGCCTGGCAGGCCGGGGCGTGCGCCGAGGTGCTGGCGCTGCTGGCGCCCTCACTGGATGCGTCGCAACCCGCCGATGACGTGCTGCAGCTGGCGGCGCTGGCTCACCAGCGCCTGGGAGAGTTGCCACAAGCGCTGCAGCGTCAGCAACAGTGGGTCGATCGCCATCCACAGCAGGCGGCTGGGTGGATCAACCTGGCCAACATCCAGGCCGATCTGGGCCAGGTCGATGCCGGGCTGGACAGCCTGGCGCGTGCACTGGCGCTCGATCCGCAGCAGGCTGCCGCCCACTTCAATCGTGGCAACCTGCTGATGCGCCAGGGCGACGCCGGCGCCGCATTCGATGCGTTTCGCCGTGCTGGTGAGCTGGCGCCCGAGCGCCCCGATCCACTGTGCAATCAGGCCCAGGCCTTGTGCGCGCTGGGCCGGTTTGGCGAGGCGCTGGCGATCATGCAGTCCGTGGTGGCCCGCTATCCGGGCCTGGCTGCTGGCTGGAACGGGCTGGGCATGGTCTGGCACCGTTTGTCCGACGACGCTCAGGCGCTGCGGAGCTATCAACGTGCGGTGCAAATCGATGCCAACCTGGTGGACGCCTGGAGCAACGCCGCGCAGGTGCTGGCGCGGCTGGAGCGCCCGGACGAGGCGGCGCAATGGGCGCGGCGCGCGGTCGAGCTGGGCGGCGGCCAGGCGGCCGCGCGGACGCTGGGCGTGGTGCTGGTGTCGGACCGGCAAAACCCCGAGGCCCGCCAGTGGCTGGAACAGGCGCTGCAGCGCGACCCCGGCGACACCGTCGCCTTGAACAACCTGCTGACGCTCGACAGCGTGCAGTGCGACTGGGACGCGCTGGATCGACATTTGCAAGCCTTGCGCACGCAGTGGCAGCAGGGGCGCATCGAAGGCCTGCAGCCCTGGCGGCTGCTCAGCCTGCCGGTGGGCGCCGCCGAGCTGCGCGCCGTGACCGAACAGGACTGCGCCCGGCGCTTTGCCCACGTGGCACCTACCGAGCCCGGCCGCTGGCGCGTGCACGTGGGCAAGCCGCGCCCGGCGCGGCTGCGGGTGGGCTATTTTTCGAGCGACTTTCACCAGCACGCCACCAGCGTGCTGATGGCCGGCCTGTTCGAGCGGCACGACCGTTCGCGCTTCGAGGTGTTCGGGCTGTGCCTGGGGCGTTACCGCACGGATGCGCCTGACCCCATGCGCGCGCGTGCAGGCCGCATTCGAGCATTTCGAAGCCGTTGGCCGGCAGGGTGATCCGCAGGTGATCGAGCGCGCGCGGGCGCTCGACCTGCACATCGCCGTGGACCTGAAGGGCTACACCCACCAAAGTCGCCCGCGCCTGTTTGCCGAGCGGATGGCGCCGATCCAGATGCACTACATCGGCTACCCCGGCACGCTGGGCATGCCGGGCGCCATCGATTACCAGGTGGCCGACCGCATCGTCGTACCACCCGAGGCGCGCGACGGCTACAGCGAAAAAATCATCGAACTGCCGGTCAGCTATCAGGCCAACGACCGCACGCGAATGATGGATCCGCAGGTGCCGGCGCGCGCCGCGCTGGGCCTGCCGGACGGCGCTTTCGTGTTCTGCTGCTTCAACAACAACTACAAGATCACGCGCGAGGTGTTCGCGCTCTGGATGGATTTGCTGCGCGAGCGGCCGGGCAGCGTGCTGTGGTTGCTGGCCGAGCAGGGCGACGCCCAGCGCAACCTGCGCGCCGCCGCAGCGGCGCAGGGTGTCGACCCGGCGCGGCTGGTCTTTGCCGAGCGCGCGCCATTGCCCCAGCACCTGGCGCGGCATGCGCAAGCCGATCTGTTTCTGGACACCTGGCCCTGCAACGCCCACACCACCGCCAGCGACGCGCTGTGGGCCGGCTTGCCGCTGATCACCCATGCTGGCAGCACCTTTGCATCGCGGGTTGCCGCCAGCCTGTTGCACGCCTGCGAGCTACCGCAGTTGGTGGCCGACAGCCCGCAGGCCTATCGCGCGCTGGCGCTGTCGCTGTCGGCCGCGCCCGAGCGGCTGCAGGCCATCCGGCGCCAACTGATGGATACGCGGCAGACCTTGCCCCTGTTCGACGCCGAGCGCTTTGCGCGCCACCTGGAGCGCGCCTTCGATCTGGCGTGGGAGCGCCACGTCCGGGGCCAGCCGCCGGATCACCTGGTGGTCGCGCCCCTGCCCCAATGAATTTTTGATTTTTCCGGAACCAAGCACCATGACCCGTCCCATTCGCAACATCGCCATCATCGCCCACGTCGACCACGGCAAGACCACCATGGTCGACCAGCTGCTGCGCCAGTCCGGCACCTTCGCCGACCACGAGAAAGTGGTCGACACCGTGATGGACAACAACGCCATCGAGCGCGAGCGCGGCATCACCATCCTGGCCAAGAACTGCGCCGTGTCCTGGCAGGGCACGCACATCAACATCGTCGACACGCCTGGCCACGCCGACTTCGGCGGCGAGGTGGAGCGCGCGCTGTCCATGGTCGACGGCGTGGTGCTGCTGATCGACGCGCAGGAAGGCCCGATGCCGCAGACGCGCTTCGTCACCAAGAAGGCGCTGGCGCTGGGCCTCAAGCCCATCGTCGTCGTCAACAAGGTCGACAAGCCCGGCGCGCGGCCCGACTACGTGATCAACGCCGCGTTCGACCTGTTCGACAAGCTTGGCGCCAACGACGAGCAGCTCGACTTTCCGGTGGTCTACGCCTCGGGCATCAACGGCTGGTCGAGCCTGGAAGAGGGCGCGCCGGGCGAGCAGTGGGGCGAGGACATGGCGCCGCTGTTCAACACCATCCTCAAGCACGTGCCGCCGCATGAGGGCGATGCCGCTGCGCCGCTGCAGCTGCAGGTTTCGGCGCTGGATTACTCCACCTTCGTCGGCCGCATCGGCGTGGGCCGCATCAACGCCGGCACGCTGAAGCCGGCGCAGGACGTGCTGGTGATGGAAGGCCCGGACGGCAAGCAGTACAAGGGCCGCGTCAACCAGGTGCTGGCATTCGAGGGGCTCGACCGCGTGCAGGTCAAGGAAGCCTTCCCGGGCGACATCGTGCTCATCAACGGCATCGAGGACCTGAACATCGGCGTGACGGTGACCGACATCGCCAACCCGCAGCCGCTGCCGATGCTGAAGATCGACGAGCCGACGCTGACGATGAACTTCTGCGTCAACACCAGCCCGCTGGCGGGCCGCGAGGGCAAGTTCGTCACCAGCCGCCAGATCTGGGACCGCCTGCAGAAAGAGCTGCAGAGCAACGTGGCCCTGCGCGTCAAGGAAACGGGCGAGGACGGCGTGTTCGAAGTGGCCGGACGGGGCGAACTGCACCTGACCATCCTGCTGGAGGAAATGCGCCGCGAGGGCTACGAACTGGCCGTGAGCAAGCCGCGCGTGGTGTTTCGCGACATCGGCGGTGAGAAATGCGAGCCGATCGAGATGGTCACCGCCGACATCGAGGAGAACCACCAGGGCGGCGTGATGCAGGCGCTGGGCGAGCGCAAGGGCGAATTGATCAACATGGAGCCCGATGGCCGTGGCCGCGTGCGGCTGGAATACCGCATCCCGGCGCGCGGGCTGATCGGTTTCACCAACGAGTTCCTCAACCTGACGCGCGGCACGGGCCTGATCAGCAACATCTTCGACGGCTACGAGCCGCACAAGGGCGAGATCGGCGGGCGCAAGAACGGCGTGCTGATCAGCATGGACGATGGCGAAATCTTCACCTACGCGCTGGGCAAGCTGGACGACCGCGGCCGCATGTTCGTCAAGGCGGGCGACCCGGTGTACGAGGGCATGATCATCGGCATCCACAGCCGCGACAACGACCTCGTGGTGAACGCCACGCGCACCAAGCAGCTCACCAACTTCCGCGTGAGCGGCAAGGAAGACGCCATCAAGATCACGCCGCCGATTCTGCTGACGCTGGAATACGCGGTCGAGTTCATCGAGGACGACGAGCTGGTCGAGATCACCCCCAAGAGCATCCGCTTGCGCAAGCGCTTCCTGAAGGAGCACGAGCGCAAGCGGGCGAGCCGTGAAGGTGCTTGAGCGGGCGCCTGCGTTTGGCGAGTCGCAGACCACGTCCGCGGACACGCTGGTATTCCGCCGCCGCAACGTAATCACGGATACGCGGCCGGCGTTGCGCCCGCTGGTGAAGGCCATCCCATGGGCCACGCTGGTTCTGGTGCTGGCGATCCCGGTGGTGGTGCTGTTGGCGGTGGCGCAGCGCCACCCCGATGGCTGGCCGGCGGCGTGGCCAGCGCTGTTGGACATCTGGCGCAAGGAGCCGCTCCGCTGGCTGGGCATGGCGGGACAGTTGCTGCTGATGCCCGTCATCGTGTGGGTGGTGCTTTCCGGGGCTGGGGCGGCCGGCTGGTGCTCGACCGCAAACGGCTTCGTTACCAATCCAGCCTGCCGATTCTGTCGCGTTGGCTCGACTGGCAGCTCGATCTTGATGGAGTGCGTGCAGGTCGCGTGCAGCTCCATTGGGTGGGGGCGCCCTTCGGGGCTGATCCGCTGCGTACCTATCGTCTGAGCTGGGGATCGAGCGGCCTGCGCGCGCTTCTCGCCGCGAGCTGGATCCTCACGGACGAGCCGCTGCCGCCCGCCCGCAAGCCGCACCGTACGCTCGGCCTGGTGCGCTGGCAGCTGCCGCAGAACCGGCAGGTGCTGAACGACAACCTGCGGGCATTGCCTCTGTCGCAGGCTTTGGCAGCACGCGGCGTCGTGCTACCCGAGGTCACGGGCGGGCGTCAGGTCGGCGGGCTGGACCTTCTGAGTTATCCACGCCTGCGGCTTGCCATCGCCGGGTTCTTTTCACTGGTGGCGCTGGCAGCATGGCTGGCGTATTTCACGCGATATCAGCACTTTTTCGTGGCGCCCAGCGAACGGGATTACGTGGTCCTCGGTGTCGTCACGGCACTGCTAGCCGCGCTCTGGCTGTGGCCGGAGCTGCCGCGCGAAACCGAGGCGCGCGCCAGCCCTGGCGAATTTCCGCTGGCCAAGGGGTCGTCAGCGTGCTGTTGGGTGTAGCCGCCGCGCTGGCTGGGCCGCAGCTGGGGTTGGCATGGGTTTCTGGCGGGTGCCGGCGCAGACCGTGTCCTTTGAGGCGCTGGCGGAAAAGCCGCCGCGACTGCGTGCGCTCGATGGTGCGGGTGCTTTGCCGGACATTCATCCGACTGCCATACCCGAATTCTGGGCGAGTCTGCAGCACGCGGGGCCGATCGAATTGTCAGTGCGCCGCGGCGTTGGTGGCTGGTGGTGGCAGTACGACGCAGAGCCACTTGCCGACCGCGTCGACGAGTTCTACGCGGCTACGCGCGCGGGTAAGGCGACGCCATGAAGCCCTGGTCTCACGCCCGCGCCGCGTGGATGATGGTGCTGGCCACGCTGCTGTGGTCCACCGCCGGCGTGGTGACGCGGCAGCTGCAGGTGGCGCAGGGGTTCGAGGTGACGTTCTGGCGCAGCGCCTTCAACGCGCTGTCGCTGCTCGTCATCCTGCCGCTGTGGCAAGGGCCGGGCGTGTTCGCGCGGCTGCCGTGGCGGCGCGGCACATTCTGGCTGTCGGGCGTGTGCTGGGCGGTGATGTTCACCGCCTTTATGGTGGCGCTGACGATGACCGGCGTGGCGCGCGTGCTCGTCACCATGGCGCTGGGCCCGCTGCTGACGGCGCTGATCGCCCGCGTGGTGACCGGCCACCGCTTGCCGGCGCGCACCTGGGCGGCCATCGTGGTGGGCGGCCTCGGCATGGCGTGGATGTTCGTCGGGCAGCTCGGTCTTGGGGCGGGCGATGCGAAAAGCGCGACGCAGTGGCTGGGCTCCATCGTCGCGCTGGGCGTGCCCATGGCCGCGGCGGTGAACTGGACGGTGGTGCAGCGCAGCCAGGCGCAGGGCGAGCCGATTGACCTGGTGCCGGCGGTGCTGCTGGGCGCGCTGATCTCCAGCGCCGTCACGCTGCCGCTGGCCTGGCCGTTCCAGGCCACGGCGGGCGACCTGGGCTGGCTGGCGTTTCTGGGCTTCACGCAGCTGGCGATTCCGTGCGTGCTGGCGGTGCTGTGCGCGCGCGTGCTGCCGGCCGCCGAGGTGGCGCTGCTGGGCTTGCTGGAGATCGTGTTCGGCATCGCGCTGGTGTGGCTGATCGTGGGCGAAGCGCCCCGGCCCGAGGTGCTGGCGGGCGGCACACTGGTCATTGGCGCGCTGCTGGCGAATGAGCTGCTGGGCTGGCGCGCGGTGCGGCGGGGCCGCCAGCGGCGGACGAGAGCGATGTCGCACCGCTCGGGCCGGCCTAGGGCGCGCCGGCGTCGCCTGCGCGACTTTTCACAAGCCAAATTGGCCTCCAGCGCCCGACAGGTGGGCGCTGGAAGCTATCATTTTGATATGATCTGCGAATGACGAAGAACCACCCTTCGAACACCGATCCTGCCAGCGCGCCGCTGGTCATCACCCAGCGCACGCCCGGCGGCCTGGGCCTGATCACGCTGAACCGCCCCAAGGCGCTGAACGCCCTGTCGCTGCAGATGATCCGACTGCTGACCGACGCGCTGCGCGGCTGGCAGCACGACGCGGGCATCCACGCCGTGGCGATCCGCGGCATGGGCAAGGCGGGCGAGGGCTTCGCGCCCTTTGGCGCCTTCTGTGCCGGGGGCGACATCCGCTTCTTTCACCAGGCGGCGCTCGCGGCTGACGAGGCGCTGGGCGACTTCTTCACCGAGGAATACGCGCTCAACCACCTGATCCACACCTACGGCAAGCCCTACATCGCCTTCATGGACGGCATCGTCATGGGCGGCGGCATGGGCCTGAGCCAAGGCGGCAGCCTGCGCGTGGTGACCGAGCGCACCAAGATGGCCATGCCTGAGACGCGCATCGGCCTGTTCCCCGACGTGGGCGGCGGCTGGTTCCTCAGCCGCACGCCGGGACACGTGGGCGAATGGCTGGCGCTGACGGGCCATGTGCTGAAGGGAGACGAGGCCGTGCCAGCCCGGCTGGCCGACGGCTGCGTGGCCTCGGCCGAGCTGCCCGCCCTCTGGCAGCACCTGGCCGACACGGCCTGGGACAGCGGCGCGGCGGTGCAGCGCTGGGTTGCTGCACATTTCGCAGCGGGCGGCGCAGATCAGATCAGCGATCGCGCCCAGATCGACCACTATTTCAGCCTGCCCAGCATGCCGGCCATCATCGCCGCGCTGGAGGCCTCCAGCGCCGAATGGGCACGCCAAACGGCCGAAGAACTGCGCACACGTTCGCCGCTGATGCTGCACGTGACGCTGGAACAGATCCGCCGCGCGCGCCACATGGCGCTGGCCGACGAGCTGCGCATGGAGCGCGATCTGGTGTACCACTGCTTTCACCAGCGCGCCGGCGCCGACAGCGAGACGGTGGAAGGCATCCGCGCGCTGGCCGTGGACAAGGACCACGCGCCGCGCTGGAACCCGGCGCGCATCGAAGACATCACGCCCGAGATGGTGGCGCGCTTTTTCGTCAGCCCCTGGGCGCCCAAGGGGCATCCGCTGGCGGGGTTGTGATCGCGCTTTGGGTGCGATGTGGCGCAGGGGCGCCGCCGTATACTCCCGCTATGCTATCCGTCAGCGCCCTATTGACGGGCGCTAAAATCATATACTCCCTAATAGTATAGATTTTATCCTGCTTGATGCTGAATTCTTGAACGCAAAAGAACGCCAAGACTTCGCAATAGGCGCAGAACAGGATGCTGAAAACCCTGCGCCACTTCAGCGTTCACAAGCGATGGTGGCCATCTTTCTTGCTTGATCATCAAGAAGTCCCTGGCAGTGTTGTGGGAGCGGGCTTGCCCGCGATGAGGCGCCTCGCCGCGACGAACGCTTGATCGCGGGCAAGCCCGCTCCCACACAGCGGACAAGGTCCGCGCGCCATCGGAGACTTCTTGACAATCAAGCTTCCTTGATGACCGGCAGACGATGTTTTTCGCGTCTTCCGCGCTGCCTTGGCGATTTCTGCGTTCAAGGGTTTTTCAAGCTGCTTTCTTTCGAGTCATCAAAAAGCCGTGGCACGCCACGGCTTTTTCGTTGAGCGCAGGGCAGGGCGCTCGTCAGCACTCAGTCAGGGCTTGGCGATCTTCCAGTTGCCGCCCACACCATCGCCCAGGCGGTCGCCGGACTTGGTGTCCTTGGCGTAGTAGTACAGCGGCATGCCCTTGAAGGCCCACTGCTTGCTGCCGTCGGCGCGGGTGATGATGGTGTAGTCGCCCAGCGGCACGGCGGTGGCGGCCACGCCCAGCGGCGGCCAGTTGGCGGCGCAGGCGTCGACGCAGGTGGATTTGCCGCTGCCGGCCACGTCCTTGGCGAACACGTACAGCGTGCGGCCATCGGGGCCGATCAGCGTGCCGTCGGCGGCCTGCGTCAGCGTGCTGGGCTTGGCGCCGGCGGCCGGGGCCGTGGTCTTGGTGGTGCCGCAGGCGGCCAGCAGGGCGGCGGTGGCCAGGGCGGCGGTCAGGGTCTTGATGTTCATGCGAAGGCTCCTCTTGGCGAAGTGGACAACCGCAAGAGTGTAGTCCCCGCGCGCCGCATCGGCCTGTCGGACAACAGGCCGCATCGCGCGCGCTGGCGTGTCAGCGGTGGCGCTGCTTCATGGCGCGTTCCACCTCGCGCTTGCCCTCGCGCTCCTTGATGGTGTCGCGCTTGTCGTGCGTGGCCTTGCCCTTGGCCAGGGCGATCTCGCACTTCACGCGGCCGTTCTTCCAGTACAGCTTCAGCGGCACCAGCGTGTAGCCCTTCTGCTCCACCTTGCCGATCAGGCGCTTGATCTCCTCGGCGTGCAGCAGCAGCTTCTTGGTGCGCACGGCGTCGGGGCGGATGTGGGTGCTGGCCGTGCCCAGCGGGTTGATCTGGCAGCCGATGACGAACAGCTCGCCGTTGCGGATCACCACGTAGCCATCGGTCAGCTGCGCCTTGCCGGCGCGCAGGGCCTTCACCTCCCAGCCTTCCAGCACCATGCCGGCCTCGTAACGCTCCTCGAAGAAGTAGTTGAACGCGGCTTTCTTGTTCTCGGCGATGACCGGGCTGGACGATGCGGGCTTTTTCTTGGTGGCCATCTGGGGCATATGAAGCGCCACGGGCGCTTTTGCAAGCTTCGCGCGGCAGGCGCCTGGGGAAGGGCGCCTAGAATCGCGGGCAAACGCGCATTGTATGAAATCCGTCCACAAGTCCGTCCTCATCTGGTACACCGCGCAGGAGATGTTCGACCTGGTGATCGATGTCGAGCGCTACCCCGAATTTCTGCCCTGGTGCAGCCACGGCAAGGTGCTGGAGCGCACCGACAACGGCATGACGGCCGAGGTCGGCATCGCCTTCAAGGCCGTAAAGCAGACCTTCGTCACCCGCAACGAGCACATCCCGGGGCGCGAGGTGCGCCTGCACCTGGTCAAGGGCCCGTTCTCCAAACTGGAGGGCGTGTGGACCTTCACCCCCGTGGGCGAAGACCAGCGCGCCTGCCGCATCGACCTGAAGATGGACTACGGCTTCTCCAACAAGCTGCTGGCCACGCTGGTCGGCCCGGTGTTCGACAAGATCGCCAGCAGCTTCGTCGACGCCTTCGTGCAGCGCGCCGAGCAGGTGTACGGCAGCGCCGCGGCGTGACTGCGCTGCTCAACGTCATCGTTGCCTACGCGCCGGCGCCGCGCGAAGTGCACGAGGTGGCCGTCACGCTGCCTGCCGGCAGCACGGTGCAGCAGGCGCTGGCCGCCAGCGGGTTGCTGGCGCGGTTTCCCGACATGAACATCGAGCCCGGCCACGTGGGCGTGTGGGGCCGCAAGGCGCCGCCCGATCAGCCCCTGCGCGATCGCGACCGGGTGGAGGTGTGGCGCCCGCTGCGGGTGGACCCGAAGCTGGCGCGGCGCGAGCGCTTCGGCCAGCAGGGTGCGCGTGCGGCGGGCCTGTTTGCCAGGCGGCGGCCGGGTGCCAAGCCGGGCTACTGAGCGGGCGTGCGGCCCCATGAAAAACGCGCCGGGTGGCGCGTTTTTTGTGCCAATGCTATGGTTTAGATAGCTGTCGGCGCTTTATGGACGGGCGCTGAAGCCCGATGGGATGCTTATTTGCAATCCTGCGCAATGATCTGGTTGACGCGCTTCAGCTCGGCCGCGCGCTGGGCGTCGTCCAGCACTTCGCGCTCGCCCTTGTCGTTCAGGCGCGCCATGCGCATGCCCGAATCCAGCGTGGCCTTGGCGTTCATGGCGCGCTTGCAGTTCTCGGCGCGGGCAGCGGCCACCTTTTCCTGCTCGGCCTTCTTCTTGGCGGCTTCGGCGGCCTCGGCCTGCTTCTTCTTCTCTTCCAGCGCCTTGTCGACGCCGGCGGGCGCAGCGCTGGCGGCTGCCGCCGGGCGGGTGGCGGCGTTGGGTGCCTCGCCCGCGGCGGGGTGCTGGCGGCCGCGGCAGGCGCTGCCGGTGCCGTGGTGATCAGCGGCGCGTTCGACATGCGCGGCTGCTTCAGCACGTTCTTCTGCGGCACGTCGGCGGGTGGCGGGCGGTCGCTGAACACGCGGCGGCCGTCCTTGTCGATCCACTGGTACTGGGCGTGCGCGGCCATGGTGGCGGCCAGGGTCAGCGCGAAAAGCAGGGCGCGGGCAGGTTTCATGGGCAGGCAGTGTAGCGGTGTGCGGTGTCAGTCAGACCCTGAAACGCCCCGCGGTGGCCTGCAGCCGACAACCGGCGCCGCTTCATTCGTGCGATATGCACGCCCACGGCGCCCGGCGGCCCAGCCGCCGCGCGGCAAGGGCGGCCCAAAACAGCCTGTTTACAATCCGCCTTTTGGAGCCTCAAGCCATGCGCCTTCTCGGCAAAGCGCTGACCTTCGACGACGTGTTGTTGGTGCCAGCGTACTCCCAGGTCCTGCCCAAGGACGTCAACCTCTCCACCCAGTTCTCCCGCAACATCCGCCTGAACCTGCCCCTGGTCTCGGCCGCGATGGACACCGTCACCGAGGCGCGCCTGGCCATCGCCATGGCGCAGGAGGGCGGCATCGGCATCGTGCACAAGAACCTGACGGCCGACGAGCAGGCCGTGCAGGTGGCGAAAGTGAAGCGCTACGAAAGCGGCGTGCTGCGCGACCCGGTGGTCATCACGCCCGAGCACACCGTGCTGCAGGTGATGCAACTCAGCGACGAACTGGACATTAGTGGCTTTCCGGTGATCGACCATGGCCGCGTGGTCGGCATCGTCACCGGGCGCGACCTGCGCTTCGAGACGCGCTACGACGTGCCGGTGCGCGAGATCATGACCCCGCGCGAGCGCCTGGTCACCGTGCCCGAGGGCACCAGCCACGCCGAGGCCAAGGCGCTGCTGAACAAGCACAAGCTCGAGCGCCTGCTGATCATCGACGACCAGGACCGCCTGAAGGGCCTGATCACGGTGAAGGACATCACCAAGCAGACCACCTTCCCCAACGCCGCGCGCGACGACCACGGCCGCCTGCGCGTGGGCGCCGCGGTGGGCGTGGGCGCCGGCACCGAGGAGCGCGTCGAGGCGCTGGTCAAGGCCGGCGTCGATGCGCTCATCGTCGACACCGCCCACGGCCACAGCCAGGGCGTGATCGAGCGCGTGCGCTGGGTCAAGCAGAACTATCCGCAGGTGCAGGTGATAGGCGGCAACATCGCCACCGGCGCCGCCGCGCGCGCGCTGGTGGAGGCGGGGCCGACGGCGTGAAGGTCGGCATCGGCCCCGGCAGCATCTGCACCACCCGCATCGTGGCCGGCGTGGGCGTGCCGCAGATCACCGCCATCGACAACGTGGCCACCGCGCTGCACGGCACCGGCGTGCCGCTGATCGCCGACGGCGGCGTGCGCTTTTCGGGCGACATCGCCAAGGCCATCGCCGCTGGTGCCAGCAGCGTGATGATGGGTGGCATGTTCGCCGGCACCGAAGAGGCGCCGGGCGAAGTGGTGCTGTTCCAGGGCCGCAGCTACAAGAGCTACCGCGGCATGGGCAGCATCGGCGCCATGCAGCAGGGCAGTGCCGACCGCTACTTCCAGGAAAGCAGCACTGGCAACCCCAACGCCGACAAGCTGGTGCCCGAGGGCATCGAAGGCCGCGTGCCCTACAAGGGCAGCGTGGTCGCCATCATCTTCCAGCAGTCCGGCGGCCTGCGCGCGTCGATGGGCTACTGCGGCTGCGCCACCATCGAGGACATGCGCGACAAGGCCGAGTTCGTCGAGATCACCGCCGCCGGCATTCGTGAATCGCACGTGCACGATGTGCAGATCACGAAAGAGGCGCCGAATTATCGGGCGGATTGACGCACGGGCGGCGGCGTTTGGATGCGCCGTTGCCTACTGCCCGGTTTGCATCTAGACTATGCGCATGAATCTATGCGCATTTTCTCTGCGCACCCGCCATGTCTACACTACCTGTTGTTTCCTCCTCGCCCAAGCGCTCTGCCAACCTGAGCCTGAGTGCCGACGTGCTCGACGCGGCCAAGGCTTTGCGCATCAACGTGTCGCAAGTGTGTGACCGCCATTTGCGCGAAGTGGTGCGGCAGGAGCAAGCGCGCCGCTGGCAGCACGAACACGCCGACTTCGTGGCTGCCTACAACGCCACGCTGGAAGTCGAAGGCTTGCCGTTGGCCGAGTTCAGGACGTTCTGATGGCGCGCTTCGACGTGTACCCGAATCCAGGGCCGCACGCTCGTACCACGCCCTTTCTACTGGATGTTCAGACCGATCTGCTGAGCGGCTTGGACAGCCGTGTGGTGGTGCCCCTGCGCAGTGCGGATCAGTTTGCTGAGGTCAAGATTCCCGAGCGCTTGATGCCGACGCTCGATGTCAACGGCACGGCTTGCCTGATGGAAACGCCCAAGCTCGCCGCTGTGCCACAGCGCGTGTTGAAGCAGCCGGTGGCCTCGATGGCGGATGAGCAAGACCGCATCCTGGCTGCGCTGGATTTCCTGTTTCAAGGTTATTGACTCCTCATCATGAAACTCGCCGAAGCCCTGCTGATCCGCGCCGATCAGAAGAAGAAAATCCTCTCGCTGCGCGAGCGCATTGCGCAGAACGCGCTGGCGCAGGAGGGTGATGCGCCGCGCGAGGACGTGGCCAAGCTGATCGCCGAATGCTTTGCCGTGATTGCCGAGCAGCAGGCGCTGGTGCTGAAGATCGACGCCGCCAACGCCGCCGCCAAACTGCCCGACGGCCGCCCGCTGACCGAGGTGCTGGCGGCGCGCGACGTGCTGATGCAGCAGCACGGCATCCTGAAAAGCGCGGTGGAGGCCACGCACAAGGAGGCCGACCGCTACAGCATGCGCGAGATCAAGTGGGTGCCGCAGATCGACGTGGCGGCCACGCAGAAGCAGATGGAAGACCTGAGCCGCAAGATCCGCGAGTTGAACGTGCAGGTGCAGGAGACCAACTGGCGCACCGAGCTGTGAAGCGCGCCACGGCGCCCGCACACACCTGCAAGCGGCCAGAACAGGCGATAGCCATTTGGCGCCATGTTGCAGTATGAAATAAAGAGCTGCTGGCGCCCGATGACTGGGCGCTGAAGCCTGTTTTCAATCATTAAATAAGGGTCTTAGGAAGCAAACCTCTCTACCAAGTGAGCTAACTTCCTATCGTGATTCAGAAAACAGGTACTTCAGGCGTTCCAAGATCAGTGAAGCGAAGTTTCGCCAGCTCGTGCGCTACTTCGCCATGGATTTGACGGCCACCGACTGCGCCCAACTGTGCGGGCTGTCGCTGCGTTCGGTCAACAGCATCTATCTGCGCATGCGTGCTCGCATGGCCGAGCACTGTGAAGCGCGCTCGCCCTTTGTCGGAGAGCTCGAAGCCGATGAGTCCTACTTCGGTCCCCGGCGCGTACGCGGCTTGCGCGGCCGCGGCGCGGGCCGCAAGACGGTGGTCTTTGGTTTGTTCAAGCGAGGCGACTGTGTCTACACCGAGATCGTGCCCGATGCCTCCAAACGCACCTTGCAGGCCATCATCCGGGGCAAGGCCGACATTGCCAGCATCATTCACACTGATGGCTGGAGAGGCTACGACGGGCTGGTGGACGTGGGCTTTGACAAGCACTTTCGGGTCAGCCACGGGGCCAATGAGTTCGCACGTGGCTCGGTGCATGTCAATGGCATCGAGAGCTTCTGGAGCTTGGCCAAGCGGCGACTGGCGCAGTTCAATGGCGTGCCGCGCAAGACGTTCTATCTGCACTTGAAGGAGACCGAGTTTCGCTTCAATCATCGAAATCAGAACCTCTACCAAGCATTGCTATCCTTGCTCAGAAACAATCCGCTTTGATAGCGTTTGCTTCCTAAGACCCTAATTTGAGAGGTCCCCCCTTAGTGAACCTGCAAACCTGATGTTTCTGGAGCGTACCGGGCGAGCACAAGACCCCGGCGTGGGCGCCAGGGGGTTGAAAACATACTGGGGCCTAGCGTATTGGCGCGAAGGGCAGCGCCACACGATGACCCATCAGCCCGCCACCCCTGACCCGGCACACCGCACCCCGCACACCTCACCACCATGTGCTGACGGTACGCTCCACCTTCTTTGCACCGCCCGCGCGCCACAGTGCTGCGCCCATGAAAAAGCCCCGCCATGGCGGGGCTTTGACGTTGAGGCTGTGTGCCTGATCAGCCGCGGTCGGCGCGCGGGGCACGCGGGGCCGGCGCGGGTGCGGGGGCCGGTGCAGTGGTCGTGGTGGTTGCAGCCGGCGCGGGCTGGCTGGCCGCACCTGCGGGGCCTGCGGGGTTGAACTGGCCGGGGCGGGGCTGGCCCTGCTCGGTGGCGGTGGGCTGGGGCGGCGTGGTGGTGGTGTTGACGGGGGCCTGTGCAAAGGCACCACCGGCCATCAGCAGGGCGGCGGTGAAGGCGAGCGTGTTGCGTTTGGACATGGGGAACTCCTGATATGTGTTGGAAGAGAAGTGCGAGGAGCGCGCCGTCAGGCGCGACCACACACCGCCATCTTGTGGTCGCAGCCGCGCCCACCGCACCGGTGCATGGCGCTTGCGGCAGTAGGAGAAGCGCCCGGCGTGCCCGAAGCACTGGTCTGCCTCGCAACATAGCCGTGGCCGCGGCGTGCGCTGGCCTTGCGGAGGCGGCGCGCTTGTGCCGCGCGCGGCCGCATCGGCCAAAATAGAGGGTTTTCCGGCACACCGCCCTATCCGCTCCGCGCGCCCCTCGGCTGCTCTCATGTCCCACCACAAGATCCTCATCCTCGACTTCGGCTCCCAGGTCACCCAGCTCATCGCCCGCCGCGTGCGCGAGGCGCATGTGTATTGCGAGGTGCACCCCTGCGACGTGACAGACGACTGGGTGCGCCAGTACGCGGCCGACGGGCAGCTGAAGGGCGTGATCCTCTCCGGCAGCCACGCCAGCGTGTACGAGGTGGATGACAAGGCACCGCCCGCCGTGTTCGAGCTGGGCGTGCCTGTGCTGGGCATCTGCTACGGCATGCAGACCATGGCGCAGCAACTCGGCGGCCAGGTGGAGGGCGGGCACAACCGCGAGTTCGGCTACGCCGAAGTGCGCGCGCGCGGCCACACTGCGCTGCTGAAGGACATCGCCGACTTCACCACGCCCGAAGGCCACGGCATGCTGAAGGTGTGGATGAGCCACGGCGACAAGGTGACCGAGCTACCGCCGGGCTTCAAGCTGATGGCCAGCACCGACTCATGCCCCATCGCCGGCATGGCCGATGAAGAGCGCCGCTTCTACGGCGTGCAGTTCCACCCCGAGGTCACGCACACCGTGCAGGGCAGGGCGGTGCTGGATCGCTTCGTGCTCGACATCTGCGGCGCCAGCGCCGACTGGGTGATGCGCGACCACATCGAGGAAGCCGTGCAGGCCATCCGCGCCCAGGTGGGCGACGAGGAGGTGATCCTGGGCCTGTCGGGCGGCGTCGATTCCAGCGTGGCCGCCGCGCTCATCCACCGCGCCATCGGCGACCAGCTGACCTGCGTGTTCGTCGACCACGGCCTGCTGCGCCTGCACGAGGGCGACATGGTGATGGACATGTTCGAAGGCAAGCTGCACGCCAAGGTGGTGCGGGTGGACGCGAGCGAGTTGTTTTTGAAAGAGCTGGCCGGCGTGGCCGACCCCGAGCAGAAGCGCAAGATCATCGGCCGCCTGTTCGTCGACGTGTTCAAGGCCGAGGCCGAGAAGCTCAAGGCCAGCGGCGCGGGCCACAAGGGCGCGACGTTCCTCGCGCAAGGCACCATCTATCCGGATGTCATCGAATCCGGCGGCGCCAAGAGCAAGAAGGCCGTGGTCATCAAGAGCCACCACAACGTCGGCGGCCTGCCCGAGCAGCTGGGCATGAAGCTGCTGGAGCCGCTGCGCGACCTGTTCAAGGACGAGGTGCGTGAACTGGGCGTGGGCCTAGGCCTGCCGCAGGACATGGTGTACCGCCACCCGTTCCCCGGCCCCGGCCTGGGCGTGCGCATCCTGGGCGAGGTGAAGAAGGAGTATGCCGACCTGCTGCGCCGCGCCGATGCCATCTTCATCGAGGAACTGCGCTCCACCATCGAGCCCAACTCGCAGAAGAGCTGGTACGACCTGACCAGCCAGGCCTTCACCGTCTTCCTGCCCGTGAAGAGCGTGGGCGTGATGGGCGACGGCCGCACCTACGACTACGTCGTCGCCCTGCGCGCCGTGCAGACCAGCGACTTCATGACCGCCGACTGGGCCGAACTGCCCTACGGCCTGCTCAAGCGCGTGTCCAGCCGCATCATCAACGAAGTGCGCGGCATCAACCGCGTGACCTACGACGTGTCCAGCAAGCCGCCGGCGACGATTGAGTGGGAGTAAATTTCTCCAGTTTCAGGACTTCCCATAGCGTTCCGGTTTTTCCGGGAAGCATAGTTCTGACAAGGGGTTAGCTTCTCACTCGGTGTCATGCCGTTTCACCGGTGCCCGACGCTTTGTCGGTACGGGTGACGGTACCGGTCACCTGATCCTCCAAATACCCAACTTGATACCGTCATCTGGTCTGACGGTATCAACTGACGGTATCACGTTGGAGGAAAAGATGATTACTGACAAGCAGTTACGGGCGCTGAAGGCATCTGACAAGGTCTACAAGGTCGCCGACCAGCAAGGGTTATACGTAACGGTTCTGCGAACGGGGAACATCAGCTTTCGATACGACTATCGGCTCAATGGACGCCGTGAAACCCTGGTGATCGGGCAGTACGATCCGGCGCTTGCGGCCAGGAAACCGCGTGAGATGGCGACGCTCGAGTACGGCATGCTCTTGTCGCTTGCCGAGGCGCGTTTGCTTCTGGCGAATGCACGGCGAACCATTGAGCAGGGCGAGAGCCCGTCTCGTGCGAAAGTGGAGAGGCGGGCGGAAGCCAATGAGGGGATGACGTTTGGCGGGTGGGCCGAAAAGTACTTCGCTGAAGCCAAGTTGGCAGAGTCAACCCGTGCGATGCGCAAGTCCGTCTACGACCGCAACCTAGCTAACGAGTTCGGCCGCCTCAAGTTGGAAGAGATCACGCCATCACGATTGATGGCGAGATGCGAAAAATCAAAGAACGCGGTGCACCAGCGCCAGCCGTCCAGTCGCGAGACATAGTGCTGCAAATCTTCCGTTTCATTCAGGCGAGAGGGTTGAGGATCGAGAACCCCGCGGAAGCAATTCGTCCGAGCGCCATTGCTGCCTTCAAAGTCAGGGATCGGGCCCTATCGCCTGAAGAGATCCACAAGTACTTCAATGCGCTCGAGGAGGTCTCTTCGGCTGCGACCTTGCGCCTCGCAGTCAAGTTCATGTTGCTGACGATGGTGCGAAAGAGCGAGTTCACCCAGGCCAAGTGGGAAGAAGTCAATTTCGAAACGGGCGTATGGACGATTCCCAAGGAGCGGATGAAGGCGAGTCGACCCCACAACGTCTATCTCAGCCAGCAGGCCATCGACATCCTGGTGGCCTTCAAGACCTGCTACGGTGCTAGCCCCTACCTCCATCCTGGACGCTACGAGTCGGATTTCCCGATGAGCAATGGAACCTTGAACCGGCTCGTTGTCGCTGGCACCGAGGTGATCGTCGCTCGTGGTGAAGAGTTCGAGCCGTTTACGGTGCACGACCTTAGGCGGACCGCCAGTACCCTGCTGCATGAGGCGGGATACAACAGCGACTGGATCGAAAAGTGCCTTGCTCACGAGCAACGGGGCGTGCGCGCGGTTTACAACAAGGCGGAGTATGCCGAGCAGCGACGGGCGATGCTTCAGTCGTGGGCAGATATGGTGGATACCTGGATCGCGAATGGGCCCAGTCCTGTTCGGCCCATCAATCTGGGCTTGCCGCCGGAGACGCGCTTGGAGGAGTTTCAACTGCTGGGGCCAGCCCAGGCCGTGTGATCAGGACGCTGCGGAGCGCCGGCAAGCAGCATGGAACGTGCGGGAGGAGGTTGGTGCGAGCCTCCTTCTCACGCATCGTCCCGATTGTTCAGATCCCGTTGCGCCGCGATTGCTCAGTTGAACACCTCGACGCGGAGCAAGGACATAAAGCGAAATCTGGTGCCATAGGAAAGTCAGCCGGATACAGCGCCGTTGTCGGTGGCGCTCATTCCCCAACGCTTGAACGGCATCGGTTGGCCTCGTCAAATGGAGCTACCTCTCCATCTGATGAAGGACTGAGATGTTGACTGACAAGCAGTTGAAGATGCTGAAAGCGTCCAACAAGGTCTACAAGATCGCTGATCAGCAGGGACTATATGCCGCTGTTTTGCGCTCGGGAAACATAAGCTTTCGCTACGACTACAGACTTCACGGGCGCCGCGAGACGCTAGTCATTGGCCAGTACGACGCGGATCTGGGCGCCAAGCATCAGCGCGAATTGGAGCAACTCCATTTCGGCATGCCGTTGTCGCTTGCGGAGGCGAGATTGCTTTTGACACGGGCGCGACGATCCCTGGAGCAGGAGAGAGTCCGTCCCGATCGAAGGTGGAGAAGCGGATCGAAGCCAGCGAGGCATTGACGTTCGGTAAGTGGGCAGAGAAGTACTTTGCCGAAGCAGGGCTGGCGGACTCCACTCGAGCAATGCGTAAGTCAGTCTACGACCGGAATCTCGCGACGGAGTTTGGCCGTTTGATGTTGGAAGAAATTACTCCCGTCCGGCTGATGGCAAGATGCGAGAAGATCAAGGAGAGAGGTGCGGCGGCGTCTGCGGTGCTGGCCCGCGAGATCGTGCTGCAGGTCTATCGTTTCATTCAGGCGAGAGGTTTGAAAATTGCCAACCCGGCAGAAGCAATCCGTCCGAGCGCGATTGCGACCTTCAGGGCGAGGGACAGGGCGCTGTCACCAGCCGAGATCCACACGTTCTTCAATGCTCTGGATGAGGTCGCTTCTGCCCCGACATTGCGCCTAGCCGTCAAGTTCTTGCTGCTGACGATGGTGCGCAAAAGTGAGTTCATCCAGGCCAAATGGGACGAGATTGACTTCGAATCGGGCATATGGACGATTCCGAAGGCGCGTATGAAAGCAGGCCGTCCACACAACATCTATCTCAGTCAGCAGGCGATGGGCATTCTGATGACACTCAAGGCTTGCTGCGCAGGGAGCTCCTATCTGCTTCCCGGACGCCATGAACGCGATTTCCCTATCAGTAACAGCGCGTTGAATCGCGTGCTGATGGTCGGCAGAGATGTGGTCCAGAAGCGGGGTGAGGGGATTGATCCCTTTACCGTACACGACCTCAGGCGTACGGCCAGCACATTGCTACATGAGGCAGGTTACAACACCGACTGGATAGAGAAGTGTCTCGCGCATGAGCAAAAAGGCGTCCGCGCGGTCTACAACAAAGCTGAATACGCGCAACAACGGCGAGGAATGCTGCAGGACTGGGCAGACATGGTGGAGTCCTGGATTCATGACGGCCCAAGCCCTGTATATGTCGGTGCTGGGCCTGGAGTCAGCAGAATAAGTGGCTTGATCAGCTCATCTGGACACGTAAGCCTCCGTGATGTGGCCGTGGTACCCCCACTTCTTAGCGGTCGTCCTCGTGAGAGGGCATGCTCGCCCCACGGGTCTCACGGCGGCGTCGAGCTGAAATCCATTCTGCCTGCAGCGGCGCCAATGGAGTCTGGCTGCGCGTTTCGGCACCATGACGCCTGATTGCAGGTGCACATAGGGATCGGCCTTGTCGCTAGACAACCATGCGGCTGCTGGCGATCTGACTTTTCCCGAGCAGAGTCTGGATCTTCTGCAGCGCAGCACTGGAGTTCGGCGTGGCTTCTTGCTCCACCGACGGAGATGCGAACGCCTGAGGGCAACTCGTCCTCTACGCCGAAGGCATTCGTTGCGGCGATGCGGACACCCATGTCTTCCAGGGCTTGGCTGAAGGCAGTTGGCCGCCATTGCGGCGGCAAGGGCAGCCACAGATGAATGCCACTCGGGTGCGCCTGGATGCTCCCTGGCAGAATCGAGCGCGCCAGAGCCTGCCGCGACCGGGCTTCGAGCTGGATTTCTCCCAGCAGCGACTTGGCGGTGCCGTTCACGATCCAGGTCTGGACCAGACCGGCGAGCAGTGCTGAGCAGCCCATGCTGGTCGCGGCGAAGCTCTCCAGCAGAGTGGTGGTGGCCTGACCGGACGGCGCTACTACGTAGGCTGCGCGCAGGCTCGGTGACAGGCATTTGGACAGCGAAGCCAGGTAGTACGAGCGCTCCCCTGATGTGCACGCCGAGATAGGCAGAGGTGCGTCGTTGAGCAAATGACGATACGGGTCATCCTCGATCAAGGTCACCTTCGACTTGCGCAGCACTGCTGCGATGTCCTGGCGCCGTGCAGTGGGCATGGTTGAGGCCGTGGGATTCTGGATCGTGGGATTCAGATAGAGCAGCCCCGCGCCCGTGTCCCGGCAACTGCGCTCCAGCGCGTCGGGAAGCATGCCGGAGGCGTCGCCTGGCACACCGATGATTTTGAGGCCCAGCGCCCTTGCTGCCCGTAGGAAGCCTGGATAGGTCAATGGGTCGCACAGCACGGCGTCGCCGCGCCGGGTGTGCGCCTGTAGCAGGTTGAAGATGGCTCCTTGCGTTCCGGCGCACATCAGCACTTGGCTTTGGCCCATGGCGTCCAGCATCGGGCCCAGCCAGGTCCGTGCCGCCTGCAAGGCTGTCGGCTCAAGCACTGGATGGTGGTAGCCGCTGACAGATTCCGCATCGTGCCGGGTCACTACCTCGGACATGCCCGCCTTGATGTGGTCAGCCAAGGCTCTATTGGCGGGCTGCGGCGGGATGTTCATGGCCAGGTCGACCATGCCCCGCTGTGAAGGATCGTAGGGTTCCGCGATGAAGGAGCCCCGTCCACCGAACGAAGCCAGCAGCCCTCGAACTCGCGCTTCGGCATAGGCGCGCGTCACGGTGGTCAGGTCAACACCGAGCTCGGTAGCCAGCCATCTTTGCGGCGGCACCTGATCGCCAGCCTTCAGTTCCCCGTTGCGCACGGCATGCGCGATCAGATCGGCAATCTGTAGGTATCTTGGCCCGCTGCCTGCAACGAGCGGCTTGAGCCAAGCGGGGCGCCGTTGCATGTCCGCTCCCTGGCTCACGGCCATGCCGCGTTCATGGGCTTGTCGATGTTTCATACGCTAGTGACTATAATACACATACACTTTTATTTTAACGCATACAAAATAAAAGTGTATGGATTTATTGTTCTCCCACTGAATGATCCACACCCGCCGCAGATGCGCTATGAGTCAATCACACATCCACCCGGCACCTGGCATGGGGACGCCTTTTCGGGCCCCGCAGACTGCCGATGCCTACACCGAAGTCATGGTGCCCGTTTATTCCCCGCTGGATGTTCTGGCGGTTCGAGCGCAGGGCGCGACGGTCTGGGACGCCGCAGGCAAGGAGTACATCGACCTGTCGGGTGGAATTGCCGTCAATGCCCTGGGCCATTGCCATCCCGCGCTGATTGAGGCGCTGACAGCCCAGGCCCATCGGCTCTGGCATATCTCCAACACCTACAAATCGGATTCCACGCTGCGCCTTGCCAGAGCGCTTATCCGGTTGACGTTTGCGGAGCGGGTGTTCTTTGCGAACTCTGGCGCGGAGGCGAACGAAGCGGCCTTCAAGCTCGCGCGCCGCTATGGCTTGCACCAGTCGCCGCGGAAATACGAAATCGTCGCGGCGCACAACAGCTTTCACGGCCGGTCGCTGTTCACCGTCAGCGTGGGCGGGCAGCCCAAGTACTCGAATGGTTTCGGCCCGGCCATCGAAGGGATCCGGCACGTGCCGTTCAACGACCTGGGCGCGTTGGAGCATGCCGTGTCGCAGAACACCTGCGCCGTGGTGCTGGAGCCCGTCCAGGGGAAAGCGGTGTGCTTCCGGCCACGCGGGAATACCTCGCGTGCGCCCGTGCCCTGTGCGACCGCCACAATGCGCTGCTCATCTTCGATGAAGTGCAGACGGGGGTAGGGCGGCTGGGAACCCTGTTTGCCTATGAGCACTTCGGCGTGGTGCCGGATGTAATGACTATCGCAAAGGCCATCGGCTGCGGCATTCCGCTGTCGGCCATGCTGACGATGGACAAATTCGCCGAGCACCTGGGGCAGGGCACGCATGGAACCACATTTGGCGGCAACCCCTTGGCCTGCGCGGTGGGCGAGGCCGCGCTGCATGCGATCAGCCAGCCGGAATTGCTCTACGGCGTTCGGGAGCGCCATGACTACCTGGTCAGCAGACTGCGACAGATCGGTAAGCGCTACGGCGTTTTCGAGGAAGTCCGCGGCATCGGTCTGCTGATCGGCTGCGTGCTTGCCGAGCCTTGGCGTGGCAAGGCCAGAGAGGTTGCCAAAGCAGCGCTGGCGCACGGCGTCATGGTGCTGCAGGCAGGCCAGGACGTGATGCGGCTGGCACCTAGCCTCAACATTAGCTATCCCGAGATCGATGAAGGGCTCGCACGCCTTGAGGTCTTGGCCCAGGAGCTCAGTCACGAAGCGGTGATTTGCTAAGCCTGTCCCCGAACTCCCCACTTTCCATACCGACAACCCAGGAACCCGATATGCAGACCCCCATCTCCCAATCTATATGGACTACAGCGCCACGACTCCGGTAGACCCGCGCGTCGTCGATGCCATGATTCCGTGGCTCCGGGACCACTACGGCAATCCCGCATCCAACACCCACGCCTGGGGTTGGGAGGCCGAGAAGGCCGTAGAGCGCGCCCGTGCGCACGTCGCCGCGCTGGTGGGCGCAGATCCGCGCGAAATAGTCTGGACTTCGGGCGCCACCGAATCAGACAACCTCGCCCTCAAAGGCGCAGCCCACTTCTACCAGGGCAAGGGCAAGCACCTCATTACGGTCAAGACCGAGCACAAAGCCGTTCTCGACACCATGCGCGAACTGGAGCGGCAGGGCTTTGATGTGACTTATCTCGACGTGAAGTCGGACGGCTTGATTGACCTCGAGACCTTCAAGGCGGCACTGCGCCCCGACACCATCCTGGCATCGGTGATGCTCGTGAACAATGAGATCGGCGTGATCCAGGACATTCCGGCCATCGGCGCCATCTGCCGGGAGCGCGGCATCGTCTTCCACGTCGATGCCGCCCAGGCCACGGGTAAGGTGGATATCGACCTCAAGACGTTGCCCGTGGATTTGATGAGCCTGGCGTCGCACAAGACCTATGGCCCCAAGGGCATCGGTGCGCTCTACATCCGGCGCAAGCCGCGCATCCGCATCGAGGCGCAGATGCATGGCGGCGGCCACGAGCGCGGCATGCGATCCGGCACTTTGCCCACGCACCAGATCGTCGGCATGGGCGAGGCATTCCGGCTCGCTGGCCTTGAGATGGGGACGGAGCGCGAGCGCGTTCGGATGTTGCAGCGCAAGCTGCTGAGTGGCTTGCAGGAGATCGAGCAGGTCACGATCAACGGCAACCTGGAGCATTCCGTTCCGCACTCGGTCAACGCATCGTTCAATTACGTCGAGGGCGAATCGTTGCTCATGGGCATCAAGGCCGTTGCGGTCTCGTCCGGATCGGCGTGCACTTCAGCCAGCCTGGAGCCCAGCTATGTGTTGCGCGCTTTGGGCCTGAGCGACGAGGTGGCGCACTCGAGCCTGCGGATCACCATTGGCCGCTTCACTCAGGAGCACGAGATTGATACGGCGGTGGCCGTCATCAAGCAGCACGTCGCCAAGCTGCGCGAGCTTTCGCCGCTGTGGGACATGTACAAGGACGGGATTGACCTCAGCACCATTCAATGGGCTGCGCATTGAGGCCGAGAGTGGAGAGCGCTATGAGAATTGCCTTCGTTGGTGCCGGAAACATGGCTTCCAGCCTGATAGCCGGAATGGTTGCCATGGGTATTGATGGAGGTCGCATATCAGCAAGCGCTCGGCGGCCTGAACAGCGAGAGCTGCTGAAATCGTGCTACGGGGTTGATGTTCACTCCAGCGCTGGGGAGTGCGCTGCCGGCGCAGACGTGGTGATCCTATCTGTCAAGCCGCAAGTGGCGCAGGTTACATGCCGGGAAATTGCACCGCATCTGTCCGACGATGCATTGATCCTCTCAATCATGGCAGGGATTCCTGTTTTGAACTTGCTGGCGTGGCTCAACTCTTCACGAACGTCTGCAAGGGCGATAGTCCGGTGTATGCCCAATACCCCAGCTTCAGTTGGCTTTGGGATGACGGCGTTGTACGCAAGTGCCGCCGTTAGTCCTTCTCAGAAGGAGTGCGCGTACAGCCTGATGTCCTCGGTGGGGCGGGCTATCTGGGTGGGCGATGAATGTCAGTTCGATGCGGTAACTGCTCTCTCGGGGAGCGGGCCAGCCTATGCATACTTGCTCATGGAGGCCATGGTTGAGGCAGGAAAGGAATTGGGGTTACCGTCTCAAGTCGCGGAGACCTTGACTCGGCAGACGATTCTCGGTGCCGCGCAATTGGCATCTGATCAAGGACGCGCCCTCCAGGAGCTTCGGCGACAAGTGACGTCGCCGCACGGAACTACCGAAGCCGCAGTCAACCTGCTTGAGGCGCAAGGCTTCAAATCGTTGGTTGGACGAGCAGTACGTGGTGCGGCACGCCGATCTGCAGAACTCCCGTTAGAGCTATAGCTGCTGGGTCCAGCGTCGACAGAGGGTAATCACTATGCGGCACGCCGCATACCTGGCTGCAGTCCATATGCCCTGTAGGGCCGATATACCTGAGGCACAGCATTGAGTCATTGTGCCGGCTTCCGCGTGTATCGAATTCGGCATCGATGGGGCGTAAAGAGGACTTGACAGTCGCTGCCATGAATATTGATTTCCAACTAGTATGCTGGTTATGGAACTTGTCGAAATCAATGGAAACCATTTAGAGGTTGAGCGCATTGGCGATTCTCCTGCCTCTGATCATCGGGCACCGCTTGTCTTTTTGCATGAGGGGTTGGGTTCCATCGCTCAGTGGGGCGATTGGCCGGCCAGCCTTTGCGCGGCGACTGGGCGGGAAGGCGTGGTGTATTCGCGGCGCGGCTACGGTGGCTCCAGCCCCGTGCCGGACGTGCGTGGCGCAGGGCGCCTTGGGCCCGACTACATGCATCGAGAAGCGTTGCAGGTGTTGCCTGCTCTGCTTGAGCGCATAGGTATCAGGCAACCGGTGCTGGTGGGCCACTCCGATGGCGGGACCATTGCACTCATCCATGCCGCACACCACCCTGTGTCAGCCTGCGTGGCACTGGCACCGCATGTGATGGTGGAAGACATTTCGGTCAGCGGCATCGAGGAAGCGCGACACGAATACGAACACGGCTCGCTGCGCGAGCGCCTGGCACGTCATCATGACGACGTGGACAGTGCCTTCTGGCAATGGAACGACGTGTGGCTTTCTCCTGCCTTCCGAGCCTTCGATATTCGCAAGGAACTCGGCGCCATCACAGCGCCCTTGTTGTGCATTCAAGGTGAGCAGGATCGATACGGCACGCTGGCCCAGATTCGCGATGTTCAGAGCGCTGTGCCTGCCGCTCTGCTGCTGGAAATCGCTGACTGTGGTCACTCCCTCATCGTGATCAGCGGGACACGGTAAACGTGGCGATTGCGAATTTCTTGCGCGACGTGAACTGATAACGCCGGAGGGCTCAGGCTGGCTGCAGGTTTGCCGCAGAGAGCCCCCGATCAGGCGGAGGCGGGCCGAGTTTCCTCTACTCTGTATCGATCCGGTATTTGGCGACGGCCTCGCTTAGCTGGGCCGCGTCTCTGCTCATGAGTGCCTGGAATTCGCCAGGTGTGGAGGTTTGGGCGACCGCCCCGCTGATAAGCATCCCGCTGCGAACCTGTGGATCCGTCATTACCTTTCGCAGTGCGGCATTCAGCTTGGCGATCACTTCATCTGGCGTGCCAGCGGGAGCCAGCAGACCGAACCAAGCCTCGGAGACGTAGCCGGGAACGGCTGACTGAATGGTAGGAATGCTGGGAGCGATGGGGTGGCCGGGGCTGGCGCTCGCGATACCTAAAGCCCTCAATGTTCCTTGTTCCACCAGGCTCAGCATGTCGGCGGAAGGGGGCGTCAGCAGGATGTCGACTTCGCCGGTGCGCAACGCGAGCGCACCGTTGGATTGACCTTTGTAAGGAATGTGCTGCAGCTTGATTCGCGCGGCGTCGCCAAGACGCGCGGTTTCAATATGAGTGAGTGAAGCAGTGCCTGACGAGGCGTAGCGCAGTCCGTTGGGTTGTTCGCGGGCATAGTGCAGGAAGTCAGCGAGGTTCTTTGCGGGGAAGTCCGACTTCACCAAAAGAACCATGGGAGATGTCGTCAAGGTGCTGACTGGCTTGAAGTCCTTGAGCAGGTTGTAGCCAGCGCGCTTGTTCACGATGGGAGTGATGAGCAGGCCGTTGTTTGCGTGCAGGAGGGTGTACCCGTCCGGCTTCGCGCGCGCGACGCTCACGGCAGCGATTGCACCCGATGCGCCCGGCTTGTTTTCAACGATGACGGGCTGGCCAAGTGACTCGGACAGTGCCGTTTGGATCTTGCGAACCTGGATGTCACTGCCGCCGGCGGGATATGGAACCACGATGGTGATCGGCCGAGAGGGGTAGGGCTCGCTCGCGTTGGCGCTACCCAATCCGGCGGCGGCGAATACTGCGAGGGCGGTGAGCAATGAGAGAGGATTCATGGTTGTCTCCGGGTGTCAACAAGCGCAAATGGGATGAAGGTCTATGCAACACAGTGCGCGCTCCATGTGTACGTGCGGGGCGCTACACAGATTCGGTCGATTGCCGCGAAGCTCAGGGCACGAGAAACTGGTTCGTCAAGGCAACCCAGTAGCTGGCTCCCACACCGATGAGGGTGTCGTTGAAGTCATATTTCGGGTTGTGGACGGCGCAGGCTCCCATCGCGTCTCCCGCTCCGTTCCCAACGAAGAAGTAGCAGCCAGGCACTTCCTGCAGCATGTAGGCGAAGTCCTCGCTGCCGAGCATGAGAGGCCCCTGATCGACGACCCGGTCCTTGCCTACGATCTGGTACGCAATATCGCGAGCGAATTCGGTCTCGGAACCGGACACTGGGGGCTCGAGCAAAGGTGGCGATGGAGGCGACCCCGGGTGCGTGCTGTTGCCGTCGTCGTGCCGCACTTCGTCGCCGGCGAGCTTTCCGAATTGCTCGCCTTGGTCGCTACGGTCCTTGCAGCCGCGTGACTGCCGACGCTACCCACGGTGGCGGTAGGCATCGGTGCGGCGCTTCTGCTGCGGCAATTGTTGGCGTGAACGAATGTGGCCGCTCGGTGCCTCACGCGCGCCGTGGCTGCATCCACATCAGTGCGGCCCAAGGGGAAGGCCGTTGTCGTGAATTCTCAATGCGGCTAGCCGAAGCGCAAGGCGTGGCTGAGTGTTCTTCCATCGCCTCCATGTCCGGCGCACTTTGTCGGACGGGTTGGTCGAACGTTCCTAGCGCTCCGTCTTTTGGACGACGATGATGGTCTGCTGCATGAGCGCGCACAACGCTTCCGCTTCATTCTTGACGACGAATACCTCGGCCTTCGTAACGATCAGCGTTCTGCCCCGACGAACCACCTGCCCGCGAGCAATGAGCTTCTCGCCGTCCGCTGGGGCGAGGAAGTTCAGCTTGTACTCAACCGTCAAGACCGAAGCGCCTGCAGGAGTCATCGTCATCGCCGCGAAACCAGCCGCCGCGTCAGCAATCATCCCAACCACTCCGCCATGCACAAATCCGTGCTGCTGCTCGATGCCATCCCAGTGTGGGACATGGATCTCGGTGGCGCCCTGTTCGATAGCAGGCAACGTCGCCCGAATCAAGCGCATGGCCCTCTGCTTGTCGAAGCTGGCAGCAACATCTTGCCTGAAGTTGGGGTTGGCAGAGTGGGTCATGAAGCGTCCTCGTCTTTGCTTGCACAAGAAGCCGCCCAATCTGGCGCAGAGGACCTAGAGAGAGCGGTCAGCTTGATGGAACTAACAACCTATCTCAGTGCCTGAGGGTGGGGCCTCCTGGCGGACGACTGCCTCTGAATCCAAGCCGACAGTCGCTCAGTCGACACTGAGGCGATCGTGCGTCGAGCTCTGGCGAAGCCCCGCCGTCCATCAGGCGCAGTCGAACGTCAGTTGCGGTTCGGTCTTGGCTTGCAGATCATCGCGGGAGACGCCGGGCGCAAGCTCCTTGACCACGAGTCCGCCGTCCGTTACGTCGAACACTGCCAAGTCTGTGATGATCTGGTTCACCACGCGTTGGCCGGTCAGAGGTAACGAGCACGCCTTCAGCACCTTCAACGCGCCGTCGCGCGCGACGTGCTCCATCAACACGATCACTCGGCGCGCGCCGCCCACCAGATCCATCGCCCCGCCCATGCCCTTGACCATCTTGCCGGGAATCATCCAATTGGCCAGATCCCCGCGTTCGCTGACTTGCATGCCGCCGAGGATGGTCAGATCCATGTGGCCGCCACGGATCATGGCGAAAGACATCGCGGAGGAGCAGATCGAAGCCCCAGGGGCCATGGTGATGGTCTGCTTGGCGGCATCGATCAGATCGGGATCGATCTCGTCTTCGAAAGGCGGCGGACCGATGCCGATCAGGCCGTTTTCCGATTGCAGCCAGACTTCCATTCCCTCGGGCACGTGGTCCACCACCTTGGTCGGCAGCCCGATCCCTAGGTTCACATAGTCCCCGTCGTGGAGTTCCTTGGCGGCGCGGGCCGCCATTTGTTCGTGTGTCCAAGCCATGTCGATCTCTCAAAGGTTGCGGGTGCGGAAGCTCTTGCGCTCGATGCGCTTCTCGGGATTCGGAACGACGACGATGCGATCCACAAAGATGCCGGGAAGATGCACCTCATCGGGGTCCAGTTGGCCCAAGTCCACGATCTCTTCCACTTCGGCGATCGTCACAGTCCCGGCCATGGCCACTTCAGGATTGAAATTGCGCGCGGTGCGGGAGAACACCAGATTGCCCGATGAGTCCGCCTTCTTGGCCTTGACCAGGAAACATCCGCTCTCAAGGCACGCTCCATGACATAGGTTTGCCCGTCGAATTCGCGCGTTTCCTTGTTCTCGGCTACCACCGTGCCAACGCCGGTACGCGTGAAAAAGGCGGGTATGCCCGCGCCGCCGGCGCGCAGCCGCTCGGCCAGCGTGCCCTGCGGATTGAATTCAAGCTCCAACTCCCCGTTCAGGTATTGCCGCTCGAATTCCTTGTTTTCTCCCACGTAGGAAGAAACCATGCGCTTGATCTGGCGGGTTTGCAGCAGCAATCCCAGTCCAAAATCATCGACCCCGGCGTTATTGCTGATGCAGGTCAGCCCATTGACGCCGCTGTCGCGCAGTGCTTCGATCAAAGCGGAGGAATTCCGCACAAGCCAAAACCCCCGACGGCAATGGTTTGGCCGCTTTTGACCACATCGCCTAAAGCGGCCGCCGAGTCTCCATATATCTTTCTCATTTCCGAATCAGCCTTTCAAGACAAATCAAATGGCGAGGAAATGCCATTCAATAGGCTGATGCTAGCGAGGCAGCGGCCGATTCGGCAACAGCTATGGGTGCAAAATAAGGGTGCACCTATGCACAACGATGACAATTTGATTGCGCATTCTGCGATCAGCTCGGGCGGCGGAACAGATCCGGATGCTGCTCGATCAGTTGGCGAATGTGGTCCCAGACAAAGCGGTAGCGCCTGATCTTCAGCAGATCTTCTGGCGCGGCAATCCACAGGCCACGCGTCATCAGCGGCTGGTCGGGAAAAACGCACACAAGGTCGTTGCCCTGGCGCGCGACATACGGCGTCAGCAGGACAAGGCCCAGGCCCGCCGCCGCTGCTGTGCGTTGAGCCAGGACGCTGGTGGTAGAAAAGCTGCGACGCGCGTTGGGCGTCAACTCTTGCAGGATCCGGTAGCGATCGCTGACCGATCCGTCGTGGATGTAGTCCACGAACTCTTGGTGGACCACGTCACCAAGTTCCCGGATGGGTGGGTGCGAGGTCCGGTAGCCGGGTGAGCAATACAGGAAGTAGTCCACCTGCGCCAGCCTTGCGACCTTGTAGCGACCCGCTTCCGGGGGCTCCAGGGTCACCAGAATCTCGACCTCCCGGGTCACGAGGCTGGGGAACTGGGGTTGTGCCATCAACTCGATGTGCAGCCCAGGGTGCTGATCACGCAACCGCGCCAAGCTGGGCGCGAGGACGTGGATGCCGAAGGCCTCGGGCGTTCCCACCCGCACCGTGCCTTCGATGACTTCCGCCTGGCCCAGGCTCTGCTCAACCGCTTCGAGCAGGGCAGCCTCCATCTTCTCGGCATTTGGAATCAGCCTTCGACCGGCGTCGGTGAGCGTGTAGCCGCTGCGGCGACGGTCGAACAACACCGCGCCCAGCTTCTCTTCCAGACGGTCGATGCGGCGCGAGACCGTGGAGTGCTCGATACCCAACCTCTCTCCGGCCAAAGAAATCGTGCCCAGGCGGGCCACCATCAAGAAGACTCTTAGGTCATTCCATTCCGGAAGCTGTTTCATAGGCTTATTGTGCATCAGTGCACAACAAGGGTGCAATCGTTTTCTTTCGCGAAGCAATGGTGCACCAGATAATTTAAAAGCCTTCAGCGAATATTTGCTCGTAGGTGCTCGGCGACTAACGCCACGCTCGGCTTCTAATTATTTGCCGCAGCCGTAGAAATAATAGGCATTGGAGACAAATATGTCATTCGTTGTGGTGCTGTGCGCCCTGGTATTTTTGATGCTCGCCGCATACCGCGGCTACAGTGTCATATTGGCGGCGCCGATTGCGGCACTCGGTGCCGTTATTTTTTCGAGCCATCCGCCGTCGCACCGGTATTCGCCGGCGTCTTCATGGAGAAAATGGCGGGCTTTCTCAAACTGTACTTCCCGGTTTTCATGCTGGGGGCGGTGTTTGGCAAAGCGATCGAGTTGTCGGGGTTCGCGGAATCGATTGTGGCGACCGCGATCCGCTACTTTGGCCGCTCCAGAGCCAATCTCATCATCGTCTCGGTCTGCGCACTGCTGACCTATGGCGGCGTATCGGTGTTCGTCGTCGTGTTCGCGGTGTATCCGTTTGCGGCTGAACTCTATCGGCAAAGCAATATTCCCAAGCGCTTGATGCCCGGGGCGATTGCCCTGGGCGCCTTTTCGTTCACGATGGACTCGTTGCCCGGCACGCCGCAGATCCAAAACATCATTCCGACGACCTTCTTCAACACCACCTCATGGGCGGCACCGGTGCTTGGCGTGCTGGGCGCCTTGTTCCTGGCCGTGACTGGCCTGGCGTATCTGGAGTGGCGCCGCCGCGTAGCGGCCAGGAACGGCGAGGGCTATGGTTCCGATCACACCAATGAGCCGCAGCAACTGGCAGGGAAGCAGCTCCCATCGCCGCTGTTGGCCGTGCTCCCGCTGCTCGTGGTGGGGATCGGTAACTTCTGGCTGACGAAAGCGATCCCCCAGTGGTACGGCGCACTCCACAGCGTCAGCCTTCCGGGGCTGGCCAAGCCCGTGGAAACCCAAATCGCCGGCTTGACGGCAGTCTGGGCGGTGCAAGGAGCGCTGCTGCTGGGCATTCTTGTCGTGTTGGCTACTGCGTTCTCTGCGGTGAAGCAGCGTTTTGCCGAGGGCAGCAAGGCTGCCGTGGGCGGGGCGATGCTGGCATCCATGAACACCGCATCCGAATATGGCTTCGGCGGGGTCATCGCCGCGCTGCCCGGCTTCCTGGTCATCCGGGACGCTCTGCACAGCGTGCCGGACCCGTTGCTGAATGCGGCAGTCTCCGTGAGCACGCTGGCGGGCATTACAGGCTCGGCGTCGGGCGGCATGAGCATCGCGCTGGCGGCCATGTCGGAGAACCTGATCGCTGCGGCCAACGCCGCCCATATTCCGATGGAGGTGCTGCACCGCGTTGTGGCCATGGCCAGCGGCGGTATGGACACCTTGCCGCACAACGGCGCGGTCATCACCTTGCTTGCGGTTACGGGGCTCACGCACCGGCAAGCCTACAAGGACATCTTTGCAATCACGCTGATCAAGACCTTGGCAGCCCTGTTCGTGATTGCCGTTTTCTATCTCACCGGCCTCGTCTGACCCTCTCACTACCTTGGAGCTGAACATGACCCAGAGCAACCGTTATCAAGGCTATGAAGCCATCGAGTTCGATCGTCCGCTGGAGGGTGTACTGCGCCTGACCTTGAACAAGCCCGAGCGCATGAACGCCCTCGATTCGCGCGGCCATGCCGAACTTGCCGATGTTTGGCGCGAAATCGATACCGACCCGGACGTCAGTGTTGTCGTGCTGCGCGGCGCAGGGCGCGCCTTCTCCGCGGGCGGCGACTTCACCATGCTCAAGGAGATGACGGACGATTTCAACGTGCGTGCCAGGGTGTGGCGAGAGTCGCGCGACCTGGTCTACAACATCATCAACTGCTCGAAGCCCATCGTCTCGGCCATCCATGGCCCGGCAGTCGGTGCGGGTCTGGTGGCAGCCCTACTGGCCGATATTTCCATCGCGGCCAAGACGGCGCGCATCGTGGACGGCCACACCAAGCTGGGCGTTGCGCCGGGCGACCACGCGGCCATCGTTTGGCCGCTGCTGTGTGGCATGGCCAAGGCCAAGTACCACCTGATGCTGTGCGAACCCCTGAACGGCGAGCAGGCCGAGGCGCTGGGGCTGGTGTCTCTTTCCGTCGAAGACGACGCCCTGCAGGAGAAGGCTCTGGAGGTGGCGCAGAAGCTGGCGAACGGCGCGCCCGCAGCGCTGCGCTGGACCAAGTACGCGCTGAACAACTGGTTGCGCCAGGCAGGTCCGATCTTCGACACCTCGCTGGCACTGGAGTTCATGGGGTTTGGCGGCCCCGAGGCGCAGGAGGGTCTCGCCGCCTTGCTGGAGAAGCGCGCGCCGAAGTTCTCGCAGCGTACCCCTGTCTGAGCATTCGGGCCGTGTGCCCGAATGGCAGATCCCAAGAAATCATGACGCCGTGGTGGCGTCAGGCGCCTTCGTGGCAGGCCCGGCCCACGGGAAAGGGTGCGCCTGAGCCGCCGCAGCGAAGGAGACATGCACATGAAACTCAAGACCGTAGCATTCATCGGTGTCGGCAATATGGGCGCGCCTATGGCCCGCTGTGCCCGGCGTGCCGGCTTCGATTTGATCGTTTGCGATCGCAACCAGGCCGTGCTCGAGGCGTTCGCTCAGGAGGGTGCGACGGTCACTACTGACGTCGCTGCCTGTGCAGGCGCGGATGCGGTGGTCGTACTCCTGGCCAATGATGCGCAGATCATGGAAGCCGTGTTGGGCGAGCGCGGCCTGGTGCAGGCGATTGCGCCCGGGCAGCGTCCCATTGTCTGCATGATGAGTACTACCTTGCCGGATACCTTGCAGGCGCTGAAGGGCCCGATCGAAGCCGCCGGTGCGCGCCTGATCGATGCGCCGATCAGTGGTGGCATTGTGGGAGCAGAGCAGGGCACGCTCACCATCATGTTGGGAGGCGACGCCGCCGACGTGCAGGCCGTCATGCCCCTGATGGAGGCCATGGGCGAACGCATTTTCCATTGCGGCGCGCTGGGCGCGGCGGAGGTGGTCAAGGTGATCAACAACATGCTGTGCGTGACCAACATGTTCCTCACCGCCGAGGCCATCGAGCTCGCGCAGCGGCATGGCGTGAGCTTCGAGGGGCTCTCACCGATCCTGGCCGTGAGCACTGGGCTGAATTTTCTCACCGCCGATGCCCAAACGGGCAGGGCGCAGTACCGCGCATGGGCGCGCTCGGAGGAGGCCTATACCGCCATCTACAACGTGGTCAGCAAAGACTTGCACCTTGCGTTGAAGCTGGCGGATCTCGCGCAACTAGATCTGGGGCTGCTCAAGGGCGTCTCGCAGTACGTGGATTCTGCCGACCCTCAGGCTATGGGGCGCTGGATGCGCAGCGGCCAGGTCAACTGAGACGCGGCGTTGTCGGGTTGCCAGTTCAGTCCAGATCAAAGGTACTGGAGATGTCTAGAGCGAACTCCGGCGCAACCCTATGTTGCCCAAGACCTTGCCTTCTGGACGACAAAGTCGATGAGCGTGCGGGTCGCAACGGTTTGATAGGCGCCGGGCATGCGAAGCAGGAACATGCGGGTACCGAATACGCTCAGGCGCCAATCGGACAAAGCGGTGACCATGCGTCCCTCGGCTACATCCTGGCGGACGACATAGTCGGGGACGAGACCGACGCCCAGACTGGCGAGGATGGCTTCGCGAAGGAACTGGAAGTTTTCCGATGCCAGGGTGGGGTGCAGCGTGAGTTCGCGCCGTTCCTCACCTTCTTGATAGGCCGAGACTCTCAGGTTGCGCCCTGCCACAGCCGACGTGATCAGGGGAACATTGCCGAGTTCCTCCAGCCGCTCTGGCATCGCGTGCCCGCGGGCGTAGTCGATCGATGCGCAGGTGACGTAGCGCACCTGGGCCAGCTCGATGGCCACCATCTGTTGCGGAGGCTCCGACATGACGCGCACCGCGATGTCCACTTCGTCGCGCAGGAGATCGTCGACGCGGTTGTCGAACAGCAGATCGAGATCGATGTCGGGATAGAGGCGCTTGAACTCGATCAGCCAACTGGACATCACCATGTGCCCGAATCCGGTGGGCAAGCTGAGCCGAACCGCGCCATGCAGGCCTTTACCGAACACGGCCACCGACTCCTTGGCGGCGAGCACTTCATTGCGAATGACACACCCGTGGTGGTAGAGGCGCTGGCCGATGTCCGTGAGCTCCACGCGCCGCGTCGTGCGCCGCATCAGCTGCATCCCGACCGACCTTTCAAGCTGGGTCAGGTGATAACTGATATTGGCCCGGCTCATCTTCATGTTGCGCGCGGCCAGGCTGAGATTCCCCGCTTCCACGATGTCGACGAAGAGTGTGAGTGCGTGGGCGTCCATGGATCCTATATGTCGAAATTTTTGAACAGAATGTTCATTTTCTTTCTAATTGTCAAGTTCATTCGATCATTAAACAATCCTGCCCATTCAAAGGAGATTCCCCATGGCGCTTGATCAAGAAACCTTCCAACTGCTGAAAGACAGCGTTCAACGCTTTGTCCGCGAGCGGCTGGTGCCCGCCGAAAACCATCTCGAAGAGCACGACGAAGTACCGGCCGACATCGTGGCCGACATGAAAGAGCTTGGCCTGTTCGGCATCTCGATTCCTGAGGAGTACGGCGGCGTTGGCCTGTCGATGGCACAGGAGTGCGAGGTGGCCTATGAACTCGGCCAGACGGCGCTCGCTTTCCGCTCGGTGGCGGGGACGAACATCGGCATCGGCTCGCAAGGCATCCTGATGGATGGCACGCCCGAACAGAAGGCCGAGTACCTGCCGCGCATCGCCAGCGGCGAATTGATCATCTCCTTCGCGCTCACGGAACCCGATGCGGGGTCGGATGCTGCCTCGCTGAAGACCAAGGCCGTGGCGGACGGCAGCGACTACCTGATTAGCGGCACCAAGCGCTTCATCACCAATGCGCCGCGCGCAGGTGCCTTCACGCTGATGGCGCGCACCGGCGGCTCGGGCGCGGGCGGCATCTCGGCCTTCATCGTCCCCGCCGGCCTGCCAGGTCTGACGCTTGGCAAGTCCGACAAGAAAATGGGACAGAAAGGCACGCGCACCTGCGACGTCAACCTCGATAACGTGCGAGTTCCCGCCGCCAGCATCATCGGCGGCGAAGCAGGCAAGGGCTTCAAGACGGCAATGAAGGTGCTCGACCGTGGCCGCTTGCACATCTCGGCGCTGGCCTGCGGCATGGCGCAGCGCATCCTGCGGGAGAGTGTGGCCTACGCGCAGCAGCGCAAGCAGTTCGGCCAGCGCATCGGCGACTTCCAATTGGTTCAGGCCATGCTGGCCGATAGCCAGGCCGAGTTGCTGGCCGGCTGGGCGTTGGTGCGCGAAACCGCCCAGCGCTACGACGCCAAGCCCTTTGGGGTCACCGATCCGGAAGTGAGCATGCGCGCCTCGTGCACCAAGATGTTCACGACCGAGATGGTGGGCCGCGTGGCCGACCGTGGCGTGCAGATCCACGGCGGCTCGGGCTACATCAACGAGTTTCCGGTCGAGCGCTTCTACCGCGACGTGCGCCTGCTGCGCCTGTACGAAGGCACCACGCAGATCCAGCAACTGGTCATCGGCAAGCAGCTGATGAAGGCCGAGTGAGGTTGCCCATGCTCGACATACGCAACGGCATCGCCGTCATCGCCCTGGACAACCCGCCCGTCAACAGTCTGGGCCACGCATTGCGCGAACGCATCGTGCAGCACCTCGACGCCGCGGAGGCCGACTCCGCCGTGCGAGGCATTGTGCTGACCGGTAGCGAGAAGGCATTCTCGGCCGGTGCGGACGTAACCGAGTTCGGCACGCCGCGCCAGTTGCAGGAGCCCATCCTCCGCACAGTTATCGCCCGTCTCGAGGCGAGCAGCAAGCCCGTCGTGGCCGCGATCTCCGGCGTTGCCTTGGGCGGTGGCTTGGAACTGGCGCTGGGCTGCCATGGGCGTATCGCACAGGAAAAGGCCCGAATCGGGCTTCCCGAGATCACGCTGGGCCTGATCCCCGGCTCTGGCGCAACGCAGCGGCTGCCTCGCCTCGTAGGCATTGCCGCCGCCCATGCGCTGATGTCCGGCGGTCAGCCCCAGGGCGCTCGACAACTCGCCACGTCGGGCCTTTTCGACGACGTGGTGGCCGGCGATGTCATTGGCGCAGCCGCTGCGCGCGCGACGGCGCTCGCGGAAAAGGGCGCTCCCTATCCGCGGGCTCGGGATGGCGAACTCGATGCTGCGGAGGTGCAGTCCACGGTGGCTGCGCAGCGGGCGAAGCTCACCGCCCGTCAGAAGCTGCAGCCGGCTTATGGCGCGCTGCTCGACGCGCTGGCTGCGTCGACGCTGCCGTTCGACGCAGGCCTGCAGAAGGAGCGCGAACTGTTTCTGGCCCTTGTGCCCACGACTGCCGCCCAGGCGCTGCGATACCAGTTCAAGGTCGAGCGGGAAGCCACCAAGCTGCCGCAGGCGTTTCAGCTCCTGCGCGCGAGGTGCGTTCCATTGCCGTGATCGGGGCTGGCACCATGGGCTCGGGCATCGCCATCTCGGCGCTCGACGCGGGCTTGGCCGTGCTGTTGCTTGAGCAGGACGGAGCTGCGCTGGAACGAGGGCGGCAACGCATCACGGACCACTACCGTGAGCGCGTCGCTGCAGGCAAGCTCTCGGCCGATGCCGCGTCGTCCAATGAGGCACGCCTTCAGACCAGCCTCGAATGGGAACGTCTGCAGCAGGTCGACCTGGTGATCGAGGCGGTCTTCGAAGACATGGCCGTCAAGCAGGAGGTCTTTCGCAAGATCGACGCCCATGCGCGGCGGGGTGCCGTCTTGGCGACGAACACCTCCTACCTCAACATCGACCCGATTGCTGCGGCCACTTTGCGGCCACAGGATGTGCTGGGGCTGCATTTCTTCAGCCCGGCCAACGTGATGAAGCTGCTGGAGGTGGTGCGCGGCGCAAAGACCGCCCCTGATGTGCTGGCCACCGGCATGGCGCTCGGTGCCACCCTCAAAAAGATGCCCGTGCTGACCGGCAATGCCTTCGGCTTCATCGGCAACCGCATCTACAACGCCTACCGCCGCCAGTGCGAGTTCATGCTCGAGGACGGAGCCTGGCCTGAGGATGTGGACAACGCGCTGACCGGGCTGGGCTTTGCGATGGGACCGTTCGCTGTGGCCGATCTCTCCGGCCTCGACATTGCCTGGCGCATGCGCAAGGCGCAGGCGGCGACGCGTGATTCGCGCGAACGCTACGTGTCCATTCTGGATCAGCTGTGCGAGGCTGGGCGCCTGGGGCGCAAGACAGGTGCGGGCTACTACGCCTATGTAGACGGCAAGCAAGAGAAGACCACCGATGCGGCTGTCCGCGATATGGTCCAGCAGGCGAGCGCGCAGCGCGGCATCACCCGGCGCAGGCTCGCACCTGAAGAGATCCAACGCCGGGCTCTACTCGCCATGGTCAACGAGGCCGCCTTGCTGTTCGCCGAAGGAGTGGCGTCCCGCCCCAGCGACATCGACGTAGTGCTGGTGCAAGGCTATGGCTTTCCTCGCTGGGAGGGCGGCCCGGTGTTCTGGGCGCGCCAGCAGGATCGCGACCAGCTCGAGAACGATCTCCAGCGTCTCGCGGAGGAGGCCGGCTTCGGCTTCACCCTGGGCGACCTCGACCCGCTGCTTTCAACCTGATTCAAAGATCATCATGAACACTTCAGAAGCCTTCATCTGCGACGCCGTGCGCACCCCTTCGGCCGCTACGGCGGCGCCCTGGCCGGCGTGCGCACCGACGACCTCGGCGCCGTGCCCATCAAGGCGCTGATGGAACGCAACCCCAACGTGGACTGGACCGCCGTGGCCGACGTGCTCTACGGCTGCGCCAACCAGGCCGGCGAGGACAACCGCAACGTGGCGCGCATGTCGTCGTTGCTGGCCGGCCTGCCCATCGACGTGCCCGGCGCCACCATCAACCGCCTGTGCGGCTCGGGCCTGGATGCCGTGGGCTCGGCCGCGCGCGCCATCAAGGCCGGCGAGGCCCGCTTGATGATCGCCGGCGGCGTGGAAAGCATGAGCCGCGCCCCTTCGTCATGCCCAAGGCCGAAACCGCCTTCAGCCGCAACAACGCCGTGTACGACACCACCATCGGCTGGCGCTTCGTCAACAGGCTGATGAAGGCCCAGTTCGGCGTGGACTCCATGCCCGAGACCGCCGAGAACGTGGCCGACGACTTCAAGATCGAGCGCGCAGCCCAAGACCGCATGGCCCTGGCCTCGCAGCAAAAGGCCGCCGCAGCCATTGCCGCCGGCCACCTGGCGAAAGAGATCGTGCCCGTGTCCATCGCGCAGAAGAAGGGCGACCCCATCGTCGTGAGCCAGGACGAGCACCCCCGCGCCACTACGCAGGAGGCGCTGGCCAAGCTCAAGGGCGTGGTGCGGCCTGACGGCAGCGTCACCGCCGGCAACGCCAGCGGCGTGAACGACGGCGCCTGCGCCCTGCTGCTGGCCAATGAAGAGGCCGCCAAGCAGTATGGCCTCACGCCGCGCGCCCGCGTGGTCGGCATGGCCACCGCCGGCGTGGCGCCGCGCATCATGGGCTTCGGTCCCGCGCCCGCCGTGCGCAAGGTGCTGGAGCTGACCGGCCTGACGCTGGCCCAGATGGACGTGATCGAGCTGAACGAAGCCTTTGCCGCCCAGGGCCTGGCCGTGCTGCGCGACCTGGGCATCGCCGACGACGACCGGCGCGTCAACCAGTGGGGCGGCGCGATTGCGCTGGGCCACCCGCTGGGCGCCTCGGGCGCACGCCTGGCCACCACCGCCGTGAACCAGCTGCACACGCTGGGCGGCCGCTACGCGCTGTGCACCATGTGTATTGGTGTGGGGCAGGGTATCGCTGTCATTCTCGAAAAAGTCTGACGTTCCAAGCCAATCGATCACCGCGTTGTCCGGCGCGGTGGGCCGCTTTTCCGGACGGGGAGCAGTGGCATAGCCAGAAATACAGTCAATGGAGACTACCCACCCATGAGCCCTGAGGACATTCATAGTACCTACGGCCCGCGTGAAGCGATGGAGTACGACGTGGTTGTCGTTGGCGGCGGCCCGGCGGGCCTCGCCACCGCTATCCGGCTCAAGCAGCTCAAGCCCGACGCCAGTGTCGTTGTGCTGGAGAAGGGCTCAGAGCCCGGCGCCCACATTTTGTCAGGCGCGGTGATGGACCCGCGCGCGATGGAGGAGCTGTTCCCGAACTGGAAGGAGCTGGGCGCCCCGCTGGGTCAGCCCGTCGCCGGCGACGACGTGCTCTTCCTCAGCGCGACGGGCAGCTCGCGCACGCCCGACTGGCTGGTGCCGCGCAACTTCCACAACCATGGCTGCTACGTCATCAGCCTGTCCGACGTCACCAAGTGGATGGCCCAGCAGGCCGAGAGCCTGGGCGTCGAGATCTTCCCGGGCTTCGCCGCCGCCGAGGTGCTCTACGATGAGCAGGGCCGCGTGAAGGGCGTGGCCACCGGCAACATGGGACTGGGCAAGGACGGCGAACCAACCGACCACTTCCAGCTCGGCATGGAGCTGCTGGGCAAGTACACCGTCTTCGCCGAGGGCGCGCGCGGCCATCTCGGTAAGCAGTTGCTTGCCAAGTACAAGCTGACCGAAGGCAAGGACGTGCAGACCTTCGCCATCGGCATCAAGGAGCTGTGGGAGGTCCCCGCCGACAATGCCCAGCCCGGCAAGGTCGTGCACACGGCCGGCTGGCCGATGGAGAGCGACACCTTCGGTGGCGGCTTCCTCTACCACCTCGAGGGCAGCCGGGTCACGATGGGTTTCGTCATCGGGTTGGACTACGCCAACCCCTACATCAGCCCCTTCGAGGAAATGCAGCGCTGGAAGACCCACCCGGCCATCGCCGCCCACATCGAAGGCGGCAAGCGCATCGGCTACGGCGCCCGCGCCATCAACAACGGCACGCCGCAGGCCCTGCCCAAAACGGTCTTCCCTGGTGGCTGCCTGGTCGGCTGCGATGCCGGCTATTTGAACGCGGCCCGCATCAAGGGCAGCCATGCCGCCATCAAGAGCGGCATGCTGGCCGCCGAGGCGCTGGCCCCTGCGCTGGAGGCTGGCCGCGCGCAGGACGAGCTGACGGCCTATCCGGAAGCCTTCGAAAAGAGCTGGCTGAACGAAGAGCTTCAGCAGACCCGCAACTTCAAGCTCTGGTTCAAAAAGGGCAAGACCACCGGCCAGTTGATGACCGGCATTGAGCAGTGGCTGCTGCCCAAGCTGGGCGTCAAGAGCCCGCCATGGACGCTGCACAACCACAAGGCCGACCACAACGCGCTGCGTCCGGCGAGTGAGTTCTCGCCGATCAGCTACCCCAAGCCCGACGGCAGGCTGAGCTTCGACAGGCTGTCGTCGGTGTTCATCAGCAACACCAACCACGAGGAAAATCAGCCGGCCCACCTGACGCTGAAGAATGCGGCGGTGCCGGTGCAGGTCAACCTCGCGAAGTTCGCCGGGCCCGAGAGCCGCTACTGCCCGGCCGGCGTCTACGAGTTCGTGACGAACGACGACAACAGCGAGCGCCTGCAGATCAACGCGCAGAACTGCGTGCACTGCAAGACCTGCGACATCAAGGACCCGACGCAGAACATCGTCTGGGTCACCCCGGAGGGCGGCGGCGGGCCGAACTACGCCGGGATGTAGGCGCCGCCCGTGTCCAACCACATGAGGTAACCTTTTCGCCGATGAACATCTTGACACGCGAGCACCTTCTCGACGGAAGCTATCTGGCCCGCTTGGCGTTGCCGGCAGACTTTTCCTGGTCTGAGGAAGATGTCAATCGTTCCCTGGCGCAAGCGCTTGAAGGCAGGCCATCCGACATGATCTGGGTGTTCGCCTACGGCTCGTTGATGTGGAATCCAATGCTGGAGCTGGCGGACAAATCACCGGCTGTGCTCGACGGATGGCATCGCAGCTTCAGCGTGCGCTCGATCTCAGGCCGCGGCACGCTAGAGCACCCAGGCCGTGTGCTGGCTTTGGAAGCAGGTGGACAAGTACAGGGGTTGCCTTGCGCATCCGCCCAGAAGTTGTCGACACCGAAATGCGGCTCCTATGGCTGCGCGAGATGGCCGGGGGCGCCTACTTGCCGAGCTGGGTTCCCGTTGTGCTTGCTAGTGGCGATAGTGTCGAGGCCCTGGCCTTCGTGGGTAACCCTGCTCACCCACAGCATGAAACGGATGTATCTGTGGAAACGGTTACCCGATTGGTTGCCAAGGCGGCAGGCCGCTTTGGCTCGAACGCCGACTATGTTCTTGCACTTCACCAAGCGCTGATCGAGCTTGGCCTTGAGGATGAGTACATCAAAGCCATTGCAGGCGGCTTGCAGAGCCAATCACGCTAGATCGGCGCATCCAAAGTGTGTTTGACCCTCTGCACCCCTTTGCTGCGAGCCCGGTGTCTGCCCAGGAATACCCTGTAGGCATCCCGAGGCATCCCGAGGCATCCCGAGGCATCCCGAGGCATCCCGAGGCATCCGAGAAGAGCTTGCCGAAGCTGAAGGACGCGGCGCTCAGCGCAGGAGAATGGCCAACGGTCTGGGATGGCCAGTCCCAGCGGCTGACGCATCAGGCTTCTTCGTACTCGAGCAACCCGTTGTCGAGCACGACGATGCCGCGCTCGATCACCCGGCACCGGAAGCCCGCCAGCCCTTGTGCCTCCCTCCAAATGTCGGTGCAGAGTGTTTCGCCGGGATAAACCGGCTTGGAGAAGCGCGCGCGCAGGCTGCGAACACGCGCAGAGTCATAGTGGCACAGTGTCTTGAGGAGGGCATGGCCGGCAACGCTGACCGTGCATAGGCCATGCAGAATGGGCCGCTCGAATCCTGCGCCTTGTGCCACGACAGGATCAGCGTGCAGTGGGTTGGAGTCCCCATTCAGGCGGTAGAGCAGTGCAGCCTGCGGCAGAGTTGGGAGCTCGCAGCTGGCATCAGGGTGTCGCGCGGGGAGTGCGTGCAGAGGCCGAGCCGTGGCAGCGGGGCCGCCGAATCCTCCCTCGGACCTGCAGACGTAGGTAGAGCGCACTGTGCAAAGCCGTTGTCCACTCGATTGGTCGGTCACCGTGCGGGATGTATAGATCAAGGCGCCCTTGTTGATCCCTCTGTCGATCACGTCGTCGATCGTCGTTCGGCCGATCACCACCCCTTGACTGGGCAGCGCCGCATGGAGCTCGATGCTGACCTCACCGTACAGCACGCGGGACCAGTCGAGGCCGAACTCGGGGTCGTGGAACCACAGTGCGGAGTCGCCCAGCACCAGGGACATTGTCGGCAGCACCTGAAGTGCCTCTCCGTACACGTACCGGAGTTGATGGGGTCCGTGGGGTCGGCGCCGAGGCCGACAGACAGCGCGTAAAGAATGGTGTCGCGCGCCGAGTAGGCATGCACGACCTCTTGGAAGGGCCAATTCTTCAGGCGGACGGGATCAATGGGCATATGCGGGCACTGGTTAGCTAGGGCCCGATGTCTCGGGTGGATCGCGGCGCCGGCATGCTCTGAATGAGTTCACTGAGCACGGTGCCGACGCGGAGTGCGGGGGAATCTGGTCAGAGCGGGATGCTAGGCAGGCAATCAGGGCGCGTCGGTCGGGCCGGAGGATCCTCGCGCGGAGCGTCGGCGTCGGGTTTCGCGCCACGCATTGAATTCGCCCACTATCCCGCGGCGGAACAGCATGACGCACAGCACGAAGATTGCGCCCATGATCACGGTGACCCAGGAGCCGACGCGGTCGGCGAGTTGGTTCTCCAGCGAGACGATGGTCAGCGCGCCCACGGCAGGGCCCAAGATCGTTCCTAGGCCTCCGACGATCGTCATCAGGACCACTTGGCCCGACATGTGCCAGTGCACGTCCGTCAGTGTCGCGAGTTGGAAGACCAGCGACTTGAGCGCGCCGGCGACGCCGGCCATCGTCGCCGAGAGGATGAATGCCAGCAGCTTGTAGCGTGACACGTCGTAGCCGAGAGAGATCGCACGGGGCTCGTTTTCACGAATCGCGGTCAGCGCATGTCCGAAGGGCGAGTGGATGGTTCGATGGATGAGCCAGAAGCCTGCTGCGCAGACGGCGAGCACGAAAAAGTACATCGCAAGGTTGTCTGAGAGGTCGAGGACACCGAACAGGCGGCCGCGCGGCACACCCTGGATGCCTTCCTCGCCACCCGTGAAGGGCAGTTGCAGGGCCAGGAAGAAGATCAGCTGCGAGAGCGCCAGCGTGATCATGGCGAAGTAGATGCCGGCGCGGCGCACGGCGATCCAGCCGAATATCGCCCCCAGTACCAGCGCGTACAGCGCACCGGCCAGGATGCCCAGTTCCGGCGTCAGGCCCCATTGCTGGACCACCGTCGCGCAGATGTACGCGGCGCCGCCGAAGAAGGCCGCGTGACCGAAGGAAAGCAGGCCCCCGAAGCCGAGCAAAAGGTTGAAGGCCGTGGCGAACAGCGCGAAGCACAGGACCTTCATCAGGAAGGTTGGGTAGATGAAGAAGGGGGCCGCGATGGCCAGCAGGATTAGGAGGATGTAGCGCGCGCGCATGCTGAGATTCCTTGGATTCGAGTTGAACGCGCCGCTCAGGCCGTCTTGCCGAAGAGACCGGCGGGACGTACCAGCAGGACCATGACCATGACGACGAAGATGACGATGGCCGACGCCTCGGGATAGAAGACCTTGGTCAGGCCCTCGAGCAGACCAAGTCCCAGACCGGTGACGATGGAGCCCAGGATCGAGCCCATGCCTCCGATCACGACGACAGCGAACACCACGATGATCAGGTTCGATCCCATCACCGGGTTGACCTGCATGATGGGCGCCGCCAGCACCCCGGCATAAGCCGCCAGCGCTACGCCGACCGCATAGGTCGCGGTCACCATGACGGGCACGTTGATTCCCAGCGCTTGCGTCAGCCGAGGGCGTTCGGTGGCTGCGCGCAGCCGTGCTCCAATGGGCGTGCGCTCGATCACGTACCAGGTCGCGAAGCAGACGATCAGGGAGGCGACCACGACCCATGCACGATACAGGGGCAGGTACATGATGCCGATGTCCACGCCGCCTTGCAGCGCGGCAGGGATGGGATAGGGCGCCCCCGAGATGCCGAAGGCCCAGCGGAAGAAGCCCTCGGCCATCAAAGCGAGTCCGAAGGTCACCAGCAGGCCGTAGAGGTGGTCAAGCTGGTGGAGATGCCGCAGCAGCAGGCGTTCGATAAGAACCCCCAGCGCGCCCACGACGACGGGGGCGATGATCAGCGCCCCCAGTAGCCGATGCCAAACCATTGCATGGCCAGCAAAGCGCAGAACGCGCCGATCATGTAGAGCGCGCCATGGGCGAAGTTGATGATGTTGAGCAGGCCGAAGATCACCGCAAGGCCCAGACTCAGGATGGCATAGAACGAGCCATTGATCAGGCCCAGCAGCAGCTGGCTCAGGAGGGCTTGGGTGCTCATCGGGATCTCCGGCCGGACTTCAGGACTTCTTGATCAGTGGGCAGCGCGACGCGGACAGCGGCTGGAAGGCCTCGGCACCGGGAATCGTCGCGCGGACGTGGTAGTAGTCCCAGGGGCCTTGGACTCGGACGGCTTCTTGACTTGGAACAGGTACATGTCGTGCACCATGCGGCCGTCCTCGCGGATCTGCCCGTTCTTGGCGAAGAAGTCGTTGACCGGCGTCTTGCGCATCTGCGCCAACACCTTCTGGGTGTCGTCGCTGTTGACGGCCTTGACGGCCTTCAGGTAATGCGTGATCGCGGAATACTGGCCCGCATGGATCATCGTGGGCATGCTCTTGCGTTTCTCGAAGAAGCGCTTGGACCAGGCGCGGGTCTCATCGTTGAGATCCCAGTAGAACCCCTCGGTCAGGTACATGTTCTGGGTGTAGTTCAGGCCAAGCGAATGGACGTCGGACAGGAACACCAGCAGGCCCGCCAGGGATTGCTTCTGCGAGATGCCGAACTCGGCCGCCTGCTTGATGGTGTTGATCATGTCGTTGCCGGCGTTCGCCAGGCCGATCACCTGCGCGCCAGAGCTCTGCGCGCGGAGCAAGTAGGACGAGAAGTCATTGCCGGGGAATGGGTGGCGCACCGCCCCGACGACCGTGCCGCCGTTGGCTTTGATGACGTCGGAGGCGTCTTTCTCGAGCGAATGCCCGAACGCGTAGTCGGCAGTGATGAAGTACCAGCTCTTCCCGCCCTTCTGCACCATTGCACGCGCCGTGCCGTTGGCCAGCGCGTAGGTGTCGTAGGTCCAATGGATCGTGACGTCGTTGCAGTCCTCGTTGGTGACCCGGGTCGACGCAGTCGCAGTGTTCAGCGCGATCTTGTTCTTTTCCTTCGCGATCTTCTGCACCGCCAGGCCGACGGAGGTGGTCACCAGCTCGGAGGCGATGTCCACCTTGTCGCGCTCGAACCACTCGCGCGCCTTGTTGGAAGCGATATCGGGCTTGTTCTGGTGGTCCGCCGTGACCATCTCGATCTTGAAATTCGGCTTCTCCTTCGCGATGAAGTCGTCGATGGCCATCTGCGTGGCGACCACCGAGCCAGGACCTGCAAGGTCGGAATAGGTGCCGGAGAGGTCGGTCAGCACGCCGATGCGCACGACGTTGTCGGAGATCTGCGCGTGCGCCGATGCTCCGAACAAGGTGGAAATGGCGGCGCAAAGCGCCAGCGCCTTGAATTTCATGGCTGTCTCCTGGGTGGGGTGGGGGTGTTAGACACCGAGCAGTTCGTGCAAGGTATCGGTGCGGTCCGCAAGCTCGGTCCGGTCGATGGTGAGAACGACCTGGCCGTGCTCGAGGACGTAGTGGCGATCGGCTAGCGGTGCGGCGAACCGGAAGTTCTGCTCCACGAGGACGATCGTGTAGCCGCGCTCCTTGAGCTGGCGGATGGCTTTGCCCAGCGCGGTCACGATGACCGGCGCGAGGCCTTCGGTGATTTCGTCGAGCAGCAGCAGTCGGGCGCCGGTGCGAAGGATGCGGGCCATGGCCAGCATTTGCTGCTCTCCGCCGGAAAGGCGCGTGCCGGGACTGCGACGGCGCTCGTGGAGATTGGGGAACATGGCGTAGATTTCGTCCACGCTCATGCCGCCCGGCTGCACCACGGGTGGCAGCAGCAGGTTTTCCTCCGTCGACAGGCCGGCGTAGATGCCTCGCTCTTCCGGGCAGTAACCGATGCCGCGCCGGGCGATCTCATGGGGCTCGAGCTTGCCGATGTCCTGGCCCTTGAATCGCACCGCGCCGGTCTTGCGGTCGGTGAGGTTCATGATCGCCTTCAGGGTGCTTGTCCGGCCTGCACCATTGCGGCCCAGCAGGGTGACGAGTTCACCCGTGCGGACTTCGAGGTCAACGCCATGCAACACGTGGGACTCGCCGTAGTAGGCGTTCAGATCGCGTACTTCAAGGAGGATGTCGCTCATGCTGCCTCCGCTTCGGCGCCCATATAGGCCTCTCGCACACGCGCGTCGTTCGAAACAGTCTGGTAATCGCCTTCGGCGAGGATGGCGCCGCGCTGCAGCACGGTGATCGTGTCGCACAACTGGGAGACCACGGACAGGTTGTGTTCCACCATCAGGATCGTCCGGTGGGCGGCGACCTTTGGATGAGGCCCACCACCTGTCCCACGTCCTCGTGGCCCATGCCCTGGGTCGGTTCATCCAGGAGCATCAGCTCTGGCTCGAGGGCCAGGGTGGTGGCTAGTTCGAGCGCGCGCTTGCGGCCGTAGGGCAGTTCCACGGCCTTCACGCCGGCCAGGCCACCGAGGCCGACCGACTCGAGCAGTTCCATGGCTCTGGCGTCATGCACGCTCAACGCTTTCTCATGGCGCCAGAACTCGAAGGACGCGCTTTGCCTGCGCTGAAGCGCAACCCGCACGTTTTGCAACACGGTGAGATGCGGGAACGTGGCCGAGATCTGGAAGGACCGGACGATGCCCCTGCGAGCAGTTTTCGCGGGGGTCTCGTGGGTGATGTCGTCGCCGCGGTAGCGGATGGTGCCGCTGGACACCGGCAGAAACTTCGTCAGCAAGTTGAACACCGTCGTCTTGCCAGCGCCGTTAGGGCCGATCAGGGCGTGGATCGAACCCCGGCGCACGCGCAGGTTGACCTTGTTCACGGCAGTGAAGCCACTGAACGTCTTGGTGAGATCGGTGGTCTCGAGGATGGTGTCGGATCCCATGGGCGTCCTTCTCGGGCTGATGGTGGGCAGAGCGGCGCGTCAGGCGTTGCGGGAGGCGAGGGCCTCGGTCGCATTCGGTCGTCGCCGGGTGGCTAAATCGGTCGTGCGAAGCTGTCGGGAAGAAGTGGGCCGGCCCGGGTGGACGGCCCTTGAAAGCAGATACCGGATCCCATACGTTGTCTCGTGAAACTTCTTGAAGTCTTTTGGATGCCGAGAATATACGTCAATAACTTGATATAAAAACTAGGGAAAACCTGGGGCTTTTACTGTGGTGTGAGAGATGTGGGTGGTTAAGGTATATAAGGATGTAGATGTGAATCCGGGGTGTCCTTGGCTCTGGCTCCTGTTTGGGGTGCCATGTTTCCCCTGATGAACTGCTGGGCGCCAAGGCCGCGAGACACTGCGCGAGCGGCCGCGAAGTCCGTCGCCGTGATGGGCTTTGTGTGACTAGGCCGCTTTTCCTTTCGGGCCGCGGGCGTCAGCTTGTCGGACAGCGGGGTGATGACTTCCTTGAACGACTCTTGGCGACGCCGATGATCCGGGCGACCGCGGCAACTGCGGTAAAGCGCCGACATGAGGAGTGCCCCATCTCTTGGCGAGTACCTGACGGGCAATTTGGGCCCGGCCTTCAATCCAAAGGGGTTTATGTCAACATCCTTGCGCAAAGCCGCTAAGATGGACAAATGGCTGTCGATGCTCGCGGCGCTTAGGGAAGACGCGTTTTCGCGGATCGCGGTACGGCGCCTGTCCGTCGTTCCCGTGAGGTGTTCAGCTACCTGATGGCTCGGTTCTGAACTCTTTGAAGCTCCCTGACTACTAACCTGCGCATGTCTGATAACGAAAACTACGATCAATCGGTTTCCGCCGTTCACAACCGATTGTTTTTCGCCTGTTCCAAGCTGGCAACACCTTGGATCGCCAGTCCGTCAAGGAGCTTGGCATCACCACAGTCCAGTGGGCGACGCTGGGAGCCTTGTCGCGTAAGCAGGTGAAGGATGGAATGTCGTTTTCCGACCTGGCGGACTATCTGGTCGTGAGCCGCCAGAGTCTCGATGGGGTTCTCAAGCGCCTGGAGCGCGAAGGGCACGTGGCTCGCGTCGTGGATCCAGCTGATAGGCGCGCCAAGAAAGTTGTGATGCTGCCACCGGGTCGGGCGTTCTGGGACGGAATCCAGCCAAGAATCTACGAGTTCTATCGTCAAGCGGTGGCAAGCTTTCGCTTCGACGACAAGATCTCTCTGCTGCACCACATTAACCAGCTCAATGACGGGATGTCGAAGGTCGCCTTGGAAATGGATGCTATCCCTGAGGAAGATGAGGGCTAGAACCGAGATTCCGAGGTGAGTTATCGTCCGCTGTAGGGCGTTCTGGTTGAGCGTCATGGCTAGGGCGCCACGTCGCCGGAGGTGGATCCGAGGCAATGCAACGGCAACGGTGGTTCAAGCGTTTGCTTGATCGGGGAGCAAGGGTGTCCGTCTGCACGCCTCACGAAACTTCGCCAAATCCTTCCACGATCATGAGAGATCCTTTCGAGGCTCCTTGGCGAATTGGTACCAGCGCCTGGTACTCGGGTGATTCGTACCAGGCGCGGGCTTGGGCCACGGACGGGAACTCCAGGACGACGAGGCGGTCTGCTGGAAGCGCTCCTTCGCGCAGTTCCTTGGCTCCGTTGCGGATGAGGTACTTGCCGCCATGGGCTGCGATCGTTGCAGGTGCGCCTGCTGCATAGGGGGCATAGCTTGACGGATCTTCCACGTCAATGAATGCCAGCACGTAGCCTTTCATCCAAGTCTCCGAAGTGAGTAGTGAACAGTGCTAGTGGATGGTTAGGACAAGCTTCCCGATCACCCCTCTTGATGTCAGCCGGGCGGCTGCGTCAGCGAAAGATTCAAGAGCGAACACTTGCGTGATGTGTGGGCGCAAGAGTCCCTGCAGGTAGAGTTCGTTCAGTTTTGCTTGAGCCTCTGCGACGAGCTCGGGCGAGTAGGTCGGGTAGTCCGTCCACTGCATACCGGAGACAGAGATGTTCTTGAGCAGCAGGTAGGAGCCTTTGATCACCGGAATCTTGCCAGCGGCGAACCCGATGATCACCGCCCGGCCGCGCCGCGCGAGCGAGCGAATGCACGCATCGAACACATCGCCGCCCACGGGATCGAGGAAGACGTCGGCTCCTTTTCCATTCGTAGCGCGATGCACTTGCTCGCGAGTGGACTCGGGAAGGTTGGCGGCCGAGAGGTCAATCACCTCATCGGCTCCGGATTGATGCACTGCTTTCGCCTGGGCTTCCGAGGTCACGCCCGCGAGGACTTTCGCGCCTAGGGCCTTGGCGATCTGAACGGCGGCAAGCCCTACACCCCCGGCAGCTCCACTGATCAGCACGGTCTCTCCGTTGCGGAAATTGCCGCGGTCCGTGAGCGCAAAGTACGCCGTCTGGTACACGAGGCCCATCGCGGCCGCATCAGCGAAGGGCATTTCTGTTGGTATCTTTTGTGCGCTCGACTGAGGAACGGACAGGCGACTTGCGAAGCAGCCGTTCTCCACTTGGGCCACAACGTGGTCCCCTTGCTTGAAGGTGCGGACGTTCGGGCCGACGGCCTCCACGATGCCAGCTGCGTCCTTTCCAGGAGTGAACGGGCGCTCGGGAAGGATTTGGTACTTCCCGCTCATGACCAGGAGATCGGGAAAGTTGAGAGACGCTGCTTTGACAGCGATCAGGATGTCATCGGAGCCGACAACCGGTTCGGCCACTTCTTCGACGTGATGTGTGCGAGGGTCCTCGCTGAACTGACGAATGAGTACGGCTTTCATGCTGCTCGGAGGGGAGGGGTGATGGGGACGTGTCAAAACTACGGACTCAAGTTGCCCAATTCTGCTGATGATTCTGATGCGTCGATTCTTGGAATTATGTAATCATATTTGCATAGATCGGTTTGATTTTCCGTATAAATATAGGTGTAAACCCTAGTCTTTAGAGAAATTATGTATCAATAACTTGATATAAATTGCTGGCTCTGCAAAGATCGCGCCGTCGCTAGAGCGATGGGCTGCGCGCAGGTCTGTTCTGGTCGCTTGTGCTTCGCATGAGCGCGCCGATGTAGCACGTCTTGGTCGTGGTTCCGATGTATCCCTACCGAAACAAGGAGACAAGACCCATGCGAGAGATCAACGTGCACGAACTTGCCGATGAGGCCAAGTTCAATCGTTTCCATGCCAAGGTGCTGGCCTGGTGCTTCGTGGTCATCATCATTGATGGCTATGATTTGGCGGTCGCTGGAGCGGCGCTTCCGGCCATCATGAAGGAGATGGGCGTGGAAGCCGCGACCGCTGGCTTCATGGCCAGCTCGGCTCTGTTCGGGATGATGTTCGGCGCTATCTTTCTGGGCGCGCTGTCGGACAAGATCGGCCGCCGTTGGACGATCTCTCTTTGTGTGTTTCTCTTCAGCGTATTCACCGCGGCAGCGGGGCTGACCAAAGATCCTGTCACCTTCAGCATCGCGCGCTTCATCGCGGGGCTGGGCATTGGCGGCGTGATGCCGAACATCACAGCTCAGATGACCGAGTACGCGCCCAAGCGGATCCGGAGTTTCCTGACGACCGTGATGTTTTCCGGCTACGCCATCGGCGGCATTCTGGCTGCCGTGCTGGGAAAGCAGTTCATTGCGCAGTTTGGCTGGCAGATCGTGTTCTTTGCCGCCGGTGTCCCGGTGCTGCTGATCCCCTTCATCCTGAAGTCGATGCCTGAATCGCTGTCGTTCCTGGTATCCCGGCGAGACAGTGCGCAACTGCGTCAGATCGCCCAATCCATCGATCCGGGGTTGAAGATCGGCGCCAACGACACCTTCCATCCGCCTCGGGCCACCAATGCTGGGGCCGGTGCCACCGTAGCGCAACTGTTCCAAGATGGGCGCGGACTGAGCACGGTGATGTTCTGGGTGGCTTTCTTCACTGGCTTGTTCATGATCTACGCGCTCAGCACCTGGCTGACGAAGCTGATGGCCATGTCGGGCTACAGCCTTGGCTCCGCATTGAGTTTTGTCATCGCACTCAATGTGGGTGCGGTGATCGGATCGATCGGCGGCGGGTGGCTTGCGGACCGGTTCCACATCAAATGGGTCGTGGTCTGCATGTACGCGTTGGGCGGCGTCTTCCTGTACATGATGACGCTGAAAACCTCGACGGAGGTGCTCTATTTCATCATCGCAGCGGTTGGGGCTTGCTCGACGGGGGCGCAAATTGTGGTCTACGCCTACAGCGGCCAGTACTACCCGTCAGACATTCGGTCCACCGGCATCGGCATGGCGTCGGGCATCGGGCGCATGGGGGCGATCGCTGCGCCTTTGCTGATCGGGTTGATCGTGTCCCTGCAACTTCCTCTTGAGCAGAACTTCCTGGTCATCGGTGCCGCAGGCGTTGTGGGAGCGATTGCGCTTGCGTGCATCAACCATGGCCGATCGGCTTCGGAACTGACCCTCAAGACCCTCAAGACGAGTACTGCCACGTGAGTGGCATGGATGTGGGGGCCTCGCGGCCTGGCCAGGTGCTGCTAGCCCAACCTCGCCTTGCCGGGGGAGGGGCGCCGCGCGTCGAATGCGAGTTCCACACCTGGTTCGGCATCCCCGCACGCCTGTAGGAGCTGTCATCGTCGTAGCGCCGATCGCTTTCATTTGTGTAGTGATGTTGATGGTTATTTGGATTGAGATGTTATATGAAGTAGGTGTTAACCCTGTATTTCTCAAATAAAATACGTCATGATCTTGACGTAAATTGATGGGGCGAGGATCATTGCACTCACCCCAAACCCAGCACGAGAGACAAACATGTCAACCTATCCACACCTCCTGAGCCCCTGCGCGTCGCTGGGGTAGATCTGCCGAACCGCATGGTGATGGGCGCAATGCATACGCGCCTGGAAACAATGGATCGTCCCCATGAAAGACTGGCGGCCTTCTACGCGGCCCGTGCCGCAGGTGAGATCGGCCTCATCCTTACCGGCGGCTACTCCCCGTGCCCGAAGGGGTGATGGATGAAGGTGGTCTGGTGCTGCAAAAGCCCGGGGATTTGGGCGAGCATCGCGCGATCACCTCGGCGGTGAATGAGGCCGGTGGACGCATCGTCCTGCAGATTCTTCACGCAGGCCGTTATGCCAAGGTGTCCACCTGTGTGGCGCCGTCGGCCGGCAAGGCGCGGATCAACGTCTTTCCTCCACGTGCGCTGACGACCGAAGAGGTCTGGGCAACGGTCGAGAGCTTTGCGAACACATCGGCACTGGCAGAGCAGGCTGGCTACGTGGGTGTCGAAATCATGGGCTCCGAGGGCTACCTGATCAACGAGTTCACCGCAGCATTGACCAATCAGCGCGACGACGAGTTCGGCGGCGACTTTGATCGCCGGATCCGCTTCCCCTTGAAATCGTGAAGGCCGTGCGGGCGCGGGTCTCGCCCGAATTCATGGTCATCTACCGCATCTCGTCCATCGACCTGATGGACGGGGGTATGACCGGCGAAGAAGTGGCCGAACTCGCCCGCCGGGTCGAAGCGGCGGGTGCCGACATGATCAACACCGGCATCGGCTGGCACGAATCGTCCGTGCCGACCATGGCAGCGCCGGTCCCGCGTGCGGCATGGATCGACGCGATCCGCAACGTGAAGCGTGCGGTCGGCATTCCGGTGATGGCGTCCAACCGCATCAATGCTCCTGATGTGGCTGAAGAGATCATCGCTTCCGGCGCTGCCGATCTGGTTTCGATGGCCCGTCCGCTGCTCGCCGATCCCGAGTTCGCCCGCAAGACGCGCGAGAACCGCGCCGACGAGATCAATACCTGCATCGCCTGCAACCAAGCCTGCCTTGACCGCATTTTTACCGACCGCGTGGCGACTTGCCTGGTGAACCCGAGGGCAGGGCGCGAGATCGAGTTCGACGATAGCAAGACCACCGCGCCCAAGCATTTCGCCGTTGTCGGTGGCGGGCCTGCCGGCATGGCCTTTGCGATCAATGCCGCGCAGCGTGGTCATCGGGTCACCTTGTTCGAGGCAGGCGATCAGCTCGGTGGCCAACTGAATATGGCTCGCAAAGTGCCGGGCAAGAACGAGTTCAACGAAATGCTGCGCTACTTCCGGGTCTCGCTGGAGCGCCTGAAGGTCGCGGTGCATCTGAAAACCCGAGCCGATGCGGAGGATCTCGCCGCGCGTGTGCGTTCGGGTGAGTTCGACGAGGTGGTGATTGCGACGGGCGTGATCCCGCGCGAGCCCGAGATCAAAGGCCTTGATCACCCGAAGGTGGTCAGCTACCTGGATGTGCTGGCCAACGGCGTGCCGGTGGGCAACAAGGTCGCTATCATCGGCGCGGGCGGAATCGGCTTCGACGTGGCCGAGTACCTGGTCGGCAGTGCCGAGGAGTCGCTCAAGCCAAAGGTATTCATGGATGCCTGGGGTGTGGATACGGCCATTCGCAGCGCGGGCGGGCTCAAGGCGCCTGCGCAGCACGGCACCGAGCGCGTCATCCACATGTTCCAACGCAAGCCCGAGTCACTGGGCAAGAACTTGGGCAAGTCCACCGGGTGGATTCTCAAGGCCAAGCTGCGCAAGGCAGGCGTGGCGATGACGGCCGGAGCAAGTTACCAGGCCGTTGACGACCAGGGCCTGCACTACAGCGTGAATGGCGAGGCTCGCGTATTGGACGCGGACACTGTCATCCTCTGCGCGGGACAGCTCTCGAACCGGACGCTGTTTGATGGTTTGGCCGAGCGAGGCGTCAAGCCCTACGTGATCGGCGGAGCCGATGTTGCTGCCGAATTGGACGCATTGCGCGCCATCGACCAGGCAACGCGTCTGGCCGTTTCGTTCTGACTTTGACAGCCCTAACTCAGAGACAAGCATGACGAACAAATTCAAACAAGGTCTTGACAAGAACCCGGCCAACTACCAGCCACTGACCCCGCTGGCGTTGCTCGACCGAGCGGCGGACATCCATCCAGACCGCATCGCTGTCATTCATGGCGAGCGGCGCTATACATGGGCCGCCTACGCCCAGCGTTGCCGCAGCCTGGCACGCGCGTTGATCGGCGCGGGCATCCAGCGTGGAGATACGGTCGCCATCCTCGCGGCCAATATCCCCGAGATGCTGGAGGCGCAGTTTGGGGTGCCCATGGCGGGCGCTGTCGTCAACTCCATCAACATCCGCCTGGACGCGGCGGCGATCGCCTTCATCCTGCAGCATTCCGAGACCCGGTTGCTGATGGTGGACCAGCAATTTGCCGAGGTGGCGCGTGCGGCGGTGAAGCTCTCCGGCTTGCAAATGGATGTGGTGGACATCCGTGCAAGCGACGTCCCAGACGCCGACCCGGTGGGTGTGATCGACTACGAGCGTTTCCTGGCCGATGCGCCTGCTGATGCGCAGCTGCGCTACCCCGAGGACGAGTGGGACGCCATCGCGTTGAACTACACCTCGGGAACCACGGGCAACCCCAAGGGCGTGGTCTACCACCACCGTGCGGCCTATCTCAATGCGCTCGGCACCTCCCTCTATGCGCGGTTGAACGTAGGAGTCCCGGTCTACCTGTGGACCTTGCCGCTGTTCCATTGCAACGGCTGGTGCTATGCGTGGGCCCTGGCCGCCGTGGCCGGGACGAGTGTGTGCCTGCGCAAGGTGGTCGCGGAGGACATCTACGACGCCATCGGCCAGCATAGCGTGACGCATTTCTGCGGCGCCCCGGCGGTGCTCAGTTCGCTGATCGCAGGCAAGCCGCAGAACTGGAGCAAGCCAAGCTCCCCATCTGGGTCGCCTGCGCCGGAGCCTCGCCGCCAGTGTCGGTGATCGCTCAAACCGAGGCCCTGGGCTTCGAGGTGCTGCACGTGTATGGCATGACTGAGCAGCACGGTGTCAACACCACCTGCGTGCCTCAGGATTCGTGGGCCGCCATGCCGGCTGAAGAGCGTCTGCGCCACATGGGCCGTCAGGGCGTTCGCACGGCGGTCGCGGGAGACATGATGGTGGCCAATCCCCATACCCTGCAGCCCGTGTCCCGCGACGGCAAGACGATCGGCGAGGTGCTTTTCCGAGGGAATCTGGGCATGAAGGGCTACCTCAAGAACCCCGAGGCTACGCGAGAGGCCTTCGAGGGTGGCTGGATGCACAGTGGCGATCTGGCCGTGGTGTATGAGGACGGCTACATCGAGATCAAGGACCGCTCCAAGGACATCATCATTTCCGGCGGCGAGAACGTCTCTTCCATCGAGGTCGAGGAGGTCCTGTTCACGCACCCGGCGGTGTTCCAGGCCGCGGTGGTCGCCGTGCCGGACGAGAAATGGGGTGAGGTCCCCTGTGCAGTGCTGGAGCTGCATCCGCAGCACGTCGGCACCTTGACGCAGGAAGAGGTCATCCAGTTCTGCCGCGCCAGGCTACCGGGTTTCAAGACGCCGAAGCACGTGCTCTTCGAGCCCATCGTGCGCACTGCCACCGGCAAGCTGCAGAAATTCAAGCTGCGCGACCACGTCGCTCAGGTCATCGCCAACCGCAATCACTGACTCAATTTATTTACAGGAGAGCATTCCCATGCGTGGACTCAAAGACAAAGTGGCCATCATCACTGGCGCAGCCGGCGGCATCGGGCGCAGCCTGGTGCAGCGTTTCCTGGAGGAGGGTGCGCGCGTCGCCGCACTGGATCTGAACCAGGCTGGCCTCGATGAAATCAAGGGCCAGTTCCAACAGTACGCGGGTCAGCTGACCACGGCTCAGCTGGATATCACGGATCACGACGCGGTTGCCAAGGCTGTGCAGAAGATCCACGCCGATCTCAAGCAGATCGACATCCTCGTCAACAACGCCGGCTGGGACGTGGCCAAGCAGTTTGTCGAGACCACGCCCGATCTGTGGGACAAACTGATCGCGATCAACCTCAAGGGCCCCCTGAGCCTGCAGCATGCCGTGGTGCCTTTCATGGTGGCGGCCGGCGGCGGCAAGATCGTCAACATCGCCTCCGATGCGGGGCGCGTCGGTTCGTCCGGCGAATCCGTCTACTCCGCATGCAAGGGCGGCATCATCGCCTTCAGCAAGACGCTGGCCCGTGAGACGGCACGCAGCAATGTGCGCGTCAACGTGGTGTGCCCGGGGCCCACCGATACCGCGCTGCTGCAGTCCTTCACGGGCGGCGGCGAGTTCGGCCAGAAGATCTACGACGGTCTCAAGCGGGCCATTCCCCTGAAGCGCCTTGGCCAGCCCGAGGACATTCCCGGCGCCGTGGCGTTCCTCTCCAGCGACGACGCCAACTTCATCACCGGCCAGGTCATCTCGGTGTCCGGCGGCCTGACCATGCACGGCTAACCCCACCAGGAGACGACCATGAGCAACTACACGGACATCCTCTACGAAGTGAAGGGCGGCGTTGCCCGCATCTCCATCAACCGTCCCGAAAAGTACAACGCATTTCGCGGCAAGACCTGCGACGAACTGATCGACGCGCTGCACCGTGCCGGCTGGGACAAGAGCATTGGCGTCATCGTGCTCACCGGCGTGGGCGAGAAGGCGTTCTGCACAGGGGGCGACCAGTCGGCCCATGATGGTGGCTACGACGGCCGGGGCCTGATCGGTCTGCCGGTCGAGGAACTGCAAGGAATGATCCGCGAGGTGCCGAAGCCCGTGATTGCCCGCGTCAATGGCTTTGCCATCGGTGGCGGCAACGTGCTGGTGACCTGCTGCGATCTCGCGATTGCTGCGGACACGGCTCAGTTCGGCCAGGTCGGCCCGAAGGTCGGCTCGGTGGATCCCGGCTTTGGCACGGCCTATCTCGCCCGCGTGGTTGGCGAGAAGAAAGCCCGTGAGATCTGGTATCTGTGCCGCCGCTACAAGGCGCAGGAAGCGCTCGCCATGGGGCTAGTCAACGCTGTCGTTCCCATGGCGGAACTGGATGCCGAAGTCGATCGCTGGTGCCAGGAAATCATGGAAAAGAGCCCGACAGCGATTGCCATCGCCAAGCGCTCCTTCAACGCCGATTCGGATTCGATCCGTGGTATTGGCGGCCTGGGCATGCAGGCGCTGGCGCTGTACTACGGTACCGAAGAGTCTCACGAGGGTGTCAAGGCGTTCCTGGAGAAGCGCAAGCCGCGTTTCCGTCCCCAATCCGACGAAGGCAGCCAGGCATGAGCGCGGAGCTGACCTACCGTGATGGTGTCGCGATCCTGACGCTGAACCGCCCGAAGGCCTTGAATGCGCTGAACGCCGAGATGGTCGGAGAGATCTCCAACCGTCTTGACGAGGTCGCGGTATCGGACGCCCGGGCACTGCTCATCGTTGGTGCAGGCGGCGGCAAGTCCTTCTGCGCGGGCGCCGATGTGAGCGAACTGCAGGGCAAGAATGCCGGCGAGCAGCGCGAAACCGCACGGCGTGGTCAGTTGGCGTTCGCCAAGCTGGACAGCCTGCGCATTCCTTCCGTCGCAGTCATCACTGGCGTGGCGTTCGGGGGCGGGCTCGAGCTGGCGATGGCGTGCACCTTTCGGATCGCGACGCCCACGTCGCGGCTCGGCCTCCCCGAGATCAAGCTGGGCCTGATTCCCGGCTACGGGGAACGCAGCGGCTGCCGCGCCTGGTGGGCGTTGGGCGAGCTGTGGAGTTGATTGCCAGCGGCCGTGCGATCGATGCCCAGGAAGCAGAGCGCATCGGCCTGATCCATCGCATCGTCGAGGTCGAGGATCCGATCGATGCGGGAGTCGCCTATCTGAAGAGCCTCGGCGAGCCGTTTCCGGCGTCCCTGGGCCATGCGCTCGAGGCGATCCGGCATTCGCAGTCCATGCGCATGGAGGACGGGCTGCAGCAGGAGGCGGAGTGTTTCTCGGCGGCGACCCAGACCGGTGATGCCGTCGAAGGAGTCACTGCCTTCCTGGGCAAGCGCAAGCCTCTGTTCACCGGACACTGAGTGGTTTCCCCACGCAGTCTTTGATTCAGGGAGTCCCTATTTCCAGCGCATCTGATCTCCGGGAGCCAGCGCATTCGGCGGCAAGTCCGATGCTGGTGCGCTCGATGCCCCTTGTGTTCGTGGTCATCTGGGCCACGGGCTTTGTCGTGGCCAGGTACGGCATGCCGCATTCGCCGCCCATGAAGTTCCTGGCGGTTCGCTATGCCTTGTCCGTCGGCTGCTTTGGCATTTGGGCCGTTGCCGCCCGGGCGACGTGGCCGCGGGACGCCCGGAGCTGGCTGCACCTGAGCGTCACCGGGATGCTGATGCACGCCATCTACTTGGGCGGCGTGTGGGCCGCAGTGAAGATGGGGATGGGCGCGGGCCTGACTGCATTGCTCGTCGGGTTGCAGCCCGTTCTGACGGCGATCTGGCTTTCCCGCCGAGGCGGCAGCGTGACAAGAGCCCAATGGGTGGGGCTTGTTCTCGGACTGCTGGGATTGCTGCTGGTGGTTTGGGCAAAGCTGGGGTTCGGGGAGGTCGGCCCTGCCAGTTTGGGTTGCGCGTTGACGGCTCTGCTGGCCATCACCATGGGAACCCTGTACCAGAAGCGCTTCGTGGCTCCCTGCGATGTTCGGACCGCCAGCTTCATCCAATTGCTGGCGGCGTTTGTGGTGACCACACCTCTGGCGTTGCTGGAAACGGAGCCGATGCGGTGGGTCGGCGCCGCTGGGGGCCTGAATTCGGAGCTGGCGGGGGCCATGGCCTGGTCCGTGCTGGGGCTGACGTTGGGAGGCAGCTCTTTGCTGTATCTGTTGATCCAGCGAGGCGCCGCAACCTCCGTCACCAGTCTTTTCTACCTAGTACCTCCCACGACAGCGGTGATGGCGTGGGTGCTTTTGGCGAGCCGGTCACGGGGCTGACGGTCGCCGGGATGGTCGTCACCGCAATCGGCGTCGGGATCGTCGTGCGCAAGCCGAACTGATTCCGATCACGTCCTGAAGGAGTTGAAGCATGACATTCAAGAACATTCTTTTCACGGTGGACAGCGGCGTGGCGCGCATCGTGCTGAACCGGCCGGAGAAGCTCAACAGCCTGGACGCCGAGACCATGGTGGAGCTCCATGAGGCCATGTCCCGAATTGAAGCCGACCGCCAGTTGCGGGTGCTGGTGCTTGGCGGGGCGGGACGTGCCTTCTGCGCGGGGCAGGATCTTGCCGATCCCGCCATGCAGGAGGTCGATGGCAAGTTGCCGGACATCGGCAATCTGGTGGAGCGGTACTTCAAGCCGCTGGTGATGCGCTTGCAGAGCCTGCAGGTTCCTACTGTCGCGGCGGTGCAAGGGTTGGCTGCGGGAGGCGGCGCATCCATCGCGCTGGCTTGCGATCTGGTGGTGGCCGCCCAATCCGCTTACTTTCTGCAAGCCTTCTCCAGGATCGGGCTGACGCCGGATACCGGCAGTACCTGGTTTCTCACGCGATCCGTTGGCACCGTGCGTGCTCTGGGTCTGGCAATGCTCGCCGAGAAGCTCCCAGCCGCGACGGCGGCTGAGTGGGGGCTCATCTGGCAGGTGGTCGAGGACTCGAAGTTCGCCGGCACCATCGATGCCTTGGCAGCACAAATCGCCCAGATGCCGACCAAGGCGTTGGTACGCACCCGGCAGTTGATGCATGCGGCCACCAGCCATTCGCTGGAGCAGCAACTGTCCATGGAGGCCAGCTTCATTCGCGAAATGGGCTGGAGTGCCGACTACCGGGAAGGTCTGCAGGCGTTCTCCCAAAAGCGGCCCCCGAACTTCACCGGCGAGTGAGCGGCATGCTCTTGCAGCAAGCCCTTGCGATGTCTCAGGCAGCGGTACTTCACGACCGAGGCATCGCACACGGTTGGAGATCCGAATAAGAAATTTATCCATCTGTTTGCGTTGTTGAACGCAAGCGCTTCGCCACAGGAGGCACTATGAGTCAGTACACCCCACCTTTGCAGGACATGCAGTTCGTTCTGAATGAGCTCGCGGACCTGCATGAAATCGCAGCGCTGCCCGGCTATGGCGAGGCCACTCCCGACCTTGCTCGCGCAGTGCTGGAAGAGGCTGGAGTCTTTGCCTCGGAGGTCATCGCTCCTCTGAACCACTCGGGAGACATTGAGGGCGTTCGCCTTGAAGGTGGCGCGCCCCGTATGCCAGCGGGCTGGGCGCAGGCGTATGCGCGTTTCGTCGAGGCCGGTTGGCCTGCACTGTCCGCGCCTGAAGAGCAGGGCGGACAGAATCTTCCCGGCGTGCTGGCCGCTGCAGTCGAAGAAATGTGGAACAGCGGCAGCGTCGCGTTTGGCCTGCTGAGCCTGCTGTCGCGAGGCGCGGTGAACGTGCTGCGTCACGCTGGTTCGCCTGAACTGCAGCAGCGGTACCTGCCGCGCATGGTCAGCGGTGAATGGACCGGCACGATGGTGCTGACCGAGCCGCAGGCAGGCTCTGACCTTTCCGCCGTGCGCACCCGCGCCACCCGCGCGGCCGATGGCTCGTACCGATTGCATGGCACCAAGATCTTCATCACCTACGGGGACCACGATCTGGTTCCGAACGTGGTGCATCTGGTGCTTGCGAGGGTCGAAGGCGCCCCGGCCGGAACCAAGGGGATCTCGCTGTTCGCGGTGCCGAAGGTGCTGGTCAATGAAGATGGTTCGCTGGGCGAGCACAACGACGTGCGAGCAGTGTCGATCGAGCGCAAGCTCGGCCTGCATGCCACGCCCACGTGCGTCATGGCTTTCGGCGACGGTGCGGGAGCGGTCGGCTATCTGGTCGGTGAGGAGAACCGCGGGCTGGAGTACATGTTCATCATGATGAACTCGGCGCGCTTCGCCGTGGGCCTGGAGGGCATTGGGCTGGCCGAACGCGCTTACCAGAAGGCCAGGGCATATGCGCGGGAGCGGGTTCAAGGCGTGGAGCAAGGCGGTGAGACCAGCGCCAAAGTTGCGATCATCCGGCACCCCGATGTGCGCCGAATGCTGTTGAGCATGAAATCCCGGATTGAGGCCATGCGCGCGCTGGCGGCGGTGATGGCGGCAAGCATGGACCAGGCTGCGCTGAATCAGGATCCGGAAGTCCGGGATGCCCACCAGGCCTTCGTCGAACTGATGATGCCGGTCGCCAAGGGGTGGTTCACGGAAACCGGTCTGGATATCGCCTCCATGGGGATCCAGGTTCACGGCGGCGTGGGCTTCATCGAAGAAACCGGAGCCGCGCAGTATCTCCGCGACGCCCGCATCACGACGATCTATGAGGGCACGACCGGCATCCAGGCGATGGATCTGGTGGGACGCAAGATCGGCCGCGATGGCGGACGCGCGATTGGTGCGGTGATCGTGCGTATGCGGCAGGTCCAGGCTGACCTGGAATCCCATGCGCATGCCGAACTCCGCGCCATTGGTGCTCAGTTGAACAAGGGTATCGGCGACCTCGAGGCAGCAGTGGAGTCGCTTGTGAAGTCTTGGGAGGGCGGTCCCAAGCCTGCCCTGGCGGGTTCTGGTCCGTTCCTGGAACTCCTGGGCATCGTCGCGGCTGGATGGCAAATGGGACGGGCCGCATTGGCTGCCGACCGCCTCCTCGCATCGGATCCTGGCTCGGACTTCTTGACCTACAAGATTTTGACCTGCCGCTTCTACGGTGACCACGTTCTTTCCAAATCGGCGGGGCTGCGGCATGCAATCGTCTCTGGCTCGGGCGCCACGCTGGAGTTCTCTGACGCAGCGTTCTGAAGAGGCAATTGCTTGTATTGCAGACGCGGTCACTCTCTGTGCCGTGAACCTGCGAATGCTGCAATCGGCCAGTCAAGCGGCCTGAATCTGCGGGAAGCCCCGGTGGGGATTCTCGTTGGGAATGCCGCCTGCGAAACCGTCGCTCTATCTCATGCCGCTGCAGGTGTTCATTCCGGGATACCCGCCAGTGAGGGATGGTTGCTAGAGGCGGTGAAGAGAAGAGGTTTGACGAAGTAGTTTCTTCAACGCTCCTTCGAGGGCAGGTGCACCGCTATGCACCAGAAGGAATGCCACATATCGAGAGGAGTATTCATGCAGTCAGCCCCCAGCGCAGCAATGCATCGCCGTGACGCCCAGTGCATTGGCATTCCCCGCGAAACCTTCCCGCTCGAAAAACGCGTCGCCACCGTGCCCGACGTGGTCGAAAAGCTCATTAAGCTGGGCTTCAAGGTCTCCATCGAATCCGGCGCGGGTGAAGCCGCCAACTTCAGCGACGATGCCTACCGCGCCGCCGGGGCCGAGGTGCTGCCGGACGCGGCCGCGCTGTGGGCCGCGTCGGACATCGTGTTCAAGGTGCGCCCGCCGAGCGAGGCCGAAGTCGGCCTGATGCGCGAAGGCGGCACGCTGATCGACTTCATCTGGCCCGCGCAGAACCCCGAGCTGATGCAGCAGCTGGCCGCCAAGAAGACCACGGTGCTGGCCATCGACTGCCTGCCGCGCACGCTCGCGCGCGCAGAAGATGGATGCGCTGACCTCCACCGCCGGCGTCTCCGGCTACCGCGCCGTCATCGAGGCGGCCAATGCCTTCGGCCGCTACTTCAACGGCCAGATCACGGCCGCGGGCAAGGTGCCTCCGGCCAAGGTCTTCATCGCCGGCGCGGGCGTGGCCGGCCTGGCTGCCATCGGCACGGCGGCCAACCTGGGTGCCATCGTTCGCGCCAACGACACGCGCGCCGAGGTGGCCGACCAGGTCAAGTCGCTGGGCGGCGAGTTCGTCAAGGTGGACTACGAGGAAGACGGCTCGGGCGGCGGCGGCTACGCCAAGGTCATGAGCGAGGGCTTCCAGGCTGCGCAGCGCAAGATGTACGCGGAGCAGGCAAAGGACGCCGACATCATCATCACCACCGCGCTGATCCCCGGCAAGCCTGCGCCCAAGCTCATCACCGCCGAGATGGTGCAGAGCATGAAGCCCGGCAGCGTGATCGTGGACATGGCCGCCGAGCAGGGCGGCAACTGCGAGCTCACCGTGCCCGGCGAGGCCGTGGTGCGCCATGGCGTGACCCTCATCGGCTACACCGACCTGGCCTCGCGCCTGGCCAAGCAGTCGTCCACGCTGTACGCCACCAACCTGCTGCGCCTGACCGAAGAGCTGTGCAAGGCCAAGGACGGCGTGGCCGTGGTCAACATGGAAGACGAGGCGATCCGCGGCCTCACCGTGGTCAAGGACGGCGCCATCACCTGGCCCGCACCGCCCCTCAAGCAGGCGCCCGCACCGGCGCCCAAGGCCGCGGCCGCGGCGGTGGCCGAGAAGAAGAACGGCCACGGCCATGGCGCGGGCGCGCCCATGTCCGCCAAGGCGCTGACCATTATCTTCGCCGTGGCGGCCGTGCTGTTCTGGCTCATTGGCGCCTATGCGCCCGCGGCCTTCCTGGGCCACTTCACGGTCTTCGTGCTGGCGTGCTTCATCGGCTACATGGTGGTGTGGAACGTGACGCCCGCGCTGCACACGCCGCTGATGAGCGTGACCAACGCCATCTCCAGCATCATCGCCATCGGCGCGCTGGTGCAGATCGCACCCCCGAGGCGGGGACCAACGGACGGCCCGATGGGCTCATCATGTGGCTGGCGTTCGCCGCCCTGGTGCTCACGGCCGTCAACATGTTCGGCGGCTTTGCCGTCACGCGCCGCATGCTGGCCATGTTCCGCAAGTAGGCATCGCCACAACAAGAAGAACGAGGAGAGCACAACACCATGTCCCCAAGTCTCGCCACGGTCGCCTACCTGGGCGCCGCCATCCTGTTCATCCTCAGCCTGGGTGGCCTGTCCAACCCGGAGACCTCGCGCCGCGGCAACCTGTTCGGCATGATCGGCATGGCGCTGGCCGTGCTGGCCACGGTGTTCGGCCCGCGCGTCAGCCCCTCGGGCATCACCTGGATCGTCATCGCGCTGGTCATCGGCGGCGCCATCGGCCTGTACGCGGCCAAGGTCGTCAAGATGACCCAGATGCCGGAGCTGGTCGCGCTCATGCACAGCCTGGTGGGCCTGGCGGCCTGCCTGGTGGGTTTTGCCAGCTACATCGACACCTCGGTGCAGTTCCAGGGCGCGGAAAAGATCATCCACGAGGTGGAGATCTACATCGGCATCCTGATCGGCGCCGTCACCTTCTCCGGTTCGCTGATCGCCTTCGGCAAGCTCAACGGCAAGATCGGCGGCAAGCCGCTGCTGCTGCCGGCGCGCCACTGGCTCAACCTGGTCGCGCTCCTGGTCGTGATCTGGTTCGGCCGCGTGTTCCTGAACGCGCACGGCCCCGGCGCGGGCATGACGGCGCTGGTCGTGATGACCGTGATCGCGCTGCTCTTCGGCGTGCACATGGTGATGGCGATTGGCGGCGCCGACATGCCGGTGGTGGTGTCCATGCTCAACAGCTACTCGGGCTGGGCGGCCGCGGCCACCGGCTTCATGCTGAACAACGACCTGCTGATCGTCACCGGCGCGCTGGTGGGCTCGTCGGGCGCGATCCTGAGCTACATCATGTGCACCGCGATGAACCGCAACTTCATCAGCGTGATCGCCGGCGGCTTCGGCTCGGGCGCGCCCAAGAAGGCCGATGGTGGCGCCGCTGCCGCCGAGCCGCAGGGCGAGGCGGTGCCCATCAGCGCCGTCGAAACGGCCGAGCTGCTGCGCGAGGCCAAGAGCGTCATCATCGTACCCGGCTACGGCATGGCCGTGGCCCAGGCCCAGCACACGGTGAACGAAATCACCCAGACCCTGCGCGCCAAGGGCGTGGAAGTGCGCTTCGCCATCCACCCGGTGGCGGGCCGCATGCCCGGCCACATGAACGTGCTGCTGGCCGAGGCCAAGGTGCCCTACGACATCGTGATGGAGATGGACGAGATCAACGAGGACTTCCCCGACACCGACGTGGCCATGGTCATCGGCGCGAACGACATCGTGAACCCCAGCGCCCTGGAAGACCCGGACAGCCCTATCGCCGGCATGCCGGTGCTGGAAGTGTGGAAGGCCAAGACCAGCATCGTGATGAAGCGTTCCATGGCCTCGGGCTACGCCGGCGTGGACAACCCGCTGTTCTACAAAGAGAACAACCGCATGCTGTTCGGGGATGCGAAGAAGATGTTGGACGAAGGGCTGGCCGCGCTCAAAGGCTGAGGGCGAGTGTGCGAGTCGAGTCCGAGAACTGATACGACGACTGAATGGGCACGTATCTGCTCGGAGGATGTAAGGGTGGTGGGGGCGTTCAGGAGTCCAGAACGAGAGGTTTGTGCAGCAAGTTCGCTTGCATCGGATGGCGATTCAATTCTCGAAGTGGGCGGACAGAGGGGAAGCCTATGCCAAGTCATAACACTCACGTCCTCAGTGAAGAGGAGATCGCTGAAGGTGCTCAACGCATCCGCGGCCGTAGTCATCAGCCTCATGAAGATCTGGGGCTGTACTTTCTCCTCTTGGCCACTGGGGCTCGACCGTTGGAGATCGCGCGTCTGGAGATCCGAGACTACCTTGACCCCACTGGGGCGTGCGCCACTCGTCCGAGTTTCGACCAGAGGTCGCGATCAATGGCCGGTCGCGGCCATTGTTCTTTCGCAGCTCTAGGCTAGATGAGGTTCTGAGCAGCTATCTCGCCGAGCGCGTTCTCCGAAAACTCGGACTTGGTGACGATAGGGCATATAGAGGGCTCGATCCAACCACTCGACTGTTCTTGTCTTCCAGTGGACGGGGTTTTGAAATCACGCCGTACGAAGCGAACGGTCAGAGGCAGTTTCAATGCCGCAGCATCCTGGAAGCCTATCGCAAGATCTTCTGCTATGCCGAGCTCAAGAATATGACGGCGCTTCGAGCGCGCCATACTGTTGCGGCAAAGCTGTATGCGAGAGGGGCGGACGAAGTGCAAGTTGGACTGCTACTGGGTATCGCCGAGCCTAGCGCGGTGCGAGCGCAATTTCCGCGAGAACGCCTCACACTGGAACAGCTCGTAGCCAATCTGATATAGCTTCAGCGCGTTACAGGAGCTTGAAGCTCGGTGGCGGATGCGCCGATCGCCTTGATTTCTGGCTGTCGATCAGTAAGGTGTCTCGTATCGCAAGGAGGTTCTATGCGAAAAGCCATCTTCCTCTTCATCCTAGTGCTGGGCGCAGGTCTCGGCTACCTGCCTGCGCGCCACGAAGACTGGGGGTACGCGTTGTCATGATGGTCTTGGGGATGCTGTTCGGGGGCAATCGGAGGAGCGCTATCGCAAGTTGGGAAGCGGCAGCGTTTGCTTCGCCGAGCTCCGACGGAGGAGGAACTCAATCCGATCCCCGGAATGGGTACCTCCGGTCGAGACCTGGCGGCGAACTACTGGCGGGACGAAGGACATCCGCCGTTCATGAAGCCGCCGCACTCTGAGTACGGCAATCGCATGCACGACGCAGACAAGAGCCTCTAACGGGTCTATTTCTTCAGCGCATCTTTGACAGCTTGCTTGGCGTCCTCAACGATGGGGGCGGCATCCTCCTTCACCTGCTTGCCAGTTTGCAGCATCAGGGACCGCTCCGAAGCCAGGGTCCCATCCGGCGTTTTGGTGATCTGCGCTTTGCGCTCGAAGGTGGCCTGATCCGCGGAGGAGCTTGCACGGATACGCTGGCCTTCTGCCTGGACCTCGCTGCGCATGGCCGACGGGGACTCGCCCGGCGACGCAGCCCTGGGCCCACCGCCAGAGCTGCGCACGCTGCCTTGGTTGGCGCGGTGCTGGCCTCCAAGATCCGGCGCAAGGGCAGGGCTGCTGGAATTCTGCAGGTGCTGGACGGACAGGTCCCCAAAGGCGGACGGCACTGCAGTGCCGTCCGAGAACACCCGGTTGGGCTGCAGCGACTGCCTGGCCAGCTCCGCTTCCATCAGCACGCGCGCCGACGCGCTGTTGCCACCATACTGCTCGGCGTAGCGGGTGAACATCGCGAGGTTGTGGGGATCCTGGGCGATATCGATCGAGATAGTCTCTCCTCGCTCATAGGCCGTCGAGACCCGCTCTGCGAAGGCGCTACGCTCGTTCAGGCTGGCGTCAGCCCGCTCGGTCCGCGCGGTGGTCGATGCCAGCCGGGCGGACAGGTCCTGGGCTTCACGGCTATCGCTGGCGACCATGCTGATGAAGCTTCTGTCCCGAGACACCCGGTCGCCAAACTGCTTGAACTCGGCCAGTTGCTCGCTGTTCATGGAGGTCAGCACCTTTTGTTCAGCGGCAGATAGCCCCGATAAATAGCTCTTGTCGCCAGACGCGTTTGCGCCTAGTCCCGCAAGGGGGTATTGATTCCCACGTGACCGGATGCACCCATGGCAATGCGTGCCACCTGAGATTGCGTGAGCCCCGTCGTGTCCGCCACACTTTTGCTGATCTGGTCCAGCCGGTTGACCGTCTCGCCGAACTGCTCGAAGCCGCTCGATGTGGTGCCGGTGCTGTTGGGGTCTCCTCGTTTTCAGTGCAATAAGTGACGGTACGAAAAGCTAGCACTGGCGCGGAGGTGGTGTTGGTAGATCGTTGATTTCATTGACTTTCCTGTTCACTTTCAAATCTGCGATTCGTGGCGTCAAACCGTGGTCGGTTTCATCCATTGGTGCCAGTTATCGATGCATTTGGCCGCGAAGGCAGGATTTGGTCAGCATAGCGGTCAACCGGGAAGCGAAACACACCCCGCAAGTTGATGCTCTCCAGCCTGGTGGGCGCAATCTTCCCGATCAGTTCCGGTGGAATGACCTGGCGGCGGTTCGACCAGCGATCCAGGACCGCCTGCATCTGTGAGGTATTCCACGCCATCACGATGTTGGCCATCAGGCTCAACGCATCGGCCACAGCCTGCATTTCATCGACACGTTTGGCCTGCGCCGGGCTGATCCGGCCGGTATAAATGGCGCGCTTGAGGGCGTTAACAGCCTCGCCCCGATTGAGCACCCGGCGCAACTCGTTCCTGAAAGCGTCCTTGACAAAGTAGTCAGCCAAAAACGCCGTACGCAGCAACCGCCCCAATTGCACGCCAGCCTCATAGATTGGATCGCCCTGGGCGGCAGAACCGAACCGCGCAAGAGCTGCCACCGCACTGGCATGTCCGCTCATGACCGAGGCTGCCAGGTGCACCAGACTATCCCAATGCTTTTCGATCAAAGCGACGTCGACATTGGCTTCGCACACCGCAGCGATTTCTGCGGGCACTTTGGTGCCGCGTGGCACAAAGAGGTGGCGCTGTTTGAGTTCCTTCAACCGCGGGCAAAGATCAAAACCAAGCAAACGGGCATGTGACATGGCAAAGTCGGTGTAGCCATGGGTATCCACAGCAAGCTGGCTGGTCTCCAGCTTTTCTTGGCGGATGACACCTTCAATGGCCACGCCCGCCTGGCGCTCATTGAGCACAAAGGGCTGCGCATGGAAGATGCCCCACCGGTCTTTTACATGGGAGTAGATTCCAATGGAAGGTGTGTTGCGCCGAGGATCAAGCCGGGCTTGCCACACCCGTTTGGTGGTCTCCATGCTCATCATGTCAGAAGATGCCAAATCGGACCGCCCCCAGGTGGCGGCAATCGGGTGTCGCTGCATGAATTCCAGCACAGCCTGGCAGGCCTGGCTCAGACGCCGTTCGTCCCGCGCCCAGCGCATGGCCTGGCGAATGCTGGTGGCAGACAATTGCGGAATCATGCGCGCGCATTCGACCGCAGTCAGACTGGTGCCGTGGGCCATGATGCCGGCATAGACCATCAGCAGCTCGTCGGTAGAGCGCGGCTCACGTCCGAGCATGATCCAGCTAAAGCGCACCTGGGCGTCAACGGCCAGAATCACTTCCGGCAATTGAACCTCACCGATGCGGTGATCCAAAGCCGCGCGCAGCTTGGTCACTTCTGGGTCTTCGTCCTCTGCGGGCAATGGCGACAAATGGAGTTCATCATCCACGCGCAGTACGCCACTGCGGGCTGCAGCGGCCACCGCATCGACACCGGCAGTTACTCTGGCCAGCAAAGGCTTCAAGAAAGTGGCAGCCTTGCTGGGTAACGATAGACGGGCATAGTGTTTCTTGGACTCTGCCTGCCAACGCTCGTCCGTGAAGAACAAGCGCGCACGACCCCGAAAGCTCAGGCTGTGCTCAATCCAGACCGAGCCATTGCGCACCGCGCGGCGCAGGGCAAACAGGGTGGCCACCTCCAACGCCTGAAACGCCCGTTCCCGGTCTGGGCTGGAGATCGAAACCTGCCAGATCATTCCCAGACTTGGTGCCACCACTTCAACTGGCAGCTTTCTGGATCCTTTGAGATATAAAGCTTGCAGCTTGGCAAGGTACTCGATGGCAGGATGCTCGCCGGTGGCCTGCCAGGGCAGCTTTGCAATGGCGACGAGCAACGACCGCACGGGGCGAATTCCATCAATCAATCCCTCGCGGACCAGGGAGGCCCTGCTCGGTGGTTTGCGTTTCTGGGTTTCGGTGATCAAGGCTTCAAGACGGGCACGCAACTCAGCATCTGGCACCGCACCTTGCGCGCTCAAGGCAACAAGTTCGCCGAGCAGCGTTTTGTACATTGCGGCCCAATTGACGGTAGCGGGGACATCGGCGGCAGCCTGACGCCACAGATCGGCGATCCGGCGCTGCACCATAAGGATCAACTGGTCTGTGGTGGTGAACAGGCAATACCGAAGAAAGCATGCGACCTCCACGGTGCGCGCTGGCTCTTTGATCTTGGCTCCGGCTGAGGGCGGCCTGGAGACAAGTCGGCGCGCGTAGCGGCGCAAGATGAGATCGGGGATGTCTGCCAGGTGCTTATGAACGTCCAGCGTGTAAAGCAGGTCGATGCGCTCCAGTACCTCGCTGATTTGGCGGGTTGAGTGTTTCGCCGGTGCAGCCCATAGCCAACTCTGCTGGGTTTGTCCATCTGGGCGCAGCTCTGAAACTGAGCTCGCCAGCGATCAAGTGTTGCTGGATCAACGCTGGCGGCGATGGCGGTGCCTGTTTCAACTTCAAGCTGGGCAAGTGCCGCCGCAATCAGTGTCCGAATTGCCCGCTCGTGCACGATCACCAGCTTGTTCTTGTACAGCCATTGACGCGCCCGCACGAGTAGCTGATCGCGGTCGGCGCAGCGCGCCACTTCGTCGCGCAGTTCACGTACCAGTGAGCGGCGCTGGTGCTCGCTCATCCGCAACGCTTGCTGGATAAGCGCTGCAAGCTATTTTGGCCACAAGGCGCTTACCGTCCCAGTTCCTTGGCGCTGACGCCCGCGATGCCCCAGTTTTCCTTGGGAACATCGTGGATCCAGACGCGCACGTTGGCGGGCGGCGCGCCCACTGCATCGACGAGGGCCTGGGTCACCTTCTCGATGACAGCCTTTTTCTGCTCCTCGGTGCGGCCTTCGATAATGTAGATCTGTGCGAATGGCATGGTGTGTCCGTCTGTGAAAAGGGGTTTATTCCGCCTTGATGCCGTTCTTGCGGATCAGGTCGCCCCAGCGGCGGTTTTCGGTGCGGATGAACTCGGCAAACTGCTGCGGCGTGGTGACGCGCAGGTTGCCGGAGATGTTGTCAAACGCGGTCTGCGCTTCGGGGGCGGCAGAGCCGGCGGCCCAGGCAGCCTGCAGCTTCTGGACGATGGCTGCGGGTGTGCCGGCGGGCGCGATCAGGCCAAACCAGGTCTCCACCTCAAAGCCGGGGTAGCCGGACTCGGCGATCGTCGGCACATGGGGCAGGGCCCTGGTGCGCTGTTGCGATGTGACCGCGATGGCCTTGAGCTTGCCTGCCCTGACATGCTGCAAGGTGGTGGCCAGCGAGCTTTCCATGCTCATCAGCACCGTGCCCGACAGCAGGTCCGGCACGATCTGGCTGGAGCCCTTGTACGGCACGTTGGTCAGCTTGATACCCGCCACCGACTGCAGCAGCTCGGCCGCCAGGTGGTTGCTGGTGCCGATGCCGGAAGTGGCGTAGCTGAGCTTGCCGGGGTTGGCCCTGGCATAGGCCACCATGCCCTTGAAGTCGGAGAACGGCGCCGACGGATTCACGACCAGCGCGCAAGGCGTGGTGCCCACCAGGAGATCGGGACAAAGTCTTTTTCGACATTGAACGGCACGCTGCCATACAGGTGCGGGGCAATCGCCAGGCTGCTGATGGCCGACAGGCCGACGGTGTAGCCATCCGGCGCGGACTTGGCCACCGCGTCGGTGCCGATGTTGCCGCCCGCGCCGGCCTTGTTTTCCACCACGAACTGCTGGCCCAGCTGGTCGCCCATGGCCTTGGCGGCCGTGCGGCCCATGATGTCTGTCGGCCCGCCGGGCGGAAAGGGCACGATCAGGCGCACAGGCCTGGTCGGGTAGGCCGACTGCGCCCAGGCGGCGCCGGGCAGGGTTGCGCCCAGCGCGGCCAGCGCGCCTGCGGTCATGAAGTCACGTCGTTGCATGCGCTGTCTCCAGTTATCGTTGTGGTTGCATCAAAAAGGGGCGACGCGGCCCCTCAGGCAAAGCGCAGCGAGACGCTGCCCATGCCCTGCACGCGCAGGCAGACGCTGTCGCCCGCGGCCACGGCCACGGCTTCGGTGGCGCCGCCCGACAGAATCAGGCTGCCGGCCGGGATCTCCTGGCCGCGGCGGCCCAGGTGGTTGGCCAGCATGGCAATGGCCGCTGCGGGGTGACCCAGCACGGCAGCGCCAGCGCCCAGAGCGACGGGCTCGCCGTTTTTCTCCAGCACGATGCCCACGGTGCGCAGGTCCACGTCTTCGGGGCGCATCGCGCGCCCGCCGACCACGAAGCGCGAGGCCGAGGTGTTGTCGGCCACCACGCTCTTGAGGTCAAACTTGAAGTCGCGGTAGCGGCTGTCGATGACCTCGATGCCGGGCAGCACGAAGTCGGTTGCCGCCAGCACGGCGCCGATGTGGCAGCCCGGCCCTTTGAGCGCGTGCTTGAGCACGAAGGCGATTTCGGGTTCTACCTTGGGGTGAATCAGTTCGGCGGTGTTCACGGTGGCCCCTTCGGAGACCACGTATTCATCGACCAGGAAGCCGAACACCGGGTTGGTCACGCCCATTTGTTTCATTTTGGCGTGTGAGGTCAGGCCCGCCTTCAGGCCAACAACGCGCGCGCCGCGTGCCAGCTTGCGCTGCAGGATGACATCTTGAATCGCATAGGCATCGTCCCAGTCCATATCAGGGTGGTCGTTGGTGATTTTGGGTGTATCGCGAACTTCAAGCTGGCAGGTTTCCAGGTGTTCAGCAAGTTGGGCGATGGTTTGGGGTGAGAGTGCCATAGTGAATACTCCAAAAAGTTGGGATGAATAAAAGTCGGAAATCGTTAGCCCAAGTGCCGCGTTGGTTAATGGGCTATAGCCTGAAAGGCTGCCCTGCCTGGCGCAGAACTGGGGTCACCCGGTTGCTGGGTACGGCGGGCACCGGTGCGCTTGTTTGGGGTGTCGCTGCGGCGGCGGTGGCCGGAACGTTGCGGCCTGTGCTATCGCCCAGGGCGCTCAAGGCGTTTTTGACGCGGTCGTAAGCGGGGCGCACCTGCTCGGGGACCAGTTGCCGGATGGTGTCAAAGTCGCCCTGGCGGGCACACTCCAGCATTCGGGCACGCACTTGGCGGTAGTGCGCCATGGCGCGGTCAAAGTCTTGGCCGGCAGCGCGGGTGCGCAGGGTGGCGGCCTGGGCCCATGCCTGGTCGATGAGCTGGTCGAGTTCACCAATGCGGTGAACTACGGCGGCCACATCGTTCCATGTTTCGGAATTCATGATAAGGATGTTGCAGGCACGCATTTCTTCCACCCCATCGCTGATCACTTCCAGCGCCTGGCGCTTGGGCTGCAGGGCGGCTGTTTCGCGTTTGAGCTGGCCCACCATGGCTTGCACGGTGCGCACCTGGGTGTTGCTTTTGCCAATCCATTCCACCGATTCCTTGGCCGCTTGTGACAGAGTTTCGCTTTGCTGGCGCAGGCGTTCGCCCCAGTGGGTTTGTGTTTGCACCGCCTGGGCCATGCTGCTGGTAGCGGTCAGCGCCTGTTCAGCCCGGGCGCGGATGTCGGCCAGGGCATTGCTCGTTTGTTGGGTGCGGGCCACACCGCTATCCATGCCTTGCAGCACGGTTTGCAGAAATTGATCGGCTTCTTGCGTGCTATGGGTGATGCCGACGACCATCTGCTGAATTTGCTGGGTCGCTTCGCTGGTGCGGGCGGCCAGTTTGCGCACTTCGTCGGCCACCACGGCAAAGCCCCGACCCTGCTCGCCCGCTCGGGCGGCTTCCACGGCGGCGTTGAGGGAGAGTAAGTGCGTTTGCATGGCTACGTTCTTAATCATGGACAGGATGCCGTCAATGGCGGCAGTGTGCTGGCGGACTTCGCCAAAACGGACATCCAGGCCATGGGCAGAACTGCCCAGGGCGGTGATTTGCTCTGTTGTCTCGCGCAGCAAGCGGTCGCCATCGAGTGCCAGCTCGTACATGGATTGCACTTGCTGGCGAGAGATGTCGGCCGATTGCACCACCGTCTCGACGCTTTCAGACAAGCCATGCACGCTCTGATCCAGGGCCTGCAGGCTGCTCTCTTGCGTGCGAGAAAAAGCCACCACCCGGGTGAAGGAGGACAGCATGCTCGCGTTATTGACAATCACGTCCAGCGCGTGCTGGTCGATCTGTGCCAATACGGTCTGGCGAGAAGCGCCCCGGCGGTTGCGCCACCGAAGTCTTCCACGACTGCACCAGGCCACCAGGGCCACCAAGGCCATTCCGCACAGCAGGCCCAGCGCAAAGCCAAGCCCTGTAGCGGGGTTCCACCATGCGAGCATGTTCATTGGAGGCACTCCTGGTTCAAGGGTTGATCAAGGGTTGAGCGTGGTGGCCCAGGTCAGCACCGCGCTGGGGCAGTGCTGACGTTGCTTTGCAAGCAGGTTATGCAGGCAGGGCAATGCCACGTTCGCGGGCCATGGTCAGGGCGGTGTCTTCAATCATGTCTTCCTGACCACCCACCATGCCACGGCGGCCCAGCTCGACCAGCAGATCGCGCGCCGGAATGCCGTACTTCTTCTCAGCACGCTTGGCAAACAGCAAGAAGCTGCCATACACCCCGGCGTAGCCCAGCGTGAGCGCGTCGCGGTCGATGCGGATAGGGAAGTCCATCAAGGGTACGACCAGGTCTTCGGCCACGTCTTGGATCTTCCACACGTCCACCCCGGTTTGGATGCCCATGCGGTCGAGAACGGCCACCAGCACTTCCATCGGGGTGTTGCCTGCGCCAGCGCCCAGGCCAGCAGCAGCGGCATCAATGCGGTTGGCACCGGCCTCGATGGCGGCCACGCTGTTGGCTACGCCCATGGCGAGGTTGTGGTGGCCGTGAAAGCCCAGCTCGGTCTCGGGCTTCAGGGCATCGCGCACGGCAGCGATGCGCTCTTTCACCTGGTCGGGCAGCAGGTAGCCGGCCGAGTCGGTGACGTAGATGCAGTTAGCACCGTAGCCTTCCATCAGCTTGGCTTGTTTGATGAGACCGGCAGAATCGCTCATGTGCGCCATCATCAGAAAGCCGACGGTGTCCATGTCCAGTTTGCGGGCCATGGTGATGTGCTGCTCGCTCACATCGGCCTCGGTGCAGTGGGTGGCCACGCGGATGGTGTGCACACCCAGGCCATGGGCCATTTTGAGGTGATCGACGGTGCCGATGCCCGGCAGCAGCAGGGCCGAGACTTTGGCCTGTTTCATTAGCGGGATGACGGTGCTCAAATACTCTTCGTCGCTGTGCGCCGGAAAGCCGTAGTTCACCGAAGCGCCGCCCAGGCCATCGCCGTGGGTGACCTCGATGAGTGGGATGCCTGCAGCGTCCAGCCCCTGGGCCACGGACTTCATTTGCTCCAAGGTCATCAGGTGGCGCTTGGGGTGCATGCCGTCGCGCAGCGTCATGTCGTGCAGGGTGATTTTTGTGTCATGTCAAAACTCCTTAGGCGGCTTGCAAGGTGAGCGTGCCGGCCAAAATTTCTTCGGCAAACATTTCGGCGGTGCGCGCGGCAGCGGCGGTCATGATGTCCAGGTTGCCGGCGTACTTGGGCAGGTAGTCGCCCAGGCCTTCAACCTCCAGAAAGACCGAGACGCGGTTGCCGTCAAACACCGGGCCGTTGACCAGCTTGTAGCCGGGCACGTACTTTTGCACTTCGGCCAGCATGTCGTGAATGCTCTTGGTGATGGCTTCGCGGTCGGGCTCGCCTTCCACCAGGCAGTGCACGGTGTCGCGCATGATCAGCGGTGGATCGGCCGGGTTGATGATGATGATGGCCTTGCCCTTTGGCGCCGCCCACCTTCTCAATGGCACCGGCGGTGGTGCGGGTGAACTCGTCGATGTTCTTGCGCGTGCCGGGGCCCGCCGAGCGGCTGGAGACGGTGGCGACGATCTCGCCATACGCCACAGGCTGCACGCGGCTCACCGCTGCGACCATGGGGATGGTGGCCTGGCCACCGCAGGTGACCATGTTGACGTTCATCTCGGCCTTGCCCACGTGCTCCTTCAGGTTGACGGGCGGCACGCAGAACGGGCCGATGGCCGCAGGCGTGAGGTCGATCATGAGGGCGCCCTGCGCGTTGACCTTGCGCGAGTTCTCGGCGTGCACGTAGGCGCTGGTGGCGTCGAAGACGATTTGCACGCCGTCTGCCTTCATGTAGGGGATCAGGCCATCCACGCCTTCGTGGGTGGTTTTGATGCCCATCTCACGGGCACGCTTCAAGCCGTCCGATTCGGGGTCGATACCCACCATCCACACGGGTTCGAGCACGGGGCTGCGCTGCAGCTTGGCCAGCAGGTCGGTGCCGATGTTACCGGGGCCGATCAGGGCACATTTGATTTTTGGGTCATAAGAAGTCCTTTGGAAAAAGGGTCAGCAAATCGAAGACAGGATGCCGCCCTCAACCCGCAGCGCTGCACCATTGGTGGCGGAGGATCGGGGCTGCACACATAGGCCACTAGTGCGGCAACCTCGGAAGGTTCGATGAAGCGGCGCAGCAGCGAGGTGGGGCGTGCCTGGGCGAAAAAGCGCCGCTCGGCCTCGGCCAGATCCACGCCCTGGTCGGCAGCCAGCTTGGCGAAAAAGTCGCCCACTCCCTCAGTGCTGGTGGGGCCGGGCAGCACGGCATTGACCGTCACGCCCGTGCCTGCGCAGTGCTGCGCCAGCCCGCGTGAGACGGACAGCTGTGCTGCCTTGCTCATGCCGTAATGCACCATTTCGGTGGGGGATTCACGCCGGACTCGCTGTTAATGAACACGATCCGGCCCCAGCCTGCGGCCTGCATGGCGGGCAGCAGTGCGCGGCTTAGGCGCACGCCACTCATCACGTTGGCATCAAAAAGCGCTGCCACTGGGCATCGTCGATGGCCCCGAAGGGCTGCGGATCGAAGATGCCGAAGTTGTTCACCAGAATGTCCACGCCCGCGCTGGCCTGGGCCAGCAGGTCGCAGCCGACGGCCGTGGCCACGTCGGCAGCCACGCCGCGCACCTGGGCCTGTGGCACGGCCGCCTGCAGGCGCTGCACGGCTTGGGCCACGCGCTCCTCGCTGCGGCCATTGAGCACGACGGCCACGCCTTCGCGTGCTAGTTCGGTGGCAATGGCAAAGCCAATGCCTGCGGTGGAGCCGGTGACCAGGGCGCGTTTGCCGCTGAGTTGCAAGTCCATGCCGCGCTCCTTAGAGGAAACGCACCGAGCAACCGCCGATGCCGCCGATGGTCACACGCAGGTTGTCGCCCGCTTGCACAGGCACCATGATGCCCAGCGAACCCGACAGCACCACTTCACCGGCTTCCAGCGCAATGCCCAGGCGGCCCAGCGTGTTGGCCAGCCAGGCCACGGCGTTGGCGGGGTGGCCCAGGGCCGCAGCGCCAGCACCGGTGGCAACGATCTCGCCATTCTTTTCCAGTACCATGCCGCAGGTGCCCAAGTCCACGTCGCGCGGATCGACCAGGCGGTCGCCCAGCACGAACACGCCGCAGCTGGCGTTGTCAGCCACGGTGTCTTGAATCTTGATTTTCCAGTCGCGGATGCGCGAATCCACGATTTCAAAGCAGGCCATCACGCCCTCGGTGGCGGCCAGCACGTCGGCCGCCGTCACGCCGGGGCCCTTGAGGGTTTTCTTCAGCACGAAGGCAATCTCGCCCTCGGCCTTGGGTTGGATCAGCGTGTTGGCGGGCACGGCCTCGCCTTCGTTGAACACCATGCCGTCGGTGAGCCAGCCAAAGTCGGGCTGGAACACGCCCAGCATGTTCATCACGGCCTGGCTGGTCACGCCAATTTTCTTGCCGACCACTTTTTCACCAGCGGCCAAGCGGCGCGCCAGCATTTTTTGCTGGATGGCGTAGGCGTCTTCAATGGTGATGTCGGCATGGAGGTTGGTCAGCGGCTCCAGCGTTTGGCGCTGCGTCAGGGCCTGGTACAGCTCGTCGCCCAGTTGTTCGATCAAGGCAGGGGTCATGGTCATGGGGGTTCCTTTGGCGAGGGTGTTCAGAAAAGTCGTTCAGGGCCGCAGCGGCAGCGGCTCGTCGGGGTGCGCTTCAGCAAGGAAGTCGCCCACCAGGCGGGCAAAGCGCGCGGCGTGTTCAATTTGCGTCCAGTGGCCGCATTGGCCATAGACGTGCAGTTGGGAGCGCTGAATCCAGCTGGACAAGGTCAGCGAGGTGCTCAGCGGGATCACGCGGTCTTCGCGGCCATGGATGACCAGGGCTTGGTGCGGCAGGGCACGGATGTCGGCCTCGGCGCTGGCCAGGGCTTCAATCCAGCGCTGGCGCGGGGCGGGGAACATGGCGGCGAACGATTCTTGAAAGCCGGGGCGGATGCTGGCCTCAAAGCGCAGGCGCGCCAGGTCGTCGCTCATCAGGCCTTGGTCGAAGGCGAAGTAGTCCATGATGGCGCGCATGTTCTCTACCGAGGGGTGTAGCCCCACACGGCGTCCAGCCCCTCGGTCAGGGGAAGGAGACACCGGCACTGCCCATCAGCACCAAGCGGCGCACGCGCTCGGGGTGGGCAATGGCCAGCGCCAGCGACAGGCCGCCGCCAAACGAGTTGCCCACCAGGTCGGTGCGCTCAATGCCTAGGGCATCGAGCAGGCCCACAGCCTGGCGCACCCAGGCGTCCATGCTGTAGACAAAGCCTTGCGGGCGCTCCGAGTAGCCAAAGCCCACCATGTCGGGCGCAATCACGCGGGCGTTCTGCGCCAGCGCGGGCATCACCAGGCGCCAGTTGGCCCAGGCAGAAACACCCGGCCCCGAGCCGTGGATGAGCAGCACGGGCGCGTTCTGGCCACCACTGTCGTGGTAGTTGGTGCGAATGCCCGCTGCTTCGATGCTGTGCCCGATCTCGGGGTTGGACGATGTATTGCTCATGTGAAACTGTCTCCTTGCTATTTTTATAAGAGCTACTCGCGCTTGCCTGGCAAGCGCGAGAGGCCGATTTGGCTTAGAACTTCACCATCACGTTGCGCAGCTCGGTATAAAACTCGAGCGAGTGCACACCGCCTTCGCGGCCGATGCCCGATTGCTTGGAGCCGCCAAACGGCGTGCGCAGGTCGCGCAGGAACCAGGCGTTGATCCAGCACAGGCCCACTTCGATCTGGTGCGCCAGGCGGTTGGCGCGCGCAATGTCTTGCGTGAAGATGGCCGTGGCCAGGCCGTAGCGGTTGGCGTTGACCTTGCCCAGCACTTCCTCTTCGCTGTCGAAGGGGCTGATGTGGCAGCAGGGGCCAAAAATTTCTTCGGTCACCACGGTGGCGGTTTCGGGCAGGCCGGTCCAGATGGTGGGTTGCACCCAGGAGCCATCCTTCAGCGCGTCGGGCATGTCGGGGATGCCGCCGCCGGTGACGATGGTGGCGCCTTCGTCCTTGGCTGTCTTGTACAAGCCCAGCACCTTGGCCTGGTGCTTCTTGCTGATCAGCGGGCCAATCTTGGTGTCGTGATCAAACGGCAGGCCGGGCTTCATGGCTTCGGCGCGCTCTTTCAGGGCAGCCACCACTTTGTCGAAGATGGGTCGCTCGACGTACACGCGCTCGGTGCCCAGGCAGACCTGGCCAGCGTTTTCAAAGCACGAGCGCGTCAGCGTATCGATGGTTACCTGGAAGTCGCAATCAGCAAACACCACGGCGGCGTTCTTGCCGCCCATTTCCAGCGACACGGGGCGCACGCCATCGGCAGCGGCCTTCATGATGGCGGTACCGGTGCGCGTCTCGCCGGTGAAGGTAATGCCGTTCACGCCGGGGTGCTTGGTCAAAAATTCACCGGCCGAGGCAGGGCCAAAGCCGTGCACCACGTTGTACACGCCCTTGGGCATGCCCACAGCGTTCATCACCTCGCCCAGCAGCGTGGCGGTAGCGGGGTTTCTTCGCTGGGCTTGACGACCACGGTGTTGCCGCAGGCCAGGGCCGGGCCCACCTTCCAGGTCATCAGCAGCAGCGGCAGGTTCCAGGGGCAGACCACGGCAATCACGCCGCGCGGCACGCGCACGCCGTAGCTCAATGCCGTCTTGCCGTCGGGCGTGCGCATGTTGAACGACTCGGTGGCCGTGCTCTTGATGGTGTCGATGAAGATCTGGAAGTTGGCGGCGCCGCGCGGAATGTCCACGTGCGAGGCCAGGTGGTGCGGCTTGCCGGTGTCGGCAATTTCGGCCTGCAAAAAGTCGTCGAAGCGGCGGTTGATCTCACCGGCCACGGCGTCCAGCAGCTTGCAGCGCTCGGCCACCGACAGGCGGCCCCAGTCGCCCTTGAGCGCGGCGCGCGCGGCGGCCACGGCGGCATCGACCTCGGCCTGCCCCGCTTCGTAAATATTGCCGATGACGCTGCCGTTCACCGGGTTGATGTCCTGGAAGGTCTTGCCGCTGGCGTTGCGAACATATTCGCCGTTGATGAAATTCAGAAACTCTTTCATGGTGTTACCTTGCTATGGAAATGTTGAACAACGCTGCGGCTTGTCCGGGATGCCGGGCATCCTCAGCAATCCAGCCCCAGCGCGGCCAGCGCGGCGCGGGCACAGATTTCGTCCTGCTCGGCGCTGCCGCCGGACACGCCAATGCCGCCGATCAGCGCCCCGCCCTCACGCATGGGCAGGCCGCCGCCAAAAACCACGTTGCGCGGGCGCGTGGGCATGCCCAGGCGCAGCGCTTCGTCGCCCTGCAAAATGCCGGCCCACTGCGCCGTGGCAAAGCCAAAGCCGGCGCTGGTGTAGGCCTTGTCGATGGCAATGTCCACCGAATGCAAAAACGCCCCCGGCATGCGCAGAAAGGCCGCCAGCACGCCCGATGCGTCGGTCACGGCGACATTGATGCGGATGCCCAGCTCGCCCGCCTTGGCCACCGCTGCAACCACGGCCGCGTTGGCGGCCTCGGCAGTGATGGCGCGTTGTTCAACGCTGTGTTGTGCCATTGCCGCCTGCTCCTTTAGGTCACCACGCTCAGGAAAGCGTCGTTGAGCTTGCGGTCGTGATAGAAGATGCCGCGGCCCACGTTCTCCCAGCTCCAGGTGATGGGGTGCATGTCGGGGTAGTGGTCGTAGCCGCCGCAGAAGGTCTCCAGCCGGTTGCCGCTGGGGTCGAAGAAGTAGATCGTCGTGCCCTGCGTGACGCCGTGGCGCGTGGGGCCGATGTCGATCGAGACGCGGTTGATGCTCATGATGTCGGCCGCGCGCAGCACGCTCTCCCAGCTGGGCATCTGGAACGACACATGGTGCAGCTTGCCGTCCTCGGGGCTGCGCACGAAGGCGATGTCGTGCGCCTTGGCGCTGCAGGTGATCCAGATGGCCAGGTCGGTCTTGCCGTCTTCCAGCTTCACGCGCTCGACCAGGGTGAAGCCCAGTACTTCGGTGAACAGCTTGAGGTTGCCTTCGATGTCGCCGCCGTACAGCAGGCAGTGGTCCATGCGGATGGGGCGAATGCCAGGGCCGTCGAGCACGTCCACATCGGGGTCGAAGTAGCCGATGCCGTTGCCCACGTCGGTTTTCTCGGCGTACAGCTCGACGGTGTGGCCCGTGGGGATCTGGAAGCGCACGCGCTCGCCGGTCTCCAGCAGCTCACCGGCGGGGATGCGCTCGGTTTTCACGCCGAAGGCTTGCAGCTTTGTCGAAGTCTTCCAGCGTGGCCTTGTCCAGCACCTTGAAGGCAAACAGGTCGATACCCGCCTGGTCGGCCTGGCGCAGGATCACGCTGTTGTGATCGCGCTCGGCGCGGGTTTTGAAATAGGCGCGGCCCTGGCTGTCGCGGCCCATGGGCACCAGGCCCATGACCTCGGTGTACCACTTGACCGATTCCTCCAGATCCAGCACGCGGATTTGTGCGTGTCCTGGGCGCAAAACGCCGGTTAATGCCATGGTGGGTCTCCTTTGATGGGGTTCACGGGTGGGTTGACGGGGCGCCGCCAGCGGGCGGCAGACGTTCTTTTTCATTGCACCCACGACCTGCAGACGCAGGTCGCTGGTCGGGTAGATGCGGCACGACAGTACGCAGCCAGCGGCTTCTTCCTCGGCACTGACATGCGCGCGGCTCATCACGCGGCGCGCGTACTGGCCTTCCAGGATGTGCACCTTGCACACGCCGCAGCCGCCCTGCCGGCAGCCCACGGGAATGCCTTTTTGCCCAACGCTTCCATGCCTTCCAGCACGGAGCGACCGCCGACGCAGCTGTACTGCTCGCCGGTGTCTTCGATGCTGACGACAAATTTCTGCATGGTGGTGTGTCGCTTACGCGGTGCCTTTAAAAACCAGCAATTGCGAGCCAGGAAGCAACGATAGAAAGACATTTCAATACCGTCCAATACCATTTTTGCCCACCCTCAATACCGTTTTGGCATTTATTAGGTTTTCCCTTGATTTTTGTGATAGGGCGATTTCAACGCTTGGCGTGCAGCCAGGAATGCAGCCAGCGCGTCAGGCGCGGCGCCACCACCCAGGTCATGATCAGCACGACCAGCACGGTAATGACCATCACGCGCGGCACCAGGTACCAGTCGGCCATCAGCGGCGCAATGGTCAGAAACAGCAGCAGCACGGTAGGAAAAATGCCCAGCCAGGTCACGGTGGCCACCTTCCAGCGCGGCGGCGCGGGGCGGGTGGTGCTGTTGGGGGCGGCAAACCAGTAGTCCAGGCCGGTAACCCGGTGCAGCTGCTGCTGCCCCACGGTGTGCGGCAGCACCTGGGCCAGCCAGTGCGCGCGCTCGGCGGAGTTTTGCCAGGCGGCCAGGTGGGCTTCGTTATCGAACGCAAAAACGACGTGGTAGAGCAGCGGCTCGGTGCTGCCGTCCGCAGCAAGCGATTCGCCCGGGGTGTCGCTGTCACCGGGTCGGATGACCTGGCCGCCCAGGTGCCCGGCAAACCCTTCGGCAGCGGCCAGCATGCCTTGGATGGCCACCTCAAACGCCGCCACCGACGCGGGCGCCACGCGGCGGGCAATCAGCACGGTGACCACACGGCGGGAAGCGTCGGACACTGCACCGCGGGCGGTCGCCGAAGGGGAAGTGTGGGAGGCGGGAGAGGCGGGTGAAGAAGCCGTCATTCGGTGTCCTTGAAAAGCTGCGCCACTCGGCAAGCAGGCCATGCCCGCGATGATGGGACGCCCTCCCGATACCTTCCAATACTGTTTTTGCGGTATCCCATACCATTTCAGCATCTTTACAGCACGGACGGGAGCCCCCATGGATTTGCGTGACCTGCGCCACTTTCTTGCCGTGGCCGAAGAGGGCCACATTGGCCGTGCGGCGGCCCGCCTGCATTTGTCGCAGCCGCCGCTGACGCGCCACATCCAGGCGCTGGAAGAAAAATCGGCGTGCCGCTGTTTGTGCGCACCCCCAAAGGCATGCAGCTCACCGACGCCGGCCACACCTTGCTGCAGGAAACCCCCAACCTGCTCGCGCTGGCACAGCAGGCGCTGGAGCGCACGCGACTGGCAGGCCAGGGCCTGATCGGGCAGCTGGATGTGGGGCTGTTCGGCTCGGGCGTGCTGGATGTGATCCCACGCATCCTGGCGCGCTTTCACGAGGAGCGCCCCGAAGTCAAAATTGTTTTGCATAACCTGACCAAAGACGCCCAGCTGCAGGCGCTGCGCGAGCGGCGCATCAGCGTGGGCTTTAACCGTCTGGTGCCGCAAGAGGCCGACATCAGCATCGAAACCGTTCTGCACGAGCCGCTGGTGGTGGCCCTGGCGGCCAGCCACCCGCTGGCGGTGCGCCCCTCGCTGCGCCTGTCCGACCTGGAGGGCATGCCGCTCATCCTCTACCCCAACGTGCCCCTGCGCGGTCTGGCACAGGAGGTGACGGACGCTTTCCGCGCCGAGGGCGTCCCCTGCGCGTCGAGCAGGAGGTGCAGGACGTAGTGACCGCCGTGGCGCTGGTGGCGGGCGGCTTTGGCTGCTGCATCACCACCCGCTCGGCCACCAGCTTGCGCCTGCCCGGCGTGACCTACCGGCCGCTGCGCTCGCGCCACCTGAGCGACATCGAGCTCAGCTGCCTGTACCGCAGCGATGACCCTTCCCCGTGCTGGGGGCATTTCTGGACGTGGTGCGCGCCTTTGCACAAGTGCGCGCCGCTGCGCCGGGGTAGCCGCCTGCGGCAGCGCTCACCGCTCACCGCTCAGAAGGCTTTTACGAGCGAGAAGCGCAGCAGAGAGCCCTTGGGCTGCGCGCCGGTGCCGGCCTCGGCGCTCAGCTCCTTGTAGAGCGCGCCCTTCAGGAACATGCCCGCGCCAGGCACGGGATAGACCACCTCGGCGCCCAGCGCGTGGCGCGATGCCTTGTGGGTGCTGGCGCCCGGCCCGCTGTCTTCGCTGGTCTGCCACTGGCTGTAGCCCACCAGCCCCGCCTGCCAGGCGCCGAAGGACTTGCCCAGGCCCCATTCCAGCGTGATCTGGTTGCCAGGGCGCATGCCCGCGCCGTTCTTGCCGTTGCGCTCGAAGCGCATCAGCCCCGAACCCGACCAGGTCTTGGCGCCGTCGAAGTAGTAGGTCAGGCCGCCCGTGAGCATGGTGCTCTTGAAGCCCTTGCCCGGGGAGGCGGGGTCGCTGGTGCTGGCGGTGTCGAACCACATGCCCGCGGCCGCCACGGCGTCCCACTGGGGGCCATGCCAGCCCAGCACCAGCGGCCCCAGATACACGTCGCCCACGCCCGAGCGGGTGTCGGAGATGCCCGCCGCGTTGATGGTGAGCGAAGTGCGCATCAGGGGCACGATGGCCTCCATGCCGTAGTCGGCGCCCAGCAGCTTGTGCTGCGTGACCCAGACGAAGCGGTTGGCCAGCGCCGAGACGGTGCCGCGGTTGTGCCCCGGCAGGTTGCTCTTGGTGCCTGGCGCGCGGAAATCGTCGATGTCGTAGTTGAGGAGATAGCCCAGGTAGTAGAAGCCGGGCGGCGGCACGCTCGCCGCCTGCATCCCCTCGACGCCGGGCACGTAGTGCCCTCGGCCTGAGCCAGCGGCGCGGCCAGACCGCCTGCCAGGGCAAGCGCGGCAATGACCCTGTGTTTTTCATGCTGTGTTCCTTGTGCATGGATGCGCGCCCGATCAGGTATAGACGTCCGTGAAGGACGGCACCAGGTCACCCGTGTGATAGAAGATCCCTCTGCCCATCTTGTCCTCGCTCCAGGTGGTCACTGGGCGGTCGGGCTGCGCCAGGTAGCCCAGTCCGGCAAAGGTTTCGTTGCGGTTGCCGCTGGGGTCGAAGAAATAAATGGTCTCGCCGCGCGTGATGCCGTGGCGCGTAGGGGCCACGTCGATCTTGACCTTCTTCTTGGCCATGACGTCGGCGGACTTGAGCACGTCGTGCCACGAATCCAGGAAAAACGCGATGTGGTGCAGGCCGCTGACAGGGCCGCCCACAAAGGCGATGTCGTGTGGCGTGGACGTGCGCGCCATCCAGGTGGCGGCCTGCATGTCGCCCTGGGGGCCCACCAGCACCTGCTCGGTCAAGAAAAAGTCCAGGCATTCCTTCATGAAACGCGTGTTGTCCTGCACGGTGTTGATGCCGGCCTCGGGGTTCATCTCGCACATCAGCAGCAGGTGGTCGAGCCAGTGCGCGCCCGCGCCCCGGACACCGTCGGGCCACGGGTCGGGATTGACAGTGCCCACATCGGTGCCCACGTATTCCTTCATGGCGTACAGGCGCATTTCGTGGCCGCTGGGCAGGTTGAACTGCAGCATGCGGCCGGTGGAGGGCAGCGTGCCTTCAGGCAGCAGCGTGGTCTTGATGCCCCAGGCCTCGATGCGTGCCTGCAGCGCGTCCAGATCCTCGTCTTTCTCCACCTTGTAGGCAACGTGGTTCAGGCCCGCCCGGTCGCTGGGGGTCAGGATGATGGAGTATTTGTCCCACTCGTCCCAGCATTTCAGGTAGACGTTGCCCGCACTGTCCTTCATGACGGTCTTGAGGCCCAGGACCTCTTCGTAGTGCTTGACGGCAGCAGCGATATCCATGACCCGCAGGCTCGCGTGGCCGATTCTCAGTACACCCATTCATGTCTCCTCTTGGTTGATAAATCTTCAATGACTCAATTGGCTGGACGTTGCGCCACCGAGGCGGCACTGCCCAGAAACGGTTTGCGCAATCGGGCGGCCACTTCCAGGCACACCGCCTGGGTGGGCGCCACGCGGCAGGCCAGCGTGTAGCCGTTGGCTTCTTCTTCGGTGCTGACATGCGCACGGCTGACGGGTCCGAGCGACTGCACCGCACCCTCCACAATGCGCACCTTGCAGACCCCGCAGCCACCATTGACGCACCCGGCTGGAATGCCCTTGCGGCCCAGCCGCAACATGCCGGCGAGCAGACTTTCGTTGGTGGCGCAGTCAAAACAGTCGCCGGTCTGCGACACGCTGACACGCACTTGCTGGCAGGTGGTGGCACCCATGGCAACTCCTAGATGGTCCGGAACAACGGGCTGCGCGCCTGCTGCGCATCGGCTGCCGAGAGGAATTTCTCGGTGTAGATGTCGCGCTCGAAAAGGCGCCCCTGCATCAGCGTTCCGATGCACGCTTCGATCATGGGCGGCGGCCCGCAGAGGTATGCCTTGTGACCGGTGAAGCTGCCGCCAAAGTGCGCCCTGGCCGCTTCATGCACAAAGCCGCGCGCACCGTCCCAGCCATCGCTGTCGGCAGCTTCCGACAGCGCGGGCACGTAGGTGAAATGCGGGTGGCGCGCCGCCAGGGCGCGAAACTCGGCGTCGTAATAAAGCTCCTGCGCGCTGCGCTGGCCATAGACCAGCGTGATGGGCTGCGTGCAACCGCTGGCCAGCAGATCCAGAATCATGGCGCGCGGACTCGACAGGCCCGAGCCGCCGGCCATGAACACCATCGGCATGGCGGCCGAGCGGCGCACAAAAAGCGCCCATACGGCCCGGTCAGCTGCAACCGGTCGCCCACGTTGAGCGATTCGTGCAGCCAGGTGGTGCCCGCACCGCCGGGCACCCGGCGCACATTCAGCTCGATCTCGCTGCTCTGGCCGCCGGCTTGCGGGGCATTGGCAATCGAGAACGCACGGCCCCCTTCCACGCCGGGAATCTGCACCTGCACATACTGCCCCGCCTGGTAGCGGATGGGCTGGTTCAGACGCAAATGCAGCGCCTTGATGGTTGGCGTGAGCTGCTCGATGCGCGCCACCGTGGCTTCAAAGTCGCGCATGGGGATGATCTGTGCATCGGGCTCGTCGTCGATATCGGCCTCAATGGTGGCGTCCGACTGCAGCGTGGCGCAGCAGGCGAGGGTCTTGCCGTCGTCGCGCTCCATCTCCAGCAGCGCAAAGGGGTTGGCGGCACCGTGGTCCACCTCGCCGTCGGATACCTGCACCTTGCAGGTGCCGCACAGGCCGTGGCCGCAGGCGTGGGGAATGTAGATGCCCTGGCGCAGCGCGGCGTCGAGCAGGGTCTGGCCCTCTTCGACGTCGATCGTTGCGCCCAAGGGCTCGATGGTCAGTTGGTAGGTCATGGCATGGACGCGGGGCCCGGGGTAGCCCCGGGCTTCCTCACCGAATGGGACTTAGCTGCACGTACCCTGGATGCCGGTCAGGCCCGGGGTGCGAAAACGGATCGCGTCCTTGTGCTGAAGGCCATTGGCCTGCAGCGACTTGGCCGGATCGGGCGTCCACGGCTGGCCGGACTTGAACCACTCGACCTGGGACCAGTCGATCTTGGCAAAGTCGGGGTGCTCGCCGTACACGCCGGGCAGCACGCCCTGGGCCAGCGCGCCGAACGGGGTATCCGGCGGCAACGGCAGGCAGACCGGTGATGCAAACATCAGGTGATCCTCCCAGCCGATGTAGAGCAGCGGTGCGGGGAAGTTCTCGCGCCGGTCGCGGGCGGGAAAGTCGTAGGGTTTGACAGCAACGACGCTCATGCCTTGTCTCCTTGAACAGCATCACCACGCCAGGCGGCAAAGTTCTTCTGGTCTTCCGAGCCTTCAAAGTCGAGGTTGTCCCGGCCCACCTTCAGGTCGTAGTAGTCCATCACGGCAGCCATCGGGTCAAAGCCCTCCACCGTCGGGTCGGTGCCCTCGGGGAAGCAGTTGCCCTGGTAAATCTGGTGCACGGGCAGCCAGGCTTGCGAATATTTCTCGGGCTCGTCGTCAAAAATTTCTTTGCAACCGTCGCTGCAGAAGTGGTACTTGTCGCCGTGGTAGTCGGACTCGCGGTAGCAGATCTTGGTCGGATCGCCGGGCTCGGTAAAGAACATGGGGACCTGGCAGATGGTGCACAGCATGGGCAGCGTCTTGTTGTAAAAGCGCTTGCCCTGTTGCTGCTGCGCGTGGAAATGCTCGAAGCGCGGCCGGTAGTACTTGTCGAAGGTGTCGGGGTACTTTTCGCTCAGCCACTGCATCTCGTCTTCCTTGGGAATCCAGGTGTGGAAGGGCGCAGCAGCCGCATAGTTGTAGAAGGTATTCCAGGCCTGGTGGCTGATGTGGTCTTTGCCGGCGCACGCCTCCTTCCAGCCCTTGGGTTCGCGGATGCCATAGCGGGCCAGATCGCGGAACAGCGCGCCACCGTTTTCCTCGGCGTACATCTCCCAGGCCTCCTTCCAGCTCATCACGCGCTTGGGCAGCATGTAGTCCTGCATCATGGCCACGATGGTCAGCAGGCGGTAGCCGCGCCAGAGCCACTTGTCGATCCACTTCTGCACGATCGGCACGTTGGCCGGGTCCTGCTCGAGCATGAACTTGATGCACTCGATGCCCAGGGTCATGTGACGCGATTCGTCGGACTGGGCCGAGAAGCCAAACGTCACGGTGCTCATGTCGCCGTTGTGGGCGGCGCCGGACATGAAGGGCACGAACACCAGGTTGGTCAGCACGTACTCGAACGAGAAGCTCACGGCGGTGAGGAACTCGAACGGCCCTGCGGTGGAGGCGTCTTCAAAAAACGACTTGGGCACGGACAGGTACCACACACGGTCAAACATGTGGGGTGCCTGGTGCAGGCCATTGAAATACTTGTTGTAGTGCGACAGGGCGTGGGTTTCGGTCTGGCAGTGGCGCAGCTCGTCAATGGACTGCATCTGCGCGGCAACGCGGGCACCGGCACCGGTGAAGTGGCGGCCCACATGGGCAAAGCCGCGGTGCGCGAGGTACTCTATCGGGGTCACGGCCTGGAAGAAGATCTTGATCGCATTCACATAGCGCGCATCCGAAATACCCAGCTGGCCATTGTTCTGCGCAAAGGCCTCGATCACGGCATAGAGCTTCTTTTCCTTCTCGCCCTGGTATTTCCAGTAGGCGTCCATGGTCAGGCGAAACGGGTCTTCCCATTTATCCCAGTCGTGGATCTTGATGCCTTCGTATTTGTCGAACGGGAACACCTTGTCCATCGGTTGGTAGGTAGTGTCCCAGGCCAGATCGCGCGTCATGGCGATGTGGCGTTCTTTCAGGCCGAGCTTCTTTTTGGTAACGGGTGCGTCCATGGTGTTATCTCCTGGTGGTTGCGGCAATAAATCGGGGGTGGCGGCTGCTTTAGCGCAGCCAGCTCAACGACAACTCGTCGTCGTCTTCATTGATGTAGCCTGAGATCGTGACCAGATTGACGTGAATCTGTTGCAGGTCAAAACGCTGGCCGGTTTGCTCTTCGATGCTCTCGCGGCGCACTACCAAGCGGCCGGGGGCGTCGATCTTGACCAAACCGGGCGAATGCACGGCAGTGGCTTCGGGGTTGTCGGCCAAGATGGCATCGACAATCGGGCGCGATTCTTCGTTGTCTTGGAAGGCAATGAAAACTTTAGAAACGGGTTCGGTCATCACAAACTTTCTCAGAGGGTTAGACCGGCCTTGCGGGCGCGGGTGTTGAGGGTTTCGCGCACGGCCAGCAGGGCTTCGGCACCGGCAGCGCCCAAGGCCATCTCTGCCACCGGCGCCAGCGCGGCCTGCGCACTGTCGGCATAGGTCTTGAACCAGCCGGTAATCAGCGCGCGGTTGTCGTCCGATGCGGCGGCGGCCACTTTGATGACCGCGTCCACCCAGCGTGCGCTCTCGTCATGCCATTCGGGCATGAAGGCCGTGAGCATGGCCACCGCCGTACCGCCCTGCACCGCAAGGTGGTCGTCCACGAAATGCGTGTAGATCAGCGGGTACAGCAGACCGTCGAGCGCCAGGTTCTGCGCCACAAACAGCTCGAACGGGTCGTTGACGACCAGCGTGTCCTCCACCAGCTTGCGCAGTCCCTGCCAGCGCGGGTCCTGCAGCCAGTCGTTCTTGCCGGCTTCCAGTGCGCCGGGCTCCCCAGCGCCAGGCCCAGGCGGGTCAGGTACTGGGCCACGCCTAGCTGGTCCATGGCGTGCATCATGGCCGGGGCGGTAAAGGCCGTTCCATAGCCGCGTGCACACACCTGGCAATTGTTCATGTTGGCGCCCCAGGCCGCGTGGCGCAGCGGCATGAGCACCTCGCAGGCTGCGGCGCGCTGCGCGTCGGGAATCTTGTCGATCAGGCCGCGCGACTCGACAAACTGGTAGTTGGCCTCCATCGCCTCTTGCTGGCGCGCACGCGCCATGGTCCAGTTGGCGTAGTAATACTGGCGCGGGTCGCGCAGGGCATCCCAGTCAGCCAGTTTGACGGCCGTGCGGCCAGCATCAAACAGCTCGAATTCGGGCTCCCAGGTCGGGCGGTAATGGAAGTTCGCGGCGTTCTGAATGCCCAGCGTGGCTTCAAGGTAGCGCGACGCGGGCTTGTCGCCCGTGTAGGCCGCCACGCGGGCGAAGGTGTTGCGCAGCGGCTGAATTTCGCGCGCCTGCAAGTCGATGTTCATGGGGCTTATCTCCTGGTCGTGGTTGTTGGGGCAGGGCTCAGTCATCCAGGTGGCGCACGCGGTGCGCCGCGCAAAAGGCATCGAATGCCGGTTCAGGGAGCATCAGCTCCACCGACAGCTCGGGCCATCCGATCGAGAAAGCAAACTCGACAAAGCCGTTGTCGCGGCGGCCCAGCACGCGCACAAACCGCTGCGACAGATCGCAGACGGGTTGCGGGGTGGCAGATGCGTCGGTGGCAATGGCGGTGTGGGTCATGACGGTCTCCTTTTCGGTTTTGCGCCATCTGTTTTGCACGGGCCATGCCAATGCTGGCGTTTTGCGCGCAAATATCGATAAATCCAGGGTTAATCCCTAGCAAATCGCGTCAAAGAGGCCCGCCCGCAGGTTGGTAGCCGCCGGCTGCGGCACCCGCGGACAGCCCGGAGCCGCGATTGCTGCACAGCAGCATGATGTTTTGATGAGACCCAGGGGTCAGCCAGTTCATGAAATGATGAAAAACCTCCCCGGGTCGATCCCGATGGACGACCACCCGCTGTTTATCGATACTTTTTCATGCCAGCCACCACCCTGCCCCCTACCCGTCCGACGCCGACTTGCGCCGGCTGGTGCACTTCTCGCCCGTCGATGGGCGCATCTGGCTGGCTGATCAGCGCATGCTGCTGGTACATGCGGCGGCCTTTCAGGCGTTGCGGCGCGAGCTGGTGGCCAGCCTGGGGCCGGAGCACGCCCGCCGCTTGCTGATGCGTGCGGGCTACGCATCGGGCGAGCGCGATGCGCTGCTGGCGCGCCAGGTGCGGCCGGGCGCATCGCTGTTCGACGCCTTTGCCGTAGGGCCGCAGCTGCACATGCTGGAAGGCGCTGTGCGCGTGCAGCCGAAGGTGTTCGAGCTGGACGAGGCGGCAAGCCACTTTCACGGCATCTTTCAGTGGGATCACAGCTGGGAGGCCGAGGTGCACCAGCGCGCCTGGGGCCCGCAAGGTGCGCCCGTGTGCTGGATGCTGCTGGGCTATGCCTCGGGCTACACCAGCGCGTTCTTTCGCCGCCCGGCCCTTTTCAAGGAAGTGCAGTGCACTGCCTGCGGCCACCCGCACTGCCTGATCGAGGGCCGCTTTGAGCACGAATGGCCCGACGGCGAGCAACTGGCGCGCGACTACGACCCCGACTCCATGCTGGTGCGCCTGGGCGAGCTGCAGTCGCAGGCGGATGCGCTACGCACCCAGCTACAGCCCGCGGACGACCAGGGCCCGCTGCTGGGACGCTCGCGCGCCTTCAACGACACCGTGGAGCTGCTGCGCAAGGCCGCGCCCACGCAGGTCACCGTGCTGCTGACCGGCGAGACCGGCGTGGGCAAAGAGCGCTTTGCGCGCGCTGCACGCCATGGGCCCGCGCGCCGACAAGCCCTTCGTGGCCGTCAACTGCGCGGCGCTGCCCGCCGATTTGATCGAAAGCGAGCTCTTCGGCGCCGAAAAAGGCGCCTACACCGGCGCCACCGCCGCGCGCGTGGGCCGCTTCGAGCGCGCGCACGGCGGCACCTTGCTGCTGGACGAGCTGGGCGAGCTGCCGCTACCCGCGCAGGCCAAGCTGCTGCGCGTGCTGCAGCAGGGCGAAGTGGAGCGCCTGGGCGGCACGCAGCCGCGCAAGGTGGACGTGCGCGTGATTGCCGCCACCAACGTCGATCTGGAAAAAGCCGTGGAGGAAGGGCGCTTTCGGCGCGACCTGCTCTACCGCCTGAACGTCTATCCCATCCGCATACCGGCGCTGCGCGAGCGCGCGGACGACATCGAACTGCTGGCCATGCACCTGCTGCAGCGCTACGCCGCCCTGCACGGCAAGCGCCTGGCGGGCTTCACTGACCTGGCCATGACCGCCATGCGCCAGCACGCCTGGCCCGGCAACGTGCGCGAGCTGGAAAACCTGGTCGAGCGCGGCGTGATCCTGGCGCCCAACGACGACCTGGTGGACGCCGCCATGCTTTTCCCCGCCTCCGCCACGCCCGCGGCGCACACCGTGAACGCCGTCGGCGCGCTGGAGAGCGAGGCGCACTGCCAGCAAAGCGCCAGTCTGTACGACACCCTGCAAGCCAGCGGCCTGACGCTGGACGCGCTCGAAGACGCGCTGATCCGCGAGGCCGTGGCGCGCGCAGGCGGCAACCTGGCGCGGCGGCGCGCGCGCGCTGGGCCTGACGCGCCCGCAGCTGAGCTACCGCCTGTCGCGCCTGCAAGAGCGGCCGCTGGCGGCTTCGTGAGGCGCACACCAGCCCCGCATTGCCATGGCCAAACGCAGCTTTCACCCTTTGATTGCGCTGGCTGGCGGCCACGCCGCCGCCGATGCCAGCCTGCACGGCGCACCCTCGCGCACGCTGATCGAGCAAACCTACGCCACGCTGCGCAGCGACATCGTCGAGGGCCGCCTTGCGCCCGGCAGCAAGCTGCGCATCGAGCACCTGCGCACCCAGTACGAGGTGGGCGCGGGCACGCTGCGCGAGGCGCTCACGCGGCTGGTGAGCGACGCGCTGGTGACCGTGGAGGGGCAGCGCGGCTTTCGCGTGGCGCCCATCGCGCTGCAAGAGCTGGAAGACATCACCACGCTGCGCGTGCACATCGAGACCGACGCGCTGCGCCAGTCCATTCGCGCCGGTGATGCACAGTGGCGCGAAGCGCTTGCCGAGGCCTATGCGGCCATCTCGGCCGAAGAGCAGCCCATCGCGCCGCACCGCCGCCGCCAGTGGGAGCTGCTGAACGTGCGCTTTCATGAGGCGCTGCTGGCGGGCCACACCTCGCCCTGGACGGTGCGGGTGTTGCGCCTGCTGTCGCGCCACAGCGAGCGCTACCGCTTCTGCGCCATGGGCCTGCCGGGTGGTGTGCGCGATGTGCACGCCGAGCACACCGAAATCTTCGCGCTGGCCATGTCAGGCCAGGACGCCCGCGCCGCGCTGGCGCTGGAGGCACACATCCGCGCCACGCCCGATTTGCTGATCCGCGCCCTGCGCGAAGGCCGCGCCTTTTGCCGGGCTGCGCACCGCCGCAGCTTCAAGCCAAATCAGCCACCAGCGCTTGACTGACAAGCGCCAACAGCTATCAATAAAGAAGCAAATCAACCACCCCGCGCCGCCTGGTACAGCCCCTGCACCTTGGGCACGTTGCCCTCCAGCTCGCGGATGCGGTCTGGCCCCGAGGGGTGGGTGGACAAGAACGCGACGCCGTTGTTGCCCGTGGCCGCGCCCATCTTGCGCCACAGGCTGACGGCGGCCTGCGGGTTGTAGGCGGCGCGGGCGGCCAGCTCCAGGCCGACCAGGTCGGCCTCGGTCTCGTCGGAGCGGCTGAACTTGAGCGTGAGCAGCTGCGTGCCCAGGTTGGCCGCCACGTTGCCCAGCTCGCCCAGGCCCAGCAGCTGCGCGCCCAGCGACAGGCCAATGCTGGTGGCCTGGCTTTTGGCCACGCGCGAGCGGGCGTGCTCGCGCAGCGCGTGGGCCATTTCGTGGCCCATGATCATGGCGGCCTCGTCGCCGGTCAGTTTGAGCTGGTCCAGGATGCCCGTGTAGAACGCAATCTTGCCGCCCGGCATGCAAAGGCGTTGATCTGGCGGCTAGCGATCAGGTTGATCTCCCAGCGCCACTGGGCCGCGCGGCTGTTCCACTGCGCGGCGTGGGGAATGAGGCGGCGGGCAATACCGCGCAGCGCCACCAGCTGCGGGTGGTTGTCCGGCGCCAGTGCGCGTTTGGCCTTGGCCTGCGCCAGCAGCTGGTTGTATTGCTGCACGGCGGATTCTTCCAGCGTCTCGGCGGGCACCAGCATGCGCATGCCCGATGCGCTGCCCACATCCACCTGCGCCGCCGCCGGCAGCGCCGCCGCCCCAGCCGCCGCCAGCACAAAGGCGCGGCGCGCCTGCCAGATTCCGCCGGACTGATCACCGCGCGCGACGCAGCACAGGCAGCCCGGCCAGGCGGACAACGAGGACAAGGGGTTGGGGGTGCGGATGGTCATGGGCGCGAGTCTAGGACAGACTGGCGCACCCCGCCAATGCTGGCCGGCGGGTGTCATGGCGTCCTGCGCGCTGCGCGCTGCGCGCTGCGGTGCGGATAATCCCGCGATTGCACCCATCCCCCGCCCTTGCCCATGCCTGCCGAAACCGCCACCAACGCTCCCCTGCTGCCGCTGCCCCCTCGCCGCTCCTGGCGCCAGGCCTGGCTTGTCTATCTGGAGCCCGCCAGCCTGCGCATGCTGGCCCTGGGCTTTGCGGCGGGGCTGCCGCTGTTGCTGGTGCTGGGCACGCTGTCTTTCAGGCTGCGCGAGGCGGGCATCGACCGCACCACCATCGGCTACCTGTCGTGGGTGGGGCTGGCCTATGCGTTCAAGTGGGTCTGGTCGCCGCTGGTGGACCGCCTGCCGCTGCCATTGCTCACACGCTGGCTGGGCCGGCGGCGCAGCTGGCTGCTGCTGGCGCAGGCGCTGGTGATGACCGGCCTGGTCGGCATGGCGCTGGCCGACCCGCGCGACGCCCTGGGGCCCATAGTGTGGTGCGCGCTGCTGGTGGCCTTTGGCTCTGCCACGCAGGACATTGCGCTGGACGCCTTCCGCATCGAATCCGCCGACGCCGACCACCAGGCCGCCCTGGCCGCCACCTACCAGACGGGCTACCGCCTGGCCATGATCTGGGCCGGCGCGGGCGTGCTGTGGGTGGCCGCGCGCGCTGAAGTGGCCGGCCTGGCGGGCTACCAGGCCGGCGCCTGGACCACGGCCTACTTGGTGATGGCGGCATCCATGCTGCTGGGCGTGGTGACGGTACTGCTGTACGGATAGGAAATTCAACCGCATGAGGCCAAGTATGGCACGAGTTTTGGGCCTCGAAACACGTTCGGCCAAGGAAGGTTGAGCGCTCGCTTGCCGCTCAATGGCAAGAGCTTGGGAGGCAGTATGCATTTGGGCCTGGCGCGCGCAGCTGCTTCCCCGCAGCGATGGATACCGCCGCTTCACTGGGTCACCAATTGACGCGCTGGTCTACCTCGTCGGGTTGAGCTGCCAGATCCCAATCCGGCTCGCCTTGCGCACCATCATCCACCGGCGCGTCGCAGCCCTCCCACAGCGGTGGCCCGCGTGCCGGGGTGATGTGCGGGGGCAGACTCCACCCCGATGTGGTTCAGGATGTGGCGGATTTCGGCGCTGTGCGTGATGAAGGCAATGATGCGCATTTGCCCCCGCAGTTCGGACACAGCAGTGGGAAGACCTCGTAGATGCGGGCAATCAGCACCGCCCATAGGTAGTGCGCTGGGCGTTTGGGAGGTGCTGCAGGTTCTGGTGTGGGTGTGGCCGCGTTGCCCGGCGCCGCCACCCCAGGTACGCCCACGCCCGCGCCAGATTGTGCAGTCTCGACCGTGGCTGGTTGCGCCGCAGCAGGCTGAGCCAGCGCCGTTACCGCCGCTCTCAGCGGCGAGTTTGGTGCCAGCACACCAAAGTAGCGGTGCCGGTGGGTGCGTGGCGGTGGCACCAGCGCGGCAATGCGGTCGATGAGCTCCAGCGGTGTGAGGTGCAGCTCATCTGCCTTGGCACCACGCTTGTCACTGGTGGGCTCGCTGCGCTGTTTGGCACAGCGGTACACCAGTTTGCTTCCCTCTTTGCGTAGGCGCTCCATGGAAAACGGTGGACGCGCGCAATAGCGCAGCAGCCGCTCCAGCGCAGCGCGGTCGTGGGCTTCGATGCAGACACCGGCGTCCACCGAGAAGCCGCTGTGTTTGTAGCCCAGCATGTCTTTGGCGTCACAGTTCTCCAGCAGGCCCCGAGCAACGAAGGCGCGCAGGATGCGTTTTGCAGTGTGGTCTGCACTGGGGCCACGGTAGCCGCATCGATGCCGGTGGCCGCGTGAAAGATGACACCCGGCGATGAGATTCGAGGGGTCGCATCAGCATCGCCCTCGCCCTCCACTTCCTCAAACACCCCGTCCACCACACAAACGTGGAAGTGGACGTGTTCATTGAGGCTGGAGCCGAATCGGTGAATGAAGGCGATGGCACCGATGTGCAGGCCTGCCTTGTCCATATGGGCCGCACCGGGGCTGTGGGTCTGCAGAGTTTGTGCGATCACCCGCAGAAAGATGCGCAGCACCATGCTCAGCACCGCTCCGTCGCGCTGCATGAAGTACCGAAGCCGCTTGGGAACCGACAGCACCCACTGGCGCACCGGCAGGCGGGGAGACGTGGTCGTTCAGGTGCGCTGCTGTCTCCACCATGCGCCGGGTGGTGCACGAGGGGCAGACTCCCGGCCTTTGCAGGAGAAGGCTACAAAGTAGTCGTGCCCACAGTCGCCGCAGCGAGCGCGGGCAAAGCCATGGGCAAAGATGCCGCACTCAAGATACTTGGCAAACGCTTTGCGCACGAAGGGCTTGGGGGTGTGGTGGTCGCCCTGGCCGTCGAACTGACCCGCGCTGGCCAACTCTAGCCAGGTCTCGTAGTGCTCGGCTACCGTTTGGTAGAGCAGCGTGCGTTCGGGGTGGCGTGGGTTGTAGAGCTTGGGCTTGGAAGTGGCTGACATGAATACTGTACAAATGCAAGGGGTATCTATTTAGCTCCAGTAGCGCCGATGACGCAGTGTCGATGCGCCTGGCCGGGTGGCCGTGTAGGCCAGCTGGATCCCTGGCGTGATCCGCCGCCCGGCCCTGCCGTGGTCGGCGGCGGCGTGCCGGGGTCAGCGGTAGCGACCGTCGTACGGATAGCGGTCGTACTGGTTCGCCACGCCGTCGCCGTCGTCGTCGAAGACCGGCGCGACGGCGACCGTGGGCGGCACGACGACGTCGGCATAGGGCGCGGGCCCCTGCGCCAGCGGAATGTGGCGGCCGGCCGGGTCCACCTGGTAGCGCGTGCCGTTGGCGTCGGTGTACACGGTGCCCACGGGGAAGGCGGGCCGGTCGGGCGGCGTCGGGTCGTACGGGACGCCGAAGATCTGCGACAGCGTCTTTCCCACGCCATCGATCAGGTCGGCGTGCGCGAAGCCGCCGAACGCCATCGCGCTGGCGGCGACGGCAGACAAGATGAACTTCTTCATGAGCTGCTCCTGCGGATCCATTTCCGCTCTGGATCCATTGCACTGCAGCGCGCCCGGGTGCGCAGCCGGTGCATGCAGCGGCGACCTGTGCGCCGCTTCCTGCGCGGCCGTAGGTGATGCCGGCTGTGCGGCGGCCTTCGGCGCCGCGGCAAGCCCGAGCGAAACAAAAGGGCTCCCACGCGGGAGCCCTCAGCCTCGATCAGCGATCGCTGCCGGTTACAGGCCCAGCCGCTGGATCGTCGCTGCCTTCGCCCGGCTGTCCTCGCGCAGCTTGCGCCCGAACGCTTCGGCCGGCTGGTACTCGACGACCTGGCCGGCCTTGGCGGCCCAGTCCACGTAGCCGGGCGACTTCACCGCGCGTTCGCAGGCGGCTTGCAGCTTGTCCAGCACGGCGGTCGGCGTCTTGGCCGGCGCCAGCAGGCCGCCGAAGCTCAGCTGCACCACCGGCACGCCCGACTCGGTCAGCGTGGGCACGGCCGGGAAATGCGGATGGCGCTGGTCCGAGTACACCGCCAGCAGCCGCAGCGTGCCGGCCTGCACCTGCGCGCGCACCGAACTGGCCAGCACCGCGCCGAAGCCCAGGCGGCCGCCCAGCAGGTCCTGCATCATCGGGCCGTCGCCCTTGTAGGCGACGTGGTTCAGCTGCACCTTGGCCGCGGCCTCGATGTCGGCGGTGCCCAGATGGGGATCGAGCCGATGCCAGAGGTGCCGTAGCTCACCGCACCCGGCTCCTTGCGTGCACCCACCAGCACGTCGGCGATCGTCTTGTACGGCGAGTTCGCCAGCACCGCGATCGCGAAGATGTTGTCGAAGACGTGGCACACGGGGAGAACGACTCCACGCCGTACTTGATCGTCTTGACGCGGTGCGGCTGGCTGGTGAGCGACACGGCGGGCGTGAACGCCAGCGCGTAGCCGTCGGCGCGCGCGCCGGCCACGAAGGCCAGGCCGATCGCGCCGGCCGCGCCGTCGCGGTTCATCACCGCCACCGGCGTGTTCAGCGCCTCGGAGAAGGCCTTGGCGAACGCGCGGGCGTTCTGGTCCAGGCCGCCGCCGGCGGCGAAGGGCACGGTCACCTCGATCGGCCCCTGCGGAAAGTCCGAAGCCGACACCGCCGATGCGCCCAGGCCCAGGACAGCGGCGGCGAGGATGCGAGTGGTCTTGTTCATCTTCCGGTCTCCTCGTTGGTTCAGTCTTCGTCGACGATGGGGTTGCGCAGCACGCCGATGCGATCGACCTCGATCTCCACGACGTCGCCGGCCTTCATCCACACCGGGGCTGGCGCCGCGCGCCCACGCCACCGGGGGTGCCGGTGACGACCACGTCGCCGGCCTGCAGCGGGGCGATGGCCGAGACGTAGGCGATCTGCCGGGCGATGCTGTGGATCATCATCTCGGTGGTGGCGCGCTGCATCTCCTGGCCGTTGAGGCGGGTGACGAGCGTCATGCTGGTGCCGAAGGGGATCTCGTCGGCGGTGACCATCCAGGGGCCGAAGCCGCCGGTGCGCCAGAAGTTCTTGCCGGGCACCCACTGGGAGGTGTGGCGCTGCCAGTCGCGCACGCTGCCGTCGTTGTAGCAGGCGTAGCCGGCGATGTGGCGGGCCACGTCGGCCTCGGCGATGCGGCGGCCGCCCTTGCCGATGATCACGGCGATCTCGGCTTCGTAGTCCAGCTGGGTGGATTCGCGGGGCCGCACGATGGCCTGGCCGTGGCCCACCTGGGAGTCGGCCACGCGCAGGAAGAAGGTGGGCTGCTCGGTGACCTCGCGGTTGGTCTCCTGCACGTGCTCGTGGTAGTTCAGGCCGCAGCACCAGATCTTGCCGGGCTCGGGGATGACGGGCAGCAGGGTGACCGACTCCAGGGCGAAGTCGGGCTTGCGCTGCGCCACCGCGGCGCGCGCTTCGGCCAGCGCATCGCCGGCCAGCAGCGCCCGCAGGTCCGCGTACTTGCCGTCCAGGGCGGCGCCCAGGTCGACGACGCCGCCTTCGACGACGGCCCCGAATCCGGGGCGATCGCCCCGCGTGAAACTGATCAATTTCATGGAGTGCTTCCTTGGTGACTACGGGTTGGGACGCCTTGCGCGTCAGGGCGTCGGCGCGCGCAGGGGGCGCAGGGCCGCGGCCCAGCGTGCGAGCTCCTTGAGCATCGCGGCGGCGGACTCGCCGTGCAGCGCCGCCGGCTGGAACTTGCCTTCGGCGTCCACGAGCGTGCCGACGTTCTGGACGGCCACGGCTTCCAGCAGCGGCACGATCTTCTGGGTGGTCATCAACTGCTTGGCGACCTGCACCGCGCGGATGCCGCCGGACATGCCGCCGTAGCTGACGAATGCCGCCGGCTTGTAGGCCCACTCGGCGCTCAGGTAGCTCAGCGCGTTCAGCAGCGAGGCGGGCGGGCCGAAGTTGTACTCGGGCAGCACGAAGACGTAGGCATCCGCGGCCGCCGTGAGCTTGCTCCAGCGCAGGGTGTGCGCGTGGCTGTACTTGCCCGTGCGCGGATGCTCCGGCTCGTCCAGCAGGGGCAGGGCCAGTTCCTTGAGATCGCAGGCGACGACTTCGAATTCGCCTTGCGCGCGGGCCACTTGCTCGAACCAGGCGGCCACGGCGGGGCCGACGCGCCGGGGGCGCGTGCTGCAGGTGATGACGTTCAGGATGGGTTGCATGCGGTGGGGGCGGAGCGCCCGCTTCGGATTCAGGTCGCGGCGATCATAGCGACAAAAAGGAAAAATATATCTCTAAAGCAAAAATATCGATATTTAACCGCGAAGCGCTAGAATCCGCCGGCGCACCGCGCATGGCCATCGGGTGCCTGCGCCGGGGCCCTGATTCCATGGAGACTCTTGTGACGCGTCCCGGCTTTTCCTTCAGCCACTTCGGCATGTTCGTGCACGACATCGCCGCCCTCGAGGCCTTCTACACGGAGCTGCTGGCGTTCACCGTCACGGACCGCGGCCAGTTGCCGGGGCCGAATGGCCCGCGCGACCTGGTGTTCCTCAGCCGCGATCCCGACGAACACCACCAGCTCGTGCTGATCTCCGGCCGTCCGAAGGAGCTGGACTTCAACCCGATCAACCAGATCTCGCTGAAGGCCGACAGCCTGGACACGCTGTGCCGCATGTACCGCACCCTCCAGGCCCGTGGCGCAGGCGAAGTCAGGCCCATCACCCACGGCAACGCGGTGTCCATCTATGTCCCGGATCCCGAGGGCAACCGGCTCGAGCTGTACTTCGACCTGCCCTGGTATGTCTCGCAACCCATGGCCGTGCCGATCGACCTGGACGACGAGGCCACGCTGCTGCAGCGCCTGGAGGCGCACGCGCGCGGCCTGCCCGGTTTCCGCCCGCGCGCGCAATGGCGTGCGGAGATGGCCCGGCGCATGGGATGGACCTCGCAGGAGGGCGCGGCGGGATAGCATCCGGTTCTTCGCCATGCACAAAGCCATCCCACGGATAGGAAATTCAACCGCATGAGGCCAAGTATGGCACGAGTTTTGGGCCTCGAAACACGTTCGGCCAAGGAAGGTTGAGCGCTCGCTTGCCGCTCAATGGCAAGAGCTTGGGAGGCAGTATGCATTTGGGCCTGGCGCGCGCGCAGCTGCTTCCCGCAGCGATGGATACCGCCGCTTCACTGGGTCACCAATTGACGCGCTGGTCTACCTCGTCGGGTTGAGCTGCCAGATCCCAATCCGGCTCGCCTTGCGCACCATCATCCACCGGCGCGTCGCAGCCCTCCCACAGCGGTGGCCCGCGTGCCGGGGTTATGTGCGGTGGCTGCGAGTCCACCCCGATGTGGTTCAGGATGTGGCGGATTTCGGCGCTGTGGGTGATGAAGGCAATGATGCGCATCTGCCCACCGCACATGGGGCACAGCAGCGGAAATGCCTCGTAGATGCGGGCAATCAGCACCGCCCACAAGTAATGCGCCGCTCGCTTCGGGCGTGCTTCAGGTTCGGGTGTGGGTGTGGCCGCGTTGCCCGGCGCCGCCACCCCAGGTACGCCCGCGCCAGGTTGTGCAGTCTCCACCGTGGCTGGTTGCGACGCAGCAGGCTGAGCCAGCGCCGTTACCGCCGCTCTCAGCGGCGAGTTTGGTGCCAGCACACCAAAGTAGCGGTGCCGGTGGGTGCGTGGCGGTGGCACCAGCGCGGCAATGCGGTCGATGAGCTCCAGCGGTGTGAGGTGCAGCTCATCTGCCTTGGCACCACGCTTGTCACTGGTGGGCTCGCTGCGCTGTTTGGCACAGCGGTACACCAGTTTGCTTCCTCTTTGCGTAGGCGCTCCATGGAAAACGGTGGACGCGCGCAATAGCGCAGCAGCCGCTCCAGCGCAGCGCGGTCGTGGGCTTCGATGCAGACACCGGCGTCCACCGAGAAGCCGCTGTGTTTGTAGCCCAGCATGTCTTTGGCGTCACAGTTCTCCAGCAGGCCCCGAGCAACGAAGGCGCGCAGGATGCGTTTTGCAGTGTGGTCTGCACTGGGGCCACGGTAGCCGCATCGATGCCGGTGGCCGCGTGAAAGATGACACCCGGCGATGAGATTCGAGGGGTCGCATCAGCATCGCCCTCGCCCTCCACTTCCTCAAACACCCCGTCCACCACACAAACGTGGAAGTGGACGTGTTCATTGAGGCTGGAGCCGAATCGGTGAATGAAGGCGATGGCACCGATGTGCAGGCCTGCCTTGTCCATATGGGCCGCACCGGGGCTGTGGGTCTGCAGAGTTTGTGCGATCACCCGCAGAAAGATGCGCAGCACCATGCTCAGCACCGCTCCGTCGCGCTGCATGAAGTACCGAAGCCGCTTGGGAACCGACAGCACCCACTGGCGCACCGGCAGGCGGGGAGACGTGGTCGTTCAGGTGCGCTGCTGTCTCCACCATGCGCCGGGTGGTGCACGAGGGGCAGACTCCCCGGCCTTTGCAGGAGAAGGCTACAAAGTAGTCGTGCCCACAGTCGCCGCAGCGAGCGCGGGCAAAGCCATGGGCAAAGATGCCGCACTCAAGATACTTGGCAAACGCTTTGCGCACGAAGGGCTTGGGGGTGTGGTGGTCGCCCTGGCCGTCGAACTGACCCGCGCTGGCCAACTCTAGCCAGGTCTCGTAGTGCTCGGCTACCGTTTGGTAGAGCAGCGTGCGTTCGGGGTGGCGTGGGTTGTAGAGCTTGGGCTTGGAAGTGGCTGACATGAATACTGTACAAATGCACAGTATTCGCCAGGGCCTGGAAATACTGCGCCGAGTCGATCTCGTCGGCCCTGCAAAATTCATCTCGCGGCGCCGACGAGAAGCGCCGGACGTGTAAGAGTAGCGAGTCGACTCGCCGACGCTGCGAGCGCTGACAGCAGCCAAAGCGAGCGCAAAAGGCTGGAGCAATGCCCCGCCGGGCGATGGCACGCAGCAGCCAGCGGATGTCGAAGCCGGCTGCGCACAACACCGCATGCAGGGGTCTCCTCGTTTTCAGTGCAATAAGTGACGGTACGAAAAGCTAGCACTGGCGCGGAGGTGGTGTTGGTAGATCGTTGATTTCATTGACTTTCCTGTTCACTTTCAAATCTGCGATTCGTGGCGTCAAACCGTGGTCGGTTTCATCCATTGGTGCCAGTTATCGATGCATTTGGCCGCGAAGGCAGGATTTGGTCAGCATAGCGGTCAACCGGGAAGCGAAACACACCCCGCAAGTTGATGCTCTCCAGCCTGGTGGGCGCAATCTTCCCGATCAGTTCCGGTGGAATGACCTGGCGGCGGTTCGACCAGCGATCCAGGACCGCCTGCATCTGTGAGGTATTCCACGCCATCACGATGTTGGCCATCAGGCTCAACGCATCGGCCACAGCCTGCATTTCATCGACACGTTTGGCCTGCGCCGGGCTGATCCGGCCGGTATAAATGGCGCGCTTGAGGGCGTTAACAGCCTCGCCCCGATTGAGCACCCGGCGCAACTCGTTCCTGAAAGCGTCCTTGACAAAGTAGTCAGCCAAAAACGCCGTACGCAGCAACCGCCCCAATTGCACGCCAGCCTCATAGATTGGATCGCCCTGGGCGGCAGAACCGAACCGCGCAAGAGCTGCCACCGCACTGGCATGTCCGCTCATGACCGAGGCTGCCAGGTGCACCAGACTATCCCAATGCTTTTCGATCAAAGCGACGTCGACATTGGCTTCGCACACCGCAGCGATTTCTGCGGGCACTTTGGTGCCGCGTGGCACAAAGAGGTGGCGCTGTTTGAGTTCCTTCAACCGCGGGCAAAGATCAAAACCAAGCAAACGGGCATGTGACATGGCAAAGTCGGTGTAGCCATGGGTATCCACAGCAAGCTGGCTGGTCTCCAGCTTTTCTTGGCGGATGACACCTTCAATGGCCACGCCCGCCTGGCGCTCATTGAGCACAAAGGGCTGCGCATGGAAGATGCCCCACCGGTCTTTTACATGGGAGTAGATTCCAATGGAAGGTGTGTTGCGCCGAGGATCAAGCCGGGCTTGCCACACCCGTTTGGTGGTCTCCATGCTCATCATGTCAGAAGATGCCAAATCGGACCGCCCCCAGGTGGCGGCAATCGGGTGTCGCTGCATGAATTCCAGCACAGCCTGGCAGGCCTGGCTCAGACGCCGTTCGTCCCGCGCCCAGCGCATGGCCTGGCGAATGCTGGTGGCAGACAATTGCGGAATCATGCGCGCGCATTCGACCGCAGTCAGACTGGTGCCGTGGGCCATGATGCCGGCATAGACCATCAGCAGCTCGTCGGTAGAGCGCGGCTCACGTCCGAGCATGATCCAGCTAAAGCGCACCTGGGCGTCAACGGCCAGAATCACTTCCGGCAATTGAACCTCACCGATGCGGTGATCCAAAGCCGCGCGCAGCTTGGTCACTTCTGGGTCTTCGTCCTCTGCGGGCAATGGCGACAAATGGAGTTCATCATCCACGCGCAGTACGCCACTGCGGGCTGCAGCGGCCACCGCATCGACACCGGCAGTTACTCTGGCCAGCAAAGGCTTCAAGAAAGTGGCAGCCTTGCTGGGTAACGATAGACGGGCATAGTGTTTCTTGGACTCTGCCTGCCAACGCTCGTCCGTGAAGAACAAGCGCGCACGACCCCGAAAGCTCAGGCTGTGCTCAATCCAGACCGAGCCATTGCGCACCGCGCGGCGCAGGGCAAACAGGGTGGCCACCTCCAACGCCTGAAACGCCCGTTCCCGGTCTGGGCTGGAGATCGAAACCTGCCAGATCATTCCCAGACTTGGTGCCACCACTTCAACTGGCAGCTTTCTGGATCCTTTGAGATATAAAGCTTGCAGCTTGGCAAGGTACTCGATGGCAGGATGCTCGCCGGTGGCCTGCCAGGGCAGCTTTGCAATGGCGACGAGCAACGACCGCACGGGGCGAATTCCATCAATCAATCCCTCGCGGACCAGGGAGGCCCTGCTCGGTGGTTTGCGTTTCTGGGTTTCGGTGATCAAGGCTTCAAGACGGGCACGCAACTCAGCATCTGGCACCGCACCTTGCGCGCTCAAGGCAACAAGTTCGCCGAGCAGCGTTTTGTACATTGCGGCCCAATTGACGGTAGCGGGGACATCGGCGGCAGCCTGACGCCACAGATCGGCGATCCGGCGCTGCACCATAAGGATCAACTGGTCTGTGGTGGTGAACAGGCAATATCGAAGAAAGCATGCGACCTCCACGGTGCGCGCTGGCTCTTTGATCTTGGCCCGGCTGAGGGCGGCCTGGAGACAAGTCGGCGCGCGTAGCGGCGCAAGATGAGATCGGGGATGTCTGCCAGGTGCTTATGAACGTCCAGCGTGTAAAGCAGGTCGATGCGCTCCAGTACCTCGCTGATTTGGCGGGTTGAGTGTTTCGCCGGTGCAGCCCATAGCCAACTCTGCTGGGTTTGTCCATCTGGGCGCAGCTCTGAAACTGAGCTCGCCAGCGATCAAGTGTTGCTGGATCAACGCTGGCGGCGATGGCGGTGCCTGTTTCAACTTCAAGCTGGGCAAGTGCCGCCGCAATCAGTGTCCGAATTGCCCGCTCGTGCACGATCACCAGCTTGTTCTTGTACAGCCATTGACGCGCCCGCACGAGTAGCTGATCGCGGTCGGCGCAGCGCGCCACTTCGTCGCGCAGTTCACGTACCAGTGAGCGGCGCTGGTGCTCGCTCATCCACTGGAATCCAAGGACCGTGCAGGCTACTTGTTGGTGATCGAATAGCGTGCGCCCGCGTTCATACATGGCTCTCAGCGAGGCGACTTCTGGTGCTGCAATGCCAAGCTCGTTGCCAAGGTGGCGCCACAAGGCTACTGGAATTACCCGAAAGGCACCGAGCAAACGCCCACTCATGCGCAGGAAACCAATATGGAGCGCCAGACCAAGCTTGTGGGAATCACCTCGGCGTGCATTGATTGCGTCGCGCTCGGCACCATCGAAGGTGAAAAATGCCTTCATCTCGAAGTCGCTGATATCGCGGGGAGCCCACGCATCCCCAAAAACGTTGTGTGCCAACCCTGCATCGTGAACCTCAAAAGTGGGAGGCCACCATACCCGTTTACAAAGCGAACAGGAAAGTCAATGAAATCAACGGTCTACCCAGACCACCCCCGCGCCAGTGCTAGCTTTGCGTACCGTCACTTATTGCACTGAAAACGAGGAGACCCCTAGTCTGGTGCACCTGGCAGCCTCGGTCATGAGCGGACATGCCAGTGCGGTGGCAGCTCTTGCGCGGTTCGGTTCTGCCGCCCAGGGCGATCCAATCTATGAGGCTGGCGTGCAATTGGGGCGGTTGCTGCGTACGGCGTTTTTGGCTGACTACTTTGTCAAGGACGCTTTCAGGAACGAGTTGCGCCGGGTGCTCAATCGGGGCGAGGCTGTTAACGCCCTCAAGCGCGCCATTTATACCGGCCGGATCAGCCCGGCGCAGGCCAAACGTGTCGATGAAATGCAGGCTGTGGCCGATGCGTTGAGCCTGATGGCCAACATCGTGATGGCGTGGAATACCTCACAGATGCAGGCGGTCCTGGATCGCTGGTCGAACCGCCGCCAGGTCATTCCACCGGAACTGATCGGGAAGATTGCGCCCACCAGGCTGGAGAGCATCAACTTGCGGGGTGTGTTTCGCTTCCCGGTTGACCGCTATGCTGACCAAATCCTGCCTTCGCGGCCAAATGCATCGATAACTGGCACCAATGGATGAAACCGACCACGGTTTGACGCCACGAATCGCAGATTTGAAAGTGAACAGGAAAGTCAATGAAATCAACGATCTACCAACACCACCTCCGCGCCAGTGCTAGCTTTTCGTACCGTCACTTATTGCACTGAAAACGAGGAGACCCCTAGGTGACACGGTTGCCGCTGGCGGGCGCGCGGCGCGCAGGGTGCGGGCCAGGTGCGGGGCATGCTCAGGCGCCAGAAAGGCCGCATCCCGCACTTCCAGCGCGATCACGCCGCCGGGGGCAGCGGGTTGCAGGCGGGGCAGGGCAGACAGCAGGGCGCCGATGCGGTCGATCAGCTCGGGCAGGCGCGCCAGCATGTGGCGTGGCAAGGGGCTGATCTGGAACACCAGCGCGCCGATCTTGTCGCCCAGCCCTTCCAGCGCGGGCTGCACGAACTGGCGGATGGCCAGCTCCGTGCTCAGGAAGGCCGGGTTGGGCGCACGGCCGCGGCCGTCTTCGGCGCGCACCTGCGCGTCGCACACCAGCGCAGGCGCCTTGACGACGAAGCGGAAGTGCGCCGGCACCTGGGCGGCATAGCCCGCGTACTGGGTGGCGGTGAGGGGGCGGTAGAACGCGCGGTCGAGGCTGACGCTGCGCAGCAGCGGGTGCCGGGCGTAGGCGACCAGGCCGTGCTTCGACAGCGTCGCCTCGGCGTAGTCGCCGCCCCACACCAGCCCGGCCCAGCCGGGAAAGTGCCACGACGAGGTGCCCAGGTGCAGCCCGTGGGGCAGGGCGGCGGCGAGTGTGCGGGTGGCGTCGCCCACGGCGGTGGCCTCAACGCCAGCGCGCGGGCGGCGGGCGGGCCGGGGCGCTGTGGGCTCGGCGGCGGGTGCATCAGCCGGCGCCAGCGGCTCGTCGAACAGGGCGTTCTGCTCGGGCTGGGGCGGTGGCGTCATTGAAGAATCCATCGGGTTGATGCGCTGGGGCTGGCCGCACAGGAGAGCGGCTCACGCGCTCAACCTTGCATTAGGCGATTGGTCACCCTGAAAGAAATTCCGTATGCAGCCTTTATGCCATCGACACCGGCAGCTATCAGGAGCATAGCATCGAACGCTGCCGCGCCGGCGCCGCTTGCCTTGCGCCAGAATCGTGCCTGCGGCCCGATGCCGCACACACGCCATGTACCTGCCCCCTTACTTTGCCAGCCGCGACGCGCGCCTTGCCGCCCGCGTGATGCGCGAGCACCCGTTCGCCAGCCTGATCACCACCGACGACGAGGGCCTGCCCTTCGTCACGCACCTGCCGTTGCACCTGCAGCCCCAGGCATCGCCCGATGGGGAAGACGCGGCGGGCTTCACGCTGCTCGGGCACGTGGCCCGGCCCAACCCGCAGTGGCGCCATCTGCAGGCGCGGCCGCGCGCGGTGGTCAGCTTTCTGGGGCCGCACGCCTACATGTCGCCGCAGGTGTACCCCGATCTGGCGCGCGTGCCGACGTGGAACTACGTCGCCGTGCACTGCACTGTGCAGGCCACCCTGCTGCCGCACAACGATGCGGCGGGCAAGGAGCGCCTGCTCAAATGCCTGATCGGCGACCACGAGCCGGCCTATGCCGCGCAATGGCGCGCGCTGGACGAAGAACTGGCGGGCAAGCTGCTGCAGGGCATCGTCGCGTTCGAGCTGACAGTGACCAGCTGGCAGTGCAAGCTCAAGCTGAACCAGCACCGGAAAGAGTCGCACGCGGCGCTGCACAGCGCCTGTGCCCAGGGCATGCCGAACGAGCGCGCGCTGGCAGGCTGGATGGAGACACTGGGCATGACGGACCGCATCAACCAAGGAGGGAACTGAGCCATGCGCATCTTCGGTTTGCTGGGCCTGGTGGCCGCGCTGGTCATCGTGGGCTTGCTGGCGAAGCAGCAACTGGGCGCCACGCGCGCCAGCGTGCCGGCGCCGCCGCCGCCCGCCGCATCGACCGGTGCCGATGCGCCGCCCGCCACCGTGCGCGACCAGAGCCGGCAGATTCAGCAGCAGTACAAGGAGGCGCTGGACGCCGCCATGAAGGCGCAGCCGCGCGACGTGCCTGACGATGCCCGGTGACGACGTGCGCGCGCGATTTCAAGCCAAATAGGCCTCCAGCGTCCGCCCATCAAGCGCCGGCAGCTATTGATATTGAAGCAACCACCATGCCCGAAGCCGTGCTGACCAACGATGCCGACGCCATGCGTCTGGCGCTGGCCGAAGCCCGGGCCGCCGCCGCCGCGGGCGAGGTGCCGGTGGGCGCCGTGGTGGTGAGGGACGGGCGCATGATCGCCACCGGCCGCAATGCCCCCATCGGCACGCACGACCCGAGCGCGCACGCCGAGATCGTGGCGCTGCGCGCCGCCGCGGCCGCGCTGGGCAACTACCGGCTCGACGGCTGCACCTTGTACGTGACGCTGGAGCCCTGCGCCATGTGCGCCGGCGCCATGCTGCACGCGCGGGTGGGGCGCGTGGTGTACGGCGCGGCCGACCCCAAGACCGGCGCCGCCGGCTCGGTGCTGAACCTGTTTGCCGAACCGCGCCTGAACCACCATACGCAGGTGCAGGGCGGCGTGCTGGCCGATGAATGCGCGGCGCTGCTGCGCGATTTCTTCAAGCCGCGCCGCGTGAACGCCAGCCCCTTGCGCGACGACGCGCTGCGCCCGCCCGACTCGGCGTTCAACAACTTGCCCGGCTACCCGTGGGTGCCGCACTACGTCTGCGATCTGCCGGCGCTGGCCGGCCTGCGCCTGCATTACCTGGACGAAGGCCCGCCCGACGCCCCGCGCACTTGGCTGTGCCTGCACGGCAACCCGGCGTGGAGCTACCTGTGGCGGCACATGATCCCCGTCTTCACCGCTGCCGGCCACCGCGTGGTAGCGCCCGATCTGATCGGCTTCGGCAAGAGCGACAAGCCGAAGAAGGAAGACGCGCACACGTTCAGCTGGCACCGTCAGGTGCTGCTCGAACTCGTCGAGCGGCTGGACCTGCACAACGTGGTGCTGGTGGTGCAGGACTGGGGCGGCCTGCTGGGCCTGACGCTGCCCATGGCAGCGCCCCGGCGCTACGCCGGCCTGCTGGTGATGAACACCACGCTGGCGACGGGTGAGGCGCCGCTGTCGGCGGGCTTTCTGGCCTGGCGCGACTGGTGCGCCAGGAACCCGGCGTTCGACATCGGCCGCCTGCTGGCGCGCGGCAACCCGCAGTTGAGCGCGGCCGAAAGCGCGGCCTACGGCGCGCCGTTCCCGGATGCCGGGCACCGCGCCGCGACGCGCGCGTTTCCGGCCCTGGTGCCCGAGCGGCCGGATGACGACGGCGCGGCCCTCTCGCGCGCCGCGCGCGACTTCTGGCAGCACGACTGGCAGGGCCGCAGCCTGATGGTGATCGGCACGCAAGACCCGGTGCTGGGCGAACCGGTGATGCGCGCGCTGCACGCCGACATCCGTGGTTGCTCCGAACCGTGGCTGCTGCCCGAGGCGGGCCATTTCGTGCCCGAGCATGGTCGCCAGATTGCCGAGCGGGCGCTGCGGCACTTCGCCTCACCGCCGCGTCAGCCGGGCGACGATCTATAATTTTGATAGCTGCCTGCGCAGGACTGGTCTGCGCAAAAGGCCAATTTGATTTGAAAGAAGCCGTGCCATGGCCCATGTCTACGTGTATTCCCCTTCCGGCGCTGTGCGCGACCGCGCGGCTTTCAAGCGCGGTGTGGCGCGGCTCAAGGCGCTGGGGCATGAGGTCGAGGTCGATCCCTCGGCACTGGCCAGCTGGCAGCGCTTTGCCGGCGACGACGACACGCGCCTGGCCGCCATCGGGCGGGCCGCGGCCAGCGGGGCCGATGTGGCGCTCATCTCGCGCGGCGGCTATGGGCTGACGCGCATCCTGGAGCAGATTCCGTACAAGGCCATGGCCCGCGCCATCGAGCGCGGCACGCGCTTTGTCGGCTTCAGCGACTTTACGGTGGTGCAGCTGGCGCTGATGAAGAAGGCCGGCGCCGTCACCTGGGCCGGCCCGGCGGTGTGCGAGGGCTTCGGCGCCACCGATGCCGGCGACGCGGCCGAAGGCCATGGCGGGCTGGGCAGTGCGAACGGGCAGGGCGGCCCCGACGAGATCATGCTGGCCTGCTTCGACGACATGGTCAGCGGCAGCAGCGAAGGCACGGGCTGGCGCCTGCCCGCCGCGGACATCGCCGCGCTGAACGGCAAGGACGGCCTGGTGGCGCGCCAGGCGCCGCTGTGGGGCGGTAACCTGGCGATGGTGCTGTCGCTGCTGGGCACGCCGTGGTGGCCCGAGGTGAAGGGCGGCGTGCTGTTTCTGGAAGACGTGGGTGAGCACCCCTACCGCATCGAACGCATGCTGCTGCAATTGCTGCACGCCGGCGTGCTGGCGCGGCAGAAGCTGATCGTGCTCGGCCAGTTCACCGAATACAGCCTGAGCGTCCATGACAAGGGCTATTCGCTGGCCAAGGTCGTCGCGGAACTGCGCAGCCGGCTGAAGGTGCCCGTGCTCACGGGCCTGCCCTTCGGCCATGTGCCCACCAAGGTGCTGCTGCCCGTGGGACTGCCGGTGGACGTGCTGGTGGAGGGCAGGGAAGCGCTGGTGCTGTGGGGGCACCAGCACTGAACCGCAGCGCAGCCTGCCGCGGCCGGCCGCAGCCGATCAGGCCCGGATCGTGGTGGGGCGCGACACCATGCCCCTGGGCAACATGCCCTCGAACATGGCCGACAGGCTGACCATGCGCGTGCGCGCCACCTGCTCGCCATGCAGGCCGGCGAGGGCGGCCATCAAGTCGGCGCGGGCGTACCACAGCGCCAGGGCATCGCCACCGGCACGAATGCGGCGGGCGACCTGCGGGTATTGCTGCGCGCCGGGATCGCCCAGCATGTCCAGCATGGCCATGCGGATATCTTCCATCCGGTGCGCCAGGCGCTCCGCATCAGCTCCTGCGGCCTGGACAAGCGGCCATACAGGGCAGACACCCACCCGTGCTTGAACCATCTCATCGGTGTTGTTACCATGAAGTTTCGTTAATAACCAACGGTTACGATCATAGCGAAGCGCTTGTGCTGACGCCACCCTGACGCGGCGGACCAACCACGGATTCCGTGAAAAACAACGCGTTCGCCACCCTGGGCAGCATCATGCTTGGCCCCAAGGGCTGTCGGGTGCTATCATTTTTGAGGCCAATTGCCCGCGGCGAGACAAGGGAATTCCTGCCAATGCAACGGCTTTACATGACCGCTCCCATCGGAAACCAGTCCAGATGAACGTTCGCGCCACCATGGTCTTCATCGACCTCACCGGCAGCACTGCCGCGTATGAAGCGCTCGGGAACGCCCAGGTGGCCGATGTCATCTCCAAGGTGACACAGTGGATCGGCCGTGTGTGCGAGGCCCATGAAGGGCGCACCGTGAAGTTTCTGGGCGATGGCGTGCTGGCGCAGTTCTCGCGCAGTGCCAAGGCTGTCGAATCGGCCATCTTCCTGCAGCAAAGCCACACCGAACGCCTGGAAAAATGGCCCGAGCCGCTGCGCATGCGCCTGAAGATCGGCATGGCCTCCGGCGACGTGGTGCAGCGCGACGACGACGTGTATGGCGACCCGGTGAACCTGGCGGCACGCCTGTCCGACATGGCGGGTGCCAACGGCATCTGGGCAGACGAGGGCGTCATCGCCGAACTGCGCCAGGATCGCGAAGCGGCCGTCAAATCCGGCCACCTCGAACCCGGGGTGATGGACGCGGCGCGTTACCGCTCGCTGGGCATGATCAACGTGCGCGGATTGACCGAGCCCCGGTCGATCTTCCAGATCGAGTGGAGCGAGGATGTCACGACAGACTTGATGACCGTGCGCGGCATGTTGCCCGAGGCGCAACGTGCGGGTGCCGGCAGTGGCGGCAGCATCGCACTGGCCTGGTTCGGCACGACCCGGGTGTTCACGGCCGCACAACTGCCGGTGTTCATCGGGCGCATTCCGGACAGCGGCTTTGTCGTGAAGGACCAGCGGGTGTCGCGCAGCCACGCGCGCCTGGAGTTCATCAACGGTGCCTTCGTGCTGACCGACCTGAGCAGCTTCGGCACCTGGGTGCGTTTCAGCGAGAACCCCGACGCCGAAGTCCAGCTGCGGCGCAACGACTGCGTTCTGCACTCGACCGGCGAGATCGCACTGGGTGCGTCTTTCAGCGACTTCAGCGCGCCAGTGGTGGCGTTCAACGTCAGCTCCGGCGATTCAGCAGGCCAGGGGCCGTATCTGTTCGATGACGCGAGCGCAGCAATTTAGGTAGAGACCCAGATTGATCCTGCTTCACCTCGTTTATTATTAACATAATGCACATCGTATGAAGTGAAGCCACCGCGTCGGCCACCCGGCCACGTGGTGCAAAGCCGCGTCGAGCGAAGCCGCAAGCTGCGCGCCATGTACCGATCACTCGGCGGGTCGCGGGCCGACTGCGCGAAGCATCTTCACGTCACCGAGCGGTGTTTACGTAACCGGGAAGCTGGTCGCCACGCCATCCCGTTCGCGGCCTTCCGGCTGCTGCGCATCAGCTTAGTGCTTAGTGGTCTGCGCGCCGTCCGGCAATCACCACTGTCCGCGCGGCCCTTGCTTCTGCTGCGACCAGCGCAGCGCCGTTTCCATCAGTTCCACCGAATCGCGGCGCTCGGCGCGGCGGGCGAAGTCGAGGGCGCTCAAGCCTTTCTGGTTGCGCATGTGGATGTCGGCGCCGGCTTCGATGAGCAGTTTGACGGCTTCCGGCGTGCCGTACGACGCGGCCATCATCAGCGGCGTGGTGCCGTTGGGCGATTGAGCGTCGATGAAGGCGTGCTCTTCGAGCAGCAGGCGCATGATGTCCAGATGACCGCCGGTGGCGGCGTAATGCAGCGGTGTCCAGCCGGGTTTGTTGACGTCGGCATCCCTGGCGATCAGCTGCCGCGCCAGATCGAGGTGGCCCTTCAGCGCGGCCATCATCAGCGGGCTTTCGTCCGTGGCGTTGCGGGTTTCGGGTTTCAGCCGCGGCGAATCGATCAGCAGCCTGGCCACACGCAGCGAGCCTTCCTGCAGCGCCATGTACAGGCCCGGCACGCCCTTTTCGTCCTTGGTGTTGGGGTCGACCCCGCTGGCCAGCAGGCTGCGCATGGCGACGTCGTTGTCCTGCTTGATGGCGCGGAAGAAGGCGCCGGAATCGGCCAGGGCGGCGACGGTGAACAGGCCGAATGCGACGGCAGTGATGCTCTTGCGGACGTTGCGGATCATGATGAAACCCTCGGAAACAAGCGGGTGAAATTGGCGCTGGTGATCTCGCCGATGCGTTCGACCGTGGTGCCGCGCAGCTCGGCCAGGCGCGCAGCCACGTGCGGCACGTAGGCCGGCGTGTTGACCTTGCCGCGGTAAGGCACCGGCGCCAGGTAGGGTGCGTCGGTTTCGATCAGCAGGCGATCATCGGGCACCAGCGCGGCCACCTCGTGCAGTTCGCGGGCGTTCTTGAAGGTGACGATGCCCGACAGCGACACGTAGAAGCCCAGGTCCAGCGCGGCGCGGGCCACCTCGCGCGTTTCGGTGAAGCAATGAAACACGCCGCCGGCACTGCCGGGGCCGCCCTCCTCGCCCTCTTCCTTCAGGATGCCGAGCGTGTCTTCGGACGCCGCGCGCGTGTGTATGACCAGCGGCACGCCGGCCTGCCGTGCGGCGCGGATGTGGGTGCGGAAACGCTCGCGCTGCCATGCCAGGTCGGCAATGCTGCGGCCGCCCTTGCGCTCTTCCATCTGGTAGTAATCCAGGCCGGTCTCGCCCACCGCCACCACGCGCGGCAGGCGGGTGGCGGCCACCAGTTCATCGACGCTCGGCTCGTGCACGTCCTCGCTGTCGGGGTGCACGCCGGCCGTGGCCCAGAAGTTGTCGTAGCGCGCGGCCAGCGCCTGCACCGACGGAAACTCCTCCATCGTGGTGCTGATGCACAAGGCGCGCGTGACTTGCGCAGCGGCCATGGCGGCGCGCAGTCCGGCCATGTCGCCCGCCAGTTCGGGGAATGTCAGGTGGCAGTGGGAATCGGTGAACATGCACAAGGCCAAGCGGCCGAACCCGTCGGCGCGCTGGCAGAAAAATGACTGATTTCGATGCTAGCACCGCCCATGCAGGCGCGCTGTCGGCGCGAGCCGCGTCCGGCCGGCCGCAGCCCCCGCGTCAGATGGTCTGCGTCGGTCGGTCCGAGCTCAGTGCGGAGCCGAGAATCTGCTCGATCTTGACCTTGAGCTGCTCCGACTTCTCGTCTTTCGGAAAGCGGATGCCCACGCCCTGCGTGCGGTTGCCGGTCGCGCGCGCCGGGGTGATCCAGGCCACCTTGCCGGCCACCGGGTAGCGCTGCGGGTCGTCCGGCAGCGTGATCAGCACGTACACGTCGTCGCCCAGTTTGTGATCGCGCGCCGAGGGAATGAAGATGCCCCCTTCCGCGAACATCGGGATGTAGGCTGCGTACAGCGCCGCCTTTTCCTTGATCGCCAGCTGGATGACGCTGGGTCGGGGCGTGGACAGGGCGGCGTTCTGGCTCGGGCTGGTGGACATGACGGTGCAAAAGGGGTTCAGCGACGCGAGTTTAGGGCCTGCCGTGCACTGCTGACCAGGAATTCTGTCGCCAAACCGGGGTTTAAGGGATGTTCGGCGGTGCGTGTCGACTGCGCCAGCTGCTGCCACCACTTGGTGAGCGCGCCCACGGGCAGCGGCCGCTCGGGCAGATCGGCGCGGTCGAAGAAGCGCGGCGCGGCACCCACCTGCAACGCCAGCAGGTCGTGGCACAGCTTCTGCAGCCGTGCCACGGCTTCGGGCAGTGGCAGATCGGCCAGCGCGCTGGCCTCGCCCTGCGCCAGTGCCCGTGGCAGCAGTGCCCAGCGGCGCGCGCTGTCCTTGCCCTGCGCCAGCGCCAGGGCTTCGGCCGGCCGCCCGCCGCCGGCGCGCAGCAGGGCGGCGCCCTCCCGGCCGCGATGCCCTGCGCGCTCAGCCACGGCAGCGCCTCGTCCGCGTCCGGCCACAGCAGGGTGTGGCCCAGGCAGCGGCTGCGAATGGTGGGCAGCAGCAGGTGCGCCGCGTCGGTGGCCAGCACGAAGCGCACGTCGCCCGGCGGCTCTTCCAGCGTCTTGAGCAGGGCGTTGGCGGTGACCTGGTTCATGCGCTCGGCCGGGTACACCAGCACCGCCTTGCCGCGCCCGCGCCCGCTGGTGCGCTGGGCGAATTCGATGGCGTCGCGCATGGCATCGACACGGATCTCCTTGCTGGGCTTGCGCTTCTTGTCGTCAATGTCGGATTGCGCCTTTTCGGGCAGCGGCCAGCCGCGCGCAATCATGTCGGTCTCGGGCATCAGCACCACCAGGTCGGGGTGCGTGTGCACGTCGATGCCGTGGCAGCTGGCGCACTTGCCGCACGCGCCCTGGGGCGTGGGGGCATCGCACAGCCAGGCGCGCACCAGGGCTTCAGCCAGTTCGAACTGGCCCAGACCCGACGGGCCCTGCAGCAGCCAGGCGTGGCCGCGCTGGGCCAGCAGGCTTTCCAGCTGGCGCGCAATCCAGGGGCCGGCGCGCTCACAGCCATCCCCTGCCCTGCACCGCCGCCTGCACGTCGCGCCACACGGCGTCGCGCGGCTGATCGGCGTCGATGCGGGCGAAGCGCGCGGGGCCTCGCCGGCGCGGCGGGCGTAGCCGGCGCGCACGGCGTCGAAGAAGGCGGCCGGTTGCGCCTCGAACTTGTCGGGCACACGCGCGCCCACCAGGCGCTCGGCGGCCACGGCGGGTGGCAGATCGAACCAGATGGTCAGATCGGGCTGCAGCAGCGGTTTATGGGTCAAATCGGCCTCCAGCTCCCGTGTATCCTGCACCAGAAGCTCCAATTTTGATAGCGACTGCCAGTCGAGCCCGCGCCCGCCGCCCTGGTAGGCAAAGGTCGCGTCGGTGAAGCGGTCGCACAGCACCGCGTCGCCGCGTGTCAGCGCCGGGGCGATGACCTGGCGGATGTGGTCGCGCCGGGCGGCGAACATCAGCAGCGCCTCGGTCAGCGCGTCCATGGGCTGGTGCAGCGCCAGCGCGCGGATCTGCTCGGCCAGCGGCGTGCCGCCGGGCTCGCGCGTCAGCACCACGGTGCGGCCGGTAGCGCGCAGGGCGTCGGCCAGCGCGTCGATGTGGGTCGACTTGCCGGCACCGTCGATGCCCTCGAAGCTGATGAACAGGCCCGTCTGCGCCATCGTCGCCATCGCCGCCATCAGTTGCCGCTGGCGGCCGGAGCCGGGGCGGGCGCGCCGCCGCCGCGCTGGTACTTGTTGACCGCACGGTTGTGGTCCTGCAGCGATTCGCTGAACTTGCTGCTGCCGTCGCCGCGCGCCACGAAGTACAGCGACTTGGTCTGCGCCGGCTGCACCGCCGCCATCAGCGAGGCCTTGCCGGGCATGGCAATCGGCGTAGGCGGCAGGCCGGCGCGGGTGTAGGTGTTGAAGGGCGTGTCGGCGGTCAGGTGGCTGCGGCGCAGGTTGCCGTCGAACGCATCGCCCAGGCCGTAGATCACGGTCGGGTCGGTCTGCAGCCGCATGCCGATGCGCAGGCGGTTGATGAACACACCGGCGATCTCGGGCCGGTCGCCGGCCTGGCCGGTTTCCTTCTCGACGATGCTGGCCAGGATCAGCGCCTCGTCGGGCGACTTCAGCGGCAGGCCGGGCGCGCGCGCGTCCCAGGCGGCCTGCAGGCGCCGGTCCATCAACTGCAGCGACTGGCGCAGCACGTCCACATCGCTGGCGTTCTTGAAGTAGTGGAAGGTGTCGGGGAAGAAGCGCCCCTCGGGTGCCACGCCCGGCTTGCCCAGCGCCTTCATGATCTCGGCCGGCGCCATGCCTTGCGTGTCGTGCCGCAGATGCTCGGCTTTGGAGAGCGCGTCTCGGAACTGCTTGAACGTCCAGCCTTCCACCAGCGTCACCGTCAGCACGATGCGGTCGCCGCGCACCAGCTTGCCCAGCAGGTCGCCCGGCGTCATGCCGCGCGTGACGGCGTAGTCGCCGGGCTTGATGGTCTGCTCGCCCACCGCGAAGCGGAAGAACGCGTGCAGCAGATCGGCGTTGGTGCGCACGCCGCCTTCCACCGCCTTGGCGGCGGCGGTGCGCAGCGAGGCGCCCTGCGGCACGCTGATCTCGACCTTCTCGGCCGCCAGCGGCAGCGGCTGCTGCGTCCACCACCAGGCCCAGCCGCCGGCCGCCAGGGCCAGCGCCAGCAGCAATGCCAGCAATTTGAATAGGGTTCGCACGGGGCTATGAACGTCCTGAAAACGAGCCGGCCATGATAATTCAGCCCATGTCCGAGTCCGTATCTGCCTTTCCCGCCGTCGCCGCATCGAACGGCATCGCCCCCTGTCCCACCTGGGCGTCATCCGCGCCCGGGGCGAAGACGCCGCCACCTTCCTGCAGGGCCAACTGACGCAGGACGTGGTGCTGATGAAGCAGGGCGAGGCGCGCCTGGCCGCCTTCTGCAGCGCCAAGGGCCGCATGCTGGCCAGCTTTCAGGTGCTGAAGACCGCGCCCGACGAACTGCTGCTGGTGACCAGCGCCGACACCCTGCCCGCCACGCTCAAGCGCCTGTCGATGTTCGTGCTGCGCGCCAGCTCAAGCTGAGCGACGCGACCGGGGATTACGCGGTCTGGGGGCAACTCGGCGAAACTCCTGATTTGATAGCTGCCAGCGCCGATGGGGCGGGCGCTGAGGCCCAAAACGATGCCGAAAAACCAGCGCACCGCATCGCCCTGCCCGCCGCAGGCGGCGTGGCACGCACGCTGTGGTTGGCGCCCGCCGGCAGCGCCCTGCCCGCCGGCGTGGCGCCCTGACCGAAGCCGACTGGCTGCTGGCCGAGGTGCTGGCCGGCGTGGCGCGCATCACGCCGCCGGTGGTCGAGGCCTTCGTGCCGCAGATGCTGAACTACGAAAGCGTGGGCGGCGTGAACTTCAAGAAAGGCTGCTACCCCGGCCAGGAAGTGGTGGCGCGCAGCCAGTTCCGCGGCGCCATCAAGCGGCGTGCCTACGTCGGCCACGTGGCGGGTGCGGCGCAGGCAGGGCAGGAGGTGTTCTCGGCGGCCGACCCCGATCAGCCCGTGGGCCAGATTGCGCAAGCCGCCGCGGCAGACGACGCTGCAGCGGTGATCGCCGTGCTGCAGGTGGCCGAGGTGGCGGCTGGCGCCGCACTGCACGTCGGCAGCGCCATCGGCCCGGCGCTGACGGGGCTGGCGATTCCGTACCCGCTCGCGGAAGACATCTGAGCATTTGCTGAAAACCCCGGCGCGAGAGGGCTCTGGCCCGCGACCTGGAAGCGCTGCAACGGCGCACTTTCCAAGCGTCGCCACCCACAAGCGCGGCCGCTCGCCGGCGTGATAAAATCACACCGCCGCCTGTTGCGATAGGCGCGCCCCATGTGGCGCGTTACGCTCAGGCGCCAAGGGCGAACCACCAAGCCGGCTGCCGTGCCCGCAAGCGGCATGGGCAGCCGGCGCCCTCCAACACGACAGGAACGCACCGTGCGCATCTCACCCCTCTGGCATCGCACTATCACCCGGCATGTGTCCCGGACATTGCCCGCAACCGCGCCGTGGCGCAACTGCGCGGCGCCTGGTTCGGGGCCTGCCTGCTGGCGGCGCTGGTCACCCCGGCGCTGGCCCAGACCCCTTCGGCCAACCTTCTCGTCAACGGCGGCTTCGAGAACAATCCGCCGCCCTCCCTTTGCGCCAATAACCTGGGGGCGTCGGTCACGCCCTGGCAGTTGGCGGGCGGTGGCCGCACCAACGTCATCGCCGTCGACGGTGGCACGACGGTGGACCCGGCCCTGGGTCGAACCGGCGGCGGCACCTGCAACTACGGCATCAACGTCAACTTCGATGCCGAGGTGGCCAACCCCAACGGCACTCGCCGGCATTACCTGGACATCGACGGCGTCAACGAGCTGTACCAGACCCTCGTCGTGCCCAGCTGCGGCAGCGGTGACACCCGACCGCGCACGCTCCGGTTCTCCGGCTATTTCTCCAGCCGCGACACCGGCACCGGCGGCAGCGGCACGGTACGCCTGCTGCGCGGCAACGTTCAGGTGGCCGGCAGTCGGGTGCAGCCCGTGGACGGAGAGGGCGTGTTGCTCGCGTCCGTGAGTTCACCCCCGCATTGCCGTGGAATCGCTGGACGCAGGTATCCGGCACCGCCACCGTGGTGCCTGGCGACAAGATCACCTACGCCATCTACATGTCGAACCCCACCAATTTCGACAACGCATCGATCACCGTCGACGATCTCGACTGCCCCGCCACCACGCTCACGCTGAAAAAGCACTGGGCCGGCGCCACCGTGGGCAACACCGCGACGCTGACCGCCACCCGTGTGGCCGGCACGCCCGCCGTGCGCACGCAGATCGACTCGCTCAGCTCCACCGCCACGGCCGCCGCCAACGCGCCGGGCGGCCAGACCACCACCGACGCCACGCCCACCACCGTTTTCGCCGGCGACGTGATCGAGTTGGCCGAAACCTTCACGCCCGCCACGGCCACCTACCACGCCGGCCTGCAATGCACGGGCGACGTCGGCCTGAGCGGCTTCACCCTCACCGTGGGCGCGCTGGGCGCCGGCGCCGCGCCCATCGTCTGCACCTTCAGCAACAGCCTGAGCGCACAGCCCAGCCTGGTGGTGGGCAAAGACATCGCCGGCGTGGCCGACACCAACGACAACGGCGTCACCGGCGATGCCGGCGACCTGGTGACCTACGCCTTCACGGTGCGCAACAACGGCAACGTCGCCCTCACCGGCGTGAGCCTGACCGACCCGCTGGCCGGCCTCTCGGCCCTCGCCATCACCTGGCCCGACCCGGCCAACCCCGGCACCCTGCCCGTCAACACCGAGGCCACCGCCACGGCCACCTACACCTTGACCCCCGCGGACGCGGCATCGGGCCAGATGAGCAACACCGTCACCGCCACGGCCAACCCCGTGGGCGGCGTCACGCCGCGGGGCAGCGACAGCATCACCCAGCCCGTGCTGCCCACGCCTGCGCCGCAGCTCACCCTGGCCAAGACCGCTGCCGTGGCCGACACCAATGGCAACGGCTCGCAAGGCGACGCGGGCGACGTGGTGACCTATACCCTCACCGCCACCAACGCCGGCAACGTGCCGCTGAGCGGCGTGGTGCTCACCGACCCGCTGGCCGGCCTTTCGACCCTCACCATCACCTGGCCCGATGCGGCCAATCCCGGCACCCTGCCCGTGGGCGCGCAGGCCACCGCCACCGCCACCTACACGCTCAGTGTCACGGACGCGACGGCCGGGCAGGTCAGCAACACCGCCAGCGTGACCGCCGATCCGGTCAACGGCAAGGTGGCCGTGCCGCCCGCCACGGCCACGGCCAGCCAGCCCGTGCTGCCCACGCCGGCGCCGCAGCTCACCCTGGCCAAGACCGCCGCCGTGGCCGACACCAATGGCAACGGCACGCAGGGCGATGCGGGCGACGTGGTGACCTACACCCTCACCGCCACCAACGCCGGCAACGTGCCGCTGAGCGGTGTGGTGCTGACCGACCCGCTGGCCGGCCTTTCGACCCTCACCATCACCTGGCCCGATGCGGCCAACCCCGGCACCCTGCCCGTGGGCGCGCAGGCCACGGCCACCGCCACCTACACGCTCAACGCCGCGGACGTCACAGCCGGACAGGTCAGCAACACCGCCACCGCAACCGCCGACCCGGTCAACGGCCTGGTGGCCGTGCCGCCGGCCACAGGCACGGCCAGCGTCAGCACCCGGGCGGCGCCCCAGGGCGTGACCGCCGTGCCCGTGAACCACCCCTTGGCCCGGTGGTTGCTGGTTGGCGCGGTGGCATGGCTGGGCCGCCGTGCCTGGGCAGGGCGCAAGTAATTCCATCTGCAATTCAACGCGTCAATCGCCGTCATCCCGGCGAAGGCCGGGATCCATGTTTCTCCGCACACGCCGTCTGGATTCTGGCCCCGTATCGCGGTACGGGGCAGGCTTTGCGCCGGAATGACGAGATATGGCAGCTTTGATCTGGAATTGGAATAAGAGCGTCGCGTGCAGGCCCGCCGGCCCGCCAGGACGCCGGTGGAAGGCGGTATCGCCGTGACCGGCCTATCATGCCCGGCACAACACCACCACGAGGAGACACCGCCATGCCCGCTTTCGACACCCTGCTCTCCGGCTACAGCTTCTTCGAGGGCCCGCGCTGGCACGACGGCCGGCTGTGGCTGTCGGACTTCTACACGCACCAGGTCATCGCCTGCGATCTGCAGGGCCGCGTCGAAAAAATCGCCGACGTGCCGGGCCAGCCCTCGGGCCTGGGCTGGCTGCCGGATGGGCGGCTGCTGATCGTCTCCATGCGCGACCGCCGCGTGCTGCGGCGCGAGGCCGATGGCCAGCTGGTGACGCACGCCGACCTGTCGAACATCGCCACCGGCCACTGCAACGACATGGCCGTGGATGCCCAGGGCCGCGCCTGGGTGGGCAACTTCGGCTTCGATCTGATGGGCGGCGGCGGGGTGCAGACGGCCAGCCTGGCGCGCGTCGACCCCGACGGCAGCGTGCACGAGGCGGCGCGCGACCTCTACTTTCCCAACGCCATCCTGCCCACGCCCGACGGCCGCACGCTGATCGTCAACGAAACGCTGGGCAACCGCCTGTCGGCCTTCGACATCGCCGCCGACGGCAGCCTGGGCCCGCGCCGCGACTGGGCGGTGTTCGGCCCGCTGGTGCAAAGCGACAAGCTGGACGACTACATCGCCGGCGGCAAGGTGGCCGCCGATGGCGGCGCGCTGGACGCCGAAGGCGCCGTGTGGGTGGCCGACGCCATCGGCAACCGCGCCCTGCGCGTGGCCGAGGGCGGGCGCGTGCTGCAGGAGGTGTCGACCGGCGCGCAGGGCACCTTTGCCTGCACGCTGGGCGGGCCGGACGGGCGCACGCTGTTCCTGTGCGTGGCGCCCGACTTCATGGAGCACCACCGCGCGGCCGCGCGCGAGGCGCAGATCTGGACCACGCGCGTGGACGTGCCGGGCGCGGGGTTCTGACGCGCGGCGACGCCGGCCCGCCGGCCCGCCGGCCTTGGGCGCGGCGCGATGCTGAGGAGGTTCCCGCAAGGGGGACTTCCCAGATTTTTGCATGGTTGATAAAGGCTTTTGCGCCCAGATAACGGGCGCAAGCAGCTACGTTATTGATACTTCAACATGGCGCCAAATGGCTATCGCTTGTTTCCGCCCTCCAGCGGTGTGGTGGGAAAGCCATGCCCTTGAAGATGTGCCGATCTTCTGCGTTCAAAGGTTTTCAAACGACCGCGCCATGCCGATGTGTGCAATGCCCACCTCGTCGTACGGCGCGCCCTCGGGCACATAACCCAGCCGCTGGTAGAAGCCTTCGGCACTGCGCTGCGCGCTGAGCACGATGCGGCGGTCGCCGCGCTCGAAGGCGGCCTGCTGCAGCGCCTGGATCAGCTGCCGCCCCACCCGCTGCCGCGCAGCGCGCGGTCCACCGCCATGCGGCCGATGCGGCCCTCGCCCGGCGCTTGCTGCAGCAGGCGCCCGGTGGCCACGGGCATGCCCAGCAGGTTGGTGACGACGGCGTGCACGGCCGTGGCATCGGCCTCGTCCCACTCGTCCGCGCGGGCGATGCCCTGCTCCTCGATGAACACCGCCGTGCGCAGAGCCCGCGCCGCGTCGCCCAGCGCGGCCCAGTCGCCGGTCTGCACATGGGTCACGGGCTGGCCGGCTTCGTAGGCCTCGATCAGCGCGCGCAGCGGCGCCGGCACCGGCCGCGAGGTCTGCGTGGCCGGGTCGGCGAACACGTAGACCAGCTCGCCTGCCGTCAGCAATCGATCGCCACGGAAGATGCCGCCCACGAAGGTCATCGACGAGGCGCCGATGCGGTCGCAGCGCAAGCCGATGTCGAGCCGGTCGTCCATCTCGGCCGAGGCGTTGAACTCCACCGCCGTCTTGCGCAGAAAGATGTCGCCGCCCAGCCGCTGCATGGCCGCGGCATAAGGCATGGCCAGCGCGCGCCAGTAGTCGCTGATGGCGCAGTCGAAATAGGCCAGGTAGTGCGGGTTGAAGACGATTTTTGCATGTCCACCTCGGCCCAGCGCACGCGCAGGCGGTGGTGGTGACGGAAGTCGGTGGGTTTCATGGCGGTTTGCCTGTTCTCAGTCAAATCAGCGGCCAGCGCTTTGGCGGCGGGCGCTGGCAGCTATGGATCTTAAAGTTCTGTGGGAGCGGGCTTGCCCGCGATAGGGCCTCGGCCTTACGGCAGCGCCCTATCGCGGGCAAGCCCGCTCCCACAGCCCGGGATCATGGTGCTGGCAGTCCAAAGGCCTGCCGCAGCGCCGCCGCCGCATCCTGGTGCAGCTGCCGCGCCTCGGCAATGGCGCGGCCCATGGTGATGAAGCCGTGCACCACGCCGCGGTAGATCTCCAGATCGACCGGCACGCCGGCGGCGCGCAGCTTGTCGGCGTAGGCCACGCCCTCGTCCACCAGCGGGTCGCATTCGGCCAGGCCCACCCAGGCGGGGGCCACGCTATCGACGTCGGCGCTTTTCAGCGGCGCAAAGCGCCAGTCGCTGCGGTCCACGCTGTCGATGTAGTGGTGGAAGAACCAGTCGATCAGCGCCTTGTCGAGCACCGGACCGTGCGCGAACAGCGCGTGCGAGTCGGTGTCCTGGTGGTCGGTGGTGCCGGGGTAGATGAGCAGTTGCAGCGCCAGCTTCAGCCCCGCGTCGCGCGCGTGCACGGCGCTGACGGCCGCCAGCGTGCCGCCGGCCGAATCGCCGCCGACGGCGATGCGCGTGGTATCGAGGCCCAGGGCGCGACCGCCCTCGCCCGCCAGCCAGTGCAGCGCATCCCAGGCGTCGTGCACCGCGGTGGGAAAGCGCCATTCGGGCGCCAGGCGGTAGTCGAGCGACAGCACGGCGGCGCCGCTGGTTGCGCTGAGCACGCGGCAAAAGGTGTCGTGCGATTCTATGCTGCCGATGGTGAAGCCGCCGCCGTGGGTGTACAGCAGCACGGGGAGGCCGGTGTCAGTACTGGGCGCGACCAGGCGCGCGGGCAAGGCGTGGCCGTCGCGCGCCGGGATGCGCACCTCCTCCACGCGCGCCAGTTCGGGCTTGGGCACGTCGAGCACGCCGATGGACTTGGCGTAGGCGGCCTTGGCCTGCTGCGCCGTCAGCGTGTGCATGGGCGGGTAAGGCGCCTGCGCCATGCGCTCGACCAGCAGGCGCATGGCGGGGGTCAGGCGGGCGTGGATGTCGGGCGAGTGATTCATGATGAAATAAGCTGCCAGCGCCCTGCTGGCGGGAGCTGGCAGCTATTGATAACGTAGTGACGGAAAGGGTGCGCCGCACCGCTGCACGCCGCGGCGCGGCGCGGCGCGGCGCGGCGCGGCGCCGTCAGCGTGCCCCGAAGCGTCCGCGGCAGCCCCGGTCGACCCAGATCTCGCGGCCGTCGTAGCCCCAGCTGCGGCCTTCGCGGCAGCTGTCTTGCGAGAGCTGGTCGATCAGCGCCGGCCGGCCCCAGCGCGGGTCCCAGTTGCAGCGGTTCAGACGTTGCTCCACGCTTTCGCAGACCACGGTGCGGCCGTAGCCGGGGCTGCGTCCGCCCCAGTCGGCGGCAGCAAACTCGCCCCGGCAGCCACCGCGCACCCAGACGCCGCCGTCGCGGCTGCCCCAGGTCTGGCCTTCGACGCAGGCGGTTTCGGACAACTGGCGCACCAGCATCTGGCGCCCGGCGCCGGCGCGCGGCATTCCTGGTGGCGGCCTTGTTCGCTTTCGCAGCGGTAGGCATTGGCGGCGGTGCCGTAGTCCGGATTGACCCAACCCTGCGCGGGCCCGAAGTCGCCACGGCAGCCACCGCTGACCCACACCTGGCCGTTGAAATGGCTGCCCCAGGTCTGCCCCTCGATGCAGGGCGCGTCGGAGATCTGGCGCAGCAGGGTCAGGCGTGCCGCCACCGGCGCCTGGCAGTCGCGCCGCCGGCCCTGGTCGCTCTCGCAGCGCACGGTGTAGCGCGTGTCGCCATAGCCACCCACGCCGGCCTGGCCGCCGTAGGTGTCGGCAAAGCGGGCGCGGCAGCCATTCATCACCCAGACGGAGCCGACGCCGCGCGTGCCCCAGGTCTGGCCTTCGATGCAGGCCGCGGACGAGAGGGTTTCCGCAATCACCGGCCGGCCGCGGAAGGGCGTGCCGCACTCCTGAAAGCCGCCGTCACGGCTTTCGCAGGTGATGCCGGGGCCGCCGTAGGGTCGTACCCCGGACTGCCATAGGTCGGGTTGCCGAAGGGCACGGTGCCCCAGGGCTGGCCCAGCGGCTGGCCGATGGGCTGGTCGTACTGCGCCTGCGCCAGCGGCGAGAACGCAACGGCGGCCAGTGCCAGGGCCGCGAGGGACGGAATGCGGGTCATGCGAACGATCTCCTGTGGGTGGCGCCCGAAGGGGCAATCCACTGCTCAGCGCGGTGGCCGGCCGGGCGGTTGTCGCGCCAGCTTCAGGGCGCACCACGGCGGCGCACCGTGCCCGGCACAGGTTTCAAGCCAAATCGGCCTGCAGCGCTGATGCAGCAAGCGCTGGCAGCTATCATTGGTATAGCTCCAGCGCATGCCTGGGCGATCAGCGGAAGCTCACCGTCACCGGCTGCAGGCCGGTCACGCCGTCGTAATGCGCGGTCACCTTCTGGCCGGCCTTGGGCGGCAGCAGGGCCGAGAACGAACCCAGGCTGACCACCTGCCCCGGCCGCAGCGACAGGCCTTCGGCCTTCAGCGCCTGCGCCAGCCACACCACCGCGTTCAGTGGGTGGCCCAGAACGTCGCTGCCCTTGCCGCCGCCCAGCGGCGCATCGGCGGCATCGACCAGGTGCACGTTCATGTCGCGCAGCTCGTTCAGCACGCGGGCCTGGCCCACGGCGTCCTGCGGCACCATCAGCGGCGCGCCGCGCACGCCCAGGCGCGCACCCACGTTCAGCGCGCTCAACGCGGCGCCGTTGACCTTGGCGGGGGTCTCCACCACCAGGTCGGGCAGTTCGATGAAGGGAATGATCTGGTCCACCTGCGCCAGCACCTCGGCCGGGGTCTTGGCGTTGTTGATGGCGGCGCTCTTCACGCGCACCAACAGGTCGGCCTCGTACAGCGGGCGGGCGCCGAAGGCGGCGTCCACGGTGGCGCCGCTGTTCAGCAGCATGTTGGTGTACAGCGCGCCCCACACCGGCTCGGTGGTGTTGAAGCGCTTTTGCACTGCCGGGTTGGTCAGGCCCGCCTTGTAGCCCGCCAGGCGGCCGGCCTGGCCAGCCAGGCGCTGCTGCAGCTTGCTGCGGGTGCAGTTGGCGTCGACCATGGTCAGGTTCTCCGGCAGGTTGGCGGCCGGGCGGCGGGCGTTGTAGTCGCCCAGCAGGCGGTTGACGGCGACGTCGTCCAGGCAGCCGGGCGTGTTGGCCACCACCGGGGCCGAGGTGCTGGCGCAGCCGGCCAGCACCGACACGGCGGCCCCCAGGGCCAGGGCTTGTAGTGTGCGGGACTTCATGTAGCGATCTCCTGTGGGTTTGACTGAATAATGAAACCTGAACATCGTACTTTGGAAATCCACCCATGGCCCTCATCCAATACCTCACCCAGATCGAGTTCGACTACGGCGCCGTGCAGCAACTGCCGGCGCAGTGCCAGCGCGTGGGCATCACGCGGCCGCTGATCGTGACCGACGCGGGCGTGCGTGCCGCCGGCGTGCTGCAGCCGGTGATCGACGCCCTGCAGGGCCTGCCGCATGCCGTGTTCGACGGCACGCCGCCCAACCCCACCGAGGCCGCCGTGCGCGCCGCCACCGAGATCTACCAGCGCGAGCGTTGCGACGGCCTGATCGCCGTGGGCGGCGGCAGCGCCATCGACTGCGCCAAGGGCGTGGCCATTGCCGCCACGCACCCCGGCCCGCTGAAGACCTACGCCACCATCGAAGGCGGCAGCCCCAAGATCACCGAGGCGGCCGCGCCGCTGATCGCCGTGCCCACCACCGCCGGCACCGGGAGCGAGGTGGCGCGCGGCGCCATCGTCATCGTCGACGATGGTCGCAAGCTGGGTTTTCACAGCTGGGCCTGATGCCCCGGGCCGCCATCTGCGACCCGGCGCTCACCCTGGGCCTGCCGCCCATGCTGACCGCCGCCACCGGCATGGACGCCATCGCGCACTGCATGGAGGTGTTCATGGCCCCCGCCTTCAACCCGGTGGCCGACGGCATTGCGCTGGAGGGCCTGCGCCGCGGCTGGGCCCACATCGAGCGCGCGACGAAGGACGGCAGCGACCGCGAAGCGCGCCTGAACATGATGGCCGCCAGCATGCACGGCGCGCTGGGCTTTCAGAAAGGCCTGGGCGCGGTGCATTCGCTGAGCCACAGCCTGGGCGGCGCCAACCCACGCCTGCACCACGGCACGCTGAATGCGGTGTTCCTGCCCGCCGTGATCCGCTTCAACGCTGGGGCCGAAAGCATCCAGAAGGAAGACCGCCTGGCGCGCATGGCCCAGGCCATGGGCCTGCCCGCCGGCAGCGACGTGGCCGACGCCGTGCACGACATGACCGCGCGCCTGGGCCTGTCCACCGGCCTGGCCGCCATGGGCGTGACCGAAGACCTGTGGGCTGGCGTGATCGAGCACGCCCAGCTTGACCACTGCCACAAGACCAACCCGCGCATCGCCAGCGCCGACGACTACCGGCAGATGCTGGCCGAGTCGATGTAATTCCAATTCCAGATCAAAGCTGCCCTATCTCGTCATTCCGGCGCAAAGCCTGCCCCGTACCGCGCTACGGGGCCGGAATCCAGACAGCGTGTGCGGAGAAACATGGATCCCGGCCTACGCCGGGATGACGTTATAAGCCGCCGCGGCGCGGCGCCCGCGTGGCGCTCAGAGCGGCTGCACCTGCGCCGGATCGGGCCGCGCCGGCCAGGCCTCGAACTCGTCCGCCAGTTGCCGCGCCGCCTGCACGGCACTGCTCCAGGCCTGCACGCGCTCGGGGTGGTGTGGCGCGGTGGCGCCACTTGAGGCTCTCGCCCAGCCAGCTGGGCACCACCGCCTGCTGGAAGTGCGGGTACAGCACCAGCGCGCCGGTGGTGGCAAATTCAGCATCAAATCGGCCTTCAGCGCTTGCTGGGCGGGCGCTGACAGCTATCGAAGATGAAGCGACATAGGCCAGGTGCAGGTGGTAGTCGGTGATGCCGCCGTCCCAGTAGGCGCCGCGTGGCGCCCCGGAATGTCGTGCACCACCTTCAGCACGAAGGGGATCGAGCCGCTGGCCTGCAGCGCGTGTGGCGGTACGCGGCCGGGCCGGCGTACAGCCGCAGCGCCCGCAAGCGCGGCGTCAGAAGGTGATGACCTTGTCGGCCGCCATGGTGGCGTCGGCCAGTTCGGCCAGCGTGCCGACGGTGACGCCGCCGATCAGCTGCAGCGAAAGCAGGCCGCGGTTGCCGGCGCAAGTCTTGCACACCTTCACCGGCACCTGCTGGGCCACCAGCTGCTCCACCATCTGCTGCAGGGTGTTGCCCGAGGCGTCCTGCTGGTTAGGCAGGCCGAGCACGGTGGCGTCGGACATCAGGAACACGTCGAGCTGCGGCTTCTCGCCCTCGCGCCCCATCAGCGCCAGGGCCAGGCGCAGGGCGGACAGGCAACGCTCGCTGCCATAGGGCGCGGCATGGATGATGAGCAGGATTTTTGCATGGTCTTTCAGGGTGGGATATCAGGACCGACTGATGTTAGCGCGCGCCGGTGTCGGCCCACACTGCTTGCCGCGCCATCACGGCCTCAAAATCGGGCCGCGCGAGCAAGGCGCCCAGCCACTGCGACAGCGCGGGCGCCGTCTGCTGTGCAAAGCGTGCCGCGTCGTGGCGGGCGAACTGGCGCACGAAGGGCGCGATGGCGAAGTCGGCCAGCGCGGGGCGGGTACCGAACAGGTAACGCGGTGCCGCACCACCCTCCAGCCGCACCGCCAGCAGCGACAGAAAGCCCTGGGCAACATCGAAATGCTGCGCCGCAAAGGCGCGCGCCAACGGATCGCTGTCACCCGCGTCAGGCGCCCCGCCCCACTCGGCGCGGTAGCGCGCGGGGTACTTGTAGCGGTCGAGGTGCGGCTTGAAGTCGCGCTCGCAGGCCTCGATCAGGGCCAGCATCTCGGCCAGCGTGCCCTGCGCGGGCGTCAGCCAGCCCTCGGGATCGTGCTGCGCCAGCGCCCAGCGCATCACGTCCAAGCTTTCGTCGATGACCTGGCCACCCGGCAGCACCAGCACGGGCACCGTGCCCTTGGGCGACGCGACCAGCATGGCGGCGGGCTTGGCGCGCAGCGTGATCTCGCGCAGTTCCACGTCGAGCGCCGACACCTGCACCGCCCAGCGGGCGCGCATGGCGTAGGGGCAGCGGCGAAAGGTGTAGAGCACGGGGCGTGGCGTCATGCGGGCATTCTGGCAAAGCGCGCGACACAGCTGGTCACAACACGCCCCCACCGGCGGGGCGGGAACTCTGGCCTTCGTGCGGCCTCGCACCTATAGTGGGGACGTGGCGCACCATGCCCCACCACGCGGGGCGGAACAGGTTCCGACTACCGCCCTTTCTGCCGATGTATGGAGAAGACAAACCATGCACCAGCTCTTGACCCAATTCACCGTCCGCTGGTTGTCGCTGATGACCGGCGCGGCCCATGCCACCACGGCGCTTCGCGCGATGACGCGCCACGCACCCGAGAGCGACCCCGACGATGAAGTGCCGCGCGAACTGCCCACGGTGCCTTTGCCGACCGTGGCTGTGCCCTCGGTACCTTTGGCCACCTGGCCCAAGCCGGCCTGATGACCACCGCGCATTCGGCGCCCCACGGTGCCGGATGCTGGACCGAATCTGTTTTTCGCTCTCGTTTCAATAGCTGCTGGCGCTGACCAGACAAGCGATGCAGGCCTATTTGCTCTGCAAGCCCTTGAGCTTTTCAAACGCCGAAGCCATGGCGCCCTGGGGCGTGGGCGCGTTGCCCTGCCCTGCCCGCCTGCGTAGCCACCGCGGCCGCGGTCGCCCCGGCCGGCGTGCTCGAAGCGGTTCTCGCGTGGGCCATCGCGGCGCGGCGCCTGCGCGTCCAGCTTCATCGTCAGGCTGATGCGCTTGCGCGGCACGTCCACTTCGAGCACCTTCACCTTCACGATCTGGCCGGCCTTGACGACCTCGCGCGCGTCGTTGACGAACTTGTTCGACAGCTGGCTCACGTGCACCAGGCCATCCTGGTGCACGCCCAGGTCGACGAAGGCGCCGAACTGGGCGACGTTGCTCACCGTGCCTTCGAGCACCATGCCCTCCTTGAGGTCGGCAATGTCTTCCACGCCCTCGTTGAAGCGCGCCACCTTGAAGTCGGGGCGCGGGTCGCGGCCGGGTTTTTCCAGCTCAGCCAGGATGTCCTTCACCGTCACGGCGCCGAACTGTTCGGTGGCGAAGGCTTCGGGCTTGAGCGGTTTGAGCAGTTCGCTGCGGCCCATGAGCTGGTCGATGGGCTTGCCGGTCTTGACGATGATCTGCTCCACCACTGGGTAGGTCTCGGGGTGCACGCCGGTCATGTCCAGCGGGTTGTCGCCGCCGCGAATGCGCAGAAAGCCCGCGCTCTGCTCGAAGGTCTTGGGGCCGAGGCCGCTGACTTCCAGCAGCTGTTGGCGGCTTCTGAACGCGCCGTGCGATTCGCGCCAGCGCACCACGGCCTTGGCCACGGTGCCCGACAGGCCCGACACGCGCGCCAGCAGGGCGCGCTGGCGGTGTTCAGATCGACACCGACACCGTTCACGCAGTCCTCGACCACGGCGTCGAGCTGGCGCGCCAGTTCGCTCTGGTTCACGTCGTGCTGGTACTGGCCGACGCCGATGCTCTTGGGGTCGATCTTCACCAGCTCGGCCAGCGGGTCTTGCAGGCGGCGCGCGATGCTGGCGGCGCCGCGCAGACTCACATCCACGTCGGGCAGTTCCTGGCTGGCGTATTCGCTGGCCGAATAGACCGAGGCGCCGGCTTCGCTGATTACTATCTTTTCAATAGCTGGTGGCGCTTGTTCTGCAAGCGCTGCAGCCTGTTTTTGCACCAATTTGATCAGGTCGCCCGCGAGCTTGTCGGTCTCGCGGCTGGCGGTGCCGTTGCCAATGGCGATGAGCTGCACACCGTGTTTGGCCACCAGCTTGGCCAGCGTGTGCACGCTGCCGTCCCAGTCCTTGCGCGGCTCGTGCGGGTAGACGGTGGCGGTGTCGACCAGCTTGCCGGTGGCATCAACCACGGCCACCTTCACGCCGGTGCGGATGCCGGGGTCGAGCCCCATGACGGCCTTGGCGCCGGCGGGCGCGGCCAGCAGCAGGTCGCGCAGGTTGTCGCCGAAGACCTTGATGGCCACCTGCTCGGCATCTTCGCGCAGGCGGGCGAACAGGTCGCGCTCGGTGCTCAGGCTGAGCTTCACGCGCCAGGTCCACGCCACGCACTTGCGCAGCAGGTCGTCGGCCGGGCGGCCCTGGTGGCTCCAGCCCAGGTGCAGGGCGATGCGGCCTTCGGCGAGGCTGGGGGCTGGGCCTTTGGCCGACGACGCCACACCCTCACCCCTGCCCTCTCCCGCACGCGGGAGAGGGAGCGAGTCCGCAGCGCCTCGGCTGTTGACTCCCTCGCCCCTTTGGGGAGAGGGCTGGGGTGAGGGCTGACGGCCTCCGGCACCACCAGCTTCGCATCCAGAATCTCCAGCGCCCGCCCACGGAACACCGCCAGCGCGCGGTGGCTGGGCACGCGGCCGATGGGCTCGTCGTAGTCGTGGTAGTCGCGGAACTTGGCGACCTCGGGGTCGTTCTCGTTCTTGCCGGCGGCCAGCTTGCTTTGCAGCAGGCCTTCGGCCCACAGCCATTCGCGCAGGCCTTGCACCAGCGTGGCGTCCTCGGCCCAGCGCTCGCTCAGGATGTCGCGCACGCCGTCCAGCACGGCAGGGATGGTGGTGAAGTCTTCGCCGCCCTCGCCTTTCTCTGCCTTCACGAAGGGCTTGGCCGCTTCTTGCGGATCCAGCGTCGGATCGGCCCACAGTTGATCCGCCAGCGGCTCGATGCCGAACTCGCGCGCAATCTGCCCCTTGGTGCGGCGCTTGGGCTTGTAGGGCAGGTACAGGTCTTCCAGTTCCTGCTTGGTGGCCGCGGCGTCGATGGCGGCGCGCAGCTCGGGCGTGAGCTTGCCCTGTTCGTCGATGCTTGTCAGGATGGCGGCGCGACGCTCGTGCAGCTCGCGCAGGTAGGCCAGGCGCGCTTCCAGCTCGCGCATCTGCACGTCGTCGAGGCCGCCGGTGGCCTCCTTGCGGTAGCGGGCGATGAACGGGACGGTGGCGCCGCCGTCGAGCAGTTCGACGGCCACGGCGACCTGGTTTTCACGTACTTTGAGCTCGGCGGCGATCTGGGCGGTGATGGAAAGCATGCGTGCGTGCCGCGCGGCGGCATGGCGCCGCCCGGCGAGTCGAAAAAGCGGGGAAGTTTGCCACAGCAGATGCCGCGCGCCGCAGGCGGCACGGGCAGGATCAGGCCGGGGCGCGGCGCCGTTCCGCCGTCGGCTGGATCAGCGCCGCCATGGGCACCTGCAGGCGCACGCGCGTGCCCTCGCCCGGCGCGCTTTCCACGCTCAGCTGGCCGTGCATCTGGCTGGCGCGCAGCACCATGCCCGAAAGGCCTTTCCCGTGCGACGCACGGTGCGGTTCGCCCGACGACGCGGTGCGCGCATAGCGCTCGTACGCCATGCCCTTGCCGTTGTCGGCGATTTCCAGCAGCAGCGCGTCGGCGCTGTTCATGTGGCAGCAGCTCAGCACCACGGTGTCGGCGCCGGAATGCCGCACGGCGTTGGCCAGCGCCTCCTGCGCCACGCGCAGCACCTGGCGCGCGGCGGGCCCTTGCGCGCGCTCGAGCTGCTCCTCATCGACCAGGCGCCATTGCAGATCCATGCCAGCCGCAGCCAGCAACGGCTGCATGCGATAGCGCAGGCTGGCCAGGTGACTGACGACCGAGCCCTCCTCGTTGATGCCATCCACCAGGAGCTTCAGCTCCAGCAGGCATTGCTGCAGCGTGGCGGCGGTGGCGCGCTGCTCGGGCGAGCCGGCATCGAGCGCCGAGATGAGGGTGGTCAGCTGCGAGCCCACGCCATCGTGCAGGTCCTGGGCCAGCTGGCGTTGCACCTGGTGCGCAGACGAGCCGCCCTCGCCGATCGATCTGCGCGAGTTGCCGACGCGCTGCGTCAGCGCCAGCCACAGTACGAACAGCGCCACCGCAAAGAAGTAGTGCGAGACCGACACCAGTGCCGGCCCATCAGCGGCCTGCCGCAGGTCGGTCAGCACCACGCCCAGGCCCAGCACGGCCACCAGCAGCACCATCCAGCTCTCGGCATCGGTGCGGCGCCAGATGGCGTGCGCCAGGCGCAGCACCAGGGCGGTGATGCCCAGCGCATTGACCCAGAACCACGCCTGGCCCCATCCGGCCGGCAGCGCGGCCGCCTGCAGCGGCGCCAGAAACAGGCCGAGCGCGGCCTGACTGGCCATCAGCACCTTGTCGCCCCAGCCCAGGCCCCGCACCCAGGCCATCAGGAAGGCCGACACGGCCAGGATCGTGAGTTGATAGCTGCCCCGTGTGGCGGCCCGCACCACTTCATCCGGGGCACCCAGACGCCCCAGTTCGCCGGCCGCCAGCAGGGCGGACCAGGCCAGCAGCGCCAGGCCATAGCGCAGATCGCGCGTATCGCCACGCTGGCGCCAGCCCAGCAGGGCGTAGCCCGCCAGGCCGAGGCTCAGCAACAGCACCGGCCACATGATGGACATGGCTATCCGGCCCTCCTGCCGGTCATGGCCGGCACTGCCGCGACGTCAAACGGCCTGCGCGTCGACAGCGCTCACTACAGCAGGCCACGCATCGACGCCAGGTTCACGGCCTGCGCTCGCGTTCGAACCTGCAGCTTGCGGTACATGTTCTTGATGTGCGTGTTCACCGTCTGGTCGCTGATGCCCAGGCGCTTGCCGATCTCGCAACTGGTGTGGCCCGTGGCCACCAGCCGCAGGATCTCGCGCTCGCGATCCGACAGCTTCTCGCCCGAGGCCGCGCCGCGGCTGGCATGCGCGGGCACGCCGGCAGCCCGTGGGCTGCCATCCAGCCGCTTCATCAGCCGGCGCGCCAGGTTGGGTGTGATCGACGCCCCGCCGTTGACCACCTGCAGCACCGCTTGCGGGAAGCTGCCGAACCAGGAGTTCTTGATCAGATAACCCGTGGCGCCCAATTCGAACGCGTGAATGGCGTGCTCTTCGTCTTCCATGGCCGACACCACCACCGCCTCGGCCACCGGCCGCATGCTTTTCATGTATTCGATCAGCTGGAACCCGGTGCCGTCGCCCAGGTTCAGGTCGACCAGCATGACATCGAACTCGTGCAGCGCAATCAGGCGCTTGCCCTCGCGCAGCGACGCCCCTTGGCCCACCAGGTGGATGCGGGGTCGGTCAGCAACTCCTGCGACACCACGCGGCGCATGTGGGGTCGTCGTCCACCAGCAGCACCTGCACCGGCTGATCGGGCTGGCCGATGAGGAAGTCGGGCCAGCTCGATCCGAAAGTCATCGGTGCTGCAGGCTTGTCAACTGCCTTGCCCCCACGGCCCGGTGACGCCGGGTCCCTCCAGTCCATGTTGGTTGTGCTCATGTCGATCCCCCGGCGCCTGCGTTTCGAAACATCTGTAACCCCTCCAAGCCTGCGACGCCTGCGACTCGGGAGCTGAACGCGGAGTTTGTAAACATCTCCTGCGCACAAGTTGTGAACTTTGCACAAAAACTTAGGCTTTGTCACAACATCGAAGAGGGATATCCTGCGCTTCTTTTCCAATATTTGCAATAAACACTTTTTGTTACTACCCCATCGAAATCCGTTGAATGCTATCCAAGCAGGAGCTGCGCGCTGTTGTAGTGAGCCATGATCCGCGAGGTTGGAGCCCCCAAACACATGCCACATGTCCACCATACGACGTATCCATTTGTAGCGATTGGTGTCGGGCTGAATGCGCAGGACACTGCACCCCGACGACACCGCATGACGAGCACCGAAAAACAGGAGGCCGGATGCGGCGGAGTCACCCCCGGAACTGCTGGAATTCGCCCGCCGCTCCGGATCCGTGTCTCACCACACCTTTGGAGGATCTCATCATGAACGCGAAACTGCTTTTCCTGACCGCTGCGTTTGTCGCCACGTCTGCGATGGCCCAAGACGCAAGTTTTAAGCCGAAGGATCCACCGGCTCCGTCTCCTTCGCCGACGCCTGAGGCCTGCGACCTGTGCGCCCACGACATCGTCCTGAAGGGCCCGACCATCCAGGTGACCGCGCTGAAAAACACCGCTTCCATCGCCTGGGCCAGTGGCGCCGACTCCAAGGCCGTCAACAACATGTCCAGCAACACCAGCGGCGTGCTGATCGACCAGGGCGTCGAGTCGACCCAAATCACTGCGCTCAAGAACAGTGGCGTGCTGGCTTACGCAAGTGCCAGCGACTCGTATGCGAACAACAACCTGGCCAGCAACGTGGGCTCGGTCGGCGTCGGCGCCGACCAACTGCAGATCGTCCTCGGCAAGGGCGCCTTCCTGGCTGCCAAGGCCACTGGCACCGGATCCAGGGCGGTGCAGAACTTCTCCAGCAACAACGCCTGCCTGACCTGCGAATGAGCGATCAAAGGGCCTGAAGCGCACGGCGGAACCGGTGGCCCCCGTCCCGGTTCCGCCGTTTTTATTCTTGTCGAAAGGGGATTGCCATGAAGCTCAAGCTCCTGTCCATCGCCCCTGGCCTGGTTCTGCTTTGCGCTGCGCAGAGCGGCTGGGCGCAGTTCGCCCCCGGCTCGGACCCGATCATGCTGAACGGTCAGGTCAGCTACCTGGCCCTGCCCGCTCCGCCGTTTCAGCCCTCGGGGCAAATCGAAAACGAAACGGATATTCCGTCCTGGCTGCAGGCCAAGGTATCGCGCTATGAAGCCAAGGCTTTTTCCGCGCTCGAAGGCGGCAGCGGAACTGTCCAAACCGAGCGCGATGTCGTCAGCCGGCAGACCGGCAACGCCCTGCAGCGCACCTGCACCACGGAAGTGGCGAGCAACACCATCGCCCCTACCGCAGCCGGCCCTTCAGGCCGCTACGGCATGAGTGGTGGAGACCAGATCGCGGTGCTGCGCGGCGACGTGGTCACCATCTGCAAATAAGAAGCTGCGCGGCACGCCGCCAGCACCAGCAACTGAGAGGCTCGCCAGAGCGGAGGGAGGACATCATGGGACACGGCAACTTCTCGGGCGCTGCCGAACGCGGAGGGAAAGCGCGGACATTGCTGTTCTGCGCTCTGGCCGCGGTCGCCGTCCTCTCGGGCTGCGCCACCCCGCTGTCGCCCAAGGAGGATGCCCTCTTCCAGTCCTACGCCAGTGCCACCGACCGGCCCGCCACGCGGCCGGTCCGCTCGATGTCCAGCTTCAGCGACTCGCTGGTCTGCATGGACCGGATGATGCGCGACGCCGAGGTGCCGACCACGCTGATCACCAGCAAGTACATCCCCGATTTCTCGGGGCGCGTGCCGGTGGCGGCCAAGGAAATGGTGATCACCGCGCTGTCGCAGATGTCGCGCCAGTCGAATGCGTTCCGCTACGTCGATTTCGAGGTCGACATCGCGCGCCAGGACACGGTGCAGAACCTGACCACCATCCTGCTCAACAACAACCAGATGGAGTTGCAGCGTCCGGCGCTGTATGTGTCCGGTGCCATTTCCTTCGTCGATCAGAACGTGCTGAGCAACCGGCACAGTGCAGGGCTTTCGGGCGCGCGCATCGAAGCCGGCTACGACCGCAGCCGCGCCGCCACCATCATCGGGCTGGAGATGCACCTGGGCGACTTTCGCACGCGCACGCTGATCCCAGGGCTGGACTCGGCCAACGAGGTCATCATGGGCACCTCGGGCCAGGGGCTGGATCTGGCCGGCCGCATTGGTACCTACGGTGTGCAGTTCAACGTCGGCCGCGACCTCGTGCAGGGCTCGGGCGCGGCGATGCGCACCCTGGTGGAGCTGGCCGCGATCGAGCTGGCGGGCAAGTGGACCCACCTGCCCTATTGGCGCTGCCTGACGCTGGACAACACCCACCCCGAATTCCAGCGCCAGCTGCGCGTGTGGTACGACGAGGGCGACCGCACCACGCGCTCGCGCATGGTGCAGCGCTATCTGGCGAGCCGAGGCTACCTCGCAGCGTCCGAAACGGCACTGCCACCGGGCCACGCCCTGCTGCGCGAAGCGGTCGGCCGCTTCCAGGCCGATGTGGGTGCGGTGGTCACGGGCGAGATCGACTTCCCCGTCTATGAGCGCGCTTTGCGCGATTTCGTGGCCGTGGGCGAAGACGGGCAGCTGGCGCGCGTCGGATGGGCCGAGTTGAGTGCTGGCCAGACGAAGATCGAACCCTTCACGATCGATCTGCAGATCGAGAACACCAGCCGGGACCGCACGGCTTTCGAGGCGGGGACGCACATCTTTGCGTCGGCGACGATTTCGCGTGCCGCACACCTGTTCTGCTACATCAACGACGCCAATGGCAACATCGTCAAGATCCAGCCCAACATGCTGAGTCCCGAATCGCTGGTGTCGGCCAATCAGGCCATCCGGCTGCCCGACTGGATGGTGCCTTATCCGGCGTTCGTGTTGACCGCAGGCGCCAAGGGCTCGGAAGCGCTGATGTGCGTGGCCACCAACGAAGACCCGATGCTGAAGATGCCGCCTGAGCTGAACGTGCCCGCGCTGACCCGCATGCAGGGCGTCGCGTCGCTGCAAGCCTTGCGTGAGCAATTCGAGGCCGCGGTGGGTGCCGGCAACATGGCCGCGCAGACCCTGGAATGGCGCATCCTGCCGGCGCGCCCCGCTGCCGCAGCCGCAGCGGGCAAGAACGGCGCCGCCCAGTAAGGCGACGCACGGGCCATGAGCACCGCAGCGTCAACATGCGGGCCCGCCGGATGCGCCACCCGCGCGGCGCGGACTGGCGCATGGGCATGGTCGCCACGAGCCTGCTGATCGCCTGCGTATCGGTACAGGCAGCAGCGCGGGCGGCAACGCTGCCTGAGATCCAGGCGCCGACCGCAAGGGTGCCGGATGTCCAGGCGCCCAGCGGTCAGGCGCCGGCCGTCAGCTTGCCGCGCAACCCGTTGCCGCCAGCCGATCCGGTGGCCAATCCTTCTCAGCGAGCTGCCGACCCTCAACTGGGGCCTGTGCGTGCGCCGGCATCGCCCGCGCTGCCGGAGGCGCGTCAGACGAGCAACCTTCTGGCCGATCCTGCCGTGCGCAGGGATCTGGACCTGCTGCGCCGCCAGGCACAACCCCGGTCGGGCTTCGGCAGCACCAATGCGGCGGCCAATGCCGCCTGGACGCTGGGGCTGATCGACCTGCACGGCGGCGCAGGGCCGCGCTCGACGGCCTCGGCGCAGATGTGGTTCGAGCGCGCAACGCGTTTCGGACGCCAGCCGCTGGCCAACGCCGGCCTGGCCTGGTGCGCACTTGATGGCTGCGCGGGGCCGCCCGACACGTCGGCCGCGCGGCAGGCCATCAACAAACTGCGTGCGCACCACCGTGCCCGGGCGCTCTATCTGGAATGGGTGCTGGAGAGCCGCGCACAACCCCTTGCCGTGCGCTCCAGTGACCCCCAGGGCGTGACCAGCCTGCGCTTGCCCCTGCGCCAGATGCTGGAACGCGCCGCAGCCGAGGGCGATACGCAGGCGCATATAGAGCTGGGGCTGGAGGCCATCGTCAACGGCGATCTGCGCAGCGCGCGCCAACATCTGCAGGCCGCGGCGCCGCACTCCCGCGCGGCCGCGGCCAATCTGAAACTGCTCGATCTGAAGGATGCGCGGCCGGCGTCGGCCGCCGCGACGGAGGCCGATCGATTGCTGGAAAGAGCCCAGCGCGCGCACCGTGGCGTCGTGGTGCCTGCCAACTACGCGGAAGCCATGCGGCTGTACCAGGCCGCTGCCGCCCAGGGCAGTGCCGCGGCCAAGCGCATGCTGGCGCTGATCACATCCCGCCCGCAGCCCGATGGCACGATCAACATCGCCTGGATGTCGCAGCTGGCCTGGCTGGACACGGCCAACAACCTGCCGCAGCTGGACACGCGCTCGCTCTCCACCATGATGTACCGCGACCCAACGCCGTTGTTCGACCTGCTGCCCGACGAATGGCAGCGCCGGCTCAACACGGTACCGCGCTGAAGCCGCGGGTGCTACTGCGCGGCCAGACCGGGCAGTCCGCGCGCGGCCGTGGGCACCAGCAGACGCAGCGGCCGGGGCGCGAGCTGAAACACCAGCGGCGCCGGCAAGTGCGCAAGCTCGCCGTCGATGGCGAGCTGCATGCCGCCACTGCCCCGGCCTGGCTGCACCACCAGCCGATCGACGGAGAAACTGTCCACGCGCGCGGCACCGTCCAGCCGGCCGATGCTGCCGCGCAGCATTCGCCACAGCGTGGCGAGCGGCGGCGCCGGCGGCAGGGTGATGGCGAGCAGGCGCCCTGCTTCGGCGGCCAGCGGTTCGCGCAGGCCCAGGGCGCGCAGCTGCAGATCGTTGTGGCCGACGAACAGCGTGCGCGTGCGCACCACGCGGGTTTCGGTGCCGTCGTGCAGCTCCAGCGTCATCAGGCTGCGGCCGCGCAGCAGCGTGCCCAGCCCGGCGATCCAGGCCACCAGCCGGCTGCGGCCATGGCGCTGCCCGCCCGCTTCCAGCAGGCGCGGGTACAGGCCGACGCTGGCGTTGACCAGAAACAGTCGCTCGCCCACCATGCCCACCGGCACCGGCTGCACGCGCGCGCCCAGCAAGGCGTCCACCGCGGCATCCAGATCGGTCGACATGCCGTGCGTGCGGCCGAAGTAGTTGAGGCTGCCCTGCGGCAGCACGCCCATCGGCAGGCCGGCGTTCCACACCGCCTGCGCGACAGCGTTCAGCGTGCTGTCGCCGCCCGCCGCCACCACGATGCCGCGCGCATCGCGGGCGGCGTTGACGGCGCGACCGATGACGGCGCCCAGTTCACCCGGCTGGCGGGCGACGAAGCATTCAGCCCGCCGGCCGGCGGCGCGCAGGCGCTCGGCCACGTGCCGGCTGACATCGGGCGTGTCGCCGCGCCCGGACGCCGCGTTGAAGACGAGGAACAAAGGGGCTGGTGCCGACGGCATGGGGCACTGTAGGCGCCGCGTGCGTCGGCGGCTGTCGGCCGATGGCGCGAATGCCTATCGGCCCATCAGAAGAAATTGGTCTAATCGGGCTGCAGCGCAAGCGGGCGAGCGCAAGCAGCTATCCAAACCATAGTTAACGCACCCTGGGCCGCGACCTCAAGCCGCTTGACCACGCAGCGCCGCGCGCAGGCCGACGCCGATCTCCGGCCGTTCGGCAAACGGGTCGGGTGGGTTATGGATGGCGACGATCGCATCGGTGCGCGACTTGACGTTGCCCAGCGCCCTGGGGTGGCTGAAGACGTAGAACTGGTCGTGCGCGATGGCGTCGAACACCTTGTACGCCACCTCGGCGGCGGTGACCTTGCCGCTGCTCACGGCCTTGTCGGTCTGCGCCTGGCTGATGCGCTGCGAGGCGGTCATCTCGGCCGCGGGCATGTCGCCGGGGCGGTTGCGCTCGCTGTGGCTGATGCCGGTGGCGACGAAGTACGGGCACAGCACGCTGGCGCTGATCTGGTCGGTCACCAGCTTCAGGTCCTGGTACAGCGTCTCGGTCAGCGCCACCACGGCGTGCTTGCTGACGTTGTAGACGCCCATGTTGGGCGGCGTCAGCAGCCCGGCCATGCTGGCGGTGTTGACGATGTGGCCCTGGTACGCCGGGTCGGCCTTGGCCGCCTCCAGCATCATCGGCGTGAAGCCGCGCACGCCGTGGACGACGCCCCACAAGTTGACGCCCAGCACCCATTCCCAGTCCTTGACGGTGTTCTCCCAGACCAGGCCGCCCACCGCCACGCCGGCGTTGTTGAAGACGAAGTGCGGCGCGCCGAATGTTTCCTGCACCTGCCGGGCCAGCTGGTCCATCTCCGGCGCCTTGCTGACGTCGACGCGGCGCGCCAGGGTTTTGACGCCCAGGGCCTTGATCTCGGCCTCGGCCGCGGCCAGCGCATCGGGCTGGATGTCGACCAGCACCACGTTCATGCCGCGCTGCGCGGCGATGCGCGCGCACTCCAGGCCGAAGCCCGAGCCGGCGCCGGTCAACACGGCGGTCTTGCCTTTGAAGTCGCTGATCATCAATCGGTCTCCATTCAGTGGTAAGGTTTGAAAAATATACTCCCAAGGTAGTCATGCTCTAGAGCCCGCCAGTAGGGCGCTAAAACCATATACTCCCATTGTTTGTGGTCAAGCCGGCATGGCCCGCGCGATCAGCGCATCCACGCCGGCGCCCGCGCCCAGCGTGCCGAACACGTCGTGCCGCTGCGCGATGCGCGAATCGCAGAAGGCGCCGAACACGGCGGACGGCGCGGTCTGCGCCAGCAGCGCGGCCTGCACCGTCAGCGCCACGTCGCGTGCCAGCGTGCGCGCGGTGGCTTCGGTGGCGTGGTGGTCAATCAGCGTGGGCAGCGTGTCGATCATGCGGTCGAGCGCGGCATGCTGGCCGCGCGCTGGCGCCAGCTCATGCGCCAGCGCGGCGGCTACGTCGCCCTTGCGCAAGGCGCGCAGAAGGTCCAGCGCCATGATGTTGCCCGCGCCTTCCCAGATGCTGTTGACCGGCATCTCGCGGTAGATGCGCGCGGGGATGCCCTCGCCGCCCTCTTCCACGTAGCCGTTGCCGCCCAGGCATTCCATGGCCTCCTGCGCGAACAGGCTGCCGCGCTTGGTGATCCAGAACTTGGCGATGGGCGTGAGCACGCGCGCCAGCAGGCGCTGCTGCTCGTCGCCCTGCTGGTCGAAGGCGCGCGCCAGCCGCATCGACAAGGCAATGGCTGCTTCGCTCTCCAACGCCAGGTCGGCCAGCACGTTCTTCATCAGCGGCTGCTCGATCAGGCGCTTGCCGAAGGCGCTGCGCTCGGCCGTGTGGTGCAGCGCGATCGACAGCGCCTGCCGCATCAGCCCGCTGGTGCCCAGCGCGCAGTCGAGCCGCGTCATGGTGCCCATGGCCAGAATCTGCGGCACGCCGCGGCCGGGCTCGCCCACCAGCCAGGCGAGAGTGCCGTCGAACTCGACTTCTGACGAGGCGTTGGCCTGGTTGCCCAGCTTGTCCTTCAGGCGCTGGATGCGCAGCGTGTTGCGCGTTCCGTCCGGTAATACGCGCGGCAGGAAGAAGCAGGACAGGCCGCCCTCGCCCATCCCTTCGACATACGCCAGCACCAGAAACGCATCGCACATCGGCGCCGAGAAGAACCACTTGTGGCCGGTCAGCCGATAGCGCTCCCCCACGCGTCACGCCCATCGTGCACCGCGCGCGTGGTGTTGGCGCGCACGTCCGAGCCGCCCTGCTTCTCCGTCATGCCCATGCCCATCGTCACGCCGGGTTTGTCGCGCCAGGGCTTCAGCGCCGGGTCGTAGGCGCGGGCAGCCAGCCTGGGCGCCCAGTCCTTGAAGATGGCCGGGTTGTCGCGCAGCGCGGGCGTGACGGCGTAGGTCATCGAGATCGGGCACAGCACCGAGGGTTCCAGTTCGGTGAACAGCTGGAACGCCGCCGCGCGCTTCACATGGGCGTGGCCGCTGGCCTGCTCATCGGGCGCATACGGCGTGCCGTGCAGGCCAGCCTCGGTGGCGGCGGCCATCAGCGCGTGGTAGCTGGGGTGGAATTCCACCTCGTCGATGCGGTGGCCCAAGCGGTCGTGCGTGCGCAGTTCGGGTGTGTGCACGTTGGCCAGGCGCGCGTGGTTCTGCATGGCCGCGCTGCCGGCCAACTGGCCCAGCGCGGCCAGCGGCGCGGTGTTCAGGCCGGGGGCGTTGAACTTCAGCGCATCCTGCAGCGCCTGGTTGCCGGCGAACAGATTCACGTCGGCCAGCGGCGTGACCTGGTTGAAGACGTCGTGCGTGGCGGCCATGTGGTTCTCCTCAAGGTCGTGGCTTGCGCGGCGCGGGTGCGATCGGCTGCAGATGTTCATCGGCCAGGCCCACCAGCAGCGCGCGGCCATCGGGCAAGGCGCGGAACTCGCCAAAGCGCGCCTGCGCGAATGGCTCGCCCTGCCCTTCGGGGAAGTAGAACGCATCCGTGACCAGAACCCAGTCACCTTGGAGTCGCTTGACGGGCAACAAGCGCTCACCCGCGGCCAGCGGTGCGCCATCCTGCGCCAGACGCCGCACCGTGGCAACACCGCGCGCGTCCAGCGTCGCCACCACCTGGGCGTGGCGATTCAGACCCAGCCGGTCGTCCTCGTTCAGCGCCTTGCGCACGCCTTCAGGAAAAGCGAAGTTCAGCGCCATGTAGTCGCCCTGCATCAGCGAGCGCGGATCGCGCGGCGCCAGCGGCACGTAGATCTTCTGGCCCTGGGCGATCACCTGCTCCTTCTTCTGCACATCGAAATGCACCAAACCCAAGGACAGCAGCGCGCCAGCAGCTATCAACACAAGAGCAGACCAATGCGGACGTGGCGGCTCGACCTGCTGCGACGTGGCCGCCGGCGGCGCGCGCATGGCCCACAGCGCCAGCCCCAGCGCCGCGCCCAGGCCGGCCAGCAGCGCCGCCTTGTGGGCCAGCGGCCAGTCGAGCGCGTAATAAAGCCCGACAGCTGCGCCAGCAGGGCCGCCAGTGCCAGCCCCAGCATCAGCCGCCGCCCGGTGCCCAGCGCCAGCGTACCGACCAGCGCCACCACGCCGATGTGCGGCACCACCAGGCAGCCCACCAACAGCACCGAATACAACAGCGCCAGCAGCACCAGCTCGCGCGCCGGCAAGCGTTCGCGCAGGTGCCAGTGGCGCAGCAGCCAGATCGCCGCGCCTAGCACCAACGCGATCTGCAGCAGCTGCGGCCAGCCCGGATCGAAGATGCGTGCCAGCCCGGCCGTGGGCACGTCAGCCGAGCCCGCCGGCCCGCCGCGCAGCATGCCCAGCAACCAGAAGTGGCGCGTGGCGCCATACGCCACCGCGAGCAGCAGCGCCACGCCGGCGCCATCGGCCAGCGCATGCAGCGCACCGGCCCATGGGCGGCCCGACACGCGCGGTTCGCGCGCCACCCACAGCGCCCAGCCCAGCGCCAGCAGCGCGGCGTTGATGACCATCGGGAAGGCGCTGAAGCGCCACTCCCACCGCGCCCAGTCGTTGGCGGCGTGGCCCGCGCCCAGCGGCCACAGCACCACCGCCAGCGCCACGCCGGCAACCAGAAAGCCCAGCACGCGCTGCACCCAGGCGACGCGGGTCGACAGCGCCGTCCCCAGCAGCACCAGCAGGATGGTCAGCAACTGCGGGTTGTGCAGCGCGCCCTCGAAGCCGATCGCCAGCAGGGCCAGCCCCGCCAGCAAGGCACTGAACGCCAGTTGCGTGACGAACATCGCAGGCCGCGCGCGCAGCAGCAGCGCGGCGCCGCCGATCAGCACCGCTGCCATGACGAACGCGCCCGGCGGCTGAAAGAAGAAGCGGCTGGCCAGCAGACCCAGGAAGCCCATGAACGGCAGCACCACCAGTTGCGCACCGATGAAGCTGAGCACGGTGATGATCCATGAAGGCCCGGCCTCGTCCTGCCAGGCCGCACGGGCTTCAGGTGGCAGCAGACCCTCAGCCTGCGCGCGTTCGATAAGACGGCGCTCGGTCATTGCGGCGGCGCTCATGCCTGGCCCTCCTCGCGCTGCAGGCGGTACAGCCAGGTGCCGCTGGTGCCCACGCACACGGCGGCGATCAGCGTCAGCAGCAGCGTCACGCCAGCGCTGTCGCCGCGCGCGCCGTCCAGCAGCAGGCGCGCGAAGCCGCCCACCACCACCACGTTCAGCGCCAGAACCGACAGACCCAGCACCACGAAGTCGCGCGGCCGCAGCGCCCACGCCAGCGCCGCTGCACCCAGCACCAGCAGACCGTTGAAGAAGTACTGCCAGAGCTGGTCGCGCATGAGCAGGCCGAAGACGGCATAGGCACACCAGGCGCCCAGCGCCATCAACGCCGCCAGCCGCCAGCTGAGTGGCGCCGTGGCAGCGCCTTCGCGCAGCAGACGCAAGCGCGGCAAGGCCAGCGGCAGCAGGAACACCGCCACCCACAGCACGGGCGTGAGCAGACTGCGCGACGAACGGCCGCCCAGCAGCGTCTGCAAGGGGCTGAACAGCGCATCGCCCGACCACAGCGCCAGCGCCAGGCCGGTGATCAGCAGCCACACAGCCCAGAACGCATCGCGCCGCACGGCCAGCGCCCACACCAGCGCCAGCGCGGCCCAGGTGGCGAACAGCTGCCAGGCATCGGCGCCTGTCTGGTAGGTCTGGCCCACGAAGGCCAGCAAGCCACCCAGCGCCAGCGTGGCCAGCAGCAACAGCGCCGTGCGCCCGCGCGGCCACAGCAGCGCAGCCCCGCGCTGGCCAGCACGGCGCCTTCCAGCAGGTGCAGCTTGAAGGCGCGCGTCTGTTCCTGCCAGTTGGCCGCCACCCAGAAGATCAGGCCCGCCCCCAGCAGCATCGCTGCCAGCACGGCCAGGCCGCGGTGTAGGTGCGTTGCCAGCGCATCGGGTCGCCGGTGCAGGCCGGAAAGCGCCCACAGCCGCTGCGTGCGGCCGTCATCCAGCGCGAAGCGCCGGGCCAGTTGGTGAATCAGGGCGTGCATGCCATCTCCTCGGTACAGACGCGCGGATTGTGGCCGCGAGGTGCTGCGGGAGCGGTGTGCACGTGTGCCCGGGAGCGTGTGGCGATACCACAGGGCGCGCCGGCCGGCACGCCCAGCGCCCATGAGGTCAGATCAGCTTGACCAGTTGCTTGCCGAAGTTCTTGCCCTTGAGCAGGCCAAGGAAAGCCTCGGGCGCGCTCTCGATGCCCTGCGCCACGGTTTCGCGCGGCTTCAGCTTGCCCTGCGCGACCAGCGTGCCGAGTTCCTGCAGCGCCTGCGGCCACAGCTCCATGTGCTCGCTGACGATGAAGCCCTCGATCTTCAGGCGGTTGACCAGGATCAGCGCCGGGTTCTGCAGCGGCAGCGGTGCGCCATCGTAGCCGGCGATCATGCCGCACACGGCCACGCGCGCGAAGGCGTTGGTGCGCAGCAGCACGGCGTCGAGGATGTAGCCGCCCACGTTCTCGAAGTAGCCGTCGATGCCGTTCGGGCAGGCTTCCTTCAGTGCCTTGGCCATGGTTTTGACGTCGGGGTGCTGGCGGTAGTCGATGCAGGCGTCGAAGCCGAGTTCATCGACCGCGTAGGCGCACTTCTCCGGCCCGCCCGCGATGCCGACCACGCGGCAGCCGCGCGCCTTGGCCAGCGCGGCGTAGGCACTGCCCACGGCACCTGAGGCGGCGCTGACCACCACGGTCTCGCCTTCCTTGGGCGCGATGATCTGCGTCAGGCCGTACCAGGCGGTCACGCCTGGCATGCCCACGGCGCCCAGGTAGTACGACAGCGGCACGTGCGTGGTATCGACCTTGCGCAGCATGCCCGGCGCGTTGCCGTCGACCACGCTGTATTCTTGCCAGCCGCCCATGCCGACGACCTGATCGCCGGTCTTGAACTTCGGGTGCTTCGATTCGACGACCTCGCCCACCGTGCCGCCGATCATCACTTCGCCCAACGGCTGCGGCTGGGCGTAGCTCTTGCTCTCGTTCATGCGGCCGCGCATGTAGGGGTCAAGGCTCAGGTAGTGGTGGCGCACCAGCACTTCGCCCTCTTTCAGCGCGGGCGTGTCGGTGGTGACGAGCTTGAAGTTGCCGGCGACGGCTTCGCCCTCGGGGCGGTTGTCGAGCAGGATCTGGCGGTTGCTGGGCATGGAATCTCCTTTGCTTTCAGTTTGATAGCTGCCAGCGCTTGCTGCATAAGCGCTGCAGGCCGATTTGGCTTGAAAAATCAGTCGGTGGGCAACGGCCCCTTGGTGTGGTCGGGCCGCTCGGCCGGCGGCACGTATTTGAAGGTGCCGGTGGCGTGCGCGCACAGCTGGCCGCTGGCGTCGAACACCGAGCCTTCGACAAAGGCCATGCTGCGCGTGCGGTGCATCAGCCGGCCCTGGCCGACCAGCGGTTCGCCGTTCTTCGACGCCGGCGCCGGCCGCATGAAGCTGGTTTTCATCTCGATGGTGACCACGCCCATGCCCGGCTGCACGCTGCGCGCCGCCGTGGCCATGATGACGTCGAGAAAGGTCATCACCGCCCCGCCATGCGTGACGCCGAACGAGTTGCAATGCTCGGGCCGGGGGCGTAGTGCATGACGGATTCACCGCCCTCGAACTTCTCCAGCGTGAAGCCGAGTTCGATGACGAAGGGGATGACGGCGCCGAAGTCGAGGCTCATGGTGTTTGGCGGTGAGGTCGTTGCCCCTCTCCCGCTGGCGGGAGAGGGTTGGGGTGAGGGTCAGACAGGTCCATGGCACACAGGCCATTGATCGGGAAGGGACTGCTGCCCCTCACCCCTGCCCTCTCCCCGAGGGAGAGGGAGATATACCGGCGCACCCACATCAACCTCATCCCCCGGTCACCACGCTCACCCCGCCATCTACCGCCAGCCACTGGCCGGTGATGTGCTTGCCGGCGTCGCTGGCGTACAGCAGCGTGATGCCCTTCAGGTCCTCGTCGTCGCCCAGGCGGCGCAGTGGCGCGTTGGCAATCAGCTTGTCGACGCCCAGGTTCTCCAGCGTGCCGCGCGTCATCTTGCTGGGGAAGAAGCCGGGGCAGATGGCATTGACGGTGATGCCGTACTTGCCCCACTCGCAGGCCAGCGCGCGCGTGAAGTTGACGACCGCGCCCTTCGAGGTGTTGTAGGCGATGGTCTGCATCTCGGGCGGGTTGCCGCCCAGGCCGGCGATGCTGGCCAGGTTGATGATGCGACCGGACTTGCGGCCGATCATCGATTTCTTCGCGATGCGCTGGCTCAGGATGAAGTAGCCGCGCACGTTGAGGTTCATCACCTTGTCCCAGGCTTCCAGCGGGTGGTCTTCGGCCGGCGCGCCCCAGGCGGCGCCCGCGTTGTTCACCAGAATGTCGATGTCGCCCATGCGCTCCAGCGTCTCGTCGGCCAGGCGGTGGATGTCGGCCTCGATGGCGCAGTCGGCGGCGATCCAGCGCGCGTCGATGCCGGCGGCTTGCAGATCGGCCACGGCTTCTTCCAGATCACTCGCCTTGCGCGAGCTGAGCATGATGCGCGCGCCCGCCTCGCCCAGCGCATGCGCCATCTGCAGGCCCAGGCCGCGCGAGCCGCCGGTGACGAGGGCGGTCTTGCCCTTGAGATCGAAGAGTTGCTGGATGGTGCGGGTCATGGGCTTCCTCGGGTATCGGTGTTCAGAACGCTGCCTCGGGCATGCTGGCACAGGTCATGTCGCGGCTTTCCACCACGCGCAGCCAGGCGTCAATCTTGGGCAATTCGTAATGATAGAAATAGGTCGTTGCGCCCGCCACGCCTGCGCGGTGCGCTTCGTCTTTGAAGCGCCTGCGGCCAGCGACAGCTCCAGCCAGATCCACGCCAGCACGACGTGACCGAAGGCCTGCATGTAGGGCACGGCGTTGGCCAGCGCCTCGGTGGGTTCGCCGGTAGCCCAGGCGGCTTTCGTCGCCGCGCCCACGCGCGCCAGGGCCTGCGCCAGGGCGTCGGCGTGCGCCGACAGCGCGGGCTGCGGCCTGGCCCTGGCGATGGTGGCCTGGATGCGCGCGGCCAGCAGTTGCAGGCCCTTGCCCTCCTCCATCAGCACCTTGCGGCCCAGCAGGTCCATGCCCTGGATGCCGTGCGTGCCTTCGTGGATCATGTTCAGGCGGTTGTCGCGCCAGTACTGCTCGACGGAGAAGTCGCGCGTGTAGCCGTAGCCGCCGTGGATCTGAATGGCGAGCGAGTTGGCCTCCAGACAGTTCTCGCTCGGCCAGCTCTTGGCGATGGGGGTCAACACTTCCAGCAGCAGGCGGGCCTCGTCGGCCTGGGCGGCATCGCCGGTGTGCTGCTCGTCGACCAGCTTGGCGCAGTACAGCAGCAGCGCCAGCGCGCCTTCGCAATAGCTCTTCTGGATCAGCAGCATGCGCTTGATGTCGGCATGCTCGATCAGGCGCACCGGTGGCTGGCTCGGGTCCTTGCCGGCAGGCCCACGGGGCGGCCCTGGGTGCGCGTCTTGGCGTAGTCCAGCGAGGCCTCGTAGCCCGCCAGGCCCAGCATGGTCGCCGCCATGCCGATGGCGATGCGCGCCTCGTTCATCATGTGGAACATGCAGCGCAGGCCCTGGTGCGGCTGGCCGACGAGGTAGCCCACGGCTCCCGCTTCGCCATCGACCTTGAACTGGCCTTCGCCGAAGTTCAGCAGCGTGTTGGTGGTGCCACGCCAGCCCAGCTTGTGGTTCAGGCCGGCCAGCGCCACATCGTTGCGCACGCCGGTCAAGTTGCCCTCGGTGTCGACCAGCTTCTTCGGCACGATGAACAGCGAGATGCCCTTCACGCCCGGAATCAGCTTGCCGTCCGGCCCCGGGATCTTGGCCAGCACGAGGTGCACGATGTTCTCGGTCAGCTCGTGCTCGCCCGAGGAGATCCACATCTTGTTGCCGCGCAGGCGGTAGCGCGGGCCGAGCGGATCGTCCTGATCTTCCAGCGTGGCGCGCGTGGTGATGTCGCTCAAGGACGAGCCGGCCTGCGGCTCGCTCAAACACATGGTGCCGGCCCAGCGGCCGTTGAATTCGTTGGCGGCGAACACCTGCTTCTGCAACTCGGTGCCGTGCACCATCAGCAGGTTGGCGTTGCCCACCGTGAGCAGGTTGGAGCCGATGCTGATCGACGCCTTGCCGAAGAAGGCGTTGGCGGCCGCTTCGATGACGTACGGCAATTGCATGCCGCCGTGCTCGTAATCCTGCGCGGCGGCCAGCATGCCGGATTCGGCATAGGCGGCGCGAGCGTCGTGCGTGGCCTGCGGCAGCACCACGCGCAGGCTGCCATCGGGCTCGGTCACCGTGCGCGGCTCTTCGGTATCGACCAGGCGGTTGAACGGCGCGTACTTCTCGCGCGCGATGCGCTCGCAGGTTTCCATCACCGCGTCGAAGGTCTCGCGCGAATGTTCGGCAAAGCGCGGGCGCTGCGTGAGCGTCGGCGCGTCGAGCCAGTCGTAAAGCAGAAAGTCGAGGGTCTGGCGCAGGTTCATCGTCTACCGGTTTTGAGAACAACAGCCGAACAGCCAAACAGCCGGACGCAGAGGACGCCAAGGTTTCGCAGAGAACGCAGAAAAACCACTTCCAGATGGGGTGTGGGAAACCAAAGGCGTTCGTAGGACTCTTCGGTTTTCTCTGCGTCCTCTGCGAGTTTTGCGCCCTCTGCGTCCGGCTGTTGGGTGGTTAGATCACAGCACTTCGAAGATGCCCGCAGCGCCCATGCCGCCGCCGATGCACATCGTCACGGCAACCTTCTTGGCGCCGCGGCGCTTGCCTTCGATGAGCGCGTGGCCCGTCAGGCGCTGACCGCTCACGCCGTAGGGGTGGCCCAGGGCGATGGCGCCGCCGTTCACGTTCAGCTTGTCGGCCGGGATGCCCAGCTTGTCGCGGCAGTACAGCACCTGCACGGCGAAGGCTTCGTTCAGCTCCCACAGGTCGATGTCGTTGACCGTGAGGCCCAGCTTCTTGAGCACCTTGGGCACGGCGAACACCGGGCCGATGCCCATCTCGTCGGGCTCGCAGCCGGCGACAGCGAAGCCGAGGAAGCGGCCCAGCGGCATCAGGCCCTTCTTGCTGGCGTACTCCTCGCTCACCAGCACGCAGGCGCCCGCGCCGTCGCTGAACTGGCTGGCGTTGCCGGCGCTGATGACGCCACCGGGCAGCGCCGAACGGATGCCGGCGATGCCTTCCTTGGTGGTGCCTTCGCGCGTGCCCTCGTCCTTGCTCACCGTCACTTCCTTGGTGCGCAGGCCCATCACCGGGTCGGCCACGCCGGCGGTGACGGTGATGGGGGCGATCTCGTCGTCGAACTTGCCGGCGGCCTGCGCGGCGCAGGCCTTCTGCTGGCTGGCGGCGCCGTATTCGTCCATGGCGTCGCGGCCGATGTTGTAGCGCTTGGCCACCTGCTCGGCGGTCTGCAGCATGCTCCAGTAGATCTCGGGCTTCTTGGCCACCAGGTTCGGGTCCTGGATCATGTGCAGGTTCATCTCCTGCTGCACGCACGAGATGCTTTCGACACCGCCGGCCACGAACACATCGGCCTCGCCGGCGATGATGCGCTGCGCGGCCAGCGCGATGGTCTGCAGGCCCGACGAGCAGAAGCGGTTCACCGTCATGCCCGAGGTGGTGATGGGGCAGTCGGCCATCAGCGCGATCTGGCGCGCGATGTTCATGCCGGTGGCGCCTTCCGGGTTGGCGCAGCCCATGATGACGTCGTCCACCTCGGCGGCGTCGATGCCGGCGCGCTGGATGGCGTGCTTGACGGCATGGCCGCCCAGCGTGGCGCCATGGGTCATGTTGAAGGAACCCTTCCAGCTCTTGGCAAGGGGCGTGCGGGCGGTGGAAACGATAACGGCCGAGGTCATTGCAATACTCCTGTATTTATAGCTGCTTGCGCTTGTGTATCAATGGCTGAAGCCGTATTTAGTTGAAAGTCTTGCCTTCGGCGACCAGCTTGGCCAGCAACGGCGCGGGTTGCCAGAACTTGGCGTCGTCGTTGGGGTTGCGGGCAAAGCGCTTCATGCTTTCGGCCACGTTGAACAGGCCCATCTGGTCGGCGTACTTCATGGGGCCGCCGCGCCAGATCGGGAAGCCGTACCCCGTCAGGTACACCATGTCGAGGTCGCTGGCCTTGCTGGCGATGCCGTCCTCGACGATGCGCGCGCCTTCGTTGACGAGTGAATACACCAGGCGCTCGACGATCTCCTGATCGCTGATCTTGCGCGGCGTGATGCCCTGATCCTTGCGGTGCTTCTCGACCATCTCCTCGACCAGCTTGGACGGGATGGCGTCGCGCTTGCCGGGCTGGTAGTCGTACCAGCCGGCGCCGGTCTTCTGGCCGTAGCGGCCCATCTCGCACAGCAGGTCGGCGGTCTTGCTGTACTTCATGTCGGGCTTCTCGACATAGCGGCGCTTGCGGATGGCCCAGCCGATGTCGTTGCCGGCCAGGTCGCCCATGCGGAACGGGCCCATGGCGAAGCCGAACTTCTCGATCGCCTTGTCGACCTGTTGCGGCGTGGCGCCCTCCTCCAGCAAAAAGCCGGCCTGACGGCTGTACTGCTCGATCATGCGGTTGCCGATGAAGCCGTCGCACACGCCCGAAACCACGGCGGTCTTCCTGATCTTCTTGGCAATGGCCATCACGGTGGCCAGCACGTCCTTGGCGGTCTTGGCGCCGCGCACCACCTCCAGCAGCTTCATCACGTTGGCCGGACTGAAGAAGTGCATGCCGACCACGTCCTGCGGGCGCTTGGTGAAGGCGGCGATCTTGTCGACGTCGAGCGTGGAGGTGTTGCTGGCCAGGATGGCACCGGGCTTCATCACCTCGTCGAGCTTCTTGAACACCTGCTCCTTCACGCCCATTTCCTCGAACACGGCCTCGATCACCAGATCGGCATCGGCGATGTCCTCGTACTTCAGCGTGGGCGTGAGCAGGGCCACGCGCTGCTCGTACTTGTCCTGCTTCAGCTTGCCGCGCTTGACCTGCGACTCGTAGTTCTTGCGGATGGTGGCCAGGCCGCGGTCCAGCGCTTCCTGCTTGGTCTCGAGGATCGTCACCGGAATGCCGGCGTTGAGGAAGTTCATCGAGATGCCGCCGCCCATGGTGCCGGCGCCGATGACGGCCACCTTGTTCACGGCGCGCGGCTTCACGTCGCTGCCTACGTCCGGGATCTTGCTGGCAGCGCGCTCGGCGGCGAAGATGTGGCGCAGCGCCTTGCACTCGGGCGTCTGCATCAGGTTGATGAAGATCTCGCGCTCTTTCGCCAGCGCGTCGTCGAACTTCAGCTTGGTGGCGTTTTCGACCGCGTCCACGCACTTCTCGGGCGCGGGGAAGTTCTTGGCCATGCCTCGCACCATGTTGCGCGCGAACTGGAAGTACGCCGGCCCCTGCGGGTGTTTGCACGGCAGATGGCGCACCAGCGGCAGCTCGCCACCCTTGGCGGCCACTTCCTGGCGAAGGCAATGGCCTCGTCGAGCAGCGACTCGGGCGACGCCGCCATCTTGTCGAACAGCTTCTGGCCCGGCAGACCGGCCAGCACTTCGCTGTTCACCGGGTCGCCCTTGACGATCATGTTCAGCGCCGTCTCGGCGCCCAGCACGCGCGGCAGGCGCACGGTGCCGCCGGCGCCGGGAATCAGGCCCAGCTTGACCTCGGGCAGCGCGATCTTGGCGCCCGGTGCGGCGATGCGGTAGTGCGCGCCCAGCGCCAACTCCAGCCCGCCGCCCATGGCGACGGAATGCACGGCGGCGACCACGGGCTTCTGTGAATTCTCGACCGCGGTGATGACCGACAGCAGGATCGGCTCCTGCATGGCCCTGGGCGAGTTGAATTCCTTGATGTCGGCACCGCCCGAGAAGGCCTTGCCCGCGCCGGTGAGCACGATGGCCTTCACCGCCGGATCGGCGTTGGCCTTTTCCAGCCCGTTGGTGATGCCCACGCGCGTCTCGTAGCCGAGGCCGTTGACGGGAGGGTTGTTCATGGAGATGACGGCGACGTCACCTTGGACCTTGTATTCGGCGGTCATGGGCAATGGCTCCTGCTTGTTGTGAGGCGCGGATCAGGCCTGATCCGCGCGCGGGGATAACCCGTGCATTTTGGAAGATGACGGGGCGTTGCTGCAAACAGTCTTGTCGCCGCAGGGACAAAGGGTAACGCGGCGGGCCGCAACGACCGCTGCGCTGGCGCGCCCGGCGCTGCGACCGGGCGTGACGGCGCGACCGATGCGGGCCGAAGCCGAGGCAGTGCATTTCAAGCAAAAACAGGCCGCAGCGCTTATGTGGCAAGCGCCGGCAGCTATCAATAATCAAGCAAGCAGGTGCCAGGCCAACCGCCTCACACCTCCAGCCACTCCTTGCGCGTGGCCGCGTCGGCGCGCAGCTGATCGGGCGTGCCGTCGAACACGATGCTGCCGTGGCCCATCACCAGCGCGCGGTCGGAGATCTGCATGGCGATGGTCAGCTTCTGCTCGATCAGCAGCACCGAGATGCCGCGCGCCTTCAGTTTCTGGAGGTATTCGCCCACCAGCTCGACGATCTTGGGCGCCAGGCCCTCGGTCGGCTCGTCGATGATGATGAGGTCGGGGTCGCCCATCAGCGTGCGGCACAGCGTCAGCATCTGCTGCTCGCCGCCCGACATCACGCCCGCCTCGGTGTGCTCGCGCTCCTTCAGGCGCGGGAACATGGCGTACATGTCGTCGAAGCTCCAGCGGCTGTTCTTGCCCGCGCCCTTCTGCCCCAGCAGCAGGTTCTGGTGCACCGTGAGCTTGGGAAACACCTCGCGCGCCTCGGGCACGTAGCCCAGGCCCATGTGCGCGATCTCGTAGGTCTTGCGGCCGCGGATGCTGCGGCCCTTCCATTCGATCGAACCCTCGCAGTGCACCATGCCCATGATGGCCTTGGCGGTGGTGGAACGGCCCGAGCCGTTGCGCCCCAGCAGGGCCACGATCTCGCCCGGCCGGACGTCGAAGTTGACGCCGTGCAGCACATGGCTCTTGCCGTAGTAGGCGTGCAGGTTGTGCACGTGAAGCATGTTGTCGCTCATCTCAGTGTCCCGCCGCCTGCGCGTCCGCCACGGACGAACCCAGATACGCCTCCTGCACGCGCTGGTTGGCGCGCACGGCCTCGGGCGTGTCGAAGGCGATCACCTCGCCATACACCACCACGGCGATCTTGTCGGCCAGGCCGAACACCACGCCCATGTCGTGCTCCACGGTCAGCAGCGTCTTGCCTTCGGTCACCTGGCGGATCATCTCGATGAAGTGCTTGGTTTCGGCACGGCTCATGCCGGCCGTGGGCTCGTCCAGCAGGATCACGTCGGCACCGCCGGCAATGGTCACGCCGATCTCCAGTGCGCGCTGCTCGGCATACGGCAGGTTCACGGCCAGCACGTCGCGCTTGCCCTGCAGCTGGATCATGCGCAGCAGTTCCTCGGCGCGCGCGTTGGCATCGTGCAGCCGCGACAGGAAGCGCATGAACGTGTAGCGGTAGCCCATCGTCCACAGCAGCGCGCAGCGCAGGTTCTCGAACACGCTGAGCTTGGGGAACACGTTGGTGATCTGGAAGCTGCGCGCCAGGCCCATGCGGTTGATCTCGTACGGCTTCTTGCCGTCGATGCGCTGGCCGTTCAGCAGCACCTCGCCGCTGGAGGGCGTGAGGCGCCCGCTGATCAGGTTGAACAGCGTGGACTTGCCGGCGCCGTTGGGGCCGATGATGGCCACGCGCTCGCCCGGGCGCACCGCCAGGTTGGCGCCGCGGATGATCTCGGTCTTGCCGAAGCTCTTGCGCAGGTCGCGCAGTTCGATCGCGTAGTCGGATGCAGATGTCACGGCGTTCATGCGGCCGCCTCCTGCGCGCGCTTGTTTTCTTCCTCGATCTCGGTCTGCACCACGCTCCACTCGCGGGCGTAGCGGCGGCGCGCCCATTCCAGCGCCAGGGCGCCGGCCACGAACAGGATGCCGGAGATCAGCCAGTGCGCCATGTCCTTGGCGTGCAGCGTCATGCCGAAGAAGTGCACTTCGTCGCTCATCGAGCCCAGCTGCAGGTTGTAGATCATCTCGATCAGCGCGCCGGCGCCGGCCAGCGTCACCACGCCGGCGAACAGCATCAGCGCCAGGCTGGGCGCAATGCGGCCGAACTTGCCGCGCGCCGCCACCTGCACGTTCATCATGATCAGGCTGGCAATGCCGCCGGGGGCATACATCACCATGAACACGAAGATCAGGCCCAGGTACAGCAGCCAGGCCTTGGTCAGCTCCGACAGCAGCACGAAGGCGATCACCATCAGCACGGCGCCGATGATGGGGCCGAAAAAGACGGTGGCGCCCCCAGGAAGGTGAACAGAAGGTAGGCGCCCGAGCGGTTGGCGCCCACCACCTCGGCCGTGACCAGCTCGAAGTGCAGCGCCGCCAGGCCGCCCGAGATGCCGGCGAAGAAGCCGGCGATGATGAACGCCAGGTAGCGCACGTTCTGGCTGCTGTAGCCGATGAACTCCACCCGCTCGGGGTTGTCGCGCACCGCGTTCAGCATGCGGCCCAGCGGCGTCTGCGTGAACGCGTACATGAGCAGCACGCACACGAAGGTGTAGATGGCGATCAGGTAGTACAGCTGCCGCGCCGGGCCGTAGGTGATGCCCATGACAGGCTCGCCCACCACGCGGTCGCCCGACACGCCGGCCTCGCCGCCGAAGAACTCCGGGATCATCAGCGACATGGCGAACACCAGTTCGCCGATGCCGAGCGTGATCATGGCGAAGGTGGTGCCGGACTTCTTGGTCGTCACGTAACCCAGCAGGATGGCGAAGAACAGGCCGGCCAGCCCCCACCAGCGGCAGCAGGCTGACCGGGATGTGCCAGCGCCCGGCGGCAACGGCATTGAGCACGTGGATGACCACGAACGAGCCCAGGCCGGTGTACACGGCGTGCCCGAAGCTGAGCATGCCGCCCTGCCCCAGCAGGATGTTGTAGGACAGGCAGGCGATGATGGCGATGCCCATCTGCGCCAGCATGGTGATGGACAGGTTGCTGGTGAACAGCAGCGGCGCCACGATCAGCACGAGCGCGAAGCCGCCCCAGATCAGCAGGCGGGCGGTGCTGAGCCGCGCGGGCACGGCAGGCAATGTGGAGGTGTTCATGGTTCAGGTCTCCCGTGCGCCCAGCAGTCCGCGCGGGCGGAAGATCAGGATCAGCACCAGGAACAGGTACGGCAGGATCGGCGCCACCTGCGACACCGTGAGCTTGACGAGCGAGTTCTCGCGCGCCGCATCGCTGAGCTGGATGCCCAGTTGCCCCGCCAGGGTGATGAGCGAATAGTCGAAGGCCACGGCGAAGGTCTGGATCACGCCGATCAGGATCGAGGCCACGAAGGCGCCGGCCAGCGAGCCCATGCCGCCGACCACCACCACCACGAAGATGATGGCGCCTACGGTGGCCGCCATGGCCGGCTCGGTGACGAAGGTGCTGCCGCCGATGACGCCGGCCAGCGCCGCCAGCCCGGTGCCGGCGCCGAACACCAGCATGAACACCCGTGGCACGTTGTGCCCCAGTGCTTCCACCATCTCGGGGTGCGTCAGCGCGGCCTGGATGATGTAGCCGATGCGCGTGCGCGTGAGCAGCAGCCAGATGCCGACCAGCATGAGCACGGCCACCACCATCATCAGCGCCCGCGTGGCCGGGAACGGCGAGCACACCACGCGCACCGCGGCGTCGGCCGCGCGGCAGGCGCCGTCGGGCGCCGCGCCCCAGACGAAGCGCATGCCTTCGACCGAATGGTTGATCAGCGTGAAGGCCGGGCCGCGCAGCACCTCGGGCGGCCGGAAGTCGACCGCCGGGCGGCCCCAGATGAGCTGCACCACCTCGAGAAGGATGTACGACAGGCCGAAGGTGACCAGCAGCTCCGGCACATGCCCGAACTTGTGCACCTTGCGCAGGCTGTACTTCTCGAACAGCGCGCCCAGGATGGCGACCAGGATGGGCGACAGCACCAGCGCCGGCCAGAAGCCGATGACGCCCGCCAGCGTGTAGCCGATGTAGGCGCCCACCATGTAGAAGCTGGCGTGCGCGAAATTCAGCACGCCCATCATGCTGAAGATCAGCGTCAGACCCGAGCTGAGCATGAACAGCAACAACCCATAGCTCAGGCCGTTGAGCATGGAGATGATGAAGAACTCCATCGATCGAACCCTTGGTTGATGATCCCGAAACCAGCCTGCTGGACAGGCCGTCAGCGCCGAAACCCGTTGCGGGTGCGGCGTGATTGCATACTCCCCTTGTGCCTGCCCGCCAGCGCCCGTCAATCAAGCGCTGGAGGCAGATACCCCTATAAGCCCGTAAAGGCTGTCCCTGCTGACGCTTCGAGCCCGGCGGCGGGCACGGTGCGCGCGGGCTCGCGCACGGCCGGCATGGCGCCGGCCGGTGGGCAGGGCACGCAGCCCCCGCGCGAAGCGCCTCATGCGCCGGGACCGTCCCCGCTCAGGACGGGCGCTTCATGGCGCACGAGGTGGGCGTGCTGGAGACGTAGTTCGGATACTCGGCCACCGGCACCAGGGTCATGCCGGTGTTCTCCGGGCTGTAGGCGTGCTTGGCATCGGCCTTCTGCCAGCGGGTGATGTACAGCGGCTGCTGCAGCTGGTGGTCGGCCTTGCGCATCTCGACCTCGCCACTGAAGCTCTTGTACTTCAGGCCCTCGAAGGCCTTGGCCACCTTGACCGGGTCGGTCGACTTGGCGTTGGCCATGGCCTGGCTCAGGCCGCTGAACGCGTGCGCCACGGCGCCGGTGAAGAAGTCGTCCTTGAACTTGGCCTTGAAGCCCTGCATCCACTTGGCCATCTCACCGGGCATGTGGTAGTGCGAGTAGGCCACCTGATAGACCTTGCCCTCGCCGGTGTTGCCCAGTGCGGTGGGCGTGCCGGTGACGCCGGTGTAATAGGTGAAGAACTTGCCGTCATAGCCACCTTCCTTGGCAGCCTTGATCAGCAGCGCCAGGTCGGACCCCCAGTTGCCGGTGATCACCGTGTCGGCACCCGACGCCTTGATCTTGGCCACGTAGGGCGCGAAGTCGCGCACCTGGCCCAGCGGGTGCAGGTCTTCGCCCACGATCTGCACGTCGGGACGCTTGCGCGCCAGGCCTTCCTTGGCGAACTTGGCGACCTGGTGGCCGTGCGAATAGTTCTGGTTCAGCAGAAAGACCTTGTGAACGTCCTTCTGGTCCTTCATGAAAGTCGTCAGCGCTTCCATCTTCATTGTCGTGTCGGCGTCGAAGCGGAAGTGCCAGTAGTTGCACTTGCTGTTGGTGAAGTCGGGGTCGACCGCGGCGTAGTTCAGCAGCATGACCTCCTTGCCCGGGTTGCGGTCGTTGTGCTTGGAGATGCCGTCCACCAACGCCGCCAGCACCGCCGAGCCATTGCCCTGTGCCACGTAGCGGATGCCCTGGTCGATGGCGGCCTTGAGCGCGGTAGCGCTTTCGGCCGGGCTGAGCTTGTTGTCGAAGGCGACGATCTCGAACTTGACGCCGGCCGGGTTGTTCTTGCTGAACTCCTCGGCCATGTACTGCCAGCTGCGCATCTGGTTGGTGCCCAGCGGGCCCATCAGGCCGGTCTGCGGGTCGATCAGGGCGATCTTGACGGTCTCGCCTTTCTGCGCGTGGGCACTGAACAGCAGGGTGGCCATGGCGGCACCGGCGAGCATCTTGACTGCGAACTTCATCGTCTGGTCTCCTGGTTGGATGTGGCTAAAGCGACGTGCCGCAGCGTATCCGCCCGCTCCATTTCTTGCAGCCGGGTTTCTCCGGATGGGCTGTCGCGCAGGTGCCTCCGGCCGCGCGACAGCCGCTTGACGAAGGTCAAGCCGTCGGCAGCTTGTAGTCCTTGAGCTGCTCGCGCAGCTTGGTCTTGAGCATCTTGCCGGTGGCGCCGATGGGGATCGAGTCGACGAAGACCACGTCGTCCGGCACCTGCCATTTCGCCACCTTGCCTTCGTAGAAGGCCAGCAGTTCGTCGCGCGTCACCTCGGCGCCGGGCTTGAGCGTGACCACCACGATGGGGCGCTCGTCCCACTTGGGGTGCGGCATGCCGACGCAGGCGGCCATGGCCACGGCCGGGTGCGCCATGGCGGTGTTCTCGATGTCGATCGAGCTGATCCATTCGCCGCCCGACTTGATCACGTCCTTGCTGCGGTCGGTGATCTGCATGAAGCCATCGGCATCGATGGTGGCCACGTCGCCGGTGGGGAACCAGCCGTCGCGCAGCGGGTCGCCGCCCTCGCCCTTGAAGTACTTGTCGAGAATCCACGAGCCCTTCACGTACAGGTCGCCATAGGTCCTGCCGTCCCACGGCAGCTCCTCGCCGTTGGCGCCGACGATCTTCATGTCGACGCCGAAGATCGCGCGGCCCTGCTTGAGGCGCAGCGCCATCTGCTGGTCTTCCGGCAGCTCGCGGTGCTTTTCCTTCAGCGTGCACAGCGTGCCCAGCGGGCTCATCTCGGTCATGCCCCAGGCGTGCAGCACGTCCACGCCGTAGTCGTTGCGGAAGGTGTCGATCATCGCCGGCGGGCAGGCCGAGCCGCCGATGACGGTGCGCTTGAGGGTGGAGAACTTCAGCTTGTTCTGCGCCACGTGGCCCAGCAGCATCTGCCACACCGTCGGCACGCCGGCGGCGAAGGTGACCTTCTCGCCTTCCATCAGTTCGTAGACCGATTTGCCGTCGAGCGCCGGGCCGGGAACACCAGCTTGCAGCCCACCATGGCCGCCGAATACGGCAGGCCCCAGGCGTTGACGTGGAACATCGGCACCACCGGCAGCGCCGAATCGCGCGCCGACAGGCCCATCACGTCGGGCAGCGCGGCGGCGTAGGCGTGCAGCACCGTCGAGCGGTGGCTGTACAGCGCCGCCTTGGGGTGGCCCGTGGTGCCGCTGGTGTAGCACATGCTGGAGGCCGTGTTCTCGTCGAACACCGGCCAGGTGTAGTCGGTGGATTGCTTGCCGATCCAGGCCTCGTAGCTCATCAGGTTGGGGATGCCGGTGTCCTTCGGCAGCTTGTCCTCGTCGCACAGCGCGATCCAGTGCTTGACGGTCTTGCAGTGCGCGTGGATGCCCTGCACGATGGGCAGGAAGCTGGTCTCGAAGCACAGGATCTGGTCTTCCGCGTGGTTGACGATCCAGGCGATCTGCTCGGGCAGCAGGCGCGGGTTGATGGTGTGCAGCACGCGCTGCGAGCCGCTGACGCCGAAGTACAGCTCCAGGTGCCGATAGCCGTTCCAGGCCAGCGTGCCGACGCGCTCGCCCGCCTTCAGGCCCAGCGCGTCCAGCCCGTTGGCCACCTGCTTGGCGCGCTTCTGCACATCGGCCCAGGTGTAGCGGTGGATGTCGCCCTCCACGCGGCGCGAGACCACCTGCCCGTCCTGGTGGTGCCTGGCGGCAAAGTCGATCAGCGACGAAATCAGCAGCGGGTGGTTCTGCATCAGGCCCAGCATAGGTTCTCCTCTTGGTTGATGGATGCTCGGCGAAATACTAATTCATCGCCCCACCCCGGCCTGCCGCGGGCGCGACCGCCACACCCTTTCGCAGGCAGGCCCATCCACCCCCGCGCCAGCGCGTCGCGCGCGGGGCTTACACAATGGCGCCATGCAGGATTTGAAGCCGACCGCCGCCCCGGCCGAACTGGGCGTTCCATGGCGCCACCGCTTTGCCGGCCTGGGGCCGGCCTTCCACACCCGGCTGGCGCCGATGGCGCTGCGCAAGCCGTACTGGGTGGCGCGCAGCCAGTCGATGGCGCGCGCGCTGGGCCTGGACGAGGGCTGGTGGCGCGCGCAGGCGGTGCTGGAGGCGTTCTCGGGCAACCGGCCGCTGGCCGGCAGCGATCCGCTGGCCAGCGTGTACAGCGGTCACCAGTTCGGCGTCTGGGCCGGGCAGCTGGGCGACGGCCGCGCGCACCTGCTGGGCGAGGTGCAGGCGCCCGATGGCCAGTGGTGGGAACTGCAGCTCAAGGGCAGCGGCCTGACGCCCTATTCCCGCATGGGCGACGGCCGCGCCGTGCTGCGTTCGTCGATCCGCGAATTCCTGTGCAGCGAGGCCATGCACGGCCTGGGCATTCCCACCACGCGGGCGCTGTGCATCACCGGCTCCGACCAGCCGGTGCGGCGCGAGGAGACCGAAACCGCCGCCGTCGTCACCCGCGCATCGCCCAGCTTCATCCGCTTCGGGCATTTCGAGCACTTCAGCCACCATGGGCAGCCCGAGGCGCTGAAGACCCTGGCCGACTTCGTGATCGAGCACTTCTATCCCGATTGCCTCGAGGCCGCCAACCCGTATGCGGCACTGCTGGCCGCCGTCACGCAGCGCACGGCCGCGCTGGTCGCGCAGTGGCAGGCCGTGGGCTTCATGCACGGCGTGATGAACACCGACAACATGAGCATCCTGGGCCTGACCATCGACTACGGCCCGTTCCAGTTCATGGACGGGTTCGACCCGGCCCACATCTGCAACCACAGCGACCACGCCGGTCGCTACAGCTACCAGCGCCAGCCGCAGATCGCGCACTGGAACCTGTTCGCCCTGGGCCAGGCCCTGCTGCCGCTGATCGGCGAGCCCGACGATGCCATGGCCGCGCTGGAGCCGTACAAGCAGCTCTTCCCGGCCGAGCTGGACCGGCGCATGGCCGCCAAGCTGGGCTTTGCGCAAGCCAGCGACGGCACGCGCGCACTGGTGGGCGAACTGCTCAAGCTGATGACGCGCGAGCGCACCGACTGGACCATCTTCTGGCGCCGCCTGGCCGAGCACGCCGCCGGCGCGCCGGCCGACACGGTGCGCGACCTGTTCCACGACCGCGCCGCCATCGATCACATTTTGCTACAATATAAAGAGCTATCAGCGCTGGATGGACGGGCGCCAGATGCCGATTTGATGCTGAAATCCAACCCCGCCATCGTGCTGCGCAACCACCTGGCCGAGCAGGCCATCGCGCTGGCGAAACAAAAGACTTTTCCATGGTCGAAGGTCTGCTCGCGGCACTTGAAGCGCCCTTCGACGAACCCGCCGCCCACCCCGAATGGGCCGGCTTCCCGCCCGACTGGGCATCCCACATCCAGATCAGTTGCTCCTCATGACCCACCCGATCCAGAAAACCGACGACGAATGGCGCGCCCTGCTGGCTGAAAAAGGGGCCGAGCCGGTGGCCTACCAGGTCACCCGCCAGGCCGCCACCGAGCGCCCCTACACCGGCAAGTACGAACAGCACTGGGCCGACGGCAGCTACCACTGCATCTGCTGCGGCAGCAAGCTGTTCGAATCCGGCACCAAGTTCGACGCCGGCTGCGGCTGGCCGAGCTTCTCGCTGGCGATTCCTGGTGCCATCGAGGAGCGGCGCGACTTGAGCCACGGCATGGTGCGCGTCGAGACCGTGTGCGCCAACTGCGGCGCACACCTGGGCCACGTGTTCCCCGACGGCCCCGCGCCCACCGGCCTGCGCTACTGCATGAACTCCGCTTCGCTGGAGTTCCAGGCTCCCCTGAGTCGCCTTCGGCGCCTTCCCCCTGAGGGGACAACGCTGGTGGCCGGGAAACCCCAGCGACGGCGTTCCCGCGTGGCCTGCTTCGCGGCCATTCGACCCCGCATACACTCCCCGCCATGAAGCTATTGCTCGACTTCCTGCCCATCCTGCTGTTCTTCGGTGCCTACAAGCTGTACGGCATCTACGTCGGCACCGCCGTGCTGATGGCCGCCACCGTGGTGCAGATGGGCATCATCTATGTCATCGACAAGAAGCTGACCACCATGCACAAGGCCACGCTGGCCCTGATCCTGGTGTTTGGCGCACTCACCCTGTTCCTGCAGGACGAGCGCTTCATCAAGTGGAAGCCCACCGTGCTCTACGTGGCCATGGCTGTCGCGCTGGCCGTGGCGCTGTGGGTGTTCCACAGGAACTTCCTGAAGATGATGCTGGGCAGCCAGCTCAGCCTGCCCGACGGCGTGTGGCACCGGCTCACCATCGCCTGGATCGGTTACTGCCTGTTCATGGCCGCCATCAACGGTTACGTGGCGGCCTACTTCAGCACCGACGCCTGGGCCAACTTCAAGCTGTGGGGCTACGTGTTCCCGGTCGCCTTCATCATCGGCCAGGGCCTGTACGTGGCGCGCCACCTGAAGGACGAACCCGGCGCCGAACTGCCCCCGGAGGTTCCACATGAGCACCGCCCTGGCCGACCGCATGGCCGAACACCTGCGCCAGCAGCTGCAACCCACCGAGCTCGAAGTGCTGGACGAAAGCTGGCAGCACGCCGGCCACGCCGGTGCCAACGGCACCGGCTTCGGCACCCATTTCCGGGTGCGCATTTCGTCACCATTGTTCGAAGGCCAACCCCGCGTGGCGCGGCACCGCCTCGTATATGATGCGCTGCAAAATTCATCGACGATGACGGCGTGCACGCCCTCGCCATCGAAACCCGCTGATGAACCTGGCCGGCCCTGCCCGGCTCCAAACCGCCTTCACGCGCTTTTCATCCCGGCCCTTTCACGGGCTTTTCCTTTGTCAGACATCATGAAAAAACAGCTTCTGGCCGCCACCGCCGCGGCAATGTTGGCCGGCACCCTGGCGCTGCCCGCCATGGCGCAGAACATCGCCATCGTCAACGGCAAACCGGTGCCCAAGGCGCGCCTGGACGCGCTGGCCGAGCAGATCAAGGCCCAGGCCGCCCGCACCGGCCAGCCCGTGCCGCCCGAGGTGGACAAGCAGCTGCGCGAGGAAGTGATCGCGCGCGAAATCTTCATGCAGGAGGCACAGCGCCGCGGCCTGGAGGCCTCGCCCGACTTCCGCGCCAAGATGGAACTGGCGCGCCAGAGCGTGCTGATCAACGAGCTGTTCGCCGACTACCAGGCCAAGAACAAGGTCACCGACGAGGAAGCCAAGGCCGAGTACGACCGCGTGGTCGGCAGCCAGGCGCCGGCCGCCGGCGCCAAGGAGTACAAGGCCCGCCACATCCTGGTCGAGAAGGAAGACGAGGCCAAGGCCATCATTGCCCAGCTCAAGAAGGGCGGCAAGTTCGAGGACATCGCCAAGAAGCAGTCGAAGGATCCCGGCTCCGGCGCCCAGGGCGGCGACCTGGGCTGGGCCAACCCCTCCGGCTACGTGCCCGAGTTCGCTGACGCACTGAAGAAGCTGAACAAGGGCCAGCTGAGCGACGCGCCGGTGAAGTCGCAGTTCGGCTACCACATCATCCGCGTCGACGACGTGCGCGACGCCAAGGCGCCCGAGCTGCCCAGCTTCGAGCAGGTCAAGCCGCAGATCGTGCAGCAGCTGCAGCAGCAGAAGCTGGTGAAGTTCCAGGAAGACCTGCGCGCCAAGGCCAAGGTCGAATAAGCCAGGCCGGCGCCACCGCCTCGGCGGGCAGTCCCTCTCACGGGGCTGCCCGCTTTTTCATGGGCGCGCGGTCGGGTTCAAGAATGACAAATGACCAATGACTTCGCTGCGCTTCAATGACAGATGGCGCCTTTGTCATTTGTCATGCGGCGCCAGCCGCGGTCATTTGTCATGGCCTTGAAAGCCCACCGCATCAGTCCGCAGGCCAACCGGGGGAGGGACCTTTCAAATTTTTTGGTCTATCAAACAAGGATTCAGCGCCCATCCACTGGGCGCCAGCAGCTCCTTTTTCTTAACCGCTATCCCGCACCAAATGGCTATCGCCTGATTTGGGGCTTGCCAAACTCAACGCAGCGCCGCCCAGGCCATCAGCGCGCCGATCAGCACCGGCTGGTGCAGCATGTAGTAGCTCAGGCTCCAGCGCCCCAGCGGCGCCAGCGCGCGGCCTACGGCGCCGGGCGGGCGCGCCAGCCAGCCGCGTCCCGTGGGCCATTGCATCAGGCCCACGCCCAGCCACATCACGCCCAGCCAGGGCAGCAGCGGCACCCAGTCCTCGGTGGGCGGCTTCAGGGTGACCACGCCCAGCCAGTTGAGCCAGCGGCTGTCGAAGGCCGCCGCCATTGCCGCTGGCGCCTGCGTGCGCAGCGCTGCTCCCAGCAGCGGCGCCGCCGCGATCAGCGCCGCGCCCGCCAGCCAGGGCACGGCGCCGCGCAGCCAGCCGCGCACCAGCGCCCAGCGCGTGACGACCAGCATCACCGCCATGCCGTGCAGCACGCCAAAGCTGATCCAGCTGCGCGGAAACATCCACAGCGACCCCAGCGACACCAGCGCCGCGCACCCCGCCACCTGCACCCAGCGACGCGCAAAGCGCGGCCAGCTCTGGCCCCGCTGCACCGCCACCACCTGCCCCATGCCGGCACACAGCAGAAACAGGCTGACGATGCCGGTGCGCTGCCAGGTCCACACCGGGTCTTCGTAGAAGTTCTGCCGGATGTGACCGAAGTGGTTGAGGTCGAACGCGAAGTGGTAGGCCGTCATCCACAGCATGGCCGCGCCGCGCAGGGCGTCGATGGCGTCGAAGCGGGGCTGGGTGGCGGCCATGTCGGACAAGCATTCGCGCCGCGCCGGGCGCCGGCGCAAGGCGGTGTAGGAGGATGGCGAAAGCGGCGATCTTAGCCACACAGGCGCCGCCGGCGTGGCTAGCATGAATGCGAACGCGGCCCGAAAGCGGGGCCGCCCACCCGTCGGCCCGGCCGACTTCGCAGACATCCGATGACCTCCTCGCCCACGCAAGCCGCCACCGCCCGCCCTTCGGCCCTGCGCTGGGTGCTGGGCGGGCTGGCCGCGCTGCTGCTGGTGCTGGCCGCCGGGCTGGCGTGGCTGACCTGGAACGACTGGAACCGCTCGCGCGACTGGGTGTCGGAAAAGGTCAGCCAGGCCATCGGCCGCGAGTTCGCCATCCGCGGCCCGCTCGACATCGACTGGCAATGGCCGCAGCAGATGGAGAGCGGCTGGCGCCGCTGGATCCCCACGCCGATCGTGCACGCCGACGATGTGCTCATCGGCAACCCGCCCGGCTTTGCCGCCAAGGGCCCGCACTTCGCGCAGATCGCCCGCGCCTCGGCCGACATCGCCCTGCTGCCGCTGCTGGCGCGCCGCATCGACATCCGCAGCGTGGCCCTGACCGAGCCCGACGTGCGGATGGAGCGCGCCTCCGAAGCCCAGGGCGACAACAACTGGACCATCGACTTCCACCGCGACCCCAACGCCGACCCGGCCAAGCGCTGGCGCGTCAGCCTGGGCCGCCTGTTCCTGGCCAAGGGCCAGCTCGGCTACGACGACACGGTGCGCAAGCTCAGCATCGCCAGCACCGTCGACACCCTGCCCGCCGACCAGACCGAGGACGGCCGCTACCGCATCGGCTTCGAGTTCTCGGGCTGGCACGACAAGGCCGAAGTGCGCGGCAGCGGCAAGGCGGGCGGGCTGCTGTCGCTGCGCGAGGAACAGCTCGACTACCCGCTCAAGCTCGACGCCCGCGCCGGCCGCCTGGGCGCCACGGCCGAGGGCAGCATCGCCAACCCGCGCGATCTGTCGGGCGTGGACTTCCAGGTCACGCTCAAGGGCGGCAGCCTGGCGGACCTGTTCGACCTCACCGGCATCGTGCTGCCCGATACGCCGCCGTTCCAGACCCAGGGGCACCTGATCGGCACGCTGGAGCCCGAGCGCGCCGTGTGGGCCTACAACGACTTCAGCGGCACGGTCGGCAAGAGCGACTTGGCCGGCAGCGTGACCTACACCTCGGGCCAGCCGCGCCCGCAGCTCAAGGGCAAGATGCAGTCGAAACTACTTCGCCTGGCTGATCTGGGCCCGGTGGTCGGCGCCCAATCGAACAAACCCGACAAGAAGCCGCGCCCCGGCAAGGTGCTGCCCGACGACCCCTTCGACACTTCGCGCTGGGCCAGGATGGACCTGGACCTCGAATACGCCGGCCAGCGCATCGAGCGCCCCGAGGCCGTGCCGCTGGACAGTCTGAAGGTGCATGCCGTGCTGGACAATGGCCAGCTCAAGCTGGCGCCGCTCGACTTCGGCGTCGCCAAGGGCCGCTTCACCACGCAGGTGCTGCTGAATTCGCGCGCCAAGCCCATGCAGGTGTCGCTGCGCGGCGACGTGCAGGGCCTGCACCTGTCGGCGCTGTTCCCCAAGATCGAGCTGATGAAGAAAAGCCTGGGCAGCGTGGATGGCGGCATCGCGCTCGACGGGCGCGGCCAGTCGGTGGCGCAGATCCTGGCCACCGCCAATGGCGAGGCCAGGCTGTACGTGCGCGAAGGCGTGATGAGTTCGCTGCTGCTCGACATGGCGGGCCTGAACCTGGGCAGCGTCATCGTCACCAAGCTGTTCGGCCAGGACAAGGAAGTTCGCCTGCGCTGCGCCATCGCCGACGTGCCCATCCGCGACGGCGTGGCCTACATGCAGAACGTGAAGGTCAACACCGAAGAGGCGCTGATCGAGGTCACCGGCAGCGCCGACATGCGGCGCGAGCAGTTCGACATCGACATCGATCCGAAGGCGTACGAGCTGAAGTTCTTCTCGCTGCGCACGCCGCTGGAAGTGCGCGGGCCGTTCGCCAAGCCGCACGTGGGCGTCAAGCCCGGCCCGCTGATCGTGCGCGCCGCCGCCGCCGTGGCCGCGCTGGCCGCCGCGCCGGGGGCGCTGGTGCTGGTGCCCATCACCGTGCCCGGTGCCGAGGATGATGAAAACTGCGCGCCGCTGCTGGCCAAGGCCACGCGCGAGCCGCAGGCTGGCCGGCCCGACGTACCCGCCTCCGCCAGCCCGGCGGCCGAGGCGCCGCGCGCGGCACCCACGCAGATGCCCGCCGCTGGTGAATTCTCGGGCGGCAACCCGCAGCGCTGAATCTGGCCCCATCCTGTGGGAGCGGGCTTGCCCGCGATGGGGCGCTGCGCCACACCCGAGGCCGCCATCGCGGGCAAGCCCGCTCCCACAGAGCACCGGGCCAGATTGCTATTTATTAAATAGCAGCCCGCGCTTGCCATACAAGCGCCCAAGCCCGATTTGACCGATAATCGGCACCATGCCCCTGCCCCACCAGCTTGAACTGCTCAGCCCCGCGCGCGACGCCGACATCGGCATCGAGGCCGTCAACCACGGTGCCGATGCCGTCTACATCGGCGGCCCCGGCTTCGGCGCGCGCGCCAGCGCGGGCAACGCGCTGGCCGACATCGAGCGCCTGTGCCGCCACGCGCACCGCTTCGACGCGCGCATCTTCGTCACGCTCAACACCATCCTGCGCGACGACGAGCTGGAGCCCGCGCGCCAACTGGCCTGGCAGCTGTACGAAGCCGGCGCCGACGCGCTGATCATCCAGGACATGGGGCTGCTGCAACTCGACCTGCCCCCATCCAGTTGCACGCCAGCACGCAGACCGACATCCGCACGCCCGAGAAGGCGCGTTTTCTGCAGGACGCGGGCCTGTCGCAGATCGTGCTGGCGCGCGAACTGGATCTGCAAGAGATCGCCGCCATCCGTGACGCATTGGGCGCCGCCACCGACCCGGCGCGCTGCACGCTCGAATTCTTCATCCACGGCGCGCTGTGCGTGGCCTACAGCGGCCAGTGCTACATCAGCCATGCGCACACCGGCCGCAGCGCCAACCGCGGCGACTGCTCGCAGGCCTGCCGCCTGCCGTATCAGGTGCTGGACGCGCAAGGCCGCTTCGTGGCGCACGACGCGCACGTGCTGAGCATGAAGGACAACAACCAGTCCTTCAACTTAAGGCCGTTGATCGACGCCGGCGTGCGCAGCTTCAAGATCGAGGGCCGCTACAAGGACATGGGCTACGTGAAGAACATCACCGCCCATTACCGCCGGCTGTTCGACGAGATCCTGGACGAGCGACCGGAACTGACGCGCGCATCTTCGGGCCGCTGCACCTTCACCTTCACACCCGACCCGAACCAGAACTTCAACCGCGAGTTCACCGACTACTTCGTCAATGGCAGGAAGGACGACATCGGCGCCTTCGACACGCCCAAGAACCCGGGCCAGCCCATCGGCTTCGTCACCCGCGTGGGCAGCGACCTCTTCGAGCTGATGGCCGACGATGCAGCGCTGCAGCTGTCGAACGGCGACGGCCTGTGCTACTGGGACGCGCAGAAGGAACTGGTCGGCGCGCAGAGCAACCGCGTGGAAGACCTGGGTGATGGCGCTTGGCGCGTGTTCCCCAAAGACCCGATGGCGCAACTGCACGACCTGCGCCAGGGCACGGTGATCAACCGCAACCGCAGCATGGACTGGGCGCGCACGCTGGAAAAGAAGTCCGCCGACCGGCGCATCGGCGTGTGGCTGAAGCTGTCGGAAACCGCCGATGGCCTGCAGCTGTGCGTCACCGATGAAGATGGAAATGCGGCCTCGGCGCAGACCCAGCTTGCGCACGCCGCTCCCAAAGATGAAGCAAACAACGACGCCAAGCTGCGCGAATCGCTCGCCAAGCTGGGCGAAACCATCTTCACGCCCATCGACATCGTGCTCGATGTGCCCCGCCCCTGGTTCGTGCCCGCCAGCGTGGCCAACGCGCTGCGGCGCGATGCCATCGCCGCGCTCGAAGCCGCCCGCGCGGCCGCCTGGCAGCGCCTGCCGCGTGCCGAGCCGGTGCAGCCGCCCGCGCCCTACCCCGAGGATTCGCTCACGTACCTCGCCAACGTCTTCAACCACGCCGCGCGCGACTTCTATGCGCAGCACGGCGTGAAGGTGATCGACGCCGCCTACGAAAGCCACGAGGAAGAAGGCGAAGTCAGCCTGATGATCACCAAGCACTGCGTGCGTTTCTCTTTAAGCCTGTGCCCCAAGCAGGCCAAGGGCGTGATCGGCGTGAAGGGCACGGTGAAGGCCGAGCCGCTGCAGCTGGTGAACGGCAAGGAAAACTCACCCTGCGCTTCGACTGCAAGCCGTGCGAGATGCACGTGGTCGGCAAGATCAAGCGCGGCGTGATGCAGCAAGGCGCACGCGAGGCGGCCGAGCATGCGCTGCGCTTCTACCGCACCAGGCCGGCGCCCGCGGCATTTTCCGACTGAAAACGGGCTTTGGCGCCGTATATACTGCGCAACCAGCTATTGTTTCCATAGTAAACGGATCGATTTGATGAAAATCCTGCTCCCCGTCGACGGTACCGACCTGTCCCTGCACGAAACCCGCTTTGCGTTGCAACTGGTGCGCGAAGGCCTGAAGGCCAGCTTCGTGCTGGTGAACGTGCAGGAGCAGGCCACGTTCTACGAGATCGTCACCGCGCAGGATCCGGCGCTGATCGAGAACGCCGCCTACGAGGCCGGTGAAGACCTGATCGCGCCCTCGGCCCGCCTGCTGACCGAGGCCGGCGTCCCCTTCGAGACCGCCGTGGCCAGCGGCGAGCCGGTGAATTCGCTGCTGGAACTGATCGAGCTGCACCACTGCGACATGGTGCTGATGGGCTCGCGCGCGCTGGGTCCCTGGCGCCGGCTGATCGAGGGCGCGTCGACCTCGCGCAAGCTGATCGACGAGTCGCCCGTGCCGGTGCTGCTGGTGAAGCCGCCGCAGGACCGCTGACGCGCGGCGCTGGCCCGCACAGGGCCGGCGGCACCTTGGGCTAGGTCAGACAGCCTGTCATGGGCGCTCTGCACAATGGGCCTTCACCCGCATGAACACCGATGGCTGAAGCGACTGAACCATCCGCCCCCTCCCCCATCCGATTGGCACCTGCGCACCGGCACCCAGGTGCTGCAGGCGCAGCGCACCGACCCCGCCAGCGGGCTGACCCCCGAAGAAGCCGCGCGCCGGCTGACCGCGCACGGCGCCAACGAACTGGCCACGCAGCAGGCGCGCCCCTGGCCGGCGCTGCTGCTCGATCAGTTCAAGGATTTCATGATCGGCGTGCTGCTGGCGGCAGCCGTGGTGTCGGGCGTGCTGGGCGAATGGGTCGACACGCTGGTCATCGTCGTCATCCTGGTGCTCAACGCGGTGATCGGCTTCACCCAGGCGCGCCGCGCCGACCAGGCGATTGCCGCGCTGCGCCAGCTGGCGGCGGCCCAGGCGCAGGTGCTGCGGGGCGGCCAGCCGCAACCTGTGCCGGCCAGCAAGCTGGTGCCCGGCGACATCGTGCTGCTGGAGGCGGGCAACCAGATACCGGCCGACCTGCGCCTGCTGGAGGCGGCGCAGCTCAAGGTCGATGAATCTACGCTGACGGGCGAATCGGTCACCATCGAGAAGCGCACCGAGGCCTTGGTTGGCGACAACCTGGCGCTGGGTGATCGCGTCAACCTCGGCTTCAAGGGCACCACGGTGACCAACGGCCGCGCGCGCGGCGTGGTGGTGGCCACCGGCATGGGCACCGAGCTGGGCAAGGTGGCCGGCCTGCTGAACGACGCCATGGACCGCAGCACGCCGCTGCAGCTGCGGCTGGCGCGCTTCTCGAAGCAGCTGTCGCTGATCGTGCTGCTGATCTGCGTCGGCCTGTTCGCCTTCGGCCTGCTGCGCGGCGAGCCGTGGCTGCTGATGCTGCTCACCGCCATCAGCCTGGCCGTGGCGGCGATTCCCGAGGCGTTGCCGGCCGTCGTCACCGTGCTGCTGGCCGTGGGCGCCAAGCGCATGGCGGATTTCAACGCGCTGATCCGCCGCCTGCCGGCGGTGGAGACGCTCGGCTCCGTCAGCGTGATCTGCTCCGACAAGACCGGCACGTTGACGCAGAACCGCATGCACGCCGAGCTGGTGTTGGCCGCCGGCCAGCCCTGGCACCCGGCCAAGGTCGAGGCCGAGCAGACCGCGCCCAGCCCGCACCACCTGCAGCTGCTGCGCGCCGCCGCGCTGTGCAACGACGCCTGCCCCAGCGGCGATTGCGACGACAAGGGCCACATCGTCTGGCAAGGCGACCCGACCGAGACCGCGCTGACGGCCGTGGCCGCGCAGGCCGACCTGCTGAAGCCCGAGCTGGAAGAAGAAACGCCCCGCGTGCGCGAGCTCCCGTTCGACTCGGACCGCAAGCGCATGACCACCTTTCACCGCGACGGTGCGGTGTTCGAGGCCTTCACCAAGGGCGCCCCCGAAAGCGTGCTGCCGCGCTGCAGCGCACACTGGTCGCCCGAGGGGCGGCGGCCGCTCGACCAGGCCGCCGTGCTGGCCGAGGCCGAGCGCCTGGCCGCGCAGGGCCTGCGCGTGATGGCCTTCGCCAGCCGCGCCTGGCCGCAGCTGCCGGCCGAGCCGGACGTGGAGGCCATCGAAAGCGAACTGGCGCTGATCGGCCTGATCGGCCTGATCGACCCGCCGCGCGAGGAAGCCGCCGCCGCGGTGCGCGATTGCATCAGCGCCGGCATCCGCCCGGTGATGATCACCGGCGACCACCCGGCCACGGCGCTGGCCATCGCCCAGCGGCTGGGCATCGTGGCCAATGACGCCGCCAATGTCATCACCGGCGCCGAACTGACCGAGCTGGACGACGCGGCGCTGAAGGCCCGCGTGCTCGATGTGCGCGTCTATGCCCGGGTCGATCCGGCGCAGAAGATCCGCATCGTGCAGGCGCTGCAGTCGCACGGCCAGTTCGTCGCCATGACGGGCGACGGCGTGAACGACGCCCCGGCGCTGAAGGCGGCCGACATCGGCGTGGCCATGGGCAAGGGCGGCACCGACGTGGCGCGCGAGGCCTCGGCGCTGGTGCTGCTGGACGACAACTTCGCCACCATCGTCGGCGCGGTGCGCGAGGGCCGGCGCATCTACGACAACATTCGCAAGTTCGTGCGCTACGCCATGACGGGCAACTCGGCCGAGGTGCTGACGCTGTCGGCGGCGCCGCTGTTCGGCCTGCCGATGCCGCTGCTGCCGATCCACATCCTGTGGGTCAACCTGGTGACCGACGGCCTGCCCGGCCTGGCGCTGGCCGCCGAACCAGCCGAGCGCGGCATCATGCGGCGCCCGCCGCGCCCGCCGCAGGAAAGCCTGTTCGCGCAGGGCCTGGGCTGGAGCATCGTGCGGATCGGGCTGCTGCTGGCGGCGCTGTGCCTGGGCGTGCAGCACTGGGCCATCCAGAGTGGCGACACGCACTGGCAGACCATGGTGTTCACCGTGCTGACGCTGGCCCAGATGGCGCTGGTGCTGGCCATCCGGTCGGAGAACGATTCGCTCTTCACCATCGGCCTGTTCAGCAACAAGCCGCTGCTGGGCGCCGTGCTGCTGACGTTCGCGCTGCAGATGTCCACCATCTACGTGCCCTGGCTCAACCCGATCTTCAAGACCCAGCCGCTGCCGGCCTGGGAGCTGGGCCTGTGCATCGCGCTGGCTGCGCTGGTGTTCGTCGCCGTCGAGCTGGAAAAGGCCTGGCGGCGCCACCGCGCGAGCGCCGCGGCGCCCAGCGCGCCGAAGGCAAGCGCTGCATGACGGCGCTGCACCCGGCGCTGGTGTTACTGGGCGGTCTGGCGGTGGTGGTGCTGGGCGCCGAGCTGCTGCTGAAAAGCGCCACGCGCATTGCCCATATGCTGCGCATCAGCCCCATCGTCATCGGGCTCACGGTGGTGGCCATCGGCACCAGCCTGCCCGAGCTGGCGGTGGGCATCACCGCCGCCGCCGAGGGCAAGGGCGCGCTGGCGGTGGGCAACGTGGCCGGCGCCAACATCATGGTGCTGCTGCTAGTGTTGGGCCTGTCGGCGGCCATCCAGCCGCTGCCGATCCAGCCCTACAGCCTGCGGCTGGAGGTGCCGGCCATGATCGGCGCCGCACTGGCGCTGATCATCATGTCGATCGACGGCGTGCTGACGCGCACCGAGGGCGCGTTGCTGGTGCTGGCCGCCGTGTTCTACACCGCGCTCATCGTGCAGTCGAGCCGGCGCGACCGGCGCCTGGTGGCCGACGAGTTTCTGGAGGAATACGCCGAGCCGCTGCCGCCGCTGGCCGAGCGCCGGCAGCAGTTCATCCGGCAGGGCCTGCTGCTGGCGGTGTCGATCACGCTCACCATCTACGGTGCCGAACTGCTGGTGGACGGTGCCTCGGCGCTGGCGGCGCGCTTCGGCGTGTCGGACGCGGTGATCGGCCTGACCATCGTCGCGCTCGGCACCTCGTCGCCCGAGCTGGTCACCACCGTGGTGGCCACGCTGCGCGGCGAACGCGACGTGGCCATCGGCAACCTGCTGGGCAGCGCCGTCTACAACATCCTGGCCATCCTGGGCACGGTGATGCTGGTGTCGCCGCGCGCCATCGACGTGAGCCGCGAGCTGCTGTTCATCGACCTGCCGGTGGCCGCCGCTGTGGCCATGGTGTGCCTGCCGGTGTTCCGCAGCGGCCACATGATCACGCGCACCGAGGGCCTGGGCTTCGTGGCGGCGTACTTCAGCTACATGGCGCTGCTGCTGCTGACGCGTGTTTGAGTCTCAACGGCTGTGGTATCCGCCGTTGGTCCACGCTTCCGGCAGGATTAGAGTCACTCATCAGCTTTGCTGCGGTTTCTCCGCCTCACGACAGCGGCCGCGCCGGCCAGCGCCACGGAAAGCGTCAGCAAGGCCCATGGGTTGTCAACCGGCACAGGTTGTACCGCGGCAGCGCCCACAGCAGGCCGCGTGACGCTCAAGGCGATCAGGCCGCGTCGGCAGTTAGCGTTGACACCGGTCAACGTCAAGCTCGTGGCGCCGCTTACCGTGAAGCTGGAGCTTTTGGGGCCATTGGCGGGCGTGTTGCTCGTGCCGTGCCTGACGGTCTGCGCCGTCTCGTCCCAGATATGAACCGGGTCCAGCGACTCCACGACAACCGTTTGGCCGCCGCCGAAGCGAACGCCCTCGCTGGGGCAATTCAGCCCCGCCAGCGAGAAACGCACATCCACCGCCTCCCCGAAGGTTCACGTCTGGGTTTGGTTCTGGTTAAAGGTGTAGTGGTGGTACCGGTGTACGCCGTCAACGATGCTCTCCCAGAAGCCTGGGCCGCTGACGCTCCATGTCACGCCGTTGGCCAGCGTGCCCCTGTTGGGCTGGCCCCGATGGTCGTGAAGTCGATGCTGGCGGACGACTGCGCCTGTGAGGTGACTGCACCCGCCAGCAAGGCGGCCAGGAATACGAGGCGCAACCGGCTTGACACTTTCAGCATGGCTTTGCTTCTCCCTTGAATCAAGTTTGTTACAAGTGCTGTTAACCATAGCACGTGACTCACCCTGGCCTACCCCACCCAACGCCGCGCGTTGCGCCAGATCTGCATCCACGGGCTGAAGGCGCTCTTGTCGAGTGGCGTCCAGCTCATCTGGATGTTGCGGAACACGCGCTCGGGGTGCGGCATCAGGGCGGTGAAGCGGCCATCGGCCGTGGTCACCGCGGTCAGGCCGCCGGGGCTGCCGTTGGGGTTGTACGGGTACGCCTCGGTGGCGGTGCCCGTGTTGTCGACGTAGCGCATGGCCGGGATCACCCTGGCTGCATCACCGCGGTAGGTGAAGTTGGCATAGCCCTCGCCATGCGCCACCGCGATCGGCAGGCGGCTGCCGGCCATGCCGGTGAAGAAGATGCTGGGCGAATCCAGCACCTCGACCAGCGAGAAGCGCGCCTCGAAGCGCTCGCTCTGGTTGGTGGTGAAGCGCGGCCAGTCTTGAGCGCCGGGGATGATGTCGGCCAGCTCGGCGAACATCTGGCAGCCGTTGCAGGTGCCCAGGGCGAAGGTGTCGCCGCGTGCAAAGAAGGCCTTGAACTGGTCGGCGATCTGCGTGTTGAACATGATCGAGCGCGCCCAGCCGATGCCCGCGCCCAGCGTGTCGCCGTAGCTGAAGCCGCCGCAGGCCACGGCGCCCTGGAAGTCGGCCAGATTGGCACGGCCGGTCTGCAGGTCGGTCATGTGCACGTCGAAGGGCTCGAAGCCCGCTTCGTGGAAGGCGTAGGCCATTTCGACGTGCGAGTTGACGCCCTGCTCGCGCAGGATGGCGACCTTGGGGCGGGCGAGAAGGATGCCCGCGCCTTGCGGCGCGCCCTCACCCCTGCCCTCTCCCGCAGGCGGGAGAGGGAGTTCGGTCTTGCTCCCTCGCCCCTCTGGGGAGAGGGTGGGGGTGAGGGCGCGGCTGGCCCAGAGGTGGCGGCGCGGCCCCATCCCTGCCTTCCCCAGCGGGCGAAGGCGTTCGTCCGCGGCGGGATCGAAAGTCAGGTGCACGTGCAAGCCCTGATCGGCCGGATCACCCGCCGCCGCGTGCTCGGCGTCGGCGCAGGCCGGGTTGTCGCGCTCGCGGGCGATCTTCCAGCTCACGCTGTCCCACACCTGCTGCAGGTCGTGCAGGCTGGCGCTGAAGATTTCCTTGGTGTCGCGCCAGATGCTCAGTTCGCCCTTCCCTTTGTCGATAGAGGAACCGGCAGGGCGCGTCTTGCCGATGGTGTGGCTCCATTGGCTCAGGCCGTGCGCGCGCAGCACCTGCATCACCGCGTCGCGCTCGGCGGTGCGCACCTGCAGCACCACGCCCAGCTCTTCACTGAACAGCGATTTCAGCGTCAGCTCCTCGCGTCGCGCGCTGACCTGGCTAGCCCAGTTCTTGGCGTCGCCGTACTCGGCGCGGCTGTCGCTGATGCCGTCGCCTTCGGTCACCAGCATGTCCACGTTCAGCGCCACGCCGACGCGGCCGGCAAAGGCCATCTCGGCGGCTGCGGCCAGCAGGCCGCCGTCGCTGCGGTCGTGGTAGGCAAGGATCTTGCCTTCGGCGCGCAGCTGGTTGACGGCCGCCACCAGCGCCTTCAGGTCTTCCGCGCTGTCCAGATCGGGCACGCCGTCTTTCACCGGGCAGCCCGACTGGCCCAGCGCCTGAGCCAACACGCTGCCGGCCAGGCGGTGCCGACCCTTGCCCAGATCGACCAGCACCAGCGTCGTGTCCTGCTCGCGGTCGAGTTGCGGCGTCAGCGTGCCGCGCACGTCGGCCAGCGATGCGAAGGCGCTGACGATCAGGCTGACGGGCGAAGTCACCTTCTTCGTGGCGCCGGCGTCCTGCCACTGCGTGCGCATCGACAGGCTGTCCTTGCCGACCGGGATCGCCACATCGAGCGCCGGGCACAGTTCCATGCCCACGGCCTTGACGGTGGCGTACAGCGCCGCGTCCTCACCCGGTTCGCCGCAGGCGGCCATCCAGTTGGCGGAAAGTTTCACGCGCGGCAGCTCGATGGGCGCCGCCAGCAGGTTGGTGATGGCCTCGGCCACCGCCATGCGGCCGGATGCGGGCGCATCCAGCGCGGCCAGCGGCGTGCGCTCGCCCATGCTCATGGCCTCGCCGGCAAAGCCCTTGAAATCGGCCAGCGTCACCGCGCAATCGGCCACCGGCACCTGCCAGGGGCCGACCATCTGGTCGCGGTGCGTCAGGCCGCCCACGGTGCGGTCGCCGATGGTGATGAGGAAGCGCTTGCTGGCGACGGTGGGGTGGCTCAGCACCTGGATCACGGCGTCCTGCAGGGTCAGGCCGTCCAGATTCAGCGGTGTGAACTGGCGCTGCACGGTCGTCACGTCGCGGTGCATCTTGGGCGGCTTGCCCAGCAGCACGTCCATGGGCATGTCCACGGCCGCATCACCCTCACCCCGGCCCTCTCCCGCCAGCGGGAGAGGGGTGATTCCAGCGCGGCGCTCGATCCCTGACTGTTGCTCCCTCGCCCCTCTGGGGAGAGGGCTGGGGTGAGGGGCAGCGGCGCATTATCGACCACCAGTTGCCGCTCCTCGGTGGCGACACCCACCACCGCGAACGGGCAGCGCTCGCGCGCGCACAGCGCCTCGAACAGCTGCAGCGATGCGGGCGCGATCGCCATCACGTAGCGTTCCTGGCTCTCGTTGCTCCAGATTTCCTTGGGCGCCAGGCCACTTTCTTCGAGCGGGACGGCGCGCAAGTCGAAGCGCGCGCCGCGGCCGGCGTCGTGGGTCAGTTCAGGGAAGGCGTTCGACAGCCCGCCCGCGCCCACGTCGTGGATCGCCAGGATGGGGTTGGCCTCGCCCATCGCCTGGCACTGCGTGATGACCTCCTGCGCGCGGCGCTGGATCTCGGGGTTGCCGCGCTGCACCGAATCGAAGTCCAGGTGCGCCGCGTTGGTGCCGCTGGCCAGCGATGACGCCGCGCCGCCGCCCATGCCGATGCGCATGCCCGGCCCGCCGAGCTGGATCAGCAGGCTGCCGGCCGGGAATTCGATCTTGCTCGTCAGCCGCGCGTCGATGCTGCCCACACCGCCGGCGATCATGATGGGCTTGTGATAGCCGCGCTGCACACCGCCGGCTTCCAGCTCGTATTCGCGGAAATAACCGGCCAGGTTGGGGCGGCCAAACTCGTTGTTGAACGCCGCGCCGCCCAGCGGCCCCTCGGTCATGATCTGCAGCGGGCTGGCCATGTGCTCGGGCTTGCCGATGGGCGAATCCCACAGCTTGCTCACCGTGAAGCCCGTCAGCCCCGCCTTGGGCCGCGCGCCGCGCCCGGTGGCGCCCTCGTCACGGATCTCTCCGCCCGCGCCGGTGCTGGCGCCGGGGAAGGACTGATCGCGGTGGGGTGGTTGTGCGTCTCCACCTTCATCAGCACGTGGCGCGTGGCGCTTTCTTTTCATAGCTGCCAGCGCTTGTCCCGCCTGCGCTGGAGGCCGATTTTGCTTCAAACACCTCGACATCGTGCCCCTCCATCACCGCCGCGTTGTCGCTGTAGGCGATCACGGTGTGTTGCGGGCTGGTGGCATGCGTGTGGCGGATCATGCCGAACAGGCTCTTGTCCTGCGCCACGCCGTCGATGGTGAACTGGGCGTTGAAGATCTTGTGCCGGCAGTGCTCGCTATTGGCCTGCGCGAACATCATCAGTTCGACATCGGTGGGGTTGCGGCCCAGTTTGGTGAAGGCATCCAGCAGGTAGTCGATTTCGTCGGTAGCCAGCGCCAGGCCCCATTCGGTGTTGGCTTTTTCCAGCGCCGCACGGCCGCCCCCAGCACGTCGACGTGCGCGAGCGGCTCCGGTGTCAGCTCGGTGAACAGCGCCCTCGCCTCCTCGCGGCTGGACAGCACGCTCTCCGTCATGCGGTCGTGCAGCAATGCGGCGATGGCGGTCAAGTCATCTTTTGATAGCTGGTGGCGCCCGACCAGCTTTCGTTTGAGGCCGATTTGGTATTCAACGATGCGTTCCACCCGGTGCAGCGCGATGCCGCAGTTGCGCGCAATGTCGGTGGCCTTCGACGCCCAGGGCGACACCGTGCCCAGGCGCGGGGCGACGATGATGACTTCGCCTTCCGCGCCTTCGGCGGCCGGGTCGCCATAGGTCAGCAATGCGGCCAGCCGCTCCAGATCAGCCGCCGGCGGCGCGGTGTCGAAACCGGCCAGATGCACGTAGCGCGCACTGACGCTGTCCACCGCCGGGTTCACGGCCTGCAGGCGCGGCAGAAGCTGGCGGATGCGGAAGTCGCTGAGGGCGTTGCCGCCGTCGAAGAAGTGGATGTGCTGGGTCACGTCGAAGGGCCTGAAAAAGGCGCGGGAAAAGGCGGATCGGGGTCGTGCAGCCCACCGCTGACTGGGGCAGGCTGCGAAGCCCTCAATTCTATCCGGCGCACCGGCGCCAGCCGGCCCGCCGCGGCCCCCGGAAGGCCTGCAGACCGCACGCCCAAAGACCCGATGGGATAATTTGCGCCCATGAGCATCACCATCAAGGACGAAGCCGGCATCGCGGGCATGCGCGAGGCCTGCCGCATCGCCTCGCAAGTGCTGGACGACATCACGCCGCACATCCAGCCCGGCATCACCACGCTGGAAATCGACCGGCTCAGCGCCGAATCGATGGCCAAATACGGCACGCGCTCGGCCACCGTGGGCTACCAGCCGCCAGGCTACCCGCCCTACCCCGGCCATGTGTGTACCTCGGTCAACCAGGTGGTGTGCCACGGCATCCCGGCCGACAAGCCGCTGAAGAAGGGCGACATCGTCAACGTCGACGTGACGGTGGTCACCGCCGATGGCTGGTACGGCGACAACAGCCGCATGTTCGAGATCGGCGAATGCTCCATCGCCGCCCGGCGCCTGTGCGCGCTGACCTACGAATCGATGTGGCTGGGCATCGAGCAGGTGCGCCCCGGCGCGCGGCTGGGCGACATCGGCCATGCGATCCAGAAGTTCATCGAAGGCCATGGGCTGTCGGTGGTGCGCGAGTTCTGCGGCCACGGCATCGGGCAGAAGTTCCACGAAGACCCGCAGGTGCTGCACTACGGCAAGCCCGGCACGGGCGAAGAGCTGGTGCCGGGCATGACCTTCACCATCGAGCCGATGATCAACATCGGCCGGCGCGACATCAAGGAAATGCCCGACGGCTGGACCATCGTGACCAAGGACCGCAGCCTGTCGGCGCAGTGGGAGCACACGGTGCTGGTCACGCCCACCGGCTACGAGGTGCTGACGCTGTCTGCCGGCAGCCCGGCGATCCCTGAGTTCGTCAAGGGCATGGCGCGCGCCGCCGCCTGAGGCCGCTGTCATGAGTGCCGAAGCGGCCGCAGCCCCCTGCAGGTGCCCGCCGTGTGCGTGGCGCACCGCCAGGCCAAGCAGGCCCTGCTGGACGAGTTGCGCAGCGGCAGCGCCGGCACGCGCGGCATCCGCCGCGCGCTGGCGCACCTGGCCGAGCTGACCGACGAGGCGCTGCGCACGCTGTGGAAGGACAACGGGTTCGATCCGCGCTCGGCCCTGGTCGCCGTGGGCGGCTACGGCCGCGGCGAGCTGTTTCCGCATTCCGACGTCGACGTGTTGCTGCTGCTGCCCGCCGACAGCCAGGCGGCGCACGACCCGCGCTGCGCCGGCGCATCGAATCCTTCATCAGCCAGTGCTGGGACACGGGGCTGGAGATCGGCTCCAGCGTGCGCACGGTGGATGAATGCCTGACCATGGCCGCGGCCGACCTGACGGTGCAGACCGCGCTGCTTGAGGCGCGCCTGGTGGTGGGCAACCGCAAGCTGTTCAAGGAGTTCCAGCAGCGCTTCATGGCCGCGCTCGATCCGCTGGATTTCTTCGTCGCCAAGCGGCTGGAGCAACGCCAGCGCCACCTGAAGTACGAGGACACGCCCTACGCGCTCGAGCCCAACTGCAAGGAATCGCCCGGCGGGCTGCGCGACCTGCAGGTCATTCTGTGGACGGCGCGCGCGGCCGGCATCGGCCGCCACTGGAAGGATCTGCACCGTGCCGGCCTGGTGACGGCGCGCGAGCTGCGCCAGCTGCGCCACAACGAGGCGCTGCTGTCGGTGGTGCGCGCGCGCCTGCACCTGATCGCCGGCCGGCGCGAGGACCGGCTGGTGTTCGACCTGCAGAACGCTGTGGCCGAATCCTTCGGCTTTCAGCACCAGCGTGCCGACGACGGCCGCGTGATGCTGCGCGCCAGCGAAGTGCTGATGCGCCGCTACTACTGGGCGGCCAAGGCCGTCACGCAGCTCAACCAGATCCTGCTGCAGAACATCGAGGAGCACCTGCGCGCCGCGCAGGGCGAGCCGGCGCCCAAGCAGCGCCCGATCAACGAGCGCTTCGTCGACCGCGACGGCCTGCTGGAAGTGGTGCACGACGAGCTGTTCGAGCAGCAGCCGCGGGCCATTCTCGAAGCCTTTCTGCTGTATGCGCAGACGCCGGGCCTGAAGGGCCTGTCGGCCCGCACGCTGCGCGCGCTGTACAACGCGCGGGCGGTGATGGACCGCCACTTCCGCAACGACCCGGTCAACAGACAGACTTTCCTGGCCATCCTGCAGCAGCCGCAGGGCATCACCCACGCCTTCCGGCTGATGAACCAGACCAGCGTGCTGGGGCGCTACCTGTGGGTGTTCCGCCGCATCGTGGGCCAGATGCAGCACGACCTGTTCCACGTCTACACGGTGGACCAGCACATCCTGATGGTGCTGCGCAACATGCGACGCTTTTTCATGGCCGAGCACGCGCACGAATACCCGTTCTGCTCGCAACTGGCCGCCGGCTGGGACAAGCCCTGGCTGCTCTACATCGCGGCGCTGTTCCACGACATCGCGAAAGGCCGCGGCGGCGATCATTCCGAACTGGGTGCCCTGGAGGCGCGCCGCTTCTGTCAGCAGCACGGCATCGAACCGGCAGATGCGCGGCTGATCGAGTTTCTGGTGCGCGAGCACTTGATCATGACCAGCATCGCGCAGAAGGAGGACCTGAGCGACCCCGAGGTGATCCAGGCGTTCGCGCGGCGGGTCGGCAACGAGCGCAACCTGACCGCGCTGTACCTGCTCACCGTGGCCGACGTGCGCGGCACCAGCCCCAAGGTGTGGAACGCCTGGAAGGGCAAGCTGCTGGAAGATCTGTACAAGCTCACCGTGCGCGCCCTGGGCGGGCGGGCGCCCGATGCCGACGCGGTGATCGAGTCGCGCAAGCGCGAGGCGCTGGCGCAGCTGCAGCAGGCGACCCTGCCGCCCGACGCGCACCAGCGGCTGTGGGACACGCTCAACGTCAGCTACTTCATGCGCCACGACGCGGGCGAGATCGCCTGGCACACGCGCGAGCTGGCCGCGCGCGTGACGGACGGCATGACCCCGACACAGCGCCCGCTGGTGCGCGCGCGCCTGTCGCCCGTGGGCGAAGGGCTGCAGGTGATGGTGTACGCCAGCGACCGGGCCGATCTGTTCGCCCGCATCTGCGGCTACTTCGAACGCGCCGGCTTCTCGATCCTCGACGCCAAGATCCACACCACGCGCGACGGCTACGCGCTCGACACCTTCCAGATCGTCAACCCCATCGCCCCGGACGATTACGCCGAATACCAGGGCATGGTCGAGGCCGAGTTGCCCGCCGCCATCGACACCGAGGCCCCGCTGCCCACGCCGCGCCTGGGCCGCGTGTCGCGCCGGGTCAAGAGCTTTCCGATCGCCCCGCGCATCGACCTGCGACCGGACGAGAAGGCGCAGCACTGGCTGCTCACCGTCACCGCCAGCGACCGCGTCGGCCTGCTCTACAGCATCGCCCGCGTGCTGGCCGCGCACGGCATCGACCTGGAACTGGCCAAGATCACCACGCTGGGCGAGCGGGTGGAAGACATGTTCCTGCTGCAAGGCGCGCCGCTGCAGCACGCCAAGACGCAGCTGGCCATCGAGCACGAACTGCTGGAGGTGCTGGAGGCGCAGTGATGCGCCCGAAGCAGCGGCGGATCAAGGCCTCAGGCCTTGATCTCCTTGATCATCACCAGCAGCATCTTGAACTGGCCCTTGGGGTGCACGGCGTGCGGCACATTGGCGGGCATCAGCAGCGTCTGGCCTTCGCCCACGTCGTGGTGCTGGCCGCCCAGCATGATGTCGGCCTCGCCGTCCACGCCGACGATCAGCGCGTCATAGGGCGCGGCGTGCTCGCTCAGGCCTTCGCCGCCGTCGAAGGCGAACAGGGTCACGTTGCCGCCGGTGTTCTTCACCAGCATGCGGCTCACGATGGCCTGCTCCTGGTAGCTGAGCAGCGTTTTCAGGTTCTCGACCTTGGGAGCCTGGTCGCTCAGCTTGGTGTTGGTGCTCATGGGCATCTCCTCGTCGTTGATGGGCCGCCACCGGGCGCCAGTCGATTATGGCGACGCGTCATTCCCATTCCAGATCAAGGCTGCCATATCTCGTCATTCCGGCGCAAGCCGGAATCCAGACGGCGTGTGCGAGAAACATGGATCCCGGCCCTCGCCGGGATGACGGCGATGGACGCATTGAACTGGAAACGGAATCAGGCCTGCACCTGCGCCCAGACCTTTTCCAGCCGCTTGACGCTCACCGGCTGCGGCGTGCGCAGCTCCTGCGCGAAGAAGCTCACGCGCAGCTCCTCCAGAAGCCAGCGCAGCTCCTGCAGGCGCGTGTCGATGGCGCCCTTTCGCTCGGCCACCAGGCGCCAGAAGCGCTGGTCCTGGGCGCGCACCTCGGCCATGCGCTGGGTGTCGCGCGCGGGGTCGGCGCGCAGCTTGTCGAGCCGCAGGGTGATGGCTTTCAGGTAACGCGGAAAGTGCTGCAGCGCCGCCCAGGGTGTGGTGGCCAGGAAGTGCTTGGGCACCAGGCGTTGCAGCTGCTCGGCGGCGTCTTTCGTGGCCTCGGGCGCGTTTTTCGCGTCCTTGATCTTGCGCGCGGCGGCGGCGTATTCGGTCAGGATTACACCCGCCAGCCGCGCGATCTCGTTGGCGATTAGGGTCAGGCGCGCGCGCCCTTCGTCCACGCGGCGCTTGAAGTCGGCTTCGGTCGCGGGCAGCGGATCGACGAGGAAGGCGCGCTCCAGCGCCACGTCGATGATCTGCTGGCGCAGTTCCTCCGCCGTGCCGAGCGGCATGTAGGCCACGGCCATTTTTTGCAGATCGGGCACGTTCTTTTCGAGGTACTTCAGCGCGTCCCTGAGCTGCAAGGCGAACAGGCGGCGCAGGCCGGCGCGGTGCTTGGCCGCTGCCACTTCGGGTTCGTCGAACACCTCGATGGTCACGGCATCGCCGGCGTCGATCAGCGCTGGAAAGCCCACCAGCACCTGGCCCTTGCGGCGGATTTCCATCAACTCGGGCAGCTCGCCGAAGTCCCACGCGGTGTGGCGGGAGTCGGCGAGTGGGCGTGATTGCTTCTGATTTTGTAGCTGCTCGCGCTTGTCCCGTCTGGTCTGAAGGCCGATTTGGCTTGGATTCGGCGGCGTGGCCCTCACCCGGCCTTCTACCGGAGGGAGAGGGCAAAGACGACTTCAGCCCGGCCAGCGCCTGGAACGCACCGCGCGCCTCGCCGCCCAGTTCGGCCTTCAGCGCCGCCAGGTTGCGCCCCTGCCCGCGCTGACGGCCATGCTCGTCGACCACGCGGAAGTTCATGAACAGGTGCGCGGGCAGCATGTCGAGCTTGAAGTCGGTGCGCTTCACATCCAGGCTGGTCGCCTCGCGCACCAGCTTGAGCAGCGCGTCGGTCAGGCTGCCGATGCCGAACGCCTCCGGTGCGCCCAGGATATCGTTCAGCCGCGCCGCGCTCGGGCAGCGGCACGAAGCGGCTGCGCGGCTTCTGCGGCAGGCTTTTCAGCAGCGCCTGGATCTTGTCCTTCAACATGCCGGGCACCAGCCATTCGCAGCGCGCCTCGCTCACCTGGTTCAGCACGAACAGCGGCACGGTGACGGTGAGGCCGTCCTTGGCGTCGCCCGGCTGGTGCAGATAGGTGGCGGCGCAGTCCACTCCCCTAAGCGAATCATCTTGGGGAAGGCGGCGGTGGTGATGCCCGCCGCCTCGTGGCGCATCAGCTCGTCGCGCGTCAGGTGCAGCAGCTTCGGGTTGGCCTGGCTGGCTTCGCGCCACCAGCGCTCGAAGTCGCGCCCGTTGCTGATGCCTTGCGGAATCTGGCTGTCGTAGAAGGCGACGATCAGCTCGTCATCGACCAGCACGTCCTGGCGGCGGCTCTTGTGCTCCAGCTCTTCCACCTTGGCGATGGTCCTGGCGTTGGCATTCAGGAACGGCAGGCGGCGCGCCCAGTCGTCGGGCCATTCGCCGTTCACCAGCGCCTCGCGGATGAAGATCTCGCGCGCGGCGTGCGGATCGACCTGGCCATAGCTCTTGCGCCGGCCGGAGTACACGACCAGCCCGTACAACGTGGCACGCTCGAAGGCGATCACGTCCTGCGCCTTCTTCTCCCAGTGCGGCTCCAGCAGCTGTTTCTTGAGCAGATGGCCGCCGACCTCTTCCAGCCATTGCGGCTCGATGGTGGCGATGCCGCGGCCGAACAGGCGCGTGGTCTCCACCAGTTCGGCGGCAACGATCCACCTGCCCGGCTTCTTGCTGAGGTGCGCGCCGGGATGGCGGTGGAACTTGATGCCGCGCGCGCCCAGGTATTCGCCCGCGCTGCCCTGCCCGCCCGCATCGTCGCTTTCGATCTTCTGCCCGACGTTGCCCAGCAGCCCGGCGAGCAGCGACTTGTGCAGCGCCTCGTAGCCCGCGGGCTGCGTGTTCTCGCGCCACTTGTGCTCGGCAACGACGGTGTGCAGCTGCGTGTGGATGTCGCGCCACTCGCGCACGCGGCGGATGTTGATGAAGTTCTGGCGCAGCAGGTTTTCCCACTGGCGGTTGCTGAGTTTGTGGGTGGGATGCTGGCCCTCACCCCGCCCTCTCCCGCGCGCGGGAGAGGGAGTTTCTTGGTGCTGGTTGCATCGGTGACAGCGTGACGGCTGCTGCCCCTCTCCCGCTGGCGGGAGAGGGCGGGGTGAGGGCGATTCCCCCAACGCCCTGCGCGCCGCCTCCATCGCCAACGCCGCGCGCTGCGCCGCCGGCAGCGCCGCCAGGTTGGCGGGCCGCTTTGCCGCGCCCCGCCCTTCGGCGGCGGCCATCTCGCCGCGCGTCTTCACCACGTGGCCGCCCCGCGCATCGTGCAACCACTTCCACAGCCTCAGATAGCCGCTGAACTCGCTTTTCTCGTCGTCGAACTTCGCATGCGCCTGGTCCGCCTGCGCCTGTTGCTCCAGCGGCCGGTCGCGCACGTCCTGCACGCTCAGGGCGGCGGCGATGATGAGCACCTCGCGCAGCGCCCCGCGCTCGCGCCCTTCCAGAATCATGCGGCCCACGCGCGGGTCCAACGGCAGGCGCGACAGCTCCAGGCCCAGTTCGGTCAGTTCCTGCGCCTCATCCATCGCGCCCAGTTCCTGCAAGAGCTGGATGCCATCGGCAATCGCGCGGCCCGAGGGCGCATCGAGAAACGAAAAATCCTCCACCCGCCCACCCTCGCCGCCCAGGTGCAGGCTCTTCATGCGCAGGATCACGGCCGCCAGCGACGAGCGCAGGATTTCCGGGTCGGTAAAGCGCGGGCGGCTGGCAAAGTCCTTCTCGTCGTACAGCCGGATGCACACCCCGTCGCTCACGCGCCCGCAGCGGCCGGCGCGCTGGTTGGCGGCGGCCTGGCTCACCGGCTCGATCAGCAACTGCTCCACCTTGCTACGGTAGCTGTAGCGCTTGACGCGGGCCGTGCCGGGGTCGATGACGTACTTGATGCCCGGCACCGTGAGCGAGGTCTCGGCCACGTTGGTGGCAATGACGATGCGCGGCGCGCCGTGCGTGTCGAACACGCGGTCCTGCTCGGCCTGGCTGAGGCGCGCGAACAGCGGCAGCACCTCGGCGTTGCGCGTCAGCGGGCTGTGCGACAGGTGCTTGCGCAGATGCTCGGCAGCGTCGCGGATTTCGCGTTCGCCGGGCATGAAGACCAATATGTCCCCGCTGGACTGCCCGTCCAGACTTCATCGACCGCTTCGGCAATCGCATCGTTCAAATCGTGGTCGCGGCTTTCCTCGAAGGGCCGATAGCGCTGCTCCACCGGATAGGTGCGCCCCGACACCAGCAGCACCGGCGCGGGCTGGTCCTTGGCATCGGCAAAGTGCTTGGCAAAACGATCCGCGTCGATGGTGGCCGAGGTGACGATCAGCTTCAGATCGGGCCGCTTCGGCAAGATCTGCTTCAGATACCCGAGCAGGAAGTCGATGTTCAGGCTGCGCTCGTGCGCCTCGTCGATGATGAGCGTGTCGTAGGCGCGCAGCAGCGGGTCGGTCTGCGTTTCGGCCAACAGGATGCCGTCGGTCATCAGCTTCACGCTGGCGCCGGGCGACAGCCGGTCGTTGAAGCGCACCTTGTAGCCCACCACCTCGCCCAGCGGCGTCTGCAGCTCGTCGGCAATGCGCTTGGCCACGCTGGTGGCGGCGATGCGGCGCGGCTGCGTGTGGCCGATCAGCTTGCCGCGCTGGCCGGCCGGTGCGTTGCAGCGCCCGCGGCCCATGGCCAGCGCGATCTTGGGCAACTGCGTGGTCTTGCCCGAACCCGTTTCGCCGCAGACGATGACGACCTGGTGCGCGCGCAGCGCGGCCTCGATCTCGGCGCGCCGGCTGCTCACGGGCAGCGACTCGGGGAAGTCGATCAGCTTGGGCTGGTTGGCCGCTGCAACTTCAGAACGGCCCGCGCGCTCAGGCAGCGGCTGGCGGGGCGGTGCGGGGGCGGAACGGCGGCTCGGGTCGGTCATGGGGTGCGGCATTATCCCCGCCGGCCCTGCGGTGCAGCGGGTGGCGGGACCTGCCCTACATGAGGGCGATCCGCCGCAGCTCAACCCGGTGATTCGCTATTTAAATAATAGCTGCTTGCGCTTGCAGGACGGGCGCTGAAGGCCAAAATGGCTTGAAAACCTGCTGTGCCACGCTGATCACACCATCCCCGCCAGCCGCTGCCGCACGATCTGCTGCGCCTCGGCCACGATGCGGTCGATCAGTTCCTTCACCGTCGGGATGTCGTGGATCAGCCCGGCCACCATGCCGCACGACCAGGCGCCGGCGTCCAGGTCACCATCGCGCATCACCTTGGGGTACACGCCGCCCACCTCAGCCACGATGTCGTCGAAGGTGATCCTGTCGCCCAGTTCGCGCTCCTTGGCCAGCAGGCGCTCGACGCCGGCGTTGTTCAGCACACGCTCGGTGTTGCGCAGCGGGCGCATCACCAGGCGCGTGTCCAGTTCGCTGGCGGCCACGATGGCCTGTTTGACCTTCTCGTGCACCGGCGCCTCCTTCGTGGCGATGAAGCGCGTGCCCATATTCATGCCCTCGGCGCCCATGGCCATCGCCGCCACGAGGCTGCGGCCGTCGGCCATGCCGCCCGAGGCGATGAAGGGAATCTTCAGCGTCTCGGCCGCGCGCGGCAGCAGGATGAAGTTGGGCACGTCGTCCTCGCCCGGGTGGCCGCCGCATTCGAAGCCGTCCACGCTCACCGCGTCGCAGCCAATCGCCTCGGCCTTCAGCGCGTGGCGCACCGAGGTGCATTTGTGGATCACGGTGATACCCGCTTCCTTCAGCATGGGCATCCACTTCTGCGGGTTGTTGCCCGCCGTCTCGACCACCTTGATGCCACCGTCGACGATGCTGCGCACGTAGCCGGGGTAGTCGGGCGGCGTGCGCGCGGGCAGAAAGGTCAGGTTCACGCCGAAGGGCTTGTCGGTCATGCCGCGGCAGCGCGCGATCTCCTCGGCCAGCGCGGCGGGCGACGGCTGCGTGAGCGCCGTCAGAATGCCCAGGCCGCCCGCGTTGGACACGGCCGAGGCCAACTCGGCCAGGCCGACGAAGTGCATGCCGCCCTGCACGATGGGGTATTGGATGCCGAGCATGTCGGTGATGCGGGTGCGCATGAAGCTTCTCTCCGTGTCGAATGGGGTTGCGGGTGAAGCCGCCATTGTGCAAAACGGCGCCGCGCCGCGCGTAACGCGGGTGACATGGCGTTGGCCAAAGTGGGCACGGAACCACGGCGCGCCAGGCGGCTCCAACCGCGTCGACGCCGGACCACCCGCCGACGCACCGCATTGACCACCATGAAGCGCCCCACCGCCACCCGCCCGCCGCGCACTGCCAACCGTGCCGTGCGCGTGGCCGCGCCTGCGCCGCGCAACCCGGTGGCGGCCGCACTGGCCGCGCGACGCACATCGGGCGCGGCCGGGCGCCATGGCCCGCAGGCCAGCGCGCGCCGGGCCGCCGAACGCGCGGCGCTGGTGCGGGAGCTGCGGTCCGCACGGGACGATTGAAGCGACCGGACGCTGTGTAATTTATAGCAGTCAGCGCAGACGCGGCGCCGGCTTTCAGTTTTTATGGGAAGTCCATGCACTGGAGGATACGCCGCCCTTTGAACGCAGAGGTCGCGGAGGTTTCGCAAAAGTCGCAAAAAAACGATGTTTGGAGCCTGGTGCATTTGCAGGCTTCGCCAGTGATAGATGCCTCACTCGTTGGCGACAAGCCCATGATGCTTTCTGCGTCTTTTGCGAAACCTTCGCGACCTCTGCGTTCAACCTGGAAACGGCAGTTGGATGCGCCCGAGCGTGCCATGAGGCGTGCCAGGTTTTGCCTGCAAGGACGAGCAACGCCGCATGGCGCGGACCGAAAGCGGTGAAATCCGGTGCACAACGCGCTCACCTGACAGGTGAGCGTGATCGAAGCCGTGAAAGTCAACGTACATGGGGTTGACCGAAGATGACGAACGGTCAACTGCCGTTTCTATTGACGTATTCCAAAAGCATGACAGCGCGTGCCGCGCCAAGGAAAACCCCCTCTCCCTCTGGGAGAGGGACTGGGGTGAGGGCCGCCAGCGTGTCATGCATGACGCAATGATCAACAGGCTCAGTCGAACTTCACCCGCGGATCGACCCACACGTAGGTCAGATCGCTGATCAGCTTGGTGATGAGCCCGATCAGCGTGAACAGGAACAGCGTGCCCAACACCACCGGATAGTCGCGGCGGATCACGCTTTCGTAGCTCAGCAGACCCAGCCCGTCGAGCGAGAACAGCGTCTCGATCAGCAGCGCGCCGGTGAAGAAGGCGCCGATGAAGGCCGCCGGAAAGCCCGTCACGATGGGGATCAGCGCGTTGCGGAACACGTGCTTCCACAGCACCTGCCGCTCCGTCAGGCCCTTGGCGCGCGCCGTCAGCACGTACTGCTTGCGGATTTCCTCCAGGAACGAGTTCTTGGTCAGCATCGCCGTCACCGCAAAGCTGCCCAGCACCATCGCCGTCACCGGCAGCGTGATGTGCCACAGGTAATCGACGATCTTCGCGCCCCAGCTCAGTTCGTCCCAGTTGGCCGAGGTCAGCCCGCGCAGCGGAAACCACTGCAACTGCCCGCCAAAGATCACCAGCAGCGCCACGCCCAGCACGAAGCCCGGAATGGCGTAGCCCACCAGCACGATCAGCGTCGTCACCAGGTCGAACCGGCTGCCCGCCCGCACCGCCTTGGCCACACCCAGCGGCACGCTGATGCCGTAGCTGATGAAAAACGTCCACAGCCCCAGGCTGATCGACACCGGCAGCTTCTCCTTGATGAGCTGCCACACGTCCTTGTTCTGGAAGAAGCTGCGCCCCAGATCGAAGCGCGCGAACTGCCCCAGCATCTGGAAGAAGCGCTGGTGCGCCGGCTTGTCGAAGCCGTAGAGCCTCTTGATTTCCTCCAGCCGCTGCCCATCCACGCCCTGCGCGCCGCGATAGGCCATGCCCCCGCCCTCGGCCGACGCCCCGCCTGCCCCGGCGCGGGCCTCGGCCAGGTACTGCTCCACCGGGCCGCCGGGCACGAACTGTATGACGGCGAAGGTCAGCAGCAGCACGCCCAGCAGCGTGGGCAGCATCAACAGGAGGCGTTTGAGGATGTAGGCGAACATGGCTCTTCTGATTCAGGCTTCCACCAGCGTCCATTGCGACCAATCGCTCGGAACCATGGTGCGCCTGCGATCCTTGAATACCGCTTGCATTTCAAGTTCTCCGTTGGGACGTGGGCCAATCGAATAAATCCAGCACATGCCAAGACGCTGATTGCCGGGAGGTAGCGCGCTGATGCGCGCCAAGGGCACCACCAGACGGCGCCGATAGCGGTCGGACGAGGCGGATTGGACTGAAACCAGATAAGGCACCTGGTCACGCCTCGGGCCGGGGTTGATGTGAACATCGAATCGAGGCATCAAGCGCGCCCGCGTGGCTACAGGGGCGAATGGTCGTCAGCAAAAGAGCCGCCCCACGCATCGAGCACGGCGTTCCAGTCGTCGCAACACTGCTCTGCCTCGCGCAGACGGGCGGCGCGCGCATCGCGCTCCCGCGCTACGTACTCGGTCAACATGGCTTCGACCGTGGCCGACAGGTTGCCACTGTGCGCCTCGGCCTCCTGCACCAAGTCTTCGCTCAGGGTCAGGTTGACGGGGCGCTTGCGGGGCGAGACGGTGTGTGGCGTACTCATATGCGCATGGTATGTGCATCAGGCTGCGGTCGCAAAACCGCGTTCGCTCGCCTGGAGCACAGGCTATCGTCGCCCGCGGGGCGCACCGCTGCGGACTCAAGCGGGTTTCTTCTCCGTCAGTTGCCCCGACACATACTTGTGCAGCACGCTGGCGATCAGTGTCTGGTAGGGCATGCCCTCGGCCAGAGCGCGCGCCTGGATGTCCATCAGGTCGGCGGACGACAGGCGGATGTTGACGCGCTTGTCCTTGACCGCCGTGGCGCGCGCAGCATCGCGCAGGCGTTGCAGTTCGGCCTTGGTGGCAACGGAGATCAGCTGGCCGGACTCGTAGTCTTCCAGCAGTTGCAGTTCGTCGGGATCGAGACGTGGCATGTCATTCTCCTTTCGCGGCAATGAAGTCGCGCGTGGCCTTTCGGCTGGGGATGATGGTCTTGAGGAACAGGTGATCCTCTTCCTCGACGTAGGGCACCAAATACGCGTAGTCGTCGATCACCACCACCATGATGCGCTGACGCGGGTAACGCTCGGCGTTCGGGTGCGCGACGATATCCAGCAGCCCCCGGATTCGACTGCGACGGTGATCTGTTCGAACGACAAACCCCGCTCCTGCTGGAGCAGCGCGTTCTTCTCGACAGACCACCGAAACGGCTTCATGGCGCAAGTTTAGGCAATCGTGTGCCTTTTGTCATCAATGCGACGCCTGCCTTTAGCGCGTGCCCGGTGGATTCCTTGCCCACCACGTATCAATCGCCCACGTCTCCCCCTGAAATACGGCGGGGTCACCTTCGGTCGCTCCAGCCGCCAGGCGTTGTAGGCCATGCGGTGGGTGCCGGCAAACCACTGCGGCAGCAGGACGTGGCTGTGGCTGATGACGCGGTCCAGCGTGCGGCAGGCGGCGCGGTACTGTGCTTCAGTCTTCGCGCTGACCATCAAGCTGATGATGCTGTCCACCGCCGCGCTCTTCACGCCCGCCAGATTGCCCGAATCCTCGGTATCCGCCGCCTGGCTGCCGAACAGGTCGGCGTATTCCTGGCCGGGGTTGGCGGTGCCGGCGTAGGCGATGGTGGTGATGTCGAAGTCGAATTTCTGCAGGCGCTGCTGGTACAGCGCGAAATCGACCGGGCGAAAGCGCAGCGTGATGCCGAGTTTTTCCAGGTTGCGCATCCACGGCGTGACGACGCGGGCGCCGCCTTCGTTGCTGTCGAGGTATTCGAGCACGAAGGCCTGGCCTTGGGCGTTGCGCAGGGTGCCGCTTTGCACGGTCCAGCCCGCCTCGGCCAGCAGCTGCTGCGCGCGGCGCAGGTTCTCGCGCAGGCCGCCGACGGCCGGGTCCTGGGGCTGATCGGTGCGCGGGGGCGTGTAGGCAATGCCGAAAGCGGCGGCGGGGATCTGGCCGCGCAAGGGATCCATCAGTGCCAGTTCTTCCGCTGACGGCAGGCCGCTGGCCGCGCAGCTGGTGTTGCCGAACAGGCCGCTGACGCGCGTGTACGAGTTGTAGAACATCTGGCGGTTCATCCACTCGTAGTCCACCGCCAGGCCCAGCGCCTCGCGCACGCGCACGTCCTGCAGCAGCGGGCGGCGCGTGTTGAGCACGTAGCTCTGAAAGCCGGTGGGCAGCTTGTGCTGAAACTCGCCCTTGACCAGTTCGCCGGCGTCAAAGCGCTTGCCGTTCACGCGCCGCGCCCAGTCGCCGGCCGAATAAAAGGCCATGAGGTCGAACTCGCCCGCCTTCAGCGCCTCCAGCCGGGCGGTGTTGTCGCGATAGATCTTGACCAGGATGCGGTCGAAGTTGGCCGTGCCGCGGCGCACGTTCAGCTCGCGCGCCCAGTAGTCGGGGTCGCGCACGTAGGTGATGTCCTTGCCGAACTTGACGGGCCCGATCTTGTACGGCCCGCTGCCAATGGGCGGCTCCATCACCACCTCGTTGAAGGGCTTGCCCTCGCCCCATTGGCGGCTGAACACGGGCAGGCCGCCCACGGTGAGCGGCAGCTCGCGGTTGGCGCGCTTGAAGCGGTAGCGCACGGTGCGTTCGTCCACCACGTCGACGCCGTCCACGTCGATCAGCATGGTCTTGTACGCGGGCGAGGTGTGCGGGCCGACCAGGGTGTCGTAGCTGTGCTTCACGTCCGCGGCCAGCACAGCGTCGCCATTGTGAAAGCGCGCTTCCCTGCGCAGGCGGAAGGTGGCCGACAGGCCATCGGGCGCCACCGTCACGTCCTCGGCCAGCAGGCCGTAGCCGGCGCCCTCCTCGTCCAGCGAGCCGGTGAGCAGGGTGTCAAACATCAGCTGGCTCAGATAAGCCGGCGCGCCGCCGCGGATGGTGAAGGGGTTGTACTTGTCGAAGGTGGACAGGCGCAGGTTGCTGACCAGGCGCAGCTCGCCGCCCTTGGGCGCGGCGGGGTTCACGTAGTCGAAGTGGGCGAAGCCCGGCGGGTATTTCATGTCGCCCCACAGCGCATAGCCGTGGGCAGCCCACGCCGGGGGCTGAACAGCAGGCCGAAGGCCACAAGCAATGCACGCATGCGACAATTCTGCCGCTATTTTTCGAGGAGCTAGACCCATGACCAAACCCACCGGCTTTCTGGCGGGCAAGAAGCTGCTGATCACCGGCGTGCTGTCCAACCGATCCATCGCCTACGGCATCGCCAAGGCCTGCCACGCGCAGGGCGCCGAGCTGGCCTTCAGCTACGTGGGCGAGCGCTTCAAGGACCGCATCACCGAGTTCGCGGCCGAGTTCGACAGCCAGCTGGTGTTCGACTGCGACGTGGGCAGCGACGAGCAGATCGAGGCGATGTTCAAAAACCTGAGCGCCACTTGGCCCAAGTTCGACGGCTTCGTGCACGCCATCGGCTTTGCGCCGCGCGAGGCGATCGCGGGCAACTTTTTCGACGGCCTGAGCCGCGAGAACTATCGCATCGCGCACGACATCAGCGCCTACAGCTTTCCCGGCATGGCCAAGGCCGCCCTGCCCTACCTGAACGACAAGGCGGCGCTGCTGACGCTGAGCTACCTGGGCGCGTTGCGCAGCATCCCCAACTACAACACCATGGGCCTGGCCAAGGCCAGCCTAGAGGCCAGCGTGCGCTACATGGCCGAGGCGCTGGGCGGCAAGGGCATCCGCGTCAACGGCATCAGCGCCGGGCCGATCAAGACGCTGGCGGCCAGCGGCATCAAGGATTTCGGCAAGCTGCTGGGCTACGTGGCCAGCGCCGCGCCGCTGCGGCGCAACGTGACGATCGACGACGTGGGCAATGTGGCCGCCTTCCTGCTGAGCGATCTGGCCAGCGGCGTGACGGCCGAGATCACCTACGTCGATGGCGGCTTCAGCCAGACGGCGGGCTTGAGCGCGGACATGGTGGGCTGACCCGCGGCGCCGCTTTTACTCTGATTGTGGGAGCGGCCTTGGCCGCGATACAGCGCCGTGCGAAGGTCAAGCGCCTCATCGCGGCCAAGGCCGCTCCCACAAGATTCCGCGTCACCCACCACAAGCCAAATCGACCTCCAGCGCTTACCCAGCAAGCGCCGACAGCTTCTCTATTCATAGCATGAACCGCCGCCGCCTCCTGCTGCTCACGCCCCTGCTGGCCTGCGCTACCCTGCGCGCGCCACTGGCCTGGGCGCAGCGCAGCGACGCCCCCGCGCTGCAGCTGGCCGGCCATTACCGCCCCGGCATGGACCTGCGCGGCTGGTGGGTCAGCGAGAAGTACGACGGCGTGCGTGCGCACTGGGATGGCCAGCAGCTGCGCACGCGCGGTGGCGAACGCATCAACGCGCCCGCCTGGTTCACCGCCGGCTGGCCGGCCGAGCCGATGGATGGCGAGTTGTGGGCCGGGCGCGGCCGCTTCGAGCAGGCGCAGTCGGCCGCGGCGCGCCAGCAGCCGGACGATGCCGCCTGGCGTGCGCTGCGCTACATGGTGTTCGACGTGCCGGCGCACCCCGGCACCTTCGACGAACGCCTGCGCGCGCTGGCCGGGCTGGTGGCGCGCATCGACCAGCCCTGGGTGCTGGCCGTACCGCAGCGCAAGGTGGCCAGCCACGCCGAACTGCAGGCCCTGCTGCGCGACGTGGAACGTGGCGGCGGCGAAGGGCTGATGCTGCGCCGCGGTGCATCGCTGCACCGGGCCGGCCGCGGCGATGACCTGCTGAAGTTCAAATCCCACGACGACGCCGAGGCGCGCGTGGTGGCGCACCTGCCCGGCAAGGGCAAGCACGCCGGCCGCCTGGGCGCGCTGCTGGTGGAAACGCCCGAAGGCCAGCGCTTTGCGCTGGGCACCGGCTTCACCGACGCGCAGCGCGCCGATCCGCCACCCGTGGGCAGCTGGGTGACCTACCGCTACCGCGGCCTGCACCAGAAAAGCGGCCTGCCGCGCTTTGCCAGCTTCATGCGGGTGCGGGCGGACGAGGCGCGGTTCAGGCCGGGGCGTTGATCGTCGGCAGCCTGTGTGGGAGCGGGCTGGCCCGCGATTCGGCGGATGTGGGGATGAAGCGCCCATCGCGGGCAAGCCCGCTCCCACAGCAAGACATAACATCAAAAAGCATAGCTGCTTGCGCTCGCCTTTCCTTGATTTCAGAGGTATTTCTCCTGAAATCGTGATCTGTCCAGCGCATGCCACTATTTATTCAATAGCGCATTGCCTACGGCCCACGCCGGCACAACAGCGGTGCCAGTATTTCCCTGACCGCTTCTCGCGCCCGACCCACCAGGGCTGCAGCCCGAAAAAGGCGAAAAAAGCCCGCATCAGCGGGCTTCTTCATCAGACGCCAGGCAACTTACTTCGCGCCGGCGTCGGCCTCTGCCTTCAGGATGGTGTACAGCTCGTCCTTGATGTGCAGCTTTTCCTTCTTCAGCGTCTCGATCTCCAGGTGCGTGCCACCGGCATCGTGGCTTTCCAGCGCCTTGATCTGGTGGTCCAGATCGTTGTGTTTCTCGAACAGGCTCAGAAAGCGGTTGTTGGTGCCTTCGCCTTTCAGGCGGGTGATCAGGTCGCGGTACTCAGGGAACATCGTTTCTCCTTTCAATGGAGCAAATCATAGCCTGCCCCATCTCATTGAGAGCGTGCATAAGGCGTCTTCTTGCGGGTTTCGATCATGTCCTGGATGTCGGTCTTGGGGCTGACCTTGCGCTTGCCGCCGTCCTCGGCCACGCAGTCGGCGAAGTAGCGCACGTCGCCGTTGTCGTCCTCCACTTCCACCAGGCCGTGGATGTCGGTCTCGAAGCCGGGGCACAGCAGCGAGAACTCGCGCGAGAACTTGAGGTAATCCACGATCTTCTTGTTGAACACCTCGCCCGGAATCAGCAGCGGAATGCCCGGCGGATACGGCGTGACCAGCGCGGTGGTGATCCGCCCTTCCAGGTCGTCGATCTCCACGCGCTCCACCTTGCGGCGGGCGATGCAGGCATAGGCCTCGGCCGGGTTCATGGCGGGTGTCAGCTCGCTCAGGTACATCTCGGTGGTCAGCCGCGCGATGTCGTGCTTGGCGTACAGCTGGTGCACGTGCTGGCACAGATCGCGCAGGCCCATGCGCTCGTAGCGGCGGTGCTGCTGGCAGAACTCCGGCATGATGCGCCACAGCGGCTGGTTGCGGTCGTAGTCGTCCTTGAACTGCTGCAGCGCCGTCAGCAGCGTGTTCCAGCGGCCCTTGGTGATGCCGATGGTGAACATGATGAAGAAGCTGTACAGGCCCGTCTTCTCCACCACCACGCCGTGCTCGGCCAGGAACTTGGTGACGATGCTGGCCGGAATGCCGGTCTTGTCGAACTTGCCGTCCAGGTTCAGCCCTGGCGTGACGATGGTGGCCTTGATCGGGTCCAGCATGTTGAAGCCCGGCGCCAGCTTGCCGAAGCCGTGCCAGCTGTTGGCCTTGCTGCGGCCGTTGCGGATGATCCAGTCGCTGGCGCGGCCGACGCCCTGTTCGGCGATCTCGTCCGGGCCCCACACCTTGAACCACCAGTCGCCCTTGCCGAAGTCGGCCTCGACCTTGCGCATGGCGCGGCGGAAGTCCAGCGCCTCGGCGATGCTCTCCTCCACCATCGCGGTGCCGCCGGGCGGCTCCATCATGGCGGCGGCCACGTCGCAGCTGGCGATGATGCTGTACTGCGGGCTGGTCGAGGTGTGCATCAGGTACGCCTCGTTGAACAGGTAGCGGTCCAGCTGCACGTTCTGCGAATCCTGCACCAGCACGTGGCTGGCCTGGCTGATGCCGGCCAGCAGCTTGTGGATCGACTGCGTGGAATACACCACCGATTGCTTGGGCCGCGCGCGCTTCTTGCCCATGGCGTGGTATGACCCATAGAACGGGTGGAAGGCCGCGTGCGGCAGCCAGGCCTCGTCGAAGTGCAGGTTGTCGACGTAGCCGTCCAGCATGCTCTTGATGGCCTCGGTGTCGTACAGCACGCCGTCGTAGGTGGACTGCGTCAGCGACATGATGCGCGGCTTCACCTTGTCGGCGTCCACGTGCTTCAAGAGCGGGTTGGCGCGGATCTTGGCCTTGATCGCCTCGGGCTCGAACTCGCTCTTCGGGATCGGCCCGATGATGCCGAAGTGGTTGCGCGTGGGCTTCAGGAAGACCGGAATCGCCCCCGTCATGATGATGGCGTGCAGGTTGCTCTTGTGGCAGTTGCGGTCGACCACCACCACGTCGCCCGGCGCCACGGTGTGGTGCCACACGATCTTGTTCGACGTGCTGGTGCCGTTGGTGACGAAGAAGCAGTGGTCGGCATTGAAGATGCGCGCCGCGTTGCGCTCGGATTCGCCGATGGCGCCGTTGTGGTCCAGCAGCTGGCCGAGTTCTTCCACCGCGTTGCACACGTCGGCGCGCAGCATGTTCTCGCCATAGAACTGGTGGTACATCTGGCCGATGGGCGACTTCAAGAACGCCACGCCGCCCGAATGGCCCGGGCAGTGCCACGAGTACGACCCGTCCTCGGCGTAGTCGAGCAGCGCCTTGAAGAACGGTGGCTGGATGCCCTCCAGGTAGCTCTTGGCCTCGCGCACGATGTGCTTGGCCACGAAATCGGGCGTGTCCTCGAACATGTGGATGAAGCCGTGCAGCTCGCGCAGCACGTCGTTGGGCAGGTGCTGGCTGGTCTTGGTCTCGCCGTGCAGGTAGATCGGCACGTCGCTGTTCTTGCGCCGCACCTCCTGGATGAAGTTGCGCAAATCCTGCACGGCGGGGTCGGCCTCGGGGTCGCTGCCCAGTTCCTCGTCGTCGATCGACAGGATGAAGGCGCTGGCGCGGCTTTGCTGCTGCGCGAACTGGCTCAAGTCACCATAGCTGGTGGCGCCCAGCACCTCGAAGCCCTCGGCCTCGATGGCCTCGGCCAGCGCACGGATGCCGAAGCCCGAGGTGTTCTCGGCGCGGTAGTCTTCGTCGATGATGACGATGGGAAAGCGGAATTTCATGGGGGCGGGCTCCAGCCGGGATGCGGCAACGCAGCGGCGAAGTGTACGGAATTGGTGCGTCAGCACCGCTACATGCGAGCGATTGAACCAAAATGCAAGTCAATCGTCCTACAACATCACAACGGCAGGAGGTGAACATGGCCCTTTCAACCTGGTGGTGGATCGCCACCGGCGTGCTGGTGGCGCTGGAGCTGGTCAGCGGCACCTTTTATCTCTTGATGCTGGCCATCGGCGGCGTGGCGGGCGCGCTGGCGGCGCATGCCGGCGCATCGCCCAGCAGCCAGATCGTGATCGCCGCCGTGGTGGGCGGCGCGGCCGTGGTGGCCTGCTACCTGGTGCGCCGCCGCCGGCCGGGCGATCCTTCGCCGCGCTCCGAGCGCAGCGTGAACCTGGACGTGGGCGAAACCGTGCAGATCGACGGCTGGAACGCCGACGGCACGGCGCAAATCCGCTACCGTGGCACGCAGTGGACCGTGCTGGCCCGCCCCGGCACCGAGCCGCGCCCCGGCCCCCACCGCGTGGCCGAACTGGTCGGCAGCCGCCTGCTGGTCGACCCGCTGTAGCGCCCCGCGCACCCTTTGACACACCGGTGCCACCCCGCGCAGGCATCATCCCGCAAGCCCACGAACTTCAGAAAGCATCGCCTTGGAACTCGCCCTCATCCTCCTCGTCATCGCCGTCATCTTCATCACCCGCTCGGTCAAGGTGGTGCCGCAGCAGAACGCCTGGGTCATCGAGCGCCTGGGCAAGTACCACGCCACGCTGGCACCGGGCCTGAACTTCCTCGTGCCCTTCATCGACCGCGTGGCCTACCGCCACAGCCTGAAGGAAATCCCGCTCGACGTGCCCAGCCAGATCTGCATCACGCGCGACAACACGCAGCTGCAGGTCGACGGCATCCTGTACTACCAGGTCACCGACCCGATGCGCGCCAGCTACGGCTCCAGCAACTACGTCATGGCCATCTCACAGCTGGCGCAGACCACGCTGCGCAGCGTCATCGGCCGGCTGGAGCTGGACAAGACCTTCGAAGAGCGCGACATGATCAACGCCAAGGTGGTCGAGGCCATCGACGAAGCCGCGCTGAACTGGGGCGTGAAGGTGCTGCGCTACGAAATCAAGGACCTGACGCCGCCGGCCGAAATCCTGCGCGCCATGCAGGCGCAAATCACCGCCGAGCGCGAAAAGCGCGCCGTCATCGCCACTTCCGAAGGCAAGCGGCAGGAACAGATCAACCTGGCCGACGGCGAAAAGCAGGCCGCCATCGCCAAGTCCGAGGGCGAGAAGCAGGCCGCCATCAACAACGCCCAGGGCGAAGCCGCCGCCATCACCGAAGTGGCCACCGCCACCGCCGTCGCCCTGGCCCGCATCGGCACCGCCATCCGCCAGCCCGGCGGCGAACAGGCGGTGCAGCTCAAGGTGGCCGAACGCGCCGTCGACGCCTACAGCCAGCTGGCCGCCCAAGCCCGCACCACCCTGGTCGTGCCCAGCAACATGACCGAAGTCTCGGCCCTCATCACTTCGGCCATGAAGATGGTGCAGGCCGGCCAGAACGGCACCGACACGCCGCCCGTGCGCTGACGCGCGAGGGCGGGAGCGCTACATATACTCCCCATAACCCTATCCGCCAGCGCCCGACTGGCGGGCGCAAAAGGCATATACTCCCAAAATACGCTTGCCGAACGCCTGCCATTGAGGCGCCTCTGCCCGCCACGCCAGCACCCCAAGTGCACGCCAGGCACGGGCCTGCACCAAGGCCGCCACCGCCCCAGCGCAGCCACGGCCACGCATCCATCGCACCGCCTGGCTTTCGCTGAGCGCTGCTACAATGCCGGGTTCCACGGAGAGGTGGATGAGTGGTTTAAGTCGCACGCCTGGAAAGCGTGTGTGGGTTAATAGCCCACCGCGGGTTCGAATCCCGCCCTCTCCGCCAGCAAGCCTTATTTCATGCGGCTTTCGGGCCGTTTTTCATTCCACACCCCCAATTACATCCCATTGCGGCGTGCGGTCTGGCACCCTCCCGCGCGCGCGTGGGTGCCCCTACTGCACCCGCCTGCACATCAACTGCAATTCCCGTTGGGCGCTCTTGACGTGAATCACCGACTGAATGCCGTAGGTGTCGGCGCCGTGCTTCACGCGCATGGTGGAATCGACGCCGGGCACGTAGCGCAGGCGGATGCGCACCGTCACTTCAGCCACCACGGCCATGGCGGCCATGTATTCCCGGCCTTGCAGCGGCTCCACTGCGGCCCAGGCATCAAACACCGGCATCCAGTCGGTGAAGGGCTGGCCAGCCTCGTCCTGCCCCTCGGAAAGCTGTTCCAGCGTCACCCATTGATCGAGCGTGCCGGCCCTCATACCGACAGACTCCGGTAGGTGCCAGCAGGCGGGCAAACGTCGGGTTGTCGTGCAGACTGCGATCCGTGACGGCTTCGCGGTTCTCGTACAGATCGGCCACGCGCAACAAGATCGCAGCCTCGACGGGCGCGGGCGGCGCCAGCAGTTCCATATCCTCGTGCGCCATGTCCAGGTAATCCGCTACGGAATACGTAGCAGCATCGATCATGCGCTGGATCAGATCATCCTCGTGCGTGTGGTCTACGCGAAGATGGGCTTTGGCTTGTTCAAGTGTGGGCATGGTTGATCCTCAAGGGCGATGTGCAGAAATGCACTTCGGTGAATAGGTGCCGGTCGCGCCTTCCTGCAAAGGCCACCGGCTGTCGGGGTTAGTTTGGAACCGTGCCACTCGCCGACTAAGGCACGTCCGGGTGATGCCTTGCGGCCCCTCCCGGCTAGGGTTAAACAAAACAGAACTCACTGGCCGCATGGCCTTGTTCTTCACCAGCGGCGACGGCAACACCTATCGCCATGGCAAGGGCTTGCATGCCGTCAATCCGGCCCGTGGCGCGGCTCTTGTCCAACTTGCGGGCGCCAGTCGGGTCTTTGGTCACCACGGCATTGGCGGCGCACATCGTCAGCACCGGGTGCATGCCGTGGGCGATGCGCTGATTCAGCAGCTCGGCTTCCAGCGCATCCAGCGCGGGCGCCATGTCCTTGTAGCCCTGGCCCCACGGCACCAGCGGCAGATCGCAGCCGACGCGCTCCAATTCCTTTTTCAGCAAATCAATGCGCCAGCGGTCATAGGCAATGGCTTGCACGTCCAGGCCGGCAAGGATGGCGGCCATGTCTTGCGCGACGATTTCGTAATCGACGGTGGCGCCGGCAGTGGTGTGCAAATGGCCCTCAGCGGCCCACACGGCATAGGGTGCGCGATCACGCTTTGAACGATCATGAATGCCTTGCTCGGGCGTCCAGAAGTGGGGCTGTACTTGCCACACGCCATCCACCTTGCCGACGATCACCAGCGCCGTCAGGTCGGTGCGGGCGGACAGGTCAAGGCCGGCGAAGACAGGGCCATCCACTGCGTCCATTTTTGGACTGAGTGCGCAACCCTTCCACACGTCCGGCGACACGAAAGGCGATTCAGTGCTGACGCGCTGATTCAGCAAAAGATTGCGGGCGCTGTTCTCCATGCTGGGCATGCGCTGCGCCTGCGTCATCTGTTCCCGAAGATCATCTTCGGAGCGGAACAAACCCAGGGCTGGATTTGCGGCCTTCCAGGCGCTCTCGTCCATCAAGTCGCAGCCTTCGGGCGCAGCGTATAGGTGGCAGACAATCTTCGGATCACCAGACTTCAAGGCATCGTCAATCTGCACGCTGAGCCAATCCGCATCCGATGCAGCCTGCGTGCTGATGATGATTTGCAGCGGGTTTTCGTGTGCCCCTTGGGAGGTCAGCAGGCTGTCGATAAAGTCGTCTTGCGGGCCACGCACCTGCCCCCATTCGTCCCCAATAATCAGCAGGGGACTCGCGCCCATCGCCGTCTTTGCCTCGGCACTCATGGCGCGGAACTCGGTATTCATGGGCAGGCCGATGATCCGTTTCCCCGATGGCACGATTCGCACCAGGTCGGCAATCTTGGGGGATTGCTGGATCATGAGACAGCACAGCCGGAACACCAGCGATGCCTGTTCACGCGACAAGGCGCCTGAAACCAGAACCGCATTCTGTCGAGCTTCAGGGCCCACGACAAACGCGGCGAGGATGGCGGCGATAAGCGCAGTTTTGCCCCCTTTCTGCCCATGCTCAGGATGGCGCGGCGCGTGCCGTGGGGGTTGTCGAAAACGTCAATCAGAAACTTCTTTTGGAAGTCTGCCAGCACCATGGGTTTGCCCACGTCCTTACCCTCGGGGACGCACAAGTAGCCCTCGATAAATCGGATGACGCGGGCGGCGCGGGTCATACCGCGCGCAGCCTCGGGATAAGCTCGTCCCCGTCGTCCTGGCGTGCCTTGCGCTCTGCCGTGTTCTGGTTCACTTGATCCGCTGCACGTCCCGCAGTAGCAGTTGGATGCACTGCCACCGCCCTGGCCAGCGCCATGGATAGGCGGGTCAGCTTTGCGTGCTCGTCGGAGCCAATCGGGGAAGATTCGATAGCGTGCTGTACGCGGGCAAGGTTCGCAGCCTGCACAAGATCAGCTTGCGTCCAAAGATCACGGGCGCGGGCGGTCACGATGGCGTCCCAGAACGGTTTGCAAGGCTCGGGCAGGGTCACATACCCCGGCGGCTCAATAGGCGCTTGGGCGGCGTTCTGGTGCGCTTGGGTGGCAGTCTTGGCACTATCGGAGCGGTGGCGCTTGGGTGTGAGCTTCATAATTGCCTATTTTTAAGCAGGTAGCGTTAAAGCGAGGGGAACAGCGCGGTTTGCCGGCCTCGGTTGCTGGCGATTTCTGAAACCACGGATGGCTCGGATCGAGCGGCATGCCTTTGCTATCACATCCATAGCTGACGCGCTTGCCCATGTCGCGCTGGGTCTTGCGGCTATGGCAGGGCTTGCACAGTGATTGCAGCGCCTCGGGACGGTTGTCGCTCGGGTCGTTGTTCACATGGTCGACCTCGGTCGCCGGCTCGATCACGCCCCGGTCGAGGCAGTGCTGGCACAGTGGGCGCTCGCCCAGGATCACGGCACGCAGACGGCGCCATGCCTTGCCATCAAGTGCCAGCGTGCGGCCAGTCTCAAGCTGGCGCTGCTTGAGTGTCTTCATGGTCGATACCCTCAATCGTCGGCAGGTTCTCAAGTCGGCGGGCCTCGGACGGCAGCAACCAGCCTGATGCGATGCCCTTGCCGTAGAAGTCAGCCCGGTTGCTGGAATCGCCGCGCAACATGCCCTCGGCAGAGAACTCAGGGTAATAGATGCGCCGGCCTGCGTCGGTCAGCAACTGGCGTGCAATCGCCCCTTCAATCGCGGCCATGTGCCTGCCCAGCGTGTGCGTGATGAACCATCGATTCATCTCGACTGAGTTACTGAAGTTGGCGTGCGTCAGGTCGCCAATGAGAACCGGCGGAATCTTGAATATCCGCGCCACCTCTTGAACTGAGAACTGACGCGCTGCAATCCATTCGGCGTCCTCCAGGCTCATGCTCACGGGGCTGAAGGTCACGCCTTCTTCAAGTACCGGGGTGCGGCCTGCGTTGGCTGCGCCGCTGTACTGCGTGGCCCAGCTCTGCTTCAGGGCTTCGCGCTGTTCGGCTTTCAGCTTGCCGGGGAACGACAGCACGCCCGATAGCTTGGTGCCGTTGCGGAATGACGCGGTACCGTGTTCGGCTTCGGCGGTGGCCAGCTCGATCACCGCACGCGCAGCCTGAATCGGGGATTGGCCGATCAGCGGATCAGCGCCGGCACGGTGGCGCAGGTGGAATACTTCAGCCGGTAGCAGGCGTTCCATCTTGCCGTCGCGGTCGGTGTACGCATACCCGCCGATCACGTCGCCCTTGCGCATGACGGTCACGCGCTCGGCAGGCAGCGGGATCAGCGCATCGCACTGCCCGTCCCACGCGCGAATGATCTTTGCAAACGCATTGCCGCGCAGCAAGGCACTGGCCACCATGAATTCCCAGAACTCGACGGCCGATTGATGCTCGTTCGGCGCGTGGTGGATCACGCCATACAGACGATGGTCGCTGGCTTTCACGCGGTCTTCGCCTTCACGGCGGTACAGGTGCAGGGGCAAGCTGCCGATGGCTTCGCTAATGGCCGATACAGCGGCGTAGCAGGCGGCCACGGACTGCGCCGATTCGGGCGTGACGCTGCCCGACGTGCGCAGGGCGGCAAAGTTGGCCCACACGTCGTTCGGGTTCGCGTCGCGGCGCTCCAGGCCCAGCACGCGGGCGGCACGTTCGATCAGTCGCATGTGTCCAGCCAAAGTAGTTCGCGGCCATTGAAGATGCCCACCTGCGGCGGGCGATTGCGCACGCTCACGGTGGTTTGCTCATAGGCTGGCCATGCCTGCACCACGCTGACTTCGTGCAGCTCGACGGCGCGCAGCTCGCGCGTGTCGCCGCGCCAGACTTCATCAGTAGCGACGAAACCAAAGCTCATGCCGCCCAGGTCGCCACGCTGCGCCAGTGCGGCCACATCACGGCCCGCTTGCGTGTCGGGCAGCGCCAGCGTGAAGGCCAGCCCGTGCCCGTCTTCATGCAGCGTCAGCGTGCCGGTCTTGGTGCGGCCCAGCACGGCACGTTGATCGTGGTCAGCCAGCGCCAGCACGTCGCGGCCACTGGCCAGCGTTTCCTTGAATGCACCGGGGGCGATGCGTTCGGTGAAACCGCCGATCTTGGTATCGACGCCATAGACGGCGGCGTAGCCGGACAGCACGCGCCCGCTGGCGGTGATGCCAGCGGTGGCGCGACGTTCGATCACTGGCGCATCCATGGCTTAGGCGATGGCGATGTCTTCAACCAGCACGAACGCTTCCGGGCGACGCACCACGGCATCCATGGTGTGCAGGATGCGGAGCTGAATATCGCCTCGTTCGTAGTAGCCGGCGGCGTAGGGGTTGGCCAGCACTTCCGTGGCGCCCCATTCACCGATCACCAGCTCGCCAAAGTCGCCGACGATCATGCGGCCCTTGGCAGGGCTACCGGCCTTGGCGTCAAGCTGGTTGCTGACATGCGCGGTCAAGCCGTTGATGCTGCCGCCTTGCAGGATGTAGTCAGCGCCTGCGGTGGTGGACTTCAAGGTGCTGCCCAGCTTGGTCGCCACCTTGGCGTGCGTCAGGATCGCATTGGGGGTGACGTTCACCAGCGCCAGTTTCTCGAACACCGCCAGCACGGCGGCCCAATCAAGGTTGCCAAGCTGGCGGTCTGGGCACCGGCAGCATTCAAGATGCCCACAGGCTGCTTGGCGGCGGCGGTGCCATGGATCAATGCCTTGTCAACGGCCAGCCCGACTACGGCGGCAATATCGTCGCGCAGCAGTTGCTCAATCGCAGGGTTGGACTGCAAGGCCAGTTGACGGCTGAAGGCGGTCAAAGCACCGACGTGCTTCGGCTCCAGGCGAATGCTGGAATAGCTCGGGTTGCTTTCGGTCAGCGGGTCGCCCTCGTTCAACCAGTAGGCGGTACTCGCGCCCGTGGCCTTCGGGATCACCACATCGCCGCGCAAGCCCGACAGCACGCGCGCGCCCAGGCTGCGCACGATGGTCGAATTGCGCAGCAAGCCGATGAATTGATCGGGGCGCGGATCGTCCGGGGTAATGGCGGCGTTCGCGGTCGTTGTCATGGTGGCGCGTTTCTCGAACACGCTTGACGGGATCAGCACGCCCCCATGCTTGGCTTCAATGCCGTTGCGCTTGGCTTCTTGCTGGAACTCGGCAAGGGCGCCGGTCACGCTGCGCTGCTCAATCTGCGCGCGGATGGCGTCGGTGATGTTGACGGCGCCCTCCAGATTCGCGGTGGCCTTGTCGGGCGTGCCCAGGCTGCGGCGCTCGGCAGACTCAAGGAACACGGCGCGCTGCTCTTGCGCTTCCAGATCGGTAATGCTGGCCTTCAGGCCGTCGAAGGCTTTCTGCTCGTCGGCGGTCAGGTTGCGTTTCTCGGCACCGGCCTTGTCCACCAGGGCGCGGGCTTCGGCTACCTTCAGGGCGCGGGCTTCGCGCAGGTCGGCTACTTTCATCGGGTCACTTTCGTAAAGGTGCCCGAATCGCCGGGCGGGTTGCAATAGTCATAGACTATTGATACTGCGTGATATATAGCGTCTTTCAATCGTCTTGTCAAGAAAAAACCCGCACGGGGCGGGCTGTGGGTGGGACAACTTGTCCCACTATTCCGGGTAGTGGCTTTTGAAGTAATCCAGCAGATCGCCCCGAAGGTGCGGCGGTATCTCCAGGCACTGGCGTTCCATTTCTGCGCGGGCTTCGGCACCGTCGCCGTGTCGGTCACAGCAGCGCATGGCGGCGGCCAGCAGCTTTTTCATCGTCCGTTGCGCTGTCAATTCCGATGCAACAGTTGCGCAACTCGGTGCAGCCAAAGTTGCGCTGGTTTTTGCGTGGTGTTGCGCAGGTGTTGCGGTGCCAGTTGCGTGCTGACGCCCCTGCGGTTGCGCAGGTGTTGCGCTGCCGGTTGCATCGTTGGCCGCAGAAGTTGCGTGTTGCGTCTCTATAGGCGCGCAACTCGCAACTGCCCGCTTGAGTTGCTCGCGCAGGCTCATCGCTTGGCCTCCGGCGGCACGTCGCCCAGCTCACGCGCTTTGCGCAGGTGCCGGCTGACGTTGGACTTGTTGATCTCCAACTCGGCGGCGATCTCCGATTGGCTCAAGCCCTCTTTGGCCAGCGCCACCACGCGGTCATAGGTGCTTGCCTCCACGGTGCGGTAAGTCCAAGTGGCTTGGTCTTCGTCGCCGCCCAGGGCCAGTTCCAGGCTTTCAGCATCGGTGCCGGCCAGGTTGCGGGCCTTGGTGAACTCGGCCACGAACACGGCGCCCTGCGTAGGGTCGTAGTCTTGCGGTCGCCCCAGGCCGATAACCACGTCCAGAAGGTCTTCGCGCTTGCTGGTGCCGCGCTGCTGGCCGCCTTTGCCCGCGTGATGCACCAGCACCACGGCGATGCCACGGCGGCGCAGGGTCAGCAGCCATTCGCCCACCGGTTGCCAGCTCTCGCCCTCGTTCTCGCGCCCCGTGCGCGCCCAGGCGCTCAGGTTGTCGATAAACAGGACTTCGGTGTCCGGTTCGATCATGGCGTCGATGGCGGCCTGGCCCTCCGGTGTCGATATGTCCGGCATGGCCGTCCCATCGGGCAGCAGGTCGGGCGTGAAGACGCGCAGGAAGCCGGGCGCCGGTTCCACGTCGGGGACGTGCATCAGCAGGCGCTTTTGCATCAAGGCGCCCGGCAGCTCGCCGTCTAGGTACAGCACCTTGTGCGGACGTGGCGCGCTCCATTTGGCAAAGGTGCCCCCGGTGGCGATGGCGAAGGCTGCGGCTAGACAAAAGTGCGTCTTGCCGATGCCGCGTGCGGCGAACACCATGCACAGGTCTTGCGAGTGCAGCCACGGCGCAAGGATTTCCGCGCGTGGTTTGAAGTGCATTCCGGCCAGCTCTTGCACTGTTACCGCACGGATGGCTGGTGCAGTTGCGTGTTGCGTTGCTAGGGGCGCGCAACTCGCAACTCCTGCTGGCGGGTGGTCGGCAATGTCTGCGTCCAAGGCTGCGAATGCGCGTTCCAGCGGTCTTTCGAGTGCCATCATGCGAACACCTCCGCAATGCGCCCAATGCGGCCTGCGGCGGTCAGCAGGCGGGTTAGGTCAATCTGACTCAGCACCACGCCGTGGGCGACGTTGGCGGCGGCTACGGCCACCAGATTCGATTCGGCAGCCAGCACCATCAGGGCATCGCGTGCCGGTAGCGGCGTCGGTCGTGTGCGGGCGCTGTCCTTGCCGTCGTCAATCCAGGCGCCCAGCTCCTTGGCAGAGTCGATAAAGCCCTGGCCGCGTGCGGCCATGTGATAGGCCAGTACGTCACCACCACGGGCGCCACAGCCGGTCATGCAGACAAAGGCCCCGGTATCGGTGTTGATCCGCATGGCGTCGCTGCTATCGCAGTGCAGGCAGGACGTGGTGCGCCATTTGCCTTTGCGCTCGCGGAAAGTCAGGCCAGCGGTGTCGCTGTAGTAGGTCAGCGGGTCGGGTAGGCGGGTGCGGTCAAAGCTCATTGCGCCCGCCTTTCATTTTCGATTCGCGCCAAGCAATCAGCTCGGCGGTATCAAATACGGTGCAGCGCGCAGACAGGCGGCGGCCCTTGGGGAAGTCTTGTTTCTCGGCAGCCCAGCGCCAGAAAGTCGGCAGGGACACGCCCAGAAGCTCCGCGCCCTGCTTCGGACGGGATGAAGGGGATAGCGCTTGGTTTGCATCAATTAACCTTTCAAGGTCTGCAACGTATTCGCGTCGCATTGATGCAAATCATGTAGGCGGGTCAGAAAATACCATCCCCCGTAAGCAAGAAAATCTGCCCGTTAGGTGGGGTATCTCAGCGGCGAATCGCGCAGCCGCTTTTCCACATCCTTCGCGTCTAGCGGATTATCTTTCAAGTCAAAAATAGCTGTAGCAATATGCGCTATTGCAGTTGGCTTGCCGGCATTGAATTCCCGCCGAAACTGCCAATCAAGATGCCGGATGAACATCGTAATCTCCGGTGTCTTGCCTTCATCGTGTTGGGCCGGCCTGACGGATGCGCGGGTCGGTAGCCCGTCCCTGCGCTTCTCGGCTTCCTTGATCGCCCATTCCAGCACGTCATCAGCGATCGCCAGCGGGTAGCCGGTTTGGTAGCCCCCTTTTCTGAGTGAATGCCACCCCAGTTCTAACAGAATATCCGGCTCATCCTCGGCATCTAAACCATAGGCATAGCTGGTGACTGAATCGCCCGGCATGATGGCCCGAATCGCCGATTTAAGTTCTTTCGCCAAGCTAATGACGCGCTCGATGTCCTCTTTTTCGTGCGATGCCGGTGGCCGTCCATATTCCCGCACCGTCAGATCGAAAGCTGTATTAACTCGGGCCAGCACGGCGCCCACTCGTGAGGCCTCGTCACCAAATTGCTTCCAGACAAGATCGGCGCCAAAACCACTTGAAAGGCGCTGTAGGACATGGCGCTGAAAAGCGAAGTTTCTCAAGTTCGGCAATCCCTCGAGACGCGCCTTTACCTCCTCGATTGCCGGCGACGCGATCATGCTGCCCCCGGATTGGCACCACGTCCGCAGTCGCTGGCACGGTGTCACAGTAGGCGGCCCAATCGGCCATCAAGGCGCGGCGCTTTTCAAACAGCGTGCCCCGCTGGTAAGCAGCTTCAGCCTTGTCCTTCAACTGGTGCGCCAGCGCATGCTCGATTACCTCGCGCGGGTGCGCCGTGGATTCACCGGCCCAATCGCGGAATGTGCTTCGGAAGCCATGCACGGTCAGATCGGCCCGATTCATGCGCTTGAGTAGCTGCAACCCAGCCATATTGGAAAGCGGCTTGTCGCCCTTCGGGCCGGGGAACAGATAGGCGCTGTCCGATTGGTCGCGCAGATCGGTTAGGACGCGCAGGGCGCCGTCACTCAGCGGAACAATGTGTTCCTTGCCCGCCTTCATGCGCTCGGCTGGAATCGTCCATACCTTCGTACTCAGATCGAACTCGCGCCACTCGGCATTGATGGCCTCGGACGTGCGGCACGCGGTCAGGACGATGAACTCAAGGGCGCGCGCTGACGTGCCCGGCATCTCACGCACGCGGGCCATGAATGCGCCCACTTCACGCCACGGCAGCGCAGCATGGTGTTCTACCCTCGCCACCTTCGCGCGGGCGGGCAGCAGCTTGTCCAGGTGGCCTTTCCAGCGCGCAGGGTTCTCGCCCTCGCGGTAGCCCTGCACCTTCGCCCAATCCAGCACAGATTCGATTCGCCCGCGCAGGCGCGATGCTGTCTCTGCCTTGCTTGTCCAGATTGGTTGCAGCACTCGCAACACATGAGCGGTATCTACGCGCGACACGGGCAGATCGCCAATCACGGGGCTGGCGTAGGCGCGCAGCGTGTTTTCCCATTGCTGGCGATGCTTGTCATTGCGCCAGCCGGGCGCGTGGGCGTCTATGTAGCGTTCGGCGGCCTTGTCGAATGAGATGACGCTGGCGTCGGCCATTCGGCGCTGTAGCGCATCCTCGCGCTTCGCCTCGATAGGGTCTAGACCATCGGCCAGCAGTTGACGCGCTGCCCTCGCCCGCTCGCGCGCCTCCGCCAATGAAAAGGTGGCGACGCCTCCTAGCCCCATTTCACGGGCGCGCTTGTTGAGCATGAACCGGAACACCCAGGTCTTGGCGCCGGTCGGCAGTACCTGCAAATACAGCCCGCCCCCGTCGCCGTAGCGGCCGGGCTTGGACTGCTTTTCTACCTGCTTCGCAGTCAGCGTAAATTCTCTCCGCCTAACCATGGCACTCCCAAATGCATCCACAATCGTGACTGCGATTCTAGGATGTTTCGTGATACCATGCAAGGCGAACGAATGACACCTAACCCATTGATATAGGTGGCATTTTTAGTCTTTGTGAGACCACTTGATGTGAACCCCGCAACGGACGCCCTCTCCGCCAGGGATTCCCATCCAAGAAAAAGCGGCCTTCGTGGCCGCTTTTTCTTTGTCCCGCCGCCCGGCCGATCATGCCGCCAGCGCGTAGGTGCCCTCGCCGTCCCGGCTGACCTGGCCGGCTTGCACAAGCCTGTCGAGGTGCATCTGGATGCTGCGCCGCTCGGCGAATTCGACGAAGGGCAGTTCGTAACCCACCGGGTACAGCAGGCGCCGCTCGACCAGGCGGTCCAGCGTGTGCGGGCCTTCGCGCAGGTAGCCCAGCAGGCGCTCGTCGCGCTCGTCGATCTTGGCCGCAAAGCGCTCCAGCGCCTGCAGGAAGGCCGCGCGCTCGGTGACGACGCCGCGGTGGTGCGAGGTGATCCACATGCGCGCATCGAGATCGCGCACGGCCTGCAGGCTGCGCTGGAACTGGCCCAGGTCGGACGAGGCATCGCCGTAGTAGGGGCCGAAGCCGGTGAGGTCGATGTCGCCGATGAAGGCGATGCCTTCGCTTTCGACCACCAGTGCGCAATGGCCCGCCGTGTGGCCCGGCAGGTGGTGGGCGCGCACGCGCACGCCGCCGCCCAGGTCCCACTGCGCGCCATCGGCGTAGCCGGTGGCGTCGGGGCGCGGCGCGTAGTCGAAGTCGCGCTCGATCATGGGGCGCAGCACGTCGAGCACCGGCTGCGGGTAGCCGTAATGGCGCGCTAGCCCCTGCCACGACTGCGCGGCGGCCAGGTCGGCCTGGTGCACCTGCACGGGCGCACTGCGCAGGCGGCCCAGCGCCACCATGTGGTCTTCATGCACGTGGCCGAGGATGATGAGATCGACCTCGTCCAGGTCGGGCCCGATGTGGCGCGACACCTGGGGCGTGTCGAAGGCGACGCGCGTGTCGGCGCCCTGCACCAGCACCTGGTTGCCATCGGGGTACTTGCCGGATTTGTCGCCCTGGTACACCCGCACGGGGCCGAAGTTCAGACTCTGCATGCGCTCTCCTTGAGGGCCGATGATGGCACCCTGCCGCCGCCGGCGCTGTCACCCAGGCGGGAACTCCGTTTTTGTAGCTTCTGGCGCAGTATGGACGGGCGCTGAAGACCGATTTGGCTTGAAATCGTCAACGCACCGCCTGCAGCCACCAACTGCCGTCCACCTCGTGGCCTGCCACCGCGTGCAGATCGGGCGAGCCGGCACTCAGCGCCCGCCCCTGCAGCGACCAGCGGTGGCGCAGCGCAAAGTCGAAGCCGGGTGCGGCCTGGCGGCAGGCGATGTCGCCGGCGCGGAAGTCGGGCGCGAAATCGGCACACGGAATGCCGGGCGTGAGAGGCGATGCCGCCGTGGGCACGCCGACGAAGCCGTCCTGCTGCGGCAGGTAGAAGCCGCGCACGGCGCCGTCTTCGCCGCGCAGCAGCATCAGCTTCAGGCGCGCGGCCTCCTGGGCGCGCAGGCCGTCGGGCAGGTAGCGTGCGTCCGCAGGCGCATCGGCCCACAGGAAGGTGCCGGGCAGCAGCTTGACCACGCGCACGCTGGGCGGCCCCTCGGGGTCGGCCGGGCCGGCGGCGTAGCGCCAGCTCAGCACCAGGGCGGCCAGCACCGCCACCGCCATCATGGCGCGCAGCGCGATGGCGAGCAGGCGCCGCTCGCTCCACACCGGCGCGGTGGCCATCAGTCGAAGCGCAGCGTGCGCACGCCGGTGGGCGTGCCCAGCAGGCACACCTGCGCGCGCTGGTGCGCGAACACGCCCACGGTGACCACGCCGGGCCACTGGTTCACTTCGCTCTCGAAGCCCGGCGGATCGGTGATGGCCAGCCCGCGCACGTCCAGGATGTGCTGGCCGTTGTCGGTGACCAGCGGTGCGCCATCGCGCATGCGCAGCGTGGCCTCGGCCTTCAGGGCGGCGAACTGGCGTGCGATGCGGTTGGCGGCCATGGGGATCACCTCCACCGGCAGCGGAAAGCGCCCCAGCACGTCGACCAGCTTGGATTCGTCGGCAATGCAGACGAAGCGCCGGGCCTGCGCGGCCACGATCTTCTCGCGCGTCAGCGCCGCGCCCCCGCCCTTGACCATGTGGCCCTTGGCGTCGATCTCGTCCGCACCGTCGATGTAGACGGCGATCTCGCCCACGGCATTGCAGTCGAACACCTGGATACCCAGTGCCTGCAGCCGCTCGGTGGAGGCCACCGACGACGACACGGCACCGGCAATGCGGTCCTTGATCAGCGCCAGTTCGTCGATGAACTTGTTCACCGTCGAGCCGGTGCCCACGCCCACGATTTCGCCCGGCACCACGTAATCCAGCGCGGCCTGGCCGACCATCGCTTTCAGTTCGTCCTGGGTCATTTGCGACAATTCCTCAAGTTTCAAAACGGTTTGCAAAGAATTATCCAATGGCCCTGATCCCCTACGGCTTGACGCGCGCCGTGCTGTTCAACATGGACGCCGAAGCCGCGCACGAACTCACCCTGGACATGCTGGCGCGCGGCCAGGGCACGCCGTTGCAGTGCGGGTGGTCGCAGGCGCGCGTGCACGACCCCGTGACGCTGGCGGGCCTGCGCTTTCCCAACCGCGTGGGCCTGGCCGCGGGGCTCGACAAGAACGCCCGCGCCATCGACGCCTTTGCCGCCATGGGCTTCGGCTTCGTCGAGGTGGGCACGGTCACGCCGCTGGCGCAGCCGGGCAACCCCAAGCCACGCATCTTCCGCCTGCCGGCCAGGGACGCGCTGATCAACCGCATGGGCTTCAACAACGAAGGGCTCGACGTCTTCATCCGCAACGTCAAGAACTCTCGTTTTCATAGCGCCTCGCGCTCGTCGGACAAGGGCCAGCGCATGATTCTGGGCCTGAACATCGGCAAGAACGCGGCCACGCCCATCGAGCGCGCGACCGACGATTACCTGATCGGCCTGGCTGGCGTGTACCCGTATGCCGACTACGTGACGGTGAACATCAGCAGCCCCAACACCAAGAACCTGCGCGACCTGCAGAGCGACGCCGCGCTGGACGCGCTGCTGTCGGCCCTCAAGTCGCGCCAGGGCGAGCTGGCGGCCGAGCACGGCAGGCAGGTGCCCCTGTTCCTGAAGATCGCGCCCGATCTGGACCAAGGCCAGGTGCAGGCCATTGCCGATGCGCTGCGCCGGCACGGCATCGAAGGCGTGATCGCCACCAACACCACGCTGTCGCGCGATGCCGTGCAGGGCCTGCCGCATGCCGAGGAAGCCGGCGGCTTGTCGGGCGCGCCGGTGCGCGAGGCCAGCAACCGCGTGGTGCGCCAGCTGCGCGCGGCGCTGGGCGCGGGCTTTCCGATCATCGGCGTGGGCGGCATCCTGAGCGGCGCCGATGCGCAGGCCAAGATCGAGGCCGGCGCGGATGTGGTGCAGATCTACACCGGGCTGATCTACAAGGGTGCGGGGCTGGTGCGAGAGGTGGCACAGGCGATCCGCCGATAGCGGCGCGCCCTGGGCGCTAGCGCAGCACGACCCCGTGCTCGGCGGCCAGCCGGGCCAGGTCGGCCTCTGTGTCGATATCGAAGGTGTAGCGCGGGTGGTTGGCGTCGAGCCATGCCACCTGCGCAGGGTGTGCACGGCGCCAGTCGCGCAGGCCGGCCTCGACGGGCTGGGCCATCAGATCGCGGCGCACCCTGGTGTCGAACATCAGCGGATGGCCGGGCTGACCCTGAAAACGCGGCACCAGCAATGCCGTGCCCGGCGCGCGCGCCCGCCACGCCGTGAGCACGCTGAGCATGTCGGCAGCGGTGATGAGCGGTTGGTCCGCCAGCGTGACCAGCACAGCGTCCAAATCAGCAGGCAGCGCTGCCAACGCACAGCGCAGCGAACTGCCTGGGCCATCGTCCGGATTGAGGTTCAAAACCCATTGCAACCCCGATGGGGACGCCGCAGCCTGCTTCTCTTGTTGTAGCACTTCGCCGATCCGATCGGCATGGTGACCGAGCACCACCACCACGTCCGACAGGCCCGCCGCAACCAGCGCCCGCAGGTGGTGGGCGATCAGCGGCTTGCCGTCTTCGCGTCGCAGCAGGCTCTTGGGGCGGTAGCCCATGCGCCGCCCCGCGCCAGCGGCCATCAGCACGGCGCCCATGCGCGCGCCCGGTGCGGGGGCAACAGCCGTGCTCACCCCTACACGCAGGCTGGAGGGCCCGCGGCAGCACCCTGCTGGTCCTTCACGTGGGCCACGTCCAGGTCGCGCGGCAACGTCACGCCGTTCTTCACGGCCAGCACCTCGGCCATCACGCTGACGGCGATCTCGGGCGGGGTCTTGCTGCCGATGAAAATGCCGACCGGGCCGCGCAGGGGCTTCAGGCTGTCCTCGGTCTGGCCGAAATGCTCGATCATGCGCTGGCGGCGTGCCGCGTTGTTGCGGCGACTGCCCAGGGCGCCGATGTAGAACGCATCGCTGCCCAGCGCCTCCAGCAGCGCGAGGTCGTCCAGCTTGGGGTCGTGCGTCAGGGCGATGACGCAGCTGCGCTTGTCGGGCTTGAAGGCGGTCACCACGTCGTCGGGCATGTCGGTCGCCAGTTGCACGCCGGGCACCGACCAGCCGCCGCGGTATTCCTCGCGCGGGTCGCACACGGTGACGGCAAAACCGCAGAACTGCGCCATGGTGGCCAGGTATTCGCTCATCTGCCCAGCGCCGATGATGAGCATGCGGTACTCGGGACCGAAGGTGTTGGTGAGCTGGGTGTCGTCCAAGCTGAGTTCGGCCGGTGCGTCGGCCGGCGTCAGCGTCACCTGGCCGTCGCCCAGCCGCACCTGGCGCCGCATCAGGCGGCCGCTGTCGAGCGCGCGCACCAGTTCGGCCAGACTGGCCGGGTCGGGATCGAACTCGAACAGCAGCTCCAGCGTGCCGCCGCACGGCAGGCCGAAGCGGTGCGCCTCGTCGGCGGTGATGCCGTATTTGGCGAAGCCCGGCGCGCCGCTGTGCGGCAGCGCATCGGCCGCGCCCTGGCGGGCGTAGCGGGCGATCAGGTCGTCCTCGATGCAGCCGCCCGACACCGAGCCGACCACTGCACCGTTCTCGCACAGCGCCATGATGGAGCCGACCGGCCGCGGCGACGAGCCCCAGGTGCGCACCACCGTGACCAGCAGCGCCTGCCGGCCCGCAGCGCGCCAGTCGCGCAGCGCGCGCAGCACGGTGACGTCAATGTTTTCCATGGCTGGTTACTCCTTGATCAGGCTGCCGAACAGCCGGACATCCGGACGCAGAGGACGCAGAGGTTTCGCAGAGGACGCAAAAGGAACAGCCAATGAAGAACTCTCAAAAACATAGCTGCTGGCGCTGTCTGCACAAGGGTAGAACGTCGATTTCATCTGGATTCTTCTGCGTCTTCTGCGAAACCTCTGCATCCTCTGCGTTCGGCTGTTGCGATTCAGGTGGACGCATCGTCCTTGCCGCCGCCCGTCAGCTTGCCCCACATCTTCTTCAGCTTGCCCGGTTCGACGGCCTGCTCCTCGGGCGGCGGGCCGTGGCGGCGGGTCATTTCCTCGTCGAAGCGCTTGAAGAAGCTCTCCGCCATCGACTTGGCCACGCCATCGATCAGGCGCTGGCCCACCTGGGCGATCTTGCCGCCCACCGAGGCGTGCACGGTGTAACCCAGTTCGCACCCCTCGTCGTGTGGCACCAGCGTGACCTGCGCATTGCCCTTGCCGAAGCCGGCGGCGCCGCCGTTGCCCTCGAAGTGGATGGTGTAGCTGTCGGGCGCGTTCACGTCGGCCAGGTTCAGCTTGCCCTTGAACTTGGCCGCCACGGGGCCGACCTTGATGGCGTTGGTCAGTTCATAGGCGTTGTCACCGGTGGCCTCGATGTTGTCGCAGCCGGGGATGCACAGCTTCAGCACCTCGGGGTCGTTCAGCGCCTCCCAGGCCTGTTGCTGGGTGACGGAAAGGGTCCGGCTTCCTTGCATGTCCATGGATGGGTTCCTCTGCTTGCTATTTTTCATGAGCGCCGCGATGCCTGCGGCGAGATCCTGCAGGCGCGCGATGTTGTGCACCGCCAGCATGCCGTCGGCCGCGAGGTGCAGCACGGCGGCGCCGCGCGCGCTGGGGGCGTAGCCGTCGTAGCGCAGCAGCGGGTTGAGCCACAACAGCGCGCGGCTGTGGCGCTTGAGCCAGGCCAGCTCGCGCGCCAGCTCATCCGGCTCGCCGGTGTCGAGGCCGTCGCTGACCAGCAGCACCAGCGTGCGCCGGCCCACCAGCCGGCGTGCGTGGCGCAGGCGCAGCGTGGCCAGCGCACTTCCCAAGCGCGTGCCGCCGGCAAAGTCGTCGATGGCGCGGCCGGCGCGCAGCAGCATGGCATCGGTGTCTGATTCGCGGAAAGCAGGTGTCAGGTCGGCCAGCCGCATGCCGAAGGCGAACACGTCGCGCTGGATGCGCTGGCCATCGATCTGGCGCGTGGCCGCGTGCAGAAACGCCAGCAGCAGGCGCGCGTAGCGCTCCATCGAGCCCGACACGTCGACCAGCAGCAGCAAGGGCAGCGGCTGGCGCCGGCGCTGCAGGCGGTGCAGCGACATCACCTCGCCGCCGGTGTGCGCGGCCCCCTGCAGCGTGTGCGCCCAGTGCACGCGCGCGCCACGCCATCCGGCGCGCACGCGGCGCGCCGGCACACGGGGCACGGGCAGGCGGATGTCGCGCACCAGGCGCTCGACCAGGACGTATTCGCTGGCCGAAAGCTGGTTGAAATCGGCGTGTCTCAGGCGCGCCAGGTCGCTGGCGGTCATGGCCGCGTCGAACTCGAATTCCTTGTCGGCCGCCTGCGGCGGGCGCGGTGCCTGGGCGCGGTGCGGCATCAACGCTTCGCGCACGCGCGGGCGCTGCGGCGGCGGCACGGCGCTGCCTTCGGCGCGTGGCAGCATCTGCGCCAGCAGCTTGTGGGCCAGTTCGGGATCGCGGAAGAAGGCGTCGAACAGTTCGCGGAACACGGCGCGGTCCTGCTCGCGGCCGACCAGCACGGCTTCAAGCGCGGCGGCCACGTCCCGCTTGGCTTCGACACCCGTGAGCTGCAGCGCCTGCTGCGCCAGCGCGATGCGCGCGGCGTCCACCGACACGCCAGCGCGGCGCAGCGTACGACCGAAGGCCGTGAGGTTGTCGGCCAGCTTGCCGGTGCGGGCGTCACCGAGCAGGGTGGTCATGCCCTGGCCCCAACGCGCTGCAGGTTTGCGGTATGGCGCCCGCGCCCCGCTGGGGAGAGGGTTGGGGTGAGGGGACAGCGGCGCTTGCAGGGATGCGCGGCGGGCCCCCATCCCAGCCTTCCCCAGCGGGGAAGGAGGAACAGCCAGCCTCACCCCGCCCTCTCCCGCAGGCGGGAGAGGGAGCAAAACCGGCGCGACATCGGAGTTGGAGCTTGTTCACGCCCCTCCTCCGCCGCCAGCACCTCCGTGATCAGCTCCGTCGTCAGCGCCGCCACGTCCTCGCGCTGCTTGAACAGCACGCCGGCGGTGCCCTGCACCACTTCGGGGTCGAGCGCCAGGGTGTCCAGCGCGACCAGCGCCCTGGCCCATTCGACGCTTTCGGCGATGCCGGGCGCGCGCTGGAACAGCGACGCGTGCGCGCTGCGCAGCTTGTGCACGAAGGCCGCCACCTGGTCGGCCAGGGCCTGCGGCGCCTCGGGCACGCGGGCACGCACGATGGCCAGTTCGCGCTCGCGCTCCGGGTAGTCGAGCCAGTGGTACAGACAGCGGCGCTTGACAGCATCGTTCAGCTCGCGCGTGCGGTTGCTGGTGAGGATCGTCACCGGCGTGGCCGCCGCGCGCACCGTGCCAAGCTCGGGGATGCTGACCTGGTATTCGCCCAGGTATTCGAGCAGGAAAGCCTCGAACGGCTCGTCGGCGCGGTCCACCTCGTCGATCAGCAGCACCGCGCCGGGCGGCGGCGCCTGCAGTGCCTGCAGCAAGGGACGGCGGATGAGGTAGCGCGGCTGGTAGACCTCGCGCTCGATCTCTTCCGACGGCGCACTGCCCTCGGCCGCGCGCAGGTGCAACAGTTGGGCGGCGTAGTTCCACTCGTACAGCGCCTCACGCTGCTCCAGGCCGTCGTAGCACTGCAGGCGGATCAGCTCGCGCCCCAATACCTGCGCCAGCGACTTGGCCAGCTCGGTCTTGCCGACGCCAGGCTCGCCCTCGAGCAGCAGCGGGCGTTGCAGCTTGAGCGCCAGAAACGCCGCCGTCGCCAGCCGCCGGTCGGCGAAATAGCCCGCCGCCTGCAGCGCGTCGGTGAGGGTGTCGATGGTGGCAGTGGGCGGCATGACTTCTGTTTTGATAGCTGTTCGCACTGACTAGGCAAGGGCTGGAGGCCGAAAACACTTGCAATCGGGAAAACGTGGCCGTGATCGGTGATGCGCCGCTGGCCCTCACCCTGCCCTCTCCCAGAGGGAGAGGGAGTTTCTTTGGGATGGCACGGGCTGTCGTGCCATTCAACGACATCCCAAGACAGCAGCCAGCAACCAAGAATTTCTTCTTTTTGCGTCCTCTGCGAATCCTTTGCGTCTTCTGCGTCCGGCTGTTGGGCTGTTCGGCCAGTTCGGTATCGATCAACCCAGCGCCTTCGCCACCGCCCGCTGCGCCATCACGCCGACCAGGTGCGCGCGGTATTCGGCGCTGCCGTGCAGGTCGCCATTCAGCTCGGACGGGTCAGTCTTGACGCCGGCAGCGGCCTCGGTGGTGAAGCTCTTGCCCAGCGCCTCTTCCATCGCCGTGTGGCGGAACACCCCGTTGCCGCCGCCGGTGACGGCCACGCGCACGCCATCCGCCGTCTGTGCCACGAACACGCCGATCAGCGCGAACAGCGACGCGGGCTGGCGGAACTTCATGTAGGCGGCACGCTGCGGCTTGGGAAAGCGCACGGCGATGATCAGCTCGCCCTCTTCCAGCGCGGTGGCGAACAGGCCCTGGAAGTAGTCGTCGGCCGCGATCTCGCGTTCGGTGGTGACGATGGTGGCACCCAGCGCCAGCGCCGCCGCCGGATAGTCGGCCGCCGGATCGTTGTTGGCCAGCGAGCCGCCGATGGTGCCCATGGCCCGCACCTGCTTGTCGCCGATGCCCTCGGCCAGCGCCGCCAGCGCGGGGATCATGGCTTTCACGTCGGCGTTGCCGGCGACGTCAGCATGGCGCGTCATGGCGCCGATAACGAGCGCGTCGCCCTCCTGGCGCACGCCGGCCAATTCCTTCACGCCGCCCAGGTCGACCAGTTGTTCGGGCGCAGCCAGGCGCAGCTTCATCGACGCCAGCAGCGTTTGCCCGCCGGCCAGCAGCTTGCCGCCGCCCTGGGCGAGCTTGACCGCATCGGCTTGCGTGGTGGGGCGTTCAAAGGTGAATGCGTACATGGTTCGTGTCTCCTCAAGCCTGGGCCGATTGAATCGCCTGCCACACGCGGTGCGGCGTGGCGGGCATGTCGAGCTCGGTCACGCCCAGGGGCTTGAGCGCATCGAGCACCGCGTTGATGACGGCCGGCGGCGAGCCGATGGCACCCGCCTCGCCGCAGCCCTTGCTGCCAATGGGGTTGTGCGTGCAGGGCGTGCAGACGTGGCCGAGCCTGAATTCGGGAAAGTCGGCCGCGCGCGGCATGGTGTAGTCCATGTAGCTGCCGGTCAGCAGCTGGCCGCTTTCGGGGTCGTACACGCCGTGCTCCAGCAGCGCCTGGCCGATGCCCTGCACCAGTCCGCCGTGCACCTGGCCTTCGACGATCATCGGGTTGATGATGACACCGAAGTCGTCCACCGCGGTGAAGCGGTCTACGCGCACCACGCCGGTGGCGGGGTCGACCTCGACCTCGCAGATGTAGGTGCCGGCCGGGTAGGTGAAGTTGGTCGGGTCGTAGAACGCGGTTTCGTTCAGGCCAGGCTCCAGCTTGTCGAGCGGGTAGTTGTGCGGCACGTAGGCCGTCAGCGCCACCTGGGCGAAGGGGATCTTCTTGTCGGTGCCCTTGACGCTGAACTCGCCACCACTGAACTCGATGTCGGCGTCGCTGGCTTCCATCAGGTGCGCGGCGATCTTCTTGGCCTTCGCCTCGATCTTGTCGATGGCCTTCATGATGGCGGTGCCACCGACCGAGAGCGAGCGGCTGCCGTAGGTGCCCATGCCGAAGGGCACGCGGCCGGTGTCGCCGTGCACGATGTCGACCTGGGATGGGTCGATGCCGAGACGCGCCGCCACCAGCTGGGCGAACGTCGTCTCGTGGCCTTGGCCGTGGCTGTGAGAACCGGTGAACACCGTCACGCTGCCGGTGGGGTGCACGCGCACCTCGCCGGCCTCGAACAGGCCGGCGCGCGCGCCTAAAGCGCCGGCGATGTTGCTAGGCGCCAGGCCGCAGGCCTCGATGTAGCTGCTGTAGCCGATGCCGCGCTTCAGGCCTTTCGCCTCACTGGCGGTGCGCCGCGCCTCGAAGCCCTTGACGTCGGCCAGCTCCTGCGCCTGATCCATGCACGCGTGGTAGTCGCCGATGTCGTACTGCAGCGCCACCGGCGTCTGGTACGGAAAGCTGGTGATGAAGTTGCGCTTGCGGATCTCGTCCTGCGACAGGCCCAGCTCCCATGCGCAGCGCGTGACCAGACGTTCGACCACGTAAGTCGCCTCGGGCCGGCCCGCGCCGCGGTAGGCATCGACCGGCGCCGTGCTGGTGAACCAGCCATCGACCTCGACGTAGATCTGCGGTGCCGTGTACTGCCCCGCCAGCAGCGTGCCGTACAGGATGGTGGGCACGCTGGAAGCGAAGGTGGACAGGTACGAACCCAGGTTGGCATCGGTGTGCACGCGCATGGCGAGGAACTTGCCGTCCTTGTCCATCGCCATTTCGGCGTGCGTGATGTGGTCGCGGCCGTGCGCGTCGCTCACGAACGATTCGCTGCGCTCGGCCGTCCACTTCACGGCGCAGTTGAGCTGCCGGGCGGCCCAAGTCACCGCCACGTCCTCGGCATACAGGAAAATCTTGGAGCCGAAGCCGCCGCCCACATCGGGCGCGATCACGCGCACTTTGTGCTCGGGCAGTTGCAGGACGAAGGCGGTGAGCAGCAGGCGCTCGACGTGCGGGTTCTGGTTGGCGACGTACAGCACGTACTCGTCGCTGGCCCGGTTGTAGCTGGCGTTGGCCGCGCGCGGCTCCATGGCGTTGGGGATCAGCCGGTTGTTGGTGATGTCGAGCTTGGTGACGTGCGCGGCCTTGGCGAAGGCCTCGTCCACCGCGGCCTTGTCGCCCAGCGTCCACTTGTAGCAGTGGTTGTCGGGCGCCTCGTCGTGCAGCGCGGGGCCGTTTCGGGCGGTGCGCATGTCGATCACGGCATCGAGCACGTCGTAGTCCACCTCCACCGCCTCGGCGGCGTCCTTGGCCTGCTGCAGCGTGTCGGCCACCACCATGGCCACGTGGTCGCCCACGTAGCGCACCTTGGTGTGCGCCAGGATGGGGTGCGGCGGCTCCTTCATCGGCGAGCCGTCGGGGTTGCTGATGAGCCAGCCGCAGGGCAACCCGCCCATCTTGCCTTCCATGTCCTTGCCGGTGAAGACCTTCACCACGCCGGGCATCTTCTCGGCGGCACCAACATCGACGCTCTTGAGAGCGGCATGCGCATGCGGCGAGCGCACGAACACCGCGTACTTCTGGTTGGCCTGGTGGATGTCGTCGGTGTACTGGCCGACGCCGGTCAGAAACCGCTCGTCCTCCTTGCGCTTCATGGATTCGCCGATGTGCGGCAGCTTGGCAAAGTCGTTGGCACCCATGTCTTGTCTCCTTGTTTTCTCGTCGGGGTCAGGCCAGCGCCTTTTGCGCCTGCTGCACCGCCTTGACAATGTTCTGGTAGCCAGTGCAGCGGCAGATGTTGCCCTCCAGCAGCTCGCGGATCTCGGCCTCGCTGGCCTGGGGATGGTGCTGGAGCAGATCGATGCTGCTCATCACCATGCCGGTGGTGCAGAAGCCGCATTGCAGGCCGTGACAGTCCTTCATTGCCGCCTGCACTGGGTGCATGCTGCCGTCGGCATTCGCCACGCCCTCGATGGTGGTCACCTCGGCGCCCGGCAGTTGCGCCGCCAGCACGTTGCACGACTTGATGGCGCGGCCGTTGGCGATCACCGTGCAGGCACCGCACTGCGCGGTATCGCAGCCGACGTGGGTGCCGGTCAGGCGCAGCGTGTCGCGCAGCAGCTGCACCAGCAGCGTGTTCTCGGGCACGTCGGCGCTGACCGGCTTGCCGTTGACGGTGAGTTCGACTTTCATCGGGACTGTCTCCTTCCAGGATGGTCTTGTAGGTGTGAGAATGCCTCTTCCATTCTTGGAACACTCCCGGGGACCGCGGCTAGGTGAAACCCTAGTTCTGGCCTGCCGGCGGCCGAAATTCTCAGATTGAGACGGGCGGTTTCGCAGGCGTCCGCACGCGATCCTATGCAACAGATTTCATAGCCATGAAGCCTCGCGACCGGCTCCAGCAGATCGAACAGACGCGCCGCGCGCTGCTCACCAGCGATGTGCCGCCGGACCAGCTGCTGCACGCTGCCTGGAACGACCGTGCGTGGCTGCTGCGCTCCTGGCAGCGCTGCCTGGCGCAGGGACAGCGGCCCGAGCAGCCGGTCAGCTTCGACGCGGTGCCCGCCGCCGCCCGCCAGCGGGCCGACGAAGCGCACCGCAGCCTGCTTGCCGCGGCACGCCCCGAGATGCAGCGCCTCGCGCGCGCCGTGGCCCCGATCCGCTACTTCGCCATCCTGACCGATGCCGCCGGCGCCGTGATCGACACCGCGGGCGCCATCGACCGCCGCGACCGCCGCGCCGAGGCCATTGCGCGCGTGGGCGTCGACCTCTCGGAGCGCAGCATCGGCACCAGCGCCATCGGTGCGGCGCTGGGCGAGCAGCAGCCGGTGTGGCTGCACCGAGGCGAGCATTTCTTCCGCGACACCAGCGTCTACAGCTGTGCCGGCGCGCCGCTGACGGGGCCGAAGGGCCAGTGCCTCGGCATGCTGGATCTGACCGGCATCGAGGCGCCCGAGCGTCCTGAATTGCAGCACCTGGTGGCCCGCTCGGCCCGCGCCATCGAGGACGCATTGCTGCACGCCACCCCGCACGCGCTGCGCCTGCACCTGGCGTGGGGTGAGGCGCTGCCCGGAGAAACCGCTCATGCCGTGCTCTGCCTGGACGCCGGGGGCGCCGTGCTGGGCGCCAACAGCGCCGCGCGCCAGATGCTGCCCGCCCTGGCGGGGCTGGCACACGGCGGGGTGCACGCCGGCGATCTGTTCGCCCTGCCCTGGCAACACCTGTTCGACCTGGCCGGGCGGGATGCACCGTCGCTTGTACCCCTGTGGTCGGGCCTGCGGATCGCCGTGCAGGCCGTGCGACCCGGCGCACCGGCAGCCAGTCCAGCACCTGCCACGCCGCGCCTGCCGCTCAAAGCGCTGGAAGAACGGCTCATCCAGCAGGCCGTGCGCGACGCCAGCGGCAATGTGGCCGAAGCCGCGCGCGCGCTGGGCCTGAGCCGGGCCACGCTGTACCGGCGCCTGGCGGCCACACGCGGCGCCTCCGTCGCGCGCCGCTGAGACTTCAAGCATTTTTGGCCTCCAGCGCCCGCCCAGCAAGCGGTGTTCGCTATCAATAGGGAAGCGATCGACAGCCATCGCCTCATGGAGCAAGGCACACCGCTCGCTACACTTCACGCTTTGCCGGCCACGGTGCCGCGCCAGCCCTGCCCTTTCCCCATGTCCACCGTTTTCAACTTCACCTTCGTCCCCTGGTTCCGCGCCGTGGCGCCCTATATCCACATGCACCGCGGCAAGACCTTCGTGGTCGGCGTGGTGGGTGAGGCGATTGCCGCCGGCAAGCTGGGCAACATCGCCACCGACCTGGCGCTGATCCAGAGCATGGGCGTGAAGATCGTGCTGGTGCACGGTTTTCGCCCGCAGGTGAACGAGCAGCTGCGCGCCAAGGGGCACGACGCCCGCTATTCGCACGGCCTGCGCATCACCGACGACGTGGCGCTGGACTGCGCGCAGGAGGCCGCCGGCCAGCTGCGCTACGAGATCGAGGCCGCCTTCAGCCAGGGGCTGCCCAACACGCCCATGGCCGGCTCCAAGGTGCGGGTGATTTCGGGCAACTTTCTCACCGCGCGGCCCATGGGCATCATCGACGGCGTGGATTTCAAGAGCACCGGCGTGGTGCGCAAGGTGGACGTGGCGGGCATCTCGCATTCGCTCGACACCGGCGCGCTGGTGCTGCTGTCGCCGGTCGGCTTTTCGCCCACGGGCGAGGCCTTCAACCTGTCGATGGAGGAAGTGGCCACCTCGGTGGCCATGGCGCTGCAGGCCGACAAGCTGATGTTCCTGACCGAGAAGCCCGGCGTGCGCATCCGCCCGCTGGAGCCCGAGGCCGAGGACAACCCTATCGACACCGAGATTCCGCTGGCCGAGGCGCGCGCGCTGATGGCGCGCCTGCCGATGCCCGAGCAGCCGATGGACGTGGGCTTCTACCTGCGCCACTGCGTGACGGCGTGCGAGCACGGCGTGGAGCGCAGCCACATCCTGCCCTATGCGGTGGATGGCGCGCTGCTGCTGGAGGTGTACGTGCACGACGGCATTGGCACCATGGTGGTTGACGAGAAGCTGGAGAGCCTGCGCGAGGCCACGCACGACGACGTGGGCGGCATCCTGCAGCTGATCGAGCCGTTCGAGAAGGACGGCACCCTGGTCAAGCGCAGCCGCACCGAGATCGAGCGCGACATCGGCGCCTACAGCATCGTCGAGCACGATGGCGTGATCTTTGCCTGCGCCGCGCTCTACCCCTACCCCGAGGCCAAAACTGGCGAGATGGCCGCCGTCACCGTGTCGCCGCAAAGCCAGGGCCAGGGCGACGGCGAGAAGATCCTGAAGCGCATCGAGCAGCGCGCCCGCGAGATGGGCCTGACCAGCATCTTCGTGCTGACCACGCGCACCATGCACTGGTTCATCAAGCGCGGCTTTCGCCAGGTCGACCCGGACTGGCTGCCCGAGGCGCGCAAGCGCAAGTACAACTGGGACCGCAAGAGCCAGGTGCTGGTGAAAAATCTGTAGCACGTAACACGGCGCTGCTGTCAGTCCGGCGGGCGCTTCTCCTACGGCACGGCCCAGGGCGCCGGCCTACAGTGAATGCATCGAAGGCATTTGCAAGGAGAAACAAGCCATGGAACTTGTCTGGTTCATTCTGGTGGGGCTGATCGCCGGCTGGCTGGCCGGCATGATCGTCAAGGGCGGCGGCTACGGCCTGGTGGGCGACATCGTCGTCGGCATTCTGGGCGCGCTGCTGGGCGGCTTTCTGTTCGGCTCGCTGGGCGGCGCCGTGGGCGGCGGGCTGCTGGGCAGCATCGTGGTGGCCACGCTGGGCGCCATCATCCTGATCGTGATCCTGCGGCTGATCAAGCGCGCCTGATCAGGCTTCCCGGAAATAAAAAAGCGGCCCGCGGGCCGCTTTTTCATGCGCGTGCCAGCGCGTCAGGCCGGCATCACGCCGCCGCGCCGTGCCGGCAGCTTCAGCAGCGTGACCAGGATGGTGACGATGAAGATGCTGAACCAGATGAACGACCAGTTGGCAATGGTGCCGCCGAGGAACGTCCAGTCCACCGCGCTGCAGTCGCCCGCGCCCTTGAAGATCATGGGGATGGCGCGCTGCAGCGGAAACGATTCGATCATGCCGAACAGGTCGCGCCCGCAGGTGGCGAACTCGGGCGGGTTCCACTGCAGCCAGCTCTGGCGCGCGGCGGTGAAGGCGCCGAAGGCCGCCATGGCCACGCCCAGAATGCCCCACAGGCGCCAGCCGGCCGGCCCCTTGGAGAAGGCGGCCAGCGCCGCGAACACGCCCACGACGATGAGCGCATAGCGCTGCACGATGCACATGGGGCAGGGCTCGAGCCCCACCACGTTCTGCAGGTACAGGATGCCGAAGGCCAGCATGCCGGCACAGATGAGGGCGATGGCGCCGAACACGCGGCGGGGATGGGCGAAAAGCGAATCAAGCATGGTGGTGCGGATTGTCTGTCATCGGGCCGGCAGCGCGGGGGCTGCGGCGGCGATTGGAGCGCGCCGGGTGTGCAAAGGTTCCCAGAACGACGGACGCGATGCGGCGGCAGATTGCTTCTGTTTTAGCAGCTATCGGCGCCGATACAGCCTGCGCTTCATGCCATTTTGACTTGATAAACAGGCCGCCGGCAAGGTGTACGGGGCACACGCGGACACTACATTATCAGGAGCTGCTTGCGCCTGATATAGAACAGTTTCATTTTCAAACACATCTGAAATCCTTGTGCAGCAAGCGCAGGCAGCTATTATTTTTCAAAGAAGTCCCGGATGGCGCATGGATCGCATCCCTGTGTGGGAGCGGGCTTGCCCGCGATCAGGCGCTGGCTGCGACGAAGCGCCTCATCGCGGGCAAGCACGCTCCTACAAGGCTGTCCGAGCCTGGTTGCGCATCAAGCAGCCCTGCTGATCCACACACCCCGCCCGCGCACCAAGAAAAACCCGCGCCAGGCGCGGGTTCGTCAGGCCAGCCGCGCCGCTGCCGGCGCCGGGCTGTGCATCAGGCCTGCTTCTTCACCCAGGCGGCGAAGGCGTCGACGTACTTCTGCACGAACTCCTTGCTGTCGGGCCCAATGGCGCCGTCCTGGACCAGACCTTCCTTCCACTGCAGGAACATCTCCGGCTGGCCCAGCGTGGGCATGTCGAGGTAGGCCAGCACGTTGCGCAGGTGCTGCTGCGCCAGCGAGGTGCCGATGGCGCCCACCGACACACCCACCACGCCCGCCGGCTTGCCAGCCCACACGCTCTGGCCCCAGGGGCGCGAGGCGTGGTCGATGGCGTTTTTCAGCACGCCGGGCACCGAGCGGTTGTACTCGGCGGTGACGAACAGCACCGCGTCGGCAGCCTTGATCTCGCCCCGCAGGCGCGTGACCTGCGGCGCCGGGTTGCCGTCGTCGTCCTGGTTGTACAGCGGCAGGTCGTCGATGCGGATGAACTGCGCCTTCAGCTCGGTCGGAAACTGCTTGACCAGCGCCTCGGCAAACTGCCTGTTGAACGATTCCTTGCGGATGCTGCCGACGACGACGGCAACTGTTTTCTGGCTCATGGAGATCTCCTGCAGGGTGATGGGCAAAGCCCGGATGCGGCTTTCAGTGCTTGAAACGGCGCACCCAGGCCACGAAAGTGTCGACGAAATTCTGCGCGAAATCCTTGCTGGCGGGGCCGACGTTGCCCTGCTCGTCCACCAGCCCGTCCTTCCACTGAAGGTACATCTCGGGCTGGTTCAGCGTCGGCATGTCGAGCACGGCCAGCACGTTGCGCAGGTGCTGCGCCGCCATGGCGCCCGACAGCGGGCCGTAGGACACGGTGACGATGGCCGCAGGCTTGCCCTTCCACTTGGCCTGGCCGTAGGGGCGCGAGGCCTGGTCGATGGCGTTCTTCAGCACGCCGGAATACGAGCGGTTGTACTCGGGCGTGACGAACAGCACGCCGTCGGCGGCCTCCACCTCGGCCTTCAGGCGCCGCACTTCGGGGGCGTTGTCGCCATCGTCGTCCTGGTCGTAGTGCGGCAGGTCGTCGATGCGCAAGAAGTTGAACTTCACGCCTTCGGGCGCCAGCTTGGCCAGCGCCTCGGCGAAGCGGCGGTTGTACGAATCCTTGCGAATGCTGCCGACGACGACGGCGATGTTCAGGGGCTGCTCATGGTGTTGTTGTTCCTGTTGGTAAATAGCAAACTGCTAATGATCCACCAAACTCAATAGTCTTGCACGCCGCGGGATTGGTTGAAATGGTGTACGGCGGCGCCGGCCCATAATGCCGCGCATGACGGAAAAGGATGTGACACGGGCCCGCCCGCAACCGGGCGAAGAAGCCCAGGACCACGCCGCCCCCGCCGCCAGCGCGGCATCCAGTCGATCGAGGTCGGCATGCGCGTGCTGCAGGCGCTGACCGAGCAGCGCCGCGCGCTGCCGCTGAAGGACTTGGCGCGCCTGGCCGACATGCCGCCGGCCAAGGCCCACCCGTATCTGGTCAGTTTCATGGCCACCGGCCTGGTCAAGCAGCACCCGCTGACCGGCCACTACGAACTGGGCCCCGCCGCGCTGCAGATGGGCCTGGCCGCGCTGCAGCAGCTCGACCCGCTGACCGAGGCCAGCCAGGAGGCCGCGCAGCTGGCCGCACGCTCGGATCTGAGCATCGCCCTGGCCGTGTGGGGCCAGCTGGGCCCCACCGTGGTGCGGCTGGACGAGCCGCGTTACCCGCTGCACGTGAACCTGCGCGTGGGCACCGTGATGTCGCTGTTCAACACCATCACCGGCCGCGTGTTCGCCGCCTACCTGCCCGAGAAGATGGTGCGCAGCATGCTGGAGGACGAGCACCGCCGCGTGGTCGGCGGCGCCTCGTCCAGCTTCGACGCGCCCGAGGTGCAGGCGCTGCTGCGCGACATCCGCGCCAGCGGCATGGGGCGCGGCATCTCGATGCCGCAGCCGGGCGTGAACACGCTGTGCGCCCCCGTGTTCGACGCCGCCGGCCACATCGTGCTGGTGATGACCATGATCGGGCCGCAGGGCATCTTCGACGCCGAGATCGACAGCCCCGCCGGCCAGCTGCTGCGCGAGCATGCCGGCAACGTGTCGCGGCGGCTGGGCCATCGCGCGTAGCCAGAAAACTATCATTTCAATAGCTTCCCGCGCCCAAGGGACGGGCGCTGGAGGCCGATTTGATACTGGATCGAGCGACGGCATCCAGCGCGCCCTACCTCGTCCTCAAAATTAAACATTGGCAAATAGATTGACGAATAACTAAATTCGTCCCTACAATCGGCCATCTCGAACAACGCTGGAGACTTGCCATGTCCGAAAAGAAATTCGCCTCCCAGGCCGACCTGGAAGAAAAGAAGATCAGCTGGGAAAAGCTCAGCGACAACGCCTACGCCTACACCGCCGAGGGCGACCCGAACACCGGCGTCATCATCGGCGACGACGGCTGCATGATCATCGACGCCACCGCCACGCCCGTGGCCGCGCAAGGTGTGATCCAGAAGATCCGCGAGATCACCGACAAGCCGATCAAGTACGTGGTGCTGACGCACTACCACGCCGTGCGCGTGCTGGCGCCAGCGGCTACAAGTCGGAAGGCCTCGAGCAGATCATCGCCAGCCAGGACACCTACGACCTGATCGTCGAGCGCGGCCAGCAGGACATGGACTCGGAAATCGGCCGCTTCCCGCGCCTGTTCCAGGCCGTCGAAAGCGTGCCGGGCCTGACCTGGCCGACGATGACCTTCACCGGCGAGATGACGCTGTGGCTGGGCAAGCTGGAGGTGAAGATCAAGCAGGTGGGCCGCGGCCACACCAAGGGCGACACCATCGTCTACCTGCCGAGCCAGAACACCTGTTTCTCGGGCGATCTGGTCGAGGCCGATGCGGCCTGCTACACCGGCGACGCCTACCTGGCCGACTGGCCGCAGACGCTGGACAACCTGGCCGCCATGAAGTTCGACAAGCTGGTGCCCGGCCGCGGGCCGGCGCTGCTGACGCCGGCCGAGGTGCAGAAGGGCCTGGCCTACACACGCGACTTCGTCAGCACGCTGTACCAGAGCGCGCAGGAAGCCGTGGCCCAGGGCATGGACCTGAACGCCACCATGAAGCACACGCGCAAGGCCATGGACCCGAAGTTCGGCCAGGTCTTCATCTACGAGCACTGCCTGCCCTTTGACGTGACCCGTGCGCACGACGAGGCCAGCGGCATCCGCGACCCGCGCATCTGGACCGCCGAGCGCGATCAGCAGATGTGGCACGAGTTGCAGAAAGCTTGATGCCCAGCCCGCCGTGCGGGCACCTCCTTGTGGGAGCGGGCTTGCCCGCGATAGGCTGACGCTGCACAACGGCTCATCGCGAGCAAGCCCGCTCCCACAGCAAGAAGCTCATTTATTGATAGCTGCCTGCGCTTATCCATCAAGCGCTGCAGCCTCTTTTGACTCAAACCGCCAACCCGAGGAGACAAGCGGTGCAAAAGACCTTCACCTACCCCAAGTTCGAGTTCGTCCAGCCGCCCGAGCTGACCGAAGGCAAGACCGGCCATTACCCCGTGGTCGTGGTGGGCGCCGGCCCGGTGGGCCTGTCGGCCGCCATCGACCTGGCGCAGCAGGGCCAGGATGTGCTGCTGCTCGACAACGACGACACCGTGTCGATCGGCTCGCGCGGCGTGTGCTACGCCAAGCGCGCGCTGGAAGTGCTCGATCGCATGGGCTGCGGCGACAAGTTCGTGCAGAAGGGTGTGAGCTGGGACGTGGGCCGCACCTTCCTGCGCGAGGGCGAGGTGTTCAACTTCAACCTGCGGCCCGAGGCGGATCATCACCGCCCCGGCATGATCAACCTGCAGCAGTACTACCTCGAGGAATACCTGATCGAGCGCGCCCGCCAGCTGTCGGACAAGCTGCAGATGCGCTTCAAGAGCAACGTCATCTCCGTCGTGCCGGGCGAAGACCAGGTGACGGTGCGCGTCGAGACGCCGGACGGGCCCTACTCGCTCACCACCGACTGGCTGGTGGTCGCCGACGGCGCGCGCAGTCCCATTCGCACCATGCTCGGGCTCGACATCGAGGGCAAGATCTTCATGGACCGCTTCCTCATCGCCGACGTGGTGATGAAGGCCGACTTCCCGGCCGAGCGCTGGTTCTGGTTCGACCCGCCCTTCCACCCCAACCAGAGCGTGCTGCTGCACAAGCAGGCCGACAACGTGTGGCGCATCGACTTCCAGCTCGGCTGGGACGCCGACCCGGTGGAAGAGCGCAAGCCCGAGAAGGTGATCCCGCGCATCCAGGCCATGCTCGGCGACGAGCGCGAGTTCGAGCTGGAATGGGTCAGCATCTACACCTTCCAGTGCCGGCGCATGAACAGGTTCAACCATGGCCGCGTGCTGTTCGTGGGCGATGCGGCGCACCAGGTCTCGCCCTTCGGCGCGCGTGGCGCCAACAGCGGCATCCAGGACACCGACAACCTGGCCTGGAAGCTCAAGCTGGTGATGGACGGCCAGGCCCCCGCCACCCTGCTCGACACCTACACCGAAGAACGTGGCTGGGCGGCCGACGAGAACATCATGAACTCGACCCGCTCGACCGACTTCATCACGCCCAAGAGCGCCACCAGCAAGACCTTCCGCAACGCGGTGCTGGAGCTGGCGGCCAACTACCCTTTCGCCCGCGCGCTGGTCAACTCCGGCCGCCTGTCGGTGCCCAGCTGGCTGGCGACGTCGAGCCTGAACACGCCGGATGCGGACGCCTTCAAGGGCAACATGATCCCCGGCGCGCCCATGGCCGACGCGCCGGTGCAGGCCGCCGGCGGCGACGGCTGGCTGCTGCACCAGATGGGCAACCGCTTCCAGGCGCTGCACTATGTCGAGGACGCGGACGCACTGGACGCGGGTGCCGCGCAAGCGCTGAGTGAGCTGCAAGCGGGCGGCATCCCGGTCGAGCCCATCGTGGTCGCCCGAAAGGGCCAGGCGCCCGCCGGCCTGAAGACCCTGATCGACACCAAGGGCTGCGTGGCCCAGCGCTACGACCTGCAGCCGGGCACCACCTACCTTTGCCGGCCAGATCAGCACGTGGCCGGCCGCTGGCGTGCGCTGGATGCTGCAAAATCAAAGCAGCCGTGGCCCGCGCAACGGGCAACGCCTGAAGACCGACCGGAGACCCGCCATGCCCCTGAACACCCAGCCCAACTTCAGCGAAGCCGGCCAGCGCTACTTCCAGGCCTACTCGCCCGGCGACGATTTCTACGAGGCCTTGATCGACACCCACCGCGACCTGAGCGACGAGCAGAGCGCCATGGTCAACGCCCGCCTGATCCTGCTGCTGGCCAACCACATCGGCGACATCGGCGTGCTGCGCGAGGCCATGCGGATCGCCCGCGACGGCGTGTAAGCCGCTTCATCCCGGCGCGTCAGGCGCCAGTCGCAGCCAGATCGCCAGGCCACTTCGGCCCTGCGCCCACGCTACCAGCGACCGCCACGGCGGTCGCTTTTTCGTTGCTGATCGGCTTTTTGCACTGTGTGCGCTGGCGCACAGACAGCCGCCGGCACGCGGCGCATGCTGGGCTTGTATCGAACGGTCGGCGCCCATCGCGGCAGCCTGTCGGACTGCCTCCTCGCACAACCGGTATCGGTCCAACGCTGAAGGAGCGCATCATGAACAGACCCTCGATTCTCTTCTCGGCCGTGCTGCTGGCCGCCGGCACCTCGGTCGCCATGGCCCAGGGCCCGAGCGATGCCCAGATCGCCGCCATCGTCGTCACCGCCAACCAGGTCGACATCGACGTCGGCAAGTTTGCGCAGACCAAGGCCCACGCCGCCGACGTCAAGGCCTTTGCCAGGCAGATGGTGACCGACCACACGGGCGTCAACAAGCAGGCCGCAGAACTGGCGAACCGGCTCAAGCTCACGCCCGAGGACAACCCGACGGCGCAAAGCCTCCAGCAGGGGGCGTCGATGCGCTCAAGACGCTCGAGCCGCTGAAAGGCGCCGCGTTCGACAAGGCCTACATCGCACGCGAGGTCGACTACCACACGCAGGTCATCGATGCGATCGACAAGACCCTGATTCCGAGCGCACAGAACGCCAAGCTGAAGGCGCTGCTGGTCAACTCCCGGCCGGCCTTCGTCGGCCACCTGGAGCACGCGAAACAGATCCAGGCCAAGCTGAAATGACGCGCAGGCAGGCATCGACATGGCCGCAGCCCCCACGCCCCGTGCACGCGCCGCCACGCGCTGCTGATCGCGGCCGGCATGGCGGTGGCATCCGTCGCGCGGGCGCGGGCGCGCCTGCCGGTGCGGCACACCGTCGTCATGGCGGCAACGGCCTATGCGCCGCTGACCCTGACCGTGCGGCGCGGCGACAGCGTGGAGTGGATCAACAAGGACCCGTTTCCGCACACCGTCACCTGCGCTGGCGTGTTCGATTCGCAGAGCATCGCCGAAGGCGCGCGCTGGACTTATCGTGCCGACAGGCGCGGCCGCTTTGCCTACACCTGCACCTTCCACCCCAACATGAACGGCACCCTGGTGGTGACCTGAGGGCCGCCACCGCCACCGGAGAACGACCATGGCCAGCGACGACACTTTTCTCACCGGCCCCGACCTCGCCCAGGGCGTGGCCTCGTCGGCGCTCGCTGACGGTGCGATGCTGCTCGGCCACGCGCATGGCGAGTCGCTGATCCTGGTGCGCCAGGGCGGCCAGCTGTTCGCCGTCGGCGCCGTCTGCACGCACTGGAACGGGCCGCTGGCCGACGGCCTGCTGGTCGGCGACACGGTGCGCTGCCCCTGGCACCACGCGGCCTTCAGCCTGCGCACCGGCGAGGCGGTGCGCGCGCCGGCGCTCAAGCCCATCACCTGCCGCCAGGTCGAGGAAATCGACGGCCGCGTCTGCGTGCGCCAGAGCACCCCACCCTGCCGCGCAAGGCCGCGCCGCCCGAGGTGTTGCAACCCATCGTCATCGTGGGCGGCGGCGCCGCAGGCCAGGCGGCGGCCGAGGCATTGCGCCGCGCGGGCCACGAGGGCAGCATCACCCTGTTCAGCGCCGACCCGGACCTGCCCTGCGACCGGCCCAACCTGTCGAAGTACTACCTGGACGGCAGTGCATCCGATGACTGGGTGCCGCTGCGTCCGGCGTCGTTCTATGAAGACCAGCGCATCGACCTGCGGCTCGGCATGCGCGTGGCCGCCATCGACACCGCGCGGCGCGAGGTGCAACTGGAGGACGGCAGCCGGCATGGCTTCGACGCCCTGCTGCTGGCCACCGGCGCCGAGCCGGTGCGACTGCCGCTGCCCGGTGCCGACCTGCCGCACATGCGCTACCTGCGCAGCTGGGCCGATGCCCGCGCGCTGGCGGCCGCGGCCGGCACAGCCAGGCAAGCCGTCGTCATCAGCGCCAGCTTCATCGGGCTGGAGGTGGCGGCCTCGCTGCGCAAGCGCGGCCTGCGCGTGCACGTGGTGGGGCGCGAGACGGCCTTGATGGAGCGCGTGCTGGGCACCGACGTCGGTGCCTTCCTGCGCCGCCTGCACGAGCAGCACGGCGTGGTCTTTCACCTCGGCGTCACGCCCGAAACCATCGACGCGCGCGGCGTCTTGCTGTCGAACGGCGAGACGCTCGCCGCCGACCTGGTCGTGATCGGCGTCGGCGTGCGTCCGGCGCTGGCGCTGGCCGAACAGGCGGGCCTGGCGCTGGATCGCGGCGTGACGGTCGACGAGTACCTGCAGACCAGCGTGCCCGGCATCTACGCCGCGGGCGACATCGCGCGCTGGCCCGACCCGCACAGCAGCGCGCCGATCCGCGTCGCGCACTGGGTGGTGGCGCAGCGCCTGGGCCAGGTGGCGGCGCACAACATGCTGGGGCAGCGCGAGCGCTTCCAGATGCTGCCGTTCTTCTGGACCGAGCAGTTCGACTTCGGCCTGGCCTACGTGGGCCATGCCGAAGGCTTCGACCAGGTGGTAATCGACGGCGACATCGACGCACGCGACTGCCGCATCTCCTACCGGCGCGCCGGGCAGGAGCTGGCAGCTGCCTTCGTCCACCGCGATCTCGAAGGCCTGCGCACCGAACGCGCGTTCGAGAACGCACTGGCCGCCGCCGCCCCGGCCCCGACGACCACGAGGAGCACCGCATGAACACCGACATGTACCCCCGGCCTCGCGCGAACTCAACGCGCGGCGCGAGCAACTGACGCCTGATGCCACCAAGGCCTTCCAGGCCTTCGGCAAGGCCGTGTTCGCCGACGGCGCCCTGCCCGCCAAGACCAAGGAACTGATCGCCGTGGCGGTCGCCCATGTCACACAGTGCCCCTACTGCATCCGCGGCCACACTGCCAGCGCGCTGCGCAAGGGCGCCACCGAGCAGGAGCTGATGGAGGCCATCTGGGTCGCCGCCGAGATGCGTGCCGGCGCCGCCTATGCGCACTCCAACCTGGCGCTGGACGCCATGTCGCAGCACGCCGCGCGCCACCCGGCGGCGGGTTGAGGCCAGCGAAGGCGCCAGTGATGAGCCGCATCGCCGCATCCCGCGTGCGCTTGAAGCGCGCCTACGCGCCGCCCGCCGCCAGCGACGGCATGCGCGTGCTGATCGACCGGCTGTGGCCGCGCGGCGTGCGCAAGGACGCGGCGGCGCTGGACCTCTGGCTCAAGGACATCGGCCCCAGCACCGAACTCCGCAAGTGGTTCGGGCACGAGCCGTCGCGCTGGGCCGAGTTCCGCCGCCGCTACGCCGACGAGATCGCGCAGAAGCCGCAGCTGCTGGCGCAGCTGCGCGACATCGCGCGCCAGGGCGTGCTGACGATGGTCTATTCAGCCCACGACGAGCAGCACAACGATGCCCTGGTGCTGCAGGAACTGATCCTGCACCCACCCACCGCCACCGGGCCTTGACCGCCCTCAGCGCCGCAGCGGCAGCGTGCGCGACAGTAGCCGGTCGTACTCGCGCCTGACCACGCCGTAGCATTCGCAGGCGCGCCGCTCCAGCGCCGGGCGGTCGAACACCGTGATGCGGCCACGCCGGTACTCGATCAGGCCCTCGCGGCTCAGCCGGCCGGCCGCCTCGGTCACCCCTCGCGGCGCACGCCCAGCATGTTGGCGATGAGTTCCTGCGTCATCACCAGTTCGTTGCCGGGCAGGCGATCCAGGCTCAGCAGCAGCCAGCGGCACAGCTGCTGCACCACGGCGTGGTGCCGGTTGCACACCGCGGTCTGCGACATCTGCGTCATCAGCGCCTGTGTGAAGCGCAGCAGCAGCTGCATGACCGCCGGCTGGCGTTCGAACTCCGTCATCAGGAAATCCGCGCGCACCCGCAGCCCCGGCCCGCGCTCTGTACCACCGCGCGGCTCAGCGTGCTGCCGCCGCCCATGAACAGCGGCATGCCGACCAGCCCTTCATGGCCGATCACCGCAATCTCGGTGGAACCACCGTCCTCCAGCAGATAGACCAGGCAGACGATGGCCGTGAGCGGAAACACCGCGTGCGAGATGCGCGCGCCCGATTCGCGCAGCACGGCGCCCAGCGGCAGGTCGACGTCCTCCAGCTCGGGCCACCAGCGCGCGAACACCTCGTCCGGCAGCAGCGCCAGCAGCCGGTTCTTGCAGGCCAGTTCGCGGGCAACCACCACCACGCTCCTATGGGATCGACGTCCCGAAGCAGCTTACCCCCATCCCATGGCGGGGCCAGCTTTTACCGGCTGCGCTGGTGGGGTCTTGGCCGTCAGGCCATCTTCACCGCCGTGCCCGTCACCGAGACCAGCATCATCCCGTTGGTCTCGCCCAGCACCTCGTAGTAGAAGTCGTGGTTTCCTTGGCGGGCATGGCGCGGGCGCTGGCGTCAATGGGATTCTGGCGCCCAAGCAACGCCCAGATCGGTCGCCGCAGCGTGCAGGCGCTTGTCGCGCGTCCACAGCCGGGCATCGGCGGCCAGCAGCGTGGCGGCCAGCAGATGCACGTCGATCCAGCCCAGGCCACGGCCGGCAAGCTGGTGCTGCTCGACCGCGTGCAGCACTTCGTCGTGCTCGGCCTGCGGCGCCGGCGGCAAGGCAGCCAGCAGGTCGAGCACGTCACGGCGGTTCTTCAGATGGCCAAGCGCGATTTCGCCGATGACGAAAGGGTGTATCGCGATGGCGCCCTGCTCCAGCGCCCGCGCCAGATCGGCATCGCCCTGGCGCAGGTGATCGACCCAGACCGAGGTGTCGGCCAGGATCATGGGCGCCTGGTCTTGGGTGCGGGTTCGCCCTGGCGGCGTGGCGCCGCCGCCAGCCGCGGCTCGCTGCCGCCCAGCCGCGCCAGGCGGCGCGCGCTTTCGCGCTCGATCAGGGCACGCAACGCTTCGGCCAGCAGCGCCGAGCGGTCCTGCACGCCGCTCAGCGCGCCGGCGCGCCCGAGCAAGGCTTCATCCAGGGTAACGGTGGTACGCATTGAAACGATTCCTGCATCAATATCGACATCATTTTATGCGATTCTTGATGCCAAGAGCCGGCGTCACACCTTCGCCAGCGCCTGATCCAGGTCGGCCAGCAGGTCGTCGATGTGCTCGATGCCGACGCACAGGCGCACGGTTTCCTCTTTCACGCCGGTCTTGGCTAGCTCTTCGGGCGAGAGCTGGCGGTGCGTGGTGCTGGCCGGGTGCGTGGCCAGCGACTTGGTGTCGCCGATGTTGACCAGGCGCGTGAACAGCTGCAGCGCGTCGAGAAAGCGCGCGCCGGCGGCGCGGGCATCGTCGCCGGGGGCGGATTTGACGCCGAAGGTGAACAGGCCCGAAGCGCGCCCGCCCATGTAGTGCTGCGCCAGCGCGTGGTCTTCGTGATCGGGCAGGCCGGCGTAGCTGACCCAGGCCACCTTGGCGTGCTGCTGCAGATGCTGCGCCACCTTCATCGTGTTCTCGCAGATGCGGTCCATGCGCAGCGCCAGGGTTTCGATGCCCTGCAGGATCTGGAAGGCGTTGAAGGGCGACAGCGCCGCGCCGGTGTTGCGCAGCGGCACGACGCGGGCGCGCCCGATGAAGGCCGCCGGGCCCAGGGCCTCGGTGTAGACCACGCCGTGGTAGCTCACGTCGGGTTCGTTCAGGCGCTTGAAGCGCGCCTTGTGCTCGGCCCAGGAAACCTGCCGCTGTCGACGATGGCGCCGCCCAGCGAGGTGCCGTGGCCGCCCATGTACTTGGTGAGGGACTGGATCACGATGTCGGCGCCGTGCTCGATGGGGCGCATCAGGTAGGGGCTGGCGACGGTGTTGTCGACGATCAGCGGCACGCCGTGCCGGTGCGCGATGGCGGCCACGCTGGCGATGTCGGTGATGTTGCCGGCCGGGTTGCCGATGCTCTCGACGAACACGGCCTTGGTGCGTTCGTCGATCAGCTTGTCGAAGCTCTGCGGGTCGCGGTGGTCGGCAAAGCGCGTGGTGATGCCGAGCTGCGGCAGCGTGTGGGCGAACAGGTTGTAGGTGCCGCCGTACAGCGCGGTGCTGCTGACGATGTTGTCGCCCGCCTCGGCGATGGTCTGGATGGCGTACATGATGGCCGCCTGCCCCGAGGCAACGGCCAGCGCACCAATGCCGCCCTCCAGCGCCGCCACGCGCTTTTCCAGCACGTCGTTGGTGGGGTTCATGATGCGGGTGTAAATGTTGCCCGGCACCTTGAGGTCGAACAGGTCGGCGCCGTGCTGCGCGCTGTCGAAGGCATAGGCCACGGTCTGGTAGATCGGCACGGCGACCGACTTGTTGGTCGGGTCGGGCGAATAGCCGGCGTGGACGGACTGGGTTTCAAACTTCCATTGCTGCGACATGGGGTTCTCCTGAAAGGTCGATAACTATAAAAAATAGCTGCCAGCGCTTGCTGGATAAGCGCTGGAGGCCAAAAACACTTGAAAACCTGAAATCCAGGCGGTATCGCCGCAGTCTAGCCGCCGATCACGTGGTGCCACGCACCGCGCTCAGACGATTTCGTCATGCGCTTATGCAGCGTCCGGTCGCAGCGCCACGTTGTTGAGCTTGTCCAGCCGCTCGGGCCAGTCGCGGGTGATGGCGCCCTGGCGCAGGATGCGCGCCCAGGCGATCCAGGCGTCCCACTGCACGCGCTTGTCCCAGGCGTTGCCCCAGCTGCTGTAGCACTGCAGCGCGCCCTCGGCGGCGGCGCGCGCATCGTCGTGGCGGCCGGCGATCAGGTACAGCTGCGCCAGCAGCATCTGCGGCTCGCCCACCCACGGGTTCAGGCGCACGGCCTGCTCCAGCGTGGCGATGCTGGCCTGCGGCTGCACCAGCGGTTGCTGCTGCTGCACCACCGACCAGTACAGCGCCGAGGCGGCGGCCTCGTCGGCTTCGGGCAGCACGCGGGTGCAGTGGTCGAACACCGGCGGCATGGGCAGCCGCCCCTGCAGCGCCGGGTGCCGCAGTGCCGCGCCCAGGCGGCTGATCAGCGCATAAATGCGGCTGGGCGTGCGCATCGGCCCCGGCCACAGCGCGGCGGCCCAGTGCACGGCTTGCGGCGTCTGGTGCAGGAAGGGAAAGCCGGCGTAAATGTCTTCCTGCCAGGCAAACCATTGCTCGCAGAAGTCGGCCATGCTGACCACGGTGAAGGCGGCCACCACATCGGGCGGCAGCGTGCGGTCATCCAGCACCACGCTGCCGTCGGGCTCGATCTGCCCAGCCTGCACCTTCTGCGTGAACTGCGTGCGCGAGGCGGTGCAGAACAGGTGCACCAGCTCCTCCGCCGGCTCGCCCACGGCCTCGCGCAGGCGGGCGCGCTCGCTGGCGGCGTCGAACTTCACCAGATCGACATAGGCGTTGCCGTACACGCTGTGCAGCAGGCCCAGCAGGCGCACGTCGCGCGGCTGCCGCCACAGCGCCAGGCTGCGTGCCACGCCCACCAGGTGGTGGCGGAAGGTGCCGGCCTTGTGCCAGTCCTGCCCCACGCCGCGCGCCAGCACGATGGGCAGCACGGGTGCCAGGTCGGGGTCGGCCGACAGCCATTCGTCGTCCAGCAGCGCTTGTGCGCGGGCGAACAGGTCGGCATCGAGGGTGGGCAGCGGCAGGTCGGTCATGGCGATCATCCGGAAGGGGCGCGAAAGCAGCGGCCAGTGTAGTCAGCATGCGGATCAGGGCTTGGGCAAACTTGCTAAAGTCCCGTGACCCCCAAGACACACGAACAACGCAAGGATTTACATGGCACGCATGGTCAACTGCATCAAGCTCGGCAAGGAAGCCGAGGGCCTGGACTTTCCGCCCTACCCCGGCGAGCTGGGCAAGCGCATCTGGGAAAGCGTCAGCAAGGAAGCCTGGCAGCAATGGCTGGGCCACCAGACCATGCTGGTGAACGAGAACCGCCTGAACCTGGCCGACCAGCGGGCGCGCGAATACCTCAAGCGCCAGATGGAGAACCACTTCTTCGGCGCCGGCGCCGACCAGGCCGCGGGCTACGTGCCGCCCAGCGCCTGAGCCGTTGCAGCCCACGGCCGACGCTCCGAAGCCGAACTGGCGCGCCTGCGCCGCCAGTACCACTTTCGCCCCGGCCCCGACGGCCTGCGCGCCTGGGACGTGCACCGGCTGATCCGCCTGGCGCGCCACCTGCCGGTAACCCAGGTGCCGCTGACCGACATCCGCGAACTGGACGAGCCCTACTGGTTCAGCCACGAGGGCGACGCGCCCACGCCGCGCGCCATCGCCCTTCACGTGCAGTTGATGGACGCCTGCGACCTGCGCTGGCCCATCATCCTGAGCGCCGACGGCGGCGTGATGGACGGCATGCACCGCGTGGCCCAGGCGCTGCGGCTGGGACACACGCACATCAGCGCACAGCGCTTTGCGACCGACCCGGCGCCCGACTACGTCGGCATGGGGCCGCAGGAACTGCCTTATTGATCAAATTGGCCTCCAGCGCCCGTCTGACAAGCGCGAGCAGCTATCAATTGATTAGCAAAAAGGATGACCAACCCGACCATCCAGTGGCGCGACGATGGCACGCCCTTCAGCCCGCGTTTCGGTGACATCTACCGCAACACGGGCAGTGACGGTCGCGGCGGCCTCGCCCAGGCGCGTCAAGTGTTCCTGCAGGGCTGTGGCCTGCTGTCGACGGCTGAAGAAGCCACGGCATGGGCAGGCGCCCCCTGCTGGGCCGTGCTGGAGACAGGTTTTGGCCTCGGCCTCAACTTCCTCGCCACCTGGCACACATGGCGGCAAGACCCCAGGCGCCCGGCCCGCCTGTTCTACAGCGCGGTCGAAGCCTTCCCGCCCGAGCCCGCCGACCTGATCCGCAGCGTCGCCGCCTTCCCCGAACTGGCACCGCTGGCCGCCGAACTGGCGGCCCGGTGGCATGGCCTGCTGCCGGGCGTGCACCGCCTGCGGCTGGATGACGAGCGCGTGCAGCTGACGCTGTCCATCGGCGATGTGCAACCCGCGCTGGCGGAGCTGACGGGTGAGCACGACACCATCTACCTCGACGGTTTCGACCCCGTGCGCAACCCCGCCATGTGGAGCCTGCACACACTCAAGGCCGTGGCGCGGCTGGCGCGGCGCGGTGCCCGTGCGGCCACCTGGTGCGTGGCGCGCGAGGTGCGTGAAGCCATGACGGCGGCCGGCTTCGACGTCGAGCGCGTGCCCGGCCTGCCCCCAAGCGGCACGCACTGCAGGCCCGCTATGCGCCGCGCTGGGCGGCACGCCGTCGCACCCTCGCCGATGAGCCAGCGCGTGTGGCGGGGCCGGGGCGCTGCGTGGTCATCGGCGCCGGTCTGGCAGGCGCCTCGGTGGCGTACAGCCTGGCGCAGCGCGGCTGGCAGGTGACAGTGCTGGACCGCGCCGCCGAGCCTGCCAGTGGTGCGAGCGGCCTGCCGGCCGGCGTGGTGGCGCCGCATGTCTCGCCCGACGATCGCCCGCTGTCGCGCCTCACACGCGCCGGCGTGCGCGCCACCTTGCAGCGCGCGCAGGCGCTGCTGCGCGAAGGCACCGACTTCGGTGCGACCGGCGTTCTGGAGCGCCACGCACCCGGCGAACGCCGGTTGCCGCCGAGCTGGCAGGATGCCCCGCAAACCGAAGCGACTCGTACCGATTCTGTGGCCTCCGACAACCAGGAAACCATTGAAAACGCGGCCATCGCTGGCGTACGGCTGGACGACGCCCACCAGGCCCTGTGGCATGCACAGGCCGGGTGGATTCGACCGGCCACCCTGGTGCGCGCCATGCTAAAGGCCCCACGCATCACCTGGCGCGGCGACACAGCCGTGTCCCGCATCGAGTCGCACGGGGCGCTGTGGCGCGTGGTAGACGCAGGCGGCGAGTTCATCACCGAGGCCGAACAGGTGTTCATCACCGCCGGTTTCGATTCGCTGGCGCTGCTGCAGACAGCCGCGCCCGCCGCACCACCATTGCACGCGCTGCGCGGCCAGGTCGCCTTCGGTCTCATGCCCGATGGCACGGCCGCCGATGCGCTGCCGCCCTTCCCGGTCAACGGCCAGGGCAGCCTGATCGCGCATCTGCCGGGCGAGCACGGGCCTTGGTGGATCACCGGCTCCACCTTCGAGCGTGGCAACACGCAGCCCGAACTGCTGCCCGCCGATCACGACGCCAACCTCGAACGCCTGTCCGAGCTGCTGCCGCGCGCCGCCGAGGCGCTGCAAGGCCAATGGTCCGACGGCCGCGCCCAGGCCTGGGCTGCGGTGCGCGCCACCCTGCCCGATCGCCTGCCCGCCGTTGGCGCGTGGGGTGCTGCCAGCAACGCGGCTTCAGTAGAAAAAGTGGCCATAAGCGCCACCGACAAAGCGCCAGCAGCTATTGAAATAGAAGCAAACGAGCAACCCCTGCCGCTGCATCTGTTGGCCGGCCTGGGAGCCCGCGGCCTGACGCTGGCCGTGCTGTGTGGCGAGATTGCGGCAGCGCAGTTGCACGGTGAACCCTTGCCGGTGGCCGCATCGCTGGCCCGGCGTCTCCGTGCAGACCGCTGGTGGCCGCGCGACACGGGGAATCACTGACGCCCACGAAAAAGGCCACCCGAAGGTGGCCTGTGTCGCCAACCGCAACCGCGTGCGCGGTTGCGGTGACGGACAGCATCAATCCAGCGGCGTCTTCTTGCCGTCCACGTAGTGGTGCAGCGTGATGGCGGCGTTCTTCATCTCGCCGTTGGGCTCGAACTGGATGTTGGCGGTGACGCCCTTGTAGTCCGACTCGGCCAGCTTGGCCGTGTAAACCGCCGGATCGACCGAGTCGGCACGCTTCATGGCGTCCGCCAGCAGCATGGTCGCGTCGTAGGTGTACGGGCTGTAGATCTGGTATTGATTGGGGTACTTGGCGTCGTAGCGGGCCTTCCACTCCACGCCGCCCGGCATCTTCTGGATCGAAGAGCCGCCTTCGGCGCAGATCATCTTGCCCAGCGTCTTGGCGCCAGCAGCCAGCTTGGCGATCTCGGTGGTGCAGATGCCGTCGCCACCGAAATAGTTGACTTCACCCAGGCCCAGTTGCTCCATCTGGCGCAGCATGGGGCCCGCCTGGGCGTCCATGCCACCGAAGAAGATGCCGTCGGGATTCTTCGACTTGATGGCCGTCAGGATGGCCATGAAGTCGGTGGCCTTGTCGGTGGTGAACTGCTCGTCCACGATCTCGATGCCCTTGGTCTTGGCGGTCTCGGCAAACACCTTCGCCACGCCCTGGCCGTAGGCCGTGCGGTCGTCGATGACGGCGATCCGCTTCAGCTTCAGGTTGTCGGCAGCGTAGTTGGCCAGGCCAGCACCCAGCGCCAGGTCGTTGGCGATGATGCGGTAGGTGGTCTTGTAGCCGGGCTTGGTCAGGTCAGGGTTGGTGGCCGCGCCGGTGACGTGCGGGATGCCGCAGTCGTTGTAGACCTTCGAAGCCGGGATGGTGGTGCCCGAGTTCAGGTGACCCACCACGCCGTTCACCTTGGCGTCGCACAGCTTCTGCGCGGCGGCGGTGCCCTGCTTGGGATCGGCGGCGTCGTCCTCGGCCTGGATCTCGAACTTGATGGTCTTGCCGCCGATGACGATGTTCTGCGTGTTCAGATCCTCGATCGCCATGCGCGAGCCGTTCTCGTTGTCCTTGCCGTAGTGCGCCTGCGGGCCCGACACCGGCGCCACGTGGCCGATCTTGACGACCTGCGTCTCACCCCTGCGGCGGCTGCGGGCGCTGGGGCCGGTGCAGGCGCGGCGGCAGGTGCCTCGGCGGCTGGCGCGGGCGCTGGTGCGGGGGCTGGGGCCTCTTCCTTCTTGCTGCAGCCCACGGCAACAAAGGCACCCACCACGGCCGCGGCCCAAGTCAGCTTCAAATTCATTTCACTACCTCCAAGGTGTTGGTTAAGCCGGAAACGTTAGCGCATGCGGCCGGTCAGCGACATCAGGGAACACGCTAGTGTCTGACCGATGCCGAATTACGGGTTTTCACCTAGAGGGCGCGCCCCGAATCGCCCTGAACCAGCGACTTGGCCACGGCCTCGCGCACCACGTCGGCCACGGCTTTCTGCACCCGGCCGTTGAAGCCCAGCATCTGCTCATGCAGCACGCGGCCGATGGCTTCGCTGATCAGGCGGTCGAGATCGGGGCCCAGGCGGGCCAGCAGCTCGTCGGCCGTGGCCATGGCGTGATCGGCGGCGCTGACGGCCGGGGGCACGGCGGGGACCGGATTTGCCGCGGCTTCGGCGGCGGCCGGCGGCACCTGCGCGGGCTCGGGCGCGGTGTCGATCTTCACCACTTCGGTCAGCGTGGGCACGAAGCGCGGGGGCTGTGCGGCGGGGGCGTCTTCGTTCGACAAGGCTTACTCCTTGGCGGCCAGGTCGTGCCGCTTGATCTGGTAGCCGCGGTCGGCATAGTGGCGCCAGCGCTGGCGTGCGTGGGCGCGGTCGGTGTCGTCGGTGGCCACCAGCTCGATCAGGCGCTCGAAGCGCTCGAAGCCCGACGGCACGGCAGCACCCAGGTGCACCAGCACCCCGGCCTGGGGCAGCTGCGCACAGTTTTCGGCCAGCACGATGGGCGTGGCGCCCAGAACGGGTGCGGGCGCAGTGGCCAGGCAGTGCGGGATGAAATCCAGCGCCGAAAAGCTCCACAGCTGGGTGTTCAGCGCGTCCAGCGTATCGGCCGGCGCCACCACGCCCACCGGCCCGCCCGCGGCATAGGCCTTGCGCAGCAAACGGCAGGCGTAGCCCAGCTTGTCGGGCACGTTGAAATGAAAGGCCACCTCAGTCATGACTTCCGACCCCTTGCGGCCGCAGGCGGATCAGCCGCGCTTGCCCTTGCCGGACTTGCGCCTGGCGGCCTTGGCCGGCTTGGGCTCGGCTGCCGCCACGCCCTCCTGCCCCAGCAGGTAATGCACCAGCAGGCCCACCGGTCGGCCGGTGGCGCCCTTGGCGGCGCCACCCTTCCAGGCCGTGCCGGCGATGTCCAGGTGCGCCCAGGCGAACTCGGATGCAAAGCGTTGCAGGAATTTCGCCGCCGTCACCGCACCGGCCGGGCGGCCGCCCACGTTGGCCACATCGGCAAAGTTGGTTTTCAGCGCCTCGGCGTAGTCGTCGTCCAGCGGCAGGCGCCAGCACAGGTCGCCGGCGCGGTCGCCAGCGGCCAGCAGGGCATCGGCCAGCCCATCGTCGCTGGCGAACAGGCCGCTGCGCACGCCACCCAGCGCGATCACGCAGGCGCCGGTCAGCGTGGCGATGTCGATCACGGCGCGTGGCTTGAAGCGCTCGGCGTAGGTCAGCGCATCGCACAGCACCAGGCGGCCTTCGGCATCGGTGTTCAGCACCTCGATGGTCTGGCCGCTCATGCTCGTGACCACGTCGCCGGGTTTCAGCGCGCCGCCATCGGGCATGTTTTCGCACGCGGGGATCAGGCCGACCACGTTCACCGCCGGCTTCAGCTCGCCCAGCGTGCGGAACACGCCCAGCACGCTGGCCGCGCCGCTCATGTCGAACTTCATCTCGTCCATCTCGGGCGCCGGCTTCAGCGACACGCCACCCGTGTCGAACGTGATGCCCTTGCCCACCAGCACCACCGGCGCCTGCGACTTGGCGGCGCCGTCGTAGCGCAGCACGATGAAGCGCAATTCTTCCTTCGAACCCTGCGCCACGGCCTGGAACGAGCCCATGCCCAGCCTGGCCACTTCCTTCGGACCCAGCACCTCGCAGTTCACGCGCGGTAGCTTGCCCAGCGCCTGCGCTGCCTCGCCCAGCATCGTGGGCGTGGCGTGGTTGGCCGGGCGGTTGGCCCATTCGCGCGCCTCCCGCACGCCGCTGGCAATGGCCACGGCCTGGCGGAACGGCTCGCGCAGCGCCTCGGCCTCGGGCACGCCGATGACGGCCTCGGTGATGCGTGGCGGCTCCTTGGCCTTGTCCTTGTCGCCCTTCGGCTTCTTGCTGCTCTTGGTGGCGGTGTAGACGTAGCACGCGTCGGCCAGCGCCAGCGTGGCGGCGCGCAGGGCGCCTTCGTCGGCCGACTGGGCAAAGCACAGCGTCAGCGCCTTGGCCGGGCTACCCTTGAGCGCGCCCACGGCGGCGCCCACGGCCTTGCGCACCTTGGCGGCGCTGCCATCGCCCACGCCGGCCAGCACCACGCGCTCGGCCGCCACGCGGGCGGCGCCATAGCTCGACAGCACCGAACCGGCCTCGGTCTTGAAGTCCTCGCTGCCGCGGGCGCGTTCGATGAGCGCCGACAGCGCGTCGTCGCCGGGTTCAAAGCCATCGGCCACCAGCACGATCAGGGCGGGTGTCTTGCCGGCGGCGGCTTCCGCCAGGCGGAGCGGTCTGAGTTCGAGGTGCATAATCCAGTTTTTCCTTCTCTCGCGCGATGTTATTCGATTCCTCCCTGCGCAAAGAGCTGGGCCGCAGCTTCGGCGCGACCCTGGTGGTGCTGGTCACCATCGTGATGACGGTGATGCTGATCCGCACGCTGGGCCAGGCCTCGGTGGGGCGCGTCAACCCGTCCGAGGTGATGCTGGTGATGGGCTTCACGGTGCTCGGCCACCTGCCCACCATCCTCACGCTCAGCCTGTTCGTGGCCATCACCGCCACGCTGACGCGCATGTACGCCGCCAGCGAGATGGTGGTGTGGTTCGCCAGCGGCCAGGGGCTGTTCACCTTTCTCAAGCCCATCCTGCGCTTTGCCTGGCCGGTGCTGCTGGCGGTGGCGGTGCTGGCCATCGTGGTGTGGCCGTGGTCCAACCACCAGATCCGCGAGTTGCGCGACCGCTACCAGGGGCGGGGCGACATTGAGCGCGTGGCGCCCGGCCGCTTCATCGAATCGGCCGGCGGCCAGCGCGTGTTCTTCATCGACAAGGACACGGCCGACGCGCAGACCGGCAACAACATCTTCATCGCCGCCAACGAGCGCGGCATGGAGACCGTGACCTCCGCCCAGAGCGGCCGGCTCGACGTGGTCAAGGGCGAGCGCTTCGTGATCCTGGACAAGGGCTACCGCCTGGAGACCGACACCGCCAGCGGCGAAACCCGCGTGAGCAACTTCGTCGAATACGGCAACCGCATCAGCCCGCAGATCGTCGGCCCCACCGACAACGATTCGCCGCGCATGAAGCGCACCACCGTGCTGATGGGCGACCCCACGCCGCGCCACAAGGCCGAGCTGTCGTGGCGCCTGGGGCTGACGCTGGCGGCGCTCAACTGCGTCATCATCGCCCTGGCCGCCACGCGCGTGAACCCGCGCGTGGGCCGCAGCGCGGGGCTGATGTTCGCGCTGTTCGCCTTCGCCACCTACTACAACCTGATCGGCGTTGGCGAGAGCTGGATCGGCCACGGCAAGATCGGGCTGCTGCCCTTCATGCTGCTGCTGCACGGCGGCATCTTCGCGCTGGCCATGGGGGCGCTGCTGGCGCGCCATGCCGGCTGGTTCAGCGTGCGGCGCCTGCTGCCGGCGCGCCGGGGCACCGCATGAGAACCATCCGCCGCCTGATCTACAGCGAGGTGCTGCGCGCCGTCGGCTTCGTCACCCTGGCCTTCCTGGCGCTGTTCTTCTTTTTCGACATGGTCGACCAGATGGGCGAGCTGAACCAGGGTGCATCGCGCGGCTACACCGTGGGCTATGCGCTGCTGTACGTGGCGCTGCAGGTGCCCAACCACCTGTACGAGCTGCTGCCCATCGCCGTGCTGATCGGCACCATCTTCGTCATGGCGCGGCTGGCCAGCAGCTCCGAGTTCACCATCCTGCGCACCAGCGGGCTGGGGCTGCGCGCGCTGGGCACGCTGCTGCTGCTCGGCGTGGCGTTCGTGGCCGTCACCTTCGTGTTCGGCGACTACGTGGCTCCCGCTGCCAACCGCACGGCGCAGACGCTGCAGGCGCGCTTTCTGGGCGACATCACCGTGGGCCGCACCGGCGCCTGGATGAAGGACCGGCAGGAGGGCCGCAACTACTCGGTCAACGTCGGCGCGCTCGCGTCCGACGGCACCCTGAACCAGGTGCGCATCTACGAGTTCGCCAACGACAGCGGGCGCCTGCTGTCCACCACCAAGGCCGCGCACGGCCGCTTTGGCGATCATGGCTGGGACCTGCAGGACGTGGAGCGCCGCAGCTTCGAGCAGGCCACCCAGGCCGCACAGCCGCGCGTCGAAGTCGTCCGGCTGGCCGAGTGGCAATGGCCCACCGGGCTCTCGCTCGACATGGTGGCCGCTGCCCTGCTGAGCCCCGACCGCATGCAGACGGTGGACCTGTTCCAGTACATCAACCACCTGCAGGACAACGGCCAGAACGCCCAGCGCTACGAGATCGAGTTCTGGCGCAAGGTGTTCTACCCGCTCAGTTGCCTGGTGATGATGGTGCTGGCCCTGCCCTTCGCCTACCTGCACTTCCGCGCCGGCAACATCGCCGGCTACGTGTTCGTGGGCGTGCTGGTGGGCATCAGCTTCTTCCTGCTGAACAACGTGTTCGGCTTTGTCGGCAACCTGCGCAACTGGGAGCCCTGGCTGGCCGCCGCCGCGCCGGGCATCATCTATTCGCTGCTGTCGCTGGGCGCCTTCGGCTGGCTGGTATTGAGGCAGTAACGTGACCGCGCCATCAACCCGCCCCGCCATCGTGCTGTTCGCCCACGGCTCGCGCGATCCGCTGTGGCGCGCACCCATCGAGGCCGTGGCCGAGCGCATCCGCACCCTGGCACCCGGTGCCGCCGTGGCCTGCGCCTATCTTGAATACACCGAGCCGACGCTGGAGACCGTGGTGGCGCAGCTGGCCGGCAGCGGCGCCACCGCCATCGCCGTGTGGCCCATGTTCCTGGGCACCGGGCGGCACGCGCGCGACGATCTGCCGCGCCTCGTCGATGCCCTGCGCGCCCAGCATCCGGGCATTGATTTCACGCTGCAAGCCGCGATTGCCGAGCACCCCGACGTGCTGCACGCCATGGCCGCCGCCGCCCTGCAGAGCGGCCACCCTTAGACGGGTTTCGGCATAATGATGGGGTTCTATATTCAACAAACCCCATGAACCTGCACCAATTCCGCTTCGTGCAAGAAGCCGCGCGCCGGGGCCTGAACCTGACCGAAGCGGCCAAGGCCCTGCACACCTCGCAGCCCGGCGTCTCCAAGGCCATCATCGAGCTGGAAGAAGAACTGGGCATCGACATTTTCACCCGCCACGGCAAGCGCCTGAAGCGCATCACCGAACCCGGCCAGCACGTGCTCGACAGCATCGCCATCATCATGCGCGAGGTCGGCAACCTCAAGCGCATTGGCGAGCAATACAGCGCGCAGGACACCGGCACGCTGTCGATCGCCACCACCCACACCCAGGCGCGCTACGTGCTGCCACTGCCCGTGGCCAAACTGCGCGAGCAATACCCCAAGGTCAACATCAGCCTGCACCAGGGCGCGCCCGACCAGGTGGCGCGCATGGTGATCGAGGAAACGGCCGAAATCGGCATCGCCACCGAATCGCTGGCCAACTACCCCGAACTCGTCACCCTGCCCTGCTACGAATGGCAGCACGTGCTGGTGCTGCCTGCCACCCACCCGCTGGCGAAGAAGGAGCGCCTGACGCTGGAGGACATTGCGTCCGAGCCGCTCATCACCTATCACCCCTCGTTCACCGGCCGCACCCGCATCGACAACGCCTTCGCCCAGCGCCAGCTCACGCCCCGCGTCGTGCTGGAGGCCATCGACTCCGACGTCATCAAGACCTACGTGCGCCTGGGGCTGGGCATCGGCATCGTGGCCGAGATGGCCGTGGCCGCCGACAAGGACACCGACCTCGCCACCCGCCCGCTGGGCCAGCTGCTGGGCCAGAACGTGGCGCGCATCGCCCTCAAGCGCGGCGCCTACCTGCGCGACTTCGTCTACCACTTCGCCAGCCTGCTGTCCGACCGGCTCGACAAGAACCTGATCCTCAAAGCCATGACCGGCCACGTGGCCGACTATGAGCTGTGAGCACGATGGCACCGCCGATGATGAAGCCCTCGTGCTGTGGGAGCGGGCTTGCCCGCGATGGCAGCGCATCACCCACACGCAGGCCCCATCGCGGGCAAGCCCGCTCCCTCAACACTGCCAAGAATCATCAATAACAATAGCTGCTTGCGCCCGTCAATAGCCATTTTCAGATATTTTTCTCTTGAAACCATTACCTGACAAGCGCAACCCACTATCAAAATTTCACTTCGCCCCATGACCACCCCCACCTTCCCCTCGCGCCTGCCCAACGTCGGCACCACCATCTTCACCGTCATGTCGGCGCTGGCCGTGCAGCACAAGGCCGTCAACCTGGGCCAGGGCTTCCCGGATTTCGATTGCGACCCCAAGCTGGTCGACGGCGTCACCACCGCCATGCAGCAGGGCCACAACCAGTACCCGCCCATGACCGGCATCGCCCCGCTGCGCGAGGCCATTGCTGCAAAAATCGAAGCGCTCTACGCCCGCCGCTACGATGCCGCGGCAGAAATCACCGTCACCGCCGGCGCCACCCAGGCCATCCTCACCGCCATCCTGTGCTGCGTCGGCCCCGGCGACGAAGTCATCGTGCTCGAGCCCTGCTACGACAGCTACGTCCCCAACATCGAGTTGGCCGGCGCCACCGTCGTGCGCGTGCCCCTCACCCCCGGCACCTTCCGCCCCGATTTCGACAAGATCGCCGCCGCTTTGAGCCCCAAGACCCGCGCCATCATCATCAACACCCCGCACAACCCCAGCGGCACCGTCTGGTCGCCCGCCGACATGCGCCGGCTGGATGAACTGCTCGCCCCCACCAACGTGCTGGTGATCAGCGACGAGGTGTACGAACACATGGTCTACGCCCCGCTGCAACACGAAAGCGTGGCGCGCTATCCGGGCCTCGCCGCGCGCAGCTTCATCGTCAGCAGCTTCGGCAAGACGTACCACGTCACCGGCTGGAAGGTCGGCTACGTCGCCGCCCCCGCCGCGCTCACCGCCGAATTCCGCAAAGTGCACCAGTTCAACGTGTTCACCGTCAACACCCCCATGCAGCACGGCCTGGCCAGCTACATGCAGGACCCGGCGCCGTACCTGAACCTGCCCGCGTTCTACGCCGCCAAGCGCGATCTGTTCCGCGCCGGGCTGGCCCGCACCAAGTTCCGCCTGCTGCCGTGCGAAGGCACTTACTTCCAGAGCGTCGCCATCGATCAGCTGGCCGTGCCGGAGCGCGAGCTGAGCGAAGCCGACTTCTGCCAGTGGCTGACACGCGAGATCGGCGTGGCCGCCATCCCGCTGTCGGCCTTCTACGGCGATGGCTTCGACCAGAAAGTGGTGCGCTTTTGCTTCGCCAAGAAGGACGACACCTTGCGCGCCGCGCTGGAGCGGCTGGCGCGGCTCTGACTCGGCAGGCCGCAGCGCCTCATCCGCTATACCGTTGATAGCTTCTGGCGCAGGTCCAGCCTGCTTCAACGCCTGATTTCTTTGAAATTCTTGGCGTGGTGACGGGTCTGCGCCAAGCGCCGCCCTGGCGCGCACAATTGCCCCATGCCCGCTCGACCCACCTGCGCCGCCGCACCGCCGCTGACCACCGCCAACCGCGCCCCGCGCTACTGGCTGATGAAATCCGAGCCGGCGGAGTGCAGCATCGACGACGCCCTGGCCGCGCCCGGCCAGACCGTTCCCTGACCGGCGTGCGCAATTACCAGGCACGCAACTTCATGCGCGATGCGATGCAGGTCGGCGACGGCGTGCTGTTCTACCACTCCAGTTGCCCGGCGCCGGGCATTGCCGGGCTGGCGCGCGTCGCTTCGCCCACCCGCGCGGACCCGACGCAGTTCGACCCCGCATCGCCCTACCACGACCCCCGATCGCCGACCGACAAGCCGCGCTGGCTGCTGCTGGACGTGCAGGCGCTGCGCAAGACGCGCCTGGTTTCGCTGGCCGACCTGCGCGCCGTGCCCGAACTGGCCGACATGCGCGCGCTGCAGCGCGGTAACCGCCTGTCGATCACGCCGGTCACCGCGGCCGAGTGGGAACGCATCCAGGCGCTGATCTGACGGTCGGCGCGCGCCGGCGGCAACGCGGCCAGTAAGGCTGACCAGGGCGGCAGGCTGATCAAGCGCAGCGCGTGCGCCGCTCAGGCCGGTGCGCGGTAGACGATCACCTTCAGCGAGCGCGCTTCGTCGCGGTCGGCAAACACCGGCGGGTTCGGCAGCCGACCGACGCGCTGCAGGCCGGGCGCCTGTTCGCGCATCGCGTCGTCCAGGAACGCGGGGCCCAGTTCCGGTGCGTTCAGGCACAGCAGCGCCTGGCCGCCGGGCGCCAGCAGGTCGGGCAGGCGCCGCATCAGCCGCGGGTAGTCCTTGGTGGCGACGAAACTGCCCTTCTGGTAACTGGGCGGATCAACAATCACCAGATCGTAGGGACCGCTGCGCGTCAGCTTGCCCCAGGACGAAAGACGTCGTGCGCCAGGAAACTGGCGCCGCTGGCGATGCCGTTCAGGCGGTGGTTCTGTTGCCCGGCGGCCAGCGCGCCGCGGCTCATGTCCACGTTGACAACCTGCGCTGCACCGGCCTGCATTGCCACCACGGAAAACGCGCAGGTGTAGGCAAACAGGTTCAGCACCTTGGGGCCGCGCCCTGGCGCGCGAGCGGCGTGCCCGGCCACTTGCTCGCGCACCCAGCGCCGGCCCTCCGCCATGTCCAGAAACAGGCCATGGTTCTGGCCGCGCAGCACGTGCACGCCGTAGCGCGTGGCGCCTTCCGTGACCACCTGCGGATCGGGCACGCTGCCGCTCATCAAGCGGGTGGCGTCCGCCCCGCGCCGCGTGCCGCCTCGCCGCGCTGCTGAAAGACCCAGTTCAGCGGCACGCCGCCCGGTGCGATCTGCGCCCAGCGCCGCTGCAGCGCATCGCCGATGGTGGCGAGCTGCGCATCCGTCACCGGCGCGAAGCTGGTGAGGACGAAAACCGGCGGGTAGGCGTCCAGCACCCAGTGCTCCTCACCTGGGTAGCGCCCTCCGCGGCCGTGAAAGATGCGGACGGCATCGCCGGGCCAGGCCATGCCGTCAATGGCGCGCAGGAGTTCGTTCATCGTGTGAGGAGATGGATGGGAAATTTAAAGCAAAAAGTGGCTGAAACGCCCGTCCACCGGGCGCGAGCAGCTATCGTTTTCATGACATATCAATGCCGTCCACGACCCGGTGGGAGGATTGTCGCGGCATTCACCACGCGTGCCGAAAGCGCGGGTGCCACGCCCGGCCCGCACCGTGCATCACCCGCGGATCGGGCATCAGAGGGAAACACCTCTTGCCAGACGCTCAACGATCTTCCTAAAGTGAGCTTTGCCGCCCACCGTGGGCTTCACCCCAGCGAAAGGAACCGTTGTTCATGAAGGCATTCAACACCCTGTCCCGTCGCCAGCTCGCCCGCGTTGCCGGGGCCTGTTTCGCGCTCTGCGCACTGGGGGCTGCCGCGCAAGGCAGCTACCCGACCAAGCCGGTACGCATCGTGGTGGGCTTCTCGGCGGGCGGCACCACCGACATCGTGGCGCGCATCATGGCCAGGAGCTCACCGCCGATCTGGGCCAGTCCTTCGTGGTGGACAACAAACCGGGCGGTGGCAGCAACATCGCGACGGACATGGTGGCCGCGGCGGCGCCCGATGGCTACACCCTGCTGTTCGTGGCGGTGACCAGCGCGATCAACCAGACGCTCTACCCCAACGTCAAGTTCGACCTGAACCGCGACTTCGAGGCCGTGGCGCTGGGCGCCAAAGTGCCCAACATGCTGGTCGTCCACCCCAGCGTGCCCGCCAGAAACGTCAAGGAATTCATCGACTGGGCGCGCGCCAACGAAGGCAAGATTTCCTACGCCTCGTCCGGCAGCGGCACGTCCATCCACATGGCGGGCGAAATGTTCAAGGTGCGCACCGGGCTGAAAACGCAGCACATCCCCTACAAGGGCAGCGCCCCGGCCGTGACCGACCTGATCGGCAACCAGGTGCAGTTCATGTTCGACAACATGCCCGCGTCGTGGCCACACGTGCAGTCGGGCAAGCTGAAGGCGCTGGCCGTCACCACCAAGACGCGGTCCGCCACCGCGCCCGACGTGCCCACGCTGGAGGAAAGCGGCGTCAAGCCCTTCGACGTCAGTTCCTGGTTCGGCCTGATCGCGCCCAAGGGCACGCCCAAGGACATCGTCGACAAGCTCAACAAGGCCATGAACGCGGCCTTCGACAAACCCGAAGTGAAGGAGGCCTACGCCAAGCTCGGCGCCGTGGCCGAAAAGAACAGCCCGCAGGACTTCAGCAAGTTCATCGCCGCCGAAGTGCACAACTGGGCCCCGATCGTGAAGGCGTCGGGGGCGAAGGTGGATTGACGCGCGCCCGGCGTCAGAACGACGACGAGATTGTTCGTCCCCACTCTGCGCTGGAGTGGGCCACACCCGCCAATTTGCCCGCCGTTGCGGCCTGCAGGCCGCAACGGTGATGTCAAGGATCACAGCGTCGTGCCTTCGTGCAACCAGCGTCGTCACGGCAGCAGTTTCAGCCCAAGCTCCCTCAAAAGCATTGTGCTTGTCCCTGGCGGCCGTGATCGCCTCTTCGATGTCCACCAGCTCGCGGTGGGTCACCTCCAGGTCAATCTCCGCCTCGCCCACCGCGGTGCTGATGTAGCGCGAGATGTTCAGGTTGAAGTCGTTCTTTCAATCTCGGCCATTCCCACCCGGCGTGAGTAGCGGGCCTCTTCCTCGCGGAACTGGTAGGTCTGGATGATCTTGGCGATGTGCTCATCCGTCAGTTGATTCTGGCGCTTGCCTTTGGCAAAGTGCTCGGCGGCGTTGATGAACAGCACGTCGTCCGGCTTCTTGCACTTCTTCAGCACCAGGATGCACACGGGAATACCGGTGGAATAGAACAGGTTGGCCGGCAAGCCAATCACCGTGTCGATGTGGCCATCCTTCAGCAGCTTGGTGCGAATGCGCTCCTCCGCCCCGCCCCGGAACAGCACCCCATGCGGCAGGATGATGGCCATCACGCCCTCGTCCTTCAGAAAGTGAAAGCCGTGCAGCAAAAGGCGAAGTCCGCTGCGGACTTGGGCGCCAGGCCGTGGCTTTTAAAGCGCACATCGTCTGCCATGGCCTCGTTGGGCTCCCAGCGATAGCTGAAAGGCGGGTTGGCCACGATGGCATCGAACGCGGGCTTCTTGGCCGGGTTCAGCTCGCGCAGCATGTCCCAGTCGTTGGCCAGCGTGTCACCGTGGAAGATTTCAAACTCCGTGTCCTTCACCCCGTGCAGCAGCATGTTCATGCGCGCCAGGTTGTAGGTGGTGATGTTCTTTTCCTGACCGTAAATCTTGCCAATGCCATGCGGCCCCATGCGCTTGCGCACGTTCAGCAGCAGCGAGCCCGACCCACACGCAAAGTCCATCACGCTGTCGAGCCGCTGCTTGGCGCCGGTTTTGGGCTCCTGGCTGTCCAGCGTGACGATGGCGGAGAGGATGTCCGAGATTTGCTGCGGCGTATAAAACTCGCCCGCCTTCTTGCCCGAGCCCGCCGCAAACTGGCCGATCAGGTATTCATAGGCATCGCCCAGCGCATCCACGCTGGTGGAAAAATCGGCCAGCCCCTCTGCAATCTTCTGAATCACCACGCACAGCTTGGCATTGCGCTCGGTGTAGGTCTTGCCCAGCTTGGGCGAGGCCAGGTCGATTTCGGAAAACAGCCCCCAAACGCGCTCTGGAACGACTCGGTTTCGATGTATTTGAAGCCCTCTTGCAGCGTATCGAGCAAACCCGGGTGCTGCGTGCGCGCCATGTGCGCAATGCTGCTCCACAGGTAATCCGGCTTGATCACATAGTGCACCTTGCGGCGCATCTGCTTTTCAAACGCGGGCACATCCGCCGCGTTGTCGGCGTACCAAACGGCCAAGGGCACCCGCCCGTCATCGTCCGCCAGCTGGGGGTAATCGCTGCCCAGCTCCTTTTTGGCGGCGGTCTCGTAGTTGTCTGACAGATAGCGCAGAAACAGAAACGACAGCATGTAATCGCGGAAATCGTCCGCGTCCATGGCCCCGCGCAGCTGGTCGGCAATGGCCCACAGGGTCTTGCCCAGTTGTATTTGGTTTTGTTCGGTCATTTTTTGGGGCGGTTCTTGATGGTGCTTTCCAGCGCCTTCAATTCAGCGTCATCCTGCGCGTCCGCAACACGCGCTTCATCGGCCTTGCGGCGCTGGTCAAAGTCCAGGTACAGCGGCTCCAGCTTTTGCCCCATGCGGGCGTGGCTGACGGTGCCTGCCCCGCTGAGCAGCGGAAACCCGTTGGACAAAATGATCTGCCCCACGTTCTCGCGCCAGAAGCCCATGCTGGTGATGGTCTGCCGCTTGGCGCGCAACTCTGCCGTTTCCAGAAAGATGACCACCAACCGGTTCAAGGTGTCCACTTCGTCTTCGGTCAGGTAGTTTTTGGCCACCACAATGTCCTGCTTGCGCACCTGGGCGCCCTTCCAGGTCAGCAGGCCGAAATGCGGGTCGGCAGGGTTGGCCCGGCTCACGATCAATTCCGCGGCCGTCTTTTGCGTTACCGCATACAGCAGCAGGTTCTGCACCGTGGCAAAAAGGTCTGCGTGGCTTCATCGGTCTTGTCGTAGTCCGCCGCCAGGGCAAACAGGTCGCGCAGCTTTTGGTAGAAGCGCTTTTCCGAAGCCCGAATGTCCCGGATGCGCGCCAGCATCTCGTCAAAATAGTCCGGGCGGCCGTCCGGGTTCTTCAGCCGCTCGTCGTCCATCACAAAGCCCTTGACCAGATACTCCTTGAGCACCGTGGACGCCCAGCGGCGGAACTGCACGCCACGCGGCGAGCGCACGCGGTAGCCCACGGACAGGATGGCGTCGAGGTTGTAGAGCGTGACGGGGCGCTGCACCTGGCGCGTGCCCTCGGTTTGAACTGTCAAGGATTCCTTGACAGTTGCCGCCGCATCCAATTCACCATCCTCAAAGATGTTTTTGAGGTGCAGCGAGATGTTCTGCTTGGTGGCGTCAAACAGTTCTGCCATCTCCAACTGGGTCAGCCACACCGTACCCAAGTCGGCCCGAAGCTGAATCTGGCTCTTGCCGTCGTCGGTGGTGTACAGAATCAGGCTGTTCATGCGGCCACCTCCTGCGCCGGAGGAAAAAGCTGCTGCATCAACCCTTTTTGTGGGTCTTGAAGGTTTCGAGTTCTTGCGTGGCGGTGGTGATGAGGGTGTCGAGGGAATTGAGACAGTCGGCGATTCGCTGTTGTTCTTTCGCATTTGGAACTTGAATGGTCAACGCTTTCAGTTGTCCACCGGTAATTAGCGGTTGACCAGAGCCGAAGATCATTTTGTTCAGGCCAACCTGATAGAGATAGAAGAAAATGAAGTCTAGGCCTATGACTTGCCGTTTCTTGAGCGTAATGACGAGCGTGTTGTCGGTGACGCCGAACTCCCCGGTAGCTTTAGTTAAAAGCCCAGCATTCGCACCGACACGTGCAACCAAAATATAAATGCCACTGAAGCTGCCGCTATTTGTCCTGCCGATGACCCCTGTTGAGCCGTACAAGTCAAAAGCGCCATCTTGTGCAGACTTGTCTTTCCCCGATGAAATCGTCTCGCTCAAATCCTCCAGGTTTTGTCTCTTCCACTCGCCCGCATTCCGAAACTCAGGAAACCGCAGACGCGGTTGGGTTTCGCCTTCGCGGGGAAAAGCTGCTGCATCAGCCCTTTTTATGGGTCTTGAGGGCATGAACTTTGCGGGCTTGCGCGGCGATCAGTTCGTCCAAGGAACTCAGGCAGTCGGCGATTTTTTGTTGTTCGGCAGTTTTAGGTATGGGCACCAGCATAGGTGCAAAGGTGGAAATCAATGCCGCTCATGTGCACCAACTTCGAATGAAACATTTCGCAGTGTTTCAAACATGAACTTGATGTTCGCTCCATCCTTGGCCAGCAATATTTTCATTGCGGAAGATTTGGCTTTGAACGGGAAATCAACGAACTGCGTAGCCGTTGTAAAGTCGTCAAAGATGATTACGGGCAAACCTTCGCGGAAGATTCCATGCTCTTCATTCGTATATCCAAGAATGAAAGTCTTCCCAGCAGTTAAAACGGGAGTCTTAAAGATTGGGCTGTATCGTTCATCTTTAACGAGATACGGAGTTGGTTGTTGATAGCCTAGGCACTTCTCAAGCAGAGTCATCTCCCACCCTTCAGCCCTCCGAAACTCCGGAAACCGCAGCTTAGGCACCAATTTCTTCTCTTCATTCATTTCAATGCACTCCGGCCTTTGTCCGTCAGGCGGTATTTCTGTGTAGGGCTGCGGGGCGAGTCGGGCTGGGTCATCTCCACCAGGTGCTGTTGCAAGGCTGGGTTTAAGTAGCCGTCCAAAAAGCTGGGGCGGTGTTTGAGATCGAGCATTTGCATGAGCTCCTTGGTCCCCTTGGCACCCTGCTGCAAGGCCAGGCACAAGCGGCGAACTTGTTCGGTTACTTGTTCGGTTACTTGTTCGGTTACTTGTTCGGTTACTTGTTCGGTTGCTTGTTCGGTTGCTTGTTCGGTTGCTGGGGTCTCGACTTGTTCGGAGGCACTCTCCCACAGCCCTTGGGGCCGCCGAACCAGGGCCGTGAACTGGTTGCCGCTGAGCTCGCTGATCAGCTCGATCTGCGGCCACTCGCCCAGCGCCCTGGGGATGCCGCTGCCCATGCCACGGTAGGGCAGCAGGCGAAAGGCGTGCTCGCTGAGCGTGGGGTTGCGGCGGTTGCTTTTGCCGTGGCGGATGTCGTCAATGCTCAGGCTGTCGGACAGGGGGCCGGGGCTGATGATTTCGATGCGGTCGCGAAACACCAGAATGCGGATGGAGGCGCTGGTGAAGTAGTCGCGGTGCACCAGCGCATTGACCAGCAGTTCTTGCAGGGCGATTTCTGGCACTTCCAAAATGCCCGGCGAGTTGAAGCCCTGGCTGCCTTGCACGCGGCGCAGGTTGCGTTTGATGAAGGCCAGCGCCTCGGCGTACTGGGTGGGCAGGGTGCCGCTGAAGTCCTGGCTGTCTTGGTAGTGGGTGTCGGCAATGCTGGTGCCATAAAACGCGACGGCCTTGATGGTGAACGCGGGCCGCCAGCGCAGCGGGTTGTGGCCAAACAGCATGAGGCCGGCCAAGGTGAGTTCATGGCCATCGCCCAGGCCCAGGTTTTGCAGCACGGCGTCCAGCGGCAGCCCGGCTTGGGCGGTGTCTGCGCTGTAGTGCTGGGCCAGGTAGCGGCGAAAGGCGGGTTCATCCAGATCGGCGCTGGTGGTGCCTGCCACGGGCACCACATCGGCATAGACCAGGCCACCGCTTTGGAACATGCGCTGCATTTCTTCGCGCGCGGTCACATGGCGTTTGTCGGCCCCTTGTTTGACCCAGATGCGGCCCTGGCGGTCCAGGTAAGGCTTGGCCAGGCCGTTGGGCACGGTGACCACCATGACCAGCCCGGCGCGGGTTGGCACGTTTTCGGTGCGGGGGTGAATGGGAGGGCGCACATGCTGGCTGCTGGCGTTGCTGAGCATTTGGTTCAGGTGGCGCACATCGGCGGCGCTGAGCCCGGCGATGGAGCCGTCGTCGTCCACACCGATCAACAAGGTGCCCCCACCGCTGTTGGCAAAGGCGGCCAGTTCGGCGGCCATAGCGTCGGGGCTGTGGAAGCTGCGCTTGAACTGCTGGCGGGTGTGCTCGCCCAGGGCTATGCGCTCCAGCAGCGCGGCCTCGGTCAAGGCTTGCTCACTCATACGCACTCAGCCCCGAAATTTCGCGCCCACCGTGTTGTTCGGCCCGCTTTTGCAGCAACGGCACCAGCTCTTTCATCAACGCCGTTTCTGCCTGCGCCCTGGCCTTCCAGCCCAGCTCCAGCGGGGCCATCAAATCGCTCAGCACCTCGCCATCAAAAATCATGCGCTGCAAGATGCCGTCCACAAAGGTTTGCAGCGCGGCGGGGGCCAGGTGGTGGCGGGTGGCGATGTCGGTCAGCTCGGCGCTGTCTTTTTCCTTCTTGAACTTTGTGTAGCCCTCGCGGATGGCGGCTTCGCTCAGGCCCTCGCCCGCCTTCAGGGTGTGGATGTAGGCGGCAATGTCGTCGCGCTCGTTCATGAATTTGGCGTCGGACAGGATCAAGCCCAGCAGCTCGTCCTTGGTCATCTTCTGCTTGCCGCCGCCCTGCAGCCCCTGCTGCGAAAAACGCGACATGAGGCCCATGATGTAGTCGTAGTCGATGACGCTGCTGGCAAACAGCACAAATTCAAAGTCGAGCTGGTCCACCGCATCGGCTGCGCCGCCCTGCCCTTCGCTGCCTTTGTCGTGCTGGGCTTGTTGGGCTTTGAGGCGCTGGGCGGTTTCGAGGTAAGCACCGCGAAAGGCTTGCAATTGCTCGGCAGGCAGGATGTGTTCGATGGCGGTGGCGTTGTCTTCCGTCAGGTCGGTGTACTGGTCGAGCTGGGTTTTGAGGCGCTGCACTTCTTTGAAGTTGTGGATGAAGGCGGCGCGGGCGTCGTCGCCCTTCAGGCTGTGCACGGCGTCAGGCGTGCAGGCCAGGCCCTGGCTTTGCATGAAGTCGGCCAGTTTTTGCACGGCGGCGTCCAGCTTCTGGATGACGACCGGGGCTTTGTCCACCAGCCAGATCTTGCGGGCCTCTTCGCCCGACTTCTCACCTGAAAACAGGGCAATGGCGGCGTCCACACTGGCTTGCTGCTGGCGAAAGTCCAGGATGTTGCCGTAGGGCTTGGTGCCGTTCAGCACGCGGTTGGTGCGCGAGAAAGCCTGTATCAAGCCGTGGTGCTTGAGGTTTTTGTCGACATACAGGGTGTTGAGGTATTTGCTGTCAAACCCGGTGAGCAGCATGTCCACCACGATGGTGATGTCGATTTTGTGGTGCGGGGCCGCCGGAAAAGCCTTGCGCAAGTCTGCGTCTGGCCACTGGTGGTCTTTGATGCGCTTTTGCACATCCTGGTAGTACAGGTCGAACTCGGCTGTGGTGTGGTTGGTGCCGTAGCGGGCGTTGTAGCGGGCCAGGATGGCTTTGAGGGCGGCCTTTTTGCCCTCGGGGTCCACCTGGTTGTCTTCTTTTTCCTGGGGCAGGTCTTCCTGGATTTGCCGCACATCGGCATCGCCCTCTGCCGGGGGCGAGAACACGCAGGCGATGTTGAGCGGCACAAAGGCGGGGTCTGCCTTCTGCCTGGCGTGCTGCAGCTCGTCAAACAGGCGGTGGTATTCAATGGCGTCGTTGATGCTGGCGGTGGCCAGCACGGCGTTGAAGCGGCGGTGGGCGGTGGCCGTGTCGTGTTTGGCCAGAATGGCCTCGATCACGGCCTTTTGGCCAGGGCCTCGCCGGGCCTGGGCGGGTTCTTGCCCTCGGGTTTGTAGTAGTCCACATGAAAGCGCAGCACGTTGGCGTCTTCAATCGCGTGGGTGATGGTGTAGGCGTGCAGTTGTTTCTGGAACAGGTCTTCCGTGGTTTTCATGGAAGCCTGTTCGTCCTCGATCTGCGTGCGGCTGGAGTTGGCCTCAAAAATGGGCGTGCCGGTAAAGCCGAACAGTTGCGCCTTGGGGAAGAACTCTTTGATGGCCTGGTGGTTGTCGCCAAACTGCGAGCGGTGGCATTCGTCAAAGATGAAGACGATGCGTTTGTTGGCCAGCGGTGCCAGTTGCTCTTTGTAGGTGGCCTTGCCGTCTTTCTTTTGCTGCTTGTTGCGGCGGCTGTTTTCATCCAGCGCCAGGCCCAGCTTCTGGATGGTGGTGACGATGACCTTGTCGGCGTAGTCATCCGACAGCAGGCGGCGCACCAGCGTGGCGGTGTTGGTGTTTTCCTCCACACAGCCTTCTTGAAAGCGGTTGAATTCTTCGCGGGTCTGGCGGTCCAGGTCTTTGCGGTCCACCACAAAGAGGCATTTCTCCACATCGGGGTTGTCCTTGAGCAGCGTGGAGGCCTTGAAGGACGTGAGCGTTTTGCCGCTGCCTGTGGTGTGCCAGATGTAGCCGTTGCCGCAGTTCTGGTGAATGCAGTCCACGATGGCCTTGACGGCATAGACCTGGTAGGGCCGCATCATGAGCAGCTTTTGCTCCGATGCCACCAGCACCATGTAGCGGCTGATGGTCTGGCCCAGGGTGCACTTGCCCAGGAACTTGTCGGCAAACTCGTCGAGCTGGGTGATCTTCTTGTTGGCCTCGTCCGCAAACTGGTAGATGGGCAAAAACCGCTCGTCCGCATTGAACGCAAAGTGCCGCGCGTTGTTGTTGGCGAAGTAGTAGGTGTTGGTGCGGTTGCTGACGATGAAGAGCTGCAAAAAGCTCAGCAGCGTTTTGGTGTAGCCGTTGCCTGGGTCGTTTTTGTAGTCAACGATCTGCTCCATGGCCCGGCGGGGGTTGATGGTGAGCGTTTTCAGCTCCACCTGCACACACGGCACGCCGTTGATGAGGATGAGCACGTCATACCGGTGGTGGCTGTAGTCGGTGCTGATGCGCAGCTGGTTGACCACCTCGAAGGTGTTCTTGCACCAGTCCTTGATGTTGACCAGGGTGTAGTTCAGCGGCGTGCCGTCTTCGCGGGTGAAGGCGTTGATGCTGCGCAGGGTTTTGGCAGCGGTGAATACGTCGGGGGTGACGATCTCGTCCAGCAGGCGGGCGAATTCGCCATCGGTCAGGTGAACGCGGTTCAGGGCCTCGAACTTCTCGCGGAAGTTGCGCTCCAGTGCGGCGCGGTCGCGGATGTCGGGGCGGTATTCGTATTTGAGGCCCTGGAGCTTGCCGATGAAGCCGTATTCGATCTGGTCCTCTTTGACTGCGAGGCTTGGCTTGACAGGCGCGGGAGCGTAGGAGGTCGTGAGGAGGACATGGCTGCCAATTGTGACTGCTGGATTGGCGATGCTAGCCCCTGACGGGGCAGCATCCATCCCATGCATGAAAAAGCCGCGCAGCCCTTTCGGGGCATGCGCGGCCAGCTATCGGATAAGTAGCGCTATTTGCGCTGCGGCGGCAGATCCGTGCAGCTGCCGTGCGCCACCTCCGCCGCCATGCCGATGCTTTCGCCCAGCGTGGGGTGTGGGTGGATGGTCTTGCCGATGTCCACCGCGTCGGCGCCCATTTCGATGGCCAGGGCGATCTCGCCGATCATGTCGCCGGCATGCGTGCCGACGATGCCGCCGCCCAGGATGCGGCCGTGGCCGTGTGCCTCGGGACTGTCGTCGAAGAGCAACTTGGTGAAGCCTTCGTCGCGGCCGTTGGCGATGGCGCGGCCCGAGGCGTTCCAGGGGAACAGGCCTTTCTTGACCGCGATGCCCTGGGCCTTGGCCTGGTCTTCGGTCAGGCCGACCCAGGCGACTTCGGGGTCGGTGTAGGCCACGCTGGGGATGACGCGGGCATTGAACGCGCTGCGCGCCAGCGCCTCGTCGCCCTTCAGCTCGCCGGCGATGACCTCAGCGGCCACGTGCGCCTCGTGCACCGCCTTGTGCGCCAGCATGGGCTGGCCGACGATGTCGCCGATGGCGAAGATGTGCGGCACGTTGGTGCGCATCTGGATATCGACGTCGATGAAGCCACGCTCGGTGACGGCGACACCGGCCTGGTCGGCACCGATCTTATTGCCGTTGGGGCTGCGGCCCACGGCCTGCAGCACCAGGTCATAGGTTTGCGGCGCGGGGGCGCCCTCGCCTTCGAACGTCACCTCGATGCCCGCGTCGGTGGCCTTGGCGCCCACCGTCTTGGTCTTGAGCATGATGTTGTCAAAGCGCGGCGCGTTCATCTTCTGCCAGACCTTGACCAGGTCGCGGTCGGCGCCCTGCATCAGGCCGTCCAGCATCTCGACCACGTCGAGGCGCGCGCCCAGGGTGCTGTACACCGTGCCCATCTCCAGGCCGATGATGCCGCCGCCCAGGATCAGCATGCGCTGGGGACGCCCGCCAGCGCCAGCGCGCCGGTGGAGTCGACCACGCGCGGGTCTTCGGGCATGAAGGGCAGGTGCACGGCCTGGCTGCCGGCGGCAATGATGGCCTTCTGGAACTGCACGACCTTTTACCGCCGGTCTTGTCCTGGGCGGTGCCCGTGGTTTCTTCCACGGAAAGGTGGTGGGCGCCGACGAAGCTGCCGTAACCGCGCAGGACCGTGACCTTGCGCATCTTGGCCATGGCGCCCAGGCCGCCGGTCAGCTTGGCGATGACCTTTTCCTTGTGCGTGCGCAGCTGGTCGATGTTCACCTTCGGCGCGCCGCCGTAGTCGATGCCGAGCGCCGCCAGGTGGCTGACTTCGTCCATCACGGCGGCCACATGCAGCAGCGCCTTGGACGGGATGCAGCCGACGTTGAGGCACACGCCGCCGAGTTGGGCGTAACGCTCGACCAGCACGACCTTCAGGCCCAGGTCGGCCGCACGGAAGGCGGCCGAGTAGCCACCGGGGCCGCCGCCGAGGACGAGGACGTCGCAGTCCAGGTCGGTCTGGCCGCTGTAGCTGGCGGCAGCGGGCACAGGCTGCTTGCTCCCTCCCCGCTGGGGGAGGGTTGGGGTGGGGGCTCGGCGACGGAGCTGGAAGCCGGGGCAGCCCCCACCCTGCCCTCCCCCAGAGGGGAGGGGTTGGCGCAGCAGCGGCTTCAGCCGCGTCGAGCGTCAGTACCACCGAGCCTTCGTTGACGGTGTCGCCCAGCTTCACCGCCAGCGACTTGACGACGCCCGCATGGCTCGACGGAATCTCCATCGACGCCTTGTCGCTCTCGACGGTGATCAGCGACTGCTCCACCTTCACGGTGTCGCCCGGCTTGACCAGCAGCTCGATGACGGCGACGTCCTTGAAGTCGCCGATGTCGGGCACCTTGACCTGAATTTCGCTCATGTCGTGGTTCCCTTCACAGCAGCACGCGGCGGAAGTCCGCCAGCACCTGGCCCAGATAAGCGTTGAAGCGCGCCGCAGCCGCGCCGTCGATGACGCGGTGGTCGTAGCTCAAGGACAGCGGCAACATCAGGCGCGGCTCGAAGTCCTTGCCGTTCCAGCGCGGCTTCATCTCGCTGCGGCACACACCCAGAATCGCCACCTCGGGCGCGTTGATGATCGGCGTGAAGTAGGTGCCGCCAATGCCGCCCAGGCTGCTGATGGTGAAGGTGGCGCCGCTCATGTCGGCGGGGCTGGCCTTGCCGTCGCGCGCCTTCTTGCTCAACTCGCCCAGTTCCTGGCTGATCTGCATCACGCCTTTCTGGTCGGCGTTCTTGATGACAGGCACCACCAGGCCGTTCGGCGTGTCGGCGGCGAAGCCGATGTTCCAGTACTGTTTGTAGACCAGGCTGTCGCCGTCGATGCTGGCGTTGAACTCGGGGAACTTCTTCAGCGCCGCCACGCAGGCCTTGATGAGGAAGGCGAGCATCGTCACCTTGATGCCGGCCTTGGCGTTCTCCTGGTTGAGCTGCACGCGCAGCGCTTCCAGTTCGGTGATGTCGGCATCGTCGTTGTTGGTGACGTGCGGGATCATCACCCAGTTGCGGTGCAGGTTGGCGCCGCTGATCTTCTTGATGCGCGAAAGCGGCTTCGGCTCGATAGGGCCGAACTTGGCGAAGTCGACCTTGGGCCAGGGGATCAGGCCCAGCGCCGCGCCATCGCCGCCAGCCGGTGCCGCAGCGCCCTGCGCCTGCGTGCGCTGGGTGCCGGCCATCACGGCCTTGGTGAAGGCCTGCACGTCTTCCTGCGTGATGCGGCCCTTGGCGCCGCTGCCCTTCACCTCGGCCAGCGGCACGCCCAGCTCACGCGCGAACTTGCGCACGCTGGGGCTGGCGTGCGGCAGGCCCAGTGGTGGCTTGGTGGGATCATGCGGCGCAGCGGCAATCACTTCTGATTTGATAGCTGCTTGCGCTTGTGGGGCGGGCGCTGGAGCCTGTTTTGACTCTGAACCTGATGGCGCGGCTGCAGGTGCAGGTGCAGGTGTCGGGGCCGGTGCGGCGCCCGCGCCTTCGACGATGGCCAGCAGGTCGCCCTGGTTGATCTTGTCACCCAGCTTGACTTTCAGTTCCTTGAGCACGCCGGCGGCGCTGGACGGGATCTCCATCGAAGCCTTGTCGGATTCGACCGTGATCAGCTCTGCTCGACCTTGATGGTGTCGCCGGGTTGGACGAACACCTCGATCACGGCGACGTCCTTGAAGTCGCCGATGTCAGGCACGCGCACTTCGACCAGACCGCCGGGTGCAGGCGTGCCGGCACCTGCCGTGTCGGCAGCACGCGCAGCCGCCGATGCCTGGCTGGCACCCGGCACCACTTCGCTACCGCCGACGGGCGCCTCTGCGTTGGCCGCGGCGGGCGCGGCGGCACCAGCGCCCTCGCCTTCCAGCAACACCACAACGCTGCCCTCGTTGACCGTGTCGCCGAGCTTGACCTTGACCTCCTTCACCACGCCGGCGGCGCTGGAGGATTTCCATCGAGGCCTTGTCGCTCTCGACGGTGATGAGCGACTGCTCCACCTTCACCGTGTCGCCGGGCTTGACCAGCAGCTCGATCACGGCCACGTCCTTGAAGTCGCCGATGTCGGGGACCTTGACTTCCACCAATGCCATGACGGGTCTCCCTTTAGGCGTACAGCGGGTTGATCTTGTCGGCCTGGATGCCGTACTGCTTGATGGCGGCGCTCACGCGGTCCATCGGCACCTTGCCCTCGTCGGCCAGCGCACGCAGCGCCGCCACGGTGATGTAGTGGCGGTTGATCTCGAAGTGCTCGCGCAGGCGGTAGCGGAAGTCGCTGCGGCCAAAGCCGTCGGTGCCCAGCACGGTGTAGCTGCGCCCGGCGGGGATGAAGGCGCGAATCTGGTCGACGTAGTTCTTCATGTAGTCGGTGGACGCCACCACCGGGCCGGCGTGCGGCTCGAGCTGCTGCGTGACGAAGGGCACGCGCTGTTGCTCGGTGGGGTGCAGCAAGTTCCAGCGCGCGACATCCTGGCCGTCGCGCGCCAGCTGGTTGAAGCTGGGGCAGCTCCAGACGTCGGCGGCCACGCCCCAGTCCTTCAGCAGCAGCTCCTGCGCGGCGATGGATTCGCGCAGGATGGAGCCCGAGCCGAGCAGTTGCACGCGCGGCGCGCCGCCCTTGTCGGCTGAGTCGCTGCCGGGCTTGCACAGGTACATGCCCTTGATGATCTGCTCCTCGGTGCCGGGCGTGAGGCCGGGCATGGCGTAGTTCTCGTTCAGCAGGGTCAGGTAGTAGAAGACGTTCTCCTGCTTTTCCACCATGCGCTTCAGGCCATGGTGCAGGATGATGCCGACCTCGTGCCCGAAGGTCGGGTCGTAGGTGATGCAGTTGGGGATGGTGCCGGCCAGGATGTGGCTGTGGCCGTCCTCGTGCTGCAGGCCCTCGCCGTTCAGCGTGGTGCGCCCCGAGGTCCCGCCCAGCAGGAAGCCGCGCGCCTGCATGTCGCCCGCGGCCCAGGCCAGGTCGCCCACGCGCTGGAAGCCGAACATGCTGTAGTACACGTAGAACGGCATCATGATGCGGTTGCTGGTGCTGTAGCTGGTGGCGGCGGCGATCCAGCTGGCCATGCCGCCGGCCTCGTTGATGCCCTCCTGCAGGATCTGGCCGTCTTTCGCTTCCTTGTAGTACATCACCTGGTCGCGGTCGACCGGGGTGTAGAGCTGGCCCTTGGGGTTGTAGATGCCGATCTGGCGGAACAGCCCCTCCATGCCGAAGGTGCGGGCCTCGTCCACCAGGATGGGCACCACGCGCGGGCCGAAGGCCTTGTCGCGCAGCAGCTGCGTGAGAAAGCGCACGAAGGCCTGGGTGGTGCTGATCTCGCGCCCTTCGGCGGTGGGCTCCAGCACGGCCTTGAAGGTGTCGAGCGAGGGGATGGTGAAGCTCTCGTCGGCCCTGGCGCGGCGCGTGGGCAGGTAGCCGCCCAGCGCCTGGCGGCGTTCATGCAGGTACTTCATCTCCGGCGTGTCGTCGGCCGGCTTGTAATAGGGCAGTTGCTCCAGCTCGCTGTCGGGAATCGGGATGTTGAAGCGGTCGCGGATGTAGCGGATGTCCTCGTCGGCCAGCTTCTTGGTCTGGTGCACGGTGTTCTTGCCCTCGCCGGCCTGGCCCATGCCGTAGCCCTTGATGGTCTTGACCAGCAGCACCGTGGGCTGGCCCTTGTGGTGGTGGGCGTTGTGGAAGGCGGCGTACACCTTCTCGGGGTCGTGGCCGCCGCGGCGCAGCTCCCAGATCTCGTCGTCGGTCATGTGCTCGACCAGCGCGGCGGTTTCGGGGTACTTGCCGAAGAAATGCTTGCGCACCCAGGCACCGTCGTTGGCCTTCATGGCCTGGTAGTCGCCGTCGAGCGTCTCCATCATCACCTGCTTGAGCTTGCCGGACTTGTCGCGGCGCAGCAGTTCGTCCCAGCCCTTGCCCCAGATCAGCTTGACGACGTGCCAGCCGCTGCCGCGGAAGTCGCCCTCCAGCTCCTGGATGATCTTGCCGTTGCCGCGCACCGGACCGTCCAGGCGCTGCAGGTTGCAGTTGATGACGAAGATCAGGTTGTCGAGTTTTCGCGCGCCGCCAGGCTGATGGCGCCCATGCTCTCGGGCTCGTCCATCTCGCCGTCGCCCAGGAACACCCAGACCTTGCGGTTGGCGGTGTCGGCAATGCCGCGGGCGTGCAGATACTTCAGAAAGCGCGCCTGGTAGATGGCCATCAGCGGCCCCAGGCCCATGCTGACGGTGGGGAACTGCCAGAAGCCCGGCATCAGCTTGGGGTGCGGGTAGCTGGACAGGCCCTTGCCCCCGACCTCCTGGCGGAAGTGCTCCAGTTGATCCTCGGTGATGCGCCCTTCCAGGTAGGCGCGGGCGTAGATGCCGGGCGCGCTGTGGCCCTGGAAGTAGATGCAGTCGCCGCCGTGGCCTTCGCTCTCGGCGTGCCAGAAGTGGTTGAAGCCGGCGCCCCACATGCTGGCCAGCGAGGCGAAGGAGCCGATGTGGCCGCCCAGATCGCCCCCGTCTTCGGGGTTCAGGCGGTTGGCGCGCACCACCATGGCCATCGCGTTCCAGCGCATGTAGGCGCGCAGGCGCTTTTCGATGGCGATGTTGCCGGGGCTGCGGGCTTCCTGCTCGGGCTCGATGGTGTTGACGTAGCCGGTGGTGGCCGAGAACGGCAAGTCGATGCTGTTCTGGCGCGCATGTTCAAGCAGTTCCTCCAGCAGCGCATGGGCGCGCTCCGGGCCCTCGCGCTCGATGACGGCAGACAGCGCATCCAGCCATTCACGGGTTTCCTGGGCGTCGATTTCGGCGGCGGCAGCGGCCTGCGCCCGCGATTCTTCGGACATCTGCTTGTCTCCTCTTGTTTATGGGGTGATGAAAGTCATTGTGAACCAAGCGGAATCATCCCACAAAGCCACGTTTTTTCAAATAGAGATTTATATATTCACAATATGAAATTCAATCGCACCCAGAGATCGCTCGTTCGTTGAGAAGGCCGCGGCACCCTGCCACTACACTGCCGCCATGGCGTCCGATCTCGCGTCCACCCTGCTCGATACCGGGCCCCCGCTGCCCTGGTGGCAACGGCTCGTTCGTGGGCAGGACCGCCTCATCCACCTGGCCCCGCTGGCGGCCGTGCTGCTGTTTCTGGCCGCCATCGCCACGGCGTTCTGGTATCTGCGGCTGGAGGAAGTGCACCGCGAGCAGGAGGCCGTGAAGCGCGACGTGGAATACAGCCAGCAGCGCCTGCGCCTGCGCCTGCTGGAGCGCCAGGAGCAGTTCATGCGCCTGGCGCGCGACATCTCGGACCGCGACATGTCGCCCATGCAGTTCGACATCCGCGCCGAATCGCTGGTGTTGCAGTACCCCGAGCTGATGGCGCTGAGCTGGATCGACGACCAGCGCCGCTTGATGGCGACGCAGACCTCGCCCAGCGTGCCGCGCCAGCGCGCCTGGGTGGCCGACGGGCAGCTGAAGCGGGGCGAGGTGCTGGAAGGCTTCGACCTGGCGCGCGACCTGCGCCAGCCGGTGTACACGCAGCCGCTGTCCGAAAAAGGCGTGGAACCTGTGCTGTACATGCACGTGCCGATCACGCCGCGCGCGCACTTCGCCGGCGAGTTGCTGGCCGAGTTCTCGGTCGACGGCCTGCTGCGCTACGGCGTGCCCGCCGAGGTGCTGGCCAAGTACGCCGTGGCGCTGTTCGACGGCAAGGACCAGCTGCTGGCCGGCCAGAGCATCCCGGAACGCCCTGGCCTGTCGGACCGACTGCCCTGGAGCGGCAAGGTCAACGAATTCGACATTCCCGTCTCGCCGGTGGGCAACGGCCTGGTGCTGCGGGCGCAGGCCTGGCGCACGTCGCAGGGCGTGGTGGGCGGCACGCTGTTCTGGCTGGTGGCGGTGCTGGCGGCCATGACGACCTGGATGCTGATCGCCAACTGGCGCCAGTCGCAGCGCCGGCAGCAGGCCCAGCAGGCGCTGATGGCCGAAACCACCTTCCGCCGCGCGATGGAAAACTCCATGCTGACCGGCATGCGTGCGCTCGACATGCAGGGCCGCATCATTTACGTCAACCCGGCCTTCTGCCAGATGACCGGCTGGACCGAGGACGAGCTGATCGGCCAGACCGAGCCGTTCTCCTACTGGCCCGACGAAGACCGCGAGGCGCTGGCCGCGCGGCTCAGCGACGAGCTGATCGGCAGCTCCGACCCGGCGGGCTTTCAGATGCGCGTCAAGCGCAGGGACGGCACGCTGTTCGATGCGCGCTTCTACGTGTCGCCGCTGATCGACGCCACCGGCAAGCAGACCGGCTGGATGGCGTCGATGACCGACATCACCGAGCCCAACCGCGTGCGACGCCAGCTTTCGGCCTCTTACGAGCGCTTCACCACCGTGCTGGAAGCGCTGGATGCTTCTGTTTCTGTAGCACCCTGGGCAGCCAGGAGCTGCTGTTCGCCAACAAGCTGTACCGCCAGTGGTTCGGCGGCACCACCGACGGGCACCTGCAGCTGGTGGTGCGCGCCGGCACGCCCGAGACACAGCTGTCCGACGAAAGCCTGGATGCCGTCGATTCCTTCGCCGGCCTGCCGCTCGACAGCATCGCCACCGGCTCGCTGGCCGAGCATGCCGAGATCTACATCGAACGCTTGGGCAAATGGCTGGAAGTGCGCTCGCGCTACCTGAACTGGGTCGACAGCCGCCTGGCGCAGATGGTGATCGCCACCGACATCACTGCGCGCCGCCAGGCCGAGGAACAGGCCGCCGCGCAGGCCGAGCGCGCGCAGACCGCCAGCCGCCTGATCACCATGGGCGAGATGGCCTCCAGCGTGGCGCACGAGCTGAACCAGCCGCTGACGGCCATCAGCAACTACTGCACCGGCATGATCTCGCGCATCCGGGGCGGCAGCATCAGCGAGGACGACCTGCTGGGCGCGCTGGACAAGACCGCACGCCAGGCGCAGCGCGCCGGCCAGGTGGTGCAGCACATCCGCAGCTTCGTCAAGCGCAGCGAGCCGCGCCGCCAGTGGTCGGAGGTGATGCCGATGGTCGAGCAGGTGGTGGAGCTGGCCGAGATCGAACTGCGCCGCCGCCAGGTGCGCCTGAGCCATTACGTGGCGCCGCGCCTGCCGGCGCTGCACGTCGACCCGATCCTGATCGAGCAGGTGCTGATCAACCTGATCAAGAACGGTGCCGAATCCATCGACGTGGCGCAGCGCGCCACCGGCAACCGCCTGGTCGATCTGCGCGTGACCCAGCGCGAGGTCGACGAGCAGCCGGCGGTGCAGTTCAGCGTCACCGATACCGGCCGCGGCCTGACCGAAGAAGCGCTGGCCCGGCTGTACGAAGCCTTCTTCTCGACCAAGAACGACGGCATGGGCATCGGCCTCAATCTGTGCCGCTCCATCGTCGAGTCGCACCAGGGCCGGATCCATGCCGAGAACCTCTACAATGCCGGCCAGGTCGTGGGCTGCCGCTTCAGTTTTTGGATTCCGGTCGGCCCGGTGCAGGACGCCAGCCCGTCCGACAACAACACCAAGGTAGTGGCATGAGTCTGATTCCGAAGCGAGGAACGGTGTATGTGGTGGACGACGACGAAGCCGTTCGCGATTCGGTTCAATGGTTGCTCGAAGGGCAGGATTTCCGCGTGCGCTGCTTCGAGTCGGCCGAGGTCTTCCTGGCCCGCTACGACCCGCGCGAAGTCGCCTGCCTGATCGTCGACATCCGCATGGACGGCATGAGCGGCCTGGAACTGCAGGACCGCCTGCTCGAGCGCAAGTCGCCCCTGCCCATCGCCTTCATCACCGGCCACGGCGACGTGCCGCTGGCCGTCGACACCATGAAGAAAGGCGCGATGGATTTCATCCAGAAGCCGTTCAAGGAAGAACAGCTGGTGCCGCTGGTCGAGCGCATGCTGGAGCAGGCCCGCGCCCTGTTCACCGAGCACCAGCAGGCCGCCAGCCGCGACGCGCTGCTGGCCAAGCTCACCGGGCGCGAGGCGCAGGTGCTCGAGCGCATCGTCGCCGGCCGCCTGAACAAGCAGATCGCCGACGACCTGGGCATCAGCATCAAGACGGTGGAGGCGCACCGCGCCAACATCATGGAAAAGCTGGGCGCCAATACGGTGGCCGACCTGCTGAAGATCGCCCTGGGGCAGAACGCCCCGAAGGCCTGAGCCCGCTTTGCTTCTATTTCAATAGCTGCTCGCGCTTGATGGACGGGCGTTGCAGCCATTTTTCTTGTAAATCCGAATCATGACTGCCCAGCTGATCGACGGCAACGCCCTGGCCGCCCAAGTCCGCGCCGACGTGGCGCACCGCGTGCAGGCGCTCAAGGCTCGCGGCGTGCAGCCGCACCTCACCGTGATCCTGGTCGGCGAAGACCCGGCCAGCCAGGTCTACACGCGCAACAAGGTGGCCGACAGCGAGCAGACGGGCCTGGGCGCCACGCTGGAGCGCTACCCGACCGACATGACCGAGGCCGACCTGCTGGCGCGCATCGCCCAGCTCAACGCCGACCCGGCGGTGCACGGCATCCTGGTGCAGCTGCCGCTGCCCCGGCACATGAACAGCCACGGCGTCATCGAAGCCATCGCGCCCGAGAAGGACGTGGACGGCTTTCACGTGGCCAGCGCCGGCGCGCTGATGGTGGGCCAGCCCGGCTTTCGCCCCTGCACGCCCTACGGTTGCATGAAGATGCTCGAATCCATCGGCATGACCGACCTGAAGGGCAAGCACGCCGTGGTCATCGGCCGCAGCAACATCGTCGGCAAGCCCATGGCGCTGATGCTGCTGCAAGCCAACGCCACCGTCACCGTGTGCCACAGCGGCACGCCCGACCTGGCGGCGCAGACACGGCAGGCCGACATCGTGGTCGCCGCCGTGGGCAAGCGCAACGTGCTGACGGCCGACATGGTCAAGCCCGGTGCGGTGGTCATTGACGTCGGCATGAACCGCGACGACGCCGGCAAGCTGTGCGGCGACGTGGACTTTGCCGGCGTGAAGGATGTGGCCAGCTGGATCACCCCGGTGCCCGGCGGTGTCGGCCCCATGACACGCGCCATGCTGCTGGTCAACACCATCGAGGCGGCCGAGCGCGCCAGCGCTTGAAGCGAAACACCCCTGAGACGCTTCGCGTCTTCCCCCTCTTACTCCGCGAGGGGTCGTCGCCAGTGTCCGGTACAAGCCTAAACCGAACGTTCCCCAACGCTGCAGACAAGACCGCTAGGCGTTGCGTTCGTGCGCATCGACAACCTCGGCAACCGCCGTTACGCGGGTTCGGTCATCGTCAACGAGGGCAACGGCCGCTTCTTCGAGCCGGCGGCCGGGCGCTCGGTGTTCGTCGGGGTGGATGTGCGGGCGCGGCGCTGAGGCGGCCGGCGCGTGGGCTGCCGCGTACCGAAACCAGATACCGGACGCAGAGGACGCAGAGATTTCGCAGAGGACGCAGAAGAATTCAAAAAGATCAGGTTTTACTTTTGCGTCCTCTGCGAATCCTTTGCGTCCTCTGCGTCCGGCTGTTTCAGCGACCGAAGATTGACAGGCGAAATTGGGCTTCAGCGCACGTCCCACAAGCGCAAGCAGCTATCATTTTTATACCTTTATGCTTGACATTCTCACCTCCGTCCCCAACTGACGCGCCATGGCCAATCCCCTCCTCGACTTCTCCGACCTTCCCTGTTCGACCAGATTCGCCCCGAGCACGTGGCCCCGGCCATCGACGACTTGCTGGGCGGTGCCGAAGCCGGCCTGGAGGCCGCCGTGGCGCCCGAGCTGCCCGCCGACTGGGCCACGCTGGCGCGCACGCTGGACGTGGCGACCGAACGCCTGGGCCGCGCCTGGGGCGCCGTCAGCCACCTCAACGCCGTGATGGACACGCCCGAGCTGCGCGCCGCCTACAACGCCGCCCTGCCCGCCATCACCGAGTTCTGGACCCGTCTGGGCAGCGACGAGCGCCTGTACGCCAAGTACAAGGCCATGAACCCCGACGCGCTGACGCCAGAGCAGCGCCAGGCGCACAAGAACGCGCTGCGCGGCTTCGTGCTGGGCGGCGCCGAATTGCAGGGCGAGGCCAAGGCGCGCTACGCCGCCATCCAGGAGCGCCAGGCCGAGCTGGGCCAGAAGTTCAGCGAGAACGCACTCGACGCCACCGACGCCTATGCGTACTACGCCACCGAGGACGAGGTGGACGGCGTGCCGCCCGACGTGAAGGCTGCCGCCCGCGCTGCGGCTGAAACCGATGGCATGAAGGGCTACAAGCTCACCCTCAAGCTGCCCAGCTACCTGCCCGTGATGCAGTTCGCGCACGACCGCGCGTTGCGCCAGCGCCTGTACCGTGCCTACGTCACGCGCGCCTCCGACCAGGCCGAGGGCGACGGCGTGAAGTACGACAACGCGCCGCTGATCCGCGAGATTCTGGCGCTGCGCCGCGAAGAGGCGCAGCTGCTGGGCTACGCCAACTTCGGCGAGGTGTCGGTGGTGCCCAAGATGGCCGACTCGCCCACCGAAGTCATCGACTTCCTGCGCCAGCTGGCCGCCAAGGCCAGGCCCTACGCCGAGCGCGACGTGCAGGATCTGCGCGACTTCGCCGCCAAGGAACTGCAACTGGCCGACCCGCAGCCCTGGGACTGGGCCTACATCGGCGAGAAGCTCAAGGAAGCGCGCTACGCCTTCAGCGAGCAGGAGCTGAAGCAGTACTTCCAGGCGCCCAAGGTGCTGGCAGGCCTGTTCAAGATCGTCGAGACGCTGTTCGAGGTCGTCATCCGCCGCGACAGCGCGCCCGTGTGGCATCCCTCGGTCGAGTTCTACCGCATCGAGCGCGACGGAAAACTGCTCGGCCAGTTCTACCTCGACCCCGGCGCGCGCGCCGGCAAGCGCGGCGGCGCCTGGATGGACGACGTGCGCGCCCGCTGGCTGCGGCCCGACAACGCGCAGTTGCAGACGCCCGTGGCGCAACTGGTGTGCAACTTCGCCGAGGGCGTGGATGGCAAGCCGCCCCTGCTGACGCACGACGACGTGATCACCCTGTTCCACGAATTCGGCCACGGCCTGCACCACATGCTGACGCAGGTGAACGAACGCGATGTCTCGGGCATCAGCGGTGTGGAGTGGGACGCGGTGGAACTGCCCAGCCAGTTCATGGAGAACTTCTGCTGGGAATGGGACGTGCTCAAGCACATGACGGCGCACGTGGATACGGGCGAGCCGCTGCCCCGCGCCCTGTTCGACAAGATGCTGGCCGCCAGGAACTTCCAGGCCGGCATGCAGACCGTGCGGCAGATCGAGTTCGCCCTGTTCGACATGCTGCTGCACACCGAGCACGACCCGGCGGATGACTTCCAGCCGCTGCTCGATGAAGTGCGCGCCGAGGTCGCCGTGATCCAACCGGCGCCCTTTGCGCGCACCGCGCAGACCTTCAGCCACATCTTCGCCGGCGGCTACGCGGCGGGCTACTACAGCTACAAGTGGGCCGAGGTGCTGAGCGCCGACGCCTACGCCGCTTTCGAGGAAAGCGTCACACCCGATGGCTTGCCCAGCGTGGAAACGGGGCGAAAATACCGCCGCGAGATTCTGGAAGCCGGCGGCAGCCGCCCGGCCATGGAATCGTTCAAGGCCTTCCGCGGCCGCGAGCCCACGATGGACGCGCTGCTGCGCCATCAGGGCATGGCCTGATCCCGACACACATCCACCACCGCACCAAGGAGTTGCCCGTGCCCCACCGCCCTTCCGCCCGATTGCTCGCCGCTGCCGCCGGCGCCCTGCTGCTGGCCGGCGTGGCGCAGGCGCAGGTCTACCGCGTGGTGGGGCCGGATGGCCGGGTCACCTTCTCCGACAAGCCGCCCACGCAGGCCGCACCGGCGGTGTCCAGTGGCGGCGCGGCGGCGTCGGGCGGTGGTGGCGCACTGCCCTACCAGCTCAACCAGACCGTGCAGCGCTACCCGGTCACGCTGTACACCTCGTCCACCTGCGCACCCTGCAACAGCGGCCGCAACCTGCTGAGCAACCGCGGCGTGCCCTTCACCGAGAAGACGGTGGAGACCAACGACGACATCGCCGCCCTGCAGCGCCTGGCCGGCAACAACAGCCTGCCGCTGCTGACCATCGGCGGCCAGCAGCTCAAGGGCTTTTCGGACAGCGAGTGGAGCCAGTACCTCGACGCGGCCGGTTACCCCAAGGCCTCGCAACTGCCCGCCAGCTACCGCCGCCCCGCCGCCACGCCGCTGGTGGCGCGCACAGCGGCGGCGGCTGCGCCCGCCGCCCAGGCCGCCGAGCCGGCCGAGCCTGCGCCAGCGCCCGCCGGCCCCAGCGTGGCGCCCCAGCGCACCACCACCAACCCGACCGGCATTCGCTTCTGATTTGATAGCTGCCTGCGCCCGCCACAAAAGCGCTGCAGGCACTTTTCACTCATGAACCCGTCAGCAGCCACAACGCGGCGCTGATGGTGAAGAACGAGGCCACCGTGGTGCCCAGCAGGGCCGCGGCGGCCAGCCCGTCGTGGCCGTGCTTCTGCGCCAGAATGGGGTAGATGCCGAACATCGGGCACGCCGCAGCCAGCACCACGCCGGTGCGCAGGGCGGCATCCATTGGCGGCATGCCCAGTGCCTCCAGAGCCAGCAGCGCACCCACCGTGAGCAGCGGGTGCACGAGCAGCTTGCCCGCGGCGATCTGCGCCACCTGCGCGCCCAGCCCCTTGATCCGCAGCCCCGCCAGCGAGCCGCCGATGACGAACAGCGACACCGCCGCGCTGGCCTGCGCGAACAGGCCCACCGTGCGGTCGGCCACCGCCGGCAGGGGCAGGCCCAGCAGCGACACCAGCAGCCCAGCCGACAGGCCCAGCACCATCGGGTTGCGCAGCAGCCCCGCCGCGGCACCGCGCACCACCGCACGCCAGTGCCCCGCGCCGCTGGCTGCGTCCATCAGCGCCAGCAGCAGCGGGATCAGCAGCAGGTTCTCCACCAGCATGTTCATGCCCAGGATCAAGCCCGCCACCGGGCCCAGCAGCAGCAGGTTGATGGGGTAGCCGACAAAGCCCGAGTTGGGGCAGCACATGCCCATGGTCTGCACCACGCTCAGCACGGCGGGCTGGCGCGCCACGCGGCGCATCCACCACAGGCCGACCGCCATGGTGGCCAGCGCGCCCAGCGCGAACACGGCCATGTAGCGCCACTCCAGAATCTCGTCCAGACGCCGCTTGGCCACGGCATCGAACAGCAGCGCCGGCAGCGCCACGTACAGCACGAACTTGCCCAGCACCCGCATGTCGCCGCGGTCGAACAGGCCGGCCCGCTTGGCCAGCCAGCCCAGCGCGATGGTGATGTAGATGGGGCCGGTGATGGAAAGAATGTCGAGCATGGGCAAGCAACAGGGCCGGCGTGCGCGTCATCGATCTGCCCCGACGCGAGCAACTGACGCGCCCCGGGTCGCACGCCGCGCACCGCGCGTGGATTATTCAACAGCGTGCGACCTCAGCGCCGATGCCTTGCTCGCCCGCCGCTCCGTGCGTCGATGGGGACGCTCAGCCCTTGCGCGCCGCGATCAAGGCATCGGCAAAGGCCTGCCACGCAGCGCCCGCTGGCAATTCCTTGAACACGCCAGCCCGTGCCTGGTCGGCCACCCACTGCTGCTTGTCGGCGATGGCCCGGGTCATGAGGGGCTCGAAGCCGGCCTCCTGCACCGTGCGGGCGGATTCGCGCATCTCCTCGGCGCGGCGCTGGCCGTGCTGCACCACGCGGCTGAAGAAATAGGCGCCCTGCTGGGTCCAGTCGATGCCCGGAAACGTTTCCTGCAAGGTGGGCAGCACATGGTCCTCGACGCCGTAGGCGCGGGCGGCCGCATAACTCTCGATCACCAGCGCCTCCAGCCCCTTGATCATCACGCTGCGGCACATCTTGATGGCGCTGGCCACGCCCAGCTGCGCGCTCACCACCTTCACATCCATGCCCCAGGCGCTCAGCCGCTCGGCCAGCGCGCCCGCGCGGGCACCGCCCAGCAGCATGGGCACCCGGATGCCGTAGGGCGGCACCGAGGTCATCACGCCCGCTTCGATGTAATGCGCCCCGGCACCCTCGATGAGCGCGGCACACTGCTGCTTGGTGCCGGGCGAGGCGGAATTGAGGTCGAGAAACCAGGTGCCGGGGCGAACATGGCGTGCGGCCTCTTCGGCCACCGCCAGCGTGCTGGAGGCGGTGACGGCGGAAACGAGCACATCGCTCGCCGCACACAGGCTGGACGATGAATCGTGCGCCTGCACGCCGGCCTGCGCGGCGTGGCGGCGCTCGGCCTCGCGCGTGTCTGCCCGGTCGAACTTCAGGTCCCACGCGCCCACCTGCGCCACGCCGGGCTGGGCGCGCAGACCGGCGCTGAATATCTTGCCGACTTCACCGTAGCCGATGAAGCCCAGGTGGACCATCTCACTCATTTTTCGGTCGCTCCAAAAAACAGGAGGTCCTCGGCACAGCCGGGACCTCCTGCAGCTGGCGGCCTGGCGTGGTGCCTGCGCCGCGCTGGCCATCAATGGCTGGGTTTACTTGATCGCAATTTCCTTGACTTTACCGCCTTCCACCACGGCGATGCGGCCGTTGGCGGTGGTGCCACCCTTGTCATCCACGCCGGTGAAGCCGAACGGGTTGGTGCTGGGCGGCATGGCCTTGAAAGCCTTGTCCAGGTTCGCGCGGATGGCCATGGCGTCGGTGGTGGTGCCGGCCAGCTTCATGGCGTCCACGGTCACATGCACGGCGGTGTAGTTGAACATGGCCTCGGTGCCGGGGTCACGGCCATTGGCGAACTTGCGGTAACGGGCCACGAAGTCCTTGGCGGCGGGCTTCTGATCGTCCACGACTGGCAGCACGCCCACCGCGCCTTCGAGCGGGCCCAGGCCGCCGGTGATCTTGGCAATCTCGTCGATCTTGGCCTGGTCGATGATCATGAAGCCGCCCTTGAAGCCCAGTTCGCGCGCCTGCTTGATGACCAGGCCGGTGGGCTCGGAGGCGCCGCCGATGAACATCAGGTCCGGCTTGGCCGCCAGCACGCGGCTGACGCCGCTGTAGAAGTCGGTGGCGCGGTTGTAGGACATCAGGTTCTCGGCCACCACCTTGCCGCCAGCGGCTTCCCAGGCCGGCTTGAACGCGGCCACCCAGGCCTTGCCGTAGTCGTGGTCCGCGCTGGCGATGGCCACGTTCTTGCCGAACTTGGCCATGGTCTGCTCGATGAACGGCTTGATGTAGACCGTGTACTCGGGCGGGATGCGCAGCGTCAGCTTGTTGCCGCGCGCGGTGATCTGCGGCACGCTGGAATAGCCCAGCACCAGCACCTTGAGCTGCTCGTTGATGGCCTGCATGGCGAAGATGCCGCCCGAGTGCGGTGTCAGCACCGCCGGCGTCTTGTGCTGCTGCACCAGGCGCTGGGTGTTGGTGGCGGCTTCGCTGGGGTTGTACTTGTCGTCCAGCGCCACCAGCTCCAGCTTGTACTTCTTGCCGGCCACGTCGAAGCCGCCGGCGTCATTCACTTCCTTGACGGCCATCTCCATGCCGCTGAGCACGTTCTTGCCGTACTGCGCGGCGCCGCCGCTCAGCGGGCCGGTGTAGCCGATCTTGACGACCTCCTGCGCCAGCGCCGGGGCGGCACCGAGGGCGCCTGCGGTCAGCAGGCCGGCGCACAGGCGGATCGTGGTCTTGAACTTCATGGGTGTCTCCTTGGGTCAGTTCAGGTGAAAAACTCGGGTCAACGCTGCGAAAAGGCTACGCGCCGATGTAGGCACGACGCACCTCGTCGTTGTGCAACAGGCTCTCGGGATCGCCTTCCATGACGATGCGGCCGTTCTCCAGCACATAGGCGCGGTGGGCAATTTTGAGCGCGGCGAAGGCGTTTTGTTCCGCCAGCAGCACGGTGGTGCCGGCCTGGTTGATGCGCTGGATGACCTCGAAGGTCTGCTTGATCACCAGCGGCGCCAGGCCGAGCGAGGGTTCATCGAGCAGCAGCATCTTGGGGCGGCCCATCAGCGCGCGGCCGATGGCCACCATCTGCTGCTGCCCGCCCGAGAGCGAACCGGCCGGGTCGTCCTTCTTCTCGCGCAGGATGGGGAACAGCTGGTAGACGTCCTCCAGCCGCTGGCGGTTGCCCTCGCCATCGCGGCGGTGCACGTAGGCCCCCAGCATCAGGTTCTTCTGCACCGACATCATGGGGAACAGCTTGCGCCCCTCGGGGCACTGCACCACGCCCGCCTGCACGATGGCCGAGGGCTTGCGGCCGATCAGCTGCTGCCCGTCGTACTGGATGCTGCCGCCGGCGGCGCGGTGGATGCCGCTGATGGTGAGGAAGATCGAGCTCTTGCCCGCGCCGTTGGCGCCCAGCAGCACCACCAGTTCACCCTGCTTCGCGTGCAGCGTGACGCCGTCGAGCGCCTTGAAGCTGCCATAGTTGAGCGATACGTTCTCAAGCGTCAGCATGGTCGCTCCCCAGGTAGGCGTCGATGACGACGGGGTTGGCGCGGATTTCGGCCGGCGTGCCCTCGGCGATCTTCTCGCCGTAGCTCAGCACCATGATCTTGTCGGCCAGGCTCATGATCATGTTCATCTTGTGCTCGATCAGGCACACGGTGATGCCGCTCTTGACGATCTTGCGGATCAGCTCGGCCAGGCCTTGGGTCTCGTCGGGGTTTACGCCACCGGCCGGCTCGTCGAGCAGCAGCAGGCGCGGGTTGGTGGCCAGCGCCAGCGCAAAGGCGACGCGCTTGCGCTCTTCCTGAGAGATGTCACCGGCCATGCGGTTTTCCAGGTGCGAGCCGCCGACGAAGTTGAGCGCGTCGCGCGCCTTCTCGCGGCAGATGCGCTCTTCCTCGCGCAGCAGGCTGGAGCCGCGCAGCACGTCCAGCAGGCCCGACCTGGTGCGCAGGCGGTGGCCGACGATCAGGTTGTCGAGCACCGTGGCCATGTCGAACAGCGACGTGGTCTGGAAGGTGCGTGCCACGCCCAGCTGCGCCACCTGGTCGGGCCGCAGCGAGGTCACGTCGTCACCCTGCAGCGTGATGGTGCCCGAGGTGGGCTTGTGCACGCCGGCGATCAGGTTGAAGAAGGTGGTCTTGCCGGCGCCGTTGGGGCCGATGATGGCGTTGATCTTGCCCGTCTCGATGGTGGTGCTGACGTCGTTGACCGCCAGCAGCCCGCCGAAGCGCTTGGTCAGGTGTTCAATCTTGAGCACGGCGCGCCTCCGACTTCTGCGCGGCCTGGCGCGCGCGCCAGCCCAGGTAGGTGCCCACGATGCCGTGCGGCACGAAGATGACCAGAAACACCAGCAGCGGCCCGAACACCAGGAAGCGGTATTCCTGCAGGAACTGCAGGTACTGCGTCAGCCACGGCATGCCCAGCGCGCCCAGCAGCGGGCCCAGCACCGTGCCCAGGCCGCCGACGATCATGAACATGGTCATGTCGAAGGTGTGCTCCACCGCCGCGATGTCGGGGCCGATGAAACGCACGTAGCCCGCGTACAGCGCACCGGCGATACCGGCGTAGAACACCGACAGCATGAAGGACAGCGTCTTGGTGCGCATCAGGTTGGTGCCCAGCGCCTCGGCCAACTCTTCACTGTTGCGCACCGCCATGAAGGTGCGGCCCAGCAGCGAGCCGACGATGCGACGCATGGCCCACACGCCCACCACCAGAAACAGCAGCGCCAGGTAGTACAGCGACAGCGGCGAGTCGAAGGTGATGAAGCCCAGCGACGGTGCGGGGATGCCCATGATGCCGACGGTGCCGTGCGTCAGGCCCTCCCACTTCTCGATCACCAGGAACATGATGTAGCCCACGCACAGCGTGAAGATCGAGAAGTAGTGCCCGCGCAGCCGCAGCGACAGGATGCCGATGAAATAGCCCAGCACCGTGGTGACGACGCCGGCCAGCGCGAAGGCGATCCAGTACGGCACCTGGTGGTCGACGGTCAGGATGCCCACCGTGTAGGCACCCACGGCCATGAAGCCGGCGTGCGCCAGGTTGAACTGCCCGGTGTAGCCCGTGATCAGGTTCAGCCCCAGCGTGGCGATGGCGAAGATGAAGGCCTTGCCCATCACCGTCAGCAGGTAGTCGTTGCTGGCCAGCAGCGGAAACGCCAGGCCAGCGGCGATCAGCAGCCACCAGCCCCATTTTTCAAGCCAGGCCATCAGCGTGCTCCTTGGCGAACAGGCCCTGCGGGCGCACCGACAGGATCACCACCAGCAGCACGAAGGCGATGATGTCCTTGTAGTCGGTCGAGATGTAGAACGCGCCGAAGCTCTCGGCAAAGCCGATGATCAGCCCGCCCACGATGGCACCCGGCACGCTGCCCATGCCACCCAGGATGATGATGACGAAGGCCTTGGTGATCACCAGGTGCCCCATGGCCGGAAACACCAGGTTGATGGGCGCGTACAGCGTGGCCGCGATGGCCGCCAGCGCGCCCGAGATGGCGAAGGTGAGCATGGCCACGCGGTTGGCGTCGATGCCCACCAGCGAGGCGCCGTCGCGGTTCTGCGCCATGGCGATGATGGTCGAGCCCATCACCGTGCGCGTCAGGAACAGGTGCAGCACCACCATCAGCGCAAAGGCCGCGCCGATGATCATCAGCCGCTGGATCGGCGCCGTGACACCCGCCAGGTCGATGATGCCGGGGTAAGGCGTCTGCATGCGCTGGAAGTCGGCGCCCCAGATGGCCTGCGCCGCCGCCTCGAGGAACAGCAGCACGCCGATGGCCGCCACCATGGGGTGCAGGCCCGAGGCGTTGCGCAGCGGGTGGAACACGATGCGCTCGGCCAGCACCGACAGCGCCGCCACCGCCAGTGCCGACACGCCCATCGCCACCCAATAGTTGAAGCCCCAGGCCGTCATGGCATGGAACGAAACGAACGCCCCCACCATGTAGAACGCGCCATGGGCGAAGTTGGGCACGTGCAGGATGCCGTACACCAGCGTCAGGCCCAGCGCCACCAGCCCGTAGACGCCGCCCAGCGTGAGGCCGTTGAGCACCTGCTGCAGGAACATGTCCATCAGGCGCCACTCCTGTTCATGTACAAGTCGCCGCGCCGCCACGCTTGGCGCTTGGTGCGCCGCAGACTGGCGGGGCCACGCTGGTCTCCATCGTTCTGTTCTGCATCCTGGCGGATTCCTTCCAACAAGTCACCGTGAGAGAGGGAATTCAGCTTAACCAGCGCCCTTCTGCCGTAGGATCGTGGTTCTGCACTGCAGAACGATATCGGGTAAACCCCGAAAAAATGAACGCATCGAAGTCACGTGGATGACTCGGCTTTGCGCAGGCCGCAGATGCGGCCGCCGTGCCGGCAGCCCACCGAAGCGTGCACCCGACCCCATCACGACATGAACGAAAACCCCGCCGGCCCCGCCAAGGAAGACCGCCACTTCGTCACCGCCCTGGCGCGCGGCATGGAGGTGCTGGCCTGCTTCCGCGCCGGCGACCGGCTGCTGGGCAACCAGGAGATCGCGCAGCGCTGCAGGCTTCCCAAGTCCACGGTGTCTCGGCTGACGTATACGCTGACCCGGCTGGGCTACCTGAACCACGTCGAGGAACTGGGCAAGTACCGCCTGGGCGTGGCCACCTTCGCGCTCAGCAGCACCATGGTGGCGAACCTCGACGTGAACGACGTGGCCGGCCCCTTGATGCAGGAGCTGGCCGACTTCGCGCGGGCCGAGGTGGCGCTGGGCGCGCGCGACCGCCTGTCGATGGTGTACCTCGTGCATTGCCGCAGCAAGGACCTGCACAACCGCGAGTTGCGCATCGGCTCGCGCTTGCCTCTGGCGGTCACGTCGATGGGCCGCGCCTGGCTGGCCGGCTGCGAGCCCAAGGACCGCGACGCCGTGCTGCGCAGCCTGCAGAACCGCCGCCCCAGGGATTGGCCACGGCTTTCGTCCGAGATCGACGAGGCGCTGCAGCAGCACCGCCGCGATGGGGTCACGATGGTGGTGGGCGGCTGGCAGGCCGGCATCAACGCCATTGCGCGGCCGTTGCGGCTCGGCAGCGGTCGGCCGCTGCTGTCGCTCAGTTGCGGCGGCCCCGGCTTCGTGCTGCCGCCGGACTACCTGCTGCACAGCATCCGGCCGCGCCTGATCGAGCTGGCGGCGCGCATCGAAACCGCCATGCTGCGCCTGCCGGCCACCGCGGTGCGTACCCGACGCGCCGCTGGCACGACCTGAGCGCTCGCCGCCGACGCCGCATCCGGCGCCATTGCTATCAATAAAGAGCTGCTTGCGCTTTACTGGCGGGCGCTCAGGCCCTAAATGGCTTGAAAACTCATTGCCGGGCAATGCCCGCCCTGTCGATCACCTCGCTCCAGCGCCGGATGTCGCCCGACAGCATGCGGGCCGCGTCCTGCGGCGTGCCAGGGTGCGGATCGAGGTTCAGCGCCTCCAGCTTCTGGCGCACGCCGGCATCGGCCAGCGCAGCATTCACGGCCTTGTTCAGTTGCTCGACCACCGCCGCGGGCGTCCTGGCCGGCACGGCCAGCCCGTTCCACGATGCGGCGTTCAGGCCCTTCACGCCCAGTTCCTGCGCCGTGGGTACATCGGGCAGCACGCGCGAACGCCGGGCACCCGTCACCGCCAGGGGCCGCAGCGCCTTGCCCTGGATCTGCGCCAGCAGCGGGCTCAGGATGTCCAGCCCGGCGTGCAGCTGGCCGCTGCGGATGGCGGTGATCACGTCGGGCGTGCCCTTGAACGGCACCACCTGCAAGTCCAGCCCCGCCGCGCTCTTGAACAGCTCGGCCGCCAGGTGCTGGGTGGTGCCGATGATGGGCGTGCCCAGGTTGAGCTTGCCCGGGTTCTGGCGCGCGAACTGGAGCAGATCGCCCAGCGTACGGAAGTCGCCGCCCTCGTTGGCGACGATGACCAGATCGAAGGTGGCCAGCGGCGCCACGGGCGTGAAGGCCTTGAGGGTGTCGAACGGCAGCGCCTTGAACAACGCCGCGCTGACCGCCGTGCCGCTGGAGATCAGCAGCAGCGTGTGACCATCGGGCGCTGCGTTGGCCACCGTCTGCCCTGCCACCACGCCACCGGCGCCGGGGCGGTTGTCAATCACCACGGGCTGGCCCAGCGTGCGGGCCATGTGCTCGCCCACCGCGCGGGCGGTGATGTCGGCCGCGCCGCCGGGCGCATTGGGCACCACGATGCGCACGGCTTTGGCGGGGAATTTGGTCGCAGCGACGGCGGCGGTCGGGCAGAGTGCGGCAGCGGCGCTGGCAAGCAGAAACTGGCGTCGGGTCATGAAGGCTCCTGAACTGCCGACCACTGGCGCCCACGCGCTGCCGACATCGCTTGCATTTTGCCAAGCGCGCTTGGTCTGGATGAATCAAGGGAAAACCCTCCCCGGGAAGACCGCCAGACAGCTTGTTTTTAGTTATCGTTGATAACCATAATGACGCCCAAGGAGACCCCATGGCCAAGCCCAGTCAAGACATTTCGCTCGAACTCGCGGGCAAGAAGAAGGAAATCGCCGTCGTTCGTCTGACGCGCGCCGCCAAGCGCAACGCGCTGTCGGACGGCCTCATCGCCGCGCTGCGCGACACCTTCCAGAACCTGCCTTCCAGCGTGCGCGCCGCCGTGATCGACGGTGAAGGCGAGCATTTCTGCGCCGGGCTCGACCTGTCGGAACTGAAGGAGCGCGATGCCGGCGAGGGCCTGCACCATTCGCGCAGCTGGCACATGGCGCTGGACGCGGTGCAGTACGGCCCGGTGCCGGTGGTCGCCGCGCTGCACGGCGCTGTGGTCGGCGGCGGGCTGGAGCTGGCCAGCGCCGCGCACATCCGCGTGGCCGACGCCACCACTTTCTACGCCCTGCCCGAAGGCACGCGCGGCATCTTCGTCGGCGGCGGCGGCTCGGTGCGCATCCCCAAGCTGATCGGCGTGGCGCGCATGACCGACATGATGCTCACGGGCCGCGTCTACAACGCGCAGGACGGCGAGCGCCTGGGTTTTGCGCAGTACCTGGTGGCCGAAGGCCAGGCCTTCGACAAGGCCATGGAACTGGCCGAGCGCATCGCCACCAACGCGCCGCTGACCAACTACGCGCTGATGCACGCCCTGCCCCGCATCGCCGAGCAGCCGGCCGACCACGGCTTCATGACCGAGGCGCTGATCAGCGCCATCGCCCAGGCCGCGCCTGAAGCGAAACAGCGTGTGCGCGATTTTCTTGAAGGCAAGGCCGGCACCAAGGTGAAGAAGGCTTGAAGCCTTTTTGACCTCCAGCGCCTGATGGACAAGCGCGAGCAGCTATCAAAAAAGAGTGGAGTGAGACAAGCATGAGCAACGCGACCGGCGCTGCGGCAGCGCCACCGAAGTACCGCCCCTTGACCTTCGGCGTCACCCGGGTGAACGTGCGCGGCGAAGACGGCGGCGTGCAGCACCTGGCCGCCGACGTGCCGCTGCAGCCTTTTGGCGAGCGCATGTCCGACCGCCTGGTCCACTGGGCGAAAACGACCCCCGACGAAACCTTCGTCGCCCAGCGTGAGCGCCTGACGGGCGGTCAGCTGGGCGACTGGCGCCGCGTGAGCTACGCCCAGACGCTGGACGCTGCACGCCGCATCGGCCAGGCGCTCATCGACCGCGGCCTGTCGCAGGAGCGCCCCGTCGTCATCCTCAGCGACAACGGCATCGACCACGCGCTGCTGGCGCTGGGCTGCATCTACGCGGGCATTCCGTTCTCGCCGGCTTCGCCCGCCTACTCCACCATCAGCAAGGACTACGGCAAGCTGCGCCACGTGATCGACACGCTGACGCCCGGGCTGATCTGGGCCGAGGACGGCGAGCGCTACGGCCCGGCGCTGGCGGCCACTGCGCCGGCCGATTGCGAGATCGCGGTCTCGCGCCACGCCGACCACCCGAACCTGAAGGGCCGAAAGGCCACGCTGCTGTCCGAGCTGCTGGCCACCGAGCCGACGCCCGCGGTGGATGCCGCGCAGCAAGCCACCACGCCCGACACCATCGTCAAGTTCCTGTTCACCAGCGGCTCGACCAAGCTGCCGAAGGCGGTCATCAACACCCACCGCATGTGGTGCGCCAACCAGCAGCAGATGCGGCAGTCGATGCCGATCCTGACCGAGGAGCGCCCCGTACTGATCGACTGGCTGCCCTGGAACCACACCTTCGGCGGCAACCACAATGTCGGCATGGTGCTGAACAACGGCGGCACGCTCTACATCGACGAGGGCAAGCCCACGCCCGCGCTGGTGGGCGAAACGCTGCGCAACCTGCGCGAGATCGCGCCCACGATGTACTTCAACGTGCCGACCGGCTTCGAGGCGATTGCCAACGCCATGAAGACGGACGACGCGCTGCGCCGCAACTTCCTCTCGCGCGTCAAGATGTTCTTCTTCGCCGGTGCCTCGCTGGCGCAGCCGGTGTGGGATTCGCTGTTCGAGAGCGCCGAGCGCGAGGTCGGCGAGCGCATCGTCATGACCTGCGGCTTCGGCATGACCGAATCCAGCCCCTACGGCCTGTTCCCCACCAGTCCCGACATCAAGGCCGGCGAACTGGGCCTGCCCACGCCGGGCATGGAATGCAAGCTGGTGCCCATCGACGGCAAGACCGAACTGCGCTACCGCGGCCCCAACATCACGCCCGGCTACTGGCGCGCGCCCGAGGCCACGGCCGAGGCGTTTGACGAGGAAGGCTTCTTCTGCACCGGCGACGCCGTGCTGTGGGTCGACGTGGCGGACAAGCACAAGGGCCTGCGCTTCGACGGCCGCATCGCGGAAGACTTCAAACTGGCCACCGGCACCTTCGTCAGCGTCGGTCCGCTGCGCGGGCGCGTGATCGCCGGCGGCGCGCCGTACATCCAGGACGTGGTCGTCACCGGGCTGAACCGGCACGAAGTGGGCGCGCTGGTGTTCCCGACGCAGGCAGTGCGCTCGCTGGTCGATCTGCCGCCCGATGCGCCTTTTGAAACGGTGCTGAAGCAGCACGCCGTGCTGCAGAAGTTCCAGAGCCTGGTCACCGACCTCTCGCTCACCGCCACCGGCAGCGCCAACCGTGTCACGCGCCTCATGCTGATGGCCGAGCCGCCGTCGATCGACCTGGGTGAAGTCACCGACAAGGGGTCGATCAATCAGCGCGCCGTGCTGAAACACCGCGACGATCTGGTGCAGGCGCTGTATGACGAGCCGCCAGGGCACATCGTCATCAAGCCGGGCGTGAACCTGTGACCTGCTCGGTATTCACTCCCTCGCCCCTCTGGGGAGAGGGCCCGGGTCCCCGCGAAGCTCTGCTTCGTGCGGTGGAGGTGGGGGTGAGGGGCTGGCGTCCATGCGCACTGGTGCATGGTCAGCCCCACCCCAACCCTCCCCAGCGGGGAGGGAGTAAAGCACCCTCACCCCTGCCCTCTCCCGCGCGCGGGAGAGGGAGTAAGAGAAAGACAAGGACAAACAATGGCCACCCAAGGATTCTTCACCCCTTCAACGACGTCTGGATGCTCGACGGCGTGCGCACACCGATGGTCGATTACTGCGGCGCGCTGGGCCACATCTCGCCCACCGACCTCGGGATCAAGGCGGCGCGCGAAGCACTCAAGCGCGCCGGCGTGGCGCCGTCGGACATCGGCTCGGTCGTCACCGGCAACATGGCGCCGGGCGATTTCGATCAGTTCTTTCTGCCGCGCCACATCGGCCTGTACGCCGGCGTGCCAGTGGCGGTGCCGGCCATCATGGCGCAGCGCATCTGCGGCACCGGCTTCGAGTTGTTCCGCCAGGCGGGCGAGCACATCCAGGGCGGCGCTTGCGAGGCGGCGCTGGTCGTCGGCACCGAGAGCATGACGCGCAACCCCATCGCCGCCTTCGACCACCGCACCGGCTTCAAGCTGGGTGCGCCGGTGGGCTTCAAGGACTACATGTGGGAGGCGCTGAAGGACCCGGCCGCCGGCATCAACATGATCCAGACCGCCGAGAACCTGGCCAGGAAATACGGCATCACGCGCGAACAGGTGGATGAGTTCGCGCACCAGTCCTTCGCCAAGGCGGTGGCGGCACAGGAAAGCGGCTTCCTGGCCGGCGAGATCGTGCCGGTGGTCACCGAGAAGTTCGAGTTAGACGGCTACAAGCCACGCGGCATCAAGCTGCAAGGCAAGGTGACTGAAGTGGCGCAGGACACGCACCCGCGGCCCTCGCCCATCGAGGTGCTGGCCAAGCTGCGGCCGGTGTTCGAGGGCGGCGTGCAGACCGGCGGCAATTCGTCGGCGCTGGTGGATGCGGCCGCCGCGGCCGTGGTCGCCTCGGGTGCGTATGCCAAGGCCCATGGCAAGCAGCCGCTGGCGCGCATCATCGGCGCGGCGGCGGTCGGCGTACCGCCCGAGATCATGGGCATCGGCCCCGCGCCGGCCATCCGCCTGCTGCTGGAGCGCACCGGCCTCAAGCTCGACGACATTGGTCGCTTCGAGGTCAACGAGGCGCAAGGCGCGCAAACGCTGGCCGTGGCCAAGGAACTGGGCATGGATTTGGACAAGCTCAACGTCAACGGCGGCGCCATCGCGCTCGGCCATCCGCTGGCGGCCACGGGCGTGCGGCTGACGATCACGGTGGCGCGCGCCATGCAGCGCGATGGCGTCAAGTACGGTATCTCGTCAGCTTGTGTGGGCGGCGGCCAAGGCATCGCGCTGCTGCTCGAAAACCCGGGCGCCTGACAAGACCACCAACAGCCGGACGCAGAGGACGCAAAGATTCCGCAGAGGACGCAGAAAAAACCGAAAAATTTTTGGCTGTTCTTTTGCGCCCTCTGCGAAACCTCTGCGCCCTCTGCGTACGGAAGTTTTTAAGCCTTTCAAGCTATCAGCCCCTTCCCACCAGCGCAGGCAGCTATTAATTCAGGAGAAACCAAGATGCAGATCAAAGGACAAGCAGCCCTCGTCACCGGCGGTGGCTCGGGCCTGGGCGAGGCCACGGCGCGCGAGCTGGCGCGCCTGGGCGCCAAGGTGGCGGTGCTCGACGTGAACCTCGACAACGCCAAGAAAGTGGCGGCCGACATCGGTGGCATCGCGCTGCAGGCCGACGTGACCAGCGGCCCCAGCATGGAAGCCGCCCTCGCCGAAGCCGCCGCCGCGCACGGCCCGGCGCGCATCCTGATGCAGATCGCCGGCATCGGCACCGCCAAGCGCGTGATCGGCAAGGACGGCAATGCCGCCTCGCTGGAAGACTTCGCCAAGGTCGTCAACGTCAACCTGATCGGCACCTACAACGCCGCGCGCCTGTTCGCAGCCGCCTGCGCCAAATTGGAGCCGATGGAAGACGGCGAGCGCGGCGCCATGGTGTTCACCGCCAGCGTGGCCGCGTTCGACGGCCAGGTGGGCCAGCAGGCCTACAGCGCGTCGAAGGGCGGCGTGGTCGGCATGACGCTGCCCATGGCGCGCGACCTGGCCCAGCATGGCATCCGCGTGTGCACCATCGCGCCCGGTCTGTTCAACACGCCGCTGATGCGCACGCTGCCCGAGCCCGTGCAGCAGTCGCTGGCCGCGTCGATCCCCTTCCCGTCGCGCCTGGGCAAGCCGGAAGAGTTCGCCGAGCTGGCCTGCCACATCGTCAGCAACGGCCACCTGAACGGCGAGGTGATCCGCCTGGATGGCGCGCTGCGCATGGCGCCGCGCTGATGACGAAACGATCTCGCTGCGCTTCGATGACGGACGAGTCATTTCGTCATTGAAGCCGCGCAGCGGCAAAGTCATTCCGTCATCGAACAACCTCGTGAAAACCCCAGCAACCCCATGAGCAAAGAAACCGTTTACGACGTGAAGGTGATGTTCGGCGACTGCGATCCCGCCGGCATCGTGTTCTTTCCCAATTTCAGCAAGTGGATGGACGCGGCCTCGCTGCACTTCTTCGTCGAGTGTGGCATCCCGCCCTGGCGCGAGCTGAAGAAAACCACCGGCATCATCGGCACGCCCCTGCTGGAGATCCACACCAAGTTCATGAAACCGGCCACCTACGGCGACCTGATCCACGTGCACACCAGCATCGAAAGCTGGGCCGCCAAGACCTTCGTGCAGAAGCACGTGGTCAAGAAGGACGGCGTGGTGCTGTGCGAAGGCCGCGAGACGCGCGCCTTCTGCATCCACCCCGAGGGCGGCCGCCTGCAGGCCATTCCTGTCCCGGACTTCATCAAGGAAGCCTGTTCCTGATCCGCAGTCACTTTTTTAAACCACCCACCAAGGAGACGACCCATGACCCGCTACACCCTCAAGGCCATCGTGGCCGCCACCGCCATCGCCGCCAGCGGCGCCGCGATGGCGCAGATCACCATCGGCGTCATCGCGCCCATGACCGGCCCGGCCTCGGGCCTGGGCATTCCGGCCGGCAACCAGGCCAAGCTGTGGCCCAAGGAGATCGCCGGCCAGAAGCTCAACGTGATCGTGCTCGACGACGCCACCGACCCGACCCAGGGCGTGCAGCACGCCAAGAAGCTGGTCACCGCCGACAAGGTCGACGTGCTGATGAGCTCGGTGGCCACGCCGGTGGCCGCCGCCATGGCCCAGGTGGCCGAGGAATCGGCCACGCCGCAGATCGCCTGGTCGCCGGTGGCCGTGCCCGCGGGCAAGGACAAGTGGCTGTTCCGCATGCCGCAGTCCAACGCCGTGATGGGCCACGCCATCATCGAGCACATGAAAAAGCAGGGCGTCAAGAGCGTCGGCTTCCTGGGCTACAGCGACGCCTATGGCGAGACCTGGCTCAACGACTTCCGCCCGCAGGCCGAAAAGGCCGGCATCAAGTTCGGCCCGGTCGAGCGCTTTGCCCGCGCCGACACCAGCGTGACCGGCCAGGTGCTCAAGCTCGTGTCGGCCAACCCCGATGCGATGCTGGTCGTCGCCTCCGGCTCGGGCGCGGCCATGCCGCAGATGGCGCTGGTCGAGCGCGGCTACAAGGGCAAGATCTACCAGACCCACGCCGCCGCCACGCGCGATTTGATGCGCGTGGGCGGCAAGTCGGTCGAGGGCGGCTTCGTTGTCAGCGGCCCGGCGGTGCTGGCCGAGCAGCTGCCCGATTCGCACCCGCCCGCGGCGAGGCGATCAAGTTCGTGCAGCAGTACGAGAAGGCCTACGGCCCCGGCTCGCGCAACCAGTTCGCCGGCCACGCCTACGACTCCATCATCGTGATGGAAAAGGCCGTGCCGATTGCGCTGAAAACCGCCAAGCCCGGCACGCCCGAGTTCCGCGCCGCCCTGCGCGACGCCTTCGAGAAGATTGGCAAGACCACCCTGGCCCACGGCGTGCTGAACTGGACGGCGCAGGACCACTGGGGCTACACCGACGACACCGGCGTGATGATGCGGGTGACCGGCGGCGAGTTCAAGGTGGAGAAGTAAACCAACCGACGCGCGCGGCGATGGCGGCGATGACGGCGCTGGCGCGCCATGACTTCGCCGCTGCGCGGCGTGGATGACGGCGGCTGCGCCGCCATGACAGGGCGCGGCCCGCCAAGCACAAGCGCTGGCGTCATGAAAGTGGGGGGACCTTCTAAATTTTTCTCTCCATGAAAAAGGCCGCTAGCGCCCATCCACCGGGCGCAAGCAGCTTCTTTTTGATATTGGCATGCTGCGCCAAATGGCTATCGCCTGATCTGTCTCATCCACCCCGCCCGTCTCCTTCATTTCGTCCTGCCCGCCGCGCAGCGGCGGCGTCATTGCAGTCATTTGACCAGCCCATGAACGCCTACCAAGTCCCCGTCGATGCGCTGAACCACATCCTGTTCAATGTGCTGCAGGCGCCTCGGCAATTGGCCGCCCTGCCCGCCTTCGCCGAGGCCGACGAGGCGCTGATGCGCCAGCTGCTCGATGAGATGGGCAAGCTCGTCAGCGGCCGCATCGCCCCGCTCAACCGCGTGGGCGACGAGCTCGGAGCCCAGTGGCACGGCGGCGCCGTCACCATGCCGCCCGGCTTTCGCGACGCCTACCAGGCCTTCTGGCAGGCCGGCTGGCCGGCGCTCAGCGCCGCGCCCGAAGACGGCGGCCAGGGCCTGCCCGCAGTGCTTGATGCGGCGCTGTACGAAAGCCTCTCCGCCGCCAACCACGGCTGGACCATGGCGCCCGGCCTGCTGCACGGCGCCTACGAATGCCTGAAGCACCACGGCAGCGAGGCGCTGAAAAGCCAGTACCTGCAGAAGATCGCCACAGGCGAATGGCTGGCCACCATGTGCCTGACCGAGCCGCACGCCGGCAGCGACCTGGGCCTGTGCGCCACCCGCGCGCTGCCGCAGGCCGACGGCACTTATCTGCTCAACGGCACCAAGATCTTCATCAGCGGCGGCGAGCACGATTTGACCGACAACATCGTGCACCTGGTGCTGGCCCGCCTGCCCGACGCACCGCCGGGGCCCAAGGGCCTGTCGCTGTTCCTGGTGCCGAAGTTCTACGCCGACGGCTCGCGCAGTGCCGTGGTGTGCGAGCGCATAGAGGAAAAGATGGGCCTGCACGGCTCGCCCACCTGCGTCATGCGCTTCGACGACGCGCGCGGCTGGATCGTCGGCGCGCCCGGCAAGGGCCTGAATGCGATGTTCGTGATGATGAACGCCGCCCGCCTGCACGTGGCGCTGCAAGGCATCGGCCTGCTGTCGGCCGCCTGGCAGAAGGCCGACGCCTACGCGCACGAGCGCAAGCAGATGCGCGCGCCGGGGGCGAAGGAAACCAGCCCGAGCGGCGACGGGCCGCCCCGAGCCGCGAGCGCCCCTCGGGGGCAGCGCAGCCGCGCAGCGGCAAGCGTGGGGGCCAGTTTCATCATCGAACACCCCGCCATGCAGCGCACGCTGAACACCCAGCGCGCCTGGCTCGACGCCAGCCGCGTGCTGGCCTACCAGACCGCGCTGGAACTCGACATCGCCAAACACCACCCCGACCCGGCGCGCCGCCAGCAGGCCGAGCGCTGGTGCGCGCTGACCACACCCGTGCTGAAAAGCGCCTGCACCCACCAGGCCTTCCACGGCGGATCGGACTGCCTGCAGGTCTTCGGCGGCCACGGCTACGTGCGCGAATGGGGCATCGAGCAGCATGTGCGCGACGCGCGCGTGGCCATGATCTACGAGGGCACCAACGAAATCCAGGCCATCGACCTGCTGGTGCGCAAGGTGCTGGCCGACGGCGGCGCCGGCCTGTGCGCGCTGCTGGACCACGCCTGCGCCGACCTGGGCTCGGGCGCCCTGGCCGCCCCCGTGTCGGCCTGCTTCGACCGCCTGCAGGCCCTTACCCGCGCGCTGGCCGGCGCCTGCGCGCACGACGCCACCCTGGCCTACTGGGTGGCCGACGACTACCTGCGCGCCGTCGCCATCGCCCTGCTCGGCTGGGCCGGCGCGCGCCTTGAGGCCGCCGCCGACGCGGCGCCCGAGCCGCAGCGCTGGCGCGCCGCGACCCAGGCCCTGGGCCGCTGGGTGCTGCCCGAGTTCGACATGCGCTGCGCCATCATCAGCCAGCGACTGCCCGTGGCCGCCCCGTGAACACCGCCGCCGACCCCAGCGCCGACCTCGACCCCGCGCCGGCCGCCGTCGACACGGTGGACAGCAGCTACCTGCAAACCCTGGTCGGCTACAACGCGCGCATGGCAGCGCTGGCCGTCATCGGCCACATCCTGCCGGGCATGGCCAGGTTCGGGCTGCGCATCGTTGATTTTTCGATACTTTCGATCATTTTTCACAACCCGGGTATCACTTCGAAGCAGTTGTGCGGTGCCCTCAACCTGCTGCCGCCCAACCTGGTGGGCAAGATCGGCACGCTGGAAAAGCGCGGCCTGCTGGTGCGCCACCCGCACCCGCAGGACGGCCGCGCCCTGGGCCTGCAGCTCACCGCCGAGGGCCGGGCCCTGATGCAGCAGGCCGAACTGGCCGTGGCCGGGCTGGAAGCGCAGTCCACCCAGGCCCTGACCACCGCCGAGCGCCGCACGCTGATCCGCCTGCTGCAGAAGCTCTACCTTGGCTAGGGTTTTCCCGCCCCGCCAGAGGGGTGCGTAATTTTGTAGCGCCAACCCCACGGCCTGCTGGCTTGAGGAGCTATGAAACTGCTAGCGTGCTACCAATTTGCGATATAGTCCGCCTGACGCACCTAGCGAACCTGAGGAGAAGCCTGACATGAGTTCCAAAGAAAACGCCGCCACAGGCCAGTTGCTGGCGCTGCTCGAAGCGCGCTACGCCATCCGCGTGCTGTGGGCGCTGCGCGATGGCCATCCCCAGACCTTCCGCCTGCTGCAGGACAGCGTGGGCGGCATCACCCCAACACCCTGAACACCCGCCTGAAAGAGCTGCGCGCCGCCAACCTGGTCACGCACGGCTCCGACGGCTACAGCCTCACGCTCAGCGGCACCGACCTGGTCAAACGCCTGTCGGATCTGCAGGCTTTCGCCACCAAGTGGGTGGCGGCGCAATCGAAGAAGAAGTGATCGAACCCCAGGGGTGAATGCGCAGGCCTGGCCGGCGCCCTTCCCCCTGTTTTCACAGGCGGCACATGGCCGCCTTTTCTTTCTCAATCAAATCCGGCTGCAACCGGCGCCCATCAAGCGCCAGCAGCTATCAACACAGAAGCAAAATCATGAGCAACACCGGCCTGCAGATCACCGACGTCAAGCCCGGCACCGGCGCCGAGGCCAGGAAAGGCGCCACGGTCACCGTCCACTACACCGGCTGGCTCTACAACGATGGCGAGCAAGGCGCCAAGTTCGACTCCAGCCGCGACCGGGGCGACCCGTTCCAGTTTCCGCTGGGCGCCGGCATGGTCATCAAGGGCTGGGACGAAGGCGTGGCCGGCATGAAGGTGGGCGGCCAGCGCACCCTCATCATCCCGCCCGAGATGGGCTATGGCGCGCGCGGCGCCGGCGGCGTGATTCCGCCGAACGCCACGCTCAAGTTCGACGTCGAGCTGCTCGGAGTCTCGGGCTGACGCGCCAGCTCGGTCCGCGCCAACCCATTCAGGCCGCCGTTTCGGGCGGCCTGTTGCTTTCTGCGGGGTGTTTTCCGGCGGTTTTCAGGCGCATTGGCAGCGCTTTTCGCCCCGAAAAACACTTGAAAAGCCTTGGGCCGCATCCATCTGAGAACACGAGCCTTATCCTCCACCAGACCGTTTTTCTGTTGCAGAGCATGTCAGACCCTCGGAACACGCCCCCAGCCCCCTTTTTCGACCCCATGGACCCGCCCATGAGCCCTGAAGAGCTGGAGGCCGCAGCCGCCGCCAACGAGGCTGATGCGGCAGCCCAACTCGACAACGCCCTGGGCGAGGTCGAGACCCTGAAGACCAAGGTGGCCGAGCTGACCGACCAGGCGCTGCGCGCCCAGGCCGAAGCCCAGAACGCCCGCCGCCGCGCCGACGACGAGATCGCCAAGATCCGCAAGTTCGCCGTCGAATCCTTCGCCGAAAGCCTGCTGCCCGTGCTCGACAGCCTGGAGGCCGGCCTGAAGGTGGACAACGCCAGCGCCGAACAACTGCGCGAAGGCACCGAGGCCACGCTGCGCCAGTTGCTGGCCGCGCTGGAGCGCAACAAGGTGGTCGAGGTGAACCCCGCCGCCGGCGACCGTTTCGACCCCGCCAACCAGCAGGCCATCAGCATGGTGCCCGCCGACCAGGAAGCCAACACCGTGGTCAGCGTGCTGCAGAAGGGCTACACCATTGCCGACCGCGTGCTGCGCCCGGCGCTGGTCACGGTCACCGCGCCCAAATAAAGCCCTGCGCCCGGCTTGAAAAGCCCCCGCGCAACCGCAGTTTCAAAGCATTCAACCTTTTTGAGCATTCACGGAGAACAACATGGGAAAGATCATCGGCATTGACCTGGGCACCACCAACAGTTGCGTGTCCATCATGGAAGGCAACTCGACCAAGGTGATCGAGAACGCCGAAGGCGCGCGCACCACGCCGTCCATCGTCGCCTACCAGGAAGACGGCGAGGTGCTGGTCGGCGCGCCGGCCAAGCGCCAGGCCGTCACCAACCCCAAGAACACCATCTACGCCGTCAAGCGCCTGATCGGCCGCAAGTTCAGCGAGAAAGAAGTGCAGAAGGACATCGACCTGATGCCCTACAGCATCGTGGCCGCCGACAACGGCGACGCCTGGGTGGAAGTGCGCGGCAAGAAGCTGTCGCCGCCCCAGATCAGCGCCGAGATCCTGCGCAAGATGAAGAAGACCGCCGAGGACTACCTGGGCGAGCCGGTCACCGAGGCCGTCATCACCGTTCCCGCCTACTTCAACGACAGCCAGCGCCAGGCCACCAAGGACGCCGGCCGCATCGCCGGGCTGGAAGTCAAGCGCATCATCAACGAGCCCACCGCCGCGGCGCTGGCGTTCGGCCTGGACAAGCAGGAAAAGGGCGACCGCAAGATCGTCGTCTATGACCTGGGCGGCGGCACCTTCGACGTCTCGATCATCGAGATCGCCGACGTCGACGGCGAGAAGCAGTTCGAGGTGCTGGCCACCAACGGCGACACCTTCCTGGGCGGCGAGGACTTCGACCAGCGCATCATCGACTACGTGATCGGCGAGTTCAAGAAAGACCAAGGCGTCGACCTGAGCAAGGACGTGCTGGCCCTGCAGCGCCTGAAGGAAGCCGCCGAGAAGGCCAAGATCGAGCTGTCGAGCACGGCCGCCACCGACATCAACCTGCCCTACATCACGGCCGATGCTTCGGGCCCCAAGCACCTGAACATCAAGCTGACCCGCGCCAAGCTGGAAAGCCTGGTCGAGGAACTGATCGAGCGCACCATCGCGCCCTGCCGCACCGCCATCAAGGACGCCGGCGTGGCCGTGGGCGACATCCATGACGTGATCCTGGTCGGCGGCATGACGCGCATGCCCAAGGTGCAGGACAAGGTCAAGGAGTTCTTCGGCAAGGAGCCGCGCAAGGACGTCAACCCCGACGAGGCCGTGGCCGTCGGTGCCGCCATCCAGGGCCAGGTGCTCAGCGGCGACCGCAAGGACGTGCTGCTGCTCGACGTCACCCCGCTCAGCCTGGGCATCGAAACCCTGGGCGGCGTGATGACGAAGATGATCACCAAGAACACCACCATCCCGACCAAGTTCGCCCAAACCTTCTCCACCGCCGACGACAACCAGCCGGCGGTGACGATCAAGGTGTTCCAGGGCGAGCGCGAGATGGCTAGCGGCAACAAGCTGCTGGGCGAGTTCAATCTGGAAGGCATTCCGCCGGCGCCGCGCGGCCTGCCGCAGATCGAGGTGACCTTCGACATCGACGCCAACGGCATCCTGCACGTGTCCGCCAAGGACAAGGGCACGGGCAAGGAAAACAAGATCACCATCAAGGCCAACTCGGGCCTGTCCGAGGCCGAGATCCAGCAGATGGTGAAGGACGCTGAGCTGAACGCGGCCGAGGACCACAAGAAGCTGGAACTGGTGCAGGCGCGCAACCAGGGCGACGCCATGGTGCACAGCGTGCGCAAGTCGCTCACCGAGCACGGCGACAAGCTGGAAGCCGGCGAGAAGGATGCCATCGAGGCCGCCATCAAGGACGTCGAGGAAGCCCTGAAGGGCGACGACAAGGCCGCCATCGACAGCAAGACCGAGGCGCTGATGACCGCCAGCCAGAAGCTGGGCGAGAAGATGTACGCCGACGCGGCCGCTGCCGCCCAGGCCGCCGGTGCGGGCGCTGCCCCTGGTGCCGGTGCACAGGCTTCCGCCGCGGCCGACGACAACGTGGTCGACGCCGAAGTGAAGGAAGTCAAGAAGGACTGAAGCCACGGCGTGCGCCGGTGACCACCGCCCGCGCACCGCCTTTGCCGCCGCGCAGAAGATTCCCCGGAATCGGCTGCGCGGCGTTTGTCTGAGCAGTTTCGAGAAACGTTGATGGCCACCAAGCGCGACTATTACGAAGTCCTGGGCGTTCCCAAGAATGCGTCCGACGACGAGATCAAGAAGGCCTATCGCAAGCTGGCGATGAAATACCACCCTGACCGCAACCAGGGTGAGGCGGCGGCCAGCGCCGAGGTCAAGTTCAAGGAGGCCAAGGAAGCCTACGAGATGCTGTCCGACCCGCAGAAGAAGGCCGCCTACGACCAGTACGGCCACGCGGGTGTCGACCCGAACATGCGCGGCGGGCCGGAAGGCTTCGGCGGCTTTGCCGAGGCCTTTGGCGACATCTTCGGCGACATCTTCGGCGGCGCCCGTGGCGGGCGCGGCGGCCATCAGATATACCGCGGCGCCGATCTCAGCTACGCCATGGAGATCACGCTGGAGGAAGCCGCCGCCGGCAAGGACGCGCAGATCCGCATCCCCAGCTGGGACGAATGCGACACCTGCCACGGCTCGGGCGCCAAGCCCGGCACCAGCGCCACCACCTGCGGCACCTGCCATGGCCAGGGCGTGGTGCAGATGCGGCAAGGCTTCTTCAGCGTGCAGCAGACCTGCCCGCACTGCCGCGGCACCGGCAAGCTGATCAAGGACCCCTGCGGCAACTGCCACGGCCAGGGCAAGGTGAAGAACCAGAAGACGCTGGAGGTGAAGATCCCCGCCGGCATCGACGACGGCATGCGCATCCGCTCGGCCGGCAACGGCGAGCCCGGCACCAACGGCGGCCCGCCGGGCGATCTGTTCATCGAGATCCGCACCAAGAAGCACGACATCTTCGAGCGCGACGGCGACGACCTGCACTGCGTGGTGCCGATCAGCTTCGCGCAGGCGGCGCTGGGCGGCGAGATCGAGGTGCCCACGCTGAACGGCAAGGCCGCCATCGACATCCCCGACGGCACGCAGGCCGGCAAGCAGTTCCGCCTGCGCGGCAAGGGCATCAAGGGCGTGCGCTCGTCCTACCCGGGCGACCTGTACTGCCACATCAGCATCGAAACGCCTGTCAAGCTCACCGAACACCAGCGCAAGCTGCTGAAGGAGTTCGACGAGTCGCTGAAAAAGGCGGCGCCAAGCATTCGCCCAGCACCGAAAGCTGGACCGACCGGCTCAAGAGCTTCTTCGGGGCCTGACCACCACCCACCCCTGACCGGTCCCGACCGCCACGCCCGAACCGGCCGTGGCGGTTTTTCTGCTGATCGCCCGGGCCCGCTCACCGCTGAGGCCATGAACCGCCAGCGACGACGGATCGCTCGATAATGATTGCATATACAACACTTGCAGATACAATCTTTCGCATGCAGAACGCCGCCACGCCCCAAGGGTGCACGAACCTCAAGCTGCGCCAGCTCACGCGCATGGTGACGCGCCACTACGACCGCCATGTCGCCGAGACGGGCCTGAAGAACACCCAGTATGCGCTGCTGTCGCACGTGGTCGGGCTGGGGCCGGTGCGCCCGGGCGAACTGGCCAGGCGCATGCACATGGATGCCTCGACCCTGACCCGCAACCTGCAGCCCCTGGTGGCCCAGGGCTGGCTGAGCATCGGCGCGGGCAGCGATGCGCGCAGCCGCCTCGTCGAAGCCACCGAGGCCGGCCGCGCCAAGCGCGCCGAAGGGCAGCGCGCCTGGAAGGCGGCCCAGCTGGCGCTCAACCAGCGCCTTGGAACGCAGCGCGTGGCAGCGCTGCATGCCCTGCTGGACACCTGCATCGCCTGCCTTGACGAAGGCGCCGATGGCACCGCGGAAGACGCCGCTGCACCGGTTGACGAAAGTGGCCGCCACCGGCGCCGCCAGACACAACCGTCCACCTGAGCGCACGATGCAGGAGCGAACTCCTCTTATGCCAGCCGATGAGACGCGGCAGACGCCGGCCAGGCTGTCCCCGGAACAGCTGTTCCTGCTGGCCGGCCTGGCGGCGCTGGGCGCACTGGCCACCAACATCATCCTGCCGGCCTTTCCCGACATGGCGGCCGATCTTGGCACCTCGGTGCTCGACCTGAGCGCCACGCTCAGCAGTTTCTTCGTGGCCTTCGCGGTGGGCCAGCTTTTCGTCGGGCCGCTGTCGGACCGGTTCGGCCGCAAGTGGCTGGTGTTGTCCGGCCTCGCCATCTTCGTTGCCGGCAGCGCGATCTGCGCGCTCGCCACCACCTTGCCGCAGCTCATTGGCGGGCGCGTGGTGCAGGCGCTGGGCGTGTGCGCGACCTCCGTGCTGTCGCGCGCCATTGCGCGCGACCTGTTCGACGGGGAGGCGCTGGCGCGCACGCTCGCGCTCATCATGGTGGCGATGGCGGCCGCACCGGGTTTTCGCCGCTGCTCGGCGGCGCATTGAACAGCGGGCTGGGCTGGCAATCCAGCTTCGGTTTCGTCGCCGTGCTGGCCGTGGTGCTGGCCATTCATTACCACGCCAGGCTGGGCGAAACGCATGCGGCCGACCGGCGCGCGGCCTTCTCCGTGGCCGCCATCCTGCGCACCTACGGCGGTCTGCTGGCCGACCGGCGCTTCATCACGCCGGCGCTGGCGGTGAGCCTCGTCATCGGGGCCTTATACGCCTTTTTCGCGATGGCGCCGGCGATCCTGATGACCGGCTTCCACTTCTCGCCGTGGGGGCTGGGCATCTTCTTCGCGTCCACCGTGTTCGTGGTGTTCGGCGCCGGTTGGCTGGCGCCTCGCGTGGCCCGCCGCTGGGGCGCCGTGCGGGCGGCCCGCGCCGGCATCGGCATCGCGCTGCTCGGCGGCGTGGCGATCCTGCTCGGCCGGCAGGAGATCGTCTTTTTCAGCCGCGCTGACGGTGTTCCTGCTGGGCATGGGCATGATCAACCCGCTGGGCACCGCCATCGCGCTGCAGCCCTTCGGCCGCCAGGCGGGTGCCGCCTCGGCGCTGCTCGGCTTTCTGCAGATGGGTTGTGCGGCCGTGGCCATCAGCGCCGGTGCGGCGCTCGATGCGCCGGCCTATACGTTGTTCGGCATCATCCTGACCGCCAGCCTGACGCTGGCGTTCCTCGCGTTCCTTGCCCTGCGGTGAGCCGGCCTGTTTGCAGGCGCTGGCTCGGCAACGGTGCGCAGCAAGCACGGCGCGCAGCACACCAAGCTCACCCTCCACTCCAACACGCCCCCTCGACATGAAAGCCTTCGTCATCCATCGTTACGGCAAGAACGAAGTCGGCCAGATCGCCGACATGCCTGAGCCCGCACTGCGCGACGATGACGTTCTGGTGCAGATCCACGCGGCCAGCGTCAACGTGCTGGACATCCGGATCCGCTCCGGCGCGCTGAAGCCGATCCTCCGCTACCGCCTGCCCTTGATCCTCGGCAACGACATGGCCGGCACGGTCGTGCGCGTCGGCCCGCGCGTGCGCCGCTTCCATCCCGGCGACGCCGTGTATGCCCGCCCCGATCAGGAGCGCATCGGCACCTTCGCCCAGTTCATCGCCGTCCGCGAAGACGATGTGGCCCCCAAGCCGCGCAACCTGAGCATGGCGCAGGCCGCGTCGATTCCCTGGTCGGCCTCACGGCCTGGCAGGCATTGGTCGAGATCGCGCAGCTGAAAGCCGGCCAGAAGGTCTTCATCCATGCCGGTTCCGGCGGGGTGGGCACCATCGCCATCCAGCTCGCCAGGCACCTGGGCGCCCATGTCGCCACCACCACCAGCACGGCCAACGTCGACGCGGTGAAGGCGCTGGGTGCGGACGTCGTCATCGACTACAAGCAGCAGGCGTTCGAAACCGTCTTGCGCGACTACGACGTCGTGCTGCACAGCCTGGGCAAGGACGAACTGGAGAAGTCGCTGCAGGTGCTCAAGCCCGGCGGCCAACTCATCTCCATCTCCGGCCCGCCCACCGCGGACATGGCGGACCAGCTGCGGCTGTCGTGGCCCATCAGGCAAGTCCTGCGCTTGCTCAGCCACGGCATCCGAACCAAGGCGCGGCAGCGCGGCATCCGCTACGCATTCCTCTTCATGACAGCAAACGGCGGCCAGTTGCGCGACATCACCGCGCTGATCGAGGCGGGCGCCATCAAGCCGGTGGTGGATCGCGTCTTCCCGCTGGACGTGGCGGCAGACGCCCTGGCCTACGTGGCAACCGGCAGGGCCAAGGGCAAGGTCGTCATCACGGTGCCATGAGGGGCGTCGCGCGCCACCTTAAGCCAAGCTTCAGCCAGCATCGCCACACTGCGCGGCCATGCTGGCCAATTCCGCATCCCCACCTGGGCCGAGCCCGGCCCCTGACACGCCCACCCCGCGGCGCCCTGCGGCCCGCCACCGCGATCATCTTGGCCGCGCTGTGGATCGCCAGCATCGCCAACCTGGCGCTGTGGCGCGCGCTGGCGGGGCTGCCGGAGCTGGCCAACGGCCGCGGGCTGGCCTTCGGCATCGCCTTCGGCGTCATGATTGCCGCCGTGCACGTGGCGCTGCTCAGCCTGCTGGCCTGGCGCTGGACGCTCGCCGGTGCTGGCGCTGGTGCTGCTGTCGGCCGCGGTCGGTGCGTATTTCATGCTGACCTACGGCGTGGTGATCGACCGCACCATGATGGTCAACGTGCTGCTGACCGACACGCGCGAGGCGCGCGAGCTGCTGAGCTGGCGCATGCTGGGCGCCTTGCTGCTGCTGGGTGCGCTGCCGCTGGCGCTGCTGTGGCGCACGCCGCTGCGCTGGGCCACGCCGCTGCGACAGACGGGTCAGAACGCTATTTTATTGATAGCTTCCTGCGCCGTACTGGCGGGCGCTGGAGGCATTTTCTTTCAGGATTTTTCAGCCACCATGCGCAACCACACGCAGCTGCGCTATCTGGTCAACCCGCTCAATTCGTTCTACGCGCTGGCCATCATGGGGCGCAAGCCGATCCAGCGCAGCGGCGTGGCCGTGGCGCCGCTGGGTGAAGACGCGCACCTGCCCGCGCTGGCAGCGGGCGCCAGGCCGCCGCTGTTGATCATGGTGCTGGGCGAGACGGCGCGCGCCGACCACATCGGCCTGAACGGCTACGCGCGCGACACCACGCCGCGCCTGGCGCAGGAGCGCGTGGTGAGCCTGCGCAACGTCTGGTCGTGCGGCACCAACACCGCCGCCTCGGTCCCGTGCATGTTCTCCAACCTGGGGCGCGAAGCCTTCGAGAACCGCCAGACCAACACCGAAGGCCTGGTGGACGTGCTGCAGCGCGCCGGCCTGGCGGTGCTGTGGCTCGACAACCAGCCCGGCGGCTGCAAGGGCGTGTGCGACCGCGTGCCCAAGGTGGACTACAAACAGCTGCAGGCCAACGGCGCCGACCTGTGCGCCGACGACGAGTGCTTCGACGAGGTGATGCTGCGCGGGCTGGACGAGCGCATTGCCCAGCTGCCGGCCGAGCGGCGCGCGCGCGGCGTGGTGGTGTTCATGCACCAGATGGGCAGCCACGGCCCGGCGTACTACAGGCGCACGCCGACCGGCTTCAAGCAGTTCATGGCCGAGTGCACCACCAATGCGCTGCAGCAGTGCCCGCGCGAGCAGGTGGTGAACGCGTACGACAACACCCTCCTCTACACCGACCACTTCCTGGCCTCGACCATCGGATGGCTGAAGCAGCACGAGGGCGCCTGGGCGCCGGCGATGGAATACCTGTCGGACCATGGCGAATCGCTGGGCGAGAACAACCTGTACCTGCACGGCCTGCCTTACCGCTTTGCGCCCGATGCGCAGAAGCACGTGCCGTGGATCTTCTGGCTCTCACCCACGTTCGAGCAGCAGCACCACATCACGCAGGGCTGCCTGGCGCGGCAGCGCGACGAGCAGCTGTCGCACGACCACTATTTCCATTCCACACTGGGGCTGCTGGGCGTGCAGACCCAGGTGCACGACGCGGGGCGCGATGTGTTCACCAGTTGCCACGCGGGCGCGGCCTGATACTGTTTCGCGATGACGAAATGACCTCGCTGCGCTTCGATGACGGCGGCTGCGCCGCCATGACGCCCGCCAGGTGCGAGGCATTCCGCGACTCACTGACGTCTTTTTCGTCATTTCATCATTTCGTCATCACGCCGCGCAGCGGCGGAGTCACCTCACATGCTGTAAATCAAGCGATAGACACTTGACGCCGATAGACGAAATGAAATTAATAGCTGCTTGCGCCCATCTATTGGGCGCCAGAGCATTTTTCTTTGATCAAAAAATTCAGCAGGTCCCCCTGCCCTGGCCACGCGCCTGCCGCGGCGGCCGTCAGAGGAAGCGGTCCAGCAGCTTGCGGCTGTGCTTGTCCATGCCCAGCAGGTCCTGGATCAGGTACTGCACGCCGTGCGCGTCGTTCACGATCAGCAGCCCTGGGCCCAGGCGGCGGATGTCTTCCTCGCCCTTCAGCACGAAGCTGGTCGGGCCGCGGTCGGTTTCCACGCTCCAGGTGCTGGGGGTGGCGAAGCTGCTGACGGCCGTCACGCGCAGCAGGCGCGGCATGAACTCGCGCTGCTCCAGCGCCTCGGTCAGCAGCGTGCGGCGGGCTTCGTCCAGCGCGTCCAGGCGCGGCACCCAGGCCAGTTCGTGGCCGTCGCCGTCGACCACGCTCACGCCCTCGTCGGGCGCTGAGATAGGGAAAGCGCGCACGGCAACGACGCCGACATGCTCGCGCCCCTCGGCGTCGGTAAGCACCAGGCGGCCGAAGGCATCGCGCCGCAGGTCGAACACGGTGAGAACGCTCATGGCCGCTCCTCCCTCGGGCCGGCGACAGACACGGCGGGTGGCGCCAGTTCCGCGTCGTCAACCACCAGCATGCGCTCGCGCTCGGCCTTCTCCTGCCGCGCCTGCGCTTCATAAAGCCGCCAGTAGGCGCCGCGCCGGGCCATCAGCGCCTCGTGCGTGCCCTCTTCCACCTTCAGGCCCTTGTCCATCACCACCAGCCGGTCGGCCTTGCGCAGGGTGGACAGGCGGTGCGCGATGGCGATGGTGGTGCGCCCGCGCACCAGATTGTCCAGCGCCTTCTGGATTTCGCGCTCGGTCTCGGTGTCGACCGAGGCCGTGGCCTCGTCGAGGATCAGGATGCGCGGGTCGATCAGCAGCGCGCGCGCGATGCTGATGCGCTGGCGCTCGCCGCCCGACAGGCCCTGCCCGCGCTCGCCCACCAGCGAGTCGTAGCCCTGCGGCAGCCGCAGGATGAACTCGTGCGCGTGGGCGGCGCGCGCGGCGGCGACGATCTCCTCGCGTGTCGCATCAGGTTTGCCGTAGGCGATGTTCTCGGCGATGGTGCCGAAGAACAGGAACGGCTCCTGCAGCACCAGGCCGATGTGGCGCCGGTAGTCGGCCACGCGCACCTGGCGCAGGTCCACGCCGTCCACTTCGATGGCGCCCTCGGTCACGTCGTAGAAGCGGCAGATCAGATTGACCATGGTGCTCTTGCCCGAGCCCGAATGGCCCACCAGGCCGATCATCTCGCCGGGCGCGATGCTCAGGTTGAGCCCGCGGATGACCGAGCGGTTGCCGTAGCGCAGCGCGGCGTTCCTGATCTCGATGCGGCCCTGCACGTGCTCTAGCGGCACGGGGTTCTTCGGCTCGGGCACGCTGGAGACGTGGTCCAGGATCTCGAAGATGCGCTTGGTGGCCGAGGCCGCTTTCTGCGTCACCGAGACGATGCGGCTCATCGAATCCAGCCGGCTGTAGAAGCGCCCGATGTAGGCGATGAAGGCCGTCAGCACACCCACCGTGATCTGCCCGCGGCTGACCAGCCAGATGCCCGCCGCCCACACCACCAGCAGGCCGATTTCAGTGAGCAGCGTGACGGTGGGCGAGAACAGCGACCAAAGCTTGTTGAGCTTGTCGTTGACGGCCAGGTTGTAGCGGTTGGCTTCGCGGAAGCGCCCGGCTTCGCGGTCTTCCTGCGCGAAGGCTTTCACCACGCGGATGCCGGGAATGGTGTCGGCCAGCACGTTGGTCACTTCCGACCAGACGCGGTCGATCTTCTCGAAGCCGGTGCGCAGGCGGTCGCGCACCACGTGGATCAGCCAGCCGATAATGGGCAGCGGCACCAGGGTGACCAGCGCCAGCGTGGGGTCGATGGAGAACAGGATGGCCGCCGTCATGGCGATCATCAACACGTCGGTGGCGAAGTCCAGCAGGTGCAGCGACAGGAACACGTTGATGCGGTCGGTCTCCGAGCCGATGCGCGCCATCAGGTCGCCCGTGCGCCGGCCGCCGAAGTACTCGAGTGAAAGCTTGAGCAAGTGTTCGTAAGTCGTTGTACGCAAATCGGCGCCGATGCGCTCCGATACCAGCGCCAGGATGTAGGTCTTGGCCCAGCCCAGGCCCCAGGCCAGCAGCGCCGCGCCAGCCAAGCCGGACAGCAGCAGCGCCACATAGCCGGTGTCGATCTGCTGGCCGTTCTGGAACGGGATCAGCACCTTGTCCATCAGCGGCATCGTCAGGTACGGCGGCACCAGGGTGGCGGCCGTGGCGGCCAGCGTCAGCAGAAAGCCGGCCAGCAGCTGCCACTGGTATGGCCGGGCGAAGCGCCACAGCCGAAACAGGGTCCACGTCGAGGGCGGCTTGTCTTCTGCGCCTTCGGCGCTGTCTTCGGTGTCGAAGGGCTCGGGGCGGGCTTCGGGCGCACCGATTTCGTGCGGCACCGGGCCGCCGGCAGACGCCAGCCCCGCCATCGCCTGCTCGAACTGGCCCAGAAAGCGCAGCGCCGCCGGGTTGCGGCCCAGGGTGTAGCGCCAGCCCGCCAGCCGGCCGGTGGCGTCGCGCAGTTCCAGCGTGCCCACACCGGCGTGGTCGTGGTGGCTCAGGGCCAGATCGGGGGCCAGTTCCCAGGCATTCCAGGCTGTTTCATCCGGAAACCTCGCCATCAGCCGCTGGGTTGTAATGACCAGTTCACCGCTGCCAAAGCGCAGCCGGTGGTTCAAGTCAACTTCCAGCGATCCCAACGCGTTTTCTGAGGATCGCAGCGGCATTCCCGCCCGATCTGCCGCCGGCCAGGCCGGTGCGGAGCCAACGGGATCGGGGATGGAACGAGACGACATGGAATTCAGCAACGGGGCCACGCAAGCGCAGGAAGTGGCCCCTACAACGAATCAGACACTGAAAGCGAGCACAGCGCGATGCGGAGAATCGACCAGAACGAGCACGGCCCCTCGAGCGGTGGCGGATTGTATCCTCGGCCCCCGGCGTCAGCGCTGCCGTGGCGCCGGCCTCGGCGGCAGCGCCGCAGCGCACTTTCGCCGACATCGTGATCCGCCGCATGGCGCACCTGCGCGGCCCCAACATCTGGACCTACCGCGCCGTCATCGAGGCCATCGTCGACATCGGCGAGCTGGAGGATTACCCCTCCAACGCCCTGCCCGGCTTCTACGAGCGGCTCACCGCCTGGCTGCCCGGCCTGATCGAGCACCGCTGCAGCGTCGGCCGGCGCGGCGGCTTTCTGATGCGCCTGCGCGACGGCACCTGGCCCGGCCACATCCTGGAGCACGTGGCGCTGGAGCTGCAGACCCAGGCCGGCATGAAGACCGGCTTTGGCAAGGCGCGCATGACGGGCGAACACGGCGTCTACAAGGTGGTCATCCGCACCCGCAACGAGGCGGTCGGCAAACTGGCCATCGAATCCGCCCGCGACCTGGTCATGGCGGCCATCAACGACCGCCCCTACGACGTCGCCGCCACCATCGCCCGGCTGACCGACCTGGTGGATCGCCAGTGCCTGGGCCCCAGCACCGCCTGCATCGTCGATGCCGCCACCGAACGCGGCATCCCGCACATCCGCCTGAACGACGGCAACCTGGTGCAGCTGGGCCACGGCGCCGCGCAGCGCCGCATCTGGACCGCCGAGACCGACCGCACCAGCGCCATCGCCGAAGGCATCTCGCGCGACAAGGACCTGACCAAGCAGCTGCTGGCCGCCGCCGGCGTGCCGGTACCCGAGGGGCGCACCGTGGAATCGGCCGAAGACGCCTGGGAAGCCGCCGAGGACATCGGCCTGCCCGTGGTCGTCAAGCCGTCCGACGGCAACCATGCGCGCGGCGTGTCGTTGAACCTGAAGACGCGCGAGGAAGTCATGCACGCCTTCGCCGCCGCCGAGGCCGAGGGCTCCGAGGTCATCGTCGAAAGCTTCATCCCCGGCCAGGAACACCGCCTGCTGGTGGTGGGCGGCAAGGTGGTGGCGGCCACGCGCGGCGAGATCATCCACGTCAGCGGCGATGGCAAATCGACCATCGGCCAGCTGATCGACACCCAGGTCAACACCGACCCGCGCCGCGGCGAAGAAGAACACCTGCCGCTGGAAACCCTGCGCGCGGGCGACGCCGTGCTGCTGCTGCTGCTGCAACGCCAAGGCCTGACCCTGACAGCGTGCTGCCGCGCGGCGAAACCGCCGTGGTGCAGCGCACCGGCAACATGGCCATCGACGTCACCGGCCAGGTGCACCCCGACATCGCCGAGCAGATGGCGCTGGCCGCCCGCGTGGTGGGGCTGGACATCGCCGGCATCGACCTGGTGGTGGAAGACATCGCCAAGCCGCTTCGCGCCCAGGGCGGCGCCATCGTCGAGGTCAACGCCGGCCCCGGCCTGCTGATGCACCTGAAGCCGGCCGTGGGCCGCGCCCAGCCGGTGGGCGAGGCCATTGCCGAGCACCTGTTCCCCGGCAACGGCACCGGCCGCGTGCCCATCGTCGGCCTGATCGGCGACGGCGAAAGCGCGCTGGCCTCGCGGCTGATCGCAGCGCTGCTGCAACTGCAAGGCCAGCAGACCGCGCTGGCCTGCGGCGACGGCCTGTTCCTGGGCGCGCGCCAGCTGTCCAAGGCCAGCGCGCTGGGCTACGAGCCCGGCGAGCGCATGCTGATCAACCGCACCGTGCAGGCGGCGGTGTTCGAGACCTCGCCGCGCCACATCCTGGCCGAAGGCCTGCCCTACGACCGTTGCCAGGTCGGCGTGGTCATGGCCATGCCCGGCCCCGAGGGCCTGCAGGACCTGTATGTCACCGACGCCGAGCAGATGCCCAACATCGTGCGCACGCAGATCGACGTGGTGCTGCCGCAGGGCGCGGCCGTGCTGAACGCCGACGACGCCGAGGTGCTGGCGCTGGCCGACTACTCGGACGGCGAGGTCATCCTCTACAGCATCGACCCCGGCCAGGCCGACGTGGCCGCGCACCGTGCGCGCAAGGGCCGGGCCGTGCTGGCGCGTGGCGACGACATCGTGCTGGCCACCGGCGCCGATGAAACCAGCCTGGTCAAGCTGTCAGCACCTGTGTTCACCGAACTCACCACCCGCCTGCCGGGCGACGTGCGCCCGCACGTGCTGGCGGCGGTGGGCGCGGCCTGGGCGCTGGGCGTGCCGCCCGACCTGATCCGTGCCAGTTTGTTGCATTTTTGTGAGGTGCAGGCGGCGCCGGCTGTCCACTGAAACGCCTCCCAGCTCGTTTTCCCTAAGTCATCGTCATCAGGACATCCCATGGAAGTCACCCGCATTCGCGCGCTGCGCGGCCCCAACCTGTGGAGCCGCCACACGGCGATCGAAGCCGTCATCACCTGCGACGCGGCCGAGCGCGACCTGCACACCACCCCTGAATTCGAGCAGCGCCTGCGCGAGCTGTTTCCCAAGGTGGGCGCGCTGCACGCCAACAAGCCCAGCACGCCGATCTCGATGGCGCACGCGCTGGAGCTGACCACGCTGGCGCTGCAGGCGCAGGCCGGCTGCCCCGTCACCTTCAGCCGCACCACCCCACCGAGATCGAAGGCACCTTCCAGGTCGCCGTGCAGTACACCGAGGAAGCCGTGGGCCGCCTGGCCTTCGAGAAGGCGCAGGCGCTGTGTCGCGCCGCCGCCGCAGGCGAGCCTTTCGACGTCGCCGCCGTGCTGGCCGAGCTGCACGAGCTGGACGAGGACGAGCGCCTGGGCCCGTCCACCGGCGCCATCGTCGACGCCGCCCTGCAGCGCGGCATCCCCATCAAGCGCCTGACGCGTGGCAGCTTGGTGCAGTTCGGCTGGGGCAGTAAGCAACGCCGCATCCAGGCCGCCGAGGTAGATGGCACCAGCGCCATCGCCGAATCCATCGCCCAGGACAAGGACCTGACCAAGAAGCTGCTGCACTCGGCCGGCGTGCCGGTGCCGCTGGGTCGCCCGGTCACCGACCTGGAAGACGCCTGGGCCGCCGCGCAGGACATCGGCCTGCCCGTGGTGGTGAAGCCGCAGGACGGCAACCAGGGCAAGGGCGTCACCGTCGGCATCGTCGACCGCGCCCATTTCGACATCGCCTACACCGAGGCCGCACGCTACGGCGCCGTGATGGTCGAGCGCTACCTGCCCGGCCACGACTTCCGCCTGCTGGTGGTGGGCAACCAACTGGTGGCCGCCGCCCGGCGCGATCCGCCGCTGGTCATCGGCGACGGCCAGCACACCGTGCGCGAGCTGGTGGCCGAGGTCAACAAGGACCCGCGCCGCGGCGAGGGCCACGGCACCTCGCTCACCAAGATCCGCATCGACGCCATCGCCGAGGCGCGCCTGGCGGCGCAGAACCTCACGCCGGATTCGGTGCCGATCCCCGGCCAGCGCGTCATCCTGCGCAACAACGCCAACCTCTCGACCGGCGGCACCGCCACCGACGTGACCGACAGCGTGCACCCCGAAGTGGCCGCGCGCGCCATCGAAGCCGCGCAAACCGTGGGCCTGGACATCTGCGGCGTCGACGTGGTGTGCGAAACCGTCATCAAGCCGCTGGAAGAGCAGAACGGCGGCATTGTCGAGGTCAACGCCGCGCCCGGCCTGCGCATGCACGTCAGCCCCTCGTTCGGCAAGGGCCGCGACGTGGGCAAGGCGGTGATCGACCACATGTACCCCGATGGCGGCAACGGCCGCGTGCCGGTAATCGCCGTCACCGGCACCAACGGCAAGACCACCACCGTGCGCCTGACGGCCCACCTGCTGAAAAGCCAGGGCCTGCGCGTGGGCATGACCAACACCGACGGCGTGTACGTCAACGGCCGCCAGATCGACAGCGGCGACTGCTCCGGCCCGCGCAGCGCGCGCAACGTGCTGGCGCACCCCGACGTCGACGCCGCCGTGCTGGAAACCGCGCGCGGCGGCCTGCTGCGCGAGGGCCTGGCCTTCGACCAGTGCGACGTCGCCATCGTCACCAACCTGGGCGGCGGCGACCACCTGGGCCTGAACTACATCACCACGCTGGAAGACCTGAAGGTGCTCAAGCGCGTAATCGTGCTCAACGTGGCGCCCACCGGCACCGCCGTGCTCAACGCCGCCGATCCGGCCGTGGTGGCCATGGCGCCGCACTGCCCCGGCAGCGTGACCTTCTTCGCGCAGGACGGACACCACCCCGTCATCGCCACGCACATGGCGCAGGGCAAGCGCGTGGTGTTCGTGGATCGGGGCGACGTGGTCTGCGTCGAGGGCGCCTTCATCAAGCGCCTGCCGCTGGCGCGCGTGCCGCTCACGCGCAAGGGGCAGATCGGCTTCCAGGTCGAGAACGTGATGGCCTCGGTGGCCGCGGCCTGGGCCGTGGGCACGCCGTGGGACGCGATCCAGAAAGGCCTGGCCAGCTTCATCAGCGACCTGCACGGCGTGCCCGGCCGCTTCAACGTGTTCGACTACCGCGGCGCCACCGTGATTGCCGACTACGGCCACAACCCGGATGCCATCGCGGCGCTGGTGGCGGGCGTCGAGAACATGCCGGCCAAGCGCCGCTCGGTGGTCATCAGCGGTGCTGGCGACCGGCGCGACGAGGACATCCGCGGACAGACGCGCATTCTGGGCGCGGCGTTCGACGACGTGATCCTATACCAGGATGCCTGCCAGCGCGGCCGCGCCGACGGCGAGGTGCTGCGCCTGCTGCGCGAAGGCCTGGAAGGCGCGCCGCGCACGTCGAAGGTGGAAGAGATCCACGGCGAGTTCACCGCCATCGACCGCGCCATGGACCGCCTCAAGCCCGGCGACCTGTGCCTGATCCTGATCGACCAGGTGGAAGAGGCGCTGGCCCACATCCAGCGCCGGGTGCAGACGGCCACGCCGGCGCCCGCGGCCAGGAAAACCGTTGCCCGCAAGGCAGCGCGGCCCCGCGCACCCAAGCGCAGCAAGATCGCCGAGGCGGCGGGCGCGCTGGCACTGCACCTGTGATGCGGCCCTGATCCGCCACCAATGAAAAGGCCTGCCGCGCGCAGGCTTTTTTGTGCCGAGGTCGGGTTCAACCCATTTTCAGATCGCGACGACATGGATTTCGTCGTTCCGGCGAACGCCGGAATCCAGACGACGCGCGTGGGCGGCAGGGATCCGGCGTTCGCCGGGATGACGATCGTTCACGTTCAGAAGCCGCAATGGAATCAGGTGCAGCCAAGCCGTGCCAGCCGGCGGGCATGGCCATATACTCCAACACATACCATCCGTCAGCGCCCGTCTATCAAGCGCTGTAGGCATATACTCCCCATTATCTTGAGGGGTGATGATTGCGCTTGGTTGAGGCGCAGCGCCTGCCTTCGGTCCCGACGCGCGCCGCCTCACCTTTCACCCGCCCTGCCCGAACACCACCAGCAGCGCCAGCACGGCCAGTGCCAGCAGCGCCGCCAGGGCGATCTTCACCCAGCTGTACGGCCGCTCGCCGGCCACCTGGCCGGTGTAGCCGTTGGCCAGGATCTGGAAGTCGCGGCTGCCGTAGCGGTAGCGCACCAGCCACACCGGCACCAGCACGTGCTTGAAGCTGCGGCCCTGGTAGCGGCTGCGCACCTGCAGGTTGCGCTGCGTGTCGCCGGGCACCTGGGCGGCGCACAGGGCGCGGGTCTGGCGCTGCATGTCGGCCATGTTCAGCTCGGCAGCGCGGCGCAGGTCGATCTGGTAGCGCTCGACCGTCCAGCCGCGCACGAACTCGGGCGCGTAGGGGCGCAGGTCGGTGCGGGTGGGAAACGGCTCCACCTGCCGCAGCAGCGGCGCGTGCACGCCGGTGCTGCCGGGCACCAGTTCGTCGTCGAAGAAGTGGCGCAGGCTGCCCGCGGCCGGCACCCAGCGCACGCGCGGCACCTGGCGCGTGCGGTGCTGGCCGTTCTCCATGTAGCTTTCGCTGACGTAGTAGGTGTGCCCGGCCTCGGCCGTCCAGTCGGCCGCCACGTGGGCGTCGAAGGTCCAGTACGGCAGGTAGATGCCGTGCAGCGTGTCGGTCAGCGCGGCGCGCCTGAAGCGGTTGGGCGCGAACCAGCGCGTGCCGTACCAGCGGCGGATGGCGTCGCGCACCTGCGATTCGCCCACCTTGAAGGGCAGCACGCTCTGCGGCGTGATGGCGTCGCCCTGCGATTCGTGCGCCACGATGGCGGGCGAGCCGCAGAAGTCGCAGCGCTGCGCCACGCGCCCGTCGACGAAGACCGAGATGGCGTGGCAGCTCTGGCACATGACCTCGCGCCGCGCCGTGCCCCAGCCGCGACCGCTGGCGGGGTTGGCCAGCGCGGCGGCCAGGTCGTGCTCGACGATGGGCGCGGCGCCCTCGCCCGCCTGCGGTGCCGCCTGGGCCACGGTGCCGCAGTAGGGGCAGCGCAGCGCCTGCCGGGCGGCGTTCCACTCCAGGTCGCCGCCGCATTCGGGGCACGGGTGCTTGCCCAGCGCCAGGCCCACGGGCGCGGGTGCGGGGGCGCTCAGGCCGGTCGCGCCGCGCTCACTCACCGCGCAGGAAGGCTTGCAGCGCCTCGCGCGCGATGCGCGTGGCGCTGCCTATGCGGCGCGCCTTCAGCTCGCCGGCGTCGATGGCGGCCATGACGTCCTCCACCGCCACGCCCAGCGCCTGCGCGGCCTGCTCGGGCGTCAGCACTTCCAGGCCGGGCACGGCGGCGGCAGCCGTGGCCGCGGCAGGCTGGGCGGCCGCGGCGCCGGGCTGCATGTTCTTCATCATCTCCTGCGCGATGCCGAAGCCGATGGCCATCTGCGCCGGCACGGCCGCGGCCGCGGCACCTTCACCGCCCTGCGTCATGCCGGCGCCCATCTGGTACTTCACGTAGGCGTTCAGGTCGCCGATGGCGCCCATCGACGAGCGGGCGTCGATGGCCTTCTCCACCTCGGGCGGCACCGAGATGTTCTCGATCACGAAGGCGGTGATCTCCAGCCCGTACTTCTCGCCCATCGCCGGGTTGATGATGGGCAGCAGCGCCTGGCCCAGCTCGGCGTAGCGGCGTGCCACGTCGAGCGCGGGCACGTGGGCGGTGGCCAGCGCCTCGGTGAACACGCTGACGATGCGCGAGCGCATGGTGTCGGCAAACTCCTCCAGGCGGAAGTTGTGGTCGGTGCCGGCCACCTCCTTCAGGAACCGCGCCGGCTCGACGATGCGGAAGTCGTAGGTGCCGAAGGCGCGCAGGCGCACCATGCCGAAGTCGGGGTCGCGCATCATCACCGGGTTGGCGGTGCCCCACTTGTTGCCGGTGAACAGGCGCGTGTTGAGGTAGTAGACGTCGCACTTGAACGGCGCCTCGAAGCCGTACTTCCAGCCGTAGATGGTGGAGAGCACGGGGATGTTCTCGGTCGTCAGCCGGTGCCGGCCGGGGCCGAACAGGTCGGCGAACTGGCCGGCGGCCACGAACTGCGCCACCTGCGATTCGCGCACGATGAGCTGGGCGCCGTTCTTGATCTGCTTGTCGTCGTCGGGCCAGCGGTAGGCCAGCGTGTCGCGCGAGTCATCGGTCCACTCGATGATCTCGATGAGTTCTTTCTTGATGAAGTCCAGGATGCTCATGGCCTGCCCCTTGCTGAAGATGGGGCGATGTTACCGCCGGCCGTTGGCGGCCAGCGTGACGGCGCGCTGCGAGGGTCGGGCGCCGTCTGAGGATGCGCGCAGAGGACCCGCGGACGGGCTTCGCTCGATGACGCGCGCCGATGCGCGGGCGTGGCCACTGCCGATGATGCGGGCGGGTGCCCGGTGCGCCACGCCATCATTGACGAGGGAGTATCTGTCTCATGCGCCCAATAAACAGGCGTTACAGGATGACGTACAGGGAGTATGCACCCTTGCTCTGCATCTCGCCCGCATGCGCCGCCGTTGATGGCCCCCTACCCTGTGGGAGCGGGCTTGCCCGCGATGGGGCGGTGATGCGGCGGACGCGCCCATCGCGGGCAAGCGCGCTCCCACACCACAGGGGCATTGCGCCGCCCTGCCAGGTCCTGCTGGCGCCGCGCGCGAGGTCACAGCATCACAGCGCCAGCCGCTGCCTTGCCTCGGCGTATTCGCGCTTGAAGCGGGCGATCAGCTCGGCCGCCGGCACCACCTGCTTGATGGCGCCGATGCCCTGGCCGCAGCCCCAGATGTCCTTCCAGGCCTTGGCGGCGCGCGCATCGCCGCTGGCGCTGCCGAAGTTCATCTTGCTCGGGTCGCTCTCGGGCAGGTTGTCCGGGTCCATGCCGGCGTTGCGGATGCTGCCCTTGAGGTAGTTGCCCAGCACGCCGGTGTAGAAATTGCTGTAGACGATGTCGTCGGAGTCGCTGTCGCAGATCATCTGCTTGTAGGCATCCACGGCGCGCGCTTCCTCGGTGGCGATGAAGGCCGAGCCGATGTAGGCGAAGTCGGCCCCGCACGCCTGCGCCGCCAGGATGGCGCCGCCCGAGGCGATGGCGCCCGACAGCGCCACCGGGCCGTCGAACCATTCGCGGATTTCCTGCACCATGGCGAACGGGCTCTTGGCGCTGGCGTGGCCGCCGGCGCCGGCCGCCACCGGGATCAGGCCGTCGGCGCCCTTCTCGATGGCCTTGTGCGCGAACACGTTGTTGATGACGTCGTGCAGCACCACGCCGCCCCAGCCATGCACGGCCTGGTTCACGTCCTCGCGCGCGCCCAGGCTGGTGATGACGATGGGCACCTTGTACTTGGCGCACAGTTGCATGTCGTGCTCCAGCCGGTCGTTGCTCTTGTGCACGATCTGGTTGATGGCGAAGGGCGCGGCGGGGTTGTCGGGGTTCGCCTTGTCCCAGGCCGCGAGTGCCTCGGTGATCTCGGCCAGCCATTCATCGAGTTGCGCCGCCGGCCGCGCGTTGAGCGCCGGCATGGAGCCGACCACGCCGGACGTGCACTGCGCGATCACCAGCTTGGGGTTGCTGATGATGAACAGCGGCGAGCCGATGACGGGAAACTTCAGTTGCTGCAGAACCGGGGGCAGGCGCGACATGGTGGCTTTCTCGCGGAGGGGTGGATGCGGGAGAACGGGCAGGTTGCGGCCTGTCCGTCATCTATTTTTCTTGATCGGCAACAAGGCTCAGCAGTGTTGTGGGAGCGGGCTTGCCCGCGATCAAGCGTTCGTGGCGACGAGGCGCCTCATCGCGGGCAAGCCCGCTCCCACAACGCTATCTGGGACTTCTTGATAGTCAAGCTATTTTGATAGCTGCTTGCGCTCGTCCATCAAGGATTTCAGCATCGAATCGACTTGAAAACCAATGGCAGAAGGCGCAAGCAGCTCCTGTTATCGAAGCAAGCGCTCGTTCAAGCGGCGCCGGCTGGCGCTCAGAACGCGTCCATCGGCAGCGCCATCACGCTGTCCGCGCCTTCCACGATGGCGTCGCGCGTGCCGGGGGCGCGGGTCAGGATGTGGTCGGCGTAGAAGCGCGCGGTGGCTATTTTGGCCTTCATGAAGCCGGCATCGTTGCTGCCGCCGGCCAGCGCCTTCTCGGCCACGAGCAGCGCGCGGCCCAGTTGCCAGCCAGCCACCAGGTTGCCGGCCAGCAGCATGTAGGGCACGCTGCCGGCGTAGGCGGCGTTGGGGTCGGCCTTGGCCTGCGCGGCGATGAAGTCGACCACGTCGATGAAGGCCTGGCGCGCGGCTTTCAGGCGGCGGGCGACGGCCTGTGCATCGGCGCTGCCGGCGGCCAGTTCCTTCTCGGTCGCCTCGATCTGCGCCGCAATGGCCTTGGCGGTCTGGCCGCCGTCGCGCGCCGTCTTGCGGCCGACCAGGTCGTTGGCCTGGATGGCGCTGGTGCCTTCGTAGATGGTCAGGATCTTGGCGTCGCGGTAATACTGCGCGGCGCCGGTTTCCTCAATGAAGCCCATGCCGCCGTGCACCTGCACGCCCAGGTCGGTGGCTTCCAGGCTCATCTCGGTGCTGTAGCCCTTGACCAGCGGCACCATGAATTCGTAGAAGGTCTGGTTCTGCTTGCGCACTTCCGCATCGGGGTGGTGGTGCGCGGCGTCGTAGGCGGCGGCGGCCACGCTGGACATGGCGCGGCAGCCTTCGGTGAGGGCGCGCATGGTCATCAGCATGCGGCGCACGTCGGGGTGGTGGATGATGGTGGCGGCGCCCTTCACGCTGCCGTCGACCGGGCGGCTCTGCACGCGCTCCTGCGCGTACTGCACGGCCTTCTGGTAGGCGCGCTCGGCAATGGCGATGCCCTGCACGCCCACGGCGTAGCGCGCGGCGTTCATCATGATGAACATGTATTCGAGGCCACGGTTCTCCTCGCCCACCAGGTAGCCGATGGCGCCGCCGTGGTCGCCGTACTGCAGCACGGCGGTGGGGCTGGCCTTGATGCCCATCTTGTGCTCGATGCTGACGCAGTAGACGTCGTTGCGATCGCCCAGCGAGCCGTCCTGGTTCACCATGAACTTCGGCACCACGAACAGGCTGATGCCCTTCACGCCCTCGGGCGCGCCCTGCACGCGGGCCAGCACCAGGTGCACGATGTTGTCGGCCATGTCGTGCTCGCCGTAGGTGATGAAGATCTTGGTGCCGAAGACCTTGTAGGTGCCGTCCGGCTGCGGCTCGGCGCGCGAGCGCACGGCGGCCAGGTCGCTGCCGGCCTGCGGCTCGGTCAGGTTCATGGTGCCGGTCCATTCGCCGGAGATCAGCTTCTCGAGATAGGTGGCCTTCAGCTCGTCGCCGCCGGCCGTCAGCAGCGCCTCGATGGCGCCGTCGGTCAGCAGCGGGCACAGCGCAAAGCTCAGGTTGGCCGAGTTCAGGATTTCGCCGCAGGCCGAGCCGATGGTCTTGGGCAGGCCCTGGCCGCCGAAATCGGCCGGGTGCTGCAGGCCCTGCCAGCCGCCTTCGGTGTATTGCTTGTAGGCTTCCTTGAAGCCCTTGCTGGTGGTGACGCTGGTGCCCGAATGGCTGGAGGGCGCCTTGTCGGCCTCGAAGTTGAGCGGCGCCACCACCTCCTCGTTGAAGCGCGCGCACTCTTCCAGCACGGCCTGCGCGGTCTCGAGGCCGGCATCCTCGAAGCCGGGCATCTGCGCGACCTGATCGATGCGCGCCAGATGCTCGATGTTGAACAGCATGTCCTTGACGGGGGCCTTGTAGCTCATTGCTCGCTCCTCAAACGGGTTCTTCCGGAAAACAAAGGGCATCGCGCACGATGCCCTTGCAAGACAACAGGTGGCGCCCCGGCCAGCGGGGCGCGCCCCGGATCAAAGGGCCTTGACCAGCTCCGGCACCGCCGTGAACAGATCGGCCTCCAGCCCATAGTCGGCCACACTGAAGATCGGCGCCTCGGGGTCCTTGTTGATGGCCACGATGACCTTGCTGTCCTTCATGCCGGCCAGGTGCTGGATCGCGCCCGAGATGCCCGCGGCGATGTACAGCTGCGGCGCCACGATCTTGCCGGTCTGGCCGACCTGCAGGTCGTTGGGCGCGTAGCCCGCATCCACGGCGGCGCGGCTGGCGCCGATGGCGGCACCCAGCTTGTCGGCCAGCGGGGTCATCACTTCATTGAACTTCTCGGCGCTGCCCAGGGCGCGGCCGCCGGAGACGATGATCTTGGCCGCGGTCAGCTCGGGGCGGTCGCTCTTGGCGATTTCCTGGCCGACGAAGCTGCTCTTGCCGCTGTCGGCGGTGGCGCTGACGGTCTCGACCGCGGCACTGCCGCCCGAGGCGGCAGCGGCGTCGAAGCCGGTGGTGCGCACGGTGATGACCTTGGTGGCGTCGGCGCTCTGTACGGTGGCGATGGCGTTGCCGGCGTAGATCGGGCGCTCGAAGGTGTCGGGGCCGTCGACCTTGATGATGTCGGAGATCTGGGCCACGTCCAGCTTGGCGGCCACCCGCGGGGCGACGTTCTTGCCGCTGGCGGTGGCCGGGAACAGGATGTGGCTGTAGTTTCCGGCCACGGCCAGCACCTGGGCGGCCACGTTCTCGGCCAGGCCGTGGGCGAAGGCTTCGCTGTCGGCGTGCAGCACCTTGGCCACACCGGCGATCTTCGATGCGGCTTCGGCGGCGGCACCGGCGTTGTGGCCGGCGACCAGCACATGCACGTCGCCCCCGCAGGCTGCGGCGGCGGTGACGGTGTTGAGGGTGGCGCCCTTGATGCTGGCGTTGTCGTGTTCGGCGATGACGAGTGCGGTCATGTCTTGTCTACCCTCTTGTTCAGATCACTTTGGCTTCGTTCTTGAGCTTGTCGACCAGCGTGGCCACGTCGGGCACCTTGATGCCGGCGCCGCGCTTGGGCGGCTCGGAGACTTTCAGGGTCTTCAGGCGCGGCGTGACGTCGACGCCCAGGTCCTCGGGCTTCATCACGTCGAGCTGCTTCTTCTTGGCCTTCATGATGTTGGGCAGCGTGACGTAGCGCGGCTCGTTCAGGCGCAGGTCGGTGGTGATGACGGCCGGCAGGCCGATGGCGATGGTTTCCAGGCCGCCGTCGACTTCGCGCGTGACCTTGGCCTTGTCGCCTTCGATCTCGACCTTGCTGGCAAACGTCGCTTGCGGCAGGTCGGCCAGCGCGGCCAGCATCTGGCCGGTCTGGTTGGCGTCGTCGTCGATGGCCTGCTTGCCCAGGATGATGAGCTGGGCCTGCTCCTTGTCCTGCACGGCTTTCAGCAGCTTGGCGACGGCCAGGGGCTGCAGCTCTTCGCTGGTCTCGACCAGGATGCCGCGGTCGGCGCCAATGGCCATGGCGGTGCGCAGGGTTTCCTGGCTCTTGGCGTCGCCGCAGGAGACGGCGATGATTTCAGTGACGACACCCTTTTCCTTCAGGCGCACGGCTTCTTCGACGGCGATCTCGTCGAAGGGGTTCATGCTCATCTTGACGTTGGCAATGTCCACGCCGGTCTGGTCGGACTTCACGCGCACTTTGACGTTGTAGTCCACCACGCGCTTGACGGCGACGAGTGCTTTCATATCTGGAAATCTCCTGTGTTGATGTTTGTTCGCGTGCCGGGCGTTGCGCCGGGCCTGAAATCCATTCTAGTTCAGTGCCCGCCGCTGCGGCCCGCCAGCATCGCCCCGGCGACACTGCGCGCCGAATCGCACGACCGTGCTTTTTGATTATAGGCAGCGTGCTCAACCCGCGGCCTGGCGCCAGGCCGGCGCGCGCTTGTCGATGAAGGCCTGAACGCCTTCCTGCGCCGCGTCGAACATCATGTTGCAGGCCATGGTCTGGCCGGCCAGCTGGTAGGCGGCCTCGATGCCGAGTTCGCGCTGCTGGTAGAACAACTGCTTGCCGGTGGCAATGGCCTCGCGCGGCTTGGCCAGGACGGCACCGACGAGTTCGTCCACCGTGGCGTCGAGCTGTTCGGCCGGCACCACGCGGTTGACCAGGCCGCGCGCCCTGGCCTCGGCGGCGTCGATGAAGCCGCCGGTGAGCAGCATCTCCATGGCCTGCTTGGGCTGCATGTTGCGCACCAGCGGCACGCTGGGGTGGAGCAGAACAGGCCGACGTCGATGCCGTTGACGCCGAAGCGCGCCGAATCCACGGCCACCGCCAGGTCGCACTGGGCCACCAGCTGGCAGCCGGCCGCCGTGGCCAGGCCCTGCACGCGCGCGATGACTGGCACGGGCAGTTTCAGCAGCGACAGCATCATCTTGCTGCACTGGGCGAACAGGCGCTGGTAGTAGTCGAGCTGCGGGCTGGCCTTCATCTGCTTGAGATCGTGGCCGGCACAGAAGGCCTTGCCCTCGGCGGCGATGACCAGCACGCGCGCGCCCTCGTCGGCGGCGATCAGGTCAAGCTGGCGCTGCAGCTCGGTCAGCACCGCTTCGCTCAACACGTTGAAGGATTTCGGGGTGTTCAGCGTCAGCCGGTGCACGCCGCGCGCATCGCGCTCGTGGCGCACCGGGGTGTCGACTTCGGCAGCGGCATCGCTCATGTTCAAGGCCTCACGATCACTGTGTTTTCAATAGCTGCCTGCGCAGCATCCACGCCGGCTACAGGCCAATCTGGCTTGAAACTCAGACATCTGCCAGCACGCGCAGGTGTGCCTCCACACTGCGCGCCAGGGCCGACAGGTTGTAGCCGCCTTCCAGGCAGCTGACGATGCGGCCCTTGGCAAAGCGCTGCGCCACCGACTTGATGCGGTCGGTCATCCAGGCGTAGTCCTGCTCGGTCAGGCCGAGCTGGCCCATGTCGTCCTCGCGGTGGGCGTCAAAGCCGGCGCTGATGAAGATCATCTCGGGCTGGTGTTCTTCCAGGCGCGGCATCCACATCATCTCGACCAGCTCGCGCACGTCCATGCCCTTGGTGTAGGCCGGCACGGGGCAGTTGACGAGGTTGGCGTCGTTCTTCAGCGTGCCACCCTCGGGGTAGAACGGGTGCTGGAAGAAGCTGCACATCAGGATGCGCTCGTCGCCGGCCACGATGTCCTCGGTGCCGTTGCCGTGGTGCACGTCGAAGTCGATGATGGCCACGCGCTTCATGCCGTGGCGCTCGCAGGCGTACTTGGCGGCCACCGCCACGTTGCTGAAGAAGCAGAAGCCCATGGCCTGGTTGCGCGTGGCGTGGTGACCGGGCGGGCGCGTGGCGCAGAAGGCGTTTTCCAGCTCGCCGGTGACCACCGCGTCCACCGCGTCGATGGCGGCACCGGCCGACAGCAGCGCGGCGCGGTAGGTGTGGCGGTTCATCGAGGTGTCGGGGTCGAGCGAGTAGCGGTCGGGGCCGCCGGCGTCCATTTCCTCGATCAGGATGTCGTTCAGGCCGCGCAGCGCGGCCACGTGGCGCCGGCCGTGCGCCAGCAGCAATTCGCCCATGGCGGCGGGCGTGGCCTCGCGCCGGTCGAGTGCATCGCTGACGCCGGTGATCAGCAGCCGGTCTTCGATGGCGTCAAGCCGCTCAGGGCATTCGGGGTGCCCTGCACCCATTTCATGCTTGCGGCAATCGGGATGTGTGAAATACCCGGTTTTACCCACGATGGTCTCCTCTTTTCACGATACGGCATGGAATATCCGTTACCTTACTTGCATGGACGTGACACGAAAAATCCAGACCATTCTGGATCAGCTTAACACGGTGATGGTCGGCAAGCCGGGCCAGGTGCAGGACGGCGTGGCCTGCCTGCTGGCGGGTGGGCACCTGCTGATCGAGGACGTGCCGGGCGTGGGCAAGACCACGCTGGCGCACGCGCTGGCGCGCACCTTCGGGCTGCAGTTCTCGCGCGTGCAGTTCACGGCCGACCTGATGCCGAGCGACCTGTCGGGCGTGTCGGTGTACGACCGCGGGCAGGAGCGCTTCGTGTTCCACCCCGGCCCGGTGTTCGCGCAGGTGCTGCTGGCCGACGAGATCAACCGCGCCAGCCCCAAGACGCAGTCGGCGCTGCTGGAGGCGATGGAAGAAAAGCAGGTCAGCGTGGAGGGCGAGACGCGCGCCCTGCCCTGGCCGTTCTTCGTCATCGCCACGCAGAACCCGCACGACCAGTTGGGCACCTATGCGTTGCCCGAGTCGCAGCTGGATCGCTTCCTGATGCGCATCAGCCTGAGCTACCCCGAGCGCGCCGCCGAGCGCGAACTGCTGGCCGGCCACGGCCGCCGCGACATGCTGGAGACGCTGCCGGCGCTGCTGAACACCCAGGAGTTGGCCACCCTGCAGCAGGCCGTGGGCCGCGTGCACGTGGCCGAGCCGCTGCTGGACTACGTGCAAGACCTGGTCGCCGCCACGCGCAACGGCCGCTGGTTCTTGCAGGGCCTGTCGCCACGCGCCGGCATCGCGCTGATGCGCGCCGCACGGGCGCAGGCGCTGATCGCCGGGCGCGACTACGTGGCGCCGGACGACGTGCAGGCCATCCTGCCGCAGTGCGTGGCACACCGCATGATTCCCGTCAGCGATGCCGGGCGTGGCGCGGTGGAGCAGGTGCGGGCCATGATCGATGCGGTGCCGCTGCCCTGATGCTTTTATTTTCATAGTGGCTTGCGCTGATCACACCTTGATTTCAAGACAAAACCATCTGAAATCAAGGAATGACGAGCGCGAACAGCTATCTTTATTGAACTTCATTCGCCCGCGTTGAACCTCCGCGCCCGGTGCCGACTCCATCCCTGCCATGACCACTGCCCCCGCCACTGCCCTGCCCTGGTGGGCCCTGCGCGCCCGCGCCAGTGCGCGCGTGCGCCGGTGGTGGCACGACCGGCTGCCGCTGTCCGACAGCCTGCTGCTGACGCAGCGCAACGTCTACATCCTGCCCACCCGCGCCGGCTGGATGCTGGCCAGCACGCTGATCGTGCTGCTGATCGGCAGCATCAACTACCAACTCAACCTGGGCTACCTGCTCACCTTTTGCTGGCCGGCAGCGCGGCGGCCGGCATGGTGGTGTGCCACGGCACGCTGCGCGGCCTGCGGCTGCACCTGCTGCCGCCGCAGCCGCTGTTCGCCGGCGGGCTGGCCACGCTGGATGTGAAGCTGGTCAACGCCCGCCGCACACCGCGCCATGCCATTGGCGTGGCGTTGCTCGACACCGACCACTGGTCGTGGGCCGACGTGCCGGCGCAGGGCGAGGCCACGGTCCAGGTCAGCTTCAAGCCCGCGCGGCGCGGCTTGCACCGCGTGCCCACGCTGACGGCCGAGACGCGCTTTCCGCTCGGCACCTTCCGCGTCTGGACGGTGTGGCGCCCGGCTGCGCAGGTGCTGGTGTGGCCGGCGCCAGAGCCCATGCCGCCGGCCCTGCCGCCCGGTGAGCCGCGCTCGGGCGCGGGCCTGGCCGGCGGTGCGCGCGCCTCGGGCGAGTTCGACGGCGTGCGCGCCTACCAGCGCGGCGACCCGATGAAGCTGATCGTGTGGAAGAAGTTCGCCAAGTCGGATGAACTGGTCAGCCGCGACACGCTGCACATGCAGCGGCAGGAGCTGTGGCTGGACTTCGCCCGCGTCGGTGGGCTGGACGTGGAAGGCCGCCTTTCGCGCCTGGCCGCCTGGGTGCTGCTGGCCGACGAGCAAGGGCTGGACTACGGCCTGCGCCTGCCCGGCATCGAGATCAAGCCGGCCAGCGGCCCGGCCCAGCGCCTGCGCTGCCTGGAGGCGTTGGCCACATGCTGAGCCCCGCTGCCGCCGCGCCGACACGGCCCTCGCTGCTGGGCCGCTTCGCCCACCTGCCACGCGAGACGCGCGACACGCTGTTCCTGCTGGTCGTGGTGGCCTGGGTCATCCTGCCGCAGGTCGCCCACCTGCCGGTGTGGGCCAGCGTGCTGGCGGCGGCGGTGCTGGTGTGGCGCGGCTGGCTGGCGCTGAACGGCCGGCCGCTGCCGGGCCGTTGGTGGCTGGTGGGGCTGCTGCTGGTCACGCTGGCCGCCACCTGGGCCACACACCGCACGCTGCTGGGGCGCGACGCCGGCGTGACGCTGGTGGTGATGCTGCTGGCGCTGAAGACGATGGAACTGCGCGCCCGGCGCGATGCGCTGGTCATCTTCTTCCTCGGCTTCTTCGCCATGCTGACCAACTTTTTCTACTCGCAGTCGCTGCCCGTGGCCGCCGCCATGCTGGTGGCGCTGCTGGGCCTGCTGACGGCGCTGGTCAATGCGCACCGGCCCGTGGGCCAGCCCAGCCTGCGTGAATCGGCCTGGGTGGCCGGCAAGATGGCGCTGGCGGGCGCGCCGGTGATGATTGCGCTGTTCGTGTTCTTCCCGCGCTTTGCGCCGCTGTGGGGCATTCCCAGCGATGCGCTCACCGGGCGCAGCGGGCTGTCGTCCAGCATGCAGGTAGGCAACGTCGCCGAGCTGGCGCTGGACGAAGGCATTGCCATGCGCATCAAGTTCGACGGCGCGCCTCCGCCGCAGCGCGAGCTGTACTTCCGCGGCCCGGTGCTGACCCGCTTTGACGGCCGCAACTGGACATCGCGTGGCGGCGGCGACGGCTTCGACGCCGCCTTGGCCCCCGGCCCGGCCGACCTGCAGGTGAGCGGCGAGCCGATCCGCTACGAGGTCACGCTGGAGCCCAGCAACCGCCCCTGGCTGCTGACGCTGGACGTGGCCGGCGCCCCGCTGCAACTGCCCGCCAACCGCCATGCCCGCATGACGGCCGACATGCAGTGGCTGACTTACCGCCCCATCACCGACCTGCTGCGCTACCGCGCCGAGAGCCACCCGCAGTTTCGCTACGGGCTGACAGGCTGGGACCAGCGCCCGCGGCGCGACTTTTCGGCCGATCTGCAGTTGCCCAACGGCTTCAACCCGCGCACCCTGGCGCTGGCCGACGAGCTGCGGCAAAGCACCGGCGGCGACCCCGACGCCGTGGTGCGCGCCTCACTGGAGCGCCTGCGCACCGGCGGCTACACCTACACGCTGGAGCCCGGCGTCTACGGCCAGCACACGGCCGACGAGTTCTGGTTCGACACAAAACAAGGCTTCTGCGAGCACATCAGTTCCGCCTTCGTGGTGTTGCTGCGCGCCGCCGGCGTGCCGGCACGCATCGTCACCGGCTTTCAGGGCGGCGAAATGAACAGCGTGGACGGCTACTGGACGGTGCGCAACGCCGACGCCCACGCCTGGACCGAGGTGTGGTTCGAAGGCCGCGGCTGGGTACGCATCGACCCGACGGGCTCGGTGATGCCGGGCCGCATCGGCCAGTACCAACGTCTGCGCGCGCCGGATGGCGCCATCGCTGGTGCCATCGGCACGCTCAGCCCCACGCTGCTGGCGCAGTTGCGCGCCACCTGGGAAGCCGTGAACAACCGCTGGAACCAGTCGGTGCTGAACTACACGCAAAGCCGCCAGTTCGACCTGCTCAAGAACCTGGGCTTCGAAAGCCCGAGCTGGCAGGACCTGGCCCGCATCATCGCCGGCCTGCTGGCGGCCGCCGCGCTGGGCGGCTTCGCCTGGGCGCGCTGGGAGCGCAGCCAGCACGACCCTGGCTGCGCCTGCTGGCGCGCGCGCGCCGCCGGCTGGACGAAGCCGGCATCGACACACCGCCGCAGGCGCCGCCGCGCGCGCTGGTGCAGCGCGTATCGCAAAGCGCGCTGCCGCCCGAGCTGCGGCAGCAACTCACCGACTGGCTGCTTGCGCTGGAGCGCCTTCGTTACGCACCTGCCGCAGCGGGCAGTGCCAGCCTCGCTACACTGCAGCGCGACTTTCAACGCATGGCCTGGCCGCGCCAGCGCTAAAACTCTTCATGTCCGCTCCTTCCCCTGTTCGACCGTCGGCGCCTGCTTGCTACACTTTGTGCAGCTGCTAGCGCCGTATCCACGCCGTCCATCGCCCAAAATCGTGCAAGAAGGGCGCGCAGCGAGCCGGCTCCCGAGACCTACTACGCCGAGCGCGCGGATGCCATGCGCTTTGCCGACGACCTGGCGGCGCGGCGCGGCCTGCCGGCGGAGTGGGTGCGCGGCATGATCGGCCAGGCGGTGTTCCTGCCCAACGTACCGCGCCTGATGCTGCCGGCGCCGCGCGGCACGGCTAAGAACTGGCGCGTGTACCGCAGCCGCTTCATCGACCCGGTGCGCATCCGCGCTGGCGTGCGCTTCTGGGAGCGCAACCACACCACGCTGGCCCGCGCGCAGTCGCAGTTCGGTGTGCCGCCCGAGATCGTCGTCGGCATCGTCGGCGTCGAAACCATCTATGGCCAGGTGATGGGCAACTTCCGCGTGCTCGACGCGCTGGCCACGTTGACCTTCGACTTCCCGCCCCAGCACCCGCGCGCGCAGGCGCGCCAGGCCTTCTTCCAGGACGAGCTGGAGCAGTTCCTGTCCTTGAGCCACCGCACCGGCATGGACCCGCTCACCCCCTGGGCAGCTACGCCGGCGCCATGGGCATGCCTCAGTTCATGCCGTCGAGCTGGGTCAGGTACGCCATCGACTACGACGGCGATGGCCGCATCGATCTGTGGAACAGCGAGGCCGACGTGATCGGCTCGGTGGCCAACTACTTCGTCGGCCACGGCTGGCAGCCCGGCCTGCGCACGCACTACCCGGTGCGGCTGGCACCCGAGGCGCAGATGGACGCCTTGCTGGCACCCGACATCCTGCCCTCCTTCAGCGCCGACAGCTTTGCCGCCAAGGGCGCGCTGCCGATGCACGGCGGCCTGTCGCACCCCGGCAAGTTCGCGCTGATCGAACTGCAGAACGGCGACCCCGCCCGCCCCGGCAACGAGCCCGAGTACGTGGCCGGCACCGAGAACTTCTACGTCATCACGCGCTACAACTGGAGCAGCTACTACGCCATGTCGGTGATCGACCTGGGGCAGGAGGTGATGCTGGCGATGCGGGGCTGAACTTCAAGAACGATAGCTGCGTGCGCACGCCCAGAAAGGATTTCAGATCATTTTCTTCTGAAATCAATATGCAGCAAGCGCAACCAGCTATCAAACAAGGAGTAGCCGGCCAACGCTGCGGAAACGCGCCTTACCCCAACGAAGGCACCAGGAAATCGCGGCTGATGTGCGCGCCCAGCTGGTTCACGCGGTCGAGGAACTGCGTCAGAAAGGCGTGCAGCCCGGTCGCCAGGATTTCGTCGATGTGGCCGTAGCGCAGGTCCGAGCGCAGGCGGCCGGCGTGGCGCATGGTTTCGCCCTGCGGCTCGGCGCCGACCAGGCGCAGGTTGTCCATCACGGCACTCATGCAGTGGTGCAGCGAGCGCGGCATGGCCTCGCGCAGCATCAGCAGTTCGGCCACGCGCTCGGGCACGATGACGTCGCGGTACACGCGGCGGTAGATCTCGAACGCGCTGACGCTGCGCAGGATGGCCGACCAGTGGTAGAAGTCGTACTCCAGATCGCGCTCGCTGGCGCTGCCGAAGAACTCGCTTTCCACGGCGTGGAACTTCACGTCCAGGATGCGCGCGGTGTTGTCGGCCCGCTCCAGAAAGGTGCCCATGCGCAGGAAGTGGAACGATTCGTCCTGCAGCATGGTGCCCAGCGTGACGCCGCGCGACAGGTTGGAGCGGAACTTGACCCATTCGAAGAACTCGGCCGGATCGCGCGCGAAGCGGCCCTCGCGCGCCAGGCGCTGGCCCTCCAGCCAGGTCTGGTTCAGGGTCTCCCACACCTCGGTCGTCAGCGTGCCGCGCACGGCGCGGGCGTTCTCGCGCGCGGCCTTCAGGCAGGCCAGGATGGAGGCGGGATTCTCCTCGTCCAGCACCATGAAGCGCATCACGCCCTCGGGCGTGACCTCGCCATGCCGCGCGGCATAGGCGGGCAGCAGCTCGCTGAGCGACAGCACGCCCAGCCAGCCGAGCTGCGACACCGCCGCCGACTGCGGCAGCAGCGAGGTGTCGTGGTGCACGCTGAGCATGCGGGCGGTGTTCTCGGCCCGCTCGGTGTAGCGGGACATCCAGAAGAGGTGGTCGGCGGTGCGGGACAGCATGGGTCAGTTCCAGTAAGGCCTCGAACCCCGGCGCGCTGGCGCGCGCGGCGGTGTTGTGGTGCTGCGCACCCTGTCCGCTGGCGCGGACAGAACAGCCCGCTCGGTGTAGCGGGACATCCAGAAGAGATGATCGGCGGTGCGGGACAGCATTTTTTCTCCGCGGTGCTCAATAGCCTTGTGACTGGCTTTGCCATTGGGACTGCCCGGCTTGCGACTGGGTCTGATGCTGCGAACCTGCCGCCTCTTCCTCCAGCACCCAGGTGTCCTTCGTCCCCCGCCTTGCGACGAGTTGACGACCAGCGAGCCTTCCTTCAGCGCCACGCGCGTCAGACCGCCCGGCACCATCTGCACCTCCTTGCCCGACAGCACAAAGGGCCGCAGGTCGATGTGGCGCGGGGCGATGCCGCTGTCGACATAGGTCGGGCAGCTCGACAGGCTGAGCGTGGGCTGGGCGATGTAGCCGTCGGGCCGGGCCTGCACGGCGCGGCGGAATTCGGCGATCTCGGCCGCGCTGGCGGCCGGGCCCACCAGCATGCCGTAGCCACCGGCGCCGTGCACCTCTTTCACCACCAGCTCGTGCATGTTGGCCATGACGTACTTCAGGTCGTCGGCGTCGCGGCACATGTAGGTGGGCACGTTGTGCAGGATCGGCTGCTCGCCCAGGTAGAACTCGATCATCTTCGGCACGTAGGGGTAGATCGACTTGTCGTCGGCCACGCCGGTGCCAATGGCGTTGCAGATGGTCACGTGGCCGGCGCGGTAGGCGTCCATCAAGCCGGCGCAGCCCAGCGTCGAATCGGGGCGGAACACCCGCGGGTCGATGAAGTCGTCGTCGACGCGGCGGTAGATCACGTCCACGCGCTGCGGGCCGGCGGTGGTGCGCATGTAGACGAAGCCATCCTTCACGAACAGGTCCTGCCCTTCCACCAGTTCCACACCCATCTGCTGCGCCAGGAAGGCGTGCTCGAAGTAGGCGCTGTTGTACATGCCGGGCGTCAGCACCACCACCGTGGGGTTGGCGGTGGCGGCGGGGCTGCTGTCGCGCAGGGTTTCCAGCAGCAGGTCGGGGTAGTGCGCCACGGGCGCCACGCGGTACTGGCTGAACAGGCCGGGAAACAGCCGCATCATCATCTTGCGGTCTTCCAGCATGTAGCTCACGCCGCTGGGCACGCGCAGGTTGTCCTCCAGCACGTAGTACTGGCCGCGCCCGCCCTCGCTGCCGGCGCGCACGATGTCGACCCCGGCGATGTGCGAATAGATCTGGTTGGGCACCGCCACGCCCTGCATCACGGCGCGGTACTGGCTGTTGCGCAGCACCTGCTCGGCCGAGATCAGGCCGGCCTTCAGGATCTCCTGCCCGTGGTAGACGTCATGGACGAAGCGGTTGAGCGCCGTCACGCGCTGCACCAGGCCGCGCTCCAACATGGCCCATTCGTCGGCCGGGATGATGCGCGGGATGAGGTCGAACGGAATCAGCCGCTCGGTGCCGGCGCCGTCCTCGTCCTTGGCGCCGTAGACGGCGAAGGTGATGCCGACGCGGCGGAAGATCATCTCGGCCTCGTCGCGGCGCGCGCGCATGGCGTCGTGGCTTTGCGCGCGCAGCCAGCCGGCATAGGCCTGGTAGTGCGGGCGGATGGGGCGGCCAGCCTCGTCGCCATGCCCAGCGGTCCCGGCCTCCGCCAGGGTTTCATACATCTCATCGAACGGGTGCATGACCACGACCTCCAATCCAGTCCCAACCGATCAAGGATAGCAAGGCGCGGGCCAGCGCGGCGTCAGCGCCCGCCGATGGGCGGCATCGGTTCGTGGTGCCAGTAGCGCCGGGCTTCGTCGCGCTGGCAGCGCACCACGTCGGGGCGCCCGCTGTGCCAGCGCATGGCACCACAACGGGGCGAATCGACCACCCGCGCCCCGCGCTCGGCATAGCGCGCCAGCACCGCCGGCGCCGGGTGGCCGAAGCGGTTGCGGTAGCCCGACTGCACCAGAGCCCAGCGCGGCTGCACGGCGTCGATGAACGGCGCCGACGACGAGGTGCGGCTGCCATGGTGCGGCACCAGCAGCACGTCGGCGCGCAGGTCGTCGTGGCGGGCCGCCAGCCGCAGCTCCTGCGCGGTCTCGATGTCGCCCACCAGCAGCGCCACCCGCGCGCCGGCGCGCACGCGCAGCACGCAGCTCAGCGCGTTGGACTTGGCTGCGGTGGCGTAGTCGGCGGCGTCGGGGTGCAGCACGCTGAACTCGACGCCGTCCCACGTCCATTGCTGCCCGGCCTGGCAGCGCATGGCAGGGCGCGTGCCCTGCAGCTCGTGGTCGTCCTCGATGGACGACAGCACGCTGGCCCCCGGCTGCGTGGCCAGGATGGCGCGGGCGCCGCCGACGTGGTCGCTGTCGCGGTGGCTCAGCAGCAGCATGTCCACCCGCTCGCCGAAAGCGCGCAGCAGCGGCACCAGCACGCGGTGGCCGGCATCGCTCTCCAGCGAATAGCGCGGGCCGGCGTCGTACAGCAGCGTGTGGCCGGCGGTGCGCACGACGACGGCGCTGCCCTGCCCCACGTCGGCCGCCAGCAGCTCGAACTGGCCCGCGGGCGGGCGCGCCGGCTGCCACAGCAGCAGCGGCAGCAGCAGGGGCACGCCGGCCAGACGCCAGGGCCACGGCCAGCGCAGCGCCAGCAGCACACCGCCGGCCACGGCGGCCACGCCCGGCAGCAGCGGCGCCGCCGCCATCTGCACGCTGGCCCACGGCCACGCGGCCAGGGCCTGCAGCACCCAGGCCAGCGGCGCCAGCGCCCAGCCCGCGGCTTGCCACAGCGGGGCCCACAGCACCCCCGCCAGCGCCAGCGGCGTGACCAGCAGCGTCACCCACGGAATCGCCAGCAGGTTGCCAGCAGGCCCACCACCGAGGCCTGCCCGAACAGGATCAGCGACAGCGGCGTGAGCGCCAGTGTGACCACCCATTGCTCGCGCAGAAGTTTGATGAAAAATTGGCCTCCAGCGCCCGCCCCACGGGCGCCAGAAGCTCTTGAATCAGTAGCAAACAGGATCGCCACCGCGACGAAGCTGAGCCAGAACCCGGCCTGCAGCAGCGCCCACGGGTCCGCCGCCAGCACCACGGCGCAGGCCAGCAGCCAGGTCAGCCACCAGGGCCAGCGCAGGCCCGACAGCCGCAGCCCCGCGAAGGTTGCCAGCATCAGCACCGTGCGCTGCGCCGGCACGCCCCAGCCGCTGAACAGCGCGTAGCCCGCCGCCAGCGCCACGCCGCCGACCAGCGCCGCCGTGGGCGCCGGCAGCCACAGGCAGGGTTCCAGCGCGCGCTGCCGGCCCAGCGCCCCAGCCGCCGCCACAACGCCCCCACCAGCGCCACAGCGAGCCACGAGAACATGGTGATGTGCAGGCCGGAGATGCTCATCAGGTGCGCCACGCCGGTGGCGCGGAACACGTCCCAGTCGGCGCGCTCGATCACGTTCTGGTCGCCCGTCACCAGCGCCGCCACGATGCCGGCAAAGCGCCGCGCGTCGGCGTCTTGCGCGTTGGCACCGCCCAGGATGCGGTCGCGCACCGACTGGCGCCAGCGCTCGACCGACCAGCCGCCCACCGCCAGCCGGCGCGGCGGCGTATCGCGCGGGCCGGTGCGCACGTAGCCGGTGGCGCGCAGGCCCTGCTCCCACAGCCACAGCTCGTAGTCGAAGCCGTGCGGGTTCTGGTTGCCGTGCGGCGCCTTCAGCCGCGCCGTGAGCTGCCAGCGGTCGCCCGCGCGCAGGTCGGCGGCCAGCGGCCGGGCGGCATCGGTTTCGTCGGCCGTGCTGACCGAGCCGTACCAGGCCAGCTGCACCCGCGGCGGCAGGCGCACCGCGGCGCCGTCGAGCCGCGCCTCGTCGACGTCGAAGCGAAAGCGCCAGCCCACCGCGCTGCGCTGCGGCATGCGGGCGATGGTGCCCACCAGCACCACGTCACGCCCCTCCAGCGCCGGCGCCAGCTGCTGCGCCAGCCGGTGCTGCGCGCGCCCGCCGGTGACGGCGAACGCGGCCAGCGCCGCCGCCAGCAGCCACAGCAACGCCGCGCCAGCCACCGGGCGGCGCGACCGATGCCACAGCGCCAGCACCACCACGGCGCCAGCGGCCATCGCCAGCGCCAGGTAGCGCCCGGCCGGCCACAGCGCGCCCTGCTGCAACTGCAGCGCCGTGCCCAGCACCCAGCCCGCCAGCGCCGCCGCCAGCGCCTGCCCGCGCCAGCGCAGGGTCGCTGCCCCGGTGCTGCCTTCATGCACGTCGAACGCCATCGTTCACTATTATTTCAGGAGCTGTCAGCGATTTCTGCAAGCGCTCTGGAAGCCTATTTCGTTCTGATAATGATTCGGGGCGATGGCCTACCCGCCGCTGGCCTGCCGCTTGCTAGGATGGTTTGTAACCCACGCCAAGGCAGAGCCCGGATGTCCATCCACGCCGCACTTCACCACGTCACCCACTACCGCTACGACCGGCCCGTTCAACTGGGCCCCCAGGTGGTGCGCCTGCGCCCGGCCCCGCACTGCCGCAGCAGGATCATCTCGTATTCGCTCAAGATCGAGCCCGCCCAGCACTTCATCAACTGGCAGCAGGATCCGTTCGCCAACTGGCAGGCGCGGCTGGTGTTTCCCGACAAGACCACCGAGTTCAAGGTCACGGTCGACCTGGTGGCCGAGATGGCGGTGTACAACCCGTTCGACTTCTTCCTCGAGCCGGGCGCCGAGCAGTTCCCGTTCGACTACGACCCGCTATTGAAAGAAGAGCTGGCACCGTACCTGGCGCGGGCGCCACAGGGCGATCTGTTCAACCACTACGTGGCCGGCATCGACCGCAGCCCGCAGCGCACCATCGACTTCCTGGTCGGGCTCAACCAGCGCCTGCAGCACGACATTGGCTACCTGATCCGTCTGGAGCCCGGCGTGCAGACGCCCGAGCAGACGTTGCACAAGGCCAGCGGCTCGTGCCGCGACTCGGGCTGGCTGCTGGTGCAGCTGCTGCGCCATTGCGGGCTGGCGGCGCGCTTCGTGTCGGGCTACTTGATCCAGTTGAAGGCCGACCAGAAATCGCTCGACGGCCCCAGCGGCACCGAGGTCGACTTCACCGATCTGCACGCCTGGGCCGAGGTGTACCTGCCCGGCGCCGGCTGGGTGGGGCTCGATCCCACATCGGGCCTGCTGGCGGGCGAAGGCCACATCCCGCTGGCCTGCACGCCGCAGCCCTCGGGCGCGGCGCCCATCGAGGGGCTGGTGGACGACGCACGGGTGGAGTTCCGCCACGACATGGCGGTCACCCGCATCCACGAATCGCCGCGCGTCACCCTGCCCTACAGCGACGCGCAATGGGCCGACATCCTGCAGCTGGGCGACGCGGTGGACCTGCAGCTGCAGGCCGACGACGTGCGCCTGACCATGGGGGCGAGCCCACCTTCGTCGGCATCGACGACCGCGACGGGCCGGAGTGGAACACCGCCGCGCTGGGCCCCACCAAGCGCGTGTTCGCGCTCGACCTGCTGCACCGCCTGAAGGCGCGCTACGGCCCCAACGGCCTGCTGCACCTGGGCCAGGGCAAGTGGTACCCCGGCGAGCAGTTGCCGCGCTGGGCGCTCAGCCTGTTCTGGCGCCCCGACGGCCAGCCGCTGTGGCGCAACCCCGCGCTGCAGGCCGACGAGCGCCAGCCGCAGCAGGCCCGGCCCGAGGACGCCGAGCGCTTCATCCGCGCGCTCGCAGAACGGCTGGGCGTGGGCACGGCCGCCATCGCGCCCGCCTACGAAGACGCCTGGCACTACATCGCCGCCGAGCGTCGCCTGCCGATCAACGTCGACCCGTTCGACAGCCGCCTGGCCGACGAGGCCGAGCGCGCGCGCCTGCGCCGCGTGTTCACGCAGGGGCTGGACAAGGTGGTCGGCTGGCTGCTGCCGCTGCGCAGCACGTCCGAGCTGGCGCACGCGCCGGATCGGCCGGCCCAGCCCGCCGGGGCCGAACGCCCGCGCTGGCTCACCAGCCGCTGGTGGTTCCGCGACAACCGGCTGGTGCTGGTGCCGGGCGATTCGCCCATGGGCTTCAGGCTGCCGCTGAACAGCCTGCCCTGGGTGGCCGATGAGGACCTGCCCAAGGCCTTCCCCAAGGACCCGTATGCCGACGATGCCGACAATGACGCGCTGGCCGCTGCCGAAGACGAGCCTTCGGGGCGCACGACCCCGAGGACCGCGAACCGCGCCGCCACGAGTCGGCCCGCTGGGTGCCGCGCACCGCGCTGTGCGTGGAAGTGCGCGACCCGGTGCGTTCGCACACCGCCGATGCCGAACTGCCCGAGATCGAAGGCGACGACGAGGCCGCCGACGCCAAACGCGCCGCGCGCAGCGCGCACCAGGCGGCGGTCGAGAAGTACGCGCTGAAGCCCGGCCAGTCGAGCATCGTCTACATCTTCATGCCGCCGCTGGACGAGGTGGACGACTACCTGGCACTGGTCACCGCCATCGAGGCCACGGCCGAGCAGCTGCAGCTACCGGTGGTGCTGGAGGGCTACCCGCCGCCGCGCGACAAGCGCCTGAAGATGCTACAGATCACGCCCGACCCCGGCGTGATCGAAGCCAACATCCAGCCCGTGCACCACTGGCGCGAGCTGGTGGACAACACCGAGTTCCTCTACCAGTCGGCGTTCGAATCGCGCCTGTCGGCCGAGAAGTTCATGGTCGACGGCCGCCACACCGGCACCGGCGGCGGCAACCACTTCGTGCTGGGCGGCGCCACGCCGGCCGACAGCCCGTTCCTGCGCCGGCCCGATCTGCTGCCAGCCTGCTGCTCTACTGGCACAACCATCCGTCGCTCTCGTACCTGTTCAGCGGCCTGTTCATCGGCCCCACCAGCCAGGCGCCGCGCGTGGACGAGGCGCGCAACGACCAGCTCTACGAGCTGGAAATCGCGCTGCAGGAAATCCACCGGGCAAGTGAGGAACAGGGTGACGCGATGCCACCGTGGCTGGTGGACCGCACGCTGCGAAACATCCTGATCGACGTCACCGGCAACACGCACCGCAGCGAGTTCTGCATCGACAAGCTGTATTCGCCCGAAGGTCCCACCGGCCGCCTGGGCCTGCTGGAGCTGCGCGCCTTCGAGATGCCGCCGCACGCCCGCATGTCGATCGCCCAGAAGTTGCTGATGCGCGCGCTGGTGGCGCGCTTCTGGCGCCAGCCGTACCGCGCGCCCGCCACGCGCTGGGGAACGCAGCTGCACGACCGCTTCATGCTGCCCGCCTGGGTGCAGGCCGACTTCGCCGACGTGATGCGCGACATGCGCGAGGCCGGTTTCGCCTTCGACGACGCCTGGTTCGCGCCGCATTTCGAGTTCCGCTTTCCCTTCGTCGGCGACGTGCAGCTGCTGGGCATGCAGCTGGAGCTGCGCAACGCGCTGGAGCCCTGGCACGTGATGGGCGAGGAAAGCGCCGGCGGCGCCACGGCGCGCTATGTCGATTCATCGCTGGAGCGCCTGCAGCTGCGGGTGACGGGCTTCAACGACAGCCGCTACGCCCTCACCTGCAACGGCCAGGCCCTGCCGCTGCAGCCGCTCGGCACCGAGGGCGAATACGCCTGCGGCGTGCGCTTCAAGGCCTGGAACCCCTGGTCGGCGCTGCACCCCACCATCCAGCCGCACGGGCCGCTGGTGTTCGATGTGTTCGACACCTGGAACGGCCGCTCGGTGGGCGGTTGCCGCTACCACGTGGCGCACCCCGGCGGGCGCAGCTACGACAGCTTTCCCATCAATGCCTACGAGGCCGAAAGCCGGCGCCTGGCCCGCTTTGCGCCCATGGGGCACACGGCGGGGCGCGCGGCCGCGCCGCCTGCCGCGCTGGCCCTGCCCGGCAGCCGCGAATTTCCGTGCACGCTCGACCTGCGGCGCACCACGGCGGTGCGGATGCGACAATGACACGAGGTTGACTGCCTCCACCGAGGATGAACGCACCGGATCTGCCCGCCACGGCGCCCCTGTCTTCGGCCAGCCCCTTGTTTCCGCTGGCCGACACCCCCACTTCGACGAGTTGCACGCCCGGCCTGCGCTGGCCGCCGACGCGGGTGCCGCGGTGCCGGCGCCCGGCGCGCTGCCGCTGACGCCGGCCTGGAAGGAGTTCTTCCGCCATTTCGACCTCGGCGACCCGCAGGAGCTGAACCGCCGCGCCACGCGCCTGGCGCGCCAGTTGCGCGACAACGGCGTCACCTACAACGTCTACGCCGACGAGGCCAACCTGCAGCGACCCTGGCCGCTGGATCTGTTCCCGCTGCTGATCCCGGCCGACGACTGGGCGCACATCGAGGCCGGTGTGCTGCAGCGCGTGCGCGTGCTCGAGGCTGTGATGGCCGACATCTACGGCCCGCGCCGCCTGCTGAAGGACGGCCTGCTGCCCGCCGCGCTGGTGCAGGGCCACCCCGACTACCTGCGCGCCATGCACGGCGTGCCGCCGGTGGGTGGCCAGCACCTGCACATGGTGGCGTTCGACCTGGCGCGCGGGCCCAGGGGCTTCTGGTGGGTGGTGTCGCAGCGCACGCAGGCGCCCTCGGGCCTGGGCTATCTGCTGGAAAACCGCTCGGCCGTGTCCACCCAGTTCCCCGACGCGTTCGAAGCCATGAACGTGCGCCGCCTGGCCGACACCTACCGCGGCTTCATCAAGACGCTGAAGGCCATGGCGCCCGGCGCCGATTCGCACATCGTGCTGCTGACGCCGGGGCCGTACAACGAAACCTACTTCGAGCATTCGTACCTGGCGCGTTACCTGGGCGTCACGCTGGTCGAAGGCGGCGACCTGACGGTGCGCAACCAGCGCCTGTACCTGAAGACGCTGCACGGCCTGCAGCCGGTGCACGGCGTCATCAAGCGGGTGGACGATGCCTTCCTCGACCCGCTGGAAATGCGCCCCGAATCGCGCCTGGGCGTGCCCGGCCTGCTGCAGGCGGTGCGCGCCGGCAACGTGATGGTGGCCAACGCACCGGGCGCGGGCTTTCTCGAATCCAGCGCGCTGCTGGGCTTTCTGCCGGCCCTGGGGCGCGAGCTGCTGGGCGAGGAACTGCTGCTGCCCGCCCTGCACACCTGGTGGTGCGGCGAGCCGGCCGCCCTGCGCGACGTGCTGCCGCAGCTGGGCCAGTGCGTCATCAAGCCCACCTACCCCTGGTCCACCAGCCGCGGCACCTTCCGGGCCGGGGTGGGCCCGCTGATGAGCGACGAGGTGCTGGCCTCCTGGGCCGACAGCATCCGCCGCCGGCCCGAAGAGCACACCGTGCAGGCCTACCTGCCGCCGTCGCAGATGCCGACCTGGCAGAGCGGCCCGCAGCCCGGCGTCGTGCCGCGCGCGGCCATCCTGCGCGTGTTCGCGCTGACCGACGGCGCCGGCGCCTGGCGCGTGCTGCCCGGCGGCATGACGCGCCTGGTGGGCGAAAGCGCCGGCCTGGCCACCATGGCGCTGGGCGGCAGCAGCGCCGACACCTGGGTGCTGGGCGAGGAGCCGGCGCAGGAAGCGCCCGACTTCGACCACAGCACGCTGGTCGGCATCACCCCACCGACACCGCGCTGGTGCAGCGCGAGCGCCTGGTCACCAGCCGCGCGGCCGAGAACCTGTTCTGGCTCGGCCGCTACACCGAGCGCGCCGAGAACAGCGCCCGCCTGGCGCGCATCACGCTGGGCGCGCTGCATGGCGAGGAAGAACCCTCCATCGCCCAGCTGATGTGGCTGGGCCAGCTGGCCGAATCGGCCGGCCTGGTGCCCCAGTGCGCGCCCACGCCGCTGCAGGATTGCGCCGAGTTCGAGCGCCAACTGATCCAGCACCTGGCCGACCCCGACCTGCCGAGCGTGGGCCACGCCCTGCGCAAGCTGCGCCTGGCCGCCACGGCGCTGCGCGAGCGCCTGTCGCCCGAGCACTGGAGCTTCATCAAGCTGGCCGAGAACCGCTTTGCGCAGGAATGCGCCCGCTGCGCGGCAGCGCCACCCTGGCCGAGGCCGACGCCCTGCACGCGCTGGGCCAGCTGTCGCGCACGCTGGCGGCCGTCACCGGCGCGCAGCAGGACCGCATGTGGCGCGACGACGGCTGGCGCCTGATGACCATCGGCCGCCAGATCGAGCGCCTGAGCTGGCTGTCGGAGGCGCTGTCGCGCGGCTTCTACACCAACGCCGTGCACGACGCGGCCGGCCACGGCGTGGTGCTGGACCTGTTCGATTCCACCATCTCCTTCCATGCGCGCCACCAGCGCAGCCGCTCGATGGCGGCGCTGATCGAGCACGTGGTGCTGAACCACCAGAACCCGCGCTCGCTCGGCTGGGTGGTGCAGCGCTTGCGCGGGCAGCTGGGGCGCCTGCACGCCAACGACCCGCACCCGCTGGAAGACCTGTCGCAACGCCTGCGCAACCCGGGGCCCGACGACCTGACCACGCTGTGCGAGTCCGACCACATTGGCGACTTCATCCATCTGCAGGCGCTACTGGCGCACTTCATGCAGGTCGGCGGCCAGCTCTCCAACGAGATCAGCCTGCGCCACTTCACCCACACCGCCGAGGTGGGCCGCAGCGTGGGCGCCTGAGCGGAGACCGACATGCGCCTGCGCATCACCCACGACACCCGCTACCGCTACGAGCCGCCCGTGCTCACCGCGGTGCACATGACGCACCTGACGCCGCCGCCCACGCGCTGCCAGGACCGGCTCGACGCCCGGCTCCAGGTGCACCCGCAGCCCGCCTCGATCACCGAATCGCTCGACATCTACCGCAACGTACGCACCTTCTTCGAGATCGCCAGCCCGCACGACGAGCTGCTGGTGCGCGCCAGCAGCCTGGTCGAGACCCACGCGCCCGATCCCGTCGGCAGCACCCTTGCCTGGGATGCCGTGCGCGACAGCTTCGTCTACCACGTGGGGGCCGAGTGGCATCCGGCGGCCGAATTCATCTACCCATCGCACTACGTGCACCCAGGCGAGGTGTTCGCCGACTACGCGCGCCCGTCCTTCCCGCCCGGCCGCCCGCTGATCGACGCCGCGCGCGAGCTGATGCAGCGCGTGCACCAGGACTTCACCTACGCCAGCCGCAGCACCGAGATCAACACCCCCGCCGCCGAGGCGCTGGCGCAGCGCCGCGGCGTGTGCCAGGACTTCAGCCACGTCATGCTGGCCTGCCTGCGCTCGCTGGGCCTGCCGGCGCGCTACGTGTCGGGCTACCTGCTCACCCAGCCGCCGCCCGGCCAGCCGCGCCTGGGGGCAGCGATGCGTCGCACGCCTGGGTGGCCGTGTTCCTGCCCGACGTGGCCGCGCAGCACGGCGGCCACGGCTGGTACGACCTCGACCCGACCAACGACCGCCACGGCTGGGGCGCGCCGGGCGAGGACTTCGTGCGCCTGGCCGTGGGCCGCGACTACGCCGACATCTCGCCCATGCGCGGCGTCATCCACGGCGGCGCGGGCCACGAGCTGGATGTGGGCGTTACAGTGGAACCCTGCGACGCCGCCTCGCTGGCCGAGGCGCCCCTCTTCCAACCGACCCCTTCCGCTGACCATGAGCCTCTACGACAAACTCCAGCAGCTCGGCATCCAGCTGCCGCCCGTCTCCACCCCCGCCGCCGCCTACGTGCCCTTCGTGCAGACGGGCAAGCTGGTGTTCCTGTCGGGCCACATCGCGCGCCACGAAGGCAAGCCCTGGGTGGGCAAGCTGGGCCACAACATCACCACCGAGGAGGGCGCCCAGGCCGCCCGCTCCGTGGCCATCGACCTGCTGGGCACGCTGCACGCCGCCGTGGGCGACCTGAACCGCGTCAAGCGCATCGTCAAGGTGATGAGCCTGGTCAACAGCACGCCCGACTACACCGAGCAGCACCTCGTCACCAACGGCTGCTCCGAACTGCTGGGCGAGGTGTTTGGCGAACGCGGCCAGCACGCCCGCAGTGCGTTCGGCGTGGCGCAGATCCCGATGGAGGCCTGCGTCGAGATCGAGCTGATCGCCGAAATCGAATAACTCCCCCCCCTCCTGCCTGTAGGAGCGGCGGTAGCCGCGAATGGGGCTTCCTCGATACCCGCCCCTTCGCGGCTTCCGCCGCTCCTACAAAACGCCCTGCACAGCCCATGCCCGCTCACGCCCATGCCTTGCGCCGGGGCCGCTTCAGCTATCCGGGCTACGTCTACCAGATCACCACCGTCACACGCAGGCGCGAGCAAGTTTTCGCCGATTTCTGACTGGCGCGCCTGACCATCGGTGAACTGCAGAAAAGCGATGCGCTGGGCCGATGCCAGACGCTGGCCTACGTGCTCATGCCCGACCACCTGCATTGGCTGCTGCGGCTGGAACACGGCACCCTGTCGCAGGCCGTGGGTCAGTTCAAGGCCAGTTCAGCGAGAGCGGTTCAGCAAGCCCGTGGATACGCGGGACAAGCCCTGTGGCAAGCCGGCTTTCACGACCACGCCCTGCGACGCGACGAGGATCTGCGCGCCGCCGCGCGCTATCTGGTCGCCAACCCGGTGCGCGCGGGTCTGGTGGCGCGGGCAGGCGACTACTCGCATTGGGATGCGATCTGGGTTTGAGATTCGCGGCTTCCGCCGCTCCTGCATCTCATGCGCCGTAGGAGCGGCGGAAGCCGCGAACAAGCGCCACCTCAGCACCACCGCCCCATTCACCCATCCGCCTCCTCTTCCCCCAACCCCGGTAGCAGCGCCTGCGATTCGCCATCCGGCAGCGCCTCCACCTTCTTCAGCGCGCGGTTCATCACGTTGGTGCGCGTCTGCGCCGCGTCCAGCGTGTTCAGCACGGTCTGGGTCTGGGTCTTCACGCGCGCCAGCACGTCGCCGAACTTGCCGAACTCGGTCTTCACCGCGCCCAGCACCTGCCACACCTCGCTGCTGCGCTTTTCCAGCGCCAGCGTGCGAAAGCCCATCTGCAGCGAATTGAGCATCGCCAGCAGCGTGGTCGGCCCGGCCAGCGTCACGCGGTGCTCGCGCTGCAGCGCCTCCATCAGGCCGGGCGGCGCAGCACCTCGGCGTACAGGCCCTCGGTGGGCAGAAACAGGATGGCGAAGTCGGTGGTGTGCGGCGGCTCGACGTACTTCTCGGCCATGCCGCGCGCCTCCAGCCGGATGCGCGCCTCCAGCGCCTTGGCCGCCGACTCGGCGCCCGCCACGTCGGCGCGCTGCTGTGCGTCCAGCAGGCGCTCGTAGTCCTCGTTCGGGAACTTGGCATCGATCGGCAGCCAGACCGGCTCCGATGCGCCTGAAGCCGCAGCACCGCGGCCCGGCAGGCGGATGGCGAAATCGACCAAATGGCGGCTGCCCGGGCGCGTGCACACCTGCGCCGCGTACTGCTCGGGCGCGAACACGTGCTCCAGCAATGTCCCCAGCTGCGCCTCGCCAAAGGTGCCGCGGTTCTTCACGTTGCTCAGCAGGTGCTTCAGGTCGCCCACGCCCTGCGCCAGCGTCTGCATCTCGCCCAGGCCCTTGTGCACCTGCTCCAGCCGGTCGGCCACCTGCTTGAAGCTCTCGCCCAGGCGCGCCTCCAGCGTCGACTGCAGCTTCTCGTCCACGGTCTGGCGCATTTCGTCGAGCTTGGCGGTGTTGGTGGCCTGCAGCTGCGCCAGTTGCTGCTCCAGCGTGGCGCGCACCTCCGCCATGCGGCGGGCGTTGGTTTCGCTCAAGGATTGCAGCTGCTGCGTCAGCGTTTCACTCAAGGAGCCGCGCAGGTGCGCCAGCTGCTGCGCGAAGGCGTCGATCTGCGCGTTCTGTGTGCGCGTGGTTTCCTGCGCCTGCTGTGCCATCGACAAGCCCAGCGCCTGCAGCTGCGCCACCAGCGTGTCGCCCAGCGTGCCGCGCAGCTGCGTGAGCTGCGCCGCCAGCGCATCGACTTGCGCGTTCTGCGTGCGGTTGGCTTCGGCGCCCTGGCGCACCACCGCGTCCTGAAACGTGGCCAGCGAATGCGCCAGCTCCTGCCGGCCCTCGCGCGCGCTGCCGCCGATCTCCTGCCGCAGCTCGCGCTCGAGCCGCTCGCCGTGCTGGCCCACGGCCGCGCCGATGAGCTGCTGCACCTCGCCGCGAGACGCCACGTCGTCGGGCCGGCGCGGGCGGCGCAGCAGCAGCACCACCAGCAGCAGCGCGTTGATCAGCAGGCCGGCCAGCGCCAACCAGGGCAGCCATGCGGGAGTTCGGAATTCATGAATGCTCTTGATTCAATAGCTGGCCGCGCGCTCTACACCAGCGCCGCAGCCTGAAAACGATCATGGATTGTGGGAGCGGGCTTGCCCGCGATGCTGCGTATCGCACCGCGCGGAGGCCGCATCGCGGGCAAGCCCGATCCTACAAAAACATAGCTGCTCGCGCTTGTTGGACGGGCGCTGCCGGCCAAAACGACTTGAAACCCCGCTCATGCACCGATGACTTCAGGATTCAACGGCGTCACCGCCCTGCCCTGCGCCAGGTAGCCGATCAGGTTGTCCGCCGCCAGATTCGCCATCGCCTTGCGCGTGGGCACGGTGGCGCTGCCGATGTGCGGGGTGAGCACCACGTTGGGCACTGTCAAAAGATCAGGATGCACCTTGGGTTCGCCCTCGAACACGTCCAGCCCTGCCGCGGCGATGCGGCCTTCGCGCAGGGCCTGGGCCAGCGCGGCGTCGTCGACGATGCCGCCGCGGGCGATGTTGACCAGCGTGGCGGTAGGCTTCATCAGCGCCAGTTCTGCGGCGCCAATGGTGTGGTGCGATTCCGCGCTGTACGGCACGACGAGCACCACGTGGTCAGCGGTCCTGAGCAATTCTTCCTTGCTCACGTAGCGGGCCCCCACGGCGGCCTCGTCGGCGGCGGGCAGGCGCGAGCGGTTGTGATAGATCACCTTCATGCCGAAGCCCAACGCACCGCGCCGCGCAATCGCCTGGCCGATGCGGCCCATGCCGATGATGCCGAGCGTGCTGCCGTGCACGTCCTGGCCAATCAGCATGTCGTAGGCCCAGCGGTCCCACTTGCGGGCGCGCAGGTAGTGCTCGCCCTCGGCCACGCGGCGGGCGGCGGCCATCAGCAGCGCAAAGCCCATGTCGGCGGTGGTCTCGGTCAGCACGCCGGGGGCGTTGGTGGCCAGCACGCCGGCGGCCGTCATCGCGGGCACGTCGAAGTTGTTGTAGCCCACGGCCATGTTGGCGCAGATCTTCAGGCCCGGGCAGGCGGCCAGCAGTTCGGCGTCGATGCGCTCGCTGCCGGTGGTGAACACGCCCTGCTTGCCCTGCAGGCGGCGGATCAGCTCCTCGCGTGGCCAGATGTCGTCGGCCGCGTTGGCCTCGACTTCGAAATGCTGGCGGAGCTTGTCGACGACTTCGGGGAAGACGGCGCGGGCGATGAGAACGTGGGGGCGTGCGGCGGTGATCATGCGGGCATTCTAGGGAGCCCGCGCGTGCCTCACAGCGGCAGGCGCAGCGCCCGCGGGTCGTACAGCCAGCGGCGCAGCTTGGCCACGCGCAGCTTGCCGGCCTGCGGGTGCGCGGGGTTGATGAGCAGGTTGTGCTCTTCGGGGACGATGACCGAGGGCACCTGCGCCAGCAGGCTGCCGCCCTGCGCCGCCCAGGCCGTGCCCCAGGCGATGCTCACGCGGCCCGCCGGCAAGGCATCCCAGCCGACATGCTGGTCGGCATCGAACACGGTGCGCGCGGCCCACAGTGCGGCCGGAACGTCGATGCGCACCAGGTAACGGTTGAGCGGCAGCGCCACGCCGCCGCCCAGGTGCACCACCGTCTCCAGGCAGGCCAGCGCGCGCGAGGTGCTGGCGTACAGCAGGGGCGTGCCGCGCGCGTTCCAGCGGCCGCCGGTGATGCGCGCGCCGGCGCCGCTCAGGTCGTCGGCGGTGTAGTCGGGCGTGTCGGTGGCGATGCGCCAGACGCTGACGGTGCCGGATTCGGTGGCGGCGGTCATGGCCATTCAGGCGTTGCCAAGGCGGGCTTGATCACGCCACGCCAGCGGCCGCGGAGCAGGCCTTGCCAGCGAACGCCGTGCCCGGGCCGGCGCCGGGCACTGGCGTTGTCCCCCTGGCGCCGCAGAGGGGGAAAGCGCGAAGCGACTCAGGGGGTGTCATGCATACACGCCCGATTTCATCTGATAAAGCAGCGTGCTGATGGCCTCGCGGCCATCGGCGGTGTCGAGCAGTTCCTGCGGCGCCAGGCCGCCGAGCGCGGGCACCGGGTCGGCCATCCAGCGGGCGAACCAGTGCGCGGCGTCGAAGTCGTCGGGCGCTTCGCCGGCCTCGCGCACCATGGCGTCGACCTGGCCGATCAGGCGCTCGATGCCCACCATCTTTTCGCTCTCGTGCTGCGACAGCGGGCCGCGCTGGGCGATCTTGCGCTCCACGGTGGAGCGCGCCAGCCCCAGCACGCGCATGAGCTGGTCGCGCGGCACCGCCATGGCGTCGGCCAGCGCCACCACCTCGCGCGCCGGCACGCCCTGCTTCACCAGCTGCGAGCGCTCCATGGGCGACAGCCAGTAAGCCGCCGTGCCGCGGGCGGGCACGTGGTAACTGCCGAGGCGATCAGACACCTGAGGGGCATGGGCGGAAAGCGTGGCGGGCATGGCAGTCTCCATCAATAGAGACAATATATATACCCAACAAAGACAAATGACAAGCCCTGCCATGGCGCCCGGTCCGCGGGCTGCGGGCTGCAGAGCACGCCGACAGGCATCGGCTTGCAGGGCCGCGAACGATGGAATGGCTGGGCGTATGCTCTCAACTATAAGGGGAGTATTCGTTCCCAGCGCTTTCCCCATAAGCGCTCACAACGCACATGACGGGGAGTATCAAGAAAGTATCGCGCCCTGCCGATGCACACCGGCTTGCTGCCCCCGAACGGCAGGCGCCCTCAGCGCGCGCTGGTGAAAAACATAGGGAGTATCCATGCTAAGCGCTTATTTGACGGGCGCTGGCAGCCAGTATGCAAGGGAGATGCAAAAAAGCTGCTTGCCGGCAGCGGCCGTCGTGCCTGCCAGTGCCGGCATGCCCGCACGGGGGCGGCGGAGTCACCAGTGTCAGACAACGTTGTGGGAGCGGGCTTGCCCGCGATGAGGCGCCTCGTCGCCACGAACGCTTGATCGCGGGCAAGCCCGCTCCCACACAGCGGATGCGATCCGCGCGGCTTCGGAGGCTTCTTGATGTTCGAGCATTCTTTAAGCCCAATTCGCATCAACCGCCGTACAGCCAGGGTACATCCAGCACCCGCTCGCCCAGCAGCTTGATCGACGCATCGCGCCCAAAGCGCACCAGCCCGGTGGAATGGAAGATGCTGCCATTGCGGATCGACCTTGCCTGCACGCGCGCGCAGCGCTGCCAGCGCGCCAGGGCGTAGCGCTTCAGGCGCGTGGGCACGTCCACGGCGTCCATGGCGAGGGCGCGGGCCAGTTCGGCCGCGTCCTCTATCGCCATGCCGGCGCCCTGCGCCAGGTACGGCCGCATGGGGTGCGCGGCATCGCCCAGCAGCGCCACCAGGCCGCGCGCCATCTGCTCGGCGCCCTGCACCGGCGCGCGGTCGGCCAGCGCCCACAGGCGCCAGGCGTGGTCGTTCACCGTGGCCTCGGGCACGGCGGCGATCAGCTCGCGCAGCGGCGCGCAGGTGGCGCCCAGCGCGTGCTGCAAATCGGCATGGTTGGCGCCGTGGTCCCACCCCTGCGCGTCGGCCGGCGGCTGGCCGTGCACGATGGCCACCACGTTCATCCACTCGCCCCGGCGCACCGGGTACTGCACCACGTGCAGGCGCGGGCCCAGCCAAGCCGTGACCTGCGCCGTGCGCAGCGCCGCCGGCAGCGCCGACTGGCGCAGCATGGTGCGGTAGGCCAGGTGCCCGGTCACGCGCGGCGGGCCGTCGTTCAGCAGCTGCTGGCGCACGTGGCTCCACACGCCATCGGCGCCCAGCAGCGCATCGCCTTCGATCTGCTGGCCCGCCACGGTGGTCAGCGTCACCGCCCGGCCGTCGTCGTGCAGGCCGGCCACCCAGTGGTCCAGGTTCAGGTGCACGCCGTGCTGCTGCAAGGCGGCGCGGCACAGCAGGCGGTGCAGATCGGCGCGGTGGATGGTGGCGTACGGCGCGCCATAGCGCTCCACGGCGCGTGCGCCCAGCGCCAGCGTGCCCAGGTCGGCGCCACTGGTGGCGTTGCGCACCTGCAGCCGGTCGGGGAAGGCGGCGACGGCGTGCAGCTCGTCCTCCAGGCCCCAGGCGCGCAGGATGCGCGTCACATTCGGGCCAAGTTGCACGCCGGCGCCCACCTCGGTGAATTCAGGCGCGCGCTCGAACAGGCGAACTTCCCAGCCGGCGCGCGCCACGGCCAGCGCGGCCGCCAGCCCGCCGATGCCGCCACCGGCAATCAACAATTGCAAAGGGGTGCTCATGGCGCCGATTGTGCCGTGCGCGTTGCCACTAATTGCTGACATTGGGCAAGCTTGGGCGCTGGCTGTGGCTTGAGGCCAAATCGGGCTCCAGCGCTTGTCAGGCAAGCGCCAGCAGCTATCAAAACCATATCAACCAAGCGCCGGGCGCAGCAAACCCCAGGCCATGCCCGGACAGCAGCGTCGCCACACGCCCCCATCCAGCACGACCGGCCGCAGTGCCGCCGGCTGGCTGGCGCCCACCGCGCCCAGCCCGAACATCCCGGTCGCCATCAGTGCCGCGTCGAGCAGTGCACACACCGCCGCCACCACACCCACGTCTCGCGCCGCAGGCCCTGGCGCAACACATAGGCGTTCTGCGCGCCGATGGTCACGATGAGGGCGAGGCTGAGGATGAAGCCGGTGAGGAAGGGGTGGCGGCCGAGCGCATGAAGTCACGCAACTTGATCGCGAAACGTAGGTCGGATCCGCGCAGCGATTCAGACGTGATGCGGGCACCGCACCCTCAAGCGGCGGAATCCCTTCGGGGTTCCGCCCTACGCGGATTTCGCAACCAGCGCGGCTTCACTTATGCCAACAACTGCCGCAACACATACGGCAGGATGCCGCCGTTGCGGAAGTAGTCCACCTCGATCGGCGTGTCGATACGCAGCGTGAGCCTGGTTTCCTTCTTCGAGCCATCGGCGCGCGTGATGACCAGGCGCGCATCGCTCATCGGCGCCAGGTCGTCGGCGGGCACGATGTCGATCAGCTCGTCGCCCTTCAGGCCCAGCGACTCCCACGATTCGCCGGCCTTGAACTGCAGCGGCAGCACGCCCATGCCGACCAGGTTGCTGCGGTGGATGCGCTCGAAGCTCTTGGCGACCACGGCCTTGATGCCCAGCAGTTGCGTGCCCTTGGCAGCCCAGTCGCGGCTGGAGCCGGTGCCGTATTCCTCACCGGCGAAGACCACCGTGGGCACGCCGGCGGCGCAATACTTCATGGCCGCGTCGTAGATGAACTGCTTGCTGCCCTGCAACTCGCCCGGCTGCTGGTAGATGGTCAGGCCGCCCTCCTCGCGGCTGCCATCTTCCAGCGGCGGAATCATCAGGTTCTTGATGCGCACGTTGGCGAAGGTGCCGCGCATCATCACCTCATGGTTGCCGCGGCGCGCGCCGTAGCTGTTGAAGTCGGCCCTTTGCACGCCATTGGCGATGAGCCACTGGCCGGCGGGCGAGCTTTCCTTGATGCTGCCGGCGGGCGAGATATGGTCGGTGGTGATGCTGTCGCCGAACAGCGCCATGATGCGCGCGCCCAGTACCGGGTCGCAGGAGTTGCGGGTTTCGTCGCCCTCGCCGATGGCGCAGGCGGCCACGTAATCCATGTCGAACTCGTCGAAGAACGGTGGCTCGGCGATGTAGGTGCTGTCGGGCCAGGTGTAGACATCGCCTTCCACCCCATCGATGCGCTCCCACAGCTTGCCGGGCTCGGTCTTGACCTTGGCGTAGTTGGCGCGGAAGGCCTTGCCCTTCATGGCGTACTTCAGCAGCTTGTTGATCTCGTCGCTGGTCGGCCAGATGTCGCCCAGGTACACGTCCTTGCCGCCCTTGCCCTTGCCTACGGGCTGCGTCATCAGGTCTGTCAGCACGGTGCCGGCGATGGCGTAGGCCACCACCAGCGGCGGGCTGGCGAGGAAGTTGGCCTTCAGGTTGGGGTGGATGCGCGCCTCGAAGTTGCGGTTGCCCGACAGCACGGCAGCGCACACCAGGTCGTTGCGGGTGATGGCCTCGTTGATCTCGGGCGCCAAGTCGCCCGCGTTGCCGATGCAGGTGGTGCAGCCGTAGCCGGCCACGGCAAAGCCGAGCTTTTCCAGGTACGGCAGCAGGCCGGTTTCGGTGAGGTATTCGGTGACGATGCGCGAGCCGGGCGCCAGCGAGGTCTTGATGTGCGGCTGCACCGTCAGGCCGGCCTTCACCGCCTTCTTGGCCAGCAGGCCGGCGGCCAGCAGCACGCTGGGGTTGCTGGTGTTGGTGCAGCTGGTGATGGCGGCGATCAGCACGTCGCCGTTGCCCAGCGTGTAGCGGCGGGGCGAGCTGGGCTCGATCACGTCGGCCTCGGACAGCGCGGATTCGAGCGTCGGCCGGTTGGCCACCATCTCGACCTTCTCGCGCGACGAGCCTTCGGTGATCGGGCGCGGCGCCGGCGCGCGCTCGTCGTGGTCGGGGTCGTTGTCGCGCACCACGTCCACGCGGGTGTGCAACAGCTCGGGCGGGCGGTTGAAGCCGTTGGCGCTCATCGGCTGGCTGAACAGCGATTCGAACTGGCGCGCCACGTTGCCCAGCTCGATGCGGTCCTGCGGGCGCTTGGGGCCGGCCAAGCTGGGGTGACATCACCCAAGTCGAGCGTGACGACCTGCGAATAGTCGATGTCGCCGCTCTTGGGCACGCCGAACAGCTTCTGCGCCCTGAAGTAGGCCTCGAAGGCCTCGATCTCGGCCTTGGTGCGGCCCGTGCCCTCGAAGTATTCGATGGTGCGCTCGTCGACCGGGAAGAAGCCCATGGTGGCACCGTATTCGGGCGCCATGTTGCCGATGGTGGCGCGATCCGGCAGGCTGAGGGTGCGCGTGCCTTCGCCGAAGAATTCGACGAACTTGCCGACCACCTTGTGCTGGCGCAGGATTTCGGTGACGGTGAGCACCAGGTCGGTGGCGGTGCAGCCTTCGCGCAGGCGGCCGGTCAGCTCGAAGCCCACCACGTCGGGCGTGAGGAAGTACACCGGTTGGCCCAGCATGGCGGCTTCGGCCTCGATGCCGCCCACGCCCCAGCCGACGACGCCGATGCCGTTGATCATCGTCGTGTGGCTGTCGGTGCCGACCAGGGTGTCAGGGTAGTAGACGCCATCGGCGCCCTTGTGCACGCCGCGCGCCAGGTATTCGAGGTTGACCTGGTGCACGATGCCGAAGCCCGGCGGCACCACGCCGAAGGTGTCGAAGGCCTGCATGCCCCACTTCATGAACTCGTAGCGCTCGCGGTTGCGCAGGAACTCGAGCTTCATGTTCAGGTCGAGCGCGTTCTTCCTGCCGTAGTAGTCGATCATCACCGAGTGGTCGACCACCAGATCGACGGGCACCAGCGGTTCGATCTTCTTCGGGTTCTTGCCCAGCCGCACGGCGGTGGAACGCATGGCCGCCAGGTCGGCCAGCAGCGGCACGCCGGTGAAGTCCTGCAGCACCACGCGGGCCACGGTGAACGGGATCTCGTCGGTGCGGGCGGCCTTGGGCTGCCAGTTGGCCAGTTGCGCCACGTGGTCGGCCGTCACGCGGCTGCCGTCGCAGTGGCGCAGCACCGACTCCAGCACGATGCGGATGGACACCGGCAGGCGCTTGATGTTGGGGTACTTGCGGGCCAGCGCCGGCAGCGAATAGAACTGCCCGCTCTTGCCGGAGGCCGTCTTGAACGACTGGCGGGTGGAAGCGAAAGCGTGGGATGTCTTGGTGGCCATGGCGTTCTCCTTCGTTCGGCAATTCATGCGGGGCGGGTCACACCCATTGTGTCAGGCCAGCGCGGGGCCTGCCACCGTCAGGGGCATGGCGAAATGGTTTCATATGAAAACAGCCTTCAGCCCCCGCCGGATGGGCGCTAGCAGCTATCAAAGCAGAAGCATACTGGTGGCTGCCTGATGAAGATCACTTCCTGGCGGGGCGCCGCGCGGCGCGGTGGCGCCGGCTTCTTTCACCAGTTGCTCGATCGGCTTGACCTGGCCGCAATCGCTGCCCAGGTATTTCATCTGCGTTTCGGCGCGCATGGTGTGCTTGGCGCCGCTGGCGTCGGTGCCGGTGGTTTCGACCTTGGTGGTCACCAGATCGCCGGCCACCACGGTCTCGCCCTTGCCGCTGGTCTTGCCGCCGCCCTGTTTGCAGGCGAATTCGAACGTGGTGCGGTTGCCGCTGCGGTTGAGCTTGGGCGGGTCGCACTCGGCACCCTTGGGGCGCGGCACCATGGTCTGGTCGCGGGCGGCCATGGCGGGGCTGATGCACATGCGCTGAGACAGCGGATCGCCGCCTTCGGGCGGCAGCATGGCGGCCATCTTCTTGCGCTGCTCGGGCGGCAGGCTGGCCAGGGATTTGCGCATCTCCTCGCGGGCGGCCAGCATCTGCGGCAGCATGTCCTTGCCGTCCAGGCTCATGGCGGTGGTGCGCGTTTCCCACAGGCCGGCTTTCATGCCGGTGGGGCCCTGGGCCTGCGCTGCGCTGGTGGCCAGCGCGGCCAGCAGTACGATGAAGGATGCTTTCATGGTGCGATGCGGTCGAGAAAAGAGCCATCGTACGCCCAGCACGGCAAAGCCCCGGTAGGCGGATGCCTACAGCGGGGCTTTGCTCATCGCCGCTTCAGCGCGGCGGGGTGCGTCAGGCCAGCTTCTCGTCGGCCTTCTCGCCCTTGCGGTACACCTCGTAGACCAGCACCGGAATGCCCAGGTCGCCCAGGTGCTGCTGGATCAGCGGTTTCACGTCGGCCCAGTCCAGGCCACCCACGCCAGTGGCCAGGCGCGGCAGCGCCACGCTCTTGACATCTTCCTTGCGCACCCAGGTCGCCAGTTCGCGCAGCGTGCGGTTCACGTCTTCCAGCTTGGCCTTGACCGGGCGGGCCGACTTGGCCTGGCTTTGCATGCCCTGCGTGCACAGGTTGACGATGCCGCGCACGCTGCCGTCTTCGTTGACGCCGCCCCAGGCCCAGATGTCGCCGGTGTCGGGCTGCTTGGCGTGCGTGGCGTGGCGGTAGTCCTTGACCATGGACGGAAAGCGCTCGCGCAGCGCCAGTGCCAGGCCGGAATCGAACGGATCAGCGGTGGCAATGCCATGCGCGATCACCTGGGCATCGCTGAGCAGAATGTCGCCTTCGACTTCACGGATCATGTGTTCTCCTTGGGGGTGGTTTCAAACTTCTTCACCGACACCATAGCGCATGGCGCCGGGCGCAGGCTTGACGCGAGTCAAGACATGGGCCGCCGCCGCACGGGAAAAACCGGGAACGCGGACAATACGCCCCCATGACGCCCAAAGCCCCCGAACTGCTGCTGCCCGCCGGCAGCCTGGACAAGATGCGCGCCGCCTACGACTTCGGTGCCGATGCGGTGTACGCTGGCCAGCCGCGCTACAGCCTGCGCGCACGCAACAACGAATTCCGCCTGGAGCAGATTGCCCAGGGCATCACCGAAGCGCACGCGCGTGGCAAGAAATTCTTCGTCACCAGCAACCTGATCGCCCACAACGACAAGCTGCGCACCTACCTGCGCGACCTGGAGCCGGTGGTGGCGCTGAAGCCCGACGCGCTCATCATGGCCGACGCCGGCCTGATCATGCTGGTGCGCGAGAAGTGGCCGCACATCCCCATCCACCTGAGCGTGCAGGCCAACACCACCAACTGGGCGGCGGTGAAGTTCTGGCAGAAGATGGGCGTGGCGCGCATCATTCTTTCGCGCGAGTTGAGCCTGGCCGAGGTGGAGCAGATCCGCCAGGAATGCCCCGACATGGAGCTGGAGGTGTTCGTGCACGGCGCGCTGTGCATCGCCTACAGCGGGCGCTGCCTGCTGAGCGGCTACTTCAACCGGCGCGACCCCAACCAGGGCACCTGCACCAACGCCTGCCGCTGGAACTACAAGACGATGGACGCCGCCGTCGACCCCAACACGGGCGAGGCGATGGCGGCGGGCGAGCAGTTGCAGGGCTTCAACTTCGCCGCCGAGGCGGAGCGCGCGGAACAGGATTCGACCTGCGGCAACGGCCAGCGCCACCCCGCGGCCGACAAGGTGTACCTGATCGAGGAGGAAGGCCGCCCCGGCCAGCTGATGCCGATCATGGAGGACGAGCACGGCACCTACATCATGAACAGCAAGGATTTGCGCGCGGTCGAGCTGGTCGAGAAGCTGGCGAAGATCGGCGTCGATTCGCTGAAGGTGGAAGGCCGCACCAAGAGCCTGTACTACGTGGCGCGCACCGCGCAGGTGTATCGCCGCGCCATCGACGACGCCGTGGCCGGCCGCCCCTTCAACCCGCACCTCATCACCGAACTGGAAGGCCTGGCCAACCGCGGCTACACCTCGGGCTTTCTGGAGCGCCGCCCGTCGCAGGATTACCAGAACTACGAAACCGGCCACTCCGTGGCCACGCGCAGCCAGTTCGTGGGCGAAATCAAGAGCGCCAAAGACGGTTGGGCCGAGGTCGAGACCAAGAACCGCTTCGCCGTCGGCGACTGGATCGAGATCATCACCCCGCAGGGCAACCGAACCGTGCGGCTCGACGTGATGAAGAACGCGGAAGGCCAGTCCATCGACGTGGCGGCCGGCAACCCGCTGCGGGTGTGGATTCCGATCGACGGCCCGGCCGAGCAGGGGCTGATCGCCCGCCTGGTGAACCCACCTGCCGAGGACACGGCGGCCTGAAGCCGGCGCCTGCGTGCAGTTTTCCAGCGTTTGGCCGGCGCGCACGACCGCGCCGGTGCGCCGCGTGGACCCGCACCCTGCGGGCATGAGGTACATTTTGTTGCATGACGGCTGGCAGGCGCGTGATTGCCCGGCTTGCCGCCTGCCCCCTCTTCATCACCCATGGCCTTGATCTGTCCGAAGTGTGGCGCCGAGAACCGGGATGCCGCCAAGTTCTGCCTGAAATGCGCGCACCAGCTGGTCGCGCTGGGCCCGGCACCTGCGCCGCCTGAAGCACCCGCAAGCGGCGCCGCAAGCGCCGGCCCGCCGAGGGCGAAGCGACCGCGCCCGGCAAGCGCCCGCATGCCGTGCTGATCGCGCTGCTGGCGGTGTTCGCCATCGGGGCGCTGTGGGGCATCGGCCGCATCGCAGCGCGCACGCCCGCCCCGCTGGCCGAGGCACCGGCGACAACCACACCCGCCCCGCGCCCCGCGCCCGCGGCACCGGCGCCGACGCCGGCACCCAGCCTGGCCGCCGCGCCCCGGTCACGCCCGCGGTGGCGCCGGCCAGTGCCCCTGCCCCGGCACCCGCACCGGCGGCCATGATCGACACCCGGCCCGCGGCCCCCAAGCCGGCACGCCCCGCACCCGCGCCGCGCGCGCCTCGGCCGGATCCGGCGCCGGCGCCACCGCCCGCGGCGCCCCAGGTGGCCTCGCCCCGGCCCGCGCCACCGCCCGCGCCCGCCAGCCCACCCGCGGGCCTGTGCGCCGATTCACGCTTTCTGGCGCACGCGCTGTGCCTGCAGCGCGAGTGCGGCAAGCCCGCGCTGCAGCAGCACCCGCAGTGCGTGCGCATGCGCGAGCAGCAGCGGGCGATTCAGCAGGGCAGCGGCGACGGCTGAGCGCCTTTCGGCGCCCCTGGCTTTAGTTGGCCAGGTCGAACACCGCCATGCTCTCCACGTGCGCGGTGTGCGGGAACATGTTGACCACGCCCGCCGCGCTGCAGCGGTAGCCCGCCTGGTGCACCAGCAGGCCGGCATCGCGCGCCAGCGTGGCCGGGTTGCAGCTGACGTAGACGATGCGGCGCGGCGGCTGCCAGCCTTCGGCGCCGGGCGGCAGCGGCTCGGCATCCTCGGCGCCGATGCGCGCCTGGTGGATGGCCGCCAGCGCCTTGACCAGCGCGAACGCGCCTTCGCGCGGCGGATCGACCAGCCAGCGGTCGGCCGTGCCGTCGGCCACCAGTTGCGCGGCGGTCATGTCGAACAGGTTGCGTGCTGCAAATTCAGTAGCTGCCAGCGCTTGATGGGCAGGCGCTGAAGCCTGATTTTGTTCACAATTCTGCCGCGCGCGCGCCACCAGCGCGGCACTGCCTTCCACGCCCAGCACCTGCCCGGCCTGCGTGGCAATGGGCAGTGTGAAGTTGCCCAGGCCGCAGAACCAGTCGATCACGCGCTCGTGCCGCTGCGCGCCCAGCAGCCGCAGCGCGCGCGTGACCAGCACGCGGTTGATGTGCGGGTTGACCTGGGTGAAGTCGGTCGGCTTGAACGGCATGGCGATGCCGAACTCGGGCAGCGCGTACGCGAGCGGCGGGCCGCCCTCTTCCAGCCGGTGCACCGTGTCCGGCCCCTTGGGCTGCAGCCACCACTGGATGCCGTGGCGCGCGCCGAAGTCGCGCAGTTGCTGCCGGTCGCCGTCGGAGAGCGGCTCCAGATGCCGCAGCACCAGCGCCGTGATCTCGTCGCCCGCCGCCAGCTCGATCTGCGGGCAGGTCTCGCGCGCCTCCAGACCCATGATGAGCGCGCGCAGCGGCAGCAGCAGCGCGCTCACCTGCGGCGGCAGCACGTGGCATTCGCGCATGTCGGCCACGTAGCGGCTCTTGCGCTCGTGAAAGCCGATCAGCACCTCGTTCTTCTTCTGCACGTAGCGCACCGACAGGCGCGCCCGGTAGCGGTAGCCCCAGGCCGGGCCCTCGATGGCGCGCAGGATGACCTCGGGCCGCACCTTGCCCAGGTGCCACAGGTTGTCCTCCAGCGCACGCTGCTTGACGGCGACCTGGGCAGACGCCTCCAGGTGCTGCATCTTGCAGCCGCCGCACGCGCCCTGGTGCAGCCCGAAGTGCGGGCAGCGCGGCGCCACGCGCTGGCTGCTTTCGCGGTGCACGGCGGTCAGCGTGGCGGCTTCCCACTGGTTCTTGCGCTTCGTGACAGTGGCCGACACCAGCTCGCCCGGCAGCGCGCCGTCGATGAACACCACCTTGCCGTCCGGGCGCCGCGCGATGCCCTGCGCGTCCAGGTCCATCGCGTCGATGTGCAGCCAGTCGGGCGGAAACGCAGGCGAGGAGGATTCCGTGTTTATGGTCAAAATGGCCTCCAGCGCTTGCTGGACAAGCGCGAGCAGCTATGAATAAAGAAGCATCCCACGGGCGCACGGCCCTGCCCTCACCCCAACCCTCTCCCGCCTGCGGGAGAGGGAGAAGGCTGCGCAGCAAGCCGCACAAAATGCCGCGGAGCAGGCCATGCGGGGGCGCCGTGGCCGGACCCGCGCCGGCCACCAGCGCCGTCCCCCTCAGGGGAAGCCGCGCCAGCGGCACAGGGGGAGCTTATCTAGCCGGCAGGTAGCGCGCCGGATCCACCGGCTTGCCCGAGCGGCGGATCTCGAAGTGCAGCTTCACGCGGTCGGCGTCGGTGGAGCCCATTTCGGCGATCTTCTGGCCCTTCTTCACGGTCTGGTCTTCCTTCACCAGCAGCGTCTGGTTGTGCGCGTAGGCCGTGAGGAATGTGTTGTTGTGCTTCAGGATGATCAGGTTGCCATAGCCGCGCAGGCCGGCACCGGCGTACACCACGCGGCCATCGGCGGCGGCCAGCACCGCATCGCCCGCCTTGCCGGCAATGCCCAGGCCCTTGTTCTTGGCCTCGTCGAAGCCGGCGATCAGCGCGCCGCTGGCGGGCCAGATGAAGTCCACGTCGTCGGCGCCGGCCGAAGGCGGCGGTGGGGCGAGGCCGGCGCAGGCGCCGGTGCGGGCGTGACGCCGGGGGTGGTCTGCGTGGCCACCGGCACCGCGGGCTTGGCGGGCGCGGGGGCAGGTGCCGGGGTGCCGGCGGCGGGGCGCGGCCCTTCGGTCAGCGCCGGGGCCGATGCCACCGTGGTGCCGGCCGGCGGCACCACGCGCAGCACCTGGCCGACTTCGATGAGGTTCGGGTTGTCGAGGTTGTTCCAGCGCGCGATGTCGCGCCAGGGCTGGTTCACCTCGGTGGCGATGCGCATGATCGTGTCACCCTGGCGCACCGTGTAGAAGCCGGGCTTGCCGGCGTTCTCGGCACCCGGCAGCGTGGCCGGGTCGACGCGCGGGGCGCCTGCCGTGCCCCGGTCTTCCACCGGAGCCCGATTGACCGAGGTGGACGAGCATCCCGCCAGCACCGCGGCCGCCACCAGGGTGGCGGCCATCCAAGTCTTGCGACCTGAGAAATACATATGAGACTTTCCTCTTGCTTGCGCTCTACGCAACCCCTGATTTTAGAGGCACGAAGTGAACGGCTTCGAGAATGGTCTGCTGTATCCCCTGACGGGACTTGTCTATGACCATCAGTGCCTGCTGGCCCCGGCCGTGGCCACCGGGGCGACGATGCGCCCGCCGTAGGCCAGCTGGTCGATCCAGGCGTCGGGCACGGCCTCGCCGCCCGCGGCGGCGATGATGCCCGCGTAAGGCGCGCCCTTGGCAAAGCCGGCCATGCCGTCGCCCAGGATCAGGTGCACGTTGGCGATGCGCAGCGGCCGCAGGTTGGCGCGCGCCTTCTCGTGCAGGTCGCGCAGGCGCTCGATGCTGTAGACCTCGCTGGCCACCTGCGCCAGCACCACGGCCTGGTAGCCGCAGCCGGTGCCGATGTCGAGCACGCGGCCAAGCTTGCCGTCGGGCCCGCGCAGGCCGCCCTGCAGCAGCAGCTCGGTCATGCGCGCCACCACGCTGGGCTTGCTGATGGTCTGGCCCAGGCCGATGGGCAGCGCCGTGTCCTCGTACGCCTGCGCCAGCAAGGCGCTGTCGACGAAGCGGTGGCGGTCGACGCTGCCCATGGCGCGCAGCACCTGCGCATCGCTGATGCCCTCGGCCGCCAGCAACTGCACCATGCGGGCACGCGCCGGGATCGGGTCGCGCGCCATGCTGGCGGCCTGCGGTGCCGAGGTGCTGGTCAGCGGCGGCGTGGCGGCCGCAGGCACGGCGGGCCGCGCCACCGGCCGGGCCGGCGCGCGGCTGCCCGCGCCCAGGTCGATGCGGGCCGGAAAGCCCGGGCGCTGCGGTGGCGTGGCCATCAGCCGTGCCCTCCGCCCAGCATGTGCCTGAGGCCCTGCGACCAGTAGCCCAGCGCGTCGCGGTCGGTCAGGTCCACCTTCAGCGGCGTGATGGCGATGTGGCCCTCGGCCGTGGCGTGAAAGTCGGTGCCTTCGGCCGCGTCGGCCGCCGGCCCAGCGCCGCCGATCCAGTACATGGTGTCGCCGTGCGGGCTGTCCATGGTGATCACGCGCTCGGCCGCGTGGCGCCGGCCCAGGCGGCTCACCCTGGGCGGCTTGATCTGGTCGAGCGGCAGGTTGGGGATGTTCACGTTCAGCAGCCAGGGCTTGCCGCCGTCCAGCTGGTGCGCGCCGATGCGCTGCACCAGCTCGGCCGCCTTGGCCGCCGCGGCGTCGATGTGGCCCCAGCCCTTCTCGATCTGCGAGAACGCAATGGCCGGGATGCCGAACAGGTAGCCTTCCATGGCCGCGCCCACGGTGCCGCTGTAGATGGTGTCGTCGCCCATGTTGGCGCCGTTGTTGATGCCGGAGACGACCAGGTCGGGCCGGTAGTCCAGCAGGCCCGTCAGCGCGATGTGCACGCAGTCGGCCGGCGTGCCGTTGACGTAGCGAAAGCCGTTGGCCGCCTGGTACACGTACAGCGGCGCGCGCAGCGTGAGGGCGTTGGACTTGGCGCTGTTGTTGTGCTCGGGCGCCACCACTTCCACCTGCACGTCCGGCAGCGCCTTCAGGGCCTCGTGAAAGGCCACGATGCCGGTGGCCTGGTAGCCGTCGTCGTTACAGAGCAGGATCTTCATGGAGGGGTGCGCGCAGATGCAACGGATTGTAGGCGCGCCGTCGCCCGGCCATCGCCGGCAGGCGCGGTCACGGCTGAGACATGGCGCGGCTGGTGCCCGCTTCTATCATGCGGCGTCACCCTGGTGCCGCGGCGCCAGCTTACCGATTGTTCGAGGAGACCTGATTCATGCACGCCTGGCTTTGCGAAAACCCCGTCGGTGTCGACGCCCTGACCTGGAAGGAACTGCCCACGCCGCAGCCCGGCAAAGGCCAGGTGCTGATCCGCATCCAGGCCGCCAGTCTGAACTTCCTGACCTGCTGATCGTGCAGAACAAGTACCAGCACAAGCCCGAGCTGCCCTTCGTGCCCGGCAGCGAATACGCCGGCGTCGTCGAGGCCGTGGGCGAAGGCGTGACGGACTTGAAGGTGGGCCAGGCCGTGGCCTGCCTCAGCGGCACAGGCGGCTTCGGCACCCACACGCTGGCGCCGGCCAAGCTGTGCATGCCGCTGCCGCCGGGCTTTCCGCCGGTGGATGCGGCGGCCTTCATCATGATCTACGCCACCAGCCACCACGCGCTGATGGACCGCGGCCAGCTCAAGGCCGGCGAGACGGTGCTGGTGCTGGGCGCGGCCGGCGGCGTGGGCATGTCGGCGATCCAGATTGCCAAGATCGCGGGCGCGAAGGTGATCGCTGCCGCCTCCACTGACGAAAAGTGCGCCTTCTGCAAGCAACTGGGCGCCGACGAAACCATCAACTACAGCAACGAGGACCTGCGCGAGCGCCTGAAGGAACTGACCGGCGGCAAGGGCCCCGACGTGATCTACGACCCGGTGGGCGGCCCGTTCACCGAGCCGGCATTCCGCTCGATTGCCTGGCGCGGGCGGCACCTGGTGGTGGGCTTCGCTGCGGGCGACATCCCGGCCATCAAGATCAACCTGGCGCTGGTCAAGGGCGCCAGCATCGTCGGCGTGTTCTGGGGCGACTTCGCGCGCCGCGAGCCGGCTGCCAACGCCGCCATGATGCAGGAGCTGGCCGGCTGGTACGCGCAGGGCAGGATCAAGCCGCTGATCGACCGCACCATGCCGATGAGCGAGCTGAAAGCTGCCTACGCGCGCATGGGCTCGCGCGAGGTCAAGGGCAAGCTGGTGCTGGTGAACGACTGAAGCCGCGCGCCCCGCGGCCGTGGGCGGACTGCAAGCCGCCAGGCGCGCCATATCAGGCGACAACGTTTTGACGCCGTTTGCAAGTATTGATTCAGGAGCTGCCAGCGCCCGATATACAAGCGCCAGAGCCGTTTTTCGTCATCATTATTATTTTCAAAGTCCCCCTGCCTTGGTACCTCCATGGGCAGGCCGTGATCAGGCGCCTGCCGCCACACGTCAGGCCGTGCTTTGCAAGGCACGGCCGGCTGGGGTACAACCCCGGCCATGAACACCCTCCTGACCTCCGCAGCGCACCGGCCTGCGCTGGCCGCCCTTGCCGCCTGCCTGCTGGCCACCGCCCTGCCCGCCACGGCCCAGATCAAGCGCTGGGTGGACGAGCGCGGCGTCGTGCACTATTCGGACGCGCTGCCCACCAGAACGGCGCCCGGCACCCAGGTGGAAAGCATCGCGCCCGTCCCGCCGCTGAGTGCCGCCGACCAGGCCGCCGCCGACGCCCGCCTGCAGAAGTACCGCGACGATCTGGCGCAGCCGGCGCGGCCTGCCGCCTCCGCCGCGTCGGCCGCCGCGGCACCGCAGGCCGGTGCATCGGCGCCGCGCCCGGACGACCAGAGCTGTGCCGCGCAATGGCAGCGCTACAACGCGGCCTACGCCTGCATGGATGGTTATCGCCTCAAGGGCGGTGGCGTGCGGCCCGAGGCCTTCGACAAGTGCCCGGTGGTGGCGCAGCCCAGCTGCCCGCCGCCCTGAACGCCGGCCGTCAGCCGCGCTCGCGCCGTTCGCGCGCCCGGCGCTGCTGGCGCGTTTCCTGCGCGCGCGCGGCGGCGATGTCCTGGCGCGGCGCCGCGCCCGCCAGTGGCGCGACAGCCAGCGGCCCAGCAGAAAGCTGCCCACGGCCATCAGCACCATGATGAACACGCCGAAGAACGACAGATCGAGTTGCATGCTCACTCCACCCGCACGATGCCGGTGGGCTTGAAGCCCAGATCGGCCGCCTTGCCCTTGCGCGCGCGGGCGGCGCGGGCGTTGTTCAGGCTGCGGATTTCCAGCTGCTCCTCGCGCGCCTTGCCGCCGCGGCCGATGCCGAAGATGCGCACGCTGCGCGTGTAGGCCGCCGCACCGGCCAGCGTGTCCTTGGGCTCCAGGTCGATCAGAGTCAGGCCGCGGCCGCCCTTTTCCATCAGCTTCAGTTCACCGATCTCGAAGGTGAGGATGCGCCCGCCCGTGGAGGCACAAGCCACGTGTGTGGCCGCTGCGAAACTGATAACTGCCTGCGCTTGCCCACTGGGCGCTGGGGTCGATTTCGGCTCTGAACCCAGAGCCACCACCGACGGCCTGCAGACCTGCTCGCCCGCACCCACAGTGATGAACGCCTTGCCGCCGCGCTGGCGCGACAGCATGTGCTCGATGCGCGCCAGAAAGCCGTAGCCGCCCGAGCCCGACAGCAGCAGCGTGACCGCTTCGGCGCCGGCAAAGTAGTGCAGCGGCTGCGTGCCGGCGTCCAGGTCGATCAGCGTGGTGATCGGCTGGCCGTCGCCACGCGCGCCCGGCAGGTTGGCCACCGGCACGGTGTACACGCGGCCGTTGCTGCCGAACACCAGCAGGTGATCGACGGTGCGGCATTCGAAGGTGCCGTACAGCCCGTCGCCGGCCTTGAAGGCGAAGGCCGCCGCGTCGTGCCCGTGGCCCTGGCGCGCGCGCACCCAGCCTTTCTCGCTCACGACCACCGTCACCGGCTCGTCGACCACCTTGACCTCGGCCACGGCGCGCTTCTCGGCTTGGATCAGCGTGCGGCGCGCGTCGGCGAACTGCTTCGCATCGGCCTCGATCTCCTTGACCATCAGGCGGCGCAGGCTGGCCGGACTGCCCAGGATGTCCTCCAGGCCCCCTGCTCCTTGCGCAGCTCGCTCAGCTCCTGCTCGATCTTGATCGCCTCCAGCCGTGCCAGCTGGCGCAGGCGGATGTCGAGGATGTCGTCGGCCTGCCGCTCGGTCAGGTTGAAGCGCGCGATCAGCGCCGCCTTGGGCTCGTCGCTCTCGCGGATGATGGCGATCACCTCGTCGATGTTCAGCAGCACCAGCTGCCGGCCTTCGAGGATGTGGATGCGATCGAGCACCTTTGCAGCCGGTGCTGGCTGCGGCGGGTGATGGTCTGCTGGCGAAAGTCGATCCATTCCACCAGCATCTGGCGCAGCGACTTCTGCACCGGCCGGCCGTCGAGGCCGACACTGGTCAGGTTGATGGAGGACGAAGTTTCCAGGCTGGTGTGCGCCAGCAGCGTGTTGATCAGTTCGTCCTGGCCGATGGTGCGGCTCTTGGGCTCGAACACGATGCGCACCGGCGCGTCCTTGCTCGATTCGTCGCGCACCTCGTCCAGCACCGCCAGCACCGTGCCCTTGAGCTGCGTCTGCTCGGGCGTCAGCGCCTTCTTGCCGGTCTTGACCTTGGGGTTGGTGAGTTCCTCAATTTCTTCGAGCACCTTCTGCGCGCTGGTGCCGGGCGGCAGCTCGGTGACGACCAGCTGCCACTGGCCACGCGCCAGGTCCTCGATCTTCCAGCGCGCGCGCACCTTCAGGCTGCCGCGTCCGGTCTTGTAGGCGTCGGCAATGTCGGTGGCGGGGCTGATGATCTGCCCGCCGCCGGGGTAGTCGGGGCCGGGCAGCAGCGCGAACAGCTCGTCGTCGCTCAGCTTGGGCGACTTGATGAGCGCCACGCAGGCATCGGCCACTTCGCGCAGGTTGTGGCTGGGGATTTCGGTGGCCAGGCCCACGGCGATGCCGCTGGCGCCGTTCAGCAACGCGAACGGCAGGCGCGCGGGCAGTTGGCGCGGCTCCTGCTCGCGGCCGTCGTAGTTGGGCTGGAAGTCGACCGTGCCTTCGTCGATCTCTTCCAGCAGCAGGCGCGTGATCTTGGCCAGCCGCGCCTCGGTGTAGCGCATGGCGGCGGCGCCGTCGCCGTCGCGGCTGCCGAAGTTGCCCTGGCCGTCGATGAGCGGATAGCGCTGGCTGAAGTCCTGCGCCATGCGCACCAGCGCGTCGTAGGCGGCGGTGTCGCCGTGCGGGTGGTACTTGCCGAGCACGTCGCCCACCACGCGGGCGCTCTTGACCGGCGTGGCCGGCGTGTTGCCGCCGGTGCCGCCATAGCCCAGGCCCATGCGCGACATCGCATACAGGATGCGGCGCTGCACCGGCTTCTGGCCGTCGGCCACGTCGGGCAGGGCTCGACCCTTGACGACGGACAGTGCGTATTCGAGGTAGGCGCGCTGCGCGTAGGTGGCCAGCGCCAGGTCGTCATCCGACCCGCCGCCCTCCCCGGCCAGATCGAGGACCGTTTGATCGTTCATTCAGGAAAGGAAAAAGAAAAGGAAATCAGCTTCCGCTGCTTGTGCTGGTGGTGCTGTCGACCCGCACGTCGGCGCCCAGTCGCGGCACGGTGAACAGCACCGGCGTCAGCACGCTGGCCGCCGCATCAGCCGCGGGCGCCACGGCCGCCGGCGTGGCGGCCTCGATCGCCTTGCCGGCGCCCGCCAGTTCGACCCGCACGCGCCCGCCCACGCGGCCCGCGGCCCTGGCCACCGGCTGCGCCGGCGTGGCACGGGCGTCGGCCACCACCGTCTGCTCGGGCTTGAACACGCCGTACAGGCCCATGACGGTCTTCACGTAGCCCTGCGTTTCCTTGTATTTCGGGATCTTGTTGCCGGCGCGCTGCACGGCGCCTTCGCCCGCGTTGTAGGCGGCCACGGCCAGTTCCAGCTCGCCCTTGAAGAGCTTGATCAGGTAGGCGAGGTAGCGCGCGCCGGCGTTGATGTTGATCTGCGGGTCGGTCAGTTTTTCTTCCACACTGCGTGCCGGCAGCGGGTTGCCCTTGCGGTCCTTGCGGCCATCCCTGTCGGCCACCACGCCGTACTGCTGCGCCGTGGGCGGCATCAGCTGCATCAGGCCGACGGCGCCCTTGGGCGACACCGCCTCGGGGTCGAAGCCCGACTCGGCGGCGATCACCGCCTTGAGCAACTCGTAATCGACCTGGTGCGTCTTGGCCGCCGCGCGCATGTGCTTCTGCACGTTCTTGTAGCTCTTCGACGAGTCGATGTTGGCAAAGCGCCTGGGCACCTCGAACTTCGGCTCGCCCTTCTTCGCCTTCAGGCCCACACGGGGCTGCTTCGGCTCGGGCGCCAGCGCGGCGGCAGCGGCGCCGCCCTGCGTCAGGTTGAGCTTGCCGGCATCGCTGCCCTTGTAGAACAGCTGGTAGCGCTCGTCGACCTGCGAAGCCGCGAAGTGCGTGATGCCCTTGTCGTCCACATAGGTCCACAGATCGGCATGGGCACCCAGGTGCAGCGCCGAGAGCGCCACGCCCAGTGCCGACAGGCGCACGCGACGCGCGAACCTGCTGAGGCCGGAGGCTGAATGGTGGTGTGTCATCTAGATGTCGATTTCCACGGCGTCGCCGTGCAGTTCCATGAGCTCGCGCCGCGACGCGGCTTCGCCCTTGCCCATGAGCTTGGTCATCTCGGCCGCCGTCTGCACGAAATCAAATGGGCCCAGTTGCACCGGCAACAAGCGGCGGGTGTCGGGATTGAGCGTGGTTTCCCACAATTGTTCCGCGTTCATCTCGCCCAGGCCCTTGAAACGGCCAATCGTCCATTTTCCCTCAGATACGCCATCTTTGCGCAACTTGTCGAGAATGGCTGCCAACTCACCGTCATCCAGCGCGTACATCTTGGCCGCCGGTTTCTTGCCGCGGGCCGGCGCGTCGACCCGGAACAACGGCGGGCGCGCCACGTACACATGGCCGGTCTCGATCAGCTTGGGGAAGTGGCGGAAGAACAGGGTGAGCAGCAGCACCTGGATGTGCGAGCCGTCCACGTCGGCATCGGACAGGATGCAGATCTTGCCGTAGCGCAGGCCGGAGAGGTCGGGCTCGTCCTGGGGGCCATGCGGATCGACGCCGATGGCGACCGAGATGTCGTGGATCTCGGTGTTGGCGAACAGGCGGTCGCGGTCCACCTCCCAGGTGTTCAGCACCTTGCCGCGCAGCGGCAGCACGGCCTGGGTTTCCTTGTCGCGGCCCATCTTGGCCGAACCGCCGGCCGAATCGCCCTCGACTAGGAACACCTCGTTCACGCTCAGGTCGCGGCTTTCGCAGTCGGTGAGCTTGCCTGGCAGCACGGCCACGCCGCTGCCCTTGCGCTTTTCCACCTTCTGGCCGGCTCGCTGGCGGGTCTGCGCGGCCTTGATGGCCAGCTCGGCCAGCCGCTTGCCGTAATCCACGTGCTGGTTCAGCCACAGCTCCAGCGCCGGGCGCACGAAGCTGGACACCAGGCGCACGGCATCGCGCGAGTTCAGCCGCTCCTTGATCTGTCCCTGGAACTGCGGATCGAGCACCTTGGCCGACAGCACGTAGCTGGCCCGGGCGAACACGTCCTCGGGCATCAGCTTCACGCCCTTGGGCAACAGCGCGTGCAGTTCGATGAAGCTCTTGACGGCCTGGAACAGCCCGTCGCGCAGGCCGCTGTCGTGCGTGCCGCCGGCCGTGGTGGGGATCAGGTTGACGTAGCTCTCGCGCACCGGCGTGCCGTCTTCGGTGAAGGCCACGGCCCACTCGGCGCCCTCGCCATCGGCAAAGCTGTCGGAGTGCTTGTCGGCATAGCCCTCGCCCTCGAACACCGGGATCACGGCGTCGGCGGGCAGCGTCTGCTCCAGGTAGTCGCGCAGGCCGCCCTTGTACTGCCAGGTTTGCGTTTCCCGGGTCTTCTCGTTCACCAGCGTCACGCTCACGCCGGGCATCAGCACCGCCTTGCTGCGCAGCAGATGCACCAGATCGCCCACCGGCAGCGCGCTGGATTCGAAATACTTCATGTCGGGCCAGGCCCGCACGGTGGTGCCCTGCTTGCGGTCGCCCGCTTCCTGTTTGCGCAGTGCCAGCGGCTCGATCACATCACCCGCCGCGAACACGATGCGGGCCACCTGGCCCTCGCGGTGGCAACTCACCTCCAGCCGCTTCGACAGCGCGTTGGTCACGCTCACGCCCACGCCGTGCAGGCCGCCCGAGAAGCTGTAGGCATGGCCGGAGCCTTTGTCGAACTTGCCGCCGGCGTGCAGGCGCGTGTAGACCAACTCGATCACCGGTGCCTTTTCCTCGGGGTGCAGGCCGAACGGGATGCCGCGGCCATCGTCCTCCACGCTGACCGACTGGTCGGTGTGCACCGTCACCCTGATCTTCTTGCCGAAGCCGGCCAGCGCCTCGTCGGCGGCGTTGTCGATCACCTCCTGGATGATGTGCAGCGGGTTGTCGGTGCGGGTGTACATGCCGGGCCGCTGCTTGACGGGCTCCAGGCCCTTCAGGACCTTGATGGAACCCTCGGAATAGCCGGCGGCGAACGATGCGGGTGACGTGGACATAACCGCGCATTTTAACCTGCCGGGCCGGAAATTACTGGATGCAAACACAGATTGGTGCGGCAGGGGTATGCATGCAGCCGCACCAGATTCATAGCGAAATAGGCCTCCAGCGCTTACCCATCAAGCGCGAGAAGCTATGAAATTTGAAGTTGCTGTATGCTCCGCCCATGACTGAAGCCACCCCCACGCCAGCGTGCAGCCTTCGCCCTGGATCACGCGCTTCTCGCCGCTGGTGCAGCCTGGCGCCAGCGTGCTCGACGTGGCCTGCGGGCGTGGCCGCCACATGCACTGGTTCGCCCAGCGTGGGCACACGGTGACGGGGGTGGACCGCGATGCCGAGGCGCTGGGCGCTGCACGGGCCTGGGGTGAAACGGTCGAAGCCGACATCGAGAACGGGCCCTGGCCTTTCGCCGACCGGCACTTCGGCGCCGTGGTCGTCACCAACTACCTGTGGCGCCCCTTGCTGCTGACCGTGCTCGGTGCCGTGGCCCCCGGCGGCGTGCTGCTGTACGAAACCTTCGCCCAGGGCAACGACACCGTGGGCAAACCCTCGCGGCCCGACTTTCTGCTGCGCCCGGGCGAGTTGCTGGCGCTGTGCAGCGGCGCCAACTGGCACGTGGTGGCCTACGAGGACGGCTTTTTGCCCCAGCCCGAGCGCTTCGTGCAGCGCATCGCGGCAGTGCGGCCTGGCATGCCTACCGGCAGCGCGCCGACGCGTTATCCGTTGTGACCGGCGAATCGCGGCCTCAGCGCGGTCGCCAAGCTGGCGCGCCCACTAAAATGATCGTTTACCGTCAAAGCACACGGACCTCATGACACCTCTCACCGGCAGCATCGTCGCCCTCGTCACCCCCATGCTCGAGGACGGCAGCGTCGACTACCCCACGCTGCGCAAGCTGATCGACTGGCACATCGCCGAAGGCACCGACTGCATCGGCGTGGTCGGCACCACGGGCGAATCGCCCACGGTGAACGTCGAGGAGCACCAGGAAATCATCCGCGTCGCCGTTGAGCAGGCCGCCGGGCGCGTGCCCATCATGGCCGGCTGCGGCGCCAACTCCACGGCCGAGGCGATCGAGCTGGCGAAGTTCGCCAAGAAGGTGGGCGCCGACAGCCAGCTGCAGGTGGTGCCCTACTACAACAAGCCCACGCAAGAGGGCCAGTACCAGCACTTCAAGGCGATTGCCGAAGCCGTGGGCGACCTGCCGATGGTGCTGTACAACGTGCCCGGCCGCAGCGTGGCCGATATGCTGCATGACACGGTGCTGCGCTTGGCGCAGGTGCCGGGCATCGTCGGCATCAAGGAGGCCACGGGCAACATCGAGCGCGCGCAATGGCTGATCCGCGACGTGCCCAAGGGTTTCGCCGTGTATTCGGGCGACGACCCCACCGCCGTGGCGCTGATGCTGTGCGGTGGCCAGGGCAACATCAGCGTCACGGCCAACGTGGCGCCGCGCCTGATGCATGAGCTGTGCGTGGCCGCCATCGCCGGCGACGTGAAGAAGGCCATGGAGATCCAGTTCAAGCTGATGCCCGTGCACAAGCAGTTGTTCGTCGAGGCCAACCCGATCCCCGTGAAGTGGGCCGCCGCGCGCATGGGCCTGTGTGGCGGCACGCTGCGGTTGCCCATGACGCCCCTGTCGAAGGCCAACGAGCCCGTGGTCGAGCAAGCCCTGAAGAGCGCTGGTTTACTCTGATATTCATAGCTGCTCGCGCAGCAAGGACGGGCGCTGGAGCCCTATTTTCCTTATAAGGAACGGATAACGTGAAGTCTGCCGAACGCCGAATCTCCTTCGCCCTGCTGGGCACCGCCGCTGCCGTGGCGCTGAGCGCCTGCTCGGTGCTGGAGCCCGACAAGATCGACTACAAGAGCTCCGGCCGCGGCGTCTCGCTCGAGGTGCCGCCCGACCTGAGCCAGCTGCCCGGCCAGTCGCGCTATGCCGTCAGCAGCGGCACCGTCACCGCCACCGGCTACCAGGCGGGCCAGGCCGCCACACAGGCCGCCGGCACGCCCACGGCCGCCAACCAGATCGCCGACGTGCAGTTCATGCGCCAGGACGGCGAGCGCTGGCTGCGCGTGGACCGCACGCCCGACAAGCTGTGGGGATCGGTGCGCGACTTCTGGCTGGAAAGCGGCTTCCTGATGGCGGTGGACCAGGCCAACATGGGCCTGATGGAAACCGACTGGGCCGAGAACCGCGCCAAGATCCCGCAGGACTTCATCCGCAACACCATCGGCAAGGTGTTCGATTCGCTGTATTCCACCGGCGAGCGCGACAAGTTCCGCACCCGGCTGGAGCGCAACGCGGCCGGCGGCACCGACATCTTCGTCACCCACCGCGGCATGGAAGAGGTGTATTCGTCGGCACGCCGCGACAGCACCGTCTGGCAGCCGCGCGCGCGCGACCCTGAGCTGGAAGCCGAATTCCTGCGCCGCCTGATGGTCAAGCTGGGCGTGTCGCAGGAGCAGGCCAAGGCCGCACTGGCCGCCGCGGCACAAGGCCAAGCCGCACCCCAGGCGGCGCGCGTGGTGGCCGCCGGCGGCACCTCGGCCGTGCAGCTGAACGAGGAGTTCGACCGCGCCTGGCGCCGCGTCGGCCTGGCACTCGATCGCACCGGCTTCACCGTCGAGGATCGCGACCGCAGCAAGGGCATCTATTTCGTGCGCTACGTCGACCCGACGGTCGAGAAGAAGGAGCCCGGCTTCTTCGGCAAGATGTTCGGCCGCGGCAGCCAGCAGTTGCCGACCAGCCAGTACCAGATCGCCGTGCGCTCCGAGGGCCAGAACAGCCAGGTCACCGTGCTCGACCGCAACGGCGCGCCGGCGCCCACGGCCGATGCGCAGCGCATCGTCAAGGTGCTGGCCGACGAGCTGAGATAAGGCGCCGCCGCCGATGCTGCGTTTTCGCAGCCTGGCCAGCGGCAGCTCGGGCAACGCCACGCTCATCGAAGCCCATGACGGCCTGCACCCCACGCGGGTGCTCATCGACTGCGGCTTAGGCCTGCGGCAGTTGCAGGCCGCGCTGGCCGCCGACGGCCTGAGCCCGACCGACCTGGATGGCGTGTTCATCACGCACGAGCATGGCGATCACATCGGTTGCGTGGCGATGCTGGCCGCGCGTTACCGCGTACCGATCTGGACCAGCGCCGGCACCGCGCAATCGCTGAAGCTGCCGCACGACGCCGATGCGCCGGTGCATCATGTGGGCGACGGTCAGGTGTTCGCCATCCGCGGCCTCGAATTCCGCCCCTTCACCGTGCCGCACGATGCCCGCGAGCCCCTTCAGCTGTGCTGCACCGATGGCAACCGTGCCTGGGGCCTGATGACCGACGTGGGGCACGTCACGGCCCATGCGCTGTCGAACCTGGCCGGTGTGCACGCGCTGGTGCTGGAGAGCAACCACGACCGGACCTGCTGGCGCGGTCGGCCTACCCCGACTTTCTCAAGCGCCGCGTGGCCGGTCAGCACGGACACCTGAGCAACGCGCAGGCCGCCGCGGCGCTGGCAGTGCTGCGCCACGATCGGCTGAACACCGTGGTCGCCGCGCACCTGAGCGAGCGCAACAACCGGCCCGAACTGGTGGCCCGCGCGTTTGCCGCCGCGCTCGGCTGTGGCGAGCAGGACGTGTTGCTGACGCAGCGCCATGGCCGCGGCTGGCTCGCGGTCTGAGCGCCCAACGGCATTGATGCAGACCAACAAAAAAGCCACCTGTAGCAGGTGGCTTTGCAAACCGCCCGGCGCAGGGCGCCGGAGCGTGTTGGCTGTCGATTACTTGGCTGCGCTGGCAGCAGCTTCGGCAGCGGTGGCAGCCGCGTTGGCGGCGCCCGTGGCAGCGTTGGTGGCGCCGGCAGCAGCAGCCGTGGCAGCGGTGGCGGCGGCGTCGGCAGCCTGGGCCGCAGCGGCGTTGGCGGCAGCGCCCGCAGCGTCGGCAGCAGCGCCCACGGCAGCGCCGGTGGCGGAAGCGGCAGCGCCCGCAGCCGAAGCAGCTTCGCTCATGGCAGCGCCAGCAGCGGAAGCAGCGGCATCCTTAGCGGCGTCGGCAGCGGAAGCGGCGGCAGCAGCAGCGTCAGCGGCGGCTTCTGCAGGCGCAGCGGTCGGTGCCGGTGCGGGCGCCGGCTCTTCCTTCTTGCCGCAGGCAGCCAGGAAGCGGCGGCGATCAGGGCAGCCAGAACAAGCGATTTATTCATCTCAATGGTCCTTGTAGAAAATGATCTGTTCATCGGAAAGCATCAAGACGCCGGGTTTGACTGCAGTGCGTCCTGACTGAGAGAAAAGCACTCAAGCTCCTTCCGCTCAACCGAAAATTATAGCTGTCGGCTTGCGCAATCGAGATTAACCCTGATGCGCCGGCGCCACGTTTGGCACCAACTGTCACAAACCCAGGGTGTAGGCCGGAAAGCCCGCGGTGCTGCGTCCGAGCCAGCCGTCGATCTGCTCGCGCAGGGCCACGCGAAACGCCGGATCGTCACCGCACAGACCGTTGTGGCGCGCCGGGTCGAGCCGCTGCACGGCCCACACGGGCGACCACAGCGCACTGGGCAGTTGCAGTGCATCGGCCTCGCGGCAGAGGCGGGCGTCGATCCTGTGCGACCACAGCCGGCGCCATTCGACAAAGCGTGCGTGCTGGCGCGGCACCTCGTCGTAGGTCCGGGCCAGCATCGTGAGCTTTCCGCCACCGCGTGCCCAAGCATGCAGGGCCTCGACGATCTCGCGCTCACCCAGCGGCCAGATCTGGAAGTCGGCATCGCACAGCAGCAACTCGCTCCAGCCCTGCTGGGCCGCGGCTTTCAGCCCCGCGCGCAGGTGTTCGCGAAAGGTCTCTCGGCCGATGAAGGCGCCGGACGGCAAGCCGGCTGGTACCGCCTCAGCCGACATGCACCCACCCGGCGTCGCGCCACTGGTCGAGCAGGTCGCGGGCGCCCTCGCTCAGCTGGGCCACCTGCCTGGCCGTCAGCCGGCGCGTGTTGGCCAGCGCCTGCATCATGCGGGCGTCCTTGCCGGCGGCCCGAAAGCCTTCGCCATTGATGAACACATGCTGCGCATCGTAGAGCATGCGCGTGCGCCGATCCAGCGCCACGCCGCCCTCGCCCCCGGCGTCGGCCGCGTCATCGCCGGGCTCGAACCAGACCTGTGGCTTGGGCTCGGTCATCAGCTCGCCCAGCAGCAGCGCCAGGTGCTGCGGGTCGCGCAGCGCGCGCTCGATGGCGTCGCGCGCGAACTCCAGCATCTCGGCCGGCACTAGCGCCGGCTGTGCGGTGGCCGGCTGGTGTGGGTCACGGTAGGCATCGCTGCCTACCAGATCGGTGGCGTCGTCGGCCACGCGCTGCAGCAGCTCGCGCACCATCTCGTCGCGCGCGGGTTGCCGAAAGCCGATGGAATACGTCATGCATTCGCCCACCGCGATGCCATCGTGCGCCCAGCGGGGCGGCAGGTAGAGCATGTCGCCCGGCTCCAGCACGAAGTCCTGCTCGGGCTGGAAGTCGGCCAGTATCTTCAGCGGCAGGCCTTCCACCAGGGTCAGATCCTTCTGTCGCCCGATGCGCCAGCGGCGCCGGCCGTGGGCCTGCAGCAGAAACACGTCGTAGCTGTCGAAATGCGGTCCCACGCCGCCGCCGTCGCTGGCGTAGCTGATCATCAGGTCGTCCAGCCGCGCATCGGGCACGAAGCGGAAGGATTGCAGCAGCTCGTGCGCGCGCTCATCGTGCAGGTCGACGCCCTGCACCAGCAGCGTCCAGTCGGGCCGCGCCAGTGGCGGCAATGCACGGCGCGCCAGCGGGCCGCTGCGCAACTGCCAGCCCTGGGCGCCGCGGCTGATCAGGCGCGACTCCACCGCCTCGTCGCCCGCCAGCTCGAACAGGGCGCTGCGCGACAGCAGGGGCTGAAAACCGGGGATGGCCTGACGCACCAGCAGCGGCTTCTTCTGCCAGTGGCGCTTCATGAACTGGGCCGGCGACAGGCCGCCCAGCAATTGCAGAGGCTGTTCGATGTCCATCGCGCGAGCATACGCAAACGGCGGGCGTACGGTTTGCGATGCGACAATCCGCCGCATGGAAATCACCCCGCAATGCGTCGTCGCCCTCACCTGGACCCTGAAGGACAGCCTGGGCGACACGCTGGACGAACTGGAGGAGCCGGTCGAGTTCCTCGTCGGCAGCGACGACCTGCTGCCCGCCATCAGTGGCGCGCTGCAGGGCCATGAGCGCGGCGCGCTGCTGGACCTGAACCTGGAGCCGGAAGACGCCTTCGGCGACTTCGACGAACAGCTGGTCTTCCTGGCCAGGCGCGATCAATTGCCCGAGGCCATCGAGGAAGGCATGCTGCTGGAGACCTCTGCCCTGCCGCAGGACATCGTGGCCGAGGCACCGGCGGATGCGCTGTTCACCATCACCGAGATCTACCCCGAGCACGTGGTGCTGGATGCCAACCACCCGCTGGCCGGCATTTCGCTGCGCCTGCACCTGAAGGTGGAAGCCGTGCGCGAAGCCACCGACGACGAACTGGAGCGCGGCAGCGCCGGCACCGGGTTCTTTCGCCTGCAGCCGATGGCGCCCGGCAGCGATCACCTGCACTGAGCAGGCGTGTGCGCATGAAAAACGGCACCCGAGGGTGCCGTTCTTGTTGCAGCGCAAGCCGTGGATCAGCGGTACAGCTGATCGCCATCGGCACGCACGCGGTCGCCGATGCGCACGTTGGGCGCCTGCGCGTAGTCGAACTGGCGCGTGCCGCCGTTGTCGAACTGCACGGTCACGCGGTAGTGGTCGACCGTGTTGCGGTTCATGTTCTGCTCCAGTGCACGGCCGATCAGCGCGCCGCCGACCACGCCGGCCACGGTGGCTGCGGTGCGGCCACTGCCGCCGCCCACCTGGCTGCCGGCCAGGCCGCCCACGGCACCACCCACCACTGCACCGGCCACGCCCTGCGACTGGCCGCCGCGCACGTACTCGACGTTGGTAACGCGACCGAACTGCGAATACTGCTGACCCGCCGGGTAGCTGGTGGTGGGGTACGTGCCGGGGTAGTTGCCACCCACCGGCGTGCCGGGCTGGGCGCAAGCGGCCAGCAATGCGGCGGCGCTGACGGCGGCCAGAGAGGGAAGCAGACGTTGCTTGAATTGCATGGGATTCTCCTGTGGTTGAGGCTCGTTGTTAGAAGCGGCCTGCGTGATTAACGCATCACGACCCGATTTGACGACAAAGCCCAGGTAAAAGCTGGTTGAACACACGCTTCAAGCCGTAATCGCAGCCGGGCATCGAGCGTAGGAATACACCTACGCGCGCCCCGTGGAGCCATAGCCGGCCTCACCGCGCTCCGATTCGACGAAAGCGTCGACCAGGTTGAACGTGGCCTGCACCACCGGCACGATGACCAGCTGCGCGATGCGCTCCATCGGCTCGATGGTGAAGGCCACGTCGCTGCGGTTCCAGGCGCTCACCATCAGCTGGCCCTGGTAGTCGCTGTCGATCAGCCCCACCAGGTTGCCCAGCACGATGCCGTGCTTGTGGCCCAGGCCCGAGCGCGGCAGGATCAGCGCCGCATGGCCTGGGTCGGCCAGGTGGATCGCCATGCCGGTGGGCACCAGTTGCCAGGCGTTGGGTGCCAGCGTGAGCGGTGCGTCGAGGCAGGCGCGCAGGTCCAGCCCCGCGCTGCCGGGCGTGGCGTAGGCGGGCATCTGCGTGCGCAGGCGTTCATCGAGGATCTTGACGTCGAGCTTCATGGGCGTGATTTTGTTTCAAGGGAGTATCGATTTCCAGCGCCCGTCATTCGGGCGCTAGCGACGATGCACATGGGGAGTATGTGAGCTGAACGTTTGTCGGCTGGTCAGGCCATCTCGCCGCCCACGCGGCGCGCAATCTCGGCCACCAGCTGCTGCGCCAGCACGCGCTTGCTGGCGTGGGGCAGCTCGGTCACGCCCTCGTCGTCCACCAGCAGAAGCGCGTTGTCGTCCTTGCCGAAGGTGGCCGGGCCGATGTTGGCCACCAGCAGCGGCACGCCCTTGCGCACGCGCTTGGCCTGGGCGTTGGCCTCCAGGTTCTCGCTTTCGGCCGCGAAGCCGACGCAGTACAGCGCACCGCTTTGCGCGCGCGCCGAATGCGCGATGTCGGCCAGGATGTCGGGGTTCTCGACAAAGGCCAGTTGCGGCACCTCGCCCGAGCCGTCCTTCTTAATCTTCTGGTCCGCCTCCTGCGCCGGCCGCCAGTCGGCCACGGCGGCGGTGGCGATGAAGATGTCGGCGCTCAGCGCTTCGTCGACGGCGGCGGCGTGCATGTCCCGCGCCGATTGCACGTCGATGCGCTGCACGCCGCGCGGCGTGGGCAGGTGCACCGGGCCGGCGACCAGCGTCACCTCGGCCCCCGCCTCGCGCGCCGCGCGGGCAATGGCAAAACCCATCTTGCCGCTGCTGTGGTTGGTGATGCCGCGCACCGGGTCGATGGCCTCGAAGGTCGGCCCCGCCGTGACCACCACGCGCTGGCCCAGCAGCGGCTTGGGCGCCAGGAAGGCGATCAACTCTTCCAGCAGCTCGGCCGCCTCCAGCATGCGGCCGTCGCCGAATTCGCCGCAGGCCTGGTCGCCATGCGCCACGCCCAGCACGAAGGCGCCATCCTGCGCCACCTGCATCAGGTTGCGCTGCGTCGCCGGGTGCGCCCACATCTCGCGGTTCATGGCCGGGCCCAGCAGCAGCGGCACGCGGTTCAGCGGCCGCGCCAGGCACATCAGCGCCAGCAGCTCGCCCGCCCTGCCCTGCGCCAGCTGCGCGATGAAGTCGGCGCTGGCCGGCGCGACGACGATGGCGTCCGCTTCGCGGCTCAGGTTGATGTGCGCCATGTTGTTGTCGGGCCGCGCATCCCACTGCGACACGTACACCGGCCGGCCCGACAGCGCCTGCATGGCCACCGGCGTGATGAACTGGCAGGCCGCCTCGGTCATCACCACCTGCACCGTGGCGCCGGCCTTGATGAGGTGGCGGCAGAATTCCGCCGCCTTGAAGCAGGCCGCCCCGCCCGACAGGCCCAGCACGATGTGGCGGCCGGCCAACTCGCCCGCCGCGGCATTCGGAGTGGTGTTCGCGTTCATGGCGCGCAATGTAGCAAAGGCGGCGCGCGGGCCGGCTTTCCTATAATCGGCATTTCCCACCGAGCGAAGGCTTAGGGCCTTCGTCCTGACATGACCAAATTCGTCTTCGTCACCGGCGGTGTGGTGTCTTCCTGGGCAAGGGAATCGCCTCGGCCTCCTGGCCGCGATCCTCGAATCGCGCGGCCTCAAAGTCACCCTCATCAAGCTGGATCCGTACATCAACGTCGATCCAGGCACCATGAGCCCCTTCCAGCACGGCGAAGTGTTCGTCACCGACGACGGTGCCGAGACCGACCTGGATCTGGGCCATTACGAGCGCTTCATCACCACGCGGATGAAGAAGGCCAACAACTTCACCACCGGCCAGATCTACAAGAGCGTGCTCGAAAAAGAGCGCCGCGGCGACTACCTCGGCAAGACGGTGCAGGTGATTCCGCACGTCACCAACGAGATCCAGGACTTCATCAAGCGCGGCGCCGGCGTGGGCACCGGCAATGCGGTCGACGTGGCCATCGTGGAGATCGGCGGCACCGTGGGCGATATCGAATCGCTGCCCTTCCTGGAGGCGGTGCGCCAGCTCAGCCTGAAGATGGGCCCCAACCACAGCGCCTTCGTGCACCTGACCTACCTGCCGTGGATCGCTGCCGCGGGCGAGCTGAAGACCAAGCCGACCCAGCACACGGTGCAGAAGCTGCGCGAGATCGGCATCCAGCCCGACGCCCTGCTGTGCCGCGCCGACCGCAGCATTCCGCAGGACGAGCGCGAGAAGATCAGCCTGTTCACCAACGTGCAGCCCTGGGGCGTGATCAGCATGCCCGACGTGGACAGCATCTACAAGGTGCCGCGCCTGCTGCACGAGCAGGGCCTGGATGGCCTGATCTGCGACAAGCTGCGCCTGAACACGCCGCCGGCCAACCTCAAGCGCTGGGACGACCTGGTGCACGAGGTGGAGCACCCCGGCACGAAATCACCATCGCCATGGTGGGCAAGTACGTAGAGCTGTCCGACAGCTACAAGTCGGTCAACGAAGCGCTGCGCCACGCCGGCATGCACAACCATGCGCGAGTGCACATCGAGCACCTGGATTCCGAGACCATCACACCCGCCACGGTGGCGCAACTGGGCAAGTACGACGCCATCCTGGTGCCGGGCGGCTTCGGCTCGCGCGGGGTGGAGGGCAAGATCGCCACCGCGCGCTACGCCCGCGAGCACCAGGTGCCCTACCTCGGCATCTGCCTGGGCATGCAGGTGGCCACCATCGAATACGCGCGCCACGTGGCGGGCCTGGAAGGCGCCAACAGCACCGAGTTCGACCCCGCCACGCCGCACCCCGTCATCGCCCTCATCACCGAGTGGAAGGACAAGGACGGCAGCATCCAGAAGCGTGATGCCGGCTCCGACCTCGGCGGCACCATGCGCCTGGGCGCGCAAAGCTCCGACGTGCAGCCCGGCACGCTGGCGCACGGCATCTACGGCGACGTGGTGACCGAGCGCCACCGCCACCGCTACGAGGCCAACGTCAACTATCTCGATCAATTGCGCAACGCCGGCCTGGTGATCTCCGCCCTCACCCAACGTGAGCACCTGACCGAGATCGTCGAGCTGCCGCCCAGCGTGCACCCGTGGTTCATCGGCGTGCAGTTCCACCCCGAATTCAAAAGCACGCCGTGGGACGGCCACCCGCTGTTCAACGCCTTCATCAAGGCCGCGCTCGACCACCAGGCCGCCGCGGCGGGTGAGGCGGGCAAGGCGCTGAAGGCGGTCAAATGAAGCTGTGCGGTTTCGACATCGGGCTGGACCAGCCCTTCTTCCTGATCGCAGGGCCGTGCGTGGTCGAGAGCGAACAGCTGCAGATGGACGTGGCGGGCCAGCTCAAAGAGATCACAGGCGCGCTCGGCATCCCCTTCATCTTCAAGAGCAGCTACGACAAGGCCAACCGCTCGTCGGGCACCAGCTTTCGCGGGCCGGGCATGGACAAGGGCCTGGACATCCTCGCCAAGGTGAAGAAGGGACTGGGCGTACCCGTGCTGACCGACGTGCACACCGAGGCCGAGATTCCCGCCGTGGCCGCCGTGGTCGATGTGCTGCAGACGCCCGCCTTCCTGTGCCGCCAGACCGACTTCATCCGCGCCGTGGCGCAATCGGGCAAGCCGGTCAACATCAAGAAGGGCCAGTTTCTCGCGCCGCACGACATGAAGAACGTCATCGACAAGGCGCGCGCGGCGGCGGCTGAAAGGGTTTGCCCACCGACAACTTCATGGCCTGCGAGCGCGGTGCCAGCTTTGGCTACAACAACCTGGTCAGCGACATGCGCAGCCTGGCCATCATGCGCGAAACCGGTGCGCCGGTGGTGTTCGACGCCACGCACTCGGTGCAGTTGCCGGGTGGGCAAGGCACCAGCAGTGGCGGCCAGCGCGAAATGGTGCCGGTGCTCGCGCGCGCGGCCGTCGCCGTCGGCGTGGCCGGCCTGTTCATGGAGACGCACCCCGACCCCAAGAACGCCCTCAGCGACGGCCCCAACGCCGTGCCGCTGAAGCACATGAAGGCGCTGCTCGAAACCCTGCTCGCGCTCGACACCGTGACCAAGCGTCAGCCCCTGCTCGAGAACGATTTTTCTGCCTGAACCCTTTGGAGAACCGCATGCCCTACGGCTACGTCATTGCCCACATCGACGTCACCAACCCCGACCAGATGGCCGAATACCGCCAATGGAGCACCCCGGCAGTGCAGGCGCTCGGCGGTGAATTCATCGTGCGCGGTGGCCAGCAGCAGGTGCTCGAGGGGCAGGCCCACGGCCGCACGGTGGTGATCCGCTTTCCCAGCTATGCGGTGGCGCAGGCGTTCTACGAATCGCCCGAATACCGCAAGGCGCGCGAGGTGCGTGCCGGCGCCGGCAGCTTCGACATGCTGTGCGTGGAAGGCGCCTGATACTTCAATTTTCATAGCTGCCAGCGCTTGTCCATCAAGCGCTGGTGGCCAATTTGATTCATATTTTCTAAACTTCAAGGAAACACTTCATGAGCGCCATCGTTGACATCGTCGGCCGCGAGATTCTCGACAGCCGCGGCAACCCCACCGTTGAATGCGACGTGCTGCTGGAAAGCGGCGTGATGGGCCGCGCCGCCGTGCCCAGCGGCGCCTCCACCGGCAGCCGCGAGGCCATCGAGCTGCGCGACGGCGACAAGAAGCGCTACCTGGGCAAGGGCGTGCTGAAGGCCGTCGAGCACATCAATACCGAGATTTCCGAAGCCGTGCTGGGCCTGGATGCCAGTGAGCAGGCTTTCCTGGACAAGACCCTGATCGACCTGGATGGCACCGACAACAAGTCGCGCCTGGGCGCCAACGCCATGCTGGCGGTGTCGATGGCCGTGGCGCGCGCCGCGGCCGAGGAATCGGGCCTGCCGCTGTACCGCTACTTCGGCGGCATGAACGGCTGCCAGTTGCCGGTGCCGATGATGAACGTCATCAACGGCGGCGCACACGCCAACAACAACCTCGACCTGCAGGAATTCATGATCATCCCGGTGGGCGCGCCCAGCTTCCGCGAGGCCCTGCGCCAGGGCGCCGAGGTGTTCCACGCCCTCAAGAAGATCATCCACGACTTGGGGCTAAGCGTGGCCGTGGGCGACGAAGGCGGCTTTGCGCCCAACGTCGACAACCATGAGGCCGCGATCCAGCTCATCCTGCAAGCTATTCAAGACGCCGGCTACACCCCGGCCAGGACATCGTGCTGGGCCTGGACTGCGCCAGCAGCGAGTTCTACAAGGACGGCCAATACGTGCTCGAGGGCGAAGGCGGCGTCAAGCTTTCGGCCGCGCAGTGGGTCGACATGCTGGCCACCTGGGTCGACAAGTACCCCATCATCAGCATCGAGGACGGTATGGCCGAGGGCGACTGGGATGGCTGGAAGCTGCTGACCGAGCGCCTGGGCCAGAAGGTGCAGCTGGTGGGCGACGACCTGTTCGTCACCAACACCAAGCTCCTCAAGGAAGGCATCGACAAGCACATCGCCAACTCGATCCTCATCAAGATCAACCAGATCGGCACGCTGACCGAGACCTTCCAGGCCATCGAGATGGCCAAGCGCGCCGGCTACACGGCCGTCATCAGCCACCGCTCGGGCGAGACGGAAGACAGCACCATCGCCGACATCGCCGTCGGCCTGAACGCCGGCCAGATCAAGACCGGCTCGCTCTCGCGCAGCGACCGCATGGCCAAGTACAACCAGCTGCTGCGCATCGAGGAAGACCTGGGCGACATGGCCGAATACCCCGGCCGCGCGGCGTTCTACAACCTCAAGTGATGTCGCGGGGCGCGCCGGCGGCGGAACACCACCCAAGCCCGCCGGCCTCCCCGCCTGTGTGGCGGCCTGGAGCCAACTGGCGCTATACTGAAACGATAGCAGCCCAGCACCGCTTCATCAGCCTTCCTCGCCCACCATGGTCAACCGCATCGTCCCAGCCGTCCTGATCGTGCTGCTGGTGATCATCCACGCGCAGCTGTGGGTGGGGCGTGGCAGCCTGCCCAACGTGGCGGCGCTGCAGCGCAAGCTGGACCAGCAGAAGACCGCCAACGCACAGGCCCGCCTGGTGAACGAGCAGTTGGCGTCCGAGGTGGAAGACCTGCGTGCCGGCCTGGGGATGGTCGAGGAGCGCGCCCGCATCGAGCTGGGCATGGTCAAGCCGAACGAGATCTTCGTGCAAGTCACGCCGCGCTGAAGCGCGCGACTGGCTGCGCCCGCGTCAGTAGTCGGGCTGCCAATCCACCGTGATGCGCCTGGCCGCCAGGTCCACATCGTCAACGTAGGCGTCGACGAACGGAATCATGCGTTCCTGCGGCTTGCCGCCTTCTTCATGGCCGATCACCAGCACCTGCTGCGGGCCGGTGGCCATCAGGTCGGTCACCGTGCCCAGCGCCACGCCCTCGCGGTTGACGACCGCCAGGCCGATCAGGTCGACCCAGTAGTACTCGCCCTCTTCCGGCGTGGGAAAGGACGAACGGGCGATGAAGATGCGCGCGCCCTTCAGGCCTTCGGCGGCGGTGCGGTCGGGGATGTCCTGCGCGCTGGCGACCACCGTGTCGGCGTGGTCCCGGGCTTGCTTGATCTTGAGCAGCACCGTACCGTCGAACGAGTTCTTGGCACCGCGTTCGGCAGGCTGCAGGAACCAGCGCTTGGAAGAAAAAGCGCCTCGGGCGAGGCGCTGTAGGGCAGGATCTTGAACCAGCCCTTGATGCCCCAGGCGTCCAGCACGCGGCCGACTTCGACCGCGTCCGCCGGCAGCTCCGCCGGCTCCAAAAGGGGTTCGTCATATGTTTCGGCTGAGTCGCTTCACCGTGGAAGACTGGATTCTGCCGTACCGACGGCCGCGGAGCAGGCCATCCGGGGCCGCCGCGGAGCGGCTTGGCCCGGCCGCTGGCGGCAGTCCCCTCACGGGGGCGGTTTAGGCCGTGGCGGGCGCGGCCTTGGCGGCCTGCTTGACCAGGCGCTGCACGGTGGGCGACGGCTGGGCGCCCACGCTGAGCCAGTGGTTCAGGCGGTCCTGGGCGATGCGCAGGCCTTCGGCGGCGCCGGTGGCGGTGGGGTTGTAGAAGCCGATGCGCTCGATGAAGCGGCCATCGCGGCGCACGCGCTTGTCGGCAACGACGATGTTGAAGAAGGGACGGGCCTTGGCGCCGCCGCGCGAAAGACGAATAACGACCATGATGTGTTCGAATCCTGTGGGTGGTGACGCGGTGCCGATGTTGAAGACTGCCGGCACCTGGGTTCTTCCGATGTTGAGACACGCGACATGGCCACCCGGCCAGCGACACATCGAAAAGCCTATGATTATAGCTTGGCTGCACGGCTGCAACGCCCTCCCAGGGCGCTGCAGGCCGCCGCAGCCGTTGCTTTTCCGCCCCGTGGCGCCGTTTCGGGCGCCGCAGGACTGCACTTGCCACCGCTCACATGCCCCTGATCCGCCCCAGCCGCGATGCCGACGTGGCCGCCATCACCGCCCTCTACGCCCACCACGTGCTGCACGGCACCGGCACCTTCGAGACCGAGCCGCCCACCGAGGCCGACGTGGCCCAGCGCCGCCGCGACGTGCTGGCGCGCGGCCTGCCCTGGCTGGTGGCCGAGGAAGCCGGCCGCGTGGTCGGCCTGGCCTACTGCAACTGGTTCAAGCCGCGCGCGGCCTACCGCTTCTCGGCCGAGGATTCGATCTACCTGCACCCTGATGTGCAGCGCCGCGGCCTGGGCCGCGCCCTGCTGGCCGAGCTGGCGCGCCAGGCCGAAAGCGCCGGCGTGCGCAAGCTGATCGCCGTCATCGGCGACTCGGCCAACGCGGGCTCCATCGGCCTGCACCGCAGCCTGGGCTTCAGCCAAGTCGGCACCATTGCCGCCTGCGGCTGGAAGTTCGGCCGCTGGCTGGACATCGTGCTGATGGAAAAACCGCTTGGCCCCGGCGCCACCACCCCACCCGAGGACACCGCTGCATGACGCGCCCCAAGAACAAGACCCTGGCCACCTGGCTCACCTTCCTCGGCGGGCCGCTGGGCCTGCACCGCTTCTACCTGAAGGGCTTCGGCGACCTGCTGGGCTGGATGCTGCCGATTCCGACCGCGCTGGGCCTGTACGGCGTCGAGCGCGTGCAGCGCTTCGGCCAGGACGACCAGTGGAGCTGGCTGCTGATTCCGATGCTGGGCTTCACCATCGCCGCCTGCGCGCTGATGGCCATCATCTACGGCCTGATGACGCCCGAGAAGTGGAACGCCCGCTTCAACCCGCAGCTCGACCCCGAGGCCGCGCCGGGCCAGACCAATTGGTTCACCGTGATCGGCATGTCCGTGTCGCTGCTGGTGGGCACGGCGGTGCTGATGGCCTCGCTGGCGTTCAGCTTCCAGCGCTACTTCGAATACCAGATCGAGGAAGGGCGCAAGATGTCGCAGTAGCGCGTCGGGCGCCGAGCGCCGCCGGAAGGCGGGCCTGGATGACAGGGGGACTTCGGGAATTTTCTTGTTGATGAAAAAGGCGTTTGCGCCCAAGCACCGGGCGCAAGCAGCTACTTTTCTTGATACTTCCATCCGGCGCCAAATGGCTATCGCCTGATTCGCCTGATAAACAGCCGCGCCCCGCGCGCCACTCAGAACAGCACCAGGCTGACCCAGTACCCCAGCGCCGCCACCAGCGCACTGGCCGGAATGGTCAGAATCCACGCCCACACGATGTTGCCCGCCACGCCCCAGCGCACGGCCGAGGCGCGCTGGGTGGAGCCCACGCCGACGATGGCGCCGGTGATGGTGTGCGTGGTCGACACCGGAATGCCCAGCCCGGTGGCGATGAACAGCGTCAGCGCCCCGCCCGTCTCGGCGCAGAAGCCGCCCACGGGTTTCAGCTTGGTGATCTTCTGCCCCATGGTCTTGACGATGCGCCAGCCGCCGAACATGGTGCCCACGGCAATCGCCACGTAGCAGCTCACGATCACCCACAGCGGCGGCGCGGCGTCGCTGGCGGCGGTGTAGCCGGTGGCGATCAGCAGCATCCAGATGATGCCGATGGTCTTCTGCGCGTCGTTGCCGCCGTGGCCCAGGCTGTAGGCGCCGGCACTCACCAGCTGCAGGCGGCGGAACCACTTGTCCACCCGCCCCGGCCGCGTGCGCCGAAACAGCCACGCCACCGCCACCATCATCAGCGAGCCGAGCAGATAGCCCAGAAAGGGCGACACGAAGATGAAGGCCACCGTCTTGACGATGCCGCTGGCGATGAGCTGCCCCACGCCGGCCTTGGCGATCACCGCGCCCACGATGCCGCCGATGAGCGCGTGCGACGAGCTGCTGGGAATGCCGTAGTACCAGGTGAGCAGGTTCCAGCTGATGGCGCCCACCAGCGCGCCGAACACCACGTGCGTGTCCACCACGCCCGGCTGCACGATGCCCTTGCCCACCGTGGCCGCCACGCTGAGGTGGAAGATGAAGATGGCGATGAAGTTGAAGAACGCGGCGAACACCACCGCGTGCACCGGCCGCAGCACCCCGGTGGAGACAACGGTGGCGATCGAGTTGGCAGCGTCGTGAAAGCCGTTCATGAAGTCGAACGCGATCGCCAGCACGACCAGCATCACCACGATCCAGAGGGCGGCTTGTGCGGTTTCCATGGCCCCGCCCTCCTCAGGAGTTCTCGAGCACGATGCCTTCGATCTGCGTGGCCACGGCCTCGCACTTGTCGGTCACGGTCTCCAGCAGCTCGTAGATGGCGCGCAGCTTGATCAGCTCGCGCACGTCCTCTTCCTCGCGGAACAGCTTGCTCATGGCGCTGCGCATCACGCGGTCGGCGTCGGATTCGAGCTGATCGATCTCGTCGCAGGTCTTCAGCGTGGCCTCGGCCACGTTCTGCTCGGTCACCTTGCCCAGCAGGCGCACCGCCGCCTGCACGCGCTGGCAGCACTTCACAGCCAGGTCGGTCAGGCGCTTGATCTCGTCCGTCAGGTGGTCGATGTCGTACAGCGCCATGGTCTCGGCCGCGTCCTGCAACAGGTCGGCCACGTCGTCCATCAGGTTGATCAGGCCGTGGATCTGCTCGCGGTCGATGGGCGTGATGAAGGTGGTGTGGATGAGGCGGTTGACCTCGGCCGTCACGCGGTCGGCGGCGCGCTCGGCGTCGTCGACTTCCTGGTTGTGCCGGGCGCGCGCGGGCACGTCGGCGTAGTTGTCCACCAGCCGCTCGAAGGCCACCGCGGCCTCGACGATGCGGTCGGCGTGCTGGTTGAACAGCTCAAAAAATTGCCCTCCTTGGGCAACAGTTTGCTGAACAGCATGCGGCGGAACTCCCTCTCGGTGAATGGCTGACGTCAGAAATATGAATACTTCATGACATTCATCTGAGTGTAACCATCGGCACTTGTCGCGCCACTGACGCGTTGCGCCTCAGCCACTGCGGCAGATGCCGTCGCCGGCACCGGCGGCACCGGCACAGCCGCAGAACATTTCTTGCATACTCCCTATATGCAATCCGCTGGCGCTTATATTTCGGTCGCTAGAGGCAGATACTCCCTATCACCCAAACCAGCGGGCAAGCAGATTGCCCACTCGCCAAGCCCGCTGCCGGCCACGCCGGGCCGAGCGCCGGCCCCCACATCAAGGCGCGCGAAAGATGAAATACACCGCACCCACCATGCACAGTGCGGCCCACAGGTAGTCCAGTTTCAGCGGCTCCTTGAGGTAGATCAACGCGAACGGCACGAACACCGCGAGCGTGATCACCTCCTGCATGATCTTGAGCTGCCCGACGCTGAACTGCTGGTGCCCGATGCGGTTGGCCGGCACCTGCAGCAGGTACTCGAACAGCGCGATGCCCCAGCTGATGAGGGCCGCCACGTACCACGGCGCCGTGGCCAGGTTCTTCAGATGCCCGTACCAGGCGAAGGTCATGAACACGTTGCTGAGCGTGAGCAGCAGCACGGTCTGCAGCGGGATGGGCAGGTTCTGGAGAAAGGTCATGGTGGCGGCTCCAGCGCGGGAATGACGGCGCCGCACTGTAGCCGCAAGCGCGGCCGGGTCAGCCCGGTCAGCTGCCGTTTCTATTGTCCAGGCGCTGCAGCCGCTGGTTGGCGACCGCCGCCAGCGCTTCGGCCGGCACATGCTGCGGAGCGATCTCGGCCAGCGGCCGCAGCACGAAGGCCCGCCCCATCATGCGCGGATGCGGCACGGTGAGGCGCGGGCTGTCGATGCGCGCGTCGCCGTACAGCAGCAGGTCCAGATCCAGCGTGCGCGGCGCATGGTGGTACGGGCGTTCGCGGCCGGCGGCCTGCTCCAGTTGTTGCAGCGCGGCCAGCAGTTCGGGTGCCGGCAATCGGGTGCAGACCTGCACCACGGCGTTGACGTAGTCCGGCCCGCTGGCGTCGACCGGCGCGCTGCGGTACAGGCCTGAGCGGGCCGTCACCTGGGTTGCGCGCACTTGATCCAGCGCGTCCATGGCCCCAAGGACGGCCGCCCGTGCATCGCCCAGGTTGGCGCCCAGCGCCACGTAGGCGGTGACGGGCGCGCGCGCGGCGGGCATGGCGGCGGTGGCCGGTCAATCGCTGCTGTCGGGCGCCGGTGCCGACGCGCCGCCGCCCGCGCCCGAGGGCTTGCGGCGACGCCGGCGGCGCTTCTTTGCGGGTGCCGCCGGTTCAGTGCCCAACTGGTCTTCAGCGCCCTCGCCATCTGCGCCAGCAGCTTCTGTTTTGGGAGCATCCAGCGCCCCCTTGGGCACGCGGTGCACGCGCGGCTGCTGCTTCTTGGCACGCTGCTGCTCGGCGCGCAACTCGCGCACCAGGCTTTCGCGCTCGCCGTCGTCGGCCAGGCTGAAGGCCTGCCACCAGTCGGCCAGCATCTCGTCGATCTCGCCCACGTCGGCGCGCAGACGCAGGAAGTCGAAGCCGGCGCGAAAGCGCGGCTGCTCGACCATGCTGAACGGCGTGTTGCCGCTGCGCTTTTCAAAGCGCGGCTGCATCATCCAGATCTCGCGCATGTCGGCGCCCAGCTTGCCGCGGCCCGACACATCGCCCACGCGGGCGTTGAAGACTTCGTCGATGGCGTCCTGCAGCGCCGGGAACGGGTGTTCGCCCTTCTCCAGCCGCGCATTCCAGCCGTCGCGCACGTCCTGCCACAGCACGCAGGCCAGCAGAAACGACGGCGCCACCGGCTTGCCCTCGCCCACGCGGCGGTCGGTGTCGAGCAGCGCGGCTTTCACGAAGGCGTGGTCGGCGCGCTCCACCACCAGGTCGAGCAGCGGGTAGATGCCCGTGGCCAGCCCCAGCGCGCGCAGTTGGTCGACGCTGGCCACGGCGTGGCCGGTCTGCAGCAGCTTGAGCATTTCGTCGAACAGGCGGCTTTGCGGCACCTCGGCCAGCAGCGCGCGGGCCTCGACCAGCGGCCGGGCGGTCTTGGGCTCCAGCTTGAAGCCCAGCGCCGACAGCTTGGCGCCGAAGCGCACGGCGCGGATGATGCGCACCGGGTCTTCGCGGTAGCGCGTGGCGGCGTCGCCGATCATGCGCAGGCGCTTCTTGTGCGCGTCCTGCAGGCCATTGTGGTAGTCGACCACGACGCGCGATTCCGGGTCGTAGTACATGGCGTTGACGCTGAAGTCGCGCCGCGCGGCGTCTTCCTCCTGCGAGCCCCAGACGTTGTCGCGCAGCACGCGGCCGCTGGCATCCACGGCGTGCTTCATGCCCGCCAGCTGGCCCTTGGCGCTGCGCTCGTTGCCGAACACGGCCTCGGCGGTGGCGTTGTCCATGTAGGCGCGGAAGGTGGAGACCTCGATCACCTCGTGCTCGCGCCCGCGCCCGAACACCACGTGCACGATGCGAAAGCGCCGGCCGATGATGAAGGCGCGGCGGAACAGCCCCTTGACCTGCTCGGGCGTGGCATTGGTGGCGACGTCGAAGTCCTTGGGCTTCAGCCCCAGCAGCAAGTCGCGCACGGCGCCGCCGACGATGTAGGCCTCGTAGCCCGCTTCCTTGAGCGTGCGCACCACGTTGGCGGCGCGCTCGTCGACCAGCGCGGGGTTGATGCCGTGGCCGTCGGGGCCGATCTCGGCCCGCTTGCCGAAGCGCTTGCGGCCATTGCCGTTGCCGGTGGCCTTGTCGATCAGCTTGCCGATGAATTTCTTGATCATTGTTGTTGTTCGAAAAGGTCAAGGATGCGCCAGCCGCGCTGCTGCGCGACGGCGCGCAGGTGCGCGTCGGGGTTGGTGGCCACGGGAATGTGCGCCTTCTCCAGCAGCGGCAGGTCGTTGCGCGAGTCGGAATAGAACGTGATCTCGACATCGCCGAAGCTGCGCCCGCGCGCGGCCAGCCATTCGGCCACGCGCGTCACCTTGCCTTCGCGGAAGGATGGCGTGCCGGCGATCTCGCCCGTGTACCAGCCGCCGGGGCCGCGCGCCAGGTTTACGGCGATCAGCTCGTCGATGCCGAAGCTGTGCGCGATGGGCCGGGTGACGAACTCGTTGGTGGCGGTGACGATGGCCAATTGGTCGCCCGCCTGGCGGTGCTGCTCGACCAGGGCGCGCGCCTCGGGCCGGATGGCGGGCGCGATCACTTCGCGCATGAAGCGCGCATGCGCCTGCGCCGACGCGCTGGCGCCGTGGCGGCGCACCGGCTCGGTGGTGAAGCGGATGTAGTCGTGGATGTCCAGCGTGCCGGCCTTGTACTGCTCGTAGAAGGCGTCGTTGCGGCGCTTGAACTCGCCCGCGTCGGCCCAGCCGATGCGGGTGGCGAACTCGCCCCAGGCGTGATCCGAGTCGATGGGGATCAGCGTGTGGTCAAGGTCGAAGAGGGCCAGTTTCATGGTCAAATCGGGCTCCAGCGCCCGTGCATATTGCGCAAACAGCTACTCATTATGTAGCATCGACTTGATCAGCGGAATCGTGATCGCGCGCTGCGTCTCCAGCGCATAGCGGTCCAGGTGGTCCAGCAACTGCATCAGGCTGCCCAGATCGCGCGAGAAACGCCCCAGCACGAAGTTCATCACCTCGTCCGACAGGAACACGCCGCGCGCGTCGGCGGCGCGGCGCAGCACGGCGCGCATCTCGGTTTCGGGCAGCACCTGCAGCTCGAACACATGGCCCCAGCCCAGCCGCGTGCGCAGGTCCTCGCGCAACGGCAGGTCGGCCGGCGGCAACTCGCCCGCCGCCAGCACGGCGCGCGGCCGGCCGCTGGCGGGCGCCACGGCGTTGACGAACCAGTTGAACGCGGTGTGCTGCAGCTCGGCGCCGTACAGGTGCACGTCGTCCAGCAGCACGGCGTCCCACTGCTCGCTGAAGGCGCCACGCTGCGGCGCATCGGCGTCCAGCCAGCCCACCGCAGCGCCCTGCGCCAGCAGCGCCTGGCGCGCGGCGCGCAGCAGGTGCGTCTTGCCCGCGCCGGGCGGGCCCCACAGGTAGGTCGGCACGGGCGAGCGCGTGGCGCTTTCGCTCCACAGCCGCAGGTGCTGCACGGCCTGCGCGTTGCGCCCGGCCAGAAAGCCGTCCAGCGTGGGCTCGGGCGCCAGGCCGATGTCCAGGGCAATTTGTTTCACGCGCTTCCTGACACCACAGCCGTGGCCCACACGGGTCTGGCCAGCACAGCGGGCTCGAGGCCTGCGCAACGCGATGAAAAAGGGAAACAAGGGGAATGCTGCGCCTAGAATCAAGGCCTCGATTTTAAGCCGGTGCCCCATGGGGGCGCCGTTTGCACCTTTCTGCCGCGCGTCCATGAGTTCTTCCGCCTCCCCCACCACCCCCTGAGCTACAAGGACGCCGGCGTCGACATCGACGCGGGCGACGCGCTGGTCGAGCGCATCAAGCCGCTGGCCAAGAAGACGATGCGCGAGGGCGTGCTGTCGGGCCTGGGCGGCTTTGGCGCCCTGTTCGAAATCCCCAAGAAATACAAGGAGCCGGTGCTGGTCAGCGGCACCGACGGCGTGGGCACCAAGCTGCGCCTGGCCTTCGAGTGGAACATGCACGACACCGTTGGCATCGACCTGGTGGCCATGAGCGTGAACGACGTGCTGGTGCAGGGCGCCGAGCCGCTGTTCTTCCTCGACTACTTCGCCTGCGGCAAGCTGGATGTGGACACCGCCGCCGCCGTGGTGGGCGGCATCGCCCGCGGCTGCGAGCTGGCCGGCTGCGCGCTGATCGGCGGCGAGACGGCCGAGATGCCCGGCATGTACCCGCCGGGCGAGTACGACCTGGCGGGTTTTGCGTCGGCGCGGTCGAGAAGTCGAAGATCCTCACCGGGCGCGATGTGGCCGAAGGCGACGTGGTGCTGGGCCTGGCATCGAGCGGCGTGCACAGCAACGGCTTCAGCCTGGTGCGCAAGTGCATCGAGCGCGCCGGCAACGCCCTGCCCGCCACGCTGGACGGCCAGCCGTTCCGCCAGGCGGTGATGCAGCCCACCCGCATCTACGTGAAGAACGTGCTGGCCGCGCTGCAGCAGCACCCGCATTCGGCGGATGCCGCCTCGCCGGGCGGCATCAAGGCGCTGGCCCACATCACCGGCGGCGGCCTGCTGGAGAACATCCCCGCGTGCTGCCCGACGGCCTGGCCGCGCACCTGCGCAAGAGCAGCTGGCCGCAGAGCGAGCTGTTCGCCTGGCTGCAGCAGACCGCCGGTATCGACGACACCGAGATGAACCGCACCTTCAACAACGGCATCGGCATGGTGGTGGTCATCGCCGCCAGCGAGGCCGAAGCCTGCGCCGCCACCCTGCGCGCGGCGGGCGAGCAGGTGTTCGAGATCGGCCGCATCGCCCCGCGCGGCACGGGCGCCGCCGTGACCGTGGCCTGAAGCGGCCCGACCGAACCCCTCTGCCCACGCGACCTTGCCCTCCGCCCGCTCCGAGTTCCGCGAAGCCGCCGCCACGGTGGCCAGCCATGTGCTGATCGTGGCCACGCTGCTGCTGGTGATGTGGCAGGGCCTGCTGCCGGGCCTGCTGTGCGTGTGCCTGGGCTTTCTGGCCACGCGCTGGCTCAGCCCGCGGCTGGGGCTGCTCACGCGCTCGGCCGATCGCCAGGCGCCGCAGCTGGCGGCCACGCTGGTGGCGCTGGTGCCGGTGGTGCTGATCGCCTTCATGGTGCCGCGCGCACGCGGCGTGGTGCTGGATGCGCCCGAGACCTACCGCGAGCTGCTGGGCTTTCTGGCCCGCACCGTGATGGAGCTGAGCGACAAGCTACCGCCCGACATCGCCGCCCAGCTGCCGCGCGGCGCCGAGGACGTGCAGCGCGCCATCGCCACCTACCTGGCCAGCAAGGCCGGCACGCTGGCCACCACCGGGCGCGCCTGGCTGTCGGGCCTGCTGTTCGCCTTCGTCGGGCTGCTGATCGGCGCGCTGGCGGCGGCGCGGCCCTCGGTGATCCTGCTCAAACCGCTGGCGGCGCAGCTGCACCAGCGCCTCACGCGCTTTGGCGAGACCTTCCGCCAGATCGTGGTGGCGCAGTTCTTCATCGCGCTGTTCAACACGCTGCTCACCGCCATCTTCCTGCTCGCCATCCTGCCCATGTGGGGCTATCGGCTGCCCTACAGCTGGGCGCTGATCCTGCTCACCTTCGCGGCCGGGCTGATCCCGATCGTCGGCAACCTGATCTGCAACGCGGTGCTGACGCTGGTCGGCCTGTCGGTGTCGCCGCTGGTGGCACTGGCCTGCCTGGTGTTTTTGATCGCCATCCACAAGGCGGAATACTTCATCAACGCCAAGGTGATCGGCCACCGCACGCACATGGGCGTGTGGGAGCTGCTGTCGGTGATGCTCCTGATGGAAGCCATCTTCGGCCCCGCCGGGCTGGTAGCGGCGCCGCTGTTCTACGCCTACGCCAAGAAGGAGCTGGAGGCGGCGGGCTGGGTGTAGGCGACGGCGGGCGCTGAGGCGCTCAAGGACCCGCGGGCACGGGCTGGCCTTCAGGCTGCGGCCATATACTCCCCATCATCCTGCCCGCCAGCACCCGCCAGACGGGTGCTGGCGATGCATACTCCCTATTTTTGCCAAGCCCACCGCTGCGGCAAGCTGCGCCACGCAGCGCCCTCACGACATCGAGCGCCCCAGCTCTGCCAGCCGGTCCGCCATCGCCTCGCGGTCGCTGGTGTCGCCCGCTTCCTGCAGGTACAGCGACAGATCGGCCCGCGCACGGGCGCGCTCGCCCAGCTCGGCCAGGGCCAGGCCGCGGTCGCGGTATTCGGTCCACGCATCGGGCAGCAGCGCGATGAGCCGGTCCTGCACCGGCACGAAGCGCTGCCAGTCCTCCTGCGTGCGGTGGATGTCCTGCAGGTTGCGCAGAATGCGCGCGAGGATCTGGCGCGGGCTGGTGGGCCGCAGGTACAGCGCCAGCGGCAGGTCGCTGCTGGGGGTGTAGGGCAGCTGCGGGTGGAACTCCTCGATGCGCTCGCGCAACTCGCCCCGGCCGAGCGACTGGCCGGTGAACGGATCGATCACCACCCGCCCCTCGTCCAGCGTCACCTGCACCAGAAAGTGGCCGGGAAAGCCGATGCCCTGCACGTTCAGGCCCAGGCCCTGCGCCAGTTCCAGCCACAGCACCGCCAGCGAGATGGGGATCCCACGGCGCGTGTGCAGCACGCGGTGCAGGTAGCTGTTGTCGGGGTTGTAGTAGTCGTTGACGTTGCCGCCGAAACCCAGGTCGGCAAAGAACAGCTGGTTGAGCGCCCGCAGCCGGTCCACGGCGCCGGCGCCCTCGGCCACGCGGCGCGCCAGCCGCGCGGCCAGGTGGTCGACGTCGCTCAGCACCTGCTGCACGTCGAGCTCGGGGTATTCGTCCTGCGCCAGGCTGGCGGCGGCCTCCAGCAGCGGCAGGTGCTCGTCGCTGCGCACCAGGGTGGTGAAGTACTGCAGCGGTGTGGGGGTGGAGAAGTCGAACTTCATGAGCGGTTTTTAGGCCGGCGCGCCGGCGCCGTCAATCGGGGGCCACCATTCGGGGGAACCCGCGGGTTCAACGCCGCAGCAGCGCCCGCAGCTGGACGCCCGACAGCAGCAGCGCCCCGAAGTAGATCACCGCCGCCGCCACGATCATGGCCGCCAGCAGGCCGGCGCGCGGCAGCGCCGCGGTGCCCAGCCAGTCGAAACTGCGCGTGGCCCAGACCAGGAACCCGCTCATCAGCAGCGTGGCGCCCAGCACCTGCGCGCCGAACACCGACCAGCCGCGCTGCGCCGGTAGCTGCCGCGGCGGATCAGCCCGATCAGCAGCCACGAGGCGTTGATCATGGCCCCCAGCGCGATCGACAGCGTGAGCGCCGCGTGCTGCAGCAGCGGCACCAGGATCAGGTTGAAGCACTGCGTGATGACCAGCACCGCAATGGCGATCTTGACCGGCGTGCGGATGTCCAGGCTGGCGTAATAGCCCGGCGCCAGCACCTTCACCGCCACCAGCCCCAGCAGGCCCACGCCGTAGCCCATCAGCGCCAGCGCCACGCGCTGCACGTCGCCGGCGTCGAAACGGCCGTGGTGGAACAGCGTGGCGATCAGCGGCGTGGCAAACGCCAGCAGCGCCGCGGCGCACGGCAGCGCCAGCAGCACCACCAGGCGCAGGCCCCAGTCCAGCATCTGTGAATAGCGCGCCTCGTCGCCGCTGGCGCGGGCGGCGGCCAACTGCGGCGTCAGCACCACGCCCAGGGCCACGCCCAGCAGCGCGGTCGGAAACTCCATCAGCCGGTCGGCGTACCACACCCAGGTCACGCTGCCCGCCGCCAGGTGCGAGGCGATCTGCGTGTTGATCAGCAGCGACAGCTGCGCCACGCCCACGCCCAGCAGCGCCGGCAGCATCAGCGTCAGCACCTGGCGCACGCCGGCATCGGCAAAGCGGCGCGCAGCCGGCCCCAGGTGAGGCCGATGCGCGGCAGCAGCCCGCGCCGGTGCAGCGCCGGAATCTGCACGCCCAGCTGCAGGATGCCGCCCAGCATCACCCCCGCCGCCATGGCGTAGATCGGCTCGATGCCCATCGAGGCGAACCAGGGCGCGCCCAGCCAGGCGGCCCCGATCATGGCCAGGTTCAGCAGCACCGGCGTGGCCGCGGGCACGGCAAAGTGCTTCCACGTGTTCAGAATGCCGGCCGAGAACGCCACCAGCGACATGCAGGCGATGTAGGGGAACATCCAGCGCGTCATCAGCACGCCGGCGTCGAAGCTCTTCGCATCCAGCCCGCTGGCCAGCGCCCAGACCAGGATCGGTGCCGCGATCACGCCCACCACGCTGGTCGCCAGCAGCACCCAGACCAGCGCCGTGGCCACGTCGTCGATCAGCAGCTTGGTGGCGGCGTCGCCATCGCGCGCCTTGGCCGAGGCCAGCACCGGCACGAAGGCCTGGCTGAATGCCCCTTCGGCAAACAGGCGCCGCAACAGGTTGGGAATGCGGAAGGCGACGTTGAAGGCGTCCGTCAGCCCGCTGACGCCGAAGGCCGACGCCATCAGCAGATCGCGCACCAGCCCCGTGATGCGCGAGACCAGGGTCAGCAGGGAAACGGTGGAGGCGGCTTTGAAAAGACTCACGAAGGGCTCACGAATGCGGCCGCCAGTGTAGTCGGGGCGGCGCCAGGCCCTGTAACCAGTGGCGCAAGGTGCCGCCAACGAGTAGAATGCTCGGTTCTGCCGACAACATCCTCAAACCTAAAGGAATACTTCAATGGCCGCTGGAAAGCCGAAGAAAAAGAACCCCCGCCTGGCATCGGGCCGCAAACGCGCCCGCCAGAACGTCAAGCTGAACGCCGCGAACACCTCGCTGCGCTCCAAATACCGCACCACCGTGAAGAACGTCGAGAAAGCCGTTCTGGCCGGTGACTTGGAGAAGGCCAAGAGCGCCTTCGCACTGATGCAATCGGTCGTCGACAGCGTCGCCGACAAGGGCATCTTCCACAAGAACAAGGCCGCTCGCGACAAGAGCCGCCTGTCGGCCAAGGTCAAGGGCCTGGCCACCCAAGCCGCCGCCTGACGGACACCTCAGGTCAGCCCGGCGGGGCGTGCAAACACCCCGCCGCCGTTTGATACGGGTGCGCTGTCGGCAAAAAGCAGAAAACCGCCTTCGGGCGGTTTTGTGGGCGATTGCTTCTGATTTGATAGCTGTCTGCGCAGACTGGACAGGCGCTAGAGGCCGATTTGGCTTGAAATCATGCAGCGCCCTGCCCTGGCGCCGAACCGGCGGGCGCATCGGGCGCATCAGGCAGCAGGCAGGCCTCGATGACCTGCAGCTCGTTGTCCTTGGCGAAGTCCATCACGAAATCCCAGGCCATGGGCTCGTGCGCCTGCAGCGCGCGGTGCACCACCACGCACTTGGCGCCGTCGAGCGTGGTGGGCACGCACCAGGGCGAATAGCTGATGTGCGCGCCCTGCCGCGCCGCCCCGCCGGGGCGGAACTGGGCCATCACGCCGGCCAGGCGCTCGGCCCAGTCGCTGGGGCGGAAGGCGCGCCCGTCGCGCGTGATGCCGCGGATGAAGACCTGATCGCTGGAGGGTGTGGACGCCATGGAGGGTTGCGCAAAGAGCGCCGCGCTGGCTTGTGGCATGTTGCGGCGCCGCAAAATTGTATCTTATATAAGACTTGAAGCCCAGCGGCACGGCATTGCTGTGATGCGAAACCGGCAAGAAACCTGCCATGCCAAGCCCCTAGAATGCCATGCCAGCGGGCCACGTGGGCCCGATTCTTTTTGCCTTCCGCGACACAAGGAGCCCTGCCGTGACCGCACACATCGAAGCCGCCTCGCCGCACACGATGAACACCTACGCCCGCCTGCCGATCGCCATGGAGCGCGGCCAGGGTTGCCGTGTGTGGGACGTCAACGGCAAGCGCTACCTGGACGGGCTGGGCGGCATCGCCGTGAACACGCTGGGCCACAACCACCCCAAGCTGGTGCCGGCCTTGCAGGAACAGATCGGTAAGATCATCCACGGCAGCAACTACTACCACGTGCCCAACGCCGAGGTGCTGGCCAAGAAGCTGACCGAGCTGGCCAACATGACCAACGTGTTCTTCTGCTGCACCGGGCTGGAGGCCAACGAGGCCGCGCTGAAGCTGGCGCGCAAGTTCGGCCACGACAAGGGCATCGACAAGCCGCAGATCGTGGTTTACGAGAAAGCCTTCCACGGCCGCAGCATCGCCACGCTCAGCGCCACCGGCAACCCCAAGATCCAGAAAGGTTTCGAGCCGCTGGTCGAGGGCTTCATCCGCGTGCCGTTGAACGACATCGAGGCGCTGAAGAAGGCCACCGAGGGCAACCCCAACGTGGTGGCCGTGTTCTTCGAGACCATCCAGGGCGAAGGCGGCATTAACCCGATGCGCGTGGAGTACCTCAGGCAGGTGCGCGAACTCTGCGACCAGAAGGACTGGCTGATGATGATCGACGAGGTGCAGTGCGGCATGGGCCGCACCGGCAAGTGGTTCGCGCACCAGTGGGCCGGCATCGTGCCCGACGTGATGCCGCTGGCCAAGGGCCTGGGCTCGGGCGTGCCGATCGGCGCCGTCGTTGCGGGGCCGAAGGCGGCCCACATCTTCCAGCCCGGCAACCACGGCACCACCTTCGGCGGCAACCCGCTGGCCATGCGCGCGGGGGTCGAGACCATCCGCATCATGGAAGAAGAGAAGCTGCTGGACAACGCCGCCAAGGTGGGCGCGCACCTGAAGGGTGCGCTGGAGAAGGCGCTGGCCGGCAACCCCGGCGTGAAGGAAGTGCGCGGCCAGGGCCTGATGCTGGGCATCGAGCTGGTAAGCCGTGCGGCGTGCTGACCGAGCGCTGCGCCGACGCGGGCCTCTTGATCAGCGTGACCGCCGACAGCGTGGTGCGCCTGGTGCCGCCGCTGATCCTGACCGCCGCCGAAGCCGACGAGATCGTGGCCATCCTGGTGCCGCTGATCGAGGCCTTCCTGAAAGAGTGAGGCGCCGATGACCGCACCGATCAAGCACTACCTGCAGTTCGCCGACTTCACCGCCGACGAGTACGCCTACCTGTTCCAGCGCGCGGCGCTGATCAAGCGCAAGTTCAAGGCCTACGAGAAGCACCACACGCTGAGCGACCGCACGCTGGCCATGGTGTTCGAGAAGGCCAGCACGCGCACGCGCGTGAGCTTCGAGGCCGGCATGTACCAGCTCGGCGGCAGCGTGGTCAACCTGACCAGTGGCGACAGCCAGCTGGGCCGCAGCGAGCCGATCGAGGACACGGCACGCGTGATCAGCCGCATGGTCGACCTCGTGATGATCCGCACCTTCGAGCAGGCGCGCATCGACCAGTTCGCCGCCCATTCGCGCGTGCCGGTCATCAACGGCCTGACCAACGAATACCACCCGTGCCAGATCCTGGCCGACATCTTCACCTACATCGAGCACCGCGGCCCGATCCAGGGCCGGGTGGTGGCCTGGATCGGCGACGGCAACAACATGGCCAACACCTGGGCGCAGGCCGCCGCGCTGCTCGGCTTCGAGCTGCGCGTGAGCACCCCGCGCGGCTACGAGGTCGACACCAACCTGGCCGCGCTGGACGGCAACGGCGGCAACAAGGGCTGGCAGAACTTTGCCGACCCGATGCGCGCCTGCGAAGGCGCCGACCTGGTGACCACCGATGTGTGGACCTCGATGGGCTACGAGGCCGAGAACGAGGCCCGCAAGAAGGCCTTTGCCGACTGGTGCGTCGACGCCGAGATGATGGTCGCCGCCAAGCCCGATGCGCTGTTCATGCACTGCCTGCCCGCGCATCGAGGCGAGGAGGTGACGGCAGAGATCATCGACGGCCCGCAATCGGTGGTGTGGGACGAGGCAGAAAATCGAATGCACGTGCAGAAGGCACTCATGGAGTACCTGCTGCTGGGCCGGCTGGCCTGACACGGTAATCGTGGGCGCGGGCTGGCCCGAGATGGACGCCGCCTCGCCGGCTTGCCGCACGCGGCCCACCCCTATACTCCCCGTATAGGCCGCCGATAGCGCCCGACAGACGGGCGCTGGCGACCGATACTCCCCATCATCAGAGTGAGATAGGCCGCGCACCGCCCACGGCAGCGGCGCTTACATCGACAGAATCTGGCTGGCGATCGACGTGGTCTCGCGCACCGCGAACTTGGTGCCCGCGGTGCGGATGCCCCAGATCAGCTCGACCAGGGCGCGGTTGTTGAGCAGCGGCTCACCGCCCAGGATCAGCCAGTAGCCGGTGCCATCCACCCAGAACAGCATCAGCGTGGTGGTGGGCAGCAGCATGTCGATGCCTTCGTGGAACGACACGGCGCGGCCGGTGCCCGTCCAGCCGCGCTGCTTCTGCCGCTTGGCGAAGTCGAAGAAATCGGCCGCCACCACGCACAGGGTTTCGGCCTCTTCCTCCGAATAGCCCACGCGCGCCAGGCAGAAGCCCTCGTCCGAGGCCAGCGCCGCCGTGCGCGTGCCGGACAGCCCGGCAATGGCATGCGGCAGGTAGTTGTCGAGCCGCACGTCGGGTGCGCGCAGCTCGCGCTGCACCTCGTGCACCCAGCCTTCGTACAGCGCGCGCGCCAGCACGGTGCGGTGCTCGGGCGCCAGTTCCAGCCAGGCGCTGCGGCGCAGCGAGGCGCCGCGCGGCATCAGGGTCTGCAGGATGGCGCTGGTCTCGTCCGGCACGCGCTCGCCGTAGGCGTGCAGCGCACCGGCGGGCGTGAGCACCAGGTACGGGTCGTCCGCGGGGGCGTCGGCGCTGACAGGGGTTTCGTTCATCACTCTTCCGCGTTGTTGAACGGATCGATGCCGTAGATCAGCGCCTTGACCAGCGTCGCCATGTGGGCGCGGCTGCGCGCGTCGGTGTCCATGGCCGTCGGCGGCAAGCCCATGGCCACCAGCTCGCGCGACACCATCTGCCGCGTCTGCCAGCCGCCCTGGTCGGAATGCGTGATGCCGACCACCAGCGAGGTGCGGTCGATGAAGTCGCGGAACTCGGTCACGTAGGTGCGCAGGTCGGCCACCGGGTCGGGCGAGTTGCCGCGCAGCATCAGCACCAGGCCGAGCGCGTTCTCGGTCAGGATGTCCCACATGAAGTCGAAGCGCTTCTGCCCCGGTGTGCCGTACAGCCGCACCTGGTCGCCGCTGGCGAGCTTCATGAGGCCGTAGTCCATCGCCACCGTGGTGGTCTTCTTGAGGGTCTTCACGTCGTCCGAGGCGTTGGCCTCGGTGCGCACCACCTCGATGTCCGACAGGGATTGGATGGCCGTGGTCTTGCCCGCCCCCACGGGGCCGGCGAACACGAGCTTGTAGATACTGGCCATGGCGTCGAAAAATTAGAACAGCTTGTCCATCAGCGATTTGAAGAAGCCGCGCCGCGCCGCCACCTCGGGCTTGCGCGCCGCCGCGGCCACCGGCGCCTGGGCCTGCGCCGCGCGCGGCGGCGCCACGGCGCCGGCCGCCACCGGCCCGCCCGGAATCACCTTGGCCAGGCCCGACACCACGCACAGCACCACGAAGCGCAGCACGTCCTGCTCGTGCTTCGGAAACGCGCGCAGCAGCTCCGAGATCGACTGCGGCATGCGGGCACAGATGGCGGCCAGCTGCACGTCCAGCGGGCCGACACCGGCCAGCATCGGAAAGTTGGGAAAGCGCCGCAGCTGGAACGTCAGGTCGCCCTGGCGCTGCAGCTTCATGTCGCGCATCACGTCGCTCACCAGCTCCCAGGTGATCACGTCCAGCGGCTTCTGCGCGCGGTGGAACTTGCCGTCGAAGCGCTGGCGCACCGTCTCCTCGACGTGGTCGGGGTCGAGCGGTTCGGCGCGGACGCTCTCCACCAGCCTGGGCGTGCGCAGCGGCTTCAGCAGGGCCGACACCGGCAGCCCGGAGGCCAGCCAGCCGGCGCGCGTGTGGGTGACGAAGGCCGCATCGGTGCCGATGCGCAGCAGCATCGGGCCGTCGTGACCAATGATTTTTCGGTCAAGCCGATCAGCGGCTGGTCGCGCAGCAGCGGAAACACCTGCAGCAGCGCCGCCAGCGCACCCTTGCCCAGTCCGACCGCGTCGGTGGCCATGCGCGTGGCCGGCGGCGCCAGGAGACGGAAGATGCTTGCGCCTTCGGCAGCGGCATCGGCGCCGAGGCACGTGCACGCATGGGTGCCGGCTCGGGAGCCGGCGTGGGTGGCGGCGCGACGGGCGCTGCCGGGCGGCGTGCCGGCGGGTTGGCCAGCACCGCCTCGGTCACGGCAGCGCGGGCCGCCGGCCGCGCGCTGACCACCGGCGCCGCCTTGCGCTTGAGCTGGTCGGCCAGTTCCATGGCGCGGCGCCAGGCCGGCACGGCCGCGGGCTCGGCTTCGGCCACCGCCGCGGGCAGCGCGGGCTCGACGTCGAGCGACACCACCGGCCGCGCCCTGCCCGGCATGGCGGCGGGCGCAGCGGCCACGGCGGCGGCCGCCGGCGGCACCATGCGTTCGGCCGCTTCCTTGACTTTCTTGATCGCGTCACGCAGGCCGGCACTGGTGTAGGGCATGCCGACCCAGCCGATGTGCTGGCCCTTGGCCAGCGGCAGCTTGGCCTCCAGCCAGCCCCCGCCGTCACCCCAGGTCAGCAGCACGGCCGGCCGGCCGGCCATCACTTCCATCAGGCGCGTGGCGTTGGCCGGCGAATACTTGCGCATGCCCAGGCCGAACAGATCCAGCACGCAGGCTTCGCAGCTGCGGGCGGCGGCGTGCTGCTCGGGGATGGCCAGCGACAGCTCGCGCTTGAGCGTGATGCAACGGTGGTCGCGCCAGTTCATGCCGATCATGATCTCGACGGCAGCGGCCTCATGATCGGTCAGGCCCATCAGGAGGATGTTCTTCATGCTTGGATCACTCCGTTCTGCAAAGCCAGCGACACGGCTTCCCATTGTGGCGACAGTGCCCGGCCTTCGCGTGTGAGCGCGCGGCGCACCAGCATGAAGCCCAGCGAATCGCCGGCGCCCTCGCAGTGCGCGAGAAAGTCCTGCTCGGCCTGCGCGTCGCCCGCCAGCAGCGCCGGCAGCGCCTCGGCGGCGATGCGGCGCGAATCGTCGACGCTGCACAGCAGCGCCCGCCGCGGCACGTCGAGCGAGGGCGCGACCAGCACGCTCCAGCGCGTGGCCCAGGCACTGGCGGCGGGCAGCTTGCGGCCGCTGGCAGCCTGCGCCTGCAGGCCCTGCAGCACGAACGGCGCCAGCCGCGGCTGAATGTCGGCACGCGCCAGCAGGGCCTGAAAGCGCGCGGCATCGGGCGCGCAGCCATGCAGCCAGTCGGCCAGGGCGCCCTGCAGCGGCTCGGCACCTTCCAGGCCCAGCGCGGCGTTCACCCGCTGCTCGTGCAGCGCCAGGTCGGCGGGCGCATTCAGCACCCGGCGACCTGCCTGGCGGAACTGCTGCCTGGCGGACAGGCCGTGCTGGGCGTTGCGCATCAATCGAGCAGCGTGTCCATCAGGTCGATCATGAACTCGGCGTCTTCCTGCGTCATCGGCTCGAAGCCGCCGGCGATGCCCAGCTCGTCCAGCACCGGCTGGCCGTCGGGCGTGCCCGTCAGGCCGACCAGCGCCTCTTTCACGCGCTCGGCGTCGGCGCCGACCTTGGCGCTGGTGAGCAGCACATGCGTGATGTCGGCCAGCTTGCTTTCCATCAGCGCCTTCAGTTGCGACTTGGTCAGCTTGGACAGCGAGTGGTAGGCCTCGGCCAGGAAGAAGCTGGCGTCGACCTCGCCCTTGATGGCCATGCGCGCGGCGGCCTGGTAGGTGTCCACCATCTGCCACTGGATGTCGGCCTCGGTCAGGTCGGCCGGCTCCAGCAGGCGCAGGCCGATCAGCTTGACGTCCTTGTTGTCGGTCAGCGCGATCTTGCAGCCGGGCTGCAGGTCTTCCACCGTGTTGGCGGCCGAGCCGGCGGCCGTGGCAATCACCATCTCGTCCGACTTGCCCACCGGCCGTGCGATGGCCTGGTAGCCGGCGTCGCGGATCATCGACGCCGCGTCGAACGGGTTGGCATACACCGCATCCACCTTGCCCTCGGCGATCAGCTGCGCCTGTTCGGCGGCCGATGCGGGCGTCAGCAGGTGCAGTTGCAGGCCGGAGCGCTTCTGCAGCAGCGTGTTCAGCATGTGCCAGCCGGCAAAGCGCTCGGGCGCGAAGTCGGGGGCAATCAGCAAATTCAAGGTCATCAGGTGCTCCCTTCGGCAGCTTTCCACTCTTTGTAGACGGCCGACAGTTCTTCGATCTTCTTGCGTGACGGCTTGCGGCGCACCGAGGTGTAGCCCACGGTCTGGCCGTTGCGGATGTTGGGCACGGCGGTGGCGTACACCCAGTAGTGCGAGCCGTCCTTGCGCAGGTTCTTCACGTAGCCGTGCCACTTCTTGCCGGCCTTCATGGTGTCCCACAGGTCCTTGAAGGCGGCGCGCGGCATGTCGGGGTGGCGCAGGATGGCGTGCGGCTGGCCGATCAGTTCCTCACGGGTGTAGCCCGAGAGTTCGATGAAGGCGTCGTTGGCGTGCGTGATGACGCCGTTGAGGTCGGTGCGCGAGATGATCAGGCGACCTTCGGGGTAGGGAATCTCGCGCTCGCTCACCTGCACCGTGCGGCTGGTGCCGTCGTGGTAGGTGTGCTGGCGCGCCTGGTCCGCATCAGCGGCGGGCTGCATCGGGGGAAAGCCATGGCGAAACCCTCCTCAGATCAGCTTGGACAGCGCCTCGGCGGCGCGCTTGATGTCCAGGAACAGCAGGCCCAGCTTGGCGTTCTGCTTGGCCAGCACCGTCAGCACGGCTTCGGTGCCCGACGAACTCATGATCACGTAGCCGCGCTCGCCCTGCAGCAGCACGCGCTCCAGCGTGCCGCGGGCCAGTTCGCGCACTGCGCGGTCGCCCAGCGACAGCAGCGCGGCGGACATGGCGCCCACGCGGTCTTCGTCCATGCCGGCCGGCAGGGCCGAAGCGATCATCAGACCGTCGGTGGAAATCAGGGCCGATGCCTCAACGTCGGCAGACGAACCTTTGAGCTCTTCCAGCACCTGCTGGAACATGTCAGTACGCATAATTTCTTCCTTTGTCGGTGGTAGCCCGCTTCGCCAAGTGGCCGCGGCATGCAATTGATTGGAATGCAAAACCACACCGATGACCATAGTTTCTGGAACACAGAGCCGTGCAGGCGCCACTTATTTCGCGGTCGAATGTCACACCGGTGTGCATACCCCCGGGGACTAAGAACCTAAGTATTCATTCAAGAACTTTGCTATGAAAAACATGGCAGCGAATCTCAGCCCCTGCGAGCGCTGCGGCGCCTGCTGCGCCACGTTCCGGGTGGATTTCTCGATCATGGAAACACAGGCGGGAGGCGGCGCGGTGCCCAATGGCCTGGCGCTGCCCGTCACCGCCCGCACCTGCCGCCTGCGCGGCACCGACCATCTGCCACCGCGCTGCGCGGCGCTGTCGGGCCGCGTGGGCGAGCGCGTGGCCTGCAGCATCTATGAATGGCGGCCCTCGCCCTGCCGCGAGTTCAGCGAGGGCAGCGACGCCTGTGCACAGGCCCGGCGGCGGCATCGGCTGGAGCCGCTGATGGTCTGATCGCCCGGCCAATTTGCTATTCAAAAATAGCTTCTGGCGCTTATCCAGCAAGGGATACAGGCATTATTTATCTGAATCTGCGGCTGGCGTCGCGCACGCGCCGCAGTCGCTGCAGGCATGACAGTGGCCCGCCTGGCCGGCGCCCGCACCCAGGCCCAGGCGTTTCGCGGCCAGGTTGCGCCAGCGTGCCGGCAGGAAACGCCACAGCACGTACAGCGCCGCCAGCGTGACGATCAGTGCAACGACCAGCGCCTGCATCACCCTGCCCCCATCGCCAGCGCCGTGCGGTAGGTGATGAACGCCGCCAGCCACGCCAGCCCGAACAGCTGCACCAGCATGACCAGCGGCCAGCGCCAGCCGTTAGTCTCGCGCTTGACGGCCACCAGCGTCGACACGCACTGCGGCGCATACACGTACCAGGCCAGCAGCGCCAGCGCCGTCGCCAGGCTCCAGCCATGGGCGATCAGCGGCTGCAACTGCGCCGCCACGTCGTCGCCGCTGGCCGACAGCGCATACACCGTGCCCAGCGCGCCCACCGCCACCTCGCGCGCCGCCATGCCGGGCACCAGCGCGATGGCCATCTGCCAGTTGAAGCCGACCGGTGCCAGCAGCTTCTGCAGCGCCAGCCCGATCTGCCCGGCCCAGCTGTGCAGGATGGCCGGCCCCTCGGCGCCCGGCGGCGGCGCCGGGTAGCTGGACAGGAACCACAGCAGCACCATCACCGCCAGGATGATGCCGCCCACGCGCTGCAGGAAGATGCGTGCTCGCTCCCACACGCCGAACGCCAGCTGGCGCAGGCTGGGCCAGCGGTAGGCGGGCAGCTCCATGATCAGCGGCGTCGGCCGCGCCTGGGCACCATGCGCCGCCAGGCGGTACACCCAGGCGATGGCCAGCGCGCTCACGATGCCCGCCACGTACAGCGCGAACAGCACCAGCCCCTGCAGGTTGAACAGGCCCGCCACGCGCCGCTGCGGGATGAACGCGGCGATCAGCAGCGCATACACCGGCAGCCGGGCCGAGCAGGTCATCAGCGGCGCGATCAGGATGGTGACCAGCCGGTCGCGCCAGTGCGTGATGGTGCGCGTGGCCATGATGCCCGGCACGGCGCAGGCAAAGCTCGACAGCAGCGGAATGAAGGAGCGCCCCGATAGCCCCACCCGGCCCATCACGCGGTCGAGCAGGAAGGCCGCGCGCGGCAGGTAGCCCGAGTCCTCCAGCGCCAGGATGAAGGCGAACAGGATCAGGATCTGCGGCAGGAACACCAGCACGCTGCCGACGCCGGCGATCACGCCGTCGACCAGCAGGCTGCGCAATGGTCCCTCGGCCATGTGCGTGCGCACCAGCGTGGCAGCGCCGTCAACGACCGACTTGATCGCCTCCATCGGCCACTGCGCCCAGCTGAACACGGCCTGGAACATCAGCAGCAGCAGCGCCGCCAGCAGCAGCATGCCCCACAGCGGGTGCAGCAGCACGCGGTCGATGGCGTCGTCGCGCGCCAGCGGCTGCGGCGGCGCCTGCACGCAGGCCGCCACCAGGCGCTGCACCTCGCGCTGCGTCAGCATCACGTCCTCGATGCCCGGCGGCGCGCCGGCCGCGCGCGGCGTGCGGCCGATCAGTGGGCGCCGAAAGCGCTCCAGCGCCGCCACCAGCGCGCCCGCGCCATCGCCGCGCACGCCTACCGTGGGCAGCACCGGCACGCCCAGTTCGGCCGCCAGCCGGTCGGCGTCGACGCGGATGCCCAGGCGCCTGGCCATGTCGGTCATGTTCAGCGCCAGCAGCATCGGCAGGCCCAGGCGCCTGGCCTCCAGCACCAGGCGCAGGTTCAGCCGCAGCTTGGTGGCGTCGACCACGCACACCAGCAGGTCGGGCACCGGCTCGCCGGCGCGGCGGCCGGTGACGATGTCGCGCGTGATCTCCTCGTCCAGGCTCAGCGCGTTGAGGCTGTAGGCGCCCGGCAGGTCCAGCACCACCACCTCCCGCCCGCTGGGCGACTGCAGCCGGCCTTCCTTGCGCTCCACCGTCACGCCGGCGTAGTTGGCCACCTTCTGGCGGCTGCCGGTGAGCAGGTTGAACAGCGCCGTCTTGCCGCAGTTGGGGTTGCCCAGCAAGGCCACGCGCAGCGGGCGCGTGCTGCTGGTGACGACGCGCGGCGCGCTGCCGGTGGCGTTGCCGACGCTGGCCGCCGGGTCGACGGCGGCGTCCTGCGGCCGGTTCACGTGCTGGCCTCGAGGCCGGTGGCGGCGGCCGGGCGCACGCCGATCAGCGCCGCCTCGCGCGCGCGCAGCGCGAACGTGGCCTGGTCGCCCACGCGCACCGCGATCGGCTCGCACCCGGCGCGCGCCTTGGCCACGATGCGCACGCTCTCGCCCGGCAGAAAGCCGAGCTCGATCAGTCGCAGCAGCACCTCCTGGTCGTCGGCGCTGGCGGGCTGGTGCAACTGCGCGATGACGCTGCGCGCGCCCACGGGCAAGGCGTGCAGCGGCAGCATCGCCGCAGCGTCGGCGGCGGAATAACCGGCGTCCATCTGGCTTCCATTCAAATGACAATGATTCTCATTTTAGTGCGCCGATGACGCGCCGCCTTGACGCAGATCAGCCGTTTTTCGTCTGCGGCGACGGCGCCGCGAGTTGGAAAAACCGACACCACGCCGCGCGCAGGCGGTTAACGTCGCAGGCCATGGCCACGCCACGAATCTGGGACATCTCGCCGCCTGTACACGCGGGCGCGCCCGTGTTTCCGGGCGACACGCCGTACGCGCAGCACTGGAGCGCCGAGATCGGCCCTGGCTGCCCGGTCAACGTCAGCGCCCTCACGCTGTCGCCCCACGTCGGCGCGCACGCCGACGCGCCGCTGCACTACGACCCGGCGGGCGCCGCCATCGGCGCGCTCGACCTGTCGCCCTACCTCGGCCCGTGCCGCGTCATCCACGCCATTGGCGTGCGGCCGCTCCTGCTTTGGGAGCATCTTGCGCACGCTGTGCAAGGCCTGCCGCCGCGTGTGCTGGTGCGCACCTACGCGCGCATGCCCGTCGAGGCGTGGGATTCTCAGCTCGCCGCCTTCGCCCCCGACACCGTCGAGCGCCTGGCCGATGCCGGCGTGCAACTCATCGGCATCGACACCGCCAGCATCGACCCGGCCGACAGCAAAACCTTGGACAGCCACCAGGTCATCCGCCGGCGCGATCTGCGCGTGCTGGAGAACCTGGTGCTCGACGACGTGCCCGAGGGCGACTACGAACTCATCGCCCTGCCCCTGAAACTGATGAGCGCCGACGCCTCGCCGGTGCGCGCGGTGCTGCGGTCTTTGTGAACAAAATCGGCCTCCAGCGCCCATCCATCAAGCGCTGGCAGCTATCTTTTTGAAGAATCCGACACCATGATCTCTCAGCAAGACTGCCGCCAGCGCGATGCCGATGACCCCCTGCGCACGCTGCGCGACCTGTTCGATCTGCCGCCGGGCGTGATCTACCTCGACGGCAACTCGCTCGGCGCCCTGCCCCGCGCCGTGCCCGCGCGCGTGGCGCACGTGGTGGCGCAGCAATGGGGGCAGGACCTGATCAAGAGCTGGAACAGCGCCGGCTGGTTCGCGCTGCCGCGCCGCGTGGGCGACCGCATCGCCCCGCTCATCGGCGCCGGCGGGGGTGAGGTGGTGGCCACCGACACCACCTCGATCAATCTCTACAAGGTGCTGTCGGCGGCGCTGAACATTGCCGCGCAGGACGCACCCGGCCGCCGCACCATCGTCAGCGAGCGCAGCAACTTCCCCACCGACCTGTACATCGCCGAGGCCCTGTGCCGCGAGCGCGGCTGCACGCTGAAGCTGATCGAACCGCACGAGGTGGCCGCCAGCCTGACGCCCGACGTGGCCGTGCTGATGCTCACCCACGTCAACTACCGCACCGGCGCCATGCACGACATGGCCGCCGTCACCGCCGCCGCGCACGCCGCCGGCGCGCTGGTGGTCTGGGACCTGTGCCACAGCGCGGGCGCGGTGCCGGTCGACCTGAGCGGCGCGCAAGCCGACTTCGCCGTCGGCTGCGGCTACAAGTACCTGAACGGCGGCCCCGGCGCGCCCGCCTTCGTGTGGGTGCACCCGCGCCACGTGGCGCGCTGCTGGCAGCCGCTGGCCGGCTGGTGGGGTCATGCGCAGCCGTTCGCCTTCACGCCCGACTACCAGCCCGCCATGGACATCACGCGCTACCAGTGCGGCACGCAGCCCATCGTCAGCCTGTCGGCGCTCGACTGCGCGCTGGACGTGTTCACGGCCGCCGACCAGCTCGGCGGCATGGCCGCGCTGCGTGCCAAGTCGCTGGCGCTCACCGACCTGTTCATCGACGCCGTCGAGGCGCTGTGCCCCGGCGCTTTCACCCTGGTCACGCCGCGCGAGCACGCGCGGCGCGGCTCGCAGGTGTGCCTGACGCCGACGGCGCAACTGCCCGCCGGCAGCGCCTACGCCATCGTGCAGGCGCTGATCGCGCGCGGCGTCATCGGCGACTTCCGCGCCGGCGATGCGCAGCAGCCCGACATCCTGCGCTTCGGCTTCACGCCCCTGTACCTGTCGTTCGACAACGTGTTGGGCGCCGCCCAGGCCCTGGCCGAAGTGGTTCGCACGCGCGAGTACGCACAGGCGCGCTTCCACCACAAGCAGGCAGTGACTTGAACAGCCGATACCGGACGCAGAGGATTCGCAGAGGGCGCAAAAAATTCAAAAAAGTTTGGTTCTTCTTCTGCGCCCTCTGCGTCATCTCTGCGTCCTCTGCGTCCGACTGTTGAACCTCGACGCCCCAAGGAGCCCCCATGACCACCCCCGAATCCATCGTCCACCAGGAAAAGGCACAGCTCGACTTCTCGGGCAGCATGAGCTACGGCGACTACCTGCACATCGACCAGATCCTGAGCGCGCAGCACCCGCTGTCGCCCGCGCACGACGAGATGCTGTTCATCATCCAGCACCAGACCAGCGAGCTGTGGATGAAGCTGCTGCTGACCGAACTCGGCAGCGCCATCGCCGACGTGCGCGAAAGCCGCCTGCCGCCCGCCTTCAAGAAGCTGGCGCGCGCCAGCCGCATCATGGAGCAGCTGGTGCACGCCTGGGATGTGCTTGCCACCATGACCCCGCCCGAATACAGCGCCATCCGGCCCTATCTGGGCCCGTCCAGCGGCTTCCAGAGCTTTCAGTACCGCTGCATCGAATTCGCGCTGGGCAACAAGAACGCCGCCATGCTGCAGCCGCACGCGCACCACCCAGAGCGGTTGGCGCTGGTGCGCTCGTTCCACGAGGCGCCCTCGCTGTACGACGAGGCGCTGCGCCTGCTGGCCCGCGCGGGCTTCGCCGTGCCCGCCGGCCACCTGCAGCGCGACTGGACCCAGCCCTACGAAGCCAGCGACGCCGTCGAGGCCGCGTGGCTGCAGGTGTACCGCGCGCCCGAGCAGCACTGGGACCTGTACCAGCTGGCCGAAAAACTCACCGACCTGGAAGACGCCTTCCGCCTCTGGCGCTTCCGCCACGTCACCACGGTCGAGCGCATCATCGGCTTCAAGCGCGGCACCGGCGGCACGGGCGGCGTGAGCTATCTGCGCAAGATGCTGGACGTGGTGCTGTTTCCCGAGCTGTGGCGGCTGCGCACCGATCTATAGAAAAAGAGCCTCCAGCGCAGTACTGGCCTGCGCTGGAAGCTCCTATTTTGATAGCATTTGTGGATCAACGGCCCGCGGGCAGGTACGCCGAATCTCCGGCGAAGATCACCGCGCGGTCCAGCAGGTGGGGGTTGGCTTCCAGCAACCGCGGGTAGCCGACCTTCTCGCGCCGGGCGATGGTCCACAGGTTGTCGCCCTCCTTCACCGTCACGGTGCGCTGGCCGTCGCGCGAGGGGTTCATGCGGCCGGTGTTGTCGTTGTTGCCGCGCTCGGCCTCGTAGGTCTTGACCATGTCGCCGCGCACCCAGCCCTCCTTCACCTGGTCGGTCTGGTTGCGGCCCTTGACCTTGAGCCACTCCTGACCTTCGGCGTCCACCTGCTTCTGACCGGTGGCGTCGAGGAAGGAGCCCATCTGCACGATGCCCACCTTGCCGGCGTCGATGGACGGCTCGCTGCGGATGTTGGCGCCGCGGTACGGCTGCACCTGGATGCGGAACGGCTCCGGTGACGGCGCTTGTTCCGGCTGCGGCTGCGGCTGCTCGGGCGGTTGACTGGCCTCGGGTGCCTTGGCGTAGTCGTCGATGCCCGAGCTGCGGATGATCGTGCCCTCCACGCCCGCCACGCCGTCCAGGCCGCCCTTGAAGCCGGTCTGCGTGTGCTGGCCGTCGCGCATCACCAGTTCGCCCGTCTGCACCGCGGTGAGCTTGGGGTCGAGCAGGTGCACGGTGCCATGGCTGAAGCCCGCCACCGTGCCGGCGAGCAGGTGCGGCGCCTTGTCGGCCGCCACCTCGTACTCGGTCGACGTCTTGTGCATGTCGCGCCGTTCGTCGCCGCTCAACTGGGCCAGTTCGCTCACGTCGGCGGTCAGCATGGTCTGCTTGACGGTGATGGGCTGCTGGCTGCCGGTGTTGGCCGTGGCCAGCGTGCCGGCGTCCACCACGGTGCCCGGCGCCACCGCCGTGCTGCGCGACATCGACGTGGTGATGCTGCCGAGGTCGTAGATGCCGTCCGACACCGACTGGCCGTAGGGCTTGATGGGCAGGCCGCCCCACTTGCCCTTGTCGGCCTGCGCCTTCTCGCCACCATCGCGCACCTTCAGCGTGGCGCGGTCGGTGACGTCGATGCGGTCGGTGATCGAACCCGGCGCGGTGGTGCTCGGGTAGTCGACCCGACGGGTGAACGTCGATTCGCGGTCACCGCGCAATTCAGCGCCTTCGGCGCCCTTGGTCTGCAGCTTGGACGCCAGCGGGATTTTCTGCGTCAGCTTCGACAGCTCGGCGTCCGCCTTGCCCTCCAGCGCCATGCGCTGCGTCTGCGCGACCGAGAACTCCTGTGCCGTCATGTGGTCCTGCAGGAACTTCATGTCGGCATCGCTCACCCCGGCGGCGCGCAGCAGGCCGGGGTTGACGCGGCCATGCTCGCTCAGGCCGTTCACCAGGTTGTTGGGGCTGCTGTCGATGAGCTGGGCATTGTGGGCCGCCAGCGGCAGCGCCGCGACCGAACCCATGCCCGGGGCCACTGCCCCGGCGCGCACGGCGTCGTCGGTCATGTCGGCCGCCTGCACGCGCTCGTTGATTTCGGCACCGCGCGCCGCATCCTGGGCGTTGGCGAACCTCATCTCCACGGTGTTGGTCACTTTGGGGCGCCTTCGCCCTTCAGCTTGCCCTCGAACCCCATCGGCAGGCCGCCCGGCAGCGTGGGGCCGGCGCCCTTGCCGACCTTGAGCACGCCCTCCAGCCCCATGCCCGCGGCGCTGGACTTGGCGTAGCTGACGGTGTAGGTGCTGTTGGCAGTGTCGGCGTCGCGCTGGACGCTGATGCTGTGCTTGACCTGGCCCTTGGCGGTGATCAGCACGTCGGCGTCCACCTTGCTCTTGCCGCCCGCGGCCGGTGCCGCCGACGCACCGCCCTTGACCGCCGAGCGGCCGCGCGTGAGCCGCAGGGCCCCCGACAGTTCGGCCTTGGCGTCGGCGGCGGTGCTGGACACCGCCGTGTCGCCCTTGCTGTCGAGCCGGGCGATCTTGTCGCCCCAGCTTTTCTCCCTGGTGAGCTGCCCGATGCCGTCCGTGACCGGCTTCAGCCGTGCCAGCTGGTCGCTGACGAAGTTCTTGCGCGTCTGGTCGGCCTGGCGCAGCCTGGTCTGGAGCCAGTTCTCCTGGCGCGGCGGCGCGGGTTGGTAGTGGGGAATGACGCGAGGTCCGATGGGCCCGGCCATTGACTGCTCTCCTGCATGCGCGGTATGACGATGCGGGCGATTGCAACCCAGGCGCGCGGCCCGGACAAGCTGACACGGTTCCGTACGGAACGACCCCAGTGCCGCGGACACACGCCTGTCACGAAGCCGTGGCAAGAAAAACCCGAGCGCATCGGCTCGGGTTCTCTTGCGGTGGCGGGCGCGCCGCGTCAGCGGAAGAACAGGAAGGTCAGGATCACGAACAGCGGCACCAGGATGCCGAAGCTCCAGGCCATGTAGCCGAAGAAGCTGGGCATCTTCACGCCGCGGTCCTCGGCGATGGCCTTGACCATCAGGTTGGGCGCGTTGCCGATGTAGGTGAGCGCGCCCATGAACACGGCGCCGGCCGAGATCGCCGCCAGCGTGGTGGCCAGCGGGCCCATCAGCTGCACCGGGTCGCCCCCGGCGGTGTTGAAGAACACCAGGTAGGTGGGCGCGTTGTCGAGGAAGCCGCTGAGGATGCCGGTGGCCCAGAAGTACATGGCCGGGTTGGGCGAGCCGTCGGCGTTGGTGACGGCGCGCACCACGGCGCCGAACGGGCCGTTGACGCCCGCCTGCAGCATGGCGATGACCGGGATGATGGTCAGGAAGATGCCGGCGAACAGCTTGGCCACCTCCTTCATCGGCTCCCAGTTGAACTGGTTGCTGGCGTGTACCCCCGCGGCGTGATGGCCAGCGAGATGAAGGTGACCACCACCATGCCGATGTCGCGCACCACGCCGGGCAGGGCCACGTCGGTGCCGTAGATGTTGAACACCACGCCGGGCTTCCACACGCCGCTCATCAGCACCAGCGCCACCACGCAGCCCAGCAGCACGAAGTTGATGGCGCCGTCGAAGCCGAAGCGGGCGTCGTCGGGCGTCGGGTCTTCGCGCCGCACGCCCTCGTTCTTGTACATCCAGCTGTCGAGCAGGAAGAACATGATGAGCAACACCACCATCAGGAACAGCGTGTCGGGCCAGATGTGGGCCGCGGTCCAGAAGAAGGTGATGCCCTTCAGGAAGCCCAGGAACAGCGGCGGATCGCCCAGCGGCGTGAGCGATCCGCCGATGTTGCTGACGATGAAGATGAAGAAGATGACGACGTGCGCGCTGCTCTTGCGGTTGTCGTTGGCGCGGATCAGCGGGCGGATCAGCAGCATCGACGCGCCGGTGGTGCCCATGATGCTGGCCAGGATGCCGCCCACCAGCAGGATGCCGGTGTTGAGCACCGGCGTGCCGTGCAGGTTGCCGCGGATGTAGATGCCGCCCGAGACGGTGAACAGCGCCGTCAGCAGCAGGATGAAGGGGATGTATTCGGCCAGCAGCGCGTGCACGAAGCCCTCGGCCGCCACGGCGGGGCCGAAGGTCAGCGCGAACGGCACCAGAAACGCCAGCGCCCAGGCGGCCGCGATCTTGCCGAAGTGGTGGTGCCAGAACTGCGGCGCCACCAGCGGCCAGATGGCGATCGACAGCAGGATGCCTACGAAGGGCACGGCCCACAGCACCGACAGCTGGCTGCCGTCCAGCGATGCAGCCTGCGCCGGTGCCGCCTGCGCCAGCAGCATCAGCAGCGCGCCCAGGCGACTGAACCACAGGGATGGGCGGCGGGTGATGGTGGTGGTTGCTGGATTCATGCCTTTGAAGTCGCAGGTTGGTTGTGAATGAAATCGGGACTCAGCGCCCGCCAGTCAAGCGCGGGCAGCTACTTTTAACATAGCAAACCGATCAGCGCAACAGCGGCGCCGGCCGGTTGATGGGCACCGCCGGTGGCGGCGCGGGCAGGTCGAACACCTGGCGCAGGTAGGTCAGGTAGCCCTCGTCCTCCACCATGGTCTTGCCCGGCGTGTCGGAAATCTTGGCCACCGGCTGGCCGTTGCATTCGATCATCTTCAGCACGATCTGCAGCGGCTCGGGGCCGACGTCGTTGGTCAGGTTGGTGCCGACGCCGAAGGCCACCTGGATGCGGCCGTCGAAGCGCTCGAACAGCTCGATGCAGCGCGGGATGGTGAGGCCGTCGCTGAAGATGATGGTCTTGGTGCGCGGGTCGCAGCGGTTGGCGGCGTAGTGCTCGATCATGCGCTCGCCCCACTTGAAGGGGTCGCCCGAGTCGTGCCGCGCGCCGTCGAACAGCTTGCAGAAGTACATGTCGAAGTCGCGCAGAAAGGCGTTCATGCCGTACACGTCCGACAGCGCGATGCCGAGGTCGCCGCGGTATTCCTGCGCCCACTTCTCGAACGCGAACACCTGCGTATCGCGCAGGCGCGGGCCCAGCGCCTGGCAGGCCTGCAGGTATTCGTGCGCCATGGTGCCCATGGGGCGCATGCTCAGTTCCTTGGCGAACAGCACATTGCTGGTGCCGGTGAGCTGCCCGGTGGCGCCCAGGCGCTGCTGCATGGTCTGCAGCACCTCGCGCTGCCATTCGCGCGAGAAGCGCCGGCGCGTGCCGTAGTCGGCGATGCGGATGCCGTGCAGCGCGGGTGTTTCGACCAGCCGGAGCTTCTCATCCAGTCGGCGGCGGCCCTCGGCCAGGTCCAGGCCGGGCGCGGTGTTGCGGTAGTACACCTCGCTCACGATGGCCAGCACCGGAATCTCGAACATGATGGTGTGCAGCCAGGGGCCGCGCACGCGGATGTCGATCTCGCCGTTGGGCTGCGGCGTGAGGGTGATGTACTTCTCGTTCAGCTTGAACAGGCCGAGAAAGTCGACGAAATCGCTCTTGATGAAGCGCATCGAGCGGAAGTAGGCCAGCTCGTCCCCGGTGAAGCGCAACTCGCACAGCTGGCGGATCTCGTCGCGGATCTCGTCGACATACGGCGCCAGCTGTACGTCGGGCGAGCGGCACTTGAACTTGTATTCGACCTCGGCGCCCGGAAACTGGTGCAGCACCGCCTGCATCATGGTGAACTTGTACAGGTCGGTGTCGAGCAGGCTTTGGATGATGCCGGGCATGGGGGTGTCTCTCGTCGCGGCGCCCCATTCGTCGGGGGCGGTGCATGGCAGTGTAACGACATTGCACCGCGCGCCCGCACAATGCGGCATGCCCCGCGAACCCCTCGCCCCCGCCCTGCTGCGCCAGCTGCGCGCCATCGACCGGCACCTGCCCGCCCCGCGCGTGCGCCGCCTGCACCTGCCGCCGGTGCTGCCCGAACGCCCGCGCGAAGCCGAGTTCTGCGCCATCGAGCTGGCCGACGGCGCCTTCGGGCTGTCCTATGTGCTGCTCGACCAGTCGCTGGCGCAGCTGATCGCGCGCCACCGGCCCGCCGGCGCGGGCGATGCGCCGCCGCTGGTCGGCGCCGATGCGCTGGCGCTGGCGGCCGCGTTCGGCGGCAGCGACGGCGCCGCCAACGCGCTGGCGCTGGCCGCCATCAACGCCCTCACCCAATCGGCTTGGCGGCGGCTGGGCTACGCGCCGCCGGCCGCGGACAACTCGGTGGGCGACGTGGCGCTGGCGCCGGGCGACCACCTGGGCATGATCGGCGGCTTCACGCCGCTGGTGCGGCAGGTGCTGAACGTGGGCGCTGCGCTATCGATCGTGGAGCTGGATGCGCAGAAGGTGCAACGGCTGCAGGCCGAATTCCCGCAGATCCTGGCAACGCTGGACCGCGCCGCGCTGGCGCCGTGCAACAAGATCGTCGCCACCTCCACCATGCTGCTGAACGGCACACTGGACGCCATGTTGGCCGCCTGCCCCGCCGCCACCGAGTTCGCCCTCATCGGCCCATCGGCCGGGCTGTGGCCCGATGCGCTGTTCGAGCGCGGCGTGACGCGGCTGTGCGGCACGCAAGTAGTCGATGGCGCGGCCTTTGCCGAGGCCATGCAACGCGGCGAGCGCTGGGGCGGCGCTGCGCGCAAGTTCGCCATCGACCGTGCGGCATGGCCGGGCTGGCAGGCGCTCCTGGCGGGGTGAAGCCAATCCTGTTTTGATAGCTGCTCGCGCCCATAAGACAATGGTTTCAGGTCATTTTGGCTTGAAACCAGTGTGCAGCAAGCGCTACCCACTATGAAATTTGCATTCATGTGGGAGCGGGCTTGCCCGCGATGAGGCGCCTCGTCGCAACCAACGCCTGATCGCGGGCAAGCCCGCTCCCACAAACACAAACTCAAACACAAGCCCTGGCCCTGCGCCAGGCCGTTCATTCGACCCAGTGCGTGAACGTCTGCACCGGCTCGCGCGGCGTGAAAAAGCTGTTGACCGGCGCGCTTTCGTCGGCATAGCCCAGCGACATGCCGCACACCAGCATCTCCTCGGCCGAGGCGCCGATGAGCGGCAGGATGATGGAGCCGAAGTTGTTCCACGCCGCCTGCGGGCAGGTGTGCAGGCGCGCGCGCGCGCCGCCAGCATGATGTTCTGCAGGAACATGCCGTAGTCCACCAGGCTGCCCTGCCCCATCACGCGGTCGAGCGTGAACATCAGGCCCACCGGCGCGTCGAAGAAGCGGAAGTTGCGCTGGTGTTGCGCGTGCATGGCGTCCTTGTCGCCCTTGCCGATGCCCAGCAGGCCGTACAGGCTCCAGCCGTTCTGGCGGCGGCGGCCCAGGTAGGGCTCGACCCAGTGGCGCGGGTAGTAGTCGTAGTCCTCGCGGAACTTGGTTTCCAGCTCGGGGTGCTGGCGCAGCTCGTCGTGCGCGGCGCACACCTTCTGCACCAGTTCATCCTTCTTCGCACCCTGCAGCACGTACACCTTCCATGGCTGGGCGTTGGTGCCGCTGGGCGCGCGGCTGGCCACGTGCAGGATGCTTTCGAGCACCTGGCGCGGCACCGGCGTGGGCAGGAAGGCGCGGGCCGAGAAGCGGTTCTCGATGGCCGCGTCGACGCTGGCCGGGTCATTGATCTTGGCGCTTACTTGGGACATTGCAGTTGCTCCAGAACTTGCTTCAGGTTGGCCGGCAGCGGCACCGGCCGCTGCGTGGCGCGATCGACATACACATGCACGAAATGGCCCTTGGCCGCCGTCATCGGCGCGCCTTCGGCGAACAGGCCGACCTCGTAACGCACGCTGCTGCTGCCCATGTGCGCCACGCGGATGCCGGCCTCGATGGCCTGCGGGAAGGCCAGCGATTCGAAGTACTGGCACTGCGTTTCCACCACCAGGCCGATGACCTCGCTTTTCGCCGTATCCAGCACGCCCTGCTCGATCAGGTGCGCGTTCACGGCGGTGTCGAACCACGAGTAGTAGACGACGTTGTTGACGTGGCCGTACTGGTCGTTGTCCATCCAGCGGGTGGTGATGGTGCGGAAGGCGCGGTAGGCGTCGCGCGGCTCGGGCTGGGGGCGGGCGGGCTTGTTCATCGCGCTGCATTCTGCCAGCGGCGCCAGTATTCGGCGGCGATGTCGAAGGTGTTCATCTGCACCTGCACGGTGGTGGCGATGTCGTGGCCGTAGCCGCCGCCCATGCTCAGCGCCAGCGGCAGGCGGCGCGCCCAGGCCCACTCGAACACGCGGCGGTCGCGCGCCAGCAGGCCGTCGTAAGTCAGCTTCAGGCGGCCCAGGCGGTCGCCCTCGTGCGGGTCGGCGCCGGCCAGGTAGAACACGGCATCGGGGCGAAAGCGGCTGTCCAGCTCGACCAGCGCCAGATCCAGCGCGTCCAGATACGCCGCGTCGCCGGTGCCGTCGGGCAGGCCCACGTCCAGGTCGCCCGCCACCTTGCGGAAGGGAAGTTCTTCTCGCCGTGCAGCGACAACGTGAACACGCTGGCGTCGCCACCAAAGATGCTGGCCGTGCCGTTGCCCTGGTGCACGTCGAGGTCGATCACCGCCACGCGCGGCGGGCGTGCCAGGCCTTGTGCCGCCATCAGATCGTGCTGCAGCCGGCGCGCGGCCACGGCAACGTCGTTGAACACGCAGTAGCCGCTGCCGGCGGCCGCGCTGGCGTGGTGCGTGCCGCCGGCGATGTTGGCCGCCACGCCCTCGTGCTGCGCCACGCGCGCCGCCTGCACGCTGGCACCCACCGAGCGGCGCGAGCGCTCCACCATCGCCTCGCTCCACGGAAAGCCGATCTCGCGCTGCGCCCGCGCCTCCAGCGTGCCCTGCGCCACGGCGGCGATGTAGGCCGGCGTGTGCGCGAGCGCCAGATCGGCGTCGCTGGCGGGCTCGGCCTGCGCCAGTGTCACCTCGGGGCGCTCGGCGGCCAGCCGGTCGCGCAGGCGCGCGTACTTGCCCATTGGAAAGCGGTGCCCCGGCGGCAGCGGCAGCACGAACTGGATGGAATAGAACGCTTTCATGACAACCGGGCGCGGGCCGCGCCTGCACGGCGTTGTCCGGATTTAGAACACCGCATCTAAAAATGCTGCGCCGCACCAAAACGGCTTGCAATCACCGCCCCAGGCCCTAAAATCCATCCCATGCTGCACTGCAACATAAGAAGTGGTTCAGGAGCGGCAATCCAAGCGAGTTCCTATCCACCATTGTCCAGGAGATATTTATGCTGACCCCCGAACAACTCGTCGCTTCCCAGAAAGCCAACATGGAAACCCTGTATGGCCTGACTTCCAAGGCCTTCGAAGGCATGGAAAAGCTGGTTGAGCTGAACCTGCAAGCCACCAAGGCCGCCCTGAACGAGTCTGCCCAGCACACGCAAGCCATGCTGTCCGTGAAGGACGCGCAAGAGCTGCTGGCGCTGCAAGCCAGCCTGTTCCAGCCGCTGGCCGAGAAGGCCGCTGCCTACAGCCGTCATCTGTACGACATCGCTTCGGGCACCAGCACCGAGTTCACCAAGGCTTTCGAAGGCAAGGTTGCCGAGAGCCAGGCCCAGTTCGCCGCCCTGGTGGACAACGCCGCCAAGAACGCCCCCGCTGGCTCCGAGACCGCCGTCGCCATGATGAAGAGCGCCGTGGCCGCCGCCAACAACGCGTTCGAGTCGGTGCAGAAGGCTGTCAAGCAGGCTTCCGACGTGGCCGAAGCCAACTTCGCCGCCGTGACGACCAGCGCCACCAACGCTGCCAAGAGCGCCTCGGCCGCTGCCAAGAAGCGCTGATTCTGTAAGCCACGGTCTGCGCACAAGCTGCAGACCGCACGGCCTTCAGAACTGACCCAGGCACTTTGCCGGTTCACCGAGCCGGCAAAGTGGCCAGAGCAAAGCCCACACCACCCGTCGGTTTTGCTCTGGTGCAAGAAGACACCATACGCTTGTCTCCTCGGGTCCTTTCGATACCGCAAGGTTCAGGGATCCCTTCAAGGGCTGATCGCAAGATCAGCCCTTTTTTATGACCGCTGCTGGCACCGCCTTCTTCCATTTCCAATTCAATGCGTCAATCACCGTCATCCCGGCGAAGGCCGGGATCCATGTTTCTCCGCACACGCCGTCTGGATTCCGGCTTGCGCCGGAATGACGAGATATGGCAGCTTTGATCTGGAATTGAATTCGTCATCGGCGCCGGTGCGGCCGCGGCGCCCGCCCCACCGAACGGCCCCCGCGGTGTCAACCGCGCCACTTTTTGTTGCGTTGCATCAAGCATGACGATTGAGAACCATTCTTGTTCACGTTATCATCCACCCGTTCACAATTCATCCAATCAAGGAATGCACAGCATGAAAAAGCAAGTGGTCGCGGTCGCCGCGCTGGCGTCGCTGGTGTGGGGCGCCGCCGCGCAGGCGCAGGAGCTGAACCTCTACTCGGCCCGCCATTACTCCACCGACGAGGCGCTGTACGCCGACTTCACCAACGCCACCGGCATCAAGATCAACCGCGTCGATGCCGACGACGCCGGCATCATCGCGCGCCTGAAGGCCGAGGGCAGCGCCTCGCCGGCCGACGTGATCCTGCTGGTGGACGCGGCCCGCCTGTGGCGCGGCGAGCAGGACGGGCTGTTCCTGCCCGTGAAGTCCAAGCTGCTCGAAGACGCCATCCCCGCCAGCCTGCGGGCCACGCCGGCGGCCGATGGCGGCATTCCGTGGTTCGGCTTCTCCACCCGCGCGCGCGTGGTGGTGTACGACAAGGTCAAGATCAAGCCCGAAGACGTCGACACCTACGAAGAACTGGCCGACCCCAAGCACAAGGGCAAGCTGTGCATCCGCAGCGGCGCGCACCCCTACAACCTGAGTCTGTTCGGCGCCGTGACCGAGCACCTGGGCGCGCAGAAGGCCGAGGCCTGGCTCAAGGGCCTGGTGGCCAACATGGCGCGCTCGCCCAAGGGTGGCGACACCGACCAGATCAAGGCCGTGGCCAGCGGCGAATGCCAGATCGGCGTGACCAACAGCTACTACCTGGCGCGCATGATGCGCTCCGACAAGCCCGAGGACCGCGCCGTGGTCGAGAAGGTGGGCGTGGTGTTCCCCAACCAGAGCACCTGGGGCACGCACGTCAACATCGCCGGCGCGGCGGTGGCACGGCACAGCAAGAACCAGGCGAATGCGATCAAGTTCCTCGAATACCTGGCCAGCCCGTCGGCGCAGAACTACTTTGCCAACGGCAACAACGAGTGGCCCGTGGCCAAGGGCGTGGTCACCGAGAACCCGGCCCTCAAGTCGATGACGGGCGGCGGCCAGTTCAAGGCCGAGACCATCCCCATCAGCGCCGTCGGCGCCAACCAGGTGAAGGTGCAGCAGATGCTGGACCGCGTGGGCTTCAAGTAAGCCTGACGAAATGACGAAATGACGAATGACTTCGCTGCGCTTCAACCTAGAAACGGCAGTTGGATGCGCCCGAGCGTGCCGTGCTGGGCGTGCCAGGCAAGGCGCGAGGAGGCCGCAGGCTACTGCCTGCAACGACGAGCAACGCCGCATGGCGCGGCCAGCGCGGCGCGATCGGGCGCATAGCGCGCTCACCCAACAGGTGAACGTGATCGAAGCCGTGAAAGTCAGTGCTCATGCGGGGTAGCCAAGGATGACAAGCGGTCAACTGCCGTTTCTAGGTTCAATGACAAATGGCGCATTCGTCATTTGTCATGCGGCGCCAGCCGCGGTCATTTGTCATTGACTTGAACGCCAAACGGTACGAACCATATAAGGGAGTATGTATCTCCAGCACCCATCACACGGGCGCTGTCGACTACCTACAAGGGGAGTATCTGCCTGCTCCCCACCGCTCACCCCCTCGCCACCCTCACAGCGGCAGCACGCGAATCAGCCGCCCGTTCGGGCTGTCCGTCACCACGTACAGCAGCCCGTCCGGCCCCTGGCGCACGTCGCGCATGCGCTGACCCACGTCCTCCAGCAGTTTGTGCTCGGCCACCACCTTGCCGTCCTTCAGCTCGATGCGGTTCAGGTACTGGAACTTCAGCGAGCCGACGAACAGGTTGCCCTGCCACGCCGGGCCGTAGCGGTCGCTGGTCAGAAAGGCCATGCCCGAGGGCGCGATGGAGAGCGTCCAGTGGTGCAGCGGCTGCTCCATGCCGGGCGCGGCGCTCTTGCCCGTGCCCACCGGACTGCCGCCGTAGTTCACGCCGTGGCTGATCTGCGGCCAGCCGTAGTTCCTGCCGGGCTGCGGCAGGTTGATCTCGTCGCCGCCCTGCGCGCCGTGCTCGTGCATCCACAGTTGCCCATCGGGGCCCCAGGTGGCGCCCTGGCCGTTGCGGTGGCCGTAGCTCCAGATCTCGGGCAGCGCGCCGGCCTGGCCGACGAAGGGGTTGTCCTTGGGCACGCTGCCGTCCTTGCCCACGCGGATCACCTTGCCGTGGTGGTTGTTCAGCGTCTGCGCGTCGTCGCGGCGCGAGAAGCGGTCGCCCAGCGTCATGAACAGCGTGCCATCCGGCTGGCCATCCACCCGCCGCTCGACGATGCGGCAGCCGAAGTGCAGGCTGCTGCTGTACTTGGGCTGCTGGCTGAAGATCACCTTGACGTCGGTCAGCCGCTTGCTGTCGTCCGACAGGCGCGCCCGCGCCAGCGCCGTGCTGTTGCTGGTGCCCTTGCCCGGCTCGCTGAAGCAGAAGTAGACGGTGCGGTTGCGGGCGAAGTCCGCATCGGTGATCACGTCCAGCAGGCCGCCCTGCCCGCCGGCCATCACCTCGGGCAGGCCCTGCAGCGGCGGCTGCAGCTTGCCGTCGGCTCCACCACGCGCATGCGGCCGGGGCGCTCGGTCACCAGAAAGCGCCCCTCGGGCAGAAAGGCCACCGCCCACGGGTGCTGCAGGCCGCTGGCCACGGTCTGCGCCTTGGGTGTCTGCGCCATGGCAGACCACCCCACGCCGCCCAAGGCCAGCCCGGTTACTACCAATTTAATAGCTGTTTGCGCATGTCTGTTATGGCTTGAAGGCAATTTTTCTCCTTTTCATGCTGCGCGGCCCACCAGCCGCCACAGGCCCATTGTGCTGACTGCGACCGGCCCGCGCACGCCGGCAGCGCCGCCGCGGCGCGTGCCATCTGCCAGCGCACCGGCTTTGCGCCATATCAGCGATCGGTGATAAACACGTATCAGCGTGTGTTTTTAACGGCATCTTCCAGGTAAACCCTTGATAATCGGCGGGTTTTGCAAGGACAGGTGAACGGCGCCTTGTCCTACACTACGCCAGCTCCCCTGAACAGGGTAGCCATTAATAAGAAAGCGTTCGCAACAGGCTCACTGCGGCGGGTGCTCCCAGGCTTTCAGGCCAATTTTTTGCTGACGAAGCCTTCGACACACATCAGGTTCATGTCCAAGAAGAAACTTGCCGCGCTGACTCTGCTTGCCGCCACCGCCCTGCCCGCCGCGCACGCCGCCCCCGGCCAGGATGAAATCGAGAAACTGCTGGTGCAGAAAGGCCTGGTTGCCCGGCTGGGCGACACCATCCACCAGGCCACCGACCGCGCCGCCGATCTGATGAAGAACGCCATGGGCGCGCTGGGCGTGCCCTACCGCCTGGGCGGCACCTCGGCCGAGACGGGTTTCGATTGCAGCGGCTTCGTGGTCGCCATGTTCCAGCAGACCATGGGCCTGGTGCTGCCGCGCACCGCCGCCGACCAGGCCGCGGCCACCGCCAAGATCGAAAGGCCGAGCTGAAGCCGGGCGACCTGGTGTTCTTCAACACCATGCGCCGCGCCTACAGCCACGTGGGCATCTACATGGGCGACGGCAAGTTCATCCATTCGCCCCGCACCGGCTCGCAGGTGCGCGTCGAGAACATGAACATCAGCTACTGGCAGACCCGCTTCAACGGCGCACGCCGCGTGCTGACCAACGACCAGATGGCCCAGGCGCCCTCCAGCGCATCGCGCGTGATCGACCGCGACTCGCCCGCACCCACCACGGTGCGCCTGGGCGGCAGCTTCGGCAAACCGAAAGCCGCCAGCACACTGGCCGACCTGCCGCAGGGCGGCGAAAGCATCTGAGGCGTCGACGCCTCGACAGGTTTTACCTCCTCCAAAGGTACAGGGCCCGCAAGGGCCCTTTTTGGGCGCGCCGATAGCACGCGCGGCGGCGGTCAGTCGTCGCTGGCGTTCAGGCCGGGAAACAGCACCTCGGTGAAGCCGAAGCGCGTGAAGTCGCGCACCCGCATCGGGTACAGCGTGCCGATCAGGTGGTCGCACTCGTGCTGCACCACGCGGGCATGAAAGCCTTCTGCATCGCGCTCGATGGGGTCGCCGTAGGGGTCGAAGCCGCTGTAGCGGATGCGCCGCCAGCGCGGCACCACGCCGCGCAGGCCGGGCACCGACAGGCAGCCTTCCCAGTCCTCCTCTTCCTCGTCCGACAATGGCGTGATGACGGGGTTGCACAGCACCGTGCGCGGCACGGGCGGCGCGTCGGGGTAGCGCGGGTTCATGGCGCCCGTGCCGAAGATCACCAGCTGCAGGTCGACGCCGATCTGCGGCGCCGCGAGACCGGCGCCATTGGCGGCGTGCATGGTCTCGAACATGTCGCGCACCAGCAGGTGCAGTTTGTCGGTGTCGAAAGCGCGCACCGGCTGCGCCACGCGCAGCAGGCGCGCGTCGCCCATTTTCAGGATGTCGTGAATGGCCATGCCGCGATCATCGGGCATGCGCGGCCGTCGCGCACTCAGGGCCGGCGGACACCGCCCTCGCGCCCGCCCCGGAAGCCGCCGCCGCGCCCCAGTTGCCGCCCCCGCGACCGGGGTTGCCCTGCCAGTGGTTGCCACCGCGGCCCGGGTTGCCCTGCCAATGGCTGCCGCCGCGCCCGGGGTTGCCGCGCCAGTGGCGGTCACCCCGGCCGTGCCAGTGGCTCCCGCCACCCCAGCCGCCCCAGATGCCCAGCGACACGCTGGGGCGCCAGTAGGGGTAGTAGCCCGGCGCGCCGTAGTAATACGCCGGCGCCCCGTAATACGCGCTGCCGTAGTACGGCGCATAGGCGGCGCCCGAATAGACCACCGGCGCGCCGATCTCGTACGGCTCGGCCGACACCACCACGCAGCCGCCCAGCAATGCCAGTGCGGCACCGGCCGCACCCAGCGCCACGCGCCGTGTCAGGAAGATGAACACTCAACCGCCATGTCCGCTGCTCCTGTAAGGCTTCAACACCGGGCAGCCGCTTCCTGGAAGCTGCCCGTACCACCGCATGGTAGTCCGGTCATGTAAAGCACGCCGGGCTGCGCGACATCGCAAGCGGCCCCAACTTCAAGGTACAAACGGCTTCAAGCCATTGCCCAACAAGCGCAAGCAGCTATCCATTTGATACTTCCGGTCGAGCAGCCAGCCACGCCGCACCGCGCACGCCCGACGAATCACCGTGCCGCGCCGGCGCCAGCACCGTGCGCACGCTGTCGCTGAACACCTGCGGCGCCCACAGGCGCGGCACCGCGTCGTACAGCGCCGCCACGTTGCTCATGCCGCCGCCCAGCACGATCACGTCGGGGTCGAGCAGGTTGATCACCTGCGCCAACGCGCGCGCCAGGCGGGCCGCGTAACGCTCGACGCTGGCCTGCGCCGCCGCATCGCCCGCGCGCATGGCGGCCACCACCTGCGCCGCGTCCAGGCGCTGCCCCGTCATCGCCGCATGGTCGGCCGCCAGCGCGGGGCCGGACAGCCAGGTCTCCACGCAATCCGCCCGCCCGCACCAGCAGACGCGCGGTGCGCGCTGCTCGCCCGGCTCGGGCGGCAGCGGGTTGTGCCCCACTCGCCCGCGATGCCGTTGCGCCCGTGCAGCACCTGCCCCCGCACGGCGATGCCCGCGCCCACGCCGGTGCCCAGGATGGCGGCAAACACCACTTCGGCGCCCGCGCCAGCGCCGTCGGTGGCCTCGCTCAGCGCCAGGCAGTTGGCATCGTTTTCCAGCCCCAGCGGGCGCTGCAGCAGCGCCTGCAGGTCTTCGCGCAGCGGCTGGCCGTTGAGCGCCGTGGAATTGGCGTTGCGCACCCGGCCCGTCAGCGGCGACAGGCTGCCCGGAATGCCGATGCCCAGCGGCAGCCCCGTCGCGCCCAGGCGCTGCTCGGCCTGCGCCACCAGCCCCGCGATGGCGCGCAGCGTGCCTGCGTAATCGCCCTGCGGCGTGGCCACCCGTTCGCGCAGCAGAAAGGCGCCGTGCCCGTCCAGCGCGGCGATCTCGATTTTGGTGCCGCCGAGGTCGATGCCCAGGCGGATGCCCGGCGCGCCACTCATGCAGCGTCGCCCAGCAGCGCACGCATCTCGATCTCGTCGATCACCGCCACGCCCAGTTCGCGCGCCTTGTCCAGCTTGCTGCCGGCCTCCTCGCCCGCGACGACGTAGTGCGTCTTCTTGCTGACGCTGCCCGACACCTTGGCGCCGGCAGCCTCCAGCATTTCCTTCGCCTCATCGCGGCTCAGCGTGGGCAGGGTGCCGGTCAGCACGAAGGTCTTGCCGGCCAGCGGCAGCAGCGCGGCGGGCGCCGGTTCGCCTTCGGGCCAGGTGATGCCGACCGCGCGCAGCTGTTCGACCACCTCGCGGTTGTGCGGCTGCTGGAAGAAGGTGTGGATGCTCTCGGCCACCACGGGGCCGACGTCGGGCGTCTGCAGCAACTGGTCCGTGCTGGCGGCCATGATGGCGTCGAGCGTGCCGAAGTGGCGCGCCAAGTCCTTGGCCGTGGTCTCGCCGACGTGGCGGATGCCGAGCGCGAACAAAAAGCGCGCCAGCGTGGTCTGCTTCGATTTTTCCAGCGCATCCAGCAGGTTCTGCGCCGACTTGGCGGCCATGCGCTCCAGCGCGGTCAGGGCGACGAAGCCCATGCGGTACAGGTCGGGCAGCGCCTTGACGACATTGCCGTCGACCAGTTGCTCGACCAGCTTCTCGCCCAGGCCCTCGATGTCCATGGCGCGGCGGCTGGCGAAATGCAGCAGCGCCTGCTTGCGCTGCGCGGCGCAGAACAGGCCGCCGGTGCAGCGGTGGTCGGCCTCGCCTTCTTCGCGAACCACGGCGCTGTCGCACACGGGGCAATGCGTGGGCATGCTGAACTCGGGCGCGCCGTCCACGCGCTTGTCGGCCAGCACCGAGACGACTTCCGGGATCACGTCGCCCGCGCGGCGCACCACCACGGTGTCGCCCACGCGCACGTCCTTGCGGCGCGCCTCCAGTTCGTTGTGCAGCGTGGCGTTGGTCACCGTCACGCCGCCGACGAACACGGGGGCCAGCTTGGCGACGGGCGTCAATTTGCCGGTGCGGCCCACCTGCACGTCGATGGCCTGCACCGTGGTCAGCTGCTCCTGCGCTGGGTACTTGTGCGCCACGGCCCAGCGCGGCTCGCGCGTGACGAAGCCCAGCTCGCGCTGCAGTTCCAGGCTGTCCACCTTGTACACCACGCCGTCGATGTCGAACGGCAGGCTGTCGCGCTGGGCGGCCACGGCGGCGTGGAATGCTATCAACTCAGAAGCGCCCTGCGCTGGCTGCACAAGGTCGGAAACGGGAAAACCCCAGGCCTTGAGCGCTTGCAGCACCTGCCAGTGCGCCGCGAAATCCGGGCCACCCGCGTCGGGCGACGTGACCTCGCCCAGACCATAGGCATAGAAGCTCAGCGGGCGCTGGCGCGCGATGCCCGAATCGAGCTGGCGCACCGCGCCGGCCGCGGCGTTGCGCGGGTTGACGAAGGTCTTCGCGGCCTTGTCGCCGGCAGCCATGCGTTCGCGCATGCGCTCGTTCAGCGCCTCGAAGTCGTCACGGCGCATGTAGACCTCGCCGCGGACTTCGAGCACCGGGGGATGGGCCAGCCGCCACCCTCACCCCGGCCCTCTCCCGCCAGCGGGAGAGGGCGTGAAGACACGGCCGTCTCAGCGTCCGTGGTCTTGCCCCCTCGCCCCTCTGGGGAGAGGGCTGGGGTGAGGGGCTGGTTCGCCAAGGGCGCGGTGCTGCCCCCACCCCCGCCCTCCGCCAGCGGGGATGAAGCGAAGCCAGCCGCAGCGGAATCTGCCGGATGGTGCGGATGTTCTGCGTCACGTCCTCACCCGTCTCGCCGTCGCCGCGCGTGGCGGCCTGCACCAGCACGCCGTGCTCGTAGCGCAGGCTGATGGCCAGGCCGTCGAACTTGGGTTCGGCCACGTAGTCGATGGGCGCGCCGGCCAGCGCGGCCTGCGCGGCGGCGCACAGCGGCTCGGCGCGGTAGCGGGGGTCGGTGGGCTTCAGTTCGGTGCGGCGCTGCTCGCTGGCCAGGTGGTTGCGCACCTGTTCGTCGAACTTCTCGGCACCGGCGGGCGTGGTGTCGGTCTCGGTGCGGATGCTGAGCATGGGCAGCGCGTGGCGCACCGGGGTGAAGCCCGCCAGCACCGCGCCGCCCACGCGCTGGGTGGGCGAATCGGGCGTGCGCAACTCGGGGTGCGCGGCTTCCAGCGCCTGCAGTTCCTGGAACAGGCGGTCGTACTCGGCGTCGGGCAGCTCGGGGCATCCAGCGTGTAGTACTGGTGCGCGGCGCGCTGGATCAGGCCCCGCAACTCGGCGGCGCGGGCTTCGATGGATGCTTCAGTATTCATAGCTGCATGCGCTTGTCGGGTGGGCGCGGAAGGGCTATTTGACCATGGAAATCACAGCGGGCCTGCTGTCGGGATGAGCGCCGCTGGCCCCACCCCGGCCCTCCCCAGCGGGGAGGGAGTCAACACCGGACTGCGCAGCCAGCCCAGCCAATCGCCGCGGAGCAGGTCACGCGAGGAACGCCGTGGAAGGGCTTGGCCCGCCCGCTGGCGTTGCCCCCTTCCCGCGCAGCGAGAGAAGGGGGCAAGGCGCGCGAGCGCCTCAGGGGCTGTCAACTGAACAGCCGGCGCGCCTGAGCCGAGCCGGCGGCCAGGTCGTGCTCGTCCAGCGTGTCGTACAGGCGTTCCAGGTCGGCGCCGATGGTGTCGATCATCTCGGGGCGCAGGGGCTGGCCGGCGTCGTCGGTGATGACGCCGCCCATGCCCTCGGCCAGCGCGAAGGCGGCGTCGCGCAGGCGCGCGAAGGGCTGCTCGTTGCGGTGCACCTGCGGCACGTCGAGGTTGAGCGTGACCTCCTGGATGGCCGAATGCGCCGGGTCTTCCGACAGCGCGGCCTGCGGGTCGAAGCTGAGATCGAGCACCGGCGGCAGGCCGGGCTCGCTGGACGGCAGCACCATGCGGCCCGGGATGACGCCGGCCACGAAGCCCAGCCGCGCAGCCTGCTGGTGCACGAAGCCGGGGCTCCACGCCGAGCCGCGCGCGCGCAGGGTGAAGCCGAGCTGCGCATCGTGCTGGCCGGCGAACTGGTCCAGCTCGCGCGCGCGGGCCACCTCGTGCAGCATGTCGGGGAAGTCCGGCGCGCCACCCACGGCATCGGCATAGCGCTGCGCCTTCATGACGAATTCGGAGTATTCGATCTCGTTCAGCGCGCCGGTGCGGTTGGCCAGCTGCACGCCGGCCTGCAGCGCGGTGTAGCGCTGGCCGGCGATGGGGTGTTCCCATTCGCCGCTGTCCTCGTTCTGCGCCTCGACGGCGAAGGGCTTGCTGCCGACGCGGCGGGTGGCCGGCAGCGCGGCCAGCAGCGCATCGCCCGAGACCACGCGGCCATCCAGCGCGATGGGGGCGATGACGTCGATCAGTGCATCGAGCCGCGGGCGCTTGTCGGGCACGGGCAGCGGGCCCAGCGGCTGCAGGGCCGACGGGGTGTCGAACGCAGGCTCGACGCGCTCGGGCGCCGGCGCGCCGCTGCTGCCGTCGATGGTGGGCTCGACCCGCTCGGCCACCAGCGGCGCGGGCTGCGACTCGGGCTGCGCCTGCCGCGGCTCGTTGCGCCGCGCGTTCCAGGTGTTGTAGGCGATCACGCCGCCCAGAATCAGCCCGCCGGCCACGGCCAGGCCCACTTGCAAGGAACTCATGTTGGACGCTCTCCCAAGATGCGCCGTGCCAAGGGGAAGAACGTGGTGCTGGCCACGCCTGCGGTTGGCATAGATATGGTTTTGATAGTGGCTTGCGCTAGTCCCGCCTTGTTTTCAAATGAAAAACGTCTGAAAACCTTGTGCGGAAAGCGCAGGCAGCTATGGTTATTGGAGTGCCGACGCCTCGCCCCGTCACCGCATGGCGCGGTGCCCGTGCGATGGCGCTGGAGCGGGGTGGTCACGCAGCCATCATCCCATCAGACGGTTTCAGCCATGCCGACGGCGCTTTCCATGTCCACCGCCACGATGCGCGACACGCCCTGCTCCTGCATCGTCACGCCGATCAGCTGCTCGGCCATTTCCATGGCGATCTTGTTGTGGCTGATGAACAGGAACTGCGTGCCCTGGCCGCTCATCTTGGTGACGAGCTTGGCATAGCGCTCGGTGTTGGCGTCATCCAGCGGCGCGTCCACCTCGTCCAGCAGACAGAACGGCGCCGGGTTGAGCTGGAAGATGGCGAACACCAGCGCGATGGCTGTCAGCGCCTTCTCGCCGCCCGAGAGCAGGTGGATGGTCTGGTTCTTCTTGCCCGGCGGCTGCGCCAGCACCTGCACGCCGGAGTCGAGGATTTCCTCGCCCGTCATCACCAGCTTGGCGTGGCCGCCGCCGAACAGCTCGGGGAACATGCGGCCGAAATGCTCGTTGACGGTGTTGAAGGTGCTGCCCAGCAACTCGCGCGTTTCGCCATCAATCTTCTTGATCGCGTCTTCCAGCGTGGTCATCGCCTCGGTCAGGTCGGCGTTCTGCGCATCTAAAAATTGCTTGCGCTCGCGCGCCGTGGTCAGCTCGTCCAGCGCGGCCAGGTTGACGGCGCCCAGCGCCTGCACGTCGCGGTGCAGGCGGTCGATCTCGCCCTGCAGGCCTTGCAGGCGCACGTTGCCTTCGGTGATGGACTGCTCGACGGCCGCCAGGTCGGCTTCGGCGTCGGTCAGCAGCTGCGTGTATTGCTCGGTGCCCAGGCGGGCGGCTTGCTCTTTCAGTTGCAGCTCGGTGATGCGGGCGCGCAGCGGGTCCAGCTCGCGCTCCAGCGTCAGGCGGCGCTCGTCGGATGCGCGCAGCTTGGCGGTGAGGTCGTCGTAGGTGCTGCGCTGTGCGCCCAGGGCCTGCTCGCGCTCCAGCTTCAGCGCCAGCGCGCTTTGCAGGCCGGCTTGCGCGGCGGCGTCGGTCAGGCGCGTCAGCTCTTCCTGCGCGCGCTGCTGCTCGGCCTCGATGCCGGCGGTCTGCTGGCCGGCGGTGTCGATGGTGCGGGCCAGTTCGGCGCGGCGCGCTTCCAGGCTGCGCTGGGCAAAGGTGGCCTCTTGCGCCTGGCGTTCCAGCGTGCGCTGCTGCTCGCGCGCCTCGGCCAGCTTGCGCTCGGCCTCGATCACGCGCTCGTCCAGCTGCGCGTGGCGCTCCTGCGTGTCGGCGAGCTGCATGTCCAGCTCTTCGAAGCGCGCCTCGGCGGTCACGCGGCGCTCCTGCAGGTCGCCCAGCGAAGCATCCACCTCGGCCAGGTCGCCGGCGATCTGCTCGCTGCGCGCGCGGGTCTGCTCGGCCAGCTGGGTCAGGCGCAGGGTTTCGACCTGCAGCTCGTGGGCGCGCTGCTGCGCCTCGGCGGCCTCGCGGCGCGTGGTGACGAGGCGCTGGCTGGCGTCGCTGTAGGTGGCCTCGGCCTTGACCAAGGCGTTGCGCGCTTCGTCGCTGATGAGCGATTGCGCGCGCAGCTGCTTCTCGATGTTCTCGATCTCCTGCGCGCGCGCCAGCAGGCCGGCCTGCTCGGAATCGGGCGCGTAGAAGCTGACGCTGTGCGCGGTGACGCAGTGGCCATCCTTCACATAGATGGCGTCGCCGCTTTGCAACTGGGTGCGGGCGGCCAGAGCGTCTTCGAGGCTGGTGGCCGTGTAGCAGCCGGCCAGCCAGTCGGACAGCAGCGCCTTCTGGCCCGAGTCGTGCAGGCGCAGCAGATCGGCCAGGCGCGGCAGGCTGCCGGCGCGCTCGGGCAGCGCGGCGCTGGGCGGGTTGTAGAAGGCCAGTTTGGCCGGCGGTGCATCGGCGGCGAAGGCACGCACCATGTCGAGGCGGCTGACTTCGAGCGCGCTCATGCGCTCGCGCAGCGCGGCTTCCAGCGCGTTCTCCCAGCCGGGTTCGACGTGGATGCGGCTCCACAGGCCCTGCAGGCCGTCCAGCCCGTGCTTCTGCAGCCAGGGCTTGAGCTTGCCGTCGGTCTTCACCTTTTCCTGCAGCGCCTTCAACGCCTCCAGCCGGGCCGACAGATCGGCCAGCTTGGCGCTTTCGCTGTTCACGGCCTGCTGCGCGGCGCGGCGAGCTTCATCGAGCTGCGGCACGCTGTCCTGCAGCTCGCCCAGGCGGGCGTCGGTGACTTCGGCCGTTTCCTGCGCGCTACTCAGTTGCTGCTGCAGGTTCAGCAGGCGCTGCTCGTCGGGCGCGGCCAGTGCGTTCTTGTCGGCGCTGAGCTTTTCGCGCCGCGCGTTCAACTGGCGCGTCTGCTCCTCGATGCCGCGCTGCTCGGCGGCCAGCACCTGAATCTGCTGCTGCACCTGGCCGACGGCGGTGCGCTGCTCGGCCGACTTGGCCTGCGCGCCGCGCAGCGCCTCTTCCAAATCGGGCAAGGCGCCCTGCTGCTCTTCGAGCTGCGCGGCCAGAGTGATGGATTTTTCTTCGGCCTCGGCGCCCTGCGCGGCCAGGTTCTCGATCTCGGCTTCGGCCTCGTCCTTGCGTGCGGCCCACTGGGCGACTTGTTCCTTCAACTGCACCAGCCGCGCCTCGGCACGCTGGCGGCCTTCGACGACGAAGCGGATCTCCGCCTCCAGCCGGCCGACTTCGGCGCTGGCCTCGTACAGCAGGCCCTGCGCCTGGTTCACCTGGTCGCCAGCGGCGTAGTGGGCCTGGCGGATGGTTTCCAGATCGGACTCGACATGGCGCAAGTCGGCCACGCGCGATTCGAGGTCGTTGACGGCCTTCTCGGCGTCGGCCTTGAGCTTGACCTGGCCTTCCTCGGCCTCGGCACGCTTCAAGAACCAGAGCTGGTTCTGCTTCAGCGAGGCCGCCGATTGCAGGCTGCGGTACTGCTGTGCCACCTCGGCCTGCTTTTCCAGCTTCTCCAGGTTGGCGTTCAGTTCGCGCAGGATGTCTTCGACGCGCGTCAGGTTCTCGCGCGTGTCGGCCAGGCGGTTCTCGGTCTCGCGGCGGCGCTCCTTGTATTTGCTGACGCCGGCGGCTTCTTCGAGGAACAGGCGCAGCTCTTCAGGGCGCGATTCGATGATGCGGCTGATGGTGCCCTGGCCGATGATGGCGTAGGCGCGCGGGCCCAGGCCGGTGCCGAGGAACACGTCCTGCACGTCGCGCCGGCGCACCGGCTGGTTGTTGATGTAGTAGCTGGAGTTGCCGTCGCGCGTCAGCACGCGCTTGACGGAAATCTCGGTGAACTGGCTCCACTGGCCACCGGCGCGGTGGTCGGCGTTGTCGAACACCAGTTCGACCGACGAGCGCGAGGCCGGCTTGCGCGTGGTGGTGCCGTTGAAGATGACGTCCTGCATCGACTCGCCGCGCAGTTCCGACGCCTTGATTCGCCCAGCACCCAGCGCACCGCGTCCATGATGTTCGACTTGCCGCAGCCGTTGGGGCCCACCACGCCCACCAGCTGGCCGGGCAGCATGAAGTTGGTGGGTTCGGCGAAGGACTTGAAGCCCGAGAGCTTGATGGAGTTGAGACGCACTGGCGCAGCGGGCCGCGGGGCCGGAAAGAGGGGCGAAAGCGAAGCGGCGATGATACCGTGCGCCCACCCGCGCAGGCGCTGCGGCACCGGGGACCATGCGGCGCCTCAGTCCACCGATCGCTTCAAAAGAATAGCTTTTCGCGCTTGCCCTGACTGCCTTGGAGCCGAATTTCACTCAGATGCTGCAAATCGTTATCTGACCCTGGATGTCACCCTGGGGTAGCAGGCGTCGGATCGTGTAGAGGCCATGCCCTGTTTGCATCGCAGGGCAACTCGTATCCACCCCCGATTTCCTGCCAATGGCGCCCCGTTTTCTACCGAAGCGGAATCACAAGTCGACCCGCCCCGAAGTGGTAACATTGTTGAAACCTCAGGAGTTCCATCATGCACATCGTGATCCGCACCATCGGCAACAGCAAAGGCGTGGTTTTGCCCAAGGCCTTGCTGGCCCAGGCGGGGTTGGACAGTGCAAGCACGGCCATGGTCTCGGTCGAGCAAGGCGCCATCGTGCTGCGCCGGCCCGCCAAACTGGCGCGTGCCGGCTGGGCAGAGGCTGCGCAGGCCATCGCCGCAGCGGGTGACGATGCCCTGCTGATGGGCGAGTTCGGCAACGCGGCCGACCAGGACCTGTCATGGTGAAACGCGGAGACATCTGGCTGGTCAACCTCGACCCCACGGTCGGCAGCGAGATTCAAAGACGCGGCCTTGCGTGGTCATCTCGCCGGCCGAACTGCACGACCATCTGCGCACCGTCATCGTCGCGCCCATGACCTCCCAAGGCTTCGCTGCCCCATTTCGTGTGCCCGTCACCCACGCAGGCACCCAAGGGCTGATCGTGCTCGATCAAATGCGAACCGTGGACAAGATTCGCCTGGCCAAAAAGCTGGGAGCGGTCTCAGCCAAAACCTTGAGTGCCACCCTGGCCGCCTTGCAGGAAATTTTTGAAGAGTGAATAAAAACACTTGGATGCTTGACCTCGATGAGCATCCAATTGATCAAACAAGAAAATGGATTGAAGCTCTCGGCCAATTCACCTTTTCGAGCTTGAAGAAAATTGGTATCTGACCCTATTTTTCCAACCCTAATTTCCCCGCCGGTAAATCCTAAACCCTTGAGGAGCCAAATTGTAGTGGACTTTTCGAGCGACTGGGCTCTGCCCTTGAATCCCCGCAAGTCGCCAAACGGCTCAAACCCTGCAGCCGCCTTTAAATCTTTGTTCAAAGCCTTTGCATATTCAATAACATCAATAATGGCTTGACGCATATCAGGGTCGGAAACCTGCTTCCCATGAATGACTCGATCTCTGACTCTCTCCGCTTTTTTAATTTTTTCTGAGGTGCTGTCATTCAAGGCATGCCCAAAGACGTTTTTATAAAGAAGCCGAAAACCATCTCTGGTTAAATGCTGCTTGTTGATGGCATTGTCTGCAACCTCGCCGTCAGCACCATGCAGCTTAACGACACCGCAATAGAGCGCTCGATTCTGAGCTTGCTCCGTTTTCAGGAATGCATACGCAAGACATACTGTTATGGGAAGTCCTTGACCAATAATGGCAGTTGCTCAAAGTACCACTTGATCTGATCGCCGCTTTCATTGAAGTGGTTGATCACGCCCTTGTAGCTTGCTGCGGTTGCAGAGGTTTTTTCATGTTACTCAATTTTTCCATGATAAACATCTTTCCGATTGGTGGAAATAAAAGGCGGATTGCGCCTCTCGGCCAATCCGCCTCTTCGATCATTGAGGGAAAATCGTGATCTGACCCTGTTTTCCTTATTTCCATCGGTTTTGAAATTAGGGCGTGGCCGGCTGGCAATCCTTCGGCGACAGTTTGGCCGCCGCAGTAGTAGTGCATGTCCATGTACCGGAAACCCCGGTGGTAGCGTTGTCTGCGGTACGCGCCCAAGTCACTTTTTTGCCGGCAATCAATGAAGCGCCTTTCAGTGTGCACTCCAGAGTGCTCTCACCATTCGTTGCGACGGCTGCAGTAATAGTGCAGCGATTGGTCGTAGCCTGGAGACCAACGTCAGCAGGAAGAGCAATCGCTGCAGCAAGACCATCAGTGATTTTGCTTTCCACATTGACCTTACCGGGCGTGATTTCCGCCAAACCTGCCGCGATTTGGGATTTGGCGGTGTAATCCTGATACGCCGGCAGCGCCACGGCCGCCAGAATACCGATGATCGCCACGACGATCATCAGTTCGATCAGGGTGAAGCCGGCCTGGGCGCGGCGCAGTGCGGTGGATTTCATTTGAAAGGCTCCTGTGAACTTGAATGAAACTGGCGGTTACCAGTCGGCTTCAGTTCTGCAGTCGGCATGCCAGGAGCCGCGGGGCCGGTTTTCGTGCGGTATTTGGCAGAGGCGTCGCCGATTGATTCAGGCACGACCGTTCCAGCCCCGGCGTGACACGGCAAATTGCGTGTCACGGCATGGCGGGCGCCATGTCACCGGTTGTTTCTCACACGCCTAGAATCGGGCCGAAGCACAAAGGAAATCGGCATGGACATGATCAGCTTGGACGCGGCGGTGGCCATCACGGGCATCAGCCGCAGCACGCTGTGGCGGCGGGTGACGGACGGGCGCATCGGCAAGGGCGGCAAGGACGCGCGCGGCCGCGCGCTGCTGGTGCTGGCCGACGTGCTGCCGCTGGCCGAGGTGCCGCTGAGCGCAGGCGACCTGCCGGTGCTGCTGCAGGCCGACGCCGGCGTGGCCGATGCGCAGGCGGACATGGGGGCGCTGTTTTATGTGGCAGGTGCCGAGAAGGCCGCGCTGTACTGGCTGAACGAGGCCGCAGCGCAAGGCCACGCCGACGCCATGCAGTGGCTGGGCATTGCCCACTATGCGGCTTCGGGGGAGTCTACACACGCAGGAGCAGAAAGACAACCTCGCCCTCATGTGGATCGCCCGGGCAGCGGCGCTGGGGCACCCGGTGGCGCGGCAGCAGATGGCCAGGCTGCGGCCCGGGCGGCCGGGCGTTTGAGCAGCTGTGTGGGAGCGGCCTTGGCCGCGATGGGGTGGCCGGTGCGCGATGCGCTTCATCGCGGCCAAGGCCGCTCCTACAGAATGAGGGGCGGCGGGGTTAAGCGCGCGCGGCCTCGCCGAGCACACGGGCCGCCCACTGGTTGAGGCTGACGCCCGCCGCCTGCGCCGCCATCAGGGCGGCGCTGTGCACCTCGGGCGCAACCCGCAGCATCATCTTTCCGCTGGCAGGCTGCTGGGGCGCTTTGCCAATTCTGGCGCAGGTCTCCAGATAGTCGTCCACGGCTTCCTCGAATGCGGCGCGCAGCTCGGCCACCGATTCCGCATGAAACGAAACGACGTCGGTGATGCCGACCAGCCGCCCAACGAGGATGTTGTCGCGGTCATCGAATTCGATGCGGGCCGTCTGGCCCTTGTGAGTCATGGTGCTGCTCATGGTTGGACTCCTATCAACGCCAGAAACGCCCTGGCTTCTTCTACCTGGTACGGCTTGGCCTCTTTGGCCGGGTGGGGGCGGTGAAAGGCGCTGACATGCTGGCCGTGCACAAACCGCACGCGCGACCCCCGGCCCTCCACCACCACGCACCCCACAGCCAGCAGCAGTGCCTCGATGCGCGCCCATTCAAGCGCCGATGGTGTCGGCTTGCTGAACACGGCCTCCAAGGTCTTTTTATGCTTGCTGTTCATGATTGCAATTCTAGGCAACTCATCTGCATGTTGCAATCATTATTTGATAGCATCTCGAATGCCCACCCTGAATCTCCCCGACTTTGAGCCCTGCTCAGGCCAGTGACGCATCCTGCGCGGCCTGCTCAAAGTCAATTTTGTCAATACTCCTTGGGAGTACATATGCCCAGCGCTTGACTGGCAAGCGCTGGCGGGCAGCATGCTGGGGAGTATCTGCGCTGACCGCTACGTCGCGATCACGCGCCGGGCCAGGCGCTCCAGCGGCGACTGCAGCCATTGCTCCAGACGGCGCGGCAGCTGCAGGGGCTTGAGCAGCATGCGCACCGCCTGATCGGCCGGCAGACGGCTGCTGACCAGCCGGTACACGCGCTGGCTGATGTCCTCGAAGCTTTGCGCGCCCTGCGGGAACATGCCGCCCTTGTGCGCCCACACGTGGCGCAGCGCGACGTCGGAGTCGCTCTCGCGCAGCTCCAGCAGGCGCTTGTACAGCACGCGGGCCACGCGCGCGCGGCCGGCCGGGCGCTGGGCGTTCAGCAGCTTGAAATAGGCCAGGAAGTGCTTGTAGTGGTTCACCTCGTCGGCGCGGATGTGGCCGAGCAGCTCGGTCAGCAGCGGCTCGGTGCTTAAAGACCGCAGCGTCTGGTAATAGGTGGTGGTGCCCATCTCGACCACGCAGCGCGCGGCCAGCTCCAGCGCGCGGTTGGGCTCCAGCTCGTCCATGCTGCACAGGGGGCCGTATTCGGCGATGAAACCCTCGAACGCCGTCTGCCAGGGAAAGTCGGGCCAGGCAGCCTTCACGTACAGCTCGAAGGCGCGGCCGTGCTGCAGTTCCTCGTGCTCCCACTGTGCCTGCAGCCAGGCGGCCACCTCGGGGTGGTCGGCGTAGTGCGCCGCCAGGTTGCTGGTGTACAGGTCGGAGCCGGATTCGATGAACGATGCGCTGACCAGCAGGTAGAACAGCTCTTCATGACCAGCGATGCGGCGCTGGTCGATGCGCGACCAGTCCACCTCGTCCACGCGCCAGCGCGGGGCGTGGCTGGTGGCGGGCGCGGTGTGGGGGCGGCGTTGCGCTGCAACGGCGTGGCTTCGCCGGGCCACGAAGCGGGGTCGAGAGAAGGACTGTTCAAGGTATCGAAATTCGTCGCCAGAGATGAATTTCAGCATAGCGCACAGGCGGATACGCCTTGTTTCGACACGTGACACCGGGATGACAGGCCGCCGCCGCGCCGCGGTGGCGGGCACCCGCGACGCAGATAATCGGCGCCCATGAACCCCTGCTCTCGCGCCTGCAGCCCTACCCCTTCGAGCGGCTGCGCCAGCTGTTCGCGGGCGTCACGCCCAACCCGGCCTACCGCCCCATCAGCCTGGGGATAGGCGAGCCGCGGCATGCGACCCCGCAGTTCATTCAGGACGCGCTGGCCGGCGACCTGGCCACCGGCCTGGCCGGCTACCCGCCCACCGCCGGCTCGCCCGCCTTGCGCGAAGCCTGCGCCGGCTGGCTGCAGCGGCGCTACGGCGTGCAGGTCGATCCCGCGACGCAGGTGCTGCCCGTGCTGGGCTCGCGCGAGGCACTGTTTGCCCTGGCGCAGACGGTGGTGGACCCGACGCAACCGGGCGCCACCGTGGTCTGCCCCAACCCGTTCTATCAAATCTACGAAGGCGCCACGCTGCTGGCCGGCGCGCAGCCGCATTACGTGGCCAGCGACCCGGCGCGCAACTTCGCGCCGCGCTGGGACCTGGTGCCGGATGCCGTATGGGCACGCACGCAACTGGTCTACGTCTGCTCGCCCGGCAACCCCACGGGCGCCGTGATGCCGCTGCAGGAGTGGAAGCTGCTGTTCGAGCTGAGCGACCGGCACAGCTTCGTCATCGCCTCGGACGAGTGCTACAGCGAGATCTACTTCCAGGGCGAGCCGCCGCTGGGCGGGCTGGAGGCGGCGGCGCAACTCGGCCGTTCGGACTTCAAGCGCCTGGTCATGCTCACCAGCCTGTCCAAGCGCAGCAACGTGCCGGGCATGCGCTCGGGCTTCGTGGCGGGCGACGCCGACATCCTGAAGGCCTTCCTGCTCTACCGCACCTACCACGGCAGCGCCATGAGCGGCGCGGTGCAGACGGCCAGCATCGCCGCCTGGGGCGACGAGGCGCACGTGCAGGACAACCGCCGCCAGTACCGCGAGAAGTTCGCCGCCGTCACGCCGCTGCTCGAACCCGTGATGGACGTGAAGCTGCCCGACGCCGCCTTCTACCTGTGGGCCGGGGTGCCCGATGCGTGGAAAAGTAGCGATACCGACTTCGCCCGCGCACTGCTCGCTCAATACAATGTGACGGTTCTGCCCGGCAGTTACCTGGCGCGCGATGCGGGCGGCGCCAACCCCGGCCAGGGCCGCGTGCGCATGGCCCTGGTGGCCGAGACGGCCGAATGTGTCGAGGCCGCCCAACGCATCGTGCAATTCATCCAATCCCATACCCCTGACCCATGAGCCAGCAACTGCAGCAAATCATCGACAGCGCCTGGGAGCAGCGCGCCGAGTTCTCCCCGCCGCCGCGCCCAAGGAGGTGGTCGAAGCCGTCGAGCACGTCATCCGCGACCTGAACGCCGGCCGCGTGCGCGTGGCCACGCGCCAGGGCGTGGGCCAGTGGACGGTGAACCAGTGGGTCAAGAAGGCGGTGCTGCTGTCCTTCCGCCTGAAGGACAACGACGTCATTCGCGCCGGCGACCTGGGCTTCTTCGACAAGGTGCCCACCAAGTTCAGCGACGCCGAGGGCTGCGGCCTGCGCGAATCCGGCGTGCGCGTGGTGCCGCCGGCCGTGGCGCGCCGCGGCAGCTACATCGGCAAGGGCGCGGTGCTGATGCCCAGCTACGTCAACATCGGCGCCTATGTCGACGAGGGCACCATGGTCGACACTTGGGCCACCGTGGGCAGCTGCGCCCAGGTGGGCAAGCACGTGCACCTGTCGGGCGGCGTGGGCTTAGGGGAGTGCTGGAGCCGCTGCAGGCCAACCCGACCATCATCGAGGACAACTGCTTCATCGGCGCGCGCTCCGAAGTGGTCGAGGGCGTGATCGTCGAAGAGAACTCGGTGCTGGGCATGGGCGTGTACATCGGCCAGAGCACGCCGATCTTCAACCGCGAGACGGGCGAGATCAGTTACGGCCGCGTGCCCAGCGGCAGCGTGGTCATCAGCGGCGGCCTGCCCAAGACCGCCGCCAACGGCCAGCCCTACAGCCTGTACTGCGCCGTCATCGTCAAGACGGTGGATGCGCAGACGCGCTCCAAGACCAGCATCAACGATCTGCTGCGCCCCTGAGGCCTTCAGATCGAACCACCCGGATGACGGCGCCCACCAAGCGCCGACAGCTTCATTAATCATAGCAAACCATCTTACCGCCATGGCCACGTCTGTACCCGCACCGACCTCGATGATGGAACGCATCCTGCACCTGATGGCCGAGAAGAAGGCCTCGGACGTGTACCTGTCGGCGCACGCGCCGGCCACCATCAAGATCAACGGCCAGTGCGTGCCCATCAACGCGCAGGTGCTGCCGCCCGAGGCGGTGATGAACCTGCTGATCGACGTGGTGCCGCCCAACCGCATCGAGGAGCTGAAGGAAACCGGCGAGCTGAACATGGCCATCCCCATGTACGGCGTGGGCAACTTCCGCCTCTCGGCCATGCGCCAGCGCGGCACCTACGCGGCGGTCATCCGCTTCATCAGCCCCGACATCCCCGAGCTGGATTCGCTGCACCTGCCCAACATCCTGAAGCACCTGGTGATGGAAAAGCGCGGCCTGATCCTGATGGTGGGCGCCACCGGCGCCGGCAAGTCGACCACGTTGGCCTCGATGCTGGACCACCGCAACAAGAACGCGGCCGGCCACATCCTGACCATCGAGGACCCGATCGAATTCGTCTTCACCAACCGCAAGTCGCTGGTCAACCAGCGCGAGGTGGGCACCGACACCCAGGCCCTGCAGACCGGCCTGAAGAACGCGCTGCGCCAGGCGCCCGACGTGATCCTGATCGGCGAGATCCGCGACCGCGAGACCATGAGCGCCGCCATCGCCTACGCCCAGTCGGGGCACCTGTGCCTGGCCACGCTGCACGCCAACAACAGCTACCAGGCGCTGAACCGCGTGCTGTCGTTCTACCCCGTCGAGGTGCGCCCCACCCTGCTGGGCGACTTGGCGGCGGCGCTCAAGTCGGTGGTGTCGCAGCGCCTGATCCGCACCGTGGACGGCGGGCGCACGCCGGCCGTCGAGGTGATGCTGAACACCAAGCTGATCGCCGACCTGATCGAGAAGAGCGACTTCTCGGGCGTGAAGGAGGCCATGGACAACTCCATGGCCGAAGGCTCGCAGACCTTCGAGCAGGACCTGGCGCGCCTCATCATCGAGGGCAAGATCGACCGCAAGGAAGGCCTGGCCAACGCCGACTCGCCCACCAACCTGATGTGGCGCCTGCAGAACGACAGCGCCCGCTTCAACGCCAACAAGCCGCAGGAAGAGGAACGCCCGAGCGACGAGCCCTCGTTCACCGACATCACGCTGGACGTGCGCCCCAGCGGCTACGGCACCACCGGCTTCGGCAAGACGGGCTTCGGGCAGACCGGCTTCCGCAACTCGGGCTTCCGCCCCTCGGGGTTCCGCGATTCGGGCTTCCAGGACTCCAAGCTCGGCAGCTTTGCCGACTCGCGCATCGGCGACGCCTGAGGCCGCCCATGTCCGCCACGCGCCAGCTGGCCGAAGCCCTGATCGCCCGCCCCTCCGTCACCCCGCAGGACGCCGGCTGCATCGACCTGATCGCCGCGCGGCTGGCGCCGCTGGGCTTCGCCAACGACATCATCGACAGCGGGCCGGCCGACTTCCGCGTCCGAAATTTATGGTCAAAAGGCCCGCAGCGCTTGATGGACAAGCGCAGGCAGCTATCAAGACAGTAGTTTTCGCGGGCCACACCGACGTCGTCCCCACCGGCCCGCTGGCGCAGTGGACGAGCGACCCCTTCACCCCCACCGAACGCGACGGCAAGCTCTACGGCCGCGGCGCCAGCGACATGAAGACCTCCATCGCCGCCTTCGTGGTGGCGGTCGAGCAGTTCCTGGCCGCCCGACCCGATGCGCCACTGAACATCGCCCTGCTGCTCACCAGCGACGAGGAAGGCCCCGCGGTGGATGGCACCGTCGTGGTCTGCGAACAGCTCAAGGCGCGTGGCGAAAAGCTCGACTGGTGCATCGTCGGCGAACCCACCGCCGTGCAGCGCACCGGCGACATGATCAAGAACGGCCGCCGCGGCACGCTGTCGGGCAGGCTCACCGTGCACGGCATCCAGGGCCACATCGCCTACCCGCACCTGGCGCGCAACCCCATCCACGACCTTGCCCCCGCGCTGGCCGAGCTGGTCGCCATCCGCTGGGACGAAGGCAACGCCTTCTTCCCGCCCACCAGCTGGCAGATCAGCAACATCCACGGCGGCACCGGTGCCAGCAACATCATCCCGGGGCAACTGGTGGTCGATTTCAACTTCCGCTTCTGCACCGAATCGACGCCCGAATCGCTGCAGTCGCGGCTCGAAGCCGTGCTGAAGAAGCACGGCGTCGACTACGACCTGGCTTGGACCCTGGGAGGCCTGCCCTTCCTCACCGAGCCGGGCGACCTCGTCACCGCCGTGCAGTCCGCCATCCGCGCCGAGACGGGCCTCGAGACCGAACTCTCCACCACCGGCGGCACCAGCGATGGCCGCTTCATCGCCCAGATCTGCCCCCAGGTCATCGAACTCGGCCCCCAACGCCAGCATCCACAAGATCGACGAACACATCGCGCTGGCCGACATCGAGCCGCTGACCAACATCTATCGGCGCGTGCTGGAGCGTCTGGCCACGGCATGAAGGTGGATGAATGGCGACGTGGCCACCGGTCTGATGCATTGACGCCCCGCGCCGGCGCGTTCGATTCGCGACCATGATTCAGCTTCAGAACCTCACCCTCCGCCGTGGCGCCAAGGTGCTGCTCGACGGCGCCAGCGTCACCATCCACCCCGGCGAGAAAGCCGCGCTGGTGGGGCGCAATGGCGCGGGCAAGTCGACGCTGTTCGCGCTGTTCAACGGCACGCTGCACGAGGACGGCGGCGACTTCGCCATGCCTGCCGCCTGGCGCATCGCGCAGGTGGCGCAGCACATGCCGGAGACCGCCGAGCCGGCGGCCGAATTCGTGCTTTCGGGCGATGAGCGCTTGGTGCACCTGCGCGAGCAGCTCTCGAAAGCAGAGCAATCGGGCGACGGCATCGCCATCGCGCACGCACACGGCGACTTGCACGACGCCGGCGCGCACGATGCGCGCTCGCGCGCCGAGGCGCTGATCCTGGGGCTGGGCTTCAAGGTGGATGAGTTGCAAAAGCCGGTGAACAGCTTCTCGGGCGGCTGGCGCATGCGCCTGCAGCTGGCGCGCGCTGATGGCCCCCAGCGATCTGCTGCTGCTGGATGAACCCACCAACCACCTGGACCTGGACGCGCTGGTGTGGCTGGAAGGCTGGCTGCAGCGCTACGCCGGCACGCTGATCGTGATCAGCCACGACCGCGAGTTTCTGGATGCGGTGACGCGCGTCACCCTGCACATCGAGCACCAGAAGCTGACGCGCTACGGCGGCAACTACAGCGCCTTCGAGGAGTTGCGCGCGCAGCAGCTCACGCTGCAGCAGGCGGCCTATGCCAAGCAGCAGGAGAAGATCGCCCACCTGCAGAAGTTCATCGACCGCTTCAAGGCCAAGGCGACCAAGGCCAAGCAGGCGCAAAGCCGCGTGAAGGCGCTGGAGCGCATGGAACGCATCGCGCCGGTGCTGGCCGATGCCGAATTCCAGTTCGAGTTCAAGGAGCCGGCCAACCTGCCCAACCCGATGCTGGCCGTGCGCGATGCGGTGTTCGGTTACCGCGCCGAGAAAGCTACAAAAACAGAAGCTGCGGGCGCCCAGCAGACGGGCGCTGCAGGCCAATTTGGCTTGAAACCCGAGCTGAGCGACTACGCCACCACTGCCACGCTGCACGCGCAGCTGGCAGCACGCGGCGAGCTGCCGCCCGAGCCGCAACCGGGCGACCGCGTGATCCTGCGCGGCGTGACGCGCACCGTGATGGCAGGCCAGCGCATCGGCATCCTGGGCGCCAACGGCCAGGGCAAATCGACTTTCGTGAAGACGGTGGCACGCACGCTGCCGCTGCTGGGCGGGCAGATCACCGAGGGCAAGGGCCTGGCGATCGGCTATTTCGCGCAGCAGGAGCTGGACGTGCTGCACGCTGGCAGCACGCCGCTGGAGCACATGGTGCGGCTGGCGCGCGAGACCGGGCGTGACAACACTGAGGAAGCCCGCGAGCAGCAACTGCGCAACTTCCTCGGCACCTTCAACTTCCCTGGCGAGATGGTGCTGCAGCCGGTGGGCCAGTTCAGCGGCGGCGAGAAGGCGCGCCTGGTGCTGGCCATGATCGTGTGGCAGCGGCCCAACCTGCTGCTGCTGGACGAACCCACCAACCACCTGGACCTGGCCACGCGCGAGGCACTGGCGGTGGCGCTGAACGAGTTCGAGGGCACCGTGATGCTGGTCAGCCACGACCGCGCTTTGCTGCGCAGCGTGTGCGACGAGTTCTGGCTGGTGGCGCGCGGCGGCGTGGCGCCGTTCGAGGGCGATCTGGACGACTACCAGCGCTATTTGCTGGACGAGGCCAAGCGGCTGCGCGAGCTGGCGGCGGCCCAGAATACTCCTGACTCCATAGCTGTCAGCACAGAATTCACAAGCGCTGAAGCCCCGAAGGCCTCTCAACCCACACTCAACCCCGCCGAGCAGCGCCGGCTGGACGCCCAGCGCCGCCAGCAGCTGGCCGAGAAGACGCGCCCGCTCAAGCGCGCGCTGGAAAAGGCCGAGCAGCGCATGCAAACACTGGGCGCCGAGCAGACCGCGCTGGAGCAGCGCCTGGCCACACCCCTGCCCCCGGCCGAGATTGCCGACGCCGGCCGCCGCCTGAAGGCCGTGGGGACGAGCTGGCCGCGCTGGAGGACGAATGGCTGCGCCTGTCGGGCGAGATCGAAGCCATCGAGCAAACCGCCACGCCGGCCTGAGCCACGGCCTGCGCCACGACCTGTAGGCCAAAGCCGCAAATTGCGCCGCCGTCATCCGGCGGGCCGGTTTCCGGGGTTAAAGTGCCCGCTGTCACAACAACCTCGGGAAGGGGCACTTTCATGGGCATCATCGTCACCATCATCGTCGGCTTCATCGTGGGCCTGATTGCGCGCGCCATCATGCCGGGCAACCAGAGCATGGGCCTGATCATGACCACCATCCTGGGCATCGTGGGTGCCATCGTGGGGCAGTTCGGTGCCAACGCCCTGGGCATGGCCGGCCCGGTGGGCTGGATCGGCTCGATCGTCGGCGCGATCATCGTGCTGCTGATCTTCGGCATGGTCACCAAGAAGCGCTGACCTCCTTTCACCACGGAAGAACCGGCTGCACCATGGCCAAGGCAAAGTCACCCAACGCAATGGAACTGGCGCGTGGCCACACGCGGCTGGAGCAGGCCGTGCAGCGCAGCCGCCAGATGCTGCGCAAGCGCGCCCTGGTGGCCGGTGTGGCCGGCATGGTGCCGTTGCCTGGTCTCGATTGGGCGGCCGATGCCGCCATGCTGGCGCAGCTGCTGCCCAAGATCAACGCCGAGTTCGGCCTGACGCCGCAGCAGATCGCCAAGCTGGACGCACGCGAGAAAGAGCGCGTGCAGAAGGCCATCGCCATGGTCGGCTCGGTGCTGATCGGGCGGCTGGTGACCCGCGGGCTGGTGCTGCGCGCCGCGCGCCTGCTGGGCATGCGGCTGACAACCGCGCAGGCAGCCAAGTACGTACCGATTGCCGGGCAACTGGTGTCGGGCGCGCTGGGCTATGCGGCGCTGCAGTACCTGGGCGAGCAGCACATCCGCGACTGCGTGCGCGTGGCATTGGCCTCGCCGCTGGCGCTGCCGGCACCCGAGGGCGTGCGCGAGCATCGCCAGGACCGCACGGTGCCGCTGGGCGCCGATGCCGCCACCACCTGACTGCAGCGCACCATGGGTCAAAAGCCGGCGTTGCCGGCTTTTTTATGGGGCGCGGCCCCGGCCCTCGAACCAGCGCGCCACCAGCGCGCGCTCGGCATCCGTCATGTGCGTCCCGTTCGACAGCGGCATGATGCGGCTGACCACCACCTGCTGGTAGATCAGTTGCGCGTGCTGCTCCACCTGCGCCTGCGAATCGAGGCGCAGGTTCTTCATCTGCACCGCCTCGCCGTGACACGACACGCAGCGCTCGGCCAGCACCGGCGCGATCTGCGCATAGCCCACGCTGGCCGGCAGCGCGGCACTGGCGGGCACGGGCGCGGGTTTCATCCAGGCGATCAGGCCCAGCAGCACCAGCACGCCGGCGGCCGCAAACGGCCACGGGTGGCGCGCACGGCCGTGGTGCCAGCCGTGGCGCTGCACGAAGAACTGGCGGATCAGCGCGCCCGCCGCCATCAGCAGGCACAGCACCAGCCAGCGTCGGGGGTGGCTGGTGAGAAAGCCGTAGTGGTTGCTGAGCATGGCGATCAGCACCGGCAGCGTGAAGTAGGTGTTGTGCACGCTGCGCTGCTTGCCGCGCTGGCCGTGGATGGCCAGCGCGCCGGCGTCATAGGGCTGGCCGCTGGTCATGGCCGCCACCACCTTGCGCTGGCCGGGGATGATCCAGAAGAACACGTTGGCGCTCATGGCCGTGGCCAGCATGGCGCCCACGATCAGGAACGCCGCGCGCCCCGCGAACAGATGGCACGCCAGCCACGACGCGAACGCCACCACCACGATGAGCAGCGCCGCCACGATGCGCTCGCCATGGGGCCGGAAGCCGAACACGCGGCAGATGGCGTCGTAGATGAACCAGAACGCCACCAGAAAACCCACGGCGGTGAAGCCCGCCGCCACGGGCGACCAGTCCAGCACCTGCCGGTCGACCAGGAAGGCACTGGCGTTCCACAGGTACAGCACGGCGAACAGCGCGAAGCCCGACAGCCAGGTGCTGTAGCTCTCCCAGTAGAACCAGTGCAGCTTGCTGTCGATGCCGCCCTTGGGCGCCACCAGGTACTTCTGCGGGTTGTAGAAGCCGCCGCCGTGCACCGCCCACATGGCGCCGTCCACGCCCTTGGCCTTCAGGTCGTCGGCGGTGGGCGCCAGCAGGTTGCTGTCGAGAAAACGAAGTAGAACGACGAGCCGATCCAGGCGATCGCCACGATCACGTGCAGCCAGCGCAGCAGCAGGTTGGCCCAGTCCAGCAGATAAGCGTCCATGCGCAATGCATCCTTCATGCGGCTCGCCACCGCGGGCGCTGCAAGCCGTGCAAGGTGATCGCGCTTGAGGCCGGCGTCTGCGGCCCCTGGGCACCGCTGCGATCGCCGCAAAGTGTACGCGCCGGCGGCCTGGCCGTGCGCCGGCGTCGGTTTTCTGCCGCGTTTGGCACGCCCGGGCCGGCGGTTTGAACGCCGGTCTGCCCGCGGGCGTGCCAAATCGGCGAAAATAGCGGGTTTTCCGCCGGCACGGCACCCACCACTTCATCACAAGGACATTCACCATGGGCAACAAGATCGTTACCGAAGCCATGCGCAAGGCCACCCCGCAACTGCCCGGCGCGCCCCGCATCAAGCAGGGCGCCGGCCAGAAGGGCAGCCAGGAGCGCGGCGTGCACACGCGCAACAAGAAGAACCCCGGCAAGCGCCCGCAGCAGGGCTGAAGCCGCCGGCCTGCGCGGCTGGCATGCACAGGGCGCCCGCGGGGCGCCTTTCATGACCGCGCCGCGCTCGATGACCTCGCCGCGCGGCCTTGATGACGGAATGATCCTAGAAACGGCAGTTGGATGCGCCCGAGCGTGCCGTGATGGGCGTGCCAGGCAAGGGCGAGTGCCAAGGGCGAGTGCCGCGGCTCCAGACGTGCCTGCGCACGTCTGGACGGCACGAGCGGCGCCGGACTCTGGCCGGCGCGCGCCCTGCAAGGCAGAGGACGCCGCTTCGCTACTGCCTGCAACGACGAACAACGCCGCATGGCGCGGCCAGCACGGTGCGATCGGGTGCATAGCGCGCTCACCCAACAGGTGAGCGTGATCGAAGCCGTGAAAGTCAGTGTTCATGCGGGTTACCCAAGGATGACAAGCGGTCAACTGCCGTTTCTAGGATGATGCCAGGGCAGGCCCTGACAGGGGGACTTGCCAGATTTTTAGATAACAAAAACAGCCTTTGGCGCCCGCCCATCGGGCGCAAGCAGCTTCTTTTTCAGGACTGCCGTTTGGCGCCAAATGGCTATCGCCTGTTTCAGGCTTCTGCGCCGTCGCCAACGCCTGCTTGCAGCAGCTGCGCCACCACCGCCAGCGCCACCACGGCGGGCTGCTTGCCGCGGATGCCGGGCAGGCCGATGGGGCAGGTCACGCGCTCCAGCTCGGCCGCCGAAAAGCCGCGCGCCTGCAGCCGGTGCCCAAAGCTCGCCCACTTGCTGCGGCTGCCGATCAGGCCGATGAAGGGCAAGTCGCCCCGCTCGCGCTGGCGCCGCAGGCAGGCGGCCACGATCTCCAGGTCTTCCGCGTGGCTGAAGCTCATCACCAGCACCTGGCTGCCCGGCGCCAGGTCGGCCACGGCGCGTTGCACCGGGTCGGAATGCTCGCAGCGCACGTTGGGCGGCAGCTCGGGCGGAAACACCTCGTCGCGGCTGTCGATCCAATGCAGATCGAACGGCAGATCGCCCACCAGTTGCACGATGGCGCGCCCCACGTGGCCGCCGCCGAACAGGGACAAAGGGCGTGCAGGCGTTGCCAAACGGGCGCGGACAGCTTCTGTTTTCGAAGCATCCAGCCGCTCGAAGCGCAGGTGCACCACCCCGCCGCAGCACTGGCCCAGGCTGGGGCCCAGCGGGTAGCGGTGCAGAGCACCGTCGCCATCACCCTGCCCCTGCAGCAGCGCGCGCCCGCGCGATCGCCTGGTGCTCGAGCTGGCCGCCGCCAATGGTGCCGACGATGGCGTCGCCGAACACGGCCATCCACGCCCCCACCTCGCGCGGCACCGAGCCTGCGGCGCGCGCCACCGTCACCAGCACGGCGGGTGCGGCGGGCAGACGTTGCAGCAGGGTGTGAAGCTCGCGCACGGCGACAGCGGTTTTCCGATTGACAAGGGCGAAGGCGCTGCTGACAGTATGCCCACGGCGCCGGCACCCGGGCCCAGAGGATGTCGATGCACAGCACCAATCGATCAGGCGCCGGCCTGCGGCCGAGCACGTGGCACGGCATGGCGGCACTGCTGCTGTGCGCGGGCGCGCTGGCCTGCGGCCCGGCCAGCGCACAGGCCACGGGCAACCAACGCCCCGCCGCTGCCAAGCCAGCCGCAGGCAAGGCCAGGCCCAGCCCCGTCAAGCCGCGCCGCCGCGTGCGCCCGGCCGCCGGCCAGGCGTCGGCACGGCCGGTGCCGGTGCCCGACGCTTCGGACGCCGCCACGGCGCGCGCCTACCGCCAGGATGCCGCGCGCCACCTCTACAGCCTGAACCTGGGCAGCATCTACAAAGGCCGCATGCCGCCGCTGCTGTACGCCGTGGGCGTGCTGCAGGTGCAGATCGACGGGCAGGGGCGGGTGGGCACCATCAACTGGATGCGCGCGCCGAACCATGTGCCGGAGGTGATGCGCGCCATCGAGCGCCTGGTGCGCGCGGCCGATCCGTTTCCGCCGCCCAAGCTGATCGGCGGTCTGACCTACACCGACACCTGGCTGTGGCACAAGAGCGGCAAGTGGCAGCTCGACACGCTGACCGAGGGCCAGGATTGAACCCATTGACGTTTTCTAAAAGCATGACAACGCGTGCCGCGCCAAAGAAAGCCCCTCTCCCTCTGGGAGAGGGCTGGGGTGAGGGCCGGCAGCGTGTCATGTATTACGGAATGATCAATAGGTTGAAGCCGCGGCCTGCCTACGACCCGCGGTAGGTCGAATAGCTCCACGGGCTGACCAGCAGCGGCACGTGGTAGTGCTGGCCTCCGTGCGCGATGCCGAAGTCGAGGTGCACCTCGTTCAGGAACGGCGGCTCGGGCAACTGCACGCCCCGGGCGCGGAAGTACGCTGCCACCTCGAAGGCGAGGCGGTAGGTGCCGGCCTTCAGGCTGGCGTCGTCCAGCAGCGGGCCATCGGGGTTGCGGCCGTCGGCGTTCAGGGTGACGCGTTTGAGCAGCGTGGCCGCATCGCCGTGCGTGGCGTACAGCGCCACCTGCATCGCCGCGGCGGGCGTGCCGTGCATGGTGTCGAGAACATGTGTGCTGAGGCCCATCGTCGGCTCCTGAAATCCACGATGGCCGCAGTGTAGGGATTCGGCGTGGATGCACCTATCATGGGGTCGCACATGCGGGCGAGCTGTTCAAGGCACGCCATGAAGGTTACCAATAAAAACCGGCTTCAGCGCCCGTCTGTCAAGTGCAAGCAGCTCCTCCAAAATAGCATGAAACCCTCGATCTACGACAGCACCGCACCCTACCCGCGCGACCTGCGCGGCTACGGCCGCGACGTGCCGCACGCGCGCTGGCCGGGTGGCGCGCGCATCGCCGTGCAGTTCGTGCTGAACTACGAGGAAGGTGGCGAGAACTGCGTGCTGCATGGCGACGCGGCGAGCGAGCAGTTCCTGTCGGAGATGTTCAACCCCGCCGCCTATCCCGATCGCCACCTGTCGATGGAGGGCATTTACGAATACGGCTCGCGCGCCGGCGTGTGGCGCATCCTGCGCGAGTTCGACGCGCGCGGCTGGCCGCTGACGGTGTTCGGCGTCGCCAGCGCCCTCGCCCGCTACCCCGAGCTGGCGCGCGTGTTCCAGCAGCGCGGCGACGAGATCGCCTGCCACGGGCTGAAGTGGATCCATTACCAGGACGTCGATGAGGCCACCGAGCGCGCCCACCTGGCCGAGGCGCTGGACACCATCGAGCGGCTGAGCGGCGAAAGGCCGCTGGGCTGGTACACCGGCCGCGACAGCCCCAACACGCGCCGCCTGGTGGTGGACGACGGCCGGCTGCTGTACGACAGCGATTATTACGGCGACGACCTGCCGTTCTGGATGAAGGTGCGCCGCACCGACGGCGCCGTGGTGCCGCACCTGGTGGTGCCCTACACGCTGGACTGCAACGACATGCGCTTTGCGCTGCCGCAGGGCTTCAGCCACGCCGAGCCCTTCTTCCAGTACCTGCGCGACAGCTTCGACGCGCTGTACGCCGAGGGCGACCCGCGCGGGCTCGACCGGCCCAAGATGATGAGCATCGGCATGCACTGCCGCCTGCTCGGGCGGCCGGGGCGCATCGCGGCGCTGCAGCGCTTCATGGACCACGTGGCGCGCCACCCCGACGTGTGGGTGTGCCGCCGCATCGACATCGCGCGGCACTGGATCGCCGAACATCCGCATCAGGAATGAGCATGCCCATCACCCTCGACCAACTCAATGCCGCCTCGCCCGAAGAAGCGGCGCGCATGCTCGACGGCCTGTACGAGCACACGCCTTGGATCGCGGCCGAAGCCTTGAAGGAACGGCCCTTTCAATCTCTTGCGCACCTGAAGCACGCGATGGCGCAGGCGCTGGCGCGCGGCACGGCCGAGCAGCAACTCGCGCTGATCCGCGCCCACCCCGAGCTGGCGGGCAAGGCCATGGTCGCGCATACGCTCACGGCCGAATCGACCCACGAGCAAGGCCAGGCCGGCCTCACCGACTGCACGCCCGAGGAGTTCGCGCGCATCCAGCAGCTGAACGCCGACTACAACGCGCGCTTCGGCTTTCCTTCATCCTGGCCGTGCGCGGGCCGCGCGGCACGGGTTTGACCAAGGCGCAGATCATCGACACCTTCGCGCGGCGCCTGGGCAACCACCCCGAGGTCGAACGCGCCGAGGCGCTGCGCCATATCCACCGCATCGCCGAGATTCGCCTGGCCGACAGGTTCGGCGCCGAGCCGGTGCTGGGCAACCAGGTCTGGGACTGGCACGAGGCGCTGGCCCGGCACAGCGACCCGGGCTTTGCCGAGCACGGCCAGCTCACCGTGACCTACCTGACCGACGCGCACCGCGCCTGCGCCGCGCAGATCAGCGAGGTGATGCGCGCCGCGGGCTTCGACGCCGTGCACACCGACGCCGTGGGCAACGTGGTCGGCCGCTATCACGCCGACCCGTCGGCGAAGAACGCCAAGACCCTGCTCACCGGCAGCCACTACGACACCGTGCGCAATGGCGGCAAGTACGACGGGCGGCAGGGCATCTTCGTGCCCATTGCCTGCGTGCAGGCGCTGCACGGTGCAGGGCGGCGCCTGCCGTTCGGCATCGAGGTGGTGGCCTTCGCCGAAGAGGAAGGCCAGCGCTTCAAGGCCGCCTTCCTGGCCTCGGGCGCGCTGATCGGCGCGTTCGACGCAACCTGGCTCGACCAGCAGGATGCGGATGGCATCAGCATGCGGCAGGCCATGCAGCAGGCGGGCCTGGCCATCGACGACATCCCCAAGCTCAAGCGCGATGCGGCCGATTACCTGGGCTTCATCGAAGTCCACATTGAGCAAGGCCCGGTTCTGAACGCGCTGAACCTGCCGCTGGGCGTGGTCACCTCCATCAATGGCAGCCTGCGCTTCGTGGGCGAGTTCGTCGGCCAGGCCAGCCACGCCGGCACCACGCCCATGGACCGCCGCCGCGACGCCGCCTGCGCCGCGGCCGAGCTGGCGCTGTACCTGGAAGAACGCGCTGCGAAAGACGGCGACTCGGTCGCCACCATGGGCCTGATGAATGTGCCGGGTGGATCCATCAACGTGGTGCCCGGCCGCTGCGCCTTCAGCCTGGACCTGCGCGCACCCAACGACGCGCAACGCGACGCGCTGGTGGCCGATGTGCTGGAGCGGGCGCAACAGATCGGCACACGCCGTGGCGTGGCCTGCACGCTGGAGGAAACCATGCGCGCCGACGCCGCGCCCAGCGACCCGGCCTGGCAGCAGCGCTGGGAGCGCGCGGTGGCATCGCTCGGCCTGCCCGTGTTCCGCCTGCCCAGCGGCGCGGGGCACGACGCCATGATGCTGCACCGGATCATGCCGCAGGCCATGCTGTTCGTGCGCGGCGAGAACGGCGGCATCAGCCACAACCCGCTCGAATCGACCACCGCCGACGACATGGAACTGGCCGTGCGCGCCATGCAGCGGCTGCTGGATGACCTGGCGGCCGAGTTGGCCGGGGTTTGAGCCGCCCCAACACCCATACGCAGAGGACGCAGAGGTTTCGCAGAAGGCGCAGAAGAAGCCATTTTTTCGGCTTTCTTTTGCGTCCTCTGCGAAACCTCTGCGTCCTCTGCGTACTACTGCAGCCTACCCAAAACCCAAAAGTCATGAACCAGCCCCCTACACCGCCCTCGACGCCTGGATCGACCAGCACTTCGACGAACAGGTCGCCTTTCTGCAGCAACTGGTGCGCGTGCCCACCGACACGCCGCCGGGCGACAACGCGCCGCACGCCGAGAAGACCGCCGAGCTGCTGCAGGCCTTCGGCTACACCGCCGAGCGGCACGCCGTGCCCGCCGCCGAGGTGCAGGCCTGCGGCATGCAGAGCATCACCAACCTGATCGTGCGCCGCCGCTACGGCGATGGCGGCCGCACCATCGCGCTGAACGCGCACGGCGACGTGGTGCCCCCGGCGAGGGCTGGACGCACGACCCGTATGGCGGCGAGATCGTGGACGGCCAGATGTTCGGCCGCGCCACGGCCGTCAGCAAGAGCGACTTCGCCACCTTCAGCTTCGCCGTGCGCGCGCTGGAGGCGGTGGCGAAACCCACGCGCGGCGCCGTGGAACTGCATTTCACCTACGACGAGGAGTTCGGCGGCGAACTGGGCCCCGGCTGGCTGCTGGCGCAGGGTTTGACAAAGCCCGACCTGATGGTCGCCGCCGGCTTCAGCCACGAGGTGGTGGTGGCGCACAACGGCTGCCTGCAGCTGGAGGTGACGGTGGAAGGCGAGATGAGCCACGCCGCGATTCCCGATTCGGGCTGCGACGCGCTGCAGGGCGCGGTGCACCTCATGAACGCGCTGTATGCGCTGAATGCCGATTACAAGAAAGTGGCCTCGAAGGTCGCCGGCATCACCCACCCCTACCTCAACATCGGGCGCATCGAGGGCGGCACCAACACCAACGTCGTGCCCGGCAAGGTGGTGTTCAAACTCGACCGCCGCATGATCCCCGAAGAAGACGCGGCGCAGGTCGAGCAGTCGATCCGCGACACCATCGCCCGCGCCGCGGCCAGCTACGCGCCGCCGCGCGGGCAGGCCGGCATCCGCGTGGGCGTGCGCCGCCTGCTGCTGGCCCAGGCGATGACGCCGCTGCCCGGCAACGCGCCGCTGGTCGAGGCGATTCAGAAGCACGGTGAGGCGGTGTTCGGCGAGAAGCCGCCCGCCGTGGGCACGCCGCTGTACACCGACGTGCGCCTGTACGTGGCGCGCGGCATCCCCGGCGTGATCTACGGCGCCGGCCCGCGCACCGTGCTGGAAAGCCACGCCAAGCGCGCCGACGAGCGCCTGAGCCTCGACGACCTGCGCCGCGCCACCAAGGTGGTGGCGCGGGCGCTGGCTGATCTGCTCTCGCATCGGTAGCGCGCAGCGCCGCCCTGGCGCAGCCATGCGGGGCCTTGCAGGCCGCCTGCGCGCCTCAATCAGGCGATAGCCTATTGGCAACGAATGACAGTATGAATAAATGAGCTGCTGGCGCCCGTTGACAGGGCGCTGGAGCCTTTATTCGACCTTGAAAAATTCTGAAGGCCCCCTGCCTCGCCATGATCTTCGGCTGCGCCCACAGCGCCGACGAAAACGCCGGCCCTGTGGCCGGCTGCAGCGTGCGCGTTCGCGCCGCTTGTTCTCTTCTCAGATCGACGGAGGCTTCGACTTCGTCATTCCGGCGCAAGCCGGAATCCAGACGACGCGCGCGCCGAGGGCATGGCTCCCGGCCTTCGCCGGGATGACGGTGATGGACGTTTTGAAGTGGAATTGAATTACTTGTCCACCGCGCCGACCACGAAGGTCACGTTCATGTTCACGCGGTATTCGGTGATCTTGCCGCCCGAAATGACGACCTTCTGCTCCTTGATCCAGGCGCCCTTGACCTGGTCGATGGTGTCGGCGGCGCGGCTGACGCCGGTGAGGATGGCGTCCTCGAAGCTCTTGGTGCTGGAGGACGAAATTTCAATGACTTTGGCGACGCTCATGGGATGGCTCCTGGGTGAATGCGGCCCGGCTCGGGCCTGGGTTGCGAAAAAGCCCTGCCACCTTAGGCCGCGCCCCGCCCACGCCCTGTGGGCCAGCGCCTGACAAGCGCGTCAGCCCAGGGCGCGCGCTTGCTTATGCCAATCCGGCATATATCAACAACTAAGTATTGGTTTGTTTTGGCATAAGCCGTCGGTACATTGCGCGCTGATTCAAGGCACCGCCACGATGTACCAATACACCGATTTCGACCGCCAGTTCGTCACCCTGCGCGCCCAGCAGTTCCGCGATCAGTTGGAGCGCTGGCAGCGCGGCGAACTCACCGACGAGCAACTGCTGCCGCTGCGTCTGCAGAACGGCTGGTACATCCAGCGCTACGCGCCCATGGCCCGCATCGCCGTGCCCTATGGCGAGATCAGCAGCACGCAGTTGCGCATGCTGGCCCGCATCGCGCGCGAGTACGACCGGCCCGACGCCGACCTGCTGGCCCACGCGCAGCAGACGCAGGACGCACTGCAGGCCTCGCAACCCGGCCTGACGCTCGCCGCGCCGCCGCTGCGCTACGGCTACGGCCACTTCACCACGCGCACCAACGTGCAGTTCAACTGGATTCCGCTGGACCGCGCCGCCGACGTGATGGACCTGCTGGCCAGCGTGCACATGCACGGCATCCAGACCAGCGGCAACGCCATACGCAACATCACCTGCGAGGCGCTGGCCGGCATCGCGCCCGACGAGATCGTCGACACGCGCCCCTTCGCCGAAATCCTGCGCCAGTGGAGCACGCTGCACCCCGAGTTCGCGTTTTTGCCGCGCAAGTTCAAGATCGCCTTCAACGGCGCCGCCGAAGACCGCGCCGCCACCGGCTGGTACGACATCGGCCTGCAGGCGCTGACCAACGACGCGGGCGAGGTCGGCTTCACCGTCAAGGTGGGCGGCGGCATGGGGCGCACGCCGGTCATCGCCCCGGTGGTGCGCGACTTCTTGCCGTGGGACCAGTTGCTCAACTACATCGAGGCCGTGGTGCGCGTCTACAACCGCTATGGCCGGCGCGACAACAAGTGGAAGGCGCGCATCAAGATCCTGGTGAAGGCCGAAGGCCAGCGCTTCATCGACGAAGTGGAGGCTGAATACCGCGCCATCGTCGAACAGGACGGCGCGCCGCACACCATCACGCCCGCCGAGCTGGTGCGCGTGCAGGCCAGCTTCGTGCAACCCGAGTTGCGCCGTGCCAACCTGCCGTCCGAGGTCAGCATCACCGCCAGGCCCTTCCAGCGCTGGCTGACGCAGAACGTGCGCACGCACCGCATCGCCGGGCTGTCGGTGGTCACGCTGTCGTTCAAGCGCCCCGGCTGGGCGCCGGGCGATGCCGATGCCGACACGCTGGATGCGCTGGCCGATCTGGCCGAGCAGTTCAGCGCCGGCGAGGCGCGCCTGACGCACGAGCAGAACCTGCTGCTGCCCTGGGTGCATTCGGGCGACCTGCCCGCGCTGTACGAAGCCGCCAAGGCGCTCGGCCTGGTGCAGCCCAACATCGGCCTGCTGACCGACCTGATCGCCTGCCCCGGCGGCGATTTCTGCTCGCTGGCCAATGCGCGCGCCATCCCCATCGCCGCCGCGCTGACCGAGCTGTACCAGGACATCGACGAGGTGACCGACCTGGGGCCCATCGACCTGCACATCAGCGGCTGCATCAACAGCTGCGGGCACCACCACAGCGGCCACATCGGCATCCTGGGCGTCGACAAGGACGGCAAGGAGTGGTACCAGGTCACGCTGGGCGGCAGCGATGGCTCGGCGTTGTCCGGCCCCGCCACGCCGGGCAAGGTGGTCGGGCCGTCGTTCAGCGCCGCCGAGGTGCCGGGCGTGGTCGAGGCCATTCTGGACACCTACCGCGCGCTGCGCAGCAGCGCCGCCGAGCGCTTCATCGACACGCTGCGCCGCGTCGGCCACGAGCCGTTCAAGCAGGCCGCCAACGGCGCGCGGCATGGCGAACACCGCGCCGCGCACCAGCATGAAGAAGCCACCGCCTGACAGAGAACAACTATGAAAATAATAGCTTCCGGCGCATATCAGACGGGCGCTGACGGCCAAAATGCCTTGAAATTAGCGAATGACGCTGACCTGGCCGCGCTGGCCGCGGAAGGCGCGTTCGAGGGCGTCGAGCGCATCGAACTCGACTTCCCCAAGTTCACCGACGGCCGCGCTTTCAGCCAGGCCGTGCTGCTGCGCCGCCGCTTCGGCTTTGCCGGCGACATCCGCGCCACCGGCGATGTGCTGATCGACCAGCTGGTGCAGATGCACCGCAGCGGCTTCACCAGCGCCGTGCTCGCACCCGGCGTCGACGCGGCGGCGGCCGAGCGCCAGTTCGCGCGCTACAGCGCCTTCTACCAGGGCGATGCATTGCAGCCGCGCCCGCTGTTCGCGCGCGATGCCGCGCCGGAGGCCGCATGAACGCCTTCACGCCCCTGCCCGGCGCCGCCGCGGCTTCGGCCATCGCGCTGTACGCGCAGCCGTCGGCCAACTTCGACGCCAAGTTGCGCGAAACCGTGGTCACGCTGCTCAAGGCCGCGGCCACCGGCCCCGTTACCCAGGCCAGCAGCCTGGGCGCCGAGGACATGGTCATCACGCACCTGATCAACGCCCACGCGCTGCCGATCGAAATCTTCGTGCTCGACACCGGTGCGCTGCACGCCGAAACGCTGGCGCTGCTCGAGCAGCTGAAGGCACAGCAGGCCACGCGCCCGCACGCGCCGCTCACCGTGTACCAGCCATCGAATGAACAGGTGGTGCAGTTCGTGCAGCGCGAGGGCGCCGACGCCATGTACCGCAGCATCGAATTGCGCAAGGCCTGCTGCGGCATCCGCAAGATGGCGCCGCTGGCCCGCGCGCTGGCCGGCAAGAAGGCCTGGGTGACCGGCCTGCGCCGCGAGCAATCGGGCGCGCGCGCCGACGTGCCGCTGGTCGATCGCTCTGAATTCGAGAGCAAGGGCCTGCTCAAGTACAACCCGCTGGCCGACTGGACCTGGGGAGACATCTGGCACTACATCGCCAGCCGGCAGGTCGCCTACAACCCGCTGCACGACCAGTTCTACCCCAGCATCGGCTGCGCCCCTGCACTCGCGCCGTCACCCTGGGCGAGGATTTCCGGGCCGGGCGCTGGTGGTGGGAAAGTGAAGACCTCAAGGAATGCGGTTTGCATGTCAAACCGCATGCGGCGGCACCAGCCGCTGCGGCGTTGCGCAGCAATGCCGCCGAGGTCTTCACTTCGGCGCAGGCTCATGTCGCCGAAGGCGGCGTGAAGGACGCACCGGCGTCCGGCCGAAGCCAATATGAGGCGGCCAAGGAGTGCGGACTTCACGTGCGGGGTGATACGGCGCCCCACCCTCACCCCAACCCTCTCCCGCCTGCGGGAGAGGGAGCCAACGGCCGTGAAGCCGCTGTCGCAGAAACCGTTGCACCGGGTGCCCCGCCCACCCTCTTGTCCCCTCTCCCGCTCGCGGGAGAGGGCCAGGGTGCTCCCTCCCCGCTGGGGAGGGTTGGGGTGGGGGCCAGACAGCGCCCCCGCCAGGCAGCCCTCACCCCCGCCCTCTGCCCAAAGGGGCGAGGGAGTCAGAAAGCCGCGCACAAGGAGCCGAGGCATGAACGCCCGCACCCACCCCGATCTGCTGCAAGCCGCCGCGTCGCATCACCTGTCCAACACCCACCTCGACGCGCTGGAGGAAGAAACCATCTTCATCCTGCGCGAAGTCGCCGCCGCCTTCGAGCGCCCCGCGCTGCTATTTTCGGGCGGCAAGGATTCGCTGGTGCTGCTGAAGTGCGCGGAGAAAGCCTTTGGCGCCGGGCGGATTCCGTATCCGCTGCTGATGATCGACACCGGCCACAACTTCCCGGAAGTGACCGATTTCCGCGACCAGCGCGCAGCGGAACTGCAGGCCGAGCTGATCGTGCGCAGCGTCGAGGACAGCATGGCGCGCGGCACGGTGCGCCTGGCGCACGCGGGCGAATCGCGCAACGCGCACCAGTCGGTCACGTTGCTGGAGGCGATCGACGAATTCCGCTTCGACGCCCTGATCGGCGGCGCGCGGCGCGATGAGGAGAAGGCGCGCGCCAAGGAGCGCATCTTCAGCCACCGCGACAGCTTCGGCCAGTGGCAACCCAAGGCCCAGCGGCCCGAGCTGTGGACGCTGTTCAACACGCGCCTGGCGCCGGGCGAGCACTTCCGCGTGTTCCCCATCAGCAACTGGACCGAGCTGGACGTGTGGCAATACATCGAGCGCGAGCGCATCGCCCTGCCCTCGATCTACTACGCGCATCAACGCCCAGTGGTCGAGCGCCGCGGCCTGCTGGTACCCGTCACGCCGCTCACGCCGCCCAAGGACGGCGAACACGTCGAAACCCGCACCGTGCGCTTTCGCACCGTGGGCGACATCACCTGCACCTGCCCGGTGGAAAGCCCCGCCGCCACGCCGGGCCAGATCGTCATCGAGACGCTGGCCGCCGACGTGAGCGAGCGCGGCGCCACGCGCATGGACGACAAGACCAGCGACGCGTCGATGGAAAAGCGCAAGCGCGACGGGTATTTCTGAATCACCAACAGCCGGACGCAGAGGACGCAAAGATCACGCAGAGGACGCAGAAGAAACCGATTCAAAGGGTTTTCTTTTTGCGTCCTCTGCGAAACCTCTGCGTCCTCTGCGTACAAGAAAGCCTTTCATGACAACAACTGATTCCATAGCTGCTCCGGCTTCCCCGCAAGCGCTCCAAGCCAAACAGACACTGAAACCGCGCTGCGCTTCATCACCTGCGGCTCGGTCGACGACGGCAAGAGCACGTTGATCGGCCGCCTGCTGGTCGACACCAAGGCCGTGCTGCAGGACCACCTGGCCGGCGTCACGCGCGGTGGCGAGGCGGATCTGGCCCAGCTCACCGACGGCCTGCAGGCCGAGCGCGAGCAGGGCATCACCATCGATGTGGCCTACCGCTACTTCGCCACCGAATCGCGCAAGTTCATCATCGGCGACGCGCCGGGCCACGAGCAATACACGCGCAACATGGTCACCGCCGCCAGCAGTGCCGACGCGGCGGTGGTACTGGTCGACGCCACCAAGCTGGACTGGCAGCGCGCCGACCTCGCCCTGCTGCCGCAGACGCGGCGCCATTCGCTGCTGTTGAACCTGCTGCGCGTGCCCTCCGTCGTGTTCGCCATCAACAAGCTCGACGCCGTGGCCGATGCCGCGCTGGCCTACCAGCACATCCGCGGCGCGCTGCAGGCCTTTGCCGCCAGCGCGGGCATCACGCCCGCCGCCATCGTGCCGATCTCGGCGCTGAAGGGCTGGAACGTGGTGGACACCGGCCACCAGAACCCCGGCTGGTGCGGCTACGTCGGCCCCACGCTGCTGGAGATTCTGCAAAGGTTGCCCGTCACGCCGCGCGAGACCGAGTTGCCGCTGGCCTTCCCGGTGCAATGGGTCGAGAAGTTCTCTGCCTCGTCCGACACCACGCAGGGCCGCCGCATCTTCTGGGGCCGCGTGGCCACGGGCAGCGTCGCGCCCGGCACGCCGGTGCAACTGCTGCCGGGCGGGCAGACGGCCGTGGTGGCGCAGGTGTTCGACCACGCCCGCGCGCCCAAGGCCATCGCCGCCGGTCACAGCGCCGGCATCGTGCTGGACCGCGAGCTGGACGTGTCGCGCGGCGACTGGATCGTGGCCGCGCCGACGCCGGCTGCTGTGGTCGCCGCCGACGACTTCGAGGACAGCACCCCGCAAGCCGCCTGGCCCACCACGCGCGAGCTGCGCACCACCATCGCCTGGCTCGACGACGAGCCGCTGCTGCCCGGCCGCGTCTACTGGACGCTGCACGGCCACCGCTGGGTCAAGGCCAAGGTGCAGCGCATTGCCGAGCGGCTGAACATCCACACGCTGGCGCGCGAAGACGCCACGCAACTGGAGCCCAACGCCATCGGCCACGTCGATCTGCTGCTGCAGGAGCCGATTCCCGCCACGCCGTTCGCGCACAGCCGCGTGCTGGGCGCGTTGATCCTGGTCGACACCGCCAGCCACCGCACGGCCGGCGCGGTGCTGGTGCGCTGAGGGCCACCGGCCTGCGGGGCCGCGCGGCATGGGCCGCGATGACAGCGTTGCAATCCTTCGCGTCACCGAATCATCAAGAACGATAGCTGCTTGCGCCTGATATACAAGGATTTCAGATTGTTTTCACACTGAAAATGCCTTGCAGCGGGCGCCACCAGCTATTGTTTTTGATTGATTGTCAAGCAATCTCAGTGGCGGCGCGGACCGCATCCGTGGTGTGGGCGCGGGCTGGCCCGCGATGAGACGCCTCGTCGCCATCAGCGCTTGATCGCGGGCCAGCCCGCTCCCACAGCACGGTCTGCGACCGCTTGATCACCACGTGTTGTTGATCGCATCGCCGTCGCGTTCCTGCCCCAGCCACCGGCGCCACGCCCACCTTCCGGGCACGGGCGAAGACCACCCCCATAACACCCGCAGCCATCGCGCGTCTACCGTTGCCGGCCGAGCGGGGCTGCCCGATGGCCTTGGCTTGACCTCCATCAAGCCCGCGCCCCAACGGCCGAACCTGGCGCGTGTGGCAGAGTCCCTTGGTTTTCCCCGACACCCAGGAGCCCCCTGCCCGATGCCCGATCCCCGCCGCGCCGCCACCGTTGACGTGCCCCATGCCCTGCCCGCCGCCGACGTGGCTGCCGCCCTGGAGACGGCCCCCGACCACGGCCTGACGCCCGCCGAGGCCGCCCAGCGGCTGCAGCGCCACGGCCCCAACGCCCTGCCCGCGCCACCGCGCCGCACGCTGGCGCAGCGCCTGGGCGCGCAGTTCGCCAACGCGCTGATCATCTTTCTGCTGGCCGGCGCCGCCGTGGCCGGCGCGCTGGGCCACTGGGTGGATGCGGGCGTGATCCTGGCCGTGGTGCTGACCAACGCCATCGTCGGCGTGATGCAGGAGGGCAAGGCCGAGGCCGCCATGGACGCGCTGCGCGACATGCTGTCGCCCCACGCGCGGGTGCTGCGCGGCGGCACGCGGCAGGTGCTGCCGGTGGATGCGCTGGTGCCGGGCGACGTGGTGCTGATCGAGGCCGGCGACCGCGTGCCGGCCGATCTGCGCCTGCTGACGGCGCGCGCGCTGCGCATCGACGAGGCGCTGCTCACCGGTGAATCGGTGGTGGCCGAAAAGTCCACCGCCGCCGTCGCCGCCGACGCGCCGCTGGGCGACCGCGCCGGCATGGCCTGGTCCGGCACGCTGGTGGCCGCGGGCGCGGCGCGCGGCGTGGTCACCGCCACCGGCACGGACACCGAGATCGGCAAGATCAGCCAGATGCTGGGCGCCATCGCGCCGCTGACCACGCCGCTGCTGGCGCAGATCAACCGCTTCGGCCGCCAGATCACCGTGGTGGCGCTGGCGGTGGCGGCGGCGCTGTTCGTGTTCGCCGTCATGGTGCGCGGCTACGACTGGTTGGACGCGCTGATGACCGTGGTGGCGCTGGCCGTGGGCTTCGTGCCCGAGGGGCTGCCGGCGGTCATCACCATCACCCTGGCCATCGGCGTGCAGCGCATGGCGGCGCGCCAGGCCATCGTGCGCCAGCTGCCGGCGGTGGAGACGCTGGGCGCCACCAGCGTGATCTGCTCCGACAAGACAGGCACGCTGACGCGCAACGAGATGACCTGCCGCACCCTGGTCAGCGCCGACAGCCGCGCCCAGGCCAGCGGCGCCGGCTACGCGCCCATGGGCACGGTGCGCCAGCCCGATGGCAGCAAGCCCTGCGCCGACCTGCGCCAGCTGGCGCTGATCGGCCTGCTGTGCAACGACGCCGAGCTGCACGAGAGCGACGACCAGTGGCACGTGACCGGCGACCCGATGGAAGGCGCACTGCTGGCGCTGGCCTACAAGGCGGGCCTGAACGCGCAGACCGAGCACGACGCCCACCCGCGCCGCGACCTGGTGCCCTTCGACGCCGCGCACCGCTACATGGCCACGCTGCACGACACGCCCGATGGCGGCGCGCTGATCGCCGTCAAGGGCGCGCCCGAGCAGGTGCTGGCCATGTGCACCAGCGCCCAGGGCACCGACGGCACGGCGCGGCTGCCGGTCGACGAGGCCGTGTGGGCGGCGCGCGTGGACGACATCGCCGCCGAGGGCGAGCGCGTGCTGGGCTTTGCCTTCGCGCGCCTGCCCGCGCGGCCGGCGCGGCTCGGCGCGGCCGAGCTGCAAGGCCTGAGCTTCGCCGGCCTGATCGGCTTCATCGACCCCGCCGCGGCCCGAGGCCATCGCCGCCGTGGCCGACTGCCAGAGCGCCGGCATCCGCGTGCAGATGATCACCGGCGACCACGCCGCCACCGCCGCCGCCATTGCCGCCCAGCTGGGCCTGGCCGCGCAGCCGGTGGTGGCCACCGGCGCCGAAGTGGAGGCCACGCCCGACCACACCCTGCCCGCGCTGGCCGCGCGCACCGACGTGTTCGCCCGCACCAGCCCCGAGCACAAGCTGCGCGTGGTGCGCGCGCTGCAAAGCCAGGGCGCGGTGGTGGCCATGACGGGCGACGGCGTGAACGACGCGCCCTCGCTCAAGCAGGCCGACGTGGGCATCGCCATGGGGCAGAAGGGCACCGAGGCGGCCAAGGAGGCCTCGCAGGTGGTGCTGGCGGACGACAACTTCGCCTCCATCGTCGCCGCCGTGCACGAAGGCCGCGTGGTGTACGACAACATCCGCAAGGTCATCGCCTGGACGCTGCCCACCAACGGCGGCGAGGTGCTGGCCGTGGCGCTGGCGCTGCTGCTGGGGCTGACGCTGCCGCTGACGCCGGCGCAGATCCTGTGGATCAACATGGCGCTGACCATCACGCTGGGCCTGGTGCTGGCCTTCGAGCCGCCCGAGGACGGCGTCATGCGCCGCCCGCCGCGGCCGCCGCGCGCGCCGCTGATGTCGCCCTTCATGGTGTGGCGGCTGGTGCTGGTGTCGCTGCTGTTCACCGCCGCCGTGTACGCCACCATGGCCTGGGGCCAGTGGCGCGGCATGGACGTCGACGCCACGCGCACCCTGGTCGTCAACGCCTTCTGCGCGCTGGAGATCGCCTACCTGTTCTCGGTGCGCTACCTGCACGGCAGCTCGTTCACCCGGCGCGGCGTGCGCGGCACGCCGGCGGTGTACCTGGCGGTGCTGACGGTGCTGGTGCTGCAGCTGCTGTTCACCTACACGCCGTGGATGCAGGCGCTGTTCAGCTCGCACCCGGTGGGCCTGCTCGATCTGCTGTTCGTCATCGGCCTGGGCGCGTTGCTGATGGTGGTGCTGGAGCTTGAGAAGGCCGCGCTGCGCCGGCTTGACTGGTTCGACGAACTGCGCGCCGCCGCGCCCGCCGCCAAGGCCGCTGCGCCCGCCGGATGAGAGCGCCGCCCAAGCCCTTCCTGACAATGCGGCTACCGGCGCCGCATGGCCGCGGGCGGCTAAAATTGGCCGTTTTCCATGAGCGTTTGCCGGGCCACCCGTCGTTCCACGCGGCAGTCCCCCAACGGCTCGCACACCCCTAGAGCGCACCGAGAAGAACATGACCCACGTCGTCACCGAAGCCTGCATCAACTGCAAATACACCGATTGCGTGGATGTCTGCCCCGTCGATTGCTTTCTGGAAGGCCCGAACTTCCTCACCATCGACCCCGATGAGTGCATCGACTGCGCCGTCTGCATCCCCGAGTGCCCGGTCAACGCCATCTTCGCCGAAGAGGATTTGCCCAAGGACCAGCTGCACATGACCGAGATCAACGCGCAACTGGCGCGCTCGCCCAACTACAAGACGCTGACCAAGCGCAAGGACCCGCTGCCCGACCACGAGGCCTGGGCCAACAAGACGGGCAAGCTGAGCGAGCTGAAGCGCTGACGCACCGCTCTTTCAGATAAAAGCGGTTTGGCGCAGGCCCCACCTGCGCAAGCCGCTTTTGTTTTTGTAGCAAACCATGGCCGCAGACGCCCCGCCCATCGACACCGACGCCCTCATCATCGGCGCCGGCCCGGTGGGCCTGTTCGCGGTGTTCGAGCTGGGGCTGCTGGAGATCGGTGCGCACGTCATCGACGCCCTGCCCCAGCCCGGCGGGCAGCCGAGCGAGCTGTACCCCGACAAGCCGATCTACGACATCCCCGGCATCGGTGTGCAGCGGGCAGGAACTGATCGACGGGCTGATGAAGCAGGCGGCGCCGTTCCAGCCGCAGTTCCACCTGGGGCATCAGGTCAGCACCTTGCAGAAGCAGCCCGACGGGCGCTTTCTGGTCGAAACGCACAAGGGCCTGCGCCTGCTGGCCAGGGCGGTGTTCATCGCCGCTGGCGTGGGCGCCTTCGTGCCCAAGCGCTTGAGCGTCGACGGGCTCGATGCCTTCGAGGACCGCCAGCTGTTCCACAGCGTGGCCGACGCGGCGGCGTTCCGGGGCCAGCACCTCGTCATCGTGGGCGGCGGCGATTCGGCGCTGGACTGGGCCATCCACTTCGCCACCGAACCGGCGCACCTAGCTGCCAGCGTCACGCTGCTGCACCGGCGCGACGGCTTTCAGGCCGCGCCCGCCAGCGTGGCGCGCATGCGCGAGCTGTGTGATGCCGGGCGCATGCGCTTCGTCGTCGGCCAGGTCGACGGCATCGCGCAGCAAGACGGCCGCATGACGGCCATCCAGGTGCTGGGGCCGGACGGCAGCACGTCGCCGCTGCCGCTGGACGCGCTGCTCGTCTTCCACGGCATGAGCCCCAAGCTCGGCCCCATCGCCGACTGGCAGCTGGCGCTGGAGCGCAAGCAACTGGTGGTCGACACCGAGAAGTTCCAGACCAGCGAGCCCGGCATCTTCGCCATCGGCGACATCAACACCTACCCCGGCAAGCGCAAGCTGATCCTGTGCGGCTTCCACGAAGCCACGCTGGCCGCCTACGCGGCGCAGGCACTAATTGCGCCCGGCAAGGAACTGCCGTTCCAGTACACCACCAGCAGCACGCGGCTCCAGCGTCTGCTGGGTGTGAACAGCGCCGTTGATCGCTGAGGCCGGGTCGGCGCCCCCGCCCACGCCGGCGCGCCACACGGTGTACCCGCCAGGGTTTGATCCGGATCAGCACAGGCGGCTTTGACGCGCCGCTTTACCCGCGCGACACATCCGCTTCAGGCGCAGTTCAGACGGCCTTCTGACAATGGCTTCACAGCATGCGAAAGCGCTGTGATGCCTTGAAAAGGAGAGCACCGACATGAAACCCCTTCGCCCCCTCGCCGCCGGCCCGCTGGTTCTGTCGCTGAGCCTGCTCGCCCTGCCGGCCCTGGCCGATGACGACTGCGACGCGCCGGTAAAGCAATGGCAGTCGCGCGATGCCGTGATGCAGATGGCGGCCCGGCAAGGCTGGCAGGTGCAGCGCCTGAAGATCGACGACGGTTGCTACGAACTGCGCGGCCGCGATGCTCAGGGCCGCGCCTTCAAGGCCAAGATCGACCCGCGCACGCTGGCCGTCGTGAAGATGCGGCAGCGTGGCGATGACGACGACCACCGCGAACGCGAACGCCACCGCGAGCACCGGGGCGACCAGACGCCGCGCAGCGCCGCGCCCGCCGATGCCGGCCCGCTGCCCCCGGCGGCTCGCGCGGCAGCATCGAATGAACCCCAACCGAACCGGAGAAACTACCATGCGCAAACCCCTCATGACCACCCTGGCCGCCGCCCTGGCGGTGGCCCTGCCCTCCGTGGCGCAGGCCCGCCCGATGTCGATGTCGATCCCGCTGAAGAACTATGGCGGCGACGGCGCCTACCTGGCCGTGTACGTCACCGACGCCAAGGGTGCTTATGTGCGCACCCTGTGGGTGGCCGGCGGCAAGGCCAAGTACTACAAGCACCTGGCGGACTGGAACCGCCTGTCCGCCGCCGACAGCAAGCGCCTGCAGGGCGTGACCGGCGCCAGCGTGGGCGCCGGCCGCACGCTGAAAGTCACTGCCGACCTGGCCGATGCGCTGATCGACGCCGGCTACGAGATCCGCATCGACGCCGCGGCCGAGGACATGCGCGACAGCCCGTCCGAAATCCGCGTGCCGCTGACCAAGGCCGGCGCGGGCAAGGCGCACGCCGGCAAGCAGTACATCCAGTCGCTCACCTACCAGATTCAGTAAGCCTATCGGCGTCTTCCAAAAGCGCGACAGTGCGCACCGTGCCAAAGAATGCTCCCTCTCCTTCTGGGAGAGGGTGGGGGTGAGGGCTGGCAGCGTGTCATGAATGACGGAACTCTCGATAGAAAAGGAAAGGAAACACCCCATGGCCTGGAGGCAGATTCACCGTTGGCTGGGCCTGATGGCCGGCGCGCTGGCGCTGGTGATCGGCATCACCGGCGCGGTGCTGGCGCTCGACCCAATGATCGCCGCCTGGCAGGCCAGGCCCGCCGCCGCCGATCTGCCGGTGGCCACCCTGGTCGAGCGCGTGTCGGCCACCGTGCCGGGCGCGGAGGAAATCCGCCGCCTGCCTTCCGGCGACATCGTGGTCTACGGCTTCGACAACGGCCAGGCCGTGGCCAGCCGTGTCGACCCGGACAACGGGCAGGTGCTGGGCGAATACCAGGCCTCGCCCCTCATGCGCTGGTTCAGGAACCTGCACCGTTCCTTCCTGCTGGGCGATGCCGGGCGCATCACCGCCGCCGTGGTGGCGCTGTCGATGCTGCTGCTGGCCATCTCCGGGCTGGTGCTGCTGCAGCGCCGCCAGGGTGGCTGGCGCAAGGTGTTCAGCCGGGCGCGCGGCACGGGGCTGCAGCGCCTGCACGTGGTCACCGGGCAAGTGCTGGTGGCCGTGTTGGGCCTGTCATCCGTCACCGCGCTGTTCATGAGCGCCGTCACTTTCGGGCTCATCGACGTGGAGCACGCGGTCGAGCCCAGCGTCGTTTCCACCGCCCCTGCCACCATCCCCACGCCGGCCGCCGCCGCGCCGCTGCAGTTGCTGCAGGACACGCGCGTGGCCGAACTGCGCAAGGTCAACTTCCCCGCCGCCGACGACCCCGAGGACACCTGGCGCATCACCACCGACCGCGGCGAAGGCTGGGTGGACCGCTATTCGGGCCAAACGCTGGCCTGGCAGGACGCCACCACCGCCCAGCGCGTGCAGGACTGGGCCATGGTGCTGCACACCGGCGAAAGCGCCTGGGCCTGGGCGCTGGTGCTGGGCCTGGGGGCCTTAAGCATCCCGCTGTTCTGGGTCACGGGCCTGCTGCTGTGGCTGCAGGCGCGCCGCCTGGTACCCCGCATCGGCGACAACAGCGCGCTGCCGCAGGCCGACACGCTGATCTTCGTCGCCAGCGAGAACGGCAGCACCTGGGGCTTTGCCGAGGCGCTGCACACCGCATTGGTGGGCGCCGGCCACAAGATGCACACCAGCGGGCTGGAAAACTTCCGCGCCGGCGCCACTGCGCAGCAAATCTTCGTGCTGGCCGCCACCTACGGCGACGGCCAGGCGCCTGCACACGCGGCCCGCGCGCTGGAGCGCATTGCGCAAACCCCGCCACCGCCGCACGCGTGGCCGTGCTGGCCTTCGGCGACCGTGCCTTCGACGCCTTCTGCGCCTACGGCCAGACGGTGGACCAGGCGCTGCGCGCCAAGGGCTGGGCCACGCTGCTGCCCATGGAGCGCATCCACCAGCAGTCGGCGCAGGAGTTCGCGCGCTGGGGCGAAGCCGTGGCGCAGGCGCTGGGCCAGCCGCTCGCTATCGACTACCGCCCGCGCCTGCCGGCGACGACCGAGCTGCAACTGCTGTCGCGCCAGGACTTCGCCGGCGGCGACGATCAGCCCGCCACCATCCTGCGCTTCGCTTGGGCCCCGCAGAGCTGGACGGATCGCCTGCGCGGCCGTGGCCTGCGGCACTTCGCGGCAGGCGATCTGATCGGCGTGCTGCCACCGGACTCCGCGGTCCCTCGCTTCTATTCGCTCGCATCCGGCTGGCAGGACGGCTTCGTCGAAATCTGCGTGCGCAAGATGCCGGGCGGCCTGTGCTCGGGCTACCTGCACGGCCTGCAACCGGGTGCGCGCATCCAGGCCTTCATCCGCCCCAACCCGGCGTTCGCCATCGAATCGACCCGCGCCCCGGTGATGCTGATCGGCGCCGGCACTGGCGTGGCGCCGCTGGCGGGCTTCATCCGCGACAACGCGCGCGGCGTGCCCATGCACCTGTACTACGGCGTGCGCGATCCGCAACTGGACTACTTCTTCGGCACCGAGATCGAGCAATGGCTGAAGGAGCAACGCCTGGCCAGCCTGCGCACCACCTTCTCGCGCGTGCCGGAGGGCGGCGGCTACGTGCAGGACGCCCTGCGCCGCGATGCGGACCGGCTGCGCCAGCTGATCGGCGATGGCGCCATCGTGCGCGTGTGCGGCAGCCGCACCATGGCCCAGGGCGTGGCACAGGTGCTCGACGGCATCCTGGGCAGCATCTCTTTGAGCGTTCAGCAGCTCAAGGCACGGGGGCGCTATGCCGAAGACACTTTCTGAGCCGGCGGCGGTGCTCCAGCGCATCAAGCTGCACGGCCCCACCATGGCCACGCGCTGGTCGGTGCTGTGCGACGTCGATCCGCAACTCGACCAGAACGCGTTGCGCAACGCGCTGGCCGCCGCCGTCGAGCGTGTGGACCAGCAGATGTCGCCCTGGAAACCCGACAGCGACCTGATGCGCCTGAACCGCGCCACGCCGGGCGAATGGGTCAGCCTGCCGCCCGAGATCATGGCCGTGCTGGCGCGCGCCCTCGAGATCGCGCGCCTTTCCGACGGCGCCTTCGACCCCGGCGTGGGCGCGCTGGTCAACGCCTGGGGCTTTGGGGCCGAGCGCGACGACCCGGATGCCGCCGCCATCCGCGTGGCCAGGCAATGGGGCCAACCGCCCGCCCATCAGTCGCTGGAACTGTATCTGGCCGCCGGGCGTGCCCGCAAGCACGCCGACGCGCTGTTCGACCTGTGCGGCATCGCCAAGGGCTACGGCGTCGACCAGATGACCGCCGTGCTGCAAGCCCACGGCGTGGCGCACGCGCTGGCCGCGCTCGACGGCGAGTTGCGCGCGCTCGGCACGCAGGCCAGCGGCGAGCCCTGGGCCGTGGCGGTGGAAAGCCCCGAGCCCGGCCGGCGTGCCGCGCGTGGCGTGATCGAACTGGCCGACCTGGCCGTCGCCACCTCGGGCGACTACCGGCGCTGGGTGCAGATCGGCGACGCACGCCTGTCGCACACCATGGACGGGCGCCGCGCTGCGCCGGTGAACAACGGCGTCGCCTCCGTCACCGTGCTGGCCACAGATTGCATGAGCGCCGACGCCTGGGCCACCGCCCTGCTGGTGGCCGGCCCGGCCGAGGGCATGGCGTTGGCGCAGCGCATGCGGCTGGAGGCGCTGTTCATCGTGCGGCGCGAGGAGCGCTGGGTGGAGATGGGGCTGGGGCGCTTTGCGGTGGCGGGTGTGGGCAGCTGACCAGGTGCTCCATGCTCAGCCAGCGCAGCGCTCCAACGCATGGGCCGGCGTGATGATCTCCACCGCTTCAACCCGCCCCAGCACCAGCAAGTCCTGATCCCCGCTGACGAGCCACCCTGCGCCGCCTGCCGCCGCCGTGTGGATGAACACGTCGTCTTCCGCATCGCGGCTATACCGCGCAGCGCCCTCAGGCTTGACCCAGTCGGCCACGGCGGACAGGTCGGCCAGCAACCGGCGCCGCGCACCGAGCGTGATGTAGCGGTCGAACTTGGGTTTCCACAGCCTCGTTTCCAGTTCGGCGAACGTCGCGTCTGAAAACACCAGGCGACTGCACACCAGCAACCGATGCAGCAGGCGTGCGGGACCCGAGCCCGACAGCAGCGCGGCGCTGATGATGACGTTGGTATCGAGCACCACGCGCGAAGGCACGCTGCCTGCAGGCGGCGCCGCCGGCGACGGCATGGCCGCCATCAGCTTTCGTCGGCCAGCAGTTCGCCCAGTCCCTCGGCCGTCAGGCCTTGCGCGGCGGCGTGTGCCCCGGTTTCCGCCAGGGTGTGCTGCAGGCGGTTGGCATAGAAGGCGCGCATGGCTTCGTAATCCTGCGCGGACACCATCACGCCCACCACGCGGTCGCGCCGCGTCACGCGCACGGGCTCGCGCTGCGCCGCGTCGAGAAAGGCGCCGAAGTTGACTTTGGCTTCGTTGGCGGAAAAGGTCTGCATGATCGCCTCAAACAATCCAATCGATCAATTTGATCATTTTAATCGCTTCAACATCCATGCTCAAGCCCATCGAATGGGTGTGACGCCCGCGCCGATAATCTTGCAGCCATCCCCCGAATTCACGACATCAAGAGGAGCACATCCATGCAGATCAAGGACAAGGTTTTCATCGTCACCGGCGGCGCGTCGGGCCTGGGCGAAGGTACGGCGCGCATGCTGGCGGCCGAAGGCGCCAAGGTGGTCATCGCCGACATGCAGGTTGAGAAGGGCGAGGCCGTGGCCAAGGACATCGGCGGCAGCTTCGTTAAGTGCGACGTCAGCAGCGAGGCCGATGGCCAGGCCGTGGTGGCCAAGGCCACGTCGCTGGGCAAGCTGATGGGCCTGGTCAATTGCGCCGGCATCGCGCCGGCCGAGAAGACGGTGGGCAAACGCGGCCCGCACAAGCTGGACGTGTACACCAAGACGATCATGGTCAACCTGGTCGGCACCTTCAACATGATCCGCCTGGCGGCCGACGCCATGTGCAAGAACGAACCGGAAAGCACCGGCGAGCGCGGCGTGCTGATCAGCACCGCCAGCGTGGCCGCCTACGACGGGCAGATCGGCCAGGCAGCGTACGCCGCCAGCAAGGGCGGCGTGGTCGGCATGACGCTGCCGATCGCCCGTGACCTGAGCCGCAACGGCATCCGCAACATGACGATCGCGCCCGGCATCTTCGGCACGCCGATGCTGATGGGCATGCCGCAGGAAGTGCAGGACGCGCTGGCGGCGATGGTGCCCTTCCCTTCGCGGCTGGGCACGCCGGCCGATTACGCGAAATTAGTCAAGCACATCATCGAGAACGACATGCTGAACGGCGAGGTGATCCGGCTGGATGGCGCGATCCGGATGGCGCCGAAATAAAGCACCACCGGTTGTAGGAGCGGGCTTGCCCGCGATGGGGCGTTTCCTCGATCAGGAAGTCATCGCGGGCAAGCCCGCTCCCACAGAAACACAGCAGCCCATGTCCACCCGCCCCGAAACGCTCGACTTTCTGCTCGACCAGATCGGCACGCTGCCGCAGGTGCGCACCCGGCGCATGTTCGGCGAGTACTGCGTCTACCTTCATGAGAAGCCGACCGCCTTCGTGTGCGACGACCAGTTGGTCGTGAAGATCACCGACGCCGGCCGCACCTTGCTGCCGCAGCCGGTGTACGGGCAGCCCTACCCCGGCGCCAAGGCTTTCTGCTGCGGCCCGATGAATGGGAAGACCGCGAGGCACTGTGCGATCTGCTGATGACCACCGCGCAGGCCCTGCCGCTGCCCAAGCCGCGCCAGTCGCGTGCGAAGGTTGGACGATGAAGCCACTATTCAAACGATAGCTGCCAGAGCTTGTTAAACAATGATTTCAGGCCATTTTCTCTTGAATTTAGCTTGTGCCGGGCGCCAGCCGCTATCAAAACAATAACGATTCACCACCCTGCCCGCCATGCCCACGCGCCCCGAAACGCTGCAGTTCCTGCTGGACCAGCTGGCCAGCCTGCCGGGCGTGCGAGTCAGCAAGACCTTCGGCGAATACTGCCTCTACGTCGACGGCCGCTCGGTCGGTTTCGTCTGCAACGACCAGCTGTTCCTCAAACCCACCGACGCCGGCCGCGCCGTGCTGGGCCAGCCGGTGCTGGGCGCGCCCTACCACTGGGTGCAGACGCCGCACTACCTGCTGAGCGCCGACCGCTGGGACGACCGCGATGCGATGCATGCCGCGGTGATGGCCACCGCCGGCGCGCTGCCATGCCCCAAGCCGCGCAAGCCGAAGGCGGCCGCCCGCTGAAGCACCCTCCTCACCAATAAGCTACTACTTATATAGCTGTCCGCGCCTGTCCAGCAAGCGCTGGCGGCCTGTTCGGCTTGCAAGAATTTCGGGCCGCAGGTGTCCAACCGGGTTAGGATGAACCTCTTTTTCGATCACAAGAGGAGACGCCCCATGCCCATGCCCACGCCCCGCCTGTTCGCCCTCAGTGCCCTGGCCACCGCCACCCTGCTGGCCGGTTGCGCCAGCAGCAGCCACTTCCGCTACACGCCGCCGCCGGCCGCGCCGATCACGCCCGAGGGCGGATCGGGCTGGACCGACAAGCCCGGCTGGGCCACCGAAAAATTCGCCGTCGCCGCCGCCAACCCGCTGGCCACCGACGCCGGCTACCAGGTGCTGAAGGCGGGCGGCAACGCCATCGACGCGGCGGTGGCGGTGCAGATGGTGCTGAGCTGGTCGAGCCGCAATCCAGCGGCATCGGCGGCGGCGCCTTTCTGCTGCACAGCAGTGGGCGCGAGCTGGTGGCCTGGGACGGCCGCGAGACCGCGCCGGCTGCTGCCACCGAAAAGCTGTTCATCGGCGCCGACGGCAAGCCCATGCCCTTCTACGACGGCGTGGTCGGCGGCCGCTCGGTCGGCGTGCCAGGCACGGTGCGCATGCTGGAGCAGGCGCACCGGGCACACGGCCGCCTGCCGTGGGCGCAGCTCATCCAGCCCGCCATCCAGCTGGCCGAACAGGGCTTTCAGGTCAGCCCGCGCCTCGCCACCATGCTGGCCAACGAGAAACACCTGATCAAGGACCCGGTGGCCGCGAAATACTTCTACGACGCCGCCGGCAAGCCCTGGCCCGTGGGCCATGTGCTGAAGAACCCCGAGCTGGCCGAGGTGCTGCGCGGCATTGCGGCACGCGGCTCGGCCGCCTTGCTGCAAGGCCCGTTGGCGCAGGCCATCGTCGACAAGGTCACGCGGCACGCCAACCCCGGCCAGATGACGCTGGCCGACCTGGCCAACTACCAACCCAAGCGCCGCGCCCCGCTGTGCCACGACCTGGCCGCGGCCGGCAAGACGGTGGAGGTGTGCGGCTTCCCGCCGCCGTCATCGGGCGCCATCGCCATCGGCCAGATCCTCGGCATCCTGGCGCAGACGCCCGGCGCCGCCATGAAGCCGGACGCCGCCGGCCTGCCCACCGCCGACTGGCTGCACTACTACACCGAGGCCGCGCGCCTGGCCTTTGCCGACCGCGCGCAGTACGTGGCCGACCCCGATTTCGTGCAGCCGCCCGCCGGCAGCTGGATGAGCCTGCTCGACCCTGCTTACCTGAAAAGCCGCGCCGCGCTCATCGGCGCGCAGAGCCTGAAGGTGGCGCAGCCCGGCCAGCCCGGCGCGCTGAAGATCGGCTTCGCGCCCATGCCCGAGCAACCCGAATACGGCACCAGCCACATCAGCATCGTCGACGCGCACGGCAACGCGCTGGCGATGACGACGACCATCGAGGACGCCTTCGGCGCGCGCCAGATGGTGAAGGGCTTCCTGCTGAACAACGAGCTGACCGACTTCAGCTTCGCGCCCACCAGCGCCGACGGCCAGCCCATCGCCAACCGCGTGCAGCCGGGCAAGCGCCCGCGCTCGTCGATGGCGCCCACGCTGGTGTTCGAGAAGAACGCCGACGGCTCGCGCGGCCCGCTGCTGATGAGCGGCGGCAGCCCCGGCGGCGCGCTCATCATCCACTACACCGCCAAGACGCTGCACGGCGTGCTGAACTGGGGCCTGACGCCGCAGCAGGCCATCAACCTGCCCAATTTCGGCAGCACCAACGGCCCCAGCCTGCTGGAGGAGAAGAAGTTTCCGCCCGCCACCGTCGAAGCGTTGCGCACGCGCGGCGCCGAAGTGCGCGAGATGAACATGACCAGCGGCCTGCAGGCCATCACCCGCGCCAACGTGCACGGCAAGCCCATGTGGCTGGGCGGCGCCGATCCGCGGCGCGAGGGTGTGGTGTTGGGTGACTGAGCGGCGCGAGAGCCGCCGCCTCGTCAACCAGCAGCGGGCAGCGCCGGTGCAGGCGTTGCCCGTTTTTTGTCAGGCGTGGCTCAGGGCTTGACGGGGATCGGCGTCGCCCGGTCGATGGGCACCGCGGTCAGGCTGTTCTGCGGCGAGCCGTCGATGAGCTTTTCGGAGTACGTCAGGTACACCAGCGTGTTGCGCGGCGCATCCACCATGCGCACCACGCGCAGGCGCTTGAACAGCACCGACATGCGCTCGGAGAACACCTCGTCCTCCTGCCGCAGCGGCGCGCTGAAGCTGATGGGCCCGACCTGGCGGCAGGCGATCGAGGCCTCGGCGCGGTCCTCGGCCAGGCCCAGCCCGCCCTTGATGCCGCCGGTGCGCGCCCGCGAGACATAGCAGGTCACGCCCTCGACCAGCGGGTCGTCGTAGGCCTCGACGACGATCTTGTGGTTGGGGCCGAGCAGCTGGAAGGCGGTGCTCACGTCGCCGATCTGCTGCGCACCGGCGCCGGCGGTGGCAGCCAGCAGCAGCGCGGCGGCGGCGGTGCGCCGGGCATGGAAACAGGCGATAGCCATTTGGCGCGGATTGAAGGTATCAAACCGATAGCTTCTTGCGCCCGGCAGCCGGGCGCTAGATGTGTTTTTCATGCTCATGAATATTCTCCAGGTCCCCCTGCCGGATGCAGGCCTGCAGGACCGGGGCGCGCATTGTCGCCGCGCGCTCATGCAGTGTTGCGTTCAAAACGATGACCGATGACGAACCGCCGCTTTGTCATTGAAGCGCAGCGAAGTCATTCGTCATTCGTCATTCGTCATTCTTGAAAGCGCATGCGCATCCATCACTCGCGCGGCGCCGCCGCCGTTGCAGCCACCGCGCCCGCGCCCGTCCCGTGCACGGCCAGCCCACCGCCCAGCGCGCGCATGTCGGCGCCGCCCGGCGCCTGGAAGGCGCGCAGCCCGAACTCCGGCAGGATCGCCAGCAGGTGGTCGAAGATGTCGCTCTGGATGGTCTCGTAATCCACCCACGCCGTGGTGTTGGTGAAGCAGTACAGCTCCAGCGGCACGCCCTCCGGCGTGGGCTGCAGCATGCGCACCATCAGCGTCATGTCGGGGTGGATGCCGCTGTTGGCCTTCAGGTAAGCCAGCACGTAGGCGCGGAAGGTGCCGATGTTGGTCAACCGGCGCCGGTTGGCCGGCACGCGGCCCAGCACCTCGCCCAGCTCGCGCAGCTTCATGGCGCGCGAGATCTTCACCGCGTCGGCTTTCTCCTTCACGTAGTCGGCAATCAGCTTGACGTGGCCCAGGCGCTCGATCTGCTCGTCGGAGAGGAAGTGGATCGAGCCGGCGTCGATCATCAGCGTGCGCTTGATGCGCCGCCCGCCCGACTCCTGCATGCCGCGCCAGTTCTTGAAGCTCTCGCTCATCAGCTTCCAGGTGGGAATGGTGACGATGGTCTTGTCCCAGTTCTGCACCTTGACGGTGTTCAGCGCGATGTCGATCACCGCGCCATCGGCGCCGGCCTGCGGCACCTCGATCCAGTCGCCCACGCGCAGCATGTCGTTGCCTTCGATCTGCAGGCCGGCGGCAAACGACTTGATGGTGTCCTGAAACACCAGCATCAGCACCGCCGACATGGCACCGAAGCCGGACAGCACGATGAACGGCGACTTGTCGGCCAGCGCGGCGATCATGATGACCACGGCCGCAATCGCCACCACCAGCTGCCCCATCTGCACGTAGGCCTTGATGGAGCGCGCCGCGTCGCCGTGCCGGTCGTGCACGTGCAGCGCCACGTCCAGCATCTTGAACAGCGTGCGCGCGATGAACAGCACGATCAGCGCGCCGGCGACGTTCTCGATCACCGTCACCACCACGGCCGGCAGGTGCGGCACGAAGCGCACCGCCAGCAGCACCAGCAGCGCCGGCGCGATCTGCGCCACGCGGCGCAGCACGGCGCGGTCCAGCAGCACGGCACTGAAGCCCGTCGCGCCCGCCGCCACGCCCAACCGGGCGACACCGCGCGTGAGCACCAGCTGCACCAGCAGCTGCACCACCCAGGCCAGCAGCAACAGCCCGGTCAGCCCGAAAGCGGCCTGCGCCCAGGGCTGCGACAACGACAAGGCGTCAAACTCCAAAACGATGGTCTCCGTGGTGTGGGGTTCAGCGCCGGCGTTCAGCGAACCGACACCGGACGATGCTGCCGCCGCGCTGTGACGCAGTGACGACGACCGGCGCTGCAAGCACCGCTTGCGCAATCAGAGGGAAAGTCTATACGAGGAAGAAGGTCGCAAGGCTTATCCGATCTGCGCAGGCAGCTACTTTATGAATAGCGTGCTGCCTGGCGAGCAGCCAGTTGGGCGCTGACACGCCGGCTGGAGTCGATTTTATTTTCATAGTGGCTTGCGCACGTATTTCAAGGGGTTTAAGGAATAAAGACCTGAAATACTTTGGTCACGGGCGCAGGCAGCTATGGTTTTTGAACTCGTTTACCCTCACCCCAACCCTCTCCCGCCAGCGGGAGAGGGAGCAAGAAGACGCGCCGCGCGAAGCAGCGGCGCCAACCAAGCCAAGACCGAGCGCAGCGATGGCCCGAAGGGACTTCAACTCCCTCTGGCCGTGCCGAGAAGCGCAGGGCGTGGGGCGGGCGCGGCAGCGCAGCATGCCGCGCTTCGTGCTCTGACTCGCTGCGGTTGTCTGAGCGGCGTGAGCGCAGCGAACAAAGCGAGTTCCGCAGCGCCGCCCCACGCCCGAGCATCGCAGGTTGCCCGCAGCGAAGCGGAGGGACACGGCCAGTGGGGTCGCCTTTTTTGGTTACTTTCTTTTGGCGAGACAAAAGAAAGTGACTGCGCCGCCGGGCGCACATCCCGGCCAGCAGCGCCCCCAACACCCCAACAAAATCAAACGTCAATGGCCGTCGCAGACCCCGCCGCCTTGCGCAACTCAAACTTCTGAATCTTCCCCGTCGACGTCTTCGGCAGCTCCCCGAACACGATGTAGCGCGGCACCTTGAACCCCGCCAGGTGCTGCTTGCAATGCGCCACGATGTCTTCCTTGGTCACCTCGGCACCGGGTTTGAGCTCCAGGAAGGCGCAGGGTGTCTCTCCCCACTTGTCGTCCGGCTTGGCCACCACCGCGGCCGCCAGCACGGCAGGGTGACGGTACAGCACATCCTCCACCTCGATCGACGAAATGTTCTCGCCGCCCGAGATGATGATGTCCTTGCTGCGATCCTTGATCTTGATGTACCCATCGGGGTACTGCACCGCCAGGTCGCCCGAGTGGAACCAGCCACACGCAAACGCTTCTTCGGTCGCCTTCGGGTTCTTCAGATAGCCCTTCATGGCGATGTTGCCGCGGAACATGATCTCGCCCATGGTCTCGCCGTCCATCGGCACCGGCTGCATCGTCATCGGATCCAGCACGCGCGCATCGCGCTGCAGGTGGTAACGCACGCCCTGGCGCGCGTTCAGGCGCGCGCGCTCGCCGATGTCCAACTCGTCCCACGCGGCGTGCTTGGCGCACACCGTGGCCGGGCCGTACACCTCGGTCAGGCCGTACACGTGCGTCAGGTCGAACCCCATCTGCTCCATGCCCTCGATCATCGAGGCCGGCGGCGCGGCGCCCGCCACCATGCACTTCACGCCGGCCGGCACGCCCTTTTTCATTTCATCGGGTGCGTTCACCAGCAGCCCGTGCACGATGGGCGCGCCGCAGTAATGCGTCACGCCGTGGTGGCGGATAGCGTCGAAGATCGCCTTGGCCTCCACGCGCCGCAGGCAGACGTTGACGCCCGCGCGCGCCGCGATGGTCCACGGAAAGCACCAGCCGTTGCAGTGGAACATCGGCAGCGTCCACAGATAGACGGCGTGCTTGGGCAGGTCCCACTCCAGGATGTTGCTGATGGCGTTGGTCGCCGCGCCGCGGTGGTGGTAGACCACGCCCTTGGGGTTGCCCGTGGTGCCCGAGGTGTAGTTGAGCGCAATCGCGTCCCACTCGTCGGCCGGGTACTTCCACGCGAACTTCGCATCGCCCTGCGCCACGAAGGCTTCGTAGGTGACGCTGCCGATCTTGGTGCCCTCGCCATACAGCGCGTCTTCCACGTCGATCACCAGCAGCGGCGCGGTCGATGTACGCAGCGCCAGCGCCTTCTTCACGATGCCCGCGAACTCGGGGTCGACGATGATGGCCTTGGCCTCGCCGTGGTCCAGCATGAAGGCCACGGCCTCGGGATCAAGCCGCGTGTTCAGCGTGTTCAGCACCGCGCCGGCCATGGGCACGCCGAAGTGCGCCTCCACCATCGGCGGGGTGTTGGGCAGCATGGCGGCCACGGTGTCGTTCTTGCCGATGCCGTGCTTTTGCAGCGCGCTGGCCAGCTGGCGGCAGCGGTCGTAGGTCTGGGCCCAGTTCTGGCGCAGCTCGCCATGCACGATGGCCAGCTTGTCGGGGTAGACCTCGGCCGTGCGCTGGATGAAGGCCAACGGGGTGAAGGGGGCGAAGTTGGCTTCGGTGCGGGGCAGATCGGTGTCGTAGATGCTGGCCATGACGGGTCTCCTTGTGGTTCGGCAAATGATACCCAGCCCCTCACGGCGGACTGACAGGAGCTGAACGCCCTGGGGTTGATCCATCGCAATATCTCCACCGGGTATGCCGGACACAATCGCTGTTACATGATCTGGATGCTGTCCAGTTCGCACTGGTTCACCAACCGAAGGAGTCCCCATGAAGAAGCTGAAGCCCCTTTCCGCCGCCGCCCTGGCCGCTGCCCTCGCCCTGGCGGTCGGGTTCCAGGCGCAGGCCCAGAAGCCGCGCGACGAGCCGATCCAGCCCATCGAGCCGGCCAAGGTGACCGATCCGGCCAAGGTGCAGCTGGGCAAGAAGCTGTGGTTCGACCCGCGCCTGTCGCGCTCGGGCTTCATCTCGTGCAACTCGTGCCACAACCTCAGCATGGGCGGCTCCGACAACGTGGCCGCCTCGGTGGGTGACCGCTGGCAGAAGGGCGGCATCAACTCGCCCACCGTGCTCAACGCCGTGCTCAACATCGCCCAGTTCTGGGACGGCCGCGCCAAGGACCTGGCCGACCAGGCCGGCGGCCCCATCGAGAACCCGATCGAGATGAACTCCACGCACGCCGCCGCCGTAGCCACGCTGCAGTCCATCCCGGGCTATGTGGAAGAGTTCAAGAGCATCTACAAGGTCGACAAGATCGACATCAAGCAGGTCACCGACGCGCTGGCCACCTTCGAATCCACCCTGGTCACCCCCAACTCGCGCTTCGACAAGTGGCTGAAGGGCGACAACAAGGCCATCACCGACGTCGAGCTGAAGGGCTACGAGCTGTTCAAATCCACCGGCTGCGTGGCCTGCCATAACGGCCCCAACGCGGGCGGCAACATGTTCATGAAGATGGGCGTGGTGCAGGCCTACAAGACCGACCACCCGGCCGAGGGCCGCTCGGCCGTGACCGGCAACGAGATCGACCGCTTCACCTTCAAGGTGCCGACGCTGCGCAACGTGGAGCTGACCTACCCCTACTTCCACGACGGCGCCGCCAAGACGCTGACCGAGGCCGTCGACATCATGGGCCGCCTGCAGCTGGGCCGCACCTACACGAAGGAAGAAAACGCGCAGATCGTCGCCTTCCTGAAGACGCTGACCGGCGACCAGCCGCAGATCACGCTGCCGATCCTGCCGGTGTCGAGCGACAAGACGCCGCGCCCCGACCCGTTCGCGCCCATCGTGGCGCCGATGAAGAAGTAAGATCGACGGCATGAACCGCCGCCCCGCGCCCGACCTGGACCTGGTGCAGCGCCTGCGCAGTGCAGGCCTGCAGCCCACGCGCCAGCGCCTGGCCGTGGCGGCGGTGATGTTTGCGCAGCCCGTGCACCTGACGGCCGAGCAGGTGGTCAAGACCTTGCACGGCGGCGCGCCGACCGTGGCCGATGTGGACGCCACCCCGATCTCGCGCGCCACCGTCTACGCCACGCTGGCGCAGTTTGCCGAGGCCGGCCTGCTGCGCGAGCTGCACAGCGGCACCGGCGCCGTGGTGTACGACAGCAACCCTACGCTGCACCCGCATTGGGTGGATGTGGAAACCGGCCAGGTGCACGACCTGCCGCCCGGTGTGCGTCTTCAGGTGTCGGGCATCGACACCCTGCCCGCCGGCCTGCAGGTGCAGGACGTGCAGCTGATGCTGCGCGTGAAGACCAGCGCGGCCTGAGCGGTCGAGCGCCCCTGCCTCGCCGCCTGCCATGCTGGCGATGCTTTTGTTTTGATAGTGGCCTGCGCTCGTCCAGCAATGGTTTCAAGCATAAAACACCTGAAATCATTATCTGACGAGCGCTAGCAGCTATCATTCTTGCTTGATCGGCAACAAGTCTCCGATGACGCACGACCCTCATCTGCTGTGTGGGAGCGGGCTTGCCCGCGATCAGGCGTTGGTGGCGATCAAGCCGCCGGATCGCGGGCAAGCCCGCTCCCACAACACGGTCTGAGACTTGGTGCCAATCAAGCATTCTTGATGGTTTCCTGGCCATCGCCCACCACAGGCCATCGGTCAGAATAGCCGCGTGGCCATCCCCCAGCATTTCATCCAGGAGCTTCTGGCGCGCGCCGACGTGGTCGAGATCGTCGGCCGCTACGTGCAGTTGAAGAAGACCGGGGCCAACTTCTCGGGCCTGTGCCCGTTCCACAGCGAGAAATCGCCCTCGTTCACCGTCAGCCCGTCCAAGCAGTTCTACCACTGCTTCGGCTGCGGCAAGAACGGCAACGCCATCGGCTTCCTGATGGACCACACCGGCGCCGGCTTCGTCGAGGTGGTGCACGAGCTGGCCCAGCAGTACGGCATGCAGGTGCCCGAGGACGATCGCAGCCCCGCCGAGCGCGCCCGCGCCGCGCAGGAAACCGAAAAGCGCCACACCCTCACCGACGTGCTGTCGCGCGCGGGCGAAGCCTACAAGAGGCACCTCAAGGACAGCCCCCGCGCCATCGATTACCTGAAAAAGCGCGGCCTGTCGGGCGCCGTGGCGCGCGACTTCGGCCTGGGCTACGCGCCCGAAGGCTGGCGCACGCTGGCCAGCGTGTTCCCCGACTACACCGATCCGCTACTGGCTGAAAGCGGCCTGGTCATCGTCGGAGAGGACGACGCCGACAAGCGCTACGACCGCTTCCGCGACCGCATAATGTTCCCCATCCGGAGCGTCAAGGGCGAAGTCATCGGCTTCGGCGGCCGCGTGCTGGGCGACGAGAAGCCCAAATACCTGAATTCGCCCGAAACCCCGGTGTTCCACAAGGGCCGCGAGCTGTACGGCCTGTTCGAGGCCCGCGCCGCCCTGCGCGACTACGGCTACGCCCTGGTCACCGAAGGCTACATGGACGTGGTGGCGCTGGCCCAGCTCGGCTTCGGCAACGCCGTGGCCACGCTGGGCACGGCCTGCACGCCCGAGCACGTGCACAAGCTGTTCCGCTTCACCGAGCAGATCGTGTTCAGCTTCGACGGCGACGCCGCCGGCCGCCGCGCCGCACGCAAGGCGCTGGAGGCCGCCCTGCCCCTGGCCACCGACACGCGCAGCGTCAAGTTCCTGTTCCTGCCGCCCGAGCACGACCCCGACAGCTTCATCCGCGCCGAAGGCAGCGATGCCTTTGCCGACGCCGTGAAAGGCGCCGTGCCCCTGTCGCGCTTTTTGCTGGAAGCCGCGGCCGAAGACTGCGACATGGAGACGGCGGAGGGCCGGTCGCACTTCGCCGCCAATGCCCGGCCGTTGTGGCAGCTGCTGCCGCCCGGCACGCTGGCACAGCAGCTGCTGGGCGAGATCGCGGCGCAGGTGCAGATCGGCGTGCATGAGCTGGAGCAGCTGTGGGACATCCGCCGCGCGCCACGCAGAAGCTATGAAAAAGAGCTACCCGCGCCCGACTGACGGCCACTACAGCCCTAAGAGGCCTGAAAAAGCCGCCCCGCCCCGCCGCCACCTGCGCGGCCAGCCCGCCAGCCGCGCCAGCCGCGCGCTGCAGATCGTGCTGACAGAGGCCAGCGCCTGGGACCGCCTGAGCCAGGACGAACACGTGCTGCTGTGCGACCTGCCGCCGCCGCACGGCCCGCTGTTCACCTGGCTGGCCGGGCAGGCGCTGGACCATGGCCCCCAGCCCTGGAGCGCGCTGCGCGAAGCCTTGCGCGGCCACGAGCACGAGGCCTTTGCCGTCGACGAAGTGGCCAAGCTGCCGCCCGACATCGTGTCGGAGCCCGACGAATTGCACGGCATTCTGGGCACCGAGCGGCGCGAGCAACTCAAGCGCCGCATGGACGACGCCCTGGCGGCGGGCGATCTGCCGCGTTACCAGGCGCTGCTGCGCCAGTTGACGGATGCCGACGCGCCGGGCGCCGGCAACCCTTGAAATCGGCGCTTCACGCTATAATTAAAGGCTTGTCACCGGCAAGAGCGACAGCAGCACCTCCGGCCCGGCCACGCGCACAGCGTCATGCGCGCCCCTTCCCCAGGGACGGCCAAGATACCGCAAGGACTGCACCCCAAATGTTCGCCCAACCATCTTGCCCCTGACCGTGCGCTGCCGCCAGACTGCCCCATCGGCGCGCCGTTGCCACCTCGCTTTTCTTTTTTGCCTGACCGAGTGTCCGCCGTGCGACGCCCCATCGCGTTCGTGCGCTGAGCACTCCAACGACCAGAGGTTGATTGATGTCCACCAGCGCCAAACCTGCCGCCAAGACCGCCGCCGCCAAGACCACCCCCGCCAAGAAGGCGCCGGCCAGAAAGCCGCGCCGGCCCAGGCCGCCGCGGAAGAACTCGAGACCACGCCAGCCAAGACCACCGCGGCCAGGAAGACCGCCGCCAAGACCACCACGGCCGCCGCCCCCGCCAAGAAGGTGGGCCGCCCGGCCAGGGTGCCGCAGCCGCCGAAAAATCCACACCCGCCAAGCGCGGCCGCCCCGGCAAGACGGCGGCCAAGGACCTGGACGAGGACGCCGACCTGTCCGACATCGAAGCCGACCTGGAAGGCGAGCCCGAGGCGGCGCCCGAGGGTGAGCAGGCCGCGGTCGAAAAGGCCAAGCCCCTGCGCATGAAGATCAGCAAGGCCAAGGAACGCGCCTTGATGAAGGAATTCGGCCTCGACGAGGGCGTGCTCTCCGAAGAGGAGATGAGCACCCGCCGCGCCAACCTCAAGACCCTGCTCAAGCTCGGCAAGACGCGCGGCTACCTGACGCACGGCGAGATCAACGACCACCTGCCCGACAAGCTGGTCGACGTCGAGACGCTGGAGGCCGTGGTCTCCATGCTGAACGACCTGGGCGTGGCCGTGTACGAGCAGACGCCGGACGCGGAGACGCTGCTGCTGACCAACCAGGGCACCAGCACCGCCACCGAGGAAGAGGCCGAGGAAGAGGCCGAGGCGGCGCTGTCCACCGTCGATTCGAATTCGGCCGCACCACCGACCCGGTGCGCATGTACATGCGTGAGATGGGCACCGTGGAGCTGCTCACGCGCGAGGGCGAGATCGAGATCGCCAAGCGCATCGAAGGCGGCCTGATGGCGATGATGGAAGCCATCAGCGCCAGCCCCACCACGATCGCCGAGATCCTGCAGATGGCCGCCGACATCCGTGAAGGCAAGGTCGTCATCAACACCGTGGTCGACGGCTTTGCCGACCTGGACGAGAACGACGACTACGTGGCCGAGGAAGACTTCGACGAGTACGACGAAGAGGACGACGACGACGGCAAGGGCGGCTCCAAGGCCATGACGCGCCTCTTGGAAAAGCTCAAGAACGATGCGCTGGAGCGCTTCGACGAGATCGCCGCGCTGTTCGACAAGGTGCACAAGGCCTACGACAAGGAAGGCTGGGGCTCGCCCAACTACATGAAGGCGCAGACCCTGCTGTCCGAGCGGCTGATGACCATCCGCTTCACGGCCAAGACCATCGAGAAGCTGTGCGACATGCTGCGCAGCCAGGTGGACGACGTGCGCCGCTACGAGCGCGAGCTGCGCCGCATCATCGTCGACCGCTGCGGTTACCCGCAGGAGCAGTTCATCGCCGAGTTCTCGGGCCGCGACAAGGCGGGCAACAAGGTGCCTTCGAACCTGCTGAACCTGAAGTGGGTCGAAAAACAGGCCGCCGCCGGCAAGCCCTGGAGCGCCATCATGGAGCGCAACATCCCGCCGATCCAGGACCTGCAGCAGAAGCTGATCGACCTGCAGGCGCAGGTGGTGGTGCCGCTGGATGAGCTGAAGGACATCAACAAGCGCATGAACGAGGGCGAGGCCTCATCGCGCGATGCCAAGAAGGAGATGATCGAGGCCAACCTGCGCCTGGTGATCAGCATCGCCAAGAAGTACACCAACCGCGGCCTGCAGTTCCTCGATCTGATCCAGGAGGGCAACATCGGCCTGATGAAGGCAGTGGACAAGTTCGAGTTCCGCCGCGGCTTCAAGTTCTCGACCTACGCCACCTGGTGGATTCGCCAGGCCATCACGCGCTCGATCGCCGATCAGGCGCGCACCATCCGCATTCCGGTGCACATGATCGAGACCATCAACAAGATGAACCGCATCTCGCGCCAGCACCTGCAGGAGTTCGGCTTCGAGCCCGACGCCGGCATCCTGGCCGAGAAGATGGAGATGCCCGAGGACAAGATCCGCAAGATCATGAAGATCGCCAAGGAGCCGATCTCGATGGAAACCCCCATCGGCGACGACGACGACAGCCACCTGGGCGATTTCATCGAGGACCAGAACAACACCGCGCCGGTTGACGCCGCCATGCAGGCCGGCCTGCGCGACGTGGTGAAGGACATCCTCGACAGCCTGACCCCGCGCGAGGCGAAGGTGCTGCGCATGCGCTTCGGCATCGAGATGAGCACCGACCACACGCTGGAAGAAGTGGGCAAGCAGTTCGACGTCACGCGCGAGCGCATCCGCCAGATCGAGGCCAAGGCGCTGCGCAAGCTCAAGCACCCGAGCCGCTCGGACAAGCTGCGCAGCTTCATCGATTCGCTGTGACGCCCTAGAAACCGAACAGCCGGACGCAGAGCACGCAGAGGTTCCGCAGAGGACGCAGAAGAAAACCATTTTGGTCTTCTTCTGCGTCCTCTGCGGGTTTCTGCACCTTCGGCGTCCGGTCAAGTTCCTCCTGACATGAACCCCGACGCCGCCAAACTCTGGACCGCCCCGCGCTGGGCGCTGGCCATTCTGCTGGCAGTGCTGGGCATGCTGGGGCCGTTCTCGATCGACACCTACATCCCGGCTTTCTCGGCCATCGCCCAGTCGCTGAATGCCACGCCGGTGCAGATGCAGCAGACACTGTCGGCCTATCTGTTCGGCTTCGCCTTCATGAACCTGTTCCACGGTGCGCTGTCCGACAGCTTCGGCCGCCGGCCGGTGATCCTGTGGGGGCTGGCGATGTTCACCGTGGCCTCGCTGGGCTGTGCGCTGGCGCAGAACGTGGGGCAGCTCATCTTCTTCCGCGCGCTGCAGGGCCTGTCGACGGGCGCCGGCATCGTGGTCTCGCGCGCCGTCATCCGCGACATGTTCCCGCCCTCCGAGGCGCAGCGCGTGATGAGCCAGGTCACCATCTATTTCGGCGTGGCGCCGGCGGTGGCGCCCATCATCGGCGGGTGATCGCCGAGTACCTGGACTGGCACTCGATCTTCTGGTTTCTGGTCGGCGTGGGCGTGGTGCTGTGGCTGGCCAACTGGCGCCTGCTGCCCGAAACCCTGCACGTGCAGGACCGCCAGCCGTTCCAGGTTCGCAACTTGATGCGTGGCTACTGGCAGCTGCTGACCGACGCGCGCTTTCTGCTGCTGGCGCTGGCCTCGGGCGTGCCGTTCAACGGCCTGTTCCTCTACGTGCTGTCGGCGCCGGCGTTCCTGGGCGACATCCTGCAACTGCGGCCAACGCAGTTCTTCTGGTTCTTCGTGCTGTCCATCGGCGGCATCATGGCCGGCTCGTGGCTGTCGGGGCGCATGGCGGGCAAGGTCAAGCCGAAGAACCAGATCATGCAGGGCTTTCGCATCATGCTGGGCGTGTCGGCCATCAACGTGGTGGCCAACGCCGTGCTGACGCCGAACGCCTGGTGGTCGCTGTGGCCGGTCACGGTGTTCGCCTTCGGCTGGGCGCTGATGGTGCCGGTGGTCACGCTGCTGGTGCTCGATCTGTACCCGGCGCGGCGCGGCATGGCGTCGTCGCTGCAGGCCGTGGTCGGCTCCACGGCCAACGGCATCGTGGCCGGCGTCGTGGCGCCGCTGGTCATGCATTCGGCACTCGGGCTGGCCATCATGTCGACCGCCTTCATGGCCGTGGGGCTGCTGGCCTGGCTGTGGCTGCGCCGGCGCTGGCCGGGCATCGGCGGCTGAGCACCCTGCCCTGACGCGCGACCGCGCGGGCGCCTCAATCGAGCGCCGTGGGGTCGGCCTGCAGCATCAGGCGCGCCAGTTCGGCGGCGCTGCCCACCTCGGCCTTTTCCATCACGTGCTGGCGGTGGATGTGCACGGTCTTTTCGCTGATGTCCAGCTCGCGCGCCACCAGCTTGTTCGGCAGGCCTTGCGCCACCAGCCGCGCCACTTCCGCCTCGCGCGGCGACAGGCGCGCCAGGCGGTCGCCGGCCTGCTGCGCGCGTTCGCTGGACACCAGGTCGGCCTCGCGCTGGCGCAGGGCGGCCGACACCACATCCAGCAGGCGCTGGTCCTTGAACGGTTTTTCCAGAAAGTCGAACGCGCCGCGCTTCATGGCCTGCACCGCCAGTTCCACGTCGCCATGGCCGGTGATGAAAACGATGGGCAGATGGCAGCCGCGCGCGATCAGGGCCTGCTGCAGTTCCAGCCCGCTCATGCCCGGCATGCGCACGTCCAGCAGCAGGCACCCGGTCTGCTCGAGCGCAGGCAGGCCGGCGTCGAGGTAGTCGGCTGCCGACGCGTGGGCCTGCACGGGCCAGCCCATGGATTCGAGCAGGAACACCAGCGAGCGGCGGAACGCGGCGTCGTCGTCGACCAGATGAATCTGCCACTCAGGCACCACGGGTGGGGTTTCGGTCATCGTCGGGAAGGGTCAGGGTGAATTGCAGGCCGAGGCCGTCCTCGGCAGCGCTGGCATCCAGCCGGCCGCCATGGGCTTCGGCGATGCTGCGGCAGATCGACAGGCCCAGGCCCATGCCATCGGCCTTGGTGGTGAAGAAGGGTTCGAACAGGTGCGATTGTTGCCCAGTCGACAGCGGTTCTCCGCGATCGCGCACGGCAATGTGCACGCCACTCGTGTCGCGCCGCAGCGTGACGGTGAGTTGCTGCCGCTCGGCGGGCAGATGGCGCGTGGCGTCCCAGCCGTTCTTCAACAGGTTGAGCAGCACCTGCTGCACCTGCAGCGCATCGACGGTGAGCATGGTGCCCGCCGGCAGTTTGTCCACGACGTCGACCGGCGGCGCGTGCACCTGCATGCCGCGAAACAGGGCCACGGCCTCATGCACCAGCGCCACCGGGTCGACCACCTGCCGCTGCGCCACACGCTTCCTGGCGAAGGCGCGGATGCGGCTGAGCACGCCGGCGGCGCGCTCGGCCTGGCCGGCCATCTCGCTGGCGGCTTCCCGCGCGGCGTCGGGGCTCAGGCGCTGCTGGTCGACGCGGCGGATCAGGCTTTGCGCATAGTTGCCGATGGCCGCCAGCGGCTGGTTCAGCTCGTGCGCCAGCGTACCGGAGAGCTCGCCCAGCACCGACAGCCGCGCCATGTGCTCGGCCTGCTCGCGGCTCTGGCGCAGGCGTGCTTCCAGCTCCTCGCGTTCACGCGCCGCCTGGCGCAGATCGGCGGTGCGCGCCTGCACCTGACGCTCCACGTGCAGGGTGTAGACACCGCCCAGCGCGATCAGGCCCAGCAACCCCGCCAGCCACGGCCAGTAGCGCTGCGCCAGCGCCGTCAGCGTGGGCACGCGCAGGTTGGCATAGGGGCCGATCTTCAGCTCGCGCTGCATCTCGTGCACCGACTGGTAATCGGCCGGCACGGTCCAGGTGATCGGGCTGTCGCCTGCGCGCATTTCCAGCAAGGCGATGGTGACGGCACGTGCCAGCGCCGGGTCGGTGTGGCGCAGCGTGGCGATGGGCCAGTTGGGATAGACGCGGGTGGAGGTGGCGCAGGCAAAGCCCATCTCCGGCCGTGGCGCCACCACGCGAAAGCGCTGGCGCCACTCCGGCCGGCTCTCGACCATGCAGGCTCGCACGAAGCCGGCATCGGCTGCGCCGCTGGCCACGGCCTCCAGGACGCGGTCCATCGGCAAGCCGACCACCAGCAGCTGCCGCAGATCGCTGGCAGGGTCGATGCCCTCCGCCGCCAGCTCGCGCCACACCAGCTGGTAGCCGGAGAACGCCTCCTTGCCGACCACGGCCACGCGCTGCCCGCGCAGATCGGCCAGCCGCTGCACCTGCGGGTTGCCCGCCAGGGTGACCACCGCCGCGCCCACCGCCTGCCACGCCGAGGTCGGCAGCGTGCTGCCCGTTTGCAGCGTCAGGATGCGCGAGGCGCCCAGGCGCGATTCGAGTTCGACATAGTGCCCCGGGTTGGTGATGATGAAGTCGACGCGACGTGCTTGCGCCGCTTCGTTGAGCGCCGCGTGGTCCAGCGAGATCAGCTCGACCGCACGCCCCGGCAAGGCGCGGCGCAACTGGGTGGCCACCGGCGTCCATTCCTCCACCGCGGCGTCGGCACCCAGGTAGGCCAGCACGCCGATCCGCACCGTGCCACCGCCCTGCGCCCAGGCCAGCGCAGCCCAGCAGCACAGCCACGCACCCAGCAAAGCCGGCACGCTGCGCGCGAACAGGAACGAAGAAAACCATCACACCCATTTCAATTCCGAGTAACCCGGTCGGCAATAGGGAAAAGCGTCTAGCGACCTCATTCATTCACCCGATTGGCGGTGGGGTTATTGGTTCCTATATTGGGGCACGCGCTGAAAAGCGTCTTGAAGGGACCCTACGCAATGACCATTCCAACCCCTCCCGCCACCCCGTCGACCAGCAAGCGCGGCCTGCTTCGCGCCTTGCTGGGCTTCGGCGTCACGGCCACCGGCATGGTGGTCGCGGCCGATCCGGCCGAGGCCGCCATCGGCAGTCAGCCCGCGCGCCGCCCCGGCGCCGACGGCAAGCGCTACGGCATGCTGGTGGACATCCGCCGCTGCATCGGCTGCCAGGCCTGCACCGTGAGCTGCTCGATGGAGAACCTGCCTCCGCTCGGCCAGTTCCGCACCACGGTGCTGCAGTACGAGGTGGATACCAAGGTGCAAGGCGCACCGCCCGCCATGGTGAGCCTGCCGCGCCTGTGCAACCACTGCGACAACCCGCCCTGCGTGCCGGTGTGCCCGGTGCAGGCCACTTTCCAGCGCACCGACGGCGTGGTGCTGGTGGACAACGAACGCTGCGTGGGCTGCGGCTACTGCGTGCAGGCCTGCCCGTACGACGCGCGTTTCATCAACCACGAGACGCAGACTGCCGACAAGTGCACGTTCTGCGAGCACCGGCTGGAGGTGGGCCTGCTGCCCGCGTGCGTGGAAAGCTGCGTCGGCGGCGCCCGCAAGATCGGCAACCTGAACGACCCGGCCAGCGAAGTGGCCACCCTGCTGCGCGAGCACAAGGACGACGTGAAGGTGCTCAAGCCCGACCTGGCGACCCGCCCGCATGTGTTCTACATCGGCCTGCCCGAGCAGTTTGTCAGTGGCATCGACGGCCAGGCCGGTGTGCGCGTGGCGGCCAACTGAGCCGACAAGGAGAACAGCCATGAACATCATCGAGTTGCTGACCCCCGCCTACGAAGCCGCTTGGCTGCCCTGGGCGGTGCAGTATTTCTTCCTGATCGGCATCGCCACCACCGCGGCGCTGCTGGCTGCCTGGCTGGCTTTCGCGCCGGCCGGCACCGACCGCGCCCGCCTGCTACCGGCGGCGGTGGTTGTGCTGCTGGTCGCCAGTATTGCGGCGCCCGTGTCGCTGCTGGCCGACCTGCACCAGCCAGGCCGCTTCTGGCACTTCTATGCTCACCCCACGTCCTGGTCTTGGATGTCGCTGGGCGCCTTCCTGCTGCCGGTCTTCGTGATGCTGGCGCTGGGTTTCGGCGTCGCCTGGTGGTTGCGCAAGCCGGGTTGATGCGCGCCGTGGGCGTGCTGCTGGCACTGAGCGCGCTCAGCGTGCTGGTCTACACCGGTGGCGAGATGATGGTGATCCGCGCCCGTCCGCTGTGGCACACGCCGTTCCTGCCGATCAACCTGGCGTTGACGGGCGCCCTGGGCACGCTGGGTGCGGTGCTGCTCGTGGTGCGCTGGATGCCGCAGGGCCTGGCGGGCTGCCCTCTCGCCCTGGCGCGCCGGCTGGCGCAAGGGGTGACCGCTGCCCTGGTGCTGGTGGCCCTGGCCTGGGCCGTGCTGGGCCTGGCGGGGCAGTCGCCCTCGTTCACCGAGGCGGTGAGCCTGTTCAACGAGTTCGGCGCCTGGAAGCTGGCGCTGGTCGGCTCCATCGTCGGCGGCCTGGTGCTTCTGGCCATGATCTGGGCGCCTTGGCGCGCCCCGGCTTGCGGCACGCAGACGCTGGTGTTCGCCCTGGCGATGCTGGTGGCCGCCTGGGTGTTCCGCTGGATCGTGTTCATGGCCGTGCAGACGGTGCCCAAGTTCGGCGCCGGCCTGTACCTGCAAGGCGTGTCCTGGGGCAGCGATGGCGTGCTCGGCATGGCGGGCGTCTTTGGCCTGGTGGCGGCATTGATCACCATCGTGACCTGGGGGCTGTTCCGGTTCCCGCCCCGCAGCAGCGCGGCGCTGGCCTGATTGAAGGAGATTGGTGATGAATGACGCAGTGAAAACCCAGAACCCGGCGGGCACGACGCCGCCCGATCTCAGCAAACGCCAGATGCTCACGCGCGGCGGCATCGCCGCCGGCGGCTTGGCGGCCTTCGCGGCCGGCTATGGCGAAACGCTTTTCAAGGCCGGCAAGGGCTTGGTCACCGGCAGCGCGGGCGAGGTGCCGGCACACGCCACGCGCGGCAATTCGCTGACGCCCGAGCCCGAATCGACCCGGTCAGTGGCCAGCTCAGCACCCAGCCCGGCCAGACGGTGAGCATGTCCAGCTGCCTGGGCTGCTGGACGCAGTGCGGCGTGCGCGTGCGCGTGGACACCGCCAGCAACCGCATCATCCGCGTCGCCGGCAACCCCTACCACCCGCTGGCCACGGTGAGCCCCGCGCCCATGGACATGCCGGTGCGCGAGGTGTATGCCAAGCTCGGCGGCGAAAGCGGGCTGGAAGGCCGCGCCACCTCGTGCGCGCGCGGCTCGTCGATGCTGGAGCAGCAGAACAACCCGCACCGTGTGCTGCAGCCGCTCAGCGCGTCGGCCCGCGCGGCTCGGGCCAATGGAAGACGATCTCGTTCGAGGAGCTGGTGAAGGAAGTCTGCGAGGGTGGCAACCTGTTCGGTGAAGGCCAGGTGGACGGCCTGCGCGCCATCTTCGACCAGAACACCCCCATTGACGCCGAGAACCCCGAATACGGTCCCAAGTCGAACCAGCTCATCTTCACCGACTCGGCCAACGAAGGCCGCACCGGGCTGGTGCGCCGCTTCACCGAGCAGTCGTTCGGCAGCCGCAACTTCGGCAACCACGGCTCGTACTGCGGCCAGACCTTCCGCGTCGGCACCGGCGCGGCGCTGGGCGACATCCGCGCCATGCCGCACGGCAAGCCGGATTGGCCCTCGGCCAGCTTCGGCCTGTTCATCGGCGCGGCCCCTGCGCAGTCGGGCAACCCGTTCCAGCGCCAGGGCCGCCAACTGGCCGAGGCGCGCACGCGCAAGGACAACCCTTTCCGCTACGTGGTGGTCTCGCCCATCCTCCCCACCTCGTCGAGCATGGCCTCGGGCGACGGCAACCGCTGGTTGCCCGTCAAGCCCGCCACCGACCTGGCGCTGGTGATGGGCCTGATCCGCTGGATCATCGACAACGACCGCTACGACGCCCAGCACCTGAGCCAGCCCGGCCCCGCCGCCATGGAAGCGGCTGGCGAGGTGGCCTGGACCAACGCCACCCACCTGGTGGTGGCGGATCCCAAGCACCCGCGCTTCGGCAGCTTCCTGCGCGGCGCCGACCTGGGCTGGCCCAAGCCGGAGCCCAAGCCCGTGCCAGCCACGCCCGCCGCTGCTGCGCCCGCCGCCGTGGCCGCAGCACAGCCCAAGCCTGCTGCCACCGCTGCCCCCACCGCCAAGCCTGACGCAGCCGCGCCGCTGCCGCGGCCCCTGCTGCAGCACCGGCCCAGCCAGCGCCCGCGCCCAAGGTCGAGGAAGTGCCCGACGTGTACGTGGTGCAGGCAGCCGACGGCACGCTGGTGCCGCACACCCGAGCCGAAGCCGCCAACCTGAAGGTCGAAACCACGCTCGACATTCCGGCCTGGGGCGAGCAGGGCCAAGGCGTGGCCGTGATGACCTCGATGATGATGCTGCGCCGCGAAGCGCACAAGAAAACGCTGGACGAATACGCCGAGCTGTGCGGCGTGCCGCGCGCCGAGATCGAGGCACTGGCGCAGGAGTTCACCAGCCACGGCAAGCACGCCGTGGCCGACGCGCACGGCGGCACCATGGGCGGCGCGGGCTTCTACACCGCCTATGCGATTGCACTGCTCAACGTGCTGGTGGGCAACCTCAACGTCAAGGGCGGCCTGGTGCTCGACGCCGGCCAGTTCGGTCCTTTCGGCCCTGGTCCGCGCTACAACTTCGCGCAGTTTCCGGGTCGCGCCAAGCTGGCGGGCATCGCGTTGTCGCGCAACAACTTCCCGTACGAGAAGACCAGCGAGTTCAAGCGCAAGCAGGCCGCCGGCAATGCCTACCCGGCACAGGCACCGTGGTACCCGGCCACCGGCAACCTGAGCAGCGAGATGGTGGCCTCGGCCCTGAACGGTTATCCGTACCGCGCCAAGGTGTGGTTCAACCACATGAGCAACCCGGTCTACTCGATCAACGGCTTCAAGAACGCGTTGCTCGACAAGCTGAAGGACCCGTCGATCCTGCCGCTGGTGGTGTCGATCAACCCGTTCATCAACGAGACCAACGCCTACGCCGACTACATCGTGCCCGACACGGTCACGTACGAAAGCTGGGGCATCTCGGCGCCGTGGGCCGACGTGGTGGTCAAGTCTTCCACCATCCGCGTGCCCGCGGTCGAGCCGAAGGTGGCCAAGACGGCCAGTGGCGAGCCGGTGAACCTGGAGTCCTTCCTGATCGCGGTGGCGCGCACACTGGGCATGCCCGGCTTCGGCCCCGGCGCGCTCAAGGACAAGGACGGCAACGCCCACGACCTGAACACCGCCACCGACTTCTACCTGCGCGGCATGGCCAACATCGCCTGGGCCGGCGGCAACGTGCTGCCCGACGCCAGCGACGACGACCTGGCCGTGACCGGCATGCAGCGCCATGCCGAGCTGCTGCAAGCCGCGCTCAAGCCCGAGGAGTGGCGCAAGGTGGCGATGATCATGACCCGCGGTGGGCGCTTCGACAACCTCGACAAGGCCTGGGACGGCCAGCACCTGAAGGCGCGCCACAAGCCGGCGCAGGCGCTGTGGAGCGAAGACCTGATCAAGATGCGCCACAGCATGACCGGCCAGCGTTTTGACGGCTGCCCCACCTGGCACCCCACCCGCCTGGCCGACGGCACGCCCATGCGCGAGAAGTTCAACGAGGCCGACTACCCCTTCCTGATGACCTCGTACAAGTCGAACCTGATGAGTTCGATGGCCATCGCGGTCGAGCGCCTGCGCCAGGTGCACCCGCACAACCCGATATCGATCAACCGCGAGGACGCGGCGCGGCTGGGCATCGGCAACGGCCAGAAGATCCGCGTCACCAGCCCCGGCGGCAGCATCACCGGCGTGGCCATCGTGCGCGACGGCGTCATGAAAGGCGCCATCGCCGTCGAGTACGGCTACGGCCACAAGGAGCTGGGCGCCCGCACCCACTCCATCGATGGCAAGCCGCTGGCCGCCAACGCTGCGCTGGGTGCTGGCGTCAACATGAACGAGATGGGTCTGGTCGACGTCACGCGCGGCGAGCAGCAGCCCAACGGCTGGGTCGAGGCCATCTCGGGCGCCGCCGTGCGCCAGGGCCTGCCGGTGCGGGTGGAGCGGGCGTAACACCACCACTCTGGCGCGGGTCGGCATGGCCGCACTCGCGCCTGGGTGGTTGATGCGCCACACGCGCGCGCACGCCGCAGTTCAAGGCAAAATCGCGCTCCAGGCGCCATGCTTGGGGCGCCACCAGCTATCAACACGATAGCAAAACGGCAGGTCGACCTGCCGTGTTTTATCGCTTGTGGGGACGACCCCGCCCTGGCTCGGAGTGCTCCCATGTCCTGGATTCTGTTGTTCGTCGCCGGTCTGTTCGAGATCGGCTGGGCCATCGGCCTGAAGTACACCCACGGCTTTACCCGCCTGTGGCCCAGCGTGGGCACGGCGCTGTCGATGCTGGTCAGCGTGGTGCTGCTGGGGCTGGCGATGCGCGATCTGCCCGTGGGCACCGCCTACGCCGTGTGGACGGGCATCGGCGCCGTGGGCACGGTGATCCTGGGCATCGCGCTGTTCAACGATCCGGCCAACGCCGCGCGGCTGGTCTGCGTGGGCCTGATCGTGGCCGGCATTCTGGGCCTGAAGCTGACCAGCGTCTGAGCCGCCACCTCGCCTCTAGAATACAAGCCAAATCGGCATCCAGCGCCCGCCCTACGGGCGCTGGCAGCTATTTATTTTGAAGCAACCGCTGCGCTGGGTGCTGCCTTCGCGATCGGTATGCCCTTGATCTGCCCTGCCTGCGGCTGGCGCGGCGGTGCCGGGTAGCGCGCGGCGTCGAAGCGGCGCAGCAGCTCCATCTCGCGCACGCGCGCCAGCACCACGGCGGCCTGCTTGACGTGGCCGAAGCCGCGCATCGACAGTGGCACCGCAGCAATGTCGACCGCGAGCCGGAGGTTGCCGGTCGTCAACTGCGGCAGCAGTTCGCGCACGCGGGCCTCGAACCGTTCGATCAGTTCGCGCTCCATGCGGCGCTCTTCGGTGCGGCCGAAGATGTCGAACACGCCACCGCGCAGCGCCTTGCCCCTGGCCAGCCAGCGCAGCGCGGGCAGCAGCCAGCCGCCCAGCTCGATCTTGCGCGGCGGCTGGCCATTCTTGCCGCGGCTGATCAGCGGCGGCGCCATGTAGAAGCTGAGCTTCACGTCGCCCTCGAACTGCTGGTCCAGCGCCTGGCGGAACGCCGGGTCGGCGTACAGGCGCGCCACCTCGTACTCGTCCTTGTACGTCATCAGCTTGCGCAGCGACAGCGCCACGGCGCGGGTGAAGGCCTCGCTGCCGGGGGCCACGGCCTGCTCGCACGCGTGCGCCTCGCGCACCAGCGCGGCGTAGCGCCCGGCCCAGGCGGCGTTCTGGTACTGGGTGAGCTGGCTCATGGCGTGGGCGATAAGTTCATCCAGCGATTCGCCGTGAGGGGATGCCGGCTGCACCGCATCGCCCAGCAGTGCCGCGCACGCGCCCGGGTCGGCCGCGGCCAGACGGCCGAGCGAGAAGGCGGCCTGGTTGGCCGGCACGGCGACGCCGTTGAGTTCGATGGCGCGCTGGATGGCAGCGAAGCCGACGGGCACCAGCCCGCGCTGCCAGGCGTAGCCCATCGCAACGATGTTGGCCGTCACCGTGTCGCCCAGAAAGTCCTCGGCCAGGCGCTGCGCGTCGAAGGTTTCCACGCGCTCGTCGCCGGCGGCAAAGCGCAGCTTGGCCAGCAGGCCGTCGGTCTTCAGGCTGGCGTCGGGGTTCTTCAGCGATTCGGCCACCGGCGTTTCGTGCACGTTGGCCAGGATGCGCGTGCGGCCGTGGCGCACCGTGCCCAGCGCCTCGGGCTGCGCGGCCACCACGGTGTCGCAGGCCAGCACGGCGTCGGCCTGCTGGGTGTCGATGCGCACCTGGTTCAGCCGCTCGGGTACGTCGGCCAGGCGCAGGAAGCTCATCACCGCCCCGCCCTTTGCGCAAAGCCCATGAAGTCGAGCACGCTGGCGCTCTTGCCCTCCAGGTGCGCGGCCATGGCGATCACGGCGCCCACCGTCACCACGCCGGTGCCGCCGACGCCGGTGACCAGCAAGTCGTACGGGCCGGTCCACCCGTGCGGCGCCGGCTCGGGCAGGCTGGCCACCAGGCGCGTGAAGGCGTCCTGCCCGCCCTCGCCGATGCGGCTGCCGGACAGCGCACCGGCCTTCTTGCGCAGCGTGCCGCCCGTCACGCCCACGAAGCTGGGGCAAAAGCCCTTGGCGCAGGCATAGTCCTTGTTGCAGGCGGTCTGGTCGATCTTGCGCTTGCGACCGAGCGCCGTCTCGTGCGGCAGCACGGCCACGCAGTTGCTTTGCACGCTGCAGTCTCCGCAGCCTTCGCACACGGCCTCGTTGATGAACAGGCGCTTGTCGGGGTCGACCAGCTCGCCCTTCTTGCGGCGGCGGCGCTTTCGGCGGCGCATGTCTGCTCGTAGATCAACACCGTCACGCCGTCGATCTCGCGCAGCTCGCGCTGCACGCGGTCGAGCTGGTCCCGGTCGAAAAATTCGGTGCCGTGCGGAAAGCGCGCCTTCTGGCCGTCGTATTGGCCGATGTCGTCGGACAGCACGACGACCTTCTTCACACCCTCGCTCTCGACCTGGCGCGCGATGGCATCGACGCTGATGACGCCATCGACCGGCTGCCCGCCCGTCATCGCCACCGCGTCGTTGAACAGGATCTTGTAGGTGATGCGCGCCTTCGCCGCCACCGCCTGGCGGATGGCCAGATAGCCCGAGTGGTAGTAGGTGCCGTCGCCCAGGTTCTGGAACACATGCGGCTTTCTGGTGAAGCGCGAATGCGACACCCAGTCCACGCCCTCGCCGCCCATCTGGATCAGGCCCTCGGTCTCGCGGTCCATCCAGTTGGCCATGAAGTGGCAGCCGATGCCGGCGCGCGCGGTCGAACCTTCGGGCACCACGGTGGAGGTGTTGTGCGGGCAGCCAGCGCAAAGTACGGCAGGCGCTTGACGCTGTCGGACTCGTTGCTGAGCAGTTCGGGCAGCGTGAAGTCGCGCACCAGCGCACGCCGGTCGGCAAAGCGATCGGGGAAGTGGCGGATCAGCCAGTCGGCCGTCAGCTCGATCAGGCGCGAAGGGCGCAGCTCACCCAGGCTGCTGACGAGCGGCTGGCCGCCGGCATCGCGCTTGCCCAGGATGACTGGCCGCACCGGGGCGTTGTAGAACAGGTCGCGCAACTGCGCCTCGACCACCGCGCCCTTTTCCTCGATGACCAGAATCTCGCGCAGGCCCTGCGCAAACGCCTGCATGCGCGTGGTCTCGATGGGGAACGACAGGCCCACCTTGTACAGCCGCACGCCCGCATCGGCCAGCATCTGCGGCGAGATATCGAGCCGCCGCAGCACTTCCATCAAGTCGTAGTGCGCCTTGCCGCAGGTGACGATGCCCACCGTGGCCAGCGGCGACTCGATAACCTGGCGGTCGATCGAGTTCACAGCCGAAAAGGCCGCCACCGCCCGCAGCTTGTGCGCCAGGCGCTCCTCGATCTGTAGCGACGGCAGATCGGGCCAGCGGTAGTGCAGGCCCTGCGCGGGGGCATGAAACCCGTGGCTGCACCCACGTCGTCCGCACTTTTCCACGCCGCCACGCGCGCGTGGATCGCGTCCAGATCGACCGTGGCGCCGCTTTCCACCACTTCCGACAACGAGGTCAGCCCCACCCAGTGGCCCGAAAAGCGCGACAGCGCCCAGCCGTACAGCCCGAACTCCAGGTGCTCGGCCACGTTGGCCGGCGCCACGATGGGCATGTGGAAGGCCTGGAACAGCTGGTCGCTCTGGTGCGGCATCGACGACGACACGCAGCCGTGGTCGTCGCCCGCCACCACCAGCACGCCGCCGTGCGGCGACGAGCCATAGGCATTGCCATGCTTCAGCGCATCGCCCGCTCGGTCCACGCCCGGGCCCTTGCCGTACCACAGCGCGAACACGGCATCGCAGGTCTTCTCGGGGTCACTCTCCACGCGTTGCGTGCCCAGCACCTGGGTGGCGGCCAACTCCTCGTTGATGGCGGGCACGAACGTCAGCCCCGCCTCTTTCCATGGCGTGCCCGCCTTCCAGATTTGCTGGTCGACCATGCCGAGCGGCGAGCCGCGGTAGCCGCTGACGAAGCCGCGCGTATCTAGCCCCGCCGCTTCGTCCAGCCAGCGCTGCATCAACGGCAGGCGCACCAGGGCCTGTGTGCCGGTGATGAAAACCTGCCCCTGCCGCGCCCACAGGTTGTCGCCCAGGCGGTAATCGCGGCGACGCAGGGCAGGTGTGATGGCGGGGTTGGCGGGCATGGCGTCTCCTTGCATTTCTGGCCACCAAGCTTATAGACCGGACGCTGAAAATGCTTCTTATTTTTGCTATCATCGCCTAATATTCAGGAAGATTTTTCTTAAAAAGCAATATGACAAAGAATATCATTCTTGATTCCGCCAGCGTGCGCATCCTGCAGGAGTTGCAGCGCGATGCCCGCCAGACGGTGCAGCAGATCGCCGAGCGCGTGGGCCTGTCGAGCACGCCGTGCTGGAAGCGCATCAAGGACATGGAGGCGACCGGCGTCATCCGGGGCTACAGCGCGCTGGTCGATCGCGCCAAGGTGGGGCTCGACCTGATGGTGGTGGTGGAGACCAACCTGAGCCAGCACACCGAGGACCTGGTGCAGCAGTTCGAGCGCGCCGTGGCCGCCACGCCGCAGATCGTGCGCTGCCTGTCCACCACCGGGCAGGCCGACTACATCCTCACCGTGGTCGTGCCGGGCATTGCCGAGTACGAGCAGTTCCTGCACGGCACGCTGTTCAAGCTGCCCGGCGTGACGCACGTGCGCTCGTCCATCGTGCTGAAGGAAGTCAAGGCCGAGGTGAAACTGCCGATCGACCCGCAACAGGCGGCGCCCAGCGCACGCAGAGCGCCGGCACCCGGCGCATCTCGCGGCACGCGCTGACGCAGCCTGCGGCGCTGTCTGACAGCGGCCTCGGCCCCGATTGGAGACGATCGAGCCATCGTCAAACGCTTCTCCGCTTTACCAGCAGGCCGTCCCATGCAAACCACCGGATCGCTGCACCGCCCCCTGCTCCTGGCGCTCGGGGTGCTGCTGATTTCGGGCATCGCCGCCGTCACCATGGCCCACACGGCGCATTTCCAGCCCGTGACATCGGCCGAGGTCGAGGGCGCGCTCAGCCATCTGGTTCAGGTGGCCGCCCCGGGCGCTGGAGATCAGAGCACTGGCCAGGGTTTACCCTGAGCCGCACGCCGGCGAGCATCGGGCGCTCGCCGACCTTCTTTGAGCCCGAACCATCTTTGTGAAAAACCCTGACTTGAACCAAGTCAAGGACGGGAACCCCCTCAACCCAAGAATCGTGGTGCCCGAGTAGATCTCAGGCGGCCATCGAAGGGCATTCCCACTATCAGGCCGCTCCGGTGACACGGAAAACACGATGAAAACATCCATGAGGAAGTCCAAACTCTCCCCGCTCACCGCGGTGCTGACCACCGCCATGTTGCTGGGCGCCGCCGCCGCGCATGCCCAGCAGGCGCCCGCCGCGGCCGCCGATGGCCACAAGGGCCAGGTCACCCCGGCCGAGCAGAAGTACCAGGGTGCGCCGTCCCCGCTGGCCAAGGAGCCGATGCACCAGACGAGCAACCCCAAGGCCCCGCCCATGACGCAGGCCGAGTTCGACCGCGCGCGCCAGATCTACTTCGAGCGCTGCGCCGGCTGCCACGGCGTGCTGCGCAAGGGCGCCACCGGCAAGGCGCTGACGCCGGACCTGACGGTTGAAAAAGGCACCGAGTACCTGAAAGTGTTCATCGGCTACGGCTCGCCCGCCGGCATGCCCAACTGGCTGACCTCGGGCGACTTCGACGCCGCCACCGTCGACCTGATGGCGCGCTACATCCAGCACGACCCTCCCACACCGCCCGAGTTCTCGCTCGAGGACATGGAGAAGTCGCGCAAGGAGTACATCCCCGTCGCCAAGCGCCCGACCAAGAAGATGAACAACTACAACATCAACAACATCTTCTCGGTCACGCTGCGTGACTCGGGCGAGATCGCGTTGATCGACGGCGACACCAAGGAAATCATCAACATCGTCAAGACCGGCTACGCGGTGCACATCTCGCGCCTGTCGGCCTCGGGCCGCTACCTGTACGTGATCGGCCGCGACGCACGCCTGAACCTGATCGACCTGTGGATGGAGAAGCCCGACAACGTGGCCGAGATGAAGATCGGCCTGGAGGCCCGCAGCGTCGAAACCAGCAAGTTCAAGGGCTGGGAAGACAAGATCGCCATCGCCGGCACCTACTGGCCGCCCCAGTTCGTGCTGATGGACGGCGACACGCTGAAGCCGCGCAAGGTCGTCTCGACCCGCGGCATGACCGTGGACAACGAGTACCACCCCGAGCCGCGCGTGGCCGCCATCGTCTCCAGCCACCAGAAGCCCGAGTTCCTGGTCAACGCCAAGGAAACCGGCAAGATCTGGATGGTCGACTACACCGACCTGGAGAACCTGAAGACCACGCAGATCGACACCGCCAAGTTCCTGCACGACGGCGGCTTCGACTCCACCCGCCGCTACTTCATGACGGCCGCCAACGCGTCCGACAAGATCGTGGTGGTCGACACCAAGACCAGCAAGCTGGCCGCGCTGGTGCCCGTGGGCAAGACGCCCCACCCCGGCCGCGGCGCCAACTTCAAGCATCCGAAGTTCGGCCCCGTCTGGGCAACGTCCGGCCTGGGCGACGAGAGCATCGCCGTCATCGGCACCGATCCGGTCAAGAACAAGCAGCACGCCTGGAAGGTGGTGCAGTCGCTCAAGGGCCAGGGTGGTGGTTCGCTGTTCATCAAGACGCACCCGAAGTCGACCAACCTGTGGGTCGACACCACGCTCAACCCCGATCCGAAGATCAGCCAGAGCGTGGCGGTGTTCGACATCCGCGACCTGGACAAGCCGCCGCAGATCATCGACATCGCCGCCTGCGCCAAGATCGCCGACGACGGGGCCAAGCGCGTGGTGCAGCCCGAGTACAACCAGAAGGGCGACGAGGTCTGGTTCTCGGTCTGGAGTGCGATGAACAAGCAGTCGGCCATCGTGGTGGTTGACGACAAGACCCGCACCTGCAAGACCGTGCTGAACGACAAGCGTCTGGTCACCCCGACCGGCAAGTTCAACGTCTACAACACGCAGCACGACGTTTATTGACGCCCCTGTGGCGCTGGCGCGCCTTCCCCACTGGGGACGCATGCAGTGGCCGGGGAAACCCCGGCCACGCATGCCCCGGATGGCCTGCTCCGCGGCCATTTGTCATTTCAGGGGTTGCTCGCAGCCTCCGGTATTTCTCCCTCTCCCCTGGGAGAGGGTTGGGGTGAGGGCCAGCGGCGATGGATTGAACGCCGCCCTCACCCCAGCCCCTGGCTCACCCGATGTTTCGCTCTGCTTTGGTTTTGATAGCTGCTGGCGCTTTACTGGCCAGCGCTGGCCACGCAAAAGACTTCAAATCCGACGCGCCGGCCAGCATCGACGGTGCGCGCCAGGCGCAGCTGATCCGCATGGTGCGCCAGGACTGCGGCTCCTGCCACGGCATCCAGCTCACCGGTGGCCTGGGGCCGGCACTCACGCGCGACCGCATGGCCGACTTCCCTTACGACAGCCTGGTGGCCGTCATCTACAACGGCCGGCCCGGCACCCCATGCCCGGCTGGAAGACCATGATCTCCGAAGCCGACGCGCACTGGATCGCGCGCCAGTTGCAGGCTGGGTTCCCGATCGAAGCGCCCAGAATCGCACCATGACCTTGCCTTCCCTGCCCCCTGTTTCGCGCCGCACGCTGCTGGCGCTGTCTTCCGCCACCGCGTTGGCCGCCTGTGCCAGCAAGCCGACCCTGCTGATCGAGCCCGGCCGCGGCAGCGGTGATCTGGGCCTGGTGATCGAGCGCGAGAGCGGCAGCATCGGCGTGCTTGACACCACCGCGCGCACGCGTCTGGGCACCATCACCGGGCTGGGCGACCTGTCGCACGCCTCGGTGGTGTTCTCGCGCGACGGCGGCCGCGCCTACGTGTTCGGGCGCGACGGCGCACTGACCAAGGTGAACCTGATCACCGGCCGCATCGAAGGCCGCGTGATGCAGGCCGGCAACTCCATCGGCGGGGCGATTTCGACCGATGGCACGCTGGTGGTGGCGCAGAACTACCAACCCGGCGGCGTGAAGGTGTTCGACGCCCGCACGCTCGAGCCGCTGGCCGACATTCCCGCCGTGGTCGACGGCAAGGCCTCGCGCGTGGTGGGCCTGGCCGACATCCCGCGCAACCGCTTCATCTTCTCGCTGTTCGATGCCGGCCAGATCTGGATCGCCGACCTGGCCGATCCGCGCAAGCCGCAGCTCACCAAATTCGCCAATATCGGCAAGCAGCCCTACGACGCGCTGGTCTCGCCCGACGGCCGCACCTACATCGCCGGCCTGTTCGGCGAGGACGGCCTGGCCAAGATGGACCTGTGGGCACCGCAGCCCAGGGTCGAGCGCATCCTGCCCAATTACGGCCGCGGCGAGCAGCCGCTGCCGGTGTTCAAGATGCCGCACCTGCGCGGCTGGTCGATTGCCGGCAAGCACGCCTACCTGCCCGCCATCGGCAGGCACGAGGTGCTGATCGTCGACACCGACACCTGGAAGGAAGTCGGCCGCATCAAGGTCGCCGGCCAGCCGGTGTTCGTCATGGCGCGGCCCGACGGGCGCCAGGTGTGGGTCAACTTTGCCGTGCCCGATTACGACACGGTGCAGGTGATCGACACGCAGACGCGCCAGATCGTGCACAGCCTGAAGCCCGGCAAGGCCGTGCTGCACATGGAGTTCACGCCGCGCGGCGATGCCGTGTGGATCAGCGCGCGCGACGACCACAAGGTGGTGGTGGTCGACACGCAGAGCTTCAAGACCCTGGCCGAGCTGCCCGCCAGGTCGCCCAGCGGCATCTTCTTCACCTCGCGCGCGGCGCGCACGGGGTTCTGACGGCCGTGGGCATGCCCGCGCACCCCACCGGGCGGACGCTGGCCGAACGCCTGCTGAACGAGGGCCAGCGCGGTTTTCCGCTGTCAGATCGGCCGTTCGCCCAGATGGGAAAGCGCTGGGCGCTACGGAAAATGAAGTTATCGACACCTGCGTGCGGCTGGCCGAGCGTGGCGCCATCAGCCGCATCGGCGGCGTGTGGGCGCCCGGCGTGGGCGGTGCGGCCCTGCTGTGCGCCATGGCCGTGCCGCCCGAGCGGCTGGAGGCTGTGGCCGCGCGGGTGTCGGCGCACCCCGGCGTCAACCACAACTACGAGCGCGAACACAGCCTGAACCTGTGGTTCGTCATCACCGGCACCGGCGCCGAACCGCTGGACGAGGCGCTGACCGCCATCGGGACCGAAACCGGCCTGCCCGTGACCCGCCTGAAGATGGTGCGCCCCTACCGCATCGACCTCGGCTTCGACCTGCACCGCCCCGCCACGCGCGGCAGCGCCATCCAGCGCCGCCCGCCGCGCGTCGAGCCGGCCGACCATGCGCTGGCGGCCCTGGTCGAGGCCGGCCTGCCGCTGGTGCCCGAGCCCTTTGCCGACTGGGCGCGCGCGCTGGGCTGCACCACGGCCGATGTGCTGGCACGCATCCAGACCTGGCTCGACGCCGGCACGCTGCGCCGCTTTGGGCTGGTGGTGCGCCACCACGAGGTCGGCTTCTCGGCCAACGCCATGACCGTGTTCGACATCGACGACGCGCAGGTCGACGCCTTTGGCGAGCGCCTGGCCACGCAGCCCGGCATCACCCTGTGCTACCGCCGCGAGCGCGCCGAAGGCTGGCGCTACAACCTGTACTGCATGGTGCACGGCCGCAGCCGAGACGAAACCCTGGGCCTGCTGCACGCCGCCATCGCCGGCGCCGGCCTGGCGGGCCAGCCGCACCAGATCCTGTTCAGCCGCCGGCGCTTCAAGCAGACCGGCGCGCGATATTTCAGATGCACCCCTGAGCCGCTTCGCGTCTTCCTCCAGGGGACAACGCCAGCATCCGGCGCAGGTCGGGTCACGGCGTTGGCTGGCGTGGCCTGCTCCGCAGCCTCTCGTTCCGCGTGCAATGCCGCGCAACGCTCACAGGAGATCTTCGATGCGCTCTGACACCCCCACCGACCTGTTGCGCCTGCCCGCCGGCATCGAACTGGAAGACGCCCGCCTCATCGACCGCCTGCAGCACAGCCTGCCGACCACCGAGCGCCCGTTTGCCGACATCGCGGCCGAACTGGGGATGGCCGAGCCGCAGGTCATCGAGCGCCTGCACCGGCTGCTGAAGAGCGGCGTGCTCACGCGCTTCGGGCCGCTGTTCCACATCGAGCGCGCGGGCGGCCAGTTCATCCTGGCGGCGCTGCAGGTGCCCGACGAGCGCTACGCCGAGGTCACGGCGCTGGTCAACGCCCTGCCCGAGGTGGCCCACAACTACCGGCGCGACCATGTGCTGAACATGTGGTTCGTGGTGGCGGCCGAAACGCCCGAGGCCGCCTGGGCCGCGTGCGACCGCATCGAGGCCGCCACCGGCCTGCCCGTGCACGCCTTCCCCAAGGAGCGCGAGTATTTCGTCGGCCTGTACCTGCCGCTGCTGTCACCCGCGCCGCGCGTGGGCGAAGCGCCCGCCCGCGCCCTGCCGGCCCATGCGCCGACAGCGCAGCCCACCGTGCTGACCGACTTCGACCGCCAGCTCATCGCCGCCACGCAGTCCGGCCTGCCCCTGGTGGCGCGCCCCTACGACACCGTGGCTGCCATGCTGGGCAGCACGGGCGAGGCCGTGCGCACGCGCCTGGCCGAGCTGCTGGCCGCCGGCGTGGTGCGCCGCATTGCCGCCGTGCCCAACCACTACCGCCTCGGCTACGCCGCCAACGGCATGAGCGTGTGGGACGTGGCCGACGAGCACGTCGACCGCCTGGGCGAGCTGCTGGGCAGCCAGCCCGCCGTGAGCCACTGCTACCGCCGCCCGCGCAAGGCCGGCGTGTGGCGCTACAACCTGTTCGCCATGCTGCACGGCCACACGCGTGACGAGGTGCTGGCGCAGGCCGAGCAGGTGGCCGAGCTGCTGGGCCCGGCCTGCCGTGCGCACGACGTGCTGTTCTCCAGCGCCATCCTCAAGAAGACTGGCCTGCGGCTGCGCCAGCCCATCGACTGACCCGGGCGGCCCGGCGCCGCCGATTCTTCAAGCCTTTTCGGGCTTCAGCGCTTGCCCCTTCTGCGAAGACAGCTATTTTATTGATAGCAAATCAGTCGGGAACGGCCAGACACCCGCCGAAATTGACTCACATCATGGCTGGCACCCCTGCCAGCCTAAGATGGGTTCATCCGCAGCCAGCCAGAGGGCACGCCCATGTTCCGCATCTCCCACTTCATGCACGAATTGGCCCAGGCCGAGGCCACCGGGGCCTATCCGGCACCGAAGCGCCGCGGCGGCGAAGGCGGCGCGCTGCGCCCGCACACCGGTCCGGTGGTGATCTGGAACCTGATCCGCCGCTGCAACCTGACCTGCAAGCACTGCTACGCCTTCAGCGCCGACCACGATTACCCCGGCGAGCTGAGCACGCAGCAGGTGTTTGACGTGATGGACGACCTGCACGCCTTCAAGGTGCCGGCGCTCATCCTCTCGGGCGGCGAGCCGCTGCTGCGGCCCGACATCTTCGAGGTGGCCGAGCGCGCCAAGCAGCTGAAGTTCTACGTCGGCCTGTCGACCAACGGCACGCTCATCGACGAGCCGCTGGCCCGGCGCATCCACGACCACGGCTTCGACTACGTGGGCATCAGCCTCGACGGCATCGGCGCCACGCACGACAAGTTCCGCCGGCTCGAAGGCGCCTTCGACCGCAGCCTGGCCGCCGTGCGGCATCTGCAGAAACTCGGCACCAAGGTCGGCCTGCGCTTCACCATGACCGAGCTGAACGCGTTCGACCTGCCCAAGCTGCTGCAGCTGATGAAGGACGAGGGCGTCGACAAGTTCTACTTCAGCCACCTCAACTACGCCGGGCGCGGCAACATCCACCGCGGCAAGGACGCGCGCCACCTGGCCACGCGCCAGGCGCTGGATCTGCTGTACGAAACCGCCTGGGCCGACGCGCAGGCCGGCGGCAACCACGAGTACGTCACGGGCAACAACGACGCCGACGGCGTGTACCTGCTGCAGTGGGTCGAGCAGCGCCTGCCGCGCTGGGCAGACGACGTGCGCCAGCGCCTCACGGCCTGGGGCGGCAACAGCTCCGGCGTCAACATCGCCAACATCGACAACGTGGGCGACGTGCACCCCGACACCATGTGGTGGCATTACTCGCTGGGCAACGTCAAGGCGCGGCCGTTCTCCGACATCTGGCACGACACCAGCGACCCGCTGATGGCCGGCCTGAAGGCCAGGCCGCGTCCCGTCACGGGCCGCTGCGGCGCCTGCCAGTACTTCGCCATCTGTGGCGGCAACACCCGCGTGCGCGCGCAGCAGGTGACGGGCGACGCCTGGGCCGAAGACCCGGGCTGCTACCTGACCGACGAGGAGATCGGCGTGGAAAGCAGCGACGAGCGCGTGGAGACCACGGCGTTCTCGTCCAAGCGCCGCGTGATCGAACTGGTGCCCACCGATTCATGATCCAATCGGGCTTTAACGCCCACCCCACCAGCGCAAGCAGCTATGTTTTTGAAGTCATTCGCCGTACCGGACTGGCGGCTTTCCTGCTTGCGGCCAGCGCTGCAACCACCGCCCAGACCCCTGCCGCCGCGCCGGCCGCACCGGCCAACGCGGCCGTGCAGGCCCTGTACCAGCAACACTGCGCCAGCTGCCACGGCGAGCAGCGCCTGGGCGGCATGGGGCCGGCGCTGCTGCCCGAAAGCCTGTCGCGGCTGCGCAAGCCGCAGGCGCTGCAGGTGATCCGCGACGGCCGCGCGGCGACGCAGATGCTGCCGTTCAAGGACGCGCTGAAGCCCGAGGAAATCACCGCCCTGACGGACTGGATCTACACGCCGGTCACGCCCGCGCCGTCCTGGGAAACGGCCGACATCGCCGCCAGCCGCGTGGAGACCGAAGGCTGGAAGACCTGGCCCGCCAAGCCGCAGTGGTCCGCCGATCCGATGAACCTGTTCGTGGTCGTCGAAGGCGGCGACCACCACGTCACCCTGCTCGATGGCGACCGGTTCGAGCCCATCCACCGCTTCGCCAGCCGCTTTGCGCTGCACGGCGGGCCCAAGTTCACGCCCGATGGGCGCTACGTGTTCTTCGGCTCGCGCGACGGCTGGATCACCAAGTTCGACCTGTGGAACCTGAAGACCGTGGCCGAGGTGCGCGCCGGCATCAACATGCGCAACATCGCCGTCAGCGGCGACGGCCAGTGGGTGATGGCGGCCAACTACCTGCCTCACACCGTGGTGCTGTTCGACGCCGAGCTGAAGCACCAGCGCACCTACCCCGCGCAGTTGCTCGACGGCAGCAAGAGCTCGCGCGCGTCGGCCGTGTACGACGCCGAGCCGCGCAAGAGCTTCGTGGTGGCGCTGAAGGACATCCCCGAGCTGTGGGAGATCAGCTACGACCCGAAGGCGCCGCCGATCTACGACGGGCTGGTGCACGACTACAAGATGGGCGAAGCGATCGCCAAGCCGGGCTTTCTCGGCGTGCGCCGCACGCCGCTGGAGGAGCCGCTGGACGATTTCTTCTTCAGCCAGGACTATGCCTACGCGCTGGGCGCGTCGCGCCCGCATGCCGACGGCACGCCCAGCGGGCAGGTGGTGAACCTGGACGTGCGGCGCAAGATCGCCACGCTGCCGATTGCCGGCATGCCGCACCTGGGCTCGGGCATCACCTTCGACCACGGCGGCACGCGCGTGCTGGCCAGCCCCAACCTGCAGGACGGCGTGATCAGCGTGATCGACATGAAGACCTGGAAGCTGGTGAAGGACATCGCCACGCCCGGCCCCGGCTTCTTCATGCGCAGCCACGAGAACACGCCCTACGCCTGGACCGATTCGATGATGGCGCCCAAGGCCAAGCACATCATGACCATCATCGACAAGCGCACGCTGCAGCCGGTGGCCGAGGTGAAGGGCGAGCCGGGCAAGACGCTGGCGCACATCGAGTTCGACAAGGACGGCAGGCACGCGCTGGCCAGCCTGTGGGAGGACGACGGCGCGCTGATCGTCTACGACGCGGCGACGTTCAAGGAAGTGAAGCGCCTGCCGATGAAGAAGCCGGTGGGCAAGTACAACGTGTTCAACAAGATCACGCGCTCCGAGGGCACGTCGCACTGAAGCCGGGCGGGCACGCTCGACATGGCTTGATTGGCGACGAGGGGCTTCATCGTGCCCACAGCAGATGAGTGCCGCGCATCATCCCGGATTGGTGGATGATCAATCAATATTGATAGCTGCTTGCGCCCGCCACACAAGGATTTCAGATAGAAAACAGCCTGAAATCGTTTAAAATCAGGCGCAAGCAGCTATCTTTATTGAAGCATCCAGACAAGGGCCCGCCCGCCCTCACCGCGGCTGGTAATTCGCCAGCCGCGCCGTGTCGGTGATGTGGATGTCGCGCTTGTCGACATGGATCAGGCCGGCGGTTTCCAGCTCGTTGAGCACGCGCGAGAAGTATTCGGGCGTGAGCGACAGGCGCGAGGCGATGGCCGCCTTGCTGACGGGCAGCGACACGGTGATGGCCTGCGACGCGTTTTCGGTTTCATCCAGGTTGTCGTCGCCCAGCAGGTAGCCGATGACGCGCTGCACGCCGCTGTGCAGCGCGTAGGCTTCCACGTCCTTGATCAGGCCGTGCAGCCGGCGCGACAGCCCCGCCAGCATGCGCAGCGCGAATTCGGGGCTGGCGCCGATCTCGCGCAGCACCATGTCCTTCTCGATGCTGAGGATGAGCGAGTCGGTCAGCGTCTGCGCCGACAGCACGTAGGGCACGCCCATGAACATCACCGCCTCGGCAAAGCTGTTGCCGGGGCCGGCCAGCTCGACCACCTTCTCGGTGCCGGTGGGGGAGATGACGAACAGCTTGACCTGGCCGAGCACGTTGACGTGGAACTCGTGGCACGGGTCACCGGCGCGAAAATCACCTTGCCTCGCTCCACGCGGCGCAACTGGCAGCCCGTGGCCAGGCGTTGCAGTTCCTCGTCGCGCATGTTCGAGAACAGAGGCAGGGTGGCGAGGTACCGGGGCAGATTGAATTTTTCGAGATCCACGGCAAGGCCGTCCTTCAGATAGTGCGCAGCACGCGCGCCCCAACTTGGGGCGATCCGACGAGTCTATCTGACAGCCGCCGTGAGCCGCACATAGACCTGGGTCAACGCGCGCGCCAGCTGGTCGGGCCGGTGCACCAGGGCGTAGCCGTGCAGGCCGAACAGGCGCGGCAGGTACTGGTTGGCCTCCTGGTCGATGGTGACGCAGAACGGCACCAGGCCGGCCGCGCGCGCCGCCAGCACGGCGTGGCGCGTGTCTTCCAGCCCGTGGCGGCCTTCGTAGTGGTCCAGGTCGTTGGGCTTGCCGTCCGACAGGATCAGCAGCAGGCGCTGGCGCTCGGGCCGCTGGGCCAGGCGCTGGGTGCCGTAGCGCACCGCGGCGCCCATGCGGGTGTAGAAGCCGGGCTTGATGGCGGCCACGCGGGCGCGGGCGGCGTCGTTCCACGGTTCGCCAAAGCGCTTCAGCTCGTGGATGCGGATGGCGCGGCGCACCGACGAAAAGCCCAGCATCTCGAACGGGTCGCCCACGCCCTCCAGCGCGTTGCCGAACACGAACAGGCTGTCGCGCACCAGGTCGACCACGCGCGCCGTCTGCGTGGCGTAGGCGTCGGTCGACAGCGACAGGTCGGCCAGGATCACGGTGGACAGGCTGCGTTCGGCGCGCACGCGGCGCGAGAAGATGGCCGGCGATTCGGTGTGGCGGTGCGCGCGATCGCGCCGCTCCACCTGGTGGCGCACCCAGGCGTCCAGGTCCAGCTCGTCGCCCTGCGTCAGCCCGTGCTGCCAGCGCGGCGCGGCGCGCAGGGCCTCGAAACGGCGGCGCACCTGGCGCGAGGTGGTCTTGAGGCGGCGTGCCAGCGCCGCGGCCTCGGTCTCCGCGGCCGATGCGGCGGCGGCCTCGTCGCCGGCGGGTGGGCTGGCGGCCGCACCCGCGGCGTCGGGCGCCTTCGGCTCGGTGCGCGCGCGCAGGCGTTGCGCGCGGCAGCGGCCTTCCACCAGCTGCTGGCGCTTGTAATCCCACTCGGGCAGCGGCTCGCCCTCGCCCACCGGCAGGTCGTCGGCGCTGGCGCTGGGCAGGTCCAGGTCGAACTTGATGCGCGCGGCCAGCGACTCGCCCGGCTTGCGGTTGGCGATGTGCAGTTCCTCCATGTCGTCGGCCACGCGGCTGTAGTCCTGGTTGTCCTCGTCGTCGCCGGTGCGGTTGACGCGCACGAACTCGCTCCAGCTCAGGATGGATTCGGCACGGAAGAACATCACCAGGCCGTCCTTGCTGGTGGTGTCCTCGGTGCGCTGGGCGCGGCGGCGCTTGTGGTCCTGCTGCACCGGCTTGTCGGGTTCCTTTCGGGCTTCGGGCAGCTCGGGCTCGGCGCCATCAGCTACGGATTCTGCAGCATCCTCACCCACATGCAGCGCCTGCAGCCACAGCCAGACCGGCGCGATGGTGGTGGGCGCGACGGCCGATGCCGGTGGGAGCGGGCTTGCCTGCGATGCAGCGCTGGTGGGGGCGAGGTGCCGTCATCGCGGGCCAGCCCGCTCCCACCTTCCGGGAGGGAGGCACGAAGCGCGTCCTGCACCGCCTGCTCCAGGCGCGCGCGCTGCCTTGCAGACGCGAGGGCGCCGCGCGCTGCGCCAAGTGCGCCTGCACGAGGCGCGCATAGCGTGTACGCAGGCCGGGAAAGCGCTGCAGCGCGCGCTGCGTGGCGGCCACGTTGTCGGCCAGCCAGCCGGCGGGCGTGGCCACGTGACAGGCGCCTTGGGCGGCCAGCCACAGGTACAGGTCGCGGTTGAGCTGCACATCCGGAAACACGGCCAGCACCGGCGGCAGCGCCAGCGTCTGCGCATCCAGCGTGGGCGTGGGGCGCGCTCGCCCGCGCCGGCCATCTTCTGTAGCCAGCCCCGCGGGCCGCCCACCTTCTGCGCCGTGGCGGGCACCACGCGCACCAGCGCATCGCCACCGCCGGCGCGAAACAGCATCTGCACCGCGCGCTGCACCTGCTCCAGCGGCACCGCAGCTTCCGGATAAGTCGCATCCGCCACCCGCGCGATGAAGCGGTGCCAGCGTTCGCCAACCCATTCTTCCACTACACCCCCTGAGGCGCTGACGCGCCTTCCCTCTCCGATGGGAGGGGGACAACGCCAGTGGCCGGCACAGGTCCCGCCACGGCGTTCACTGGCATGGCCTGCTCCGCGGCCGACGGATCGGATACGCCGTTGCGGGAGTAAGGCACTCATTCCGTGATCACCGCCTGCACCACCTCGTCCAGCGCGGCGGCGGTGTCGGGGTCGTCGGTCAGGGCGTCGACGATGGCGGCGCGGCAGGCGTCTTGCTCGGGCAGGCCGGAAACGATGAGCCGCGCGGCCACCACCAGCAGGCGCGTGCTGACGGTTTCTTCCAGGTCCTGGTCGGTCAGGCGGCGCAGGGCCGTGGCCAGCCGCACCAGGCGGTGCGCCAGGCGTTCGTCGGCGCCGGATTCGGCCTCGATGATGCGCCGCTCGATCTCGGGTTCAGGGTAGTCGAAGGTCAGCGCCACGAAGCGCTGGCGCGTGCTGGGTTTCAGGCTTTTCAGCAGGTTCTGGTAGCCGGGGTTGTACGACACTACCAGCATGAAGCCGGGCGGCGCCTGCAGCTCTTCCCCGTACGCTCGATGGGCAGCACGCGGCGGTCGTCGGCCAGCGGGTGCAGCACCACGGTGGTGTCCTTGCGCGCCTCCACCACCTCGTCGAGATAGCAGATGGCGCCGGTGCGCACGGCGCGCGCCAGCGGGCCGTCGTTCCACACCGTGTTGCCGTCGCCGATCAGGTGGCGGCCCACCAGGTCGGCGGCCGTCAGGTCGTCGTGGCAGCTCACGGTGATGAGCGGGCGGCCCAGGCGCGCGGCCATGTGTTCGACGAAGCGCGTCTTGCCGCAGCCGGTGGGGCCTTTCAGCAGCACCGGCAGGCGCTGCTGGAAGGCGTGCTCGAACAGGCGGCATTCGCCGGCCTGCTCGGCATAGAACGGGATGGCGGGCGCGGCCTGGCTGGCGGAATCGGCTCGGTACATGGGGTTTTCTGCGGTCATGAGAAACAGTTTCGCCGCTGGCGCGGCCCCGATGAAGGTTTTTTCATCGAAGCCGCGGCGCAGCGGCGAGGGTCAGGCGATCAGCGGGGTGATCAGTCGTGCTTCAGGCGGCGCTGCGCGGGGCTGGCCATCAGGCCGCCACGGCGCGAGCCCAGCACTTCCTCGGCCGGGGCACCGCCGATGAAGAAGCTCCACACATACATGATCAGGCCCGCCAGGAAGGCCACGCCGCCCCACAGGCGCATCCAGTAGAAGAACACCACCTGCTCCTGCGCGGCCATGAAGGGCATGGCGCCTTCGGTGGGCATGCGCTGCAGCCACACCTGCAGGATGCCGGCGCCGGTGAGCGCCAGCACCATCACGCCCATGCCGATGCTCATGACCCAGAACGACCACATCTCCACCGACTGCGCCTTGTGGCTGTTGGCGATGCGCCCGCGCAGCTGCGGCATGGCGTAGCTGATGACGGCGATGACCACCAGCACGTAGGCGCCGTAGAACGCCAGGTGCCCGTGCGATGCCGTGATCTGCGAGCCGTGGGTGTAGTAGTTCACGAAGCTCAGCGTGTGCAGGAAGCCCCACACGCCCGCGCCCAGAAAGCCCAGCACCGCGCAGCCCACGGCCCACAGCACGGCGGCCTGGTTGGCGTGGTCGCGGCGGCGGCGCTGCACCATGCGGAAGGCGAACATGGTCATCAGGAAGAAGGGGATCGGCTCCAGCGACGAGAAGATGTTGCCCACCAGGTGCCAGTAGCCCGGCAGACCGATGAAGTAGTAGTGGTGCGCGGTGCCCAGGATGCCGGTGAACAGCGCGAAGGCGATGATCACGTAGACCCACTTGTCGACCACCTCGCGGTCGACGCCGGTGGTCTTGATCAGCACGTAGGCCAGGATGGCGGCCAGGATCAGCTCCCACACGCCTTCCACCCACAGGTGCACCACCCACCACCAGTACATCTTGTCGCGCACCAGGTTGGCCGGGTTGACGAAGGCGAACAAAAACAGCAGCGCCAGGCCCCACAGGCCGAGCAGCAGCACCGTGGTGATGGTCGTCTTGCGGCCCTTCAGGTAGGTCATGCTGACGTTGAACAGCATGGCCAGCGCCACGATAACGATGCCCACCTTGGTCGGCAAGGGTTGCTCGAGGAACTCGCGCCCCATCGTGGCCAGAAGATCGTTGCCGGTCATCTCGGCCAGCTTGGCGTAGGGCACCAGCAGGTAGCCCAGGACGGTGGCGGCGCCCGCGACGAGGAAGACCCAGAACATCAGCAGCGCCAGCTTGGGGCTGTACAGCTCGGTCTCGGCCTCTTCGGGCACCATGTAGTAGGCCGCGCCCATGAAGCCGAACAGCAGCCACACGATGAGCAGGTTGGTGTGCACCATGCGGGCCACGTTGAACGGGATGGCCGGGAACAGGAAGTCGCCGTAGATGTACTGGATGCCCATCACCACGCCGAAGATGATCTGCCCGATGAACAGGCCGATGGCGGCGATGAAGTACGGCTTGGCGACCGCCTGCGACTGGTACTTGAGGGTTGGGATGTTTGCCATGATGAATGTCCTCCTCGGGATCAACCCTCGATGTTCGGCGGCCACTTGTCAGTGTTGATGCCGTTGGTCCACTTCAGGAACTCGACCAGGTCGTCGAGCTGCTGCTCGGTCAGGTTGAAGTTGGGCATCTGGCGGCGGCCCGGCGTGCCGGTGGGCTGCGCCTTCATCCAGGCCTTGATGAAGAGGCCACCCGAGGCGTCGCCACCGCGGCGCTGGTACACGTTGCCCAGCTCGGGCGCGAAGTAGGCGCCCTCGCCCAGCAGCGAATGGCAGCCGATGCACTGGTTGGTCTCCCACACGTGCTTGCCGCGCACCACGGCCTCGGTCAGCGCGGCGTTGTTGGACCGCTCGGGGATGACGCGCTCGGAGTGGAACACCAGCCCCACGAAGACCAGAATGAAAAACAGCGACCCACCGTAGAAGATGTTGCGCGCCATCTCCTTGGTGAAGCCGCCGGATGAGTTAGTGCTCATGACCGTTTCCTCGCTCGCTTTTGGTAGTAACCCGCATAGCGTAGGAAGCCGCCCATGGGGCGTCCTTGAAGCAAGTCAAGAATGACAGAGCACTTTAGTCGGAAATTTGGTGGGGACTTTCGCACACCCCGGCCAGAAAAAGCCGCCGTTGCAGGAACGGCGGCTTTTCTCACGCTATCAAGCCTTTTCGGCCTTCAGCGCCCGCGCAGCAAGCGCTGGCAGCTATCAAAACAATAGTTACGCAGCATTGTCGCCCGTCACCGCCGCCAGCATGGCGGGCGAACCCTGCACCGCCGCGCGCTGCATCAGGTGCTTGACGGCGCGCAGGCCGCCCAGTTCCTCACCGCCGCCCGCACGGCCGGGGCCGCCGTGCTTGAGGTACGGCAGCGCCGAGCCGTGGCCGGTGGATTCGGGCGCGGCCACGCGGTCGAGCACCTGCAGGCGGCCGTGCATCGACGCGAGTTCGGCAATGGCCTGGGCGGCGGTGGCGCTGTCCTTGGTCACCAGCGTGCCGGCCAGGCTGCCCTGCCCCTTGGCGGCCAGCGCGATGGCCTCGTCGATGCCGTTATAGGGCATCAGCGTGCTGACGGGGCCGAAGGCCTCGACATCGTGCGCGGCATGGCCTTGCGGATCGCGCGCCAGCAGCAGCGTGGGCTGGAAGAAGGCGCCCTCGCCCACGCCCTCGCCCACCGGCGCAAAACCTTCGCCGCCGCCGCCGAACACCACCTCGGCACCCTGGCGCAGCGTGGCCACGCGCTCGGCCACGTCGGCCTGCTGCGCCTTGGAGGCCAGCGCGCCCATGCGCACGTTCTCCAGCCGCGGATCGCCCACGGTGGTCTTGGCCAGGCGCTCCTTGAGTTTGGCGGCGACGGCGTCGATCTTGTCAGCCGGCACCAGCGCGCGGCGGATGGCGGTGCACTTCTGGCCCGCCTTCTGCGTCATCTCGCGCGCGATTTCCTTCACGAACAGGTCGAACTCCTCGTCGTCAGTCGTCACGTCGGGCGCCAAGATGGCGCAGTTCAGCGAGTCGGCCTCGGCGTTGAACGGAATGCTCTTGGCCACCAGGTTGGGCGTGACACGCAGCTTGGCCGCCGTGTCGGCCGAGCCGGTGAAGGTGACCACGTCGCGCACATCCAGCCGGTTCAGCAGGTCGCCCGTGCCGCCGATGACGAGCTGCAGCGCGCCCTCGGGCAGGATGCCGGAGTCGTTGACCAGGCGCACCAGCTTCTCGGTCAGGAAGTTGGTGGCCGTGGCCGGCTTGCCGATGCAGGGCATGCCGGCCAGGAAGGTGGGCGCGAATTTCTCCAGCAGGCCCCACACGGGGAAGTTGAAGGCGTTGATGTGTACCGCCACGCCGCCGCGCGGCACCAGCACGTGCGTGCCGGCGAAGGCGCCAGTCTTGCCCAGCGGCACCTGCGGGCCTTCGTGCCACAGGTTGCCGGCTGGGGGCAGCTCCTTGGCCATGCTGGCGTAGGCGAACAGCGTGCCCGTGCCGCCCTCGATGTCGACCCAGCCGTCGGTGCGCGTGGCGCCGGTGTGGAACGACAGCGCGTACATCTCCTCCTTGCGCTCGCCCAGGTACTTGGCCAGGGCCTTCAGCATGCCGGCGCGCTGCTGGAAGTCGGTCTGGCGCATGGCGGCGAGGCCCGTGGTGCGGGCGTAGTGCAGCGCCTCGCCGAAGTCGATGGCCTCGTCGTGCGTGTGCGCGACCACCGCGCCGTCGATGGCGCTGCGCAGCGCCTGCGCGGGCTGGCTGCCGATCCAGCGGCCGGCGATGTAGCTTTGAAGTTGGGTCATGGGAAGTCTCCGTGAATGCCAGAAAAACGACAGATGGTTCGAATGTATCGAAGCCGGATGTTCATCAATTTGATAACTGCTTGCGCCCCCTGCACCTTGATTTCAATATGAAAACCATCTGAAAACCACTCAGGACAAGCGCAACCAGCTATCTTTATTGATACCCTGAAGGCTGCGCAGCAAGCCTCCGCAATGGCCGCGGAGCAGGCCACGACAGGACGCCGTGCCCGGGGTCCCCCGGGCAAGAGCGTCGTCCCTCTCAGGGGAAGGCGCCGCAGGCGCCTCAGGGGAGCTTTGTTTCCGCCCACGCCCAGATAGGTTTCGATCACGCGCCGGTCGTGCATCAGCTCGCCCGCCGCGCCGGTCAGCGCCACCTCGCCCATCTCCAGCACGTAGCCGCGGTCGGCCACGTTCAGCGCGGCGCGCGCGTTCTGCTCGACCAGCAGCACCGACACACCCATGTCGCGCAGCGAGGCGACGATGTTCAGCACCTCGCGCACGATCAGCGGCGCCAGTCCCAGCGAGGGCTCGTCCAGCATCAGCAGGCGCGGGCGCGCCATCAGCGCGCGGCCGATGGCCAGCATCTGGCGCTCGCCGCCCGACAGCGTGGACGCCATCTGCGCGCGGCGCTCCTGCATGCGCGGGAAGAGCTTGAACACCTCGGCCATGCGCTCCTTCTGGTCGCGCTGGCCGCGCCGCCAGCGCGCAAAGCCGCCCAGCAGCAGGTTGTCCTCAACCGACATCTCGCCGAACAGCTCGCGCTTTTCGGGCACCAGGCCAACGCCGGCGTCCACCATGGCCTCGACGCTCGGCCGCGCCATCGGCTGTCCGCCCAGCCTGAGCGTGCCGCTGGAGCCCAGCAGGCCCATGATGGCGTTCAGCAGCGTGGATTTGCCGGCGCCGTTGGGGCCGATGACGGTGACGATCTCGCCCTCGCCCACCGTCAGCGCCACCTGGTGCACGGCTTCCACCGGGCCGTAGCAGACGGAGAAGTTTTCAAGTTCCAGCAGGGGCTTGCTCACAGGTCACCCCCAGATAGGCGGCCAGCACGCGCGGATCGGCCTGCACGGCAGCGGGCGTGCCGCTGGCGATGACGGTGCCGAACTCCAGCACCGTCACCCGGTCGGCCAGGTTCATGACGAATTCCATGTCGTGTTCCACCACCAGAATGGCCAAGCCCTCGGCGCGCAGCTGCGACAGCAGCTTGGCCAGCGATTGCTTCTCGAGGTGGCGCAGGCCGGCGGCCGGCTCGTCCAGCAGCAGCAGGCTGGGCTGGCCGGCCAGCGCCCGCGCGATTTCGACGATGCGCTGCTGCCCCAGCGGCAGCGAGGCGGCCGGCGTGTCGATGTAGTCGAGCAGGCCGCAGCGCTCGATCTGGCGGCGCGCCTCGGCCAGCAGGGCGGCCTCTTCGGCGCGGTCAGTGCGCAGCATGGCCGCCACCCAGCCGCGCTGGCCGCGCAGGTGCGCGCCCAGGGCCACGTTCTCGAGCACGCTGCGCTGGCCCAGCAGGCGCACGTGCTGGAAGGTGCGGCCCAGGCCCAGCCTGGCGAACGCGCGCGAGGGCTTGCCTGCCATGGGCTGGCCCATCAGGCTGACGGTGCCGGTGGTGGGGTCGTCCACGCCCGAGATCATGTTGAAGAAGGTGCTCTTGCCGGCGCCGTTGGGGCCGATCAGCGCGTGCACCTCGCCGGCCTTCACGTCCAGGTTGACGGCGTTGTTGGCCACCAGGCCGGCGAAGCGCTTGGTCACGTCGCTGGCATCCAGCACCACGGTGCCCAGCGCCGGCAGCGCGCGCTGCGCCAGTGGCGCGGCCGCCGCCTGCTTGCCGCCGCGCTGGGCCGGCTGGATGAAGCGGCGCGTGGCACCGGCGATCAGCGGCCACAGGCCGTCGGCGGCGCGCTGCAGCACCAGCAGCATCAGCAGGCCGAACACCACGATCTCGAAATTGCCGCTGGTGCCCAGCAGCTTGGGCAGCCAGTCCTGCAGCTCGGCCTTCAGCAGCGTGATGAGAGTGGCGCCCAGCACCGCGCCCCACAGGTAGCCCGAGCCGCCCACCACGGCCATGAACAGGTATTCGATGCCGATGTTGAGGTTGAACGGCGTGGGGTTGACGAAGCGCTGCAGGTGCGCATACAGCCAGCCCGACACCGCCGCCAGCAGCGCCGCCAGCACGAACAGCTTGATGCGCTGGCGCGCCGTGTCGACGCCCATCGACTCGGCCATCACGCGGCCGGTCTTGAGCGAGCGGATGGCCCGGCCCTCGCGCGAATCCAGCAGGTTGTGCAGCGCCCAGATCATGACCAGCAGCAAGGCCCAGATGAACACGCCCAGCACGCGCGGCGAGGTCATGTCGAGCCCGAACAGGCCCAGCGACGGCAGCCCCGCCAGCCCGGTGTGGCCGCCCAGCACCTGCAGGTTACCGAAGATGTAGTACAGGCTCAGGCCCCAGGCGATGGTGCCCAGCGGCAGGTAGTGGCCCGACAGGCGCAGCGTGACCGCGCCCAGCGCCCAGGCCACCAGCGCCGTCACCGCCAGCCCCAGCAGCAGCCCCAGCCACGGCAGCAGGCCGGGCGGAATGGCGGCCAGCGCCTCGCCGACCTGCGGGTTGCCGCTGACCCAGGCCGTGGCATACGCCCCCAGGCCGACGAAGGCCGCCTGGCCGAACGAGGTCATGCCGCCCACGCCGGTCAGCAGCACCAGCCCCACGGCCACCATCGAGTACAGGCCGATGTAGTTCAGCAGCGTGACGGTGAACGGCGGCAGAAAGCCCCAGGCCAGCGCCAGCAGCGCGATGAAGATCCACGTGACGTGCCTGGAGGTCATTCCTCGTCCTCCACGTGGTGCGTGTTGATCGAGCGCCACCACAGCACCGGGATGATCAGGGTGAACACGATGACTTCCTTGAACGCGCTGGCCCAGAACGACGAGAACGATTCGAGCTGGCCCACCAGCAGCGCGCCGGCCAGCGCCAGCGGGTAGCTCGACAGCCCGCCGATGATGCCGGCCACGAAGCCCTTCAGGCCGATCAGGAAGCCGGTGTCGAAATAGATGGTGGTGATGGGCGCGATCAGGATGCCGCAGACGGCGCCGATCAGCGCCGCCAGCGCAAAGCTCAGGTCGCCCGACAGCTCGGTCGGGATGCCCATCAGCCGCGCGCCGGTCTGGTTGATGGCGGTGGCGCGCAGCGCCTTGCCGATGATGGAGCGCTCGAAGAACAGGAACATCAGCACCACCAGCACGATGGCCGTGCCGATGACCACCAGCGACTGCCCGGTGACCGGCAGCCCGCCCAGATCCCAGCGCGCCTCGGACATCGGCGTGGTGCGCGAGCCCTCGGCGCCGAAGAAGAACAGCCCCAGGCCCATCATGGCCAGGTGCAGCGCCACCGACACGATCAGCAGGATCAGCACCGTGGCGTGCGCCAGCGGGCGGAACGCCAGGCGGTACACCAGCGGCCCCATGGGCACGATCAGCGCCAGCACCGCCAGCGTCTGCCCGAACTGCGACGTGGGCTTGAGGCCCCACACCAGGGCCACGGCAATCAACGGCAGCAGCACGGCCCAGACCAGCGTCGGCTTCAGGCCACGCGCGTGCCGCGCAGGTGGCGCCAGCCCTCCACGGCCAGCGTCAGCGCGGCCATGGTCAGCAGCATCCAGATGATGGGCGGCACCTTGCCTGTCTGCAGCGCCGCCATGGCCAGCGCCGCATAGGCGACGAACTCGCCCTGGGGAATGAAGATGACCCGCGTGACCGAAAACACCAGCACCAGGGCCAGCGCCATCAGTCCGTACACGGCGCCGTTCACCACGCCGTCCTGCGCCAGCATCAGCGCGATCTGAGAATCCATGCGTCCCGCCTCGGCAAAACGACGCCCACTGCGGAACCGAGATTCCGCGGGCGCCTTTTGCTATTGTTGTTGTAGCTACCTGCGCTTTTCCAGCAAGCGCTGCAGCTCATTTTGACATCAAACGATCAGGGCTGGTACTTCCACTGGCCGTTTTCGATCCTGACCATCACGCGGGCGCGCTGGTCCAGGCCCAGGTGGTCCTTGGGCGACATGTTGAAGATGCCGTGCGCGCCGGCCACCTCCTTGACGTCGTTTTCCAGCGCGTCGCGCAGCGCGGCGCGGAACTCGGGCGTGCCGGGCTTGGCCTTCTTCAGCGCCGCGGGCACGGCGGCCTGCAGGATCAGGCCGGCATCCCAGGCGTGGGCGCCGAAGCCCGAGACCGTGCCCTTGCCGTGCGCGCCCTCGTAGGCCTTGACGTATTCGGTGGCCGCCTTGCGCACCGGGTTGCTGGCCGGCAGCTGCTCGGCCACCAGCACCGGGCCGGCGGGCAGGTAGGTGCCTTCCACGTCCTTGCCGCCCACGCGCAGGAAGTCGGCGTTGGCCACGCCGTGCGTCTGGTAGTACTTGCCGGTGTAGCCGCGCTCCTTCAGCGTCTTCTGCGGCAGCGCGGCGGGCGTGCCGGAGCCGCCCACCAGCACCGCGTCGGGCTTGGCGGCCATGATCTTCAGCACCTGGCCGGTGACGGCGGTGTCGGTGCGCGAGAAGCGCTCGTTGGCCACCAGCTGGATCTTCTTCAGCTCCAGCGCCTTCGAGAATTCGCGGTACCAGCCCTCGCCATAGGCGTCGGCAAAGCCGATGTAGGCCGCCGTCTTGACGCCGTTGCTGGCCATGTGGTCGGCAATGGCCAGGGCCATCATGATGTCGTTCTGCGGCGTCTTGAACACCCAGCGCTTCTTCTCGTCCTGCGGCTCGATGATGGCGGCCGAGGCGGCGATCGAGATCATCGGCGTCTTGGCCTCGGCCACGGCGTCGATCATGGCCAGCGAGTTGGGCGTGGTGGACGAGCCGATGATGACGTCGACCTTGCGCTCGCTGATCAGGCGGCGCGTGTTGGTGACGGCCTGCGTGGTGTCGGAGGCATCGTCCAGCACGATGTAGTTGACGGGCTGGCCGGCGATGGTCTTGGGCATCAGCGCGAAGGTGTTGCGCTCGGGAATGCCCAGCGAGGCGGCCGGGCCGGTGGCCGACACGGTGACGCCGACGGTGATCTCGGCCAGCGCGGCCGTCGAAAAGCCCAGCACGGCGGCGCCGAGCAGCGCCAACTTCTTCAACTTCATGGGGTTGTCTCCAGACAGAAAAATGAAACCGGTCAGGGGCGGTGTGACAGTGCCGCCCGATGGCACCAAGCCATAAGCTGACCGATCGGTCGGTTAATTCTATCGACCGATGTGCACTTTTTGCCTGTTGCCCGGTGCGATCTGCTTGGGAATAACCCTAGCGTGGCGTGATGCTTCGGCAGTGTTTACTGCGCCGTCACGCCCGCCTTCTTCACCAGCTCGCCAAAGCGCGCGCCCTCCTGGCGGAAGGTGGCCAGCGCCTGCTCGGGCGTGCTGACGTGGATCACGTTGCCCTGCTTGGCCATGGCTTCCTTCACCTCGGGCGCGTCGAAGGCGGCCACCAGCGCGTCGTGCATGCGCTTGACCTGCGCGGCGGGCAGGTTCTTCGGCCCCAGCACGGCGATCCAGCCGTCGACCACGTAGCCGGGCAGGCCCTGTTCGGCAAAGGTGGGCAGGTTGGGCGCGGCGGGGCTGCGCGCCGCGCTGGACACGCCGATCGCCTTCAGCGCGCCGGTCTGCATGTGCGGCAGTGCCACGTTGATGCCCAGCACGCCGAAGTCCACCTGCCCGCCCAGCAGGTCGGTCACCATCTGGCCCACGCCCTTGTAGGGGATGTGCCGGGCCTGCACCTTGGCTTCGTCCAGGAACATCTCGGCCGCCAGGTGCAGGATGGTGCCGGTGCCGCCGCTGGCAAAGTTGTAGCCGTCGGGCCTGGCCTTGAGCAGCGCGACGAACTCCTTGCTGTTGCTGGCCGCCACCTTGGCCGGGTTGGCCACCAGCACCAGCGGCGTGGCGCCGATCACGGCAATCGGCGTGAAGTCGTCCGGCATCCTGAACGGCACGCTTTTGAGCACGTGCGGCAGGATGACGACGTTGTTGCTGACGATGGAGAAGGTCTGCCCGTCGGGCGCGGCGCGGTTCAGCGCCTGCAGGCCGATCACGCCGCTGGCGCCGGGCTGGTTGTCGACCACCACCGACTGGCCCAGCGCCTTGGCCAGCGCGGCCTGGGCGGCGCGTGCGATGGTGTCGACGCCCGAGCCGGCCGCGTTGGGCAGCACCAGCTTGACGGTGTTGGCCTGCGCCTGCGCGGCCAGCGGCAGGCCGCCACCGGCCAGTGCGGCCAGCGCGGTCAGTGCGGACAGCGCGGCGCGGCGCGTGGGGTTTGAACGATGGGTGCTCATGTTCGGTGTCTCCAGGTGGTTATTTGAACGAAATCGGCCTCAGGCGACCGCGTGGCCGGCGCGAAGCGCTTCTATTTCTGAAGCAGCGTAGCCGATCTCGGCCAGCACCGCCGCCGTATCGGCACCCATGCGCGGCGGCTGCGCGCCGACGCCCAGGCGTTCGCCCGCCAGGGTGAAGGGCAGCAGCGTGGTCTGCGTGGTCTGGCCGGCGCGCGCACCGTCGGTCAGCGTGATGTCGGCCAGCCCGCCGGTGGCCTGCAGGTGCTCGTCGTCGAACAGTTCCTCGGGCTTGCGGATGGGTGCGAACGGCAGGCCGGCGCGCTCGAACAGCGCTGCCAGTTCGGCCGCGCTGCGCGTGGCCAGGCGCTCGCGCAGCACGGGCAGCAGCGTCGGCCGCTGGCGCACGCGCTCGTTGTTGGTGGCGTATTCGGGCCGGTCGCGCAGGTCGCCAAAGCCCAGCGCATCGCAGAAGGTGCGCCACTGCGCATCGCTCACCGCGGCCAGGAAGATCTGCTCGCCGTCCTTCACCGTGAACACGTCGTACACCGCCCAGGCGCTGATGCGCTCGGGCATGGGCGCGGCCGGCTGGCCGGTGATGGCGTATTGCAGCATGTGCTGGCCGACCAGGAACACGTTGTTCTCGAACAGCGCGCTCTGCACTTCCTGCCCCTTGCCGGTGATGCCGCGCTGCACCAGCGCGCCCAGCGCGCCGATGGCGCCGAACATGCCGCCCATGATGTCGTTCACGCTGGTCCCGGCGCGCAGCGGGTCACCCGGGCGGCCCGTCATGTAGGCCAGGCCGCCCATCATCTGCACCACCTCGTCGAGCGCGGTGCGGTGTTCGTAGGGGCCGGGCAGAAAGCCCTTCAGGCTGACGTAGATCAGGCGCTCGTTCACCTGCGACAGCGCGGCGTAGTCGAGCCCGTATTTCTTCATCGTGCCGGGCTTGAAGTTCTCGGCCACCACGTCGGCGCTGGCGGCCAGCCGGCGCGCCACGGCGGCGCCCTCGGGCTGGTGCAGGTCGATGGCAATGCTTTTCTTGCCGCGGTTGAACATCGGGAAGAAGCCCGCGCCCGCGCCCAGCAGGTGGCGCGTGCGGTCGCCCTCGATGGGCTCGACCTTGATGACCTCGGCCCCCAGATCGGCCAGCACCAGCCCGCAGGTGGGGCCCATGACCATGTGGGTGAATTCGACCACGCGCAGGCCTTCGAGGGGTCGGCGTGCCGTGTGCGGGGTGGATGGGTTCATGCGCTGGTCGGGTTCCGGGTGGTGGTCAAACTTGAAGAAAATGATAGCTGCTTGCGCCCTGCTCAAGCCATTTTCATATAAAAACCATCTGAATTTCTTATATATCAAGCGCAAGCAGCTATCTTTATTGATGCGCCTGCAATGTCTTGGGCAAACCCGCGCGCCACAGCGTGCCGTGCAGCGCCTCGCCCTGCAGCCAGCCGGCCACCTGCTGGCGCAGCGCCAGCAGCGCGTCGATGTCCAGGCCCGTGTCGATGCCCATGCTGCGCAGCATCCAGGCCAGGTCTTCGGTGCTGACGTTGCCGCTGGCGCCCGGCGCGTGCGGGCAGCCGCCGATGCCGGCCAGGCAGGCGTCGAAGCGCGTGATGCCGGTCTGCAGCGCGGCGTACACGTTGGCCAGGCCCAGCCCGCGCGTGTCGTGGAAGTGCGCGGCCCACAGCCTGTCGCCCGCCAGCTTGCGCGCGGCCTCGAACAGGCGCGCCACCGCCGCCGGGTCGGCATAGCCCACGGTGTCGGCCAGCTCACGCGGTCGCAGCCGGCATCGAGCAGGGCCTGCAGCAGGCGCAGCACTTCGCTGTGCTTCACCTCGCCCTGGATGGTGCAGCCGAAGGCCGTGCTCATGCCGCCTTCCAGCAGCGTCTTCGAGCCCGCCGCATCGCGCGCGGCGCGGATGCGCGCCACCTCGGCCACCACCTCGTCGGGTGTCTTGCGCAGGTTGGCCAGGCTGTGCGCGTGGCTGGCCGACAGCGGCAGCAGCATCAGGTCGGCCTGCGCGGCGATGGCCGCCTCGGCCCCGCGCAGGTTGGGCACCAGCACCGACACGAACAGGCCGGGCAGCGTCTTGCCGTAGGCCACCAGCTCGGTCGTGTCGGCCAGCTGCGGCAGGTATTTGGCCGGCACGAAGGAGCCGACCTCGATCTCGCGCTGGCCGGCGGCGTGCGCACCGTGCAGCCAGGCTTTCTTCTGCTCGGTCGGCAGCGTGCGGGCAATGGCCTGCAGGCCGTCGCGCAGGCCGACTTCGCGGATCACGGCGCGGGCGGGGAGCGTGGAGGCGCTCATGGTGTCTCCTTCATCTTCTGGTTTGCGCAGAGTCTAGGTATTCCCTGATCAATCACAAAATCTATTCTGGAAGCCTTAAAGTTCCGATCTGGAACATCACACCATGCGCGACCTCGACCTCACATCACTGCGCCTGTTCGTTGCGGTCTGCGAAGCGCGCAACATCGCCCGCGCGGCCGAGCAGCAGGCCATCGTCGGCTCGGCCATCAGCAAGCGGCTGGCGGCGCTGGAAGACACCGTGGGCACGCCGCTGCTGGTGCGCCGCCGCCACGGCGTGGCGCCCACGCCCGCCGGCGAAACACTGCTGGAGCACGCGCGCGCCCTGCTCGCCCGCGCGGCGCAGATCGAACGCGACATGGCCGGCTACGCGGCGGGCGTGCGCGGCCACGTGCGCGTGCTGGCCACGCAGTCGGCCATCGCCGAATCGCTGGCCGACGACGTGGCGGCCTTTCTGAAGGCGCCCGGCCACCAGCACATCCGCATCGACATGGAGGAGGCCGTGAGCACCCAGGTGCTGCGCGCGGTGCGCGAAGGCAGCGCGTCGCTCGGCATCTGCTGGGACGCCGCCGACCTGCGCGGCCTGCACCACTGGCCCTGGCGCGGCGACCGGCTGGCCGTGGTGATGCCGCCCGGCCACGCACTGGCGCGCCGCAAACGCCTGGCGCTGGCCGACACCCTGCCCTACGAACAGGTCAGCCTGCCGCCCGAAAGCGCGGTGCAGGTGATGCTGCAGCGCGCCGCCGCGCTGGCCGGGCAGCCGATCCGCTACCGCGTGGTGGCCGCCACCTTCGACGCCGCGCTGCGCGTGGTGCGCTCGCGCCTGGCCATCGCCATCCTGCCGGCCGAGCTGTCGGCACCGTATGCCGAGGCCTTCGAGCTGCGCGTGACCCCGCTCACCGACGCCTGGGCGCAGCGGCGCTTTGCCATCGCCTGCCGCGACCCCGAGGCGCTGACGCCGGCGGCGCGGCTGCTGGTGGAGCATCTGGTGGCGGCGGCCAAGGCCGCTGGATAGCTATTATTAACATAGCTGCTCGCGCTTTATGGACGGGCGCTGAAGCCCGATTTGACCCCAAGAACCGGCCATCAGGCCAGCACGCGCGCCAGCGTCAGCAGCACCAGCAGCAGCAGCCACAGCGCCACCGTGCGCCACACCAGCCCCACCACCTGGGTCAAGTGCGCGGTGCGGGCAGCCACGCCCGGCAGGCCCTCGCCGGCCGCGGCGCCGGGCGCCGACAGCGGCTGGCCCACGGCATCGGCCGACAGCGGCCGCAGCGACGCGCCGCCCAGCCGCACGCCGATGGCACCGGCCGTGGCGGCCAGGATCACGCCGTCGTTGCCGTCGGCAAAGCGCATGGCGTGGTTGCGCCACACGTCGATGGCGTCCTCGAAGCTGCCGACGATGGCAAAGCCCAGCGCCGTGGCGCGCGCCGGCAGCCAGTCGATGGCGTGCCAGGCGGCGTCGGCCACGGCGCGCAGCGCGGGGCTGGTGGGGTGGTCGGCCGCCTCGGACTTGCGGCGCCAGTAGCGCGCGCCGTACTCGGCATTGCGGTAGAACACCGCGCCCGCCGGCCCCAGGCCCAGCATGGCGCCGATGCAGTACCACACCAGCACGCCGAACACGTGGCGGTGCGCGGCCAGCACCGACACCTCGATCACGTGGCGCACGATCTCGCTGCGCGGCACGCTGCTGGCGTCCACCTGCTGCCAGCGCGCCAGCAGGGTGCGGGCACGCTCCTCGTCGCCCGCTTCCAGCGCGTCGCGGATGCCGGTGAAGTGGTGGCTGAACTGGCGGAACCCCAGCGTGAGGTACAGCACCGCCACGCTCCACAGCAGCACCAGCGGCCAGCCGCCCAGCCAGTTCAGCAACCCGTGCACGGCGATCACGCCCAGCGTGGGCACGCCCACCGCCAGCGCCCAGGCCAGCCAGCCGTGCTGCAGCCCGCCCGCGTCGACGTTGCGGCCCACCAGGCGCAGCCAGCGGCGCAGGCTCTGCACCGCCGGGTGGTCCTCGGCCAGCGGGCGCACCTGCTCGAGCAGCAGGGCGAGCGCTATGGCAAAGAAAGCCATGTCAGGCGCCCCCAAGCCGCTGCGCGGCCTCTTCCCGCAAGGGAGGGCAACGCCAGCCGCCAGCGCGCGTCGAGGTCACGGCGTTGGCTGGCGTGGCCAGGGATGGGCGCAGCTCATGAAGATGCGAAAGCCGTGTGCGTCATGTCGGCCTTCATGATAGCCAGCGTGCCCCGCGCCGCCCCGCGGCGCGTGGTCACGCCGAGAGGAACCTGTAGAAGTTGCGCAACATGCCCGCCGTGGCGCCCCAGATGTAGCGCTCGATCTCGCTGTCGGGCGTGGGCGGCGATTCGCCGGTGCCGGGCTCGACACGCACGCGCTCGACGTAGGGCATCGAGTACCACTCGCGCACGTGGCCCTGCCATTCGAGCCGGTGGCGGCGGTGGTGCGCCGGGTTCATCAGAAAGGACAGCGGCACCTCGAACGCGTGCGCCACCTCGTCGGGGTTGGGGTGCAGCACGAAGCCCGGCCGCACCACCGCCACCACGGGCGTGATGATGAACTGCGTGCCCGTCACGTACACCGGCAGCTGGCCGATCACGTCGACGTGGCCGCGCGGCAGGTCCACCTCTTCCTGCGCCTCGCGCAGCGCGGCGTCGACCACGTCCACGTCTTCCGGGTCCACCCGCCCGCCCGGAAACGCCACCTGCCCGGAGTGCGTCGACAGCTTGTGCGAGCGCTCGGTCAGCAGCACCGACAGGCCCGACGGCCGGTTCACCAGCGGCACCAGCACGGCGGCGGCGGCCGGCGCGCGGTCGGCAAAGCGCGGCTCCTCGCGCAGCTCGGGCTGCCAGGCCGGCGGGTGCACGAAGCGCCGGCGCAGCGCGTCGGGCGTCAGGCGCTCGGTCGGCACGGCGGGCAGGTGCGTGTCGATGCCCGTCACCGGCACGTCGCGCGGGTTGAAGTTGGGCAACTGGGACAACAGGGTCTGGGTGTTCATGAAGCGCGAAGGCCGTGGGTGGCCGCAACCGGGCTTATTGTGCGCAAACGGCCGGGCAACACGCGCCGGGCCATGAAAAAACCGCCTGGGGAAAGGGCCGCAGGCGGTTTTTGGGCCGGGCTGGCGGCCCCAGGGCCGCCGGCGCGCCGGGCTTACTCGGCAGCAGCGGCTTCGCCGATCTGCTTGGCCACGCGGCCGGGCAGCTTTTCCTTGATGCGGGCCTTCTTGCCCGACAGGCCGCGCAGGTAGTACAGCTTGGCACGGCGCACGTCGCCGCGGCGCTTGACCTCGATCTTGGCGATCAGCGGGCTGTAGGTCTGGAAGGTGCGCTCCACGCCTTCGCCGCTGGAGATCTTGCGCACGGTGAAGCCGCTGTTGAGGCCACGGTTGCGCTTGGCGATCACCACGCCTTCATAGGCCTGCACGCGCTTGCGGCTGCCTTCGACGACGTTGACGCTGACGATGACGGTGTCGCCAGGGGCGAATTCGGGCACGTTCTTGCCCAGGCGCTCGATTTCTTCTTTTTCGAGCTGTTCGATCAGGTTCATGGTTTCCTCATCTCTCGATCATGCGCGCGCTACGCTAGGGGCGGCAGCCTTGAAACCCGTTCAAGACCTTGTTCTGGGCCGCGGCCGGCAGAGGATCGAAAAGCCTTTGATTATAGCCCGGCGGCGCCAGCCTTGGCCAGCACGGCCTCGTCGGCGCGGTTCAGGCGCCCGGCAGCGCGGGCGGCGGCGATCAGCTCGGGCCGCTGGCGCGCGGTGAGCGCCAGGCGCTGGTCGCGCCGCCAGCGCTCGATCTGCGCGTGGTGGCCGCTCAGCAGCTCGGGCGGCACGCGCTGGCCTTGCCATTCTTCCGGGCGGGTGTAGTGCGGGCAGTCCAGCAGGCCGTCGACGGCGGGGTTGAAGCTGTCTTCAAGGTGGCTGCCCTCGTCGTTCAGCACGCCGGGCTGCAGGCGCGCCACGGCATCCAGCAGCGCCAGCGCAGCGATCTCGCCGCCCGAGAGCACGAAATCGCCCAGGCTGATCTGGTGCGTGACGTGGGCATCGATGAAGCGCTGGTCGATGCCCTCATAGCGGCCGCAGATCAGGATGGCGCCCTGCCCCGCCGACCAGTGTTCGACGGCGGCGTGGTTCAGCGGCTGGCCGATGGGCGAGAACAGCACCACCGGCCCCGGGTCGTTGTCAGCGCGGTCGGCCTGCACCGCCGCCAGGCAACGCGCCAGCGGCTCGGCCAGCATCACCATGCCGGGGCCGCCGCCGAAGGGGCGGTCGTCGACGCGGCGGTAGTTGCCTTCCGCGTAATCGCGCGGGTTCCACAGCTTCAGCACGATCTGGCCGCTGGCATAGGCGCGGCGGGTGATGCCGGCCTCGACGAAGGGTGCGAACAGCTCGGGGAACAGCGTCAGCACGTCGAAGCGCAGCGGCGCGCGGGCGGGCGCCGCTGGCGTGCTCTCGGATTCAGGGCTGTTTATCACATACTCCCCTACATATGGCCGCCAGCGCCCGATCAGCAAGCGCTGAGACCATATACTCCCCTCTATTGAACCGATCCCGGCTGAGGCGATTGCTGCGCGGCGGGCGTGAACAGGCGCCCCACGTCCACCGCGTCGAAGCGCTCCTGCTGGCCGCAGAAGTCGCAGCTCACCTCGATCTGGCCCTGCTCGGCAATGATCGAGTCGGCCTCTTGCTGGCCCAGCCCCTTCAGCATGGCGGCCACGCGCTCGCGGCTGCACGAGCAGGCAAAGCGCGGCCCGCTGGCGCCGGCCTGCGGCTCGAAGCGCATCAGGTTCTCTTCCCAGAACAGGCGGCGCAGGATGGTGTCGGCGTCCAGGCCCAGCAGTTCCTCGCGCTTCAGGCTCTTGGCCAGGATGGCGATGCGCTGGTAGTCGTCCTCGGCCGCTTCGCCGGCATCGTCTTCGCGCGCCACGCTGCTTTGCGACAGGTTGTCCTGCCCCTGCACCGGCAGCCGCTGGATCAACAGGCCGGCGGCCACCTGCTCGTCGGCGGCCAGCACCAGCGTGGTGTCGAGCTGCTCGGACTGGCGCATGTAGTGCTCCACCACGGCGGCCAGGTCCATCAGCGGCGCGCCGCCTTCGTCGGCCAGCGGCACCACGCCCTGGTAGGGCTGCTGGCCATCCTGGCGGTTCTTGGGGTCGAGCGTGATGGCGCAGCGGCCCTGGCCGTGCGCGTTCACCATCTCCGGCAGGCGCGCGCCGGGCGGCACGGCGCCGACGATGGAGGCCGTGGCACGCAGCCGCATGTCGGGCTGCACCTCGGCCACGGCCACCTTCACCGGGCCGTCGCCGAAGATCTGCATGATCAGCGCGCCGTCGAACTTGATGTTGCTCTGCATCAGCACCGCGGCGGCGGTCATCTCGCCCAGCATCTCGGCCACCGGCGGCGGGTAGGCGCCGGTCTGGGTGTTGGCGGCGCGGCGGCGCAGCACCTCTTGCCAGGCGTCGGTCAGGCGCACCAGTTGGCCGCGCACCGGCAGGCCGTCGAAGATGAATTTGTGCAGTTCGGACATCCGGGGTATTTTGGGGCAGGCCCGGGTTTGTCAACCGGGCGTGCAAGCTGTGGGAGCGGGCTTGCCCGCGATGACAGCGCCTCGCGTTGGGCTGGCGCCCCATCGCGGGCAAGCCCGCTCCCACACCAAAAACGGGACTACCAGCCGATTTACAGCTTCTTCAGCGTCGCGCGGAACTTGCGCGCGTTGTCGATGTAGTGCTGCGCGCTCTGGCGCAGGCCCTCGATCTGCTCGGGCGTGAGCTGGCGCACCACCTTGGCCGGTGTGCCCATGATCATGCTGCCGTCCGGGAACTCCTTGCCCTCCGTCACCAGCGAGCCCGCGCCCACCAGGCAGTTCTTGCCGATCCTGGCGCCGTTCAGCACCACCGCGCCGATGCCGATCAGCGACTCGTCGCCGATGGTGCAACCGTGCAGCATCACCTTGTGCCCCACCGTCACGTGCTTGCCGATGGTCAGCGGCAGGCCAAGGTCGGCGTGCATCACCGTCAGGTCCTGGATGTTGCTGCCCTCGCCGATCGACATGCTCTCGGTGTCGCCGCGCAGCACGCAGCCGAACCACACGCTGGCATCGGGGCCGATCGTCACGTTGCCCATCACCTGGGCCGAATCGGCAATCCACGCCGTCGCGTCCACCTGCGGCGTCATGCCGTCCACTTCATACACCGCCATCGCTTCGTCTCCTGGGTTGTTCGGGTTGGGGTTCATAGAATTCTACGAATGGACCTGCGCCCCTTGCCCTTCAAGCCCTTTGCGAAGCCGATCTTGAACAGAAACTGGCCCAAGTCGCCGCCCTCAAAGCGCAGGCAGCTGCGCTTTCGATAGCTCCCGAGTCGCTGCTGCCAGAGCCTGCCGCCCTGCCCGGCCGCCCCGCCCGGCCCGCACTGATCGACCCCGCCAAGGTGCCCCAGCGCAGCGTGCACACGCCCGAAGGCCGCGCGGCGCTCATCCACGCCATCTGCCACATCGAGTTCAACGCCATCAACCTGGCGCTCGACGCGATCTGCCGCTTTGCCGACATGCCCGAGGATTTCTACCGCGACTGGCTGCGCGTGGCCATCGAAGAGGCGTATCACTTCAAGCTGCTGCACGAGCACCTGCGCATGCAGCTGGGCCACGCGTATGGCGACTTCCCGCGCACGACGGCCTGTGGGCCATGTGCGAAAAGACGAAGGATGACATCACCGCCCGCATGGCGCTGGTGCCCCGCACGCTGGAGGCGCGCGGCCTCGACGCCACGCCGCTCATCCAGAACAAGCTGCGCGCCGTCGGCACGCCCGACGCGCTGGCCGCCTGCGACATCCTCGACGTCATCCTGCGCGACGAGATCGGCCACGTCGCCATCGGCAACCGCTGGTACGGCTGGCTGTGCGAACGGCAAAGCCTGGAGCCGGTGGCGCACTACCGCGCGCTGGTGCGGCAGTACGGCGCGCCGCGGCTCAAGGGGCCGTTCAACACCGCGGCGCGGCAGCAGGCGGGCTTCAGCGCTGAAGAACTCGCCGCGCTGACCGAACCCGCGGCCTCTTGACCACCCTCATGCCCCACCAGCGCCACCAGCGGCTAAGATGACCGCTGGCCGCCGGTGCCCTGCACCGGCATTCTTCTCACCCCGCCAACGGAGCCCCGCATGAGCCAGAAACCCGTCGTCACTGACATCGGCCCCAAGCCGAACGCCTTCGACATCGAAAACGCCACCAAGGACAACGCCAACTACCGCACCGTGGCCTGGAGCGGCAAGTACCTGCAGGTCACGCTGATGTCCATCGAGCCCGGCCAGTCGATCGGCCTCGAGACGCACCCCGACACCGACCAGTTCCTGCGCATCGACGCCGGCCGGGGCGTGTGCAAGATGGGCCCGGCCAAGGACCAGCTGAATTTCGAGCAGGCCGTGGAAGACGGCTGGTGCATCACCGTGCCCGCCGGCACCTGGCACGACGTCGTCAACACCGGCAGCGAGCCGCTGCGCCTGTACGCCATCTATGCGCCGGTGCACCACGCCGCGGGCAAGGTGCATGGCACGTTCGACGATGCCGAGAAGGACGAGGAAAGCGGTGGCGACGAGCCGCCAGCTTGGTCGGTGCAGCCGCCGCAGACGCGGCCGGACAGGCACGGGTAAGCCAGCCCCTCACGCCTGAGCAGAAGCCGCCGCAGCACGGGCCATGCGGCGGCTTTTTCTGGACCTCATTTTCTCAAAATGAGGGGGTATATATCTCGATGGCTTGAATACAAGGCGCTATCGGACTGCATTGAAGGGAGTATGCACAACCACGGCGCACTGGCACGGGCTCACGGGGGCGTGGCCCCGAACCGCCGCATCAACTCGCCCTGCACCGCCGCCGGCGCCAGGTTCTGCCCCGCCTTCTCGCGCGCGAAGGCTTCCGCCGCCGCCGCGTCGTCGTGGAACTTGCGGTACAGCCGCCGCAACTGCTCTTCGTCCGCATAGCCCAGTTCCACCCGCTCGTCGATGCGGCCGGCGCGAATGAGCGCCGGGTCGAGCCGCTCGACGTGGTTGGTCGTCATGAACAGCACCGTGCCCTCCTGCGTGGCCACGCCGTCGAGCGCGTTGAGGAAGCCGCTGAACGACAGCTTGACCTGCGCGTGCGCGGCGTCGCGTTCGCGGAAGAAGGCGTCGACGTCCTCGATCAGCAGCAGCGAGCGCTGCGGCACCGAGGCCAGCAGCGTGTGGATCTTCTCGTCGGTGACGATGGGGCTGGCCAGGCTGAGGGTGCACACGTTCAGGTGCAGCTCGCTCGCCAGCGCGGTGACCAGCGAGGTCTTGCCGGTGCCGGGCGGGCCGTACAGCAGGTAGCCGCGCCGCCACGGAATGCCCAGTTGCGCATAGCGCTCGCGGCTGTCGAAGAAGCGTTCCAGGTCGGCCAGCAGCGCCTCGCCCTGCCCGGCTTTCAGCACCACCGACGCCAGCGGCCGCCGCGAGCCGAGGCGCGCGCGCATCCAGTCGCCACCGTGGAACGGGTTGGGGATGTAGACCGAGAGCGTGTCGGTCTCGCGCGCGGCGCGGGTGTCGATCGCGGCCTGCAGAAAGGCCTGCAGGCGCGCGGGCGAGCGGCCGAACTGAGACAGGCTGATCTTCTCGAACACGGCCTGCGCCACCTGCACGTCGCGCCGGATCCACAACCAGCGCCCATCCAGCCGCAGGATGTGCAGGCCCTCGCCGGGCGACAGGTAGGCGCGCGGCGGCTGGCCGTTGCGCAGGTCGTCGTCCAGCTCTGGTAGGCCGTGCCGCGCCGCACGCTGCGCGCGGTGAACTGGTTGACGCCGCGCAGCCTGGGGTGCGTGTCCATGTACTCGACCAGCGCGCTGAACAGGAACTCGTCGCGCGAATCGACGGTGAGCGTGCTGATGAAGAAGCGCCTGGCCCAACTGACGACCAGGCCCGGCACGTCCTTCAGCCAATACGCCAACGCGCCTGCGGCGGCCAGCAGCGCGGCCTGCAGGGCGGGTTGGGAGAGCAGGCCGGTGCCGTTCATGAATGCCTTTTTCTAGGTCAAATCGGGCTGCAGCACTTTATGGGTAAGCGCCACCAGCTATCAATATGAAATCAAACTCAACCCGCCGTGATGCCCGCCGCCTTGATGATGCGCGCGTTGTTGGCCGATTCGTTGGCGATGAACTTGCCGAAGTCGGCCGCGCTGCCGCCGGTGGGCAGGTTGTCGGCGGCGTCGATCTTGGCCAGCACGTCCTTGTCCTTCAGCAGTTTGTTGACCTCGGCGTTGAGGCGCTCTATCACGGCAACCGGCGTGCCGGCAGGCGCGAACAGGCCGAACACCGAGGCCACGTTGGCCGCCGGCAGGCCCAGCTCGGCCAGCGTGGGCACGTTCGGCAACTGCTCCAGCCGCGCGGGCGAGCCCACGGCCAGCGACGTGAGCTTGCCGGCCTTGATGCGGCCCATCACGGCCGGGCCGGCGTTCACGCTCAGCACCTCGAACTGGCCGCCCAGCGCATCGTTGATCTGCTGGCCGCCGCCCTTGTAGGGGATGTGGGTGATGTCGGCGCCGGTGCCGGCCTTCACCTGCTCCAGCACGATGTGGCCGAGCGAGGCGGGGCCGGACGTCGCCCAGCGCACGGCGCCGGGCCTGGCCTTGGCGGCGTCGATCAGCGCCTTGAAATCCCTGGCCGCCAGCGCCGAGGTGCCCAGCAGCAGCACGGGCGAGGCGATGACGCTGACCACCGGCACGATGTCCTTGACCGGGTCGAACGGCGACTTGCCCAGGTGCGGGTTGAGCACCAGCGGGCTGATGGCCGCAAAGCCCAGGCTGTGGCCATCGGGCGCGGCCTTGGCCACGGCGTCAAGCCGATGCTGCCGCTGGCGCCGGCCTTGTTGTCGACCACCACGCTCTGGCCCAGCACGGGCGCCAGGCGGTCGGCCAGCAGGCGGGCCACGCTGTCGGCCACGCCGCCCGGCGGGTAGGCGACGGTGATCTTGACGGGTTTGGCGGGCCAGGGCTGGGCGAAGGCGGCGGGTGATGCGGCGAGCGCGGCGAGGGTGGCCAAGGCCGCGCGGCGGTTGGCGATGAAGGTGGTGGAGTTCATGGCGGCGATTGTGCGACAGCGGGTGGCGCGGCCCGGCGGTGGGCGGCCGGATGCCGGGGGCTGGGGAAGCCTGGGCCGCGTGGCGCGCGTCGGCCACGGGCAGCGGTCATCGCGGGCAAGCCCGCGCCCGCATCAGGGCATGGGCCACATACTCCCCATAACGCAATCCACTAGCGCCCTATTCACGGTATTCAATATCACATACTCCCTATTTTTGCATCCATGATCGTGAAATCTCAGCCGTCGACGCTATGCCGGCCTTTGTGGGAGCGGCCTTGGCCGCGATGGCAGCGCGTCGCTTGATCCGGCTCAGCCATCGCGGCCACGGCCGCTCCCACAAGCCCGTGGATACTTCGATATCGATAGCTGTCAGCGCTTGCTGCACAAGGGCCTGCAGCCCAAAAAGACTCTCAACCGCGCGGATGGTGCTGCGCGTGCAAATCCTTCAGCCGCTCGCGCGCGATGTGGGTGTAGATGGTGGTGGTGCTGATGTCGGCGTGGCCCAGCAGCATCTGCACGGCGCGCAGGTCGGCGCCGTGGTTGAGCAGGTGCGTGGCGAAGGCGTGACGCAGCGTGTGGGGCGACAGCGGCGCGGTCACGCCGGCCTGCAGCGCGTAGCGCTTGACGAGGCCCCAGAACATCACGCGCGACATCGCCGTGCCGGGCGTGCGGCCGGCGCTGGTGACGAACAGATCATCGGTCTGGCGCGGGCCCAGCAGGGCCGGTCGGCTTTCAGAAACATAGCGCTGCAGCCAGTCGCCCGCCTCTTCGCCGAAGGGCACCAGGCGCTCCTTGCTGCCTTTGCCCATCACGCGCAGCACGCCTTCGTTGAAGGCGACGTTGAAGGTCTTGAGCGTGGTCAGCTCGCTCACACGCAGGCCGCTGGCGTACATCAGCTCCAGCATGGTGCGGTCGCGCAGGCCCAGGGGCGTGTCGGTGTCGGGCGCGTTCAGCAGCGCCTCGACCTGCGCCTCGCTCAGCGTCTTGGGCACGCGCAAGGGTTGTTTGGCGGTCAGCAGTTTCAGCGTCGGGTCGGCGTCGATCAGGCGCTCGCGCAGCGCCCAGCGGAAGTAGCGCTTGAACACGGTCAGGCGCCGGTTGGCCGATGTGGCCTTGCCACGCGCGCGGGCGGCCATGTAGCCGTTCAGGTGCTGCTCGCGCGTCTGCGGCAGCGTGGCGCCGTGCTCGGCGGCCAGCCATTCGGCGTACAGCCGCAGGTCTCGCCGGTAGGCCTCCAGCGTGTTCTTCGACAGGCCGTCCTCCAGCCACAGGGCGTCGGTGAAGGCGTCGATGGTCGGGTCGGCGGCGGGCGGAGGGGCGGTCACGCGGGGGACGATACCAAAGGCACGTACGGCACTGTGGGAGCGGGCTTGCCCGCGATGGGGGCTGTGAACATCGGCGGCGTTGCCATCGCGGGCAAGCCCGCTCCCACAAGGCCCCGATCAGCCGCCAGCGCCCGGCTGGCAAGCGCTGACAGCTCCTCTGTTCATAGCAAGCACAAAAAACCCGCCGGGGCATGGCCCGCGGCGGGTGATGGTGGTCAACCGGGTTGGCTTATTGCAGCGTGAGCTTCTGCTTGGTCACGACCTGCTTGTACACGGCCAGTTCGTCCTTGATCTGCTGGGCGAACTGCTCGGGCGTGTTGGCGATGACGAAGGAGCCGGTGTCCTCGATGCGCTTCTTCACCGCCGGGTCTTCCAGCACCTTGCGGGTGGCGGCGTTGAGCCGGTCGACGATCTCCTTGGGCGTGCCCTTGGAGGCCAGCAGGCCGTAGTAGGCCATGCGGTTCACCGGCTCCAGGCCCACCTCCTTGAAGGTGGGGGTGTTGGGCAGGTCCTTCAGGCGCTCGGGCGCGGCCACCACCACGGGCACCAGCTTGCCGCTCTTGATGAAGGGCAGCGACGAGGGCACGTTGTCGAAGATGATCGGCACCTGGCCGGCCACCACGTCGTTCAGCGCCGGGCCGGCGCCGCGGTAGGGGATGTGGGTGACGAACACGCCGGTCAGGCTTTTCCACAGCTCGGTCTGCAGGTGGCCGATGCCGCCGGTGCCCGACGAGGCGTAGCTGAACTTGCCCGGCTGGCTTTTCAGCAGCTCGACCAGGGCCTTGTGGTCCTTGGCGGCAAAGCTGGGGTGCACCGCGATCAGGTTGGGCGTGGCGGCGATGTTGATGATGGGCACGAAGTCGGCCACCGGGTCGTAGCCGGTCTTGGGGTTGATGGCCGGGTTGGCCGCGGTGGTGGACACCGTGGCCATGCTGATGGTGTAGCCGTCCGGCGCGGCGCGCGCGGCCTCCTGCGCACCGATGACGCCGCCGGCGCCGCCCTTGTTGTCGACCACCACGGGCTGGCCCAGGGCCTTGCCCAGCGGCTCGGAGATCACGCGCGCGATGATGTCGGTGGTGCCGCCGGCAGCAAAGGGCACGATCAGGCGAATCGGCTTGTTGGGATAGGCCTGGGCAAAGGCGGTGCCGGCTGTCAGGCTGGCGACGGCGGCAGCCAATGCGATCACGTGGCGACGTTGCATAAGGGCAAAACTCCTGAGAAATTGAATGAACCTCTTGATTCCGTGCAAAGCGGCTGAGGTGGTGAATCAACAAGAATACACACATCCAACGTCGGTTCACGACCTGGAGCGACGGGGATTTTCCCTAGCCCGCGTGGGCCATCGAATCAACAAGAAGAGAGCTTTCATGACCACTCCAACCGCCCCGGCACCGCGCCGCACCCTGGTGGACCGCTTTCTCGACGGCGTCGAGAAGATCGGCAACAAGCTGCCCGATCCGGTGATGATCTTCATCGCCATCTGCGCGCTGGTATTGATCGCCTCGTGGCTGGCGGCGGCGGCGGGCGTGTCGGTCACCAACCCGGCCACGGGCAAGACGGTGGCTGCGGTCAACCTGCTCAGCGCCGACGGGCTGCGCCGCATCCTGTCGGAGGCGGTGAAGAACTTCGGCGCCTTCCCGGCGCTGGGCCTGGTGCTGGTGGTGATGCTGGGCATCGGCGTGGCCGAGAAGACGGGCTACTTCGAAGTGGCCATGCGCCGTGTGATCGAACGCGCGCCGCAGGCTTTCATCATTCCGGTGATCATCTTCGTGGCCATCCTGGGCAACGTGGCCGGCGACGCCGCGCCCATCGTGCTGCCGCCGCTGGCCGCCATGGTGTTCCTGCGGCTGGGGCTGCACCCGGTGGCCGGCGTGGCCATGGCCTATGCGGCGGCGCTGGGGGCTTTGCGGCCAACCTGATCCTGGGCATGTCGGACGCGCTGGTGCTGGCCTTCACCGCACCGGCGGCGGCGCTGGTGGATCCGAGCGTGGAGACCAACACGGCGATGAACTACTACTTCGTCGCCGCCTCCACCTTCATGCTGACGGCCGTGGTGTGGGTGGTGGCCACGCGAGTGGGCATCCCGCGCCTGGGGCGTTACGACAACCCCGAGTTCGTGTCGCAAGAGCAGGCCGCGCTGACGCCGCAGGAGATCAAGGCGCTGCGCGCGGCCAACTGGTCGCTGCTGGCGGTGGTGGGCGTGCTGCTGGCGCTCAGCACTCCGTCCAACGGCCTGCTGCGCAACGCCACCACCGGCAGCCTGATCCAGGATTCGCCACTGATGAACGGCATCGGCCTGATCATCACGCTGTTCTTCTTCGTGCCGGGGCTGGTGTACGGCCTGGTGGCCGGCAAGATCAGGAGCGGCGGCGACCTGGCGGGGATGATGACCAGTTCGATGGCGTCGATGGGCGGCTTCATCGTCATCGTGTTCTTCGCCGCGCAGATGCTGGCCTTCTTCAACTGGAGCAACCTGGGCACCATCATCGCGGTGAAGGGCGCCGAACTGCTGCAGAACCAGCACGGCATGGTGCTGATCGTCGGCGTGGTCATCCTGTCGTCCATCGTCAACATCTTCATCGGCAGCGCCTCGGCCAAGTGGGCCATCCTGGCGCCGATCTTCGTGCCCATGATGATGCTGCTGGGCTTTCACCCGGCGTTCACGCAGATGATCTACCGCGTGGGCGATTCCATCACCAACCCCATCACGCCGATGCTGCCGTACTTTCCGCTGGTGCTGGGGCTGGCGCAGAAGTACGACAAGAAGATGGGCATCGGCACGCTGATCGCCGCGCTGCTGCCCTACTCCATCGCCATCGGCGTGTGCTGGACGATCTTCCTGCTGGTGTGGTTCTGGCTCGGCTGGCCGGTCGGCCCCGGCGGCCCGATCTACCTGAACACGCCCGTGGGCGGCTGAGCGGCGATCTTCGACCCCGGTGCGGAGAAACCTATGCCGTTGTGGCGTGGGCATGGAATGCATGTGCGTTTCACCGGGTTGGAATCTCAGGGTTTCTTTACTCGCTCCTAGAGTTTACAGATAAGCATAAACGTAAATCGTTTGAAAAAATGCTGCGTGCAGACCACAAACTATCGCTTCTCGAAAGAATTGACCGCCAAATGGTTGTTGGCGATATCGTGCTCCATGAAGCGTACGGAAGTGGAGTCCTGCGCTCAGGATGGGAAGGATTCCTTCAAGTGGATTTTCCATCAGGAACAGTGAACTTCACTGACAAGGATGGTTTGTGCCTTCTCCTGGAAAGCTTGAAAAAGCTGGAAGCTCTTCCCAAGTGATGAAATTGAGAAACGATATAAAGTAGCGATCGCAGCAATTAGGGATGCTTTTCAATACGACTTTGTCAATGCTGATGAAGTGTATGAGGGGAGCCATCTAACTATATTGGGCGCAAAGAGTATGAGGAAGAGAAGATTGTCTTTGTTAGATCGTGGCTGAAAGACAACCTACCTAAGTCAAACGCCGGATCACAGCAACTGCCTGATGCAGAGCAACTCCATGCGATTGCTGCCGTAAATGGACACGTGCAGGTAATTGCTCGTGCAGGTAGCGGCAAAACCGCGACGCTCGTTATTCGCGCGTATTTCATGATGAAGCACTGCCGTGTGGCCCCAAGCACCATGCTGTTGCTTGCATTTAACAGGAAAGCTGCTAATGAGATTCGGCGCCGAATTTTGCTACTCCTAGAGCCTAGGGCAGAAATTTCTATCAAGGAAGAAATCGAGAAGCGTGGGAAAAGAGTTCAAGCAGGACGTCGAGTGGACTGGGGAGATGGAAGCTGAAGCTGTCGATGCGGTGGCCAAGACACTTCAAGTGGCGTTGCCGTATGTGATGACGTTTCATGCTCTGGCTTATGCCATTGTTCATCCGGAAGAAAGTTTGCTTTACAACGGTGCCGAGGGTGAGTCACAGGGGCTTAGCAAGGCATTTCAGCAGGTTATTGATGACTTCCTGCAAGATGCGGAATTCAAAGGCCGCATTCGAGAGCTAATGCTCGCTCACTTCAGGGAGGACTGGGATCGGATCGTTGCCGGTCGTTACGATCAGACAAAAGAAGAGCTTCTAAAATATCGACGCTCCCTGCCGCGAGAGAGTATTGGTGGAGATTACGTTAAGTCATATGGCGAAAAGGTGATCGCGGACTTTCTTTTTGAACACGATATTGCCTATAAATATGAGAGAAATCATTGGTGGGGAGAGGTTAACTATCGACCTGACTTCACAATATTTAAGACGCCAAAAAGTGGCGTCATTATTGAATATTTCGGCTTAGCGGGCGATCCTGATTATGATGAGATGTCTAGTGACAAACGCAGGTACTGGCGCTCGAAGCCGGACTGGGATCTTATTGAGTTTTCTCCTGCAGATTTTCGTATAAATGGGGTTGAAGGGTTCATTGATCAATTAAGAGGGGCATTACGAGAGCAAGGTTTGGTCTTTAACCGATTAAGTGAAGATGAGATTTGGTTGCGAGTCCGAGACCGAGCGATTGATCGATTTACCAATGCAGCAGTCGGGTTTGTTGGAAGATGCAGAAAGCAGTCTCTTTCGCCGCAAGACCTAGGCTCACTGATAGACGCATACAAGCCGCTTTCACCAGTCGAAAGCATGTTTCTCGATCTGGTTCATGATTTATACGCTGCTTACCTAGACCGTCTTGTGTCAACGGGCGAAGAGGACTTCGATGGACTCCTGCAACGTGCCGCGAGCGCTGTTTCGTCTGGTCGAACAAGGTTTGAGAGGAAAACCGGTAGCGGCGATTTGCGAAAAATCTGTTACGTATTTGTTGATGAATTTCAAGACTTCTCAGATCTGTTCTATCGACTCCTGCAATCTATTCGAAAAGAAAATCCTGGGGTTCAACTTTTTGTGTTGGTGATGACTGGCAGGCAATAAACGGATTCGCAGGATCGGATTTGCGTTTCTTTTCCGATTTTGAGAGGTGGATCGGAAAATCTAGAAAACTGCATATTTCTACCAACTATCGATCGTTTAGATCTATCGTCGACGTTGGCAATGCGTTGATGCGCGGACACGGAAAACCTGCCGTTGCAAACTCGAAAGATGCCGGATCTGTTTTCTTGGTCGATGTCGCTCAGTTTGAACCTGCTCTGATTGAAAAGCAGCGGCATCCAGGAGATGTGATTACGCCAATCGCGTCTCGGATTGTCAGTAAAGCGCTTGCAGAAGGTAAGGAGGTAGTCCTGCTCTGTCGAAGAAATGGAATGCCGTGGTTTATAAATTTTCGAGAACATGGGCAAGGGGGCAAAGGATTGTCTGGCTATCTTGAGCTTGTCCGCTCATTTTTTCTAAAGGCCTCGCTGAAGGTATTTCGATCTCGACTTCGCACAAATATAAGGGGCTCGAGAAACCCGTTGTCATCGTTATGGATGCTGTGGCTCGCAGTTATCCATTAATTCATCCAGATTGGGCATTTTCAAGAATATTGGGAGATAGCCCGGATAGGATTGCAAAAGAGGAGCGTCGTCTGTTCTATGTCGCGTTGACTCGTGCAATCGATAAATTATTCATCGTCACGGAGCGTCAAAGCTACTCTCCATTTATTGAGGAAGTAGCTAAAACCATGAGGTTGGCTAAGATCGACTGGAGTGAATTTCCAGCGGTGAAGAGCAAGTCAATGAGGTTGTTGGTCCAAGTAGGAAATCAAGAAGGACGGGGAATTTCACCTACATTCGCGATTAAAGATCAACTTAAGGCGTCAGGCTATCAGTGGCAGAGTACCGGCTCTACCGGATGGACCAAGGGTTTTCAGGCCAATGGCTTTGATATTTCGCGAGTACAAGGGGAAGTCTGGGCCAGTGCGGCTGATGGCATTGAAGTTCGGATATTGGATGAGTCGGAAGGCGTTGTGGCGAGATTCGTCGTTGATGCTGGAACTTGGGTTTGTACGCTTGATAACTTGGCATCTGTTCAAGCGGCGGACGACGTTGCATGAGTCGCGCAGTCACGATTGTCTAGGTAAGGAGTGTTAATGGCTAAACCTGTAGAGATCGGCACGGGGCGCCCGCGGGCGGCCCCGGTGCGGGTTCAAGCAAGATAAAGGGGGACCTTGCCTGTTTTTTGCATGGTCAAAAACGCCTTCAGCGCCTGAATAACGGGCGCAAGCAGCTATTTTTTCAAACTGCCGTGTGGCGCCAAATGGCTATCGCCTGTTTTGGCCGGCCGGGGCGTTGATACGAACCCGCTTTCAAGAAATGACGAATGACGAATGACTTCGCTGCGCTTCAATGACAAATGGCGCCTTGGTCATTCGTCATGCGGCGCCAGGCGCGGTCATTGGTCTTTGCCTTGAACGCCAAACCCGTATGAAACCGCGCTTAACGGCCCGCCTCCCGCCCGCGCCAGACCTTGCCATCCCCCATAATCGCCGCGCCCGGGCGCAGCGCGCTTTCCTCGCCGCACCCGCGGCCCAGCCAGCCCGTCACCCGCGTGTACTACGCCCAGCTTCTCTTCCCCGATTTCTCGCTGATCGTCATCGGCTACCTGCTGTGCCGGCACACGGCGCTCAACCGGCCGGTGTGGCAGGTGGTGGAGGGGCTGGTGTATTACTTCCTGTTCCCGGTGCTGCTGTTCCAGTCCATCGTGCGCACGCCGCTGGATCTGCAGGCCGCCTCGGGCCTGATGGGCGCCGGCCTGGCGCTGGGCATCACCGGCATCGCGCTGGCGTATGCGCTGCCCCATGTGCCGCTGCTGGGCCGCTGGATCGACCGGCGCGACCACGCGGCCAGCGCGCAGGTCGCCTTCCGCTTCAACTCCTTCATCGGCCTGGCGCTGGCCGAGCGGCTGCTGGGTGCGCAAGGCCTGCAGCTGATCGCGGTGCTGATCGGCGTGTGCGTGCCACTGTTCAACGTGGGCGCCGTGTGGCCGATGACGCGGCACGCGCAGCGCGGCTTCATGGGCGAGATCGTGCGCAACCCGCTCATCATCGCCACCGCGTCGGGGCTGGTGGCCAATCTGCTGGGCTTTTCGATCCCCGAATTCCTGGCGCCCACGGTCACGCGCATCGGCGCGGCCTCGATCGCGCTGGGGCTGATGGCCGCCGGCGCGGGCATGCAGTTCCAGAGCCTGGCGCGCGGCAAGCTGCTGGGCGCGAGCGTGCTGACCATCCGGCACCTGCTGTCGCCCGTCATCGCCTGGCTGCTGGCGCGCGCCTTCCGCCTGGGCGCGGCCGAGACCACCATCCTGCTCACCTTCGCCGCGCTGCCCACAGCATCGAGCTGCTACGTGCTGGCCGCGCGCATGGGCTACAACGGGCCGTATGTGGCGGGGCTGGTCACGCTGTCCACCGCGCTGGGCGTGGCCAGCCTGCCGTTGGCGCTGGCGGTGCTGGGGCGCTGGTGACGACCGGCGCGGCACGCGCAGCGGGTTGGCGCCGCATTGCATCATTTCAAGAGTGGTTGTAATATCAACCCATGGAACGCGCGGCCGCCCTGCTCACGCTCGAATCGCTGTCTTCGGGCATCCGGCTCGACATCTTCCGCCTGCTGGTGCGCCAGGGGCCGGAAGGCCTGGTGGCGGGCGAGATCGCCACGGCGCTGGAGCTGGCGCCCAGCAACCTGTCCTTCCACCTCAAGGCGCTCACGCAATCCGGATTGCTGTCGGTCGAGCAGGAAGGCCGCTATCAGCGCTACCGCGCCAACATGCCGCTGATGCTCGACCTCATCGCCTACCTCACCGAAGAGTGCTGCGCCGGGCACCCCGAACTGTGCGGCGACCTGCCAACGGCCTCGTCGTGCGCGCCCGCCCGGCGCGCCGCGCTGGCCGATGCGACGGGAGCATGACTTTTTGCGCATTCATTTCAACTTGTATTGGAGTATCAAAATGACCACAGCCATCCAGATCTTCGACCCCGCCCTGTGCTGCGCCAGCGGCGTGTGCGGCACTGATGTGGACCAGGCGCTGGTGAGCTTTGCCGCCGACGCCGCCTGGGCCACCGGGCAAGGCGCGCAGATCACGCGCTTCAACCTGTCGCAGCAGCCGCTGGAGTTCGCGAACAACGCCACGGTGAAAGGCTTTCTGCAGCGTTCGGGCGCCGAGGCCCTGCCGCTGGTGCTGGTGGATGGCGAAGTGGCGCTGGCCGGCCGTTACCCGCAGCGGGCCGAACTGGCGCGCTGGGCGGGGCTGAAGCTGGATGCGCCGCAGGCCGCGGGCTGCTGCGGGCCGAGCGCGACGCCGGCCGCTGCAGGCTGCTGCGCGCCCAAGGCCGAATCGGCCGCCAGCGCCCAGCCGACAAGCGGCAAGTGCTGCTGATTCGATAGCTTTCAGTCTTCACCGCGCCCGACCATGAACTTCCTTCAGCAACCCCCGCGCTTCCTGTTCTTCACCGGCAAGGGCGGCGTCGGCAAGACCTCCATCGCCTGCGCCGCCGCCGTGCAACTGGCCGACGCGGGCAAACAGGTGCTGCTGGTCAGCACCGATCCGGCCTCCAACGTCGGCCAGGTGTTCGGCCTCGCCATCGGCAACCGCATCGTCGCCGTGCCTGCCGTGCCCAACCTGAGCGCCATGGAAATCGACCCGCAGGCAGCGGCGCAGGCCTACCGCGACCGCATCGTCGGCCCGGTGCGCGGCGTGCTGCCGGACAACGTGGTGAAGGGCATCGAAGAACAACTCTCCGGCGCCTGCACCACCGAGATCGCCGCCTTCGACGAATTCACCGGTCTGCTGGCCGATGACGCAGCCACGCGCGGGTTCGACCATGTCCTCTTCGACACCGCGCCCACCGGCCACACCATCCGCCTGCTCAGCCTGCCGGGCGCGTGGAGCGGCTTTCTGGAGGCCGGCCAGGGCGATGCCTCGTGCCTCGGCCCGCTGGCCGGGCTGGACAAGCAGCGCGCCCAGTACAAGGCCGCCGTCGAAGCCTTGCAGGACGGCGCCCGCACCCGCCTGGTACTGGTGGCGCGCGGCCAGGGTGCCACGCTGCGCGAGGCCGCGCGCACGCACGAGGAGCTGGCCGCCATCGGCCTGACGCGCCAGCACCTCGTCATCAACGGCCTGCTGCCCGAAAGCGAGGCCGCGCACGATCCGCTGGCCGCCGCCGTGGTGCGGCGCGAACTGGCGGCGCTGGCGCACCTGCCGCCCGCGCTGGCGGCACTGCCCACCGACCACATCGCGCTGAAAGCCTTCAACCTGGTCGGGCTGGATGCGCTGCGCGCGCTGCTGCAGCCCGAGGCGCGCGGTGCCACGCCCGACGCCGGCGAGCCCCACATCGCCCTGCCCGACGCGCCCACGCTCTCCGCGCTGGTTGACGAAATTGCCGCTCAGGGCCATGGCCTGGTGATGCTGATGGGCAAGGGCGGCGTCGGCAAGACCACGCTGGCCGCCGCCGTGGCGGTGGAGCTGGCCACGCGCGGCCTGCCCGTGCACCTGACCACCTCCGACCCGGCGGCGCACCTGGCCGAGACGCTGGCCGGTGAGCTGGAGCACCTGGAAGTCAGCCGCATCGACCCCCACGCCGCCACCGAGGCCTACCGCGCCCACGTCATGGCGACCAAGGGCGCGGCGCTGGACGGGGCCGGCCGCGTTCTGCTGGCCGAAGACCTGCGCTCGCCCTGCACCGAGGAGATCGCCGTCTTTCAGGCCTTCTCGCGCGCCATCCGCGAAGCGGGCCGGAAGTTCGTGGTGATGGACACCGCGCCTACCGGCCACACCCTGTTGCTGCTGGACGCCACCGGCGCCTACCACCGCGACGTGGCGCGCCAGATGGCCGCCGGCAGCCACTTCACCACGCCCATGATGCAGTTGCAGGATCCGGCGCGCACCAAGGTGCTGATCGTCACCCTGGCCGAGACCACGCCCGTGCTGGAAGCCGCGCAACTGCAGGACGACCTGCGCCGCGCCGGCATCGAGCCCTGGGCCTGGGTGGTGAACAACAGCGTGGCCGCCGCGCCCGTTGCCTCGCCCCTGCTGCGCCGCCGTGCCGAAGGCGAGTTGAAGGAGGTCGAGGCCATCCGCACCCGGCACGCGAAACGCTGGGCGCTGGTGCCACTGCTGCAGGACGAGCCGGTGGGCGTGGCGCGGCTGCGTGCGCTGGCGGGCGCGCAAGCCACCGAAGCCGCTGAACCTGCGCGCTGAGCCATGCCCCCAGCCGCCAACCTGGCCCCCGACCCCCTTTTGGGAGCGGGCTTGCCCACGATGCAGCGCCACGCCGCACCCGCCGCCCATCGCGGGCAAGCCCGCTCCCACACACCTCCAGATCCCGCCCTGAAAACCACCCTTCCCACCACCGGACAAGCCCATGACCCACCAGCCCCTGAACGTGCTGTTTCTCTGCACCCACAACTCCGCCCGCTCCATCCTGGCCGAGGCGCTGCTCAACCACATCGGCGGCACGCGCTTCAAGGCCTACAGCGCCGGCAGCCAGCCCGGCACGGCGCCCAAGCCGCTGGCGCTGGAAGTGCTGAAGCACGCCGGCGTGGACACCGACGGCCTGCGCAGCAAGAGCTGGGACGACTTCGCGGGCGAGGCCTCGCCGAAGATGGACCTGGTCATCACCGTGTGCGACAACGCCGCCGGCGAAACCTGCCCCTACTGGCCCGGCCAACCGGCGACGGCGCACTGGGGCTATCCCGACCCCTCCGACGTGCAGGGCACGCCCGAGCAGCAGCGCGAAGCCTTCCGCCACACCATGCTGGCCATCAAGCGCCGGCTGGAACTGCTGATCGCCCTGCCACCCGAGAAGCTGGCCAGGACCATGCTGCAAGACAGCGCGCGGGCACTGGCCCAGGCGGGTTGATGCCACGGCGTCCCCTCTGTCTTGTGTGGGAGCGGGCTTGCCCGCGATACGGCGTCCCCGGTCAAGGCGAGGCCCCATCGCGGCCAAGGCCGCTCCCACAGGGCCGGGTTGCTGGGGTCGGCCAGGGCACCTCAACCTCGTCCCTGAACAAAAACTCCTTTATTCATAGCTGCCCGCGTTTACCCCGCCTGCGCCAAAGCCTGATTTGACTTGAAAACATCATGGGACTCTTCGAACGCTACCTGACCCTGTGGGTCGCCCTGGGCATCGCCGCCGGTGTGGCGCTGGGCGTGGTCATGCCGGGCTTCTTCCAGACCATCGCCGGCATCGAGATCGCGCACGTCAACCTGATCGTCGCGGTGCTGATCTGGGTGATGATCTACCCGATGATGATCCAGATCGACTGGTCATCCATCAAGGACGTGGGCAAGAAGCCGCGCGGGCTGGTGCTGACGCTGGTGGTGAACTGGCTCATCAAGCCCTTCACCATGGCGGCGCTGGGCGTGCTGTTCTTCAAGGTCGTGTTCGCGCCCTGGGTCGATCCGCAATCGGCCAGCGAATACATCGCCGGCATGATCCTGCTGGGCGTTGCGCCTTGCACCGCCATGGTGTTCGTCTGGAGCCAGCTGGTGAAGGGCGACGCCAGCTACACGCTGGTGCAGGTGTCGGTGAACGACCTGATCATGATCTTCGCCTTTGCACCCATTGCCGCCTTCCTGCTGGGCGTGACGGACGTGACGGTGCCGTGGCAGACGCTGCTGCTCTCGACCATCCTCTACGTGGTGCTGCCGCTGGTGGCCGGCGTGCTCACGCGGCATGCATTGCAACAGCGCTCGCCCACGGCGGTGGGCGACTTCGTGGCGCGGCTCAAGCCCTGGTCCATCACCGGGCTGATCGCCACCGTGGTGCTGCTGTTCGGCTTTCAGGCGCAGACCATTCTGGACAAGCCACTGGTCATCGCCATGATCGCCGTGCCGCTGCTGCTGCAGACCTACGGCATCTTTTTGCTCAGCTGGGTGGGCGCACGCCTGCTGAAGCTGCCGCACGACATTGCCGGCCCGGCCTGCCTGATCGGCACCTCGAACTTCTTCGAGCTGGCGGTGGCCGTCGCCATTTCGCTGTTCGGCCTGCACTCGGGCGCGGCGCTGGCCACCGTGGTGGGCGTGCTGGTCGAGGTGCCGGTGATGCTGTCGCTGGTGGCGCTGGTCAACCGCTGGGGCAAGCAGGCACCAGCAGCACGGCTGGCACAGGCCACGGGCCACGGGCCGCAAGGCCCTTTAGCCTGATTCCAATTCCAGATCAAAGTCCAATATCTCGTGATTCCGGCGCAAGCCGGAATCCAGACGGCGTGTGCGGAGAAACATGGATCCGGCCTTCGCCGGGATGACGGTGATTGACGCATTGAATTTGAAATGGAATGAGTGCAGCGCCGATGCGCCGCCCCGGGCGCGCAGCGGCCTTGCGTGCGCGCCGCAACCGGCGTGACCGGCCCGACGCCGCCTGCCCTCAGCGCGCGTCGCGCTTGCCCTCGAACGTCTTCTTGCGACCGCGCGCGGAGGCGTGGATCTTCTTATTGATCGGCTCGGCCTTCAGCGGGTTCAGGCGCTGCGCCTTGGCCGGCATGTTGGTGGGCACGGCGCCCTGCGCGTTGGCGCTGGACGTGCCGCCGACCTGGGTGCGGATGGCACGGCGCGCGGTGGGCTGGCCCTCGGTCGGGGCGGTAGCGGCTTTATTGGCGACGGCCTTGCGCACCTGCTTGACCAGCTTTTCAGCCGGCTTGGCGGCGCCGGTGATGGCTTTCTTGGCCGCGATCTTCTTGGCGGGTGCTTTCTTGGCGGTGGTTTTCTTCGGTTCTGCTTTCTTGGCTGCGGCTTTCTTGACCGCCGGGCGCACCGACGAGCCGCCGGCGCGGGTGGACTTGGCGCCGCGCGCGCTCACCACTTCGTAGCCCAGGTCCTCGGCGGCGCGCTTCTTGCGTGCCACCTGGCGCGGCTTGGTGGTGGTGGCACCGCGCATCGCCAGTTGCGCGCCTTCGCCGGGGGCGGCGTTGCCGGTGCTGCGGCGGCTGCGCTGCGCGGCCTTGGGGTTGGTCCTGGTGGTGGGTGCGCCGGGGGCGTTGTGCGCGCGGGCGGTCTTGGTCTTGCGGGCGGCCTGCTTGTCGAGCTTCGCCTGCGCCTTGGCGTGCTGCGCCTCGAAGCGCGTCAGCACCTCCTGCATGATCTCGGCCTTGACCTCGGTGCGGTTGTTTTCGCCGCCCATCTGCTTGCGATCCTTGGCCGGGCCGGTGCGCGTGGCCACGGTCTGGCGGCGGTAGGTGTCGCGGTACTTGTCGCGCAGGGCGCGGGCGCGGGTCAGCTTGGCGGCCAGCTGGCGCGGGTTCAGTTCCTTGATGGCGCCGGCGCGGCTGGCCTGGAACAGTTCGAGTTCGGGCTTGGTCAGCAGGGGTTGGACTTGTCGCAGGCTGTAGGTCATTGGGTCTCCTTCAAAAGGGGTTTCTTGGGGCACGCCTTGGCGCAAAGCGACAACACGAACGCGCATGCTACGCAATTCGATAGCAGCCCTTTGTCGGACAAGACGCTCTTGCGCTGCCCCAGCGTGCCACCGCATGACAGGCCGGATTGACGCATGGCCTAGAATGCTATGAAAATGGCAGCGTGCCGCGCATCACCAGCGCGGCCACCCCATCCAAAAACACTAGCAACGCCGTGACTTCACCGCTTCAAGGCCCATTGCACGTGCTCGCGCACCAGCGCGTGGGGTGCTCGGCGCGGGCCTGCAGCGAAGCCAGCAGCGGCGCGCGGCGCGCATCGCCGGGCGGCAGCGCGGCCAGGGCGTTGCCCAGCGCCACGGCGATGTTGCGCAGCCAGCGCACGTGGCCAATGCGGCGGATCGGCCCGCCTTCGGTGCGGCGCAGGAACTCTGCTTCGCTCCAGCCGAACAGCGTCACCAAGTTGGCATCGGCCAGGCCGTCGCGCGCGTCGAAGTCGGGCAGGCTGCTGCGCTGCGCGTACTTGTTCCACGGGCAGATGAGCTGGCAGTCGTCGCAGCCGTAGATGCGGTTGCCCATCAGCGGGCGCAGCGCTTCGTCGATGGGGCCGTCGTGCTCGATGGTCAGGTACGAGATGCAGCGCCGCGCGTCCAACCGGTACGGGGCCACGATGGCCTGCGTGGGGCAGATGTCGATGCAGGCGCGGCATTGCCCGCAGTGCGCGCCGGTGGCTTCAGTGCGCGGCAGGTGCAGGTCGACGTAGATCTCGCCCAAGAAGAACATCGAGCCGCCCTCGCGCGACAGCACCAGCGTGTGCTTGCCGCGCCAGCCCTGGCCGCTGCGCGCAGCCAGCTCGGCCTCCAGCACGGGTGCCGAATCGGTGAACACGCGGTGGCCGAAGGGGCCGATGGCGGTGGCGATGCGGTCCTGCAGCTTCTGCAACCGCGCGCGCAGCACCTTGTGGTAGTCGCGGCCGCGGGAGTAGACCGACACAATGGCCTCGCCGGGCCGCTGCAGGCGCGCCAGCTCGGCGGCCTGCCAATCGTCGGGCGTGTCCTGCGGCAGATAATCCATGCGCGCGGTGATCACGCTCACCGTGCCCGGCACCAGTTCGGCCGGGCGGGCGCGCTTCAGGCCGTGCGCGGCCATGTAATCCATGCGGCCATGGAACCCGGCCTGCAGCCACTGCATCAAACCCGGCTCGGCGGCGGACAAATCCACGCCGGCCACGCCGACCTGCGAAAACCCCAGCGCCTGCGCCCAGCCGCGCACCTGCGTCCACAGATCAAGGGAATCGATTTGAGCGCCACTCTCAGCCACGCCCAAATTGTAGAAAGCGCGCCACTGCATCTGCACTGGCGCACCGAAGACGACACCGCCGCCTTCGCCCGGCGCCTGGCCGTTCTGCCCGGCCTGCGCCATGCCTTCATCGAACTGCACGGCGACCTGGGCGCGGGCAAGACCAGCTTCGTGCGCCACCTGCTGCGCGCGCTGGGCGTGGAAGGCCGCCTCAAGAGCCCGACCTACGCCGTGGTCGAGCCGCACGCCACGCCCGATGGCCTGGCCGTGTCGCACTTCGACTTCTACCGCTTCAACGACCCGCGCGAGTGGGAGGACGCCGGCTTTCGCGACCTGTTTGCCGCGCCCGGCCTGAAGCTGGCCGAATGGCCCGAGAAGGCCGCCGCCCTGCTGCCGCCGGCCGACCTGGTGCTGCAGATCGAGGCGCAGGCCGACGACTCGCGCCAGGTCGCGCTCGGTGCCGGCACGGCCCTGGGCGCCCAACTGCTGCAGGAGCTGCGCGCATGAGCCGCCCGCCGCTGCCCCTGCCGCCCCAGCCCGCGCGCCGGCGCGCCCTGCTGCAGGGCGGCTCGCTGGTGCTGCTGCTGACCACGCACCACATCGCGCGCGGCGCCGGCATCGTGGCCGTGCGCGTGTGGCCGGCCGACGACTACACCCGCGTCACCATCGAATCCGACACGCCGCTGAAGACCACGCACCGCATGATCGGCCAGCCGCCGCGGCTGGCGGTGGACGTGGACGGGCTCGACCTGAGCCCCACGCTGCGCGAGCTGGTGGCCAAGGTGCGCGCCGACGACCCCAACATCGCCGGCCTTCGCGTGGGGCAGAACGCGCCCGGCGTGGTGCGGCTGGTGTTCGACCTCAAGCACGACATCAAGCCCCAGGTGTTCACGCTGGCGCCGGTGGCGGCCTACCAGCACCGGCTGGTGTTCGACCTGTACCCCGCCAACCCGCCCGACCCGCTGGAGCAGCTGATCGCCGAGCGCATGAAGGAGCTGGGCAGCGGCGCCACGGCGCCCACCGGCATGGCCGCCACCACGCCCGAGGCCACCGACTCGCTGGGCGACCTGATCGCGCGCCAGATCGAGCGCGCCAACGAGATGACGCGGCGCGATACCGCCGTGGCCCGCGCGCCCGCGCCGCCAGCCGCCCCGGCGCCGCCGCGCCTGACCATGCGCCCGCAGCCGCCCGCACCGCCGCCCCCGCGCCCGCGCCGCGCGCCACGGCCCGCGCACCCGCGGCCGAGCGCACCGACCGCCTGATCATCGTCGCGCTCGACCCCGGCCATGGCGGCGAGGACCCGGGCGCCATCGGCCCCGGCGGTACCTACGAGAAGGACGTGGTGCTGCAGGTGGCGCTGAAGCTGCGCGACCGCATCAACAACACCACCGTGGGCGGCAACCCCATGCGCGCCTTCATGACGCGCGACGGCGACTTCTTCGTGCCGCTGGCCACGCGGGTCGAGAAGGCGCGCCGCGTGGGGGCCGACCTGTTCATCAGCATCCACGCCGACGCCTTCATGCGGCCCGAGGCGCGCGGCGCCAGCGTGTATGCGCTGTCCGAGCGCGGCGCCTCCAGCGCCGCCGCGCGCTGGCTGGCCAGCAAGGAGAACGACGCCGACCGCATCGGCGGCGTGAACCTGGGCGTCAAGGATTCGCTGGTACAGCGCGCGCTGCTCGACATGAGCACCACCGCGCAGATCAAGGACAGCCTGACACTGGGCAGCGCCATCGTGCGCGAGATCGGCGGCGTGGGCCGCCTGCACAAGCGCAACGTGGAGCGCGCCAACTTCGCCGTGCTGCGCGCGCCCGACATCCCCAGCGTGCTGGTCGAGACGGCCTTCATCAGCAACCCCGAGGAAGAGCGCAAGCTGCGCAGCGAGGCCTACCAGAACGACCTGGCCAACGCGCTGATCAACGGCATCCAGAAGTACTTCGCGGCCAACCCGCCGCTGGCGCGCAACCGGCAGGTGTGACGCCGGCCACTTCATTATTGATAGTGGCCTGCGCCTGTCCATCAACGATTTCAAGCCAAAAGAATTTGAAATCGTTTATCAACGGGCGCCGGCAGCTATTTTTATTGAAGCACTCGGGCCGGTCAGGCGTGCGTTTTGTCACACCAGCGCCGCCTGTGGCCGCTGGCTGACGCCTCGGGTCAGCCCCGTCTGACAACCCCGGGCCGCCATCGCGCGTTGAATGAACACTGGCGCCAGCGGCACGGGCCGAAACGCTAGGTTTCTTGCAAGTTCTCCTCCAAAGCTTGGCGGGCGATTCCACCACCGGATCGCCCGCTTTTTCTTGGAGGAACAGACGCCGTGCGCGCGCCGTCAGGACGCGGCCGCGCCCTGCTTTCGGCACGGCCAGCCTTCCAGCCGCCATAGATGGCGATCAGGCCCGGCACGATGATCAGCGCCCAGATGATCTTGCTCAGGTTGGCCTGCACCCACGGCAGGTTGCCGAACAGGTAGCCGGCGGTGACGATGCCCAGCACCCAGATCAGCGCGCCGGTGACGTTGAAGAAGGTGAACTTGCTGCGCGTCATCTCAGCCACGCCCGCCACGAAGGGCACGAAGGTGCGGATGAAAGGCATGAAGCGCGCCAGGATCACCGTCACGCCGCCGTAGCGCTCGTAGAACTGGTGCGCGCGGTCGAACGCCTTGCGATTGAAGAAACGCGAGTCCTCCCACTGGAACACCTTGGGCCCGAAGTAGCGCCCGATGCTGTAGTTGCACTGGTCGCCCAGAATCGCCGCCACCAGCAGCACCGCCACCGCCAGCGGATAGCTCATCAGCCCCGCGCCGCACATGGCGCCCACCACGAACAGCAGCGAATCGCCGGGCAGGAAGGGCATCACCACCACGCCCGTCTCGACGAAGACGATGATGAACAGCAGCGCGTAGACCCACGGGCCGTACTGCGTCACGAAGGCGCCCAGGTATTTGTCGACGTGGAGGATGAAGTCCACGAGTTGCATCACGATGTCCATGGGGCGCGATTATCCGTGCGGCGCCGCAGCAGCGCCGCGCCTCACGCAGCGCCGGCCACCGACCACGCCATCAGCAACTGCGCCACGTAGTACGCCGGCAGGCCCCAGGCCTTGTTCAGGAAGGTCCTGGCCACGAAGGCCTGCCGCGCCACCGCCAGGTCCGACGCCGCGAACAGCAGCGCCCCCACCGCCGGCAGCCAGCGCCCCGTGGCCCCGGCGAACGCGATGGCCAGCGCGCACATCACCATGATCGCCACAATGTAGGCCAGCACCGGCCCCTTGAACCCCGCGCCCAGATGCGGCCACAGCCAGCGCAGGCTCAAAGCGCCCACCACCGCCATGGCCGCTGCTGCGGTGGCCAGAGCGCCCCAAGACCACGGCGCCTGCGCGAAGGCCGCCGAGAACGCGATGTGCGCCAGTAGAAAGAAGCCCAGTCCCGCCATGAAGGCCGCCGGCCGGTCGGACGCCAGTGCCACATCGCCCAGCGCGCTCAGCACCAGCGCCACCAGCACGATGGTTCCGTACGTCGTGGACAAGGCCCCCAGCACGAGCGCCAACGCGATGAAGCACAAGCTCGCCATCGTCTTGACCGTGCCCGCCAGCACCGGGCGCCCCACGCGCTCGGCCGCCAGCAGGGCGCCGACGAGAACGAGGCAGCTCACGGTGAACAGGATGGGCAGCATGGGTGGGTGTGTCGGTGCGGTTCCTAGAATCATGGCATGAGCACCCCACCCCGCCGCCCCATCCGCGAACTGCCCGACGAGCTGATCAGCCAGATCGCCGCCGGCGAGGTGGTGGAGCGCCCGGCCTCGGTGGTGCGCGAACTGCTCGACAACGCGCTCGACGCCGGCGCCACGCAAATCACCTTGCGGCTGCTGGCCGGCGGCGTGCGCCTGATCAGCGTGGAGGACGACGGCGCCGGCATCCTGCCCGAGGAAATGCCGGTGGCCCTGAAGCGCCACGCCACCAGCAAGATCGCCAGCCTGCCCGAGCTGGAATCCGTGGGCACCATGGGCTTTCGGGGCGAGGCCCTGGCTGCTATCAATTCGATTGCTGAAGTCGCCCTGTTGTCGCGCGCTGGCGGCCAAGATCGTGCTTATCTGCTGGACGGCCGCACCGGCGAACTGAAGCCCGTGGCGCGCGCGCAGGGCACCACGGTGGAGGTCAAGGAGCTGTTCTACAGCGTGCCGGCGCGCCGCAAGTTTCTCAAGACCGACGCCACCGAGCTGGCGCACTGTATCGACGCCGTGCGCCGCCACGCGCTGGCGCGGCCCGACGTGGGCTTCGCCATCTGGCACGAGGGCAAGCTGATCGAGCAATGGCGCGCCCACCCCGGCGATGCTGGCCGCGCCCAGCGCCTGGCCGACGTGCTGGGCGAGGATTTCCTGGCCGATTCCGTCGCCATCGACCATCGTGCGGGGTCGGTGCATGTCAGCGGCCGCGCGGGCCTGCCGGACGTGGCGCGTTCGCGCGCCGACCAGCAGTTCGCCTATGTCAACGGCCGCTTCGTGCGCGACAAGGTCATCACCCACGCCGCGCGTGCCGCCTATGAAGACGTGCTGCACGGCCAGCGTCAGCCGGTGTACGTGCTGCACGTGGCCATCGACCCGGCGCGCGTGGATGTGAACGTGCACCCGACCAAGATCGAGGTGCGTTTTCGCGACAGCCGCGAGGTGCACCAGGCGGTGCGCCACGCGATCGAAAACGCGCTGGCCGCGCCGCGCGCCGCGCTGGCCGGGACGCTGTCGAGCGATGCCGCGGGCCCGGATACCGGCGTCGCCTGGCCGGCTGGAAATTTCAGGTCTTTTAGGCCGCCCGCGCTTGATGGACAAGCGCAGGCAGCTATTCATTTTGAAGCAAGCGCGGCGCGCGCGGTGCATGAAGCGCAAGTGCTCTGGTCGGCCCGCGCGGCCGATGCGGCACCCGCCCCTGCCGCCGCGCCCGGCCACGACGCGCACGTGGCCGACTGGCCGCTTGGCCGCGCCATCGCGCAGCTGCACGGCGTCTACATCCTGGCGGAAAACCACGCCGGCCTGGTGCTGGTCGACATGCACGCGGCGCACGAGCGCATCGTGTACGAGCGGCTGAAAGGCCAGCTCGACGGCGCGCAGATCGCGCGCCAGCCGCTGCTGATCCCCGCCACCTTCGCCGCCACGCCGGCCGAAGTGGCCACCGCCGAAAGCGCCGCCGAGGTGCTGGCGCGGCTGGGGTTGGAGATCACCCCTTCTCACCCAAGACGCTGGCCGTGCGCGCCGTGCCCACCACGCTGGCGGCGGGCGATGCGGTCGAGCTGGCGCGCAGCGTGCTGGCCGAGCTGGCCCAGCACGAGGCCGCCACGGTGGTGGAGCGCGCACAGCACGAACTGCTGGCCACCATGGCCTGCCACGGCGCCGTGCGCGCCAACCGCCGCCTGACGCACGAGGAGATGAACGCCCTGCTGCGCCAGATGGAAGCCACCGAGCGCTCAGACCAGTGCAACCACGGCCGCCCGACCTGGCGCCAGTTGTCGATGAAAGAGCTGGACGCGCTGTTCCTGCGCGGGCGTTGACCGCCATGGCGCCGATGCGCGTGGCCCATTGGTCGCGCACATGCGCACTTGTCCTACGCCCTTGCGCGACAGGGCCCGGCCCGGTGCGCGCCAGCGGTACGGCCCAATGGATGTTCGCCTCAAACAACAAGGAACACCGACATGGCCGATATTGAGCAACAACCCCGGCAAGACCTGAACGGCGCCGCGGCAGGCAAGAAGATTCACGAGATCGCCAAGGACGCGCGCATGTGCATGTTCGCCACCGACGTCACCAACTTTCCCGGCGACGTGCGCCCGATGGCGATCCAGAAGGTGGACGAGGACGGCACCTTCTGGTTCCTCAGCTCCAGCGCCAGCGAGAAGAACCGCGACATCGCCAAGGACCCGCGCGTGATCGTCACTTGCCAGAACGACGACAAGTACGAGTACCTGGCCGTCTCGGGCACCGCCACGGTGCACACCGACCGCGCCACCATCGACAAATACTGGACCGCCCTGGCCAGCGCCTGGTTCGATGGCAAGGACGACCCGCGCGTGACCGTGCTGCGCGTGACGCCCAACGCAGGCCACTATTGGCAAACCACCTCGGGCAAGATCGTCTCATTCGTCAAGATGAGCTTTGCCGCGGTCACCGGCAGCAAGACCAGCGACGGCGGGGTGGACGGCGAGCTGAACGTGTGAGCCGCACGCGCGGCGGGCGGATCGCCGTCGCGCCGGGAAGGCCTGTCGCAACCGCGCCACTGCCCTCGCATCGGTAGCGGCCAGCGTTTTGCGGGGTGAGTCGCGCGTACGCCATGCTGCCCCGCCCTCATGCAGCGAATCCGCGAATGCTGTATTCTTATCCAGTGGATTTACCGACCAAACTCGCCATCCTGGCCGACGCGGCCAAATACGATGCCTCGTGCGCGTCCAGCGGCGGCACGCGGCGCGATTCATCGCAGGGGCGTGGCCTGGGTTCGAACGAGGGCATGGGGATTTGCCACAGCTTCGCGCCGGATGGCCGCTGCATCTCGCTGCTCAAGATCCTGTTGACGAATTTCTGCCTGTACGACTGCGCATACTGCATCAACCGACGGGGCAGCGATGTGCCACGCGCCCGCTTCACGGTGGAAGAAGTGGTGGCGCTGACGCTCGACTTCTACCGCCGCAACTGCATCGAAGGCCTGTTCCTGTCCAGCGGCGTCATCCGCGATCCGGACTACACGATGGAGCAACTGGTGCGCGTGGCGCGCACGCTGCGCGAGGTGCACGACTTTCGTGGCTACATCCACCTGAAGACGATTCCCGACGCCGCGCCCGAGCTGCTGGCGCAGGCCGGGCGCTGGGCCGATCGGCTGTCGGTCAACATCGAGCTGCCCACGCAGCAGGGGCTGGACCGCCTGGCGCCCGAAAAGAGCAGTACCAGCATCCGGCGCAGCATGGCCCGGCTGACGCTGGCGATCGAAGACGCTCAAACCGAGCGCCGCGCCGTGCGCGCCCAGCCCGTGCGCCTGCTGCCCGGCGCGGGGCGGCGCAAGGCCGCGCCGCCGGCATTTGCCGCCGCGGGCCAAAGCACGCAGATGATCGTCGGCGCCGACGGCGCCAGCGACGCCACCATCCTGGCCACCAGCGCGCAGCTGTATGGCGCCTATCGGTTGCGGCGCGTGTATTACTCCGCCTTCAGCCCCATACCGCACGCCGCCGCTGCCCTGCCCGCGCAGGCGCCGCCGCTGCTGCGCGAGCACCGGCTGTACCAGGCCGACTGGCTGATGCGTTTTTACGGCTTTGGCGCCGATGAAATCACGCCGTCCGGCCAGACCGGCATGCTGGCGCTGGATGTGGACCCCAAGCTGGCTTGGGCGCTGGCGCATCCGGAGCGCTTCCCGGTCGACCTGAATACCGCCCGCGCGCGCTGCTGCTGCGTGTTCCGGGCCTCGGGGTGCGATCGGTCGACAAGCTGCTGCTCGCGCGGCGCGCCCGCCGGCTGCGCGCCGCCGATCTGCGCGCGCTGCGCGTCAGCCCGGCCAAGGTGCTGCCGTTCGTGGTGCTGGCGGATCACCGGCCGCGCGCGGGTGGCGTAGAGCGTTCAGCGCTGGCCGAGCCGCGTTCGCTGGCGTCGCCGGCGGCGCCGGTACACCCATCCTCCCTTCAAGCGGCCTTGTTCTGACGCCCGGGTACGCCCATGCCCACACTCGCGCCCGAACGGACACCCGGTCGCCCCCGGAGGAAGACGGAGCTGAAGGCGACTTCAGCCTCTCATCTCAAGGCGCCGGGTCGCCGCCTCCCATCGCCGAGCCCGACCTCATCCCCCCACGCGCGCCTTCGACCGCTTTCGTGCCCAAGCCCTGGCGCTGCTCGCCGCCGGCATCGCGCCCGCCGACGCCGCGCCGCGCTGGGCCGCTTTCGCCGCCGCTGAAAACCCCTCGCCCGACCTGCTGGCCGAAGCCGCCGCGCCGCCGGCCCACCCTGCGCCCGCAAGCTTTGCCGCCGCCTTGCAGTTGCCCCGCGCCTTCGTGGCCGCCGCGCGCCGCGTGGTGCTGCATCGCGACCCGGCGCGCTTCGAGCTGCTGTACCGCGTGCTGTGGCGCCTGCGTCACGAACCCGCCTTGCGCCACGACGTGCTGGATGCCGACGTGCAGCGGCTGGCGCGCCTGGCCAAGGCGGTGCAGCGCGATGCGTACAAGATGCGCGCCTTCGTGCGCTTTCGGCCCCTGGCTGCCGATGACGGCGGCGAGCCGATGCACGTGGCCTGGTTCGAGCCCGAGCACGACGTGCTGCCCGCCGTCGCGCCCTGGTTCGCGCGGCGCTTTGCCGGCATGCGCTGGGCCATCCTCACGCCGCACCGCAGCGTGCGCTGGTGCCCTGACACCCGCCAGCTGACCGACGGACCCCCGCGCAGCGCGCCGACGCCCCGCCGGCCGACGCGGGCGAGGCACTGTGGCTGACCTACTACCGGCACATCTTCAATCCGGCGCGGCTCAACGTGCCGCTGATGCGCCAGCACATGCCGGCCAAGTACTGGCGCAACCTGCCCGAGGCGGCCGAGATCGCCGCCCTGGTGGCCGCCGCGCCCACGCGCACGGCGCGCATGATCGAGCAGGCGCCGGGCGCGCGCGTGGTCGCCCCGCGCGGCCCGCGCCGCAACCCGGACCACGTTGACGATGTCGACCAGCCGTTGCGCACGCTGGCCGAGCTGTCCGCCGCCGTGCAGCATTGCACCGCCTGCCCGCTGGCGCAGCACGCCACGCAGGGCGTGTCAGGCTCCGGCCCGCTGCGGCCGCCGCTGATGCTGGTCGGCGAGCAACCCGGCGACCGCGAGGACCTGGCCGGCCTGCCTTTCGTCGGCCCCGCCGGCCAATTGCTCGACCAGGCCCTGGCGCTGGCCGGCATCGACCGCGCCCAGCTCTATCTGACCAACGCCGTGCGCCACTTCAAGCACGAGCTGCGCGGCAAGCGCCGCCTGCACAAGACACCGGCGCAGCGCGAAGTGATGGCCTGCCGCCCTTGGCTGCTGCGCGAGATAGAGCTGGTGCAGCCGCAGGCCATCGTCGCCCTTGGCGCCACCGCCGCGCGGGCGCTGCTGGGGCCCGGCGTCAAGCTGGCTGCGCTGCGCGGCCAGCCGTGGCCGGGGCCGGGTGGGCGGCCGGTGTGGGTCACCTGGCACCCCGCGGCGCTGCTGCGCCTGCCGGCTGACGAACGCCAGCGCACCTGGCCGATGTGGATCGCCGACCTGGCGCACGCCAGCAACGCCGCAGCGCCATGACGGCTGGTGACCTCGTCATCGCCACCCCGCGCGGCCTGTATTGCCCGCCCGGCGACTTCTACATCGACCCGTGGCGGCCGGTCGATCGAGCCGTCATCACCCACGCGCATGGCGACCACGCGCGGCGCGGGCACGGCGCCTATCTGGCGCACAGGCAGAGTGAACACGTGATGCGCGCACGCCTTGGCGACGACATCGCGCTGCAAACCCTGGCCTATGGCGAGCCTGTCACGTTGAACGGCGTGCGCGTTTCGCTGCACCCCGCCGGCCACGTGCTGGGTTCGGCGCAGGTCCGCATCGAGCATGCCGGCCGCGTGTGGGTGGCCTCGGGCGACTACAAGCTGGACGCCGACCCCACCTGCGCGCCGTTCGAGCCCGTGCGCTGCGACGTGTTCATCACCGAATCGACCTTCGGCCTGCCCATCTACCGCTGGCCCGCGCCCGCCGCGCTGTTCGCCGATCTGAACGCCTGGTGGCGCGCCAACGCCGAGGCCGGGCGCGCCAGCATCGTCTATGCCTACGCCTTCGGCAAGGCGCAGCGGCTGCTGGCGGGCGTGGATGCGTCCATTGGCCCCATCGTCTGCCACGGCGCCGTCGAGGCCCTGAACGACGCCTACCGCGCCAGCGCCGTGGCGCTGCCCGCCACGCACCGCGTCACCGATGCGGCGATCGACAAGGCGGCCTTGAAGCGCGCGCTGGTGATCGCCCCGCCCTCGGCCGGCGGCACGCTGGCTGCGCCGCTTCGGCGAGCATGCCGACGCATTTGCCAGCGGCTGGATGCGAATCCGCGGCGCGAGGCGGCGGCGCGGGGTCGACCGCGGCTTCGTGCTGAGCGACCACGCCGACTGGCCCAGCCTGCAGCGCGCCATCGCCGCCACCGGCGCGCCGCGCGTCATCGTCACCCACGGCAGCGTGCCGGTGATGGTGCGCTGGCTGGCCGAGCAGGGCCTGCAGGCCGGCGCGTTCGACACCGACTACGGCGGCGAGGACGACGACGCGCAGCCCGAAGCGCCCGCCACCACCGACCCGGACCGCGCCACGGGTGCGGAGCCCGGCAATGACCCCGGCGCGGACCCGGGCGCGGATTCCGGCGCGCACCCAGCGTACCCACGATGACTATCCTTTTGATAGCTGAAAGCGCTTACCCATCAAGCGGTGGCAGCATTTTTGCGCTGAATCACGCGCCTGAGGCACAAGCGATGCACGCCTTCGCCGCCCTCTACCGCGCCCTCGACGCCAGCACGTCCAGCCTTGCCAAGCAGGCCGCGCTGCAAGACTACCTGCGCGCCGCGCCGCCGGCCGATGCGGCCTGGGCCGTCTACTTTCTCGCTGGCGGCAAGCCGCGCCAGCTGGTGCCCACGCGCGTGCTGCGCGAGCAGGCGCGCGCGGCGGCCGGCCTGCCCGAATGGCTGTTCGACGAAAGCTACGAAGCCGTCGGCGACCTGGCCGAAACCATCAGCCTGCTGCTGCCCGAACCTGCCGCGCCCGTGCAACGCCCGTTGGCCGACTGGCTGCAGCACCACCTGCTGCCCCTGCGCGGCCAGCCGCCCGAGGCGCTGCACGCGCGGCTCGCCGAGCAGTGGCGCGAACTGGCCGCCGATGACCGGCTGGTGTACTTCAAGCTCATCACCGGCGCGTTTCGCGTCGGCGTGTCGAAGCTGCAGGTCACGCAGGCGCTGGCCGCCGTGAGCGGCGTCGACTCAAAAATAGTCGCCCAGCGCCTGATGGGCTACACGCAACCCGGCGCCCGGCCCACGGCGGCCGACTTCAGCGCCCTCACCGCGCCGGCCGACGCGCCCACGCTGCTCGGCGCGCGCGGCGGCCAGCCCTATCCGTTCTACCTGGCGCACCCGTTCAACGAGCCTCTGGCGCGCTTCGACGAACTGCTGGGCGCGCCCGCGCAGTGGCAAATCGAGTGGAAGTGGGACGGCATTCGCGCGCAACTGGTGGTGCGCGATGGCCAGGTCTTCATCTGGTCGCGCGGCGAAGACCTGGTGACCGACCGCTTCCCCGAACTGGCCGCCCTGGGCGCCACGCTGCCCGAAGGCACGGTGCTCGACGGCGAGATCGTGGTCTGGAAGACTACTGATTTGATAGCTGCTCGCGCACGCCAGACAAGCGCTGGCGGCCAAATCGATTCAGAAACCGCCGACACCCACGCCGTCTACGCCGGCAGCGTGCAACCCTTTGCCGCCCTGCAGCGCCGCATCGGCCGCAAGACGCTTGGCGCCAAACTGCTGGCCGAAGTGCCGGTCGTGCTGCTGGCCTACGACCTGCTGGAGCTGGACGGCCACGACCTGCGCGCCCAGCCGCAACACGCCCGCCGCACCGCGCTCGAAGCGCTGGTCGCCGCGCACCCGCACCCCGCGCTGCACCTGTCGCCGCTGCTGCATGGCGAAACGTGGGCCGACCTCGCGCGCCAGCGCGAAGCGGCGCGGCGCTTAGGGACAGAAGGCTTCATGCTCAAGCACCGCGACGCGCGCTACGGCGTCGGCCGCACCAAGACCGCGCTGGCGGGCAGTGTCGATGCCGACGCGCCCGATGCACCGGCCACGCGCCCCGCGCTCGGCCAGTGGTGGAAGTGGAAGATCGACCCCATGAGCGTCGACGCCGTCCTCATCTACGCCCAGCGCGGCCACGGCCGCCGCGCCAGCCTGTACAGCGACTACACCTTCGCCGTCTGGAGCGGCCCGCCCGAAGACCCCGACCGCACGCTGGTGCCCTTTGCCAAGGCGTATTCGGGCCTCACCGACGAAGAAATGCGCCAGGTCGACGCCATCGTCCGCAAAACCACCCGCGAAAGCTTCGGCCCCGTGCGCAGCGTGGAGCCGACGCTGGTGTTCGAGCTGGGCTTTGAGGGCATCGCCCGCTCGGCGCGGCACAAGAGCGGGATTGCGGTACGGTTTCCGAGGATGCTCAGGTGGCGGGTGGACAAGCCGGTGAACGAAGCGGATAGCTTGCAGACGCTGATGGGGTTGTTGCCTGCACGCGGCGATCATTGAATCGGCCGGCTTTCACTCCGGCCGCAAGTTCGCCCCACCCGCCAGCGCCAGAACCGCCTGCGGGTTCATCGCAGCGATCGTCAGCAGCGTGCGCGCCGCGCCGCTCGGCTCCTTGCGCCCCTGCTCCCAGCCCTGCAAGGTACGCACCGAAACGCCGATCAACTTGGCAAACTGCGATTGCGACAAGCCGGTTTTCCGCCGCGCTTCCACGGCCGGCGTGTGCACCACATGCACTTGGCCGGCCTTCATTTCGCGCACCGCCTGCAACAAATCCGCCGCCAGGTCACGGCCTGCTTCGTACTGCTCCAGTTCAGCAGGCGACAAAGGTTTCTTAACTTTCGAGGACACGACGAATCTCCTTCAGTTGCGGGCCAGTCAAGTTGTCGGTCGCCGACTTGGCATACAAGGTCAGCAGCACCAACTGGCCCGAAGCCAGACGCGAAAAATAGATCACGCGCACACCGCCCGACTTGCCCAAGCCCGAGCGCGCCCAACGCACCTTGCGGATGCCGCCCGACTGCGGCACCACATCGCCCGCCTCTGGGTTGTCGGCAAGAAAGGCTGCAAATTGACCCCGCTCCTCCTCCGTCCAGTACATCGGCCATTGCCGCTGGAACAGCGTTGTCTCGACGATGGTCAACATGATCCAATTGTACGCCTTAGGCGCATAGATGCAGCGCGCTCGAAGCCGAACGCACGCTGGTGCCCTTCGCCAAGGCGTACTCCGGCCTGACCGACGAAGAAATGCGCCAAGTCGACGCCATCGTCCGCAAAACCACCCGCGAAAGCTTCGGCCCCGTGCGCAGCGTGGAGCGGACGCTGGTGTTCGAGCTGGGCTTTGGCATCGCCCGCTCAGCGCGCCACAAAAAGCGGGATTGCGGGGCGGCTTCCGAGGATGCTCAGGTAGCGGCAGGATAAACCCATTGCCAAGGCGGATACTGTGCAGGCGTTGATGGCGATATTGCCTAATCACGGTCAGAAGTCCAGCAGCGAGCCAGGCTAACGAACGGGTCGATTCATCCATTTTGAAAAGTTGTCGTCGGATGGCGAGTTAACAACATGGACTCCACTGGTGCTGCGCGCTTTTATCGCGCAGTACTCCATTATAAAGCGCTACCCAAAATATGCAGATCAGTGTGTATGCCAACGTTCAGTGACAGTCCTTCGTTAACTGGCCACAAGTGCATTGAAGGTCTTAAAAACCTCTTCAAAACTGTCAAGGGTCGCTTGAACTGCGGGCGAATCCGCATCCAATACAGAAGGGTTCTCCAAGAGCCAACGCGCCGCACCGAAGTGGTCAAACTCTGCGACCGTTGTAGGCATGAGTTTGAATAGGGCCTCAGCTTTTTTACGATGCGCGCGGTTGGCGCTGCAGCCATCAATGCTTCCTTCGTGACCACATTGGTTACAGGCGGATTGTATGCTCCATTGAGCATCTCAACAAACAGGTCAATATCGAACAGGTCCTCTACATCCGATTCGGACTGATTGGTGAAGTCTGAGCAGGTGTAAAAATGCCCGGCCTTCAGGATGTCAGCCTTCTTCAAATTCTCAATCTTGGTCTTGTCCCCATTGGCAATGTCGGATAAAACCGCTACATTAATTCTATTACCGCCAAATAGCCTGACGAACGGCGCAATTTTGTCAATGCCGCCCGATGGGCATAGCGTCCATTTAGGATCGAGCGCAGTGCGTCGGCGCTTGGCTAACGCCTGCGAAACAACCTGCAAGTATAGAATGTCCGATGGACCTTCGACAAGCCAAGTATTTGCGCCGATGAACAGAGATTGAGTCACTTCATAACCCAACGCACCTTGAAGAGGGAAGAGCGTGTCGTTATTTACCTCCAACACGTCTGATCGCACCTTCGTCCCCTGGACCTCAGGACGCTTGCCCTGCTTCTCTATAACCACGTCCTCTACGATGCGCACATCAGCTAGGCGATCCATAGGAACCATAAAGGGCGAATGAGTGGTAAAAATAACTTGGTGGTCTGGCAGTAGTCGCTCGACGACGTATCGAAGGAGATCCCCTGCGCCTTGCCATGCAAAGTCAGACCGGGTTCATCCAACAAAACGATCGCATTGGAATTACCCGGAGTCTTCCTTAATTGCTTGAACTGAGCGAGGAAAGAGAAGAACCACACGAAGCCTGCGCTACGCTCCGACAACGGGAGCGTTGCTTTGTGATTATTATTTTTGATACGAATCTCCGCCACCGTTCCCGTATTGAATGGAGCGGGATCCTTAGCCTTTCCGCTGTCAATGTCGATAATAACTTCGAGTGCGTTGTTTTGACTCCAAAACTGGAAAATCTCCTCCGTAATTTCATTGCTGGCGGCCTCGCAAGTGGCTTTCAAAGTTTCCCGACGATCCACTTCCAACAGTTCTTCAAGCGTCGTCCCCGCATACTCCAAGAATGCTAAGAAAATCTGATCGCCAACAGACACGGCTTTGTTCTGCTTGTCCTGCTGGAGTTTCTGAATCGACACCATGCCCGACATACGTTCGAAGTGTGACGTGAAGAAGAACTTAGGCTGCCTAGCAGACAGCACGTCGATCACACCTACGGTAAAACTTGATCCCCTGCATTGTTTGATTTCCTGTAACAGCGCCTCTTGCTTTGGTGTTCTCTGCGCTACCGCGGACAGAGCCGTATCAGCTCCTAAACCATTGGTCACTCCATGCAAAGCGTTACGTTCGGTTGCATCAAGAGCATGCTTGCTGAGCATATTTTCAAGCACCTTTTCGCTATCTACGTCGATATCCCAAATACGCTTATTCTCATCGTATCGAAATCCAAAATGAATCTGGAAAGTATCGCTCCTCAAAACTCCTTTTCCGAACTTTCTTTCCACAGCGGCTATATCCGAAGAATCAAGTCGCCACCATGTTCGGATCACCTCTGCTGTCCCATCCTCATGACGGTCGTCGAAGCGAGTAGCGAAGCGCCTTGGATAATCAATAGCTTCGTCGAATTCAAAGGGTTGCGAGGGGCGGAGGCCACGAATGGCGCTCAGCAGCGCGGTCTTACCCGCTTCATTCTTACCAACAAGGCACGTAAGATCGCCAACCTCGAACTCGCCGCTGTCCTCCACGGACCTATAGTTTTGGACGCGAACTTTGACTAGTTTCATGGTTTATTAGCTTTAACTGGGTATTTAATGAAACCGCGGAGCTGGATCGCGGGACACTCCTTACACGGGTAAGGATATGCAACCGATATGTGCAATGCAAGCCATCAGCGGCTTCGTCCGACCCGTAGCCGACGAATCGGCCCTGACAATACTCCATGGCCCGCCCCTCCCCCAGCTCACCCGAGCGCGTTGACGCCACCTTCGGCCGGGCCGAAGACTGGCTCGCCACGCGCGGCCATCGCCCCTTTCCGTTCCAGTTCGAAGTCTGGCAAGCCATTGCCGAAGGCCGCAGCGGCCTGCTGCATGCCACCACGGGCGCGGGCAAGACGCTGGCGGTTTGGCTCGGCGCCTTGAAGCGTTTTGTGCCGCCAGCGCTTGCCAGACAAGCGCAACCAGCTATCGAATCCGAAGCAATCGCCGACCCGGCCAAAGCCCCGCCGCTCACGGTGCTGTGGCTGACCCCATGCGCGCGCTGGCGGCCGACACGTTGCGGGCGCTGCGCGGGCCGCTGGCCGATCTGGCGCCGCACTGGACGAGCGGGCTGCGCACGGGCGACACGGCCAGTGGCGAGCGCGCGGCGCAAAGCCGGCGCTTGCCGACGGTGCTGGTGACCACGCCCGAAAGCCTGTCGCTGCTGCTGGCGCGCGCCGATGCGCGCGAGGCGCTGCAATCGGTGCAGCTGGTGGTGGCCGACGAATGGCACGAGCTGCTGGGCAGCAAGCGCGGCGTGCAGGTGCAGTTGGCGCTGGCGCGCCTGTCGGGCTGGAACCCGCAGCTCATGGTGTGGGGCATGTCGGCCACGCTGGGCAATCTGCAAGAGGCGCTGCAGGCGTTGCTGCCGCAGCCGCCGGATACTACTGAATCGATAGCTGCTCGCGCACGTCCGGCAAGCGCCAGAGGCCAAAAACGCTCAGAATCCACAGCCCCACCCAGCCCCGCCCTGATCCAGGGCCGCATCGACAAAGCGCTGGTCATCGACACCCTGCTGCCCGCGCGCGCCGAGCGCTTTGCGTGGGCCGGACACATGGGCTTGCAGATGCTGCCGCAGGTGGCCGAGGTGATCGAGGGCAGCGGCTCCACGCTGGTGTTCACCAACACGCGCTCGCAGGCCGAGCGCTGGTTTCAGGCGCTGCTGGAGGCGCGCCCGCACCTGGCGGGCGTGCTGGCGCTGCACCACGGCTCGCTGGACAAGGCGGTGCGCGAGTGGGTGGAGCTGGGCCTGAAAAGCGGCGCGCTGAAAGCGGTGGTGGCCACCAGCAGCCTGGACCTGGGGTGGACTTTCTGCCGGTCGAACGGGTGCTTCAGATCGGCAGTTGCAAGGGCGTTGCGCGGCTGTTGCAGCGCGCCGGCCGCAGCGGCCACGCTCCTGGGCGGCCGTCGCGCATCACGCTGGTACCGACGCACAGCCTGGACTCGTCGAGGCGGCCGCCGCGCGCGATGCCGTGCAGGCCGGCCAGATCGAAGAACGCCACACCCCCGCGAGCCGCTGGATGTGCTGGTTCAGCACCTGGTCACCGTGGCGCTGGGCGGCGGCTTCGTGCCCGATGCGCTGTACGCGGAAGTTCGGCGCACCGCGGCGTACCGCGGTTTGAGTCGCGACCACTGGCAGTGGGCGCTGGACTTCGTGCGCCAGGGCGGCGCGTCGCTGGCCGCGTACCCGGACTTTCACCGCGTGGTGCCGGACGAGCATGGCGTGTGGCGCATGACCGACGCGCGGCTGGCGCGAAGGCACCGCGCCAACATCGGCACCATCGTCAGCGACGCGGCGGTGCGCGTGCAATACGTGAGCGGCGGCCAGCTGGGCACGGTGGAAGAGAGCTTCATCGCGCGGCTGAAACCGGGCGACGTGTTCATGTTCGCGGGCAAGCTGCTGGAGCTGGTGCGCGTGCACGAGATGACGGCGCAGGTGCGCCGCGCCGCCGCCGGCAGCGCCGCGCTGCCGCGCTGGAACGGCGGCCGCATGCCGCTGTCCAGCACGCTGGCCGATGCCGTGGTGCGCAACTTCGCCGATTACGAGGCCGGCCGCGCCGACAGCCCCGAGATGCGCTGCGTGGCACCGCTGCTGGAACTGCAGCGCCGCTGGTCGCACCTGCCCGCGCCCGACACGCTGTTGGCGGAGGTGCTGAAGACGCGTGAAGGCTGGCACCTGTTTCTGTACCCTTTCGCGGGTCGGCAGGTGCACCTGGGGCTGGCCGGCTTGCTGGCATGGCGCGCGGCGCGGCACGAGGCGGGCACGTTTTCGCTGGCGTTCAACGACTATGGCCTGGAACTGCTGTCTGCCAAGCCGATCGATTGGGCGGCGCGGCTGCCGGCCATGTTGCACGGCCCCGGGAAAGCTATTGATTCAGTAGCTTTCAGCGCTTGCCCAGTAAGCGCTGAAGGCCAATTTGATCAATTTTTTCTGGATGAGGTGCTGCAAAGCCTGAACGCGACCGAGCTGGCACGCCGGCGCTTTCGCGAGATCGCGCGCATCGCGGGCCTGATCTTTCAGAGCCATCCGGGCGAGCGCCGCTCGGCACGCCAGCTGCAGGCGTCGGCATCGCTCTACTACGAGGTGTTTCGGCAATACGACCCGGATAACCGCCTGCTGGCGCAGGCCGAGCAGGAGTTGCTGCAACAGGAGTTGGACGTGGATCGACTGGCGGCCGCGCTGACGCGCATGCGGGCGCAGACGCTGCGCGTGGCGCCGCTCCAGCGACCGACGCCGCTGGCGTTTCCGCTGATGGTCGAGCGCTTTCGAGAGAAACTGAGCAATGAGCCGCTGGCCGATCGCATCGCCCGCCTGGTGGCCGATCTGGAGCACGCTGCCGGCGGCGTGCTGGTGGGTACCCAGCACGCGAGCGCCGACAGCGTGCGCCAGACAGCGCAAGACGTGCGCGCGGCGCTCGGCCTGGCCGAAGGCAGTGCCGCTGATCGCCCCACCGGCGCCGACGGCAGCCGGGCGCGACGCCCGCGCCGCGCTGGCCGCTGAGAAGCCATGCAACGCCGTTGGCCTGACCCAGCGCCGCGCTGCAGCGCGGCCACCAGTCGTCGGTCGCCAACGGGCATGATCGGCCTGTGACCCCAGCCCCGCCTGAGCCCCCGAATCCGCCGACCCGCCCACCAGCACCGCAGCCGCTGGCCGACGGCGCCTGCGCCATCGCGCTGCACGGCGAGCGCATCGATCTGCTGCCCGAGCGCGCCGCCTGGTGGCCGGCAGCGCGCACCCTGTTCGTGGCGGACGCGCACCTCGGCAAGGCCGCCGTGTTCCGCGCCCGCGGCCTGCCTGTGCCGGAAGCCACCACCGGCGCCACGCTGGCGCAGCTCGGCGCCTTGATCGCGCGCTGCGGCGCGCACGAGGTCGTGTTTCTGGGCGATCTGCTGCACGCCCGCGAAAGCCATCACCCTGCCGTGCTGACGGCGCTGCGCGACCTGCGCACCCGAACCGCCCAGGTGCGCATGCGCCTGGTGCGTGGCAACCACGACAGCCACGCGGGCAATCCGCCGGACGCGCTGGACATCGAAGTGGTGGACGAACCGCTGCTGCTGGGCCCGTGGGCCGCCTGCCACCACCCTGAGACCGACCCCGCGCGGCTGGGGGCGCCACCGTGCTGGCAGGGCATTGGCACCCCGTGGTTCATCTGCACGGCGCGGGGCGCGACAGCCTTCGGCTGCCCTGCTTCGTGCAGCAGCCGGGACGGCTGGTGCTGCCGGCTTTCGGCGCCTTCACTGGCGGTCACACCGTCAGCGCACGCGCCGATGTGCGCTGCTACGCCGTGGGCGCGGGGCGTGTGTGGGCGCTGCCGGGCCCAGCGGCTCAGCGCATCACGGCCGCCCGGCGCAGCGACAGCGTTCGCTGAGATCCCCGCGAAACTTTGCGCCGGCGCGGCGCTCCATCTCCGCATGACACGCAAACTCTGGCGTCCTGCCTTGGCGGCCTTGGCCCTTGGTGCCGTCCTGGCAGGCTGCGCCGCGCTGAACGAAAGGCAGCGCGCCTGGATCTTCCAGCCCTCCGACCGCGCCTGGGGCCATTCGGCCGGCATGGCCGAAGGCATGCAGGCGCAGTGGATCGACTACACCTCGCACATCACCGGCCAGCCGGTGCGGCTGCACGCGTTGTGGCACGCCGCCGACCCGCAGACGCCCGGCTGCGGTCCGGTGCTGCTGTACCTGCACGGCGCGCGCTGGGACGTGCGCGGTTCGGCCAGCCGCATCCGCCGCATGCAGGCGTTGGGCTTCTCGGTGCTGGCGATCGATTACCGCGGCTTCGGTCAGACATCGCGCGAGCTGCCGTCCGAGGCCATGGCGGTCGAGGACGCACGCGCCGCCTGGGACTGGCTGGCCCGTCAGCACCCGCAGGCGCCGCGCTTCATCTTTGGCCATTCGCTGGGCGGCGGCATTGCGGTGGCGCTGGCCGAGCAGGTGCAGGACCAGCGCGGTCTGATCCTGGAAGGCACGTTCACCTCGATCCGCGACGTGGCCGGCACCATGAAATGGGGCTGGCTGCCGGTGGGTCCGCTGATCACGCAGCGCTTCGATTCGGCACGGCGCATTGGGCGCGTCGGCTCGCCGGTGCTGGTGGTGCATGGGGCCGAAGACCGCCTGATCCAGCCCGAGCTGGGCCGGCGCCTGTTCGACGCCGCGGCCGAGCCCAAGGCCTTCGTGCTGGTCGAAGGCGGCTCGCACCACAGCACCAACGCGGTCGGGCAGGAGCAGTACCGCGCCGCGCTGCCCCGGCTGTTTGGCGCGCAGTGCTTTGCAGCCACCGTGGCCACTTCGTAAGCCCCGGCAGCGCACAGGCGATCTGATACGCTCGCCGCGTGCCGCCTTCCGCCGCCTCCATCCGACCCGCCGCAGAGGCGCCGCTACCCGGCATGTCGCCAGCGCTCGTCGTCGTGCTGCTGGCCCTGCTGCTGGGCATCCAGCCCATCACCACCGACGTCTACCTGCCCGCCCTGCCCTCCTTGCAGCAGGATCTGGGCGCGTCGATGGCGCAGGTGCAGATGACGTTTGCGGCGCTGCTGCTGTCCTTTGGCATCTCGCAGTTGGTGTGGGGACCGCTGTCGGACCGCTTTGGCCGCAAGCCGATTCTGCTGTGGGGCATGGGCGCGTATGTGCTGGCCTCGGTGGCCTGCGTGCTGGCCCCCAGCATGGCGCTGCTGATTGCCGCGCGCATCGCCCAGGGCGCGGCCATGGGCGCGGCCGTGATGGGCGCGCGCGCCGTGGTGCGCGACCTGTATGCGCCGCTGGAAGGCGCCAAGGTGATGTCGCGCGGCCTCTCGGGCCTGGGCGTGATCGCCATTCTGTGCACGCCGCTGGGTGGCCTGCTGACCGACTGGGTGCACTGGCGCGCGGCCATGGCGGTGCTGGCGGTGTTCGGTGTCGGCACGCTGGCGCTGCTGATGCTGCGTTTTCAGGAGACGATTCCGGCACGCAACCCGCAGGCGCTGGCGCCGCGCACGCTGTGGCGCTCGTGGGCGCAGATCGCCCGGCACCCCACCTTCGCCAGCTACTGCGTGCTGTCGTCGGCGTCGTATGTGGCGCTGTTCACCTTTCTCGCCAGTTCGTCCTTCGTGCTGATCCAGGGGTGGGCATGAGCAAGCTGGCCTACGGCGGCGCCATGGCGTTCGGCTCGGTGCTCTACATCCTGGGCACCATCGCCTGCCGGCGGCTGCTGGTGCGCTGGGGCATCCGGCGCACGGTGTTCGCGGCAGGCTGCGTCACCTTCACGGCCGGCGCGCTGATGGCGGCGCTGGCCTGGCTGGGCTGGGGCCAGCCGTGGTATGGCGCCTGGGCCGTGCTGCTGCCGCAGTACCTGTTCATCATGGCGCACGGCGTGCACCAGCCGGTGGGGCAAAGCGGCGCTGTGGCGCCGTTTCCGCAGATGGCGGGTGCGGCGTCGGCGCTGAACGGCTTCGTCATGATGGCCTCGGCCTTCCCCATGGGCCTGTGGCTGGGCCGCGCCATGGACGGCACGGCGCGCCCCATGGCACTGGGCTTTGCGCTGTGGTGCACGGTGATCGCCCTCACCGCCTGGACCCTGGTACAAAAACATGGCGATCCCCGCTGAGCCGCTGACGGGGCTTGCCCCTTCTGCTGCGCAAGAGGGGACAACGCCCATGCCCGGCGCAGGCACGGGCATGGCGTTCGCTGGCACGGCCAGCTGCGCAGCCGCTCGATCCATTGACCAACGCTCAACGACATGCCGGACACCCCAGCCATTTGCATCGCCGGCCCCACGGCTAGCGGCAAGAGCGCCGTGGCGCTGGCCCTGGCCGGGCTGGTGCCGGCGGAGATCGTCAGCGTCGATTCGGCCCTGGTGTACCGCGGCATGGACATCGGCACCGCCAAGCCCACGCCGGCCGAGCGCGCCGCCGTGCCGCACCACCTGATCGACATCCGCGACCCGCGCGAGGCCTACAGCGCCGCCGAGTTCGTGCGCGACGCGCAGCGGCTGATCGGCGAGATACATGCCCGCGGCCGCGTGCCGCTGCTGGTAGGCGGCACCATGCTGTACTTCAAGGCGCTGTTCGAGGGGCTCGACGCGCTGCCGCCCGCCGACCCTGCGGTGCGGCGCCAGATCGAGGAACGCGCCGCGCGCGACGGCTGGCCCGCGCTGCACGCAGAGCTGGCACGCGTCGACCCCGTCACCGCCGTCCGCCTGGCGCCGGCCGACAGCCAGCGCATCCAGCGGGCGCTGGAAGTGTGGCAGCTGACGGGGCAGCCGCTGTCGGCGCTGCACACTACCAAATCAATAGCTATCAGCGCTTGTCCATCAAGCTCAGGAGCCCTTTTTCCTTGGAACCCGTGGACCGTGCCTGGCTGCACGAACGCATCGCGCGCCGCTTCGACGACATGCTGTCCGCCGGCTTCATCGACGAAGTGGCTGCGCTACGCGCGCGCGGCGACCTGCACCCCGACCTGCCTTCGATGCGCTGCGTGGGCTACCGCCAGGTGTGGGAGACGCTGGACGGCCGCGCGCCCCTGGCCACCCTGCGTGATCGCGGCATCGCCGCCACGCGCCAGCTGGCGAAGCGGCAGCTCACCTGGCTGCGCGGCATGCCCGGGCGCCAGGTGCTGCCGGTGGACGACGAAAAACGTCCGGACGAGCTGGCACGCGAGTTGCTGAAACTGGCGGGAATCGACAATTTCTGACGAATTCCGGCATTTTTGTGGCCGGTTTCGTGAAATAGGCAGCGCTTACCCAGTTTTACGTCAAGCGCTTTCGTGGTAGGCGCGCCGCGCGTTCCAATGCGCACCGTCACCGGCCACGCCCTGCCGAGTCGGTCGATATTTGACAAGCAGCCCCGCCCGGAGGAAGAAACAACATGAGCACCGAGATCAGCGAACCGATCGCTGAAGGCACCGGCGTGCCCGCCGCCAGTCAGCCACCGTCCGCTGACATCACCGCGGCAGCGGCCAGCCGCCCGACAGCTTCGCCACCAGATCGCCTGGCCCGCGTTGCGGGGCTGTCGGCCCTGATGTCCGCCGTGCTGGCGGCTTGCGGCGGTGGCAGTGAGGACATCAACCCACCCATCGCCAGCCCGGAACCGCAGCCGCTTCCGGGCACAGGGCAAGTGCCCGTGCCCGCGCCCGGTTCGTCGCCCCCGCCTGCGCCAGCCACCCCCGCACCCGGTGCGTCGCCGGCACCAGCCACGCCCGCGCCCGCCACGCCGACCAACATCACCATGGCCGAGGCCGCGCGCTTTCTGCAGCAGGCCCAGTTCTCCTCCACCGACGCCGACATCGCCGCCGTGCAGGCCAAGGGCTATGCCGCCTGGCTGGACGAGCAGATGTCGGCGCGCAGTTACACCAGCGGCTGGGACTGGCTGGTGAGCCAGGGTTACAGGCAGTACGGCATCCGCTTCAACCAGAACTACGCCGACCACATGATCTGGAACCAGCTCATCGCCGCGCCCGACGCGGTGCGCAAGCGCGTGGCGCTGGCCTGGTCCGAGATCTTCGTGGTGTCCACCAGCACCATCGAGGGCCACTGGCCCTCGTTCGCCATGGCCGCCTACTGGGACTTGCTGAACCAGCACGCGTTCGGCAACTACCGCCAGCTGCTGGAGGCCATCACGCTCAACCCGGCCATGGGCGCCTACCTGAACACGCGCGGCAACAAGAAGGCCGACGGCAGCGGCCGCGTGCCCGACGAGAACTACGCGCGCGAGGTGATGCAGCTGTTCTCCATCGGCCTGTACGACCTGAACGCCGACGGCACGCTGCGCGGTGGCGCGCCGCGCGAAACCTACGGCCCGTCCGACGTCAGCAACCTGGCGCGCATCTTCACCGGCTACAACCTCAATTCGCCCAACAGGCAGCACGAGACCGACCCCAGCCGTTCCGCGTGCCCATGGTGCTGAACGCCAGCGACCATTCACCCGAGCCAGCCAGCTTTCTGGGCCAGACGGTGGGCAGCGGCGACGGCGCGTCGCGCCTGCGGTTGGCGCTCGACATCCTGTTCAACCACCCCAACGTCGGCCCCTTCATCGGTCGCCAGCTGATCCAGCGCCTGGTCACCAGCGACCCGAGCCCGGCCTATGTGGGCCGCGTGGCAGCGGCCTTCAACAACAACGGCGCCGGCCAGCGCGGCGACCTGCGCGCCGTCACGCGCGCCGTGCTGCTGGACCCGGAGGCGCGGCAGGATCCTTCGCTCAAGGGCACCACCTGGGGCAAGCTGCGCGAACCCATGATCCGCTTCGTGCAATGGGCACGCACTTTCGGTGCCACCTCGGCCGACGGCAAGTGGATCCTGTGGGACATGTCGGACCCGTCCCGGCATCTCGGCCAGAGCCCGCTGCGCAGCCCGTCGGTGTTCAACTTCTTCCGCCCCGGCTACGTGCCGCCCGGCACCGCGCTGGCCACGCACGGGCAGACAGCGCCCGAGTTCCAGCTCACCAACGAGAACTCAGTGGCCGGCTACCTCAACTTCATGCAGGGCGTGATCGCCTGGGGCTACGGCGCGCAGGCCAGCCGCATTGCGGTGACCAGCTACCCGCGCGAGCTGGCGCTGGTGGACGACCCGGACGCGCTGGTCCAGCGCGTCAACCTGCTGCTGGCCGCCGGCCAGCTGTCGACCACCACGCTGACCACCATCCGCAACGCCATCGCCAGCATCCGCATCTGGGGCGACAACGAGCGCAAGGTGCGCGTGTGGGCCACCATCGCGCTGGTCATGGCCAGCCCCGAGTACCTGGTGCAGAAATGAAAGACACGCGCATGACTTCCACCGACACCCTGGCGCGCCGCGCCTTCCTGCGCCGCCTGGGCCACCTGGGCATCGCCGGCACGGCCGCGCCCTGGGCCATCAACCTGGCCGCCATGGGCGAGGCCGCGGCGTTCACCGCCAACGATGGCTACAAGGCACTGGTCTGCATCTTCCTGTATGGGGGCAACGACAACGGCAACACGCTCATCCCTTACGACAGCGCGGGCCATGCCGAATACGTGCAGGCGCGCGGCACGCTGGCCATCGCCCGCGCCAGCCTGGGCGCCACGGCGCTGACCGGCAACGGCCTGCCCGCGGGGCGCGAATACGCCCTGGCCCCCACGCTGGCGCCGCTCAAGGGCCTGTTCGACCGGCGGCAGCTGGCGGTACAGCTCAACGTCGGCCCGCTGCGGCAGCCGACCACGCTGGCGCAGTACCAGGCCCGTTCGGTGCCGCTGCCGCCCAAGCTGTTCTCGCACAACGACCAGCAGTCGGTGTGGCAAAGCTCGCTGGCGGAAGGCTCGGTCACCGGCTGGGGCGGCAACCTGGGCGACCTGGCCCTCTCCAGCAACGGCGGCAACGGCCTGTTCACCTGCATGTCGGTCACCGGCAACGCGGTGTTCCTGTCGGGCGACCAGGCGCTCGCCTACCAGATCGGCCCCGGCGGCGCCGTGGCCATCAACGGCGTGACACGGGACGACGGCATGTACAACCAGCAGGCCTGCCGCCAAGCGCTGCAGACGCTGATCACGCAAGGCCGCACCCATGTGCTGGAGAACGAGCTGAACCGCGTCGTCGCGCGCTCCATCAGCTCGCACGCCACGCTGGCGGGCGCGCTGGCCGGCAGCGATGGCCAGTTCGATGCCCTGCTGCCCACCACGGCCGAGCGGCCCGCCACGCTCAACGGCCAGCTGAAGATGGTCGCGCGCCTGATCGCGGCGCGCAACCAGCTGGGCCTGAAGCGCCAGGTGTTCCTGGTGTCGCTGGGCGGCTTCGACACGCACGACAACCTGATGACCAACCACCCCAAACTGCTCGAGCAGGTGGCCCAGGCGATGGCGGGGTTTCAGGGCGCGCTCGACGCCATGGGCGTGGGCCCGCAGGTCACCACCTTCACCGCCAGCGACTTCGGCCGCACCATGACCTCCAACGGCGACGGCTCGGACCACGGCTGGGGCAGCCACCACCTGGTGATGGGTGGTGCGGTGAAGGGCGGCGCCTTCTACGGCACCGCACCGACGGCCCTGCTGAAGGGTCCGGAAGACGTGGGCCAGGGCCGCCTGCTGCCCAGCACCTCGGTCGACCAGTACGCGGCCACGCTGGCGCGCTGGTTCGGTGTCAACGATGGCGAGATGCGGGAGGTGGCGCCCAGCATCGGCAACTTCGATCAGAAGAACCTGGGCTTTCTGGGCTGAAGGCGACGCACCGCAGGTCAGCCGCGGATGCGTGGGCTGGCGCTGCTTCGGCCCCTGGCGCTGCGCCCTTCGCGGCAGAAGGCGCGCAGCGCCGTGGGCCTCATACCCATGCGCTTTCAAAAATGACGAATGACAAATGACTTCGCTGCGCTTCAATGACAAAAAGGCATTCGTCATTTGTCATGCGGCGCCAGCCGCGGTCATTCGTCATCAATTTGAACGCGAAACGGTATCACTCGATGGTCAACCGCTGCGAGCCGCTGGCCTGCTTCTTGGGCAGGGTCAGTATCAGCACGCCGTTGTCGTACTTGGCCTTGGCGGCGCTCTGGTCAATGTCCTGCGGCAGCTGGAAGCTGCGCGACACGGCGCCGTAGTAGCGCTCGCTGCGCAGCACCTTCTCGCCCTCGGCCCGCTTGTCCTGCTGCTTCACCTCGGCACGCAGGGTGACCACGCTGCCGTCGATGGACACGTGGATGTCTTCCTTGCCGACGCCCGGCACTTCGGCCAGCACGGTGTAGGCGGCGTCGGATTCGCTCACGTCGATCCTGATCTGCGACGCGCTGGGCAGCGGGTCGCCGTGCAGCGGCTTGATGAAGAAGCCGGGGGCGAACTCCTTGAAGAAGTCGTCGAACAGGTTGCTGCGGCTGGGTACGTTGGCCATGGGGTCTCCTTTGTCGTTACATCGTCGGGGGATGACAGGCAACCCTTGCCTGCCACTGATGCTCAGTTGCGGATGGCCGGCTCCGATTTCAAGCCTGCCCCCGCACCGGCAAAGCATGGGAAAATACGCGTTTGCCGCCGCCATCGCGCGTGCCGGCCCTGCCCCTTGCGGCCCACTGCTCTTCACAAAACATGTCGTCCTCCCTGCACCCCATGCTCAACGTGGCCATTCGGGCCGCGCGCGCCGCTGGCGCCATCATCAACCGCGCCGCGCTCGACGTCGAGGCCGTGCGCATCTCGCAGAAGCAAGTGAATGATTTCGTCACCGAAGTCGACCACGCCAGCGAGGACGCCATCATCGACACCCTGCTCACCGCCTACCCCAGCCACGGCATCTTGGCCGAGGAATCGGGCAGTTCGCGCGGCAACCCGCGCGCCGACCACGTGTGGATCATCGACCCGCTGGACGGCACCACCAACTTCATCCACGGCTTTCCGGTCTACTGCATCAGCATCGCGCTCAGCGTGAAGGGCCGCATCGAGCAGGCCGTGGTGTACGACCCGACGCGCAACGACCTCTTCACCGCCACGCGCGGCCGCGGTGCATACCTGAACGACCGCCGCATCCGCGTCAGCAAGCGCACGCGCCTGGTCGAAAGCCTGGTCTCCACCGGCTTTCCGTTCCGCAAGGGCGACGACTTTCCGACCTACCTGGCCATGATGGGCGACGTGATGCAGCGCACCGCCGGCCTGCGCCGCCCCGGCGCCGCCGCGCTGGACCTGGCCTACGTGGCCGCCGGCTTCACCGACGGCTTCTTCGAGACCGGCCTGAAACCCTGGGACATCGCCGCCGGCAGCCTGCTGGTGACCGAGGCGGGCGGCCTGATCGGCAACTTCACCGGCGAATCGGGCGACCTGGAACAGGGCGAATGCCTGGCCGGCAACCCGCGCGTGTATGCGCAGCTGGTGCAGGTGCTGCGCAAATACTCTCGTTTCGATAGCGTGCAGCGCTCGTCCGACAAGGAGAAGGCGCTGATTTCTCTCAAGAAACCCGACACGGGTGAAGCCGCCACCGACAGCCACGCCAGCGATGCCGCCTTCGACGCCTGGGCCGGCCCCGACGCCGCAGCGGGCGACGAACCCCGCGCGCATGAGCACGGCCGACGGCAGCGCGCCCGCCGCTGCACCCACGCCCGCTGAACCCCACACGCCCCCGGCGATGTGGCGCACCCGCGCGCCATCCGCACCTTCGTCATGCGCGCCGGCCGCACCACCATCGGCCAGGCCCGCGCGCTGGCCGAGCTGGGGCCGCGCTACCTGCTGCCCTACGATCCGGATACTACGGATTTGGTAGCTGCCTGCGCCCTTCAGTCGGGCGCTGAAGGCCAGAATCACTCGAAAACTGTGCTGGAGATCGGCTTCGGCATGGGCCATGCCACGGCGCACATCGCGGCGCTGATGCCCGACACGCTGTTCATCGGCTGCGAGGTGCATGAACCCGGCGTGGGCGCGCTGCTCAAGGCCATCGGCGAGCAACAGCTGGCCAACCTGCGCATCATCCAGCACGACGCCGTGGAGGTGCTGCAGCACATGATCGCGCCCGCCAGCCTGCACGGCGTGCACATCTTCTTCCCCGACCCGTGGCACAAGAAGCGCCACCACAAGCGCCGCCTGATCCAGCCGCCGCTGGTGCGCCTGCTGGCCACGCGCATCGCCCCCGGCGGCTACGTGCATCTGGCCACGGATTGGGAGCCCTACGCCCAGCAGATGCTGCAGGTGCTGGGTGCCGAGCCGCTGCTGGCCAACACCGCCGACGGCTACGCACCGCGCCCCGCCTACCGGCCCGAAACCAAGTTCGAACGCCGCGGCCTGCGCCTGGGCCACGGCGTGTGGGATCTGGTGTTCCGGCGCCTGCCCACGGCATGAAAGATGACGGCGCGACGCGCCATGACCGCGGCGGCGCCGCATGACGAGATCACTCCACTGCTGCTTGATGACCAAGAAGTCTCAGATGCGGCTTGTGGGAGCGGCCTTGGCCGCGATGGCAGCGCCTGGCCCCGAGCCACGGCTGATCGCGGGCAAGCCCGCTCCCACAAAAACGCATGACTGAAGCGTCCTCCTGACGACAGGATGCTCATCCGTTCATGGTGCGCAGCACCGTCATTGACGCGCAGCGCCGTCATTTCGTCATTCCCCGCATGAGCCGCCCACCGCGCCCCCACACCTGCCGCTGCGCGACGGCGTCAGCGCCAGTTGCCTGGTGGCGCAGCCGGGCGATGCCGGCGCCAGCGTGCTCGACCTGCTGGCCGCCCGCCTGCCCGCACTCAGCCGCGCCGACTGGGCCGAGCGCCTGCACGGCGGCGAGGTGCTGAACGCCGACGGCGACCCGCTGGCCGCCGACGCGCCCTGCCGCCCCGGCCAGCGCCTGTACTACTACCGCCGGCTGGACGACGAGCCCGAGCCGCTGAACACCGAGCGCATCGTGTTTCAGGACGACTGGCTGGTGGTGGCCGACAAGCCGCACTTCATGCCCGTCACGCCCAGCGGCCGCTTCGTGCAGCGCAGCCTGCTGGTGCGGCTGAAGCGCCGGCTCGGCCTGCCGGACTTGAGCCCGGTGCACCGCATCGACCGCGAAACGGCCGGGCTGGTGGTGTTCGCCGTGCAGCCGCACACGCGCGATGCTTACCAGGCGCTGTTCCGCGACCGGCGCGTGCAGAAGGTGTACGAAGCCGTGGCGCCGCACCGCGCCGACCTGGCGCTGCCGCGCACCCACCGCAGCCGCTTGGAGCCCGATGCCGAGCGCTTCTTCATCTCGCGCGAGGTGCCGGGCGAGCCGAACAGCGAGACGCACATCGAGCGCACCGCCGTGTTCGGCGCGCACGCGCTGTACCTGCTGCAGCCGGTGACCGGGCGGCGCCACCAGTTGCGCCTGCACCTGCACGCGCTGGGCGTGCCGATCCTGGGCGACGGCTTTTATCCCACGGTGCTGCGCGGTCCGGGCGCGCCGGACGATGCCGAGCGGCCGCTGCAGTTGCTGGCCCGCGCGCTGATGTTCGACGACCCTTTCACCGGCGCGGCGCGGCGGTTTGAATCGACCTTGACGCTGGCCGCCAGCCAGGGGCGGTGGCCCGGTGGCTGCGCTGCGGTGTCGGTGCCGCAGGCACCGGCCTGATTCCGTTTCGCGTTGCAAGCGCTTTTTTGACGGATGACGGAATGACTTCGCCGCTGCGCGGCGTAATGACGAAACGACGTCCGTGATGCGCCAAATGCCTCGCACGCCGCTGGCGTCATGGCGGCGCAGCCGCCGTCATCCAAGCGCAGCGAGGTCATTTCGTCATCGCACGCGAGAAGCCATCCTTTCGAGCAACGAAACACCATAAGTGTCCGAAGCCTGAGGCGCGGTCGGTCTGAGACGGTGTTGGGACAACCTCCATGGCGTAAGACCTCCAAAAACATACTCCCCATACACCCATCCTTCAGCGCCTGTCCATCGGGCGATAGATCCATATACCCCTGAAACTCAACCCGTCTCCAGCGCGGAACGCGCCGCCCGCGCCTCAACGCTCCGGCAGGCTGCCCAGGTCGGTCAGCGGCGCCGGGTGCAGCGGCGCGTATTCGGTGTGCCCGCGCGCCTCGCGCCGCTCGTGCAGGCGCTGGCGCACGGCGCTGCGCAGATCGGCCAGCTGATCGGCCGGCAGCGCGTGCTCGTCCTCATGGTTGGCGGCGGCCACCGCCGAGGCGATGCGCGCCGAGCTGCTGTCGGAGTGCGCGCGGTGCGCATGGCTCAGGTCGTCGCCGTCGCGGATGGTGAGCATGAAATGCTCGCCCCGCAGTTCGCCCAGCTCGGTCAGCTTGCGGCGGAAGAACAGGCGGATTTCCTCGCGCGCCTGCTGCGGAATGTGCTGCGCGGTGTGCACCACCAGCACGAAGCCCGCGCGGCCCTCGGTGTCGCGCGTGGCCAGGCAGTCGATGCGCCCCGCCATGCCGACGTGGCGCATGACGTAGGCGCTGGCCGCGCGCAGGCGCCGCAAGCGCGTGGCCGGCGAGCGGAAGCGGGCGCGGACTCGTTCGATAAACTGGATGACAGGATCGCGATTCTGGACAGCCGGCCCGCACCGCCAGTGGCGCCGCGGACCATCTGAAAGAATACCCGATACCCCCGCATTCAGGGGTCTTCCGCCGCGCACCACGGCCGCTGGTGTGCACTTGCCGCCACTTTGCCGCGCCATTGCCATGCACGCCCTGCCCTCTGATCTGATCGTCTTCGAGCGCGGCTGGCTCTCGTCCAACAACCTGCTGTGCCTGGGCGATGCGCCGGCCTTCATCGACACCGGCCACACCAAGCACGCCGCCGACACCGTGCGCCGCGTGCGCGATGCGCTGGGCGGCCGCCCGCTGGCCGACATCGCCCACACCCACCTGCACAGCGACCACTGCGGCGGCACCGGCGCGCTGCAGGCCGCGTGGCCCGCCGTGCGCACCTGGGTACCCGCGCCGTCGCTGCCGCACGTGCAGGCGTGGGACCAGGACGCCCTCACCTTTGGCGACAGTGGCCAGCGCTGCGACCGCTTCAGCGCCGGCCACGCCCTGGTGCCCGGCCAGGCGGTGCGCCTGGGCGCGCACGAATGGCAGGTGCTCGCAGCGCCCGGGCACGACGCGCTGGCGGTGCTGCTGTTCGAGCCGCGCCATGGCATCCTGATGGCGGGCGACGCGATGTGGGAGCACGGCGTGGGCGTGATCTTTCCGCACATCGACGGCTCGGGCGGCTTCGAGCACTTCACCGACACGCTGGCGCTGATCGAGCGGCTCGACCCGGCCGTGGTCATCCCCGGCCACGGCGCGCCGTTCGGGCGCGAGGGCGGCGCCATCCAGGCCGCCATGGCGCGCGCCCGCGCCCGCATCGAGCAGTTCCACGCCCACCCGGCCGCGCACGCGCTGTACGCCGCCAAGGTGCTGATCAAGTACCAGATGCTGGACGCCGAAAGCATGGCGCACGCCGACTTCCAGCACTGGCTGGAACACGCCCCCGCCCTGCGCACCCTGCACCGGCAGCACCGGCCCGATCTGGACTGGCACGCCTGGCTGGCGCTGGTGCTGGCGCCGCTGTTCGGCAAAGGTGTGTTGCGGCGCGACGAGACGCACGTGCACGACGGCGCCTGATTCCAATTCAGGTCAAAGCTGCCATGGCCCGTCATTCCGGCGCAAAGCCTGCCCCGTACCGCGATACGGGGCCGGAATCCAGACGGCGTGTGCGCAGAGCCATGGATCCCGGCCTTCGCCGGGATGACGGTGATGGACGCATGGAATTGGAAATGGAATCAGCAGACGAGGTGCAGGCGCAATCACCCTTGAACGGGCGATAGCCATTTGGCGCCATGGTGCAGTTCAATAACAGGAGCTGCTTGCGCCCGCCACACGGGCGCTGAAGCCCATTTTTCTTCCACGAAAAATATGGAAGGTCCCCCTGCTTCCACCCGGCCTGTGCGGCGGCGCGCCGCCCGCCGTGGGCCACGGGGTGCGCCGGCCTCAGCGCGAAGGGTGCGGCCGGGGCGGGATGTCGAAGTGCAGCACGTCCTCGCGCGTGCCGAGCCGGGTGTACAGCGCGATCGCCGCATCGTCGCCCTGGTCGGCCTGCACGAAGATCACCCACGCGCCGCGCTCGGCGGCCATGGCCTGCAGGTGGCGAATCAGCGCCGTGGCCACGCCGCGCCGGCGGTGCGCGGCATCGACCGCCAGGTCGTAGAGGTAGATTTCGCTGCGCGCCTGCTCGAACTTGGGCAGCACATACGCCACCAGCCCGCCGATCACCGCGCCGTCCTCCACGGCGGCCAGCGCGATGACGCCCTCGCGCGCCAGCCACGCGCGCGCTTCGTCGGCGGACGGTGGCTTGCCAAGGTAGGTGGCCTCATCCTCGAAGGCAGCGCCGAACATGGCGCGCATGGCGTCCATCAGCGGAACGTCATCGACGCCGAGATGATGGACCGCAAACGCCATCGTCGGCCCCGATCAGACGCGCTCTGCCACCCAGCCCTGCACCGACGACAGCGCCTTCGGCAGCCCCGACGCATCGGTGCCCCCAGCCATCGCCATGTCGGGCTGCGACTGCGGAGCAGAGGGCCCGCGAAGTGGCCCCGCGCAGCAGGATGCCAAGCCCGACATTTGGTTCACACCCGCTCCGCCACCCAGCCCTGCACGGATTTCAGCGCGTTCGGCAGCCCGCTCGCATCGGTGCCGCCCGCCATCGCCATGTCGGGCTTGCCGCCGCCCTTGCCGCCCACTTGCTGGGCGACGAAGTTGACCAGCTCGCCGGCCTTCACCTTGCCCACCGCGTCCTTGGTCACGCCGGCGGCCAGCTGCACCTTGTCGCCTTCGACGGCAGCCAGCACGATGGCGGCGGACTTGAGCTTGTCCTTCAGCTTGTCCATGGTCTCGCGCAGCGTCTTGGCGTCGGCGCCGTCCAGGCGCGCGGCCAGCACCTTCAGGCCGTTCACGTCCACCGCCTGGTTCACCAGCTCGTCGCCTTGCGAAGAAGCCAGCTTGCCCTTGAGCTGGGCGATTTCCTTCTCCAGTGCCTTCACCTGATCGAGCACCTGGCCCAGCCGCGCCTGCACCTCGGCCGGCGGCGCGCGCAGCGTGGCGGCCACGCTGTGCAGACTGGATTCGAGGCCCTGCGTGTATTCCAGCGCGTTGGTGCCGGTGATGGCTTCGATGCGCCGCACGCCGGCGGCCACGCCGCCTTCGCTGACGATCTTGAACAGGCCGATGTCGCCCGTGCGCCGCACGTGCGTGCCGCCGCACAGCTCCTTGCTGGAGCCGATGGTCAACACGCGCACGGTTTCGCCGTATTTCTCGCCGAACAGCATCATGGCGCCGCTTTTCTGAGCGTCGTCCAGCGCCATCACCGCCGCATCGGTGGCCGCGTTGGCGAGGATTTCGGCGTTGACGCGGCGCTCGATCTCGGTGATCTGATCGGGCGTGACCGGCGCGTTGTGCGCAAAGTCGAAGCGCGTCTTTTCGGCATCGACCAAGCTGCCCTTTTGCTGCACGTGCGCGCCCAGCACCTCGCGCAGCGCCTTGTGCATCAGGTGCGTGACGCTGTGGTTGCGCATGGTGGCGGCGCGCGTGAACTGGTCAACCTTGGCGTCCACCGTATCGCCCACTTTGAGCGCGCCTTGCGTCATCACGCCATGGTGACCGTAGACATCGGCCTTGATCTTCTGCGTATCCTGCACGCCGAACTCGAAACCTTCGGCCGTCAGCACACCGGCATCGCCCACCTGGCCGCCGCTTTCGGCGTAGAACGGCGTGGTGTCCAGCACCACAATGCCGCTTTGACCTTGTTTCAGGCTGTCTACCCGCACGCCGTCTGCGTAGAGCGCTACCACTTTGCTAGTGTGAACGAGTTCTTCGTAGCCCGTGAAACGGTTCGCATCACCGCTGTAATCTACGGCCTTGTCCATCTTGAACTTGCCCGCGGCGCGTCCGGCCGCCTTCTGCTGCGCCATGGCTTCGTCGAAGCCCGCCACGTCTACCGTCACGCCGCGCTCACGGCACACGTCCTGTGTCAGATCGAGCGGGAAGCCGTAGGTGTCGTGCAGCTTGAAAGCCAAGCCACCGGACAACGGCGGACTCTGAATCGCCCGCACCTCTATAGCGTTTGGCGCCTCGGAACCGCGACGCTGTATTTCCGCCCTGAATTCAGGTGAAACGCTGCTGGGAAGGAGAGCTACTAACCTGGGATCGAAACAGGTGTTGTTTGCCCCATTCTTCAAGAATTCGTCGAGGTTAGATAAGAAGTCAGCCTCACGTCCCACATACCGATTGGGCGTCGCCACAAGCCTTAGCCGATCATCCACTTTGAGAATGTCTGGAAATGCAGATGAAAGGACCATCTCCTGAGCCGTCATCCGCAATGCGCCCTTGAACACAGTGGCGTTAACGCTCTCGGACAAGACGCGCATTTCGTCGTCAACGAAGGCGTTATTAAGAATCTCCATGCCCGTTTCCAGCGTCTCATAAAAGCGCTCTTCCTCGGCCTTCAGCACCTCTTCCACGCGCTTGCCTTCAGCCTGCAGGCGCGGGTAGGCAGCGCCCATCAACTCCACCAGCAGCGGCACCAGCTTGTAAAGAAGGGCTTCTTCTGCCCCAGCTTGTAGCCGTGGCGGATGGCGCGGCGGATGATGCGGCGCTGCACGTAGCCGCGGCCTTCGTTGCTCGGCATGACGCCGTCGCTGACCAGAAACGCCGTGGCGCGGATGTGGTCGGCGATCACCTTCAGCGAAGGGTTCGCCAGGTCGGTGCAGCCGGTCACCTCGCAGGCCTTGGCGATCAGCTTGTCGAACAGGTCGATCTCGTAGTTGCTGTGCACGTGCTGCAGGATGGCGGCCAGGCGCTCCAGGCCCATGCCGGTGTCCACGCAGGGCGCGGGCAGCGGCGTCACGCTGCCGTCCTCGTGCATCTCGAACTGCATGAACACGTGGTTCCAGATCTCGATGAAGCGGTCGCCGTCTTCCTCAGGCGATCCGGGCGGGCCGCCGGGGATGTGCGGGCCGTGGTCGTAGAAAATTTCGCTGCACGGGCCGCAGGGGCCGGTGTCGGCCATCATCCAGAAGTTGTCGGACTTGTACTTGCCGCCCTTGTTGTCGCCGATGCGAATCACGCGCTCGGGCGGCAGGCCGATGATCTGCGTCCAGATGCCGTAGGCCTCGTCGTCGTCTTCATACACGGTGGCCAGCAGGCGCTCGGGCGGCAGGCCGTAGACCTTGGTCAGCAGCTCCCAGCCCCATTCGATGCTCTCCTTCTTGAAGTAGTCGCCGAACGACCAGTTGCCCAGCATCTCGAAGAAGGTGTGGTGGCGCGCGGTGTAGCCGACGTTCTCCAGGTCGTTGTGCTTGCCGCCGGCGCGCAGGCAGGCCTGCACGCTGGCCGCGCGCACGTAAGGGCGCTTGTCGGTGCCGAGGAACACGTCCTTGAACTGCACCATGCCGCTGTTGGTGAACATCAGCGTCGGGTCGTTGCCGGGCACCAGCGGGCTGCTGGGCACCACGGTGTGGCCCTTGCTCTCGAAGAAGTCGAGGAAGGTCTTGCGAATGTCGGCGACGGAGATGGGGGCTTGTTTTGGCTCATGATGTTTTGGGTTGGAAGCGCTTGTGGAGCAAGCGCAGTCAGCTCAGTAATTGATAGCGAAGGCCGGAGAAGCGGGCAAAGTCCCTGTCGAAGGTCAGCACCTCGGCCTGGTGTTCGATGGCGATGGCGGCGATGTGGGCGTCGGTCATCAGGTTGCCGGCAGTGCCGGCCGACAGCAGCAGGCGGCCGAAGATACCGGCGTGCAGCGGCCCCGGCTCGAGCACGCGCACGCGCGGGTGCGCCAGCCACTCGTCCACGATGCCCAGGACCTCGGCCACGTCCAGCGGCGATGGCAGGATGCCCCGCTTGGTCGACAGCCGCATGAAGCCCATCAGCACGACCCAGGTCAGCGCCATGCCGCGCGGGTCGGCCAACATGTCTTCCAGCGTCTTGCGGGCCAGGTCGTGCTGCGCGCTGTCGGCGTGAACGGCGTTGAGCAGCAGGTTGGTATCAGGAAGCAGCATGGCGCTCCTGGTAGTCCTGCTCGATGCGGCGCATCTTCTCGATCAGTTCTTCGTCTTCCAGTTCGGCCGCGAGCTGGTTGGCCTTGGTCAGATCGACCAGCGGCACCCCGGTATGAAAGGTGCGCTGAACGAATGGCGGAATGGCTTGCGCCGGCGCGTCGGCCTTGGCATGCAGCGGCACGATCTTCGCCACCGGCTTGTTGTGGCGCATGATGATCACTTCTTCGCCCGCCTCGGCGCGCGCGACGAATTCGGACAGGCGGGTCTTGGCCTCGAACAGGCCGACGGCGGGTGATGGCATGACGACCTCCAGAAAAATTGGTTGAATCAACTAGATTTTAGCGGATTCGGCGCCTGGCCGGCGTTCTGCCATCGCGGAGATGGACTTGACACCTCGCGCTGCTGCCAGCGCCGAGTCCGCTTCATGGCGCCCTGCGGCCGAACTGCCCCAGCCGGCGGTACTGCGGCGGCTGGGCCTTGAGGTCGGACCAGATCAGATCGACCTGCCGCACCGTCCAGCGGATGGGCTCGGTCAGCGGCGCCAGCGTGGGGCGTTCGGCATGACGCAAAGTGGTCAGGTGGGGCTTGAAACCGTTGCTGGCGGCGGGCAGGCCCGCCTGACGGGCCAGTTGGGCGGTGGCGCGGTGCAGCGCGGCCAGTTCGGGCGTGTGCTCCGGCACCAGCACCGCAATCACGCCGCTGGGCGCGCGCCACAGTTCGGCTTGCGTGAGCGTGATCTCGAACGTAGCAAACCGCAGCGTCTGCAGCGCGGCCAGCCAGTCGCGCTCGTGCGGCGCATCGACCGCGTTGAAGAACTGCAGCGTGAGGTGCATGCGCTCGGGCACCGGGTGCAGGCGGCGCGGCAGGCCGGGCCAGCGCTGGCGTTCGGCGTCGATGGCAGCGCAGGCCTCGGGCGGCGGGAACAGCGCGGTGAACAGGCGGCGCGGGGCGGCGGGCGTGGGCAGGTCGGTCATGGCGAACAGCGCATTCTGCGCGGGGTGGGCGACGTGTGCGGCGGGGCGGCGCCGGGCCATGGTCAATGAAAGTCGCGGCTCGTCGTCAGCCCGGCGATGCGGCCGAGCAGCGGCGTGAGATCGACAAAGCGCTGCGCGATGAGATGGCGCACGTGGCCGCCGCTGTCCTGGCCGATCTGCCATTCGCCCTGCACGGCCAGCAGGCGCGAGCGCAGCAGGGCGTTGCGCTGATCTTCGGCCACCCGCACGCTTTTCCAGACGATGACGTTGACGGGGCCGGTCTCGTCTTCCAGCGTGACGAAGATGGTGCCCTTGGCGGTGCCGGGCTGCTGCCGGCCGATGACGATACCGCAGGCGCGCACCTGCTCGCCGTGCCGGGCGGCCTTCAACTCCTGGGCGCTGCGCAGGCGCCAGCGGGCCAGGCGCGGGCGCAGCAGCGCCAGCGGGTGGCGCCGCAGCGTCAGGCCGAGGGCGGCGTAGTCGTGCACGATTTCTTCGCCTTCCGGCGCGGCGGGCAGCACGAGCGCGTCCTCGTCGATGGGCGCGTCGCGCAGCAGTTCCGGTGCTGACTTGAGGGCCGCGCCCTGCCACACCTGCTGGCGGCGGTGGCCGGCCAGGGTGATGAGCGCGTCGGCGGCGGCGAGCTGGTTGAGTGCCTTCACGTCCAGTTGCGCGCGGCGCGCGAGGTCATCGACGCTGGTGAACGGCCGCTCGGCGCGCGCTTGCTCGATGCGCCGGGCGGCGGCTTCGTTCAAGCCCTGCGCCAGGCGCAGGCCCAGGCGGACGGCAGGTCTTGCCGTTTCTCTTGCTGGGGTAAGGCTGGGATGGGTGCCGGCGGATTGGCGGGTGGCGCGGGGTGGCCCCCACCCCGGCCCTCCCCAGCGGGGAGGGAGAAAAATAAGCTTCATTTTCAATAGCGTGTTGCGCTTTCTGGGTAAGGTCCCGAGGCAAATTTGATTCAAAAAAGGCTGCGCATCTTCAACCGCCTGCCCCTCACCCCAGCCCTCTCCCGCAAGCGGGAGAGGGGCGATAGCCGCCCGTGCCGCAGCGGATGGGCTTGCTCCCTCGCCCCTCTGGGGAGAGGGCTGGGGTGAGGGCCGACGGCGCGGCCATCGGCCACGGGGCTGACCCCCACCCCGGCCCTGCCCCAGCGGGGAGAGAGCCAAGACAGCCTCCTCCAGCGCGCAATCCCACCCGCTCACCGTCACATCCGGCGGCAGCACGACGACGCCGTGGCGCCTGGCGTCCTGAACCAGTTGCGCCGGGCCATAGAAACCCATCGGCTGCGAATTGAGCATCGCCGCCAGAAACGCCTCGGGCTCGTGGCACTTGAGCCAGCTGCTTTCGTAGGCGATCAGGGCAAAGCTGTAGGCGTGGCTTTCGGGAAGCCGTATTCGCCGAAGCCTTCGATCTGCCTGAAGATGCGCTCGGCGTATTCCAGCTCATAGCCGTTGCGCCGCATGCCCTGGATGAGGCGTTCGCGGTGCGGCCCCAGACCGCCCTTGCGCTTCCAGGCGGCCATGTCGCGGCGCAACCGGTCGGCATCCTCGGCGCTGTAGTCGGCGGCGATCATGGCGACTTCCATGACCTGCTCCTGAAAAATCGGAATGCCCAGCGTGCGCCTGAGCGCCTTGGCCAGGCGGGGCTGGCATTCCGGGTCGTCAGGATCGGCCGGGTTGGGCGCGGGGTCGTTGGTCGAACGATCGTAGGTGATGGGCAGACCGCGCCGCCGACGCTCGCGCGCCTTCAGGTACGGGTGCACCATGCCGCCGCTGATCGGCCCCGGCCGCACGATGGCGACTTCGACCACCAGGTCGTAGAAGGTGGTGGGCTTCAGGCGCGGCAGCATGCTCATCTGCGCGCGGCTTTCGATCTGGAAGGTGCCCACGGTGTCGGCGCGGCGGATCATGCGGTAGGTTTCCGGACATTCGCTCTGGATATCGGAGCGCGTGAACGGCCTGCCACGCCGACGCGAGACCATTTCAAGGCAGCGCCGCATGGCCGTGAGCATGCCCAGTGCCAGCACGTCGACCTTCATCAGGCCCAGCGCGTCGAGGTCGTCCTTGTCCCACTGGATGACTTGCCGCAGCGCGGGCGCGGCGGCAGCCAGCGTTCCAGTTCCGGGCAGATCGCGTGGGCGCTGGCGGGTGCTTCACCTTCTGCGTCGGGGTCGGCCCACTGCACGGGATCGCCTTCCATGGCCGCGTTTTCCAGCGGCACCAGGCGGTGCAAGGGCGTTTCGGTCAGCACGAAGCCGCCGACGTGCTGGCTCAGGTGGCGCGGCGCGCCGCGCAGCTGCTCGGTCAGTTGCAGCCACAGGCTGGCCAGCGCGGGCGTGATGGCGGCGCCGACCGTGGCCGCCAGATCGCCCAGGCGGTGCGCGGCCAGGCCGTCGTCGAACCAGTGGTGATCCTTGGCGAAGGCGTCGATCAGCCGCTCGTCCACGCCCAGCGCGCGGCCCACGTCGCGCAGGGCGCTGCGCCTTCTGTAGCAGATGACCGTGGCGCTCAAAGCGGCGCGGCTGCGGCCGTATTTGCGGTAGATGTACTGGATGACTTGTTCGCGCCGCTCGTGCTCGAAATCGACGTCGATGTCGGGCGGCTCGTTCTGGCGCGCCTTGCTGATGAAGCGCTCCAGCAGCGGGTTGGATTTTTCGGGGTCGGCGGCGGTGATGCCCAGGCAATAGCAGACGACCGAATTGGCCGCCGAGCCGCGCCCCTGGCACAGGATGCCCTGCCCTCTTGCCCAGCGCACGATGTCGTGCACGGTGAGGAAGAACATCTCGTACCGGCATTCCTCGATCAGGGCGAGTTCCTTGTCGATGAAGCCTTGAATGCGCGGCGGCACGCCTTTGGGAAAGCGCCAGGCGGCGCCTTCGCGGGTCAGTTGCGCCAGGGTTTCGGTCGGCGTCAGGCCCTCGATGACCGCCTCTTCCGGATAGTTGTATTGGATTTCGTCCAGCTCGAACGCGCAGCGCGCGGCCACCGCCAGCGTGGCGGCCAACAGGTCGGGCGGGTACACCGCCGCCAGCCGCTCGCGCGGGCGCAGGTGGCGCTCGGCGTTGGCTTGCAGCGCGAAACCGCAGGCGTGCACCGGTTGGCCGACGCGGATGGCGGTCATCACGTCGTGCAGGCGTTTGCGCGCGCGCACGTGCATGTGCACGTCGCCGGCCGCCGCCAGCGGCCAGCCGGTGGCGGCGGACAGCGCGCGCAGCTGCGCCAGCCAAAGGGCATCGTCGGCGCCACCGTGCAGCTCGGCCAGCAGCGTGATTTTTGAATCAAATGGGCCGCTGACGCTTGTCTGTAAAGCGCAGTCAGCTATTGAATCGATAGCTTTCGACCCCTCCTTCGCCGGCGCCCACAGCAGCGCGCAGCGCCGCAGTGCGGCCAGCGCCTGGGCCAGCGGCGGCAGCGCGTGGTGCCCCTTGGGCGCGGCGCGGCGACAGGCGGTGATGAAGCTGCACAGGTCGCCCCAGCTGTGCAGATCGCGCGCGATCGCCACCAGCGTGCCCTGGCCGTCGAAGCGGAATTCGCTGCCGAAAAGCAGTTGCAGCGGCGCACTCACGCCGGCGGCGCGGCGCGCGGCGCGCACGGCGCTCAGTTCGTCGTCGAACGCATCGCCGGGCTCGGGTGCGCGGGCGCAGACCTTGTGCGCGCTCCAGGCGCGCACCACGCCGGCCACCGAGCACTCGTCGGTGATGGCCAGCGCCGTGTAGCCCAGCGCCCAGGCGCGGCGCACCAGCTCTTCGGGGCTTGAGGCGCCGCGCTGGAAGCTGAAGTGGGTGAGGCAGTGCAGTTCGGCGTAGGGCGGCGGCTCGGTTGCTTCTTTTTCTGTAGCTTGTTGCGCAGTCTGGATGCCGACCAGCGGCTGATTTTTCTTCAAGAACCGGGCGCGATGGCGCCGCGCCCAGTCGGCGCGTTCGGCCAGTTCCTTGTGGCTCGGCTCAGGCATACAGGCCGTGCAGGAACCAGCGCGGTCCGGCGGCGCTCGGCGCCGCCGACGTGGCGCGTTCGCGGTAGACCCACAGCAGTTCGGCCGCCGGGTTCTGGGCGATGTAGTAGTCGCGCGCGGCGACAGGGGCGCCGGGTGCGGCAGGGTCGGGCCACCAGCCGGTTTCGACGCGGCGCGGGCCGGCCAGCAGGCGCAGCGGGCCGTGGTGGCAGGGCTGGCCGCCTTCGGCCACCTCCAGCGGCAGCGGTTCGCGCAGCAGCCAGGTGGGGGCGAGCGCGTCGGGGAGAAGGCTGTGCCACGAGGTTGCGGCTCCTCACCCCGACCCTCTCCCGCCCGGCGGGAGAGGAGTAAGCAGCCCCGGGCGATGCCACCGCTTGCTCCTCGCCCCTTTGGGGAGAGGGCTAGGGTGAGGGCCAGCGGCGCGGCCATGGTCAACGGTGGCGACCCCACCCCAGCCTTCCCCAGCGAGGGAAGGAGGAAAGTTTGCTTCATTTTCAATAGCGAACTGCGCTTTATCAGCAACGATCAGAGGCTGATTTGGTTCAAAAACGGCTGCGCATCTTTAGTTGCTTTCCCCTCACCCCAGCCCTCTGCCGCCGGCGAGAGGGGGCAGTGGGCGCCCGTGCGGCAGCGGATGAGTTTGCGCCCTCGCCCCTTTGGGGAGAGGGCTGGGGTGAGGGGCTGGCGGCGGTGGCATGGCTGACGGGGCTGCCCCCATCCCGGCCTTCCCCAGCGGGGAAGGAGCCATGTCCTTGGGCCGCTTTCCGGATCGCTTCTGCGCCGTGGGACTGGCCGCCGGCGACGGCCGGCCAGCTCGGCCGCCTGCCAGCCCTGCATGCACTCCGGCCGATGATCGGCCTGCAGCACGGGCGCTTGCACGCTGCCGACGCCCAGCCGCGCGCTGACGCGTTCGATGAAGACGTGCAGCGGATCGCCGCTGCGCTGGTCTTCGGGCAGAAAGCTCACCGTGGGCGCGACCCAGGGCGCGGTGTCCAGGCTGCGCAGGCGCAGGCCGTTCGCCGGCGCCAGCAGGCTGACGTGCGCCAGCCGCTCGGCCAGCAGGCGGCGCAGGTGCACCATGGCCTGCCCCGGCTCGGCCGTGCCGATGACGAGCGATTGCGTGGGCGGCAGCGCGCGGCCGTCCAGGCGCTTCAGGTCGAGCGTCCATTCCAGCTCGAACGCCAGCACGCCCAACTGGCGCGCGCGCAGCCACAGCTGTAGCAAAGTGAGCAGGCGGTTGGCCGACCACATCAGCGCCGGGGCGTCGTCCGCGCGCTGGGGCAACTCGAGCCGCTGGTCGAAGCGCTCGGGCAGCGTGAGCCAGGGGTAGCTTTCAGGCGCCAGGCCCCAGGCGATGTCGAGCGCGCGGCGCAACTCGGCGCCGAAGCGCCGCACCATCGGCGCGCGCGGCAAGGCGTGCACATCGCCCCAGGTGCGGCAGCCCAGCCGCGCGAACAGGGGCAGGTGCGGCTGCGCGGCCGTGAGCGTGGCCAGCGGCAACGCGGCGGGCCGGTCGGCAGGCAGCGCCTGCCTGCCCGAGCGCAGGCGCAACAGGGCGATTGCTACCAATCCAGTAGCTTCCTGCGCTTGCTGCACAACGGCTGGCGCCGGATTTGATTCATTAATGCGGCGCATCAGCGCCTTCAGGCCGCCCCACAGCCGCAGGCTGGCCGAGACTTCGAGCAGCAGCGCCTCGTCCACCCAGGCCACGTGCGGCGTGAACTGCAAGGCCCACCAGCCGAGCGCCTCGCGCGTGGGCGCCGCGCCGACGGGCGGCGCCGCAGCCGCGGGCAGGCCATCGCCCGCCACGCTGCCCTCAGGCGGCCACTGCAAGGCGATCCAGTGCATGGCTCTCTTCTTTCTTCGTGTCCAGCGACCGCACCTTCCCGCCGCCCGGCCCGGCCGCGCCCGCTGGCGCGCTGGCGGCCAGCAGCGCGCGCAGCCGTGGCGCCTGCGCCGGCAGCTGCAAGGGCGCATCGAGCGGCGGCCCGCGGCGCTTGAGGATGTCGACGCACAGCGCTGGTGCCAGCGCCTGCCGCGCCGCGTCGGGGTGCCCCGCGCCGTGCACGGGCGCCGCCGCCGGCACGCCCACCCGCAGGCGCAGCCGCGCGCAGGAGCCGGCCGCCCCGGCGGCCTGCGGCCGCAGCACGAACAGCAGGCTGTCGGCACGCAGCGCGGCCGCCGCGTGCAGGCGGCGCAGATCGCCGGCGCGCGCGCGCGGCAGCCAGGCCAGCACGGCGGCCACGTCGGCGCAGCGCAGCGCCTGCTCGCTGGCCCACAGTGGCGCCACCGGCGTTTCGCCGCGCACCCACAGCACGGATGAGGCGGGGAGCCCCGCCGCCGCGAACGCGGGCAGAAACGGCTCGTGCGGCGGATTGACCAGCACCACCGCCCCGCCGCTGGCCTGCTGGCGCGCCACCACGGCCGGCAGCAGCAACGACCACACGGGCGCATCGCGCGCCGGCTGCAGCAATTCGATCAGCGCGCCCAGCGGCCAGCCGCCGCCGGGCAGTTCGGCATCCAGCGCGGCGTGGCCGCTGGCCACCGTGCCCACGGCCGCGCCCGCCAGCTCATCGGCACGCCAGACGCTGGCGCCAAGGGCGGATGGCAGGGACGACAGACAGGACGAGGCAGACATTTCAACCGCATGAAAACAACGCAAATAACTGTTGTTTTATACAGTCTTTGGCCCATCTGTCACCCGCCGCGAGCGAGCCAAAAACAGGAGCAGCCGGCGCTTATCGGTCGCCGCTTGCGCGCCGGGTCACCGTCAAGGCCACCAGCCGAGAGACCACGCCGGCGATGTACATCACGCCCGCCAGCTCCTCCAGCATGACCAGCGCGCGGCCCATGGGCTTGACCGGCGCGATGTCGCTCAAGCCCACGCCGGCCAGCGTGGTGAAGCTGAGAAACAGCAACTCGAACCAGGTGCGCGGTTCGCCCGGTCGCACCGCCGCCGGGAAGGTGCCCGGCACCAGCAGTTGGCAGGCCATGTACAGGTGCGCGAAGGCCCAGGCCAGCACGGTGAAGGTGGCGCCAGCGGCCATCAGCTCGTCGGTGGTGGCGGTGTCGTCCTGCAGAAGGTAGGCGATCAGCGCGCCGGCCGCGTACAGGTAGAACAGCGCCTCCAGCACCGAGATAAGCAGCAGCAGGTGCGTGCCCGGCGACACCCACTGCCACATCCACAGCACCAGCACGCTGGCCGCCAGCCCCATGGCCCAGCTGTTGGCGGCCGGGCTCTGGCGCACCACGCGCAGCGCCATGCCCAGCACCAGCAGCCCGAACAGGCTGAGCACCACCTGCCCCACGCGCCCGGTGCGGCCGTCGTCCAGCAGCGCATACATCACCACCCCCACCAGTTGCACCGCCAGCAGGGCCGACGAGGGGTAGTGGCGCAGGCGCCGCAGCAGGCGAAGGGGCTGGATCATGGCGCGATTGTCGCCAAGGTCTGCTTGCCGGCTTGCGCCACAATCGGCAGCAATGAACCGACCGATCCGCCACCAGTACGAAGATTTCATGCGCCACGTGCACGAGCACGGCGTGGCCAAGGCCGACCGCACCGGCACGGGCACCAAAAGCGTGTTCGGCTACCAGATGCGCTTCGACCTGAGCGAGGGCTTTCCGCTGGTCACCACCAAGAAGGTGCACCTGAAAAGCATCATCTACGAGCTGCTGTGGTTCCTGCGCGGCGACGGCAACGCACGCTGGCTGCAGGAGCGCGGCGTGACCATCTGGGACGAATGGGCCAAGCCCGATGGCGACCTCGGCCCCGTGTACGGCGTGCAGTGGCGATCGTGGCCCAGGGCCGATGGCACGCACATCGACCAGATCGCGCAGGTGGTGAACACGCTCAAGACCAACCCCGATTCGCGCCGCATCATCGTGAGCAGCTGGAACGTGGCCGAACTCGACCAGATGGCGCTGATGCCCTGCCACGCGTTCTTCCAGTTCTACGTGGCAGATGGCAGGCTGAGCTGCCAGCTCTACCAGCGCAGCGCCGATATCTTTCTGGGCGTGCCCTTCAACATCGCCAGCTACGCGCTTCTGACGCACATGCTGGCGCAGCAGTGCGACTTGGCCGTGGGCGATTTCATCTGGACGGGCGGCGACTGCCACATCTACGCCAACCATGAAGAGCAGGTGAAAGAGCAGCTCAGCCGCGCGCCCTTCCCCTACCCCACGCTCACGATCCGCCGTCGCCCGCCGTCGATCTTCGATTACGAATTCGACGATTTCGAGGTGCAGGGCTACCAGCACCACGCGGCCATCAAGGCGCCGGTGGCCGTCTGAGATTTTTCAAGACAAATCGGCCTCCAGCGCTGATTCAGCAAGCGCAACCAGCTATCAATAACGAAGTAACCGAATGACCGATCTGTTATCGCTTTACCGCACCATGGTGCGCATCCGCGCCTTCGAGGACGCGGCCGAAATCGCCAGCCAGGGCGGCGTCGCCGCCTGGGGCAAGCAGGCCTCGGCCACGCCCGCGCTGGTGCGCGGCCCGCTGCACCTGTCCACCGGGCAGGAGGCCGTGGCCGCCGGCGTGTGCGCGCACCTGAAACCCGCCGACCTGCTGACCAGCACGCACCGCGGCCACGGCCACACGCTGGCCAAGGGCGCCGACCCGACGAAGATGATGTGCGAACTGTTCGGCCGCGCCACCGGCTACAACGGCGGCAAGGGCGGCTCGATGCACATTGCCGACTTCTCCGTCGGCATGCTGGGCGCCAACGGCGTGGTGGCGGCCGGCCTGCCGATTGCCGTGGGCGCGGCGCAGGGCCTGAAGATCCGCGGGCAGGACGCCATCGCCGTGTGCTTCTTCGGCGACGGCGCCATCAACCGCGGGCCCTTCATGGAGGCGCTGAACTGGGCCGTGGTCTACCACCTGCCCGTGCTCTTCGTGTGCGAGGACAACCGCATCAGCGCCACCACCGCCAGCGCGCCCATGACCGCCGGCCCCGGCGCCAGCGCACGCGCGGCGTCGATGGGCATTGCCGCCGTGCAGGTCGACGGCACCGACGTGCAGGCCGTGAGCCAGGCCGCGGGCGAGCTGATCCGCGAGATCCGCACCGGCAGCGGCCCGCGCCTGCTGCACGCGCTGACGGACCGGCACAAAGGCCACGTCTCGGTCGACCCCGGCACCTACCGCGACCCGAAGGACGTGCAGGCCGCCCTGGCGCGCGACGGCATCGCCCGCACGCGCGCGCAACTCGTCGCGCAGGGCCACACAGCGCAGGTCGAGCAGATCGAGCGCGAGGCGCAAACCGAGATCGACGCCGCCGTGGCCACTGCCACGGCCGCCCCGCTGCCCGACAAGGCGCAGGCGTACACCGACATCCAGACCACCGGCGAAGGAGTGTGGGCATGAATATCTCCAGGCTCCCCTGAGTCGCCTTCGGCGCCTTCCCCTGAGGGGGACGCACCCGACGACCGGGAAACCCCGGCCGTGGGTGCCCGCGCATGGCCTGCTCCGCGGCCGTTGGGCTCGTCGGATTTTGTGCAACCTGGACCGTATGAACCCCATGAAACTTGAGATGACTTACGCCCAGGCCGCCGCGCTCGCGCTGTCGCAGGCCATGGAAGCCGACCCGCACGTCATCGCCCTGGGCGAAGACCTGGGAAGAGGCGGCGTGTTCGGCCAGTACCGCGATGAAGCCGGTGCGCCGCTGGTGCAGCGCTTCGGTGCCGATCGCATCATCGACACGCCGATTTCAGAAAGCACCATCGTCGGCGCCGCCGTGGGCATGGCGCTGGCCGGCTGCAAGCCAGTGGTGGAACTGCGCGTGGTCGACTTCGCGCTGTGCGCCATCGACGAAGTCGTCAACCAGGCTGCCAAGAACCGCTACATGTTCGGCGGCCAGGGCCGCGTGCCCATGGTGATGCGCATGCCCATCGGCATCTGGTCATCGTCCGCCGCGCAGCACAGCCAGTCGCTGGAGGCGTGGTTCGCGCACATTCCGGGGCTGGTCGTCGTCACGCCTTCCACACCCGCCGACAACCACGGCCTGCTGCTGGCCGCGCTGGCCTCGGGCGACCCGGTCGTCTACATGGAGCACAAGGAACTGTGGGCCACGCCCGGCCCCGTGACGCCCGGCGAAGTCGTGCCGCTGGGCAAGGCGCGCGTGGCGCGCGAAGGCAGCGACGTGACTATCGTCAGCTGGTCGCGGCAGATGCAGTCCTGCCTGGACGCCGCCGAGCAGCTGGCCACGCAAGGCGTGCAGGCCGAGGTGATCGACCTGCGCACCATCTGGCCGTGGGACAAGGCCGCCGTGCTGGCCAGCGTGGCCAAGACGGGCCGCCTGCTGGTGGCGCACGAGGCCATCCGCGTGGCCGGCTTCGGCGCCGAGATCGCGGCCACGGTGGCCGAGGAGACCGGCGCCAAAGTCGCCCGGCTGGGCGCGCCGCGCATCCCCGTCGGCTACGCGCCCACGCTGGAGGCCGAGGCGCGCGTCAGCGCCGCACAGGTCGCGGCCGCCGCGCAAAGCTCGCCGCATGACACGCCCCCGCATCGGCCTCATCTGGGCGCAGGCGCGCAATCGCGTCATCGGCAAGGATGGCGTCATGCCCTGGCATCTGCCAGAAGACTTGGCCCACTTCAAGCGCACCACGCTGAGCCACCCGGTCATCATGGGGCGCAGGACCTGGGACTCGATCCCGCCCAGGTTCCGCCCCTGCCCGGCCGCACCAACATCGTCGTCACGCGGCAGAAAGATTGGCAAGAAAACGGCGCCCAACGCGTACCCAGCCTGCGCGAGGCGCTACAACAATGTGAGAATTCCGAACAGGTCTGGGTCATCGGCGGCGCGCAAATCTACGCCCAGGCCCTGCCCCTGGCCGATGAACTGGTGGTGACCGAAATCGACGCCGAGGTCGACGGCGACGCCTTCGCCCCCGCCATCGGCCCCGAATGGCACGAGGTCGCGCGCGAAGAGATCGCCGCCGCCAACGGCCAGCCCCTGGCCTTCGTCACCTGGCGCAGAAGCGGTCGCACCGGCGATTGACCCTTCACCCGTGTCGGGCGCGCAGGCCGCCCACAATGGCCTTTCACGCCATTCGACACAAGGAGTGCGTCATGGCCAAAGCGTCATTCAAGGTTGGCGACCACGTGCGCTGGAACTCCGAAGCCGGCCACGTGAGCGGGCACATCACCAAGGTGCACCAGCAGGACTTCGACTGGAAGGGCTACACGCACCACGCCAGCGCCGACGACCCGCAGTACGAAATCAAGAGCGACAAGACCGATCACGTCGCGGTGCACAAGGGGCGGCGCTGCACCACGTCGCCCAGTAGCGCCATGCCGGCGCGCCTGCCCTACTTCACCATCGGCCATTCCACACTGTCCGTCGACGAACTGGCCGCGCGCCTGAAGGCGGCCAAGGTCACGCGCCTGATCGACGTGCGCACCATTCCACGCTCGCGCACCAACCCGCAGTTCAACCAGGACGTGCTGCCCGCTGCGCTGGCGCCGCACGGCATCGCCTACGAAGCCATGGCCAGCCTGGGCGGGCGCCGCAGCCTGCAGCGCAACGTGGCGCCGGAGGTGAACGGCTTCTGGGACCACCGCAGCTTTCACAACTACGCCGACTACGCGCTGCAACCCGCCTTTCGCGAAGGCCTGGCCGAACTGCGCACCAAAGGCCAGCGCGAGCACTGCGCCGTCATGTGTTCCGAAGCCGTCTGGTGGCGCTGCCACCGCCGCATCATCGCCGACCACCTGCTGGCAGCGGGCGAGGACGTGCGGCACATCATGGAGGGCCGGATCGAGGCAGCGCACCTGACGGCCGGCGCGCAAATCGGTGCCGACGGTCAGATCAGCTACCCCGGGCCATCGGGCGCCTGAAGAACCCTGCGCCGACCATCTTGAACAGGCCGTGGGCAGTTCCTGTCATTGAACGCTCGGAAGAGAACTCAGCGCGCCGCGGATCGACGGGCGCAGCGCTGGCCTATGCCAGTGTTCGGGTATCGATGACGAAGCGGTATTTCACGTCGCCCCGGATCATGCGCTCGTAGGCGTCGTTGATCTGGTCGGCGCGGATCATCTCGATGTCGGCCACGATGCCGTGCTGCGCGCAGAAGTCCAGCATTTCCTGCGTTTCCGGGATGCCGCCGATCATCGAGCCGGCCAGGCTGCGGCGCTTGGTGATCAGGTTGAACACGCCGGGCGATGGGTGCGGCGTGGCCGGGGCGCCGACCAGCGTCATCACGCCGTCGCGTTTGAGCAGCGCGAAGAACGGGTCGAGGTCGTGCGGCGCCGCGACGGTGTTGAGGATGAAGTCCAGGCTCTGCGCATGCGCGGCCATTTCATCAACATGGCGCGAGACGACCACCTCGTCGGCGCCCAGCGCCCGCGCCGCCGCGCGCTTGATTCGGACGTGGTGAAGGCCACCACCCGCGCGCCCATGGCCTTCGCGAGCTTGATGCCCATGTGCCCCAGCCCGCCGATGCCGACCACGCCCACCTGGTGACCCGGGCCGACCTTCCAATGGCGCAGCGGCGAATAGGTGGTGATGCCCGCGCACAGCAGCGGCGCCACGGCCGCAAGGTCGCTTTCAGCATGGCGCACGCGCAGCACATAGCGTTCGTGCACCACGATCTTCTGCGAGTAGCCGCCCAGCGTGTGGCCCGGCGCGTCGGGCGTGGGGCCGTTGTAGGTGCCGACCATGTGGTCGCAGTAGTTCTCCAGCCCGTCGTGGCAGTCGGCGCAGGTCTTGCACGAATCGACGATGCAGCCGACGCCGACCAGATCGCCCACCTGGAAGCCGAGCACGCCCGGCCCGACGGCCGAGACGCGCCCCACGATTTCGTGCCCCGGCACGCACGGGTACAGGGTGCCGGCCCATTCCGAGCGCACCTGATGGATGTCGGAATGGCACACGCCGCAAAAGGCGATGTCGATCTGCACGTCGTGCGCCCCGGGGTGCGGCGCGTGATGTCGAGCGGCTGCAGTGGCGCTTGCCCGGCATGGGCACCATAGGCCTTGACGTTCATCATGATGGGTCTTTCGTGTGGAAGGTGGATCAGGGTGCGGTGAAGCGGACACGCGCCTGCACCGGCCCCAGCGCCTGGGCCAGCCCGCCGGGCTGCTGCACCCGGCCAATGCGGGTATAGCGGTAGCTGGAGGACAAGTCCTCGTAGAACACGACCAGCGTGTCGTCGCCGTAGAGCAGCACGTCGCCGGCGCGGATGGTGCCGATGCGACTGGCGTTGGCGGGCAAGGCACGCGGCAGGCGGGCGTGCTTCTCGTTGCCGTTCAGCTCCGCCATGTCGAGCGAGAGCGGCAGCAGCGCACCCAGGGCGCGCGCGGCGGGGTTGTCTTCGAGCGCGACGGCATAGCGCTGCTCACCGATGGTCATCCACATGCTTCGCTCCTGTGTGGCGCGCGCGGGCGGGCCGAGCAGCAGCCCCACGCCAGCCGCCAGCGCACGGCGCCGGGTGATCTTGGGCTGGGCTGTTGTCGTATTCATGTTGCTGCGTGCATCGCGGCGGGCGGGTCTTCTCCGGGCTCGATCCAGCGGATGAAGCGGGCCGGCACACCGCCCACGATGGCGTTGGGGGCACGTCTTTCGTCACCACCGCGTTGGCGGCCACCACGGCATTTTCGCCAATCGTCACGCCCGGCATCACCGACACCGCCGCGCCCAGCCAGGCGCCGCGTTCGATGACGATGGGTGCGCAATAGGTGGCGCGGCGCCTGGCCGGATCCAGCGGATGGTTGATGGTGACCAGGTTGACCTTGGGCCCGATCAGCACGTCGTAGCCGATCGTGATGCCGCCGCGGTCCATGAATTCGCAGGCGTGGTTGACGAACACGTTGCGGCCGACGCGGATGTTCTTGCCGAAGTCGGTGTAGAACGGCTGCATCAACCAGAACGACGCATCGACCGGCACGCCCGTCAGGCGCTCGAACAGCGCCCGCATGTCTGCGGGGCTGCGGTAGCCGGTGTTCATCTCGGCGACGATCTGCTGCGCCTCGGTGATCAGGGCGGCGATCTTCGCGTAGTCGGGGTCGGTGATGGCGATCACCTCGCCGGCCCGCTCGCGCTCGAAGATGTCGCGCGCGTTCATGCCAGGCTCTGCTTGAAGAAGGTGTCCAGTCGGTCGAACGGAATCCTGGCCAGGTTGTCGTACAGATCCACGTGGTCGGCGTCCGGCACCACCAGCAACTCCTTCGGCCCGGTGGCGGCTTGGTACACATCGTCGGAGTAGTAGCGCGAGTGCGCCTTGTCGCCCGTCACCAGCAGGATCGGGCGCGGCGCGATCATGTCGATGTGGGCCGCCAGCGGAAAGCCGAAGAAGGCCATGGGCGTGGTCGCCGTCCAGGCGGTGGTGGAGTTGATCGAGCGCGGGTGAAAGCCGCGCCGGGTGCGGTAGTAATTGAAGAAAGCGGTGAGCACCGGGTCGGCTTCGGGCGGCAGCTTCTCCGGCAGCACGCGCGTGCCCTTAACGATGCGGCCTTGTTCATCGAAAGGCACTTCGTGCAGGCCCAGCGCGGGCTGGCCGCTCTCGGCATCGGCCCAGCGCTGCTGGCTCAGGTAGTCGATGACCTGCTGGCGCTGGGCGCGCGTGTAGCTATCCTGGTGCGCACGGCTCATGCTGCGCGACATGTCGTACATGGCCGAGGTGGCCACGGCCTTGATGCGCGAATCGGCCGACGCGGCCGTCAGCGCCATGCCGCTCAGGCCGCAGATGCCGATGGCGCCGATGCGGGTGCGGTCCACCCCGGCAGCAGGCCGATGGCATCGACGGCGGCGCTGAAGTCCTCGGTGAAGATGTCGGGCGAGGCCACGTTGCGCACCACGCCGCCGCTTTCGCCCGTGAAGGACGGGTCGAACGCCAGCGTGACGAAACCGCGTTCGGCCAGCGTCTGTGCGTACAGCCCGGCCACCTGCTCCTTGACCGCGCCGAACGGGCCGCTGATCACCAGCGCCGGGCGCTTGCTGCCCGCCGCGCCCTTGGGCTGTTAGAGGTCGGCAGCGACGGTGATGCCGTAGCGGTTGCCGAACGTGATCTTGCGGTGATCGACGCGGGAGCTTTTCGGGAAGACTTTGTCCCAGTGCCGGGTCATGGTGCGCGCTCCTGCAGAGTGGGTCTGGGCGCCCGCGGACGTGGCCTGCAGCGCCGTCGCGGCGGCGGCGGTGAACGAGGCGGCGCCTTGCAGGGCGCGGCGGCGGGACATGGTGGGGGTCATGGGTGAACTCCTGTCGTGCGGCGCCCGAAGGGCCGATGGGAGGAATTCTGGGCGCGCGGCGAAGCCCTGACTAGATGATGAATGCTTATTCAGCTTATTAGTTTTTCTTGATAATCAACGCCATGGCACGCCGCAACCTCAATGACCTGCTGGCCTTCGTGACCGTGGCGCGCGAGGGCAGCTTCACGCGCGCCGCCGCCGCACTGGGCGTCACCCAATCGGCGCTCAGCCAGGCCGTGCGCGGGCTGGAGGAGCGCCTGCAGATTCGCCTGCTGACGCGCACCACGCGCAGCGTGGCACCCACGGTGGCGGGCGAGCGGCTGGCCAAGGCCATCGGCCACCGCTTCGACGAGATCGAAGCCGAACTCGACGCACTCACCGAATTGCGCGACAAGCCCGCCGGCCTGGTGCGCATCACCGCCGGCGAGGGGCCGCTGAACTCGATCCTGCTGCCCAAACTGCTGCCGCTGGTGCGCGAATATCCGGACATCACGCTGGAACTGGACATGCACTACGGCTTTCGTGACATCGTGGCCGATCGCTTCGACGCCGGCGTGCGCATGGGGCAAACCATCGACAAGGACATGATCGCCGTGCCTATCGGCCCGCCGCTGCGCATGGCGGTGGTCGGCTCGCCGGCCTACTTTGCCGAACACGGCAAGCCGCGCGCGCCGCAGGATCTGACGGTGCACCGCTGCATCAATCAGCGCATGGTCAGCTCGGGCGGGTTGTACGTGTGGGATTTCGCACGCCGCGGCCAACGGGTGAACGTGCGGGTCGACGGGCCGCTGATCTTCAACACCACGCCACCGCAGATTGACGCCGCGCTGGCGGGCCTGGGCCTGACGCTGCTGCCTGAGGACGAGCTGTCGCCGCACCTTCAGGATGGCAGCCTGGTGCGCGTGCTGCAGGACTGGTGCCCGCCATTCGACGGCTACCACCTCTACTACCCCAGCCGCCGCCAGCCTTCGCCGGCGTTCAGCCTGGTGGTGGAGGCGCTGCGCTGGCGCGAGGCGGCACGTTCATGACGCGCGTGTAGTCATTGCCAGAAACTTGCCCGATCGACGTCAGAAGACGGTGAGCGCGGGTGTTCGCCGCACCCAGGCCGTGCGGCCACGCAGGCGCGACTTCGGCCTGGGGTGATGGCTCAGCGTACGATCGACCCCCATGAATCCACTCGCCAACGCCCTCAAATCCGAGATCGCCCGGGTCGCGCGCAAGGAACTCAAGGATGAGTTGCTCGCCCTGCGAAAGGTCACCACCACCCATCGTTCCGAAATTGCCGCGCTCAAGCGCGAAGTCAAGGCCTTGCGCGCGCAGCTCAAGACCCATGAGAAGGCCATCGGCCAACTGCCGGCGGCAGCGCCCGCTGCCGAGGCGCCTTCGGGGCGCCAGCTGCGCTTCAGCGCCGAGGGCTTCGCGGCCCAGCGGGCGCGGCTGGGGCTGTCGCAGGTGCAGATGGCGCAATTGCTAGGCGCGTCCGCGCTGTCGGTCTACAAGTGGGAATCCGGCAAGGCGCATCCGCGCGCCGCGCAGCTCGAGCGCATCGCCTCCATTCGCCAATTGGGCAAGCGCGAGGCCCTCGCGCGCCTCACGGCCGGGCAAGGTGGCTGAGATGCGCATCACCACCTGGAACGTCAACTCCCTCACCGCCCGCCTGCAGCACGTGCTGGACTGGCTGGCCGCCAACCCGGTCGACGTGCTGGCGCTGCAGGAACTGAAGATGACGGACGACAAGTTTCCGCTCGGATGCTGCGCGAGATCGGCTACGAATCCGCCGTGTTCGGGCAGAAGACATACAACGGCGTGGCCCTGCTGTCGCGCACGCCGGTGGCCGACGTGGGACGCAACATTGTCGGTTTCAGCGACGAGAACTCACGCGTGATTGCCGGCACCGTGGATGCGCCGGGCGGGCCGCTGCGCATCGTCAACGGCTATTTCGTCAACGGCCAAGCGCCGGGCACCGACAAGTTCGACTACAAGATGAGCTGGCTGCGCGGCCTGCGTGACTGGCTGCGCGAGGAGCTGGCGGCGCACCCGCGCCTGGTGCTGCTGGGCGACTTCAACATCGCGCCGGAAGACCGCGACAGCTACGACCCGGTGGGGCTGGCCGAGACGATCCACCACACGACTGAGGAGCGGGAGCACTTCAAGGCGCTGCTCGGCCTGGGCCTCACCGATGCCTTCCGCCTGTTCGAGCAGCCGGAGAAGAGCTATTCGTGGTGGGACTACCGCATGCTCGGCTACCAGAAGAACCGCGGCCTGCGCATCGACCACATCCTGGTCAGCGAACCGCTGGTGCCGCTGGTCAGCGCCTGCAGCATCGACCGCACGCCGCGCAAGTGGCCCAAGCCGAGCGACCACGCGCCGGTGACGGTGGAACTACTGGGCTGAAGGCGCCGCGGCGCCGCTCAGGCCGCACGCGGCGACAGCGCCAGCGCCTGGGCCTCGTCCGCCGGGGCGCGCAACAGCAGCAGCCGCATGACAGCTTCGGCCAGGTTGCACAGCGTCTGGTTCTGCGCCGGGGTCAGCGTGCGTGGCTTGGTGTCGAGCACGCACACGGTGCCCATGACCAGACCTTGCGGGGTCACCAGCGGCGCGCCAGCGTAGAAGCGCAGGCCCGGCTCGCCGAGGACCATGGGGTGCATGGCGACGCGCGGATCGTTCAGCGCGTCCTGGATCACCGTCATGTGGTAGGGCGAATGCAACGCGTGCTGGCAGAACGACAGCTCCAGCGGCATGAAGGCGACCTCCAGGCCAAAGCTGCCCTGCAGCCATTGCGTGTGGTCGTCCAGCAGCGTGACGGCGGCAATGGGCGCATCGCACACCTGCGCCGCCATGCGGGCGATCAGCTGGAACAGGTCGTCGCCCTGGTGGTGCAGGGCATCGAGGCGGGCCAGCTCCAGCGTGCGCAGCCATCCTGCGACGTCGGTCTCCACCACCGGCGGGCGTGCAGGCGCCACCACCTGGGTGGGCACGGGCGGCAGCGCCAGGGGCAGCTTGACCACGGCCGCGGCGCCCAGTCGAATCACGGGCGCCGATGCGCGCTCGGCAGGCCGAGATGCGGCGGGCGGGTTGGCTGGGCTCCGGTTTCCGAACAGGAGCCGCAGGGCTGAAACAGGCATGGCGGATGCGAAAAAGTACTGTCGTGCTCTTTGGTTCGAATCCCATTGTGCCCTGCATCCAGACGGCGACCGGCAGGGCCCATCTGGCTGGCGTGAACTATTCCACCGTTTGCGCGGGGCCGCACCACCGCCTGCCCGGCAGGATGCCTCCGGCCGAATTCACGCCGGCTCGTCGTCGAGGCCCAGTTCCTGGATCTTGCGCGTGATGGTGTTGCGGCCGATGCCGAGCCTTTGCGCCGCCTCGATGCGCCGGCCGCGGGTGGTGACCAGCGCGGCTTCGATGAGCTGGGTTTCGACCTGGTGCATCAGCTGGTCCCACACGCCGGGCTGGCCGCTGGCCAGCAGGCGCATGGCCTCGGCCCGCAGGCCTTGCGGCCAGCCGTCCGGCGCGGCGGGCGGAACGGGTGCCGGCAAGGCGCCCGTGTCGAGCGGCTCGACCGGCGCCTGAGATATCGCAGCAAAATCAGCCTCCATCGTCATGGATACGGCGCTGGCAGCTATGGTTTCGATAGTTTCCAGTGCCCTGTCGGCCACGGGAAGCTGCGCGGCGCCCAGCACCTCGGGCGGCAGATCCTTGAACTCGATGACCTGCGCCGGGGCCATCACCGTCAGCCAGTGGCAGATGTTCTCCAACTGGCGCACGTTGCCCGGAAAGTCGAACCCCGCCAGCCGCGCCAGCGCCGCGTCGGCAAAGCGCTTGGGCTCCACGCCCAGCTGTCGCGCGCTCTGCTGCAGAAAATGCCGCGCCAGCGCGGGCACGTCGGCACGCCGCTCGCGCAGCGGCGGCAGGCGCAGGCGAATCACGTTCAGGCGGTGGAACAGGTCTTCGCGGAAGCTGCCGTCCTTCACCCGCTGCTCCAGGTTCTGGTGCGTGGCGGCGATCACGCGCGCGTTGGTCTTCACGGCGCTGTGGCCGCCGACGCGGTAGAACTGGCCGTCGGACAGCACGCGCAGCAGCCGCGTCTGCAGATCGAACGGCATGTCGCCGATCTCGTCGAGGAACAGCGTGCCGCCGTCGGCCTGCTCGAAGCGGCCGCGCCGCATGGTCTGCGCGCCGGTGAAGGCGCCGCGCTCGTGGCCGAACAGCTCGCTCTCCAGCAAATCCTTGGGAATCGCCGCCGTGTTGATGGCCACGAACGGCCCGCCGGCGCGCGGCGAATGCTTGTGCAGCGCGCGCGCCACCAGCTCCTTGCCGCTGCCCGATTCGCCGGTGATCAGCACCGTGACGTTGCTCTGCGACAGCCGGCCGATGGCGCGGAACACGTCCTGCATGGCCGGGGCCTGGCCCAGCATCTCGGGCGCCACAGTCTGCTGCTCGGCGGCGACCTCCTCGCGCTGGCTCTCGGCCACGGCGCGGTGGATCAGCTCGACCGCCTTGGGGATGTCGAACGGCTTGGGCAGGTATTCGAAGGCGCCGCCCTGGAAGGCCGACACGGCGCTGTCGAGGTCGGAGAAGGCCGTCATGATGATCACCGGCAGGCCCGGCAGGCGCTGCTTCACCTGGCCCAGCAGGTCGAGCCCGCTGCCGCCCGGCATGCGGATGTCGCTGACCAGCACCTGCGGCGGTTCGGCCTCGTCCTCCAGCGCGTTCAGCACCTCGCGCGGGTTGGTGAACGAGCGCGTGGCCAGCGATTCGCGCGACAGCGCCTTCTCCAGCACGAAGCGGATGGACTGGTCATCGTCCACGATCCAGATGGGTTTCATCAGTGTTCCCGGTTGTTCATTGCCGCACGGCTTGCTGCATCAAAATCATAGCTGCTTGCGCTTGCTGTAGGCCGATTTCAGATTCATTTGGCTTGAAATCATTGTCTGGCAAGCGCAAGCCACTATCAATTTCGAACCACCCTGCCCCGCGCTCAAGGCAGCGGGATCAGGATACGGAAGTCCGTTCGTCCGGGCCGGCTGTCCAGTTCGATCACGCCGTGGTGCTGCTGCACGAAGGTCTGCGCCAGGGTCAGCCCCAGGCCGCTGCCACCCTCGCGGCCCGACACCAGGGGGTCGAACACGCGGTCCTTGATCGCCTCCGGCACGCCGGGCCCGTTGTCGATGACATGCAAGTCCAGTGCCAGGCGGCAGCGCTGCTTGCCGATGGTGATCTGCCGCGCCACGCGCGTGCGCAGCACGATCTCGGCGTCGCCCTGCGCGATGCGCTGGCCCAGCGCCTGCGCGGCGTTGTGCACGATGTTGAGCAGCGCCTGGATGAGTTGCTCGCGGTCGCCGCGGAAGTCGGGAATCGAGATGTCGTAGTCGCGCCGCACCGCCAGCCCGCGCGGGAACTCGGCGGCGATCAGCGCGCGCACGCGCTCGCACACCTCGTGGATGTTCACGTCGCCCACCACCTGCGGGCGGCGGTGCGGCGCCAGCAGGCGGTCCACCAGCTGCTGCAGGCGGTCGGCCTCGCGGATGATGACCTGCGTGTATTCGCGCAGCTCGCGGCTGTCGATCTCCATCTCCAGCAGCTGCGCGGCGCCGCGGATGCCGCCCAGCGGGTTCTTGATCTCGTGCGCCAGGTTGCGGAACAGCTCCTTGTGCGCGCGCGCCTGGTTGGCGGCGCGCTCCTCGCGCTCCTGGCGCGCCTGCTGCTCCAGCGGCACCAGCTCGACGATCAGCTCGCCCTTGGCTTCGGTCTGCGCCACGATGGCGTGCACCGGCCACGGCTCGCCACCCAGGCGGCGCAGCTGGGCCTCGTAGCGCAGCGCCGCAAACTGGTTGCCGTGCGCGCCCTCCAGCGCGTGCTGAAACGCGGCCGCGTCGGCAAAGTAATGCGTCAGCGCCGTGCCCTCGATGCTGCGCGACGGCAGGCCCACGGCGTCTTCGAGCGCGGCGTTGGCAAAGCGCACCACGCCGCCCGCGTCCACCACGGCCACGGGGGTGACCAGCAGATCGAGCGCCTGAAGGCGGGTGCGGGAAGATCGGTGGGCGGCGGGCATGGTGTGATAACCAATGCAAGCGGCGTGCCCGTCCGTGGGCCGTCGCTGCGCCATTTATACCAAATCAGGCCCCAGCGCTTGTGCAGCAAGCGCCAGCAGCTATCAATATCGAAGCATTCTGCGCAGGGTGGCCGCCGCGGCTCCGGCGGCCGCGCGGCGCGCTCAGCGCAGCCGCGACAGCTCGCGCTTCAGGCCGTCGATGTCGCTCTGGTTGCGGGCGATCGAGGCCTTCATCTCGGCCACGCGGTCCAGGTACTTCTGGTAGTTGCGCGCCTCGCCGCCGATCTTGTCGGGCTCGCCGTTGTTGTATTCCTTCACCAGCTCGGCCTGCTTGGCCTCGGCGCGGCGCAGTTCCTGCTCGAGGATGGCCTTGGCGTCGGAATCGCGCGCACGCTGCTCGGGCGTGTCAATGCGCGGGGCCGACGGCGGCGCGCTGGCCGTGCGCGGCGCCGCCGCGGCGCTGCGCGTGACGGGCGTTGGCGCCGGTGCGGCCGGCGCTGCTGCGGGCGCGGTGCCGCGCACCACGGTCACGTTGCCGCCTTCGACGAGCTTGCAGTCGCTGCGGCCCTTGATCTGGTTGGTGTATTCGTTGCCGCAGCGGTAGATGCGGTCCTGGGCCGACGCGGGCGCCGCCGCGCCCGCCAGCAAGCCGGCGGCCAGGCAGAGACAGGAAGTCAGCAGGAGAGGTTTCATGTCGGTGGTGTTCACGCGGCGGCCGGGGCCGGCACGCGTCTTAAAGCATTAAGTATCGAGCAAATAGACCCGCTTGACCACGCCATGTTCCCGCCCCACAAGGAAAAAGGGCGACCAAAGTCGCCCTTTTCGCCCGATTCGACTGCAATCGTTGTGATCAGATCACAGCGAGTAGTACATGTCGTATTCGGCCGGGTTGACCTGCACGCGGATGCGGTTGACCTCGGTCATCTTCAGCTCGATGAAGGCGTCGATCCAGTTGTCGGTGAACACGCCGCCCTTGGTCAGGAAGGCGCGGTCCTTGTCCAGCTCTTCCAGCGCCTGGTCGAGGCTGTGGCACACGGTGGGCACCAGCTTGTCCTCTTCGGGCGGCAGGTGGTACAGGTCCTTGGTGGCGGCCTCGCCGGGATGGATCTTGTTCTCGATGCCATCCAGGCCGGCCATCAGCAGCGCCGAGAAGCACAGGTAGGGGTTGGCCATCGGATCGGGGAAGCGCGCCTCGATGCGGCGTGCCTTGTCGCTGGCCACGTGCGGGATGCGGATCGAGGCCGAGCGGTTGCGGCTGGAGTAGGCCAGCTTCACCGGCGCCTCGAAGTGCGGCACCAGGCGCTTGTAGCTGTTGGTGGTGGGGTTGGTGATGGCGTTCAGCGCGCGGGCGTGCTTGATGATGCCGCCGATGTAGTACAGCGCCGTGTCCGACAGGCCCGCGTAGCCCTTGCCCGCGAACAGGTTCTTGCCGCCCTTCCAGATCGACTGGTGCACGTGCATGCCGCTGCCGTTGTCGCCGTGGTAGGGCTTGGGCATGAAGGTGGCCGTCTTGCCGTAGCTGTCGGCCACGTTCCACACCACATACTTCAGGCGCTGCGTCCAGTCGGCGCGTTCCACCAGCGTCGAGAACTTGGTGCCGATCTCCATCTGGCCGGCGCCCGCCACCTCGTGGTGGAACACCTCGACCGGCACGCCCAGTGCTTCGAGGATCAGCACCATCTCGGCGCGCATGTCGTGCGTGCTGTCGACCGGGGCCACGGGAAGTAGCCGCCCTTGGTGGTCGGCCGGTGGCCGCGGTTGCCGCCTTCCAGCTTGGCGCCGGTGTTCCAGGGCGCCTCGTATTCCTCGATCTGGTAGAAGCTGTGGCCGGGCTCGGTGCTCCAGCGCACGCCGTCGAAGACGAAGAACTCGGGCTCGGGGCCGAAGTAGGCGGTGTCGCCGATGCCGCTGGCCTTGAGATACGCCTCGGCGCGCTTGGCCAGCGAGCGCGGATCGCGCTCATAGGCCTTGCCGTCGCCCGGCTCCAGCACGTCGCAGGTCAGCACCAGCGTGGGCTCTTCGTAGAACGGGTCGATGTAGGCCGTGCCGGGGTCGGGCATCAGCAGCATGTCGGAGGCCTCGATGCCCTTCCAGCCGGCGATCGACGAGCCGTCGAAGGCGTGGCCTTCGCTGAACTTGTCCTCGTCGAAGTGCGACGCCGGCACGCTCACGTGCTGCTCCTTGCCACGGGTGTCGGTGAAGCGGAAATCGACGAACTTGCACTCGTTTTCCTTGACGAGTTTCATGACGTCGGCGACGGACTTGGCCATCAGGTTCTCCTAAGCGGGGTGGGTGGTTTGAAAGGGTAACGGCGTGGGAAATGCAGCTTCCATGCCAACGCTGCGGCGCCCCGCAACGGCCGGCCACGGTCGTCATGCACGCGATTTTGCCTGTTCCTGAGCACGCTGCCGGCGCACGGCCGCGAATCTGCCGGGCACGCGCACCCCATCTTGGTGCATTCGTGCGGCATGCACCAAACACGGGAACTCAAGGACGCACCAGTTCGGGGCCATAGCGCAGCTGGTAGGGCAGCAGCCAGGCGCGCAGGTTGGCATAGGCCGCCGGCACCGCCTCGGCGGCGCCTTTCACGCCCAGCTCGATGTGTCGGCCGTGCTGCGGGTGGTCGACGCTGGGCAGGCTGAACACCTTCACGCCGGGGTGCTCGGCCTCGACGCGTTCCATCACCGGCGACAGCTCGGCCTCCGCGCCGCCGAAGATGATGACCGAGCGCTCTTGCCAAGCGCGCTGGCGAAAGCAATGCGACCAATGCGTGTCCAGCGCCCATTCGATCATCGGCCAGGCCATGACTGGAAAGCCCGGTACGCAATAAATAGCACCCCCGCAGGCCCCGCAACGCTGAAACCCGGGATCTGGTTGTAAGGGTTGGGCACGATGCCCGCCCCTTCGGGGAACACGCCCATGTTCAGCCGGTGCAGGTTGTCGGCGCGCTCGGGTTCCCACGGCACACCCTCCTGCTCGGCCACGGCCTGCAGTCGCTGCAGGATCAGGCGCTTCGCCTCGGGGTGCAGCGCCAGCGGCACGCCCAGCGCGGCGGCGGCGCACTGGCGCGTGTGGTCGTCGGGCGTGGCGCCGATGCCGCCGGTGCAGAACACCACGTCGCCCGAGGCGAGCGCGTGCCGCAGCGTCGCCGTGATGCGCGCCGGCTCGTCACCCACGTACTGCGCCCAGGCCAGCGGCAGGCCGCGTGCGCCCAGCAGCTCGATCACATTGGCCAGGTGCTTGTCGGCGCGCTTGCCGGAGAGGATTTCGTCGCCGACGATGATGAGGCCGAACGACGGCACACGGGAGGATTCAGCTTGAACGGTTTGCATCGCGCCAGGGAACATCGGTGATGGAAGTGCGGGCATCGGCCGGTGGCAGCGCCCCGCGGGTGGCGGTGCGGGCGGCGGCACCGGCTGCACGGCGCGCAGCTGCACCAGCGCATCCAAGCAGTAATGCGCGAACCACAGCGACGAGAACACGAACACGAAGGTGTAGATCCAGATCGCCAGCGGCACCAGCACCACGAACAGCGCCGCAAACAACACGCCCGAGGCCCACACGATGCCGGGCGCCGCGCCCATGTAGCCGGTGGCAATGCCCATGGCCAGCAGGGGCCAGCGGTGGGCCTTGAAGACGGCCGCGCGCTCGGCGCTGCTGGCGTAGTCGGCCAAGGCATCGAAGCTCATCACGCGGTAGGTCAGCCAGCCCCAGATCAGCGGCGGCAACAGCAGCACCAGCGGCGGAATCAGCCACAGCGGCAGGCTCACAATCAGCGCCACCACCGCCACCAGCAGCGAGCCGGCCGACCAGCCGATGGACGCCGCCAGCGACGCCCCGCCCTGCCGCCGCAGCGCCGGAAAGCGCCGCTCGGCCACTATGCGCGCCAGCGTCGGCGTCATCAGCGTCGACACCAGCACCAGCGAGGTCAGCACGATCACCGGCGTGGCCAGCGCCACCAATGCGAACGGCGCCAGCAGCGCCGCCAGCCCACCCGGCCAGCCCACCTGCAGGCGGTCATCCAGCCAGCCGACCACCGACCAACTGGCCAGCGCCGCGCGCATCCATTCGACCGCGCCGCTCCAGAAGAAATAGCCCAGCCCCAGCGCCACGACAGTCATCACCGCCAGCGGCAGCAATGTCATGCCGATCACGCGCGGCAGCAGCGCGTGGCCGAGCGCGCGGACGAAGGCGTCGAGGACGCGTTGGATCATGAACGGAGCATAGCGCGGCGGCTCCTGCGGCTGACCAGCCCCTGCGGGATGCGCCGGTGCGCTGGCCCATCAGCCTTTCAGCGCCGGAAAGTCCTCTTCGAAGTACTCGAACTCCCCGCCCGGCGTGGCCTCGCTGCGCTCATGCTCTGCCCTGCGCATCTGCACGCGGCGGATCTTGCCGCTGATGGTCTTGGGCAGTTCGGTGACGAACTGGATGCGCCGCACGCGCTTGTAGGGCGCCAGGCGCTCGCGCGAGAAGGCCAAGATGGCCTCAGCCAGTTCGGCGCTGGGGTGCTCGCCCGGCATCAGGGTGACGAAGGCCTTGGGCACGGCCAGACGCACCGGGTCGGGGCTGGGCACGATGGCGACTTCGGTCACCGCCGGGTGCTCGATCAGGCAGCTTTCCAGCTCGAACGGGCTGATGCGGTAGTCGCTGGCCTTGAACACGTCGTCGGCGCGGCCGACGAAGGTGATGTAGCCGTCGGCGTCGCGCGTGGCGGTGTCGCCGGTGCGGTAGCAGCCGTTGCGCATCACTTCCGCGGTCTTCTCGGGGCTGTCCTCGTAGGCCTCCATCAGGCCCAGCGGGCGCACCGCCAGGTTCAGCGACACCTCGCCCTCGTCGGACGGATGTTCGTCGATGTCGAGCAGCACCACCTCGTAGCCGGGAAGCGGGCGCCCCATGCTGCCGGGCTTGACGGGCTGGCCGGGCGGGTTGCCGATCTGCGCCGTGGTCTCGGTCTGGCCGAAGCCGTCGCGCAGGGTCAGGCCCCAGGCGTTCTGCAACTGGTCAATGATCTCGGGGTTGAGCGGCTCGCCAGCGCCGATCACCTCGCGCAGTGCCAGCCTGCTGCGCCAGGGCGCCAGGTCTTCCTGGATCAGCATGCGCCACACGGTGGGCGGCGCGCACAGGCTGGTGACCTTGTACTTCTGCAGCACGCCCAGCAGCGCCGCGGCCGAGAAGCGCGCGTAGTTGAAGATGAAGATGGTGGCGCCCGCGTTCCAGGGCGCGAAGAAGCAGCTCCACGCATGCTTGGCCCAGCCGGGCGAGCTGATGTTGAGGTGCACGTCGCCCGGCTGCAGGCCGATCCAGTACATGGTGCTGAGGTGACCCACCGGGTAGCTCTGGTGCGTGTGCAGCACCAGCTTGGGCTTGCTGGTTGTGCCGCTGGTGAAATACAGCAGCAGCGGGTCGGTGGCCTGCGTCGGGCCATCGGGTGCAAAGGTGGCGGGCACGCTGCCGCTGTCGTCGAAGCTCAGCCAGCCTGCCACCGACGCGCCGACGGCAATGCGGGTGTAGCTGCCGGGCAGCGCGGCAAACTTGGCGGCGTGCTCGCTGGCCACCACCACGTGGCGCACGTTGCCGCGCTCCAGCCGGTCCTGCAGATCGTCGGGCGTGAGCAGCATGGTGGCCGGGATCATCACCGCGCCGAGCTTGATGCAGGCCAGCATCAGCTCCCACAGCGCCAGCTCGTTGCCCAGCATCAGCAGCACGCGGTCGCCGCGGCGCACGCCCTGGGTACGCAGCCAGTTGGCGACCTGGTCGGAGCGTTCGCTGAGTTGCGCAAAGCTGCGCTTCACCTCGCTGCCGTCCTCGCCCACGATGTGCAGGGCCGTGGGTTCGTTGCCGCGCGCCATGGGGTCGAAGTAGTCGAGCGCCCAGTTGAACGGGCCCAGCTGCGGCCAGCGGAAGTCGCGGTAGGCGGTGGCGTAGTCGGTGCGGTGCTGCAGCAGGAAGTCGCGCGCCGCGATGAAGGCGCTGGCTTGGTCGGCCATGGCGGTGTCTCCGGTGTCGTTGTCAGGCGATGCGCCCTGCCGCACACTGCCACAGGGCTGCCGGATCATCTTAGCCGAGCCGCCACGCACCTTGCCGGCAGCAAGATGCCAGCACCCAGAATTCAAGCGAAAAGTGGCTGAAGCGCCCGTCCCACAAGCGCTGGCAGCTATCAATAAAGAAGCATCAAGGTTGCTGCCGCGGTGCCGGCGCCTTGGGTGCGGCCGGCACCTCGCGCCAGTGCACGTCCTGCACGCGCGTGGGCACCGATGCACCCGTCACATCGGCCGCGTCGGCGCGCGGCGTGGCGCTGCCGGGGTGCTGCTGCGGCCAGCGCTGGCGCGTCATCTCGCGGTAGCGGCGCCACAGCACGGTGACGGCGGCGGGCCGGCCGGTGAACAGGCTGCTGATCAGGCTGACGACGACCATCACCACCAGCCAGATCGCCAGGCTGGCGGCGAACACCAGGCCCAGCATGGCCAGCATGGCCCACACCAGCAGGCCGAGCACCACGCTCATCACGCGCCCCAGCCCACCGCCGGCAGCGGGCGAGGAAGAAGGCAATTGATGGAAAGACATACCGTTCATGCTCCGTCAGACCATGCGTCGGGTCGAAAGTTCAGCCGCCTCAGCCGGCCTTAAGGCAGCAGCGCGAGCGCGTGCAGATAGTCGGTCGCGCGCATCAGGGTACCCCAATCCGCCGCGGCTTGCCGGGGCAGCAGCGCGCGGCGGCGGGCGTCGCTGGCGCCGGAGGGCGCCCAAGCGCCCTTGATCTGTGCCTCGGCCAGGCCGTCGATGGCGTCGTCGAGCACGCTGCCGGCGCCCAGCGACTGGTTGCACAGCAGCGCCAGGTCGCAGCCGGCGTGCAGCGCGGCCAGCACGGCCTCGGTCGGTGTCACGGTGCGGCCCTCAATGTGGCGCGCGGCTTCCATGCTCAGGTCGTCGGTGAAAATGGCGCCACCAAAGCCCAGGCGCTGGCGCAGCACGGCCTGCAGCCAGCGGGCCGAATAGCCGGCGGGGTGTGAATCGACCTTGGGGTATACGACGTGCGCGGCCATCACCGCATCGAGCGACATGCCCAGCCAGCCATAGGGCGCGGCATCGTCGGCCAGGATGGCCTTGAGCGAGCGGCGGTCGCGCGGCAGGTCGGTGTGCGAATCGGCGGCGACGAAACCATGGCCGGGAAAGTGCTTGCCGCAATTGCCCATGCCGGCGCGCAGCAGGCCGTGCATCACGCTCTTGGCCAGCATGGCGACGACGCGCGCGTCGGCGTGGAAGGCGCGGTCGCCGATGACGCCGCTGGGACCCCAGTCGAGATCCAGCACGGGCGTGAACGAGAAATCGACGCCGCAGGCCCGCAGCTCGGCCGCCAGCACATAGCCGCAGGCGGTGGCGGCGTCCTGTGCGCGCATGGCATCGTGCATCCACAGCTCGCCCAGCGCGCGCATGGGCGGCAGGTGGGTGAAGCCATCGGTGCGAAAGCGCTGCACGCGGCCGCCTTCGTGGTCGACGCAGATCAGCAGGTCGGGCCGCAGCCGCTTGACGCTGGCGCAGAGCGCCGTGAGCTGCGCGCGGCCCTGCCAGTTGCGCCCGAACAGAATCAGCCCGCCCACCAGCGGATGCGCCAGGCGGCGGCGGTCGTCGTCGGTCAGCTCGGTGCCAGCGATGTCGATGATCAGGGGGCGTGCTGCATCATGGGTTCAGGTGGGGTGAGCTTCGACAGCCTGAACAGCCGGACGCAGAGGACGCAAAGATTTCGCAGAAAGCGCAGAAGAAAACCAATAAAAGGGTTTCCTGCATTTTTGCGTCCTCTGCGTCCGGCTGTTCAAGGCATCCAAGTATGCGGCGAATCAGCCCACCGTCAGCGCGGCAGCTTCTCCACCACGCAGAAGCTGGCCGCGTACTCGCTCTCGTCGGTCACGCTGATGTGCGCGGCCAGGCCCTGCGCCTCGAACCACTCCTTCAGCCCGCCGTGCAACACGATCATCGGCTCGCCGCTGGGGCGGTTGGCGATCTCGCACAGGCGCCAGTGCATGGGCAGGCGCATGCCCAGGCCAATGGCCTTGCTGAACGCCTCCTTGGCCGAAAAGCGCGTGGCCAGGTAGCGCAGGCCGCGCTCGGGCCAGCGTGCGCTGCGGCGGCGCCACACGGCCAGCTCGGTCTCGCTCAGGATCTTCTGCGCGAAGCGCTCGCCATGCCGCTCGAAGCTGGCACGGATGCGGCGGATGTCGCAGATGTCGGTGCCGATGCCGTGGATCATCCCGGCATCTCCAGCGGCACGCGCGCCAGCAGCTCGAAGCGCGGGACGGCCTCCTCCAGCTGGCCCAGCACCAGCGCATTGAACACGGCGCGGATGACGATGCGGCGCGCGTTCCAGTCGTCGGCAATTTCGCGCGCCGCACGCTCGCTGGCCACGGCGGCCAGGGTGATGTGCGGCACGAAAGGCCGGTCGGCCCGCCGCGCGCCGGCGAACAGGCTGCCGGGCCGGTGCAGGCTGTCGTGCCAGCGGCCCAGCGTGCTCAGGCCCTCGTCGGGCAACAGCAGCACGTGGGCTGCGCCCTGCCCCGTCCACCACGGCATGGCGCGGCGAAACACCGCATCGCACGGCCACAGCGTGGCGGCCACCTCGCGCAGTTGCGACAGCGCCGGCCCCTCGGCCACCGACTGCGCGAACACCAGGGTGACATGCGGGCCGAGCAGCGCTGCCTGCGGATCGTGCGCGCGCCGCACGGCGTCGATGGTGCGCTCGTCGGCCGCGCTGAGGTGCGGGAAGGCGGTGACGTAGAGCATCTAAGCCGCCGCGAAGGCCGCGTCGATGCAGCGCAGGTAGTCGCGCACCGTGGCGGCGTAGCCCAGCTCCAGCGCGTCGGCGATCAGCGCATGGCCGATCGACACCTCGGCCACGCCGGGCACGGCGCGCAGGAAGTCGGTGAGGTTGTCGCGGTTCAGGTCGTGCCCGGCGTTGACGCCCAGGCCATTGGTCAGCGCGGCCTGCGCGGCGCCGCCGTAGGCGATGAGTTGCTGCCGGCGTACGGCCGGATCGGCGTGCGCGGCGGCATAGGGCTCGGTGTACAGCTCGACGCGGTCGGCACCGACCTCGGCGGCCCAGGCCATCAGCGCCGGCGCCGGGTCCATGAACAGGCTGACGCGCACGCCCAGGCTGCGGCATTCGGCCACCAGGGGCTTGACGCGCGCGCGCACGGCTGCATCGTCCAGCTGCCAGCCGTGGTCGCTGGTGAACTGGTCTTCGCTGTCGGGCACGAAGGTGGCCTGGTTCGGACGCACGTCGCGGATGAAGGCCATCAGGTTCTGCGTCGGGTTGCCCTCGATGTTGTATTCGCGGCCGGGCCAGCGCTGCATCAGCGCGGCGAGTTCATGCACGTCGGCGGCACGGATGTGGCGCTCGTCGGGCCGCGGGTGCACGGTGATGCCGTGCGCGCCGGCCTGCAGGCACAGCTCGGCCGCGCGGGTGACGCTGGGAATGCCCAGGTGGCGCGTGTTGCGCACCAGGGCGACCTTGTTGACGTTGACCGACAGCTGGGTTTGGGGGTGGTGGTGTTCACGACAGGCTCTGCAGATCCATCATCAGCTGCCGCGTGCGCAGCGTGCCGACGCCGCAATGGTAGTGGAGCAGCGCGCGCAGCTGCTGGCGCAGGCGGGTGCGCGCGTCGGCCGGCAGGCCGGCCACGGCGTGCAGCGTCGCCAGGAACGGCGCCGCGTCGTCCATCGCCGCAGCCAGCGCCTGCCAATGGCTGCCCATCAACCAGCTGTCATCCTCGTCGTGTGCCGCGCGCAGGCCGCCTTCGGCCACCAGGCGGTATGACGCCTCGGCAGCCAGCGGCGCGAAGGTGAGCGTCTGCGCATCCAGCGCGGGCAGGTGGCCGGTCTCGCGCAGCAGCAGCAGTTCGAAGGCGCGCAGCGCGGCGGCCACCAGCGGCTCGGCATGCTCCGACGCCAGCACCTGCACCAGTGCGGCGTAGGCGTCGAACAGGCGCGGGTGCGCGTCCTCGCGCGCCAGCAGGCGCAGCAGCAGTTCGTTGGCGTAATAACCCGACAGCAGCGCTTCACCGGTGGGCATGACCTGGCCGCCACCCCATTCGGCGCTTTTCAGCGTGCGGATTTCGGCGTCGCCGCCCCAGCTGAGCGACAAGGGCTGCAACGGCAGCAATACCGGGCGGAAGTTGGACGAGGGCCGCTTGGCCCCCTTGGCCACCAGCGCCACGCGGCCATGCGCGCGTGTGAAGGCCTCGACGATGACGCTGGATTCGCTCCAGTCGTAATGGTGCAGCACGTAGGCGGGCTCGTGCGCGACGCGTTTCATGGGTGGGTGGGAAAGCTGGCCTCGTCGGCCAGCATTGCAAAAACATAGCTTCTTGCGCCTGATTCATAAGGATTTCAGATAGTTTTATATCTGAAACCCTTATATAGCAGGCGCAAGCAGCTATCAAAATAAAACCGTGCCGGATGGATGGCGCGGCTCATTCATAGCCGAAGCTGCGCACGCGCGCCTCGTCGTCGGCCCAGCCGCTGCGCACCTTCACCCACAGCTCGATGAACACCTTGCAGTCCATCAGCTTTTCCAGCTCCTGCCGCGCCTCGGTGCCGATGCGCTTGAGGCGCTCGCCCTTCTCGCCGATCACCATGGCCTTGTGGCCGTCGCGCTCGACCACGATGGTGGCGGCAATGCGCACCATGCGGCCGTGCGCCCTGCTCTTTTCTTCCTTGAACTGGTCGATCACCACGGTGGAGGTGTAAGGCAGCTCGTCGCCCGTCAGGCGGAACAGCTTCTCGCGCACCACCTCGCTGGCCAGGAACTTCTCGCTGCGGTCGGTCAGCTCGTCATCGCTGTACCACCAAGGTTGCTCGGGCAGGTAGCGCTCGCAAATCTGCAGCAGCCTGCGCACGTCCTTCGGCTGCTTGGCCGACATGGGCACGAATTCGGCGAACGGGTGGCGCTCCTGCATGTCGCGCAGCCAGGGCGCCACCTCGGCGCGGCGGTGCACGGTGTCGAGCTTGTTGGCCACCAGGATGGCGGGCGTGCCCGCCCTGAGCAGCGACAGCACCTTGGCATCGCCCAGCGTGAAGCTGCCGGCCTCGACCACGAACAGGATCAGGTCGACACCGTCGATGGCGCCCAGCACCGTCTTGTTGAGCGACTTGTTCAGCGCCGCCGAGTGCTTGGTCTGGAAGCCCGGCGTGTCGACGAACACGAACTGCGTGCCGCCACCCTGCTCGTTGGTCAGCGTGCGGATGCCGGTGATGCGGTGGCGCGTGGTCTGCGCCTTGCGACTGGTGATGCTGATCTTCTGGCCCACCAGCGCATTCAGCAGCGTGGATTTGCCGACGTTGGGTTTGCCGACGATGGCGATCAGGCCGCAGCGCTGCACCGGCTCGGCGCTCAGGGGTTCAGCATCATTTCGGCCGTCAGGCGGCGCCGGATCAGCGCCGGCAGCTCTGTTTTCAGGAGTATTCATGTGGCGTTCGATTCCAGCATCTGCAGCATGGTGGCGGCCGCCGCCTGCTCGGCGGCACGGCGCGAAACGCCCTGGCCCAGCGCTTCCAGATCGAGCTGCGGCACCCGGCACGCCACCTCGAACGTCTGGCGGTGCGCGGCCCCCAGGATCTGCGTCACCTCGTACTGCGGCAGCGCCATCTTGCGCCCCTGCAGCCATTCCTGCAAGGCGGTCTTGGCGTCCTTGGCGGCGGCGGACATGGCGGGAGAAATCTCGACCCGCTCGAACAGCCGGCGCACCAGCGCATCGGCTGCAGCCGGGCCGCCATCGAGGTACACGGCGCCGATGATGGCCTCCAGCGCATCGGCCAGGATGGAGGGGCGGCGCTGGCCGCCCGAGCGCATCTCGCCCTCACCCAGGCGCAGCAGCGGCGACAGATCCAGTTCCAGCGCCAGACGGTGCAGGCTGTCCTGCCGCACCAGGTGCGCACGCAGGCGCGACAGATCGCCTTCGGCCCCGCTGCCCAGCGCCTCATACAGCATGTGCGCCACGGCCAAACCCAGCACCGAATCGCCCAGGAATTCCAGGCGCTCGTTGTGGTCGGCCGAATAGCTGCGGTGCGTCAGCGCCTGCTGCAACAGGGCCGGCGTCTTGAACGGGTACTGCAGCCGCGCCTGCAAGGCCTGCAGGCTGGCGAGCGCACTCACGGGGCGCGCCGAGCGGGGGCGAGACTCAGTTATAGCCACTCGCCGACGAGCCGCGGTACTTGAGCAGCAGATAGGCTGGGCCAGCGAGCGGAATTTCCTTGTCGTAAGCGAACTCGACCACCACCTTGTCACCCTGCTTGGTGATTTCCAGGTCCTTGCCGGAAATGGAGCTGATGTAGTCCACGGCGGCCGTGCGGTCGAAGGCGGCGCGCACCGCGGGCACGGTGTCGCCGTCGGCAGCGGCCTTCTTCACGGCCTTCTGGATCGCCATGAACTCGGTCGCCGTGGGCAGCACGCGCGCGCCCACGATGGCCAGCAACGCCAGCACAATGCCCAGGATCAGCAGGCCGATGAAGGAAATGCCGCGCTGCGACGACAGACGTTGGTGCATCATTTTGTCCACTCGATGGTGAAGAGAATCAGTTGAAAGCGCCGATGCGCTTGAGATCGCCGAAGTTCATCCAGACGAAGAAGGCCTTGCCGACGATGTTGCCGTCGGGCACGAAGCCCCAGAAGCGCGAATCCAGCGAATTGTCGCGGTTGTCGCCCATCACGAAGTAATGGCCTTCCGGCACCTTGCAGCTCACGCCTTCGACGCTGTAGCGGCAATTGTCCTTGTATTGAAAGTCGAACGCGCCGGCGACGAAGCCGGGTCGGCGGTCGTCGACGATGATCCGGTGATTTTTCACGCCCAGTTGCTCGTCGAACTGCTTGTAGTACTCCATCGTCGATTCGTCGAAGAAGTCCGAGGCCACCGCGCGCGGCATGGGCTGGCCGTTCACCGTCAGCTGCTTGTTCAGGTACGACACCTCGTCGCCCGGTACGCCGACCACGCGCTTGATGTAGTCCACGCTGGGCTGCGGCGGGTAGCGGAACACCACCACGTCGCCGCGCTGCACGGGCTTGCCCTCGGTCAGGCGGGTGTGGATCACCGGCAGCTTGAGCCCGTAGGTGAACTTGTTCACCAGGATCAGGTCACCCACCAGCAGGGTGGGGATCATCGAACCCGAAGGAATCTTGAACGGCTCGAACACGAACGAGCGCAGCATGAAGACGATCAGGATCACCGGGAACAGCCCGGCGGTCCAGTCCAGCCACCAGGGCTGTGCCAGCACGCGCTCGCGCGCCGTGGCCAGGTCGCCCTGATCAACCTGCGTGATGCCCTGCGCGGCCAGATCGGCGCGGCGCTGGTCGGCCTGCTGCTGCAGCGCATCGGCCGCGGCGCGGCGGCGCGGCAGGAAGATGAAACGCTCGGCCAGCCAGTACAGCCCCGTCACCACGGTTGCCATGAACAGCAGCAGCGCGAAGTTGCCCTCGATGGCGCCCAGGTACCAGGCCGTGCCGTAGCCGACGAACGCGGCCAGGATGATCGCGGTCAGGATCGGCATCAGTCCTCCACCTGCAAGATCGCGAGGAAGGCCTCCTGCGGCACCTCGACCGAACCAATCTGCTTCATCCGCTTCTTGCCTGCCTTCTGCTTTTCCAATAGTTTGCGCTTGCGGGTGATATCCCCCGTAGCATTTTGCCAGCACGTTCTTGCGCAACGCCTTGATGTTCTCGCGCGCGATGATGTTGGCGCCAATGGCCGCCTGGATCGCCACGTCGAACTGCTGACGGCTGATGATCTCGCGCATCTTGGCCGCCACCGCACGGCCACGGTACTGGCTCTGGCTGCGGTGCACGATGATGGACAGCGCATCGACCTTCTCGCCGTTGAGCAGGATGTCGACCTTGACCACGTCCGACGGGCGGTATTCCTTGAACTCGTAGTCCATGCTGGCGTAACCGCGGCTGACGGATTTGAGCTTGTCGAAGAAGTCCAGCACGATCTCGCCCAGCGGCAGGTCGTAGGTCAGCATCACCTGCCGGCCGTGGTAGGCCATGTTGAGCTGCACGCCGCGCTTCTGGTTGGCCAGCGTCATCACCGGGCCCACGTAGTCCTGCGGCATGTACAGGTGCACGGTGACGATGGGCTCGCGAATCTCGTGGATCTTGCCCTGGTCGGGCATCTTCGAAGGGTTCTCGACCATGATGACCTCGCCGTCGGCCTTCTCCACTTCGTACACCACGCTGGGCGCGGTGGTGATCAGGTCCATGTCGAACTCGCGCTCCAGGCGTTCCTGCACGATCTCCATGTGCAGCAGGCCGAGAAAGCCACAGCGGAAGCCAAAACCCAGCGCCTGCGACACCTCGGGTTCGAAGTGCAGGCTGGCGTCGTTGAGCTGCAGCTTCTCCAGCGAGTCGCGCAGTGCGTCGTACTGGTTGGCCTCGGTCGGGTACAGCCCGGCGAACACCTGCGGCTGGATCTCCTTGAAGCCGGGCAGCGCCTTGTCGGCCGGCCCCAGGTTGTTGGGCAGCTTCTTTTCCAGCGTGATGGTGTCGCCCACCTTGGCGGCTTTCAACTCCTTGATGCCGGCAATGATGTAGCCCACCTCGCCCGCCTCCAGCGACTCGCGCGGCACCTGGCCGGGCGTGAACACGCCCACGTTGTTGGCCTCGTAGGCGGCGCCGGTGGCCATCATCTTGAAGCGCTCGCCCTTCAGCAGGCGCCCGTCGACCACGCGCACCAGCATCACCACGCCCACATAGGCGTCAAACCAGCTGTCGATGATCATGGCGCGCAGCGGCGCATCGGGCTGACCGCGCGGCGGCGGCACCTTGGCGACGATCTGTTCGAGCACCTCGTCGATGCCCATGCCGGTCTTGGCCGAGATGGCGATGGCTTCGCTGGCGTCGATGCCGATCACGTCCTCGATCTCGGACTTGGCGTTGTCGGGATCGGCCTGCGGCAGATCCATCTTGTTCAGCACCGGCAGCACCTCCACACCCAGGTCGAGCGCGGTGTAGCAGTTGGCCACCGTCTGCGCCTCGACGCCTTGCGAGGCGTCGACGACGAGCAGCGCGCCTTCGCAGGCCGAGAGCGAACGCGAGACTTCATACGAGAAGTCCACGTGGCCCGGCGTGTCGATCAGGTTGAGGTTGTAGACCTTGCCATCGCGCGCCTTGTATTGCAGTGCGGCGGTCTGCGCCTTGATGGTTATCCCCGCTCCTTCTCGATGTCCATCGAGTCGAGCACCTGCTCGCTCATCTCGCGATCAGTGAGGCCGCCGCAACGCGAGATGAGTCGATCGGCCAGCGTGGACTTGCCATGATCGATGTGCGCAATGATTGAAAAATTTCTGATGTGGTCCATCAACGAATGCAGGCAAGTATTTGAATTACCGAGGCGCGCACATGAAAAAGGGCGCGCCAGTGATGTGACGCGCCCTCAACCAACAATCTATGGCAACTGCGATAGTTGGGACTTCATTGTAGGCAAAAAGCGCGTCACCATGAGCCCTTCTTCGTGGCCGCGCCACCGTTGCGGTGTAGCAACGCATCTTTATCAACAACTTATCAACAGTTTCCGAAGAACAATTTCTGGACAACCGGGATGTCCCGGGAACGGCACAGGAATGGCGAGAGGGCTTGTCACATCGTGGTGGCAAAAACCCATTCATATGCGCGAAGCAGCCAGTCAGCGGCTCGAATTCTATCCAAATTCATATGTAGGCCCCGCGCATGACCAGCCTGTACACAGCTTGTCCGCTGCCACTGATCGGGCACCAGCGTCGTAAAAACCCCAAGTCCGAGTTTGGAGCGGGGTTTTAAGGGGTCATCAACGGTTGGGGCGTACCAGGACAAACTGCACCAGATCGCCGCGCTGGATCAGCATGTTCACCGGTCGATTGCGATCAGCCTTGCCCACTGCGGACTCGAACTCGCGCACGTTGTTGATCTCGACGTTGCCGACGGACAGGATCACATCGCCCTCGCGCAGGCCGGCGCGCGCACCAGCATCCGCCGCGGCTTCCACGCGCACGCCACGCTTGACCTTCAGTTCGCGTTTTTGCGCCTCGGTCAGATCCACCACCGTCAGGCCCAGGGCCTGCACCGTGCCGGCGGCCTTGGGCGCTTCGCTGCTGCGCGCAGCCGGCCGGCGGGCGGTCTGCTCGGGCTCCAGCTCGGCGATGGTGATGTTCAGGTCGCGGTTCTGGCCACGGCGGAACACCGTGATGGCGCTGCGCGTGCCCGGCTTCGTGTTGCCCACCTGACGCGGCAGGTCGGACGCCTTCTCGATGGCACGACCCTCGAAGCGGGTGATGATGTCACCCGCCTCAACGCCGGCCTTCTCGGCAGGAGAGCCCGCTTCCACACTGCGCACCAGCGCACCTTGCGGCTTGCCCAGACCGATGGATTCGGCCACCTCGCGCGTCACCTCGGCAATCTGCACGCCGATGCGCCCGCGCGTCACGCGACCGCTGGCGCGCAACTGTTCGCTGACGCGCATGGCCTCATCGATCGGAATGGCAAAGGAAATGCCCATGAAGCCGCCCGAGCGCGAATAGATCTGGCTGTTGATGCCCACCACCTCACCGCGCATATTGATCAGCGGACCCCCGAATTGCCGGGGTTGACGGCCACGTCGGTCTGTATGAAGGGCAGGTAGTCACCCGTGTCGCGCTGCTTGGCGCTGACGATGCCGGCCGTGACGGTGTTCTCCAGCCCGAACGGCGAGCCGATGGCCATCACCCATTCACCCACGCGCAGGCGGTTCACGTCGCCGATGCGCACCGACGGCAGGCCCGTGGCCTCGATCTTGACCACCGCCACGTCGGTGCGCTTGTCGGCGCCGACGAGCTTGGCCTTGAATTCGCGCTTGTCGGGCAAGGTCACCAGCACTTCGTCGGCCCCGTCGACCACGTGGGCGTTGGTCATGACGTAGCCGTCCGGCGAGATGATGAAGCCCGAGCCGACGCCGCGCGGCACCTCGCGCTCCGGCTGTTCCTGCGGCGCCTGGCGCGGGCCCTGGCGTGGCACGTTGGGCAGTGGAATGCCGAAGAAGCGCCGGAAGAATTCCTGCATCTCCTCGTCCACCTGCCCGCCTCGCCCGGCGCCGGCACGCACGCGCTCGACGGTGCGGATGTTGACCACGGCCGGACCCACCTGTTCGACCAGATCGGTGAAGTCGGGCAGACCGCGCACCGAAGGCGCCACAGGCACCGGCGCCTGCGCCACCGAAATCGCCGGCATCGCCAGCGCTACCGCCGTCAGCAAGGGGCTGCCATGGCGGCCACGCTCAATTTCTTCGTCATCAGCATCGGTCTTCAGCTTTCTTTTCTGGCTTGTTCATCCCAGGCCAAGCCGCTACCGGGCCCGGCCAACAACACGAAGGGGGCAGCGCACCTGTTCAGGGCCGGCGCTCGAGACCCTGGACAAACGCTTGCAGCGTGGCGGCGGGCACTTCGCCCACCGCGCTGACCCACCACGGCCCTGCGCCATCCGGCCAACGCCGTACCAGCGCGTGGGTCGCGCCCATCGCAGAGGCCCCTTCGCGATCATGCCGCTGCGGATCGAACGGCTCCATGAACAGGGACACCGTGGCCAGCCCATCCGTGAAGATCCATTGCACGACCGAGGTCGACTTCGACAGCGGACGGCGATAACAGTTCCGTGACTGGAAACCCGGCACAGGCGCCTTGAGGCGCCAGCCTTCGGCCTCCGCCGTGGTCTGCACGCGTTCCGACTTGACGACCCGATAACCCTCGGTGTCGGACATCATCTGGCGCAGCTTGTCGGCCTGCACGGGCGCGTTCAACTGCAGTTCGGAAAAGGCCGCCTGTTCCAGCACACGTCCGCGGCTGTCCAGCGTCTGCGTCTTCACCACCATGCCGGTGCGCATTTCGCTCCAGATGCGGTAGCCGAAGCGCCAGGCATCGCGCGGCGTGAGCACCACGATGTCGGCGTCGAAGCCGGCCACACGGCCGTGACCCACCTCGCGGGCAGCATAGAAATCAGCGGTCGGAAAATCGTGCCCCACGCTGAGCAGGTTCGGGAACACCCCGCCCGCCTCGCGTTGATCGAGCTTGGCAACGCGCGCTTCGGGCAGGAAGGTGACCACCGATTCGTTGCGACGGAAAGTCGAGCGCGGCACGCCGGTCAAGGCTTCCACACGCTCCATCTGCACATCGCCCTCGCACACATGCCAGATGCGCGAACTGGACATGGCACCGGAAGCCGAGGAAACCACGAAGGTGCCCATGTAGGACGGCAGTTGCGCCGCCTGCTGCAGGCGCACCAGCCATTCCGCCACGCTGCGCTGCGGCGGCCCGACAGGGCGATCAGGTGCACTGCCACCGACTTGCGCCACACCTTGCGCACCGGCCAGTGTGAACAGACCACCCGCACACCATGCCAAGGCAGCCTGCTGCAAGCGCCGAGCCCACGATCGATGCTGGCCGCTCAACCCGCGGCCGCATGACCCCGCCCCCATCCGAACCGTCGCGCTCAACGCCCTGAACCCTCGAACGTGGCGTTGCGCAGGAAACCCGCCGCATTGCCCAGCGCCGTCGCGCCGGAGGTCTGTCGGTGCGCGGCCAGCAACTCGTCCAGCCGCGCATCGCGCAGCATCACGGCGCCGGCATCCGCCTCTGCCGGATTCGATGCCACGGTCACCGGCACCGGGGCCGCCAGCGTGGCGATCTGCGTCGGCGCGGGCGCACCACCTTGCGACAGCTGGACGCCAACACCGGCTTGCGGACCGATGCCACCCATCACACCCCAGCCGATGGCGGCCACGGCCGCAAAGACGCCAGGCCAGCCACCATCTTCCAGCGGAACACGCCGTCATTGGCAGCTGGTTGTGCCACATCGCGCACCTGGATGGGGCTGGGCGCCGGCACCCTCGCCACAGGCGCCGCCTCCTGCTGCAGGCGCGCGCTCAGGCGGGCCACAAAGGCGCTGTCACGGCCACAGGCGGCCAGATCGGTGGAGCGCAGCACATCGCCCACCAGATGGTAGACCTGCCAACATTCGCGCGCCTCGTCGGACGCCATCATCTGCAGCGCCGCCGATGCGTCGGCCCCCGCAGCTGTCCGTCCATCAGGGCCGACACCGTTTCGCGATCCAGTTGACTGTCGAGTTGAGTCTTCATGATTGAGCACCGTTACCGATTCGTCCCACCCACCGTTTACCAACGCTTGCCTGTCTGGTGGCTCAGCAAGGGCTTGACCCTGGCTGAAATCGCCTCGCGCGCCCGGAAGATCCGGGACCGCACCGTGCCGATCGGGCAATTCATCGCTTCCGCAATCTCTTCATAACTCAGCCCTTCGATCTCGCGCAGCGTCACGGCGGTGCGCAGATCCTCGGGCAGGGCCTCCATCGCCGCGTTGACCGCCGCTGCGATTTCGCGTGCGGCCAGTTCAGATTCAGGCGTAGATTCCGAGGTTAGTTCGTTTTCCCGGCGGGAAGTTTCATCGTCGTCGTCGGCCGAATGCAGGGCCGTCTCGGTCACCACCGGATTGCGCTTGAGTTCCATCAGCGACTTCTTGGCCGTGTTGACGGCGATGCGGTAGAGCCAGGTGTAGAACTGGGCGTCGCCGCGAAACTGGTGCAGCGCCCGCCAGGCGCGGATGAAGGTTTCCTGGGCGATGTCGGGCACCAGGTCGACGTCGCGCACCATGCGGCCGATCAGCCGCTCGATGCGGCGCTGGTACTTGATGACCAGCAGTTCATACGCCCGGTGGTCGCCCGCAGCGGCACGCTCCACCAGCAGTGCATCGCTGTCGGAGGGGCTGGAGGAGCGGCGGCGGGTTCGGTCACGCGGAATCGGGCTTCAAAAACAACGACGCGCCCGACATCAGGCGCGTTCGGCATCGGCTCGGGGCACTGCGCCCTCCGTCGCCGAAGTCATGGGTGAATATAGCGCACAGCGCAACAGGTGCCAGCGCTGCGGGTCGACCGAGGCCTGGGCCCACAACCACCTCCCCGTGAACTGCCGACGGGACGGAACCACAGCAGCATCCAGCGCTGGGCGTCCAGCCGGACCTGGACCTGAGCGCCCTCCTGCTCGCCATGCGAGTCGATGACCCACCAGCGCTCGCCATCCCAGCGCAGCCGGCGCGGCACCTGACCACGCCAGAAATGCCAGCAACCCAGCATGGCGGCAGTCGAAAAACCAATAAAAAGATAGCTGCTTGCGCTGTGTGGGCGCCGGCTGGAGGCCAAAAATACTGAAACCAGCATCAGCAGTCCACCCGCCGAGAGTGCCGTCAGCCAGACCGCGAGCGCGCGCGTGCGGCCCACGGCATAGACCACCGCGGGCACGCCCCTCAAGATTCAGTGCTTTCTCGGGTCGGGCGCGGCGGCACGACGCCGCCGTCCGCTGCCGCCAGCAGCGTCATCAGACCCGCTTGAGAACCAGCGAACCGTTGGTGCCGCCAAAACCGAAGTTGTTCTTCAGCGCCACGTCCATCTTCACGTCGCGTGCGGTGTTGGCGCAGTAGTCGAGGTCGCACTCGGGGTCCTGCTCGAAGATGTTGATGGTGGGCGGCACCTTCTGCTCGTGCAGCGCGAGGATGGTGAACACGCTTTCGATGCCGCCGGCGCCCCCAGCAGGTGACCGGTCATCGACTTGGTGGAGCTGACCACGGTGGACTTGGCGTGATCGCCCAGCGCCGCCTTGATGGCATTGGACTCGTTCACGTCGCCCAGCGGCGTGGAGGTGCCGTGCGCGTTGACGTAGCCGATCTGCTCGGCGTTGATGCCCGCGTTGCGCAGCGCGGCCACCATGGCGCGGCGCGGGCCGTCCATGTTGGGTGCCGTCATGTGCCCAGCGTCGGCGCTCATGCCGAAGCCGGCCAGCTCGGCATAGATCTTCGCGCCGCGGGCCTTGGCGTGCTCGTACTCCTCGAGCACGACGATGCCGGCGCCCTCGCCCAGCACGAAGCCGTCGCGGTCCTTGTCCCAGGGGCGCGAGGCCGTCTTGGGGTCGTCGTTGCGGGTCGACAGCGCGCGCATGGCGGCAAAGCCGCCGATGCCCAGCGGCGACACCGTGGATTCGGCGCCACCGGCCACCACCACGTCGGCATCACCGTATTCGATCAGGCGCGCGCCGTCGCCGATGCAATGCAGGCCCGTGGTGCAGGCCGTGGCGATGGCAAGGTTCGGCCCCTTGAAGCCGAATTTCATCGACACATGCCCCGCCACCATGTTGACGATGGAGGCCGGCACGAAGAATGGCGAAATGCGCCGCGCGCCACGCGCGGTGAATTCGCCGTGCGTCTCCTCGATCATCGGCAGGCCGCCGATGCCGGAACCGATCACGCAGCCAATGCGCGTGGCTTCCTCTTCACCCAGCGCCTCGCCCGTGGGCAGGCCGGCGTCGCGCACCGCCTCGGCGGCGGCCACGATGCCGTAATGGATGAAGGTGTCCATGGTGCGCGCCTCCTTCGCCGAGATGTGCGGCGAGATGTCCAGCCCCTTCACCTCGCCGGCGATGCGGCTGGCGAACTGGCTGGCGTCGAAGCGCGTAATGAGGTCGATGCCCGAGCGGCCGGCCAGCAGGCTGGCCCAGCTTTCCGCCACCGTGTTGCCCACGGGGCTGACGCAACCCAGGCCGGTAACTACGACGCGGCGTCGGGACATCGGTGGATCAGGCTTTCTTGCTGTTGGCGTAGTCGATGGCGGCCTGCACCGTGGTGATCTTCTCGGCGTCCTCGTCCGGGATCTCGATACCGAACTCGTCTTCCAGTGCCATCACCAGTTCCACGGTGTCGAGCGAGTCCGCGCCCAGGTCGGCCACGAAGGCCTTTTCGTTGGTGACTTGAGACTCTTCCACGCCGAGTTGCTCGGCGATGATTTTCTTGACACGTGCTTCGATATCGCTCATGGGTTCCCTCTGAGGGTGATGAAAAAAGGATTTTACCCGCGCTTACAGCCGATATTCGGCGTGCAGGCGCGCTCGAAATGGTGTAGGGCCGTCAGGCCATGAACATGCCGCCGTTGACGTGCAGTTCCTGCCCCGTCACGTAGCCCGCCTCGGGGCTGGCGAGGTAGGCCACGGCAGCGGCGATGTCGGCCGGTGCGCCCAGGCGGCCCAGCGGAATCTGGCCGGCCAGCGCCTTCTGCTGCTCCTCGCCCAGCGCCGCCGTCATGTCGGTGGCGATGAAGCCCGGGGCCACGCAGTTGACGGTGACGCCGCGGCTGCCCAGCTCGCGCGCCAGCGCGCGTCATGCCCGCCACACCGGCCTTGGCGGCGGCGTAGTTGGCCTGGCCGGGGTTGCCCGAGGCGCCGACCACGCTGGTGATGCTGACGATGCGGCCATAGCGCTGCTTCATCATCGGCCGCATCACGGCGCGGCTCATGCGGAACACCGCCTTCAGGTTGGTGTCGAGCACGGCGTCCCAGTCCTCGTCCTTCATGCGCATGGCGAGCTGGTCGCGCGTGATGCCGGCGTTGTTGACCAGCACGTGCAGCGCGCCATGTTCCTTGACGATGGCGTCGATCAGGCCTTCGGCCGCCGCGGCGTCGTTGACGTCGAGCGCGGCGCCGCGGCAGTCCGGGTGCGCAGCCAGGGCAGCGCTGATCCTGCCGGCACCCTCTTCCGTGGTCGCCGTGCCGATCACCTTCATGCCGCGCGCGGCCAGCGCCTGCGCGATCGCGGCACCGATGCCGCGCGAGGCGCCGGTGACCAGGGCCACCTGGCCCGCCATGACGGTTTCAGACATTCGATTTCCCTCCAGCTCGTTGTTCAGGCCACCTGCGCCTTGACCTCGGCCAGGAGGTCGGGTCGTACATTGCCAGCCCCGTCAGGTCGGCGTCGATGCGCTTGGTCATGCCGGCCAGCACCTTGCCGGGGCCGCATTCGACCACGGTGTGCAGGCCCATGGCCTTGATCTTGTGGATGCACTCGACCCAGCGCACCGGCCCGAAAGCCTGGCGGTACAGCGCGTCGCGGATGCGGTCGTGGTCGTCCTCGATGGCGACGTCGATGTTGTTGACCACCGGAATTTTGGGATCAGCGAAGTCCACCGCTTCCAGCGCGCCCTTCAGGCGCTCGGCCGCGGGCTTCATCAGGCTGCTGTGGAACGGCGCCGACACCGGCAGCGGCAGCGCGCGCTTGGCACCCATGCCCTTGAGCACTTCGCAGGCCTTGTCGACCGCGGCCTTGGTGCCGGCGATCACGGTCTGCACCGGGTCGTTGAAGTTGACGGCCTCCACGACTTCAGTGCCATTTTGGCCCATGGCGCCCGTCACTTCTGCGCAACCAGCTATTACTTTTGAAGCATCCAGACCCAGAATCGCGGCCATGGCGCCGGTGCCCACGGGCACCGCCTCCTGCATGGCCTGGGCGCGCAGGCGCACCAGCGGCACGGCCTCGGCCAACGGCAGCGCCTCGGCCGCGACCAGCGCGGAATATTCGCCCAGCGAATGCCCCGCCACCGCGGCCGGCAGCGCCCCGCCTTCGGCCCGCCAGGCGCGCCAACAGGCCACGCCGGCCACCAGCATCACCGGCTGGGTGTTGGTGGTCAGCGCCAGGTCTTCCTTGGGGCCGCCGGCGATCAGCGCGCCGATATCCTCATTGAGCGCGTCGGAGGCTTCGGCGATCGTCTCGCGCACCGCCGGGTGGTCGCCCCAGGCGTCCAGCATGCCCACGGACTGCGAGCCCTGGCCGGGAAATACGAAGGCGATGGGTTTCATGGCTCTCGAACTCAAATATGAACAAAAAGTGGCTTCAGCGCTTATGCAGCAAGCGCTGGCAGCTATAAATCAAGAAGCACCGCACCCCAGGTGAAGCCGCCGCCCACGCCTTCCAGCAGCAGCGTCTGCCCCGGCTTGACCTGGCCCGTGCGCACGCCATGGTCCAGCGCCAGCGGAATCGACGCGGCCGAGGTGTTGCCGTGGTCGTGCACCGTCACCACCACCTTCTCAAGCGGCAGGTGCAGCTTCTTGGCCGTGCCCTGCATGATGCGGATGTTGGCCTGGTGCGGGATCAGCCAGTCGATGTCGGCTTCGGTCTTGCCGGCCTTCTGGAGCACGGCGCGCGCCGCTTTGTCGAGCACGTTGACCGCCAGCTTGAACACCGCCTGGCCGTCCATCTTGAGCAGCGGATCGCCCAGCACCTGCCCGCCCGACACATGGCCCGGCACGCACAGGATGCCGACGTGCTTGCCGTCGGCGTGCAGGTCGGTAGCCAGGATGCCGGGCGTGTCGCTGGCCTCCAGCACCACGGCGCCGGCGCCGTCGCCGAACAGCACGCAGGTGGTGCGGTCGTTGAAATCGAGGATGCGGCTGAACACCTCGGCGCCGATCACCAGCGCCTTGTGCGCCGTGCCGTTGGCGATCAGCGCGTCGGCCACCGTCAGCGCGTAGACGAAGCCGCTGCACACCGCCTGCACGTCGAACACCGGGCAACCGGCAATGCCCAACTTGTGCTGCACGATGGCCGCGGTGGACGGAAACACCATGTCCGGCGTGGAGGTGGCAACGATGATCAGGTCGATGTCGCTGGCCTGCAGGCCGGCCGCCTGCAGCGCGGCCTGCGCCGCCGGCACCGCCAGCTCGCTGGCCGGCACATCGGGCGCGGCAAAGTGGCGCGCCTGAATGCCGGTGCGCTCGACGATCCATTCGTCAGAAGTCTCGATGCCCCGCGCGGCCAGTTCGGCCACCAAGTCGTCGTTGGTCACCCGGCGCGGCGGCAGGTAGCTGCCGGTGCCGGTGATGCGGGAATAGCGTCTTGTCATGGAATCTTCTTGTAATGCAGTGCGCCAACCTCAGGCAACGGACGGCACGGCCGGCCGGGCAGGCGCCGCCAGCAGGGGCGCGGCGTGGGCAATGCGGCTCTGCACGCGCGCCAGCAGCTGGTGGCTGGCCGCATCATACGCCCGGCACAGCGCCTGCTCGAAGGCCACGGCGTCGGCCGAGCCGTGGCTCTTGAACACCAATCCGCGCAGGCCCAGCAGCGCGGCGCCGTTGTAGCGGCGGTGGTCCATGCGCTTCTTCAGCGCGCTCAGCACCGGGTACGACACGGCGGCGGCCAGCTTGGTCAGCAGGTTGCGCGAGAACTCCTCGCGCAGGAACTGCACGATCATCATCGCCAGGCCCTCGCTGGTCTTCAGCGCCACGTTGCCGACGAAGCCGTCGCACACCACGATGTCGGCCGTGCCCTTGAAGATGTCGTTGCCCTCGACGTTGCCGATGAAGTTCAGGTCGCCCGAGGCCTTGGCGGCACGCAGCAGCTCGCCCGCGCGCTTGATCTCGTCGCTGCCCTTGATGGCTTCCTCGCCGATGTTGAGCAGCCCCACGGTCGGCTGGTCGTCGTTCTTCAGCACCGACACCAGCGCCGAGCCCATGACGGCGAACTGCAGCAGGTGCTCGGCCGTGCAGTCGACGTTGGCCCCCAGGTCGAGCACCGTGGTGGCGCTGCCCTTGGCGTTGGGCATCTGGGTGGCGATGGCCGGGCGCTCGATGCCTTCGAGCGTCTTGAGCAGGTAGCGCGCGATCGCCATCAGCGCGCCGGTGTTGCCGGCCGACACCGCCGCCTGGGCCGCGCCGTCCTTCACCTGCTGGATCGCCACGCGCATGGACGAATCTTTCTTCTTGCGCAAGGCCACTTCCACCGCATCTTCCATGGCCACCACCTCGGTCGCGGGCACCACGCGGGCGCGCTCGTGGGCAAAGCCCTGCAGGTCGTCGGGTCGGCCGACCAGCAGCAACTGGGCGTCGGGGTGGTTGTCGAGAAACTGGCGGCAAGCCGGCAAGGTGACGCTGAGGCCGTGGTCACCGCCCATGCAATCGACAGCCAGAACGATCATGCAAGCCCCGTGCGAACACCGCGCCGCGATGGGCACGGATCGAAGAAAAACAGAGAAAACCCAGCCGCCAGAAACGGCAAAGGCCCGAGGCTACGCGGTGGTAGCGCCGGGCCCGGCAAGTATAGGGTGGGGCTGCCTCATGGCAGGGCCCCGGCCCTTTGCGTCAAGCCACGGAAGAATCAGGCTTCCGTCTTGGGCTTGATCACCTGGCGGCCACGGTAGAAGCCGTTGGGGCTGATGTGGTGGCGCAGGTGGGTTTCACCCGTGGTCGGCTCCACGGCGATGCCGGGGGCGGACAGGGCGTTGTGCGAACGGTGCATGCCGCGCTTGGAGGGCGACTTCTTGTTTTGCTGAACAGCCATGATGGCTCCTTTGATGTCTGGTTGAGGCCCCGGGGCAGACTGCCGCCTGGGGCAAGTTGGAAACCGTTTTGGCGCAACCGGCCGGGCCAACCCAGCCGCTCTTGCGCGCGAAGCCCGCGATTATAGCCCGAAATCGAGCTGATTCGCCAGTGTTGGCAGGCAGTTAGCGCCGTTTCAGTTGGGCTTGTCGTGCTTGAGGGCGGCCAGCGCGGCGAACGGATTGGTCTTTTCCTCCTGCGCCGCGTCGAAATCGGCGCTCTGTACCGACAGTTGCACCGCGTCGGGGCACTCATCGTGGCGCGGCACCAGCGGCAGCGCCATCAGCAGTTCGTCCTCGATCAGCGCGCGCAAATCGAAGTCGGGCGCCAGCGCCAGCACGTCGTCGTCCGAGGCCTCGTCCAGCGCCGCGGCGGTGTCCTCGTCGGGCACGAAGACGAAATGGCGGTCCACCGCCAGCGGCACGCGCACCTCGCCCATGCAGCGCTGGCAGGTCAGCGGCAGCGTGGCCTGCGCGCGCAGGTGCAGGGCCGGGCGGCGGCTGCCATCGACGGCGCTGCGCTGCTCGCCGTCGGCCTGCCAGTCAATGGTCAAATCCGCCTCTGGCGCCCGCAGTTCCTGCGCAAGGCGCTCATATTTTTGTATCGAATCATGGGCCGACAGGCTGGCCTTGGCCTGGGCGAAGGCCGCCACGTCGAGCCGGCCGGGGGCAAACGTCTTGCTCATCAAGGCAGTGTAAGAGAATCGCCGCCATGATCCCGACCGCCGCCCGCCTGCTGATCCTGGGTTCCACCTCACCCTACCGGCGAGAACTGCTGGCCCGGCTGGGCCTGCCCTTCACCACCGAGGCGCCGCGCGTCGACGAAACCCCGCAGCCCGGCGAATCACCGCGCGACCTGGCGCTGCGGCTGGCGCTGGCCAAGGCGCGCGACGTGGCCGGTCGGCATCCCGAGGCCATCGTCATCGGCTCCGACCAGGTGGCCGACCTGGCGGGCGAGCCGCTGGGCAAGCCCGGCACGCACGAGCGCGCCGTGGCGCAGCTGCAGCGCATGCGCGGGCAGACGGTGATCTTCCAGACCGCGCTGGCGGTGGTGTGCGCGGCCACGGGTTTCGCGCAAAGCGACCTGGCCGCCGTCGAGGTGCGCTTCCGCGACCTGGGCAACGACGAGATCGAGCGCTACCTGCAGGCCGAGCGCCCCTACGACTGCGCCGGCAGCGCCAAGAGCGAGGGCCTCGGCATCGCGCTGCTGGAGGCGATCCACAACGACGACCCCACCGCCCTGGTCGGCCTGCCGCTGATCCGCACCGCCCGCCTGCTGCGCGCCGCCGGGCTGACGCTGCCATGAGCGCGCCCGCCGCCGCCAAGGGCACGCTTTACCTGGTGCCCACGCCGCTGGACCACGGCTGCAACACACAGTCGCCGCTGGAGGACGTGCTGCCGCTGGGCACGATCAAGGCCGCCGCCGCCCTCACCCACTGGATCAGCGAAAACGCCAAGTCCACCCGCGCCTTCCTCAAGCGCGTCGATGCGCTGGTGCCGCTGGCACAACCCATTCAGGCGCAGCAGATCACCGAACTGCCGCGCGAGGTGCACAAGAAGGGCGACCACGGCGGCGCGGCGCGCTTCGACGCCCGGCCGCTGCTGGCTCCCGCGCTCCAAGGCCAGAATGTGGGCCTGATCAGCGAGGCCGGCATGCCCGCCGTGGCCGACCCTGGCAGTTCGGTGGTGCGCGCGGCACACGATCTGGGCATCACGGTGGTGCCGCTGGTCGGGCCGGTGTCGATCCTGCTGGCGCTGGCCGCCAGCGGCCTGAACGGGCAGAACTTCGCCTTCGTCGGCTACCTGCCGCAGGACGCCGCCGCACGCACGCAGCGCATCCGCGAGCTGGAAGCCCTGGCCCACAAGACCGGCCAGACGCAGCTGTTCATCGAAACACCCTACCGCAACCCGGCGGTTTGGCAGGCGCTGCTACAGACGCTCAGGCCCGCCACGCGGCTGGCGGTGGCGCAGGGCCTGACGCTGACCGATGGCCGTGTGCAGGCACGTGCTGTCAGCGCCTGGCGGCAGGCCCGCACTGATGACAATGCCCTGGGGCGAGCGCCGGCGGTGTTTGCCATCGGGCCTTGAAGCTACCGCATGCAGCTTTCTCCGAGGTTGTAGGAGCGGCGGCAGCCGCGAAGACTTCGTCGCGCGCAGTGATACGCCGCCATCGCGGCTGCCGCCGCTCCTACAGGCGATCAGCCAGCCCGAAAGCCCATCGACATCAGCGCACGCTGGGCGCCACCTGCAGCGCCTTCACCGCGCCCTCGCCCATGGCCGCGCCGAAACGCTTGGCAAAGCGCTCGGCCAGGTTCTTTTGTTGGTGTAGTCCACCAGTTTCTCGGCCTTCACCACGTCGCGCGCCACTGAATCCAGGCTGCCGAAGTCGTCGGCCAAGCCCAGCGCAACAGACTGCTCGCCGGTCCAGAACAGGCCGCTGAACATCTCGGGCGTTTCCTTCAGGCGCTCGCCGCGGCCTTTCTTGACGACGTCGATGAACTGGCGGTGGATCTGCTCCAGCATGGTCTGCGCGTGCTGCTTGTGCGCCTCGGACTGCGGGCTGAACGGGTCGAGGAAGCCCTTGTTCTCGCCCGCCGTGAGCAGGCGCCGCTCGATGCCCAGCTTGTCCAGCGTGTCGACGAAGCCGAAGCCGTTGATCAACACGCCGATGCTTCCCACGATGCTGGCCTTGTCGACATAGATCTTGTCGGCGGCCGAGGCGATGTAGTAGGCGGCCGAGGCGGCGGTTTCCTCCACCACGGCGTACACGGGCTTCTTGTGCAGGGCGCGCAGGCGGTGGATTTCGTCGCTGATCAGCCCCGCCTGCACCGGGCTGCCGCCGGGCGAGTTGATGAGCAGCACCAGCGCCTGCGCGCCCTTGTCTTCCATGGCACTGCGCAGCGCGGGCAGCACGAATTCGGCGCTGGCCTCGGCCTCGTCGGCGATCTCGCCCTTGATGGCGACCATGGCGGTGTGCGGCGTGGCGGGCGTGCTGGTGAGCAGCGCGTCGGAGAACAGCAGCCAGATGAGCGCGCCGAACAGCAGCATCCACAGCAGGCTGCGCACGATGCGCCAGCGGCGCGCGGCGCGGCGCTCGCGCACGTCGGCCAGCAGCAGTTTTTCAATCGCCTCGCGTTCCCAGTGGATGGTCTTGGCGTTCAGGGTGACTTCGTTTTCCATGGCGGTGTGCGCGGGATGCGCAAGGATGAAGGGCAGGTTGATTCCAACCGGATGCGATGAGGCAGCAGGTCGGTGTTCTACAAAAACAGGAGCTGCCAGCGCCTGATAAAAGACAGTTTCATCATCATTTCAATCTGAAATATAGGCGTAACGGGCGCAAGCAGCTATAAAAACAAAAGCATCGCCGCCGATGCCTTCAGAACTCGATCGGCTGCAGCAAATGGCTGGTGTGCCAGTGCACCACGCCGTCGCGTTCGCTCATGGCCACCTTGACCAGCCCGCCGCGGCAGGGCCCGCCGGCGCAGTCGCCGGTGTCGGGCGCGTAGGCGGCGCCGTGCGTGGCGCACAGCAGCCACTGGCCAGTGTCGTCGAACACGCGGTTGGGCTGGTAATCCAGCTCCATCGCCACGTGGGTGCAGCGGTTCAGGTAGGCGTGCGGCCGCCCTTCGAAGCGCACGGCAAAGGCGCGCAGCGTCTGGCCGCCGTAGACCACGTCGAAGGGCACGGCCAGGCCGCCCTCCTGCAGGTCGGCGCTGTTGCACAGGGGAATCGCTTGGCTGTCGTTGTCGGTCATGCGCGGGCAGCTATCAAAATATGAGTCCAGTCAGGCGTTGTCGGCCAGCCAGCGATGCAGTTCGGTGGCGGAATGGGCGATGAAGCGCGGGCGCAGGGCGCCGAACTCGCTCGGCTCGTGCGCGCCATAGCTCACGCCCACGCTGGCGCAACCGGCGTTCACCGCCATCTGCAAATCGTGCGTGGTGTCGCCGATCATCAGCGTGCGCTCGGGCTCGGCGCCGAATTCGCGCATCAGCTCGTGCAGCATGCGCGGGTGGGGCTTGCCGGCCGTTTCGTCGGCGGTGCGCGAGCCGTCGAAGATGCCGTGCAGCTGCCGCGAGGCCAGCACGTCGTCCAGCCCGCGGCGGCTCTTGCCGGTGGCCACCGTCAGCCAGTGGTGGCGTCTTTTCAGATCGGCCAGCATCGGCAGCACGCCGTCGAACAGGCTGATGTCGTGCTGGGTAGCGAGGTAATGGTGGCGGTAGCGCTCGCCCAGCAGCGGGTACTTGTCCTTCGGCACGTCGGGCGCGGCGTGCGCCAGCGCGGGCATCAGCGCCATGCCGATCACGTAGGCTGCCGCCTGGTCGGTCGGCCTGGCACCGCCCACGTCCAGCACCGCCTGCTGGATGCTGCGCACGATGATGGCGGTGGAATCGAACAGGGTGCCGTCCCAGTCGAAGCAGATCAGGTCGAATTGGCGCGGGCGGCTCATGCGGAGGGCGGGGTTGCTTTGAAAAAGAGAGCAGATCGGCCGGCAGCGGCGCCAGCAGTTCGACGGCCTGCGCCGTGGCCGGATGCACGAACTGTAGCCGCCACGCGTGCAGGAACATGCGTCTGAGTCCTTGTTTCTGCAAGCTCTTGTTGCGCTCGAAGTCGCCATATTTGTCGTCGCCCGCGATCGGGTGGCCCTGCGATGCCAGGTGCACGCGGATCTGGTGCGTGCGGCCGGTCTTGATGGTCACTTCTAGCAGGGTGAAGTCGGGCAGGCGCTCGCGCACCTTGACCAGGCTGATCGAGCGCATGCCGTCCGGGTCGTCCTTGGTGGTGGTCTTCACGCGCCGCTCGCCCTCGCCTTCGCCGCCCGGCAACAGGTATTTGCGCAGCGGCACGTCGATCACTTTCAGTCGCTCGGGCCAGTCGCCCAGCACCAGCGCCAAGTAGGTCTTGCCTGTTTCGCGCTCGCGGAACTGGTCCTGCAGGTGCTTCAAGGCGCTGCGCTTCTTGGCGACGAGCAGGATACCGCTGGTTTCGCGGTCGAGCCGGTGCACCAGCTCCAGAAAGCGGGCATCCGGGCGTGCGCGCCGCAGTTGCTCGATAACGCCGAAGCTCACGCCCGAGCCGCCATGCACCGCCACGCCGGCCGGTTTGTCGAGCGCGATCAGGTGCTCGTCCTCCAGCAGGATGGGAATTCGCGCGCCGGCGCGGCGGCGGCCTTGTCCTCGGGCGAGCGTTCGCTCACCCGCACCGGCGGCACGCGCACCACGTCGCCCGCCGCCACCCGCGTGTCGGCGGCGGCGCGGCCCTTGTTCACCCGCACCTCGCCGCTGCGGATGATGCGGTAGACGTGGGTCTTGGGCACGCCCTTCAGGTGGCGGATCAGGAAGTTGTCCAGCCGCTGGCCGGCGCTCTCGGCGTCCACCGTCAGCCAGCCGACCTCGGGTTTGCCCTGAGCCCCGGCGGGGCTGCTTTGGCACCTATAATGCGATTCACTGGCAACCGGCCGTAAGTGGTTGAATTTGAAATGGAAGTCACCGCCCGAATGAACGGGTAGTCTATTCCACCCGCCCACAAGCAGCCGCCAGTAAAGGTCGATGCCGCACCTGCACAAGAAAGCGCCCTGCCCCCACTGAACCGGGCAGGCACGCCAAGAAAAGCGCAGGATCAGGCCGACGCGATGAAACCCCTACGGAATACCCATGACCGGCAGGCCGCCCCACGCGGCTTGGCCTGCGGGTCGGATCGAAGCGAGACTTTTTGTGCTGATGGCAATCATGATGGTTCTGGAGCGCTGGCTGCGGCCGATGCTTTATGAGCAAAATCACGCCCCAGCGCCCGCCAGGCAAGCGCGAGCAGCTACGCTTTATGTAGCAATCTTGCCTTGCCCGGCCCTCGCACCCATCCAAGCCAGCCCGCCTGACCCCGGCCGCTGAACCAGCGCGTTCAGCAGCTTTGAAGGCGCGCGCCCCGCACGCCTTCTTCCTCCAGTCAGTCGCCGCGGCCATTCCGTCCGTTGCATTGCGCCGTCCGAGGCATCTTGGGCTTTCCCCGGGCAAGCCGTTGACTGCTTTTGATTTGAAGGACACCGCATCATGAAACGGATGCTGATCAACGCCACGCAGGCCGAAGAGCGCCGCCTGGCGATCGTCGATGGACAGAAACTGCTCGACTACGAGATCGAGATCGAAGGGCGCGAGCAGCGCAAGGGCAACATCTACAAGGCCGTGGTGACGCGCGTCGAGCCGTCGCTGGAGGCCTGCTTCGTCGACTACGGCGAAGACCGCCACGGCTTCCTGCCGTTCAAGGAAATCTCGCGCCAGTACTTCGCGGAGGGTGTCTCCGTCAGCCAGGCCAGGATCAACGATGTGATCAAGGAAGGCCAGGAACTGCTGGTGCAGGTCGAGAAGGAAGAGCGCGGCAACAAGGGCGCCGCGCTGACCACCTTCGTCAGCCTGGCCGGCCGCTACGTGGTGCTGATGCCGAACAACCCGCGCGGCGGTGGCGTCAGCCGCCGCATCGAGGGCGAGGACCGCGCCGAGCTGAAGGAGGCGATGGACCAGCTCGAGTACCCGAAAGGCATGAGCATCATCGCCCGCACCGCCGGCATCGGCCGCACCGCGCCCGAGTTGCAGTGGGACCTGAACTACCTGCTGAAGCTGTGGGACGCCATCGACGGTGCCGCCAAGGGCGGCAAGGGCGCCTTCCTGATCTATCAGGAGAGCAACCTCGTCATCCGCGCCATCCGCGACTACTTCAACTCGGACATCGGCGACATCCTGATCGACACCGATGACATCTACGAGCAGGCGCACCAGTTCATGAGCCACGTGATGCCCGAGCAGGCGCACCGCGTGAAGCGCTACCGCGACAACGCGCCGCTGTTCTCGCGCTTCCAGATCGAGCACCAGATCGAATCGGCCTACTCGCGCACCGTCACCCTGCCCTCGGGCGGCGCCATCGTGATCGACCACGCCGAGGCGCTGGTGGCGGTGGACGTGAACTCGGCCCGCGCCATCAAGGGCGGCGACATCGAGGAGACCGCCACGCGCACCAACCTGGAAGCCGCCGACGAGGTGGCGCGCCAGATGCGCCTGCGCGACCTGGGCGGCCTGATCGTGATCGACTTCATCGACATGGAGGAGAGCAAGAACCGCCGCGAGGTCGAGAACCGCCTGCGCGAGGCGCTGCGCCAGGACCGCGCCCGCGTGCAGTTCGGCAGCATCAGCAAGTTCGGCCTGCTGGAGATGAGCCGCCAGCGCCTGAAGCCCGCGCTGAGCGAAGGCGCCTCCATCCCCTGCCCGCGCTGCGGCGGCTCCGGCCACGTGCGCGACACCGAATCGTCGGCGCTGCAGATCCTGCGCATCATTCAGGAAGAGTCCATGAAGGACAACACCGCCGCCGTCAACGTGCAGGTGCCGGTGGAAGTGGCCTCGTTCCTGTTGAACGAAAAGCGCCCCGAGATCGCCAAGATCGAGCTCAAGCAGCGCGTCAACGTCACCCTGGTGCCCAACAAGACGCTGGAGACGCCGCACTACAAGCTCGAGCGCCTGAAGCACGACGACCCGCGCCTGGACGACATCGACAGCAGCTACAAGATGGCCGAGGAGTTCGAGGACCCGACCACCGTCACCCGCCGCAGCCAGGAGCCGACCAACAAGCAGCAGCCCGTCATCAAGGGCGTGCTGCGCGACACCCCGCGCCGGTGGCCGAGCCCAAACCCGAGCCGGTGGCCGCCGCGCCGGCGCCTGCGGTGGCACCGGCCGCCTTCACGCCCGCTGCCGCGCCCGCGCCGGCCGGCCTGGTGGGCTGGCTGAAGAACCTGTTCGGCATGGCCCCGCCGCCCCCGCCCGTGGTGGCGCCCGCGCCCACGCCGGCACCCGCCACCGCCGAGAAGCGCGAAGGCCGCGGCGGCCGTGACGGCGAACGCCGTGGCGGCCGCGGTGGCCGTGGCGGCCAGCGCGGTGAGCGCGGTGAAGGCCGCGGCAGCGACGAGCGCCGCAGCGACAACCGCGGTGAGAGCCGCGCCGAAGGCCAGGGCGAAGCCCGCAACGGACAGCGCGACGGCAGCCGCCGCAACGGCGAACGGGGCGACCGCGGCCCGCGCGGCGACCGCCAGCGCGAGCGCCGCGACCCGTTGGCCGCCGATGCCGGCGCGCCCACCACCGACATCGCCACCGCCGACGCCGGCGCCGACACCAGCGCCCGCCCGCCGCGTGGCGAACGCAGCGAGCGCGGTGAACGTGGTGAACGTGGCGAAGGCCGCCGCAGCCGTGGCGAAGGCCGCCGCGAACGCGGCGAGCGTGGCGACCGCGCCGAGCGCGCCGAAGGCCAGCCGCACGACGACACCGCCGTGGTCGACACCGCCGCCCTGGCCACCTCGGCCGTGACCGCGGTCGACGGCAACTCCGCCGCCGAAGTCGTGGGCGACGCGCCGCAGGGCGAAGAGCGCCGCGAGCGCCGTTCGCGCGACCGCTATGGCCGCGACCGCCGCGATCGCAACGGCGAGCGCCGCGACGAGCGCGCCGCCGAGCTGCCCGGCAGCGTGTCCGACGACGGCACCGTGGCGCAGCCCGCGGCCCAGGCCGGCAGCGCCGACGCGCCCGCACCGCGCTCGTACTTCGCGCGCAGCGCCGCGGTCGACGATGCCCAGGCCCCGGCCACGGTGGCCGAAGCCAACGTGGCGCCCGCGCCCACCCCGCCGGCGCCGCCGGCCCGTGCGTCTGTAGCATCGCCGGTCCCTGCCGCCGCCAACGGCCACGCCGCGGCGCCAGCCGCCGGCCTGCCCAAGGTCACGCCATTCGCGCTGCCCCTGGGCGACCTGGAATCGCTGGCGCAATCCGCCGGCCTGCAGTGGGTCAACTCCGACGCCGACAAGGTGGCCAGCGTGCAGGCCGCCATCGCCGCCGAGCCGCAGCCGATCCGCGTGCCGCGCGAGCGCCCGCCGCTGGTCGAGATCGACGACGGCCCGCTGGTGCTGGTGGAAACGCGCAAGGACCTGCGTGAAGTCACCCTGCCGTTCGAGCAGGAAAGCCGCCACGGCGGCACGGCCGCGCACTGACGCGCGCCCCGGGCCAAGGGTGCCCCGCGCGCCGCTGCGCGGGCACCCTGGCCGGCTTTGTGCGGGCCGAAGGGACGATCGAAGCTGTTGGCTTGAAAGCAAGCAGCTTGGAAAACCTTTGAACGCAGAAGTCGCCAAGACTTCGCAGAAGACGCAGAAGAGTCATTTGCCGTTCATCAAGGAAGCTTGATCAGCAACAAGTCTCAGACCGTGTTGTGGGAGCGGGTTTGCCCGCGATGAGGCGTCTCATCGCCACCAACGCTTGATCGCGGGCAAGCCCGCTCCCACACAGCGGATGCGGTCCGCGCGTCATCTGAAATTTCTTGATAGTCAAGCACTTGTGAAAGCTCGCACAAGGTTTCCACCCGCTTGTTCTGCGCCTTTTGCGAAGTCTTGGCGTTCTCTGCGTTCAAGAATTCAGCGCATCCTCAAGCCGATCGCTTGCCCATCAACGATCCGCAGGGGGACCTTGAAAATTTTTCAAGCATCAAAAACGGCTTTTGCGCCCAACTGCCGGGCGCCAGCAGCTCCTCTTATTGAACTACCCAACCCCGCCAAATGGCTATCGCCTGTTGACCTTCCGGGTTGCGGTATTTTTGCTGGGAATCTGCGGGCTTTCGCCTTACACTGCCCGGCGTTGCCACACACCCGGTAACAACTGCATGCCTCCAGCGGGCTTGACGCGATCAAGCCTCGGCATTCGGAGGTGGGGTCTTCTCGTGCTGTACCGCCCCGCTTCATTGCATCGCTCCATTTCTCTGCGCCATGGCACGATCCACCGTTCTCATCGTCACGCCCGAGCAGACGCGCTCGCTCGAAGTCGACACGCGCCTGCTCGCCTGGTTGCGGCCGCTGCTGCTGGGCCTGGGCGCCAGCACGGCGCTGCTGGCGGCGGGGCTGGTGGGCCTGGGCGCGCAGCATCTCACCTCACGCGCCGACAGCCAGCAGGCGCTGGACGAGCGCCGGCAGGAGATCGACGCGCTGCGGCGCGAAGTGGCCGACCTGAAGAACTTCACCTCGGCCGAGATCAATGCCAAGCTCGCGGCGCTGCAAAAATCAGAGCAGATGATCGGCGATCTGCAGACCTACCTGCAGGCGCGCGGCGTCAACGTCAAGCCGGTCTCCGCCGCGCCGCCCAGGGGCCAGCCCAACCCCGCCGCCGGCGGCCCGGCGCTGCAGGCGCACGTTGGCAAGCCGGTGCCCTATACCGGCAGCTTTGCGCGCGATGCCGGCAACCTGCTGGAGGTGCTGCAATCCGTGCCGCTGGGCCTGCCGCACGGCGGCGCCATGTCGTCGGCCTTCGGCGAGCGCCCCAACCCCTTCACCGGGCGCGGCAGCGAGTCGCACGGCGGGCTCGACTTCAAGGGCACCACCGGCGAGCCGGTGCAGGCCACGGCCAGCGGCAAGGTCGTGTTCGCCGGCTGGCAGGGCGGCTATGGCAACGTGGTGCAGGTGGCGCACGCCCACGGCTACACCACGCTGTACGCCCACCTGTCGCGCATCGACGTGGAGCGCGGCCAGCCCGTCACCGCGGGCGACACCGTCGGCCTGCTCGGCTCCACCGGCCGCTCCACCGGCCCGCACCTGCATTACGAGGTGCAGCGCCGCGGCGAGCGGCTCGACCCCGAGCAGTTCCTGGCGCTGAACGACGCCGCCGCTTCCAACCCCTGACCGCAGCGAGGCCCGCGCATGTTCGGCTCCAAAGACAAATCCCCCACCCGCGTGCCCGACAGCGGCGCCGGCAGGCAGATCGACACCGTCATCGCCGAGCACTGCACGCTGGCGGGCGACCTGACGACCAAGAACTCGATCAAGCTCGACGGCCGCATCGAAGGCACGCTGCGCGCCGAAGGCCGCGCCATCATCGGCGAGACCGGCAGCGTGAAGGGCGACGTGCACGCCGCCGACCTGCTGGTGCTCGGCCGGCTGGAGGGCAACGTGCACGCCCAGCGCCTGCACCTGCACGCCAGCGCGCAGATCCACGGCAACATCGAGGCCGAGACCCTGCAGGTCGACCCCGGCGCGCGCTACCAGGGCAGCGTGACCATGCGCGATGCCGGCGCCGCCAGCCCCGCCGTGCTGCCCTTCGCGCCGCCCGCCGACAAGGCCGCCAAGGGCTGACGCCCGCACCCCCGGCCCGCCTGCGCCCCCGCCCGCCTGCGCCCACGTCGCAGGCATGGCACACCGCGACACCCGCCTGTCACCGCTTCTGCGGTAAGCTGTACCGTTGCTGGCGCCCCCGTGCGCCGGCGGCCAGGCACTCATAGCCTGCGGCTAAACATAGATTAGATAAAATGAATCACAAATCCAATAGCTCTAATCTATACTTCATCCATCGCAACTTCATCAACCCAGGAGAACACGCATGTCGTCTTTGATCAACACCAAGGTCCAACCCTTCAAGAACCAGGCTTTCCACAACGGCCAATTCGAGGAAGTGACCGAGAAGAACCTGTCGAACGGCAAGAACTGGTCCGTGGTGATCTTCATGCCCGCCGCCTTCACCTTCAACTGCCCGACCGAGATCGAGGACGCGGCCGAGCACTACGCCGAGTTCCAGAAGGCCAACGCCGAGGTCTACATCGTCACCACCGACACGCACTTCAGCCACAAGGTGTGGCACGAGACGTCGGATGCCGTCGGCAAGGCCAAGTTCTTCCTGGTGGGCGACCCCACGCACCAGCTGACCAACGCCTTCGGCGTGCACATCCCTGAAGAAGGCCTGGCCCTGCGCGGCACCTTCGTGATCGACCCCAGCGGCACCATCAAGACCATGGAAGTGCACAGCAACGAAATCGCCCGCGACGTGACCGAAACCGTGCGCAAGCTGAAAGCCGCCCAGTACACCGCCGCCCACCCCGGCGAAGTGTGCCCCGCCAAGTGGAAGGAAGGCGAGAAGACGCTGAAGCCCTCGATCGACCTCGTTGGCAAGATCTGATGACCGGCGGCGCTGCGCGCCGCCGATGACCTCGCTTCGCATCGATGACGCGCCTTGCGGCGCATGACCAGAACCCGTCATGGCGCGCCAGCGCCGTCATTGAAGCCGAAGGCGAAGTCATTCCGTCATCGAACACCCGCCGAACGGCGACAGGGCGCCCTGCCTTGCCGTTCGGCTTTTTATTGAACAAATCAGGCTCTAGCGCCCGCCAGACAAGCGCCAGAAGCTATCAAACAAGGAGCACCCACCATGTTGGACGACGACATCAAGCAACAACTGACCGCCTACCTCGAGCGCGTGAAGGAGCCGTTCGAGATGGTGGCCTCGCTGGACGACGGCGACAAATCGACCGAACTGCGCGAGCTGCTGGAGGAAATCGCCGCCGCCCGCCCCGACAAGATCACGCTGCGCACCGATGGCAGCGACGCGCGCAAGCCCTCGTTCACCCTCGCCCGCCCAGGCAGCGGCACGCAGCTGCGCTTTGCCGCCATCCCCATGGGGCATGAATTCACCAGCCTCATCCTGGCCCTGCTGTGGACCGGCGGCCACCCGCCCAAGGTCGAAGTCGATGTGCTGGAGCAGATCAAGGCCCTCGACGTCGACCTCGACTTCGAGGTCTACATGAGCCTGTCGTGCCACAACTGCCCCGACGTGGTGCAGGCGCTCAGCCTCATGAGCATCTACAACCCGCGCATCAAGACCACGATCATCGACGGCGGCCTGTTCCAGAACGAGATCGAAGAACGCGAAATCATGGGCGTGCCCACCGTGTTCCTGAACGGCGCGTTCTTCGCCAACGGGCGCATGAGCGTGGAAGAAATCATCCAGAAGGTCGACACCGGCGCCGCCAAGCGCGATGCCGAACGCCTGAGCGCCAAGGCCCCGTTCGAGGTGCTCATCGTCGGCGGTGGCCCCGCTGGCGCGGCGGCTGCGATTTATGCAGCACGCAAGGGCATCCGCACTGGCGTCGTGGCCGAGCGCTTCGGCGGCCAGGTTAACGACACCATGGAAATCGCCAACTACCCCGGCATCCCCGAAACCAACGGCCCCGCCTACGCCGCCGCGCTGGAGCAGCACGTGCGCAACTACGAGGTCGACATCATGAACACGCAGCGCGTGGCCGAACTGGTGCCCGCCGCGCAGCCGGGCGGCTACGTCACCGTCAAGCTCGACAACGGCGGCCAGCTGCGAAGCCGCACCGTCATCCTGGCCACCGGCGCGCGCTGGCGCAACGTCAATGTGCCGGGCGAGCAGGAATACAAGACCAAGGGCGTGGCCTACTGCCCGCACTGCGACGGCCCGCTGTTCAAGGGCAAGGACGTGGCCGTCATCGGCGGCGGCAACTCGGGTGTCGAGGCCGCCATCGACCTGGCCAACGTGGTCAAGCACGTCACCGTGTTCGAGTTCCTGCCCGAGATGAAGGCCGACGCCGTGCTCATCAAGAAACTGAAGAGCCTGCCCAACGTCACCATCCACACCAACGCGCAGACCACCGAAATCACCGGCGCGGGCGGCAAGGTCAACGGCCTGAAATTCAAGCACCGTGCCGACGGCACGGATGCCAAGGTCGATCTGGAAGGCGTGTTCGTGCAGATCGGCCTGGTGCCCAACACCGAATTCCTGGGCGACGTGGTCGAGCGCAGCAAGTTCGGCGAGATCGTCGTCAACGCGCGCGGCGAGACCAACGTGCCCGGCGTGTTCGCCGCCGGCGACTGCACCACGGTGCCGTACAAGCAGATCGTGGTGGCGGCGGGGCGGGCTCCACGGCGGCGCTCAGTGCATTCGACTACCTGATCCGCACGCCGGCGCCGGAGAGTGCCAAAGCGCAGGTCAGTGAAGCGGTCACGGCGTGAACCTTGCGCGAAAACGCGCACCATAAAGAAAGCCCCGCGCAGATAGCGCGGGGCTTTTGTCTTTCAAGGCACCAGCGTCGGCTTCGTTCTGATCAAGCGGCGGTCACGATTTCGGGCAGATCCGGTCGAACATGGCGCTGTCAGTGACTTGCGAGGGGTCGTGCTTCTCGAACTCTGGTCCAAGCGCGCTGATCGCCTCCTGGCTCGGTGCTGGAATGAAACCCACCAGATAGCGCCCCGGCTTGCCGTAGTCCCTTACGTCGACGGTATAGCGATATCCCCGCAACCGGGCGAGCTTGGCGAAACTGCAGGCAATGAACACCGACGATGCGACCGATGGCCCGTAATTGAAATGAACATCCACTACGGATGTCCCTTGGTAACGCGCCACCTCTTCGACGATAACGTCGACATTCTGGCTACCCTCGGCGCGCGCATTCGCCGTGAACAATGGCGTTTCAGTTTGCGCGGGCGTTCCGGCACATGCGGCGAGCGCGACGAGCAACAGGAGCAGGAATTGTCTGTACGCCAGCATGGAATCCTCAGCGAAACATCGGGAGCAAAAAAAAAGCGTGGGGTTGTTAAGCAGAGGGAACCTGGTCAGTTTTTCAATCCTTGCGTCGCTTCCTGCTCACCGGCGCCTTCTCGTTATACGCCAGCGCCCGCCGCACCCATTCCTCCAGCGCCGCGTCAGTCTCCAGCACGGCACCATCGACATCGATATAGCCACGATAGGGTTTGCCGTTCATGACCACGGTGCTGCAACCCTCGCGCGCTGCCAGTTCGTCGTGCTGCGCCGGGTCGATGCGCACCATCAGTTCGCGCTCGATGGCGTTGATGCACATCTTGTCGTTCACTAGGAACGCGGTGGCGCCAAACATCTTTTTCTCCACCACCTGCGGCACGTCGGCCAGGCGCTGGCGGATGCGGTCGAGCAGCGACAGTGGCGAGGTCATCGGGGCTCCTTGGCAGCGGCGCGGCCGGTGCGACCGCGCGGGGCATCATGCCATGCGCTGCCGCCCGCGCGGCGGTTGACATCACCTTGAGTTGCTCCACGGCACGCCGGCCGTGACGGCCTACAAGCCCGTGGCGCGCAGGATGGCCCCGCCATGGCCGGCGCAGCCGAAGGCCTCGAAGCGGGCCTGGCAGATGCCGCGCGCGGCCTTGCGGGCGGCCTCCAGCGCCTTGCGCGGGTCGAACTCGGCGGGCTGGCGGGCGAAGGCCTCGCGCATGGCGCCGGTCATGGCCAGGCGGATGTCGGTGTCGATGTTGACCTTGCGCACGCCGTGGCGGATGCCGCGCACGATTTCCTCGACGGGCACGCCGTAGGTCTCGCGGATGTCGCCGCCGTACTGGCGGATGAGGGCCAGCCACTCCTGCGGCACAGACGACGAGCCGTGCATCACCAGGTGCGTGTCGGGGATCTGCGCGTGGATGGCGGCGATGCGGTCGATGGCGAGGATGTCGCCGGTGGGCTGACGCGTGAACTTGTAGGCGCCGTGGCTGGTGCCGATGGCGATGGCGAGCGCGTCGACGCCGGTGCGGGCCACGAAGTCGCGCGCCTGCGCGGGGTCGGTCAGCAGCATGTCGTGCGTGAGTTTGCCTGCGGCGCCGACGCCGTCTTCCTCGCCCGCCTCGCCCGTCTCCAGCGAGCCCAGGCAGCCCAGTTCGCCCTCGACCGAGACGCCGACGGCGTGCGCCATCTCGCACACGCGGCGCGTCACGTCGACGTTGTAGTCGTAGCTGGCGGGGGTCTTGGCGTCTTCGCGCAGCGAGCCGTCCATCATCACGCTGGTGAAGCCCGAGCGGATGGCCTGCAGGCACACCGCCGGGCTGGCGCCGTGGTCCTGGTGCAGCACGATGGGCAGGCGCGGGTGCGATTCGGCCGCGGCCAGCACCATGTGGCGCAGGTAGGGCTCGCCCGCGTACTTGCGCGCGCCGGCCGAGGCCTGCAGGATCACCGGGCTGTCGGCGGCCTGGGCCGCTTCCATGATGGCCTGGATCTGCTCCAGGTTGTTGACGTTGAAGGCGGGCACGCCGTAGCCGTGGCTGGCGGCATGGTCCAGTACGGTGCGCAGGTTGACAAGGGGCATGGTGGGTCTCCTGATGAATTCTTGAATGAAAAGTGGCTCCAACGCCCGCCGGACGGGCGCTAACAGCTATGAATTGATGACCAACATCAGTCCGTGGCGGGCACCGCGCGCAGCGCGTCCCAGGCCTGGTGCAGCGGGGCGAAGCCATCGAACACGGCGTCGGGCGCGCTGTCGCTGACAGGGCGGCCCATGTTGTAGCCATGGGTCAGCAGCCACACCGGCACGCCGGCAGCGCGCGCGGTGGCGGCGTCGATGGACGAGTCGCCCACGAACAGCGCACGCGCGGGCTCGATGCCAAAGGCCGACAGGCAGCCCAGCAGGCCGGCCGGGTCGGGCTTCCTGGTGGGCAGCGTGTCACCGCACACCACGCGGTCGAGCCACGCGCCCAGCCCATGCGCGGCCAGCACGCGCTCGGTGAAGCGCGTTTCCTTGTTGGTGACCACGCAGGTGCGCACACCTTGCGCCCGCAGCGCCTGCAGCAGCGCCACTGCGCCGTCATACGGGCGGCTGCGCGTGCCGCAGCGCAGCAGGTAGTCGTGCTCGAACTGGGCGTAGGCCTCGGCCAGTTCGCGCGAGGGCGCACCCGCGCCGCGTCCACGCGCCGGGCAGCGGCCATGGCCTGGATCAGCAGTTCGCGCGTGCCGTGGCCGATCCAGCCGATGACGCGGTCGGGCGGCATGGCCGCCAGGCCCAGGCGGGTCAGCGTGTCGTTGACCGCGTCGCCGATCTCGGGCGCGGTGTCGATCAGGGTGCCGTCGAGGTCGAAGGCCACCAGGGCGGGCTGGATCATCGTGGCGCGGCCTTCACGCGGGTACGGCGGCGTGCGGGGCGCGCTGGCCGGCGCGCACGCGGCTGCGCACGGCATCGGCCACGCACTGCGCGGTGATGCCGAAGTGCGCATACAGGTCCTTGGCCGGCGCCGATTCGCCGAAGCTGGCGATGCCCACCACGGCGCCGGTGCGGCCGACGTACTTGCGCCAGAAGTCGGGGTGCGCCGCCTCCACCGCCACGGCGGGCAGGTGCGGCGGCAGCACGGCGTCCTGGTAGGCGGCGTCCTGGCGGTCGAACACGTTGGTGCAGGGCATCGACACCACGCGCGTGGCGATGCCCTCGCCCGCCAGGGCGGCCTGCGCGGCCATGGCGACGGTCAGCTCGGAGCCGGTGCCGATCAGCACCGCCTGCGCGCCTTCCATGTCCGACAGCACGTAGCCACCGCGGCGGATGGTGCCGGCCGCCACCTTGCCGCCGGTCAGGTTGGGCAGGTTCTGGCGCGACAGGGTCAGCGCGGTCGGGCCGTCGGCGCGCTCGATGGCGCAGGCCCAGGCCACAGCCGTTTCCAGCCCGTCGGCTGGGCGCCAGACGTCGAGGTTGGGGATCAGGCGCAGGCTGGGCAGATGCTCCACGCTCTGGTGCGTGGGGCCGTCCTCGCCCAGGCCAATGCTGTCGTGCGTGAACACGTGGATCACGCGCAGCTTCATCAGCGCGGCCATGCGCACCGCGTTGCGGCTGTAGTCGCTGAAGGTGAGGAAGGTGCCGCCGTAGGGGATGAAGCCGCCGTGCAGCGCCATGCCATTGAGCGCGGCCGCCATGCCGAATTCGCGCACGCCCCAGGACAGGTGGTTGCCCGCGCGGTCGCGCCCGGCCACGGTGCAGCCCTTGAAGTTGGTGAGGTTGGAGCCCGTGAGGTCGGCCGAGCCGCCGAACAGCTCGGGCAGCAGCGGCGCCAGCGCATCCAGCGCGTTCTGGCTCGCCTTGCGGGTGGCGATGGCGTCGGGCCTGGCGGCGATGGCCTCGAACAGCGCAGGAGCCGGCTTGCAAAGTCTGCCGGCAACTCGCCCTGCATGCGGCGTTCGAACGCCGCCGCCGCCTCGGGGAAGGCGGTGCGATAGGCCTCGAAGCGCTCGCGCCAGGCGTGCTCGGCAGCACGGCCGCGCTCGCGTGCATCCCAGGCCTGCGCGACCTCGGCCGGCAGCTCGAACGGTGCGTGCGACCAGCCCAGCGCGTCGCGCGTGGCCTGCACTTCGTCGGCACCCAGGGCGGCGCCATGCACGTCGTGCGTGCCGGCCTTGCCCGGCGATCCCTGGCCGATCACGGTCTGGCAGCAGATCAGCGTGGGCTTGCCGTCGGGCCGCGCGGCCTGCGCGCGCGCGGCGCGCAGGGCGGCGTCGACGGCGGCGGGGTCGTGCCCGTCCACCTTGGGGATCACGTGCCAGCCATAGGCTTCAAAGCGCTTCGGCGTGTCGTCGGTGAACCAGCCCTCGACATGGCCGTCGATGCTGATGCCGTTGTCGTCGTACAGCGCGATCAGCTTCGACAGGCGCAGCGTGCCGGCCAGCGAGCAGGCCTCGTGGCTGATGCCTTCCATCAGGCAGCCGTCGCCCATGAAGACGTAGGTGTGGTGGTCGACGACCATGTGGCCCTCGCGGTTGAACTCGGCCGCCAGCAGCTTCTCGGCCAGCGCCATGCCCACGGCGTTGGCCAGGCCCTGGCCGAGCGGGCCGGTGGTGGTTTCCACGCCGGGCGTGATGCCGACCTCGGGGTGGCCGGGTGTCTTGCTGTGCAGTTGGCGAAAGCGCTTCAGCTCGTCCACGGCCAAGTCATAGCCGGTCAGGTGCAGCAGCGCGTACAGCAGCATCGAGCCGTGGCCGTTGGAGAGCACGAAGCGGTCGCGGTCGGCCCAAGCCGGGTTGGCGGGGTTGTGCTTCAGGTGCCGGTTCCACAGTACCTCGGCGATCTCGGCCATGCCCATGGGCGCGCCAGGGTGGCCGCTCTTGGCCTGTTCGACCGCGTCGACGGCCAGCATGCGAATCGCGTTGGCCATCTGACTGGCGAGTTCGGGTTCTGGAATGCTCATGTGAGGTCAGGGATGGTGGAGAGAGTTCAAGAACAGCCGGACGCAGAGGACGCAGAGATCACGCAGAGGACGCAAAAGAAAAACCGAAGGTCTCTTCCAGTGGGTCACGGCGCGCGCGGGGCAAGACATCTCTTGCCGTGTCTTTTGCGTCCTCTGCGAATTTCTTGCGTCCTCTGCGTTCGGTTTTTTGACTGTTTCAACCGTTGCCCAGCACCCGCTTGCGCCGCTCCTGCATGCGCCACACGAAGGGCGTGAAGATCAACTGCATCGCCAGTTCCATCTTGCCGCCCGGCACCACGATGGTGTTGGCGCGGCTCATCCACGAGTCGTGGATCATGTTCAGAAGGTACTGGAAGTCGATGCCCTTCGGGTTGGCGAAGCGGATCACCACCATGCTCTCGTCGGCGCTGGGGATGTCGCGCGCGATGAAGGGGTTGCTGGTGTCCACCACCGGCACGCGCTGGAAATTGACGTGGGTGTGCGCGAACTGCGGCACGATGACGTTCACGTAATCGGGCATGCGGCGCAGGATGGTGTCGGTGACGGCCTCGGTGCTGTAGCCGCGCTGATGCTTGTCGCGCCACAGCTTCTGGATCCACTCCAGGTTGACCACCGGCACCACGCCGATGCGCAGGTCGGCATGCTGGGCGATGTTGTGCTCCGGCGTGATCACCGCGCCGTGCAGGCCCTCGTAGAACAGCATGTCGGTGTCTTCGGGCAGCGTCTCCCAGGGCGTGAAGGTGCCGGGCTCTTGCTGGTAGGGCGCGGCTTCCTCGGCGTTGTGCAGGTACTTGCGCGCCCTGCCCTGGCCGCTTTCGCCGTAGCTGCGGAACAGCGCCTCCAGCTCGCCGAACAGGTTGTTGTCGGCGCCGAAGTGGCTGAAGTGCTTGTTGCCCTGGCGCTCGGCCTCGGCCTGGCGCTGCTTCATCTCCTGGCGGTCGTAGCGGTGGAAGCTGTCGCCTTCGATGATGGCGGCGGTGATGCCCTCGCGGCGGAAGATGTTCTGGAAGGTGCGCGTGACCGTGGAGGTGCCGGCGCCGGACGAGCCGGTGATGGCGATGATGGGATGGCGTTCGGACATGGTGGTGGACCGGCTGTGAAATGAGAGTCAAACAGGGCTCTAGCACCCGTCCCACGGGCGCAACCAGCTATCAATAAAGAAGCATCAAAGCGCCACTTCCTCGCGGAACAGGCTGCGCTCGCCGAACAGCGGGTGGTGCGTGTCGACGGCCTTGGCAGGTTCGGCGTGGTAGCGCTCGATGCGCTCGACCTCGTTCTTCGAGCCGAAGATCAGGCCGATGCGCTGGTGCAGCGCCGTGGGCTGCACGTTCAGCAATGGCTCGCGGCCGGTGGAGACGCGCGCCCCCGCCTGCTCCATGATGAAGCCGACCGGATTCGCCTCGTACAGCAGGCGCAGGCGTCCTGGCTTGGCCAGATCCTTGGTGTCGCGCGGGTACATGAAGATGCCGCCGCGCATCAGGATGCGGTGTGCCTCCGCCACCATGCTGGCGATCCAGCGCATGTTGAAGTCCTTGCCGCGCGGGCCGGTCTTGCCGGCCAGGCATTCGTCCACGTAGCGCTTGACCGGCGCCTCCCAGAAGCGCGCGTTGGAGGCGTTGATGGCGAACTCCTGCGTGTCCTCGGGCACCCGGATGTCGGGGTGCGTGAGCATGAACTGGCCGAGGTTCGGGTCCAGCGTGAAGCCGGCCACGCCGTTGCCCACCGTGAGGATCAGCATGGTGGTGGGGCCGTACAGCGCGTAGCCGGCTGCCAGCTGCTGGCAGCCCGGCTGCAGGAAGTCGGCCTCCACCACATCGCGGCCCGAGTCGATGACCTCCTGTGGCGCGCGCAGCACGCTGAAGATGCTGCCCACGGTGACGTTGACGTCGATGTTGCTGGAGCCATCCAGCGGGTCGAACACCAGCAGGTACTTGCCGCGCTGCAGCGTGGCCGGGATCTGGTAAGGCTCGTCCATCTCTTCGGACGCCATGCCGGCCAGCTGGCCGCCCCACTCCGTCATCTGGGTGAAGTAGTCGTTGCTGATAACGTCGAGCTTCTTCTGCTGCTCGCCCTGCACGTTGACGGCGGTCGACACCTCGGCCGCCGGGTTGCCCAGCACGCCGCCCAGTTCGCCGAAGGCGACCGAGCGCGCGATCGCCTTGCAGGCCAGCGCCAAGTCGAGCAGCAGCGCGTTGAAGTCACCGCTGGCGCCGGGAAAGCGGCGGCGCTGCTCGATCAGGTATTGCGTCAGGGTGAAGCGGCGGGGCGTGACCATGAAAGAAATCCTCGGGTACTCGGGTCATGGCTGTGGCGTGCTCTGCGCGTGCCATTCGCGCAGCTGGGCGACGCTGACGCCAGCCAGATCGGGCAGCACGCGCAATGCGCCGGTGAAGTCGTGGTGGGCGGTGAAGTCGTTCGGCGTGACGATGGTGGCCAGCTTGGCGGTGCGCGCGGCCATCAGGCCGTTGGCCGAGTCCTCGAAGGCCAGGCAGGCGGCGGCCGGCACAGCCAGGCGCGCCAGCGTCTGCTGGTAGACCATGGGGTCGGGCTTCTTGCGCGGCGCCGTCGACGCATCCTCGACCACGGTGAAGAACCGCTGCCAGTCCGGCCCGATGGCGCGCCGCAGCAGCGCGACGATGTTGACCGCCGAGGTGGTGGTGGCAATGGCCAGGCGCAGGCCTTCGGCGTGCGCGGCCTCGATCAGCGCCAGCACGCCGGGGCGCAGCTGCACGGCGCCGTCGCGCACCGCTTGCTCATAGGCAGCGGTCTTGAGTTCGTGCAGGCGCGCGATCGTGGCCTGCACGCGGTTGCCGAGGTCGGTCACGTCGGGCCTCACCTGCTTCCAATAGTGCAGCATGCGCTCCTTGCCGCCGGAGACTTCCAGAAGCTGGGTATAGAGCGGCACGTCCCATTGCCAGCCGATGCCCTCCTGGGCGAAGGCCTGGTTGAAGGCGGCCAGATGGGCCAGCTCGGTGTCGGCCAGCGTGCCGTCGACGTCGAAGATCAGGGCTTGAAGGGTCATGGCTTGGCCTCTTGCGTGAACACGCGGCTGGCCAGGATGTCCTCGGCCGCGAGGGTGCTCAGGTCGTCGGCCGTGAGTTGCCGGTCGCGGTCGGCGAACAGGCGGCTGGCCTGGCGCAGGCGCGCGCGATCCAGCGCGTTGCGCACGCTGCGCGCGTTGGCGAAATGCGGCTGGGCGATGCGGCGATCCAGGTAGCGGGCAAACGCGTCCTGCGCGCCATCGCCGAAGCGGTAGTTCTGCGCGCCCAGCATCTGCTGCGCGATCTGCATCAACTCGCCCGCGCTGTAGTCGGGGAAGTCCAGATGGTGCGCGATGCGGCTGCTCATGCCGGGGTTGGACTGGAAGAAGGTGTCCATGCGGTCCTTGTAGCCGGCCAGGATCACCACCAGGTCGTCGCGCTGGTTCTCCATCACCTGCAGCAGGATCTCGATCGCCTCCTGCCCGTAGTCGCGCTCGTTCTCGGGGCGGTACAGGTAGTAGGCCTCGTCGATGAACAGCACGCCGCCCATCGCCTTCTTCAGCACTTCCTTGGTCTTGGGCGCGGTGTGGCCGATGTACTGGCCCACCAGGTCGTCGCGCGTGACCGCCACCAGATGCCCTTTGCGCACATAGCCCAGGCGGTGCAGGATGGTGGCCATGCGCATGGCCACCGTGGTCTTGCCGGTGCCGGGGTTCCCGGTGAACGACATGTGCAGCGGCGGCGCCTGCGAGGTGAGCCCCAGGTTGCCACGCAGCTTGTCGATCACCAGCAGCGCGGCGATGTCGCGGATGCGTGCCTTTACCGGCGCCAGGCCGACCAGGTCGCGGTCCAGTTCGGCCAGCACGTCCTCGACCTGCGACTGAGCCAGCACCTCGCCCACCGTGCGTGCTCGGGCGACGGCCTCGGCCACCGCCGATGGCGCCGGCACGTCGGCTGGCGCGGCCACGCCGGGGATGCGGTACAGCGGTGCGTTCATGGTCGAGTCCGTGCCGAGGTTCAAACGTGGGATCGGAACGCCCTCTCCCCTGCCCGGGGAGAGGGGGCCAGAACGCTCAGTAGCGCTCGGCCTCGGGCTTGTCGGTGGCGTAGCTGTGCACCGTGTAGCGCATCGAACGGCCCTGCACCTCCTGGCGCACCAGGCCGAAGCCGGGTTCCTTCTTCGGCCGGTTGACGATGAAGCTCATGGCGATGCTTTCCACGCCGCGCGTCGAGTCGAAGGCCATCAGGCGGATGTAGTGGTTGGGGAAGGCCTTGCGGCAGTCCTTCAGCTCGCCCAGCACGCCGGCGGCGTCCTTCAGGTCGAACATGGGCATGCCGAACATCTCCCAGTAGGTGTTGCGCGGGTGCGGGTCGTCGGTGTATTCCACGCTCCAGGCATAACCCTTGTTCAGACCGTATTCGATCTGCGCCGTAATCTCGGCGTCGGTCAGGTCGGGCAGGAAGCTGAACTGGCCTTGCGTGAGGCGGCCGGTGGGGTTGGTCATCATGATGGGCGCTCCTTTGGGGCTCGGAGAAAAGGGTCAGAAGTCCGTACGCAGAGGACGCAGAGGTTTCGCAGAAGGCGCAGAAGATTCAATGGAATGCAACCGTAGACACCAGCAAAGAATTTCTGTGTTTCTTCTGCGTCCTCTGCGAAACCTCTGCGTCCTCTGCGTCCGGCTGTTGGGGTTTGGGGTCAGGCCACCGCCGGCGTCACCGCGTAGTCGCTGGTGTCGGTGCTCGCGTAGTTGAAGCTGATGTCGCCCCACGTATCCAGCGCGGCCTTCAGCGGGCCGCAGTGCTTGGCGGCGTCCTTCAGGATCTGCGGGCCTTCGTTCTTGATGTCCTTGCCTTCGTTGCGGGCCTTGACCATGGCCTCCAGCGCCACGCGGTTGGCCACGGCGCCGGCCTGGATGCCCTGCGGGTGGCCGATGGTGCCGCCGCCGAACTGCAGGATCACGTCGTCGCCGAACAGGTCCAGCAGCTGGTGCATCTGGCCGGCGTGGATGCCGCCGGAGGCCACGGGCATGACCTTCTTGGTATCGGCCCAGTCCATGTCGAAGAACAGGCCGCGCGGCAGGTCGGTCTTCGTATACGCGTCGCGGCAGACGTTGTAGTAGCCCTGCACGGTGAGCGGGTCGCCCTCCAGCTTGCCGACGGCGGTGCCGGTGTGCAGGTGGTCGCTGCCGGCCAGGCGCAGCCACTTGGCGATCACGCGGAAGCTCACGCCATGGTTCTTCTGCCGCGTGTAGGTGCCGTGACCGGCGCGGTGCATGTGCATGATCATGTCGTTCTTGCGGCACCAGTTGGCCATGCTCTGGATGGCCGTCCAGCCGATCACCAGGTCGACCATGACGACCACGCTGCCCAGGTCCTTGGCGAACTCGGCGCGCTCGTACATGTCTTCCATCGTCGCGGCGGTGATGTTCAGGTAGCTGCCCTTCACCTCGCCGGTGGCGGCGCTGGCCTTGTTGACGCCGTCCATCACGTACAGGAAGCGGTCGCGCCAGTGCATGAAGGGCTGCGAGTTGATGTTCTCGTCGTCCTTCATGAAGTCCAGGCCACCCTTCAGGCCTTCGTAGATCACGCGGCCGTAGTTGCGGCCCGACAGGCCCAGCTTGGGCTTGGTGGTGGCGCCCAGCAGCGGGCGGCCGAACTTGTCGAGGCGCTCGCGCTCGACCACCAGGCCGGTGGGCGGGCCCTTGAAGGTCTTGACGTAGGCCACGGGGATGCGCATGTCCTCCAGGCGCGCGGCCTTCAGCGGCTTGAACGAGAACACGTTGCCGATCAGGCTGGCCGTCATGTTGGCGATCGAGCCTTCTTCGAACAGGATCAGGTCGTAGGCGACCCAGGCGAAGTACTGGCCGGGGTTGTTGGGCACCGGCTCCACCTTGTAGGCCTTGGCACGGTAGCTGTCGCAGGCCGTCAGGCGGTCGGTCCACACCACCGTCCAGGTGGCGGTGCTGGATTCGCCGGCCACGGCGGCGGCGGCTTCCTCGGGGTCCACGCCGTCCTGCGGCGTGATGCGGAACAGGCAGATGGTGTCCGTGTCGCTGGGCACGTAGTCGGGCATCCAGTAGCCCATCTGCGTGTACTTCAGCACGCCCGCGCTGTAGCGCTTCTTGGCGTCGGTGATCTGACCTTCGGTGGTGGCGGCGGACATCGGGGGCTCCTTGTGGATCGGTCGGTGGGACGTCGATGGCGTGAAATATAAAAACTCACTTAAGTAAGGTAAATTCACATTTTCTTATCAATGGGTTCAGAAATCACTGAATGAGGAACGCCACCTTTCGCCAGCTGCGGGTGTTCAGCGAGGTCGCCCGCCACCTCAGCTTTGCCCGCGCGGCCGAGGCGCTGCACCTCACCCCGCCCGCGGTGACGATGCAGGTCAAGGAGCTGGAAGCCCATGTCGGCCTGCCGCTATTCGACCGCTCGGGCCGCCAGGTGGCGCTGACCACGGCGGGCGAATACATGCTGGTCTACGCGCGCCGCATGCTGGCCACGCTGAAGGACGCCGAGGATGCCGCCGCGCGGCTGAAGGGCGTGGAGCTGGGGCAACTGGTGATCGGCATGGTGAGCACGGCCAAGTACTTCCTGCCCAAGCTGCTGGCGCGCTTTCGTGAAGAGCACCCCGGCGTGGACATCCGCCTGGCCGTGGGCAACCGCGAGCAGCTGGTGGCGCTGCTGCACGCCGGCGAGGTGGACATTGCCATCATGGGCCGCCCGCCCAAGGAGCTGGCCACGCGCGCCGAGCCCTTCGCCGCGCACCCGCACGTGTTCGTGGCGCCGCCGGGGCATGCACTGGTGCACGCGGGCACGGTGCTGCCGGGGCAGCTGGGCGATCAGCCCTTTCTGATGCGCGAAAGCGGCTCCGGCACACGCGCCGCGCTCGAGCAGTTCCTGGAAGCGCAGCACGTGACGGTGAGCACCGCCATGGAGATGTCCAGCAACGAAACCATCAAGCAGGCGGTGATGGCCGGCATGGGCCTGTCGTTCCTGTCGCTGCACACCATCGGCCTGGAGCAGCGCCACGGCCTGATCGCGGTGCTGGACGTGCGGGGCGCGCCGGTGGTGCGGGCCTGGAACTGCGTGCACACGCTGTCCAAGCTGCTGTCGCCGGCGGCCGAGGCGTTCCGCTACTTCATGCTCGAACGGGGAGAACGATTCCTGGCGGCGGAATTCAGCCCCGTGCCCGAGAACGCGGCGCCCTGACCCGCGCCGCCGCGGCGCACAGGGGCGGCTACCCGGCCCCGGCGTCGGCCGCGCGCTTCCAGGCCTGCGCGGCAGCGGCTTCGTCGCCCCGCTGTTCGGCCAGCTGCGCCAGCGCGCGCCAGGCGTGGCGACGCAGGCCGTCGTCCTGCAGCGAGCGCGCCGCCTGCGCCAGCAGCATCTGCGCCCGGCCCCACAGGCCGCGGTGCAGGCAGGCCATGCCGGCCAGGTACTGCAGGGTCGGATCGCGCGGGTTGGCCTGCGCGGCGGATTCGATGCGGGCCAGCCACTCCTGGTCGGACGCCTCGCCGGTGGTGAGCATGCCCGCCTCCAGCACGCGTGCCAGCCGCACACGCTGGGCGCTGGAGAAGGATTCGGGCAGCGCCAGCATCTCGTCCCACACCGGGTGCAGCCACTGGCGCGCCACCGCATGGTCGCCCCCAGGGCCAGCAGGCGCTGGGCGGCGCGCAGGGCCAACTCGGGCGTGCGGCGCTCGGCGGGGTCGAGCGTGTCCCACACCGCCTGCAACTGGCCCGGATCGTGCGCCTGACCGATCAGCTCGGCCGACAGGCTGCGCACCAGGCTGCGCGCGGCCTCGGGCGAGAAGGCGCGGTGCTTGGCCAGCAGGCGCGCGGTGTCCATGGCGTCGGCGATGCGGCCGTGCTGGCGCGCCGCCTTGAGCTTGATGCGCAGCGCGGCGGTGCGGCGCTGGGCGCCGGTGGGCAGCTCTTCCAGCCGGGCCAGGGCGCCGGCCGGGTCGCGGTCGTTGAGCGACCAGCGGGCAGCGCGCAGCAGCACGCCTTCGCGCAGTTCTGCGGCGGTGCCCGGGCGGGCGGCGGTCTTCAGCGCCTGGTCCAGGTGCGTGTCGCGCGTGGCGTGGTCCTGCAGGGCATGGGCGCTTTCGGCCGCCGTCACGTGCGCCAGGGTGCGCAGGGCCGTGGCGTGCGGCGGCGCATCGCCCGCCTCCACCAGCGCCTGCTCGCGCGCCAGCGCACCCTCGGCCGCCTTGCGCGCGCGCAGAAAGCGCCCGGCGGCATATTGCGTCATGGCGTCCAGCAGCGCGGTGTGCGTGGCGCGTTCGCGCTGCTGGGCGCGCCAGCGGCGGGCCTGGCGCGGCAGCTCCAGCGCCGCCGTCAGCGCGCGCAGCGCCAGGTGCAGCAGCACGAACAGGCCGACCAGCAGCAGCAGCACCAGGTTGACCGACAGGTCCACCCGGTGCGGCGGCCAGAAGATGGTGACGGTGCCGTCGTTGTCGCCCGTGAACAACGCCAGCGCCACCGCTGCCGCGAACAGACCCATGAGCCACAGGGCGGCGCGCATCGCTTCAGCGCTCGCCGGCGGTGGCGTTGGTGGCGGCCACGGCGTTGCCCAGGGCCACCAGGGTGTCGTCCACGCGCGGCAGGTCGGCCGATTTGGTGCTGGCCTGGATCTGCTGCAGCAGCGTGGCGGCGCCCTGGGTGCGGCGCGAGGCCGGGTCGAACCAGGTGCCGAGCGAGGCGGACGCCGCCGCAAGGTCGCTGCGTGCCGCCTCGTACTGCCGCGCCAGGATGGCCAGGCGCGCGCCTTGCAGGCGCAGCTTGAGGTTCTCGCGCACGAAGAACACCTGCTCGGGCGCCATCATGCTGGCCTCGGGCCGCTCGACACGGCTCACGCGCAGCAGGCCCTGGGCCTCGGTCTGCACGTTGTGCCACAGGCGGGCCCACCAGCTTTCGGGGGCCGGCGCCGGCGCGCCGCGCAGGCCGCCGTTGCCCATGCTGGCGCGGCCCACGTCGTTGGCGGCGGGCAGGTCGTCAACCTGGCGCAGCAGCTGGTCGATGCGCGACAGCAGGCCGGCGGTGTCGGGGATGCTGGCGGCCTTCACGCGCTCCAGGTCGCGCGCGACGGTGCGCACCACCGGCGACAGCCGCGGGTCGCTGGAGCGCGCCAGGCGCCGCTCGGCGGTGCGCAGCGCTGCCAGCAGGGGCTCGACGCTGCCGGTCAGCTGCGCCTGGTCCTGCGCCACGCGCACGGCGGCTTCCAGCTCCACCGCCAGGTTCTCGTCGCGCGCACGCGCCACGCTTTGCACCAGGGTGTCGAGCTGCGCGCGGTAGGCCACCATGTCGGCCACCTTGGTTTCCAGCGCGGCCACCTTGCCGGTCATCTCGCGCGTGGATTCCTCGGCCTGGCGCGCCAGCGTGCGCGCCTCGACCGACTGGTTGCCCGTTTCGGCACTCTGGCGTGCCAGCTGCTCCTGCATGCCGGCCACCTTCTGCCACAGCAGCACGCTCACCGTGAGGCCCACCGCCGCCAGCAGCCAGGCGGCCACCAGGCCGGGCTGCACGCCACGCACGCGCACCACGCGCCGCAGGCTGGGCGCGAGCCGGTGCTACCGGCGGTACGGAAGGGGATGGGGCCGCCTCCGGCGCCGGCAAGGCCGGCGGTGCAGCCGGCGCGGGCGGCAAGGCGGGGGTCGGCTCGGCGGTCATGCAAGCTGGCAACGGCCGTTGGACGCGCCCGAGCGCAGCGCGCCGGGGTGCCACGCAAGACGCGAGGACGGCACAGGCGCGTGCCTGTCAAGACGAGCAACGCCGCATGGCGCGGCCAGGGCGGTGCGATCGGGTGCGTAGCGCGCTCACTCCCCAGATGAACGCCATCGAAGCAGGAGAGGTCAATGTTCATGAGGCTGTGTTGAAGAGCGCAGGCGGTCAACTGCTGTTGCCCAGGTTCAAGGATTCTATCGACGCGGCCACCGCCTCCAGCGTGGGCCGGGTGTCGTGCACGGCGCCAAAACCGGCCGCCCGCGCGGCATCGCCGATGCGCGGGTGCGTGACCAGTGCGCGCGCGGCCGACCAGTCGGTGCCGGGCAGGCACTGGCACAGGTTGGTGATGGCCTCGGAACTGCTGAACAGCCACAGCGCGCCGTCGGCCGCCGCCGCGCGGGCGCGCGCCTGCTGCGCGGCACTCAGCTGGGGCGGCAGGCGGCGGTAGGCGGCCACCTGGTCAACCTGCGCACCGGCCCCCACCAGCTGCGCCACCAGCCAGTCGCGCCCGGCCGCCACGCCATCGGCGCCGCCACCGCGCACGATGAGCACGCGCGTGCCGGCCCGGCCTGCGGCGCCACGCGCGCCCACAGCGATTCGGAGTCGAACTGCGGCGCATCATGGGCCGGCGCATCGATGCGCGCGGCCGGCCAGCCGGCGCGCAGCAGCGCGGCGGTGGTGCCCGGGCCGGGCGACCACGCTCTGGTATCAATAGCTGCCAGCACTTGCTGGACGGGCGCCAGAGCCTGATTTGGCTGCAAGAACCCATCCACCGCATTGCCGCTGACGAACATGGCCGCGTGGTAGTCGCCCAGGCGCGTGCGCGCGTCCGCCAAGTCGCCGGCCATGGGCTCGGGCACGATGTCGATGAGCGCGAAGGCTTCGGCGCCGATGCCGCGCCCGGCCAGCTGCAAGACCCAGCGTTCGGCCTCGCGCGCGGGGCGGGTCACCAGCACGGGCGGTGGCATGGCGGTCAATGCGCGCCGCCGGCGCGCAGCTCGGCCGCCACGCGCTCGCCCAGGGCTGCGGCGGCGGCCAGATCGGCCACCGGGGCGCGGCCTTCGGCCGTCACCAGACGCGGCGCGCCTTCCGGGTCGCCCCAAGCGGCGCGCAGGTGCACCACGCCATCGGCCAGCGTGGCATGCGCGGCCAGCGGCATCGAGCAGCTGCCGCCCATGGCGCGGCTGACGGCGCGCTCGGCGGCCACGGCCAGCCAGGTGGTCTGGTCGGCCAGCGGGGCCAGCGCGCCCGCCAGATCGGCGCGGCCGGCGCGGATTTCGATGCCCAGCGCGCCCTGCCCCGCCGCCGGCAGCATCTCGTCGGTGCTGAAGATGTGGCGGATGCGGTCGCCCAGGCCCAGGCGCTTGAGGCCCGCCGCCGCCAGCACGATGCCGGCGTACTGGCCCTCGTCCAGCTTGCGCAGGCGCGTGTCGAGGTTGCCGCGCAGCGGCTCGATGCGCACGTCCAGGCGCTGCATTTTCGAGAGCGCCGCGCGCAGCAGCACGGTGCGCCGCAGGCTGGATGTACCGATCACGGCGCCGGGCGGCAAGTCGGCCAGCGTGGCGCAGCCGGCCGACACCCAGGCATCGCGCGGGTCTTCGCGCGCCATCACGCAGGCCAGCTCAAAGCCGGCGGGCAGCTCCATCGGCACGTCCTTCAGCGAATGCACGGCGATGTCGGCGCGGCCTTCTTCCAGCGCGGTTTCCAGCTCCTTCACGAACAGGCCCTTGCCGCCGACCTTGCTGAGCGTGCGGTCCAGGATCTGGTCGCCGCGCGTGGTCATGCCCAGCAGCGCCACGGCGTGGCCGCGCGCCCGCAGCAGGGATTGGACGTGCTCGGCCTGCCACAGGGCCAGGCGGGACTCTCGGGTGGCGATGGTGATTTGCGGGGAAGACATGGGCTGGGATGCTAGCGGATGCGTGGCGGCGGCTGCAGCGCATGCGGCGCATGGCGTGTGCGGCGTCGTGGGTGGCGGGCCATGCGGCGCGGCCGGGCCGTCGATCTGCCAGCGGCTGCGCGATCACCCCGTGTGGGAGCGGGCTGGCCCGCGATGGGGTGTGTGCAAAGTGGGCCGAGCGCCCTCATCGCGCAGTCCGGCACCCAGCCGCTCAGAAGAGAATATGGGGAGTATATGAATCTAGCGCCCGTCCACCGGGCGCTATCGGATAGGCATGCAGGGAGTATATTGACCCTCCCCTCGATTCGCGCTATCGCTGCAGGCGCGAGCGCCGCACATGCAGCCCGATCGTTACCGCCGCCAGGCGACAAGCCTCTCCAGCACGCCGCCAGCCGTCACCCACCGCCCGGCCGCGCGAGCCGCACACCCTCACTCGCCCAGCGCCTCGCGCACCGCCGCCACCTGGCGGCGCGAGACCATCAGCACCTCGTCGACGCCGGCCAGGCGCACCGCCCAGCCTTCGCCCTCTTCCGCGTCGTGGTGCCGCACCAGGGCGCGGATGGCGTGGCGCGCCACCAGCGCGTTGCGGTGGATGCGCAAAAAGCGCTCGGGGTATTTGTCTTCCAGCTGGCTCAGGCTGCCGTCCAGCAGGTGGCTGGCCTCGGCGGTGCGCACGGTGATGTACTTCAGCTCGGCCTTCAGGTACAGCACCTCGGCCAGCGGCACGCGCACGGTGCGGCCGCGTTCGGCAATGACCAGCCAGTCCGGTGCCGAATCGGCTTCTCGCGCAGGCTGCAGCTGCGCCAGGCGCTCCACTTTCTGCAGCGCCGCCTGCAGGCGCTCGCGCCGCACGGGCTTGGTGAGGTAGTCCACCGCCTCTACCTCGAAGGCCTGCACGGCGTGCTCGGCGTGCGCGGTGACGAACACCACCAGCGGTGGGTGCGGCACGTCGCGCAGCGCGGCGGCCAGTTGCAGGCCGTCAGCGCCGGGCATGTGGATGTCGACCAGCGCCACGTCGAAAGGCTGGTGCTGCGCCAGTGCCAGCGCCTGGGCGGCGCTGTCGGCCTCGCCGGTGGGCAGCGCCGCGGGCTCGCGGCAGTCGCCCAGCAGCACGCGCAGGCGCGCGCGCGCCAGCGGCTCGTCGTCCACGATCAGCACACGCAGCGTCATCGCTCCCCCTGGCAGGCATCGGCACCTCGATGCGGGCCTGATAGACATTGCCCGCCAGCGCGGTGCGAAAGCCGCCCTGCAGGTCGTGCAGCAGCCGCAGGCGGTCGCGCACATTGGCCAGCGCGATGCCGTGGCCGGCCTGGCCCTGCCCCGCGGGCACGGTGTTGGTCACCTTGATCAGCGCCACCTGCCCGCGCAGCTGCGTGGAGATGCGCACCTGCGCGCCGCTGGCGCTGGGCTCCACCCCGTGCTTGACGGCGTTCTCGACCAGCGGCTGCAGGATCAGCGGCGGCAGGCGCGCGGCGTTCGCGCGCTCGTCCAGCGACCACTCCACGCGCAGGCGCGGGCCGAAGCGCACCTGCTCGATCTCCAGATAGCGGCGCGCCAGCTCGATCTCCTGCCCCACGGTGGAGCTGTCGTCGCGCTCGGCCAGCGCATGGCGGAACAGGTCGGACAGGTCCTCCAGCACCAGCTCGGCCTTGGCCGGCTCTTCGCGCACCAGGGCGATCGCGGTGTTGAGCGTGTTGAACAGAAAGTGCGGGCGTATGCGCGACTGCAGCTCGGCCAGCCGCGCCGTGGTGGCCGCCGGCGTGCGCCCGCGCACGCGCCAGGCCAGCCCGGCCACCAGGCCCGCGGCCAGCAGCGCGCCGGTGCAGGCACTGGCCAGCCAAGGCGGCGAAGCCCCGGTCATCCCCAGCAGCGCCAGGGTGCCGCAGGCATACAGCCCCGCCAGCGCGCCCAGCACCACGCCGGCGCCCATCTGCAGCGCCCAGGGCAGGCGCGCCAGCGGCCGCTTCAGGCTGCAGCCCACCACCAGCCACAGCAGCGTGGCGGGCAGCGCGCCGCCGGTGATCAGCGCCACGCGGCTCACCCAGTCGGACACACCGCTGGCCACATACATCAGCCCGACGGCGACCACCACCTCGACATACAGCACGGCGCGCAGGATCACGCCCACCTGGCAGGCGTCGAACACCAGCACCGGCGCGGCCTTGGCCCGGGCGCGCGGCAGCGTGCGCTCGGTGAAGGTCGATAGAATTTGAGAGTCTTTCACGTCTCCCCAGGGGACGACGCCGGTGGCCGGGCAGACCCCGGCCACGGCGTCCTGGCTTGGCCTGCTCCGCGGCCCTTCGATGGTGGAGGTGACATGCGCTGTGATCGACAAAAAGGCTGCCGCACAGTTTAGGCCGCGCTGCCTGACGTTCATCCTCCGCACCGTGCCGTCCGTCGACGGGTGCCAAATTCTTCTCTTTATTGCGATGTCATCCAACCAACTCGACAAGAAATCCGAAGCCTGGTCCGCCCTGTTCAGCGAACCCATGAGCGAGCTGGTGCAGCGCTACACCGCCAGCGTGTTCTTCGACAAGCGGCTGGCCGCGGCCGACATCCAGGGCAGCCTGGCGCATGCCGACATGCTGGCCGCGCAGGGCATCATCAGCGCCGACGATCTGGCCGCCATCCGGCGTGGCATGGCCACCATCAGCTCTGAAATCGAGAGCGGCGCGTTCGAGTGGAAGCTGGCCCTGGAAGACGTGCACCTGAACATCGAGGCGCGCCTGACGCAGCTGGTGGGCGACGCCGGCAAGCGCCTGCACACCGGCCGCAGCCGCAACGACCAGGTGGCCACCGACATCCGCCTGTGGCTGCGCGGCGAGATCGACCTGATCACCGGCCTGCTGCGCGAGCTGCAATCGGCGCTGGTCGAGGTGGCCGAGAAAACGTCGACGTCATCCTGCCCGGCTTCACCCACCTGCAGGTGGCGCAGCCGGTGAGCTTTGCGCACCACCTGCTGGCGTATGTGGAGATGTTCGCGCGCGACGAGCAGCGCATGGGCGACGTGCGCCGCCGTGTCAACCAGTTGCCGCTGGGCAGCGCCGCGCTGGCCGGCACCACCTACCCGCTCGACCGCGAGCGCGTGGCGCGCACGCTGGGCATGGTGAATGACCAAGGCGAAGCCTGCGTGTGCCAGAACAGCCTGGACGCCGTGAGCGACCGCGACTTCGCCATCGAATTCGCCGCCGCCGCGAGTCTGGTGATGGTGCACATCTCGCGCCTCAGCGAAGAGCTGATCCTGTGGATGAGCCAGAACTTCGGTTTCATCAAGATCGCCGACCGCTTCACCACCGGCTCGTCGATCATGCCGCAGAAGAAGAACCCCGACGTGCCCGAGTTGGCGCGCGGCAAGACCGGCCGCGTGGTCGGTCACCTGATGGGCCTGATCACCCTGATGAAGGGCCAGCCCCTGGCCTACAACAAGGACAACCAGGAAGACAAGGAGCCGCTGTTCGACACCGTCGACACGCTGCGCGACACGCTGCGCATCTTCGTCGAGATGATCGGCGGCCAGCCCAACCCGGCCACCGGCGCCAAGGAAGGCGGCATCACCGTCAACCCGCAGCCCATGCAGGCCGCCGCGCAGAAGGGCTACGCCACCGCCACCGACCTGGCCGACTACCTGGTGAAGAAGGGCCTGCCCTTCCGCGACGCGCACGAAACCGTGGCCCACGCCGTCAAGGCCGCCGAATCGCACGCCTGCGACCTGTCGGAACTGCCGCTGAAGGTGCTGCAGGAGTTCCACCCCGCCATCGACAAGGACGTCTACGACGTCCTCAGCCTGCGCGGCAGCCTGGAAGCGCGCAACACCCTGGGCGGCACGGCACCGGCGCAAGTCAAGGCGCAGATCGCCCGACATCGCGCTCGGTTGGGCAACTGACCGCCCAATAACGGGGAGTATCACACGCCAGCGCCCGTCATGAGGGCGCTAGCGGACAGGTGGATGGGGAGTATACATCTGTCCGCCATACCTTCATGCACGCCGCTCACCGTCAACGCGCCGGCCCCACGCGGTAGGCCCTCGCCGTCGCCCCGTCGTCATCCGGCGACCCTTCTTCCGTCGCCGCGCGATCCGCAACATCTTGCTACATGCGTGCGACCGTCTTTCCAGGCGCAGACTCGGTCTCCACACGCATGGGGCGGCGGAAGCGCCCACCACACATACTCCCCTCGCTATCAAACAGGGAGTATTCACGTCATGCCAAGGTATTAACTTCAGCTGTTTCTTACCGTTCGTCTTGTTACATTTACCGCTGGTCGGCACTTAGGCACGGCGCGACATATCTCCTCGCCTTTCGCGCGCAATCGATAAATTCGACTGGAATCAATTTATCGATAGCCATTAACTCATGCGCACCCACCGTCGTTTCCAAGCTGGCTTCACGCTCATCGAAGTGATGATCGTGGTGGCGATCATCGGCATCCTGGCGGCCATAGCGCTGCCCTCGTACAACGCCTATGTGGTGCGCACCAACCGCGCCGCAGCCCAGGCGTTCATGCAGGAAGTGGCCAGCCGCCAGCAGCGCTATCTGCTGGATGCGCGCAGCTTTGCGGCCGACATGTCCGCCCTGGGCATGAGTGAGCCGGCCAAGGTCGCCAACGCCTACACGATCACGACCGCGTCGATAGCCGATGCCAAGCCGCCCGCCTTTACGGTGACCGCTACGCCCAAGGGCAGCCAGGCCACCAACGACACGGACTGCAAAGTGTTGACGCTGGACCAGGCTGGCACCAAGACAGCCACAGGCGACAAGGGGTGGCAGGATGCTGGTAAAGCCCACACTGCGCCGCGCCCGCGGCTTCACCATGATCGAGTTGATGACCGTCATCTCGATCATTGCGATCCTGGCTACCCTGGCGGCGCCGTCTTTCCGAGGGTTCGTCGCCAACCAGCGCATCCGCAACGCGTCGTTCGATCTGATGGCGTCGCTCAGCCTTGCCCGCAACCAGGCCATCTCGCAGAACAGCAGCGTCAGCTTCGAGAAGAAGGGCAACGCCTGGAATGACGGCTGGCAAGTCACCGACGGCACCCATGTGTTCGGCAGTCAGGCGGGCTACAAGAACCTGAAGATCACCGACTCGGGCGGTCTCGGCAAGCTCACCTACGGCCGCGATGGCCGATCCACCACCAATGCCACCAAGTTCACGGTGGAACCCGAACCTGCCATCTCGGGTGTCGATAAACGCTGCATCACCGTGACATTGAGCGGCATGCCGACCAGCACCAAGGAGCCTGCACATGACCTGCGCGCCATACCACCGCCGTCAAAGCGGCGTCGCCTTGATCGAAGTCCTGGTGACCCTGCTGATCCTGATGCTTGGTTTGCTGGGACTGGCCGGTGTGAGCAGCCGCGCCAACATGACGGAACTGGAGTCCTTCCAGCGCATCCGCGCGCTCCAACTGGCGCAGGACATGGCCTCGCGCCTGGACGCCAACCGCAAGGTGGCCAGTTGCTATTCCAACGGCCAGACCGGGGTCGAACTCGGCACGGGCAAGGGCAACACCGGCGTACCCGCTTGCACCACAGGCAGCGACCAGGAAAAGGCGCAGGTCGCGGCAGACCTTACCAGCTGGGACAACCAGATCAAGGGAGAGGCCGAGACGCTGGGCACAGACAAGGTGGGCGCCATGATCGGCGCCATCGGCTGCATCACGCTGGATAACCCAGCCAACAACACCTACCTGATCGCGGTGTCCTGGCAGGGCCTGGTTGCCACCGTGGCACCGACCATCGACGGCGAGTCCGGTGCCGAGCCCTTCCCGTGCGGCCACGGCGCCTATGGTGACGACGACCGCCTGCACCGCGTCGTCACGACCAAGGTACAGATTGGAGATCTCTCATGAGCCCGCGCTGCCAAGCCAGACACCTTGGGCGCCAGCGCGCTGCACGCGGCTTCACGCTGGTGGAGCTGATGGTGGCGATTGCACTGGGGCTGGTACTGCTCACCGTCCTTGTCAGCCTGATCATTTCGTCGGTCACCAACCGCTCGGAGCTCGACAAGAGCTCCCGCCAGATCGAGAACGGCCGCTATGCGCTGGAGACCCTGGTCAACGACATCCAGATGGCGGGCTTCAAGGGCCAGACCGGCATCCAGAGCTGGGACCGTGTCATGCCAGCCGCATGTCCAGCCAACACGGCCGATCTGGGCTACACCAGCACGGCAGGCAGCCCGCAGAAAGTCCCGTTGCCCGTCGTCGGCCTGACAGACGTTCCTTCCTGCCTGGCCTCCGCCGCCTCAGGCGCCAACGTGAAAACCGGCACGGGCATGCTGCTGGTCACGCGGGCGTCGTCGGAAGTGCTGGCCCCGGTAGCGGCACAACCTGGCGAGCATTACATCCAGGTTTCGACCTGCGAGGACGACCCGCTGTCGTTCGAGGCCGGCCCCCTGCTGCCCCCGACCCAGCCGGAGGCGACAGTGCTGCGCCCAAGTTCGAACTGCGGAAGAAGGACTGCAGCAGCAGCAACCTGGCCAGCCTGCGCAAGCTGGTGCATCGCATCTATTTCATCAGCGACTGCAACGAGTGCGGCAAGGACACCATCCCCACGCTGAAGGTCGCCGAGTTCATCAATGGTTCGATGGTCATCTCGCCGCTGGTCGATGGCATTGATGACCTGCAGTTCGACTACGGCATCGATATGGACCACAACGGGTCGCCCGACTGCTATGTCAGCGCCCCGGGCGCGCCACCGTCGACTGAGATTGACGTCGCAACCTGCCCACAGACCAGCCCCGCGTACGACTGGACCAAGGCCGACGAGAACTGGCTCAACGTGATGGCCGTGCGAGTCCACCTGCTGGCCCGCAACACGGAGCCGAGCCCCGGATGGGCAGCGGAAGAAAAGAAACGAACCTACGCGCTCGGCCTGGCCCATCCGCAGGTCGGTCGTTTCGACGACAACTACAAGCGCCACGCTTTCAGCACGGTGGCGCGCCTGATCAACGACTCGGGCATTCGGGAGTTGCCATGAACATGAACCGCCTTCAAGCGACCCGGCAGCAACAGCGAGGCGCCACCCTGCTGGTCGCCATGATCTTTCTCGTGGTGCTGATGCTGATCGTGGCTTCGGCCATCAAGGTCACCAACGTCAACACCAAGCTGGTGGGCAACATGCAGATACAGAAGGAAGCCGATGCGGCGGGCCGAGTGGCCGTCGAGCAGATCATCAGCACCGACTTCGCCCTGCAACCAGGGCCCAGGACGATCACTGTGGACATCAACAACAGCGGTCAGGCTGGCTCCACGTTCAGCGTCGAGATTCCCATGCCCGAGTGCCTGCAGAAGCGGCCGATTCGCCTGAGTGAACTCGACCTCGCCAACCCGGACGACCAAGCCTGCGGCGGCGGCAGCATCCGCATGGGTGGCGTATCCGGCGACGGCAATTCGGTTTGCGAAGCCACGACCTGGGACGTGCGCGCCATCGTGACGCCGCCGAACAGCGACAAGGCCACTCTCCAAATCCATCAGGGCGTATCTCAGCGCGTCGACCAGAACGCCAACTGCTGATCACTCCAGGCGCGCTACTTCGATCACTCACTTTCAGGGGTGCACATCATGATTCACCCCTCCCTCCGCCCGCTGTCGGTGCTTGTCTCGGCCATCCTGATCGCCGCCGCCCCGGTGCGCGCGGAAGACATCGATCTATACAACGGCGTGAGCCCCGACAACCCGTCCAACGTCGTGATCCTGCTGGACAACTCGGCCGCGGCCAGCGCCAGCGCGACCTTCAATTGCCCCTATAAGGTCAACGACCCGAAAGCCAACTTCGGCTACATGCAGTGTGGTTTGCTGATCACCCTGGACGCCATCGACAAAAGTGACATGCTGAAGGGCGCCTTCAACATGGGGATGATGTACTTTCCGCAGCAGGACGGCGGTATCTTCAAGGCGCCCAACCCGGCCACCGAGACGTTGGACCATCTGATCAACATGGACACTGCGGGCATCGGAACAATGCGCGGCGTGTTCAACGCACTGAGCCTGACCACCGACAAGACCAACTCCAACCAGTTGGCCCATGCCATGCAGGAAACCTATGCGTTCTACAACGGCAAGACAGACCTGTCGGGAACGCACTACCCCGGATTGTCGGCCACCCAGCTCTGCGCCCGCAATTTCGTCATCTACATCACGTTCGCCACCGTCAACCAGAAGCCGCAGGATCCGGGTACCCGCGCTGGCTACGCCCTGCAGTCCACGTTGGGTCTGGCGACCCTGCCGCCACAGCTCGAGCTTCCGGCCTGGAAGAACGCCACCGGCAAGTACAAGGACGATTATTCGGATGAATGGGCGCGCTACCTGAACCATCCGGTTTCTCCCGACCGCCAGGTCAATACCTTCACCATCGTCATTTCGGACGGCAAGAACCCCGACTATGAACAGCTCATGGTGAGCATGGCCCGCCAGGGCGGCGGTGAAGCCATCGTCATCGACCAGAGCAAGGCCGATGTCTCGGCCCTGTCCGACGCGCTGCTCAGAGCGCTCTAACAGATGCAGGCCACCAACGGGGTGTTCGCAGCACCGGTACTGCCGGTGTCGGCCAACAGCCAGGGCACCTACAAGAACCAGATCTTCATGGGCATGTTCCGCCCCGACGGCAGCGCCAACCCGCGTTGGGTGGGCAACCTGAAGCAGTTCCAATTCGGACAACGGACGACCAACGAGAACAAGGTCGAACTGTTCCTGGCCGACGCCAACGGCGACAGTGCCATCAACCCGGTGACGGGCTTCATCTCTCCCACAGCCGTCAGCTTCTGGTCGTCCAAGGATCCCAGCCAGTTGCCCGACTCCAAGGGCGGGTTCTGGTCCACGGAGTACCGCCAGCGCATCGGCGCTGCCGACGGTTTCGACGCGCCGGACGGCCAGTTCGTCGAGAAGGGCGGCGTGGGCCAGCGCGAGCGCATGAAGCACCTGTCGAGCATGAAGACACGCAACGTCTACACCTGCCTCGACGCCAAGTGCACAGCGGGTGCCTCTCTCAGCACCATGTCGTTCGACACCACCAACCTCACGCCGGCGCAGTTGGGCGTGACCACCAACACTGAAGCCACCAACCTGGTGAACTGGGTGCGGGGACTGGACACCGCAGCCGTCAACGGCGACACGGCTGCCGGCCCTGAAAGCAACATCCCACCGGCCAACGTGCCGCCACCCAACAACACCGCCACCTTGCCGGTTCAGGTGCGCGGCACCATTCATGGCGATGTGCTTCATTCTCGGCCCGCCGTGGTGGACTACGGCGGGACGCTGGGCACGGTGGTGTTCTACGGCGCCAACGATGGCATGTTCCGTGCCATCAACGGCAACCAGACCGCCGCCGCGGGCAGCAGCCTGGGCGTCAAGCCGGGCGAGCCACTGTGGGCCTTCGTGGCGCCAGAGCACTTCCCTCAGCTCAAGAAAATCTACAGCAACAAACCCCCGCTGACACTGGGCTCCCCACCGGCAGCGGCAAGCCCTACTTCTTCGATGGTTCGCCCACGGTGTACCGCGATGCCGCCTCGGGTAAGGTGTACATGTACCTCACCGCACGCCGCGGCGGACGCCTGATGTACGCACTGGACGTGACGGACCCGAAAGCGCCCAAGTTCCTGTGGAAGCGAAGCAACACCGATACTGGCTTTTCTGAGCTGGGGCAAACGTGGTCTGCACCGGCGGTGGGCAAGGTGAAGGGACACAGCAACCCCGTGCTGATCTTCGGCGCCGGCTACGACCCCAACCAGGACGACGAGGCCACGACGGCGGCCGACACCATGGGACGCGGCATCTTCGTTCTGGACGCCGTGACAGGCGCCAAGGTGTGGGAGGCCGGCCCCGGCGGCAACGGCGACACCTGCAAGGGCAACCCCTGCCACCTGGAGAACATGAAGCACGCAATTCCGGCTGAAATCGCCATCCTGAACCGCGACTTCGACCTCGAGGGTTATGTCGACCGTCTCTATGCTGCAGACACGGGCGGTAACGTTTGGCGTGTCGACCTGGAGCCGGACGGCACCGGCGCAGTCTCTACCTGGCAGGTCAGCAAACTGGCAGCCCTGGGCGGCAGCACGACGCCCCGACGCAAGTTCTTCTACCCGCCCGATGTAGCACCAGGCAAGGACTACGACGCCGTGGTCATGATCAGCGGTGACCGTGAACACCCCACCGTGCACGACGACGCCACCTTCGGTGTGCAGAACCGCTTCTACATGATCAAGGACCAGTTTCCGGGCAAAGACGGCAGCCAAGGCGTCCCGGCCGTGGACAACACCGACACGGCGCGTGACGACGATGTGGCCGATCTGGTGCGCATCACCATCGATGCAACGACCGCCAAGTCGAGCCCAACCTACAGCGGCACGCTGAAGGGCTTCTTCTACACGCTACCCAGCGACGGCGAGAAAGGCGTCAACGCGCCGACGGCCTTCGGCAGCACCGTGTATTTCGGCACCAACCAGCCCAAGGCACCGGATACGTACACCTGCGAGGCTGGCCTGGGCACAGCACGCAGCTACCACATCAACTACTTCACAGGTGACGTCAAGTCGTTCGACTTCGTCGGCGGTGGCCTGCCCCGTCGCCGGTGGTAGGCACGGTCACCATCAATGATCGGAACCAGCGCTTCATCATCGGCGCCGGTGGCGACAGCGGCCGTCCAGACGACAAGTCGGTGATCGGCGGAACCGAGTTGAACGTGCCGGCGAAGAACAACAAGCGCCGACCTACTGGTACCGGGTGCAGGATCGCTGATCGCGCTGCGTCATGTGTTGACGCTCGCGAAAGACAAAGCCGCTGATTGCTGCCAATCAGCGGCTTTTCTGTCTATCGAGAGCAATTCGGTCCGGTCGCCTCGAACGAACTTTCATTCTTGTAGCGGCTTGCGCTTTGAAGTTCTGCGCTTGATCGGCTTTTCATCTGAATCGCACGGCCTGTCCGTCTCCAGAACCTCCAGCATCTCGCGCGCCAGCTCGATCCAAATGGCCTCGTAACGCTGGCCGGCACGCAGCACCAAGTGCTGCAGGCGCTGTTCGCGCGTGGGCTGCGCGTGCTGAAAGTCGCGCGCCTCGATCTGGTCATACAGCGCCTGCGTGGCTTCGTGCTGCGCCAGCCAGGCGCGGATGTGCTCGGCCAGCGCGCCGCCGGTCGGGCCGACGGCGCCTTCGGCGCGCAGGCGCACCATCAGTTCCTCGCGCAGGGGCCGTGGCGCCAGCGGCTCGCCGATCCAGCGCACCAGCTCGGCCCGGCCCCGGCGCGTAACGCGGTAGGCACGCTTGCGCCCGCGCCCCCTGTTCGGGCAGCGGCGCCACCCAGCCGGCCTCTTCCATGCGCGCCAGCTCGCGGTAGATCTGCTGGTGCGTGGCGGCCCAGAAATGGCCCAGCGAACGGTCGAAGCGCGACGCCAGTTCGAGCCCGAATCCGGGCGGTCGATCAGCGCGGTGAGCAGGGCATGAGGCAGGGACATCGGTGGCGCATCCGGTTGGCCAGGGCCGTCCATTCTATGCAACCAGTTGCATTGTCGGCCTCGCCTCGGCTACATTCATGCAACCGGTTGCATAAAGGAGCTTCATGTCCGCCTACCCTCACCTGCTTGCCCCGCTCGACCTGGGCTTCACCACCTTGCGCAACCGCGTGCTCATGGGCTCGATGCACGTGGGACTGGAAGAGGCGCTGCAGGGCTTCGAGCGCATGGCCGCGTTCTATGCCGAACGCGCGCGCGGCGAGGTGGGCCTGATCGTGACCGGCGGCATTGCCCCCAACGAGCGCGGCCGCCCCGCGCCCGGCGGCGCCATGCTGACCACCGAGGCCGAGGCCGCGCAACACCGCATCGTCACCGATGCCGTACACGCCGCCGGCGGCAAGATCGCCATGCAGATCCTGCACTTCGGCCGCTACGCCTACCACGCCGATCTGGTGGCGCCCAGCGCGGTCAGGAGCCCCATCAACCCCGGCACGCCGCACGCGCTGACGGGCGATGAGGTGGAGCAGACGATTGCCGACTTCGTGCGCTGCGCCGCGCTGGCGCAGCACGCGGGCTACGACGGTGTGGAGATCATGGGCAGCGAGGGCTACCTGATCAACGAGTTCATCGCCGCGCGCACCAACCACCGCACCGACGAATGGGGCGGCGACTACGCCAATCGCATCCGCTTTCCGGTCGAGATCGTGCGCAGCGTGCGCGAGCGCGTGGGGCGCAACTTCATCATCATCTACCGGCTGTCGATGCTGGATCTGGTGGAGGGCGGCTCGACGCTGGACGAAGTGATCCAGCTCGCGCAGGCCGTCGAGGCGGCGGGCGCCACCATCATCAACACCGGCATCGGCTGGCACGAGGCGCGCGTGCCCACCATCGCCACCAAGGTGCCGCGCGGCGCCTACACCTGGGTCACGCAGCGGCTGATGGGCCACGTGAAGGTGCCGCTGGTGGCCACCAACCGCATCAACACGCCCGAACTGGCCGAACAGCTGCTGGCCGATGGCGTGTGCGACATGGTGTCGATGGCGCGGCCCTTTCTGGCCGATGCGCAGTTCGTGCGCAAGGCGCGCGAGGGCCGCGCCGACGAGATCAACACCTGCATCGCCTGCAACCAGGCCTGCCTGGACCACACCTTTCTGGCCGCATCACCTCGTGCCTGGTCAACCCGCGCGCCTGCCACGAGACGGTGCTGACCATCGAACCCGCCGCGCAGCCGCGCCGCATCGCCGTGGTCGGCGCCGGGCCGGCGGGGCTGGCCTTTGCCACCACGGCAGCCGGGCGTGGGCACCGGGTCACGCTGTTCGATGCCGCCAGCGAAATCGGCGGGCAGTTCAACATCGCCAAAAGGTGCCGGGCAAGGAGGAGTTTCACGAAACCCTGCGCTACTACCGGCGCCAGATCGAGCTGCAGGGCGTGGACCTGCGCCTGAACACGCGCGCCGATGCGGCGCAGTTGATCGCCGGCGGCTACGACGACATCGTGCTGGCCACCGGCATCACGCCGCGCCAGCCGGCCATCGACGGCATCGACCACCCCAAGGTGCTGAGCTACCTGGACGTGCTGCAGGCCGAGAAGCCGGTGGGCGAGCACGTGGCCGTGGTGGGTGCGGGTGGCATCGGCTTCGACGTGAGCGAGTACCTGGTGCACCACGGCACCAGCCCCAGCATCGACCCACCCAGGTTCAACGCCGAATGGGGCATCGACACCGGTTACGCGCAGGCCGGCGGCCTGGCCGCGCCTGTGGTGGAGCCGCCCGCGCGCCGCGTGCACCTGCTGCAGCGCAAGACCAGCAAGGTGGGCGACGGCCTGGGCAAGACCACGGGCTGGATCCACCGCGCCAGCCTGAAGGCGCGCGGCGTGGCCATGTCGCCCGGCGTGCAGTACCAGCGCATCGACGACGCGGGCCTGCATGTGACGGTGGATGGCAAGCCCGAGTTGCTGGCCGTGGATAACGTGGTCATCTGCGCCGGCCAGGAGCCGCAGCGCGAGCTGCTGGCCGCGCTGCAGGCCGCCGGCTGCCGCGTGCACCTGATCGGCGGCGCCGAGGTGGCGGCCGAGCTGGATGCCAAGCGCGCGATCAAGCAGGGCACCGAGCTGGCAGCGTGTATCGAATCGGCGCCACCCGCTACTGAATCAGAAGCAAATACCGCCGTGGCATCGGTTTCCGCCGCACCCCGCTACTCCAGCGCCAGCACCGTGCGCGAGCTGCTCGGCCACCCGCCCGCCCAGGCGATTCTCGAGCGGTACCTGCCAGGCTTCTCGGCCCACCCACAGATCGCCATGGCGGCGGGCATGCCGCTGACCACGGTGGCCAAGTTTTCCGGCGGCCTGATCACCGACGAGGCGCTGCAGGCCATCGACAAGGCACTGCAGGCGCTGGGCGATGCGCCCGCGACGACACCTGCCCCCGTCTCCGCACCTGCGCCCGCTGCGCCCGCAGAGGAAGCGCCCATGGACCTGGCACCCACGCACCTGCACCCGGCCGCCGCGCGCTCGCTGGCCGCCTGGCACGCCATGGTGGCCAAGGCCGACCTGAGCGAGCTGGCCCGCATCGTCCACCCCGATGCGGTGTTCCGTTCGCCCATGGCCTTCAACCCTTACGGCCCGGCGCCCGCGCTGCTGCTGGCGCTGCAGACGGTGGTGACGATCCTGAAGGACTTCCGCTACCACCGCCAGTTCGCCAGCGACGATGGCCTGAACGTGGTGCTGGAGTTCAGCGCCCGCGTGGGCGACAAGCGCCTGAAGGGCATCGACATCATCCGCTTCGACGAGCAGGGCCTGATCACCGAGTTCGAGGTGATGATCCGCCCGCTGAACGGCCTGCAGGCGCTGGGCGCAGAGATGGGCGCGCGGCTGGGGCAGCAGCTGCCGGGCTTCAAGTTCAAGGGCTGAGGGCGGCGCGGCGGCGCCGCCGCCCTGCCGCGCCTTGAAGCACCAGCCGGTTACTTCTTTTTGATAGCTGCCAGCGCTTATCCCATAAGCGCCGGAGGCCAATTTCGCTTGAAATTCCCTCAACGCAGGAAGAAGTACCCCCACAGCGTCAGCACGATGACGCAGAACACGTTCAGCACCGCGCCGGCGCGCACCATGTCGCTTTGCCGGATCTGGCCGGTGCCGTAGACGATGGCGTTGGGCGGTGTGGCCACGGGCAGCATGAAGGCGCACGAGGCGCCGATGCCGATCATCAGCACGAGCACGGCGGGCGGCATGCCCATGCGCTCGGCAATGGCGGCGAACACCGGCACCAGCAGCGCGGCCGAGGCGGTGTTGCTGGTGAACTCGGTCAGGATGATGATGAAGGTGGTGACGCCCAGGATGATGACGAACGGCCCGGCGCCGGTGAGGAAGGCCGCCACCTGATCGCCCAGCACGGCCGACGCGCCCGAGCTGCGCAGCAGCCCCGACAGCGTGAGCCCGCCGCCGAACAGGAACAGCACGCCCCAGTCGGTGTTGTTCGACACCTGCTGCCAGCTGGCTAGGCCCAGCGTGATGATGGCCACCGCCGCGGTGACGGCGATGAAGGTGTCGGGCGCGGTCACGCCCAGCGCGGCACTGACCTGGCTGCCGAAAATCCACGCCAGCGCGGTGCATGCGAACACCACCATGGTCAGCACGCGGCGCGTGGTCCAGGGGATCTCTTCCATCGGCACGCTGATCTTGCGGTTCAGGCGCGGGCGGAACACCAGCCACAGCGTGACCACCATGATCGGCATCAGCGCCAGCATGAGCGGCAAGCCGATCTTCATCCAGCCGGCGAAGTCCATGTCGATGGCGCGCGCGGCGATGGCGTTGGGCGGCGAGCCCACCAGCGTGCCCAGCCCGCCGATGCTGGCCGAATAGGCGATGCCCAGCAGGATGAAGACAAAGGTGTTGCGCTCGGTCTTGCGGTCGAGGTGGCTCATGATGCCCATGGCCAGCGGCAGCATCATGGCAGCGGTGGCGGTGTTGCTGATCCACATCGACAGCAGCGCGGTGACGCCGAACAGCAGCATCGCCGCCACGCCCAGGTGCGAGCCCGACAGCGACATCAGCCAGAAGGCGATCTTGCGGTCCAGCCGCTGCACGTGCAGCGCCGTGGCCAGCGCGAAGCCGCCGAAGAAAGAAAGATCACCGGGTCGGCGAAGGCGGCGAAGGCCCGGGCGGTGTTGAAATCCGGAAAGCCCAGCAGCAGCGCGCCCACCGGCACCATCAGCGCCGTCAGCGTGGTGTGCACGGCCTCGGTCAGCCACATGATGGCGATGAACAGCAGCAGCGCCAGGCCTTTCCTGGGTGCGGGCTCGAACGGCATGAGCTGGTAGGCCAGCCAGCTGGCGGCCAGCGCGACGACGAAAACGATCAGGCCGCGCCGCACGCGCCCAGGTTCGACACCGGCGGGGCGATTCTCGTACAGCTCTTCCAGCGGCAGGTCGCTGGCAGGGCGCGCGTCGGGTGCAAGGGGTGAATTCATGCGTGCTTTCCTGTTCTTGTGAAGGCTGCGGCGAGCGCGGGTCGGCGACAATCCGCGGCGCCACGCGGGTGCAGGCCATGATACCGGGGGTTTGCGCAGCCCCGCCACGCCATCCACCGCGCGCTCCTGATCCGGCCACGCCATGTTCTACGCCATTCCGCTCGAATCCAAGCCCAGCTGGCGCCACCCGCCGTGGATGACGATGCTGCTGATCCTCATCAACCTGTGGGTGTGGTGGGGCCCGCAGCGGCACGAGGCCGCCGCCGACGAGCGCGCGGCGCGGCATTACCTGACGACGGCACTGCCGCGCATCGAGCTGCCGGCCTTCATCCAGCACCTGGAGAAGATCGACTCGCGCCACCTGGCGGCGGCGCGCATGCTCTACCAGCGCCAGCAATACGAGGATGTGCTGCAGCTGATGCAAAGCGACAGCAGCTTCATGCGCCGGCTGACGGATGGCCGCGTGATCACCGCCACGCATCCCGACCACGCCACCTGGCAGGCCGAACGCAGCGCCTACGAGCAGCTGCGGCCCGCACCCTTCACCGCGCGCTGGTCGCAGGACCACAACGTCGATGCCGAATGGCGCCCGGTCACCTGGGTCACCTCGGCCTTCCTGCACGGCAGCACCGGGCACCTGCTGGGCAACATGCTGTTCCTGTTCCTGTTCGGGTTTTCAGTGGAGCTGGCGCTGGGCAGCGGGCTGTACCTGCTGGCCTACCTGGCGGGCGCGGTGGGTGGCTCGGCCCTGGCGGCCTGGGCCTATGCGGGCATGGGCGGCCTGGGGCTGGGCGCATCGGGCGCGGTGTCGGCGCTGATGGGCATGTACGCGGTGATGTACCGCATGCGGCGCATCCGCTTCTTCTACCAGCTGTTCTTCTATTTCAACTACGTCACCGCGCCGGCGCTGATCCTGCTGCCGGCCTGGATCGCCAACGAGCTGCTGCAGCACTTTGCCGGCGGACGCGGCGTGGCCTACATGGCACACCTGGGCGGCCTGCTGACGGGCGCCCTGCTGATGGCGCTGGCCCTGCGCGCCGGCCGGGTGCGGCAGCAGCCGCTTGAACGGGCCGGCGGCGCGCCCGACGACGGTTTCGACGCCCGGGTGGCCGAGGCCGAGCGCCTGACGGCCGAGATGAAGTTCGACCGCGCCCTGCCCGCCTGGCGCGCTGCGGCGCAGCTGCGGCCGCAGGATGCCGATGTGCTGCGCGCCTGGTTCAACCTGGCCAAGGCGCAGCCGGCCAGCGAGGACTTTCACCGCAGCGCCAAGCTGATCCTGCGCCTGCGCGCGCAGGACCGCGACACGCTGGCACTGCAGCACGCCACCTACCAGACCTACCTGGACAAGGCGCGGCCGCGCATGCAACTGCGGCCGGCCGATCTGCAGAACCTGGTGAAGCGTTTCGTGCGCCTGGGCAGGCTGGAGGATGCCGAGCGGCTGTGCACCGCGCTGCGCGCCATGGCACCCGATCAGGCCGGCCTGCGCGACACGCTGGAACTGCTGGTGAACGGACTGCTGCACGCTGGCCAGCACGAGCGCGCCGCACACTGGAGCGCGGTGCTGAAGGGCATGGGCACGCCGGCCGCGGCCCGGCAGTGATGTTCAGGGCAAGCGCCCTGATTCAGATCTTCCACTTGGCCAGCAGCTTCTCGGGCGTGAGGCTGTCGTAGGCCTCGAAGGGCTGGTGAATCCAGGGGTTGGTCGGCAGGTCTTCCACCGAGTAGTCGGCGCTGAAGCCGGAGCAGCCCTTGGTCCAGATCACCGCCGTGCGCAGTTCGGTGATGGGCTCGTAGTTGTTGCGCAGGCGGTCCACCACGGCCTGCAGCGTGACCCCGGTGTCGGCCAGGTCATCGACCAGCAGCACCTTGCCGGCAATCTGCCCCTTGGGCGTGGTGATGTAGTGCGCGATGTCCAGATGGCCCTGCTGCGTGCCGGCCTCGGCCCGGTAGCTGCTGGTGGACATGATGGCCAGCGGCACGCTGAAGATGCGGCTGAGGATGTCGCCCGGCCGCATGCCGCCGCGCGCCAGGCACAGGATGGTGTCGAACTGCCAGCCGGACTGGTGCACCTTGATCGCCAGCTTCTCGATCAGGTTGTGGTACTCGTCGTAGCTCACGTAGAGGTGCTTGCCATCTTCGGTCAACATCGGGTTTGCTCCTGATCCAATAGCTTATTGCGCAGGCGGGACGGGCGCTAGAGCCCGATTTTCACTAGAAATCTCTAAGCCAGGAACGGGTGCTTGACCATGATCGTGTGGTCGCGGTCCGGGCTGGTCGAGATGACGTGGATCGGCACGCCGGTGACGTGCTCGATGCGCTGCAGGTACAGGCGCGCGTTGATCGGCAGTTGCTCGTAGCGCGTCACGCCCACCGTGCTGTCGCTCCAGCCGGGCATTGTCTCGTAGATGGGCTTGCAGCGGGCAATGTCGTCGGCGCCCAGCGGCAGGATGTCGATGGTCTCGCCATCCAGTTCGTAGCCGGTGCACAGCTGCAGCTCGTTCAGGCCGTCGAGCACGTCGAGCTTGGTGATGCACAGCCCGCTCAGGCCGTTGACCTGCGCGCTGCGCTTGAGCAGCGCGGCGTCGAACCAGCCGCAGCGGCGGCTGCGCCCGGTGGTCACGCCTTTTTCGGCGCCCACGGTGCTCATGTGGTAACCGGGCGTGCCCGGCGTTTCCCAGTCCAGCTCGGTCGGGAACGGGCCGCCGCCGACGCGCGTGCAGTAGGCCTTGGTGATGCCCAGCACGTAGTGCAGCAGCCCCGGCCCCACGCCCGCGCCGGCCGCGGCGTTGCCGGCCACGGTGTTGCTGCTGGTGACGAAGGGGTAAGTGCCGTGGTCGACGTCGAGCAGCGTGCCCTGCGCGCCCTCGAACAGCAGGTTGGCGCCGTGCTGGTGCGCCTCGTTCAGCTCGCGCGAGACGTCGGCCAGCATCGGCTTGATGGCTTCAGCCTGACGCATCGCCTCGTCGTAGATGGGGTCGAACTGCAGCGCACCGTCTTTCAGGTAGGGCTGCAGCGCGTCGCTGAACGTGATGGCGCCGGAGTTCAGGAAGCCCGTCAGCTCGTGGTTGTACAGCGCCAACAGGTCACGCAGCTTGGCGGCGAAGCGCTCGGGGTGCTTCAGGTCCTGCGCGCGCAAGGCGCGGCGGGCGATCTTGTCCTCATAGGCCGGGCCGATGCCGCGGCCGGTGGTGCCGATCTTCTCGCTGCCGCCGCTTTCGCGCGCGGCTTCGCGCGCCACGTCCATGGCGGCGTGCAGCGGCAGGATCAGCGGGCAGCCCTCGCTGATGCGCAGGCGCTCGCGCACCTGCACGCCGGCCTTCTCCAGCCCCTCGATCTCTTCCAGCAGCTTGGTCACCGACACCACCACGCCGTTGCCGATGTAGCAGGTCACGCCCGGGCGCATGATGCCGCTGGGGATCAGGTGCAGCGCGGTCTTGACGCCGTTGATGACCAGCGTGTGGCCCGCGTTGTGGCCGCCCTGGAAGCGCACCACGCCCTGCGCGCTCTCGGTCAGCCAGTCAACCAGCTTGCCCTTGCCCTCGTCACCCCACTGGGTGCCGACCACGACGACGTTGCGTCCGTTGGTTGCTTTCATGTCCGCCTTCAATGCTCAAAAACTCAGTTGGATTGGACGACCCACTGCCCGCCCACCTCGATCAGTTCGCGGTCGCAGTCGAATTCGTCGATCTCGTTCTCGTGCCCCGGCAGCACGCACACCACGGTCTCGCCGCGCCCGCGCAGCGCCGCCACCGCGGCATGCAGGCCGGGCGCGTCGCCCCAGGGCGCACGGATCGCGGCGCGCAGCGGCCGGCGCCCGGCCACGCGCACCAGTTGCTTGAGGTCGAGGCTGAAGCCCACGGCCGGGCGCTCGCGGTCGAGCTTGTGGCCGAACACCGCCCCCACGCCGTCGTAACGGCCACCGCGCAGCACCGCGTCACCCGCGCCTTGCGCGTACACCGCGAAGCGCGCGCCGCTGTAATACCCATAGCCACGCGCATCGGCCAGATCCACCGTAACCGCCACGCCTTCCAGGCGCGAAGCGAGCCATCTCAAATTCGATAGCGCCTCGCGCACGTTGGGCGCCGTCTGCAGCGCTTTTTCTGCCTCATCCAGAACTTCCACGCCGCCATACAGGCCCACCAGCGCCTGCAGGCCTGGCGCGATGCGGCGGGAAAGCTCTTCGTCAGGCGGGCCAGTTCGCTGGCGTCCTTGATGGCCAGCGCATCGTGGACTTCCGTCAGGATGTTGGGGTCCACCATCACCCCGGCCAGCAGCGCACGCACGATGCGCGCATCGGCCAGGTCGACCGACAGATGGCCCACCTGCGCGGCCTTCAGGCAGTCGAGCGACAGCGTCAGGATTTCGAGGTCGGCCTCGCGGCCGGCGTGGCCATAGATCTCGGCGCCGAACTGCAACGGCTCGCGCGTGGCGTGCGGGCGCTCGGGCTGCGTGTGCACCACCGGGCCGCAATAGCACAGGCGCGTCACGGCCTGCCGGCCCAGCAGGTGCGCATCGATGCGCGCCACCTGCGGCGTGGTGTCGGCCCGCAGACCGAGCGAACGGCCGGACAGCTGGTCGACCAGCTTGAAGGTCTGCAGATTCAGGGCTTCGCCGGTGCCGGTGAGTAGCGATTCGAGGTGCTCAAGCAACGGTGGAATCACCAGCTCGTAGCCATACGAGCGGGCGGTGTCGAGCAATTCGCGGCGGAGTTCTTCGATGTGCCGGGCCTCGGAGGGCAAAACATCGGCGATGTGATCCGGCAGAAGCCAGGCGGACATGGCTGTGGCAGCTTTCGCGGGCTGTTAAAAACGTGATTCTACAGGCGCACGAACGCCCCACCGGGGTGGTGCGATGCTCGTGATGGCGATGGATCAGGCGCGCACAGCGCCACGCGGGGCGATGCGGCAGCGCCGCTACACCAGCCAGAGCAGCAGCAGCCCGCCGCCCACCGCCAGCAAGCCGAAGAAGCGCAACTGCCCGTCCTGCAGTTGCATCAACTGGCTGAAAGCCTGGCGCCAGGCGCCGGGCGCGATCAAGGGCAGCAGCCCTTCGATGATCAGCGCCAGTCCCAGCGCCGCCAGCAGCGTACTGCCGTCCACGGCCTCAGCGGCGGGTGGGCGCGCCGCGCAGGTTGCGGAAGAAGTCCGACGACTGCGGGTCGATCACCAGCACGTCGCCCTTCTGCCCGATGCTGGCCTTGTAGGCGTCGAGGCTGCGGTAGAACTCGGCGAACTGCGGATCGCGCCCGAAGGCCTCGCCATAGACGCGCGTGGCCTCGGCATCGCCCTCGCCGCGCACCTTCTCGGCATCGCGGTAGGCATTGGCCACCGTCACCTCGCGCTGGCGGTCGGCGTCGGCGCGGATCTGCTCGCCCTCGGCGGCACCGGTGGAGCGCAGCTCGTTGGCCACGCGCTGGCGCTCGGCCTGCATGCGGCGGTACACCGATTCGGTGATCGACTCCACGTAGTCGGCGCGCGTGATGCGCACGTCGACGATGTCCATGCCCCAGGGCTTCTCGCCCTTGACGGCCTCGGTCACCTCGCGCTTGACGTCGGCCATCAGGGTTTCGCGCCGGGTGGAAATCAGCTCGCGCACGGTGCGGCGGTTGATTTCTTCCTGAAAGGCGTTGCGCACCACGCGGTTGAGTTGCATGGCGCCGGCGTTCTCGTCCAGGCCCACGTTGCGGATGTAGGCCTGCGGATCGGTGATGCGCCAGCGCACGTACCAGTCGATGACGACGCGCTGCTTCTCGGCCGTCAGCATGGGCTCGGTGTCCATGCTGTCGAGCGTGAGCAGACGCTTGTCGATGTAGCTGACGTTCTGGAACGGCGGCGGCAGCTTGAAGTTGAGCCCCGGCTCGGTGATCACCTTCTGAATCTGGCCGAGCTGGTAGACGACGCCGAACTGGCGCTGGTCGACCACGAACATGGTCGAGGCCAGCAGGCCCAGCAGGATGATGACGGTGGTGCCGATGAATCCGACTTTGTTCATGGGACGGCTTTCCTAGCGGGATTCGCGGGCGCGCGCATTGTCGCGCGAGCGCGCATCGGCGGCTGGCGCCGGCGTGGCGGGTGCGGGCGCCGGTGCGGCCTGCGCGGGTGCGGCGGCGCCAGCAGCGCCCGTGGACTGCAGCAGCCTGTCGAGCGGCAGGTACATCAGGTTGCCGCCGGAGCGGCTGTCGATGATGACCTTGTTCACACCGCTGTAGATTTCCTGCATGGCGTCCAGGTACATGCGCTCGCGCGTGACCTGCGGCGCCTTCTGGTATTCGCCCAGCACCGAACTGAAGCGCTGCGCATCGCCCTCGGCCTGCGCCACGATGCGCGCCTTGTAGCCCTCGGCCTCCTGCGTCAGGCGGGCCGCGGTGCCGACGGCGCGCGGCACCACGTCGTTGGCGTAGGCCTGGGCTTCGTTCTTCACGCGCTCGCGCTCCTGGCCGGCCTTCAGCACGTCGTCGAACGCGGCCTGCACCTGCTCGGGCGGGCGCACTCCGCCCTGCTGCATGTTCACGGCCACCACCTCGATGCCTACACGATATCGATCCAGGATGGTCTGCATCAGGTCGCGCACGCGCGGCGCGATCTGGTCGCGCTCGTCGGCCATGGCGTTGTCCATGCTCATCTTGCCGACCACCTCGCGCACGGCGCTTTCGGCGGCCTGCACCACGGCATCGTCGGGGCTCTTGCTCTCGAACAGGTAGGCGCGCGCGTCGTTCAGGCGGTACTGCACAGCGAACTTGATCTCGACGATGTTCTCATCCTGCGTCAGCATGGCCGATTCGCGCAGGCCGGTGCTCTTGATGACGCTGTCGCGGCCGACGTCGACCGAGCGGATCTGCGTCACGCGCACCGTCTCGTGCCGCTGGATGGGGAACGGCATGCGCCAGTTCAGGCCGGCGTTGCGCGTCGAGTCGTACTTGCCGAAGGTGGTAACCACGGCCTGCTCGCCTTCGCGCACGATGAAGATGCCGCTGGCCAGCCAGATCACCACGGCCACCGCCGCGATCATGCCGACGCCGATGCCGGCGCCCTTCATGTCGGGCTGAAAACCACCGCCACCCAGGCCGCCATTGCCGGGGCCGCGCCCGCGGCCACCGCCGAACAGGCCGGTGAGCTTGCGGTTGAAGTCGCGCCACAGCTCGTCCAGATCGGGCGGGCCCTGGTTGGGGCCGCCGCGGGGCGGCTGCTGCGGGGGTGGTGGGCGCGGCGGATCGGCCGGGCGCTGGTCGTCCGGGCGCGGGCTGTCCTGGCCCGACGAATCATCGCCACGCCCCCAGTGCGGGTCATTCAGATTGAACATGCCCCGGATGCGGCGTGGCCACAGGGCCAGCCGCAGGGCGCTCGTGCGGTCTTTCATTCGTTGGCTTCTCGAGGGTGCGACCCGTGATTGTGCCCAATCGGGGCGGGTGCTCCCTCCGCTTGGCTCAATGACAGGTCTTCGTGTGCGGCTGCGGGCACGCGCGCGGCCAGTTCGGCACGCAGCAGCGGCAGGCCCTCGCCGGTGCGGGCGCTGACGAACACGCGGGTCAGTTCGCGGCCATCCAGCGCCATGGAGTCCTTCAGCACGTGCGGCCGACGCCCAGGCTCCAGGCCGTCGAGCTTGTTGAACACCAGTAGTTGCGGCACCTCGGCGGCGCCGATCTCGTGCAGCACGCGCTGCACTTCGTCGATCTGCTCCAGATGGTGCGGGTTGGCGGCGTCCACCACGTGCAGTAGCAGGTCGGCATCGGCCGCCTCCTGCAGCGTGGCCTCGAACGCCTCGACCAGGCCGTGCGGCAGATCGCGGATGAAGCCCACGGTGTCGGACAGCGAGACCGAGCGCCCGCCACCCTGCCCATCGTCCAGGTACAGCTGGCGCGTGGTGGTGTCGAGCGTGGCGAACAGCTGGTCGGCCGCATAGGCCCGCGCCTTGACCAGCGCGTTGAACAGCGTCGACTTGCCGGCGTTGGTGTAGCCGACCAGCGAGATGTTGAAGGTTTCGCGGCGCTCGCGTTGGCGGCGCTGGGTCTGGCGTTGGCGCTTGACCTTGACCAGGCGGTCCTTGGTGCGCTTGATGGCGTCGCCGATCATGCGGCGGTCGAGTTCGATCTGCGTCTCGCCCGGGCCGCCGCGGCCGCCGATGCCGCCCTGCTGGCGTTCGAGGTGGCTCCAGCGGCGCACCAGGCGCGTGCTGAGGTATTGCAGGCGCGCCAGTTCGACCTGCAGCTTGCCCTCGTGGCTGCGCGCGCTGGGCGAAGATTTCCAGGATCAGCAGCGTGCGGTCGTTCACCGGCAGGCCGATGGCGCGCTCCAGGTTGCGCTGCTGCACCGGGCTCAGGGCCTGGTCGAACAGCACCTCCTCGGCGCCTTCGGTCTCGGCCAGCAGCCGAATTTCCTCAGCCTTGCCACTGCCCACGAACAGGGCCGCATCGGGCGCCTGGCGCCTGCAGGTCAGGCGCGCCACGGGCTGCATGCCGGCCGTCTCGGCCAGCAGGCCCAGCTCCTCCAGGTCATGGTCGAAGTTGGGCGCGCCAAGATCCACCCCCACGAGGACTGCGGCGGTACGTTCGGGGGCGGCGGGGTTGGGCAACGTGGGAATGAAGGTCGATCCAGCGGGCGTTGTTTGCTACACGATCAGTAGCTGCTCACGCCAGCTGGATGCCGACTACAGCTTATTTGGCTTCGGGTTCCGGCGCGTCGGAGCCGGTGGAGAAATTCACCGCGCGGCCAGGCACGATGGTGGAGATGGCATGTTTGTAGACCATCTGCGTGACCGTGTTGCGCAGCAGCACGACGTACTGGTCGAAGGATTCGATCTGGCCCTGGAGCTTGATGCCGTTGACCAGGTAGATGGACACCGGGATGTGCTCACGGCGCAGGGTGTTCAGGAACGGGTCTTGTAGGAGTTGCCCTTTGTTGCTCACGATATTCTCCGTGTTCGGTGAATGTTGGAAGGGGATGGAACTTAACACATGGGGGTGGCGCGCCCCATGTCAAGGTCACGAAAAGGGCCGATAAGGGCCGCTTTGGCGAATCCGGCCTATACACGAGGCCGGCGGGAAGGCCTTACGACTCCTTGTCGGCGTAAGGGTTCCGCGCCGTCTTCATTTCCACCCGCAGCGGCGTGCCGGTCAGCTCGAACGCCTTGCGGAAGCGCCCTTCCAGATAGCGCTTGTAGGCGTCGGTCACGCCCTCCAGCGAGTTGCCATGCACCACGATGACCGGCGGGTTCATGCCGCCCTGGTGCGCGTAGCGCAATTTGGGCCGGTACATGCCGGTGCGCTTGGGTGCCTGGAACTGCACCGCCTCCTGCAGCAGGCGGGTGAGCTGGGGCGTCGGCATCTTGCGCATGGCCGCCTGGTGCGCCTTGGCGATCGAGCCCCACAGCGGGCCCAGCCCTTGGCGCTTGATGGCCGAGATGAAGTGCAGCTCGGCAAACTTCAGGAAGGCCAGGCGCGATTCGATGGAACGCTGCACCAGCTCGCGCTGGTAGGCGTCCACCGCGTCCCACTTGTTCACCGCCAGCACCACGGCGCGGCCGGCGTCGAGGATGAAGCCGGCGATGTGCGCGTCCTGCTCGGTCACGCCCTGCGTGGCGTCCAGCAGCAGCAGCACGACGTTGGCCGATTCGATGGCCTGCAGCGTCTTGACGACGGAGAACTTCTCGATCGCCTCGAACACCTTGCCCTTGCGGCGCAGACCGGCGGTGTCGATCAACTCGAATTTCTTGCCGGCGCGCTCGAACGGCACGCTGATGGCGTCGCGCGTGGTGCCGGGCATGTCGAACGCGACCAGGCGCTCCTCGCCCAGCCAGGTGTTGATGAGGGTGGACTTGCCCACGTTGGGCCGCCCCGCCACGGCCAGGCGGATGGGCGCGTCAGGATCGGGCTCGGCGTCTTCCTCGGGCTCGGGCAGGTCCAGTGCGTCCAGCGCGGCCTCGAGCATGCTGCGCACGCCCTGGCCGTGCGCAGCCGACACCGGCAGCACCTCGCCCAGGCCCAGCTCGTAGAACTCGGCCAGCTGCGCGCCCTCGCGCATGCCCTCGGCCTTGTTGGCCACCAGCAGACAGGGCTTGCCCAGGCGCCGCAGGTAATCGGCGATGTCGTGGTCCTGCGCCGACAGGCCGGCACGCGCGTCGACCACGAAGATGACCACGTCCGCCTCGGCCACGGCCTGGCGGGTCTGCTTGGCCATCTCCTTGAAGATGCCGGACTCGGCCGTGGGCTCGAAGCCGCCGGTGTCGATGACGATGTATTCGCGCTTGCCCAGGTGGCCCTGGCCGTAGTGGCGGTCGCGCGTCAGCCCGGCAAAGTCGGCCACGATGGCATCGCGGCTCTTGGTCAGCCGGTTGAACAGCGTGGATTTGCCCACGTTGGGGCGGCCCACCAGGGCGATAACGGGTTTCATGGCGACGGTTCGCGAGGGGAGGCAGGCGCCGCGCGGCGGTCGGGTCAGACCGGCCTGCGCCAATGGCGTTGAAGCTGCAATAGTACGGGCTCGGCGGCCATCACAGGTACGCCGGATTTGCTTCAACAAAATGATAGCTGCTTGCGCTTGTTACAAGCCGATTTCAGGCACTTTCATACCTGAAATCCTTGTATACCAAGCGCAAGCAGCTATTTTTATTGAATCAAAGTCACTCAGGCACGAAGCCGTACACGCCACCGCTGCGCGTGACCACCACCAGCGTGTTGCCCGCCACCACCGGCGTGGCGGCGATGCCCGAGCCATCGGTGGCCAGGCGGTTCAGCGGGCTGCCGTCCTCGCGCGACAGCATGTGCACCAGGCCGGTGCTGTCGCCCACGATGACGGAGCGGCCCAGCACCAGCGGGCCGGTGAGCTGGCGCCATTGCAGGGCATCGGTGGCCCAGGCGCGGTCGCCGGTTTCGGCGCGCCAGGCCAGCACGCGGCCGTCGGATTCGGTGCCGAACAGGCGCTGGCCGTCACCGGCCAGGCCAGTGGCACCACTGGCGGGCTTGGTCCACTTCAGGTTGCCGCTGGCGGTGTCGACGCAGCCCACGGCGGTCTGGAACGAGCGCGCACACAGCACGTCGCCGTCGCGGCTCACGCCGCCCACCAGATCGATCAGACGCTCCACGTCGTTGGTGCCGCGGGCCGAGGCCAGCGGGGCCTCCCAGCGCACTGTGCCGGTGTCGGGGTCGACGCCCACCAGCCGCCCCGCCATGCCCGCCACCAGCGTGTTGCCCACGGCCTGCAGCATGCCGGCCTGGCGCAGCACCAGCGGCTCGGCCGGGCGGTCCAGGTGCCACAGGCGCGCACCGTTGCGGCCATCGAAGGCGCTCAGCGAACGGTCGGCGCCCAGCACGAACACGCGGCCGCCGGCCACCAGCGGCGCGGTGTAGCTCTGCGTGGCCAGCTTGTGGCGCCATAGCTCGCGCCCGCCTTCCAGCGCCACCACGCGGTTGTCGCGCGTCACCACGGCGCTCACGCGGCCATCGCTGCCGACACCGGCCGACAGCGGCGCGCCGGCGCTGGCGCGCCCGGTTTCGCGGCCGCTGGCGGCATCCAGCGTGACGATGGTGCCGTCGGTGCCCGCCAGCGTGACCTGCTGGCCGAGCACGTTGACCTGCAGCGGAAAGCCCACGGCGGGCAGGCGCGCCGTCCAGGCCTGGCGCACGCCGACCAGCGCCGCATTGGGCGGCAGCTCGGCCGGCTTGGGCCGCGCGGAACCGCCGGCACAACCGGCCAGCACGGCGGCGGCACACAGGCTCAGGCCCCAGGCGGCCCAGCGGCGGCGGGCGGGTGCGGCCGTCATGACGCGGCTCCGGCCTTGGCGCCGGCATCGGGGTCGATGCCCAGCGCGTTCAGCTTCATGCCGACCAGGCGGCGGTAGTCGCCGCTTTCGGCCGTCAGGCCCTGGTAGGCCTTGCCGAACTCGGCGGCAGCCTGCTCGCGCTGGCCCTGCAGCAGCAGCACGTCGCCACGGCGGTCGGCCACCAGCGCGGTGTATGGCGCCGGAAAGCTGCCGGACAGCGTCTTCAGCGCGTCGTCGTAGGCTTTCTCGCCGATCTGCACCGAGGCCAGGCGCAGCCGTGCCACGGCGCGCAGGCCGTCGTTGGGTGCCTTGTCGGCCACCGCTGCCAGCGCGGCCTTGGCCTCGGCCGGCTTGCCTTTCTCGGCCAGCACCTTGGCGCTCAGCAGGCCGGCGTGCGCGGCGTAGGTGGTGCCGCCGTACTTGTCCTTCATGTCGGCCAGGGCGCGCTCCACGCGCGCCACGTCGCCCGCCTGCGCGGCGCGGTCGACCTCGTCGTACAGCACCGAGGCCAGGCCCGCCTGGCGGCGCTCCCAGTACTGCCAGCCGTTCCAGGCGGCGTAGGCGCCCAGCACGGCGATGAGCACCCAGGTGATCAGGTTGCCCCACTGGTTCCAGAAGTGTTTGAGCGCGTCGAGCTGTTCCTGCTCTTCAAGGTCGAGATGCGTGGCCATGCGTGGTGAATTCCGTAACTTCGTGCTTAATCGGTCGATTTTAGGATGTCAGACCAGAGCGCCGGCTCGGCCAGCGATTGGCGCGTCTGCGCCCCGGCGCCGTCGCGCAGCGCCTTCACCGTCACCTGCCCCTCGGCCAGTTCGTCGGCGCCGAAGATCAGGGCAAAGCGCGCCCCGAGGCGTCGGCCTTCTTGAACTGGCTCTTCATGCTGCCCATGCCCTCGCCCCCTTGCCCGGATGCGGCGTGCATCTGCACCGCCACGCCCAGCGCGCGCAGCTGGTGCAGGCAGCGCATCACCTGCGGCAGCGCGGCGGCGTCGGGGATGACGGCGTAGGCATCGGGCACCGGGTCGAGCGTGTGCACGCCCTCCTCCTTCAGCAGTTCCAGCACGCGCTCCACGCCCAGCGCCCAGCCCACGGCCGGCGCCGGCTTGCCGCCGATCTGCTCGATCAGGTAGTCATACCGCCCACCGCCGCAGATGGTGCCCTGCGCACCCAGGCTGTCGGTGATGAACTCGAACACCGTGAGGTTGTAGTAGTCGAGGCCCCGCACCAGCCGCGGGTTGATGCGCCATTCGACGCCGTTGGCCGCCAGGATGGCCTGCACGGCGGCGAAGTGCGCGCGCGACTTTTCGCCCAGGTGGTCGATCAGCTTGGGCGCGCCTTCCACCAGCGCCTGCATGGCGGGGTTCTTGGTGTCCAGGATGCGCAGCGGGTTGCTGTGCAGGCGGCGCTTGGCGTCCTCGTCCAGCTGGTCTGCGTGCGCCTCGAAGTAGGCGATCAGCGCCGCGCGGTGCTCGCGCCGCTCGTCGGGCTGGCCGAGGCTGTTCAGCTCCAGCCGCCAGTTCTGGATGCCCAGCTCGCGCCACAGCGCCACGGCCAGCAGGATCAGCTCGGCATCCACCTCGGGCCCGCCGAAGCCCAGCGCCTCGGCGCCCACCTGGTGAAACTGGCGGTAGCGCCCGCGCTGCGGCCGCTCGCGCCGGAACATGGGACCCATGTAGTACAGGCGCTTGCCGCCGTCGTACAGCAGGTTGTGTTCAGCCACCGCACGCACCACGCCGGCGGTCGACTCGGGCCGCAGGCTCAGGTGCTCGGCATGGCCATGCTGGTCGGCGCGGTCCTGGAAGGAATACATCTCCTTTTCCACCACATCCGTCACCTCGCCCAGCCCGCGCGTGAACAGCTGCGTGTGCTCCATGATCGGCGTGCGGATGTTGCGGTAGGCGTGCGCGGCCATCACGCGGCGCACCACCTCTTCCAGCCATTCCCAGCGCGCCGATTCGGGCGGCAGGATGTCGTTCATGCCCTTGATGGCGTTGATTTGCTTGGACATTTTTGTTGAGATATCTGTTCTTTGATGATGGACAGGATTCAAACCGCCGGACGCAGAGGACGCAAAGGTTTCGCAGAAGTCGCGAAGGAAAACCAAAAACATCTTTTGGGTATTTTTTTGCGTCCTCTGCGTGGTTTCTGCGTCCTCTGCGTATGGATGTTCGGCAGTTCAGCCAATCACACCCCAAAGCGCTGTTCGATGTAGCGCTCGACGATGGCGTGGAACTCCTGCGCGATGTGCTCGCCGCGCAGCGTCATGGCCTTCTGCCCGTCGATGAACACGGGCGCAGCCGGCGCCTCGCCGGTGCCGGGCAGGCTGATGCCGATGTCGGCGTGCTTGCTCTCGCCCGGGCCGTTGACGATGCAGCCCATCACGGCCACCTTCAGGCCCTCGACGCCCGGGTACTTGCTGCGCCACACCGGCATCTGCGCGCGCAGGTGGTCGTCGATCTGCTTGGCCAGTTCCTGGAAGGTAGTGCTGGTGGTGCGCCCGCAGCCGGGGCAGGCGGTGACGCTGGGCACGAACACGCGCAGGCCGAGCGCCTGCAGGATTTCGGAGGCGACCACCACCTCCTGCGTGCGCGGCTCGCCGGGCTGCGGCGTGAGGCTGACGCGGATGGTGTCGCCGATGCCCTCCTGCAGCAGGATGGACAGCGCGGCAGCCGAGGCCACCGTGCCCTTGGTGCCCATGCCGGCCTCGGTCAGGCCCAGGTGCAGCGGATAGTCGCAGCGGCGCGCCAGTTCGCGGTACACCGCGATCAGGTCCTGCACGCCGCTGACCTTGCAGCTCAGGATCACCTGCTCCGGCGCCATGCCCAGTTCCACCGCCTGTTCGGCCGAGCCGATGGCGGACTGGATCAGCGCCTCGTACATCACCTGGCGCGCCTCCCACGGCTGGGCGCGCTGCGCGTTCTCGTCCATCAGGCCGGCCAGCAGGTCCTGGTCCAGGCTGCCCCAGTTGACGCCGATGCGCACCGGCTTGTCCCACTTCAGGGCGGCCTCGATCATCTGGCCGAACTGCACGTCCTTCTTGGCGCCCTTGCCCACGTTGCCGGGGTTGATGCGGTACTTCGACAGCGCCTGCGCGCAACCCGGAAATTCGGTCAGCAGCCGGTGGCCGTTGTAGTGGAAGTCTCCGATCAGCGGCACGTCGACGCCCATGCGGTCGAGCTGCTCGCGGATGTAGGGCACCTGCGCCGCCGCTTCGGGCGTGTTGACGGTGATGCGCACCATCTCCGAGCCGGCAATGGCGAGTTCCTTGCACTGGATGGCGGTGCCGATGGCATCCACCGTGTCGGTGTTGGTCATCGACTGCACGCGCACCGGCGCATCACCACCCACGGTGACCACGCGCGAGCCCCACACCACGCGACCCTGGCGCGAGCGGCGCGCGGCGGGCGCAGCGACAGCGATGGGCTCTTGAACTTCAGGCTTCATCGGTTTCTCCGAAACAGCACACCCGCACCCTGTTGACTCAGGGCTGCGCAGCAAGCCCTTTCAAACGGCCGCGGAGCAGGCCATGCGCGAACGCCGACGCCGGGGTCCCCCGGCGTCCAGCGTTGTCCCCCAGGGGAAGGCGCCGCAGGCGACTCAGGGGAGCGTCATTTGATCTGGAAGCGGGAAACGGTGGTCTTGCTCAGGCTGCGGTGGTCGAACGGCTCGCCGCGCACGGTCACGTCCACTGCGTCCTTGCGTCCGATGGTGACGGACAGGGGCACCTCGCCGCTCAGGCCCAGGGCTTCGCCGGCGGCCAGCGCACGGTTGATGAGCTGCTTGCCCGCCGCATCGCGCACCGTCAGCCAGGTCTCGGCCTTGGCGGCGAAATGGATCAGGTCGTCACCCACGGCCGTGGCAGCGGCTGCTGCCGAAGCCGGCGCTGCCGGCGCGGGCTGCGGCACCACCTGCTCGGCCGATGCGGCGCCGGCCGGCATCTCGGCCGGGGCCAGCGGTTCGGCCGGCGGCGCGACCGCCGGCTCGACGCTCTCGCGCACCGTGCCGTCGCCCGCGGGCACCGTGGCCGGCGGCGCACCCAGCTGGATCGGCAGCGTGGGCAGAAAGTACAGCGCCGCCGCGCCCAGCAGCAAACCCACCACCGCGATGAGCAGGGGCTTGGAGAAGGTGCTGGCCAGCACGGGCGCCGGCCGGTCGCCGGTGCGGCGGAAGGGCTGGTTCAGGCTCTGCCCAGCGGGGCGCAGGCCGGGCGCGGACACGGGCATGCGCTCGAGCACCGGCGCCGGGTCGGTGCCGAAGGCTCGGCAGATGGCCGAGGCCAGGCCGCGGGCGAAGGTCACGTCGGGCAGCAGGTCGAGCCGGTCGTTCTCCAGCGCTTCAAGCTTCTGCGGCGACACCTTCATGGCGCTGGCCAGCAGCATCGGGTCGACACCCGCCGATTCGCGCAGCTGGCGCAGCATCTGGCCGGCCGATGCCGGCGGCACGGCACCGTCGGCAGGCGCCAGCGGTGCGGGCTGCGTGCCGGGCGCGGCCACCGTGCTGTCGTGAAACCCGGAGGTGCGCTCACTCATCGAAAGCCCCCGTTCATAGGACAGCAGCTCGCGCGATTGCGGGAAGCGGCGGCGCAGCTGCGAGGCCAACTGCTCCATGGCCTGGCGGTTGTTCATGCGGCGCTCCACCTTGATGCCCAGCCACAGCGATTCGGCGTTGGCCAGGTCGGAGTTGTTCAGGCGGCGAATGTAGAACTGCGCGCGGTTGTAGTCGCCGCGGTTGTACAGCAGCTGCGACAGGTTGAACGCCGTCACGGGGTTGCCGGCGTCCAGCTCGTAGGAGTGCATCAGTGTCTTCTCGGCGCCGGCGGTGTCGCCGGCACGCGCCTGGCACACGCCCTGCGCCATCAGGGTCTTGGCGCGGTCCTGGTAGGTGGGCACGGCGACGGCGCGCTGGAAGGCCTGCGTGGCGTCGTCGTAGCGCCCGGCCTGGCAGTGCAGCCAGCCCAGGTTGTGCATGGCGTTACCGTCGCGCGGGTTGAGGGCGATGGCGCGCTGGAAGTTGGAGATGGCCAGCGCGTTGTCGCCCAGCGCCATGTAGATCAGCCCGCCCAGGTTGTAGGCGTCGGGGTAGTTCGGGTCGGCCTGCAGGGCGCGCTTCTGCTCGTCCAGCGCCACCATGTGCTGGCCGTTCTCGTAATAGCCCGCCGCCAGCGCCAGGCGCGTGCGGGCGCGCTTGCGGGCGTCGGATTCGTCGGAGGCGGTCTGCAACTCGGGCGGGATGTCGCCGCCGGGCTGCGTGGCGCAGCCGCCCGCCAGCGCCGCCAGGCCGGCCCAGGCCAGGGCCAGCAGCCAGCGACGGGACGGCATGGCCGGGCGGAATGGATGAATGTTCATGGAACAACCTTTCTCTGCGCCGCCGTGGCCGGCGGGGTCGGCACCTGGTGCAGCACGATGGTGCGCTGTCTGGCGATGCGGTCCTGCACGCGGGTGCGGTCCTGCACGTCGCCGGCCAGCTGGCCGCAGGCGGCGTCGATGTCGTCGCCGCGCGTCTTGCGCACGGTGGTGACGATGCCCGCATCGTTCAGCAGCTTGCCGAAGGCCAGCACGCGCGCCATCGGCGAGCGCGTGAGGCCCGATTGCGGGAACGGGTTGAAGGGAATCAGGTTGAACTTGGCGCGCAGGCCGTCGGCGCCGTGCCGGCGCATCAGGGCGATCAGCGCCTGGGCGTGCTCGGGCTGGTCGTTGACGCCGTCGAGCATGCAGTATTCAAAGGTGATGAAGTCGCGCGGCGCCGCGGCCAAGTAGGCGGTGCAGGTGCGCAGCAGTTCATCGATGGGGTATTTGCGGTTGAGCGGCACCAGGTGGCTGCGCAACTCGTCGGTGGGTGCGTGCAGCGACACCGCCAGCGCCACCGGACAGTCGCGCGCCAGGCGCTCGATCATCGGCACCACGCCCGAGGTGGACACCGTGACGCGGCGGCGCGACAGGCCGTAGCCATGGTCGTCCAGCATGGTGCGCAGCGCGGGCACCAGGCGATCATAATTTTGTAGCGGCTCGCCCATGCCCATCATCACCACGTTGGAGATGACACGCTCTTCGGTCTTCAGGTGCCGGCGCAGGAAGTGCTCGGCAAACCACAGCTGCGCCACGATCTCGGCCGTGGTCAGGTTGCGGCTGAAGCCCTGGTGGCCGGTGGAGCAGAAGCGGCAGCCCACCGCGCAGCCCGCTTGCGATGACACGCACAGCGTGCCGCGATCATCCTCTGGAATGAACACGCCTTCGATGGCGTTGCCACCACCGACGTCGAACAGCCACTTGATGGTGCCGTCGGCCGATTCGTGCTGGCTGATGACGGGCAGCGCGGTGACCTGCGCCTTGCCGGCCAGCTTCTCGCGCAGCGACTTGGCCAGATCGCTCATCTGGCTGAAATCGGCCACGCCGCGCTGGTGAATCCAGCGGAACAGCTGGGTGGCGCGAAAGCGCTTTTCACCCAGCGTTTCGCAATAGGCGGCCAGGCCTTCCAGGTCGAAGTCGAGCAGGTTGACGGGGTCGTCATGCTGCGTCAGGCCGCCTTTCGATGGCCTTATCGGCTGTAGATGGCCAAGCCGGGGAAGAAGAACGCCACTTCGACAGCGGCCGTCTCGGGCGCGTCGGAGCCGTGCACGGCGTTGGCGTCGATGCTGTCGGCGAAGTCGGCGCGGATGGTGCCCTTGTCGGCCTTCTTGGGGTCGGTGGCGCCCATCAGCTCGCGGTTCTTGGCGATGGCGCCCTCGCCTTCCAGCACCTGGATCATCACCGGGCCGGAGACCATGAAGTCCACCAAGTCCTTGAAGAAGGGACGCTCCTTGTGCACGGCGTAGAACTGCTCGGCCTCGCGCTGCGACAGGTGCTGCATGCGGGCAGCGATGACCTTCAGGCCGGCGGCCTCGAAACGGGCGTAGATCTGGCCGATGACGTTCTTGGCGACGGCGTCGGGCTTGATGATGGAAAGGGTGCGTTCGGTAGCCATGTTGAGGATGTTTTCCTGTGGTTTCGGGAATCGGTGTTTGCCCGCCTGGGCAAAGCCCTTCATTCTAACCAGCGGGCCGTGACGACGCCGCGGCCGGGGCGGGTTGCACTGCACGGCGGCGGGGCCATGAACGGCGCCTGAGCCAGGGTTGGCCGCACCCCGCCATCATCAATAACCATAGCTGCTTGCGCTGGTTATAAAACGATTTCAGATAGAAAACTATCTGAAATCGTTTCAATACGTGCGCAAGCAGCTATCAAAACCATACTAACCGCGCCGCCCGCCACCGCCACGCCGGCCACCGCCACCACCGCCCGGCTTGCCCCGGCCCTGCGCGCGCTGGCGCTGAAAGCTGTCGGCACCGATGTAGCCCTGCGAGGTTTTCAGCGGATCGGGCTGGTTGCCACCACCGGCACCGCCGCCCTGCCCGCCGCCACCGCTGCGGCGGCGCGGGCCGCCGGCAAAGGGGCGCGGCGCATCGTCCTGCGGGCGGCCGCCGGCGACGTTGGGGCGCGGGCCGCTGCCCCGGCCGCGGTCGCTGCGGGCGCGGCGCGGCTGATCCTGCGGCTTTGGACGCGGCTCGGGCGCGCCGCGGATGACGCGCTCGGGCGTGCCCGAGGCCTCGCCCAGCGCGCGGATGTCGCGCTCGCCCAGTTCCATCCACATGCCGCGGCGCAGGCCGCGTGGCAGCATCATGGCGCCGTAGCGGATGCGGATCAGCCGGCTGACGGCGTGGCCCACCGATTCGATCATGCGGCGCACCTCGCGGTTGCGCCCTTCGCTGATGGTCACGCGGTACCACTGGTTGGCGCCTTCGCCGGTGCCCTCTTCCTTGATCGAGCCGAACTGCGCCATGCCGTCGTCCAGCGGCACGCCGTCCAGCAGGCGCTGCTTTTCTTCATCGCTCAAGGCGCCCAGCACGCGCACGGCGTATTCGCGCTCCAGGCCGAAGCGCGGGTGCATCAGCCGGTTGGCCAGCTCGCCCGAGTTGGTGAACAGCAGCAGGCCCTCGGTGTTCAGGTCGAGCCGGCCGACGTTCTGCCACTTGCCCTGCCCCGGCTGCAGGCGCGGCAGCTTGCGGAACACGGTGGGGCGGTTCTGCGGGTCGTCGTGCGTCACCACCTCGCCCACCGGCTTGTGGTAGGCCAGCACGCGCGCCGGCGGCGGGGCGATGCGCAGCTTGACCGGCCGGCCGTTGATCTTGACCGTGTCGCCGAACTGGATGCGCTGGCCGATGTGCGCCGGCTGGTTGTTGACGCTGATGCGGCCTTCCAGGATCAGCTGCTCCATCTCCAGCCGCGAGCCCAGGCCGGCCTGCGCCAGCACCTTGTGCAGCTTCGGCTGCTCGGGCTGCGGCAGCAGCACGCGCTTCGGAAGAGCGGCGGGTGCGTCGGCCTCGGCGTCGAAGCGGCCAGAGACGACGTCGTCGAACGCGACGGGTTGCTCGGGGGCTTCGGGGCGGGCGGGCTTCTCAGTCGGCTGGGCAGCGGCTTCAACGGGTGATGAGGCATCGGCAGCGCTGACGGCACTCTCGGGCGTTTCTGCAGGCGTTGCCTCCGACACAGGCGCGGCCTCGACGGGTGGCGCGGCTGTCACTTCTTCAGCCACCTCGGGCGACGACGCTGGAGCTTCGTTTTCAGTAGCGCCCGGCGCTTGATCCACGGGCGCTGGAGCCACTTTTTCCTAGAACGCGTCGTCTTCGGATTGATCGCTTCCGGCTCAGCGGCAGGCGCTTCAGTTGCTTCGTTTTCAATAGTTTCCGGCGCTTGATCCACGGGCGCTGGAGCCATTTTTTCTTCGCCCGTGCAGGACGGGGCGTGGGTGCTGCGTCAGGCGCCGGCGGGGTCAACTCGTTCGGCTCGTCGGGATTCATGGCTGCTCTTCGTCGGTGGAAGGAGGGGCGTCGTCGGACGGCGTTTCGGGGTGGTCGGCGGGAGTGGGCAGATCGTCAGGCGACGGCAGATCGGTGTCGACCTCGGGCATGGCATCGGCTGCGGTGTGGGCATCCGGTTCAGGTGCGGGCTCTGGCTCGCGCTCCAGCTCCGGCGGCGCGTCCAGGCCATCGGCCACGGGGGCGCTTCGACAGCGGTCACTGCTTCGCCGTCGGGCAGCACCGGCCCGGCCGCGAACTCCGGTTCATCTGGCACGCCATCCGTGAACACCGTCTCGGCGGCGTGGGCGGCGTGGGCTGCGAGGGCAGCTTCGGCGACCACGGGTTCCGCTGTTTCGGCCGCTTCGGGCGCCTGCGCCATCTCAGCATCCGCATCGGCAGCAGGCGACTCGGCGCCCACGTCTGCGGCCGCCTCGCCCTCAACCCCCAGCGCGTCGAACATGCTGGCCGCCTGCTCGCTGGGCGATTCCAGCATCGGCAACTGGTCCAGCGATTCCAGCCCCAGATCGTCCAGGAACTGGCGCGTGGTGGCGTAAAGGCCGGGCCGGCCCACGGTCTCGCGGTGGCCGATCACCTCGACCCAGCCGCGGTCCTCCAGCTGCTTGATGAGCTGCGAGTTGACGGTGACGCCGCGGATGTCCTCGATGTCGCCGCGCGTCACCGGCTGGCGGTAGGCGATGATGGCCAGCGTCTCCAACGTGGCGCGGGTGTACTTGGGCGGTTTCTCGGGGTGCAGGCGGTCGAGGTATTCGCGCATCTCGGGCCGGCTCTGAAAGCGCCAGCCGCTGGCCACCTGCACCAGCTCGACGCCGCGCTGCGCCCAGTCGTCCTGCAGCTCCAGCAGCAGGTTCTTCAGGGTGTCGGGGCCGACCTGGTCGTCGAACAGCACGCGGAACTCGCGCAGCGGCATGGGCTGCTGCGCGCAGATCAGGGCGGTTTCAAGGATGCGCTTGGCGTCCACTGAATTCACGGTGACGGGCTCTGTGTGGGGGCACGCGGGTGTGTCGCGTGCGGGTTCAGGATGGCGTGGAAGGCGGGCCGCTCACGCGGCGTCGGCAGCGAAACGGCGCGGCGCCGAACGGTGCGATTCGTATCGCCGTGGCGCCAGTCACGTGGCTGTGTCGTCTGCGGGCATTGTAAGGCCGCAGGCCGCCAGCGCCGCCGCCAGGTCAGCCGGCAGCGGCGCGCTGAAATCAAGCGCCTGGCCGGTGATGGGGTGCGCGAACGCCAGCCGCCGCGCATGCAGCGCCTGCCGCGCCAGCCCCGCCGCGGGCGCGCCGCCGTACAGCGCATCGGCCACCAGCGGATGGCCCAGGTGGGCCAGGTGCACGCGGATCTGGTGCGTGCGGCCCGTGCGCAGCAGGCAGCGCAGCAGGCAGAACGGCTCCGCGTTCTGCAGCAGCGTGAACAGCGTCTGCGCCGGCTTGCCGGCGTTCCGCTCCAGGTCGACCACGGCCATGCGCAGGCGGTTGCGCGGGTCGCGGCCGATGGGCGCGTCGACTTCGCGCTGCGCCGGGCCACTCCACGGCCGGTGCGCCAGCGCCAGGTATTCGCGCCGCACCTCGCGCGCGGCGATGCGCGCCACCAGCGCGTCCATGGCCGGGCGCGAGCGGGCGACGACCATCAGCCCGCTGGTGTCCTTGTCCAGGCGGTGCACGATGCCGGCGCGCGGCAGCTGCCGGGCCTTGTCGTCGCGCGCCAACAGGCCGTTGAGCAGCGTGCCGCTCCAGTGGCCCGGTGCTGGGTGCACCACCAGGCCGGCGGGCTTGTCGATGACGGCCAGGTGCTCGTCCTCGTACACCACGGCCAGCGGCATGGCCTGCGGCACGAAAGCCTGGCTCATGGGCGTGGGGCGCAGTTCGATAACAACCTGATCGGCCGCGCGCACCTTGTGGGCCGGTTTGGTGATGGCGCGGCCGTTGACCTGCGCTGCGCCGCCTTCGACCAACTGGCTCAGGTAGTTGCGCGAGAACTCGGGCACCAGCGCTGCCAGCGTGCGGTCCAGCCGGTCGCCATGGTGCGTGGCGGGCACCGCCAGCGTGCGCGATTCGGAGGCCGAGGCCTCGTCGGCGAGTTCGTCGTCCACCTCGGCCGCCCCGGCGCCGGGCCCCTTCGCCAGAGGGGGCGTCGATATAATGGACCGAGCTTGATTCAAGAGGTTTGCCACTGATGCAACGTGCCCGATTATCGGCTGCCAGCGCCGCAGTTCTGACACTGGCCGCGCTGCTGTCAGCCTGCTCCACCAAGCCCGTCGACAAGACCGCCGGCTGGAGCCCCAACCGCATCCACGCCGAAGCCAAGGACGAACTCAATTCCGGCGCCTGGGACAAGGCCATCCCGCTGTACGAGACGCTGGAAGGCCGCGCCGCCGGCACGCCGCTGGCGCAGCAGGCGCAGCTGGACAAGGCCTACGCGCAGTTCAAGGACGGCCAGAAGGCCGAGGCCATCGCCACGCTCGACCGCTTCATGCGCCTGCACCCAGCCAGCCCGGCGATTGACTACGCGCTGTACATGAAGGGCGTGATCAACTTCAACGACGAGCTGGGGCTATTCGCCTTCCTGTCGCGGCAGGACTTGTCCGAGCGCGACCAGAAGGCCGCCAAGGAAGCCTTCGAGTCGTTCAACGAACTGGTCACGCGCTTCCCCGATTCGCGCTACACGCCCGATGCCCGCGCGCGCATGCGCTACACCGTGAATGCGCTGGCGCAGTACGAGGTGCACGTGGCGCGCTACTACTACCAGCGCGGTGCCTACGTGGCCGCCGTCAACCGCGCGCAGCAGGCCATTGCCGACTACCGCGACGCGCCGGCGCTGGAAGAAGCGCTCTACATCCTGACCCAGGCCTACGACAAGCTGGGCATGAACGATCTGCGCGACGACAGCAAGCGCGTGCTGGACCAGAACTACCCCAACAGCGTGTACCTGACGCGCGGCTTCCGCGGACCGGACAAGCCGTGGTGGCAGATCTGGTGACAACCCCTGAGCGGCTGACGCCGCTTCCCTTCTCTCGCTGCGCTGCGCTTCGCGGGAAGGGGACACAGCCGGTGCGCGGCACAGGTCCGCGCACGGCTGTCGCTGGCGTGGCCTGCTCCGCGGCCGTTCGATTCCTTGTCTTTCGATCCTCGGCTGACGATGGCCTTGGCCTGCTGTGGGAGCGGGCTTGCCCGCGATGGGCGTTTGTGCAGGGCGATGCGCTGCATCGCGGCCAAGGCCGCTCCTACAAAGATAGCTGCTTGCGCTGGTCGTTCGGCGATTTCAATATCAAAGCATATTGAAATACCCAATCATCCAGCGCAAGCAGCTCCTTTCTGAAGCACCCTGCTCCACCAACGCCCGCAGCGCGGCATCGAAATCGGGCGCCGTTGCCAGGCGCCGCATCGGCGGCAGCGCGGCCAGCAGGCGGCGGCCGTAGCCCATCTGGGTCAGGCGGGTGTCGCAGATGACCAGCAGGCCGGTGTCGGTCTCGCGCCGGATCAGGCGGCCAGCGCCCTGCTTGAGGGCCACGGCCGCCTCGGGCACCGAATAGTCGGCAAAGGCGCTGCGGCCTTCGCTTTCGATGCGGCGGCAGCGTGCCTCGACCAGCGGGTCGCCCGGCGGCGGGAAGGGCAGCTTGTCGATGACCACCAGTTGCAGCGCCTCGCCCGGCATGTCGATGCCCTCCCAGAACGAGGCCGAAGCCACCAGCACACAGCCGGGCCGCCCGCCCGCGTTGCCGGCGCGAAAGCGGTCCATCAGCACGCGCTTGGGCAATTGGCCCTGCACCAGCACCTCAATGCCCGAGCCGGCGGGAAAGCGCTCCGCCAGCGCCTCGCCAATGCTGCGCAGCGCGCGCAGCGCGGTGGTCAGCACCATGGTGCGGCCGCCCAGGCGTGCCGCCGCGTCGCCCGCCAGGCGCGCCACGTCAGCGCTGTGCGCCGGGTCGTTGGGGCGCACGATGTGCGACGGCACGTACAGCGCGGCCTGGCGCGCGTAGTCGAAAGGGCTGCCGATGCGCAGCACCTCGGCCTGCTGCAGGCCGCAGGGCTCGGTGAACCAGCGCAGGCGCTCGTCGTCGCCCAGCGTGGCCGAGACGAACACCCAGGCGCGCGGGCGGCCTTCGGCATCGGGCGCGGGCAGCAGGCGCGTGCGCACCGTCTCGGCAATGTCGAGCGGCGACTCGACCAGGCGCAGCGACTGGCTCACGTCGGCCCAGCGCACCAGCGCCACGTCGCACGGCGCCGCGAAACGCTGCACACGCGCAGCCAGCGCCAGCGCGCGCTCGTGCAGGCGCACGAAGTCGGGGCCAGCTCGCTCACGGTGTCGAGCGCGGCGGCGGCGGCCTGCAGCGCCGTGTGCAGTCGCGCCAGGCTGGCCTGCCATTCGCCCGGCTCCACGCCATCAGGCGCCTCGCCCGTCCAGCGCAGGCGGCTGGCGCCGCGCACCTGTCCGGCGGCCATGCGCAGCTGGCGCGCGGCCATCTCCGCGCCGCTGGCCAGCTGTGTCCAGTCGCACAGGCCGCGCGCCTGCTGCAGGCCGGCGCCCAGCAGATCGCGGGCGAAGTCCAGCAGCTGCCCGGTGGCCAATTGCTGCCCGAGGAACTGGATGCCGGTCTCGTTGAGCGAATGCGCCTCGTCGAACACCACCACGCGCACCGTGGGCAGCAGCTCGGCCATGCCGGATTCGCGGATCGCCAGGTCAGCGAAGAACAGGTGGTGGTTGATGACCACCAGGTCGGCCGCCAGCGCCTCGCGCCGCGCCAGGTTGACGTGGCAGGCGCGGAACCTGGGGCACTCAGCGCCCAGGCAGTTCTCGCGCGTGCTGGTGACCAGCGGGATGACGGGCGAGCGCTCGTCCAACCCCGGCAATTCGGCCAGATCGCCCGTGCGCGTGGTCTTCGACCATCGCTCCACTTTCGATAGCGCGTGGCGCAGGTGCGGTGCCGAGCCGGCAACGCTTTCGCCCGCAAACTCCAGCCGGTGCAGGCACAGGTAGCTGGCGCGCCCTTGAGCAGCGCGGTGCGCACCGGCACGCCCAGCGCGCGCGCCAGGCGCGGCAGGTCGCGCCCGAACAGCTGGTCCTGCAGCGTCTTGGTGGCGGTGGACAGCAGCACGCGCTCGCCCGACAGCAGGGCCGGCACCAGGTAGGCGAAGGTCTTGCCGACGCCGGTGGCGGCCTCGGCCACCAGCACGCCGCCCTGCTCAATGGTGCGCGCCACGGCCTCGGCCAGCCGCATCTGCCCATCGCGCGCCACGAAGCCCTCGGCCGCCTGTGCCAGCGGGCCGTGGTCGGCAAAGTGGATTGCACCGCCTGCTGCAGGGGCGTGCTCATGCGGGCTCTTTGGGGTCGAGCGCCGCCTCGAGCCGCGCGATGACATCGCGCAGGGCCAGGCGGCGCTTCTTCAGGCGCTGCAGCATCAGCTGGTCGACGGGCGATTGCGCGCTCAGGCGGTCGATCGAGGCGTCGAGATCGGCGTGCTCGATGCGCAGTTCGATCAGCTGGCGTTCAGGGGAATGCAGGTTGGCCGTCACTGGAAAGCTACAAAAACGGAAGTCGCTCGGACTTCGTTCAATAATACGGCCTTGACGACCACGCATGGCCGCCAGGCCCCAAGAGAACATGGACAAAGGCTATCGACTCAGCGCCGCCACCGGCCTGCACAAGGGAGACCGCGAATACCAGCAGGACCAGGTGGGCCTGTTCGCCCACCCGCGCATCGCCGGCTGCGTGATGGGCGTGGTAGCCGACGGCATGGGCGGGCGCACCGGCGGGCGCAAGGCATCCGACCAGGTTCTGCTGACCTCGCGCCAGCTGTTCGAGCGCTTTGCGCCCGAGAACGAAGACCCGGCATCGCTGCTGCGCCAGGTGGGCGAAGAGGCGCACCTGGTGATCAAGCTCACCGCCATCGCCGCCGAGCAGGAACCGCACAGCACCATGGCGGCCTTCCTCATCAACCCCGGCGGCGAATGCCACTGGGTGCACACGGGCGATTCGCGCCTGTACCACTTCCGCGGGCCCACGCTGGTGCGCCGCACCAAGGACCAGTCGTACGTGCAGGCGCTGGTGGACCAGGGCGAGATGAGCGAGGAAGAGGCCTCGGTGCATCCCAAGTCGAACGTGCTGCTGAGCTGCCTGGGCACCGAGGACGAGCCGCGGCTGGACGCCCACTTCATCCCGCAGCTGCAGATCGGCGATGCGCTGCTGGCCTGCACCGACGGGCTGTGGCACTACTTCACCACCGAGGAGCTGGGCTCGGTGCTGAACTCGCTGCCGCCGCGCGAGGCCAGCGAGCTGGTCGACAAGGCGCGCACGCGCGCCATGGGCGGGGGCGACAACCTGTCGCTGGCCATCGTGAAGGTGGAGCCGCTGACCGACAACAAGCCGGTGGTCGGCTCGGCCTTCGCGCCGCTGCGCTGAAGGCTGCGGGCGCGCCGAACGCCCGCACTGCCTCAAGAAAAAGCCGCCTCAAGGGGCGGCTTTTTGCTGCTTCTGCTCCAGCTGGCGCAGGCGCTCGGCGGTGCGGCGCTGGCGCTCCATCTCGTTGAGCAGCAACTCTTCCTGGCGCAGCTGGTCCATGGCGGTGCGGCGTTCGACACGCGCCTTGCGCACGCAGTCGTTGACGGCAAAGCGGCGCCAGCAGGCCAGTTCGGCATCGTGAAAGCGCTGCTGCGCCGCGCTGCGGGCGCTGGCGATGCGGCTGCGCTCGCCTTGCAGCCAGGGCGCGAAGTCCTTGTCGGCCAGGTGGGCGGGCATGGCCACGGTGACCGGCGCGGGTACGGCTGCCGACTCGGGCGCCGCATCGGTGGCGCCGCGCGAGGCGCAGCCGGCGACGCCCGCCACAACGAGCACGGCAAGCAGGTGAATGGCGCGGTTCATGTGATCTGAGTATCCACGGTGCGGTGCTCCAGCGCCAGGTACTCGGCCGACTGCATTTCGTTGAGGCGCGAGACGGTGCGCGGAAACTCGTGCGCCAGCGGACCTTCGGTGTACAGCAGCTCGGGCGCCACGGCGGCCGAGAGGATGAACTTGCATCGGCGGTCGTACAGCACGTCCACCAGCCAGGTGAAGCGCCGCGCCTCGCTGGCCATGCGCACCGGCATGTGCGGCACGCCCGACAGCAGCACGGTGTGGAACTGGCTGGCGATCTCCAGGTAGTCGTTCTGCGAGCGCGGGCCGCCGCACAGCTTGCGGAAGTCGAACCACACCACGCCGCCGGCACGGCGCCGCGCGGTGATCTGGCGCGCCTCGATGTGCAGCACCGGGTCGTCGTCGCGCGCGTTGGCGGCCAGACGGTTGAAGGCGTCGTCCATGGCCGCATCGGCGGCGGGGCCGAGCGGGGTGTGATAAAGCTCGACCTGCTCCAGCGTGCGGCGGCGGTAGTCGGTGCCGTTGTCGACATTGACCACCTCCATGCGCGCGTTCAGCAGCGCTATGGCGGGCAGGATGCGGTCGCGGTGCAGGCCGCCGGGGTACAGGTCGTCGGGCTGGAAGTTGCTGGTGGTGACGAAGCCCACGCCGTTGTCGAACAGCGCCACCAGCAGGCGGTGCAGGATCATGGCGTCGGTGATGTCGGCGACGTGGAACTCGTCGAAACAGATCAGCTTGAACTTGGCCGCCATGCGCCTGCCCAGCTCGTCCAGCGGGTTCACGGTGCCCTGCAGCGCGGCCAGCTCGCGGTGCACCTCGCGCATGAACTCGTGAAAGTGCAGCCGCGTCTTGCGCTTGATCGGCACGGCGTTGAAGAAGCAATCCATCAGAAAGCTCTTGCCGCGGCCGACGCCGCCGTACATGTACACGCCCTTCGGGATGTCGGGGTGGTTGAAGAGCTTCTTCAGGCGGTTGGAGCGCCTGTCCTTGTACGCCGCCCACTCGTCGGCGCAGCGCTGCAGCGCATCGACGGCGCGCAGCTGCGCCGGGTCGCTTTGAAAGCCCCGCGCCTTCAGCTCGGCCTCGTAGGCGTCACGCACAGTGTTCATGCTTTGTCGCTCGCTCCGCGGCTCCATCCGTCTTCAGCCCGCCCCGCCCTGCCGCCGCCGCGCCGCGGGCATGAAAGCGTTGGGGCAACGAAAAAAGGGGGTAACTTCTTGAATTTTTCAGTATCAAAAAACGGCTTTCTCGCCCAAGCAGCGGGCGCAAGCAGCTCTTTTTTCATACCTCAAAATGGCGCCAAATGGCTATCGCCTGTTCTGGCGCCACGCGGCCGCCGGCCGGTCAGAAGTTGAGGGTGCGCTTGTCCACCGCCAGCGCGGCTTCCTTCACCGACTCGCTCAAGCTGGGGTGCGCGTGGCAGATGCGCGCGATGTCCTCGCTGCTGGCGCGGAAGGCCATGGCCACGCAGGCTTCGGCAATCAACTCAGATGCCATCGGGCCGACGATGTGCACACCCAGAATCTCGTCCGTCGCCGCATCGGCCAGGAACTTGACCATGCCCGTGGTGTCGCCCAGCGCGCGTGCGCGGCCGTTGGCCATGAAGGGGAAGGTGCCGGCCTTGTACTTCACGCCCTCGGCTTTCAGCTGCTGCTCGGTCTTGCCGACCCAGGCGATCTCGGGGCTGGTGTAGATGACCCACGGCACCAGGTTGAAATCGACGTGCCCGTGCTGGCCGGCGATGCGCTCGGCCACGGCCACGCCCTCTTCCTCGGCCTTGTGCGCCAGCATGGGGCCACGCACCACGTCGCCCACCGCCCACACGCCGGGCAGGTTGGTCTTGCAGTCGTCGTCGACCACGATGGCGCCGCGCTCGTCCAGCTTCAAACCCACGGCCTCGGGGTTCAGGCCGTTGGTGTTGGGCACACGGCCGACGGAGACGATGAGCTTGTCGACTTCCAGCGTCTGCGCCTCGCCCTTGGCGTTGGTGTAGGCCACGCTGACGCCCTTCTTGCCGGTCTTGACCTCGCCCACCTTCACGCCCAGTTCGATCTTCAGGCCCTGCTTGTCGAGCGCCTTCTTGGCCTCCTTGGCGATCTGCTCATCGACCGCACCCAGGAAGGTCGGCAGGCCTTCGAGCACCGTCACGTCGGCGCCCACGCGGCGCCACACGCTGCCCATCTCCAGGCCGATCACGCCGGAGCCGATCACGCCCAGCTTCTTGGGCACGGCACCGATGCGCAGGGCGCCGTCGTTGCTGAGGATGGTCTCTTCGTCGAAGGCCACGCCCGGCAGCGGGCGCGCGTCGGAGCCGGTGGCGACGATGACCTGCTTGGCCGTCAGCGTCTCGGGCTTGTCGCCGGCGACAGCGATCTCGTAGCCGCCATCAACGGCTTTCACGAACGAGCCACGGCCGTGGAAGAACGTGACCTTGTTCTTCTTGAACAGGTACAGGATGCCGTCGTTGTTCTGCTTCACGACCGCGTCCTTGCGGCCAATCATCTTGGCCACGTCCATCTTCAGGTTACTCAAGCTGATGCCATGCTCGCCAAAGTGCTTGCCGGCGTGCTCGTAATGCTCCGAAGATTGCAGCAGCGCCTTGACGGGATGCAGCCCACGTTGGTGCAGGTGCCGCCGGGCGCGGGCTTGCCATCGGCGGTTTTCCACTCGTCGATGCAGGCCACATTCATGCCCAGCTGGGCGGCGCGAATGGCGCCGATGTAGCCGCCGGGGCCAGCGCCGATGACGATGACGTCGAATTGTTTGTTGCTCATGATGAATCTTCTCGAACCGGGCGAAGCCGCCCACAAGAACACGGCCCGATCAAGGGCCGTGTCGTTTTCCGCTTAAATATCGAACAGCAGGCGCGCCGGATCTTCCAGCGCCTCCTTCATCGCCACCAGGCCCAGCACGGCCTCGCGGCCGTCGATGATGCGGTGGTCGTAGGACATGGCGAGGTAGTTCATCGGGCGCACCACGACCTGGCCGTTCTCGACCACGGCACGATCCTTGGTGGCGTGCACGCCCAGGATGGCCGACTGCGGCGGGTTGATGATGGGGGTGGACATCATCGAGCCGAACACGCCGCCGTTGCTGATGGAGAAGGTGCCGCCGGTCATCTCCTCGATACCCAGCTTGCCGTCGCGCGCCTTGGCGCCGAACTCGGCGATCTTTTTCTCGATGTCGGCAAAGCTCATCTGGTCGGCGTTGCGCAGGATCGGCACCACCAGGCCGCGGGGCGAGCCGACGGCGATGCCGATGTCGAAGTAGCCGTGGTAGACGATGTCGTTGCCGTCCACGCTGGCGTTCAGCACCGGGTACTTCTTGAGCGCATGCACGGCGGCCTTCACGAAGAAGCTCATGAAGCCGATCTTGACGCCGTGCTCCTTCTCGAACTTCTCCTGGAAGCGCTTGCGCATGTCCATCACCGGCTGCATGTTCACCTCGTTGAACGTGGTGAGGATGGCGTTGGTGGATTGCGATTGCAACAGGCGCTCGGCCACGCGGGCGCGCAGGCGCGTCATGGGCACGCGCTGCTCGGGGCGGTCGCCCAGGTCGGGCGTGGCCGGGCCGGCCACCTGGGGCAGCGCCTTGGACGGCACGCCGGTGGGGATGGCGGCGGGCGCCTTGGCCCCACCGCCAGCCACGGCGGCCAGCACGTCGCCCTTGGTCACGCGGCCGTCCTTGCCGGTGCCGGGCACGCTGCCGGCGGCCAGCTGGTTGTCGGCCATCAGCTTGGCGGCGGCGGGCATGGCGATGCCGGCCTTGCTGCCACCCGCGGCGGCGGGTGCAGCCGCGGGGGCCGCTGCGGGTGCGGCGGCAGCGGCTGGCGCTGCAGCCGGCGCGGGCGCGGCGGCGCCGGCCACGGCTTCGGTGTCGATGCGGGCCAGCAGCTGGTCGGCCACCACGGTGGCGCCGTCGGCCTCGACGATCTCGGTCAGCACGCCGGCGGCGGGCGCGGGCACTTCGAGCACGACCTTGTCGGTCTCGACCTCGATCAGGATTTCATCGACGGCGACGGCCTCGCCCGACTTCTTCTTCCACTGCAGCAGCGTGGCCTCGGCCACGGATTCGGACAGTTGGGGGACTTTGACTTCAACGATAGCCATTTGAATTCTTCCAGTGGTGTGTGATGCAGTTCAACGACAGGGTTTGAGAATTAAAAACGGCTGCAGCGCCCGTCCGTCGGGCGCTGGCAGCTCTTATTTTTGAAGCGCAAAGCCCTTGAGGCGGCCAAACGCGGCGTCGATCAGCGCCTTCTGCTGGTCCTGGTGCAGGTGCGCGTAGCCCACGGCGGGCGATGCCGAGGCGGCACGGCCGGCGTAGCCCAGCTTCTGGCCCGCGGCCATGTTCTCGTGGATGTAGTGCTGCACGAAGAACCAGGCGCCCTGGTTCTGCGGCTCGTCCTGGCACCACACGACTTCGGTGGCATTGGGGTACTTCTTGAGTTCGGCCGCGAACGCCTTGTGCGGGAACGGATAGAGCTGCTCGACGCGCAGGATGGCGACGTCGTCCATGCCCTTTCCTCGCGCCGCTTGGCCAGGTCGTAATACACCTTGCCGGAACAGGCGATGACGCGCTTGACCTTGTCGGCCTTGAGGCTGCCCTGGTCGCCGATGACGGTCTGGAAGCCGCCCTTGGTGAACTCGGACAGGGGCGAGGTGGCGTCCTTGTTGCGCAGCAGGCTCTTGGGCGTCATGATGATCAGCGGCTTGCGCAGCGGGCGGATCATCTGGCGGCGCAGCACGTGGAAGATCTGGCTGGCCGTGGTGGGCTGCACCACCTGCATGTTGGTGTCGGCCGAGAGCTGCATGAAGCGCTCGAGCCGCGCGGAGGAGTGCTCCGGCCCCTGGCCTTCGTAGCCGTGCGGCAGCATCAGCGTGATGCCGTTGATGCGGCCCCACTTGACCTCGCCCGAGGCGATGAACTGGTCGATGAGCACCTGGGCGCCGTTGGCGAAGTCGCCGAACTGCGCTTCCCAGATCACCAGCGTGTTGGGGTCGTTGGAGGCGTAGCCATATTCGAAGCCCAGCACCGCCTCTTCCGACAGGATGGAGTCGATGACGGTGAACGGCGCCTGGTTGTCGGCCACGTGCTCCAGCGGCACGTAGGTGCCCACGTCCCACTTCTCGCGCTTCTGGTCGTGCAGCACGGCGTGGCGGTGCACGAAGGTGCCGCGGCCGCAGTCCTCGCCCGACAGGCGCACCGGGTAGCCGCTGGCGACCAACGAGGCAAAGGCCATGTGCTCGCCCATGCCCCAGTCGACGTTGATGTCGCCGCGGCCCATGGCGGCACGGTCTTCCAGCACCTTGCGCACCAGGGTGTGCACCGTGAAGCCCTCGGGCACGGTGGTGATGCGCTCGGCCAGGCGCTTCCATTCGGCCAGGGGATGGCGGTTTCGGCCGCGTCGGTCCACTTCTGGTTGAGGAAGGGCGACCAGTCGACCGCGTACTTGCTCTTGAAGTTGGTCAGCACCGGATCCACGGTGTGCTTGCCGGCGTCCATGGCGGCGCGGTAGGTGGCCACCATCTCGTCCGGGCCTTCGGGCGTGAGCACGCCCTGGGTCACCAGCTTGTCGGCATACAGCTTGCGGGTGCCGGGGTGCTTGCCGATCTTGGCGTACATCAGCGGCTGCGTCAGCATCGGCGTGTCCTGCTCGTTGTGGCCGAGCTTGCGGAAGCACACGATGTCGACCACCACGTCCTGGTTGAAGTCCTGGCGGTACTGCAGCGCCAGTTGCGTGGCCAGCACCACCGCCTCGGGATCGTCGCCGTTCACGTGCAGTACCGGCGCCTCGATCATCTTGACGACGTCGGTGCAGTACAGCGTCGAGCGCGTGTCGCGCGGGTCGCTGGTGGTGAAACCGATCTGGTTGTTGATGACGATGTGCACCGTGCCGCCGGTGTAGTAGCCGCGCGTCTGCGCCAGCGCCAGCGTCTCCATCACCACGCCCTGGCCGGCAAAGGCGGCGTCACCGTGCACCAGCACCGGCAGCACGCTGTCGCCCTCGGCGTCGCCGCGGCGGTCCTGGCGGGCGCGCACGCTGCCCTCGACCACCGGGTTGACGATCTCGAGGTGCGAGGGGTTGAAGGCCAGCGACAGGTGCACCGGGCCACCGGGCGTGCTGACGTCGGAGCTGAAGCCCTGGTGGTACTTCACGTCACCGGCGGGCAGGTCTTCGGGCGCCGTGTGGTCGAACTCGGCGAACAGCATCGCCGGCATCTTGCCCAGCGTGTTGACCAGCACGTTCAGGCGCCCGCGGTGCGCCATGCCGATCACGATTTCCTGCACGCCCTGCTTGCCGGCCTGGTTGACCAGCTCGTCCATGGCGACGATGAAGCTTTCGCCGCCTTCCAGCGAGAAGCGCTTCTGGCCGACGTACTTGGTGTGCAGGAAGCGCTCCAGACCCTCGGCGGCGGTCAGGCGCTCCAGCACGTGGATCTTCTGCTCGGCGCCCAGCTGCGGGTTGGTGCGCGCGCTCTCCAGCTTCTGCTGCCACCAGCGCTTCTGGCCCTGGTCGGTGATGTACATGAACTCGGCGCCGATGGTGCCGCAGTAGGTTTCGCGCAGCGCGTTCAGCAGATCGCGCAGCGACATGGTGTCCTTGCCGAAGAAGGTGTTGCTGGTGTTGAACACCGTCTCCATGTCGGCATCGGTGAAGCCGTAGAAGGACGGCTCCAGCTCGGGGATGGGCGGGCGCTCGGCGCGTTTGAGCGGGTCCAGATCGGCCCAGCGGGCGCCGACGTTGCGGTAGGCGGCGATCAGCTGCTGGACGGCGGTGCGCTTGCGGCCAAGTTCGGAATCGGCGCCGGACGCCTGCACCACCTGCGTGCCGCCGGCCTTGGCGCGCTCGGCAAAGGCGTTGATGACGGGCAGGTGCGGCACGTCCTTGGCGTTGCTGCCATCGACGGCGGGCACGTGCTGCAGGGCATCGAAATACTCGCGCCACGAATCGGGCACGCTGCCGGGATTGGCGAGGTAGTTTTCGTACATCTCCTCGACATACGGCGCGTTGCCGCCGAAGAGATAGGTGTTGCCCTGGTAGGTTTGATAGACGGATTTCGTCTCGCTCATTGCTTCGCTGACCTTTCACCCCCTTAAGGAGGCTCAAGCTGGTGGAAAAACCTTCCGCGTCACGGCTGAACCGGTTGGCGGACGCGACTGGCTGGGAAGGGCCGGGATACTTCGCAAAAATCGATTGTGCCACCGAAGCCTGACGCTGGCGTGACCGGGGCCGCCGCCGCGGCGCAAGACCACGCCCGCGTCAGGGTGAAGCGGTCAGGCCTTGCCGCCGACCATGTCCTTGATCTGCTGCAGCGCGGTCGGGTCTTCCATGGTGGTCAGGTCGCCGGGGTCGCGCCCCTCGCACACGGCCTGCACGGCGCGGCGCAGCAGTTTGCCGGATCGGGTCTTGGGCAAGGTGTGCACGAAGCGCACGCGCGCCGGTCGCGCCACGGCGCCCAGCGAGCCATCGACGAGCTTCATCACCTCGCCCTCCAGCTTGAGCAGCGCGGCCTCGTCGCCCAGGATGCTGGCATCCTTCAGCACGGCAAAGGCCATCGCCACCTGCCCCTTCAGCTGGTCGGCAACGCCCACCACCGCCACCTCGGCAATGTTGGGATGGCTGGCCACGGCCTCCTCGATCTCGCGCGTGCCCAGGCGGTGGCCGGCCACGTTGATCACGTCGTCGGTGCGGCCGAGGATGAAGTAGTAACCATCCTCGTCGCGGATGCCCCAGTCGAAGGTGCTGTAGACCAGCTTGTTGGGCACGCTGGACCAGTAGGTGTTGAGAAAGCGCGCGTCGTCGCGCCACACGGTCTGCATGCAGCCGGGCGGCAGCGGGCCTTCGATGGCGACCACACCCTTCTGGTTGGCGCCGGTCAGCTCGGCGCCGGTCTGGTCGTCGAGCAGCTTGACGTTGTAGCCGTACACCGCCTTGCCGGGCGAGCCGAACTTGGTCGGCGTGGGCTCGACGCCGTTGCACACCGTCAGGATCGGCCAGCCGGTCTCGGTCTGCCAGTAGTTGTCGATGATGGGCTTGTTCAGCGCGCCGCTGATCCACTGCGCGGTCGGCTCGTCCAGCGGCTCGCCGGCCAGGAACAGGGTGCGCAGGCTGGACAGGTCGTACTTGCTGAGCAGCGCCGGATCCTGCTTCTTGAGCACGCGCACCGCCGTCGGCGCGCTGAACATCACGGTGACCTTGTACTTCTCGACCAGCTGCCACCAGATGCCGCCATCGGGCCGCGTGGGCAGGCCCTCGTACATGATGGTGGCCATGCCGCCGATCAGCGGGCCGTAGATGATGTAGCTGTGGCCCACCACCCAGCCGATGTCGCTGGTGGAGAAATAGGTTTCGCCCGGCCGGCCGTCGTAGATGTGCTTCATCGACGCGGCCAGCGCCACGGCGTAGCCGCCGGTGTCGCGCTGCACGCCCTTGGGCTTGCCGGTGGTGCCGCTGGTGTACAGCGTGTAGCTGGGGTGCGTGGCGTCGACCCACTCGCAGGGCACCTGCGTATTCAGGTGCTTGTCGCGCTCGGCTGCCCACAGGCGGTCGCGCCCGGCTTCCAGGGTCATGGGCACCAAGCCGCGATCGACCAGCAGCACCGCACCCGGCTTGTGCTTCGACAGGCGGATGGCCTCGTCCAGCAGCGGCTTGTAGGGCACGGCCTTGCCGCCGCGCGAACCGGCGTCGGCGCTGACGATGACCTTGGGCTCGGCGTCCTCGATGCGGGTGGCGAGCGAGCCCGACGCGAAGCCGCCGAACACCACCGAATGCAGCGCCCCGATGCGCACGCAGGCCAGCATGGCAAAGGCGGCCTCGGCGATCATGGGCATGTAGATCAGCACCCGGTCGCCCTTGCCCACACCGAGGTCCTTCAGCACCGCCGCCATGCGCTGCACCTCGGCGTGCAGTTCGCGGAAGGTGTAGACCTTTTCCTGGTCGGTCTCGGTGGAGACGAAGATCAGCGCCGGTTGTTCGGCGCGGTCCTTCAGGTGCCGATCGACCGCGTTGTGGCACAGGTTGGTGGTGCCGCCCACGAACCATTTGGCGAACGGCGGCTTGCTGTAGTCGCAGATGGTCTGCGGCGGGGTCTGCCAGTCGATCAGCCGGGCCTGTTCGGCCCAGAAAGCGTCGCGGTCGTCGATGGAACGACGGTAAAAGTCGGCGTAGCTGCTCATGCTTGTCTCCTCGGTCCTTCTTGTCTGCAAGCCGACACGGAACGCCCGCTTGCCACCGATTTCTGAATTCTTAATTATCGGCGCACTGCACTTGCGGAAAGCTGACTTCGCCCTTGACCGCGCGCCTTGACAGGAAATGGGCCCCGGCACGCTGCGGCCGGGGGCGCAACTGGTCAGCGCGCGCTGCGGTTCAGGCGGCGGGCATTGGCCACCGCACGGCGGCGCACCGGCGTGATGCCGCGGTGCGTCACGTCCAGCATCGAGGCCAGCACGCGCTGCTGCGCGCTGGTCGACAGGTGCTGGAGCGTGGGCGGGTTCATCCAGCCGCCCAGCGCCACCTTCCACCAGGTCTGCATCCACCACAGCGCGAACTGCTGCTGCGCGGCGAAGGTCTGCCGCGACATGGCCATCCACGACTCGTGAAAGGCAGCCACCTTCTCGGCCCCCATCAGGTAGAACTCCTGCTGGTCGCGGCCGTTGGGCACCACGCCCGCGGTCATCATGCGGCCCACGCGGTGCGCGACGACCTGCGGCACGGCCGCCACCATCTGCGCGGTATCACGACTCAGGCGCCGTTGCTTGGCTGTCACCATGGTTTGAACTCCAGTCAACCGACACCCACTGCGGCGACATCGCCCAGCCTTCACAGTGAAAGCTGCTTGCGCAGAAAACAAAGAGTCTGGAGGCGAAAAAGCGCTCCAGACTCTTTCATGGCGTCAGGCGCCTAGTGTATCCATCACCAGTAGCCCAGCACACGCCACCAGGTGGTGCCCACCACCAGCCAGATGACGATGAGCACCACGCTCATCACGGCACCGGTCTTCCACCATTCGCCCAGCGTGGCGTAGCCCGAGCCGAAGATGACCGGCGAGGTGCCCGTGGCGTAGTGCGTCAGCGTCATCATGATGTTCGAGGCCGCCGCCATCATGAGCGCGAACGGGAAGGCCGGCGCACCCAGCGCCAGGCCGGCGCCGTAGAACGCGGCGAACATGGCCGTGATGTGCGCCGTGGTGCTGGCGAAAGCGTAGTGCGCGTACAGGTAGGCCAGCATCAGCAGCGCACTCGCCTGCATCCAGCCCAGGCCCAGGCTGCCGATGCCGGTCTCGATGCTCTTGGCGAACCAGGTGATCAGGCCCAGCTTGTTGAGGAAGGTGGCCATCATCACCAGCGCGCCGAACCAGACGATGGTGTCCCAGGCGCTCTTTTCCTTGATCACGTCGTCCCAGGTCAGCACGCCGGTGATCAGGCACAGCGCCAGGCCGATGAAGGCGGTGGTGGTGGCGTCCACCGCCCAGCCGGCGCCCAGCAGCATGGCCGGGATGCCGGCCCACAGCACCAGCAGGATGGCGAACACGCCCAGCATGATCATCTCGCCGCGCGTGATGGGCCCCAGCTGCTGCAGCCGCTCGCGCGCGAACTGCGCGGCGTTGGGCGTGCTCTTGATCTCGGGCGGATACAGCATGTAGACGATCAGCGGCATCACCGCCAGCGCCACCAGCCCCGGCAGCAGCATGGCCAGCGCCCAGGTGCCCCAGCTGAGCTGGATCTGCGCGCCGGTCACGTCGGCGATCAGCTTCACCACCAGCGGGTTGGGCGCCGTGGCGGTGATGAACATGGCTGAGGTGATCGGGTTGGCGTGGTAGTTGGTCAGCGCCAGGTAGCGGCCGATGCGGCCCTGCGTGCCCTTCTCGGGGTCCGAGTCGTAGCTGCCCGCGATGGCGCGCATGATGGGGTGGATGATGCCGCCGCCGCGCGCCGTGTTGCTGGGCGTGACAGGCGCCAGGATCAACTCCGACAGCGCCAGCGAATAGGCGATGCCGATGGTCTTCTTGCCCCACACGGCGATGAACAGGTAGCCGATGCGCGCGCCCAGGCCCGTCTTGATGATGCCGCGCGAGATCATGATCGACACGCCGATCAGCCAGATGAGCGAGTTCGAGAAGCTGCTCAGTGCATCGGCAATGGCGCCCGACGGCTTGTCGTTGGTGACGCCGGTGACGGCCACCAGCGCCACGGCGATCATCGACAGCGCGCCAATGGGCATGGCCTTGCCGATGATGGCGGCGATGGTGCCCACGAACAGCGCCAGCAGGTGCCAGGCATTGGGCGTCACGCCCTCGGGCACGGGGATGACGAACCAGATCAGCAGCGCGATCGCAACGGCGATGGCGGCGGGTAGCGGCTTGAAGCCCATGCACTCTCCTTTCGTTGAACCTTCAGGCATGTGACGCGCACCGCATGACACTTGCATGACAGCGCGCACGGTTCATCGTGGCACGCCGCCACAGCGGCAGGATTGACGCGCATCAAGACTCGCATGGGCGCGCGGGCCGGCGCGGCCAGGCCGCAACAACCGCTGCATTGCAGCCGACGGGCGCTGGCATGGTGGGCACATGCCGCTGTGCAAAAGCGCTGGCAACTACATTATTGATAGCTTCCAGCGCTTGATACAAGGGCGCTGCAGGCCTTTTTATCTGAAATCGGGGCATTACAGACTGTTGCAGCGCAGCGGGGAATAGCCGCTAGCCTGAACGCGTTGTCCTTGCAAGAAGTCGAACCTGTGGCGCTGGCCAAAGGTTCGGCCTCTGGACTGCGGCGCGGCATGGCGTGGCCTGCGGCGGTCCGGCATGTCGCCAAGGAATCCCCCAGACGAACACGCTTTCATGGAGAGATGAAGATGAAGATGAACCTGAAACCACTGCATCGCCAGCTCACACTGGCCGCCATCGCTGCCCTGGCCCTCGGCGCCGGCGTGGCCCACGCCGACGAGGTGGTGTGCAACGGCCGCATCGACGCCGTGTCGATCGACGGCGACGTGAAGGTGCCCAGCAACGTGGCCTGCACACTGGCCGGCACGCGGGTGGACGGCAACGTGAAGGTCGAGTCCGGCGCCTCGCTGGCCACGCAGAACGCGCGCATCGGCGGCAACGTGCAGGCCGAGAACCACCGCCAGGTCAACCTGGCCGGCGGCGCGGTGGGCGGCAGCGTGCAGCTCAAGCAGGGCGGCGGCGCCAACATCGCCAGCGTGTCCGTCAAGGGCGACATCCAGCTGTTCGAGAACCGCGGCGCGCAGACGGTGCGCAACAACCGGGTCGACGGCAACCTGCAGTGCAAGTCGAACAGCCCCGCGCCCACCGGCGGTGGCAACATCGTGCAGGGCAACAAGGAAGACCAGTGCGCGCGACTGTAATGCGCCACGCCAAGCTTTCAGTTTGATAGCTTCCGGCGCCCTCCCCATGGGCGCTGAAGGCCGATAACACCATCAAAACACGGACCGGGCGGGCAACGCCCTGGTCCGCGTGGCCGTTGTGGCGGCGGGGTCGGGCTGCAGATCAAAGCGCAGGAAAACTATGGTTTCGATAGCTGCTGGCGCACAATGGACGGGCGCTGCAGCCTTGTTTTTCCTGAAACGCCATGACCGACATCGACGCCTTCTTCGCCCGCTACGAACAGGGCGCCAACAGTTTCGACCCCGATCTGGTGGCCGCGCAGTTCACCGACCCCTTCATGGGCGGCGACCCGAACGGCGTGATGAGCGCGCGCAACGACGAAGCCTTCCGCCAGAGCATCCCGCAGCGCCAGGCCTTCATGCAGGGCATCGGCTTTCGCTTCGCCAGGGTGCTGCATGTCGCCGCCACGCCGCTGGACGCGCACTACACCATGGCCAAGGTGCACTGGCACCTGCGCTTCGAGAAAACGTCGGGTGCGCCGCAGGACTTCCGCTTCCACATCACCTACTTCCTGTTCGACCCCGACAGTGGCACCGGGCCGAAGGTGGCGTTCTACATCTCGCACGAGGACGAGCAGCAAGTGATGCGCGAGGCGGGGTTGTTGCCCGACGCGCCCACGGACGGCCACCCGGTCGCCGTAGCCTGAATGAAAAATACTCCCAGTACATCTATCTGCTACCGCCCATCCAGTAGGCGCAAAACAAACATACTCCCCACCAAGGAAGCAACCCTGCTGGCGCATGCGCATGAAAAAGCCACCTCGCGGTGGCTTTCTTCATGGTGCGGTGAACCCGATCAACCGAAGTTCTTGGCCGCGAAGTCCCAGTTGACCAGCTTGTCGAAGAAGGTCTCGACGAACTTCTGGCGCGCGTTGCGGTAGTCGATGTAATAGGCGTGCTCCCACACGTCCACCGTCAGCACCGGGGTGTCGCCGGTGGTCAGCGGGTGCCGGCGGCGCCCATGTTGACGATGTCGACGCTGCCGTCGGCCTTCTTGACCAGCCAGGTCCAGCCGCTGCCGAAGTTGCCCACGGCGCTGGTGACGAAGGCTTTCTTGAAGTCGGCATGGCTGCCCCACTTCTTCTTGATCGCGTCGGCCAGCGCGCCGCTGGGCTCGCCGCCGCCCTGCGGCTTCATGCAGTTCCAGAAGAAGGTGTGGTTCCAGATCTGCGCGGCCTGGTTGTAGATGCCGCCGCTGGATTTCTTGACGACGTCTTCGAGTTCCATGGCCTCGAACTCGGTGCCCTTCTGCAGCTCGTTCAGCTTGTCGACGTAGGCCTTGTGGTGCTTGCCGTGGTGGTATTCCAGCGTTTCCTTGCTGTAGTCGGGGGCCAGCGCGTCAATGGCGTAAGGCAGGGGAGGCAGGGTGCGTTCCATGTCGGTTGTCCTTTTTGATCGTGGGGTTGAACGTGACAGGCAGCCATGATAGGCCGCCCGGCGCCGAGGCATTGTAGGAACTCAGCCCGAACGCCGCCCGAGCACCCTCAGATCAACCTTGCCGTCGGCCAGGGTGGCGGCCAACGGCTGGCCGGGCGTGGTCTGCGCGGCGCGGGTGACGGGGTGGCCGGCCTCGTCCTGCAGCCAGGCGTAGCCGCGCTCCAGCACGCGCTGCGGGTCGAGCGCGGCCAGGCGCAGCGCGGCGCGCTCCAGGCGCTGCTGGGCGGCCTCCTGCTGGCGCGCCAGCGCGGCGGGCAGGCGCTCGGCCAGGCGCTGCAGGCGCACGCGCTCGGCCGCCAGCGCGGGCGGCACGGCGCGCGGCAGGCGGTCGGCCCAGCGGGCGAGCTGGGTGCGCTCGCGCTCCAGCCGCAGCGCCAGGGCGTGGCGCAGGCGCTGCTCGGCACGGCCCAGCCGCAGGTGCTCGGCCGCCACGGCCTGCGACGGCCGGCCCAGGCGGCTGGCCAGCCAGTCGATGCGCTGCGCCTCGGCATCGAGCCGGCGGCGCAGGGCGCGGTCGATGCGCTCCTGCAGCGTGTCGATGCTGCCCAACCACTGCTCGCGCGGCGCACTGGCCAGCTCGGCGGCGGCCGTGGGCGTGGGCGCGCGCAGGTCGGCCACGAAGTCGGCGATGGTGAAGTCGGTCTCGTGTCCCACCCCGCTGATGACCGGCACCGGGCTGGCGCCGATGGTGCGGGCGAGCTGCTCGTCGTTGAAGGCCCACAAATCCTCGATGGAGCCGCCGCCGCGCACCAGCAGGATGAGGTCGATGGGCGGCGGAGAGTTTTGCGCCAAATCGGCCTCCAGCGCCCGTCCGTCCTGCGCAAGCAGATACAAATTCTGTAGCGCCTGGCACAGCTCGGCCGGCGCCCCGGCCCCTGCACCGCCGCCGGCGCCAGCAGCACCGGGATGTGCGGCACGCGCCGCGCCAGCGCATGCAGCACGTCGCGCAGCGCCGCCGCGCCCAGCGAGGTGACCATGCCGATGCCGCGCGGCATGGCCGGCAGCGGGCGCTTGGCCGCCGCATCGAACAGGCCTTCGGCCTCCAGCTTCGCCTTCAGCCGCAGGAACTGCTCGAACAGCGCGCCCTGCCCCGCGCGCTGCATGGATTCGACCACCAGCTGCAGGTCGCCGCGCGGCTCGTACACCGTCAGGCGGCCGCGCACTTCCACCTCGTCGCCCTCGCGCGGGCTGAAGGCCAGCAGGCCGGCCGCGCGGCGGAACATGGCGCAGCGCAACTGGCCGCTGTCGTCCTTCAGTGAAAAGTAGCAATGCCCGCTGGCCGCGCGCGTGAAGCCCGAAACCTCGCCGCGCACCGCGACGGGGTTGAATCGCGCCTCCAGCGCGTCCGCCAAGGCACGCGTCAGCGCCCCAACTGGCCAGATGCGCGGCGCCGTTGCTGGCTTGGGCAGGTCGAATCCAGTGTTCATGCGGGTTGCAAGGCCATTTGCGGCGTCTGGGGGCGGCCAGTACTCCACAGCAGGGCGCCAGCGGGGCCGCGCGCGCCAGAACATCCGCAAACGCTGATGAATTGGTGCAAGTGCTTGTCATGCCTTGATTTTTGCTGCCCGCTGCGTCATCAATCTGTCAAGAACCGCGCCAGTGCGTGCTTGCGGCGGGATGACGGGGGCATTCTTCACAAAGTTATCCACAGAATCTGTGCACCGGCGCGGGTCATGGTGCCATGGCGGCGATCCGTGCGCTTGTGCACGTTTGCCGGCGCGCGTGCAGCCCGGTGGCCGAGGCGGCGCGGGGTACGCCATAATCGCGCGCATCCTTTTTGCGGGCGCCCGGCCCAGCCGGTGTGTGCCGCGCCGCACGAGAGAAAACCCTTGCTTTCCATCATACAAGCCGCCGGCTGGCCCATCTGGCCGCTCATCCTGTGCTCCATCCTGGCACTGGCCTTCATCATTGAGCGCTTCATCAAGCTCAAGACCAGCCGCGTGCTGGGCAGCAACCTGGTGGACGAGGCCATCGGCGTGTCGCGTGATTCGGTGCCGGCGCCCGACACCGTGAACCAGCTCGAACAGCACTCGGCCCTGGGCCAGGTGCTGGCCGCCGGCTGGCGCGCCATCAACAACAACCCGCGCTGCACCCCGACCGAGATGCGCGCCGCCATGGAGGCCGCGGGCCGCTCGGCCACGCACCGGCTGGAGCGCTACCTGCCGGCGCTGGCCACCATCGCCAGTGCCGCGCCGCTGCTGGGCCTGCTGGGCACGGTGATCGGCATGATCGAGATCTTCGGCTCGCAGGCGCCCGCCGCCGGCAGCGCCGTGGGCGGCGGCAACCCGGCGCAGCTGGCGCACGGCATTTCCATCGCGCTCTACAACACCGCCTTCGGCCTGATCGTGGCGATTCCGGCGCTGATCTTCTGGCGCTACTTCCGCGCCCGGGTCGACGGCTACATCCTCGAGCTGGAACTGGCCGCCGAGCGCTTCGCGCGCCACCTGGAGCCGCTGTGCCCCGGCCGCGCGCCGGCCGACGGAGCGCGCAAGTGAAATTCCGCCCCCACCCGCCCGAGGAGCCGGAGATCAACCTGATCCCGTTCATCGACGTGCTGCTGGTGATCCTGATCTTCCTGATGCTGACGACGACGTACAGCAAGTTCACCGAACTGCAGGTGACCCTGCCCGTGGCCCACGCCGACGCCTCGCGCGACCGGCCCAAGGAGATCGTGGTGGCCGTGGCCTCCGACGGCCGCTACGCCGTGAACAAGGAGCCGCTGGCCGGCAACAGCGTGGAGGCCGTGGCCAATGCCCTGCGCGCCGTGGCCGCCCAGGACAGCATCCTGATCATCAGCGCCGACGCCGCCGCGCCGGTGCAGGCCGCCGTCACCGTGATGGACGCCGCGCGCCGCGTGGGTTTGACGCAGATCACCTTCGCCGCCAGAACCGGGGCATCCCCTGAGCGCCTGACGGCGCCTCCCCTTCTCTCGCTGCGCGGGAAATGGGGGACGCACCCGGCGGGCGGGCCAGGCCCTTCCGCAGTGCCCTGACATGGTCTTGCTCCGCGGCCTTTTGATGTCACAAGGGTTGCGCCCTGCCCGGAAACCCCTCTCCCTCTGGGAGAGGGCTGTGGTGAGGGCCAACCCAGCGAAAAAGATAGCTGCCCGCGCAAGCCCCACGGGCGCTAGAAGCCGATTTCACCCACAACCCACAAGCACCACAGCACGCCCAGGCCGGCTACCGCGCGCCGCGCCTGGCCGATGACACAATGGGCTGACCCGGCGCGGCGATGAAAGGCCGTCCGGCCATGCAAGCGCCTGCTGCTCGTCGTTCCGCCATTCCCGATGTCTCGCATCCCGCTCGAACACCGCCTGCGCGCCGCCTGGCAACGGCGCGGGCCGCTGGCCGTGGTGCTGTGGCCGCTGTCGCGGCTGTACGGCGCGCTGGCGGCACGCGAACGCGCGGCTTACAGCAGCGGCGCGCGGACGGTCACCCGCCTGCCGGTGCCCGTGGTGGTGGTCGGCAACGTGGTCGCCGGCGGCGCGGGCAAGACGCCGACCACGCTGGCCATCGTCGACCACCTGAAGGCGCGCGGCTGGCGGCCGGGCATCGTCTCGCGCGGGCACGGGCGCGCCGGCGACGACTGCCGCGAAGTCATGCCCGACAGCGACCCGCGCGCCGTGGGCGACGAGCCGCTGCTGCTGCGCCGCCGCGCTGGCGTGCCGGTGGCCGTGGCGCCGCGCCGCGCCGAGGCGGGCCAGGCCCTGCTGGCGGCGCACCCCGGCTGCGACATCCTGGTCTGCGACGACGGACTGCAGCACGGGGCGTTGGCGCGCGACGTGGAAGTGTGCGTGTTCGACGCGCGCGGCACGGGCAACGGCTGGCTGCTGCCCGCCGGCCCGCTGCGCGAACCTTGGCCGCGCGCGGTGGATCTGGTGCTGTTCACCGAAACGCCATCAGCACATGGGGAGCGGGCCAGCCCGCTCCCACAAGCGCTGGTCAGCACCCGCCCACCTTCACCGCCACCCGCCGCCTGGCCGACGACGCATTGCGCGCCGACGGCAGCCGCGTGCCGCTGGCCGAATTGCAAGGCCAGCCGCTCAGCGCCGTGGCCGGCATCGCCCGGCCCGAGGCCTTCTTCGCCATGCTGCGCGCCGCAGGCCTGACACTGGCGCGCACGCAGGCCCTGCCCGATCACTACGATTTCAATAGCTGGCAGCGCCCGCCAGACAAGCGTGAAACCCTGATTTGCACCGAAAAAGATGCGCTGAAGCTGTGGCGCCACGACCCCGCCGCGCTGGCCGTGCCGCTGGTGCTGGACGTACCGGCCGCCTTCTTCACCGCGCTGGACGGCCGCCTGGCGGCGCAGGGCTATCATCCGCGGCACACCACCGCGCCCGCGCCGCGCACGCCATGATTTCGCACATCGACCACATCGTCCTCACGGTTGCCGACATCGAGCGCTCGGTCGCGTTCTACGTTCGCGTGCTGGGCATGCAGGCCGTCAGCTTCGGCAACGGTCGCCGCGCGCTGCAGTTCGGCCAGCAGAAGATCAACCTGCAGACCCTGGGCATGGAGCCGCGCAACCACGCCGCCGTGGGCGCGGGCGATGTGTGCCTGATCACCGACTGGCCCACCGCGCGCGTGCTGGCCCGCCTGGCGGCCGAGGGCGTGCCGGTGCTCGAGGGCCCGGTGACGAAATCCGGCGCCCAGGGCCCGATCGAATCGGTGTATTTCAACGACCCCGACGGCCACCTGATCGAGGTCAGCCGCTACCCTGATTGAAAAGAGTCAACCGCATGGACACCAAGCTGCTCGAACTGCTCGTCTGCCCCGTCACCAAGGGCCCGCTCGACCTCGACCGCGAGAAGCAGGAGCTGATCTCGCGCTCGGCCCGCCTGGCCTACCCCATCCGCGACGGCATCCCGATCATGCTGGAGGGCGAAGCGCGCGCCGTGCCGGCCGAGGAGATCGAGGCCATGCCGCCGCGCACCCCGGTGCTGGGGTAAACACGCGCCCCGCGGTGCTTGTAGCACTGCCTCCCGGCCATTAGCATCGCGCCCGGAGACAACCCACACAGGAGCACCGCGCGATGAAGCCGATCAACGCCACCCGCTGGCTGACCGCAGGCGCCATGGCCACCACCCTTGTTCTCAGCGCCTGCGGGGGCAGCAGCGATGCCCCCGAAACCCGCGACACCGCCTACGGCAAGGTCCAGGGTGTGGACGACGGCGCGAAGTCGGGCACGTACTACTGGAAGGGCATCCCGTTCGCCCAGGCGCCCGCCGGCGCGCTGCGCTGGAAGGCGCCCGTGGCGCCCACGGCCTGGAAGGACACGCTGCAGGCCACGCAGTTCGGTGCCTCGTGCATCCAGAACCCGCGCATGTACAGCCCGGGCAACGCCAACACCTTCGACGCCAGCGTGGGCGACAACATTCTCAGCGGCCACACGCCCGGCAGCGAGGACTGCCTGTCGCTCAACATCTGGCGCCCGGCCACCAACGAGAAGAACCTGCCGGTCATCGTGTTCATCTACGGCGGCAGCAACATCACCGGCTACAGTGGCGACCCGCTGTACGACGGCGCGGCGCTGGCGAAGAAGGCCAACGCCGTGGTGGTGTCGGCCAACTACCGGCTGGGGCAACTGGGCTTCTTCCGCCACCCGGCGCTGCGCGACACCGCCGTCGACCCGACGCTGACGCCCGAAGACCAGTCCGGCAACTTCGCCGTGCTCGACATCATCGCCGCGCTGAAGTTCGTGCAGGGCAACATCGAACACTTCGGCGGCAACAAGGCCAACGTCACGCTGTCGGGCCAGTCGGCCGGCGCCATCAACGTGCTGGCCGTGCTGACCACGCCGGGCAACCGCGCGGCCGGCCTGTTCCACCGGCTGGCGCCCCTGTCGGGCGGCATCTCGGTGGCCACCAGCCCGGGCTTTCCGCAGCCGGCCAACAACCTGCAGGGCAACAACGGCACCATCCCGGCGCTGAACCCCGTGGCCACCTACGAAGCGCTGTCGAACATGCTGCTGATGAAGCTGCTGATCGACGACGGCACCGCCGCCGACGTGGCCGGCGCCACCGCCTGGGTGCAGTCGCATTCCAACGCCGAGATCGCCGCCTACCTGCGTGGCAAGCCCGCCAGCACCATCCTGAAGGTGGGCCTGAAGACCGTGGGCGGCCTGCCCAACACCACGGCGTCCGGCCCCATCCCTGAAGGCACCGTGGTGCCCACCGACCCGATTGCCGCCATCCTGGCCGGCGATTACGTCAAGGTGCCCGTCATGTCGGGCATGACGAACCACGAAGGCAAGCTGCTGTCGTCCTTCCTGCCGCTGGTCGGCCACCCGGTGGGCATCAAGCTGCCGGATGCGCAGCTGTTCCCCATCCTGTTCGACGCGGGCAAGGCCAAGGCCGCCACCTTCCACGACATCGTGAACCCCGCCTATGCCGACGGCGCGGCCTATGACGTGGCCATTGCCGACCTGGACGCCAAGTTCTTCGTCGCCCTGCGCGACAACTTCATGGACGCGCTGGCCACGCAGACGCCCAACCAGCTGTGGAGCTACCGCTTCGACTGGAAGCAGGAGCCCGCGCCCTGGAATGACGTCTACGGCGCGGCCCACGCGTTCGACCTGGCCTTCCTGTTCGGCAATTTCGGCCCGTCGCTGTATTCGAACGTGATCGTCAGCGACGCCAACAAGGCCGGCCGACTGGCCCTGTCGGACGCCATGATGTCCACCCTGGCCGCCTTCGCGCGTAGCGGCAACCCCAACACCGGCGCATTGGGCGCGAACTGGCCCAACTGGCCGAATGTGCTGCTGTTCGACGCCACGCTGGCAGCCAAGCAGATCAGCGTGCAGTAAACCCCTTCATCGCCTGGCCCGGCCCGCGGGCCCACCAGCGATGCAAGACAATGGCCGCGTTCCGCGCTGGAGCGCGGCCATTTCTCTGCGCTCGCCATGCCCTTCACCGTCCTCATCCCCGCCCGCCTCGCCTCCACCCGTCTGCCCAATAAGCCGCTGGCCGACATCGGCGGCAAGCCGATGATCGTGCGCGTGGCCGAGCGGGCCGAATGCTCCGGCGCGGCGCAGGTGGTGGTGGCCGCCGACGCACCCGAGATCCTGAGCGCCTGCGCCGCCCACGGCGTGCGCGCCGTGCCGACCCGCGCCGACCACCCCAGTGGCAGCGACCGCCTGGCCGAGGCCTGCGCCCTGCTGGGCCTGCATGGCGACGACGTGGTGGTGAACGTGCAGGGCGACGAGCCGCTGATCGACCCGGCACTCATCGACGCCGTTGCGGGTTTGTTGAAGAAACAGCCGCTGGCGCAGATGGGCACTGCGGCGCACGCTATCGAAACCGTAGAAGACTTCACCAACCCCAACGTGGTGAAGGTGATCACCGACGCGCGGGGCCTGGCCCTCACCTTCAGCCGCGCGCCGCTGCCCTGGTGGCGCGACGGCTTCGCGCAGGGCATCACGCAGTTGCCGACGGCACCCGCGCCGCTGCGCCACATCGGCCTTTACAGCTACCGCGCCGCCTTCCTGCGCGCCTTCCCGTCGATGCCGCCCGCGCCGCTGGAGCAGTGCGAGGCGCTGGAGCAACTGCGCGCCCTGTGGCATGGCCACCGCATTGCCGTGCACTTCACGCCCCACGCGCCCGGCGCCGGCGTGGACACGCCCGAGGACCTGGCACGGGTGCGCGCGCTGTTCGACGCCACGCACGGTTGATGCGCCCGCGGCCGGCAGTCACTTCAATTTCAATAGCTGCTGGCGCCTGTCAAACCTTGATTTCAATGTCTTTTCTCTTGAATTCAAGCTACAGCCTGCGCAACCCACTATCAAAACAAAAGCAACCAACCCGCGCCGTGCGCTGTAAGCCAGTCTCAAGCGGCTGCGTGCTATTCTCGCCAGCGACCGCGCACCGGCCCTGCTGCCGATGCCGCCACCACGCATAAACGAGGAGCAAGATGAGACTCATTCTTCTGGGCGCCCCCGGCGCCGGCAAGGGCACGCAAGCGGCCTTCATCTGCCAGAAATACGGCATCCCGCAAATCTCCACCGGCGACATGCTGCGCGCCGCCGTCAAGGCCGGCACGCCGCTGGGCCTGCAGGCCAAGAGCGTGATGGAATCCGGCGGCCTGGTGAGCGACGACCTCATCATCAACCTGGTGAAGGAGCGCATTGCCCAACCCGATTGCGCCAACGGCTTCCTGTTCGACGGCTTTCCGCGCACCATCCCGCAGGCCGAGGCGATGAAGGACGCCGGCGTCAAGCTCGACTACGTGCTCGAGATCGACGTGCCCTTCGACGCCATCATCGAGCGCATGAGCGGCCGCCGCAGCCACCCGGCCAGCGGCCGCACCTACCACGTCAAGTTCAACCCGCCCAAGGTCGAAGGCAAGGACGACGTGACCGGCGAGCCGCTGGTGCAGCGCGACGACGACAAGGAAGACACGGTGCGCAAGCGCCTGGACGTGTACAGCCAGCAGACCCGCCCGCTGGTCGACTACTACGGCAACTGGGCCAAGGCCGACCCGGCCAACGCACCCAAGTACCGCGCCATCAGCGGCACCGGCACGGTCGAGGACATCACGGCGCGCGCACTGGCGGCACTGGCCAGCTGAGCCCGCGCTGCCTTCCCCCGCCCAGGGCCTTCGTTCTCGAAGGCCCTTTTTCATGCGCCGGTGCCTGGCGACGATGGGGCTTGCATTGCGCGCCAAACTGGTTAAAAATACAGTTACTGGATATCAACACAGTCATTCCATCCTGCCGCGCAAGAGGTCGCCCATGTCCGACACACCCAAGCTCACCGCCCGCCAGCAGCAGATCCTGCAACTGGTGCAGCACGCCATCGCCCGCACCGGCGCACCGCCCACGCGGGCCGAGATCGCGGCGCAGCTCGGCTTCAAATCCGCCAACGCGGCCGAGGAGCACCTGCAGGCCCTGGCGCGCAAGGGCGTGATCGAGCTGGTCAGCGGCACCTCGCGCGGCATCCGCCTGAAGGGCGCCGGCCGCACCGGCGTGCGCGGCGACAGCTTCAGCCTGCCGCTGCCCGGCATGGCGCAGCTGGCGCTGCCGCTGGTGGGCCGCGTGGCCGCCGGCTCGCCCATCCTGGCGCAAGAGCACGTCGACCAGACCTACCACATCGAGCCCGGCCTGTTCCCCCAGCGGCCCGACTATCTGCTGCGCGTGCGCGGCATGTCGATGCGCGATGCCGGCATCATGGACGGCGACCTGCTGGCCGTGCAGGCCACGCGCGATGCGCGCAACGGCCAGATCGTGGTGGCCCGCTTGGGCGACGACGTCACCGTCAAGCGCTTTCACCGCCACAAGAACCAGATCGAACTGGACGCCGAGAACCCCGACTACCCCACCATCGTCGTGCAGCCCGGCGAGCCGTTCGAGATCGAGGGCCTGGCCGTAGGCCTGATCCGCAACAGCATGCTGATGTAGCGCCTTTGCCCGGTGCCGCCGCAGGTGGCGGGCGTGCAGACGAGGCAGCGGCGCTTTGGCCGCTTCCATCGTCCACACCCTGCGGCAGCGCCATCAGATGGGTGCCAGCGTGCCCCATCCGTCAATCCTGCCTGTGTCCAACCTCGCTTTCCCTGAAAGGTTTTACATGGGAACCAACGTCATCCACCTGGCCGACTGGGCCGTGCCCAGCTATCGCCGCCACCGCGGTGCTGCCACGCAAGGCAGCACGCCGCCCGACAGCGCCTGGAGCGCCATGGCGCGCCGCCGCGTGGCACAACGGCGCGCCGCCGAGCAGGCCGCCGGCCAGCGCACGTTGGCGCTGGTGCCTGCAGCCGAAACAGCCGGCGCCCCCGCCACCGGCACGCCGGCGGTGCGCGTCACCCACCTCGTGGATGCGCGGCAGCCGGCGGGCGACAGCGGGCGCCTGCGCATCTCGGGCCGGCTGATCGACGTCTGCGCCGAGCTGGAGCGTCTGGCCGCCGCCGAGGCGCAGGCCGCCCTGCCCCGCCGCGCCTGAGCCTGCCGCGCACCGCCGCCGGCGCCCGGCGCGGGCGGCATGGCCAGCCCACGCCAGCCGCCACACGGCCGCTGGCCCCGCACACCGCCCGCGACCGTGTACGCGTACGCCCATGCGCGCGTGTACCCGTGCGCCCATGCGCCCGGCCGCCGCCGCGGCCAAAGGCACAATGCGGGCATGAACATCGTGATCCTCGACGACTATCAGGACGCCGTGCGCAAGCTGGCCTGCGCGTCCAAGCTGGAACAGTACCCGGCCAAGGTGTACACCAACACCGTCAAGGGCCTGGGCCAGCTGTCGGTGCGCCTGCGCGATGCCGAGGTGATCGTGCTGATCCGCGAGCGCACGCAGCTCACGCGCCAGCTGATCGAGAAGCTGCCCAGGCTGAAGATGATCTCGCAGACCGGCCGCGTCGGCGCGCACGTCGACGTCGCCGCCTGCACCGAACGCGGCATTGTCGTGGCCGAAGGCGTCACCTCGCCGGTGGCGCCGGCTGAGTTGACCTGGGCGCTCATCATGGCGGCCACGCGCCGCCTGCCGCAGTACATCGGCAACCTCAAGCACGGGGCGTGGCAGCAGTCGGGGCTGAAGGCGGCGTCGATGCCGCCCAACTTCGGGCTCGGGCAGGTGCTGCGCGGGCGCGTGCTGGGCATCTGGGGTTATGGCCGCATCGGCCAGATCGTCGCCAGCTACGGCCGCGCCTTCGGCATGCAGGTGCTGGTGTGGGGCTCGGCCGATTCGATGGCCCGCGCGCGCACCGACGGCCACGCCACGGCGCACAGCCAGGCCGACTTCTTCGCCTATGCCGACGTGCTGTCGCTGCACCTGCGCCTGTCGGACACCACGCGCGGCATCGTGCGGCTGGAGGACCTGAGCCGCATGAAGCCCACCGCGCTGCTGGTCAACACTTCGCGCGCCGAGCTGATCGAGCCCGACGCGCTGGTCAGCGCGCTCAACCGCGGCCGCCCCGGCATGGGCGCGGTGGACGTGTTCGAGGCCGAGCCCATCCTGCAGGGCCAGGCCCTGCTGCGGCTGGAGAACTGCATCTGCACGCCGCACATCGGCTATGTGGAGCAGGATAACTACGAGATGCTCTTCGGCGCCGCGTTCGACAACGTCATCAACTTCCTGCGCGGCACGCCGACGAACATCGTCAACCCGGGGGCGTTGCAGGTGAGGAGATGAGGGCATCCCCTGAGCGGCGAACGCCGCTTCCCTTCTCTCTTCGGGAAGGGGACAGCGCCAGCGGCCGGCGCATGTCCGTCCGCGGCGTTCGCTGGCATGGCCTGCTCCGCGGCCTTCTGGCTGGCTTGCCCGCGATGCGGCATCTCGTCGCCACCCACGCCTGATCGCGGGCCAGCCCGCGCCCACACGGCGGATGCGATCCACGCGACATCCGGGACTTGCTGGCGATCAAGCATTCCTGAAAGCAAATCCGCATGAAAGCGCGCGCCTTCACGCAATCCAGGCGATAGCCATTTGGCGCCATGCTTCAGTTCGAATATGAGAGCTTCTTGCGCCTGATAAGCAAGCGCCAAAGCCATTTTTCATGGTGAAGAATATTTCCAAGGTCCCCCTTTCTGCTGACGCGGCTTCAAAAGCGCCAGCCACCGCGCCCGCCGGCCGGTCCCGTGCGCGTCCTGGCCGGGCGCCCTGCTCCCCATAATGCGGCGCATGAGCACCACCACACCTCGCTTTCAGACGATCGGCATCGTCGGCACCGGCGCCATGGGCCGGGGCATTGCCCAGATTGCCGCACAGGCCGGCAGCACCGTGCTGCTGTTCGACACCCAGCCCGATGCCGTGACCAAGGCGCGCGACGCCGTGAGCACGCAGTGGGACAAGCTGGTCGAGAAAGGCCGCATCGGCGCCGACGCCGCCAGCGCCCAGAAGGCCCGCCTGAAGCCCGCCGCCGCCCTGGCCGACCTGGCCGGCTGCGACCTGATCGTCGAGGCCATCGTCGAAAACCTCGACGTCAAGAAAAAGCTGTTCGCCGAGTTGGAAGGCATCGTGCAGCCCACGGCGGTGCTGGCCACCAACACCTCGTCGCTGTCGGTCACGGCGATCGCCGCGGCGCTGAAGCGGCCACAGCAGTTCGCGGGCTTTCACTTCTTCAACCCGGTGCCGCTGATGAAGGTGGTCGAGGTCATCGCCGGCCTCAAGACCGATCCCGCGGTGTGCCAGGCGCTGGCCGAGTACGCGCGCCAGATGGGCCACACCCCGTGCAGGCCGAAGACACGCCCGGCTTCATCGTCAACCACGCCGGCCGCGGCTACGGCACCGAGGCGCTGCGCATCGTCAGCGAAGGCGTGGCCGATTTCGCCACCATCGACCGCATCCTGAAGGACCAGGTCGGCTTCAAGCTCGGCCCCTTCGAGCTGATGGATTTGACGGCGCTGGACGTGTCGCACCCGGTGATGGAATCCATCTACCGCCAGTACTACGACGAGCCGCGCTACCGCCCCAGCGTCATCACCGCGCAGCGCCTGGCCGGCGGCGTGGTGGGCAAGAAGGTGGGCGACGGCTTCTACAAATACGAAGGCGGCGCCGCGCAGATCGCGCCCGTGCCGCCCGTGCCGCAGGTCGATGACCTGCCGCCGGTGTGGGTCAGCACCCGCGCCGCGCGCCGTGCCGAGCTGTACCAGTTGCTGAAGGACCTGGGCGCCAAGATCGAGACCGGGCAGTCGCCCTCGCCGCAGGCGTTGACGCTGGTGGCGCCGCTGGGCTTCGACGTGACCACCGTCGCCGTGGTCGAGCGGCTGGACCCGGCCCGCACCGTCGGCATCGACATGCTGGTGGACGACGCCGCCACCAAGCGCCGCGTGCTGGCCACCAACCCCGCCACGCGCAGCGACATGCGCGATGCCGCGCACGCGCTGTTCGCGCGCGATGGCAAGGCCGTCAGCGTGATCCGCGACTCGGGCGGCTTCGTCACCCAGCGCGTGGTGGCCACCATCGTGAACATCGCCGCCGACATGTGCCAGCAGCGCGTGTGCACGCCGAAGGATCTAGAAACCGCCGTGACGCTGGGCCTGGGCTACCCGCTGGGCCCACTGGCCATGGGCGACAAGTTTGGCCCCGCCAACGTGCTGGAAGTGCTGTTCAACATGCAGACCGTGTACGGCGATCCGCGCTACCGCCCCAGCCCCTGGCTGCGGCGCCGCGGCGCCATCGGGCTGAGCCTGATGCATGAAGAATCGTGATGTCCACCCCTGTGTCGCCTGCGGCGCCTTCCCCCTCTGCTGCGCGAGGGGGACAACGCCAGTGGCCGGCACAGGTCCGTCCACGGCGTTCGCTGGCATGACCCGCGGGCCACGCAAAACGCTGCGGCCCCAAGGAGAATGCCGCTGAGTCGCTGCTGAACATAGGTTTTTAGCTATCTATAAAATAGCAAATGGAGACAACCATGACCACCACCCCAACACCCGACGCCAAGCCCCAAGGCGTCATTGCCAACCAGGAAGCCCTGCTGCAGACCGAGATCGACCGCGTGGTGCTGGAGCAATCCGGCCACAGCGCCGAAGAGCTGCAGAAACTGGCCGAGCTGGAACAACTGCCGCCGCTCAGCGACGACGAACTGGCGCGCCAGGCCGAGGCCGCCCCCGGCGCCGACGGCGACCCGTCCACCCCCGAATAGCCCTCTGCCGCACGACACCATGGCCGCCGAACTGCGCAGCACCGTCGAGGGTCGCACCATGGTGCTGACCATCAGCAACCCCGAGCACCGCAACGCGCTCGGCCCCGAGATGTACGCCGCCGGCGTCGAGGCGCTGAACATCGCCGAGACCAACCCCGACGTGCGCTGCGTGGTGCTGACCGGCGAGGGCGAGACCTTCTGCGCCGGCGGCAACCTGCAGCGCCTGCAGGCCAACCGCCAGAAACCGCCCGAAGTGCAGGCGCAAAGCATCGAGCAGCTGCACAGCTGGGTCGAGGCCATCCGCACCTTCCCCAAGCCCGTCATCGCCGCCGTTGAAGGCCCGGCGGCCGGCGCGGGCTTCTCGCTGGCGCTGGCCTGCGACCTGATCGTGGCCGCGCGCAACGCCGTGTTCGTCATGGCCTACAGCAGCGTCGCCCTGTCGCCCGACGGCGGCGGCAGCTGGAGCTGGCGCAGGCGCTGCCGCGCCAGCTGGTGAACGAGTTGCTGATGAGCGGCGAGCGCATCGGTGCACAGCGCCTGCACGAGCTGGGCGTGGTGAACCGCCTGTGCGATGCCGGCCAGGCGCTGGGCACGGCGCTGGAATGGTCCGAAAACTCGCGGCCCGCGCCCCCAACGTGATGACCAGCATCAAGGAGCTGGTGAGCGAAGCCGGCGCCCACGACCTGAGCACGCACCTGGCCGCCGAGCGCGACCACTTCGTGAAGAACCTGCACCACCCCAACGGCGGCATCGGCATTGCCGCTTTCCTGAACAAGCAGGTGCCGCGCTATGAATAGATGAGCCCGGCGCATCGCGCCTGGCGCTTCATCGCGCGGGTGCCTGCCCCAGCAGGCTGGTGGAAAGCTGCAAGCCATCTGCCCTGGCGGTTGCGGCGCTTGCCCCATGCGCAGCCACCCTCACCCCGCCCTCTCCCGCCAGCGGGAGCAAGAAAGCCGCCGCGCGAAGCAGCGGCGCTGACCAACCGAAGGCCGAGCGCAGCGATGGCCCGAGTGGACTTCCCCCCTCTGGCCGTGCCGAGAAGCGCAGGGCGTGGGGCGGGCGCGGCAGCGCAGCATGCCGCGCTTCGTGCTCTGACTCGCTGCGGTTGTTTGAGCGGCGTGAGCGCAGCGAACAAAGCGAGTTCCGCAGCGCCGCCCCGCGACCGAGCATCGCAGGTTGCCCGCAGCGAAGCGGAGGGACACGGCCAGTGGGGTCGCCTTTCTTTGGTTACTTTCTTTTGGCGAGACAAAGAAAGTGACTGCGCCGCCGGGCGCAATCCCGGCCAGCAGCGCATCCAACCCCATCGCCATCATCGCCCAGCGAAAAACGCAACGCAGCGCCCCACGCTGAAATCCCCCGCCCCGCCACCACCCCCGTCCCCCGGGCGACAATGCGAAGGTGTATCAGTCACCCATAAGACAGCCCATGGACGACCCCATTCTTACCATGGAGGAACGTACAGCGATCAACCAAGGCCGCTGGTTCTCCTCCCTCTCACCCTCGCTTCGTCACGACATCCTTCGATGCGCCCACGTCAAACGCTACCAGGACGGCGACCTCATCTGCAGCCGGGGCGACCCGGCCGAGCAATGGATCGCCTGTGCCAGGGGCTCGGTGCGGGTGTGCTCCACCACGCTGACGGGCAAGCAGATCACGCTGACCTACGTGGAGCCGGGCATCTGGTTCGGCGACGTGGCCATGTTCGACGGCGACCGGCGCACGCACGATGCCTATGCGCATGGCGCCACCACCACGGTGGGCGTGTCGCGCGCGGACTTCCAGAAAATCCTGGCCCTGCACCCCGAGCTGTACGAGGCCCTGCTGAAGCTGCACGCGCGCCGCATCCGCCTGCTGTTCGGCCAGGTGGAAGACCTGAACACGCTGCCGCTGCGCGCGCGCTGGCCAAGCAGCTGGGCCATCTGCTGCGCAGCTACGGCACGCCGGTGCCGGGCACCGAGCACGAAATGCGCATCACCCTGCAGCTGGCGCAGGAAGAACTGGCGCAGCTGCTGGGCGCCTCGCGCCAGCGCGTGAACCAGGAGCTGAAGACGATGGAGCGCGAGGACATCATCCGCATCGAGCCCGGCGGCCTGGTGGTGCGCAACGGCGCCGCGCTGCGCCGCATCAGCGAGGCTGAAGACTAGACATCGACACAACCCATGAGCAACGCAGAACAATTCACCGGCACCCGCGCCGTCTCCGAAGCGCACGCCTTCGACACCGCCGCGCTGTCGGCCTGGCTGGCCCAGCACCTGCCGGGCTTCGAAGGCCCGTTGAGCGTGGAGATGTTCAAGGGCGGCCAGTCGAACCCCACCTACAAGCTCGTCACGCCCGGGCAAAGCTACGTGATGCGCGCCAAGCCTGGCCCGGTCGCCAAGCTGCTGCCCTCGGCCCACGCCATCGAGCGCGAGTTCGCCGTGATGCGCGGCCTGCACTCTACCTCCGTGCCGGTGGCGAAGATGTACGCGCTGTGCGAGGACGAATCCGTCATCGGCCGTGCCTTCTACGTGATGGAGTTCGTGGCCGGCCGCGTGCTGTGGGACCAGTCGCTGCCCGGCATGACCAACGCGCAGCGCGCCGACATCTACGACGAGATGAACCGCGTCATCGCGGCGCTGCACAAGGTGGATTACAAGGCGCGCGGGCTGGAGGGCTACGGCAAGCCCGGCAACTATTTCGAGCGCCAGATCGGCCGCTGGAGCAAGCAGTACCTGGCCAGCGTCACCCAGCCCATCCCCGAGATGGACAGGCTGATCGAATGGCTGCCCGCCCACATGCCGGCCAGCGCACGCGATGAGAGCCTGACCAGCATCGTGCACGGTGATTACCGCATGGACAACCTGATGTTCCACCCCACCGAGCCGCGCGTGCTGGCCGTGCTGGACTGGGAACTGTCCACCCTGGGCCACCCGCTGGCCGACTTCAGCTACCACTGCATGTCGTGGCACATCCCGCAGGGCGCGTTCCGCGGCATCGGCGGCGTCGACATTGCCAGCCTCGGCATCCCGAGCGAGCAGGACTACATCCGCCGCTATTGCGAGCGCACCGGCTTCACCACGCCCGAGCAACTGGCGCCCGACTGGAACTTCTACCTCGCCTACAACATGTTCCGCATCGCCGCCATCCTGCAAGGCATTGCCAAGCGCGTGGAGGCCGGCACCGCCAGCAGCGCGCAGGCCAGGGCCAGCGGCGCCGGCGCGCGCCCCATGGCCGAGCTGGCCTGGGGATTCGCTCAAAAATCATAGCGCCTTGCGCTTGTATGACGCCGGCCGCAGCCGTTTTTAATCTCAAACCACAAGGACCAGAGACATGGATTTCGAATACAGCCCCAAGGTCAAGGAGATGCAGGCCAAGCTGCTGGCCTTCATGGACGAGCACGTCTACCCGAACGAGAACACCTACTACGACGAGGTGGCCACCAACCGCGCCAAGGGCAACGCCTGGGTGCCCACCAAGATCATCGAGGAACTGAAGCCCAAGGCCCGCGCCGCCGGCCTGTGGAACCTGTTCCTGCCCAAATCGCCGCGCGCGCCCGAGGGCCTGAGCAACCTCGAATACGCGCCGCTGTGCGAGATCATGGGCCGCGTGCCCTGGGCGCCCGAGGTGTTCAACTGCTCGGCGCCCGACACCGGCAACATGGAGACCATCGAGCGCTACGGTACCGAGGCCAACAAGGACGAATGGCTGGAGCCGCTGCTCAAGGGCGAGATCCGCTCGGCCTTCCTGATGACCGAGCCGGCCGTGGCCTCGTCCGACGCTACCAACATCGAATGCTCGATGCGCCGCGAGGGCGATGAATACGTCATCAACGGCCGCAAGTGGTGGTCGTCGGGCGCGGGCGACCCACGCTGCGCCGTCTACATCGTGATGGGCAAGACCGACCCCGAGGCGCCGCGCCATTCGCAGCAGTCGATGATCCTGGTGCCGTCCAACGCAAAGGGCGTCAAGGTGCACCGCCCGCTCACCGTGTTCGGCTGGGACGACGCGCCGCACGGCCACATGGAAGTGGAGCTGAAAGACGTGCGCGTGCCCGTCGGCAACCTGCTGATGGGCGAGGGCAAGGGCTTCGCCATTGCCCAGGGCCGTTTGGGCCCGGGCCGCATCCACCACTGCATGCGCAGCATCGGCGCCGCCGAGCGCGCGCTGGAGCTGATGTGCCAGCGCCTGAACGACCGCACCGCGTTCGGCCGCCGCATCTCCGAGCAGGGCGTGTGGCGCGAGCGCATTGCCGAGTCGCGCTGCATGATCGAGCAGGCCCGCCTGCTGACGCTGAAGGCCGCCTACATGATGGACACCGTGGGCAACAAGGTGGCGCAGGCCGAGATCGCCATGATCAAGATCGTGGCGCCCAACGTCTCCACCCGCGTCATCGACTGGGCAATCCAGGCCCACGGCGGCGGCGGCGTCAGCCAGGACTTCCCGCTGGCCTACAGCTACGCCCACCAGCGCACCCTGCGCCTGGCCGACGGCCCCGACGAAGTGCACCGCAACGCGCTGCCAAGCTGGAACTGGCCAAGCACATGGCCGGCGCCAAGGAAGTGGAAATGCCCATCACGCGCGGCAGCTGATGCCCCGCGGGCCCGCCCCGCACCAAGCAGCGCGCCCGCCCGCGCCACACAGGCGGCCATCGCCCCGATGGCCGCCTTTTTGGCTCGGCACGCTGGTCGGAGGCGGCCAAAACAAGCGATAGCCAATTGGCGCCACTTTGAAGTATCAATTCAAGAGCTGCTTGCGCCCGATATACAGGCGCTGATGGCTTTTTTATGGTCAAGAATATTTGACAAGTCCCCCTGTTTTGATGCACCCCGCATGGCCCTGCCCGCGGCATCCCCGGCCCGCCGACCGCACAATGCACGCTTGCAACCCAGAAAACCACGGAGCCCGCCTGTGATCGACCTCTATTCCTGGCCCACGCCCAACGGCCACAAGGTGCACATCATGCTGGAGGAATGCGCCCTGCCCTACCGCGTGCACCCCATCAACATTGGCAAGGGCGACCAGTTCACGCCCGACTTCCTGGCCATCAGCCCCAACAACAAGATCCCCGCCCTCGTCGACAGCGAAGGCCCCGACGGCCAGCCGATGTCGGTCTTCGAATCGGGCGCCATCCTGCTCTACCTGGCCGAGAAGACCGGCCGCTTCATGCCCGCCGACACGCGCGGCCGCTACGAGGTGCTGCAATGGCTCATGTTCCAGATGGGCGGCGTCGGCCCCATGCTGGGCCAGGCGCACCACTTCCGCATCTACGCGCCCGAGAAGATCGACTACGGCATCAACCGCTACACCAACGAGGCCCGGCGCCTGTACGGCGTGATGGACAAGCGCATCCAGCACACGGGCGCCTACATTGCCGGCGCCGACTACACCCTCGCCGACATCGCCATCTTCCCCTGGCTGCGCAGCTGGGAGAGCCAGGGCATCGACTGGGCCGACTACCCCGCGCTCAAGGCCTGGTTCGACCGCATCGGCGAGCGCCCCGCCGTGCAGCGCGGCGTGCAGGTGCTGGCCGAGCTGCGCCAGCCCGTGCGCACCGACGCGGAAAAGGAAGTGCTGTTTGGCCAGACGCAGTACCAGCGCCGCTGAAAACCCGCGCCGCCCGATGTAGAATCCGCGTTTCGTCGGAGCGTAGCGCAGCCTGGTAGCGCATCTGCTTTGGGAGCAGAGGGTCGCGAGTTCGAATCCCGCCGCTCCGACCATTTCGTACACAATGAAGGCCCGCATCGTCGGGCCTTCATTCTTTCTGCCCGTAGCTCAACTGGATAGAGCAGCTGCCTTCTAAGCAGCAGGTCGGGGTTCGAGTCCCTCCGGGCAGGCCAAAACAGACCTCCATACAGTCTCACAACCTCTCAAAACCCGCACGTTTCCTAGCGTTGCGGGTTTTTTGTTGTCTCAGGCCATTTCACTGCGTACCATGAGATACCGTCAAAAAAACGGTATCTCTGACGGTATCTCTGAAGTACCGCACCCGAGATACCGTTAGCAGGGGAAGCAATGGCACTCACAGACACATTCGTTAGACAGGTGAAGCACACCGGCAAAGCCAGCGGGGACAAGCACGCCGATGGCGGGGGCATGTACCTGCTGGTCAAGGCCAGCGGCAGGTACTGGCGGATGGACTACACCCACGCCAATAAACGCAAGACACTTGCATTAGGCGTGTACCCCGAAGTCTCTTTGGCGAAGGCCCGCAAGCGCCGCGAAGAAGCCCGCGAACTCCTGGCCGAAGGACTCGACCCCAGCGCGGCCAAGAAGGCCGAGAAGCTGGCAACCCGCGTAGCCGCAGCCAACACTTTCGAAGCCGTGGCCCGCGAGTTCCACGCCACCCAGGCCAGCGGCTGGAGCCCCGCTATGCAGCGCGGTGGATCGAGCGCATGGAGAAAGACCTGTTCCCGTACATCGGCAAGCTTACGTTGCCCGCCATCACCGCTCCCGTGCTGCTGGACGCACTGCGCAAGGTAGAGAAGCGCGGCGCCAACGAAACCGCCCACACACTGCGCCAGACCGCCGGGCAGGTGTTCCGCTACGGTGTCCAGACGGGGCGCTGCGAACGCAGCCCCGTTACCGACCTGCACGGCGCCTTAAAGCCCGTGGTAGTCAAGCACATGGCTGCGGTGCTGGAGCCAGCCAAGGCGGGCGAGCTGCTGCGGGCCATTGACGGCTACACCGGCCAGCCCATGACCAAGGCGGCGCTGGCGCTATCTGCCCTGCTCTTTCAGCGCCCCGGCAACATCAGGCAGATGGAATGGGCGTGGATTGACTTTGACACAGCCCTGCTGACCATCCCATCCCAGGACATGAAGCGGCGACTGGCGCAGAAGCTCAACGGCAGGCCGCACTTTGTGCCCCTGGCCCCGCAGGCCATCGCCATCTTGAAAGAGCTTCAGCCCCTCACCGGCCATGGCCGCTACGTGTTCCCCAGCCTGCGCACGGGCGAGCGGGCCATGAGTGACAACACCATCAATGCAGCCCTGCGGCGCATGGGCTTTGCCTCCGACGAGATGAGCGCCCACGGGTTCCGGGCCATGGCGCGCACGCTGATGATTGAGCGGATCCCCGGCATATCCGCCGACGTGATCGAAGCCCAACTGGCGCACGGTAAATCTGGACCGCTGGGGGCTGCGTATGACCGCGCCGAATTCATGGAACAGCGGCGCAGGATGATGAGCGATTGGGCAGACTACCTGGACAAACTGCGGATGGGCGCAGAAGTGATTCAATTCAAGAAAGCGTAAGAAGCAGGGGTCTATCACCATCCCCTGGGGGCCTGCTCCACTCCTCCACAACCACCATGCCATCGGGCAGGATCGTTGTTTTTCTGGTACCTGGGGGCTCCGAGCGGCGTGGCTCCTGACCCGGCCACGACTCGGGCACATACAGCGCGCGGCCCACGCGCAACACACGCCCCTCTTTGATCAAAGTTCTTAAGCGGTCATCCACTGTCGTCTCCGGCAGGGATATCGAACGCAGCAATTCGACCCGCGAAACTTTCACACGCCTACCGCCTCGCGTGTGCAATCGCACAAGCGCATCCAGAACCATGAGGCTTGTTGCGCCATGCGGAGCACGTCTTTTGGCAGGCTTTTCCATGATGCAAATCTCAGAAGCTAAATTGCACGTAACTCGTTGACATAAATATTATTTCATCTCAAATGTAACCACTAAATCTCAGAAGTATCCCCCAGTCCGGTTTGGCTCTGATGGCTTGAACTTGCACATTTGATTTGCGCGCACTTTCAAGCCATCGCACCGCTTGCAGCCACTGGCCATGGCTGTTCGCTGTGCATCATCGGAGTCACAGAGATGCCCTGCCAACCTACGCCACAAACGGCCCGTAAACAGCAAACGAAAGCCGCTATACCCCCGGCAAAGCTGGAACAGAACACCGCACAAATCCCGAACTTTGACGACTTGCCGGATACCGCCTGGATTCGGCAGTCTGGGCTGGTGCGAGACCCGAAGCACCCGACCCGCCCCACGCCACTGCCGTTCAGCCCAGCTACTTTTTGGCGGCTGATTGCAAGCCATAAATTTCCGCAACCCACCAAGTTGTCCGCGGGAGTGACGGCTTGGAGGGTGGGAGAAGTGCGTGCATGGCTCAACGAACAGGCCCATTCGGCTTGAAAGGGGTGGTCATGCACACAACCCCTTCCAAAAGAAAATTACCGCCAACGACGCCCTTGACTACACCGGCCTGATCGGCCCAGTTGCATGCCATTTTTGGGGCGACCCGAACGAGCAGCTTTCCAAGCCCAGCGAGCTGCGCTTCGGCAGTCACGGCAGCAAATCCGTTGACCTGGAGAAAAACCTGTTCTTCGACCACGAAGCCGATGAGGGAGGCGGCGTCATCAAGCTGGTGCAGTACGGTACCGGCATCAAAGAACGCGGCGCGGCGCATCAGTGGCTGCTCCAAAACGGATTCATCGGCAATGACCGCGCCAGCACTCCAGCCGGGCGCGAAGTCATGCAAGTCATGAAGTCATGCCCGGCGCCAGCCAAGAGTGCGCCTGCGCCCAAGGCCAGCAAAGCCCCGACCAAGATCGTAAGCACCTACGACTACCGCAATGAACAGGGCGAACTGCTGATGCAGGTCGTTCGCATGGAGCCCAAGACATTCCGTCAGCGTCGCCCCGATGGCGAGCGCTGGAGCTGGAGCGTCAAGGACGTGCGCGTTGTGCCCTACCGCCTGCCTGAGCTGGCGGCAGCGCCCGATGCGGTGGTGTACCTGGTGGAAGGAGAAAAGGACGCAGACCGCCTTGCATCCCTGGGCCTGGTGGCAACCTGCAATGCAGGTGGCGCTGGCAAGTGGCGCAAGGAGCATTCCGAGTTCCTGCGCGGCCGCCATGTGGTCGTCCTGCCCGACAACGATGATGCAGGCCGTGAGCACGCAAGGAAGGCCGTCAAGGCACTGCGCGGCATCGCAACCGATGTTCGCGTCGTAGAACTGCCCGACCTGCCGGAAAAGGGAGATGTGTCGGATTGGCTGGACGCGGGCGGCAGTGTCGCGGCCCTGGAGGACATGCTGAAAGAAGCACCTGCAGCGAACGCTGAACCCGGCGAGGACGAGCCCGAGAAGAAGCCTTCTCAGACTGACCTGCTGGTCAAGTTCGTTCGCGAGCGCTTCGACCTGCTGCACGACAAAAACGGAGACACCTACGCCAGCGACCGCCACACCGGCGAAGTGCGCCGCATGGGTGCACGCCAGTTTCGTGACCGCGTGACAGCAGGTTTCTTCGCACAAATGGAAATTGCAGTGCGCGACCAATCCTGGCGCGAGGCGCTGGGCACGCTGCAGGCCCTTGCCCGGTTTGAGGGCGATCCGCAGGATGTTTACATCCGCGTTGCAGGCTGCGATGGGCGCTACTGGATTGACTTGTGCCATGCAGGCAATAGCCATGCTGTGGAGCTGACCAAAACCGGCTGGAGGGTCGTAGAACGTCCCCGGTGTTGTTCGTGCGTGGCGAGTCCATGCAGCCCCTCCCCATGCCTGTGGGCGGCGGCAGCATCGCGCCCTTGTGGGGAATCGCCAACGTCCCCGAGCAGCAACGTCTGCTGGTGCTGGCCTGGCTGGTGGACTCACTGCGCCCTGACACACCCTTCCCCGGCCTGGAGCTGGTGGGCGAACAAGGCAGCGGCAAGAGCACCACCGCTGAAGCCCTGCGCCGCCTGATCGACCCCAACGGCTGCAACCTGCGCGGCGCACCCAAGACCGTGGAGGATATCTTTGTGGCGGCCGGGCAGAACCATGCTGTCTGCTACGAGAACGTCAGTCATCTTGCAGGCCCCATGCAAGATGCGCTGGCGATTCTGAGCACCGGCGGCGGCTTCGCCAAACGACAGCTTTTCACCGACTCGGAGGAGCACGTCATCAGCGTGCGCCGCCCTGGATGGTGAACGGCATCAGCATCAGCGTGACCCAGCAAGACCTGGTGGATCGCGTCATCAGCGTGGAATGCCCGGTGATCGACACGCGCCAGTCAAGCAGTCAGCAGTGGCAAGCATTCGACCGTGCGCTGCCCGGCATGCTGGGCGCACTGTTCGACCTGGCGGCGGGTGCGCTGCGCGAGCTGCCCAACGTGGGCCTTCCCCGTGAAGATCGCCCGCGCCTGGTGGAGTACGTTCTGTTGGGTATGGCGCTGGCCAAGGCATCAGGCAAGCACCCGAACGAGTTCCTCCAGCAGTTCCAGACAACCCGAGCCGAGACGGTGGCCCGCACCCTCGATGCGAGCCCCGTAGCGTCTGCGGTGCTGGAGTTCATCGAAGCCAACCCCTACGGCATCGAGGCGAGCGTGAAGGACATTCTGACGCGCCTGGAACACTACAAACCTGCGGGTGCTGAAGCCTGGCCGCGTACACCGAAAGGCCTGGGCGATGCGCTGCGACGTGCGTCACCAGCACTGCGCCAGCTGGGCGTAGAGTGCAAAAGTCTTGGCAACATCGGCGGCAAGGTGAAGTGGGCCATCAAAGGCAAACTGGCGACTCCATGTCATGCAAGTCATGAAGTCATCGTTCCGTCTGGTGTCGGGCATGACATTAAGACTTCCATGACTTCGAGTCCGGCTGGGACATTGGCGACGGAGGTGCTATGACGCCAGAAACCATTCTTGCCGACCTACTGGCGTCGGGCATAGAACCCAGCGTGACACCCGACCAAACCGGCATCGTGGTGCCCGCCGGAAAGCTATCGCCATCACAGCGCGCTGCCGTGCTGACCCACAAGCCAGACCTGATCGCGTATTTGCTGGAATCGAGCCGCATCACGGTGCAGCTACTGGAAGTCGCCATGCGCCGCTGCGACCAGTTCAACGACGGCGAGAAGGCCCGCCAGGACATGCGAGAGCAAGTGCTGGAGACACCACCTCACCTGCGACAGGAACTGCTTGAGCACTTCTTGGGCAAGCTGACCCAAGCACCCATCGCATCCCTGAAAGAACAACGGGAGAACAACCATGACTGAAAAAGAAGCCGCCCCAGGGCCACGGCTGGAAACCGGGTCAGTCCGGCAACCCCAAGGGTCGCCCAAAGGGTTCGGGTGACGTGGCACAGATCCGTTCGGCTATCGCCGCCCGTGTGCCCGACCTGCTGGAAGCCATGATGCAGCGCGCGCTCGACGGTGATGTGGGCGCCGCCCGCCTGTTGTTGGAACGCACGGTCGCGCCGCTCAAAGCGACTGACATGGCCCAGCCCCTCAACCTGCCCAATGGCACGCTGACCGAGCAAGGCCGTGCCGTGATGGCGGCCGTGTCTGCTGGCGAACTGGCGCCAAGCCAGGGTGCCGCCCTGATGGGTGCTCTCGGTGCGCTGGCCCGCGTTGCCGAGGTGGATGAACTTGCAGTCCGCGTGGCGGCACTGGAGAGGCACCATGTCAGCAAGTCTTGAGAAGCGCATCAAGGTGCTGGAGGTAACCGCGGCGCCGGTGGTGCCACCGCGCATTCGGATCACCTTTGTCAGCCCAGTGCGTGGCGCGGTCAGCATGAGGCTCTGGAATGGCAGCATGGTCGAGCGTCAGGGCAACGAAACCGAAGCACAGTTCCTGGCGCGCGTGGAACAACTGGAGCCAAACCATGCCCCGTCTTGAAACGCGTGTGGCCAAGATGGAGAAGGCCGCCGCTCCTGTGGACCTCAAGGCCATGAGAGACGACGAGCTGATCACCCATGCGGGCAAGTTCCCCATGTTCTCCAGCGAGATGTATGCAGCGATTGTTACCCTGGTGTTGCGTCGCCCGAGTGCGTTTCCCGTTGTGTACGACGACCCTGACTACGAATCGACAGACTATTAGGAGTGATACATGGCATCCATCAAAACCCGTGTTGCGGGCCTGGAGCAGGCAAACAGAGCAACAGTCCAACGCCAACTGACCGACGCAGAGCGCGCGGTGCGTATGACCCATATCCTCAACCATCCCGAGTCTTCGCCCGTGTATGTGCCATTGCGGAGGTTTCTGAAAAGGGCTTTGGGCCGTGATGTCCTGCTATAACCTCCCTCTTATCGAGATCAGATGGGACGGGGCGAATGACCAATGAACAACAACAGCTGACGACGCTGTTGCTCAACCTGCTGCCAGCAGACCACACCACCGTAGGCAACAGCACGCTGCTGGAGCGATTTTTGGCCGCCGCCCAAGCCGAAGGCCACAAACCGCCCGCCACAGAAGACGACTTCAAAACGGCGCGCGAAGCGCTGGTCGCGGCAGGCCTGGCAGTCAAAGGTAAAGGGCGCGGCGGCGCCACCGCCCGGGCCACCGGCGCGCAGCGGCCCGACTTTGCGCTGGGCGCCCCCACCCCACCAGCCCCCGCCCCTGCTGCCACGCCCAAGCCCCCAAAGCCGCCAAAGCCAAACCCACACCGGCGCAGCCCGACACCGGCGACGCCCAGGTGCTGGCCTACCGCCACCCCGACCGGCGCAAGAACAACCCCGAAGTGGGCCTGGTGAACGCTGAAAGCGACCCCGAGCAACCCAAAACCCGCTGGGCCTACGACCCGCACCTAGACCCTGCACTCCAATTTGACAGCGCCCGTGCCCAGGCCGATGCGCTGATTGCCGATGCCTTGGCCGGTAACGACCCCGCTGCCATGCGCCATGCGTTGCAAACCTTGCAGCGCATGGGCGCGCCCTATTTGCAATGGACGGGCAAGGCCGAGCGCACCAGCTTTGAAGTGGACACCGTGAGCCTGCACGTACACGAGCGCATCGACGCCATGAGCATTTTGAGCAGCGTCGGCAAGCGCCAAAACGCTAGCAATTTAGTAGCTGCTAGCGTAGGTGGGACGGGCGCTAGAGGCCAAAAACACCCAAATTTTTTCAGCCAGGGCTGTTTGAAGCGCCGTTTGAAAGCGTGCCCCTGCGCGCAGCGCTGGATTTCTACAAGCACGACCGCGGCTGGGCCAACCGGCTGGTGGCGGGTGACAGCCTGCTGGTGATGAACAGCCTGGTTAATAAGGAAGGCATGGCCGGGCAGGTGCAGATGATTTACATCGACCCGCCTTATGGGATTAAGTACGGCAGCAACTTCCAGCCCTTTGTGGGCAAGCGCGATGTGAAAGACCGGGCCGACGCGGATTTAACGCAAGAGCCCGAAATGATCAAAGCCTTCCGCGATACCTGGGAGCTGGGCATTCACTCGTATTTGACGTATTTGCGTGATCGGTTGTTATTGGCGCGGGAGTTGCTGAGTGATTCGGGCAGTGTGTTTGTGCAGATTTCGGATGAGAACTTGCACCATACCAAAGAAATACTGGATGAAGTATTTGGTGTCACAAACTCAGTCAGTGTTATAACGGTGCGAAAAACAGGTGCTGTTAGTAGCCCAGATGCACGGTTAAATTCGCTAGCAACCATTGGAGATTTTATTCTATGGTATGCCAAAAATAAAAAAGAAATTAAATATAAACAATTATTTTTGGATAAATTTGATAATGGCTCTGCAGAATCTCAATATCGTCTTCAAGATGAAGTCGGTGCATATCAATCAGTGACTATTGAGTCAAATGGATATGCTGATAAATTTCATTATCCAGTTTTTATTGGTGGACGTGAATTTAGGCCAGCATCAACAAGACATTGGAGTACTACTGAAAATGGAATTTACCGCGCAGAGAAGGCTGGTCGGGTTTTAGTTACACCAGGAAAATTGAGGTTTAAAAAATATCTTGAAGATTTTCCTGTTTCCCTATTGCAAATATCTGGACAGACATGATGGGAGCGGGTGGTTTGATTTATGTCGTTCAAACAAACGAAAAATAATCGAACGCTGCATGCTCATGACCACCGACCCCGGTGATCTGGTCCTCGACCCCACCTGCGGTTCCGGCACCACGGCCTACGTCGCCGAGAAATGGGGCCGCCGCTGGATCACCTGCGACACCTCGCGCGTGGCCATCACGCTGGCCAAGCAGCGGCTGATGACGGCCAGCTTTGACTACTTTGCGCTGCGCTACCCGCATGAGGGCTGCGCGGCGGCTTCATCTACAAGACGGTGCCGCACGTCACGCTCAAAAGCATTGCCAACAATGCCGAGATCGACGCGATTTATGAGCGCATGCACCCGGCCATCGCATCGGCGCTGGCGGCGCTGAATGCGGCGCTCAAGACGCATGCACCGGCCACGCCTTACCCGGTGACCGAGGGCGCACGCAAAGGCCAGAAGCTGGTGCTGGGCCTGCAGGGGCAGGATTTGCAGGAATGGGAGGTGCCGTTCGACCTGCCCGCCGACTGGGCGGCCGAGTTGCAGGCGCCGCTGGCCCAGTTCCACACCGCCCGGCAAAAATGCAGGCCGAAATGGACCGCAGCATTGCCGCCCATGCCGACAGCGAAACCCTGTACGACCAGCCCGAGCGCGACAAGGCCAAGCTGCGCGTGTGCGGCCCGTTCACGGTGGAGGCCGTGCCCTTCCCCACCGTGCTATCACTTGAGGAGCTGCCTGCGCAAGCGGGCAAGCGCCAGGGCCCGATTTGGCCGATATGAGCATTGCCCGCAGCGGCCACACCAGCCGCCAGCACGCCTGGCGCGACGAGCTGCTGAAAACCGGCATTCGCGGCAAGGGTGGGCAGATGCTGCGCTTTGCCGAACTGGAGGTGTTGCCCGGCACCACCAGCGTGCACGCCAGCGGCAGCCTGGACACGGGCGAGCGTGTGGTGGTGAGCTTTGGCCCCGAGCACGGCGCGCTGGAGCAGCGCCAGGTGGAGCGTGCGTTGAACGAGGCGGGCGAACTGTTCCCGCGCCCCAAGATGATCGTGTTTTGCGCCTTCGCCTTCGACCCCGAGGCGGCCAAAGACATCGACGCCCTCAAAGGCATCACCGCGCTGAAGGCGCAGATGAACACCGACCTGCTGACCGAAGACCTGAAGAAGGCGCGCAGCAGCAACCAGAGCTTCTGGCTCATGGGCCAGCCCGATGTGCTGCTGACCGCCTTGCCCGATGGCCTGTGGCAGGTGGAGGTGAACGGCTTTGACTACTTCGACACCGCCAAGGGCGAGCTGGTGTCGGGCGGCAAGGGCAAGATTGCGGCCTGGCAGCTCGACACCGACTACGACGGGCGCAGCCTGTTCCCGCACCAGGTGTTCTTCCCCATGGCGGGCAAGGACGAGGGCTGGATGAAGCTGAAGAAGGACATCCGCGCCGAGCTGGATGCGGACTTGCTGCAGGCGTTTACCGGCACCGTGTCGCTGCCCTTTGCAGCCGGTGACAACCGCATGGTGGCCGTGAAAATTGTGGACGACCGGGGCATTGAGTCGCTGAAGGTGATGCGGCTGGATGCAAGCACACAAGGAGGCCAGTGATGGCAGTTCGTAAAAGCAACCGCCTGAGCCTGCAACAGGTGGGGCCGATCAAGGCGGCCGATGTAATGTTTGGCGACCTCACGGTCATCGTCGGCCCGCAGGCCACGGGCAAGAGCATTTTTTGCAGACGCTCAAGCTGGTGCTGGACCGGGACCACATCCACGACACCTTCCGGCACCACAGCGTGTCCTTCAACGGCGACAGCGGCGCCTTTCTGGGCGGCTACTACGGCAAGGGCATGGCCGCAGCGTGGAACAAAGACGGCTCTCAACTGCGCTGGAACGGCAAGCAGGCCACGTTGCCTGACCTGGCCAGGCCCAGCAAGGGCAAACAGCGCCAGGAAAAGCTGTTCTTCATTCCCGCCCAGCGGGTAATGAGCCTGACGCGAGGCATGACGCAGAACTTTGGCCAGTTCGACTATGGCGACCCGTACACCCTGCGTTATTTCAGCGATACGGTGCATGACCTGCTGCAAAACGAGTTTGGCGCCAAGGGGAGCTGTTTCCGCAACCCAACCGGCTGAACGACACGCTGCGTAAGCCCATCACGCAGCACCTGTACGGCACGGCCAAGCTGGCGGTGGACTCCAAGGATTTCACCAAGCGCCTGGTGCTCAATGTGCCGGGGCACAAGGAAGGTCTGCCCTACACCGCCTGGTCGGCGGGGCAACGGGAGTTCACGCCGCTTTTGCTGGGCTTGTACTGGCTGTGCCCTGCTGGCGGCACGTCCCGGCGCGATGAGATTGAATGGGTGGTGATCGAGGAGCCCGAAATGGGCCTGCACCCGCAAGGTATCGAGGCGGTACTTTTGCTGGTACTAGAGCTGATGAAGCGGGGCTACAAGGTGGTGCTATCCACCCACTCGCCGGTGGTTCTGGATCTGGTGTGGGCCTTGCAGGAATTCAAACAGCTGGGCGGCACGGAGTCGGATGTGCGCAGACTATTGAACCTGCGCGCTGGTGGCTATGCTAACGAGCTGGGCAAAGCCGTGCTGAAGAAGGACTTGCGCGTGTATTTCTTCAGTCGGGACAACGAGGTGAAAGACATTTCCCGTCTGAGCCCCTTGTCTGACGAAACCGCTGAGGCCGAATGGGGCGGACTGGTGGGTTTTGCCAGCCGCACAGGGCAAGTTATTGCCGATGTGGTGAATCGCACAGAAAGCCAGCCCAAGGCCAAGCGCCGCAACAAGGCTGCGAAGGTGGAGGCCCCCGCGCAATGAGCACCAAGAAGCAGGGAGGAAACCGAAAAGCACCCGCAGCGCCTGCGCTGTCCGCTTTTGAGAAGGCCGCAACGGCGGCCGGGCTGACTGCGGCACCAGGCAAGTCAGCCGTAGAAAACCGTTACCGCGGCAGCGTCGAGGGCAAGACTGCCGATACACGGTTCACGGGTAGCCTGGATATGGACGCGGCTTTCAAGCAGATCGAACCTGAGGCGAACCGTTGGGACTTCGGCATTGGGATGCGCAAGCCCGGAAAACAAGAGTTTGCGGTATGGGTGGAGCCTCACTCGGCGTCCAGCCTGGGTGAGGTCAAGACCATTTTGGCCAAGCTCGACTGGTTGCAGGAAAACTGGATCAACCGGAATTTCGGCAACTCAAAGCACTGACCGATGCCTGCGCCGCGCAAGGACATCGACGGTTCCATTGGATGGCAACCGCCCGTGTGGGGATTCGCCCTGGAAGCAGGGAGGCCAACATGCTGGCGGCGCGCGGCATGAACCCGCCATCAACCCGGGTGGTGATCTGATGGCTGCGCCCACCTCTCTGATCATCAACAGCGCGTTTACCGAGCCGCAGCAGCATTGGGCCGAGAACGCTGACCGCACCCTGCGGCTGGAACCTGCACGCCGCCCGGCCGGTTACGAAATCATCGACACGCGCGAGAACACGCGGCGGCAGGTGCCCATTCCGCTGGTGGACACCATCCGCGACCGGGTGCGCCAGTGGCGGCTGGACGGCTGGCCGGGCACCACGGCCATCACGCTGGGGCTGCTGCAGCACTGGTGGGATCCAGACAAGGTGTCGCGCCGGCAATGGCCGTTCTACTTTTGCCAGCTCGAAGCCATCGAGACGCTGATCTGGCACCTGGAGGCGCTGCCCGAATACCGCCAGGGCATCCACATCCAGGGCGACGGCGGTGAGTTCGAGCGGCTGTGCAACAAGATGGCCACCGGCAGCGGCAAGACCACGGTGATGGCCATGATCATCACCTGGCAGGTGCTGAACGCGCTGACCTACCCCAAGTCGCCGCGCAAGTATTCGAGCGCTGTTTTTCTGGTGGCACCGGGCCTGACGGTGAAGTCGCGCCTGCAGGTGCTGATGCCCGGGCATGAAAACAATTACTACGACCAGTTTGAACTGTGCCCGTCCGAGGCGCTGCGGCAAAAGCTCAACCGCGCTGACATCCTGATTGAAAACTGGCACACCCTGATGCCGCTGAAAGAGCAAGAGCGCTCGGTGGTGAAGAAGGGCAAGGAGAGCGACGAGGCCTACACGCGGCGCGTGCTGGGCCCGCGCCAACGCCAAGAACCTGGTGGTAATCAACGACGAGGCGCACCATGCCTACCGCAAGCCCGCCGACATCAAGGTGAGCAAGGCCGATGCCGAGGCGTTTGGCATTGACCTGGACGAGGCCACCCGCTGGGTGGAGGGGCTGGACCGCATCCACAAAACCCGGCGTATTGCCCGTTGCTTTGACCTGTCGGCCACGCCGTTTGCCCCCACAGGCCGCACCAACACCGAAGCGGGTTTGTTCAGCTGGGTGGTGTCGGACTTTGGTCTGAACGATGCCATCGAGGCCGGGCTGGTGAAAACGCCCCGCGTGGTGGTGCGCGACGACGCCCTGCCCAACGCGCAAACACTGCGCCCCAAGCTCTACCACCTGTACCGCGAGCCGGAGGTGGCCGAAGACCTGAACCGCAAGGCCGAAGCCCACGAGCCCCTGCCCGCGCTGGTGCAACAGGCCTACACCTTGCTGGGCGCCGACTGGCGCGCCACGGCGGCCGACTGGGCAGCGCAGGGGCACCTGTCGCCCCCGGTGATGCTGACGGTGTGCAACCGCACCGAGACGGCAGCACGGGTGGAGCATTACTTCACCAAGGGTCACGCGCAGTGGACGGAGCTGCACGATGCCCATCGCACGCTGCGGGTGGACTCGAAAGTGCTGGAAAAGGCCGAGGTGGGCGAGGCAGCGTCAGCGGACAAGGACTACGACGCCCGTCTGCGCGCCATTGTGCAGGCCGCGCGCATTGAGCCGCAGAGCAAAGAGCGTTGGCAGGCCGGCAGCACCAAGAAGGAAGAAGTGCTGCGCGAGCTGGTGGACACGGTGGGCAAGCCGGGCCAGATCGGGCAAGACCTGCAGAACGTGGTGTCGGTGGCGATGTTGTCAGAGGGCTGGGACGCCAAGACCGTGACGCACATCATGGGCCTGCGCGCCTTCACCAGCCAGCTGCTGTGCGAGCAGGTGATTGGCCGGGGCCTGCGCCGCGTGGCCTACGACATCGACCCGGAAACGGGCCTGTACGCGCCCGAGTTTGTGAACGTGTTTGGCGTGCCGCTGTCCGTGGCCATGCCGCCCGGTGGCGACGGGCCGCCACCCCCGCCGCCCAAGCCCAGCGTGCAGATCAAAGCCCTGCCCGAGCGGCAGGTGCGCGAGATCAAATGGCCCAACATCCTGCGCGTGGACCAGGTGGTGCGCCCGCAGCTGGTGGTGGAGTGGAGCAAGGTGCCGCCGCTGACGATTGACCCCGCGAAGGTGGCACTGCATGCAGACATTGCCCCCGCACTGGGCGGCGCAGCCGACTGGAGCCAAATCGTCACCATCGACCTGGAGCAATTGCCCGAGGAGTTCCGGCTGCAAAGGCTGGTGTTCAAGGCCGCGCAGAAGGCGTTTGAGCAGCTGCAGCACCAGTTCAAAGGACAGCGGGAATACCTGCTGTTCCAGCTGGTGCGGCTGGTGGAGGCGTTTTTGGCATCCAGCAAGATCGACATACCGTCGCTGTTCCACCAAGACCCGCTGCGCCAGCGGATTTTGTTCTCGATGCACATGGATGCCATCGTCCAACACCTGATGGCCCATGTGATCGAGCAGAACACCTTGCGGCTGGAGGCCGTGTTTGATGGCGAGCGCCCCGTGGGCAGCACCCGCGACATGCGCACCTGGTACACCACGCGCGTGGCCGAGCCCACGCAGCGCAGCCAGATCAGCCACATCGTCGTGGACAGCGGCTGGGAGAAATACGCCGCTAACGTGGCCGAGACTCACCCGGATGTGGCCGCCTGGGCAAAGAACGACCACCTGGGCTTTCACATCCTGTATTTGTGGAATGGCACCAAACGCAAGTACATCCCTGATTTTTGGTCCGCTTCAAATCTGGCAAGACCTTGGTGCTGGAAATCAAGGGCGAGGATTCACCCCAGGACCAGGCCAAGCGGCGCGCCATGGATCAGTGGGTGCAGGCCGTGAATGCGCAAGGCGGCCTGGGCATATGGGCGTGGGATGTGGTGGTGGGCAGCATGGCTGCCATGCAAGACGTAATGGCTAAGCATGCCTCGCAAGCCGGTATTGATGACGCCCGCCACTCAGACAATCTAACCTCCGAAACGGTGTAACCATGTCGATGCCTGACGGCCGCCTGAGCTGCACCGCGTGTGACTACCGTGGTTTCATGGTGTTTCGACGAATCACGCTGGCCTATCACTTTGCGGACGGCACCACGGTCGATGCACCTCGCGATATTCGATGGTGCAGCGATTGCGGCAACCCCGTGATACGGAGAGTAGTCAACCAGCACTTGAGCCCCTGCAGGCCGAACTGGACGCGCTCAAGGCTTCCTCTGCTACCCCGCGCTATCAGGTCAAGCGATGGTTCTCCAGGCTATTCGGTCTTGGCGCTGATGATCTTCAGAAACGAGCAGATGAACTGCGTGGGCAGATAAGGCTGGCTAAGGCGCGCGGGGACGAATGCCGCTGCCTGACCTGCGCAGGTGTTCACACCTTTCCATTGACCTTTGATGAAAACGGCGTGTGCACCGGATTTCAGCACGACTGCGGCGGACATCTGAAGCTGGACCCCCGATATGGATGCGCCGCGCTTCAACTACGGGCGAGAGACCATTCACCTGGATGAGGCAGGCAAGCGCATTCAGTGAGGCGAGTAAGCAGCTGACCTCTGCAGGCCGCGAGTTGCCGGGCCTTTTAAGAGCGCGATGCAGAGCGCAGTATCACTAAATCCGCAGTCGCAATGGGGGAGTCATGCAGCAAATGGATCTACTCGAATACGAGACAGCCAGGGCTCTTCTCGATCAGTTGTTGGCTGATTCACGGCTGTATCGAACGGGCAAAGACTACCGCGCGCTGCTCGATTTTGTGATTCGGCTGCGCAACTTTGCGCCGTTCAATGCAATGCTTCTGCAGGTGCAAAAGCCAGGGCTGATGTACGCAGCATCGCGTCTGGATTGGCTGGAGCGGTTCAACCGCACAGTGAAGGACGGAGCGCGGCCACTGCTGATTCTGTGGCCGTTTGGCCCTGTGGCCCTGGTCTATGACGTGGCCGATACCCTGGGCGACCCCCTGCCTGACGGTGTTTCGGCATTTGCCGCCCACGGTGCAGTGGACTCCGCCACCTTGGCAGGCTACGCCTCAAAAATGGCCAAAAAGCACATCGTATGGAATGAGGTGGATGCAGGCGACGGCAAGGCGGGATCGATCAAGGTGGCTCTGCGAGCGACGAAGCCTGAGCTGCCCACCAGATATCAAATGTCCGTGAATCGCAACCATGGCCCCAACGTGCAGTTCGCCACGGTGGCACACGAGCTAGGCCACCTGTTTCTTGGACATTTGGGGAAGGACAAGTACCTGAACATCCCGGAGCGCCCGCCACTCCAGCATTCGCAAAGGGAGCTGGAGGCAGAGTCTCTCTCCTACATCGTCTGCGCCCGAAACGGCGTGCTCAGCCAATCAGCAAGCTATCTATCCATGCATGTCAAAAGCGACACCACCGTCGATCAGATTGACCTGTACCAGGTCATGCGCGCTGCCGGACAAGTAGAGGCGCTGCTAGGGCTGACTGCTCACACCAAGTACGAGCGGCCTCAAAAAGCTGTGCGTTGAGGCGTCTTATTGTTCTCGGAGCCTAGTGGCCATTCCAATCCGACAGACCATTGCAAGTCAGCTCGTATCCAAGTGACTCATCCACACCACAACGAGGCGGATTGGAAAATAACGGTACTTTTGACGGTACTTTTATAAATCGAAAATATAAAAGCAAGCATTCATGCGGGTCTTAAAACACTATTTGAACTCCTCCGGGCAGGCCACCACCCCGTCCGCACCGCTACGCCCTGCGCCACTCGCCGAATATTTCAGTTTGGTGACAGTCATGTGATGCGATAGCGGCAAACCAGCGGATGGGCTAGCATCGCAGTCAAGTTCGGTTACAGGTGCCGTTGTTCAGCCGCCTGATGGCCACCGATTCGGTCGATGCGGTCCCGGCGCCCTGCGTAGGGCGCGGCGGGCGCCTCGCATCTCTCCCGCACAATTCAATCCCAGAAGGACCACGCCTCCCATGCGAGCCATCAAAGAAGCCCGTAAATACATCGAGCGCAAGCCAGACGACGAGAGCGCCAAAACGCTGTCACGCCTAGTGCTGGCGCTGGAGTCGGAGATCGACTTCCCGATCACCGACCTGTACAAGCTGGACATGGCGCGCTTCAAGCTGGCGCTGGACATCCTGGACGAATGGCGCCTGGATCGCCACTACGCCAGCAAGGCACGCCTGTTCGATGTGTCGATGCAGATGGCCGTGCTGGGCCGGCCCAAGGCCGAAGCCGATCAAGCGGCCGGCTCCGACAAGAACGGCAAGCAGGACAAAGAGAAAGACAAGGACAAGAGCAAAGGCCACAAGGACAAGTGAGCCTGGCGGGCGTGCGCGGCATCGCCACGCCCCGGCCGATCAGCGCTGGTGCCCAGGGCGGCGCGCACGCAGGCGCAGGTCAGGCCCCACGCGCACGATCTCCGTCCACTCCAGCGCCAGGGCCTGCTCCACTGCAGTGAACGGCCCCAGGGCGGCGATGCCGGCGCCCTCGCCCAGCAGCCGGGGCGCCTGATACAGCAGCAGTTCATCCACCAGGCCCTCGCGCAGCAGCGAGCCATTGAGCTTGTGCCCGGCCTCGACGTGCACCTCGTTCACTTCGCGCGCGGCCAGATCACGGAGCATGGCCGCCAGGTCCACCTTGCCATGCGGGTTGGGCAGTGCCACCACTTGTGCCCCACGTTCGCGCAGCGGCGCCGCGCGCGACGTGTCAGCATCTGACGTGTAGATGAGCACCTCGCGCTGGGCCGCACCCCACAGCCGGGCGCCGGGTGGTGTTTCCAGCCGGCTGTCGACGATCACCAGGCGCGGCTGGCGCAGCACGTCCGGCAGGCGCACGTTCAGTTGCGGGTGGTCTTCCAGCACCGTGCCGATGCCGGTGAGCACGGCACAGGCCCGTGCACGCCACGCGTGGCCGTCGGCGCGTGCGGCTGGCGAGGTGATCCACCGGCTGCGCCCGTTGGGCAAGGCGGTGCGCCCGTCCAGCGAACTGGCCGCCTTCAGCCGCACCCAGGGCGTGCCGCGGGCCATGCGGCTGAAGAAGCCGATGTTGAGTTCGCGCGACGCCTCTGCCCCCGGCCCCACCAGCACCTCGACGCCAGCCGCCTTCAGCCTGGCCAGGCCCTGCCCGGCCACGCGTGGATTGGGGTCTTCGATGGACGCCACGACGCGCGCGATGCCCGCCGCCACCAGCGCATCGAAACACGGGCCGGTGCGCCCCTGGTGCGCACACGGCTCCAGTGTCACGTAGGCGGTGGCGCCCTGCACCGGCAGCCCGCGCGCTGCCGCGTCGCGCAGGGCCATGATCTCGGCATGTGCCTGCCCCACAGGCTGCGTGTGGCCCTGGCCGAGCACCTCGCCATCACGACCCACGATCACGCAGCCGACGGCCGGATTGGGTGGACAGATGAGCCGCGCCTGCTCGGCCAGTGCGAGCGCGGTGCGCATGTGAAGGTCGTGGTCGAGCGCACGCATGGCGGAAAGGAACGAGGCAGGCTCAATGAACTGGAGCCGTGGATTCTATTGAGAATGCCGTAGTACATGACACGCTGCCGGCCCTCACCCCAGCCCTCTCCCAGAGGGAGAGGGAGCTTTCTTTGACGCGGCACGCGCTGCCATGCTTTTAGAAAACGTCAATACGGCGCCCTGCTGCGCGGCCCGCGCCACCACGCGGGCAGCCCCATCCAGAACGGCCGCGTCAGAGCTTGCCGGCGGCAGCCGCTTCGGCGCGGGGCGACGAATCGACCAGTTCCTCGATCACCAGGGTGCGGTAGTAATAAGCCAGCACGGCCCCGCTGGCGGCCAGCGCGGCGCTCAAGGCCTCGGTATCGGCGCGGCCAACCTCGATCAGCAAACCCGCCTTGCCGCCACGCGCCAGTTCGACGAAGCGCAGCATGAACTGGTCTTCGCGCCCTACCGACGGTGCGCCGCCGACATCGGCCGCACGTTTGGCAAAGGTCTGCTGGATGGCGCCGGGCTCGGCCAGTTGGACGGCGCCGACGTCGGGCACCTCGGCCATGCGCGTGGCGGCGGCCTGGGCGGCCGCCGCATCGGCGAACATGGCGAACACATGGTCCGTGGGGTAATAAGCGCCCGCGACGGTGAAATGCTTGGGATCAGCGGTGAATGCGGTCATGAAGGGCTCTCCTCGACAAAATGGTCGTTCCATTGTTGGCGCCGTGCCCCGCGCGGCGTGTAGGAAAGCGGCGCGCATCCGGCGCGGATGACGGCGCCGCCCGGCCCGTGGTTCGCCCCGTGTCACGCGGTCGAGGGCGATGATGATGAACCCATGGCGGTGCCTGTCGACGCTATAAAAATAGAAGCTTTCAGCGCAATACCAGAAAGCGCTGCAGGCCAAAAAGCTTCAAATCTGGATCAATGAGGCCGCGGCGCCTGCCCTCTCGTCCACCAGGTGCGTGCGCGCCTGCGCCGCCACTTCGGCGGCCGGCAGCGGTTTGCGCTTATGGTCGCTCCAGACCTGGCGCCACAGGCGCGCACCGCGGCGGCCATGGTGCAGGCCCAGCATGTGCCGCGCGATGGCCGGCCAGGGCGTGCCGTTGTCGACCGCCTCGCGCGCCATGTAGTCCACCATCGCGGCCTCCACCTCGTCGGGCGACAGCGCATGCGGTTCACCGCCCAGAAAACGCTCGTCCCACGCGGTCATCATCCACGGGTGGTGGTAGGCCTCGCGGCCCAGCATCACGCCGTCGACATGCTGCAGGTGCTCGGCGATCTGCGCGTCGGTGGTCACGCCGCCGTTGAGCGCGATGATCAGGCGCGGAAAGTCGCGCTTGAGCTGGTACACCAGTTCATAGCGCAGCGGCGGAATCTCGCGGTTTTCCTTCGGCGACAAGCCCTTGAGCCAGGCGTTGCGCGCGTGCACGATGAACACGCGGCAGCCGGCATCGGCCACGGTGCCCACGAAGTCGCGCACGAAGGCGTAACTCTCTTCCCTGTCGATCCCGATGCGGTGCTTCACCGTCACGGGCACGTCGACCACGTCCACCATCGCCTTCACGCAATCGGCCACCAGCTGCGGCTCGGCCATCAGGCAGGCACCGAAGGCGCCGCGCTGTACGCGCTCGCTGGGGCAGCCGCAGTTCAGGTTGATCTCGTCGTAACCCCACTGCTGGCCCAGCCGCGCAGCGTGGGCCAGCCGGTCGGGCTCGCTGCCGCCCAGTTGCAGGGCGATCGGGTGCTCTTCAGGGTTGAAGCGCAGGTGCCGCTCGGTGCCGCCGTGGATGGCCGCCCCCGCGTTCACCATCTCGGTGTACAGCCGGGTCCGCTGCGTCAGCTGCCGGTGGAAAAACGGCAATGGCGGTCGGTCCAATCGAGCATCGGGGCCACGGATAGGCGCCACGGCGAGAGCGGCGGATCGGCGGGGGCGTGCGGGGGCTGGATCACGCACGGATTATCCCTGCCGATAGCGCGTGGTCCGCCCTCTTGCGCAGCCGTGGCGGCAGCCCATCAGGGTTTGTCGCCGCCGTCCGAGCCGCCCTGCTGCCCCAGCACCTCCGCCTGCTCGTCCAGCACGCCCTTGACCCACAGGCGCTGCACCAGCGTCATGACAGCCACAGCCAGCGGCACCGCCAGGATGATGCCGATGAGGCCGAACAGCGTGCCGAACACCACGATGGAGAACAGGCCGATGAACGGCGGCAGCTTGACCGCGCGCCGCTGCACGAAGGGCATCAGCGCATAGCTTTCGATCTGCTGCGCCACCACCACGGCGCCCAGCGTCCACGGCAGGGTCTGCATGTCGATGGTGGAGGCGATGACCAGTGCCGGCAACGCGCCCAGGATGGGGCCGATGAAAGGCACGAAGTCGGCCAGCGCGGCGATCAGCGCCAGCGCCGCCGCCGAGGGCAACCCCAGCCACGCATAGGCGGCCCACATCATCAGGCCCATGGACAGCATCACCACGCCCTGGCCGATCAGCCACAGCCGCAGGGCGTTGCCGGTGTCGTGCATGGCGCGCAGAACGGTGACGCGGCGCGCCGGCGGCAGCAGCCGGTCCACACCGTGAACGTGCATGCGCGGGTTGGCCGCCAGGTAGATGCCGCCCACCAGCACGATGACAGGTCGGTCAGCACGCTGACGAAGGTGGAGCCGTAGCCCAGGGCGTGGCCGAGCGTGGTGCCACTGGTCGAGCGCTCCACAACGCTGCGCACGGCGTCGGCCGACAGGTCCCACTCGAAGCCCAGCCTGTCACCCAGGTTGCTGACGGCGCCGGGCAGAAGGTCGACCACATCGGCGAGCTGGCAGTACAGCTGCTGCGCAAACAGCACGCCGAAACCCACCATGCCCGCCAGCAGCGCCAACACGGCCACGGCCATGGCGGCGGCGCGCGGCAGCCGCGTCACGCGTTCCACGCCGTCGGCCAGCGCGGTGAGCAGCACGGCCACCAGCACCGACGCGAACACCAGCATCAGCACATGCGCGAGCTGATAGGCGGCCAGGCCCGCCATGACCACGCCCAGCACCATGAACAGGCGCTTCACGAAGTGCCCGTCGGCGAACGAAGGTGGTGGCGGCGCTGGCGGCATACGACTGCACGGTAACCCGCGCCCGGCCACACGCGGGTCGGACAGCACCGCTTCGCCTCGTGCGCGTGGGCGCCTGCACGACGCCTGAACCCGGTCACTGGCACCACGCGCACACAAAAACCCCGCCGAGGCGGGGTCTCGTGGTCAACCGTGGAATCGGTCGATCAGCCCATGTGCAGGCCGCCGTTGCACGAGAAGTTGGCACCGGTGGTGAAGCCGGCGTCATCGCCCGCCAGCCAGGCGACGATGGAGCCGATTTCTTCCGGCCTGCCCAGGCGCTTGACCGGGATGGTGGCGACGATCTTCTCCAGCACGTCGGGGCGAATGGCCTTGACCATGTCGGTGCCGATGTAGCCGGGGCTGACGGTGTTCACCGTAACGCCCTTGTTGGCCAGTTCCTGCGCCAGCGCCATGGCAAAGCCGTGCATGCCGGCCTTGGCGGCGGAGTAGTTGGTCTGGCCGGCCTGGCCTTTCTCGCCGTTGACCGAGCTGATCTGGATCACGCGGCCGAAGCCACGCTCGACCATGTCCGGGATGACCTGCTTGGTCACGTTGAACATGGAGTTGAGGTTGGTGTCGATCACCGCGTCCCAGTCCTCGCGCGTCATCTTCAGGAACATGCGGTCGCGCGTGATGCCGGCGTTGTTGACCAGCACGTCGATGGGGCCGTGCTCGGCCTTGGCCTTGGCGAAGGCGTCGGCGGTGGATTGCCAGTCGGCCACGTTGCCCACGCTGGCGTGGAACTCGTAGCCCTGCGCCTTCTGCTCGTCCAGCCACTTCTGGTAGTCGCGCGTGGGGCCGCAGCCGGCGATGACGGTGAAGCCTTCCTTGGCCAGGCGCTGGCAGATGGCGGTGCCGATGCCGCCCATGCCGCCGGTGACGTACGCTACTCGCTTGCTCATGTGTGTCTCCTCTTGAAACGCTTGAAACTCTGAAATTGATAGCTGTCAGCGCTGATTGGGCGGCGACAGCTGGCTAATTTACTTCAAATCCATCGAACCCGGCCGGCCTGCATGCAAGGGTTTGCGCGCATGCCGGCGGGGCCGGTCAGCGCGTGATCAGACGCGCTCCAGCGCCATGGCCACGCCCATGCCGCCGCCGATGCACAGACCGGCCAGGCCCTTCCTGGCGCCGCTGCGCTGCATCTCGTGCAGCAGCGTGACCAGGATGCGGCAGCCAGAAGCGCCGATGGGGTGGCCGATGGCGATGGCACCGCCGTTGACGTTGACCTTGGCCGGATCGGCACCCAGCAGCTTGTTGACGGCGCAGGCCTGCGCGGCGAAGGCTTCGTTCAGCTCGAACAGGTCGACGTCGCCCACGGCCCAGCCGGCGCGCTTGAGCGCTTTCTGCGATGCCGGCACGGGGCCCAGGCCCATGGTGGCGGGATCGAGCCCGCTGGTGGCGTAGCTGGCAATGCGCGCCAGCGGCGTGAGGCCCAGCGCGGCGGCCTTCTTGGCCGACATGACGACCACGGCGGCGGCGCCATCGTTGATGCCCGAGGCGTTGCCCGCCGTCACGCTGCCCGCCTTGTCGAAGGCGGGGCGCAGGCCGGCCAGGGCTTCGGCGTTGGTCTTGGTGTTGATGTACTCGTCGGTGTCGAACACCACCGGGTCGCCCTTGCGCTGCGGGATGCTGACCGGGACGATCTCGTCCTTGAACTTGCCGGCGGCCTGCGCAGCAGCGGCCTTCTTCTGGCTGTTCAGCGCCAGCTCGTCCTGCATGTCGCGCGTGATGCCTTCCTGCTTGGCCACGTTCTCGGCGGTGATGCCCATGTGGTACTGGTTGTACACGTCCCACAGGCCGTCGACGATCATGGTGTCGGCCATCTTCCAGTCGCCCATGCGCTGGCCGTCGCGGCTGCCCAGCAGCACGTGGGGCGATGCGCTCATGTTCTCCTGGCCGCCGGCCACCACGATCTCGCTGTCGCCGGTGGCGACGGCCTGCGCGGCCAGCATCACTGCCTTCAGGCCCGAGCCGCACACGGCGTTGATGGTGAGCGCCGGCGTTTCCTTGGCGATGCCGGCCTTCATCAGCGCCTGGCGCGCCGGGTTCTGGCCCACGCCAGCGGCCAGCACCTGGCCCATGATGACTTCGCCCACTTGGTCGAGGCCGACCTTGGCGCGCTCCAGCGCGGCCTTGATGGCGATGCTGCCCAGCTCGGTGGCGGGCACCTTGGCCAGCGAGCCGCCGAACTTGCCGACGCCCGTGCGTGCGGCGGAAACGATGACGATGTCTTCCATCTGCTTACTCTCCTGTTTGCTATCAAATAACGAGCTGCTTGCGCTTGCCGTGAGCCGATTTCAGTTCGTTTTATCTTGAAATCGTTGCAGGACAAGCGCAAGCCACTATCAATTCAGAAGCGGATGCGATCCGGCTTCTTCACGCCTTGGCCTTGACGTAGCGCCCCGGCGCCGGCTCGATGGCCGGGTACTGCTTGCCGTTGCCATAGGCCTTGGGTGCGGCAATCTGCTTGCCGGCGTGGCCTTTCAGCCAGCCGGCCCAGTCGTCCCACCAGCTGCCGGGTGTTTCGGTGGCGCCGGCGATCCACTCGTCGACGCTCTTGGGGAACTTGCCGTCGTCGCGCACCCAGTGGCTGCGCTTCTTGGCGGCGGGCGGGTTGATGACGCCGGCGATGTGGCCCGAGGCGCCCATCATGAAGCGCTTCTTGCCCGGCAGCACCTGCGTGCTGGCGTAGGCGCCGCCGATGGGCACGATGTGGTCCTCGCGCGAGCCGTAGATGTAGACCGGCAGGTCGAGCTTGCGCAGATCGATCTTCTCGCCGCACACCGTGACCTTGCCGGGTTGGACGAGGTTGTTCTCGAGGTAGGTGTTGCGCAGGTACCAGGCGTAGAACGGGCCCGGCAGGTTGGTGGAATCGCTGTTCCAGTACAGCAGGTCGAACGGCGGCGGCGTCTCGCCCTTCAGGTAGTTGCCGACGACGTAGTTCCACACCAGGTCGTTGGGGCGCAGGAAGCTGAACGTGCTGGCCAGGTCCTGCCCTTTCAGCATGCCGCCCTGCCCCATCTGCATCTCGCGGTAGCGCACCATGGCCTCGTCGATGAAGACGTCGAGGATGCCGGTGTCGCTGAAGTCGACCAGCGTGGTCAGCAGCGTGAGGGCCGACACGGGCTTTTCGCCGCGCGCGGCCAGCACGGCCAGCGCGGTGGTGAGGATGGTGCCGCCGACGCAGAAGCCGAGGGCGTTGATCTGCCCACCCTTCTTGTCCTGGCCGGTGATCTCCTGCACGCGGTGGATGGCCTCGATGGCGGCGTGCTCGATGTAGTCGTCCCAGGTTTTCTTCTCCATCGACGCATCGGGGTTGCGCCAGCTGACGACGAAGGTGCGGTGGCCCTGGCTGACGGCGTAGCGGATGAAGGAGTTCTCGGGCTGCAGGTCGAGGATGTAGAACTTGTTGATGCAAGGCGGCACCAGCAGAAACGGCTTTTCGTGCACCTTGTCGGTGAGCGGCTTGTATTCGATGAGCTGAAAGAACTCGTTCTCGAACACCACCGCGCCTTCGGTGGTGGCGACGTTCTTGCCGACCTCGAACAGGCTCTCGTCGGTCATCGACATGTGGCCCTGCTTGGCATCCTGCAGCATGTTGGCCACGCCTTTGGCCAGGCTGGCGCCGTGGGTTTCGATGGCTTTTGCTGCGCGTCGGCGTTGAAGGCGAGGAAGTTGCTGGGCGAGGCGGCGGCCATCCACTGCTCGACGGCGAAGCGGATGCGGTTCTTGGTCTTGAGTCGCCCTCGGCGGCCTCGGCCATCGCCATCAGCGTGCGCGAGTTGAGCAGGTACACCGCGGCGGCAAACGAGGCCAGTGGGTTCTGCGCCCAGGCATCGCCCTTGAAGCGGCGGTCCTTCAAGCTCGGGTTGGCCTGCAGGCTCTGATTCCACAGTTCGGTGGCATCGCGCACGTAGTTCTGCTGCAGTTCCATCAGCTTCTCGGGCGTGAACTTGATCTGCGGCACGTCGATGGGCGGCACGGCCTGGCCGGCGGCGTTGCCCAGATCCATGTTCTGGAACTGCTGAAAGGCCTTCAGCCAGGTTTCGGCAAAGCCCTGGCCCATGGGGTTGCCGATCATCGCCTGCGGGAAGTTGCCCGCCATTTGCTGCCACAGGTTGCTGGCCTGGTTCATGCTGTCTCCTTTGTTGTGCTTGCCGATGCGGTCATGGCCTGACGGTGCGCGGCGCCAATACCCAGTATGCGCGCCGCACGTGACACCGCCCTGACACAGCCCCAATATACGCCGAGTCGCACCGGCCGACGGCGCAGGCGGGCAAGGCCGCAGGGGCGCCGGGGCTTGGGCGGGCTGGCAACACATCAGGCCAGCCAGATGCAGGCGGCCATGCGGCCGGAGCCGCCCAGCGCAACCTGGTCGCGCCGGTACGAGAAGCAGCGCGCGGCCTGCCGCACGGTGCACCAGGCATCGCTGCCGTCGTTGCCGTACACGCGCGCCACGCCCAGCGCCGCCAGCCGGCGCCGCGCCAGCGCGGGCAGGTCGGCCAGGTATTTGCCCGCCGGCTGGGCGGCGAAGCACGCGGCGGCCCCGGCATCGGTGGCGACGAAGGCGGCACGCACCTCGGGGCCGACCTCGAAAGCCTGCGGGCCGATGCAGGGACCGAGCCATGCGATCAGCTCGATTGCTTCTTTATTGATAGCATCCTGCGCTTGATGCACGGGCGCCAGCGCCCGAAAAGACTGCAAAGTCTGCTCCAGCACGCCACCGGCCAGGCCGCGCCAGCCGGCATGCGCGGCGGCCACGGCGCTGCCTTGCGTGTCGGTGATCAGCACCGGCAGGCAGTCGGCCACCATCACGGTGCAGGCCAGGCCGGGCTGGTGGCACACGGCGGCGTCGGCGGTGGCGCCATCGGGCGTGGCGGCGTGCAGGCACAGCACGGCTGTGCCGTGCACCTGGTTCATGAACACCGGGCGCGCGCCCTGCAGGCCCTGGCGCAGCCGCGCGCGGTTGGCAGCCACGGCCTCGGGGGCGTCGCCCACGTGGTCACCCAGGTTGAAGAACTGGCGCGGCGCGGCCGATGCGCCATCGCCCGCTGCCACGCCGCGGGTGGTGAACAGCGCGCGCACGTTCGGCGGCGCCGGCCAGTCGGGGGTGAACCAGGGGTCGGGCGATGCAGGCATCAGACTGTCCTCATGCGCCGCCGGCCCTCACCCCTGCCCTCTCTCAGAGGGAGAGGGAGATTCTTTGTCACGGCGGGCGCCGCCTTCCAACGTGCGTCACCCTTCCCGCAAAGAGAAGGGGAAGCGGCGTTCGCCGCGCAGGGGATGCCCCTTATTCCGCATCGGGGCAGGCGGAGGGCTGCGCCTTCTGGAAGGCATTGAGTTGCATGCAGGCGTCGAACACGGCCATGGTGCGCGGCAGGCCGCTCAGGTCGCAGTCGAAGCGCTGGGCGTTGAAGATCTGCGGCACCAGGCAGCAATCGGCCAGCGTGGGCGTGTCGCCGTGGCTGTAGGTGCCGGGGCGCTCGGCCAGGCGCGCCTCGTACGACTGCAGGCCCAGGCGCACCCAGTGCTTGTACCAGTCGTTCTTCGCGTCGTCACTCGCCTTCAGGTCGTTGACGAGGTACTTCAACACGCGCAGGTTGTTCAGCGGGTGGATCTCGCAGGCCACGATCTGCGACAGCGCGCGCACGCGGGCGCGGCCGGCGGCGTCGGCGGGCAGCAGCGCGGGTTGCGGGTGGGTTTCGTCGAGGTATTCGATGATGGCCATCGACTGCGTCAGGCGCTGGCCGTCGTCCAGCTCCATCAGGGGCACCAGCCCTTCGGCGGTGAGGGCGGCAAACTCGGGCTGCTTCTGCTCGCCCTTGGCCAGGTGCACGGGCACGTAGTCGTAGGCCAAGCCCTTCAGGTTGAGCGCGATGCGCACGCGGAACGAGGCGGAGGAGCGGAAGTAGTTGTAGAGCTTCATGCCGCCGATTATGGCGTTGGCCCGTGGCGCCCGCCGCGCCGGCACGCATGCGGCAAGCAGCGGTCTGGCCGGGCGGCGCTACCGGGATGCAATGGCACAGGCAACATATACTCCCCATGCACCTAGCCGCCAGCGCCCGCCAAACGGGCGCTGCACAGGCATACTCCCCATAAACAACAAAGCACGCCAAGCCTGCAAGCCTGGCGTGCTTGTTCACTGGAAGGCAGGGGCGCACAGGGCGCCCCGCCCGCTCAGCGTGCCGGTGCGCCGACCGGCGTGTTGTAGGTCGGCACCGGGGCCGGCGCCGGCGCGGTGGCCACGTTGGCGCGCTCGGCCAGGAAGATCTCGACGCGGCGGTTCTGCGCGCGGCCGTCGGCGGTGGCGTTGCTGGCCACGGGCTCGCGCGAGCCACGGCCTTCGGTGCGGATGATGCGCGAGTCGGCACCGCGCGACACCAGGTAGTCGCGCACGCTGTTGGCGCGCTGCACCGACAGCGGGTCGTTGATGGCGTCGCTGCCGGTCGAATCGGCGTGGCCGACGATGAACACCTCTGTACCGGGCTGCTGGCCCAGGCCGTTGGCGAACTGGTCCAGGATCGGACGCAGGTTGGGCTGGATGTCGGCGCGGCCGGTGGCGAACGAGATGTCGTTGGGGATGTGCAGCTTGAGCTGGTTGTCCGGCGTCTGCGTGACCTGCACGCCGGTGCCGGCGGTGGCCTGCTGCATCTGCTGGCGCTTGTTCTCCATGTACTTCGACCAGGCGTATCCGCCCAGCGCGCCCACGCCTGCACCGACGGCGGCGCCGCGCCCATCGCCGATCAGGCCGCCCGCAGCGGCACCCACGCCGGCACCGATGCCGGTGTTGCGCTGGGTTTCGGTCATGTTGGCGCAGCCGGTCATCACGACGGCGGCGGCCGTGGCGGCGAGGATCAGGCCGCGGCCCGAGGTAACGATGGTCTTCATGCGAGTTTCCTTTCTTGATGCGGGCGAATCCGCGTGCGGCGGATCCGGATACGGCGGCGCGTGAATCGGCGGTTGACCCGCATTCCCTGCCACGGCTAAGGATTTAACGAGACCGCCCCGCGCACGGTTGTAGGACGCGGCCTCATGACGCAGTCAGGTGGCCAGGCCGCGCGGGTGATGCGTGACCAATTTGCGCAACAGCGCCGTCAGTTGCGCCTGCTCCTGCGCGCTCAGCGGCGCCAGCATGCGCTGCTGCACGGTTTCAACGACGGGCTTCAGCGCGGCGGCGGCCTGCTCGCCCTCGGCGGTCAGCCACAGCAGCTTGCGCCGCCGGTCGGCCTGGTCGGGCTGGCGGCGCAGCCAGCCCTGCGCTCCAGCCGGCCGATGACCGAGCCGATGGTGGCCGCATCGAACGCCACGCGCTGGGCCAGCGTGATCTGGTCGATGCCGGACTGCTCCAGCAGCGCATTGAGAATCGCGAACTGCACCGGGGTGACCGTGTGCGCCCCCACCTCCTCGGCGAAGACGGCGACGGAAATCTGGTGCGCACGCCGGATCAGGTGACCCGGCGCCTGTTCGAACTCGAAGCGGTTGGACATGGTGGCCCAGTGTAGCCACCAGCGCCCCGGCTACACTGCCGCAACGATGCATCGCCACACCATCCAGCATTGCCGCAGCTGCGGCACGGCCGTCGAATACCGCGTGCCCGACGATGGCGACACGCGCGAGCGCGCGGTGTGCCCGGCGTGCGGCACCATCCACTACGTGAACCCGCTGCTGGTGGTGGGCACCGTGCCCTACTTGGGCGACCGGGTGCTGCTGTGCAAGCGCGCCATCGAGCCGCGCCACGGCAAGTGGACGCTGCCGGCCGGCTTCATGGAAATGGGCGAGACCATGGTGCAGGGCGCCGCGCGCGAGACTGCCGAGGAAGCTGGCGCCGAGGTGGAGATGGGCGCCTTCTTCAGCGCCATGAGCATCCCGCGCGTCGGCCAAGTGCATGTGTTCTATCTGGCCCGGCTGCTGAGCGACCGGTTCGACCCGGGCCAGGAGTCGCTGGAAGCGCGCCTGTTCGCCGAGGACGAGGTGCCGTGGGACGAACTGGCCTTTACCACCGTGCGCGAAACCCTGAAGTGCTTCTTTGCCGACCACCGGCGCGGCCAGTACGGCGTGCACGACGTCGACATTGCCTGACGCCACCCCATGAACCACCCGCGGCCGGCACTGGCGCTGCTGCAACCGGGCGAGCCGTTTCCGCCGCTGTCGCAGGCCTGGCCCGAAGGCTCGCCGGCGCCGGGGCTGATCGCCGCCGGCGGCGCGCTGGACGTGCCCACGCTGGTGGCGGCGTACACCAACACCATCTTTCCCTGGTTCAGCGAGGGCGAGCCGATCCTGTGGTGGAGCCCCGACCCGCGCATGGTGCTGCAGGTGCAGCAGTTCCGGCTGCACCGCTCGCTGCGCAAGGCAATCCAGCGCTTTCGCACCGATGCCGCGTGCGAGATCCGCGTGGACACGGCGTTCGATGCCGTCATCGATGCCTGCGCCGGCGCCTGGCGGCGTGGCCAGTCGGGCACCTGGATCGGCCCCGAGATGCGCGCCGCCTACGCCGCGCTGCACCGCGCCGGGCACGCACACAGCGTGGAGACCTGGATCGACGGGCGGCTGTGCGCCGGCCTGTACTGCGTCGGCGTCGGTCGCGCGGTGTTCGGCGAATCGATGTTCACCGACGTTCCCGATGGCTCGAAGATCGCGCTGGCGGCCCTGGTCGCGCTGTGCCGCCGGCACGGGCTGCCGCTGATCGACTGCCAGCAGAACACGGCGCACCTGGCCTTCATGGGCGCCGCCGAAATGCCCCGCGCCGACTTCGCCGCCGCGGTGCAGGCACTGGTGCCCCAGCCTGCACCGGCCTGGCATTTCGAGCCCGTATACTGGAACGCATTGATGCCTCCCAGCCCCGCTGACCGGTGACGCACCTCAAGGATCTTCCGCTCCAGGCTCTGCAGTTCTACGCCACGGCACCCTACCCGTGCAGCTACCTGCCGGGCCGGCTGGCGCGCTCGCAGGTGGCCACGCCCAGCCACCTGATCAACAACGACGCGTATTCCGACCTGGTGCTGGGCGGCTTTCGGCGCAGCGGCATGTTCACCTACCGCCCCTATTGCGACGGCTGCAGCGCCTGCGTGCCGGTGCGGGTGCTGGCGCAGCAGTTCCAGCCCGACCGCAGCCAGCGCCGCGCCCGCGCGCGGCACGCCCGGCTGCAGGTGCGCGTGCTCGCTGGGCTACGTGCCCGAGCACTACCAGCTCTACCTGCGCTACCAGTCCGGCCGCCACACCGGCGGCGGCATGGACCACGACAGCGTGGACCAGTACACCCAGTTCCTGCTGCAGAGCAACGTCAACTCGCGGCTGGTGGAGTTTCGCGAGCCAGGCTTGGACGGCGCGCCGGGACGCCTGCGCATCGTGTCCATCGTCGACGTGCTGAACGACGGGCTCTCGGCCGTCTATACCTTCTATGAGCCCGATGCGCGCGCCAGCTACGGCACCTACAGTATCCTGTGGCAGATCGAGCAGGCCCAGGCGCTGAACCTGCCCTATGTGTACCTGGGCTACTGGATCGAGGGCAGCGGCAAGATGGCCTACAAGGCGCGCTTTCAGCCGCTGGAGCGGCTGGAGCAGGGCCAGTGGCGGCGCGCCACCGGCGCCTCGGCACTGCTGGCGCCCACCGCCTGAGCCGCGCGGAGCCCTCGCATGCGCCGATCCCGCCCCGACACCCACCAGACGCCGACCATCCAGGTGATCGAGCGCATGTTCGCGCTGATCGACGTGCTGGCGTCGCGCCAGGAGCCGATGTCGCTCAAGGAGATCAGCGAGCAGACCGGCCTGCACCCGTCCACCACGCACCGCATCCTGAACGACCTGACCATCGGCCGTTTCGTCGACCGGCCCGAGGCCGGCAGCTACCGGCTGGGCATGCGCCTGCTGGAGCTGGGCAATCTGGTGAAGGCGCGGCTGTCGGTGCGCGATGCCGCGCTGGCGCCCATGCGCGAGCTGCACCGCCTGATCCAGCAGCCGGTGAACCTGAGCGTGCGCCAGGGCGACGAGATCGTCTACATCGAGCGCGCCTACAGCGAGCGCTCCGGCATGCAGGTGGTGCGCGCCATCGGTGGCCATGCGCCGCTGCACCTCACGTCCACCGGCAAGCTGTTCCTGGCCGCCGACGAGCTGCAGCGCGTGCGCGCCTACGCCACGCGCACCGGGCTGGCCGGGCACACGCGCAACAGCATCACGCAGTTGCCGGTGCTGGAACGCGAACTGATCTCGGCCCGCCAGTCGGGCGTGGCCCACGACAACGAAGAGCTGGAGCTGGGCGTGCGCTGCATGGCCGCCGGCATCTACGACGACCAGGGCAAGCTGGTGGCGGGCCTGTCGATTTCGGCCCCCGCGGACCGGCTGGACGACGCCTGGCTCGGCAAGCTCAAGCAGACGGCGCAGCAGATCTCGATCGCCCTCGGCCACGACGAGCGCGCCTGAGGGCGCCCGCCTTCATTTTTGGATGATATTGGACTGAAAACTGCGCCCATCAAGCGCCAAAAGCTATTAATAAAATAGCGACTAGCAACTCAACCAGCGTAGGCATTGCCGGCGGCGGTGGTGAGTGGGCGCTGCTCCTCCACCCAGCGGCGCACGCGCTCGGCGTCGGCCAGGCGGCTGTACTTGCCGCTGGAATCCAGGAACACCATGATCAGCTTGCGGCCCGCCACCTGCGCCTGCATCACCAGGCACTGGCCGGCCTCGGAGATGTAGCCGGTCTTCTGCAACCCGATGCGCCAGTCGGGGCTGTGCACCAGGCGGTTGGTGTTGTTGTACTGCAGCACGCGGCTGCCCACGGCCACCTCGTAACCGTGCGAGGTGGACAACTGGCGCAGCAGCGGATCCTGCGACGCGGTGTTCACCAGCGTGGCCAGGTCGAACGCGCTGGAGCGGTTGCCACTGGACAGGCCCGTGGGCTCCACGTAGCGCGTGTCCTTCATGCCCAGCATGATGGCGCGCGCGTTCATCAGGCCGACGAAGCGCTGCAGGCCACCCGGAAAGGTGCGGCCCAGCGCGTGCGCGGCGCGGTTCTCGCTCGACATCAGGGCCAGGTGCATCAGCTCGCCGCGCGTCAGCGTGGTGCCGACGGCCAGGCGCGAGCGGCTGCCCTTCTCGGTGTCGATGTCTTCCTCGGTGATGGTGATCATCTCGTCCAGCGGCAGGCGCGCGTCGGACACGATCAGCCCGGTCATCAGCTTGGTGAGCGAGGCGATGGGCAGCACGGCGTGGTCGTTCTTGCTGAACAGCACCTCGTGCGAATCCTGGTCCATCACCAGCGCCACGCTGGATTTCAGCTCCAGCGGGTCGTCCACCGCCCGCAGGCCGGCCATCTGGCCGAACGACAGGCGCGCCGGGCGCACCTCTTGCGGCGCATGGGCCGCCACCGGGCGCAGCGACAGGCGGGTTTCCTGGGCGGCCACGCGGGTGACCCGCTCTTCGGCGCGATTGTTCTTGGCCGCCAAGGTGCGCTGCACGCGCTCCTTGCCGCGCGCCACCTGCTGCTTGCCGCCCTGGCGCTGGGCCACGTTGCGTTGGCCGGATTTCTGCCCGCGCGGGCCCGCCTTGGCGGTCGTTGCCTCGGCCTTGCCGCCCTTGCCTTTGGCCGCCGCTTGGCGCGCCGGCGCTTCCTTCTTGCCGCGTGCGTCGGCCTTGGTCGTTTTTGGGCTGCAGCCTTGGGCGCCGCCGCCGCCGCCGACTTGGCCTTGGCGGATGCGCGGGTTTCGGCGGCTTTGGCCGGTTTCTTGGCCGGCGCGGCCGTGGCCGGCACCAGCACGGCGAGGCTCAGCACCAGACCTGCAGAAGCCAGGCCCACCCCACGCCACCAAGGCGCCAACCGTTGTCTGAGCGCACCACGCATCGCTTTTCCCCAAACCAGAACCACCAATGGCGAGCAAGTGTACTGAAACAGAAAAAGGGATGCAATATCATTGACTTGCATCCCTTTCCTAAGGCACTGTGTTAAATAACAGTGGCAATATCAGCCTTGTGCCGCCACACGGTCAGATTTGTCGTGTAACTTGTTGAGGGCACTCAGATATGCCTTCGCAGACGCGACGATGATGTCGGGGTCGGCCCCCACACCATTGACCACCCGGCCCGAGCTTTGCAGCCGCACCGTGACCTCGCCCTGGCTCTCGGTCGAACCGCTGATGGCGTTGACCGAATACAGCACCATTTCGGCCCCGCTTTGCACGTGCGACTCGATGGCTTTCAACGATGCATCCACCGGGCCGTTGCCCTGTGACTGCCCGCGCACCTCGTCGCCGCCCACGGTGAACACGATCTCGGCCTGCGGCATCTCGCCGGTTTCGCTGTGCTGCGCCAGCGAGATGAAACCGTAGTGCTCCTTCTCGGCGGTCACGCTCTCGTCGCCCACCAGTGCCAGGATGTCTTCGTCGAAGATCTCGCTCTTGCGGTCGGCCAGTTCCTTGAACTTGGCGAACGCGGCCATGATCTCGCCCTCGGATTCGAGCATCACGCCCAGTTCCTGCAGGCGCTGCTTGAAGGCGTTGCGGCCGCTGAGCTTGCCCAGCACGATCTTGTTGGCGCTCCAGCCCACGTCTTCGGCGCGCATGATCTCGTAGGTGTCGCGCGCCTTCAGCACGCCGTCCTGGTGGATGCCGCTGGCGTGCGCGAAGGCGTTGGCGCCCACCACGGCCTTGTTGGGCTGCACCACGAAGCCGGTGACCGAGCTGACCATCTTGCTGGCCGGCACGATCTGCGAGGTGTCGATGCCCACTTCCAGGCCGAAGTAGTCCTTGCGCGTCTTCACCGCCATCACGATTTCTTCGAGCGAGCAGTTGCCGGCGCGCTCGCCCAGGCCGTTGATGGTGCACTCCACCTGCCGCGCGCCGCCCACCTTCACGCCGGCCAGGCTGTTGGCCACGGCCATGCCCAGGTCGTTGTGGCAGTGCACCGACCAGATGGCCTGGTCGCTGTTGGGCACTTTCTCGCGCAGGGTCTTGATGAAGTTGCCGTACAGCTCGGGGATGGCGTAGCCCACGGTGTCGGGGATGTTGATGGTGGTGGCGCCCTCCTTGATCACGGCCTCGCAGATGCGGGCCAGGAAGTCGATGTCGCTGCGGTAGCCGTCCTCGGCGCTGAACTCGATGTCGCCCATCAGGTTGCGCGCGAAGCGCACGGCCAGCTTGGCCTGCTCGAACACCTCGTCGGGCGTCATGCGCAGCTTCTTCTCCATGTGCAGCGGGCTGGTGGCGATGAAGGTGTGGATGCGGCCGCGGTTGGCGCCCTTCAGCGCCTCGGCGGCGCGGGCGATGTCGCGGTCGTTGGCGCGCGAGAGCGAGCACACCGTCGAATCCTTGATCGCCTCGGCGATGGCCTTGACGCACTCGAAGTCGCCGTTCGACGATGCCGCGAAGCCGGCCTCGATCACGTCCACCTTCAGGCGCTCGAGCTGGCGCGCAATGCGCAGCTTCTCGTCGCGCGTCATGCTGGCGCCGGGCGACTGCTCGCCGTCGCGCAAGGTGGTGTCGAAGATGATGAGCTTGTCGGTCATGGGGTTCTCCAGATAAACGATGAGGTGAGGACCTGCGAGCGAAAAACGTTCAAGAACAAAAAGGCCCGCTGCAGGTGCAAACGGGCCTTTACAGGAAAAAGTCGCGCGCGCTACTGATCCCGCCCGTTCGGCGTTGCCAGTAGTAGAGCCAGCGACTTGTTCATAGGGGAAGAAATGTAGCACAGGAAATGCCGCGGGCGCACGTTGGTGGTTTCACCAGCGGCGCTTCAGTCCTCGTGCAGCCCGCGCTCGTCGGGCTCGTCGGTCGAGGTGCTGACGATGCTGGCGTGCTGCCCTTGGCGCGCCGCCACGCGTAGATGACGTAGCCCGACAGCGCATAGCCCACGAACAGCACGAACAGCATGGTGGCCGGCTCGATGCTGATCACCGCGAACAGCAGCGCCACCAGCACCAGCACCACGAAGGGCACGCTGCGCCGGCCGCCGAAATCCTTGAAGCTGTAGTACGGAATGTTGGTGACCATCGTCAGGCCGGCGAACAGGGTGACGGCAAAGGTGGTCCACGCCAGGTCGGCGCGGGCAATCGGCTCGCCGCCGAACACCGACATCAGCGCGCGGAACAGCGGCACCTCGCGGTGCGCGATCAGCATGGCGCTGGTCAGCCAGATGAAGCCCGCCACCAGCGCGGCCGCGGCCGGCGAGGGCAGGCCCTGGAAAAAGCGCTTGTCGACCACCGAGGTGTTGACGTTGAAGCGCGCCAGCCGCAGCGCCGCGCAGGCGCAGTAGACGAAGGCGGCGATCCAGCCCCAGCGGCCCAGCGGGCGCAGCGCCCATTCATACGCCAGCAGCGCGGGCGCGGCGCCGAAGCTGACCATGTCGGCCAGCGAGTCCATCTGCTCGCCGAAGGCGCTTTGCGTGCCGGTCATGCGCGCCACGCGACCGTCCAGGCTGTCGAGCACCATGGCGGCGAAGATGCCGGTGGTGGCCAGGTCGAAGCGCCCGTTCATCGCCATCACGATGCCGTAGAAACCGCCGAACAGCGCGGCCAGCGTGAACAGGTTGGGCAGCACGTAGATGCCCTTGCGACGGCGGCGCACGACGGGCGCCGGCTCGTCGGCACCGGAGGGCTGGGAACGCTGTGGATCAGTCATCAAATCGGGTTTTGCGCCCGCCAGTCAAGCACGAGCAGCTACAAATAAATGAGTATCGACCGGCACTTCCAGCCGGCATCACCTCAGTGTAACGAATCGCTTTAACGACGAAGGCCACGCGAGCGTGGCCTTCGTCCGCATCACTGCAGTGATCGGTTCAGCGATCAGTTGCGGGTCTGGTCGACCAGCTTGTTCTTGGCGATCCAGGGCATCATGGCGCGCAGCTTGCCACCCACCACTTCGATGCTGTGGTCGGCCGTGTTGCGGCGGCGGGCCGTCATGCTGGGGTAGTTCAGGCGGCCTTCCTGGATGAACATCTTGGCGTATTCGCCGTTCTGGATGCGCTTGAGCGCGTGGCGCATGGCGGCGCGCGACTGCTCGTTGATCACCTCGGGGCCGGTCACGTACTCGCCGTACTCGGCGTTGTTGCTGATCGAGTAGTTCATGTTGGCGATGCCGCCCTCGTAGATCAGGTCGACGATCAGCTTCAGCTCGTGCAGGCACTCGAAGTAGGCCATCTCGGGCGCGTAGCCGGCCTCGACCAGCGTCTCGTAGCCCATCTTGATCAGCTCGACAGCGCCGCCGCACAGCACGGCCTGTTCGCCGAACAGGTCGGTCTCGGTCTCTTCCTTGAAGTTGGTCTCGATGATGCCGGCCTTGCCGCCGCCGTTGGCCATGGCGTAGCTCAGCGCCAGGTCACGCGCCTTGCCGCTCTTGTCCTGGTGCACCGCCACCAGGTGGGGCACGCCGCCGCCCTGGGTGTAGGTGTTGCGCACGGTATGGCCGGGCGCCTTGGGCGCGACCATCCACACGTCGAGGTCGTCGCGCGGCACGACCTGGTTGTAGTGCACGTTGAAGCCGTGGGCGAAGGCGAGCGAGGCGCCCTTCTTGATGTTCGGCGCCACGTTGTTGGTGTAGACCTCGGCGATCTGCTCGTCGGGCAGCAGGATCATCACCACGTCGGCGGCCTTCACGGCGTCGTTGACTTCCATCACCGTCAGGCCGGCCTTCTCGACCTTGGGCCAGCTGGCGCCGCCCTTGCGCAGGCCTACCACGACCTTGACGCCCGAGTCGTTCAGGTTCTGCGCGTGCGCATGGCCCTGCGAGCCGTAGCCGATGATGGCGACGGTCTTCCCTTGATCAGGCTCAGGTCGCAGTCTTTGTCGTAGAAAACTTTCACGTGGTTTCTCCTTAGGTCACTTGATTGCTATATAAACATGAGCTTACAGCGCCCGTCAGGTGGGCGCTGCAGCCTCAAATCCTCAACAGTCGCTCGCCGCGCCCGATGCCGCTGGCGCCGGTGCGCACGGTTTCCAGGATGGCCGACTTGTCGATGGCGTTCAGGAAGGCGTCGTGCTTGGTCTGGTCGCCCGTCAACTCGATGGTGTAGCTCTTGTCGGTCACGTCGATGATGTGGCCGCGGAAGATGTCGACCATGCGCTTCATCTCCTCGCGCTCCTTGCCGACGGCGCGCACCTTCACCATCATGTGCTCGCGCTCGATGTAGGCGCCTTCGGTCAGGTCGACCACCTTCACCACCTCGATCAGGCGGTTCAGGTGCTTGGTGATCTGCTCGATCACCTCGTCGGAGCCGCGCGTCTGGATCGTCATGCGCGAGAGGCTTTCGTCCTCGGTCGGCGCGACGATGAGCGATTCGATGTTGTAGCCACGGGCCGAGAACAGCCCCACCACGCGGGACAGCGCGCCCGCTTCGTTTTCGATCAGAACGGCAATGATGTGTTTCATGGGATTCCTCTTCTCGCCGCCCTCCCCGCAGCCGGTAAGCGGCGGGCTTGGCGGGCAATAGATTCGTCTGGGGAAATCTGATTGATATTAAAAATATAGCTGCTTGCGCCCGTAAGCAAAGGATTTCATACTATTTTCTCTTGAAACCCTTGCTGGACAAGCGCAACCAACTATGAATTAATGAGCGCCCGGCATGCATGCGCCAGCCGGATGCGCCATCGCTTCAAAGGTCTTCCACCCCCAGCAGCATCTCGGTGATGCCCTTGCCAGCCTGCACCATGGGGAAGACGTTTTCCGTCGGGTCGGTGCGGAAGTCCATGAACACGGTGCGGTCCTTGAGCTTGCGCGCCTCGCGCAGCGCCGGCTCCACGTCCTGCGGCCGCTCGATCAGCATGCCGACGTGGCCATAGGCCTCGGCCAGCTTCACGAAGTTGGGCAGCGCGTCCATGTAGCTGTGGCTGTAGCGGCCGGAGTATTCGATCTCCTGCCACTGGCGCACCATGCCCAGGTAGCGGTTGTTCAGCGCCAGAATCTTGATCGGCGTGTTGTACTGCAGGCAGGTGGACAGCTCCTGGATGCACATCTGCACCGAACCCTCGCCCGTCACGCAATACACCTCGCTCTCGGGTTTGGCCAGCTTGATGCCCATGGCGTAGGGAATGCCCACGCCCATGGTGCCCAGGCCGCCGGAGTTGATCCAGCGGCGCGGCTCGTTGAACTTGTAGAACTGCGCTGCCCACATCTGGTGCTGGCCGACGTCGGACGTGACGTAGGCATCGGCGTCCTTGGTCATATCCCACAGCGTCTCGATGACCTTCTGCGGCTTGATGACGTCGGTGTTGGCGCGGTCGTACTTCAGGCAGTCGCGGCTGCGCCAGCCCTCAATGGTCTTCCACCAGTCGGCCAGCGCGGCCTCATCGGGCTTGCTGCCGGCTTCGCGGATCATGCCGATCATCTCGGTCAGCACGTCTTTCACGTCGCCGACGATGGGCACGTCGACCTTCACGCGCTTGGAGATGCTGGACGGGTCGATGTCGATGTGGATGATCTTGCGCTCGTTCTGCGCGAAGTGCTTGGGGTTGCCGATCACGCGGTCGTCGAAGCGGGCGCCCACGGCCAGCAGCACGTCGCAGTTCTGCATGGCGTTGTTGGCTTCCCAGGTGCCGTGCATGCCCAGCATGCCGACAAAGCGCCGGTCGGTGGCCGGGAAGGCGCCCAGGCCCATCAGCGTGTTGGTGACCGGGTAGTTGAGCAGATCGACCAGGGCGCGCAGTTCGTCCGTCGCATTGGCCAGCAGCACGCCGCCGCCGGTGTAGATGTAGGGGCGCTTGGCGCTCATCAGCAGCTGCAGCGCCTTGCGGATCTGGCCGCTGTGGCCCTTGCGCACCGGGTTGTACGAGCGCATTTCCACGCTCTCGGGGTAGCCCTTGTAGGGCACCTTGTTGAACGACACGTCCTTCGGCACGTCCACCACCACCGGGCCGGGGCGGCCCGAGCGCGCGATGTGGAAGGCCTTCTTCATCACCTCGGCCATGTCGTGCGCGTCCTTGACCAGGAAGTTGTGCTTGACGATGGGGCGCGTGATGCCCACGGTGTCGCATTCCTGGAAGGCGTCCTGCCCGATGGCGGTGGTGGAGACCTGGCCGGTGATGACCACCAGCGGAATCGAATCCATGTAGGCGGTGGCGATGCCGGTGATGGCGTTGGTGACGCCGGGGCCGGAGGTGACCAGCGCCACGCCCACGTCACCCGTGGCGCGCGCAAAGCCGTCGGCGGCGTGCACGGCGGCCTGCTCGTGGCGCACCAGCACGTGCTGGATGGTGTCCTGCCTGTAGAACGCGTCGTAGATGTGCAGCGCTGCGCCGCCGGGGTAGCCCCAGACGAATTTCACGCCCTCGGCCTGCAGGGCCTTGACGAGGATTTCAGCACCACGGAGTTCGGAGGAGTCGCTGCCGGCGGATGCGGCGGCGGCCGATTTGAGTTCGGCTTTGGAGATTTCCATTTTTGATCAACCTTTCGAGAATTTCTCTGACGAAATACCTTGGGTGCCCCTTGCCAGCCCTTGTGAGGCCGCTTCAGGACTTGAGGCCATGCGCCATGGGCCGGGACTGCTTTCCCGCCGGACGATGACCCGTTTGCCTTTTTGACTGCAATGCGGATTATCGCACTGCAACATGGCCAGCGCCAGCGCCAGCCGCGAATCTGTGGCGGCCGGGTGCCATAATCGCGGCCAGAAAGAGGGATGGGCGCCGCCGAAGGCGCGTCCACCACGCCGCAGTCACTGCGCCACCGCCGCCCTGTCGTTCGACGTCCTTGGCCACCGAACAAGAACTCTCCGATTTCCTCAAAAGCGTCGAGAAGCGGGCGTTCAAGCGCACCGTCTACCACGTGCGCGACGAGGATGCAGCACTCGACATCGTGCAGGACAGCATGATGAAGCTGGCCGAGCACTACGGCGACAAGCCGCCGGCCGAGCTGCCGCTGCTGTTCCAGCGCATCCTGTCCAACAGCACGCTGGACTGGTTCCGCCGCCAGAAGACACGCAACGCCCTGTTCTCGAACATGAGCGACTTCGAGTCGCCCGACGGCGATGGGGATTTCGACCTGCTGGAAGCCTTTGCCGGCGCCTCGGATTCGCAGCAGATCGAAAGCGCCGAGGATTCGACGCGCCGCGCCGAGATCCTGCGGGAGATCGAGTTACAGATACAGGCCCTTCCCAACCGTCAACGCGAGGCGTTTCTGATGCGTTACTGGGAGGAAATGGATGTTGCCGAAACGGCGGCTGCCATGGGGTGCTCGGAAGGCAGTGTCAAGACGCACTGCTCGCGTGCGGTCCAGGCGCTGGCCAAGGCACTGCGAGCCAGGGGAATCCTGCCATGAACACCAACTACAGCCAACAGCACACCGATACCCTGCACAACCGTTTCGGCTTGCGCGTGGCCGCGCGCCTTTCGGCCGGTGCCGAGGCGCTGCCGCACGACATCGGCGAGCGCCTGCGTGCGGCGCGCGAACAGGCGCTGGCGCGGCGCAGGCAGCCGGTGGCGCTGGTGCGCCAGCGTGCCGCCAGCGCCGTGTCGCGCAGCGGCGACACCGCCACGCTCGGCCTGGGCGACGACGGCCTGGGCTTCTGGGGCCGCCTGGCCTCGGGCATGCTGGTGCTGGTCGTGGCGGCCGGCCTCGTCACCATCAACCTGGTGCAGGACGACGACCGCACCGCCGAAGTGGCCGAACTGGACGCCGCCCTGCTGACCGACGACCTGCCGCCCGAGGCGTACGCCGATCCGGGCTTTCTGCAATACCTGAAGTCCAGCAAGGGAGCACAGGGCAGCGTCACCCGTTAAGCTGTGGCCATCGCCCCTTCGCCACGCCCATGCGCCCCATCCTGCCGGTCCTGCTCGTCGCTCTCAGCACCCTGATGCTGACTTCGGCGTGGGCGCAGGCCCCGGCTGAAGCCACCCTGACTGCCCAGGCCGGCAGCATGATCGCCTGGCGCAGCCTGACCTCGGAGCAGCAGGCCGCGCTGCAGCCGCTCAGCAAGCTCTGGCCCACCATGGGGGCCGACCAGCAACGCAAATGGGTGGCGCTGGTCGACAACTTCAACCGCATGTCGCCCGACGAGCGCGCCACGCTGCAAAGCCGCATGACCGAATGGGCCAACCTGACCCCGGCGCAGCGCACGCAGGCGCGGCTCAATTTCGGCGAGGTGCGCCGCGTGCCCGCCGACGAAAGGCGCGCCAAATGGGAGGAATACCAGGCCCTGCCGGTCGAGGAGCGCGAGCGCCTGGCCAACGACCGGCCCAAGCCGCCCGCCGGTGCCGCACCCGCGCTGCGGCCGGCGCCGGCCGATCGCCTGCTGCGCCCCACGCGCCCGCCCGTGCCGGTGGCCACGCCTACCGGGCCGGCACCTGCCACCACGGCGCAGCCGGCGCCGCCCGTGAATCGCCATACACTTCTGCCCCAGCCGCCCGCATCGGCGCCCGAGCCGCAGCGCTGAACCGCCGACAGGCGGCCGGCATCCTGCCCGCCGCCCCAGAAGTCTCCTGTCGCATGAATTCATCCGCCGCTCCGGCCTCCCCACCATGCCTGCCCTGCCCGCCTCGCTGCGCGCGCCTCGCTGCGCCGCCGCATGGCCTGCTGGCTGTACGAGGGCACGCTGATGTTCGGCGTGGTGGTGCTGCCGGGCCTGGTCTTCGGCATCCTGACCAACACGCGCCACGCGTTGGACAACCGCCATGCGCTGCAGTTGCTGCTGTTCGCCGTGCTGGCGCTGTACTTCGGCTATTTCTGGGTCAAGGGCCAGACGCTGCCGATGAAGACCTGGCACATCCGCGTCGTCGACCGGCAGGGCCAGCCGCTGCGCTGGCCGCGCGCGCTGCTCCGGTATCTGCTGGCCTGGGTGTGGTTTCTGCCCCCGCTGGCCGCCATGGCGCCGTTCAAGCTGTCGGGCGGCGAGGTGACGGTGCTGATGGGGGCTGGATCGTGGTGTGGGCGCTGCTGAGCCGCTTTCAGCGCGGGCAGCAGTTCTGGCACGACGTGTGGGCCGGCACCCGGCTGATCGACGTGCAGCCCGACCTGTCGCGCCGCCGCGTGTGAGCGCAAGCGCCGCCGCCCCCACATCCGTCATGCCCGTGCCCGACAATCGCCGCATGAATCCGCCCTCGCCACCGACCGCCTCCACCGCGCCGGACCCCGTCAACCCGCAGAAGGCACGCACCGGCCTGTCGCGCGTGTGGCACGCCACGGGCTACTCCATCGAGGGCTGCGCGCCGGCTGGGGCGAGACCGCCTTCCGGCAGGAGGCCATTGCCGCCTTCGTGCTGCTGCCGGCGGCGTTCTGGATCGGCCGCAGCTGGATGGAGACGGCGCTGCTGGCCGGCTCGGTGCTGTTCGTGATGATCGTCGAGCTGCTCAACACCGGCATCGAGACCGCCATCGACCGCATCGGCCCGGAATGGCACGATTTGTCCAAGCGCGCCAAGGACATGGGCTCTGCCGCCGTGCTGCTCAGCCTGGTGCTGGCGGGCGGCATCTGGCTGTCGGCGCTCTACACGCATTTTTCGCCTGATGAACGCTCCTGCCTTTTCGATCTGCGTCTACTGCGGCTCGCGCCCCGGTGTTGACGAGCGCTTCGCGCACACCGCCGCCGAGGTCGGCCACTGGATCGGCGCGCGCGGCGGCCAGCTGGTGTATGGCGGCGGCCGCAGCGGGCTCATGGGCGTGGTGGCCGATGCCACGCTGGCCGCGGGCGGCCGTGTCGTCGGCGTGATTCCGCGCACGCTGGTGGAGCGCGAGCATGCGCACCGTGGCTGCACCGAGCTGCACGTGGTCGAGACCATGCACGAGCGCAAGCGCATCATGGCCGAGCGCGCCGACGCCTTCCTGGCGCTGCCGGGCGGCATCGGCACCTTCGAGGAATTCTTCGAGACCTGGACCTGGCGCCAGCTCGGTTACCACAACAAGCCGCTCGGCCTGCTGAATCAGCACGGCTACTACGAGGCCATGCTGCGCTTCATCGACCACTGCGTGGCCAGCGGCTTCATGGATGGCAGCCAGATGCAACTGATGAACGCCGACGACGACTGGCAGCGCCTGCTGGAAACACTGGTGGAGTCGGCCGGGTTCCCGCTGCCGACGCAGGTGCACGCCATCTGAGGCGGCCACGAAAAAGCCGCGCGGCCTGAACGGCACACGCGGCTTCGGCGGTCAGGGCTCGGCGAGCGAACCCGGCAACCGTACGACTTACCAGCGGTACTTGTTGCTGCTTTCCCAGTTGCTCACCTGCTTCTCGGCTTCGTCACGGGCGATGCCGTAGCGCTCCTGCATCTTGCCGACCATCTGGTCGCGCTTGCCGGCAATCACGTCCAGATCGTCGTCCGTCAGCTTGCCCCACTGCTCTTTCACTTTGCCCTTGAACTGCTTCCAGTTGCCGGCGATGGTGTCTTCGTTCATGGTGAATCTCCTGTGATGTTTCACAAACGCCCTTCATGGGGTCATGAAGTAGTGTTGAAGCGTTTGCGATGGGTTCATCGTATGAAGAGATCGGCGCGCGCGCAGTAGGTGCCGGCGGCGCCTGTGCGTCAGTTCAGAACTACTCTGATGTGTGTCGTGCGACATAGTCGCCACACGACGGGCCAGCACCGCAGGCCTCAGTCCTCGGGCAGAAACAGCGCCTGCAGATCGCTCAGGAAATCGAAGCCGCGCGCGGTGGGCCGCAGCACCGCACCATCCTGTTCCAGCCAGCCGCTCTGCTCTGCTTTTGCAGCGCTTCGCGCACGCTGCTGGGCGGCAGGCCGGTTCTGTCGAAGTAATCCTGCAGCGTGAAGCCATCCTTCAGCCGCAGCGCGTTCAGCATGTATTCGAACGGCAGCTCGCGCCGGGCCACCTCGTGCGCCTGCGCCACGGCGTCGCCGGCCAGGGCGCGCTCCATGTACAGCTCGGGCTGGCGGTGCCGCACCTGCCGCACGATGCGGTGCGGAAAGCTCAGCTTGCCGTGCGCGCCCGCGCCGATGCCCAGGTAGTCGCCGAACTGCCAGTAGTTCTGGTTGTGCACGCAGCGGTGGCCGGCGCGCGCGTAGGCCGAGACTTCGTAGCGCTCCAGCCCGGCCTGCGCCGTGGCTTCGGTGATGTGGTCGAGCATGTCCCACGCCACGTCCTCGTCCGGCACGCGCGGCGGAAACTTGGCGAACACCGTGTTCGGCTCGATCGTCAGGTGGTAGACCGACAGGTGCGGCGGGTTGAAGGCCAGCGCCGTGGCCAGATCGTGCTGCAGATCGGCCAGCGACTGGCCGGGCAGCGCGTACATCAGGTCGAGGTTGAAGGTGTCGAAGGCGCGCGCGGCCTCTTCCACCGCGGCGCGGGCCTGCGCGCCGTCGTGCACGCGGCCGATGGCCTGCAGGTGCCGGTCGTTGAAGCTCTGCACGCCGATCGACAGGCGCGTGACGCCGGCGGCGCGAAAGGCGGCGAAGCGCTCGCGCTCGAAGGTGCCCGGGTTGGCCTCCAGCGTGATCTCGCAGGCCGGCTCCAGCGGCAGGCGGGCGCGCACGCCGGCGATCAGGCGGTCGATCTGCGCCGGCTCGAACAGGCTGGGCGTGCCGCCGCCGATGAACACGCTGTAGATGGGGCGGCCCCAGATGAGCGGCAGGCCGGCTTCCAGATCGGCCATCAGCGCATCGACGTAGCGCGCCTGCTGCGCGGCGGCGTCGGTGCCCTCGCGCCGCTCGTGCGAGTTGAAATCGCAGTAGGGGCACTTGCGGATGCACCACGGCAGGTGCACGTACAGCGACAGCGGCGGCAGCGCTGGCAGTTGCAGCGTGCCGGGACGCAAGTAGTGCGAGACGTCGTTCATCGGCGAGGGGCGCAACAGTTCACTTCAATAATCAGAGCTGCTTGCGCACGCTGCATAAGGATTTCATTTAGAAACATATCTGAAATCCTTGACTGGCAGGCGCAAGCAGCTATGAATATTGAATCCTCCGTTACGCCAGCCAGTGCGCACGCATCAACTCCACCATGCGCGCTGCGGCGCGGCCGCGGTGGCTGTGGGCGTTCTTCATGGCGGGCGGCAGCTCGGCAAAGGTCTGGCCGAACTCAGAGATGAACATCACCGGATCGAAGCCGAAGCCGCCCGTGCCGCGCCGCTCGCGCGTGATCTCGCCCACCACGCGGCCGACGGCGATCAGCGGCTCGGGGTCGTCGGCACTGCGCAGCGCCACCAGCGTGCTGACCATGGCGGCGCGGCGGTTGTCGACATCGCGCATCTGCTCTAGCAGCGCACGCACGTTGTTGTCGTCGCTCTTTTCGTAGCCGAACTGCGTGGCGTAGAAGGCCGTGTCGACGCCCGGCAGGCCGCCGAAGGCATCGACGCACAGGCCGGCGTCGTCGGCCAGCGCGGGCAGGCCGCTCATCAAGGATGCGTGGCGCGCCTTGGCCAGCGCGTTCTCGACGAAAGTGCGGAACGGCTCCTCAGCCTCGCCGATGCCCAGGTCGGCCTGGCGCACCAGATCCATGCCCAGCGGTGCCAGCATGGCCTGCAGCTCGGCCAGCTTGCCGGCGTTGTTGGATGCCAGAACGATTTTCATGCCAAATCAGGCTGCAGCGCTTTTCAGACAAGCGCAAGCAGCTCTTGTTTTGCAGTGCCTTGGACTGCATCGCGATCAGCTCGCCAATGCCCTTTTCGGCCAGGCGCAGCAGCTGATCCATCTCGGCACGCGAGAAGGCCACGCCCTCGGCCGTGCCCTGCACCTCGACGTAATGGCCGGCGCCGGTCATCACCACGTTCATGTCGGTGTCGCACGACGAGTCCTGTGCGTAGTCCAGATCGAGCACGGGCGTGCCGCCGACGATGCCCACCGAGATGGCCGCCACCGGGTGCAGGATGGGCGATTCGCTGATCGCGCCGCGCGCCAGCAGCCAGCTCACCGCGTCGTGCGCGGCCACGTAGGCGCCGGTGATGGCGGCGGTGCGCGTGCCACCGTCGGCCTGGATCACGTCGCAGTCGAGGTGGATGGTGCGCTCGCCCAGCTTGGCCAGGTCGAACACGGCGCGCAGGCTGCGGCCGATGAGGCGCTGGATCTCCTGCGTGCGGCCGCTCTGCTTGCCGCGCGCGGCCTCGCGGTCGCCGCGCGTGTGCGTGGCACGCGGCAGCATGCCGTATTCGGCCGTCACCCAGCCCTCGCCACTGCCGCGCTTGTGCGGCGGCACGCGCTCCTCGACGGAAGCGGTGCACAGCACCTTGGTCTGCCCGAACTCGATCAGCACCGAGCCTTCGGCATGCACGGTGTAGCCGCGCGTGATGGTGACGGGGCGCAGCGCATCGGGCGCGCGGTCGGTACGGGTGGAAGCGATGGAGTCAGTGGTCATGTTCGTGTCGAATTCAAAAGGCCGCGGAGCAGGCCATGCCAGGATCGCCGTGGACGGACCTGCGCCGGCCACTGGCGATGTCCCCCTCGCGCAGCAGAGGGGAAGCGGCGTCAGCCGCTTCAGGGGGTGTGATTTTTCGTTCTCTGGATCGCCTCATTGATCTCGGCGATCGAGCGCTCGATGGCCTCTTCGTCCATCTCGTCCATCAGCGGGTCCAGCCCGGCCTGGATGGTGGAGGCGAACACATCGTCGCTCATCAGCTCGGTCTCGGTGAAGCCGCTGTGCTGGAAGCCCGAATCGGCCGGCGTCTCCCATTCGAAGGCCAGCACCGTGACGTTGTCGGAATGCTCGCCGGCGGCCTGCAGCGCCATCTCCACCACCGCCGGTACGGCATCGGCCACGGGGCTGGCAGACAGCACGCTGACGATCTGCTCGTCCGTCAGGCTGCCCCACAGGCCGTCGGAGCACAGCAGCACCTTGTCGCCCTCGGCCAGGCGCAGCGGGCCGGCGACGTCGAACATGGGCCGCACCGTGGAGCCCAGGCAAGTGAACAGCACGTTGCGGTTGATGCCCTCCAGCGAGGCACCGGCCTTGGCCTGCGCCTCGCTGTACGAATGGTCGCGCGTGCGCGTGAGCAGCGCACCGTCGCGCACCACGTACAGGCGCGAATCGCCACAGTGCACCCAGTGCAGCTCGCCCGACTGCACCAGCCCGGCCACCAGCGTGGTGCGCGGCGTGTCGAGCAAGCCGCGTTCGCTGGCGTAGCGGATGATCTGGTGGTGGGCCGCCATCAGCCCCGTGGCCAGAAAGGTGGATGGCGTGGGCAGCTTGGGCTTGGCCTGGCGCTGGAAGGTGGCCGACATGGACTGCAGGGCAATCTGCGCTGCCACCTCGCCGTCCGGGTGCCCGCCCATGCCGTCGGCCAGCACGAACAGGCCGGCGTCGCGGGTGTAGCAGTAACCCATGCGGTCTTCGTTCTTCTCACGGCCGCCCAAGCGGCTGAGCTGAAATACCGAGAATTTCATTGAAACTGGGATGGAATGGCCGGGGCTCGCCGTCACGACGGGCGGGTGCGGCGCGGCTGATGGGGGATCGCGTCAACTCTTGCCGAAGCGCGTGGCGCGCTTGAGGTTCTTCTTGGTGTCGGTCACCATGTTGTCGAACTGCAGGCGCACCTTCTCGCCCACGCTGAGTTTGGTGTACTGGCGCTCGCCCTCGCGGCTCAGCTCCTTCTGCAGCGCGAACACCGACTGCGGGCGCGACAGCGGATCGAGCGACATGCACCACTCGACCACCTCGATCAGGTTGTCGGAATACACGCCGCGCATGCGCGTGAGCGACAGCGCCAGGCGGTCTTTTTCGAGCCGCTGCGGCGCATCGTTGGGCGGGTAGCCCTGCATGCACGAATAGATGCAGGCGCCAATGGCGTAGATGTCGGTCCACGGGCCCATGGTGGAGTCGCGGCGGTACATCTCGGGCGCGGCAAAGCCGGGCGTGTACATGGGGCGGGTGAAGTTGCCTTCCTTGTTCAGCACCTCGCGCGCGGCGCCGAAGTCGATCATCACCGCCTTGTTGTCGTCGGTGATGAAGATGTTGGCCGGCTTCAGGTCCAGGTGCAGCATCTTGTGCTGGTGCACGATGCGCAGCCCGCGCAGGATCTCGTCGAACAGCGAGCGGATGGTGGACTCGCGGAACACCTTCTGCTTCTTCAGGTCGCGCGCGGTGACGATGAAGTCCTGCAGGGTCGCGCCCTCCAGGTAGTTCATCACCATGTACACGGTTTCGTTCTGGCGGAAGAAGTTCAGCACGCTCACCACCGAGGGGTGGGAGATCTGCGCCAGCGAACGGCCTTCCTCGAAGAAGCTTTTCAGGCCCAGGCGGTACAGCGACAGCTTCTCGGGCGCCACGTGCGGCACCAGTTCGCCCTGGTCGCGCACCGTCAGCGCCGAGGGCAGGTATTCCTTGATGGCGACCTGCTGGCCTTCCTTGTCGACCGCCAGATAGACCACGCCGAAACCGCCGGCCGAGATGCGACGCACCACGCGATACCCGCCGATCACCGTGTCGGCCGGCAGGGGTGCGGGTTTCTGCTTTGACATAATTTGTGCTGTCTGTCGGCCCGGCCAAAACGGCTGCGTCCCGATCAGACAAGGCCATGATAAAGACCGTTTCGCACCGGGAAAAGTAACATGTCAGTTTACAGTATGACCGGTTATGCCAGCGGTCAGCAGACCGCCCACGGCAGCACCGAAGACGCCCCGGCGTGGAAGAATGCGCAGCCCCGCGTGGGCTTGGAACTGCGCTCGGTCAACAGCCGTTTTCTGGACCTCGGCTTTCGCCTGTCGGACGAATTGCGCCAGCACGAGCCCGCGTTGCGCGAGTTGCTGGGCCAGCGCCTGAAACGCGGCAAGGTCGAGCTGCGCGCCTACCTGCAAGGCCGCGACGCCGGCACCCTGGCCGACCCACCCCGCGAGTGCTGCAGCGCCTGGCCTCGGTGCAGGACCAGGTGCGCGTGTGGCTGCCGGATGCCGCGCCGCTGTCGGTGGCCGACGCGCTGCGCGCGGCCAGCAGCGCCGAACCGGCCGACGACGAAGGCACCGCCAAGGCGCTGATGGAACTGGCGCAGACCGTGCTGGACGATTTCGTCGCCGCGCGTGCGCGCGAAGGTGCGCGCCTGGCCAAGCTGATCCGCGAGCGCGTGGCACAGCTGCGCGAACTGGCGCGCGCCGCCGAGCCGCTGGTGCCGCAGGCGGTGCAGGCGCAGAAAGAGCGCTTCATCGCGCGCTGGCACGAGGCGCTGGCCAGCGGCGACGGCCAGGTCGGCCCCGAGGCCGCGCAGGAGCGCGCCCTGGCCGAGGCCACGGCCTTCGCCATCCGCATCGACGTGGCCGAGGAACTGGGCCGGCTGGCGGCGCACCTCGATGAGATCGAGGCCGTGCTGAAGAAAGGCGGCGAGGTCGGCAAGCGGCTGGACTTCCTGATCCAGGAACTGCACCGCGAGGCGAACACGCTGGGCAGCAAATCCGCCGCGCTGGAGCTGACGCGCGTCTCGGTCGACATGAAGGTGCTGATCGAGCAGATGCGCGAGCAGGTGCAGAACATCGAGTGAGCGGTCAGCCTCGTTGAAAACGAGGGAGTATGTGTTTGCAGCGACCATATGGCGGGCGCTGGCGGCTGACATATCAGGGAGTATCTATCCCCATCGGCCTGTGGGAGCGGCCTTGGCCGCGATGGCGGCGCCGCGCCCTCATCCACCGCTGCATCGCGGGCAAGCCCGCTTCCACACACAGCGCGCAAGCCTGCGCCAACAAAATCAAAGGGAGTATATGTTTCAAGCGCCCAGTGAGCGGGCGCTAGCGTCTGTCACAGCAGGGAGTATCTAACGCCATCACCCTGTGGGAGCAGCCTTGGCCGCGATGGCAGCGCCCGCGCCTGCCCCAGTCACCCGCCACGGCCAACAGCGCCGCCCAACACCCCTCAGCGCGGCAACAACCCCGCCGCCGCCGCCGTGCCCTGCACGCTGCGCGCGAACTGCGCGTAGCCCTTGGCATTGGCGTGCACCTGGTCGGAACGCAGCTCGGCCTGCGCCAGCACCTCGCCCCAGCCTTCGCGCTGCAGCGGAATGTTCAGGTCCTTCGCGACCTCGGCGTACAGCGCGTGGTCGGTCATCTGGCCCAGCGCGGCGGCCACGGTGGCGCGCGGCACGGCCACCAGCAACACCTGCGCACCTGATTCGAGCGCCAGCTTGCAGGCCGCATGCACGTTGGCGCGCGTGTCGCTCTCGGGCAGCTTGCGCAGGAAGTCGTTGCCGCCGATGCTGACGATGACCAGCTTCGGGCGGTGCTCGGCCAGCAGCGCCGGCAGCCGCGCCAGCGCCTGCGCGCTGGTGTCGCCCGGCACGCCGGCGTTGACGACGTTCCAGCCCGTCAGTTCGGCCAGCACCGTGGGGTAGCTGGCCTCGGCCGAGGCGCCGGTGCCGTAGGTCAGCGAATCGCCCAGCGCCAGCACGGTGCTGCCGGCCGGCACGGGCTGCGCCTTGCCCTGGCTGCGGCCGCAGCCCGCCAGCGCGGTGCCCAGCAGCGCCGCCGCGCCCAGCGCCAGCGTGCGCGCCGCAAAGCCGCGCCGGGTGGTCTGCCCTGCCGCGCTCACACCGATTCGGCGCCGGCCAGCACCGCGCGGGCGCCGGTGCCCAGGCGCTCGGGCGAGGTGTATTCGCGCCGGTAGTCCTCGAACGGCACCTGGTCGCTGGCCTCGATGCGCTTCTGCTCGGCCACCGAGGCGGCGGCCAGCTGGTCGAAGCGCGCCTTCAGATCGGCGCTGTACGGCAGCGCCAGCAGCCGGGCGCGGGTGTCCAGCGAACGCGCGCTGACGAAGGCCGAGAAGCTGTCGGCATGCTCGGCGCGCATGGCGCTCAGCACGCGGGCCGAGGGCAGCGTGTGCGGCGCGGCCAGCGCCGCGCGGGCGGCGGCCAGGGCGTCGGCGTAGGCACGGCCGCCATCCTGTGCGTCCATGGCGGCGGCCACGGGTTCCAACTGCCCCACGATGTCGGCCGCCCAGTCGGCCAGGGTCACGGGCTGGCCCAGGCGCTGCAGCAGCAGGCCGGGCTCGCGCCGCGCGCGGCCGTGAGATGCTGGTTGTTCTTCACCGCCGCGATCTCGTCCGGCGAATCGGGTGGGCTGTCTTCCAGCAGGCAGTGCAGCAGGAACAGGTCGAGAAAGCGCGCCGTGTCGGCGTTGAGGCCGATGGGCTCGAACGGGTCCAGGTCCATCAGCCGCACTTCGACGTATTCGACACCGCGCTCGCGCAGCGCGTGCAGCGGGCGCTCGCCGGGGCGGATGACGCGCTTGGGCCGGATGGTGCCGTAGAACTCGTTCTCGATCTGCAGCAGCGTGGTGGCCAGCTGGTTGTAGTCGCCGCCGGGGTTCTGGATGCCCACCGCCTCATAGGCCGGGTACGGCTTGGTCAAGGCTTCTTCCAGCGAGGCGGCGTAGCTCTCCAGGCTGTTGTAGCTCACGGCCAGCTGGGCCTGCGCATCGCTCTGGTAGCCCAGGCGCCCCATGCGCAGTGAGGTGGCGTGCGGCAGCCCCATGGTGTTGGCGCCCATGGGCTGCAGTTCGTGGTCGCGCCCGGCGACGAAGCACGAACACACCGCCGGCGAGGCGCCGAACAGGTACAGCAGCACCACCGCGTTGCGGCGGAAGTTGCGGATCAGCGCGAAGTAGTTGTCGTTGCTCAAACCCGGCAGCGACCAGTTGTAGTGGATACCCGAGATGGTCTGCATGCGCCGGCCGTAGCGGTGGCCCAGCCCCATGCGGTACACGCTCTTGGCGCGGCCGACGTTGCTGCTGCCGTAGCGGCCCAGCGGAATGGTTTCGTCGGTCGGCAGGCCGCAGGGCATGCTGCTGACCCACAGCATCTCGTCGCCCAGCGCGGCCAGCCCCTGGTAGACCACCTGGTGGATCTGCGACAGCTCGGCCAGCGCGGCATCGACGTTGCCATGCACGCCCGTCACCAGTTCGAGCTGCGATTCGCTGAAATCGGTGGTGATGTGCGGGTGCGTCAGCGGCGAGCCCAGCGCGGCCGGGTGCGGCGTCAGCGCCAGCGTGCCGCCGGGCTGCGCGCGCAGGCTTTCCTTCTCGATGCCGCGGCGGATGCCACGCAGACGCTCGGGCGTCAGCGTGGCCAGCCGGTCGCTCAGCGTGCTCATGTTCTTGTTCCGTTCTTTCAGGCGGGGTGGCGAAGTTAGCACAGGCGCACAAGTCCCGCCTGACGCCGGGTCAGCGGCGCGCGGCCAGCGCCTGCCCCACCTCGTTGCGGCCCTGCTCGCCGCCGACCTGCGGCACGGTTTCGCCGCTGCGGTCGCGCACCTGCTCCAGCGCGGCCGCCAGGCGCTCGGGCGTGTCGGGGTCAGGCCCAGGTGCACGCCCTTGGTCAAGGTGACGTGCGCGGCCTCGTAGGTGCCGGCGCCGGCGGCAAAGATCATGCGGCTGGGCGCCTGCTCGCTCACCGCCACCAGCATGGCGGGCACCACGGCCTCGGGCTTCAGGGCCTCCAGCACTTCGGGCGGCAGCAGGCCTTCGGTCATGCGGGTGGCGGCGGTGGGCGCCAGGCAGTTGACGCGGATGTCGCTCTTGGCGCCTTCGATGCTCAATGTCTGCATCAGGCCCACCAGCGCCATCTTGGCGGCGCCGTAGTTGCTCTGGCCGAAGTTGCCGTACAGGCCGCTGGACGAGGTGGTCAGCACGATGCGGCCGTATTTCTGCTCGACCATGTGCGGCCAGGCGGCCTTGCACAGGTGCACGCCACCCATCAGGTGCACGTCCACCACCAGGCGGAAATCGGCCAGCTCCATCTTGCCGAAGCTCTTGTCGCGCAGGATGCCGGCGTTGTGCACCAGGATGTCGACGCGGCCCCAGGTGTCGATGGCCTGCTGCACCATGGCCTGCACGGCGTCGAAATCGGTCACCGAGGCGCCGTTGGCCATCGCCTCGCCGCCCTTGGCCTTGATCTCGTCGACCACCTTCTGCGCCGCGCTGGCGGAGCCGCCGCTGCCATCCACCGCGCCGCCCAGGTCGTTGACCACCACCTTGGCGCCGCGCTCGGCCAGCGCCAGCGCATGCAGGCGCCCCAGCCCGCCGCCGGCGCCGGTGACGATGGCCACGCGGCCGGTGAAATCGATCTTGTCCATGTGTGTTGCTCCTTGGCTTGCCTTTGACTGGCGCCGACTGTAATTCACCGCCGCCGCGCCCCTGTAGCGCAGCCGACAAACGCCGCCCCGGCTTGGCGCCAAAATGCCGCCCATGGAACTCAACCACGACATCATCGACACCCCGCCGCGCGACTCGGCCAGCGTGGTGATGCTGCGCGACAGCGCCGACGGGCTGCAGGTGCTGCTGATGCGCCGCCACACCGATTCGGCCGTGCTGGGCGGCGCCTACGTCTTCCCCGGCGGCAAGGTGGATGCAGCCGACAGCGCGCCCGAGATGCTGGCCCTGCTCGACCGCCCCATGGCCGAGCTGCACGCCCGCGTGGCCGAACCGGCGCTGACGCCCGAGCAGGCCGCCGCCTTCTACGTGGCCGCCGCGCGCGAGGCGGCCGAGGAATCGGGCCTGCTGTATCTGCAGGTTGGCGCCGCCGAGATCGCCGAGCACAGCGCCGCCACCTGCGAGCGCCTGCGCGCCGGCGAATCCTTCGCCGCCCTGCTGGCCGAGCACGGCGCGCGGCTCGACACCGACGCCCTCGCTCCCTGGGTGCGCTGGATCACGCCGCGCCGGCCCTCGGTGATGAACAAGCGTTTCGACACGCGCTTCTTCCTTGCCGCCGTGCCGCCCGCGCAGGAGGCCAGGCACGACGACTTCGAGGTGACCGAGGCGCGCTGGCTCACGCCCAGGCAGGCGCTGCAGCAATACCGCGCGCACGAGATCGACATGGCCCCGCCGCAAATCGTCAGCCTGCTGCACCTGATGCAGTACCGCGACGTGGCCCACGCCATGGCCGACGCGCGCAGCCGCACGCCGCCGCTGATCGAGCCCCAGCCCGCCGACACCGCCGAGACCCGCGTGCTGTGCTACCCGGGCGACGAAGCCCATTCGGTACCCGCCCGTGCCCTGCCAGAGCCCGTGCCCACGCGCGTGGTGTGGCGCAACAAGCGCTTCGAGCCGCCGCAGGGCTTTGGCCCTTATCTGGATTGAACTCAACAACCACCGGCTAAAGCCGGTGGGTTGACTGCCAGGCACTGAAAGTGCCCACCCACGCGTCGACTTCACAACGCGTCCTGTAGTCAAGGCTCTGCCCTGAAGTTGTCATTTGGGTTCGGCTCAAAGTGATGCTCCAGCTACCAAAAGCCTCGCGCGTCTGGCGTACCAACTCTTTAACCCTCAGTCCAATCTCCCCACGAAGCACCCTGTAGTGGGACTTCGTGACCCACACAAAGTGATATTCGATCTGGTAGACCGTGTGGCCGCCGCATCTGTAGTGCATCCCAACATCATCGAGCTAAAGCTGACCGGCTTAAAGCCGGTGGTTTCAACCTTGTGATGGAAAATGAAGCCCGCGAAGCTCGCCCATCGCCACCCCTTTGTGGTAGCGGGCTTGCCCGCGATAGGACTTCACGCGCCGTCGATGCGCCCCATCGCGGGCAAGCCCGCTCCCACACCCACTCCACACCCCGCCGCTGTGCGCCGCCCCTGACATGGAAATCCCCGACTTCACCCCCACCGACATCGTCACCGATGAACTGGCGCTGCTGAACCGGCTGGTGCCGCTGCACGAGCAACGCATCATCGAAATCGGCTGCGGCGCCGCCTACCTGTCGCGCAAGCTGCTCACCGCCTACCCCGCCTGCACCGTCACCGGGCTGGAGGTGGATGAAGCGCAGCACGCCAAGAACCTGGCCGCGCCACCCGTGCCGGGCCTCACTTTCATCGCCGCCGGCGCGCAGGCCATCCCGTTCGACGACGCGGCCTTCGACCTGGCGATCATGCTCAAGTCGCTGCACCACGTGCCGCTGGACGGGATGGACCAGGGCCTGGCCGAGGCGCGCCGAGTGCTCAAGCCCGGCGGCCACCTGTACGTGTCCGAGCCGGTGTTCACCGGCCCCATGAACGAGATCGTGCGCCTGTTCAACGATGAGCAGGCGGTGCGCCACGCCGCCTACCAGGCCGTGCAGCGCGCCGTGGCCAGCGGTGGCTGGCGCGCCGTGGTGGAGCACCACTTCAACGTGCCCGTGCGTTACGCCGACTTCGAGGATTTCGAGCGCCGCATGACCGACGTGACCTACGCCGACCGCCGCTTCAGCCCCGCCATGCGCGAGCGCGTGCGCGAACGCTTCGAGGCGCTCAAGCCACCGCCGGGCGAGCCCTTCATCCGCCCCATGCGCGTCAATTTGCTTCAAAAACATAGCTTCCTGCGCTTGCTGGACAAGCACCAGAGGCCAAAAACACTTGAAAAACACCGGAGACACCATGCACCCCATCACCCGCCGCCAGGCCCTGGGCGACCTGCTGCGCCGCACCGCCATCCGCCTGCCGAACAAGCTGGCCATCCATTGCGGCGACACGCGCTGGACCTATGCCGAGTTCGACGCCCTCGTCACCCGCCTGGCCGCCGGACTGGCGCAGCGCGGCATCGCCCATGGCGACAAGGTGGCCGTGCTGGCGCGCAACTCGCACGGCTTTGCCGCCATGCGCTTTGCGCTGGCGCGGCTGGGCGCGGTGCTGGTGCCCATCAACTTCATGCTGAAGGCCGACGAGGTGGCCTACATCCTGCGCCACGCCGGCGCCCGCACGCTGGCCACCGACAGCGGCCTGGCCGAGCTGGCGCGCGCCGCGGCCAAGCTGGACACGCATGTGCAGGACTTCATCTGGCTGCCCAGCGAAGACCCGAGCGAGCCGGTGGAAGGCATGGCCAGCTTTCACGACCTGGCGGCCTGCACCGCGCCGCTGCCCGACACGCCGCTGCAAAGCACCGACCTGCTGCAGATCGTCTACACCAGCGGCACCGAGTCGAGCCCGAAAGGCGCCATGCTGACGCACGACGCCGTGCTGTGGCAGTACGTCAGCTGCTGCATCAACGCTGAGGTCGCCGAAAAAGACGTGGCCCTGCACGCGCTGCCGCTGTACCACTGCGCGCAGCTCGACGTGTTCTTCGGCCCCGCCATCTACATCGGCAGCGAGAACCACATCACCGCCAAACCCACGCCCGACAACCTGCTGGCCATGATGGCGGCGCACGGCATCACCAGCTTCTTCGCCCCGCCCACGGTGTGGATCGCCCTGCTGCGCTCGCCGCTGTTCGACCAGACCGATCTGTCGAAGCTGGCCAAGGGCTACTACGGCGCCTCCATCATGCCGGTGGAGGTGATGAAGGAGATCGCCCGCCGCCTGCCGAATGTGCGCCTGTGGAACCTGTACGGCCAGACCGAAATCGCCCCGCTGGCGACGATGCTCGGCCCCGAGGATCAGCTGCGCAAACCCGGCTCGGCCGGCCGCGCGGTCATCAACGTCGAGACGCGCGTGGTCGACGACCAGATGCGCGACGTGGCCGTGGGCGAAGTCGGCGAGATCGTGCACCGCTCGCCGCACCTGATGCAGGGCTACTTCCACGACGACGAGCGGACGAAGGCCGCCTTCGAGGGCGACTGGTTCCACTCGGGCGACCTCGGCACCATCGACGACGAGGGCTACATCAGCGTGGTCGACCGCAAGAAGGACATGATCAAGTCCGGCGGCGAGAACGTCGCCAGCCGCGAGGTCGAGGAAATGATCTACCGCCTGCCCCAGGTCAGCGAAGTCGCGGTGATCGGCCTGCCCGATCCGAAGTGGGTGGAGGCGGTGACGGCGGTGATCGTGGTCAAGCAGGGGCAGGACTTGACTGAAGCGCAGGTCATCGAGCACTGCAACGCGCACATGGCGCATTTCAAGAGCCCGAAGCGCGTGGTGTTTGTCGATGCGCTGCCGAAAAATCCGAGTGGGAAGCTGTTGAAGCGGGAGTTGCGGAAAACGATTGGGGTGGATTGAGGCGCGGAGATTTTCATCCGACCTATTTATCCTCCATTTACACTTTTATTCACCACGGAAAATGTTCAAAATAATTAAAATTATTTCTTTATCACTTACTCTGGGCGCAAGCATTCCTGAAGGATACTGCTCGGTGCCTGACGAAATTCAATTACAGTGGCCACGAGTTCCTAGTCCGTACTACTCAGTTTCACAGAACGGCCAGACATTTGGCATCTTGCGGCAAGGAGGCGGAAAAACATTTGTCAGATTTCAAGATCAAACTGTGGAGCTACCAGCAATCCCCGAAGCCGAGACGAGTAATGCCCACCCAGCTCAAGATTGGGAGCACGTACATATCAATCCAGATGGGAAATACATCATAAACATAATTAAGGGTGAGCTTGTTATTCGCAACCTTCCAACAGGAGAAACCATATGGCGCGGAGTGCTTGAGGGCATTGAACGTCCATCCTATGGAATTGCTTACAGCTTCGATTCCGCAGCCAAGCAGTTTTTATTGGTTCTCGGCCACAGATTGTTTAAATTCAAGATTGACAACAATGGGATGGCAAAAAGTCGAGTGACACGCCGATCTCTTTCGTCCCTGAAGGGCACAGCAAATGGGGCAACTTCGTTCATTCGGCAACGTTTTCCGCGGATGGCCGATTTTTGTTCATCGGCAACATGGATGGAGAAGTTCTCTCCATACGTTTAGACAGTGAGCCACCAACATTGCAATGGCGAGTACCGGTCTTCGGCCAAATCAAGGCTGGCGGTTTTGACGACGAGGCCAGTCGCTACGTTAAAAATCTTGCTTGTGCAGACAGTTGCGGTACCCTGTTGGCAACCGCCACCAGAGGGCATCAAGTGGCTCTACTTGATGCTGCAACGGGAAAAATAATCACCAAGAAAAGTGGCAATGAAAGATATCGTGTATTTAGCGTTGGCCAAGGGCATTTTTTATGTCAGTTATTAGCGCCGATCGTCGTACAGAAACACGCACCATTGCTGACTCAGCGTTTCGTCCCGTGATGCCCATACCCCTTAGCAGCATGAGCGATGCTGTGATTTTTGGCTTTAAAGATGGTTTCGCTTCGATCGCAAAAGTGGCAAAACAAGAAAAGCAGTCAATACGGTTTACATACGTAGCGGAGCTGCTGGACAAGCATAGACAGAGGTTGGCAGCACAGCAACGTCTCCAAGCCCAATTGCCAGATTTTCGCCGCAAGCTACGTAGCGGCGATGACAGCCATTGTGGTCTTGTCATCGAGCGCAAAGGTAATATCGCCCTAGTCGAAACCATCATCGGGCAAAAATGGCTGAAAATTTCCCAGCTTCATCAACCCGGTGCCAGATCTTGCACCTTCTTCAATAACGTGCTGCAAGACTGATGGGAGGAATCGAGAGGCCGGGAATTGGCACAGGGAAATCGGAGCGAAATCGGGGTCAGGGGAAATCGGAGGGAAATCGGAGGGAAATCGGAGGGAAATCGGGGTCAGAGCCTGAGGTTTCCCCACAACTTTCGCTAGGGAATCGGGGTCAGATCACGATTACGCCGCCGCCCGCTCCAGCTTGAAGTCCACGTGGACCGTCGCGAACGGGCAGATCACGCCGCCGCCTTCGGTGCGCTCCAGCAGGCCAAGGTCGGCCAGCACCACCACGTCGTCGTGCACACGACGCACGTCGCGCGCCACCAGCCGCGCCAGTTCGCGCACCGGCAGCACCCCCGGCCCTGCGCCGCGCGCACCAGTTCCCAGCGCTTTTCGGTGAGCTGGCCGAAGAACTGCGCCGGGCTCTCGAAGTTCAGCACTTCGCCGGCATAACGCCCGCGCGTTGCCGCCTTGCCGGCGGCGCGCAGGCCGGCGCGCCAGTCGGGCGTCTGTGTGATGGTCAATGTCCGTTCGGTCATGTCTTTCTCCTTGCGTCGATGGCGGCAATGAAGTCTTCCACCAGTTGCCCAGGCCCTTTGAACGTGTAGTCCGCCTCGTGCCCGTCGATGTGGCAATGGTCGCCCTTGCCGCGCTCGTTGTCGAAGCCGATCACCCGCTTGCCGCCCACCACGTAGGCCGCCCGGTACTTGTAGCCGTGCGTTGATGGCGGCACCGGCGAGGGCACCTTCCAGACGATCAGCTCGATCACGTCTCCTCTGGGGTGACATCCTTGAAGTGGGTGATCAGCTGGGCGCGCATGTTGTCAATTCTGACAACAAACCACAGTTGATGTCAATCGCGACAACGGCCACCCACGAGGCAACTTTTGATTGGTATTGATCGAGGGATGGGGAAAACTTTGGGGCCATCAGGGTCAGCAAGACCTTGTCCGCGCCACCGCCTCGGCTGGCCGATACGAGGCGCTGTTTTTGTGGGAGCGGGCTTGCCCGCGATGGGGCGCATCGCCCAAAAGTAACGCCCATCGCGGGCAAGCCCGCTCCCACAACCCGGTGTGCCGCGTGCGCCAGTCAGGGGGCGAAGCGAAGTCGTGTTTCACTTCAGGCACAGAGCGCCACCGGTGCCAAGACGGTTGGGGCGCTCTAAATTCGTGGAGCAGGCAGCGCAGCCATCGCGGCCAAGGCCGCTCCTAAACATCCGAATTACCCCGCAACATGCCATGGCGGCAGGCTCAATGCGCCGGCGCCCGCGTACCACCGCCGCGCAGCTTCTTGATCAGCGTGACCACGCCCACCACGATGGCGCCGGTGACGATGCCGACGACGGCGTTGGCCAGCATGCCGACCAGCCAGCCCAGGCCGCCGGCGGCAGCGCTCCATTGCTCGATGAGCGCGTAGAGCGGCCCGATGCCGTGGGCGATGATGCCGCCACCCACCAAAAACATGGCCGCCGTGCCGGCCACCGACAGGAACTTCATCAGCCACGGCGCCAGCCACAAAATGCCGCGGCCGATGGCCTGGGCGGCGCTGCTGGCCTTCTGGCTCAGCCACAGCCCCAGGTCGTCCAGCTTGACGATGCCGCCGACCAGGCCGTAGACGCCCACGGTCATCAGCAGGGCGATGCCGACCAGCACGGCCAGCTGGGTCCAGAAGTCCTGCCCGGCCACGGTGCCCAGGGTGATGGCGATGATCTCGGCCGAGAGGATGAAGTCGGTGCGGATGGCGCCCTTGACCTTGTCCTTTCCATCTGCGCCATGTCCACGCCGGGGTCGGCCAGCGCGGCTTCGAGTTCGGCCCGGTGTGTGGCGGCCTCTTCCTTGTGCAGGACCTTGTGCGCCACTTTCTCGAAGCCCTCGAACGCCAGGAAGGCGCCGCCCACCATGAGCAGCGGCGTGACCAGCCAGGGCATGAAGGCGCTGATGGCCAGCGCGGCGGGCACCAGGATGGCCTTGTTGAGCATCGAGCCCTTGGCCACCTGCCATACCACCGGGATTTCGCGGTTGGCCGACACGCCGGTGACCTGCTGCGCGTTCAGCGCCAGGTCGTCGCCCAGCACGCCGGCGGTTTTCTGCGCCGATACCTTGGTGAGCACGGCCACGTCGTCGGCCATGGCCGCGCTTTTGCGCGCGGCCATCTTGGACATGACGGCCACGTCGTCGAGCACGGCGGCGATGTCGTCGAGCAGCAGAAGCAGGCTGGAGGCCACGGTGAATTTCCTTCAGGTAGAACGGTTGTTGATATTTTTCAAGCCTTTTCGGGCTGCAGCGCTGTACTGGCCGGCGCCGGCAGCTCCTGAATTCGAAGCACCCAGGCGCTGATGGCGTCCGGGTCGTTCACGGCGCGCAGGGCGTCGAAGGCCTGCTGGGCCTCGGGGTAGGCCACGCGCAGGTAGTTCAGCCACTGCTTCAGGCGCCCGGCGCGGTGGCGGCGCTCGACGCGGCCGCACACGTCAGCCCAGAAGTCGGCCAGCAGGGGCACGACGCGGCGCCATGGTAGGGCCGCCACGGCGGCGTCGCTGTAGGACGCCGTCATCTCGCGCGGCGCCGCAGCGGGCTGGCCGGCAGCGCGGATGGCCAGCGCCAGGCCGGGGCGGCGCACCATGCCGCGGCCCAGCATCAGGGTGCTGCAGCCGGTCACCTGGCGGCAGCGTTCGGCGTCGTCGGCGCTCCAGATCTCGCCGTTGGCGATGACGGGCAGGCGCACGGCCTCGCGCACGGCGGCGATCGACTCCCAGTAGGCCGGTGGCCGGTAGCCGTGCGCCTTGGTGCGCGCGTGCACGGCCAGCTCGCTGGCGCCGGCGCTGTCGATGGCGTGGGCGCAGTCGAGCAGGCGGGCGTCGTCGGCATTGCCCAGGCGCATCTTGGCCGAGACGGCGATGGGCGCCGGCACGGCGCGGCGCACGGCGGCGACGATGGCGTGGATCAGCTCCGGCTCGTCCAGCAGCACGGCGCCGCCGCGGTGGCGGTTCACGGTCTTGGCCGGGCAGCCGAAGTTCAGGTCGATGCCGGCCGGGGCCAGCTCGGCCAGGCGCGCGGCGTTCTCGGCCAGGCACACCGGGTCGCTGCCCAGCAGTTGCGGGCGCACCGGCACGCCAGCCGGTGCGGCTGCCGTGCTTCAGCTCGGGCACCACGCGCACGAAGCTGCGCGAGGGCAGCAACTGGTCGGTGATGCGGATGAACTCCGACACGCAACGGTCGACCCCGCCCACGCGCGTGAGGATGTCGCGCAGGCCGTGGTCGAGCAGGCCTTCCATCGGGGCGAGCACCAGGGTCGGGGTCAAGGGGTCTTTCGGTCCAAATAGGCCCGTCGCCGGGCGGTGGCAGGGGCCGATTGTCGCTGCGCCGCGGGCGATCCGCGTTAGGATCAAGTGTTCAGGGGCCGCAGGCCCCGTGTGATTTTTCCAACGGAGTTCTCCATGCGCTTCGATATCCACAAGGCTCCGCGCTGGCTGGCGTGCCTGTCGCTGTGCCTGGCCGCGCAGGCCTGGGCGCAGCAGCCGGCCGCGCCGGTTGCCGCACCGGCCCCTGCCCCCGCCCCGGCCGCCATGCCGCAGCCCACGGGCGATGCGCGCGAAGGCACCTTCAAGGCCGTGCAGGGCGAGGTCACCGTGGTGCGCGGCAACGCCCGCAGCGCCGCCGTGGTGGGCGCCGGCGTGCAGACCACCGACCGCATCGTCACCGGGCCGAAGAGCGCCGCCTCGCTGACGCTGAAGGACGGCACCGTGCTGGCCGTGGGCCCCGACAGCGTGATGGACCTGTCCGAATTCGCCTTCAACAGCACCACGCAGGAAGGCAGCATGCTGGTCAATTTGGTGCGCGGCAGCCTGCGCATGGCCACGGGGCTGATCGCCAAGCTGAAGCCCGAGCAGGTGAAGGTGACCACGCCCACCACCGTGATCGGCGTGCGCGGCACCGATTTCATCGTGGAGGAAAACCCATGAGCCGGCGCCTGATCGCCCTGCTGGCACCCGCGCTGCTGGCGCTGGCCGCCTGCGCGCCGGCCACGCGCGTGGTGCTGCTGCCGCAGGAAGGCGTGCCGACCGCAGCCGTGACCGTGCAGGCCCGGCAAGGCCAGGTGGTGCTGGCCCAGCCCTATGCCGTGGCCGAGGTGGCTTCCAGCGGCAGCGTCGACACCGCGCAGACCGATGCGCAGCAGGTTGAAAAGCGCTACGGCCAACTGCTGTCGGTGCAGCCAGCGGCCGAGCAGCGCTTCACGCTGCTGTTCATGCCGGGCGGCGCGCAACTCACGCCCGAATCCAGCGCCGAGCTGGCCGACGTGCTGGCGCGCGCCACCGAGCGGCCGGGCGGCGAGGTCATCATCATCGGCCACACCGACCGCGTGGGCAGCGTCGAATCGAACGACACGCTGTCGCTGCAGCGCGCGCAGGCGGTGCGCCAGCTCGTCATCGATCGTGGCTTCGACCCGAACCGGGTGGAGGCCGTGGGCCGCGGCGAGCGCGAGCCGGTGGTGCAAACCGCCGACGAAGTCGAGGAACCGAAGAACCGCCGTGCCGAAATCGTTGTGCGGTGATCGTTGGCGGCGGCGGCTGGGCGCACTGCTGGGCGCGCTGCTGCTGGCCGGCGCCGCGCAGGCCGCCAGGCCGTTCGAGGACAGCATGGCCCAGCGCACGCTGGCCTGCACCGCCTGCCATGGCGAGCAGGGCCGCGCCGGGCCTGATGGCTATTACCCGCGCCTGGCCGGCAAGCCGGCGGGCTACCTGTACAACCAGCTGCTCAACTTCCGCGACGGCCGGCGCCATTACGGCCTGATGACGCGCATGGTCGACGTGCTGAGCGACGAGTACCTGATGGACATCGCGCGCCACTTCGCCGCCATGCAGGCGCCCTACCCGCCGCCCGCGCCGCTGGCCAGCCCGCCGCCGCCCGCCGTGCTGGCGCGCGGGCGCGATCTGGCGCTGAACGGCGATGCCGCCCAGCGCCTGCCGGCCTGCGTCCAGTGCCATGGCCCGGCGCTGATGGGCGCCCTGCCCGACACGCCCGGCCTGCTGGCCTGCCGGCGGACTATCTGATGGCGCAGCTGGGCGGCTGGCGCACCGGGCAGCGCCGCGCGCACGCGCCCGACTGCATGGCCAGCATCGTGCAGCGCCTGTCCGATCGCGACGCCTACGCCGTCGTCAGCTGGCTGGCCAGCCAGCCGGTGCCGGCCGATGCGCGCCCCGCCGCCGCTCGCGGCGCCCTGCCCGGCGACGCCGCCGACCTGAAGTGCGGCACCGCGCCCGCGCCGGGAGCCGCGCGTTGAGGCTGCTTCGCCGCGCCCTGCTTGCGCTGGTGCTGCTGGCGGGGTTGGCCACGGGCGTGCTCTGGCACCTGAACTACAACGACGGCGTGGACATCGACGCCGCCGAGCCCATGGCCGCCGATGCCGCGGTGCTGGCGCGCGGCGCCTACCTGGCGCGCGCCGGCAATTGCCTGGCCTGCCACACCGCGCGTGGCGGCGTTCCAGCGGCCGGCGGCAAGCCCATCGCCACGCCCTTCGGCACGCTGTACGCCGGCAATCTGACGCCCGACCCCGACACCGGCATCGGCCGCTGGAGCGCCGCCGCCTTCTGGCGCGCGCTGCACCATGGCCGCTCGGCCGACGGGCGGCTGCTGTACCCGGCCTTCCCGTACACCCACACCACGCTGCTCACGCGCGCCGACAGCGATGCGCTGTTCGCCTACTTCCGCAGCCTGCCGTCGACGCGCACGCAGGTGCCGGCGCACGAACTGCGCTGGCCCTACAGCACGCAGGCGGCGCTGGCGGTGTGGCGGGCGCTGTACTTCCGCCCCGGCGATGCGCCGGCCGACAACGTGCACGCCGATCCGCAGCGCCGCGGCGCCTACCTGGTGCACGCCGTGGCCCACTGCTCGGCCTGTCATGCGCCGCGCGACCGCCTGGGCGGCGCCGACTGGCAGCGGCTGGACGGCGGCCTGATGCCGGCCCAAGGCTGGTATGCGCCCTCGCTCACCGCGCCGCACGAGGCCGGCCTGGGCCAGTGGCCGGTGGAGGACATCGTGCAACTGCTCAAGACCGGCCACTCGGCCCGCGGCCACGCCAGCGGGCCGATGGCGGAAGTGGTGTTCCACGGCACGCAGTACCTGAACGACGCCGACCTGCAGGCCATGGCCGGCTACCTGAAAGCACTGTCGCCGGCCCCATCGGCCCCCGCTGCCGCGCCCGCCGCCACGCCCACGCGCCTGGCCCAGGCGGGCGAAAAGCTGTACGGCCAGCACTGCGCCAGCTGCCATGGCGAACAGGGCGAGGGCGTGCCCGGCGCCTACCCGGCGCTGGCCGGCAACCGCGCCGTCACCATGCCGCACACGCAGAACCTGCTGCAGGTGATGCTGCACGGCGGCTTCGGCCCGGCCACGGCGGGGCGCCCGCGCCCCTATGGCATGCCGCCGTTCACGCTGACGCTGAACGACACCGAGATCGCCGCCGTCATCAGCCACATCCGCAACGCCTGGGGCCAGCACGCGCCCGAGGTGACGCCGCTGGAAGTGCTGCAGATGCGCCAGGCCAGCAGCAGCAGCCTGCGGCCCTGAGCGCCTGCACCGGCACCCATACCCCCGCCCCCACCCGACGACCGGCGGCGCGCGGCGCCCCGGCGGTCACGCGCTGCCTATGTGGCGCCCCTATACTGTTTTGCACGCGCCTGCCCTGGCAGCCACGCCGGGCCGCGCCACCGAAACAACAGCAAGCACGGGAGCGGCACATGGCTTTCAACTGGTTCACCCCCAAACCGGGCGCGCGCCGCCGCGAGGCGGGTGACACGGCATCCGCCGACCACGCGGCGGCGCCCCTTGCGGGCGGCGGCGGCAACCTGTCCTGGCCCGACGTGGTGCGCCAGCTGGGCCAGGAAGTGGCCATGTCGCTCAACGCCGCCAGCGAGCAGCTCGAGCGCCTGAACCGCATGGAGCCCAGCCTGGTGCGCAGCCTGATCCCCGTGACCGAATCGGTCGAGCGCGCGCGCCAGGCCGGCATGGCCGCGCAGCACGTGCTGCGGCTGTGCGAAGACCCGCCACCGCAGCAGCGCGAAGTGCTCAACCTGGCCGACGTGGTGCGCGCCGTGCTGACGGCCCGCGCCGACTGGCTGGCGCGCCGCCAGATCGGCGTGCGCCAGGGCCTGGCCCACACCCGCGTGTACGCCGACTCCAGCATGCTCTACATGCTGGTCGACGAACTGGTGCAGTGGGCCGGCCAGATGGCGGCCAGCGTCACCATCACCGTCGACAAATCCGGCCGCACCAGCCGCCCGCGCCTGCGCGTGGCCGCCTGGTGCAACCCGGCCGAGGTGCCCGAGCCGGTGTGGCGCAGCATCCGCTGGACGCTGTGGCACCAGCTGGCGCACGCGGTGGGCGCGGTGTCGCAACTCGACACGCGCGATGACCACGTGCGCGTCACGCTCGACCTGGCGCAGGTGTCGGAGGACCAGCTGGCCAGCGCCGTCGAGACCTCGGTCGGCCCGTCCAGCGTGTCGGCCGTCATCCAGGGCTGCCGCGTGCTGCTGGTCACCGGCCACGCGCAGCGGCGCGCGCAGTGCCTGCAGGCGCTGGCCGGCTACGGGCTGATCCTGGACGCCGCCGAGGACATGCGCCAGGCCGAGCGCCTGGCCACCCAGCACCTGCCGGATGCCGTGATCTACGACGGCTCGGTCCACGCCGGCGCCATCGAGCGCCTGCGCGAAGACCTGCAGCGCCGCGCCGCCACGCCCACCGCCTTCGTCGAGATCCACGACCAGGCGGGCGCGCCCGAATTCCAGGCCTCGACCGTCGGCGCCGTCTCCACCGGCCACGTGGCGGCCGGCGCGCTGAACCAGTCGCTGGGGCCGGCGCTGGTGTTCGAGTTGTGCAAAGTCATGTGAACACCCCCTGAGCGGCTGACGCCGCTTCCCCTCTCCTGCAGGAGGGGGACGCCGCCAGCGGCCGGCGCAAGTCCGGCCGCGGCGGCCGCTGGCCTGGCCTGCTCCGCGGCCACTCGACATGGCTGAGGCGCTGCTTTTTGGAAGCCGTGCGACGGATGAACTGGCACGGCTCTTTGTGGGAGCGGGCTTGCCCGCGATGGACGGCCTCGCCGGCAGAGATCGATCAGATACTCCCCAACACCCTATCCGAAAGCGCCCATCAATCAAGCGCTAACGACTCATACTCCCCATACCCCGCCTGCACACTGGGCTTGAAAGCCCGGCGCCGTCGATGCCGCCGCCGGCTCGGCGAATGCTACAGTCCACGCGGCGTTGCGGCCAGCCCGCTTCCTTCAGCTCCACACCATGACCACCCCGCACCTGCCCCGCCTCGGCCTCGCACTGCGCGCGCTGCTGCAGGCGCGGCGCCACGCGGCGCTGGGCACGCTGGACGCGCAGGGCGGCGGCGCCTTCGTGTCGATGGTGCCCTACGCCATCGACACCGCCACGCAGCAGCTGGTGCTGCACGTCAGCGGGCTGGCGGCGCACACCGCCAACATGGCGGCCGAGCCGCGCGTGTCGCTGCTGGTCACCGCCGCCGATGCCGACGACGCGCCGGTGCACGACCTGGCCCGCGTCACGCTGCAGGGGCTGGCCAGCACGCCGGCGCCCGGCTCGGCCGACTGGGTCACGGCGCGCAGGGCCTACCTGGCGCGCTTTCCGGATGTCGAGCCGATGACGGCGCTACCCGATTTCCGCTTCGTCACGCTGCAGCTCACCGGCGCGCGGCAGGTGGCCGGCTTCGGCGCCGCGCGCAGCGTGGGGCCTGACGAACTGGCGCAGGCGCTGGCCGCTTGAACCCGCCAGACGCTCCTGAAAACGCAGCAGCCGGCGCCCAGCCGGCGGCGCCTGTCGCAGCCGTGGACGATGTCGAGGTGCTGCACGAGGACGCGCACCTGCTGGCCCTGGTCAAGCCGGCTGGCCTGCTGTCGGTGCCGGGCCGCGGGCCGCAGAACGCCGACTGCCTGAGCACCCGCGCGCAACGGCGCTGGCCCGGTGCATTGATCGTGCACCGGCTCGACCAGGCCACCAGCGGCCTGCTGCTGATGGCGCGCAGCGCCGCCGTGCAGCGCGCGCTCAGCAGCGCCTTTGCCGAGCGCCGCGTGCACAAGCGCTACGAGGCGCTGGTGCACGGCCGGCCCAGCGCCGCCACGGATGCGGACGGCTGGGCCGAGATCGACCTGCCCCTGATCGTCGACTGGCCGAACCGCCCGCGCAGCAAGGTCGACCACGCCAGCGGCAAGCCCAGCCGCACGCGCTGGCGCCTGCTGGCGCACAATGCCGCCACCGACACCGCGCGCCTGGCGCTGGAGCCCGTCACCGGCCGTTCGCACCAGCTGCGCGTGCACCTGCTGGCACTCGGCCACCCCATCGTCGGCGATGCGCTGTACGGCGCCCCCGACACGGCCCCACGGCTGATGCTGCACGCCTGCGCCTTGCGGTTTGAGCATCCGGTGAGCGGACACACTCTCGACCTGCGGAGCGACGTGCCTTTCTAAGCGTTTTCGGCCTGCAGCGCAGGCGGGGCAAGCGCCGGCAGCTATCAAAATTGATTTCTCATGACGCGCGCACCGCTTTCGCTGTGTGGGAGCGGGCTTGCCCGCGATGAGGCGCCTCGCCGCTACCAACGCTTGATCGCGGGCAAGCCCGCTCCTAAAACGCTGTTGGAGACTGGGTGCGACGCAAGCAAGACCGCACCCATCAGCCACCGCGCAGGAACTTGCCTGGCGGCGCGCGACTCGCACCCTGCACCGACCGGAAGCCGCCCATGACCACCCACCCGCGCCCGCCCTCACCCGCCGCCACGCCGCGGCCGCGCTGCTGGCCGCGCCCTGGGTGTGGCGCGGCGCCATCGCCCAGCCGGCCGAGCGCCTGCGCCCCACGCCGCAGCAGACCGAAGGCCCGTTCTACCCCGTCGAGCTGCCCACCGACAGCGACCACGACCTGCTGCGCAACGGCGCGCAGCGGTACACGCAGGGCACGCCGGCGCAGGTCGAAGGGCGCGTGCTGGACGTCGACGGCCGGCCGGTGAGCGGCGCGCAGGTGGAAATCTGGCAGTGCGACCAGCAGGGCCGCTACCACCATCCGCGCGACGGCGGGCGGGCCGACGCGGCGTTCCAGGGCTTTGGCCGCGTCACCGTGGGCGCCGATGGCGCCTGGCGCTTTCGCACCATCCGCCCCGCGCCCTACAGCGGGCGCACGCCGCACATCCACGTGAAGGTGCGGCTGGGCCGGCACGAGCTGCTGACGACGCAGCTGTACGTCGAAGGCGATCCGGGCAACGCGCGCGACTTCCTGTGGCGCCGGCTCGACGAACCGGGCCGCCGCGCCCTCACCCGCCCCTACTCGCCCGGCCCCGACGGCCTGCACGCCGACTACACGCTGGTGGTGCTGGCCTAACGCCGCTGCGCCGCACGCGCTGGCGCGCCCCGCACAACGCCCTGGCGCCGGTTGCCACAAGGTCGCGGGCTGCTGTCCTACGCCTCGGCCGCGGCGCGCTCTACAGTTTGCACGTCGTCAATCTGACTCACGAAACAAAGGACACACCTCATGAAAAACTTCAACCTGCGCAGCATCGGCCTGGCCACTGCCCTGGGCCTGGGCAGCATCGCGCTGATCGGCTGCACCACCACCACCAAGGACAGCCAGGCCACCCCGGCCGTCAGCCGCGCGTCGATGGAGACCTCGGTCAACGAAACCCTGTCGCGCCTGTACAGCACCGTGCCGGGCACGCGTGAAATGGTGTCCAAGGCCGCGGGCGTGCTGGTGTTCCCGGCCGTCGTGGGCGGCTCGTTCGTCGTCGGCGCCGAACACGGCCGCGGCGCGCTGCGCGTGGGCGGCCAGACGGTGAACTACTACAGCACCACCAGCGGCTCCATCGGCTTCCAGGCCGGCGGCCAGTCCAAATCGGTCATCTACGTGTTCAACACGGCCGACGCGCTGCAGAAGTTCCGCGCCAGCAAGGGCTGGACGGCTGATGCCGACGCCACCGTCGCCGTGGGCACCGTGGGCGCCAACGGCCACGTCGACACCAAGACCCTGCAGCAGCCCATCACCAGCTTCACGCTGACCAACGTGGGCCTGGAAGCCGGCGTTTCGGTGGGTGGCAGCAAGATCACGCCGATCTCCTGCCCTGACCCCCGCCACGGCCACGCGGGGCGCTGTGAACACCGCCCCGCCTGACCCGACCCAGGGTGCTGCATAGATTGCAGCACCCTTTTCTTTTTCCCTGCAAGACTTCAACGCCATGACCGCCGCCACCACCCGCCACCTGTTCATCCTCACCGGCGCCTCGCGCGGCATGGGCCACGCCATGGCCGGGCAGCTGCTGGCGCCCGGCCACACCGTGCTGACGCTGGCGCGCCGGCCCGACGAGGCGCTGGCCAGCCGCGCCGCCGCCGCGGGTGCCACGCTGACGCAATGGTCCGCCGACCTGGCCGACGCCGCCCCGTGGCCGCGCGCCTGGCCGACTGGCTGGCCGCGCACGACGGCGCCGCCTTCGCCAGCAGCGCGCTGATCAACAACGCCGGCGTCATCCCCGCCATCGTGCCGCTGCGCGACGCCGCGCCGGCCGATCTGGCCAACGCCCTGCGCGTGGGGCTGGAGGCGCCGATGCAGCTGACCGCCGCCTTTCTGCACGCCACGCGCGCCTGGCCGGGCGTGCGCAAGGTGCTCAACATCTCGTCCGGCCTGGGCCGGCGCGCCATGGCCTCGCAGGCCGCCTACTGCGCGGCCAAGGCGGGCATGGACCACTTCACCCGCTGCCTGGCGCTGGACGAGGCGCTGGTGCCCAACGGTGCCAAGGTGTGCTCGCTGGCGCCGGGCGTGATCGACACCGACATGCAGGTGCAATTGCGCGGCGCCGATGCGGCGGCCTTTCCCGATCGCGGCAGCTTCGAGCAGCTGAAGCGCGGCGGCCAGCTCACCAGCGCGGACGACGCGGCGCGGCGCGTGCTGGCCTACCTGGCGCGCGCCGACTTCGGTGCCGAGCCGGTGGCAGATGTCCGCACGGCGTGATGCGGCTTCGAATCACCAGATACTCCCCATATAGTCAGCCTGCAGCGCCCGTCATTCTGGCGCTGACAACCGATACTCCCCATGATCCTGTAGGAGCGGCGGAAGCCGCGAAGCGCCGCAGCCCCGCTGGCAGCGCCGCCCTTCGCGCCTGCGGGCTCATTCCATGTCCAGATCGAAACCACATGAATCCCGTCATTCCGGCGCAAGCCGGAACCCAGACGACGCACGTGCGGAACGCATGGATCCCGGCTTTCGCCGGGATGACGATGGTTGACGCCTTGAGGTGAAAACGGAATCACCCAGCCAGCCGCAGCACGGCTCAAACCCCCACGGCCGCCAGCGCCGCCAGCGGCCCGGCCGCCTTCAGCGCGGCCAGCTTGTCGGCCTCCTGCGCGTAGAAGGTGCCGCCGAAGGCCAGCGCGTTGACCGAGACGCCCTCGAAATGCTCGCGGCTGCGCGGCACCAGCAGCAGCCAGCCGTCGGCGATCAGCAGGTTGGAGGGCGGCAGCAGGCCGCTGCCGTTGGGCGCCAGCCCGAGCTGCGCCAGCGCCCGCGTGTAGCCGGCGTGCAGGCTGTCGGCCAACGCCTCGACCGACACGCCCGGCCCGCCGGCGATGCGCACGAAGCAGTGCCGCACGGCCAGTTGCGGGTGCTGCGCCGTGGCCAGCGGCGCCGCGTCGGCCGGCAGGCCGGGCCACCACAGGTCGAGGCTGGCGTTGCCTTCGGCGCGCGGAATCCACTGCAGGTGCTTGTGGCGCTGGCTGGCGCCCGCGGCCGTGCCGCCGTTGTGAAAGCCCAGCCCGCCGGCAGCCACCAGCACGCGCGCCAGCGCGGCGAAGTCGCTGCGGTCCAGCGGTTCGAGTTGCTCGCTGAACGTCTTCGTCGCGATGACGAGGTGGCGCGCCGAGATCGGAAACTTGTTCAGGATCGCCGTGTGCGCATCGCCCAGCGGCCCCACGGTGAGCGCCGGATCGGGCGAGAGAAAAGGGTTGAAGTTCGGATCACGCGGGCCGCCGGGAATCAGCGTGCGCTTGCCCGCCAGCGTAGACACCGAGCGCGCCAGAAAGCGCAGGCCGCCATCGACCAGCTCGGTCTGTTCGGTGACCAGGGGTTGCAGGTCGCCCGAGGCCAGGGCGCCCTGGGCGCGTTCGTCGACCTGTTGCAGGAAATCGCTCGTCATGGGGTGCCCTCGGAAATCGGAACCATGAAACACGGCCGCGGCGCCCACGGGTGGTGTGGCGCCCGGCCCCTTCCGGCGCATCCTACCCAAGCCCGGGGCAGGCCTGCAGGCGCGCGGCCAAAGCCGCGCGGTGCGGCGGGTCAGAACACCTGCGGCACGATCATGCTGTCGGGCACCGGGTGGCGCACGTAGTCCTCGTGGCGCACGCGCGGCGGCAGCACGACTTCGGGGCGCTCCACTTCCTGATACGGCAGTTGGCTCAGCAGGTGCGTGATGCAGTTCAGCCGCGCCTTCTTCTTGTCGTCGGCCGGCACCACCCACCACGGCGCCTCGGGGATGTGCGTGCGCTGCAGCATGTCCTCTTTGGCCTTGGTGTAGTCCTCCCAGCGGCGGCGGCTTTCCAGGTCCATGGGGCTGAGCTTCCACTGCTTCAGCGGGTCGTGGATGCGGCCGAGGAAGCGCAGGTTCTGCTCCTCGTCGCTGATGCTGAACCAGTACTTGATCAGCACGATGCCAGAGCGCACCAGCATCTTCTCGAACTCGGGCACGGTGCGGAAGAACTCCTCCAGCTCGTCGTCGGTGCAAAGCCCATCACGCGCTCGACGCCGGCGCGGTTGTACCAGCTGCGGTCGAACAGCACCAGCTCGCCACCTGCCGGCAGGTGCGGCACGTAGCGCTGGAAGTACCACTGCGTCTTCTCGCGGTCGTTGGGCGCCGGCAGCGCCACCACGCGGGCCACGCGCGGGTTCAGCCGCTGGGTGATGCGCTTGATCACGCCGCCCTTGCCGGCCGCGTCGCGCCCTCGAACACGATCACCACCTTGCGCTTGGTGGTGGCCACCCAGTCCTGCAGCTTCACCAGTTCGCCCTGCAGGCGGAACAGCTCGCGGAAATACTGCTGGCGCGCCGCCTTGTAGTCGGCCGAATCGGTCAGCACGCCGGCCACCGCGTCGATGTTGCGGTCTTCCAGCTCCATCTCCAGCTCTTCGTCAAAGCCGTCCAGCAGGTCGCCGCGCAGGCGGCGCATCAGTTCTTCTTCGCTCACGGTCGGTGCTCCAGGCGATTCATCGCAACCCTTCACGATATTCTCAGATTGTGATGATTTGATGACTGTCACATTCGGCGCGGCGCTGTCAGCGGCCCGCAGCCGGATGGCGGCATACTGTGGGGGCAAGACCCTTACAACCCCACCCCGAGAACCAACCAGGAGAACCAAGTCATGGCACGTGAAGTCGTCGTCGTCAGCGGTGTGCGCACCGCCATCGGAACCTTTGGCGGCAGCCTGAAGGACACCCCCACCGTCGATCTGGGCGCGCTCGTCGTCAAGGAGGCGCTGGCGCGCGCTGCCGTCGAGGGCAAGGACGTGGGCCACGTGGTCTTCGGCCACGTCGTCAACACCGAACCGCGCGACATGTACCTGTCGCGCGTGGCGGCCATCAACGGCGGCTGCCCCAAGGAGACGCCGGCCATGAACGTGAACCGCCTGTGCGGCTCGGGCCTGCAGGCCATCGTGTCGGCCAGCCAGGGCATCCTGCTGGGCGACTACGACGTCGCCATCGGCGGCGGCGCCGAGAACATGAGCCGCGCGCCCTATGCCAGCCTGGCCACGCGCTTCGGCGCGCGCATGGGCGACACCAAGATGATCGACATGATGGTCGGCGCGCTGCACGACCCGTTCCACACCATCCACATGGGTGTGACGGCCGAGAACGTGGCGGCCGAGCACGGCATCACGCGCGAGGACCAGGACGCGCTGGCACTGGAAAGCCACCAGCGCGCCGAAAAGGCCTGGGCCGAGGGCCGCTTCAAGGACCAGATCGTCCCCGTGGTCAGCAAGGGCCGCAAGGGCGACGTCACCTTCGACAAGGACGAGCATTTCCGCGCCGGCGCCAAGCTGGAGGACTTCCAGAAGATGAAGCCGGTGTTCGTGAAGGAGAACGGCACCGTCACGGCCGCCAACGCCAGCGGCATCAACGACGCCGCCGCCGCCGTGGTGCTGATGGAAGCCGGCGCCGCCAAGGCGCGCGGTGCCAAGCCGCTGGCCCGCCTGGTGGGCTACGCGCACGCCGGCGTCGAGCCCAAGACCATGGGCATCGGCCCCGTGCCGGCCACGCAGATGCTGTTGAAGAAGCTGGGCATGAAGATCGACCAGATGGACGTGATCGAGGCCAACGAGGCCTTCGCCGCGCAGGCCTGCGCCGTCACCAAGGGCCTGGGCGCCGACCCGGCCAAGGTCAACCCCAACGGCTCGGGCATCTCGCTGGGCCACCCCATCGGCGCCACCGGCGCGCTGATCACCGTGAAGGCGCTGTACGAGTTGCAGCGCATCCAGGGCCAATACGCGCTGGTCACCATGTGCATTGGCGGCGGCCAGGGCATTGCGGCGATCTTCGAGCGCATGTAATCCGCTATCCGGCAGATAGCTGCCCACGCCCGCTGGACCGGCGCCAGCGGGCGTTTTTCATGGTCAACCGCCGCGGCAGGGTCAGCGCCTGCGCAAGACCCCGCAGCGCGCTAACATTGCCCATCCAGTTTCACTTCTTACAGAAAGCCCGCCCCAGATGTTCCGCCCAATCGCCTCTGCCCTGGCCATCGGCCTGATCGCCTCCGCCGCCCACGCCCAGACCTACCCGACCAAGAACATCCGCATGGTCATCCCCTTCCCGCCCGGTGGCGGCACCGACATCCTGGGCCGGCTGGTGGCGCAGAAGCTGACCGAGGCCAACCAGTGGACCATCGTGCCCGATAACAAGGCCGGCGCCGGCGGCACGCTGGGCATCACCGAAGCGGCCAAGGGCAAGCCCGACGGCTACGACATGGTGATGGGCCAGAAGGACAACCTGGTCGTCGGCCCCTGGCTGTACAAGAGCCTGCCGTGGAACCCGGTGAAGGACTTCACGCCCGTGGCGCACGTGGCCTGGTCGCCCGTGATCATCGCCACCAGTATGAACAGCAAATACAAGACGCTGGCCGACGTGGTGGCCGCCGCCAAGGCCGCGCCCGACACCGTGACCTACGGCTCGCCCGGCAACGGCACCACCATCCACCTGGCGGGCGACCAGTTCGAGAAGGCCGCGGGCATCAAGCTGCGCCACGTGCCCTACAAGGGCTCCAACCCGGCGCTGATGGACGCGCTGGCCGGCAACGTGGACCTGCTGGTGTCGTCGGTGCCGTCGGCCATGGCGCAGGTCAAGGCGGGCAAGCTGCGCCCGCTGGCCGTCACCTCGGCCAAGCGCAGCACCAGCCTGCCCGACGTGCCCACCGTGGCCGAAAGCGGCTACGCCGGCTTCGACATGAGCACCTGGTACGGCCTGCTGATGCCGGCCGGTGCGCCCGCCCCCATCGTGGCGCAGATGAACGGCGCGGTGAACAAGCTGCTGGCCACGCCCGAGATGCAGAAGGCCATCCACGACCAGGGCGCCGAGCCGCTGGCGATGACGCCCGAAGCCTTCACCCAGCAGTTGCAGCGCGACTACCAGGGCATGGAGAAGATCGTGCGCGATGCGGGCGTAAAGATTGAGTGACACCCCCTGAGGCGCTGACGCGCCTTCCCCTCTGCTGCGCGAGGGGACGCAGCCAGTGCCCGGCGCAGGTCCGGGCACGGCTGCCGCTGGCATGGCCTGCTCCGCTGCCTTTCGATGACGCGTGGAGTGGCTGCTTTTGTGCGGGAGCGGGTTCGCCCGCGATGGGGTGCATCCGCCTGATCCATCGCCACATCGCGGCCAAGGCCGCTCCTTCAGTGGAGCTTTTCTTCCTTATACTCTCCCTATAGATACTCGGTAGCGCCCGCCAGACAAGCGCAAAACCATATACCCCCTATCATTCTTGAGGCAGCCGCGTGAAACGGCTGAAAAAACGCCCGCATCTGCGGGCGTTTTTCATGGCGCAGACGGCGCCGCTCAGGTCGAGCTGCGGTCCTTGATCGGGCAGGTGTTCATGCCCAGCAGCGTGTACGCGGGGCAGAAGCGGAACAGGCCGGTGGCCAGCGGGATCACGCCCAGCCAGCCCCACCAGCCCACGGTGCCGGTGACGGCCAGGGCGATCAGCACCAGACCGACGACGATGCGCAGGATGCGGTCGATGCCGCCGACGTTGAGTTTCATAACAAGCTCCTTTGGTTTGCAGGACGAAGAATAACCGTCAGACGAGCGACGGGCGCTGGCGCGACTTGCGCAGCCAGGTCAGCAGCGGCCACGCGAACAGCGTGCCGGCGGCAGCCCAGGCCACGGCGATGCCGATCAGGTTGGCCCAGTCGACCCAGTATTTCATTTCGCCCAGGCCAGACTTGCTCCACAGCGGGGTGACGAAGAAGATCACCACGCCCAGCAGCGCGCCCAGGGCCACGGCCTTGGGCAGGCAGGCGCGCCAGTCGGCGCCGCGGCCGCCGCGCGCCATGGCCAGCAGCACCAGCCACAGCACGGCCAGCGCCAGCAGCCAGGGCCAGATGGACAGGGCCAGTTCCCACACGATGTTCAGCATCAGCCAGATTTCATACATGGTTCGTGTCTCCTTGGTTCAGTGCGTGGTCACACGCGGCCCTTCATGACCGCGATGTAGGCGGGCTTGAGCAGGCGGTACTTCATGAACCAGGCCATGAAGCTCTCCTGCAGCGGCTCGATCATCGGCAGCGAGGGCGTGAGCTTGCCCTCGTAGTCGAACTCGATCAGCATGGCCGAGCCTTCGCGCACGATCATCGGGCACGAGGTGTAGCCGTCGAAGATCTGGTCGGCCGGCTGCCCCGCGATCACGCGCGCCAGGTTGTGCGCCACCAGCGGCGCGCTCTTCTTGACGGTGGCCGCCGTCTTGCCGCGCGGCGTGCCGTTGATGTCGCCCACGCCGAACACGTTGGGGTAGCGCAGGTGCTGCAGCGTGTCCTTGCTCACCTCCAGCCAGCCGCCGCCGGCCATGGGGCCCTGCTTGGCCGACAGGTCGCTGTTCTTCACCACGTCGGGCGCGCGCATGGGCGGCACCACGTGCAGGAAGTCGTAGTCGACGCTGGTGCGCTCGCCCTCGGGCGAGGTGAAGACGGCCTTGCGCGCGCCCAGGTCCACCGCCACCAGCTTCTGCAGGTAGTGGGTGTTGATGCCCAGCGCCTTCCAGCGCGCCAGCACGTTGTCGTTGACGGCCTTGACGCCGAACACGGTGTCGTCGGCCAGCGCGCTGTAGAAGTCCACCTTCGACTGGCCCATGGTGCCGGCCTGGCGCAGGCGGTCGGCGATCATGAAGGTCATCTTCAGCGGCGCGCCGGCGCATTTCAGCGCGCCGGGCGGCAGCGTCATCACGGCCTGGCCGCCCTTGGCGCGGTAGGCGTCCATGGCCTGCCAGGTGGCCAGCGCGGCCTGCGGGCTGGCGTAAACGCTGCCCATGCCGTTCTGGCCGATGGCGGCCACGTCCATGCCTTCGATCTGCGCATAGTCGAGGTGCAGGCCGGTGGCGACGACGAGGTAGTCGTAGCCGATCTTCTGGCCGCTGGTGGTGGTCAGGCTGTTGCTGGCGGGGTCGAACGCGGCCACCATCTCCTGCACCCATTCCACGCCGGCAGGGATGAAGTCGGCGTTGCGGTCGCGCACCTTCTCGATCGGCCACACGCCGCTGGCCACCAGGGTGTAGCCGGGCTGGTAGTTGTGCTCCTGCTTGGCGTCGACGATGGTGATCTTCGCCTGCGGCAGCAGCGCGCGCAGGCGGCTGGCCACGGCAATGCCGCCCAGGCCGCTGCCGGCGATCACGATGTGCGCCTTGCTGTTGCTGGTCTGCGCCTGCGCGACAGGGGCGGCCTGCAGGGCGCCGACGGCGATGGGCGCGGCGCCCATGGCGCGCAGCATGTCGCGGCGGGATGGCGGGCGCGTGGGCCCGCGGTGGGAGCGTTCGGTCATGGTGTCTCCTTGGTGGTGGGTTGATTCAAATCGACTGGCACGGCACGGCCTTCATTGGTAGTGCCTCAGGTAGCGCCGCTCGAAGCTGCGCTTGGCCCAGTGCATCAGGCGGTTGGGCGGCAGCACGATCTGCTGCTGCTCGGTGCGGTAGACCAGCGTGCCCTGGTCGATGGCGTCGATGATGCAGACCAGTTCGACCTTGAAGCCGCGCTCGCCCCGCCCGCCCGCCAGCTCGGCCAGCAGGTTGTGCGCCGCGGCCTCGGCCTGCAGATCGGCCATGTGGGCCTGCTTGGGCATCCAGTCGGGGCCGGGAAAGCTGCCGCTGTCGCCGACCACGTAGACGCGCTCGAAGCCGGCCACGCGGCACTGCGCATCGGCCGCCACCATGCCGCCGGGCGAACGCGGCAGCGCGGAGTGCTCCAGCCAGGCCGGCCCGGTGAGCCCCGGCATGAACAGGATCAGATCGGCCGCGAACTCGCCGCCCTCGGTGACCACCTTGTCGGCCTCGAAGCGCAGCATCTTGTGGCCCAGGTGCGTCTCGATGCCCTGGCGCTGCATGCGCGCCAGCAGTTGCGCCACCGTCTTCTCGCCCAGGCGGATGCCGGGCTTGGGCGAGGGTTGAAGAACACCAGCTTGAACTGCTCGCGCCGGCCCTCGCGGCGCAACTGGCGCTCGATGCCAAACAGGAACTCGAACATCGGCCCACCGCGCACGGCGCTTGGCTCGTGGGGGTTGGCGCCGAAGCCGATGGCGATGGTGCCGCCGTCCATGGCGCGCAAACGGTCGCGCACGCGCTCGGCGGCGTCGATGCCTTCGCAGGGCACGACGGCGTGCTCGATGCCCGGCAGCTTGCGGATGAAGCGCGCACCGCTGGCAATGACCAGCGCGTGGTTGGCCACATCGCCCGCCGTGGTGTGCACCACGCGCCCGTCATCCGACAGGCCGGTGACGCTGGCCTGATGGTGCTGCACGTTCATGCGCTGGAAGAAGTTGCCCAGCGGCACCACCAGGTCGGCGCGCGTGCGCAGGCCGCTGGGAATCCAGATGGTGCCCGGCAGGTAATGCAGTTCTGCACGCGGGCCGATCATCGTGATCGGATCGGTGCAGCCGCCCGCGCGCAGCGCGCGCACGGTGGACAGCGCACCGAAGCCGGTGCCGAGCACGACGATGGGGGCGTGGGTGGCGGCGGTCATTTGCGGTCCTTGCGCGGCGCACGCGCGGGGGTGGCTGCCGGCACGACGGCAGCGGGCGGCGCTGGCGGCGCCGCCGCTGGCACGGGTGCCAGCGCAGCGCTGAGCTTCGCCATCAGGGGCTCGTCCAGCCGGTCGGCCAGCGCGGCCAGGCGCAGGCGCTGCTGCATCTGCCCGGTGCGCGCCTCGGCCAGCGCCAGCGTGGCGCGGGCATGGTCGTTCTCGGCGTTCAGCACGTCCATCAGCGTGCGGTCGCCCAGCTCGCGTCCTGTGCGGGTGGCGTCGAGCCGCGCGGCGCTGGCCTTCAGGCCGTCCTGCAGTGCGGCCACGCGGGCCTCGCCCGCCTGCCAACCCAGCCAGGCAGCGCGCACCTGCTCGGCCACCTGCTCGCGGGCCTGTTCCAGCTGTGCCTGGGCCTTGTCCAGCAGGCGTGCGCCTTCGCTGGCCTGGGCGCGGCTCATGCCGCCGTCGTACAGGGGATGTTGACCTGCACGCCGACCATGGCATTGGCGTTGCGGTTGCTGGCCGAGCCGAATTCGCCCCGGCCGCCCAGCCGGTCGAAGCCGGCCTGTGCGACCAAGTCCACCGACACGCTGTCGCCTGCGCGGCGCTTGCGCAGTTCCTGCTCGGCCATGCGCACACCATGCGCGGCCAGCTGCACCTGCGGGTTGGCCGCCTGCGCGGCGTCGATCCAGGCTTGCAGCGATTCGCCCAGTGCCTGGGTTTGCGCGGGCAGTTGCGCCACGGGCAGCGGCAGGCCGGTGCTGTCGGCCAGCGACTGGCGCGTCAGGTCGCGCTGCAGGCGCGCCGCCTCGACCTGCGCACGCACGCCGGCGAGAGCCGCATCGGCCTCATGCGTGTCGGTCACGGGCACGTCGCCCAGTTCAAAACGGTCGTGCGCCTCGGTGGTGGCGCGCGCCACCGATTCGGCCTGGCGCTCGGTCACGCGCAACTGCTCCTGCGCCACGGCCAGGGCGAAGTAGCGCTCGGCGGTGCGCAGCAACAGCTCGTTGCGGGCGGCGCGCCAGGCGGTGTCGCCCATCTCGGCGCCCAGTTCCAGCTGTGCGCGGGCAGCCTCGCGGCCACGGTTGACCAGCGGCTGCTGCGCGATCAGGTTGGCGCGCGTGGCCAGCCCGGCATGCACCGAGGTGGCGAAGTCCACGCCCTCGGACGTGCCGAAGCCGGGCGCCGAGAACTGCGCGCCCTTCATGCGCGTGTCGCTGGCGCCCAGGCCGGCGCCCAGGCCCAGCATCACGTTGGGGCGCCACAGCGCCTCGGCCTGTTCGCGCTTGGTCTGCGCCGCCGCGTGCTCGGCACGGGCCACGGCCAGCGTGCGGTCGTGCTGCTCGGCAGCGCGCCACACGGTGAGCAGGTCCTGCGCGGTGGCGGGCAGCGCGCCCAGCCCCAGCAGGCCGATGCCCAGACCATGGCGCAACCAGGCGCGGCGCATGCTCATGTGGCCTTCTCGCCGCCGAACTCCTCGTAGGCGGCAATGGCCGCGGCGGCGTACATCAGCGACGGGCCGCCACCCATGTAGACGCACATACCCAGCATCTCATCCAGTTCGGCGCGTGTGGCGCCCAGCTTGACCAGCGCCTTGGCGTGGTAGCCCACGCACGGGTCGCAGCGCGCGGCCACCGACAGCGCCATGGCGATCAGTTCCTTGGTTTTGGCGTCCAGCACGCCGTCCTTGCCGGCAGCGCCCGCCATGGCGTTGAAGCCCTGCATGACATCGGGGATGCCCTTGCGCAGCTTGGCGGTGTTGGCGGATACGGAAGCGATCAGTTCCTTGTAGTTTTCAACCATGGGTTTCTCCTTGAATCAAGATGCACGGGCGCCGATCTTGCGCATGATGGTTTCCATCAGGCACCAGTTGGTGATGCCACTTTGCAGGAAGTTGGCGCCGACGAAGGCGGTGAACCACAGCCAGTTCGTCGAATGGAAGATGGGGCTGCTGGGCACGCCCAGCGCCAGCGAAAGCAGGATGAAGGTACCGCCGATGAGGCGGGTAAGTTGCCACGATGTCATTCTGTTTGCTCCTTTTCAAGTAGCTGCTTGCGCAGGCGGGACGGGCGCTGGAGCCTGATTTGACTCATGACTCCGGCAGTAGGCGACGTAGTAGAGGATGGGGATGACCACCAGCGTGAGCACGGTGGACACCAGGATGCCGAAGATCAGCGCAATGGCCAGGCCGTTGAAGATCGGGTCGTCGAGGATGAACAGCGCGCCGATCATGGCGGCCAGCGCGGTCAGCGCAATCGGCTGGGCGCGCGTGATGGCGCTCTGCACGATGGCGCGCTTGAAACTTATCCCCCACGCTCCCCGCTGCGCGTGGTGCGCTGCCCCCGAGGGGCTGCTTCGGCTTGGGAGCGGCCCCGCGCCGAATCGGGCACGCCCTCGGCGAGCTGCAGGTGGATGAAGTCGACCAGCAGGATCGAGTTGCGCACGATGATGCCGGCCAGCGCGATCATGCCGATCATGCTGGTGGCGGTGAACTGCGCGCCCAGCAGCGCGTGCCCCGGCATGACGCCGATGACGGTGAGCGGAATCGGCGCCATGATGATCAGCGGCATGAGGTACGAGCCGAAGTGCGCCACCACCAGCAGGTAGATCAGGATCAGGCCGACGGCGTAGGCGGCGCCCATGTCGCGGAAGGTCTCGTAGGTGATCTGCCACTCGCCGTCCCACTTGAGCGCGTAGCCGGCGTAGGGGTTGGAGGGCTGCTGGATGAAGTACTCGTCGATCGGGCCGCCATCGGGGCCTTGGAGTTCGGCAATCTTCGAGCGCATCTGGAACATGCCGTAGAGCGGGCTGTCCATGTCGCCCTTCTTGGTGCCCGCCATGTCACCGACGACGAAGACGACCGGCAGCAGGTCCTTGCGGTAGATCGGCTGCTCGCGCACCGTGTCGCTCACCGTCACCAGCTCGCGGATTGGCACCGCCGCGCCGCTCTGGCTGCGCACCGTCAGTTGCAGCAGCGCATCCAGGCTGCCATGCAGCTCGGGCGGCAGCTGAATCAGCGCCGGCACGGCGTAGCGGCTGGCATCGTGCAGGTAGGTGGCGGCGTCGCCCGACAGGCCCATGCGCAGCGTGCTGGCGATGGCCTGCTGCGTCACGCCCAGTTGCGCGGCCTTGGTGCGGTCGACCAGCAGCAGCGTCTTGGGCGCGGCGGTGATGGTGGAATCGTCCACATCGACCACGCCCGGCGTGGCCTCGAACACCGCGCGCACGGCCTTGGCCACGTCGCGACGGCCCGCCTCCTCCGGCCCGTAGATTTCGGCCACGATGGGTGCCAGCACCGGCGGGCCGGGCGGCACTTCGACCACCTTCACGTTGGCGCCGAAGCGGCGGCCGATCTCGTGCAGCGCGGGGCGCACGCGCATGGCGATCAGGTGGCTCTGGTCCTTGCGGTGCGCCTTGTCCACCAGGTTGACCTGGATGTCGCCCACTTCGCCGCCGGCGCGCAGGTCGTACTGGCGCACCAGGCCGTTGAAGTTGATGGGCGAGGCGGTACCGGCATAGGCCTGGTAGTTCAATACCTCGGGGACGGTGGCCAGATGAGCGCCAAGCGCTCTCAAAACAGCAGCATTCTTCTCGACCGGCGTGCCCGCGGGCATGTCGACGATGACCTGGAACTCGCTCTTGTTGTCGAACGGCAGCATCTTCAGCACCACCAGCCCGACCACCGGCAGCGCCACCGACAGCGCGATCAGGCCCGCCACCACCAGCCCCAGCAGGCCGCGGTTTCGGCCACCGCGCCGGTCGTCGAGCAGTGGGCGGAAGATGCGCTCGAACAGCGGCGCCAATCGGCCCGCCAATCCGTGCCCAGCCGCCTTGCCGTCGTCGTGCTGGTGCGTCGCCTTCATCCACAGCCGCGCCAGCCAGGGCGTGACGACGAAGGCGATGATCAGCGATAGCACCATGCCCAGGCTGGCGTTGATGGGGATGGGGCTCATGTACGGCCCCATCAGCCCGCTGACGAAGGCCATGGGCAGCAGCGCGGCGATGACGGTGAAGGTGGCCAGAATGGTCGGGCCACCCACTTCATCGACCGCGCCGGGGATGATCTCGCGCAAGCTGCGCCCCGGGAACAGTTGCTGGTGGCGGTGGATGTTCTCGACCACCACGATGGCATCGTCCACCAGGATGCCGATGGAGAAGATCAGCGCGAACAGCGACACCCGGTTGAGCGTGAAGCCCCAGGCCCATGATGCGAACAGCGTCACCGTCAGCGTCAGGATCACCGCCGTGCCGACGATGGCGGCCTCGCGCCGGCCGAGGGCGAAGAACACCAGCGCCACCACCGCGAAGGTGGCGAACAGCAGCTTCTTGATCAGCGTGGTGGCCTTGTCGTTGGCGGTCTCGCCGTAGTTGCGCGTGGTGCTGACCTGCACATCATGGGGAATCACCGTATCGTGCAGCTCGCTCACGCGCTGCATCACCGCATTGGCCACGTCGATGGCGTTCTCGCCCGGCTTCTTGGTGATGGCGAGCGTGACGGCGGGCGTTTCAACCGCGCGCGCTTCACCTTCGCCGCGCTGCACCTGGCCGTGCCACACGTAGCGTTCGGCCGGGGCGCGCCTTCGCGCACGCTGGCGACTTCGCGCAGATAGACCGGCTTGCGGCCGCGACTGGCCAGCACCAGTTCGGCCACGTCCTGGGCGCTGTGCAGGTAGGGGCCGGTCTCGATGGCGATGGCCTGGTTGCCCTGCAGCACGTCACCCACCGGCAGGCCCATGTTGGCCGACTGCAGAGCGCCGCGCACCTCGTGGAGCGTCAGGCCGACAGCGGCCAGGCGCGTGGGATCGACCTCGACCATCACCGCGCGGCCGGGGCCGCCCACGGTCTTCACCTCGCGCGTGCCGGGCACGCGCTTGATCTCGGCCTCGACGCTGCGCGCCACGCGCTCCAGGTCGAAGGCGCCGGTATCGGCGCGCGTGCTGTGCAGCGTCAGCGCGACGATGGGCACGTCGTCAACGCCCTTCGGCTTGATGATGGGTTGCAGCACGCCCAGGCCCTTGGGCAGCCAGTCGGCGTTGGCGCCCACGGTGTCGTACAGCCGCACCACCGCCGCCTGGCGCGGCACGCCGACCTTGAACTGCACCGTGACCACCGCCACGCCCGGACGCGACATGCTCATCACATGCTCCACGCCCGTCATCTGCGACAGCACCTGCTCGGCCGGCGTGGCCACCATGGCCTCCACGTCCTTCGCGCTCGCGCCGGGGAACGGCACGATCACGTTGGCCATGGTCACGTCGATCTGGGGCTCTTCCTCGCGCGGCGTCACCAACACGGCGAACAGGCCGAGCAGAAAGGCGACCAGCGCCAGCAGCGGCGTGATCTGCGCGCTCTGGAAGTAGGCCGCGATGCGGCCCGAAATGCCCATGCGATGTTCCTGCATGTCAGTAGCCCTCGGCACCGCAAGTCATGACCGTCCCTGACGGCGCACGACCTCGGCCTGCGGCCGTCGATGACGCGCCCTGCGGGCGCATGACCCAAGATGAGTCATGGCGCGCCAGCGCCGTCATCAATGGCGAAGCCGAAATCATTGAGCGAAGCGAAGTCATGGAATCAACGCCCCCGGCCACAACGCGCGTGGCTGCCTGCGGGTCGGTGATCAGCTGCTCGCCCGCGTCCAGGCCCGACAGCACCTCGACCTGATCGCCCTGCACCGGGCCCAGGCGCAGCTGGCGCAGTTGCGGGCGCTTGTCGGCGCCCATCACGTAGACCGCCGTCACCTCGGCGCGGCGCACCACGGCCGAGGCCGGCACGAACAGGCGCTTGGCCGCCGCCGCATCGACGGCCGCGCCAGCCAGTTGCAGCCTTGCAAACTGGCCCGGCGCCGCCGCCGTGCCCGCCGGCAGATCGACGCGCACCTGCTGCGTCAGCGATTGCGGATCGACCGTGGGCAGCACCTGCACGCGGGCCGGCGCCACCGCGGCATCGCTGCCCGACAGCAGCACCTGCGCGCCGCTGGCGCCGCCCTGGAGGGCACTGGCCGGCACGTGCGCCGTCACGCGCAGCGCGCCGGGGTCGTACACCGTCATCAAGGGGCGGCCCGGCATGGCCATGTCGCCGCGCTCCACGGTGAGCTGCGCCACGATGCCGTCGAACGGCGCGCGCACCACGTGAAAGCCGGTCTGCGTGCGCGCCGCGCTGGCCTGCGCCGACTGCGCGTTGACCTGCGCCTGGGCGGCGCGATACTGGCTCTCGGCCTGTTCCAGCGCGCCCTTGCTGATGTAGTTCTTCTGCGCCAGCGCGCGCTTGCGGGCCAGCTCGGTGGCGGCCACATCCAGCGCGGCGCGGGCCGCGGCCACCTGCGCACTGCTGGCGGCGGCGCTCTGCTCGGCAGCGCGCGCGTCGATGCGCAGCAGCACCTGGCCGGCACGCACCGCATCGCCGGCGCGCACGTTCAACTCCAGCACGCTGCCGGGCACCTGCGCGGCGATGACGGCCTGGCGCAATGCCTCGACTTGGCCGTCGTAGGTGGCCATCTGCGCCCGCTGGGCAGACTGCACCGCCACCACCGGCAACTCGGCCGACTGCGCCTGCCCGGCCAGCACCGACAGGGCGAGCGCCAGGCCCACCGCGCGCAGCGGCGTCGCGGCGGAACGATGACCGAGGGCTAACACGAAGCACTTGCTTTTCAGGTTCATTGCGTTATTATTTGCGCAATCATGCAAATACGCAATAGCGTAACCACAGGTTTCCCTCAGGCACCCGCTAGACTGCCGTCCAGCCCTGCTGTACCGGAGTGCCCGTTCGTGAACACCCTGAACCAACTGCCCCCTGCCGCCCTGGAGCACGTGGCGCGCTATTTCCGCACGCTGTCGGAGCCGACGCGGCTGCGCATCCTCAACGTGCTGGGCACGGGCGAGATGAGCGTGGGCGACATCGCCGTGCAGGTGGATTCGAGCATCGCCAACGTGTCGCGCCACCTGACGCAGATGGCGCAGTACGGCCTGGTGGCGCGCGAGCACCGGGGCAACAGCGTGCTCTACCGCATTGCCGATCCGGCCGTGCACGAGTTGTGCGATCTGGTGTGCGGCAGCATCGGGCGCCGGCTGGAGGCCACGGTGGCCGAGCGCGCCGCCTTCAACCCGGCGCCGGCCAAGGCGGCGGGCGGGCGGCCAGCGCGCCGCTGAACGCGCTGCTCGGCGCCCAGGTCAAAGGGCCGCTGATTTCAAGCCAAATCAGGCTGCAGCGCCCGCCACACAAGCGCTGACAGCTATCTATTCAGAAGCAAGTCCAAGCGCGCCGCTCATTCCATTTCCCATTCAATGCGTCCATCACCGTCATCCCGGCGAAGGCCGGGATCCATGTTTCTCCGCACACGCCGTCTGGATTCCGGCTTGCGCCGGAATGACGAGCTATGGCAGCTTTGATCTGGAATTGGAATCAATCGGCGCCGCGCACCACCAGCGTATTGATCCTGGTGTGCGACAGCACGCTTTGCGCCACGCTGCCCAGCACCAGCTTCTCCAGCCCGCGGCGGCCGTGCGAGCCCATCACGATCAGGTCGGCGCCCGCGGCGTCGGCAGCTTCCAGCACGCCGCGCCACACGGCGTGCGATTCGACCACCTTGGTCTCGGCATCGACGCCCGCCTGCTTCAGGCGCGCGGCGGCATTCTCGATGGCGGCACCGGCCTCGGCCTTGGCAGCGTTCAGGTACTGGTCCTGCCCGTAGGCGAAGTCGGCGCCGACGCCGGTGAACGGGTACGGGTCGATGACGAAGATGGCCGTCACCTGGGCGCCGAACGCCTTGGCCAGGCCGGCCGCCTTGTCGATGGCCGCCAGCGACGTGTCGGAACCGTCGACGGGCACCAGGATGTGCTTGAACATGCGTCGCTCCTTGCGCGTCAGTGAAGATTCATTCTCAGGGGCACCTTGCCGCGCGGTTTGATGCGCGTCAAGCGCAGGGGTCAAGAAAGCCGCCGGCGCGCAGTGTCACCACCAGCGTGTCGCGGTGGCCGTGGCCGCCTTCCTCGGCGGGCTGGATCGGCGTCGATTCGTGGATCACGCGCGCGTCCTGCAGCAGCAGCACCGACCAGGGTTCTTCCAGCGTGAAGCGCTGGCCCTTGGGGCCGTCGAGTTCGAACACGCGCGTTTCGCCACCCTTGATGGCGTGGCGCGCGACCAGGAACACCGCCACCAGATCGACGCCATCGCGGTGCGCGCCCTCGGGCGTGGGGCGGCCGATGCCATCGGTGGTGTCGATGCGGAACTGGTGCGTTTCGACAAACCAGGGCTGCGCACCGTGCAATGCGTCGGCCACGTCAGCCAACCACGCCAGCAACAGCACCCAGTCGGGCCGCGATTGGGTGGCTGGCAAGACGGGCTCGAACCAACGTTCCATGCCCCCATGCAGCGCGTTGTAGTCCAGCGGCTGCCAGTGCGGCCGATAAGGCACATCGCGCACCTCCCCACCCTGCACGACGAACGAGGCATGCCGGCGCTGGCGGTAGCGGCCGCCGTCCTTCAGGTACTCGTCGGGGGCAAGCTGGTCCCAGTCAGGCGCCAGCGCCGCCAGGCCGGTGGCACCGGCGCCCGACAGCGCACGCACGGCCGTCGCCGGCAACACGGCAAAGCCGCGCTGCGCCAGATCGCGCAGGTACTGGTCGGGGGTAGAGAACGGCGGCAGGAACATGACGGTGGCGCGCGGGGCAAAGCCGTGAGCATAGTCCTCTGCCGCGACACCCTTTCCGCCTGACCTGCGTCAAGGTCGCAGTCAGGGCCAGCCGATAGGCTCGCCGCAACCTCTGGAGAACACCCCGATGCCCACCCTGCTCTGGTCCGACGAACTCGCCCTTGGCGTGGCCGCAATGGACGCCACCCACCAGGAATTCGTCACCCTGCTGGCCGACGTGGAAGCCGCCGACGACGCTGGCGTGCTGGCGGCCTGGCACGCGCTGGTCGAGCACACGCAGCAGCACTTCGACGCCGAAGACCGCTACATGCTGGCCACCCGCTTTGCCGCCGGCAACTGCCACACCACGCACCACAGGATGGTGCTGGACGTGCTGCGCCAGGGCCTGGCCCTGGGCCAGGCGGGCGATCTGGCGCCGATACGGCAGATGGCGCAGGAGCTGGCCGTGTAGTTCCCCCAGCACGCCGACAGCATGGACGCGGCGCTGGCCATGCACCTGCAGCGCGTCGGCTTCGACCCGGCCACCGGCACCATGGCCCACGCCGACGCCCTGCCGGCCGAGGCGATCCACGGCTGTGGCGGCGTGACCTGCACGCCGCAGGACGCGACCGACCGCGAAGCCACCGCCGCCTGAGCCCGACAGCGCGCCGCCCACGCCGCGCGCCCCGCCATGCCCGCCCCCGAATCGCTGGCCCACCGCCCCTACGAGGACGTGCAGGGCCTGCTCACCGGCACGCTGTTCATCGCGCTCGGCACGCTGATGTTCAGCCAGGCCAAGCTGCTGACCGGCGGCACCGCCGGCATTGCGCTGCTCATCAGCTACCTCACCGGCTGGCCGTTCGGCCCGGTGTTCTTCGCCGTCAACCTGCCGTTCTACCTGTTCGCCTGGAAGCAGATGGGCAAGGGCTTCACCCTGCGCACCGCGGCGGCGGTGAGCCTGATGTCGCTGTTCGCCTGGGCCTTGCCCTGGGGCCTGGCGTTCGAGCGCCTGTCGCCCGCGCTGGCCGCGGTGCTGGGCGGGCTGCTGGTGGGCGCGGGGCTGCTGATGCTGTTCCGGCACCGCGCCAGCCTGGGCGGCATCAACGTCGTCGCCCTGTTCCTGCAGGAGCGCCTGGGCTGGCGCGCCGGGCAGGTGCAGATGGTGCTGGACGTGCTGATCCTGCTGGCGGCGTTCGGCGTGACCGACGCGTGGCGCGTGGCGCTGTCGGTGCTGGGCGCCGTGGTGCTGAACCTGGCGCTGGCGATCAACCACCGGCCGGGGAGGTACATGGCGGTGTAGCGGGGAAACCTTTGTGCTTTTGTTTTGATAGTGGCTTGCGCTTGATCTGCAAGGATTTCAAGAGAAAATATTCTGAACTCAGCTTTAAACGGGCGCAGGCAGCTATCTTTTTGAGCTGGGTGGCCCTCACCCCAGCCCTCTCCCGCCCGCGGGAGAGGGAGTAAACAGCACGCCGCGCGAAGCAGCGGCCTGACCCAGCCAAGGCCGAGCGCAGCGATGGCCCGAGTGGACTTCCCTCCCCTCTGGCCGTGCCGAGAAGCGCAGGGCGTGGGGCGGGCGCGGCAGCGCAGCATGCCGCGCTTCGTGCTCTGACTCGCTGCGGTTGTCTGAGCGAAGTGAACGCAGTGAACGAAGCGAGTTCCGCAGCGCCGCCCCGCGACCGAGCATCGCAGGTTGCCCGCAGCGAAGCGAAGGGACACGGCCAGTGGGGTCGCCTTTTCTTTGGTTACTTTCTTTTGGCGAGACAAGAAGAAGTGACTGCGCCGCCGGGCGCACATCCCGGCCAACAGCGCCACCAACACCCCAGTAAAGCGCGACAATCCCCGAACGGCTCCCGCAGGAACCCCTTCTCCGCATGGAACTGCTCGCCCCCTCCTCGTCTTCACCGCCCTCGCCATCGCCCTAAGCTTCAAGCCCTGGCGCCTGCTGGCGAACACCGCGCTGATCTCGCCCCTGCTGGCCGCGCTCGTCATCACCCCTGGCTGTGGGCGCTGCCCTGGCTGCACCGCATGCCCATCCAGCTGCAGCTGTCGGGCGCCTGCCTCATCGGCCTGGTGCTCGGCTGGCCGCTGGCCGTGCCGGTGCTGTGCATCGTGGCACTCACCACCGGGCTCATCGCCCCCGTGCCCTGGCAGCAGCAGATCGACATGGCGCTGTGGCTGGGCATCGTGCCCGCCACGCTGTCCTTCCTGCTGGGCATGGCGCTGCGCCGCTGGGTGTGGAAGAACCTGTTCGTCTACATCCTGGGCCGCGCCTTCCTGGGCACCGCCATCTGCCTGTTCGTCAGCGGCGCGCTGGCGCAATGGTCGGGCCAGATACTGACCGTGACCGTGGAGCCCGACCTGGCCATGGTGGCGCGCTGGCTGCTGGCCTGGGGCGATGCGGTGGTGACCGGCATGATGGTGGCGGTGTTCGTCGCCTTCCGGCCGCAGTGGCTGGCCACCTGGTCCGACAGCCTCTACGTGCCGCCACCGGTGAAATGAACACCCCTGAGCCGCTGCGCGCCTTCCCCTGAAAGGGGACAACGCCAGCGGCCGAGCCAAGCCCGCTCCACGGCGTTCCCGCATGGCCTGCTCCGCGGCCATCGGTTCAGCTATAGGTGCTGAGGCCCTGAACGCCAACATCGCCACCGCGCAGGTGACGCGGGCACAATGGCGCCCGACCATGACCACACGCCCCCGCTTCCACCCGCTGCGCCCGCTGCTCACCGGCATGCTGGCGCTGCTGCCGCTGACGGCGACGCTGGTGCTGCTGTTCTGGGCCCTGCAGCTGGTGGCGCAGTGGCTCGGGCCGGGCAGCACCTTCGGCACGCTGCTAACGCGCATCGGCCTGGGCGTGGCGGCCCATTCGCCGCTGCTGGGTTACCTGATGGGCGTGCTGCTGCTGCTGACGCTGGTGTACGGCACCGGCCTGCTGGTCGAGGCCGGTCTGCAGCGCGGGCTCGACCGCATGGTCAAGGCGCTGATGCAGCGCATTCCGGTGGTGCGCACGGTGTACGACGTGGCGCACCGGCTGGTGGGCCTGCTCAGCACGCCGAAGGACGAGGGCCTGAAGTCGATGAGCCCGGTGTGGCTGTACTTCGGCGGCCCCCGGCCGAGGGCGAGGCCGCCAGCAGCACGGTGGTGCTGGGCCTGCTGACCACGCAAGCGCCGGTGATGCTGGGCGGCCAGCCGTTTCACGGCGTGCTGGTGCCCACAGCGCCGGTGCCGGTGGGCGGTGGCCTGCTGTTCGTGCCGGCGGCCTGGGTGGTGCCGGCCGACGTGGGCATCGAGGGCGTGACCAGCATCTACGTGTCGATGGGTGTCACGGCCGGCGAATACCTGGGCGGCACGCGGCCCCGCGCCGCAGCACATAGCCCCTGACCCGCTGCGAACATTGAGCCGGATCAAGACACGCCGGTACCATACAGGCCACACTCGCCGCATGGCTATTCGCTTGAAAGGAAAACAACGATGAAACTCTGGCAAGACCTCTTCGGCACCGACTATGGCCTCATGAGCATCGCCGGCATCATCTTCATGATCTTCATGGGGATCTGGTTCGTGCGTTTCTTCATCCGCAAGGCGTCCGAGCCGCCGCGCGACCAGTAAGCAGCTTTTGGGCCGCCAGCGCAATCTGGGTCTGCGCTGGCAGCTATCAAAACTACATCACGCCAGTCTTCGCCTCGGCCTCCTGCAGGCTGCGCCACATCACCTTGCCCGAGCCGCTCTTGGGCAGTGCGTCGGCAAACTCCACCACGCGTGGCACCTTGTACACCGCCATGTGGTCGCGGCACCAGTCGATGATCTCCTGCTCGCTCACCTGGCCCTGGTGGCTGGGCCGCAGCACCACCACCGCCTTCACCGATTCGCCGCGATAAGCGTCCTTGGTGGCGATGATGCAGGCCTCCTGGATCGCCGGGTGCTTGAACATCAGCGCCTCCACCTCGGCCGGCCACACCTTGAAGCCGCTGGCGTTGATCATGCGCTTGAGGCGGTCGGTGATGAAGAAGTAGCCGTCCTCGTCCACCCGGCCCAGGTCGCCCGAGCGGAAGAAGCGCTTGCCGTCCAGCTCGAAGAACGCGGCCTCGGTGGCCTCGGGCCGCTTCCAGTAGCCCTGGAACACTTCCGGCCCGTGGATCACGATCTCGCCCTGCTCGCCCTGCGGCACTTCCTTCAGAGTTTCCGGGTCGACCACGCGCGCGTCGGTGCTCATGAACGGGATACCCAGGCACTGCTGCTTGGTGTGGTCCACCGGGTTCTGGTGCGAAGGCGCGGCGGTCTCGGTCAGGCCGTAGCCCTCGGCGTAGCGCAGGCCGTAGGCGTCGAACAGGCGCTGCGCCACCGCCTGCGGCATGGCCGCACCGCCGCCGCTGATGGTCTTCAGGCTGGTCAGGTCGAAGCTGGCGAAGTTGGGGCTGGCCAGCAGGTCGATGATCATGGTGGGGATGTTGGTGAAGTTGGTCACCTTCCAGCGCGAGATCAGGCGCCCGGCCAGTTCGCGGTCCCAGCGCGGCATCAGGATCATGGTGGCACCCGCATACACCGAGGCGTGCATCACCGCCACCATGCCGGTGATGTGGAACATCGGCACCACCACCAGGCCCACGGTTTCGGCGGTGGCCACGCTCCACAGCGCGCAGGCCACGGCGTTGTGCATGATCGAGGCGTGCGTGTGCATGCAGCCCTTGGGCAGGCCGGTGGTGCCGCTGGTGTAGGGCAGCACGCTCAGGTCCTGCGGGCCGGCGGTGGCCTCGGCCAGCGGGCCGTCGAAGGCCAGCGCATCCTTCCACGCATGCACCTGGCCGCCGGCCAGCGCCGGCAGCGCGTGGTGCGTCAGCAGCCAGTCGCGCCAGGTTTCGGGCGGGGCGTCGTTGCCTTCCACGTTGCCGTCGAAGGCGTCGGTGAACTGGGTGACGATCAGGTGCTGCAGGCGCTGGCCTTCGGGCAGCGCGTCGCTGGCGCGGGCCAGCTCGCCGGCCAGGTCGGCGGTGGTGATGGCCACCTTGGCGTCCGGGTCGGTGATGTAGTGCTTCAGCTCCTCGGCGCGGTTCATCGGGTTCACCGGCACCACCACCGCGTCGGCGCGCAGGATGGCGAAGTGCGCCACCACCAGCTGCGGCGAGTTCTGCATGTTCAGCACCACACGGTCGCCCTTTTGCACACCCAGCGATTGCAGGTAGGCCGCCAGGCGCTCGGCGGCGGCCTTCAGCTGCGCCCAGGTCATCACCGTGCCGAAGAACACGATGGCCGGCTTGTCGGGGTAGCGCAGCGCGCTGATGGCCAGGTTCTGCCACAGCGAGGTGGCGGGCGGGGTGATGGCGTGCGGCAGGCGGGGCGGCCAGAACTTGTGGTGCGGGCGCATGGGCGAAAGGTCTCCTTTGAATCTGTGGATTCAATCCTAGCGCGGGCACCGCGGGGGCGATACGCTGCTTTGTCGCGGCGGCGACGCGGGCACGCGCCAGCCAGCGCACGCAGGCGCGCAGGGCCCTGCCGAAGCGCCATGAAAAAGCGCCTGCCCCACCGGGGTTCAGGCGCTTTTTCAAGCCTTTCGGCCTTCAGCCGGCGCCAGTCAAGCGCCGGCAGCTATCGAATCAAAAGCAAGCCGCGGAGCCATCAGGCCAGCTTGCAGCCGGCACCCGAATCCTCCAGCGCCTTGGCGGCCACGCCGATGATGCGGTTCTCGCCGTTGGCCACGGTGCGCAGGTAGATGTCCTGCACCGGGTTGTGCGCCTTGCCCATGCGCCACTGGCCGCGCGGGCTGTCGATGACGGCCGCCTCCATGGCACCGTAGAGCTGCTCGCGCTTGCCCGTGTCGCCCTGTACCGCCTCCAGGCCTTGGCGCAGCAGCAGGCCGCTGTCGTAGCCCTGCATGGCGTACACGTCGGGCTCGCTGCGGAAGGTGCGCGAATAGGTGTAGCGGAACTCGCCATTGCGCACCGACGGCAGCAGGTTGCTGTAGTGCAGCGTGGTCAAGATGCCTTCGGCCGCGGTGCCGGTGTCGCCCAGCACGCCCTCGGTCAGAAAGCCCGAGCCGTACAGCGGAATGCGGTGGCGCAACCCGGCCTTCTCGTAGTCCTGCATGAACTTGACCGCACCGCCGCCGGCGAAGAAGCAGGCAACGGCGTCGGGCTTGAGCTGCGCGATCTCGGCCAGCACGGCGCTGAAGTCGGTGCTGGGGAACGGCACCTTCAGCTCCTTCACGATGCTGCCGCCGGCCTTGACGTAGCCCTCGCGGAAGCCCTCCAGCGAGTCGGCGCCGGCCGGATAGTCCCACGTGACCCACACGGCGCGGCGCGCCTTGCGCTCGATCATGGCCTGGCCCAGCGCCACCGTGGGCTGCCCCATCGTGAACGAGGTGCGGAACACGTTGGGCAGGCAGGCGTTGCGCGTCACCGCGTGCACGCCGGCGTTGGGGATGATGCTGAGCGTGCCGCTCTCGGCCACCACCTTCTGGATCGCCATCTGCACGCCCGAGTGCACGGTGCCGACGATGACATCCACCTTGTCCTGCTGCACCAGGCGGCGCGCGTTGGCATCGGCCTTCTTGGGTTCGGATTCGTCGTCCAGCTTGATCCACTCCACCTCGCGCCCGGCCAGGCGCCCGCCCTTCTCGGCCACGGCCATGCGCATGCCGTTCTCGATGGCCTCGCCCAGCTTGGCGTAGGTGCCGCTGTAGGGCAGCATCAGGCCCACCTTGAACCTGGCCGGCGCGGCCGCCGGCGCCGCCTGCGCCAGCACATGGCCCGCCCCCAGCACGCCCGAGGCGGCCCCGACCACCGACACACCGCGCGCCAACACCTGGCGGCGCGACAACTTCTCGAAACCCTTGCGCATCACAATCCCACTGCTTCTGTACAAAAAAGTTCAGGTTACATCCTGTGTATGCACAGCATTCTAGGAAATTGGTTCTCAAATCCTGACGCCAAGATGACGCAAAGTCGCGGTCGCACCACGGCGGCGCGTCAAATAAATCACGCTGGCCCGCTTCGGCGCCAGCCCGCCACGGCCGGGCGCCACCCCAAAGCAAAAGGGTTCGCCGGCCAAGCCAGAGCGAACCCTTGCGGTGACGCTGCGCCGCCGGCGGGCGGCGCGTGGGGGCGCGGATCAGATCGCCGCGTCGTCCTCTTCGCCGGTGCGGATGCGCACCACGCGCTCGACCGGAGTGACGAAGATCTTGCCGTCGCCGATCTTGCCGGTGCGCGCGGCCTTGACGATGGCCTCGACGCAGCGGTCCACGTCGCCGTCGCCCACCACCACCTCGATCATCACCTTGGGCAGGAAGTCGACCACGTACTCGGCGCCGCGGTACAGCTCGGTGTGGCCCTTCTGGCGGCCGAAACCCTTGACTTCGGTCACGGTGAGGCCGGTGACGCCGACGTCGGCCAGCCCCTCGCGCACTTCCTCCAGCTTGAAGGGTTTGATGATGGCGGTGATCTGCTTCATGCGTTGCTCCTGAAATCCTAGGCTCGGAATCTGTTGGTCATAGGATAACGCCAGTCCTTGCCGAATCCGCGGTGCGTCACGCGCGTGCCCTCGGCCGACTGGCGGCGTTTGTATTCATTGATCTTGATCAGACGCGTGACCAGCTCCACGTCCTCGGGCCGGAAGCCCTCGGCCACCAGCTCGGCCACGCCCAGGTCGTTCTCCATGTAGCGCTCGATGATCGCGTCCAGCACCTCGTAGGGCGGCAGGCTGTCCTGGTCGGTCTGGCCCTCGCGCAGCTCGGCGCTGGGCGGGCGGGTGATGATGCGCTCGGGGATCGGGTTGGCCACCGTGCCGAAGGGGTTGTGCGCGTTGCGCCAGCGCGCCAGGCGGAACACCGCCGTCTTCACCACGTCCTTGATCGGCGCGAAGCCGCCGCACATGTCGCCGTACAGCGTGCTGTAGCCCACGGCGTATTCGCTCTTGTTGCCGCAGGCCAGCACCAGGTGGCCGTGCTTGTTCGACAGCGCCATCAGCATCACGCCGCGGATGCGCGCCTGGATGTTCTCCTCGGTCGTGTCCTCGGGCTTGCCGGCAAACAGCGGCTGAAGCGACGCCTTGAAGCTCTCGAACTCGGGCCGGATCGAGATCTCGGCATAGTGCACGCCCACGCGCCGCGCCATCTCGCGCGCGTCCTCCACGCTGATGCCGGCCGTGTAGGGGCTGGGCATCATCACCGCGTGCACGTTGCCCGCGCCCAGCGCGTCCACCGCCAGGGCCAGCACCAGCGCCGAATCGATGCCGCCCGACAGGCCCAGCGCCGCCGTCCTGAAGCCGTTCTTGCCCATGTAGTCGCGCAGGCCCATCACCAGCGCATCCCACAGGTCGGCGTCGTGGTCGCGCGCGGGCGCCTTGGATGCTTTCAATTCAATAGCTGCCGGCGCCCGCTGCGCCTGCACAAACCACAGTTTTTCTTCAAAACTCGGGGCGCGGCCGGCCAGTTGCGCATCGGGGCCGACGGCGAACGAGTGGCCTTCGAACACCACCTCGTCCTGCCCGCCCACCAGGTGCGCATACACCAGCGGCAGGCCCACGGCCTTCACGCGCTCGATCATCATCGCCTCGCGCTCGTAGCCCTTGCCGACGTGGAAGGGCGAGGCGTTGATCACGGCCAGCAGCTCGGCCCCCGCCTCTTTCGCCAGTTGCGCCGGCTCGTCGAACCACGCGTCCTCGCAGATCAGCAGGCCCACGCTCACGCCGCCGGCCTGAAACACGCAGGTGCCCTGCCCCGGCACGAAGTAGCGACGCTCGTCGAACACCTGGTAGTTGGGCAGCAGGCGCTTGGCATAGGTCTCGATCACGCGGCCATCGCGGATCACGCTGGCCGAGTTGGTGCGCTGGCTCACGGTGATGCTCTTGCCGCGCTGGCCCTTGCCCACCGGGTGGCCGACCACGATGGCCATGTCGGTCAGCCCCGCGGTTTCGCGCGCCACCGTCTTCACCGCCTCGTCGCAGGCGGCGATGAACGAGGGGCGCAGGAACAGGTCTTCGCAGATGTAGGCGCAGATCGACAGCTCGGGCGTCAGCAGCAGGCGCGCGCCCTGGGCGTAGGCCGTTCTGGCCGCGTCGATGATCTTCTGCGCGTTGCCCGGCATGTCGCCGACGACGAAATTGAGCTGGGCGACGGCGATCTGCAAGGTCATGGCGGGCTGGGGCAACAACAATGGCCCGCATCGTAACCGGGCGGCCACCCATGGGCCGGCCGAGCAGGCTGGCCGGCCTTGCCGGTTGGATTGCAAAATGTTACATTGGCCCGCTCTGTCATTCGAGGACGCCTACATGCACCCGTCAGCCGTCAGCCGTCAGCCGTCAGCCGTCAGCCGTCAGCCGTCAGCCGTCAGCCGTCAGCCGTCAGTCGTCAGCCGTCAACCGTTGTTCGCCTGAAAGGGCTTTGGGGCCGCGCGCTCGCGGCGCTGGCGCCCTTGGGCCTGGCGCTGGGCCTGGCCGCCGCACCCGCTGGGGCGCAGGCCGCCGTCATCACGTTTGATGATCTGACCTGCAGTGCTTGGGGCACGCTCATCCCCAACGGCTACGCCGGGCTGAACTGGAGCAATTTCGACTGCATTGATGGTGCAACGGCGTGGGACGGCAACTCCGGCTACAACGCCGGCCGCGTCTCGGGCAGCCATGTGGCGTACAACGGGGCGGTTTCCCCGCCGAATTCACCGTCACCGCCCCCGGCGGCACCAAGTTCAACTTCAATAGCGTGTACCTCACGGGCGCGTGGAACGACGACCTGATTGTCACCATCGTCGCCTACCGTGAAGGCGCGGCGGTGTCGACCACCACGCACACGCTGTCGGCCACCGCCCCCACGCTGGTGACCTTGAACCTGAGCCAGATCGACCGCGTGAACATGTCAGCGGCGGGCGGCACAAGCCACGGCTATCCGACTGGGGGCGGGGTGGGCTGGGTGCACTTCGCCATGGACAACCTCGACATCAGCTTCAACCTGCCGCCCACCGGCGTGACCGCCACGGCCGGCAATGCCCAGGCCACCGTGGCCTTCACGCCACCCCGCCCGATGCGGCAAACCCGGTCACGGGCTACCAGGCCAGCTGCACCCCGCAGGGCGGCGGCACCGCCGTCAGCGCCAATGGCGCCGGCAGCCCCATCGTGGTTCCCGGCCTGACCAACGGCACCCTCTACGACTGCACCGTGACCACGCTCTACGCCGCCGGCGGCAGCGTGCCTTCGGCGCCGGCGGCGGTGACACCGATGGCCACCGTGCCGGCCGCGCCCACGGGCGTGACCGCCACCGCAGCGCCCACCCAGGCCAGCCTGGCCTTCACCGCACCCGCCGACACCGGCGGCAGCCCCATCACCGGCTACCAGGCCAGCTGCACCCCGCAGGGCGGCGGCACCGCCGTCACCGCCACCGGCGCGGCCAGCCCCATCGTGGTTGCCGGCCTGACCAACGGCACCACCTACGACTGCACCGTGGCCGCCGTCAACGCCGTGGGCACGGGCGCTGCATCAGCCCCCGTGGCCGTCACGCCGCAGGCTGCCCCGGTTGCGGCCGTGACCGCCGTGCCCACGCTGTGGCAATGGGGCTTGATGCTGCTGGGCCTGGCCGCCGCCGGGCTGGGCGCGCGGCGCCTGCGCCGGGGCTGAGCGGCGGCTGCGAGCGCAGGGCGCCCTGGCGGCACCCTGCCCGGCGGTACGCTGGAGTCTGGAAGCCGCACGGCCTGGGCGCCATGCGGTGCGGACACACGCACGACGAACCCGCCGCAGTGCTCGGCCCCCAGCGTGCCGCGCAGGGGTGATTCCATTTCCAATGCAATGCGTCAATCACCGTCATTGCGGCGAAGGCCGGGATCCATGTTGCTCCGCACATGCCGTCTGGATTGCGGCTGCGTGTCGCGGTACGGGGCAGGCTTTGCGCCGGAATGACGAGATATGGCAGCTTTCATCTGGAATGTGAACGAGCCCATGGACCGGAGCTGGCCGTGCCGTTGCATCGATGGCCGTGCACCCGCGCGTTCGGGCTGCTGACGCGCAGCACCCTGCCCTCGCTCAGGTCAGGGCTGTCATGGCCGCACGGGATGGCCGGCCCGCCGGGGTAAGCTGGCGGCCATGCATCGCCTGGCACCCCACCCACACTTCGGCCTGGTGGCGCTGGCCGCCGCCGTGCTCGCGGCCTGCCAGACGCCGCCCACGCCCGAGCCACCGCCACCCGAGCCGCGGCCCATGGCATCGCAGACCTGCCCGCCTGTGCGGTATCCGGCCACCGCCATGCGCATCGGCCTGCAGGGCCAGGTGCGCGTGCAGCTCACGGTCGATCTGCAGGGCCACGTGACGCAGGCGCGGTTGGTCGAGCCTTCGCAGTTGACCATCCATTCCGAGCGCGATCCCGACCCGCCAGCCGCGCAGCGCCGTGCCGCCACGCTGGCGCTGGAACGCGCCGCGCTGGCCATCGCGCGCCGCTGCACGCTGCCGCCGGTAGTGGGCAACTACGCGCCCGCCACCGCCGTGCTGCCGTTTCACTTCGACCTGGAGTAAGCCACGATGCGCGTGCAGTGGGTGGACGACCCGCGGCGGATCGACGCCGATTCATGGAACGCGCTGCTGGCCACCCAGGCCACGCCCACGCCCTTCATCCGCCACGCCTACCTGGCCGCCCTGCACGACAGCGGCAGCGCGGTGCCGGGCACGGGCTGGGCGCCGCGCTTCTTGCTGCTGTGGGACGGCGCCGAACTGGCCGCCGCCTGCCCGCTGTACGTCAAGGCGCATTCGTATGGCGAATACGTGTTCGACTGGGCCTGGGCCAACGCCTATGCCGAGCACGGCCTGCGCTACTACCCCAAGGCGCTGGTGGCGGTGCCGTTCACGCCGGTGCCGGGCAGCCGCCTGCTGGCGCGCGATGCGGCAACGCGCGCGGCGCTGGTGCGGGCGCTGGTGGACTGGTGCGAGGCGCAAGGGCTGTCGTCGCTGCACGTGCTGTATGGCGATGCGGCCGACCACGCGGCGTGCGAGGCCGCGGGCCTGATGCAGCGCCAGCAGGTGCAGTTTCACTGGAAGAACCGCCACCCGGCCGAGGCGCGCCCCTTCACCAGCTTCGACGACTTCCTCGCCTCGCTGTCGCAGGACAAGCGCAAGAAGATCCGCCAGGAGCGGCGCAAGGTGGCCGAGGCGGGCGTGCGCTTTCACTGGGCGCGCGGCGCCGACATCGCGCCGGCGGACTGGGCCTTCTTCTATCGCTGCTACGAGCGCACCTACCTGGAGCACGGCAACGCGCCGTACCTGACGCCGGCCTTCTTCGACGCCATGGCGCGCGACATGGCCGATGCGTGGGTGTTGTTCATCGCCGAACGCGAGGGGGCGCCGATTGCTTCCAGTTTGATAGCTGTTGGCGCTGATTCGGCGGGCGCTGGGGGCGCAATGGGAGCTGATTTTCGCGGCTTCCGCCGCTCCTACAAGGATGGCGCGGCCCCGGGCCGGGTAGGAGCGGCGGAAGCCGCGAACGAACAGCATGAAGCGCCGGCGACCGGCGCGGGCACGCCGCCGCCCGCCCCACCCGCCTTGGCCGCCGCGCCCGCTGCCCCCATCGCCTACGGCCGCTACTGGGGCGCGCTGGAGCGCGTGGACTGCCTGCATTTCGAGGCCTGCTACTACCAGCCGATCGACTGGTGCATCCGCCACGGCGTGGCGCGCTTCGAGGGCGGCGCGCAGGGCGAGCACAAGATGGCGCGTGCGCTGATGCCGGTGCCCACGGCCAGCCACCACTGGCTGGCGCACCCGGCCTTCGCCGACGCGGTGGGGCGCTTTCTGGCGCGCGAAGCCGAGGGTATCGACGGCTACATGGAACATCTGGAAAATCGATCACCCTTCAGGCGCTGACCGCCGCGGCGCCTGAGAACCCGAAAAGCAAGAAAGGACATCGGCATGGAAATCGAACTGAACGGCTACTACACCATGATCCTGGCCACCCTGGTGCTGCTGCTGGGCCGCTTTCTGGTGGTCAAGGTCAGGTTCCTGTCGGACTTCAACATCCCCGAGCCGGTGGCGGGCGGGCTGGTGGCGGGCGTCATCGTGTTCCTGCTCAACGTGTTCTTCGGGCTCACCTTCAAGTTCCAGACACAGTTGCAGACGGCTTTCATGCTGATGTTCTTCTCGTCCATCGGCCTCAGCGCCGACTTCACGCGCCTGAGGGCCGGCGGCAAGCCGCTGGCGGTGTTCTTGATGGTGGTGGCCGTGTTCATCGTGGTGCAGAACACGGTGGGCGTGGGCCTGGCGGCGGCGCTGGGGCTCGATCCGCTGATCGGGCTGGTCACCGGCTCCATCACGCTCACCGGCGGCCACGGCACGGCCGGCGCCTGGGGGCCGGTGCTGGAGAGCAAGTACGGCATCACCGGCGCCACCACGCTGGGCATCGCCACGGCCACCTTCGGCCTGGTGGCGGGCGGGCTGATCGGCGGGCCGGTGGCCAAGCACCTGATCAAGCGCATTGGCCACAGCAAGCTGGCCCCGCCCACGCGGCAGACCGAGGTGGAGGCCGTGGCCGCGGCGCAGTCGCTGTACAGCACGCGCCACACCGAGGCCGGCGACGAACCCGACGCCGCCATGTTCGACAAGCCGGACGAGATCCGGCTGATCACCGCCTCGTCCACCATCGAGACGCTGGCCTTGTTTGCCGCCTGCATGGCCTTTGCCGGCGTGATGACCACGGTGGCCAAGGGCACGGTGTTCGAGCTGCCGACCTTCGTGTGGGCGCTGGGCGGCGGCGTGGTGATCCGCAACGTGCTCACGCACTTCTTCAACTTCGACATGTTCGACCGCGCCATCGACGTGTTCGGCAACGCCTCGCTGTCGCTGTTTCTGGCCATGGCGCTGCTGTCGCTGCGGCTGTGGGAGCTGACCGACCTGGCGCTGCCGGTGATGGTGATCCTGTTCGCGCAGGTCGGCGTGATGATGCTGTACGCCGCCTTCGTGACCTTCAAGGTGATGGGCAGCGACTACGACTCGGCCGTGCTGGCCGCCGGGCACTGCGGCTTCGGCATGGGCGCCACGCCCACGGCGATTGCCAACATGCAGGCCATCACCGACCGCTATGGCGCGTCGTACAAGGCCTTTTTGATCGTGCCGATGGTGGGCGCGTTCTTCGTCGATCTGGTGAACGCGGCGGTGCTGCAGTTCTTTACGCAGCTGCCGTTCCTGCAGTGAGGCGATGGCCTGAATTGGGGAGTATGTGTCTTCAGCGCTTGTCCAGCGGGCGCTGCGAGCCATGTGTATGGGGAGTATATGGCGCAGGCGATGAAAAAGCCGGGGCTCTTGCTGGCCCCCGGCTTGCCTGGTGCGGGATGCGGCGCGCGTGCCGTGCCTTACTCGCGGTCGCGGCGCGGTGCCCGCTGGCCCGCGCGCACGCGCTGGGCGCGGCCTTCGCGGTACACCACCTGCGTGGGCTTGAGGTCGTAATACGGGTCGGCGTCGGGGCCGCAGTTGGCATCGGCAATGCCGAACACCATGGTGGCGCCCTTGCCGTACTTGTAAGGCACGGTCTGGTGCAGCTGGTACGACATGTCGACCGGCGGGGTCGAGGTCTCCGACAGGATCTGGCCCTTGGGCCCCATCACCGTGTAGCAGGCGGCCTGCGCGCCGGCGGCCAGCAGCAGGGCGGAAACGAAGGTGGCGGTCTTTTTCATGGCGTTATTTTGCACTTGCTTACAGATGTGCCCTTGAGTCTGCCGCGCTGGGCGCGCTTGTCAAGCGGACGGCGCCGACAGGCGGCGGCATGCGTGCAGCCGGCGGCACAGGGTGTATCGCCCAGCCCACATCGGCCAGCGCGCCTACCAATTCGCTTTCAAGAATGACGAATGACAAATGACTTCGCTGCGCTTCAATGACAAAGAGGCCATTCGTCATGGGTCATGCGGCGCCAGCCGCGGTCATTCGTCATTGTTGAAACGGCATCAGGCCGCGGCAACCTCGAAGCGCTGGTCCAACTCGCGCGCCACTTCGGATTCGAGCGCCTGCCGGTCGGTGCTGCCGGCCGCGCGGCGGCCGTCGCCGCGCTCCCACTCGGGGTGGCCGCGCGCCGTGCCCAGCGCCCGCACCACGCCGCGCAGCCCTTCGTCCACGCGCTCGTCGGTCACGCGCAGCTTGTCCTGCGCGGCATGGCCGCGCTGCTCCAGCGCGCGGGCCAGGTCCAGCAGGTGGTCGGCCAGCAGCAGCAGCACCGGATCTTCCACCGTCAGCTCCTGCACGCCGGCCAGGCGGTTCTCGAGCTTGCGCCACAGCGGCCGCCAGCCGCCGCTGGCCGCGCCGCCAATGGTGGCGCCCAGCGTGGTGGCGGCGCCCAGCGACAGGCCGGCCATGGCCACGTCGGCCACCACGCCCAGCCCCGCGCCGATCATGGCGCCCAGGCCCAGGCGCTTGCCGGCTTCTTTCAGCAGCTCGGGGTTGAACAGATCATCCTCCCAGCGGCCGCCCAGCTGCGGCATCTCGGCCAGCTCGGCGTCGTCGGGGCGAAAGGCGAACACGGCCAGCAGCTCGTCGACGGCGCGCCGCGCGTGGCGCCGCACGTCGTCCTGGAAGGCACGCACGAAGGCCTTCTGGCGCACTTCGTCTTCAAATTCCTCGGCCGGCAGCGCGCGCCGCATGGCGGCCACGTCGATCAGCGTGGACGCCACCACGCGGCAGGCGGCCAGGCGCCGCTCACGCGCCTGCAGCGTCAGCGCGTCGACGATGCCGTTCAGCTGCTGGCGCCGCGCCGGCAGCAGCGTGGCCAGGTCGCTGTAGAGCTGGCGCTCGGAGCCGTTGAACGGCGCCACCACGTCGAACTCGACCCGCGCGTGCAGGCCGCTTTCCAGCAGCACCTGGTGCCAGTCGTCCAGCCGCGTGTTCAGGTAGCGCACGAAGTTCAGCACCGGCATGATGGGCTTGGCGCACCAGCTCAGGATCTCGATCTCGGCGCGGTACTTGGGCAGCACCGGCTCGCGCGTGTCGATCACGATCATGGCCGCGTCGGCCTGTTCGATCAGCGCGCGCAGCACCTTGGCCTCCTGCTCGAAGCTGCGGCTGGCCTCGGGGCCGCGCAGGAAGGCGCGCACGCGCTCGGGGCGCGAATCGGCCTCCAGCGTGTTCAGGTATTCAAGCAGCGCGACCGAATCCTCCAGCCCCGGCGTGTCGATGAAGCGCACGGCCACGGCACCGTCCAGGCGCAGGTCAATGGCCTCGGCGTGGCGCGTGCTGCCGGGGCGGTCGGACACCTCGCCGAAATCCACCTGGCGCGTCAGCGTGCGCAGCAGCGAGGTCTTGCCGGCGTTGGTGTGGCCGACGATGGCGATGCGGAGCGGCTCAGTCATGGTCATGGAATTACCCCTCTCCCGCTGGCGGGAGAGGGTCGGGGTGAGGGTGAACGACGGCGGCGATAGGCGCGCCAGCCCTCACCCCCACCCTCTCCCCGGAGGGGCGAGGGAGTTTCGAGCCATGCGACAGGGCTCGGGCATGAGAAGCAGTCGCCCAATTCAGTCATGCGAACTCGCTGCCCAATCCATAGCTGCCTGCGCAGATTCCACGGGCGCCAGGGCCTCGAAACCCTCTGCATCCAGCCACGCACGCCAGCGCTGCACCGCCGCCTCTGGCAGCGCTGCGCCACCCTCGCCCGCCAGCAACAGCGCCGTCCGCCCGGCCTGCGCCGCCGCCTCGCGCACGAAGCGCGCGGTGCCGCGGTCGGGGCTGGCCGTGGCGTGCACCACCAGCAGCAGCGATTCGGGCCGCGCCTGCGCCAGCCGCGTGGTGACCGCCTGCCGCTCGCGCGCGCTGCCGGCGATGCGCTCGGGCGGCAGCGTGCCGGTGGGCAGGCCGTCGATGGGCCAGGCCATCTCGGGTGGCAGCTCGAAGCCAACCACGGCCAGCGAGCCCGGCGCACCCGGCGGCGCGCTGGAAGGCGTGGGTTGGTCCAGATCGGTGGCGCGGTGCTCGGGGTCGATGACTTGGGGCGGCGGCTCCAGCGCGTCCAGCCGCGCGACGATGCGGCGCACGTACAGGTCGGCCATGTCCACGGCGCCCAGCCGCCGCGCGCCGGCACGCCAGCGCAGCAGGCTCAGCACCATCAACCCCAGGCGCGGCAGCAGGCCGTACACCACCACGCAGCCCATCAGCCACCAGGCCCATTCGCGCTGGCTGGTGGCGTCGACCCAGGCGCGCACGCCTGCGTTGCCCACCGTCTGCACCGCAGCCGCATCCGGCACCGGAAAGCCCAGCAGCGCCGGCAGCGCGCCGGTGACGTGCACGAAGCGCTGGAAGAACGTGGCGCTGAGGATCGTGGTCTCCCACGTCAGCGTGTAGGCGTGAAAGGCGAAGCCGAAGGCCAGCACCGCCAGCATGATGAGGAAGGCCAGCGTCCAGATTCCGTGGCTCAGCGCGCCGGTCAGCCAGGCCAGCAGGCGCTGGCGCTGCAGCACGGCGGTGACGGCTTGCAGCATGGTCAGGGCGTGCGGCCCGCGGTCCAGCGGCAGGCGCGCCGTCAGCCACAGCGCCAGCCGCCCCAGCGACGGGCCGGCCCAGCGGCCTTGCGTGAACAGCAGCCCGAGCAGCCACACCGCCAGCATCACGGCATGCAGCCCCAGCAGGCTGACGAAGGCCGCCACGGCGTTGATGCTGCGCCCCTCGCCCAGCACGGCGCGCGCCGTGCCCAGGCCCGTAAAGGCCATCGCCACGGCGAGCGCTGCCACCACCCACCAGCCCAGGTGGCGCCAGCGCGCCAGCTCGGCCGGCAGGCCCAGGCGCTGGCCCAGCAGCCAGCCGCGCTCGGCCACCTGCGCGGCGCGCGTGGGCCGGGTGCGGAAGGCCTGCTGCAGCGCGGCCTGGTCGTCCAGCAGGCCGGCGGCCTCGATGCGCTGCACGGCCTCCAGCACCACGGCGGTGGCCAGTGGCGTGCGGTCGGCGGTGGGGGCGGCGGCGTCGGTCATGCGGTGCGGGGGCAACGCTGGCGATTATCGGCGGGCGATGGGCGCGATCTGGATGGGCGCGAATTGCTACGCTATCAATAGCTACCTGCGCTTATGCAGCATGCGCTGAAGCCCGATTTTCCTTGATGCCCAGGAAGTTTCAGAAACCGCTTGTGGGAGCGGGCTCGCCCGGGAGACTTGTTGCTGATCGCAGGCGATTGCTCTGAGGCACGACACAAGACCCCGCCGCCGCCACGCCCCCGGCTCAGCGCTCCCACGGCGGCACGGGCTCGAACTCGGCCACCAGCATCTCCAGCAGCGCGCGCACCTTGGGCGTACGGCGGCGGCTGGGGGTGTAGCAGGCGTACAGGTGGCGGCCGAAGGGGTGTTGGGTTCCAGCTCGGGCAGCACGCGCTGCAGGCGGCCGGCGGCCAGGTGCGGCACGGCCAGGTAGCTGGGCAGGATGGCCAGGCCCTGGCCGGCCAGCGCGGCGTCGAGCAGGCAGTCGCCGCTGTTGAAGCGCACGCGCGCCGTGGCGGCGTGTACCAGTTCGTCGCCGTCCGGCGTCAGCAGGTACCAGCGATGGTCCTCGGTCATCAGGTAGCTCAGCGTCTGGTGGCGGTTCAGCTCGGCCGCGCTGGCGGGCACGCCGTGCGCGCGCAGGTAATCCGGCGCGGCGTAGATGCCGCGCGTGAGGCTGGCGAGCCGCCGCGCCACGGCGTCCTGCGGCGGGGTGCGGGTCATGCGCAGGGCCAGGTCGATGCCGCCGGCCTCCAGGTCGACCAGCTGGTCGGTCAGGATCAGTTCGCAGGTCAGGCGCGGGTGCTGCGCGGCCAGGCGCGGCAGCAGCGGCGCCACGTACAGGCGGCCGAAGGTGTGGGTGGCGCTGACGCGCAGCACGCCGTGCGGCTCACCGCCCAGGTTGCCCACGGCCAGATGCGTGGCGGCCACGCTCTCCAGCGCGGCCAGTGCGTGCTGGTGAAACACCTGCCCCGCCGGCGTCAGCGCCAGGCGGCGCGTGCTGCGCTCCAGCAGGGTGGCGCCAAAGGCGGCCTCCAGCTCGGCCACCTGCCGACTGACCTGGGCGCGCGTGCAGCCCAGCAGGCGCGCGGCGCCGGCCATGCTGCCGGCCTCGACCACCCTGACGAAGGCCTGCCACGCGGGCAGCCAGGGCATGGGCCGGTCCATGGCGGCCAGACCGGTGGGCGGGCCGGAACCGCGCACGCGCGAGGCTGGAAGGCGCTTCATTGTCAATGATTCGTTGACATATTGGCCATGATTATCGAGCCATTGGCACCCGATGTGGGCACTATGATCGCCGTCTCCGTGCGCCGCATGGGCGGCGCGCGCACCCACCGACTTCCAACATGTTCAAGACACTCAAAGGCCCCGGCGTGATGGGCATCACGCTGGCGGCGGCCGGCATCCTGATGGTGACCATGGGCGCGCGCCAGTCGCTGGGGCTGTTCGTGGGGCCGCTGAACACCTCCACGGGGCTGGGCATCGTGGCCATCAGCTTTGCGCTGGCGGTAGGGCAGTTCGCCTGGGGCGCGGTGCAGCCGCTGGCCGGCGCGGCGGCCGACCGCTGGGGGCCGCGGCCGGTGCTGCTGGCGGGCATCGTGCTGCTGGCCATCGGCAGCGCCATCACGCCGTTCATGACCAGCGCCTGGGGGCTGACCTTCGCCATCGGGCTGGTCTCGGCCATGGGCGCGGGTGCGGGCAGCTTCTCGGTGCTGATCGGCGCGGCGGCGCAGCGCATGCCGGCCGAGGCGCGCGGCGCAGCGTCGGGCGTGATCAACGCGGGCGGTTCGCTGGGGCAGTTCATCTTCGCGCCGCTGCTGCAGAAGCTGATCCAGCTGATGGGCTGGATGGGGGCCATGTATTCGCTGGCGGCCATGACGCTGCTGGCGCTGCCGCTGGTGGGCCGCGTGACCAAGGGCAGCACGCCGCACACCACCGCCGCGGCCGGCAACGCCGACGGCGGCCTGCGCACGGCGCTGAAGACGGCGCTGGGCGACCGCAGCTACTTGCTGCTGCACGCGGGCTTCTTCACCTGCGGCTTTCACATCGCGTTCCTGGTCACGCACCTGCCGACCGAGGTGGACCTGTGCGGGCTGCCGCCGTCGGTGGCCAGCTGGTCGCTGGCGCTGATCGGGCTGGCCAACATCGTGGGCAGCCTGGCGGTGGGGCATCTGGTGAGCCAGTACCGCAGCAAGATGATTCTGGCGCTGATGTACGCCAGCCGCGCGGTGCTGATCGTGTGGTACCTGGCGATGCCGCGCGAGGCGTGGGTGTTCTACGTCTTCGCCGTCGGCCTGGGGCTGACCTGGCTGGCCACGGTGCCGCCCACGGCCGGGCTGTGCGCCAAGCTGTTCGGGGTGCGCTACCTGGGCACGCTGTTCGGGCTGACGCTGCTGACGCACCAGATCGGCGGCTTTCTGGGCGCGTGGCTGGGCGGGCTGGCGATCACGCAGTTCGGCGACTACACGTGGATGTGGTGGGCCGACATCGCGCTGGCGCTGCTGGCGGCGGTGCTGAACCTGCCGATCCGCGAGGCGCGGGTGCGGCAGGTGGCGGGGGCGTGAATGCTGCGCCTGATATCAATAAGATAGCTTCTTGCGCTTGCCAATAAACGATTTCAGATGTTTTTTCTTGAAATCAAGACTGGACAAGCGCCAACCACTATCAATTCAGAAGCATTGGACTTCAACGCAAGTACCCCTCTCCCGCTGGCGGGAGAGGGTTGGGATGAGGGTGGTTGGGGCGCTTCTTGCGCCACCTGCGGCGGCGCCCCCTCACCCCTGCCCTCTCCCCCTGCGGGTGGCGACGGAGAGTCACGCGGTGGCGCAACTTCATTGAGCACCGTGCGCGAGACGCCCCAGCTTGTCAAAGCGCCACGCGGCAGGCCTTGCCGCTGCGCCCGCGCGGCACATCGCAGCCGGGCTCGCCCAGCACGCGGATGGGCTCGGCGCCCTGCAGCAGCGCGAAGTGCTGCAGCGCGTCGCGGCAGCGGCCGATGGCGGCTTCGGCGGCCTCGCCGCGCAGGGGAATGCGCAGCACCAGCGTGCTCGGCCCCTGCTGCTGCAGCTGGAAGTCGAACAGGCCGCACTCTTCCTCCACCACGGTGCACAGCGCCAGTGGCAACAGGCTCACCTTCTGGCCCTTGCGCTGGCTGGGCACCTGCATCACGTCGTCGCTGCGGCCTTCCACCTCGATCACCGGCAGGGCCGAGCCGCAGGCGCAGCGCTGGCCGGTGAAGGTGACCTGGTCGCCCAGGTCGTAGCGGATCAGCGGCTGCACCAGGTTGGCCAGGTTGGTGAGCAGCACGCTGTGCGATCGCACGCCGGCGGGCAGCGGCCGCAGCTTCTCGTCCACCGGCTCCAGCAGCGCCCAGTCCTCGTTCACGTGCAGGTGGCCGTGTGCGCACTCCCAGGCCAGCGGCAGGAACTCCGACGCGCCATAGCTGTTGCGCACTTGGCAGCCCGCCACCTGGGCGATGCGCTGGCGCACCGCCTTGCCCAGGGTTTCGCCCCGGTCACCACGCAGCGCGGGCTGATGCGCAGGCGGCCGGCCTCGGCCTCGTCGGCCAGCAGCGCCGCCGCCGTGGGGTAGGTGGCCAGCACGCTGGGCTGAAAGTCGTTGAGCGCCGCCACCAGTTCATCGACCGGCTGCAGCAGGCTGAAGCTGCGCGACGCCGCGCCCAGCCAGGGGTTGATGCGGCGCAGCCGCTCGAAGCTGACCACGCTCGCGAAGTGCCCGCCGGTGGCCGTCACCAGCGCCGTGCGGTCGCTGGCGCCCATCACGTCGAAGGCGGCGAAGGCGGCAAACAGCCCGCGCCCGCCGCGCGCCGGCAGGCGGTGGCGCACGGCCTCCAGCGCGTCGTACACGGCCATGGCGTGCGCGTCCTGCACGAAGATGCCCGGCTGCCCGCTGGTGCCCGAGCTTTCCCACACCACGTAGCGGTCCAGGTACGGCTCGGCGGCGCGCGCCGGATCGGACACGAAGTCGCGCAACTCGTCCAGCTTCAGTTCGGGCTGGGTCACCCACTCGTCGAAGCGGTCCATCAGCTCGCGCTTGGCCACCGGCGCCATGCGCGAGAGATCGGACGAGCGCAGGCGGCCGTTGCCCAGCCGCTCGCGGTACACCGGCACGGCGCGCGCGGCCTCGAGCAGGCGCACCAGGCGCTGCTGCTGGCGCTCGCCGATCAGCCGCGGCGTGGCATGGCTGGCGGCCACCACGTCCAACATGGCGGCCTGCAGGCTCAGGGCGTCGAACACCGCGTTCATCAGCGGCCTGGGGACGACCCGGCGTGCCTGCACGGCCGCCGAAGTGCGAAGGGGTACGGCATGTCTGTCTCCTGTTTCTGATCGGCCGCGCGCGATGCCGCGCGGAGCCTTGTCGTGCCGGCATGGGACTTTGGTCACATCATGCCCACTTTTGGACTGATGTTGCCCGCTCAGGGAAGTTCCGCCTTGACGCGAGTCAAAGAATGGGCGATGTGGTGGGTTATTCTGCTTGTCAAAGCCCGGTGTGACCGCACCTGTCACGGTATTGCCATGACGGCGACACAGCATTCATACACCACCCCCGATCACCTGAGAAAAAGCCCATGGACCGCCACGACCCCTCCATTGCCCGCGCCGCCCGCCGCCGTGCCCGCGCGGCCCAGAACGAGTCCCGCGTCGAGGCCTTCGACGCCGGCGTGAGCGACGAAACGCCCACCCAGAAGCTCGACCGCCTGATCCAGACCGCCGTGGCGCCCGTGGCCGGCAACCTGTCGCCCATCGCGCTCAGCCTGGCGTTTGCCGACTGGGCCTGGCACCTGGCCGCCTCGCCCGGCCGCCAGATGGAACTGGCCGTGCTGCCAACCAACTGGCAACCGATACCGCCCAGATGCGCGACGGCAGCAGCCAGGGCGAAGGGCTGAAGGACGACGACCCGCGCTTTCGCGCCGAGGAATGGTCGCAATGGCCGTTCAGCCAGTGGCGCACCGGCTTCCGCAACGCCGAGGCCTTCTGGCGCGAGGCCGCCAAGGTGCCGGGCGTGACCGAGCACCACACGGCGCTGGTCGACTTCTTCGCCCGCCAGTACCTCGACATGATGTCGCCCGCCAACCGCTTGGCCACCAACCCGGTGGTGCTGAAGAACGCCATTGAAAGCGGCGGCGGCGCGCTGGCCAAGGGCTGGCAGAACTGGCTGGCCGACTTCACGCGCGTGCCCACAGCCGAGGACGTGGCCAACCAGGGCCGCTTCGTGGTGGGCGGCAACGTGGCCACCACGCCGGGCAAGGTGGTGTTCCGCAACCACCTGATCGAGCTGATCCGCTACGCGCCGCAGACCGACACCGTGCACCCCGAGCCGGTGCTGATCGTGCCGTCGTGGATCATGAAGTTCTACATCCTCGATCTGTCGCCGCACAACTCGATGGTGCGCTACCTGGTCGAGCAGGGCCACACCGTGTACATGATCTCGTGGCGCAACCCCGACGAGTCGGACCGCGAGCTGAGCATGGACGACTACCTGGAGATGGGCGTGCTCGACGCCATCGGCGCCGTCGGCCACGACGCCCGCGCGCCGCAGATCCACGCCATGGGCTACTGCCTGGGCGGCACGCTGCTGGCCATGGCCGCCGCGGCCCTGGCGCGCGATGGCGGCGTGGAGGGCTACGAGCAGCTGCCGGCGCTGAAGACCCTCAGCCTGCTGGCCGCGCAGGTCGACTTCTCCGAGCCGGGCGAACTGGGCCTGTTCATCGACGAGAGCCAGGTCAACCTGCTGGACCACCTGACCAAGGGCCAGGGCTTCCTCACCGGCAAGCAGATGGCCGGCTCGTTCCAGTTCCTGCACTCGCGCGACCTGGTGTGGACGCGCCGCATGCGCGAATACCTGATGGGCGAGCGCGACCAGGGCAACGACCTGATGGCCTGGAACGCCGACACCACGCGCCTGCCGGCGCGCATGCACCACGAATACCTGGTGGCGCTGTACCTGAAGAACGCCTTCGCCCACGGCCGCTACGAGGTCGGCGGCAAGCCGGTGTCGCTGAACGACCTGCGCATGCCGGTGTTCGCCGTGGGCACCGAGCGCGACCACGTCTCGCCCTGGCGCTCGGTCTACAAGCTGCACCTGCTGACCGACGTGGAAATCACCTTCGTGCTCACCAGCGGCGGCCACAACGCCGGCATCGTGTCGCAGCCCGGCCACCCGCGCCGCAACTACCGCATCGCCACCCGCCCCGAGCGCGGCGAATGGCGCAGCGCCGACGAATGGCTGCAGACCGCCGAGCGCGGCGAAAGCTCGTGGTGGCCCGCCTGGCAGGGCTGGCTGGCCGGGCATTCGTCGGCACCGGTCAAGGCCAAGCCCATCCCCGCCAGCCGCGCGCTGGCCGATGCGCCGGGCACCTATGTGATGCAGCGCTACCCGGGCGAATAAGCGGTCGATTCGCTGATCCAGCGGCGCGGACAGCTATCGCAAAGATAGCTGCCCGCGCTTTTGGGTGGGCGCTGCGAGCCGATTTCGCCTCAGAACCGCCGTGCCACCGACCGTGCGACGCCCGCCAGCAACGCCTTGTGGGAGCGGGCTGGCCCGCGATGGGCGCATCGCCCTGCACCACCGCCCCATCGCGGGCCAGCCCGCTCCCACAAGTCTGTTCCCATCAGGCCACCGTGCGACACTGCAGCCTCCGCGTCCTGATCACCGCAGCCATGGCCTGGATCGCCACCAAATACCTCGTCACCGCCGCGCTGGTGGTGGTCATCTCCGAAGTCGCCAAGCGCAGCGACCGCATCGGCAGCCTGATCGCCGCGCTGCCGCTGGTCACCGTGCTCACGCTGCTGTGGCTGTACTTCGAGAAGCAGCCCGCCGAGCGCATCACCAACCACGCTTGGTACACCTTCTGGTACGTGCTGGCCACGCTGCCCATGTTTGCGCTGTTCCCGCTGATGCACCGGCACGGGGCTTCTGGGGCGCGCTGGCCGGCAGCGTGGTGCTTACCGTTGTGTGCTTCGCGCTGCTGGCGTGGGTGATGCGGCGCTTCGGCGTCGAGCTGCTCTGAGGCGCGCTCAGCCCTTGCCGCACACCACGAACAGGTCGCCCCCGCCCATGTCGTGCACGCGGTGCTCGAAGCGCGCGTCGCCCTGCGCCGATTCGACGAAGCCGCGGATGCCCGGCGAGCGCGAGTGCATCACGTGGTCCACCGCGTAGCAGGCGCGCGGGCTCAGCTTGTCCTTCAGCGCATTCCAGTAGTTCAGCGACCAGTCCTTGTCGGCATCCTGGAACACGAAGTCCCACGGCCCCGGCAGCTGCTTCACCAGTTCATGCGCATCGCCCAGCCGGGCGTCGATGAAGCCGTCCAGCCCCGCCTCGCGGAAGTTGCGCAGCGCCTCGGCGTGGCGGCCGGGGTCGATTTCGATGGTGGTCACGCGCCCGCCCGTCTTGCTGGCGGCCCAGGCCAGCCACAGCGCGCTGTGCCCGGTAGAGGTGCCGATGTCCAGGATGCGGCGGTGGCCGCGCTGCACCACCAGGTCGTGCATCACCCGCGCGCCGCCCTCGGGCACGTTCCACAGGTTCACGCCCCGCCGCCACTCGCCGCGCTTGCTGTCCAGGAAGGCCTGCACGCGCGCGTCCAGCGCAGGGCCGGCCGTGGGTGCGGCGTCTCGCGCCCAAGCGGGCAGCGCCAGCGTGGCAGCGGCGGCGGAGAGGAACAGGCGGCGATGGGACTTCATGGCGTGGGCTCCGGCAGGCTGGGACATGGCGATGAGCATACCCCGCCTCCCTCTCGACACGTCGGTGCCGAGGTACCGGCAGCAGGCCATCGAGAGGCGGCGATGCCGCCATCGCGGCCAAGGCCGCTCCCACAGAGGTTGAGGGCCAAATCAGCCTCCAGGCGCCATCTGGCGGGCGCTGGAAGCTATATTTATTGAAGCAACATCAGCCGCCGTGCGCCGGCTCGGCGTGTGGCGACTCGACCGGGGTGGTCCTGGCGCCGGGCACGCGCTGGCGCGCCAGCAGTGCGTACATGGTCGGCACCACGAAGATCGTCAGCAGCGTGCCGATGCTCATGCCGCCCACGATCACCCAGCCGATCTGGCGGCGGCTTTCAGCCCCCGCGCCGGTGGCCAGCGCCAGCGGCACCGCGCCCAGCACCATGGCGCCCGTGGTCATGAGGATGGGGCGCAGGCGCTGGGCGCTGGCGTGGATCAAGGCCTCCAGCATCGGCTCGCCACGCTGGCGCAGCTGGTTGGTGAATTCGACGATCAGGATGCCGTGCTTGGTCACCAGCCCCACCAGTGTGATCAGCCCGATCTGTGAATACACGTTGATCGAGCCGCCCGTGGCCCGCAACGCCAGCAGCGCGCCGATCATCGACAGCGGCACCGAGAACATGATGATGAGCGGATCGACGAAGCTCTCGAACTGTGCCGCCAGCACCAGGAAGATGAACAGCAGCGCCAGCACGAACACGATGACCAGCGCGCCCTGCGAACTGCGGAACTCGCGCGAGATGCCGTTCAGGTCGGTGGTGTAGCCCGGCTTCAGCACCTGGCCCGCCGTGGTGTCGAGGAAGGCCAGCGCCTCGCCCAGCGAATAGTCGGGCGCCAGATTGCTGGTGAGCGTGGCCGAGCGGCGCTGGCCGAAGTGGTTCAGCTCGCGCGGCGACACGCTTTCGTGCACCTTCACCAGCGCCGACAGCGGCACCATCACGTCGCCGCGCGCGCGCAGCTGGATGCGGTCGATGTCCTCCGGCGTGCTGCGGCCGCTGGCGGCAGTCTGCACGATGACGTCGTACTGCTCGGCATCGCGCTTGTAGCGCGTGACCTGGCGGCCGCCCAGCATGGTCTCGATGGCACGCGCCACGGCATCAACGCTGACGCCCAGGTCGGCGGCGCGCTCGCGGTCGACCTCGATGCGCAGCTCCGGTTTCGACAGCCGCAAGTCCACGTCGGGTGCCACGAAGCCGGGGTTCTTCGCCACCTCGTCCATCAGCTGGCGCATCACGCGGTTGAGGTTCTCGTAGCTGTCGGAAGTCTGCACCACGAAGTTGACCGGCCGCTCGCGAAAGCCCTGCCCCAGCGAGGGCGGCGTGACCGGAAAGGCGTTGATGCCCGCCAGCTGGTTGAACTTGGGCTGCAGCTCGCGCGCGATGTCGAGCGTGGAGCGGCTGCGCTCGCTCCAGTCCACCGCGCGGTACACCACGCTGCCCTGCGACACGGTGGGGTTGCCGATGTTGGCGAAGATGCGGTCGAACTCGGGGTATTGCTGGCCGATCTCCTCCAGCCGGCGCGCGTAGCGGTCGGTGAACTCCAGCGTGGCGCCATCGGGCGCGTTGACGTTGGCCAGGATCACGCCGCGGTCTTCCAGCGGCGACAGCTCCTGCCGCATGTTGGGGTAGATCAGCGCGATGCCCACCGCACAGGCCGCCATCACCCCCACCACCAGCCAGCGCCAGCCCGTCAGCACGCGGCGCAGCAGGCGGCCGTAGCCGTTGGCCAACGCGGTGAGCCAGCGCTCCATGCTGCGGTCGAACCAGTTGGGCTTGGGGTTGTGCCTGAGCAGCAGCGAACACATCATGGGTGACAGCGTGAGCGCCACGAAGCCCGACACCACCACGGCGCCGGCCAGCGCCAGTGCGAATTCGACGAACAGCCGCCCCGTGCGCCCGGGCGTGAAGGCCAGCGGCGCATACACCGCCGCCAACGTGAGCGTCATGGCGACGATGGCAAAGCCGATCTCGCGCGCACCGTGGATGGCGGCGGCAAACGGCGCCATGCCCTCCTCGATGTGGCGGTAGATGTTCTCCAGCATCACGATGGCGTCGTCCACCACCAGGCCGATGGCCAGCACCAGCGCCAGCAGCGTCAACGTGTTGATCGAGAAGCCCGCCAACTGCATCAGCGCAAACGAGCCGATCAGGCTGACCGGGATGGTGACGATGGGAATGATGGACGCGCGCACCGTGCGCAGGAACACGAAGATCACCAGCGCCACCAGCGCCACCGCCTCGGCAATGGTGGTGTAGACGCTTTTCACCGCGCGGTCGATGAACACCGAGTTGTCGTTGGCGATGTCGATCTTCACGTCGGGCGGCAAATCCTCCTGCAGGCGCGGCAGCATGGCGCGCACGCCCTTCGACAGCTCCAGCGGGTTGGCCGTGGTCTGGCGGATCACGCCGGCCGAGATGGCCGAGCGGCCGTTCAGCCGCACCGCGCTGCGCTCGTCGGCGGCGCCCTCCTCCACCCGGCCGACGTCACGGATGCGCACCGGAAAACCGTTCACCGTCTTCACCACCACGTCGCTGAACTGCGCCGGCGTCGTCAGGTCGGTCTGCGAGACGACCGAGAACTCGCGCTGCTGCGATTCGATGCGGCCGGCCGGCAGCTCAAGGTTCTGGCGCCGGATGGCGTCTTCCACGTCCTGCGTGGTCAGGCGGAAGGCGGCCAGTTTGTCGGCGTCGAGCCACACGCGCATGGCGAACTTGCGCTCGCCGAAGATGCGCACATCGGCCACGCCGGTCACCGTCTGCAGGCGCGCCTTGACGATGCGGTTGACCAGGTCGTTGATCTCCAGCCGCGAGCGCGTGTCGCTGGAAAACGCCAGCCAGATGACCGGAAATGCATCCGCCTCGACCTTGGCGATGACCGGCTCGTCGATGGCCTGCGGCAGCCGGTTGCGCACGCGCGAGACGCGGTCGCGCACCTCGGCGGCGGCGGTGTCGGCATCCTTCTCGAGCCGGAAGCGCACGCTGATCTGCGAATCCTCGGGGCGGCTGATGGAGGTCAGCACGTCCACCGCGTCGATGCCGGCGATCGAATCCTCCAGCGGCTTGGTGACCTGCGTCTCGATCACCTCGGCCGAGGCGCCGCCGTAGTGCACGCGCACCGTCACCACCGGCTCGTCGATCTTGGGGTATTCGCGCACCGCCAGCCGCGTGTAGCTCACCGCGCCGATCAGCAGAATCAGCAGCGACAGCACGGTGGCGAACACCGGGCGGCGGATGGAGACTTCGGCCAGCTGCATGGCGGGTGCCGGTCAGCGCGCGGCGACGGCGCCGCACGGGCCGGGGCCGGCCGCCGTTTCGGCCCAGGGCAGCGCGGCCACGGCCGGCTGTGCCGCGGCGGCCGCGCTGGCGGCCGGCGCCGCGCCATCGGGCGCGCCGTTGGCGGGCGGCTCGGCCAGGCGCACCGGCGCGCCATCGCGCTGAATGCGCTGCTGGCCAGCGGTGACGATGCGGTCGCCGTCGGCCAGGCCGCGCACGATCTCCACCTGCCCCGCCAGCCGGGTGCCGGTCTGCACGTCCGCGCGCTGGCTGGTCCAGCCCGGCTGGCCGTCCTTGCCCTCGGCGCGCAGCAGGCGGATCACGCTCTGGCGCCCGCCCTGCGAGACGATGGCCTCCTCGGGCACCATCAGCGCGGGCCGGTCGTCGCCCAGGCGCGTGTTGACGCGCGCAAACATGCCGGGGCGCAGCTGCAGCAGCCGGTTGTCGATGCAGCCGCGCACATTGAGGCTGCGGCCGTCGGCGTCGATCTGCGGATCGACCGCCTGCACCACGGCGGCGAAGGCGCGGTCGGGCAGCGCCTCGACCTGCACGCGCGCCGACTGGCCCGGCCGCACGCGCGCCTGCAGGCGTTCGGGCAGGCGGAAGTCGACGTACATGGCGGCCATGTCTTCCAGGTTGACGATGTCCGAGCCTTCCTTGAGGTAGTCGCCCACGCTGATGTTGCGCAGCCCCGCCACGCCGTCGAACGGCGCCAGCACCCGCAGGCGCGCGGCGGTGGCGCGGGCCAGCTCGGCCCTGGCCTGGGCCACCTGCACGGCGGCAGCGCTTTCATCCACGCCGCGCTGGCTGATGAAGCCCTGCGCCACCAGCTCGCTGTTGCGCTTGTGGTTGGCCTGGGCGATGGACAGCTCGGCCTGCGCCTGCTGCACCTGCGCGCGCTGCAGCCGGTCGTCGAGCTGCACCAGCAGCTGGCCGCGGCGAATGCGCTGGCCGTCGCGGAAGTTGATCTGCGTGACACGCCCACCCACCTCGGCCCGCACCATGGTGCCCTGGCGCGAGCGCAGCGAGCCGACGGCTTCGATCTGCTCGCTCAGCGGCTGCAGGCGCGCCAGCGTGCTCTCCACCACCGGTGCGCCCGCGCCGCCGCCCGGCGCGCCGGGGCCGCCGGCGCGGGCCGGCGCCGGTGGCGCCTGCGGTGCAGCGGACGGGCGTTGAAACCACCAGGCAGCGCCAAGGGCACCGGCCAGGGCAACGACGGCGATGAGGGTGGTGGAGCGCTTCAAAACGAGGTCAGAACTGCTGTGGCGCCACGGCGGCGCCGACCATCTCAAAATGTAGCATCGCCCAGCGGTTTGCGCTGTTGGCAAAGACCCGTGGAACGGCACCGCCGGCGTGCGGGATCGGGCGGGTTCACTTCAATAAAAGGAGCTGCTTGCGCACGTTCTGATTGGATTTCAGATGTGAATCTATCTGAAATCATTTGATATAAGGCGCAAGCAGCTATCATTTTTCTTGTTCATCCAAAAGTCTCGGATGAAGCGCGGGTCGCACCCGCTGTGTGGGAGCGGGCTTGCCCGCGATCAAGCGTTCGCAGCGACGAGGCGCCCCATCGCGGGCAAGCCCGCTCCTACAACGCTGGCTGAGACTGCCGGCCCATCCGGCAGGTTCACGATCAGCGCAGCGCCGGCACGCCGCGGTTGGCCAACTCGTCTGCACGCTCGTTGCCCTCGTGCCCCGCGTGGCCGCGCACCCAGTGCCAGTGGATGCGGTGCGGCCCGCCGCTCACCAGCGCATCCAGCTTCTGCCACAGGTCGACGTTCTTCACCGGCTGCTTGGCTGCCGTGCGCCAGCCCTTGGCCTTCCAGCCGGCAATCCATTCGGTGATGCCCTGACGCACGTACTGGCTGTCCAGGTACAGGTCGACCTCGCACGGGCGCTTGAGCGCCTGCAGGCCCTCGATGACGGCGGTCAGCTCCATGCGATTGTTGGTGGTCAGCGGCTCGCCGCCGAACAGTTCCTTCTCGGTGGTGCCGTGGCGCAGCAGCACGCCCCAGCCGCCGGGGCCGGGGTTGCCCTTGCAGGCGCCGTCGGTGAACATCTCAATGCGATTCAAGGTCTTTTTCGGTTTCGCGGCCGCACGGCGGGCGCGGTTAGCTATTGATACAGGAGCACCCGCGGCTACCGGCGCGGCCTTCCAGTGCGCGCCCACCAGCTTGGGGCCGTGGCTGCGCTTGACGGCCACCATGAAGTAGCCGGCGCCGAAGACCGGCCACCAGCGCTGGCCCAGCCCGTCCATCCAGGCAAAGCGCGCCAGGCTGCGGGCGCTGCGCACCGCCGGCCGCCAGCAGCCGAAGCTGACGCCTTCCAGCTCGAAATCCAGCAGCCGCAGCCAGTCGCGCAGGCGCCAGTGGCCGATGAACTGGCCCGCGTCGGGCAGGTACAGGCGGCCGCCGCCCATGCTGCGGTACAGGTGCGCGCGGTACTGGCGCAGGCCCCACAGGCTGGCGGGGTTGAGGCCCGCAATGGCCACCTTGCCCTCGTGCACCAGCACGCGCTGCACCTCGCGCAGCGTGGCGTGCGGGTCGGGGCTCAGCTCCAGCGTGTGCGGCAGCACCACCAGGTCGAGGCTGGCTTCGGCAAAGGGCAGCGCGGCGCTGTCGGTGACCAGGGCGATGCGGCGGGGCTCGCCGCCGTCGGGCGGCGGCGGCGCAGCGGCGGGCGCCGGGCCGGTCGGCGGCGTGGTCAGCGCCAGCCAGCGGTGCGGCATGCGGTTGGCGGCCAGCGCGTCAATGTCGGGCAGGCCGATCTGCAGCGCGTGGTAGCCGAACACGTCCACCAGCGCGGCGTCGAACTGCGCGCGCTCCCAGTCCAGCAAGTACTGGCCGGGCGGGGTCTGGAACCACTCATGAAGGACCATGCCCCCTGTGCCGCTGGCGCGGCTTCCCCGAGGGGGACAACGCCGGCGGCCGGGGACCCCGGCCACGGCGTTCCGGCGTGGCCTGCGCCGCGGCCATCGGAGGGGCTTGCTGCGCAGCCCCGTTGCCGGCGCACCGACCAGCGCATCGCCTGGAGCGACAACGATGTAAAGATGGGTTGCACAGGCCGGGGCAGTGGCATTGGTTTTTATAATCCCTTGCTCATGGATTTGATCGCACTGCCCGCCTTCGACGACAACTACTTCTGGTTGTTGCACGACGGCCAGCAAGCCTTGGTGGTGGACCCTGGGGATGCCGCGCCGGTGCGCGCGGCGCTCGACCAGCGGGGGCTGCAACTGGCCAGCATTCTAGTCACGCACCACCACGGCGATCACACCGGCGGCGTGGCCGAACTGCGGGCTGCCACTGGCGCGCAGGTGTTCGGCCCGGCGCGCGAGCGCATCCCCGAGCCCTTCACCCCGCTGCACGGTGGCGATGAAGTGCAGGCGCTGGGCATCCGCTTTCGCGTCATCGACGTGCCGGGCCACACGGCCGGGCACATCGCCTACTTTGCCGACGCCGTGGCTGGCGCGCCGCTGCTGTTCTGCGGCGACACGCTGTTCTCGGGCGGCTGCGGCCGCATCTTCGAGGGCACGCCGGCGCAGATGCTGGCCTCGCTCGACACGCTGGCCGCCCTGCCGGCCGACACGCGGGTGTGCTGCGCGCACGAATACACGCTCGGCAACCTGCGCTTTGCCTGCGCGGTGGAGCCCGGCAACCGCGTGCTGGCCGACTACCAGCGCCACTGCCAGCAGTTGCGCGAAGCCGGCCAGCCCACGCTGCCGTCCAGCATCGGCACCGAGCGGGCGATCAATCCTTTCCTGCGCAGCCGCGAACCCGCCGTCACCCAGGCGGTGCAGGCGCGCACACCTTCAGCAACCGGCGACGTGGCGGTGTTCGCCGCGCTTCGCGAATGGAAGAACGAATTCAGATGAAGTGGTACCAAGGACTGGCGCTGTCCGCCAGCGTCGCCATCGTGGCCGGCTGCGCCGCGCCCGGATCAACCCCCGACAGCAGCGCCGAACCCGGCTCGCCCGTGGCCACCACCAGCGGCCCGGTGCGTGGCGCGGGCGAGATGCCGGCGGTGACGGTGTCCGAGCTGCAGGGCAGCCGCGTGCAGTCGGTCGAGGCACCGGCCGACCTGTGGGACCGCGTGCGCCGCGGCTTCGCCATGCCCGACTTGGAGGGCGAGCTGGTGCAGCGCCACGAGCAGTGGTACAGCACGCGGCCCGACTACATCGAGCGCATGGTCGACCGCTCGCGCCTGTACATCTTCCACATCGTCGAAGAGCTGGAGCTGCGCGGCATGCCGACCGAGCTGGCGCTGCTGCCCTACATCGAATCGGCGTTCAACCCGCAGGCCGTCAGCAGCGCCAAGGCGGCGGGCATGTGGCAGTTCATGCCGGCCACGGGGCGCGACTTCCAGCTGCGCCAGACCATCTTCCGCGACGACCGGCGCAACGTGCTGGATTCGACCCGCGCCGCGCTCGACTACCTGCAGAAGCTGCACGACATGTTCGGCGACTGGCACCTGGCGCTGGCCGCCTACAACTGGGGCCAGGGCAACGTCCGGCGCGCCATCGAGCGCAACCAGGCCGCCGGCCTGGGCACCGGCTACAACGACCTGAACATGCCCGCCGAGACACGCAACTACGTGCCCAAGCTGCAGGCGGTGAAGAACATCATCGCCAGCCCGCAGCAGTTCGGCAGCGTGCTGCCGCTGATCGAGAACCACCCGTTCTTCGACACCGTCGACATCACGAACGACATCGACGTTGAAACCGCCGCGCGCCTGGCCGACGTGCGACTGGAGGACTTCCGCGCGCTCAACCCGTCGCAGCGCAAGCCGGTCATCTTCGCCACCGGCACGCCGCAGATCCTGCTGCCGTGGAACAACGCCGACATCTTCAAGAAGAACCTGGCGGCCGCCGCGCCGGGCTCGCTGGCCTCGTGGACGGCCTGGGTGGCGCCGTCCAACCTGCCCTCGCGCGAGGTCGCCAGCCGCTTCGGCATGAACGAGGACGACTTCCGCGAGATGAACAACATCCCGCGCGGCATGGTGATCAAGAGCGGCTCCACCGTGCTGGTGCGCCGCAACGGCCAGGGCGCCGGCGCCGTGGCCGAGCATGTGGTGAACAACGCGCGCCTGGCCTACACGCCCGAGATCGTGCTGCGCCGCACCAGCGCGCGCGCCGGGGCGATTCCATCGCCACCATCGCCGCGCGCTACGACCTGCCCGCCGCCACCGTGGCCGGCTGGAACAAGATGGGCGCGCGCGCCGGCCTGAAGCGCGGCCAGGCCGTGGTGCTGTACCTGCCGGTGCGCGCCAGCGCCGCCGCGGCCCGCGACAACGCCGAAACGGCACGCAGCGAGCGCGGCGAAAGCCGCGCTGCGCGCTCGTCGGCGCGCGGCAACGCGCGCGCCGAACAGGCACCCAAGGGCAAGGCCGGCAGCACCCGCGCCGCCAAGGGCCGCGACAGCGCCGACCGCCGCGCCCACAAGAAGGCAGCCCCGCACGCGCGCAGCCCGCCGCCGGCAAGAAGCCCGTGGCCAGGACCGGCAGCGCCAAGGCGGCGCCGAAAGCCGCCGCCAAGGCCAAGGCCAACAACACCCGGCGCTGATTGCGGCGCGCGCCGCAGCACGTGTCAGGCTGTAGCGCCAGGCGCGGCCCGAAGGGTGGGCTTTCGTTGGATGACACGCCCTGCCGACAAGCCTCAGACAGCGTGGCGGAGGGGCTTGCCGGCGATCAAGCGTTGTTGGCGACGAGGCGCCTCATCGCGGGCAAGCCCGCTCCCACACAGCGGATGAGGGCCGCGCGTCATCGGAGACTTACTGATGACCAAGCGGCCCGGACAGCGCTTGTGTTCCTGAGCGGGTTGTCGCGTCAGGCCCCGGTCGCGTCGCGCGACAGGCCGGACACCTGGAACTTCGCCTTGGCGCGCCGCGCGAAATCGTTGGTGTAGGTGGTTCCCGGCGCCTGCGAACGCACGGCAGCGCTGCCATTGGGGTACTGCGCCACCACCCGGTGCGCCGTGGCCACGCCTTCTTCGGCCGCCATGCCATCGGGCGACAGCGCCTCGCGCGCCTTCTCCAGCGCCGCCAGGTAGATGGCGCGGTCGCCGTACATGTAGGACTCGGGCACGGCACGCACTATGTCGCTGGGGCCGGCCGTCTGCAGCCACTTCAGCGCCCGCACCACCGCATTGGCGACGGCCTGCACGGTGTTCGGGTAACGCACCACGAACGCCTGCGGCGCATAGACGCAGCCGCCCGGCATGGGCCCGCCGTACAGCTCCTGCGTGCCGCGCAGCGAGCGCGTGTCGGCCACCACGCGGATGTCGCCGCGCAGCTCGAGCTGGGTCATCACCGGGTCGATGTCGGAGATGGCGTCGATGCGCCCCTCGCGCAGCGCGCCGACGGCGGCGGTGGAGGTGCCGACGCCGACGAACTCCACATCGGCCGGCGACACGCCAGCGCGCGCCAGCAGCATGCGCGCGAACCAGTGGCTGGTGGCCTCCAGGGCCGTCACGCCAACGCGCCGGCCCTTGAGCTGCACCAGGTGCTTGAAGTTCGGCAGCGTGCGCGCATTGACCGCGAACACCAGCTGCGGCGCGCGCCCCAGCGCGGCGAAGGCGCGGCAGTTGACACCGTGCTGGCGCAGCAGGATCACGCGCTCGAACCCGCCTGCGGCCAGATCGGCCTGGCCCTGCAGCAGCGCCTGCTGCGCCAGGCTGTCGCCGGCGTGGTCCTGCAGGTCCACCTCCAGCCCTTCGGCGCTGAAGTACTTGAGTTGCTCGGCAATGGTCAGCGGCAGGTAGTACAGCGCGGTCTTGCCGCCGAGGGCCAGGGTGAGCCGGGGTTTTTCAGGCCGCTGTTGGGCGTGGGCAAGGCCCTGGCCCAGCAGCGCCGCCGCCGCAGCGCCCCACAGCCACTGGCGGCGCGACAGATCAGGAACCAGTGGGGGACGAATACAGGGGTGGGCATGGCTTCGGCAACTACCTGACGGTAGCCCAAGGCACCCATGCCGGCATCGGGTCGAGCCCGAATCGGGTTAGTGCTTAGAACCTGTCGCGCAGGTGATTCGGCGCGCATGCGCATCGCATGTCACTGCCCGGCGCGCAATGGCGCAGCCGCGGGCAGCAGCCTGCTGGTTGCATCCTGCAGCGTCTGGATCACCGAAAAATAGGGAGTATATGAATTCAACGCCCTTATAACAGGCGCTGCAAGCCAACTATATGGGGAGTATATGGCGCACAGCGCGCCATACCCGATCAACGCCAGCCCTGGAACAGGATCGCCACGTTGACCGCGAAGGCCAGCCCCCACACCGCGCTGCGCAGCGTGGCCAGGCCGCCGACGTAAGTGATGATGAAGCCCAGCCGCAGCAGCACGTACAGCAGCGCCAGCAGATCGACGCGCGCCTGCGGCGCCCCCAGCTGCAGCGCCGCCAGCACCGCGCCGATGAAGAACGGCAGCCCCTCGAAGCTGTTGGCCTGCGCCGCGTTGGCCCGGGCGCGCCAGTCGCCCTGCCGCGCCAGCCAGCCGCGCGGGTCGGCGTTGTCGTAACCGCCCTGGCTGCGCGGCCTGCCCAGCTGGCCCCACTTGGCAATGAACGAACACAGCAGCGGCAGCAGCGCGGCGATGAGGATGCACCAATGGGCGATGCTGAAAGCGGGAACGTGGGCAGCGGTCATGACGATTGAATGAAAACGGGCCGCAGCGCTTTGCTGGCAAGCGCCGACAGCTATCAAAAACAAATTGACTATCGAGAAGTCTCCGATGACGCGCGGACCGCATCCGCTGTGTGGGAGCGGGCTTGCCCGCGATCCAGCGTGGGTGGCGACGAAACGCCTCATCGCGGGCCAGCCCGCTCCCACAACGCTGCCTGAGACTTCCTGATCATCAAGCAAAAACAGTTGGTTGTGCCGCGCCGTCAGCGCCGGTCCACCAGCGCGTGGGCGATGGTGCCCAGGTCGACGTACTCCAGCTCGCTGCCGGCCGGCACGCCACGCGCCAGGCGCGTCACCGTCAGGCCGCGGCTCTTCAGCGCCTGGCCGATCACGTGCGCCGTCGCCTCGCCCTCGGCCGTGAAGTTGGTGGCCAGGATCACCTCCTGCACCACGCCATCGCTGGCGCGCTCGATCAGCTTATGCACGCCGATGTCGCGTGGGCCCACTCCATCGAGCGGGCTGAGCTTGCCCATGAGCACGAAGTAGCGCCCCTTGAAGGCCGCCGTGCGCTCCAGCGCCGCCTGGTCGGCGGGCGTCTCGACCACGCACAGCTTGGTGGCATCGCGCCGTTCGTCCAGGCAGGTGTCGCACACCTCGCCCTCGGTGAAGGTGTGGCACAGCGCGCAATGGCGCACGTTGGCCACCGCGTCCTGCAATGATCGCGCCAGCAGCTGCGCGCCCTCGCGGTCGTGCTGCAGCAGGTGGAACGCCATGCGCTGCGCCGAGCGCACGCCCACCCCGGCAGGCGCCGCAGCGACTGGATCAGGGTGTCGAGGCTGTGGGTGTCGCTCATCACGTTGGAGGATATGCCATCACGCTGCAGGTCGAATGGCCGCGGAGCAGGCCGTGCCAGCGAACGCCGCGGACGGACCTGCGCCGGCCGCTGGCGTTGTCCCCTTCCCGAAGAGAGAAGGGGAAGGCGCTTCAGCGCCTCAGGGGATGTACCTTGTTTAGAACGGGAACTTCATCCCCGGTGGCATCCCCGGCATGCCCGCCGGCATCAGCTTGCCCATCTTCTCGGCCGACAGTTCCTCGGCCTTGCGCACGGCGGCGTTGAAGGCGGCGGCGACCAGGTCTTCCAGCATGTCCTTGTCGTCCGCCAGCAGGCTGGGGTCGATGGTGACGCGCTTGACGTCGTGCTTGGCGGTCATCAGCACTTTCACCAGGCCGGCGCCGGATTCGCCCTCCACTTCCATCAGCGCCAGTTCGTCCTGCGCCTTCTTCAGGTTGTCCTGCATGGCCTGGGCCTGTTTCATCAGGCCGGCGAGTTGTCCTTTGTTGAACATCGGTTCTCTTCCTTCGGGTTCAGATTCAACGCATCAAAGCGGCTTGATGCTTCCGGGGACGATTTTCGCCCCAAAGTCGCGGATCATTTCCTGCACGAACGGGTCGGCCAGCAGCAGCGATTCGGCGGCCTTCAGGCGCTGGTCGGCGGCGATCCTGTTGCGGCGCGCCGGGCTGTCGCTGACGGCGCCGATCTCAACCTGCAGGCGCACGGCGTGCCCGGCCTCGGCCAGCGCCGCCTGCAGGCGCTCGCGCGCGGCCGACTGGCCGAGTGATTCGCTTTCGATGCGCAGCGTCCACTGCCCATCGGTGCGCGCCACCAGCTGCGACTGCAGCGCCAGTTCGCGCACCAGCGCGGTGATGGCCTCGCGCGCCACCAGGTCCTGCACCACGGCGTGCCAGAAGTCGCCCTCGGCACCCGGTACCACGGCGGGCAGCTCGGTGAGCACCGGCCGCGGCTCGGGCTGCTGCGAATCGCTGCCTTCGCGCACCTTGACTGCTACGATTTCAGAAGCTGCCGGCGCCCGCGGGGCGGGCGCTGCAGCCTGTTTTTCCTCTTGAACGGTGCGCGGCATCTGCGGGCGCACCGGCAGCGGCTGCAAGGGCGGGTGCTCGGCCAAGGGCGGCGCCAGCGGCAGCTCGTCGCCGGCATCTTCGAACGCCGGTTCGCCCGCGGGCTGGGCATCGGGCGGCGCGAAGCCGCCATCGTCGCCCCAGTCGTCGGCGGGGATTCGTCGGGTTCGGGGGCCGCAGGCTGGGCCACAGGCACCACCGGCGGCGCCACCGCCGGCGCATCGACACGCACCGCTGGCGACGCTGCGGCCACGCTGGCGGCACGCGCCGTCGCTGCCTCAGCCGGCTTCAGAGTTTTTTCAGCCGCGGCGCTGGCCTGGGGTGCGGCGCCGGTCTTGAACGGCAGCAGCCGCAGCAACACCATGGTCAGGCCGGTGTAGTCGTCGGGGGCCAGGCCCAGCTCGGCCCGGCCGTGGATGCACAGGCTGTAGAGCAGCTGCGTCTCGTCGGCCGGCAGCAAGGTGGCCAGCCGCGCGGTTTCCTGCGCGTCGGGGTCGGTCTCATCGACCGGCATGTCGGGCACGGCCTGCTGCACGGCCATGCGCTGCAGCACGCTGGCCATGTCTTCCAGCGTGGTGGCGGCCGACTGGCCGGCGGCGCGCAGCTGCTCGACCAGATCGACCACCGCCTTGCCGTCACCCGCGGCCAGCGCGCCGATCAGGCTGAACACCACGCTGCGGTCCACGCTGCCCAGCATCTGGCGCACGGTGGCCTCTTCCAGGCGGCCGGAGCCGAAAGCGATGGCTTGGTCGGTCAGGCTGAGCGCATCGCGCATCGAGCCGCGCGCGCCGCGCGCCAGCAGGCGCAGCGCGCCGGCATCGGCCGGCACGTTCTCGGCCGCCAGCACGGTGCTCAGGTGCGCCAGCACGGTCTCGGGCGCCATCGGCCGCAGGTTGAACTGCAGGCAGCGCGACAGCACCGTGACCGGCACCTTCTGCGGGTCGGTGGTGGCGAGCACGAACTTGAGGTATTCGGGCGGTTCCTCCAGCGTCTTCAGCATGGCGTTGAAGGCGGTGTTGGTGAGCATGTGCACTTCATCGATCATGAAGACCTTGAAGCGGCCCTGCACCGGCTTGTAGACGGCCTGCTCGAGCAGGCCCTGCACCTCGTCCACTCCGCGGTTGCTGGCGGCGTCGAGCTCGGTGTAGTCGACGAAGCGGCCGGCGTCGATGTCGGTGCAGGCCGGGCACACGCCGCAGGGCGTGGCGGTGATGCCGCCCTGCCCGTCGGCGCCGGTGCAGTTGAGCGACTTGGCCAGGATGCGCGACACCGTGGTCTTGCCAACGCCGCGCGTGCCGGTAAACAGGTAGGCGTGGTGCAGCCGCTGCTGCGTCAGGGCATTGGTCAGCGCCTGCACGACGTGCTCCTGACCCACCATTTCGGAGAAATTCCGCGGACGGTATTTGCGGGCCAGAACCAAGTACGACATGGGCTGGATTCTACGGGGCGAAAGCGCGACGCCCCGGATTAGAGGATCGACTCGGAAACGACGCGGAAACCCCACGGAAGCCACCCCGTCGGCGCCAAACAGGGTATGCTGCACCGCAACAGAAACAACGGTATCGGTTTGTCGTCGACAAGCCGTCGCCACTTGCCATGTTGCACCGCCTGGAATCGCCGGACACGGCTCTTGCCGATCTGGCCGACATCGACATTCACCCGCAGGCCGCGGCGCTGATCGACACGCTGGCCGATTGCCGGCATCCGCGTGCCGGCCGACTGACGGTGCGCTTGGCCGAAAGCCATGACGCCGAGGAACTGGCGATGCTGCGCGGCGAGGTGCTGAACCTACTGGCCCTCAGCTTCGGCCCCGCCGAAGCGCAGCGAAGGCTGCAAGCCGTACAATAGGCCGCGACGGGCCTTCCCGCATGGTGAAGGAGCCAACCGGGTCAGGTGGGGAACCAAGCAGCCCTAACTTTGGAGCCAGTGCCGGGGCAAAGGCTCGTCACCTTCTTCTTTCTCTGTGCCGCAGATTTGCTACGCTAAAGATAGCTTCTTGCGCAGAGCTGGTGCCGGCTGAGGCACCATTTCCTCCGAATCCAACAGCGCCCTGCCGGCACCCGGTCAGTGGTGCGAGGGCGGCAGCGACGCCGTCTTGCGCCGGTTGAGCTCGAACGGCGACATGGCCAGCAAGGTGGTCAGCGCGCTGGACACCATCATCATGAACCAGAAGATGAAGAAGGTGACGGTGTAGACCGCGTAGCGCGACCAGCCGGCACGCTCGCCGAACAGCGTCAGCATCTCCGGGTCGAGCACGGCGAAGACCATCATCTCCAGCACCGCGGCCACCAGAAAGGCAGGCCAGGCGATCCACATCAATCGTTCACGCAGCATGGGCATCGTTCCTATCAGGACGGTTGATGAAATTCAGCGCTGGGCAGGGGCCGCCGCCGAGGCGGGCGCCTCGGCGCCCTTGGGCAGGCCGCCGGTGGCCGCATGGTTGCGCGCCTGCATGGCGGGTGTCAGTTCGGCCTTGCCCACCTCATCGGCCGGCTGCACGACCGGCGCATCGGGCCGCCGGGCGTCCGAATACACCGGGTCGGGACGACTGATGGCCAGGTACAGCGTGATGAAGGAGGCCACCACCACGACGGTGGGGCCACCCACCACCATCCACATGATGGGGTGCTTCCACCACGGGCCGGAGTGCGGTGCCACGGCGGGCGAAGAAGGAAGAGTGCTCATCGATGCTTACCTTGGAACCATGAAGACGGATTTCTCGCGCACCTCGCCCACGCCCGGTGCCTGCACGTTGAAGTGAATCTCGTGCGAGCCGGCGTTGGCCGTGCCCCAGGGCAGCTGCAGACGCACCGGCACCCACAGGGATTGCGCGCCGTCGATGGTGACGGTCTTGTCGGTGACCAGTTCCAGCCCCGGCAGGCCGTCGGCCGACAGGGTGAAGGTCTGCGGCCGCTCGGTCGCGTTCATGACCTGGATGCGGTAGACGTTCTCGATCTTGCCGCCTTCGACCAGGCGTGCCAGGGTGGCACGGTCGCGCACGATGTCGACCTTGAAGGGCGTGCGCAGGAACAGGCTGGCGATCAGTGCAATGGTGACCGCCGCCAGGATGGCGGAATAGATCAGCACGCGGGGACGCAGCACGTGGCGCAGGATCTGCTTGCCGCCCCAGCCTTGTTCCAGCGCGTGTTCGGTGGAATAGCGGATCAGGCCGCGCGGATAGCCGACCTTGTCCATGACGTCGTCGCAGACGTCGATGCAGGCCGCGCAGCTGATGCACTCGTACTGCAGGCCGTTGCGGATGTCGATGCCGGTCGGGCACACCTGCACGCACAGGGTGCAGTTGACGCAATCACCCAGGCCCAGCGCCTTGGGATCGGCGCTCTTGGACCTCCCGCCGCGCGGCTCGCCGCGCTTGGCGTCGTAGGTGACGATGAGCGTGTCCTTGTCGAACATGGCGCTCTGGAAGCGCGCGTAGGGGCACATGTACTTGCACACCTGCTCGCGCATGTAGCCGGCGTTGCCGTAGGTGGCGAAGCCGTAGAAGAAGATCCAGAAAATTTCCCACGGACCGAGCGTCCAGCTCAGCACATGGCCGGCGAGTTCGCGGATGGGCGTGAAGTAGCCGACGAAGGTGAAGCCCGTCCAAAGGCCGAACGCGATCCAGACGACCTGCTTGAGCGCCTTGCGCGAGAATTTGGCGGCCGACATCGGCGCGGCGTCGAGCCGCATGCGGGCCGAGCGGTCACCTTCGATCCTGCGCTCGATCCAGAGGTAGATCTCGGTGTAGACCGTCTGCGGACAGGTATAGCCGCACCACTGCCGTCCTGCCACCGCCGTGAACAGGAACAGCAACATGGCCGAGATGATGAGGATGGCCGCGAGGTAGATGACGTCCTGGGGGTACAGGACCAGGCCGAAGATGTAGAAGCGCCGTGCATCCAGATCGAAAAGCATGGCCTGCCGATCGCCCCACTGCAGCCAGGGCATGCCATAGAAGAAGATCTGGGTGGCGAAAACGAAGAACCAGCGCCATTTGGTGTACAGACCCGTCACGCTGCGCGGGTAGATCTTCTTCTGGGCCTCGTACAGAGACACCATCACTTCGTCGCCAGCGATGCCAGCAGCGGTTTTATCGGAAGGGGGCGACTTGCTCACATCAACCTGTCTGTCAAGAGACAAAGGATGGCTGAAGTCTAGTACGTCCCTCTCTGGCGCGCCGCGGTCAGCCATCCATCGCCCGCAGCCAGCCAGGTCACTCCAGAAAAAGAGGCGCACCGCGCCCCATCACGCTGTTGACATCAAGCACAAAACGATGCCAACCAAGATGGGACCTGCGCTGCCAGCTATCGAATCAGGAGTTATCCGAATCGTCGGGCGACCACGCGGCCCCCTCGCTCGCTCACACGAGGTTGACCTCCACGCGGCGCGCCTGGGCGCCGGCACCGGCTTCGATGTTCTCCGGCTTCTTCAGCTCGATGCTGTCTTCAGCCACACCCAGCGCCTTGAGCTGGTCGCGCACCGCGAAGGCACGCTGCTTGGCCAGTTCCTCGTTCTGCGCTGCGTTGCCGCTGCTGTCGACGAAACCGCTCACCACGGCTTTCTTGCCGGCCTGCACGCCGGCGATCACGTCGGCCAAGGCCGTGTCGGCACCGGCAGCGAGGTCGGCCTTGCCGGTGGCGAAGAAGAACTTGACCACACCGTTCTCGACCACCACCGAAGCCGCATCACCGGCTGCAGGCGCCGCGGCGGCCGGAGCAGCCGGTGCGGCAGTTGCAGGGGCCGCTGCCGCGGGTGCGGCACCGGCCACGCCACCGCCCTTGCCCCACACGTAGGCCGTCAGCACGTTCAGTTGTTCGGGCGTGAACTTGCTTTCCCAGGCCGGCATGACGCCGGTCTTGCCGTTGTTGATCATGTCGACGATGTGCGCCTCGACGCCGGGGCCGTGCACGAACACGCCGCTGGTCAGATCGGGCGAGCCCAGAGCCTGGTTGCCTTTGCCGTCCGCGCCATGGCAGGCGGCGCACGCCACAAACTTGTCGCGGCCGAGGTTGGCGCGCACCGAGTCGTGCGGCGAGTTCGACAGGTTGAGCACGTAGTTGGCCAGGTTGCGCACGTCATCGGACGAACCGACGGCCGCCGCCATGGGCGTCATGATGCCGGTGCGGCCCTGGGCGATGGACGCGTGGATGTGCTCCGGCGTGCCACCCCAGTTCCATTGCGCGTCGGTCAGATTGGGGAACCCGGTGCTGCCGCGTGCGTCCGAACCATGGCATTGCGCGCAGTTGTTCATGAACAGGCGGTCGCCGATGGCCATGGCCTGCGGGTCCTTGGCCAGGTCCTCGGTGCTCTTGCCCGCGAACGCCGCGTAGATGGGTGCCGTCTGCTCGTTGCCACGCGCCACCTCGGTCTCGAACTGGCCGACCTGCGTCCAGCCCAGCGAGCCCTTGTACGAACCGAGGCCGGGATAGAGGTAAAGATACGCCAGCGAGAACACGCAGGTGATGATGAACAGGCCCACCCACCAGCGCGGCAGCGGGTTGTTCATCTCGCGCAGATCACCGTCCCAGACGTGACCCGTGGTGTTGTCCGCGGCCGTCATGGCCTTGGTCTTGCCACTGATCCACAACAGGGCCAGGCAGCCGAAGATGCCGAGCAGCGTGATGCCCGTGATGAAAATCGACCAGAAATTGCTCGTGAAGTCGCTCATTTTTTGTTCCTTGCCTGCTGGCTGTGCCGTACTGGGTCAATCCTGCTCGAAAGGCAAACGCGCCGCCTCGTCGAACCGCGCCTTGTTGCGGCGCGACCAGGCCCAGGCGACGATGCCGATGAAGACGACAAACGCCACCACGGTCACGATGCTGCGCAGAAGGTTGATGTCCATGATGATGCTTGACCAGACTTACTTGCGGTGAATGCCCAGCACCTGCAGGTAGGCGATGACGGCGTCCATTTCGGTTTTACCCTTCACCTCTTCCGGCGCCTTGGCGATTTCCTCGTCGGTGTAGGGCGCGCCCAGCGTGCGCAGGCCGCGCATGTGCGCCTGGATCGTGCCGGCGTTGGCGGCGTTCTTTTCCAGCCAGGGGTAGGCCGGCATGTTCGACTCGGGCACCACATCGCGCGGGTTGTTCAGGTGCGCGCGGTGCCAGTCGTCGCTGTAGCGGCCGCCCACGCGCCCCAGGTCCGGTCCGGTGCGCTTGCTGCCCCACAGGTGCGGGTGGTCGTACACGAACTCACCCGCCACCGAATACGGCCCATAGCGCAGCGCCTCGGCGCGGAACGGGCGCACCATCTGCGTGTGGCAGTTGTTGCAGCCCTCGCGAACGTACACGTCGCGCCCCACGACCTGCAGCGCGGTGTAGGGCTTGAGACCCTCGATCGGCTGCGTGGTCGACTTCTGGAAGAACAGCGGCACGATCTCCACCAGGCCTCCGACAGAGACCACCAGCAGGATCAGCACGATCATCAGGAAGTTGTTGGTTTCGATCTTGGCGTGGCCGGTGATTTTTTCTGCTGCCATGATTCCTTACCTCCTCTGATCAGGCGTGGGCCGCGACCGCGGGAATCTGAACCTGGACCACACGGCCGGCAGCGATGGTCTTGAGCATGTTCCACAGCATGACCACCATGCCACTCAGGTACAGCAGACCACCGATCAGGCGCAGCACGTAGAACGGATACGTGGCCTTGACCGATTCGACGAAGGTGTAGGTCAGCGTGCCGTCGGCGTTGACTGCACGCCACATCAGGCCCTGCATCACGCCGGCAATCCACATCGCGGCGATGTACACGACGATACCGATGGTGGCAATCCAGAAATGCACCTCGATGGCCTTGATGCTGTACATCTGACGCTGGCCGAACAGACGCGGCAGCAGGTAGTAGATGGAGCCGATGGTGATCAGGCCGACCCAGCCCAGCGCGCCGGAGTGCACGTGGCCCACCGTCCAATCGGTGTAGTGCGACAGCGCGTTGACGGTCTTGATCGACATCATCGGGCCTTCGAACGTGGACATGCCGTAGAACGACAGCGACACGATCAGGAAGCGCAGGATGGGGTCGTCACGCAGTTTGTGCCAGGCGCCCGACAGCGTCATGATGCCGTTCATCATGCCGCCCCAGCTGGGTGCCAGCAGGATCAGCGAGAACACCATGCCCACGCTCTGCGCCCAGTCGGGCAGCGCGGTGTAGTGCAGGTGGTGCGGGCCGGCCCACATGTAGGTGAAGATCAGCGCCCAGAAGTGGACGATGGACAGGCGGTAGCTGTACACCGGGCGCTCGGCCTGCTTGGGGATGAAGTAGTACATCATGCCCAGGAAGCCGGTGGTCAGGAAGAAGCCCACGGCGTTGTGGCCGTACCACCACTGCACCATGGCGTCCTGCACGCCGGCATAGGCCGAGTAGGACTTGAACAGGCCGACCGGCAGCGCCGCGCTGTTGACGATGTGCAGCAGCGCGATGGCCAGGATGAAGCCGCCGTAGAACCAGTTGGCCACATAGATGTGCTTGACCCGGCGCGTGCCCACCGTGCCGAAGAACACCACGGCGAAGGACACCCAGACCAGCGCGATCAGCACGTCGATCGGCCACTCCATTTCGGCGTATTCCTTGCTGCTGTTCAGGCCCAGCGGCAGCGTGATGGCAGTCGCCAGGATCACCAGCTGCCAGCCCCAGAATGTGAACGCCGCGAGCTTGTCGGAGAACAAGCGCACCTGGCAGGTGCGCTGCACCACGTAATAGGCCGTTGCAAACAGGCCGCAGCCACCGAACGCAAAGATCACCGCATTGGTGTGCAGCGGCCGCAATCGACCGTAGCTGAGCCATGAAATGCCCGGGTTCAACTGCGGCCAGGTCAGCTGCGCGGCGATGATCACGCCCACCAGCATGCCGACCACGCCCCAGACCACCGTCATCACGGCGAACTGCCTGACCACCTTGTCGTTGTAGACCGTGGCTTGCGTATTGGCGAATGTCATTTCCACCTCTTCCTGAAAAAACTTTTTGGAGTATCCCGATTCAGATTATCGGGCTTGATTGATGTGTGTCAATCGTGCTCGAAAATCCGCTCGCCTTCGCGGTCAACGTCGTCGAACTGGCCACGGTAGATGGCCCACCAGAGCGCGCCGAGAATGAAGAACACCAGCACGACCGACAGCGGGATGAGCAAGTAAAGAATGTCCATCAGTGCACCTTTTCGTGCGGCCGCTCATCGTAGGACAGACGCAGCGCGTTGATCACCACCAGCAGCGAACTGGCTGCCATGCCCAGCCCGGCCAGCCAGGCCGACACCCAACCCATCATCGCCAGCGGCACGCCGATGGCGTTGTAGGCCGCCGCCCAGCCGAGATTCTGCCTGACGATGCGCATGGTGCGGCGGGCCTTGGCACGGCATGCGGGAATCAGCGACAGGCGATCCCCCAGCACCACGAAGTCGGCCTGCGCCCGCGCCAGCGGCACCGAACGGCCGAACGCGAACGACACGTTGGCGCCGGCCAGCACCGGCCCATCGTTCAGGCCATCGCCCACCATGGCAACGGTCGCACCCTCGGCCTGGGCCTGCTGCATCAGGGCCAGCTTGTCGTCCGGCAGGCAGCCACCGCGCGCATCGTCGATGCCCACGAGCGCGCCAAGGCGCGCCGCCGCGTCGTGCCGGTCACCCGACAGCAGGCGCACCTTCACGCCATCATCCTTCAGCGCCGCCACCGAAGCCTGCGCATCGTCGCGCGCATCCTCGCGGAAGTGAAAGCTGGCCAGCCAACCTTGCCCATCACTCAGATGGCTGCTCGGCCCGGAGCCGTTGGTGACCGGCACACCGAAGAATGCGGCCGACCCCAGGCGCACTTCATGGCCGTTCGCCAGCCGTGCCTTGACGCCCTGCCCGGCCACTTCCTCCAGCGCCGCCAGCACAGGCGTTTCTCCGCTGGAGCCCGACCCTCGGCCCGTGCCGCATCGACCAGCGCACGCGACACCGGATGCAGGCTGTCACGCGCCAGCGCCGCGGCCAGGGCCAGCGCCTGGGCCCGGCTCACGCCGTCGCGCAAGCGCAGGTCCTCCAGCACGAAGGCATCGCGCGTCAGCGTGCCGGTCTTGTCGAACACCACCATGTCGACCTGCGCCAAGGCCTCCAGCGCCTGCAGCCGCCGAACCAGCACACCCCTCCTGGCCAGCGCGCCCGCGCTGGCCAGCATGGCCGCGGGCGTGGCCAGCGACAGCGCGCAGGGGCAGGTGACCACCAGGATCGCCACGGCGATCATCAGCGCATGGCCGGGATCGGTGGGCCACCACCAGATGCAGGCCAGTCCCGCCGCCAGCAGCACGAAGATCAGGAAAGGCTTGGCCAGGCGGTCGGCCAGCAACGCGATCTGCGGCTTGCTGGTGGAAGCCTGCTCCATCAGCGCCACGATCTGCGCGTAGCGTGTGTCGCCGCCGATCTGCTCCACCCGCATGTCCACCGGCGCCGTCAGGTTGTGGCTACCGGCGATCACGCGCTGGCCCTGGCCGCGCGCCAGCGGCGTCGATTCGCCGGTGAGCAGCGACTCGTCGGCCGAAGTCTCGCCGCGCAGCACCAGCCCATCCGCCGGAAACACCTCGCCCGGCAACACGCGCAGCACGTCGCCCACACGCACGCGCCGCACCGACACCCGCTCCCAGCCGCCGGCACCGCTCTGGCGCTGCACGCTGTCGGGCAGACGGTGCATCAGCGCCTCCAGCGCACCGGCCGTGCGGTCGCGCAGGCGCAGTTCCAGCCAGCGCCCGGTGAGCAGGAAGAACACGAACATGGTGAGCGAATCGAAATACACCTGGTGCCCGAACACGCCCTGCGGTTCGAAGGTGCCCAGCGAACTGACCACGAAGGTGATCAGCATGCCCAGCGCCACCGGCAGATCCATGCTGACGCGGCGCAGCTTCAGGTCGAGCCACGCGTTGCGAAAGAACGGCTGGCACGAGAACAGCACCACCGGAATCGACAGCACCCATTGCGCCCAGCGCAGCAGGCGCACGGTGTCGGCCTCCATCTCGCCCGCGCTGGTGAAGTACTCCGGCGTGGCGTACATCATCACCTGCATCATGCACACGCCCGCCACGCCCAGGCGCCACATCATCTTGCGCGTCTCGGCCTGGCGGCGTTCCGCCGCGAACGCGTCGCTGGCCGGCAATGGCCGGTAGCCGGTGCGCAGCACCGCCTGCATCCAGTCGGAAGGCTTGGTGGCCGACTCGTCCCACACCACGCGGCCGCGGTGTGCAGCGGCGCTGATATCCGCCTCGCGCACTCCGGGGTGGCGCGCAGGGCCTGCTCGATGGTCACGGCACAGGCGGCGCAGTGCATGCCCTCGAACACGACGTTCGACTCCCACACACCCTGTTCGGCGTCGCCGGCGCTTGCACCCACGGGACGGCTGAACTCCAGCCACTCGTCGCGCTCGTCGAGCAGTTGCCAGGCAGCGTCGCCGCGGGTCGGCTCAGCGCGTTCCGGAAACGCTGCCTCGCCTGCCACGGCGGCCGAAGAAATCGCGCTTGCACCTTGGATCACGGCGTGGACTGTACACCCTTTGGTTGACACGGGCTTGACTTCAGTCAATAGCCGCCGAGCGCTGCACGGATAATGTATCGTCGCGCTTGGAGTGAATTGCCCAGCATCAATGCCGGTGCCGCGCCCGAGTCACCACATTTTCAGGAGAACCAATCATGTACAGCCGCATCCTCGTCGCCACCGACGGCTCCAAACTGTCCAAGAAGGCCGTCGACAGCGCCATCAACCTGGCTGCCCTGTGCGGCGCGGAACTGATCGCGCTCAAGGTCGTGCCGCGCTACCCGCAAAGCTACTTCGAGGGCTCGATCCCGCTGTCGACGGAGGACGTTTCGCGCGTCGAACAGCAGTGGGCCGCCGACGGCCAGGAGATCGTCGATGCCGTCAAGAAGGCCGGCGAGGCCAAGGGCGTGAAGGTCAAGCCCGTGCTGGCCAAATCGGACGTGGTGTCCGACGCGCTGATTGCCGCCGCGAAGAAGCACAAGGCCGACATCATCGTCATGGCCTCGCATGGCCGCAAGGGCGTCAAGCGCCTGCTGCTGGGCAGCGAGACACAGCAGGTGCTGACGCACTCCGAAATCCCGGTGCTGGTGCTGCGTTGATGCACCCAGGCTGTAGCACGCTTCTGTTTCGATAGCTGCCTGCGCAATAACGACAAGGGCTTCAGGTCGATTTGACCTGAAGCCCTTGTTGTTTAGTGAGGGGCCGCGGTTCGATCAGCGCGGCACGGCCGTCCCGATGGGGTCTTCGTCGGTGCTTTCCGGCGGCTGCACCGGCGTGCCGGTGATGGCGGGGCGCACGCTGGCCGGCGCTGGCACATAACCCGCCAGACCTTCGCGCAGGCCCATTTCGAGGCGGTCGACGCGCGCATGCAGATCGCGGTTGTGGCTTTCCACCGCCTGCACCAGGCGACCGACTTCCAGGTCCACCGGACGATCACGCAGCCCCATCTCGGCACGGTCCACGCGGGCCAGCGTTTCGCGCGTGTGGTTGTCGATGACTTCGGACAAGCGCGCCACCTCCTTATCCAGGTGCGCGCGCAGGTCGGTGAAGCGCGAAGCCTCGGCCTTGTCGGCCAGTTCGCGCTGGGCCGTCAGTTCCTTGGCGTGGCGGCGCGTTTCCATCAGCACCGTGCCCTGCGTGTAGGCGATCAGGCCCACGAACACCACCGACAGCAGCGCCATCAGGCCCAGCAGCACCAAGCCGAGCGGCGCGCGGATCTCGGTGAAGATCAGGTTGAGGTCGGTCGGCATGGTCATCGCCGTCCAGTTGACGCCGATGAACGCCACGATGGCGGCGCCGATGATCAGCAAAAGCAGTGCTCGCAGCGACATGCAGTTTCCTTCGCGTAGTGTGTGTTCTTCTGGCCTGCTACAAGGCGGCCGTTCGGCAACGAGTTTACCCGCGCCCCCGCGCACCCCTGTCAGCCAACGCCGTCAGTCACGACCGGTCGAACAGCGCCTTGTACTGGTCGCGCAGCAGGTTCTTCTGCACCTTCCCCATGGTGTTGCGCGGCAGTTCGCTGGCGATGAAGCAGCGCTTGGGAATCTTGAAGTTGGCCAGTTTCGCTTTCAGCGCACCAACCAGCCCATCGGCATCCAGCCTGGCGCCCGGCTTGGCGATGACCACCGCCACACCCACCTCGCCAAAATCCGGATGCGGCACACCGACGATGGCGCTCTCGGCCACGCCCGGCATGTCGTTCAGGTAACCCTCGATCTCGGCCGGATACACGTTGTAGCCGCCGCTGATGATCAGGTCCTTGCTGCGGCCGACGATGGTGACGTAGCCGCGCGCGTCCTGCAGGCCCACGTCGCCGGTCTTGAACCAGCCGTCGGCGGTGAACTCCTCGGCTGTCTTCTCGGGCATGCGCCAGTAGCCCGAAAACACGTTCTCGCCCATCACCTGGATGTTGCCGATCTCGCCCTCGGCCACGGGCTGGCCGGCGTCGTCGCGCACGCGCACGCCGACACCCGGCAGCGGAAAACCCACCGTGCCGCCGCGCCGCTCGCTCTGGTTCTGATAGCGACCGTCGGCGCTGTACGGGTTGCTGGTGAGCATGATGGTCTCGCTCATGCCGTAGCGCTCGAGGATGGTGTGGCCGGTGCGCTCGCGCCATTCGTTGAAGGTCTCGAGCAGCAGTGGCGCCGAGCCGCTGATGAACAGCCGCATGTGCGCCGCCTGCTGCTTCGTCAACGCAGGCTCGGCCAGCATGCGCACGTACAGCGTGGGCACGCCCATGAACACGGTGGCGCGCGGCAGATCGGCGATGACTTTCTTCGGATCGAACTTGCCGTGCCACAGCATCTTGCTGCCGTTGAGCAGCGCGCCATGAATGGCGACAAAAAGGCCGTGCACGTGGAAGATGGGCAGCGCGTGGATCAGCACGTCGCCTCGGCCTTCAGACCCTCCGGTGGCCACCCAGCCCCAGTAGTCCTTCAGCATCACCGCGTTGCTCAGCAGGTTGCCGTGCGACAGCATCGCGCCCTTGCTGCGGCCCGTGGTGCCGCTGGTGTACAGGATCGCGGCCAGGTCGTCGGCCCGTTTCTGCACCGGCGTCTGGCGGTCGCTGCAGTGCGCGGCGCGGGCCAAGAGGCTGCCGCTGCGGTCGTCGTCCAGCGTGAACACGTGGCGCGTGCCGGCCTGGAAGGCGATCTGGCTGACCCATGCGAAGTTCTTGCCCGTGCACACCACCACCGCCGGTTCGGCGTTGCCGATGAAGTACTCGATCTCGGCGCTCTGGTAGGCGGTGTTGAGCGGCAGGAACACGAAGCCCGCGCGCAGCGTGGCCAGGTACAGCACCATGGCCTCGACCGACTTCTCGACCTGCACGGCCACGCGCGGCGGCACGCCATCTTGCGACTTCGGAATGTCGAGCGACTGCAGCAGGTTGGCCACCATGGCAGTGGCGCGGTCGAGATCGCGCCAGGAGTAGGCCAGGCCGTTGTCGGTCTCGACGGCGATGCTGTCCAGGTCGGCGGGAAAGGCGGCGCGCAGGGCGGAAAAAAGGTTCTGGTTGGGCATGGCGGATGGGACGGGAATCGAAGTCAGAAACGTGCCGGGCGCTTGCTCAGAAAGGCTTCGATGCCTTCACGGTGCTCGGCGCTGTCGGCGTAGTCATAGGCGCTTTTTACTATATTATCAATAGCTGCTTGCGCAGTATCCACGGGCGCTGAGGCCTGATTCAATGCCCGAAACGTCTGCTTGTTCAGGCGCGCTGCCTGGGGCGCCAGCGTGGCGATGCGGCGCGCGCGCTCCAGCGCATGGGCCTGCAGATGCTCTGGCGATTCGACGCGGTGCAGAAAGCCGCGCGCCTTCATCTCGGGCGCGCCCAGCACGGCGGCCTCCAGCAGCAGCTCGCGCGCCGTGGCCTCGCCGGCCACGCGCGCCACCAGCTGCGCCTCGCGCGGCGCCATCGGAAAGCCGAGCTTGGCAATGGGCGCGCCGAACTTGGCGTCGTCGGCGGCAACGCGGATGTCGCAGGCGCTGGCGATCTCCACCCCCGCGCCCATGCAGTTGCCCTCGATGGCGGCGACGATGGGCACGTCGCAATCCAGCACGGACTGCAGGCCGCCCCACACCGCGTCCTCGTGGAAGGCGCGCAGTTGCGCGACGTCGAAGCGGAAGTCGGGGTACTCGGCAATGTCGCCACCGGCGCAGAAGTGCGCGCCCGCGCCTCGCAGCAGCACGCAGCGCCAGTGGGTGGCGGCCTGGATGCGGGTGAACACGTCCTTCAGCTCGCGCCACATGGCGCGCGACATGGCATTGAACTTGGTGCGATGGGACAGCGTGACGACGGCGATGCGCCCGTCGCCGTCGCTGTCCAGCGCTACGTGGCCTGCCAAGCGCTACTCCAGCTTGGCGCCCGAGGCTTTCACCACCTCGGCCCACTTGCGGATTTCGCCGTGGATCAGCTGCGCGAACTGCGGGCCGGCCACGTTGGGGAAGGCCGCGCCCTGCTTGTCCCACACGGCCTTGGCCTCGTCGGCCTGCACGCTCTTGCGGATCGCCTCGATGGCCGCCGCCTGGGCATCCGCCGGCATTCCCTTGGGCGCCCAGATGCCGTACCAGGTGCTCACCTTGTAGTCGGGCAGGCCCACCTCGGCGGCGCTGGGCGCGTCGGGGATGGCCGGGTTGCGCTTGTCGCCCGCCACCATCAGCGCCTTGATGCGGCCACCGGCGATGTGCCCGGCCGACGAACCCAGGCCGTCGAAGGCCATGTCCACCGTGCCGGCGATCAGGTCCTGCAGCGCCGGGCCGGCGCCGCGGTACGGAATGTGGGTGATGAAGGTCCTGGTCTGGATCTTGAACAGCTCGCCCGCCAGGTGGTGCACCGAGCCGGCGCCGGCCGAGGCGTAGTTCATCTTGCCCGGGTTCCTGCGCAGGTGCTCGATCAGCTCCTTCGCCGTGGCCTGCGGCACGCGCTTGGGGTTCACCACCAGCACCTGCGGCACGCTGGCCACCTGGATCAGCGGCACGAAGTCCTTCTCGATGTCGTAATCCAGCCGGGGGTACATGCTGGGCGCCACCATGTGGTGCGCGCCGCCCATGAACAGGTGATAGCCATCGCCCGGCAGCTTGGCCGCCACCGAGGCGCCCAGCGTGCCGCCGGCGCCGCCGCGGTTGTCGATCACCAGCGTCTGGCCGGTCAGCTTGCTGAACTGCGCCGCCAGCGGGCGCGCGAAGGCGTCGGTGCCGCCACCGGCCGGAAACGGCACGATCATATTGACCGGCTTGCCGGGCCAGCCGGCTTGCGCCCGCACGGCCAGCGGCAGCGCGCAGGCGGATGCGGCCATCATGATCTGGCGGCGGCGGATGGAAAAGCGCATGGTTTCAGTCTCCTGTCGTGGTTGTATTCAAGGGGCAACCATCAATCTTGCAGGCTTTGCACGGCGCTCGATACCGGGATTTGTCCCTGTGCCAGTTGCACGCGGTGGCGGTCCAGGCGCTTGAGGTCGTACAGGTAGTTGACCATCAGCCCGTAGGACTGCTTCAGCCCCTTGGCGGATGGGTCGGCCAGCCAGTTGAGCCGCTCCACGCGCGCGCCGTTGCCGAGGTGAAAGCGCGCCACGGCGTCCAGCGGGCGGCCATCGGGTGTCAGTTCGCTGCCCAGGTAGCGCGCCGCCGCGGCCAGCAGCCAGCGGCGCAGGGCGGATTTTTCGCCCAGCTCGGCGGCCTTCTCCAGCGCGGCGGTGATGTCGGCGGCCTTCAGCTCGGTCTGCTGCAGCTCGCGCGCCAGCGCCTGGCGCGCCCGCGCGGGCATGGCCTGCAGCAAATCGTCGGCGTGCTTGCCCAGCCAGCCGCGCAGGCCGGGGATGGGCGACAGCGTGGCGAACACCTTGAGCTGGGGAATTCGGCGCGCAGGGTTTCGACCACGCGCTTGATCAGCGAGTCGCCAAAGCTGACGCCGCGCAGCCCGGTCTGCGTGTTGCTGATCGAATAGAAGATGGCGGCGGTGGCCTTGTCCAGGTCGGCGGCGGCGGCTTCCTCGTCCAGCAGCGGGGTGATGCTGCCGGCCATGTCCTTGAGCAGCGCCACCTCGACGAAGATCAGCGGCTCGCCCGGCAGGCGCGGATGGAAGAAGCCATAGCAGCGCCGGTCCTCGTCGAGCCGGTTCTTGGCGTCGGCCCAGCTGCGGATGTCGTGCACCGCCTCGTACTTGATGAGCTTTTCGACCAGCGACGCGGGCGAGTGCCAGCTGATGCGCTGCAGTTCCAGAAAGCCGACGTCGAACCAGCTGGAGAACAGGTCTTCCAGCTCGGCATCCAGCGCCAGCAGGCGCTTTTCGTGCCGCAGGTGCGGCAGCAGCTCGGCCCGCAGATCGACCAGAAAGCGCACGCCCTCGGGGAAAGCGGCAAAGCGCTGCAGCAACCGCGTGCGGGGCGAGGCGAAGGCCTTGCGCAGGCGCACTTCGGCACGGGCTTCCTCGTCGGTGCCGCGGGCGGCGTCGTAGGCGTCGTGCGCGGCCTGGATGGCGGACGGATCGGGCGGGAACTGCTCGCTCATCAGCAGCCAGCAATCGCGCCGCTGCTCGGGCGTGGCCTGGGCGTACCAGCCGGCCACGCCGGCAGCGCGGCGGCCGCCTTCGACGTCGCTCACCGCCGGGTCGGCCACGTTCTGCAGCTCGCGCAGCGTGCGCCGCAGCACCCAGGGCGACAGCGCCTCGCCCTGCCGGCCCAGCATGGCGCCGAGGCGTTCGCGGGTGGTGCGCAGCTGGCGGGTCAGCGCTTCTTCCAGGCCGTTGGTGGTCTTGTCGGTCATGGCTGTTCGTGGCGCGGGCCAGGGCGGAAGCGCCCGCTGGCGCGGTCCGTGCCGTGTGGCTTGCAAGCGAAAGACATGCGGTTGTTCACTCCTGAAAAATGAGCTGCTTGCGCTTGTTATACAATGATTTCAGATACAAAAAGACCTGAAATCTTTTATTAACGGGCGCAAGCAGCTCCTATTTTTGATAGGCCAGCGCTGCATCGTCGCGCCGCGTGGCCCAGAGCCACATGGCCGCGCCGGCCACGATCATCGGGATGCACAGCCACTGCCCCATGCTCATGCCCAGCGCCAGCAGGCCCAGGTGGGCGTCGGGTTCGCGGAAGTATTCGGCGATGAAGCGGAACACGCCGTAGCCGAACAGGAAGGCGCCGCTCACCTGCCCCATCTTGCGCGGCTGGCGCGCGTACAGCCAGAGCAGGATGAACAGCAGCACGCCTTCGAGCAGGAACTGGTAGATCTGCGACGGGTGGCGCGGCGCATCGCCCGCGCCGCGGAACACCATGCCCCAGGGCAGCGACGGATCGGCCACGCGGCCCCACAGCTCGCCGTTGATGAAGTTGCCCACGCGGCCCGAGGCCAGGCCCAGCGGCACGCAGGGCGCGATCAGGTCCGTCACCTGCATCCAGGGCCGGCCGCGCGAACGCGCCCACCACATCATCGCCACGATCACGCCCAGCATGCCGCCGTGAAAGCTCATGCCGCCCTGCCAGATGTAGAAAATCTCCAGCGGGTGCGCGGCGTAATAGGCCGGCTTGTAGAACAGGCAGTAGCCCAGCCGCCCGCCGGCGATGACGCCGACCACGCCCCAGAACAGCATGTCCTCGATGTCGCGCCGCGTCCACGGCGCGGGCAGGGTGATGCTGGCGAACGGCTCGTGCCGCAGGCGCCGCGTGGCCAGGAAGAAGAACAGCGCGAACGCGACCAGGTAGGTCAGGCCGTACCAGTGAATGGCCAGCGGGCCGATCTGGATGGCGATGGGGTCGATTTGGGGGTGCATCAGCATGGGCTGGATTATGTACAGCCCCTGGTGACGCTGACCCTTGGCGCGCCGCGCCCTTGTGCGAACGGCCGCCACCCCGGCAGTGCGCACGGCGGCGCGGTCACCCCCGCCGATCGCGCATGGCGGCGGCGAAAAACGCACCAGCTCCGCGTCCAGTTCGGCCCGCACGGCGGCCGCGCCGATGGGCCGCTCGGCAAACGGCACGTGCACCGATGCCTGGCGCCGCGCCTCGGCCATGCGGTCTTCCTCGGCCTGGGCGTCGCGCCCGGCGTAGTCGGCCAGCAGCGTCACGCCCCAGGGCGCCACCTCGACGATGCCGCCCATGACCTCGATCGTCCGTTCGGGCCCCGCCACGGGGCGGATCAGCAGCCGGCCCGGCGCAACCTCGGTCAGCAGCGGCGTGTGGTGCTGCAGCACGCCCAGATAGCCCCACACGCCGGGCACGCCGACGTAGCGGACCTGGCCCTCGAACAGCGATTCGTGCAGCGTCGACACCTGCAGGTGAAAGCCGGGCGCCCCGCCCGTGGTGACAGGCTCGGCCATCACCCGCTCCGCAGCGCGTCGGCGCCCGCCACGATCTCGGCCAGCTCGCGCGTGATGGCCTCCTGGCGCGACTTGTGGTACTGGTGCGTCAGCTCGTCGATCATGCGGTCGGCGTTGTCGGTGGCCGCCTTCATGGCGGTCATGCGGGCGCTCTGCTCGCAGGCGGCGTTCTCGACGATGGCGCGGTAGATCACGGTCTCCACGTAGCGCAGCAGCAGCGCGTCGATCACCGGGCCGGGCTCCGGCTCGTACAGGTAGGGCACCGCCACTTCGCCCGCGTGCACCGCGGGCAGCTCGGCCAGCTCGCGGCTGAACGGAAGGATGCGGGCCAGCACCGGCTCGAAGCTGAGCGCGTTGATGAAGCGGTTGGTGGCCACGAACAGCTCGTCGATGCGGCCGTCGATGAACTGGTGCAGCGGCACCGCCGCGGCGCCCATCAGCGCGGTCACGTCGTCGGGCGCCAGGTCGGCCACGCCCACGGCCTGCGCCACGATGCGCGCGCCGGCGCGGCGCATGGCGCCCAGGCCGCGGGCGCCGATCACCGTCACGCTCACCTCGCGCCCTGCCGCCTGCCACGACAGCATCTGCGTGATGCACATGTGCAGCAGCCGCGTGTTGAGAGCGCCGCACAGCCCCTTGTCGGTGGTCACCACGATCATGCCCACGCGGTGCGCGGGCACGCGCTGCGCCATCAGCGGCGAGCGGTGGTCCTGGTGCTGCTCGAGCATGCGCGCCACAATGCGGAACAGCGACTGGCTGTAAGGCCGCACCTGCCGCGCCCGCTGCTGCGCCCGCCCCATGCGGATGTAGGCGATGCGCTGCATGGCGCTGGTGATCTGCCGCGTCTTGCCGACGGCGGCAATGCGCTGGCGAATCTCGCGCGCCCCGGACATGTGCTCACGCACCCGTGCACATGCCTGCGCATGCGGCGTGGATGCGGCTCCGCCTCAGCCGGTTTCAGTCGCCCAGCATCGACAGGTCGCGCACCGCGCCCTTGTCGGCCGAGGTGGCCAGCAGCGCGTAGGCCTTCAGCGCGGCCGACACCTTGCGCGGGCGCGGCTGCGCGGGCTTCCAGCCCAGCTTGTCCTGCTCGGCGCGGCGACGCGCCAGTTCCTCGTCGGACACCAGCACGTCGATGCGGCGGTTCGGGATGTCGATGCGGATGCGGTCGCCGTTGCGCACCAGGCCGATGGTGCCGCCGGCCGCCGCCTCGGGCGAGCAATGGCCGATCGACAGGCCAGAGGTGCCGCCCGAGAAGCGCCCGTCAGTCAGCAGCGCGCAGGCCTTGCCCAGGCCCTTGCTCTTGATGTAGCTGGTGGGGTAGAGCATCTCCTGCATGCCGGGGCCGCCCTTGGGGCCTTCGTAGCGCACCACCACCACGTCGCCGGCTTTCACCTGGTCGTTCAGGATGTGCTCCACGGCCTCGTCCTGCGACTCGACCACGTGGGCCGGGCCTTCGAACACCAGCAGGCTGTCATCCACGCCCGCGGTCTTGACCACGCAGCCGTCCAGCGCGATGTTGCCGTGCAGCACCGCCAGGCCGCCCTCCTGCGAGAAGGCGTGGTCCATCGAGCGGATGCAGCCCTGCGCGCGGTCGGTGTCCAGGCTGGGCCAGCGGGCCGACTGGCTGAAGGCCACCTGCGTGGGCACGCCGCCCGGCCCGGCCTTGTAGAAGGTCTGCACCGCCTCGGCGGGCTGGGCCATCACGTCCCATTCGGCAAGCGCGGCACCCAGCGTGGGCGCATGCACCGTGGGCGTGTCGGTGTGCAGCTTGCCGGCGCGCGCCAGCTCGCCCAGGATGGCCATGATGCCGCCGGCGCGGTGCACGTCCTCGATGTGGTACTTGTCGGTATTGGGCGCCACCTTGCACAGCTGCGGCACCACGCGCGAGAGGCGGTCGATGTCCTTCATCGTGAAGTCGATCTGGGCCTCCTGCGCGATGGCCAGCAGGTGCAGGATGGTGTTGGTCGAGCCGCCCATGGCGATGTCCAGCGTCATGGCGTTCTCGAACGCCTTGAAGCCGACGCTGCGCGGCAGCACGCGCTCGTCGTCCTGCTCGTAGTAGCGCCTGGTCAGCTCCACGATCAAGTGGCCGGCGCGCTTGAACAGCTGTTCGCGGTCGGCGTGCGTGGCCACCACGGTGCCGTTGCCGGGCAGCGACAGGCCCAGCGCCTCGGTCAGGCAGTTCATCGAGTTGGCGGTGAACATGCCCGAGCACGAGCCGCAGGTGGGGCAGGCGCTGCGCTCGATCTCGGCCACGTCGGCGTCGCTCACGGCGCTGTCGGCGGCCATCACCATGGCGTCGATCAGATCGAGCTTCTTGAACTGCACCGGTGCCGTGCCGGGCACGGCCAGCTTGCTCTTGCCGGCCTCCATCGGCCCGCCGGAGACGAAGATGACCGGGATGTTCAGCCGCATCGCCGCCATCAGCATGCCGGGTGTGATCTTGTCGCAGTTGCTGATGCACACCATGGCGTCGGCGCAGTGGCCGTTGACCATGTATTCCACGCTGTCGGCGATCAGGTCGCGGCTGGGCAGGCTGTACAGCATGCCGTCGTGGCCCATGGCGATGCCGTCGTCGATGGCGATGGTGTTGAACTCCTTGGCCACGCCGCCGGCGGCCTCGATCTCGCGCGCCACCAGCTGCCCCATGTCCTTCAGGTGCACGTGGCCCGGCACGAACTGCGTGAAGCTGTTGACGACGGCGATGATGGGCTTTTCGAAGTCGCCATCCTTCATGCCGGTGGCGCGCCACAGCGAGCGGGCACCGGCCATGTTGCGGCCAGCGGTGGAGGTTCTGGAACGATAGGTGGGCATGGAGCAGATCCGTTGCAAGCAGGAAAACCGAAACTGGGCCCGCCGGCCCCAAAGCCGCCGAGCCCGTTGATTATGGCTTTCCGTGCTGGCCGCCGTGCGCCCTGCCCCGGCTGCCGCGCCTTGGTCGATGTCAGCGGCGGCGGGGCGGCGCGGTTTTCGGCTTCTGGCCGATCGCCTCGCGCTGGCGGTTGATGCGGTCGAGCTTGCGCTGGTCTTCCCGCTCCATGGCCTTGCGCTTGGTGTAGCCCGAGGCATCGGCCCAGGTCCACCACAACGCGGCCCCGACGAAGGGCGCCAGCACCAGCCACCACGACCAGGTGGCCACCGGACCGATTTCCTGCCACTTCATGAGCAACAAAATGATGCCGAGGCCCAACAGATACATGGTTTATCCTTGATGTGCGCCAGTTTTAGAGTTCCCTCAGGTCAACCGGCAATCCTAAAATCGCGTTGAACCACTGTAGCGCAACTACCCATGATGGAGATATGACGATGAAGCGTGTTCTGTTGACTTTTGCCGCCCTGGCCGCTGTCACCGCTGCCGCACCGGCGATGGCGGACGAAGCACTGGCCAAGGCCAAGAACTGCATGGCCTGCCATGCCGTTGACAAGAAGCTGGTGGGCCCCGCCTACAAGGACGTGGCCAAGAAACATGCTGGCGATGCTGGCGCCGTGGATCTGCTGGCTGGCAGGATCATGAAGGGCAGCTCCGGCGTCTTCGGCCCCGTGCCGATGCCGCCCAACGCCAACGTGAACGCCGACGAGGCCAAGAAGCTGGCAACCTGGGTGATGAGCCTGAAGTGATCCGGCGTCATCCGGCCCTGGTGCCGGCTGCCTGAAAAAGACCGCACAAGTGCGGTCTTTTTCATGGTGTCTTGCCGGTTTCTCCGACACCGGCGGCTGAAGACGGCAGCCTAGAATCGTCGACAAATTGTCCGACCAAAAACAGGAGAGCGCATGAAGCACCTTGCATGGGCCTTCGCCACCGCACTCGCCGCGGCGGCCGCACCGGCCATGGCCGATGAGGCATTGGCCAAGGCGAGGAACTGCATGGCCTGCCACGCCATGGACAAGCGGCTGGTCGGCCCCTCCTACAAGGACGTGGCCAGGAAGTACGCGCCGGACGGTGGTGCTGCCGTCGACAAGCTGGTGCAGAAAGTCCTGAAAGGCGGCTCCGGCGTCTGGGGTGTGGTGCCGATGCCGCCCAACGCCGGCGTCAACGACGCAGAGGCCAGGAAGCTCGTGGCCTGGATCCTGACGCTCGAGTAAGCCGATCCCGGCCGCCTCTGCGGCCTGGCCGCCCAAGAAAAAGCCCGCGCAGTGCGCGGGCTTTTTCATGGCGACGGTCGCGGCATCAGTAGGTCTGATCCAGCTGCGTCAGGATGGCCGGGTTCTCCAGCGTGCTGGTGTCCTGCGTTATCGCCTCACCCTTGGCCAGGCTGCGCAGCAGGCGCCGCATGATCTTGCCCGAGCGCGTCTTGGGCAGGTTCTCGCCGAAGCGGATGTCCTTGGGCTTGGCAATGGGGCCGATTTCGTGCGCCACCCAGTCGCGCAGTTCCTTGGCGATGGCCTTGGCCTCGTCGCCGTGCGGCAGCGGGCGCTTGAGCACGACGAAGGCGCAGATCGCCTCGCCCGTGGTCTCGTCGGGGCGGCCCACCACGGCGGCCTCGGCCACCAGGTCGGTCTTGGCCACCAGGGCCGATTCGATTTCCATCGTGCCCATGCGGTGGCCCGAGACGTTCAGCACGTCGTCGATGCGGCCGGTGATGCGGAAGTAGCCCGTCTCGGCGTCGCGCACGGCACCATCACCCGCCAGGTAGTAGCCCTTCAGCTCTTCGGGAAGTAGCTCTTCTTGAAGCGCTCCGGGTCGTTCCAGATGGTGCGGATCATGCTGGGCCAGGGCTTCTTGATGACCAGGATGCCGCCCGAGCCATTGGGCATCTCGTTGCCCGATTCGTCCACGATGGCGGCCTGGATGCCCGGCAGCGGCAGCGTGCACGAGCCCGGCACCAGCGGCGTGGCGCCCGGCAGCGGGTTGATCATGTGGCCGCCGGTTTCGGTCTGCCAGAAGGTGTCGACGATGGGGCAACGCTCGCCGCCGACGTTCTTGTAGTACCACATCCAGGCTTCGGGGTTGATCGGCTCGCCGACGCTGCCCAGGATGCGCAGGCTCGACAGGTCGGATGCGTTCGGGTGCACCTTCTCGTCGGCCTCGGAGGCCTTGATGAGCGAGCGGATGGCCGTCGGCGCGGTGTAGAAGATGCTGCACTTGTGGCGCTCGATCATCTGCCAGAAGCGCCCGGCGTTGGGGTAGGTGGGCACGCCTTCGAACACGATCTCGGTGGCGCCGGCGGCCAGCGGGCCATAGGTGATGTAGCTGTGGCCGGTGACCCAGCCGATGTCGGCCGTGCACCAGAACACGTCCTCGGGCTTGAGGTCGAAGGTCCACTCCATCGTCAGCTTGGTCCACAGGATGTAGCCGCCCGTGGCGTGCTGCACGCCCTTGGGCTTGCCGGTGGAGCCACTGGTGTAGAGCACGAACAGCGGATGTTCGGCATCGACCATCTCGGGCGGGCAGTCGGTGCTCTGGCCTTCCAGCATCTGCGCGAAGGTCTTGTCGCGGCCGGCCACCATGTTGCAGGCGGTGGGCGTGCGCTCGTAGACGAACACGTTCTTGATCGACTCGCAGCCGCCCATGGACAGGGCTTCGTCGACGATGGCCTTCAGCGGCAGTTCCTTGCCGCCGCGCTTCTGGTAGTTGGCGGTGACCACGGCCACGGCGCCGCCGTCCTGGATGCGCTCCTGCACCGCCTTGGCCGAGAAGCCGCCGAACACCACGCTGTGCGTGGCACCGATGCGCGCGCAGGCCTGCATGGCGACGATGCCCTCGATGGTCATCGGCATGTAGATGAGCACGCGGTCGCCCTTCTTGACGCCATGTGCCTTCAGCCCGTTGGCGAACTGGCTCACGCGGGTGAGCAGCTCGCGGTAGGTGATCTTGGTGACGGCGCCGTCGTCGGCCTCGAAGATGATGGCGGTCTTGTTCTCGACCGGCGTGCCCATGTGCTTGTCGAGGCAGTTGGCGCTGGCGTTCAGTTGGCCATCGGCAAACCATTTGTAGAACGGCTTGTTGGAGTCGTCGAGCACCTGCGTGGGCGTCTTGGCCCACACCACATGCTCCTTGGCCAGGCGGCTCCAGAAGCCCTCGAAGTCGCGCTCGGCCTCGTCGCACAGCGCCTTGTAGGCGTCCATGCCGCTGATGCGGGCGGCCTTGACGATGGCTTCGCTGGGGGAATACGCGGTTTTCGACCAGAACCGATTGAATGGCGCTCATGCTGGCTTGTCTCCTCTGTTGTTGCCTTAATGCAGAACCTGCTGGCCAGCCACGCAGCGTGCATGGCACCAGCCCAAAACCCGGCCATGATCCGGCCAGGCTCTTACAAAGCTCTGACTGGCGCACTCTAACGCCTGTGGGGGCCAGGCGCCAGCGGCCCGGCGCCTGGGGCAGCACGCGCGGAGAGCCGCGCGCCTGAAGCCTGCGTCCCCGTGAGCGCGGTGCGTCGCCCGGACCCAGCACAGCGCATTAATCAAGCGATAGCAAATTGACGCCATTTATAACTTCAAAAAAGAAGCTGCTGGCGCCCGTTCATCGGGCGCTGGATGCGTTTTTCAATCATCAAATAATTTGACAAGTCCCCCTGCCCTGTCACCGCATCGCGGGCCGGCTCAGCCCTCGCCCGTCATCGCCGCCGGCACCACCCAGGCGTCGAACTGCTCGGCCGTGACGTGGCCGCTGGCCAGCGCCGCCTCGCGCAGGCTCAGCCCCTGCGCATGCGCGTGCTTGGCGATCTGCGCGGCCTTGTCGTAGCCGATGTGCGGGTTCAGCGCCGTCACCAGCATCAGCGACCGCTGCACCAGCTCGTCGATGCGGGCGCGGTTGGGCTCGATGCCCACCGCGCAGTGGTCGTTGAAGCTGCGCATGCCATCTGCCAGCAGGCGCACGCTTTGCTGAAAGTTGTGGGCGATCAGCGGACGGAACACGTTCAGCTCGAAGTTGCCCGACGCGCCGCCGATGTTGATGGCCACATCGTTGCCCATCACCTGCGCGCACAGCATGGTCAGGGCTTCGCTCTGCGTCGGGTTGACCTTGCCGGGCATGATGGACGAGCCGGGCTCGTTCTCGGGGATCGTGATCTCGCCGATGCCGCTGCGCGGGCCGCTGGCCAGCCAGCGCACGTCGTTGGCGATCTTCGTCAGGCTGGCGGCCAGCCCTTTCAGCGCGCCGTGCGCGTGGACCAGCGCGTCGCAACTCGCCAGCGCCTCGAACTTGTTGGGCGCGGTGACGAAGGGCAACTCGGTCAGGCGCGCCAGTTCGGCCGCCGCGGCCTCAGCGTAGCCGGCCGGCGCGTTCAACCCCGTGCCCACCGCCGTGCCGCCCAGCGCCAGCTCGCACAGGTGCGGCAATGCAGCACGGACGTGGGCCTCGGCGTGGTCGAGTTGCGCCACGTAGCCCGAGAACTCCTGCCCCAGCGTCAGCGGCGTGGCGTCCTGCAGGTGGGTGCGGCCGATCTTCACGATGTCGGCGAAGTCGCGCGACTTCTGCGCCAGCCTGCCGCGCAGCTTCTGCAACGCGGGCAGCAGACGGTTCGTGACCGCTTCCACCGCCGCCACGTGCATCGCGGTGGGGAACACGTCGTTGCTCGACTGGCCCTTGTTCACGTCGTCGTTGGGGTGCACCCGCCGCCCTTCGCCGCGCACGCCGCCCAGCAGCTCGCTGGCGCGGTTGGCGATGACCTCGTTCAGGTTCATGTTGGTCTGCGTACCCGAGCCGGTCTGCCACACCACCAGCGGAAATTCGCCCTCATGCCTGCCCGCCAGCACTTCATCGGCCGCGGCGACGATGGCGCCGGCCTTCTGCTCATCCAGCAGGCCAAGCCGCTGGTTGACCACCGCCGCCGCGCGCTTGACCAGCGCCAGCGCGTGGATGATCTCGCGCGGCTGGCGCTCGCCCGAGATGTCGAAGTTCTGCAGCGAGCGCTGCGTCTGCGCGCCCCACAGCCGGTGGGCCGGCACGTCGATCGGGCCGAAGGTGTCGCGCTCGGCGCGCGTGGGGGTGTCAGCGTCGGGCATGGGGCGGCCTGTCAAAATGGCGGGTTCAGGCACGGTAGCAGAGCCGCGAAGCCCCTTGCGCCGCCGCCAGCATTCACACGCTAGAGAGGATCCCCATGAGCACCATCCAGCAGGACGACCTGATCGAATCCATCGCCGCCGCGCTGCAGTACATCAGCTACTACCACCCGGCCGACTACATCCAACACCTGGCGCGCGCGTACGAGCGCGAGCAGTCGCCCGCCGCCAAGGACGCGATGGCCCAGATCCTCACCAACAGCAAGATGAGCGCCACCGGCCACCGCCCGATCTGCCAGGACACCGGCATCGTCAACGTGTTCCTGAAGGTGGGCATGGACGTGCGCTGGGAAGGCTTCACCGGCAGCCTGGAAGACGCCATCAACGAAGGCGTGCGCCGCGGCTACAACCACCCCGACAACACACTGCGCGCCAGCGTGGTGGCCGACCCGCACTTCGCCCGCAAGAACACCAAGGACAACACGCCCGCGGTCATCTTCACCGAGATCGTGCCGGGCAACACGGTGGACGTGACCGTGGCGGCCAAGGGCGGCGGCTCTGAAAACAAGAGCAAGATGGCGATGCTGAACCCCAGCGACAGCCTGGTCGACTGGGTGCTGAAAACCGTGCCCACGATGGGCGCCGGCTGGTGCCCGCCCGGCATGCTGGGCATCGGCATCGGCGGCACGGCCGAGAAAGCCGTGCTGCTGGCCAAGCAGAGCCTGATGGACGATCTGGACATGTACCAGCTGCAGGAGAAGGCCGCCAGGGGCGAGAAGCTGACGCAGGTCGAGGAGCTGCGCCTGGAACTGTTCGAGAAGGTCAACGCGCTGGGCATCGGCGCGCAGGGCCTGGGCGGGCTGACCACGGTGCTGGACGTGAAGATCGCCATGTACCCGACGCACGCGGCATCGAAGCCCGTGGCCATGATCCCCAACTGCGCCGCCACGCGCCACGCGCACTTTGTGCTGGACGGCAGCGGACCGGTCTACCTCGACCCGCCGAGCCTCGACCTGTGGCCCAAGGTGGACTGGACGCCCGACACCGAGAAGAGCCAGCGCGTTGACCTGAACACGCTGACCAAGGAACAGGTCGCGAGCTGGAAGCCGGGCCAGACCCTGCTGCTCAACGGCAAGATGTTGACTGGTCGTGATGCGGCGCACAAGCGCATTCAGGACATGCTCGCCAAGGGCGAGAAGCTGCCGGTGGATTTCACCAACCGCGTCATCTACTATGTCGGCCCGGTCGATCCGGTGGACGGCGAAGCCGTTGGCCCCGCCGGCCCCACCACGGCCACGCGCATGGACAAGTTCACCGACATGATGCTGAGCCAAACGGGCCTGATCGCCATGATCGGCAAGGCCGAGCGCGGCCCCGCCGCCATCGAGGCGATCAAGCAGCACAAGTCGGCCTACCTGATGGCCGTGGGCGGCGCCGCCTACCTGGTCAGCAAGGCCATCAAGACCGCCAAGGTGGTCGGCTTCGAGGACCTGGGCATGGAAGCCATCTACGAGTTCGACGTGGTCGACATGCCCGTGACCGTGGCGGTGGACGCCGGCGGCACCAGCGCGCACATCACCGGCCCGGCCGAGTGGGAAAAGCGCATCGCCAGCGGCGAGTTCAAAGGCATCGCCGTCTCGGCCGCTTGACGCCGCCGCGCCACAGCACCGACCGCGCCGCACCCATCGGCGTGTTCGACAGCGGCATCGGCGGCCTGTCGGTGCTGCAGGCGTTGCGCACTACCTTGCCTGGCGAGGACGTCGTCTACGTTGCCGACAGCGCCCACACGCCCTATGGCGAGCGCAGCGATGCCTTCGTCGCCGAGCGCACGCTGGCCATCGCGCGGCACCTGCGCGATGCGCACGGCGCCAAGCTGCTGGTGATCGCCTGCAACACCGCCAGCGCGGCCGGCGCCCATGCCGTGCGGCAGGACAACCCCGGCTGGCCCGTGGTGGCGATCGAGCCCGCCCTCAAGCCCGCGGCGCACCACACGCGCACCGGCCACGTGGGCGTGCTGGCCACGCGCGGCGCGCTGGCCAGCCGCAAGTTCGGCGCCCTGTGCGATGCGATGCGCGAGACGCACCCGGCCGTGCGGTTCACACCGATCGCCTGCGACGGCCTGGCCTCGTCGATCGAGCAATGGGCGTTGAGCGGCGACGGGGGCAGAGCCGCCAACTGCTGGACCGTTACCTTGCGCCGCTGGCACCCTTCGGCGGCGAGGGTGATGCCACCGACACCCTGGTCCTGGGCTGCACGCACTACCCGCTGATCCGCGAGCAGATTGCGCACCGCATCCCCGCGGGCGTCACGCTGATCGAGGCCGGGCAGCCGGTCGCCCGCCATGCCCAGCGCCTGCTGCATTCCACCGGCCTGCTGCGCTTTTCACCGGGCCACAGCGTGGCACCGCCGCCCGGGCACCTGCGGTTGCTGGCAACCGGCGCCACCCAGACCCTGCACGCTGCGGCGTTGCGCTGGCTGCCTGGTGCGACTGCCGGGGCGGCAGCACCCGCGGTCGCGACGCTGGCGATCTGACGCCGGTCACACCGGCTGCAGCGCCGCCGCGCGGCCACGCTGCACGTTGATCGGCATCAGCGCCAGCAGGCCCAGCACGAACAGCAGCGCGGTGGCCGCAATGGCCACGCGCTGGTTGCCGCCGGTGACCCAGGTGATGACGCCATACGCCAGCGGCCCGACGATGCTGGCCAGGCGGGTGGAGAAGGTCCACAGGCCGAAGAACTCCGCCAGATTGGCGCGGGGCGCGAACAGGCCCACCATGGCGCGACCGATGGACTGGCACGAGCCCATGCAGGCCCCGGCGATCGCGGCCGCCACCCAGAACTGCCCCTTGGTGGTGGCCAGCGCGGCGATGATGCAGGTGATCACCCAGCCCACCAGCGTGCTGCTCAGCGTCAGCTTGTGGCCGATGCGGTCCTGCAGGTAGCCGCAGGCAAAGGCGCCGGCTGCCGCGGCGACGTTGAGCACCATGATCAGCAGCATCGTCTCCTGCTGCGCGAAGCCGATGATCTGCTCGGCATAGATCGCCGCCAGCGTGATCGCCACCGCCACGCCGCCCTGGTAGGCCATGGTGCAGGTGAGCAGCCAGATGAAATCGCGGTAGCGCCGCGCCTCGCGGAACGTGGCCTTGAGCTGCCCCAGCGCCGCACCGAAGCTGGCCGGCTCGCCCACCGCGGCCACGCCGCTGGCGCGCTCGCGCAGCAGCGAGAACGTGACGCACGCGGCCAGCCCGTAGACGGCGGCCGTGATCCACATCGTGACGGGGACAAACGCCGACGCCGGCTGGCCCTGCGCCTGCGCATGCAGCACATAGGCCAGGCAGCCCGCCAGCGTCAACATGCCGCCGACGTAGCCGAAGGCCCAACCCCAGCCGCTGACCTTGCCCATGGCCTCGGGCCGGGCCAGTTCGGGCAGGAACGCCGCCGTGATCGACTCGCCGTACGAGTAGAAGGTGTTGGAGACGATGATCAGCAGCATCGCCAGCGCCACGCTGCCCGGCCGCGCCCAGGCCAGTGCCGCGGTGCTGACCACACAGGCGGCCGTGACCACCATCAGCGTCTTCTTCTTGGCGCCGCGCAGATCGGCCCACGCCCCCAGGCTGGGCATGGTGAGCATGACGATGGCGTAGGAGATCGACAGCGCCACCGTCCAGGCCAGCGGCGCCCAGTCGGCCCCGCCTGCCACCCCGCCAACGAAGTAGGCTGCGAACACCGCGGTGATGACCACCGTGGTGTAGCCCGAGTTGGCGAAGTCGTACATCGCCCAGCCCAGCAACTCGCGCCGCTGCACGCCGGGGTTCAGTACCTCAGTCGAAAACAAGGCCACGCAAACCACTCCCGCCGGCCAACGTGGCGGCCGGTCGGGGTGCAGCATAACAAGGCGGTGTGAACTGATGACGCGCCTGCGGCGCATGACTTCAGCCTGGCGGCCCTTCAATGACGGCGCTTCGCGCCATGACGAATAACCGCGATGCACCGGTCACGCGCAGCAGGCGCGATCATTCATCATTTCGTCATTGGAGGCGGAGCCGAAATCATGCGCCGCAGGCGGTCATAAAGCGGTCAGTGCAGATGACGCGGGCGGCGGCCACCGCCGTGGCCCGGCGCGCCGCTGCCCGGCCGCGCGGCGGCTTGCCCAGTTCCAGCGAGCTGGTCAGCGCCGAATAGCGGCCCTGGAACAGCTTGTCGATCTCCGACACCACGCCGCCCAGCTCGGCGCCGTCGAAGTGGCGCTCCATCAGCGCCACCACGTCTTCGACCAGCAGGTCGCGCTGTGCCTGCATGATGGCCTCGGGCGTCGGGCCGACGAACAGCAGCACGAAGTCGTCGCGCGCCTCGCGGCCCTCGTCTTCATCGTCCTCGTCGTAATCGGCGTCGTAGAAGGTGACCTCGATCTGCGAGCCCGCGGCCGACAGTTCGTTGAGGTTCATGCAGAGGTCGTCGAGTTGATGGCGGAAGTCGTCCTCGCCCTGCAGCGTCCAGCACATCTGCAGCAGGTGCTGCTGCGGATCGAAGCGGATGCCGGGCTCGTCCTCGTACAGGCTGGCGGCGCCATCGGCCAGCGAGCGGGCGCCAGCATATTTCCACAGGGGTTTGAGGGCATCCTGCAGGGCGTCGAAGCCCACGTCGGTGCGCAATTTCACGTCGCCATGCACGTGAATCTCGAAAGGTGCGTCGTCGCGACTCATGGCGTTGTCCTGTCGTGTGCGAGTGGTGCCCCGGGCCGGGGTCGAACCGGCACGCTCCCTTTCGGGAAAGCGGCGGATTTTAAGCCAGAGCATGGCATCCGCACCGGGCTACCGATGGGCTTGGATGAGGCTTGCTGTAGCAGGTTTTCCCCAGGCCAATGCCTTCGATCATATCCCGGTGCGCGATGCAAACCGCCCCGGTTCCCTTCCGCCTGGCTCCTAGCCGGCCCCTGGAATCGGGGCCTATCAGGAGCACCTCATGGCGAAAATCAACTCACCAAGTCCGTCGTTGACACGGCGCAGGCGCAAACCTGCGACGTGGAACTCCGGGATACGCTCGTTCCGGGCTTCTTGTGCAAGGTTACACCAACCGGGCGCAAGGTCTTTATGGTTCAGTACCGCACGAACTCCGGCGTGCGGCGCAAGCCGGCAATCGGCCAGTTCGGCGAGCTGACGGTCGAACAGGCCCGGTCGCTGGCACAAGACTGGCTGGCCGAAGTCCGGCGCGGGGGCGACCCCGGACTCGACAAGGCCGAGGCCCGCAAGGCGCCGACGGTCAGGAGCTGTGCGGCCGGTTCGTGGACGATCACTCCAAGCCGCACAACAAGCCCAGCACGCAGGCCGGCTACCAGTACCAGATCGACAGCTTCGTCATCCCAGCCTTCGGCAGCAAGAAGGTTCATGAGGTCACGCGCAACGACATCACTGCGCTGATGAAGCGCATGGAGAAGTCGCCCACCCAGGCCAACCGCGTGCTGTCGCTCGTCCGAAAGATGTTCAACCTGGCCGAACTGTGGGGCTACCGGCCCGATGGCCCAATCCCTGCCGCCATGTGCCCAAGTACCCGGAAAAGGGTTCGACCCGGCTCATTACCGACGACCAGATGACCAAGCTGTTCGCCTATCTGGAGAAGGCCGAGGCCGAGGGCTTAGAACATCCCATCCACCTGCTGGCCGTCCGGCTGCAATTCGAGTTCGCGGCGCGCATGTCGGAAATCCTGCTGTTGCAATGGGATTGGCTCGACCTGCCCAACGGCCGGGTGGTCTGGCCGGACAGCAAGACCGGCGATATGTCCAAGCCCCTGAGCGCCGAGGCTCGCCGCCTGTTGGAGAGCGCCCCCACTATGGCGATTCGCCCTACGTTTGCCCTGCGATCCTCGATCACAAGAAGCCGCTAAGCCCCCACTCCTACTATCAGGCGTGGCGGCGCATCTCTGACCGTGCCGGTGTGCCGAAGGTCGGCACCCACGGCATCCGCCACCGCTCGGCGACGGACATTGCCAATTCGGGCGTGCCGCTCAAGGTCGGCATGGCGCTGACAGCGCACAAGACCGTGGCGATGTTCATGCGCTATGTCCACACCGAGGACGATCCTGTGCGCCAGGCGGCCGAGCTGGTGGCGACCCGGCGCCAGACCATCACGAAGGCGCGGCAACGCCAGCCCCAGGAGGCCACGGCATGAGCGCCCGGACGCCCAAAGCAGTAAAGGCGCTGCCGTGCCTGCCGGCTACGCCGGCATCCACGGCGGCATCGTGGAACTGCTCGATGCCGCCCGCCAGGCGGCGGCGCGCAGCGTCAATGCGCTGATGACGGCCAGCTATTGGGAGATTGGTCGCCGCATCGTGGAGGCCGAGCAACAGGGCAAACGGCGCGCAGGGTACGGCGAACAGTTGATTGCCCGGCTGTCCGCCGACCTGACCGCGCGCTTCGGGCGCGGGTTCAGCCCGGACAACCTGGAGAACATGCGGCGGTTCTTCGCCGCCTATCCCCGGCCGGTGATTTCCGAGGCACTGTCTCGGAAATCGGGCGACGGGCTGCCTGCCGAGAAATCCGAGACAGTGTCTCGGAAATTGGCCTTGGGCGAGCTGGCGCAGGTGTTCACGCTGCCGTGGTCGGCCTACGTGCGGCTGCTGTCGGTCAAGGACGAGCACGCCCGCCGCTTCTACGAGGCCGAGGCGCTGCGCGGCGGCTGGAGCGTGCGCCAGCTTGACCGGCAGATCGGCAGCCAGTTCTACGAGCGCACCGCTTTGTCGAAGGACAAGGCGGCGATGCTGGTCAAGGGCGCTGCGCCTAGGCCGGAGGATGCCGTCAGGCCGGACGATGCGATCAAAGACCCGTATGTGCTGGAGTTCCTGAACCTCAAGGACGAGTATTCGGAATCCGATCTGGAAGCAGCCCTGATCCAGCGGCTGGAGGATTTTCTGCTGGAGCTGGGCGAAGGGTTCACCTTCGTCGGTCGGCAGCGGCGCTTGCGCATCGACCAGACGTGGTATCGGGTGGATCTGCTGTTCTTCCACCGGCGGCTGCGCTGCCTGGTCATCATCGACTTGAAGCTGGGCAGCCTGACCCATGCGGACGTGGGCCAGATGCACATGTATTGCAACTACGCCAAGGAGCATTGGGCGTATCCCGACGAAAACCCGCCCGTGGGTTTGATCCTCTGCGCCGACAAGGGCCACGCGCTGGCGCGGTATGCCTTGGAGGGCTTGCCGACGAAGGTGATGGCGGCGAACTACCGTACCGTGCTGCCGGATGCCGAACTGTTGCAGAAGGAGCTGGAAACCACGCGGCGACTGCTGGAGTCGCGTGCGGCGAAGCAGCTCAAGAAGCTGCCGCAATAGCCGGGCGTCCCGGCGTGCCGCCGTCGGGTTCGCGGGCTGCGCCCCGCGCTTCGTGCCGAATCGCGGCCATTCGGCTTTGACCCTGACGCCTCCGGCCCTCTCGGCCTGCGCGCTCCGCTTGCCCCAAAAGCCGACTGTGTGCAGTGGGCGGGTGTGGGCGGTCTTGCTGTTCCCTTCACCGTATCACGGCGTTCTCGCCGTCAAGGGCGGCGCGCGCCATGCGCGCTTGCGTCCTGGCGGCCGTCTGCGACCCCTGACTGCTTGCGCTGCGCCGTGCTGGCGCCGGTTCCGGGCAATTCCGCCCGAGCAACCGGAGCACGATCATGTCGCAACTTTCCTCTCTCTCGATACTCCGCTGATGGTGCGCGATGGCCGTGGGCGCTATCGGCCGGCGGACGCCGACCAGATTCTGGAAGCCGCGCGCCAGGTCATCGAACAGAAGATGCAGCGCGGCGCCGAGTTCACTTCGCCAGTTGTGGTCAAGGACTACCTGCGCGCCAAGCTGGCCGGCTTCGAGCACGAAGTCTTCGCGGTGCTGTTCCTCGACACGCGCCATCGGCTGATCGACTACGTGGAGATGTTCCACGGCACGATCGACGCGGCCGAGGTGCATCCGCGCGAGGTGGTGAAGCTGGCGCTGCGGCTCAATGCGGCGGCGGTCATCGTTTCGCACAACCATCCGAGTGGGAACCCCGAGCCGAGCGCGGCCGACAAGGCGATGACCGCGCAGCTTCGGCAGGGGCTGGCGCTGGTGGACGTTCGCACGCTGGATCACGTCATCGTCGCGGGAAGCCGTACCACGTCATTCGCCGAGCGCGGCCTGCTTTGACCCTTGGGGGCTTCGGCCCCCTTTGCTGCGCCCGGCCGCGCGACTCCGGCCCTCGCGGGCCTGCGCGTGCTGCGCACTTGCCGAAAACCGGGGTGCGTGGAGGTGCGAGAGAGGCGGTCTTGCTGTTCCTTCATCGTGCCACGGCGTTCTCGCCGTCAAGGGCTGCGCGCCGATGGCGCTTGCGTCCTGGCGGCCGTCGTTGACCCCTGACTGCTTGCGCTGCGCCGTGCCCCGGAAGGGTCGGGCAATACCGCCCGGCATCCTTTCAGGAGTTCACCGTGAACAACGCACTCATCACTGACGAGCAGCGCATCGTGCTGCTGGCCAACGGCCGCGAATCCTGGAGAACCCGGACTTCGATCCGGCACCCGTGGTCAAGCTGTTTACGCCGGACGCCGGCGCGACCTGGCTGCTGACCGAGATTGATCCCGATGACCACGACCACGCCTTTGGTCTTTGTGACCTGGGCCTGGGTGCGCCAGAAATCGCCTGGGTCAGCCTGGGCGAGCTGGCGACGGTGCGCGGCGGGCTGGGCCTGCCGATCGAGCGCGACCTGTCTTTCCGCGCCGAGAAGCGGTTGAGCGCCTACGCGCGCGATGCGCGGCTGGCCGGGCGGATCGCTGTCTGAGCCGGCCCTCGGAGCGCCGCAAGGCGCTCCTTGCGCTTTTCCAACCTTCGCAGGAGATCAATGCCATGAGCAGCCATCACGACTACATCATCGAAATCACTGCGCAGCACGATGCGCTCAAGCCGTTCGCGCCGGAGAACGGCCAGCCCCTGCGCTTCAAGATCGGCGACGCGGTGATCTACACCAACGAGTTTGGCGCGCAGTTCCGGCGCCGCGTCACCGGGTTCTACCAGCCCACCGGGCTGTCGGGTCTGTACGCGCGTGGTGCGCGCTACCTGCTGGACTCGTCATCGCCGTGGATGCCGGTATCGGAATCCAGCCTGCGCCCTGACGACTCGGCGTGATGCCTACGCGCCCCTTGTGGGGCGCTGCGCGCTTCGCTTGCCTCCAGGGAAAGCCCTGCGGGCTATCCCCGCCGCGCGGTGCTTGGCGCCCTCAAAGACCGCCGAACCGGCTGCGCCGGATCGGCCAGACCACAGCAGTCGTTGTCGAACCTGTTTCCCCATGACTGACGCATGAGCTTGTGCATCGAGCATTGAATGCTGTGCGTCCCCGGCCAAGAAACATGGCCGGTCGCGCTGTCGTGCGCGCTGCGCATCGAGCCGCCTGCGGCGTCTCGCCCCTTCCGGGCTTCCATCGTTCCTCGCTCCGCTCGGCTGACGCCTCAGGCCCGGATTCCTAGCCCGGATATTTCACGCATGTAGCCAACGGCGTGCGCAGCGGGGCATCGCGGCGCGGATTTGAGCGAGCAAGGCCACGATGTTGGCCGCAGCCATGGGTGTGATGGTCGGCATGCGCAATGCCGTCGCACTGACCCCCACCCCGGCTTGGGTTGCGGGCCGTTTTTGTGTCATCGCGCCGGCCAGGCGCTGCTGGTGTGTTCAGGGTGAGCGCAGCTGGCTCATGGCGTGCGCGAAGGTCTGCGCACTGGGCCAGTTGGAGGCCAGGTACAGGCGGATGCGCCGCGTGTTGCGCGTCACCACTGCCGCCACCTTGAGCAGCTTGATGCGCAGCGTGTCGATCTGCGCCGTGGCCAGCTCTGTGCCCTGCAACGCCAACGCGCGCAGCCTCTCTACCAGCACGTAGCCCAGCGCGGCCAGCAGCATGCGCAGTTGGTTGGAGCGCAGCACATGGCAGCTCGTGCGCGTGGCGAACAGCCCTACCTGCGCTTCCTTGATCCGGTTCTCCGCCTCGCCGCGCTGGCAGTACACGCCGTCGTACAGCGCCTGGGGATCACCGGCAAGGTTTGTCACGATGAAGCGCGGGTTGCAGCCTTGCGCGCCCCATTCAAGCCGCGTGATCACGCGCCGCTCGTGCGGCCAGCTCTGTGCGGCGTAGTCGAATTCATCGACCATGCGCTGTTTGGCCCCGCTGCGCTCGTATTCGTCTTTCATTGAGAGTTCGGCAAACGCCACGCGCGCCTGCAGCCGTGCATTGCGCGCCAGACCCACGATGTAGTGCACGCCGGCGCGCTCGCACCAGTTCAGGATGCGTTGGCGGCAGAACCCGGAGTCGGCCCGAAACACGATGCGCACCTGCGGCCAACTCTGGCGCAGTCTGCGCACCAGCAGCTTGAGGATGGCCCCAGCGTGCTGCGCCGCATCGATGTTGCTGGGCCTCAAGTAGGCGCACAGCAGTTGCTGGCCGCAGAACACGTACAGGGGCAGGTAGCAGTAGCTGTCGTAGTAACCATGGAAGAAGCGTGCCTCCTGCTGGCCGTGCAACGGGTTGTCGGTGGCATCAAAGTCCAGCACCAACTCTTCGGGCGCGCTCTCGAAGCTGGCGATGAACTGATTGACCAACACCTCGTGCAGCCGCCACGCCGTGGCACGGTCGGCCCATTTCTCCAGTCGGCAAAGCGTGGGCGCGCTGGCAATCTCGTGGTCCACGCCAACAGCCGTCTGCACAGCCACGTCACAGCGCAGAGCACCGTGGTCGTTGAGGTCTTCCCAGCCCAGCGCCAGGCCGTACACCCGCTGGCGCAACATGTCGCGCACGTCGTGCGTGATCAGTAGCGGATTGCGCGGATCGGCGATGCAGCGCGCCGCCGCATCCATCAAGCCCAGCTTGCGATCGACCTGGCCAAGCAGCATCACGCCACCATCGCTGGTCATGCTGCCGCCGTCAAAACACCCCTGCACCACGCGCCGGCCCAACCGGCCAAAGTCCATGCTCCCAACGTCAATTTCTTCGGTACAGTTTGGCTTCGGCATTGCCCGCTCGTTGATCAAGATTCGACACCTGGATTTTCGGGCACACAAGGGCAATGCCGTACTCGTTTGTGGCTCTACTACGGTGAAATATCCGGGCTAGATCCGGGCCTGCGCGCTTCGCTTGCCGTGCGGTCGGCGTGTGGGGAAGGCCGTTGCCTTGTCCAGCCGTCTTCCCTGACTCCATCACCTTGTCCGCGACTGTAGCCCGCGGCCGTGTGCCGTCAAGGCGCGCAGGGCCGTGTCCTCGCTTCGCTGCGGGCCGCACCAACCCTGCGCTTGCCTCCTTGACGACCCCCGTCCGCGCGCTCCTGACCGTCGCGGGCGATGAACTCAGGAAAGACGGTGGCAACAGGGCCAACCGGGTTCCTCGTGCCGACCGCACCGAACAGCCGAAAGGCTGGGCTTCCGAATCTAGGAATCCGGTGTGCGGTGAACAGCAAACCCTTTTTCTTTGTCAGGAGAAATGCCATGCAACTCGCATCCCGCTTCGCTTCCCGTTCCCCGGTGCTGCGTTCGGAACGTCCCTTGTCCGACGACCAAATCCGGGCCGTGGCCCCGTCCATCTTCGCGGACGCGCCGCACGAAAGCCGCTCCGAGCGGTACAGCTACATCCCCACCGCGACCGTGCTGCAAGAACTGCGCGGGGAAGGCTTCGAGCCTTTCATGGTGACGCAAACCCGCGTGCGCAACGACGACCGCCGCGACTACACCAAGCACATGATCCGGCTGCGCCACTCCAGCCAGATCAACGGCCGCGAGGCCAACGAAATCATCCTGCTGAACTCCCATGACGGCACCAGCAGCTATCAGATGCTGGCCGGGATGTTCCGCTTCGTTTGCAGCAATGGCCTTGTCTGCGGCGACACCGTGGCCGACGTGCGCGTGCCGCACAAGGGCGACGTGGCGGCGCATGTGATCGAAGGCGCTTACGAAGTCCTGCACGGCTTCGACCGGGCGCATGAATCCCGCGATGCCATGCGCGCCATCACGCTGGACGCCGGGGAATCGGAAGTGTTCGCCCGCGCTGCGCTGGCGTTGAAGTACGACGAGGACAAGCCCGCGCCCATCACGGAATCGCAAATCCTGATGCCGCGCCGCCACGACGACGACCGCCGCGACCTGTGGAGCGTGTTCAACCGCACGCAGGAGAACTTGACCAAAGGCGGCCTGTCCGCCCGCGCCGCGAATGGCCGCCGCCAGACCACCCGGCCCGTGCAGGGCATCGACCAAAGCGTGCGCCTCAATCGCGCCCTGTGGCTGCTGGCCGATGGCCTGCGCCAGTTGAAAGCCTGAATCCCCACGCGGCAGGGGCAGGCAGCAGCCCTTGCCGCTTCTCTCGCTGCTGCATCCCTAACCGCAAGGAGTTATCACCATGAACGCCGTACTCAAAACCGAAGCCGTCGCCATCGAAGCCGCCGCCCCGCTGGAAATGGCCGACCCGTCCAAGAACCTGATTCTGGTTCCGCTCTCGCAGTTGCTGCCGCGCCGCTCCAAGCGCAACGCCCGCAAGATGCCGCGCCTGTCCATCCCCGAACTGGCCGCGAGCATTGCCCGCATCGGCCTGCTGCAAAACCTGATTGTCATCCTCGCCGCCGATGGCGAGCAATACGAAGTCGTCGCAGGCGACCGCCGCCTGACCGCCTTGAAGCTGCTGGCGAAGAAGAAGCGCATCCCCGCCGACTACGAAGTGCCGTGCCTGCTGGTGGCCGATGCTTCCGCCCGTACCGTCAGCCTCGCGGAGAACGTGCAGCGCGAGAACATGCACCCCGCCGACCAGTTCGCGGCCTTCGCCGCGCTGGTCAAGGAAGGCCGGCCCGTCGAAGACATTGCCGCCGACTTCGGCGTGTCCCCGCTGGTGGTGCAGCGCCGCTTGAAGCTGGCGAACGTCTCGCCGCGCCTGATGGCCGACTACCGGGCCGGTGGCGTGACGCTGGAACAGTTGATGGCCTTGACCATCACCGATGACCACGCCGCGCAGGAAGCCGCGTTCTATGGTGCGCCGGAATGGCAGCGCAGCCCGTCCAAGCTGCGCGAGCGCCTGACCGAGCGTGAAATCGACGCCACGCACGCGCTGGTGCGCTTCGTCGGGCTGGACACCTACCGGCAGGCAGGCGGCGGCGTCCGCCGCGACCTGTTCGCCGAAGGCGATGCCGGAACCTACCTCACCGATACCGCAGTGCTGGAAACGCTGGTGCGCGACAAGCTGGCAACGCTGACCGAGGACGTGCGCGCCGAGGGCTGGGCATGGGTGGAGGCCGTGCCGCATCTGGCCTATGAGGAACGGCAGGCGTTCCAAAACGCCCCGCGCCACCGCCGCGAGCCGACCACCCGCGAGGCCCGCCGCATCGCCTCGCTGGAAACCCGCCTCGAAAAGATCGACGCCGAACTGGAAGAGGCCTACCAAGGTGAAAGCAGCGAGGACGAGGCCAAGGCCGAGAAGCTGGAACAGCGGCGCGATCAGGTGGTCGGGGAACTGCAAGACGCGGAGGACGCCTTGCAAGGCTACGCCCCCGAGGTGCGCGAGGTGGCCGGTGCCATCGTCACCATCGACCGCAACGGCGAGGCCGTCATTCATCGCGGCCTGCTGCGCGAAGCCGAGGCCAAGGCGCTGCGCACGCTGGAAAAGCTGCGGCGCGGTTTCGGCAGTGCCGAAGGCGAAGCCGCCAACGACGAGCACGAGGACGCCGACGACGCGCCCAAGGCCGCGAGCCTGTCCGACCGGCTGGCGCAGCGGTTGAGCGCCCACCGCACGGCGGCGCTGCAAATCGAAGTCGCGCGGCATCCGCACGTCGCGCTGGCCGCGCTGGTGCATGGCATGGTGCAGAGCGTCTTGCAACCCGACGCCTACGGCGACGGCCTGCCGCTGGGCGTGCGCCTCACGGCGCAAGACCGGCTAGAAGGCAGGGCCCCGGACTGGCCGGAATCGCCCGCCGCCGTGGCGCTGCGCGAACTGCAAGAGTTGGCGGGCGAAGCCTTGCCGCAGGACAGCGCCGAACTGTTCGCCGCGCTGCTGGCGAAGTCGCAAGACGAACTGGTGCGGCTGCTGGCCGTGTGCGTGGCTTCCACGGTGGACGTGGTAACGCCCCGCGCCACGCCATACCAGCCCGGCGAGGAACTGGCGCAGGCCGTGGGCCTCGACATGGCCGCATGGTGGAAGCCGACCGCAGAAGGCTACTTCAAGCACGTTTCAAGGCCGTGATTCTGGATGCCGTGGGCGCATTTGCACCGGAATCCGTCACCCGACTGGCGAAACGCAAGAAGGCCGACATTGCCAGCGAAGCCGAGCGGCTGGCCGATGGTACGGGCTGGATGCCCGCCATCTTCAAGGCCGAAGGCCCGCAGCAGGCAGTACGGGAAAGCGCGCAGGAGGCAGGCCCGGAGCAGGACGCACCGGAGGATGCCGAAGCAAGGGCGGATGAACCCGCCGAGGCGCTGGCCGCTTGACCCGCGCCGAAGGCAAGCGCCCCGGCCTCGACCGGGGCGCTTCGCTGGAAGGAGAGGCCCCATGACCCACATCACCAACAGCCGCCCGCGCATGGCGGCGATCTACGCCCCGGCAAGGCACGCGCCCGCCGCTGGCACGGCGCAGGCGACGTGCGCGGCTACCGCCCGCCCTCGGGCTGGTCGGCTTGCGCCGACCTCACCGACATTCATCCCATCACGGGCCACGCCTTGCCGCGTGCCGTGTGGTGGCTCATCGAGACGAAGTAATAATCGCGTTCAGCACCGCGTCCAGGCCGTTCCGACCTGGACGCGGTGGACGCAAAATCCGGGCGCGGCAGTGGCCGCGCCCGGTGTTCCAAGCGCACAGCCGAATCGGAACGCCGTCGCCATCACCACAGTTCAGGCGGCGGCGTTGACGTGACCGGGCTTCCCGCCCGGCAATACCAGGCCCGCATGGACCTGCAAGCCGAAGCGCCCGCGGTGCGCAGGAATCACCAGCAGTTTTCGGCTTGCCGCGTGCATACCCCGCAGCGTAGGCCGCGCCCATTTCATCAGAGGCATGTCCGCGTTTCCTGTTTGGAAATCTGGAACTGCCTGGGCGTGTCGGCGCACTGCGCCGCCGGGCTTTCGGGCTGCGCCCCGTGCCGACTTCGCTGTCACGGCCATTCGGCTTCAATCCCTCACGCCTTCGCGCCTGCGGCGCTGCGCTTGCCTCCAAGGGAAAGCCCTGCGGGCTATCCCCGCCGCGCGCAGCTTGGCGCCTCTCGATGCGGCCAAACCGGCTGCGCCGGATCGGCCCGGCCAGCGCCCCGCCGCGATGAACGGAGCGCTGGCGACCACGCTGGCGCTTGCTGCGGCAGGTTGTGCAGGTGCGTGCCGTCCTCAACGCTGGCGGTTCCTGCCCATCACGTCACGATGGACGGTTCACGGACAACCCGCCCGGCATCGCTATGGAACTTCCACGCCACGCCTCAAGACCGGCACCGCAAGATGTGGCGGAGGCGTTCTCGCCTGTCGTTGCGGGGCTGACCTGGCCCGCGTCAGCGGGCGAGCCGGAGAAGCCTTCGGGCGGGGATGCCGAGTTGGCCCCATCTCCTTTCGGAGCGGTTCGGCCCAAGGCGTCCTTGTCTCGTTATGAATCCTGGCGGGGCGCGGCTGCGCCTCGGGCTTCATGGCTGCAACCGTCCGGCGAAAACAATTTCCGCCGCTGCGCGGCTTCCTCGCGCAGCAAATTCTTTTCGCCTCCCGGCTCTCCACTGCGTTTCGACCGCAAGCGGTGCAGCCAGCCCGTCCCCCGCCGGCCGGATCACAACAAGGACGCGATGGGCGCGAACCTTGTTCAACCGAAAGGAGAAATCATCATGGCCAACATCGGCACCTTCACCGCAGACAAAGACGGCTTCACCGGCACGCTTCGCACCCTGACGCTCAACGTCAAGGTCAAGCTGGTTCCCAACGACAAGGGGGACAGCGAGAAAGCCCCGGACTTCCGCGTTCAGGCCGCCAGCCACGATATCGGCGCGGCGTGGAAGAAGACCAGCGAGGCCGGGCGGGACTACCTGTCCGTGACCCTCGATGACCCTTCGTTCCCGGCTCCGGTCTATGCCCGCCTGATTGAAGGCGAGGACGGCACGCACGACCTGATCTGGTCGCGCAGCAAGCCCCAAGCGGCGTGACCGCCGCAGCGCCCCGCCCATTGCGGCGGGGCGTTTTTAGCTCACGGCCCTAGTTTGAGAAATGGCTTCATCAGGCACTGTCAAGTTCTGACTGAAGAACATTACCTCATTACCAACATATCGTCTTTGTGCGGTGTAGTTCAGACCATAGCTCAACGATTGGCTCATGCGATACATGGCACAAATTTCTTCCGCGTTGTCATAAGAAACAACCCAAGGCCATTTGAACTTCTTCTGTTGAATGACTTTGGCAATGGCCGCGTGGTCATCATGCTCGTAGTAATTTCGATACAACCCCTTTCCCTTAACGTAGTATGGGGGTCGAGGTATATCAGAGATTGTTTTGGCAGAAAATCCGAGCAGCGATTCAGAAGGCGCAATGAATCTTCACGATACACCGATATGTCACTCTGTCGCCGGGCGATTTCACGAATGCGTGAAGCAACAACGTCCTTCTTAAATCTAGCATCCAGCTTGTAGTTCCCGTTCTGACTCTTTCCGCCAATGACGCCTGCCTTGAGAATTCCAGATCGATTCGTCCGATTCATGAATAAAGTCGCAAATCCTTTCTCGACTAGGCTGGCAACGCAATCTTCGCGCAAAATGGTTCGCCATCTAAACCATTCTTCAATGGTAATAGGGGTGGATTCGAGTAAATCAAGAAGCTCAGTTGAATGCTTTGTTACAGCAACCCAAAAAGCGTATACGGCAGGATCAGCATCGTTGATATGGATATGACTTGCGTGCCCATGAAAGAGTAGATCAAGTGCAACGCCTGCCCCGCCAGCGTATGGCTCCAAGTAATGCCCTCCCGTGACACCATTCGTTTCCATTATTTTTGCAATGAATGGAGCAAATGGCGCCTTCCCGCCAGGGTAGCGCAGAGGGCTATACAGTCTGTTTGAGAACATCGTTATACCTTTCTTGGCTTAACTTCCAAGGCGGCCAACTTGGTGACGTCCACAGCATACCCTATGCTCATCACACCGTGAACAGCCGTCTTGAAATTTTCCAAGAATTCGTTAATAAGCACTGGATTGTTATCTGCCCAATGCTTCCAAGGATTGTAGGGCTTGGCTCCAGAGGTGAGCAATTTCTGAAATTCGACACTCTTATAAAAACGCTTAAAAACCTCTCTCGGCTTCTTGGTTCCAGTGTATGCAGCCACCCGCTCCTTCACCTCAACAGAATCCCCGTTGATTGAAAACTCGTTCAAAACCTCGCGAGCTGCATTGGTGAAAACATCTCTTGTGAACTGCAAGTCATTTTTCCAAAATGGATGTGCGGCAGGGAGATTGTACAAGTGCTCGAATACAAGTTGGTCAGGCGGGAGATGCCCGGGCAAGAGAGTCACTGTCTTATAGCTCTTCCCTGTAACTTGAGAGCCTTGATCTGCATCCAGACAGACGATGCTTCTTTCCGAGAACTCAGGGATTTTCTTCTGGATCAACTGAAGATAGTTGGAGCATCCGAGTGACACTTCCGACATCGGGTTTGTGAACTTCTTTATTGGCTGCCTGTACAGCAAAGTTGCAAAAAGTCTTCAGCCTCTTTATCTTCGAAATAGATATTGATGCGAGGCAGTGAAACTCCAGACGATGTATCGATGGTCTTTGTGTTGATGTCTGCACTAATCTGCGCCCATGACCAGTCTTGCATCACCTGGACATTGCCATAGGTGTTGCTCAAATAAATGGTCTTGTACTTTCTTCTGAACTGGCGACTTTGCTCATATGCATACTCAATCAGAACTGGCGAATGCGAAGTCATGACAACTTGAAGATCCAAGTTCTTGCACTCGCGATCAAGCATCTTCAGTAGATTTACTTGTGCAGTCGGAAATAGCCCAGCATCAGCCTCGTCGATTAAAAGCAAACCGCCTTTATAGTCAGCATAATCTTCCTTCAGCTTTCTGAAAGACATCAAGGCCAATATGATCTGGCCTGCATTGTCCTCACCCGCCGAAACAGAGTCTTGGTCGTAGTTCTCCCCGTGCGCCACCGCAGAACTGATTGTTCCATCAGTCCCTGTTGCAAGCGATGCGTTGCGATTGAGAAGTTCGTTCGTTAGCGCAATGAAATCTTTCTTGTGTTGCTCTAGATAATCAAAGTCGCCTAGCTTGTAGTCTCTGGCCGCGATAGGGTAAAGACGCTTCAAGCTAAGAAAAATCACCGGATGAGTAAAATTCCTGCTCGTGTTGCTGCTTCCGGCCGCTGTACTATTATTCCTAACCACAGGCCTGGGTGACTTCCCTCTTTTCATCAGCTCAAGTTTGGCGGTCGCAGCCTGATTTGTATATCCATCAAGCAAATCAATGTTCACGGACATGGAGCCGGGGACATCAAACTTTTCGGATATCCTGAAATGGTCACTGTATTGAGACTTGAACATCCCTCCTGCAATCTGCCGGAATGCAAGGGACTCATCCTTGACGTAATCTTTTTCAAAGCTAAAAATTTGCGCAGCTATGCCCAGTATCGAGGACTTTGATGTGCCATTTTTCCCGCAAACAACAGTGATGTAATCGCCGAACTCAACCGCCACATCGTTCAATGCGCGGAATTTCTCGATTGTTAGCTTTTTAGTTGAGTCTTAGGCATGGTGTGCGGAGTTTGTTTTTAAGTCCCTTGAAGAAACCTATCTTTGGCCGGAATCATCCACAGCCAATTCTTTGAGTTCCTGTCGAACTAACATTAAAAGGTGATCGGCTTTCTGTTCGCTGTCGCCGGAGTACGCCAAGGTCAGCAACGTGAGCGGGTGGATCTTCATCACTTCGCACAGTTCGGCCAGCTTGTGCAAGGTCGGGCTTTTCAGGTCGCGCTCCAGGGTACTCATGTAGGTGCGGCTAGACACGTCAGAGAACGCTTCCTGGCTCAAACCGCGCGCCTTCCTGACCGTCTTCAATGCCTTCGCCAGCGAGTAAGTTGTTGCCACCTTGGGTTCCCCACAAATACCAAGATGACACCCCATTGCATCCTATAGAGCTACAATCTATAGTGTTCATTCAATGCCTGTGCTTTTACGGAAATCCGTATCGGCGGGTTCCTGTAGAGCCACGGAACCGCATCCGTGCTTGCGCACGAAGGCGCAAATCCGGTTTCGCGGTTCTGCGCTTCGACGTGGAACCGCGTTCGTGCACCATTGGATTTGTGGGATTGCCGACCATGCCGCAGCCGCTCACCACCGCCCCGGAACGCGCGCAACTGCTCGCCAACGGCGAGGCCCGCGCCGCTGGCCGGGCCATCGACCCGGTGCCCGTGGTGCGGCTGTTCACGCCGGACGCGCATGTGACCTGGCTGCTGGCCGCACTCGATCCCGCCGATGGCGACACCGCCTGGGGCCTCATCGACCTGGGAATCGGAATGCCGGCGCAAGGAACCGTCAAGCTGTCCGAGCTGGCCGGCATCGTCGGGCCGCGCCGGCAGCCCGTGATGCGCGACCTCTATTTCCGCCCCACCCGCACGCTGTCGGAGTACACCCGGCTGGCCGAGCGCGACGGAGCGATCCCGGACTGAATACGGCCTACTGTGACTTTTTCAGTCTGGTGTCATACCGGGTAAGTCTCAATCGAGATTCTTGCGGCGTAGCCCCACCAGTCTGACCCAAATAGACAGGATGCTTGGCGCGGATTGCGGCAGGCTGGCTTGTGCAGTGTCCCCGGTCGTGGCGCTGCCGCCGCAGCATTGAGACGAATACCGCAACACATCGGAGCCAATCGGTCTTGACAGCCCCATCCGCCTTTTTAACCCATGACGTTCCGACGAGGGCGATGTAGCGCGTAGTTCTTCCGTGGCGGCGAGTCCTGTTCGCAGGAGGAGGCGTCATGGTCAATCCTCATCACCTCGCGCATTGGTATCCCACTGCCGCATACCTGTATGTCTTTTGGCTGGATGCGCTCGCGCTCGCTTGGGAGTACCTGCGCAGGCATCCCGACTACCGGCTCGACTGGCTACGCCGTCATCGCCGGCCTGATGCAGCGCATCGCTGGGGTTTGCGTCTGCTGGAAGACCCGGCACTGGATGCGCGTGACGCGCATCCAGCTTGGCTGCCTGGTCATGCTGCCGTGGTGCAGCTCTACCCCGACGCTGATCCGCCGCAGGATGCCACCGCCTTCGCGTTCTGGCGCATCCCCGGCCACAAGCAACTGTTCCACGACGGCAAGAAGCTGGCGCTGATCGCGCGCAGCCCAGGCCATTGCCTGCGCTTTGCGCTGGCGCCCGGCCTGGAAGACGGCATGGCCGTGGCCTATGCCCAACGGAGCGGCACTGCCGCCCCTGTGCGCGGTCATGCACGCGGGGCGACCTTCGCTGCCACCACGCCCAGGCCAACACCTTCCGCGCTGCTGGAACTGCACACCTTGCAGGCGCTCGACGCGACCCTCGCGGGTGCGTCCTTGCGCGATGTGGGCGAAGGACTGTTCGGTGCCGACGCCGTGGCCGACTGGTACAGCGACGGCGGCCTGCGCTCGAAGGTGCGCCGCCTGGTGCGGCGCGGCGATGCGCTGATGCGCGGCGGCTATCGCCGCCTAGCACGGCTTCCGCCGCTTGAGAAGGGTCGTTTTGATGCGGACGCAAAACGACCCTGATCGGAAACCCTCGCTTCTTGAGACTGCCTCCATCCGGTCGCGCTGTGTGGCCGGGCGCTTTCAACCGATGGAGGTTCACACCATGCGTCCCGCTCCCTTGCGGCCTGCCGCCACTGTCTCGACCACTGCCGCGCAGCCCCAACGCTATCTCACCAACGACGAAGCCGCCGAATACCTGCGCCTGTCGCCGCGCACGCTGGAAAAGCAGCGCGTAATTGGCGGCGGCCCGCGCTTTCGCAAGTTCGGGCGGCGCGTCATGTACGCCGTGGCCGACCTCGATGCCTGGGCCGCCGACCGCAGTTTCGAGACGACTTCCGATCCCGAATACGCCGAGCACCACTCGGCCGACAGCCGTGCGCGCTGATCGGCGGCGCGCGGGTGGCCTCCGCCGTGTCCAAACCGTCGCAGGAGCGCGAACAGCTCGACTTGTTCCACGCCTTGCCTGGCTGCATGGCGCCGCGCGACAGCCAGGACTTGATGGCCTATCCGTTCTTCTCGCTCGGCAAGTCCAAGCGGGTCAAGCCCATCGACTTCCGTGCGGGCAACGTGACGATCCGCGTGGAAGGCACGCAGGAGCACGGCATCGCCACGATTTGGGATGCGGACGTGCTGATATGGGCGGCCTCGCAGATCGTGGAGGCGAAGGACGCAGGCTTGCGCCCGTCGCGGCTGATGCGCGCGACGCCCTACGAGATCCTGCGCTTCATCGGGCGCGGCAAGTCGCTGCGCGACTACCAGCGGCTCAAGGCCGCACTCGACCGGCTGCAATCGACCACGGTGGCCACGTCCATCCGCGAGACGACCGGACGGCGCCTGCACCGTTTCTCGTGGATCAACGAATGGAAGGAACTGGCCGATGCCAATGGCACGCCGCTGGGCATCGAGCTGATCCTGCCGGACTGGTTCTATGCGGGCGTGCTCGACGCCGCCCTAGTGCTGACCATCGACCCGGCGTATTTCCGGCTCACGGGCGGCATCGAGCGGTGGCTGTACCGCTTAGTGCGCAAGCACGGCGGCAAGCAGGCATACGGCTGGCAGTTCGACTTTCGCTACCTGCACCGGAAATCGGGCAGTACCGCGAAGCCCTACGACTTCGCCTGCGACCTGCGCGCGCTTGTAGCGCGGCAGTCGCTGCCCGGCTACGTCCTGGGCATCGAGCGGATGCCGGACAACGGCATGGAGCTGCTGACCTTCCGGCCCGTGCCGCATACGGCACGGGAATAACTCCGGGAAAGCCTGTGGATGGCGTCGTGCTATCAGGCGTGCGGGGTATCGTGCTATCAGGCGTGGGCCTATCGTGCTATCAGGCGTGCCGATCGGCCGCAAATCCGCGCCAGCATTGGGTTTGCGCGCGCTCTAACTTCCCTAACTTAATTTCTCTAACTTTTAGTAGAGAAACGCCGCTGCGGTGGACAACCATCACTCGGCTCCAAGCGCAGCAGCAAAAGTCCGGCTTTCCAGCATGGGGGCCGTGCCATGATCGTCGCTCTGCTCAATCAAAAAGGCGGCGTGGGCAAGACCACGCTCGCCACGCACATCGCCGGGGAGCTTGCGATGCGCGGCCAGCACGTCGTCCTGCTGGACGCCGACCCGCAGGGTTCATCGCTGGACTGGACGCAGCGCAGAAGCCAGCAAGGCTTGCCACGGCTGTTCAGCGCCGTGGGCCTCGCGCGCGAAACGCTGCATCAGGAAGCACCAGAACTCGCCAGACGGGCCGATCACGTCGTCATCGACGGCCCGCCGCGCATCGCCGCCTTGGCGCGCTCCGCGCTGCTGGCGGCTGAGCACGTGCTGATCCCCGTGCAGCCCAGCCCCTACGACCTGTGGGCCAGCGCCGAGATGGTGGCGCTGATCCGCGAGGCGCAGGTGTTCCGGCCTGCGCTGCGCGCGGCCTTCGTCATCAATCGGCGCGTCAGTACCACCGTGATCGGGCGCGAAGCGCGCCAGGCGCTGGCCGACCAGCCGCTTCCTGCGCTGCACGCGGAAGTGCATCAGCGCATCGTGTTCGCCGACAGCGTTGCCGCTGGCCGGCTTGCACGCGAGACGGCGCCGGACAGCGCCGCCGCGCGCGAAATCACCGCGCTGGTGGACGAACTGCTGTGGTGGCCGGCATGACAACGAAGCCGCCACCGAACAGCAAACGCACGGCCAAGCGCGTCGGCATCGGCGCGCGTCCGCCCGCGAATCCGCACGCCGAGGCGTGGATTCGCCAAGGCGACGCCGATGCGCTGGGCAAGGGCGACCTCTACACGGCTCGCCTGACCCTCGACATCACGCCCGCCATGCGGGCGCGCATCAAGGTGTCGGCCTTCACGCAAGGCGTGACCGTGGCCGATCTGCTGCGCGGCCTGCTGGAGCGCGAGTTTCCAGAACACCGCAGGAGAACACGCCATGACTGCATCCGCTTCGTCTGCCCTCGCGCCTGTTGCCATCGCGGCCACGGCTGCGCTCGCAGCACCTTCCGGCCGGCCGGCCAGCGCGCCGCTGACGCGCGTGGCGCTGGCCTACATCGAACCACGCTTCAAGCTCTACTTGCGCTTCGGCGAACCTGCGCGCACGCACCAGCTCGACCGCTGGCGGCGCTGCGCCGTGTTCCTGCCGGGCGCCATGTTCTGCCGCATCCGCTGGCAGGCCAACGACTACGGCACCGTGCGCTGGCAGCTCATGGTGATGCAGGCATGCACGCCGCTGGACGCGGCGCAGCGCATCCCCGGCGTCCAGCCGGGCGCGCGCCTGCTGCTGCACGCCGAGGGCGAGAACCAGGTGCGCGCCGTGCTGGAGCGCATCGACGCCATCGAGGTGCTGGGCATCGCACCCGCCGCTGTCTCGCCCGCGTACTGGCGCACGCTCGCCAACCGGCTCGCTGCGCGCTTGTCTCTGCCCGAATACACGGCCGAACGGCACGCCGCCTGGCTGACCGTGAGGGCGATGCCATGACCGCTGTTTCGACTGCCGGCACCGCGCCGCGTCCTCGCTCGCGCCTGCGCGCCCGCCTCGTACTGGCGGGTCTGTCCGCCTGTGGCCTCGCGGCGCTGGCCTGGGCGTCCTTCGTGCATCCGATGCCGCGTCTGATCTACAACCCGTCCGACAGCGTGGCGGTAGGCTGGTATCGCGTCGATCCACAGGAGCACGGCACCGGCTCGCTGCCACGTCCTTTGTCCGTAGGCAGCATCGTCCTGACCACGCTGCCGCCAGATGCCGCCGCGCTGGCTGCGCAGCGCGGCTACCTGCCGGCGCGCGTGCCGCTGCTCAAGCGTGTGGGCGCCGTCGCGCCGCAGGAGGTGTGCATCACTGGCCGCGTTGTCCGCATCGACAGCGTGCCTTCGGCCGCCGTGCTGCCCGCTGACCGCTGGCGCCGGCCGCTGCCATCCTGGCAGCAATGCCGCCGCCTTGAACCCGGCGAACTGTTCCTCTTGAGTGTGACCAATCCGGCGTCGTTCGACAGCCGCTATTTCGGCCCAGTCAGCGCATCCGCCGTGATCGGCGTGGCGCATCCGGTCTGGCTGGAGTCACGCCCATGATGGCCGCCGACTCGCTGCACGTTGCCGTGCATCTTGTCGTGCCATCGGGCGTGACGTTCTGCTGTTCGTCGGCGTGTCGTCGCGCGTGCAGTGCGGGTGCATTCTTACCGCACTTCACGCTGCCTCCGGCGCAGCCGTCCCATGTGCAGGCGTCTTGCCTCGAACGCGCCCGGCCTGCGGCCCTCATCGCGCTTGTTCGCGCGTTCGCCGGCGCGCTGGCTGCTCGCGCAGCGCCGCCGGGCCGCCGCTGCCCGGAGCGCCAGCGAAGGGCAAAAGCGGAAGGCAAGACAAAGGACGCGGCACCGGGCCGCGTCGAAAGCCTGTCTGCACATGGGGTGGCGCGGCACGGAGCGGCTTCGCCACCGTGCCGTGTGGGGCGCGAGGCCCGCGCCAATGCAGGCATATCCGCGTGCTTCGCACGACCGGGCGCGCCAGAGCTTGCAGGAGCGCAGCCATGACCGACCGCCGCGACGACGATTTCCGCATCCGCCCCAATGCCCCGAAGAACCGAGGCCAGGGCTTCGTTTCCAAGGTGCTCCAGCAGGCAGGCAAGGCCAGCAGCGGCAAGTCCTCGGTGCGCCGTCCTGGGACGGCTGGGGGCACCGGGAGGGGCACTGGCCAGCGGCCCGGCTCGCGTCTGGGGCGCGGCCACACGGCGGCGCGCTTCGCCGGGGCGAAGCTGACGCCCATGTCGCGGCGCGTGACCATCAAGACCCTGCTGGTCAACCAGCGCCAGGTCAGCCCGCAGTCGCTCGCCAAGCACCTGCGCTACATCGAGCGCGATGGCGTGGGCCGCGATGGCGAGCCGGGCCAAGCCTACGGGCCGCAGACCGATGCCGCCGACCTCGACACCTTCAAGGAACGCTGCGCCGATGACCGGCACCATTTCCGCTTCATCCTCTCGCCCGAGGACGGCGCCGAGCTGGAAGACCTGCGCGCCTACACCCGGCATCTGGTGAACCGGATGGAAGCCGACCTGGGCACGCGGCTGGATTGGGTCGCGGTCGATCACTGGAACACCGACAACCCGCACACCCACCTGATCGTGCGCGGGCGCGACGATACCGGCAAAGACCTCATCATCGCTGGCGACTACATCGCCGACGGCTTCCGCCATCGGGCCGCCGAGCTGGCGACCGAGTGGCTCGGCCCGCGCACCGAGCTGGAGATCCAGCAGACCTTGCAGCGCGAGGTGGAACAGGAGCGGTGGACAAGCCTCGACCGCACATTGCAGCGCGAGGCCGGCGAGGATGGCCGGGTGCAGATCGAACGCTTCAACGAACCCCGGCTGCAACGCCAGCGCCTGCTGCTGATCGGCCGCCTGCAACGCTTGCAGCGCCTGGGCCTGGCCGACGAGACGCAGCCCGGCACTTGGGCCGTCCATGCGGACGCGGAGAAGACCTTGCGCGCCCTGGGCGAGCGCGGCGACATCATCCGCACCATGCAGCGGGCCATGAGCGGCCAGCCGCGCGAGCTGGCGGTGTTCGAGCCGGGCCAGAATGCAGATGGAAGCGGCCGCACCATCGTCGGCCGCGTGGCCGGCAAGGGGCTGGCCGACGAGCTGTACGACCGCGGCTATCTGGTCATCGACGGCGTGGATGGCAAGGCCCACTACGTCGCGTTGAACACCCGCGACGAGCTGGCGAACTATCCCGCCGGCGCGCTGGTGGAGGTACGCGGTTCCGCCGAGGTGCGGGCGGCCGACAAGAACATCGCCACACTGGCGAGCGATGGCCTGTACCGCACCGATCATCACCTGGCGATCGAGCAAGGCCGGGCCAAGCCCGGCCGCGACCCGCAGGAGGTCGTCGCGGCCCACGTCCGCCGGCTGGAAGCCCTGCGCCGGGCCGGCATCGTGGAGCGTGTAGCCGACGGGCTATGGAAGGTGCCGGACGACCTGGCCGAGCGTGGCCGCCAGTACGACGCGCAGCGGCTGGGCGGCGTGGCGGTGGAGCTGAAATCGCACCTGCCCATCGAGCGGCAGGCCCGCGTCGTCGGCGCGACCTGGCTGGATCAGCAGTTGATCGGCGGCGGCAAGGGGCTGGGCGACCTGGGCTTTGGCGGCGAGGTGAAGAACGCCCTGCAACAGCGCGCCGACTTCCTGGCCGAACAGGGGCTGGCCGAGCGGCGCGGGCAGCGTGTGATCCTCGCCCGCAATCTGCTGGCGACCCTGCACAATCGGGAACTGACGCAAGCAGCGAGGGACATTGCCGCCGAGACCGGCCTGGAGCATCGCCCAGTCACGGATGGGCAGCGTGTGGCCGGTATCTACCGGCGCTCGGTCATGCTCGCCAGCGAGCGCTATGCGATGCTCGATGACGGCAAAGGGTTCAGCCTCGTGCCGTGGAAGCCCATCATCGAACAGCGGCTTGGGCAGCAGCTCGCCGCGACGGTGCGCGGCGGCGGTGTGTCCTGGGAGATCGGACGGCAGCGTGGACCGGCCCTGGGGTGAGCCGCACCCGCAACGCCACTTTGGACATCCCCGGCGAACGAGTCAGGCCGGCTGTTGTTCCTTCGAGACGAATCTCAACCCGACCCCAGGTTCGGTGACGATGTAGCGAGGAGCGGAGGCATCGTCCCCCAGCTTGTGGCGCAACTTGCCCACGAGAATGCGCAGGTAGTGGGTATCTTCCTCGTGCGTCGGCCCCCACATCTCCCGCAGTATCTGTGCCTGCGTCACCAGCCGTCCCGGTTGCCTGACCAGCAAGGCCAGCAGAGAGAACTCCTTGCGGCTCAGCGTGACGGCTTCTCCATGAACGGCCACTTCCCGTTGCGCCAGGTCGATTCGGAGCATCCCGTCGTCGTAGATCGGGCCATCTTCCGTTCCTGTCGCCACCGTGCGCAGGAATGCGCGAATGCGTGCCATCAGTTCCTCGACACCGAACGGCTTGGTCACGTAGTCGTTGGCCCCTGCGTCCAGCAGGGCCACCTTTCGTCCTCGCCGGAGCGTACCGTCAGCACGATGACGGGCACGCGCGACCATTGCCGCAGTTCCTTGAGCACGTCCTTCCCGTCCATATCCGGCAACCCCAGGTCCAGGACGACGAGGTCGGCCCCTTTGCTGGCCAGCAGCGTCAGGCCCTCCCGGCCTGTTCCCGCCAGCAGGGTCGCGTAGCCCTGCGACCGCAAGCTGATGTCGATGAACTTGCGGATCTGGGGTTCGTCATCGACGACAAGAATCCGGGCGGACGACGCACCCGGAGTCGATTCATTGGGAAGTCCCATCATGCTCTTTCGTCTCCTGATTCGCGTATCCGCCCCAAGGCAGGGTCAGGCGGATGGTGGTTCCTTGGCCTTCCGGGCCAGGCAGCGCCTCGACGCTACCCATGTGGGCACCTACGATACCTTGGACGATCGTCAACCCCAGGCCGGTTCCCTGCTTGCCTCGGTCGCCACGTTCGACGCTGTAGAACATATCGAAGATACGCCGTCGTTCTTCCTCTGGAATGCCCGGCCCGCGATCCGAGATGTCGATCTGCACTTGATCGTCCTCTGTCCGTCGAATCTGCACCTTGAGAGGCACCCCCGGAGGGGAGAACTTCGCCGCGTTCTCCATGACGTTGAACAAAGCCTGCTCGATGAGCGCGGGGTGGACATGGATCGGAGGCAGATCCGGTGGAATGTCGTGTTCGATGCGGACATCGGGCTCGTACCGTTGCAGGCGCCGCGACGCCGAGCCCACCAGTTCGTCGATGCCGATCCAGTCGCGTGTCAGCGTCAGTCCCTGCTGCCCGAGCCGGGTCATGTCGAGCAGGTTCTGGATGTACCGATCCAGGCGCTCGCCTTCCACATGGATGGTCTCCAGCAGGCTTTGCTGATCTTCCGGCCCCATATCCTTGCCGTAGCGAGCCAGGCTGTCCGCCGCTCCGATCATCGACGACAGGGGCGAACGCAGGTCGTGCGACACCGACGACAGCAGCGCAGACCGCAGGCGCTCCGTTTCTCCGGTGACGCGCGCTTCCTCCAGTTCCGACACCAGCCGCGTGCGCTGGGCGGCCTGGCCAATGTCCTCCACCATGCTTTCCGCCAGGCGGCGCTGCTCGAACGAAAGACGCCCCATGCCCGACGGGAACCTCAAGCCGGCCACGCCCAGCGTGTTTTTGTCCGAGCGCACCGGCAGAAACAACCAGGACGAATGGGTCAGGGTGTCCGTGTAGCGCCCACTCGCCTGCCCGTGCTGCTGCGTCCAGTCGGCCGCCATCAGGTCCTTCTCGGTCAGATGGCTTGCGGCCATAGACGGCCCGAACTCGCCGTTGATGCGTATCCACGCCTCGGCGTGCAAGGTCGATTGCAGAACCGATGAGCCTGCTGCGATGACCTGCCCGAGATCGGCTGCCTTGGCGAGATGGCGTCCCAGGTTCTGCATGGCCGTCGCGTGCGTGTTCGCCGCTCGCAACGCCACGACTTGCATGCGCAGTTGCGAAGCTAGTCGCCCGGCAATCAGAGCCGCCGCCAAGAACAGCAACACGGTGGCCACACCACGATGAGCACTGATCAGGAAGGTGTAGCGCGGTTCGATGAAGAAAAAGTTGTATGCCAAGAAACACAGCCCGGCAGTAATGACGGCCGAGAGCATGCGGGTCCGTGAGGCGACCAGCATGACCGCCACGAGAAAGATCAGGGACAGATCCTGCAAGCCCAGCGTGCGCTCGGCCAAGGCCGCCGCGCCGACGGCGCCGACGCTGGCCAGCAGGATCAGCAAGGCCTCCCGCTTCGTCAGGCCACCGCCAGCAAGACCTGGCAACTGCATCGCCCGCTGCCGGGCCTGCGGCGTGCTGACGATCGTCAGCTCGTAGCGTGCGCCGCGCTGCAACAGTTGCTGCGTCAGCGTGCGATTGAAGATGCGGGCGATGGGGCGCTCGCGCGAGCGGCCGATCACGATGGATCGTGCGCCGCGCGCCTCGGCGGCATCGAGCAGTGCCTGGGTGACGTCGGTGTTGTGTAGCACTTCCGTCTCGCCCCCAGGTTGCGCGCCAGCGCGAATGCCTTGTCGATCTCGGTCAAGCGCTCCTGCTCCGCACGCGCAACCATGTTGAGCGTGGGGGCCGTCCGGTCAAGGTCGTCAGTGTGCAAGGCGGCATCGGCCGAGCGCCCGGTCTCCACCGTGACCACCGACCAGGAGCGCCCCGGCGCTCGGCAATTCGGGCGCCCGCTCTCACGAGGTATTCCGACTGCCCCCGGCCGTCAATGGCGATCAGCACATGGCGCTGGATGGAAATGCCCTCCAGGCCGCGCGCAGCGCGTGTCTCGCGCAAGTCAGCATCGACGTGCTCAGCCACGGTCTGCATCGCCAGTTCGCGCAGCGCGGTGAGATTCGACGGAGAGAAGAACGCTTGCAGCGCCTGGGCGGCCTGCTCGGGCAGGTACACCTTGCCTTGGTTCAGGCGTTCGATCAGTTCGCGTGCGGGCAGATCGACCAGGCGGATATCGCGCAGGCGCTCGAAGACGGCGTCTGGGACGGTCTCGCTCACCCGAACGCCGGTGATCTGATGCACCACGTCGTTCAGGCTTTCCAGATGCTGGATATTGACCGTGGTGTAAACGTCGATACCAGCGTTGAGCAATTCCTCCACGTCCTGCCAGCGTCGCTCATGGCGGCTTCCGGGGGCGTTGCGATGGGCCAGTTCATCGACCAGGGCGATGGCCGGCTTGCGTGCCAGCAGCCCATCCAGATCCATTTCCTCCAGTTGCCGCCCTTGGTAATCCACCTTCTTGCGAGGCAGCAACGGCAATCCTCGACCATCGTCTGCGTCTCGCTGCGACCATGCGTCTCGACGATACCAATGACGACATCCACCCCTGGCGGTGGAGTTCGCGTGCGCGTGCCAGCATGGCGTAGGTCTTGCCGACGCCAGGGGCAGCGCCCAGGAACACCGTCAGGCGTCCCGCCGTCTGGCGCCGGAGTTCACCCAATAGGGCGTCGGCCTGTCCCGCATGTTCGGTTCCCATGACAGACCCAATCCTCAACGTGTTGTCATTGCCTGCATATCGTCTTACCTTGCGTTTCCGATCCGTGATGGATCACATCGCGCAAGTGCCTCCGGCGTCCATCCATCAAATAATGCTTTGATTTCAATAGGTTTCTTGCAGGCTTGCAAGGCCCCTCGAAATGCTCGATCCGAGAACAGCGAGGCCGCATGAGCCAAAAGCTCAAGATGCTCCTGATTTGCCGGACTGGGAACCAGCAGCACCAGGGCGTCGGATACGAGCGCCGCGTCCGGGGCATCGAAGTCCAGTCCTGGCACGAGACGCACGTACAGAGCGCGAATATGATTCAGACCGCTTACCCTGGCATGGGGAATGGCAACGCCTAGACCCAACGCCGTCGATCCTGCCATTTCTCGTCGCATCAGAGCGGAGGCGACGGCATCCGCAGGCAAATTGCCGATGCGTTCAGTATGCAGGCCAATGGTCTGGAACAATTGCCGCTTGTCAGCGACCTCCAAGCCGAGCAGCAGGTCTTCGGTCTGAACATAGCGACTCAGTGCAGTCATTGCTTGGCCACAGGCGTCTTGGCGACCGCATCCAGCGCCAGATTCAACTCCAACACATTCACGCGAGGCTGGCCCAGCAAACCGAGTTGCTTTCCCTCCGTATGCTGGGACACCAAGCCTTCGATGACATCGCGTGAAACACCGCGCGCATGTGCCACGCGATCAATCTGGATGGCGGCGGCTTGCGAACTGATGTGCGGGTCGATGCCGCCGCCGGATTGAGTGACCAGATCGCTGGGTATGGCGGAAGGTTCGACACCATACCTTTGCGCCAGGGCAGCTCGCGTCTCATCGACACGCTTGCGCAAGTCTGGATTGGTACGGGCCTGGTTGCTCCCAGCCACCGCCATCACATCGTAGTTGGCCGCGGAGGGGCGCGACTGGAAGTAGCGATCGTCCGAGAACGGCTGCGCCACCAATGAGGAGCCGAGGACCTTGCCATCGCGCTCGATCAGGCTGCCATTGGCCGTGCTCGGGAACAGCGCCTGGCCGAGCCCGACTCCGGCCAGCGGATACAGCAGACCGAAACCGACCAGCGAAATGATCGCCAGGCCGATGGAGCCGCGGAGCAGGCCCTTGTCGGAGATGGTCGGGGACACATTACCCGGTGTGCGGAGAGTGGTAATTGCGTTATGAGACATGATCGAATCCTCAGAGAGAGAACATGGCGGAGATCGCAACGTCGATCACCTTGATCGCGATGAAGGGCAGCAGGACGCCACCAACGCCATAGACCAGCATGTTGTTGCGCAGCAGTTGCGTCGCGCTCGCGGGCTTGAAGCGCACGCCACGCAGGGCCAGCGGAATCAGCAGCGGGATGATGATGGCGTTGAAGATCAGCGCCGACAGCACGGCGCTGTTCGGGCTCGACAGGTTCATGACATTGAGCGCCGCCATCTGCGGGATCGTTGCGGCGAACAGCGCCGGCAGGATGGCGAAATACTTGGACACGTCGTTGGCAAGCGAGAAGGTAGTCAGCGCGCCGCGCGTGATGAGCTGCTGCTTACCGATCTCCACCACGGCGAGCAACTTGGCCGGATCGGAGTCGAGATCGACCATGTTGCCGGCCTCTTTGGCCGCCTGCGTGCCCGAGTTCATCGCCAGGCCCACGTCGGCTTGGGCCAGCGCCGGCGCATCGTTGGTGCCGTCGCCCACCATCGCCACCAGGCGACCGCCAGTCTGTTCGGCACGGATACGCGCGAGCTTGTCTTCCGGGCGCGCCTCGGCGATGTAGTCATCGACACCGGCCTCGGCCGCGATGTTCGCCGCCGTGAGCGGGTTGTCGCCCGTAATCATCACGGTCTTGACGCCCATCTCGCGCAGGCGGGCGAACCTCTCCTTGATGCCGTGCTTGATCACGTCGGACAGTTCGATGACGCCCAACACGTGCCGGCCATCGCTGACCACGAGCGGCGTGGCACCCTTGCGAGCCACATCCGCGACACGCGCTTCGAGTTCTGCGGGGATGACGCCGCCCAGCATCTGCACATGCCGCGCGATCGCGTCCATCGCACCCTTGCGGATGACGCGCTCGCCAGGCAGGTCCACGCCCGACATGCGCGATTGCGCGGAGAACGGCACGAAATGCGCGCCTTCGGGTTCATCGAGCTTCTCGTTCTTGCCGCGTGCCAGCTTGACGATGGACTTGCCTTCCGGCGTCGGATCCGCCAGCGAGGCCAGCAGCGCCGCCTGACGCAGTTGCGCAGCGTCCACCCCGGCCAGCGCGTGGAACGCAGTGGCCTGCCGATCGCCGTGGGTAATAGTGCCGGTCTTGTCCAGCAGCAGCACGTCCACGTCGCCTGCGACCTCCACGGCCTTGCCCGACTTGGCCAGCACGTTGGCCTGTAGCGCGCGGTTCATGCCGGCAATGCCGATGGCCGGCAGCAACCCGCCGATGGTGGTTGGGATCAGGCACACCAGCAGGGCGACCAGCAGCACGACGTTGACGTTCACGCCGACGAAGCCACCGATGAAGGGCAGCGTCACGACGACGATCAGGAAGGTCAGCGTCATCACGCCGAGCAGGATGCCCAGGGCGATTTCGTTGGGCGTCTTCTGCCGGTTGGAGCCTTCCACCAGCGCGATCATGCGGTCGAGGAAGCTGTTGCCCGGCTCGGCGGTGACGCGCACCACGATGCGGTCGGACAGCACCTTGGTGCCGCCGATCACGCCGGAACGGTCGGTGCCGGCCTCGCGCAGCACAGGCGCTGACTCGCCGGTCACGGCGGCCTCGTTGATCGTCGCCAGACCTTCGACGATCTCGCCGTCGGCAGGCACCAACTGGCCTTCTTCGATCACGACATGATCGCCGGGGCGCAGCTCGGCGGCCGGCACCGTCTTCTCGCCGCCGGCGGCGTCCAGCCGCCGGGCCATCAAATCCTTGCGGGCTCGGCGCAGCGACGCCGCCTGTCCGCGTCCGCGGGACTCGGCCACCGCTTCGGCGAAGTTGCCGAACAGCACGGTAATCAGCAGGATCGCGGTCACGGCCCAGCCGAAGCCGGGTTGCGCCCAACCCGCGAGGGTGGCGACCGCCGTAACCAGCGTGCCGAGCCAGACCACGGCCATCACGGGGTTCTTGATGATGTGCTGCGGCGCCAGCTTGATGAAGGCGTTGACCACGGCAGGCGCGAAGCCGCGCTCATCCAGGCGCGAGCGGCGGCCCGCGTGTTCTTTCGAGGTTGTATGGTTCATGGTGTTTTCCTCAACGCGCGACCAGGCTCAGGTGATCGGCCACGGGGCCGAGCACCAGCACGGGCATGAACTGAAGCAGTGTCAGGATGGCGATCACCGCGATCAGCGTGAGCGCAAAAGTGGGGTTTCGATGTGCAGGCTTCCCGCGCTTTCCGGTGCTTGGCGCTTGCGCGCGAGCATGGCCGCGATCACCAGCGGAATGATGAGGGCCGGATAGCGACCCGCGGCGAGCACGAAGCTGGCAGTGACGTTCCACCAGACGCTGGCATCACCCAACCCCTCGAAGCCCGAACCGTTGTTGGCGAAGGACGACGTGTATTCGTAGAAGACCTGGCTGATGGCATGGAAGCCGGGATTCGAGTTCCCCGTCAGGCTCGGCACGGCCAGCGTGATGGCGGTCAGGCCTAGCAGGATCAGCGGTTGCAGCAGCACGAGTACTGCGAGCAGGCGAACCTCGGGCGCTTCGATCTTGCGCCCGAAAAGTTCCGGCGTGCGCCCCGTCATCAGGCCGGCCAGGAACACGCCCAGCAGGAGATAGGTCAGGAACTGCTGCAAGCCGCTACCGATGCCGCCCCAAATGGCGTTGATCAGCATGTCGCTGATCGTGACCAGGCCGGTCAGCGGTGCCAGCGAGTCGTGCATGGCGTTGACCGAGCCATTGGATGTCTGCGTCGTCAATGCGGCCCACAGTGCGGAAGGCTCGGCGCCGAAGCGGACTTCCTTGCCTTCCATCAACGCGATGTCCTGCGAGGTCGAGGAGAATCCTTCCGACCAGATGGCGAATCCCGCCGACACGACGGACATGGTCAACATCGTGCCGAACACCAACCCGGCGAACTTACGCCGTCCGGTCAGTCCACCGATCATGAACACTACCGCGACTGGGACCAGAATAAGTGCCAAGGTTTCAAGCAGATTCGATAGCGGCGTGGGGTTCTCCAGCGGCACCGAGCTGTTGGGGCCGTACCAGCCACCGCCATTGGTGCCGAGCTGCTTGATGGCGACCATCGGCGACACCGGACCCAGCGGGATCTTCTGCTCCTTCATTTCTACCGTCGCATCCACGGGAGCGACCACGGGGCCACCCTCCAGCGTGGCCGGCACCCCTGGCTGGTCAGCAGCACCGACCACAGCAGGCACAGCGGCAGCATGAAGCGCAGCGTGGGACGGATCACATCGGCCCAATAGTTACCGACATCCACCGGGGCCTGTTCCTGTCCATCGCTCTTGCGCTCTTGCGCATTGCGTCCACCGAAGAACCCGCGCAGCGTCGCTACGACCAGCGCCAATCCCATCATGGGCGTGATGACCTGCAAGGTCACGATGCCCGTCATGTGGGCCAGGTACGAGAGTTGGGCCTGCCCGGAGTAGTGCTGCTGGTTGGTGTTAGTCAAGAAGGACACCATCGTGTGCAGCGCCAGGTCCCAGCTCATGTTGAGCGCGCCGTTGGGGTTGAGCGGTAGCCACGCCTGGGTCATCAGGATCAGCCACACGATGACCGCCAGCACCAGGTTGCTCAGCAGGAACGCGCCGGCGTACCCGCGCCAGCTCATGCCGCGCTCGGGATTGGTGCCGATCAGCGCATACAGGGGCCGCTCCAGCCACAGAAACAGCCTGTCGCCGCGCATCGGGGCGCCGCGCATCACCGCGGCCAGGTAGCGACCGAGCGGCCATCCGAGACCGATCGCCAGGGCAAATACGAGAAGAAACTCAGTCATGATCGGACTCCATCAACGTGTTGCTTGGGGGCTTGTGGCCATCACGCCCCCGGTCAGAAAGAAGCCTGGATGGCGAACTCGGCGCGCGAGCCGGCCATGCCGGGAAACAGTCGCTTGGCCGCCGAATCGGAGCCATGCAGCGTGAGCCGGGCCTCGAACGGCGCCTTGAATGTCCAAACGACACCGAGCGCGCCGTGCGTGTAGCTGTCGGCATAGGCGCTATCGAGGACGTAGCGGGCCACGCTGCCTTCGATGCGCCACTGGTCGTTGATCGGATAGCGGGCGCCGAGCAGCGCATACGTGCCGGTCGTGTCCGTGGCCATCGCATTGTTCGAGTGGCCCACCGCCAACCAGTAGTTGTCGCGCCACGTGATGCTCGCGTTGATCTCGTTCCAGTTCAGGTTGGTATTCGCCGAGGGGTACTGGTAGCGCAGGAGATAGACATCCAGCGCCCAATCCGTGGCGATCTTTCCGCTCCATCCCACGGCAAGGTCGAACTCGCTGCGTGCGCCGTTGTCTGGCTTGAACTTGACGTTCGAGCCCCATACGGAGGCATACAGCCCCGACTCATGGGCGTACTTGACCCCCGCCTGGATGGCGGGGTCTTCGCGCGTTTGAGAGGACCCGCGCCAAACGTAGTCCGACGTCAATGTGGCGTTGCCTGAAACCTGCGCTTGCGCGCTGCTCGCCATTCCCAGCAACAGCCCAGCGACGGCGACGACCTTGGCGGTCGGGTGAATATTCTTGAGAGGCATGTTTTGCTTCGCAAATCAATGGCGAAATAGCCAGACTCAAGTATTCGATAGAGGCCCGTAAATTCTCCATTCAGGGAAAGGGTTCGCACATAAATTCTGCGTAAACTTTGAGGAGGCATTGAGCCTTCCAAGCACGATGAAGACACGCCGCACTGCAAGGGCGTGGACCGATCCTCGGACGAGGACGCCGGGCAGGAATTTACGTCGAATTTACGGCGAGCCATCCGCAGCTCGGATATGGTTTTTGATTTGTATGCTTGGAGATGTCGATGCCCTCGGTATTGCAGGACATCATCTTCGTTGCTGTTGTCGTGATCGCCTTTCTCGCACTCTTTCGCGTATCCGAAGGAGTCGCAAAGTGGTTCGAGAATCACTTTAGAAAGCCATCGTCACACAGCAGGCGCCGAGAAGGCGCACACGAAAAATAGTATTTCGTAAGGAGGCAACAGTCAGCCTCTCTGGCGGGGGCGCGACTTCGGCTGGCAATGCAGCGTGATGAGATAAAGAGAATGGAGCTACGTCATCTTCGTTGTTTTCTCGCAGTCGCAGAAGAACTCCACTTCGCTCGCGCGGCCGAGCGGTTGCACATAGAGCAGTCTCCGCTATCACGAACCATCAAGGAGCTGGAAGACGAATTGGGCGCGCGACTGTTCGCGCGTACCACGCGCAGCACCCGACTGACCCGTGCGGGCAAGTTGTTTCTGGAGCATGTGCCACGTGTCTTCGCCGCCTTGCAGCAGGCGCGGGACAGCGTGAAGGCTGCGGCCAACGGCTTTCACGCCCAAATACGCATCGCGCTGTCCGATGGCATTACACCGTCGCGCCTGCCAACCCTGCTGGCGTTGTGCCGCCAGGAGGAGCCCGAGATAGAGATTCGCTTGTTCGAGGTTCCGCTGTCGCAGCAGATCAAGGGCTTGCAGGAGGACTTGTACGACGTAGGATTCGCCCAATCGGATGAAGTGGGTGAAGCGCTTGTCGCCGAGCCGGTGTGGAGCGATTCGCTGATGGTGGCCGTGCCGGCTCGGCATACGCTGCTCAAATACAAGCGCATCCCCTTGGACGAAGTCCTGCGTCATCCGCTGGTGCTGTGTGATCCGCAGGTGTGCGAGGGCCATGCAAAGCAGATCGAGCGGGTGTTGCGACGGGCGGAGACGGAGCCGCTGATTGCCGAGCGAGTGGCATCCTGCGACCTGATGATGGCACTGGTTTCGGCCGGCTTTGCCTTGGGCCTGACCGGGGCAGCACACATTGCGGCCAGCCGCGAGCCTGGCGTGGTCGCCCGTCCCCTCGAAGGCCGTTCGCCTGTGCTGACCACCTACCTGCTGCGCCCAGCCGGCGAGCCATCGAGAACCCTGGCGCGATTCATTGAACGCGTGCATTCCATCGAATCGCCCAGCGGCGCCAGGACCAGGCCCCCGCCTCAACCTCATATTTCGGAGGACAGTGAGCCATGAACAAGATCACATCGTTCCTGCTGACCGTGGTGCTGGCCGCTTGCGGCCAGTCCGAGACACCGACGTCGGTGGCCGTGCCGACGGTTGAGGAACTTGCGACCAACCCTGAACGGCTCAAGGAGCTTCGCCAACAGTGCAAGCTCGATCGCGCCAAGCTGGGTGACGAGTTGTGCAACCGCGTGGCCGAGGCCACGCGCAAGCGGTTCTATGGAGATGGAACCGTGCCCTACACGCCGCCTGAGACACCGCCGAAGTTCTGATCGCAGTTTCCGCGCCACAAACTCAAAAAGATTTCTCTACACGCCGCAATGCGCTCGCGCTTGCGGCGTTTCTTCTTCCTTCGCTATTGCGCGAACTCTTGCTTTTGCTCGACCTTTCTCCCGATAAAGGTCTTTGACCGGCACCGAACCCAGCTCTGATCCTCGCCTGTGCGGCACGAATGCGTGCTGCTTTCAAGCGAGGAATCAGCGCAGGAGAAATCGGAGGCCAGGTCATGCAAGGGACGAACGTGCTGTTCGGTCAGATTGCCGTGGTATTCGGCATCGTGATCGCCGGAGTGTGGGGCGCCACACAATGGACAGCAGCGGCCCTTGGCTACCAAGTACGCCTTGGCTCGCCCTGGTTCGATTTTCTTGGCACGTCGATCTACCACCCGTGGAAGCTGTTTGAGTGGTGGTTCTTCTTCGGCGCTTATGCGCCGGAAGTCTTCGACACCGGCGGCGCCATTGCCGGTGCCAGCGGCATGGTCGCCGTGGGCGTCGCCATCGCCATGTCGGTATGGCGCTCGCGCCAAGCGCGCCTGGTCACCACCTACGGCTCGGCGCGGTGGGCTAACACGCAGGACATTCGCAAGGCGGGCCTCACGCAACCAGCCGGCGTGTTCCTCGGTCTGCATGACGGGCAATACCTTCGTCACGAAGGCCCTGAACACGTCCTGACCTTCGCGCCGACGCGCTCCGGCAAAGGCGTTGGCCTGGTGGTCCCAACGCTGCTCTCCTGGCCCGCGTCCACCGTGATCCACGACATCAAGGGCGAAAACTGGCAGATCACCGCCGGCTGGCGCTCGCGCTTCTCGCACTGCTTGCTGTTCAACCCGACCGATCCGAAGTCAGCGGCCTACAACCCGCTGCTGGAGGTTCGGCGCGGTGCGCATGAAGTGCGCGACGTGCAGAACATCGCCGACATCCTGGTCGATCCCGAAGGCGCGCTGGAGCGGCGCAACCATTGGGAAAAGACTTCGCACGCACTACTGGTCGGCGCCATCCTGCATGTGCTCTATGCGGGTGAGGACAAGACGCTGCGCGGCGTTGCCAACTTCCTGTCCGATCCGGCATGTCCGTTCGAGCTGACGCTGCACCGGATGATGACGACGCGGCACCTCGGCGATGCACCGCATCCCGTAGTCGCTTCGGCCGCGCGCGAAGTGCTCAACAAGAGCGACAACGAGCGCTCGGGCGTGCTGTCCACGGCTATGTCCTTCCTCGGCCTGTACCGCGACCCCACTGTGGCCGAAGTCACCTCGCGCTGCGACTGGCGCATCGCCGACCTGATCGCGGCCGAACATCCGGTGTCGCTGTATCTGGTGGTTCCGCCATCGGACATCAGCCGCACGAAGCCGCTGATCCGTTTGATCCTCAACCAGATCGGGCGGCGGCTCACGGAATCGCTGGATGGCAGCGATGGCATTGCCCGCCGCCACAAGCTGCTGCTGATGCTCGATGAGTTTCCCGCACTCGGGCGGCTCGACTTCTTCGAGACGGCGCTGGCCTTCATGGCGGGCTACGGCATTCGCAGCTTCCTCATCGCGCAGTCGCTCAACCAGATCGACAAGGCGTATGGGCAGAACCATTCGATTCTGGACAACTGCCATGTACGCGTGACGTTCGCCACCAACGACGAGCGTACCGCCAAAGGATCTCCGAGACGCTGGGCACCGCCACCGAACTGCGCGCGCAGCGCAACTACGCGGGCCACCGGCTCGCCCCGTGGTTGGGGCATCTCATGGTGTCGCGCCAGGAGACCGCGCGCCCACTGCTGACGCCGGGCGAAGTGATGCAGCTACCGCCCGATGAAGCCGTGGTGATGGTGTCCAGCGTGGCGCCGATCAAGGCCAAAAGCTGCGCTATTACGCGGACAGCAATTTCAAGCGCCGCGTATTGCCGCCGCCTGTGCTCGCAGGCGGTCAGTACGCCGATGTGCCGCCATCGCGGCCCGACGACTGGAGCGGGCTGGCGATTCCCACCGTGCCTGTCGCTCCGACCACTGCGTCCGCTGATGGCCTGGGCAACGCCGCCGACGACGGCGGCCCGCGCCGTCAGCCCGAACTCTCCGAAACCGTCGCCTACGACCCCGAGCTGGCCGCGCCCGCAGCCGACCTCGGGTTGCTCGATGACGACGACGACTTGCCGCTTCCCCTTCCGCGCCAGCTTGATCCGGCCATACAGCGCACGGCCCGGCTGGCTTCTCTCGACCCCAACGACGGAATCGAGCTATGAGCCACTACCGCCTCAACCTGTTCATCCAGCCGGAGCACGCCAAGCGCCTGGACGAACTGGCCGCCAAGAAAGGCGTGTCCAAGTCGTCCATCGTCGCGGCGGCGCTCGCATCGTGGCTGTCGCCCGATGCGGCCGACCAGCGCGAAGCGGCCATCGCGAAGCGGCTTGATCGCCTGTCGCGCCATGCCGAGCGCATGGAGCGAGACCAGAACATCGCCATCGAAACGCTGGCGCTGTTCATCCGCTACTACCTCACGGTCAGCACGCCCGTGCCCGAGGCCCATCAAGAGGCCGCGCGTGCCCAGGGCAAGGCGCGCTTCGAGCAGTTCACCGAGCAGCTTGGCCGCCACCTGCTGCGCGGGCGCAGCCTGGTGCGCGACGTGGTGGAGGAACTGCATCCCGACCCGATGCGGATGGATGACGCGGCGGCAGCCGCGCAAGCGCAGGAGCGTGCGTCATGAGCGCCGTTCCGCAGTCCATGAGTGCCACGTCGCTCGACCGCCGCATCCAGATGCTGCGCACGGCGATGGGGCCGCTGATCGCCGCCGCGCTCGAAGACCCGGACGTGGTGGAGGTGATGCTGAATCCTGATCGCACCCTTTGGGTGGATCGGCTTTCCAGCGGGCGCGCGCCGATGAGCGTGGAACTGCCCGAGGCGGACGGCGAGCGAATCATCCGCCTCGTCGCGGCCCACGTCGGCGCAGAAGTCCATCGCGGCCAGCCGCTCTTATCCGCCGAGCTGCCCGAAACCGGGGAGCGCTTCGAGGGCATCTTGCCGCCGGCAGCGCCGGGGCCGGCCTTCGCGCTGCGCAAGCGCGCCATCGGCGTGATTCCGCTGGAGCGGTACGTCATCGACGGGATGATGACCAGCGCGCAAGCGGGCTTTCTCGTTCGCGCCGTGCGCGAGCGGCAGAACGTCTTGATCGCCGGCGCCACCAGCAGCGGTAAGACGACCTTGGCCAACGCGCTGCTGGCCGAGATCGCCGCCACGGGCGACCGCGTGCTGGTGCTCGAAGACACGGTGGAGCTGCAATGCGCCGCCCGCGACCACGTTCCCCTGCGCACCCGCGCAGGCGTGGTGTCGATGACGGAGCTGGTTCGCTCGTCCATGCGCCTGCGGCCTGATCGCGTCGTCGTTGGCGAAGTGCGCGGCGCCGAGGCGCTGGATCTCATCAAGGTGTGGGGCACCGGCCATCCCGGCGGAATCGCCACGATCCATGCCGGCTCCGCGCTCGGCGCGCTGCTGCGCTTGGAGCAACTGATTCTCGAAGTGGCGGTGAACCCGCCGCGTGCGCTGATCGCAGAGGCGGTCAACGTGGTGATCCACATCGCCGGGCGCGGGCGCAAGCGCCGCATCGAGAGCATCGCCCGCGTCGTCGGCTTCGACGGCGTGGGCTACCAACTGGCGGACGCGCTGGAAACGCCGTTTCCCGAGCTGCCGCCACTTCCCGATGCCGCACCCGCTGCGGCGACTTCCCATCCCCTCACTCACTTGGAGAACTGCCATGACGCAGATGTACGTTCCTGCTTTCCGTTTTTCTGCAAATCCGGCTTTGCGTCTTGCGCGGCTGCGCTGCCTGGCCCGCCCTGCGGGGCAAGGGCTGCTGCTGGCCGCGCTGCTGCTGTTCCTGGCCGGAACCGCGCAGGCCGCCGGTTCCTCGATGCCGTGGGAAGGCCCCTTGCAGTCGATCTTGGAGTCGATTCAAGGGCCGGTGGCGCGCATCGTCGCGGTCATCATCATCATCGCCACGGGCCTCGCGCTCGCCTTCGGCGACACGTCCGGCGGATTCCGCAAGCTGATCCAGATCGTCTTCGGTCTGTCCATCGCCTTCGCGGCTTCGAGCTTCTTCCTGTCGTTCTTCAGCTTCTCCGGCGGGGCCGTCGTATGAGTGCCCCCGACACCTTCGCGGACGGCTTCGAGGTACCGCTGCATCGCTCGCTGACCGAGCCGATTCTGCTGGGCGGTGCGCCGCGAACCGTGGCGATCGCCAACGGCACGCTGGCCGCCGCTGTCGGCCTGGGCCTGCAACTGTGGATTCCCGGCGTGGTGTTCTGGATCGTCGGCCATTCGCTGGCCGTGTGGGGCGCTCGCGTCGATCCGCAGTTCATGCAGGTCTTCGCCCGGCACATCAAGCACAAGCCGCTGCTGGACGTGTGAGGGGATGCCGACATGCTGAACCTTGCCGAATACCGCCAGCGGCCGGCCTTGCTTGCCGACTGGCTGCCCTGGGCCGGGCTGGTCGCGCCGGGCGTCGTCTTGAACAAGGACGGCAGTTTCCAGCGCACAGCCCGGTTTCGCGGGCCTGACCTCGACAGCGCGACGCAAGGCGAGCTGATCGCCACGTCGGCGCGACTGAACAACGCGCTGCGCCGCATGGGATCGGGCTGGGCGCTGTTCATCGAAGCCGAGCGTCGGCCTGCGGCCGATTATCCGCACTCGGAGTTTCCCGAGCCGCTTTCCTGGGTGGTGGAGGAAGAACGCCGGGCCGCCTTCGAGGAATCGGGCAATCACTTCGAGAGCGGCTATCACCTGACGCTGCTTTACCTGCCGCCGGAAGAATCCCGCGCCCGTGCAGCCAAGATGCTCTACGAGAACACGCCGACGAATGGCGTGGACTGGCGCGAGCGGCTGCAAGCCTTCGTCGCGGAAACGGATCGCGTCTTTGACCTGCTCGACGGCGTGATGCCGGAGATTGACTGGCTCGATGACGCGCAGACGCTGACCTACCTGCACGCGACCATCTCGACGCGGCGCTATCGCGTCGGCGTGCCCGAAGTGCCGTTCCACATCGACGCGCTGCTGACCGACTCGCCGCTGGTCGGTGGCCTGGCGCCCATGCTGGGCGACCAGCACCTGCGCGTGGTGTCGGTGCGGGGCTTCCCGACCTCGACCTGGCCGGGGATTCTGGACGACCTCAACCGCCTTGGCTTTGCGTACCGCTGGAGCACGCGCTTTCTCTGCCTCGACAAAGCCGAGGCGGAAAGAGAACTCGCCCGCCTGCGCCGCCAGTGGTTCGCCAAGCGCAAGAACGTCATCGCGCTGCTACGCGAAACGATCTTCCAGCAGGAAAGCCCGCTGGTCGATACCGACGCCAACAACAAGGCCGCCGACGCCGACGCTGCCTTGCAGGAGCTGGGCAGCGATCAAGTTGCCTTCGGCTATCTGACGGCGACCGTCACCGTCACGGACGAGGACGCCGCCGTCGCAGACGAGAAGTTGCGCATGGTGGAGCGCGCCATCCAGGGCCGGGGCTTCGTCACCATCCCCGAAACGCTCAATGCCGTGGATGCCTGGCTGTCTTCGATCCCTGGCAACGCCTATGCGAACGTGCGCCAGCCCATCGTCTCGACGCTGAACCTGGCGCACATGATGCCGGTGTCGGCGGTATGGGCCGGGCCAGAGAAGAACGACCACCTCGACGGCCCGCCGCTGATCGTCACACGCACCGATGGCGCCACGCCGTTTCGCCTCGTGACGCACATCGGCGACGTGGGCCACACGCTGGTCGCAGGCCCGACCGGCATGGGCAAGTCGGTCTTGCTCGCCACGCTGGCGATGCAGTTCCGCCGCTATCGCGGCTCGCGCATCTTCGCCTTCGACATGGGCCGCTCCATGCGGGCCGCCATCCTCGGCCTGGGCGGCGAACACTACGACCTGGGCACGGATGGCGAAATCGCCTTCCAGCCGCTCGCGCGCATCGACCGCGAGGGCTACCGCACCTGGGCCGCTGAATGGATCGAAGGCCGCTTGCTGCACGAAGGCGTGGCGGTCGGCCCCGATGAGAAAGCGGCCATCTGGTCGGCGCTGGGAAGTCTCGCCGGTGCGCCGCTGGAGCAGCGCACGATGACGGGGCTTTCCGTGCTGCTGCAATCGAACGCGCTGCGGCAGGCGCTGTCGCCTTACGTGCTCGGCGGCGCCCACGGCAAGCTGCTGGACGCCGATCACGATCGGATGGGCATGGCCGACGTGCAGTGCTTCGAGATGGAGGAGTTGATGCACAGCAAGGCCGCCGTCATGGCCGTGCTGCATTACCTCTTTGCGCGTTTCGATGAACGCTTCGACGGTGCGCCCACGCTGCTGATCCTCGATGAAGCGTGGCTGTTCCTGGATGACCCGGTGTTTGCCGCGCGTATCCGGCAGTGGCTCAAGACGCTCAGGAAGAAGAACGTCAGCGTCATCTTCGCCACGCAGAGCCTAGCCGACATCAAGGATTCGAGCATTGCGCCCGCGATCATCGAAAGCTGCGCCAGCCGCATCTTCCTGCCCAACCCGCAGGCCACCGAGCCGCAGATTCGCACGATCTACGAGGGCTTCGGGTTGAACTCGCGCCAGATCGAGATCGTGGCGACCGCGCAGCCCAAGCGCGACTACTACTACCAGTCCCGCCTCGGCAATCGCCTGTTCGACCTCGACCTGGGGCCGGCCACGCTGGCCTTTGCGGGCGCTTCCACGCCGCAGGACCAGCGCGACATGGATCGCGTGCTGCTGGATGCCGGCGTAACCGGCTTCGCGGGCGCCTGGCTGCGCCATCGCAGCCTCGATTGGGCGGCCGACCTGCTGCCCTCACTCCCCGGACTTGCGCCGGGTTCCTCTCGTACCGCTGACCACCCATAGGAGAACCAGCCATGAAGACCCATGCGCTTTCCATTTCGCTCGCCGCCGCGTTGTCGCTCTCGCTGTTGACCTCGTCACCAGCGTTGGCCTGGCGCATCGTCTTTGATCCGACCAACTATGTGCAGAACACGCTGACCGCGATCCGCACGCTGGAGCAGATCAACAACCAGATTCGCCAGCTCCAGAACGAGGCGCAGATGCTGATGAATCAGGCGCGCAACCTCGCCAGCCTGCCGTCCAGCGTGGTCGGCCAGTTGCGCGCCAATCTGGCGACGACCGATCGGCTGATCGCCCAGGCCAGGGATTAGCCTACGACGTAACGAACCTGGATCGGGAGTTCCGGCGCCTGTATCCGGAGCAGTACGCCGCCACCGTGACCGGCGACCAGATGGTCCGCGATGCGCAGGAGCGTTGGAAGAACACGCTCAACGGCTTGCAGACCACCATGCAGATGCAGGCGCAGGTGTCGCAGAACCTGGGCGAAGACGAAAGCGTGCTGGCCGACCTCGTGGGCAAGAGCCAGTCGGCCGAGGGCGCGCTGCAGGCGATGCAGGCCATGAACCAGTTGCTGGCCTTGCAGGCCAAGCAGTCGATCCAAGCGCAGCGGCTTCAGATCACGCAAGACCGGGCTGCCTCGCTGGAGCTGGCGCGGCAGGCGGCGGCCACGGAGCGCGCCCGCGAGGTGCGGCGGCGCTTCCTGGGTGACGGCACGCCGTACACACCGCAGTCCGTAAACTTCTACGGCAACTGACGGAGGCCGCCATGCGATGCGTCCTCGTCCTATGTACCGCGCTGCTGGCCGCTTGCGGCGAGCAGCCGGTCGGCCACCTTGCAGATGCCCTGGCCGCCGATCCAGTGCGGCTCAAGGCGTTGCGCGAACAATGCACGGCCCATCCACGACAGGTCATGCAGGCCACGGGCGAGGACGCTTGCCGCGCCGCCGCCGAAGCCTTCCGGCGGCGCTTCTTTCCGGCGAGGCCGGGCCAGACGAATACCGGACGCTGGCCGACCTGCCGCCGATCCCGCCGAGCTTCGAGGAACCGGCCGATGGCATGGCGCCGGCCGTTCCCGCCGAACCGGAGGACACGCCATGAATGACGTGACCATCATCGACCAATTCCTCAACACCTTTGCCGCTTATATCGACTCGGGTTTCGGGCTGCTGCGGGGCGAAGTGGCGTTCCTCACTGCCACGTTGATCGTCATCGACATGACGATCGCCGGACTGTATTGGGCCATGAGCCATGCCACCGGCCAGGGCGAGGACGTGATCGCCAAGCTGCTGCGCAAGGTGCTCTACGTCGGTGCCTTCGCCTACATCATCAATAACTTCAACTGGCTGGCCAGCATCGTGTTCCGCTCGTTTGCGGGATTGGGCATCACCGCCACCGGCTCGGCCATCACGATGGAGAACTTCTTGCAGCCGGGCCGGCTGGCGAAAACCGGCATCGACGCCGGGGCGCCGATTCTGGAGCAGATCGGCGAGATGGCGGGCTTTCCCGAAGTGTTCGTGAACCTCGACCCCATCGTGGTGATGTTCCTCGCGTGGCTGGTCGTGGTCTTGTGCTTCTTCGTGCTGGCGATCCAACTGTTCATCACGCTGATCGAGTTCAAGCTGACCACGCTCGCCGGATTCGTGCTGGTGCCGTTCGCGCTCTGGAACAAGACCGCGTTCCTCGCCGAAAAGGTCTTGGGCAACGTGGTGGCCTCCGGCGTCAAGGTTCTCGTGCTGGCCGTGATCGTCGGTATCGGCTCGGGCTTGTTCGCTCAGTTCCAAGTCCATCCCGCCGAGCCGTCTATCGACCACGCGCTGGTCATCATGCTGGCCTCGCTCACCTTGCTGGCGCTCGGGATCTTCGGCCCCGGCATCGCCACGGGCCTCGTGTCCGGTGCGCCGCAGCTCGGAGCGGGCGCAATGGCCGGTGCTGCTGTCGGCGCTGCCGGCACGGCCGTTGTCATCGGTGCCGCCGCGACGGGCGTGGGTGGCGCCGTGGCTGCTGGCGCGCGCATGGCCCCGGCTGCCGCAAAGCTGGCCGGTAGCGGTGCGCGCGCCGCAACGTCGGCGGCCAGCAGTGCGAAGTCGACGTTTCAGGCCGGTTCCGCCGCCGCTGGCGGCGGCGCAAAGGGCGCGATGGCGGGCTTGGGCAACGTCGCCAAGACCGGCGCGCAATCCGCCGGACGCGCCGCAGCATCCCGTGCTTCCGCTGCCGGGCAGCGGATGGCCGCTCCGTTCCGTGCTGGCTGGAATGGCTCGACGGCCGACACTGGCGCGTCAGTCGGCCAAGCCTCCGCAGGAGAAGCCCCCGCAGGCGGCGCCGCTGCACAGAAGCCGGAACAACCCGCCTGGGCCAAGCGGCTGCATCGCCGCCAGCAACTCACCCACGCCGCGACCACCGCCGCGCACACGCTGCGCGGCGGCGACGGTGGCGGCTCGGGGCAAGGCCCGAGCCTGCGCGGCTCCGACGACTAAAGCGATTCACAAGGAGAACTGACCATGCGATTCAGAAAACCGCAGGTGCGCTACGCCGACACGCCGCAGCCTGCCACGCCGTACCAAGCTGCCGGCCAGGTGTGGGACGACCGTATCGGAACGCCGCGCGTGCAGGCGAAGAACTGGCGGCTGATGGCCTTCGGCTGCCTCACGCTCGCGCTGTTGATGGCCGGCGGCCTGGTGTGGCGCTCGGCGCAGTCCTTCGTGACGCCCTACGTCGTAGAGGTGGACAACGCGGGCCAAGTGCGCGCCGTGGGCGAAGCCGCCACGCCGTACCGGCCCAGCGATGCGCAGACGGCGCACCACATCGCGCGCTTTGTCACGCTGGTTCGGTCGCTGTCCATCGACCCGATCGTGGTGCGGCAGAACTGGCTGGACGCCTACGACCACACCACAGACAAGGGTGCAGCCGTGCTCAACGACTACGCGCGTGTGAACGATCCGTTCGCGCGCATCGGCAAGGAGTCGGTGACGGTGCAGATCACCAGCGTCGTGCGCGCCAGCGATACGTCTTTCAACGTGCGCTGGACGGAACGCCGCTACGTCAACGGCGCCGCGGCGGGCCTGGAGAGGTGGACGGCCGTGGTGTCCATCGTGCTCCAGCCGCCGCGCACCGAAGAACGCCTGCGCAAGAACCCCTGGGCATCTACGTCAACGGCCTGTCGTGGAGCCGCGAACTGGATTCTTCCGAAGGAGCCAAGCCATGAATGATCTTTTCCGTAAATCCGCCTTGCCGGTGATCTTGCTTGCCCTGGCGGGCTGCGCCACGCAGGGCAAGCCACCGCCGACCATCTCGCTCGATGAGCCAGTGCAGGCCCAGCAGCTACCCGAGCCACCCGCGCCGGTGGAGGTGGTGGCGGTGCCCGAGGTGCTGCCGATGCCGGCGCAGTTGAAGCCATTGCCCGAAGCCGAGGACGCCAAGCCCACGCCGGAGCCAGCCGACGAGAAGGTGCGCGTCTCTCGGGCCAATGCCGAGGCGCGCGTCGCACCCACGCGCGAGGGATACGTCAACGCGATTCAGGTGTGGCCGTTCACCGATGGCGCGCTCTACCAAGTCTATGCAGCCGTGGGCCGCGTGACCGTGATTTCGCTCCAGTCGGGCGAGGAGCTGGTGACGGTGGCCGCTGGCGATACCGTGCGCTGGATCGTGGGCGATACGTCGAGCGGCAGCGGTGCTGACCTGCGCGTCAATGTGCTGGTCAAGCCGATCCGCTCGGGCCTCAAGACCAATCTCGTCATCACCACCAACCGCAGGACGTACCTGCTGGAGTTGGCTTCGACGGAAAAGACGTGGATGGCGTCGGCTTCTTGGGAGTATCCGCGTGACCGGATACTGGCCTTGCAGCGCCAGGCGCAGGCGGCCAGCGCCGCCGCGCCGGTGGACTCCGGCTTGTCGCTGGAAAACCTGCGCTTCCGCTACGCGGTCAGCGGTAGCAACCCGCCGTGGAAGCCGCTGCGCGCCTTCGACGACGGGCAGAAGGTCTATATCCAGTTCCCCGCCGGCATCGCGCAAGGCGAGCTGCCGCCGCTGTTCGTGATCGGGCCAGAAGGCGACGGGCAACTGGTCAACTACCGCTTCCGCTCGCCGTACTACATCGTGGATCGGCTGTTCGGTGCCGCCGAACTGCGCCTGGGCGGGGACAAGGGCGACGTGGTGCGAATCGAGCGCACGGACGGCGTTGCACGGAGGAACTGACCATGAGCCAGGACGACACCCCCGACCTCGCCACGCCGCAGACGGGCAAGGTAGCGCCCGAGGCGGTGGCGCTGCGCGCCCAGCCGCGCCCGGTCACGCGCCTGAACCGGCGCACGCTGGCCATCCTCGCCGGCGGCCTGTCGGTCGCCGTGCTCGGGGCCACGATCTGGTCATTGCAGCCGCAGCGGCGCGGGACCAGCGAGCAGGCCGAGCTTTACAACGTCGATCGCGTCTCGAAGTCCGAAGGGCTGGATGCGCTGCCGACGGACTACTCGAAGCTGCCACCAGCCTTGCCGCCCGATGTGCCCGAGCTGGGGCCGCCGTTGCCCGGCGACCTTGGCCCGGCCATCGTCGCTTCGCAGCAGCCGGTGACACCGGGCTATTCGCCGCCAGGCCATGATCCTGAAGATGCCTTGCGCAAGGAGGCGGACGCGGCGGCGGCCTCGTCGGTGTTCTTCCGCTCGGGCGGCCAAGGGCAGACCGCCGCCACGGTCGCGCAGGCAGCGCCGGGGACTGCAAGCACGCTTGCGGCCTTCGATCCGCTCGCTGCTGGGCCTGCCTCGACGGCGGCCCAGCCCGCCGACCCGACCGCCGTGCAGAACCGGCAAGACCAGAAGGAGGCGTTCCTGAAAGCCGGTTCTACGGAAACCCGCAATTCCGGCAATCTGGCGCTGCCCGCGTCGCCTTATCAGGTGATGGCCGGAACGGTGATCGCCGGCGCGCTGGTGACAGGCATCAAGTCGGACTTGCCGGGCGACGTGATCGGCACTGTGACGGAGCCGGTCTATGACACGGCCACCGGCAAGTTCCTGCTGATTCCCCAGGGGTCACGCATCCTCGGGCGCTACAACAGCCAGGTCAGCTACGGACAGAGCCGCGTGCAGGTGGTGTGGAACCGGATCATCCTGCCCGACACGTCCTCGCTAACGCTCGACAACCTTGTCGGCACCGACCCGGCCGGCTACGCGGGCTTGGAGGATGACGTGGACTGGCACTGGAACCGCATCTTTGCCGGTGCGGTGCTGACGACGCTGCTTGGCGTCGGCGCAGAGCTGGCCGCGCCGGAGAACCGCCAGGACGGCAACCGCATCGTCATCGCCGGACGTGACAGCGCCCAGGACAGCATCAATCAGGTCGGGCAGGAGATCACCCGGCGCAATATGAATATCCAGCCGACGCTGACCAGCCGGCCCGGCCTGCCGGTTCGCATCATCGTCAACCGGGATCTGGTGCTGCGACCGTACCAGCCGCTGTTCTTCAATCGGGGAACTTCGCAATGAGCACGACCAAGAAGCTGCGGCTCGGGCCACTGCCCAAGATCGAGAACGTCAAGCTGACATTTGCCTGCCCGGCCAGCTTGAAAGCCGACCTTGACCGCTACGCCGCGCTGCACGCGCAGGCATATGGCGAGGCGATCGATGCCGTGACGCTGATCCCGCACATGCTGGAGGCGTTCATGGCGGGGATCGGGGATTCAAGCGCACACAGCCCAAGAACGGAAAAGCCGCCCCTGCGTGAACAGGGGCGGCTCTGGATTGGTGCCCGAGGCCGGAATCGAACCGGCACGCCTTTCGGCGAGGGATTTTCTTACCACTTCGACTTTCGCCGCCGCCCTGCTCAACGCAGGGCGTTCGTGGTCTGGAGCACGCCTTCACCATAGCCTTGCGGCCGTAGGTGCCCGCCGTCTGCTCTCTACACCTTCCCAAGCGGCAGCTTGGGCTTGGCTCGGCGTTGGCTCGGGTGCAAGAGCATCCAGGGCGTTCGCCGACTTTGACGGGCTTCACTTCGGGCGTTTCCCCGAAGGCTCAAATTGTTCAAGTCCCTTGTGTCTACCGATTTCACCACTCGGGCGTAGTGCTCAACGCACTGAAAACACCTACCTCCATCTACTGGCGCCTAGCTGGCCCCTGGCCGTCAAGCCTAGCTGCAAAGCTACAGCTCGGATGCCCGCAAACTGTTGTCACTATTGACCTTCTGGCTCGGTAGTTCTAGCAGAAAGGACTTGACAAAACAGATTTTAAGTCCGCTGTGTCTACCAATTTCACCACCGGGGCCAAACGTGCATTGTCGCAGGCTCGGCGGCCGGATGTGCCGCACGTGGGATAGGAGACAAGGGGAAAGAAGTGGAGGCGCGTGGCGGAGTCGAACCGCCCTGGACGGATTTGCAATCCGTTGCATAACCGCTTTGCTAACGCGCCAGTGTCGATACAAAAAAGGAAGCCAAGCTTCCTTTTGTTGCAGCGGCCGGCTTGGTGGACCGGCTGCGAATCTGGAGCGGGAAACGAGGCTCGAACTCGCGACCTCAACCTTGGCAAGGTTGCGCTCTACCAACTGAGCTATTCCCGCGTTGCAAGCCTTGCATTGTAGCCTGAAATTCTCGCGCTTGGCAAGTGCCCGAAAAATTTTTAGGCGGTGCCTGCAAGGCGTGTTCCTTCAGTGTTTCACCGCCGCGCCGCGGGTCGACTTCTTGGCGGCTGCCGGTGCCGCAGCGGCCTCGGGCGGCGCCACGGCGTCGTCATCGGTCAGCGGCACGGGCAGGCGCTCCAGCGCCACTTCCAGCACCTTGTCGATCCACTTGACCGGCACGATCTTCAGACCCTCTTTCACGTTGGCCGGAATCTCCTGCAAGTCCTTCACGTTCTCTTCCGGAATGATCACCGTCTTGATGCCACCGCGCAGCGCGGCCAGCAGCTTCTCCTTCAGGCCACCGATGGCGGTGACCTCGCCGCGCAGCGTGATCTCGCCCGTCATCGCCACTTCGCCGCGCACCGGAATACCGGTGAGGGCCGAGACGATGGCGGTGGTCATGGCGATGCCGGCACTGGGGCCGTCCTTGGGCGTGGCGCCGTCGGGCACGTGGATGTGGATGTCGCGCTTCTCGAACGCCTCCTCCTTGATGCCGAGCCCGCGGGCGCGCGAGCGCACGACGGTGCGCGCGGCCTCGACCGACTCCTTCATCACCTCGCCCAGCTGGCCGGTGCGCTGGATAACGCCCTTGCCCGGCATGGTGGCGGCTTCGATGGTGAGCAGGTCACCGCCGACTTCCGTCCACGCCAGGCCGACCACCTGGCCGACCTGGTTCTGCTGTTCGGCGCGGCCGTAGTTGAACTTGCGCACACCCAGGAATTCGTTGAGGTTCTCGGATGTGACCTTGACCTGCGGTTCCATCTGCTTGAGCTGCAGTGCCTTCACCACCTTGCGGCAGATCTTGGACAGCTCGCGCTCCAGCGAGCGCACGCCGGCCTCGCGCGTGTAGTAGCGCACGATGTCGCGCACGGCGTCTTCGGAGATCGACAGCTCCTCATCCTTCACGCCGTTGTTCTTCATCTGCTTGGGCAGCAGGTACTTGATGGCGATGTTGGTCTTCTCGTCCTCGGTGTAGCCCGAAAGGCGGATCACCTCCATCCGGTCCAGCAGCGCCGGCGGGATGTTCATCGAGTTGCTGGTGGCCACGAACATCACGTCCGACAGGTCGAAGTCGACCTCGACATAGTGGTCAGAGAAGGTGTGGTTCTGCTCAGGGTCGAGCACTTCCAGCAGCGCGCTCGACGGATCGCCGCGGAAGTCCATGCCCAGCTTGTCGATCTCGTCCAGCAGGAACAGCGGATTGCGCGTGCCGACCTTGTTCAGGCTCTGCAGCACCTTGCCCGGCATGGCGCCGATGTAGGTGCGGCGGTGGCCGCGGATCTCGGCCTCGTCGCGCATGCCGCCCAGCGCCATGCGAACGTACTTGCGGCCGGTGGCCTTGGCGACCGACTGGCCGAGCGAGGTCTTGCCCACGCCGGGCGGCCCGACCAGGCAAAGGATCGGCGCCTTGACCTTGTCCACGCGCTGCTGCACCGCCAGGTATTCGAGGATGCGGTCCTTGACCTTCTCCAGGCCATAGTGGTCCTCGTTCAGCACCTCTTCGGCATAGGCCAGGTCGTGCTTGATCTTGGTCTTCTTGGCCCAGGGCAGGCCGACCAGCACGTCGATGTAGTTGCGCACCACGGTGGCCTCGGCCGACATGGGCGACATCAGCTTCAGTTTCTTCAGCTCGCCGTCGGCCTTCTTGCGCGCCTCCTTGGGCATGCGCGCGGCCTTGATCTTGCGCTCGATCTCCTCGATGTCGGCGCCTTCCTCGCCTTCGCCCAGCTCCTTCTGGATCGCCTTGACCTGCTCGTTAAGGTAGAAGTCGCGTTGGTTCTTCTCCATCTGGCGCTTGACGCGGCCACGGATTTTCTTGTCGACGTTGAGGATGTCGACCTCGCGCTCGAGTTGCTCGAACAGGTTTTCCAGCCGCTCCTTCACGCTGGCCAGATCCAGCACGAGTTGCTTGTTCTCCAGCTTGAGCGGCAGGTGCGCGGCGATGGTGTCGGCCAGGCGGCCCGGCTCGTCGATGCTGGCGATCGAGGTCAGGATCTCGGGCGGAATCTTCTTGTTCAGCTTGACGTACTGGTCGAACTGCTGCATCACGGCGCGGCGCAGCGCCTCGACCTCGGCGTTGTCCTTGTCGGCGTCCGACACCTCCAGCGGCGTGACGGTAGCGACGAAATGCGTTTCGTCGCCATCCTCGATGTGGGTCACGGTGGCGCGCTGCTGGCCCTCGACCAGCACCTTCACGGTGCCGTCGGGCAGCTTCAGCATCTGAAGGATGGTGGAGACGCAACCAACCTCGAACATGTCGCCCACCAGCGGTTCGTCCTTGGCGGCGGTCTTCTGTGCCACCAGCATGATGCGGCGGTCGGCGGCCATGGCGGTCTCGAGCGCCTTGATGCTCTTGGGCCGCCCCACGAACAGCGGGATGACCATGTGGGAAACACCACCACGTCGCGCAGCGGCAGCAGCGGCAGGTCGATCGGGGTGGGTGGCAGGGGGTGGTTCCGGACATGAAGAATCCTCAGGTGATCAGCCTGCAAATGGCTGCTCAGGTGTCATTTTCAACCCAGCAGCGGGCTGGGCGTGCAAAGCAGGGGTAAATCGTCAGGGCCAGCGCGGGCGCCAGCGAGATTCGCTATTCATTGAATAGCTGCTCGCGCTTGCTCCGCCTGGCCTGAAGCCCGAAAAGCCTTGAAATCAGGCTTTCTTCGCCGCTTCACGATAAACCAGCAGCGGCGGCTGGTTTTCTTCGATGGTGTTCTCGTCGACGACCACCTTGTCGACGTTCGCCGTGTGCGGCAGCTCGAACATGGTGTCGATCAGCGCCCCTTCCAGAATGGAGCGCAGGCCGCGCGCGCCGGTCTTGCGCGCCAGCGCCTTGCGGGCGATGGCCTTGAGCGCGCTGGGGCGGATTTCCAGCTCGACGCCTTCCATCTGCAGCAGGCGGCTGAACTGCTTGACCAGCGCGTTCTTCGGCTCGGTGAGGATCTGCACCAGCGCGTCCTCCGTCAGCTCGGCCAGCGTGGCCACCACCGGCATGCGGCCGACCAGTTCGGGGATGATGCCGAACTTGATCAGATCCTCGGGCTCGACGTCCTGGAACGATTCGCTGATCGAGCGCTGCTGCTTGCTGCGCACGGTGGCGCCAAAGCCGATGCCGCTGGCCTCGGTGCGCGCCTCGATCACCTTCTCCAGCCCCGCGAAGGCGCCGCCGCAGATGAACAGGATGTTGGTGGTGTCGATCTGCAGGAAGTCCTGGTTCGGGTGCTTGCGCCCGCCCTGCGGCGGGATGCTGGCCATGGTGCCCTCGATCATCTTGAGCAGGGCCTGCTGCACGCCCTCGCCCGACACGTCGCGCGTGATGCTGGGGTTGTCGGCCTTGCGGCTGATCTTGTCGATCTCGTCAATGTAAATGATGCCGCGCTGGGCGCGCTCGACGTCGTAGTTGCAGCTCTGCAGCAGCTTGCTGATGATGTTCTCGACGTCCTCGCCCACGTAGCCGGCTTCGGTCAGCGTGGTGGCGTCGGCCATGACGAAGGGCACGTCAAGCTGGCGCGCCAGCGTCTGCGCCAGCAGCGTCTTGCCGCTGCCGGTGGGGCCGATCAGCAGGATGTTGCTCTTGGCCAGTTCCACATCGCCGCCCTTGGCCTCTTCCTTGTGCTTCAGGCGCTTGTAGTGGTTGTAGACGGCCACCGACAGGGTGCGCTTGGCCTTTTCCTGGCCGATCACGTAGTTGTCGAGGTTGGCCTTGATGTCGGCGGGCGTGGGCAGGTCGCCCCGGGCCTCGCCCGCGGCATCATCGGCGGGCACTTCCTCGCGGATGATGTCGTTGCACAGGTCGATGCACTCGTCGCAGATGAACACCGACGGGCCGGCGATCAGCTTCTTCACCTCGTGCTGGCTCTTGCCGCAGAACGAGCAGTAAAGCGTCTTTTCGCTGGAGGATGCGCCCTTCTTATCGGCCATTGCGTGTCAGTTTCATGATGGATCGGGGCATGATAACCAAATTGACAGCGCGCCACGGGGCGCGGCGTGGGTCATCCGCAACGGGCCAGCGGTGCTGGATTGTAAAACAATAGCTGCTGGCGCTTGATGTGCCTTGATTTCAGATGAAAATCGGCCTGAAATCGCCTGCTGACAAGCGCAAGCAGCTATGAATTCAAGAGGGGCAAGCCCCTCCCGGTCATGGCCGGTTGGCGATGACCTGGTCGACCAGGCCGTAGTCCTTGGCCTCGTCGGCGGTCATGTAGTAGTCGCGCTCGGTGTCCTGCTGGATCTTCTCCAGCGTCTGGCCGGTGCGCTCGGCCAGGATGCGGTTCATCTGCGCCTTGGTGCGCAGGATGTCGCGCGCCTGGATCTCGATGTCGGTCGCCTGGCCGCGCGCGCCGCCCAGCACCTGGTGGATCATGACCTTGCTGTTGGGCAGGCTGTAGCGCTTGCCCTTGGCACCGGCCGCCAGCAGGAAGGCGCCCATGCTGGCCGCGAAGCCCAGGCACATGGTCGACACGTCGGGCTTGATGAACTGCATGGTGTCGTAGATCGACATGCCGGCCGTCACACTGCCGCCGGGGCTGTTGATGTAGAGCGAGATGTCCTTGTCGGGGTTTTCGCTTTCCAGGAACAGCAACTGCGCCACCACCAGGTTGGCGGTCTGGTCGTTCACCTCGCCCACCAGGAAGATCACGCGCTCTTTCAGCAGGCGCGAGTAGATGTCGTACGAGCGCTCGCCGCGGCCGGACTGCTCGATGACCATGGGGATGAGGCCGAGGTTTTTCTGCGTTTCGTATTCGCTCATGAAAGAAAGCTCCGGGAAGGGTGTCTGGAAAGGCAAATGGGGCCGGAACCGGCCGATTCCAAGCCCCATTGTCGCCGCTCCGCCGTGGCCTGCAGGTTCAATGCCAAATTGGCCTTGAGCGCCCGCCAATTCAGCGCCAACAGCTATCTTATACGTAGCAATCTCCCATTTCAGGGATCGCCTCACTCGGCGGGCTGCGCAGCAAGCCCGCACCAGGTGGCCGCGGAGCAGGCCATGCAGAAACGCCGTGGCCGGGGTTTCCCCTGCCACCAGCGTTGTCCACCTTGGGGAAGGCGCGTCAGCGCCTCTCAGGGGTACGTCAGTTATTGCCCCATCAGCTCGTCAAAGCCCAGCGCCTTGTCGGTCACCTTGGCCTGCTTCAGCACGTAGTCGGTCACATTGTTCTCGATCACCATGGCCTCGACGTCGGCCAGGCGGCGGTTGTCGGCGTAGTAGTAGCGCACCACCTCGTCGGGCTTCTCGTAGCTGGCGGCCAGCTCCTCGACCTGGGCCTTCAGCTGCTCGGGCGTGGCCTGCAGGTTCTGCGTCTTCACCAGTTCGGCCACCACCAGGCCCAGACGCACGCGCTGCTCGGCCTGCGGGCGGAAGGTGTCCTCGGGGATCGGCAGCTTCTCGACATCCTTGATGCCGCGCGCCTTCAGGTCGGCGCGGGTGGCCTGCGTCATGCGGTCGATCTCGGCCTGCACGCTGGACTTGGGGATGTCCAGCTCGGCCTTGGCCACCAGCGCATCCATCACGGCCTGCTTGTTGCGCTGGTTCAGGCGGAACTTGACCTCGCGCTCCAGGTTCTTGCGGATGTCGCTGCGCAGGCCCTCGACGGTGCCGTCGGCCACGCCCAGCGACTTGGCCAGCTGCTCGTTCACCTCGGGCAGGTGCGATGCCTCGATCTTGCTCACGGTGACCATGAAGTCGGCGGTCTTGCCGGCCACGTCCTTGCCGTGGTAGTCCTCGGGGAAGGCCAGCGGGAAGGTCTTGCTTTCGCCCACCTTCATGCCGCGCACAGCGTCCTCGAACTCCTTCAGCATCTGGCCCTCGCCGACCACGAACTGGAAGTCCTCGGCCTTGCCGCCCTCGAACGGCTCGCCGTCGATCTTGCCGGCGAAGTCGATGGTCACGCGGTCGCCGTCCTCGGCGGCGGCGTCCTTGGCGCGCTGGGCAAAGCTGCGGCGCTGCTTGCGCAGGATGTCGATGGTGCGCTCGATGGCCTCGTCGCTCACGTCGGCGGCCACCTTCTCGATCTCGGCCGTCGCCAGGTCAGCGATCTTCACCTCGGGGAACACCTCGAACACCGCGTCGAACGCCATCTGGCCCTCGGGCGCGCCTTCCTTCTCGGTGATGGTGGGCTGGCCGGCCACGCGCAGGTTCGCTTCGTTGGCGGCGTTGAAGAAAGCCTCGCCCACCTTGTCGTTCATCACCTCGTACTGCACCGAGTAGCCGTACTGGCGCGCCACCACGCTCATCGGCACCTTGCCGGGGCGGAAGCCGTCCATCTTCACGGTGCGGGCCAGCTTGCGCAGGCGCGCGTCGACCTCGCTCTGGATGGATTCGACGGGCAGCGTCAGCGTCATCTTGCGCTCGAGCTTTTCAAGGGTTTCGACATTCACGGCCATGGTGTTCTCTCTCAAGGTTGATATCGTGGTGCGCGGGGGGACTCGAACCCCCACACCCTTGCGGGCGTCAGGACCTAAACCTGGTGCGTCTACCAATTTCGCCACCCGCGCGACGAGCTGAAACAAGGCAGGCGGTCGCAGGGCTGCAACCGCCCGACGGAATCTGGCGAACCGAGCATTTTACCCGGACACGGGCCGCCCGCTCAGGCCAGCGTGGGCTGCGGGGGCCTGACCCGGAACCATGCGGGTCACGCGCTGCGCGCGGCCCCGCCGGGGCGGATTCATGGAACGCCGGTGTTCCGGGTTTCACCCGGAACCATGCGGCGTACATCGCCGGCAACGCCAGCAGCGTCAGCGCCGTGGCCACGATCAGCCCGCCCATGATGGCCACTGCCATCGGCCCCCAGAACACGCTGCGCGACAGCGGGATCATGGCCAGCACCGCCGCGGCAGCCGTCAGCACGATGGGGCGCAGGCGCCGCACGGCGGCTTCGACGATGGCGTCCCACGTGGGCACGCCGCGTGCACGGTCCAGCTCGATCTGGTCGATCAGGATCACCGAGTTGCGCTGGATCATGCCCATCAGCGCGATCACGCCCAGCAGCGCCACGAAGCCGAACGGCCGGTTCAGCACCAGCAGCGCCGCCGCCACGCCGGCCAGCCCCAGCGGCCCGGTCAGGAACACCAGCATGGCGCGGCTGAAGCTGTGCAACTGCAGCATCAACAGCGTGAAGGTGATGAACAGCATAACGGGCACGCCGGCGGCGATCGAGGCCGAGCCCTTGCTGGTTTCCTCCACCGCGCCGGCCACCTCGATGCGGTAGCCCGTGTCGCCCGCGCGCGCCCACCCGGCCTCCAGCGCGCGCAGGCCGGGCAGCAGCTGGTTGGTCACCGTGGCGCCCTGCAGGCCCTCCACCACGTCGGCGTTCACGGTGATGGCGTAGTCGCGGTTCTCGCGCCACAGCACGCCGGGCTCCCAGGCGAACATGGGTTTGGCGATCTGCGTCAGTGGGATCGATTTGCCGCTGGCCGTGGGCAGGTAGGCGTTGGCGATGTCGGTGATGGCGTCGCGCTCGGCGAGCGGCTGGCGCAGCACGATGTCGATCAGCTTGTCCCCTCGCGGTACTGGCCCACGGTGCTGCCGCTCAGCATCACGCGGCCGGCCTGGGCGATGGACTGGCTGGTCACGCCCAGGGCGCGCGCCTTGTCCTGGTCCACCTCCAGCCGCATGGTCTTGACCGACTCGTTCCAGTTGTCGTTCACGCCGCGCGTGTTGGGGCTTTCGCGCAGCGCGGCCACCACCTCGTCGGCGTGCGCGCGCAGGCGCGCCGGGTCGGGGCCGATCACGCGGAACTGCACCGGGTAGGCCACCGGCGGCCCGTTGGGCAGCAGCTTGACGCGGCCGCGCACCTCGGGAAATTCCTGTGCCAGCACCGCCGGAATCTGCTTGAGCAGTTGCGCTCGCGTGGCCAGGTCATGCGGCATCACGATCAACTGCGACACGTTGGTCTGCGGAAAGATCTGGTCCAGCGGCAGGTAGAAGCGCGGCACGCCGGCGCCGATCCACTGCGTCACGCCGGTCACGCCGGGCTCGGCCAGCAACCGGGCCTCCGCGCGCCTGGCGACATCCTCGGTGGCGGCGAACGAGGTGCCCTCGGGCGACCACAGGTCGACCAGGATTTCCGGCCGCACCGAATCCGGGAAGAACTGCTGCTGCACCTTGGTCATGCCGAACACGCCCAGGCCGAACAGCGCCGCCGTGGCGCCGATGGTGAGCCAGCGGTGCACCACGCACCAGCGCACCAGGCGCCGGAAGCTGTTGTAGAACGGCGTGTCGAACACCTCGTGCGGCTGATGGACCGCCGGCTCGCCGCTGTTCAGCGCCTGCGCGCGCGCCGCGGCCACGTGCGGCGGCACGCGCAACAGCCAGGCGCCCAAGAGCGGCACGAACACCACCGATGCCACCCAGCTCACCAGCAGCGCGATCACCGTGACGGCGAAGATGGCGAAGGTGTATTCGCCCGTCATCGACTTGGCCAGCCCGATGGGCAGAAAGCCCACCGCCGTGATCAGCGTGCCCGTCAGCATGGGGATGGCGGTGATCTCGTAGGCGAAGGTGGCGGCGCGGAACTTGTCGTAGCCCTCCTCCATCTTGCGCACCATCATCTCGATGGCGATGATGGCGTCGTCCACCAGCAGGCCCAGGGCGATGATGAGCGAGCCGAGCGAGATCTTGTGCAGCCCGATGCCCCAGTACTGCATGAACAGGAATGTCACCGCCAGCACCAGCGGAATGGTGATGCCCACCACCAGGCCGGGGCGCATGTCCAGCGTCCAGCGGCGCCACAGCGGCTGCCGGCCCGCGCGCCTGTGCAGCCCCAGGCTGAGAAAGCTCACCGCCAGCACGATCACCACCGCCTCGATCAGCACCTTGACGAACTCGTTCACCGAGCTGGCCACCGCGCGCGGCTGGTCCTGGATCTGCGCCAGCTCCACGCCCAGCGGCAGCGACTGCTCGATGCGCGCGCTGGCTTCCTTCAGCGCCTTGCCCAGCGCGATCACGTCGCCGCCCTTGGCCATCGACACGCCCAGCGCCACCACCTCGCGCCCGTTGTGGCGCACCTTCACCTGCGGCGGATCGACGTAGCCGCGCGTGATCTCGGCCATGTCGCCCAGCCGCAGCTGCGTGCCCGTGGCGCCCCGTATCGGCATGGCGCGCAGTTGCTCGACGTCGTTGAACTGCCCGCCCACGCGCACCTGGATCACGTCCAGCGGCGTCTGCACCGCGCCGGCCGATTCCACCGCGTTCTGCGCGCCCAGCTGGCCGATCACCTGGTTCATGTCCAGCCCCAGCTGGGCCAGGCGCCGCTGCGAGATCTCGATGTAGAGCTTCTCGTCCTGCACGCCGAACAGCTCGACCTTGGCCACGTCCTTCACGCGCAGCAGGCGCTGGCGCACGTCGTCGGCGAAGGTCTTGATCTCGGCGTAGCTGAAGCCCTCGCCCGACAGCGCGTAGATCACGCCGTACACGTCGCCGAAGTCGTCGTTGAAGAACGGCCCCTGCACGCCCTGCGGCAGGGTGAAGCGCATGTCGCCCACCTTCTTGCGCACCGTGTACCAGACCTGCGGCACCTCGCGCGGGGGCGAGTTGTCCTTGAGCTGGAAGATGATCAGCGACTCGCCCGGCTTGCTGTAGCTGCGGATCCTGTCGGCATACGGCACCTCCTGCAGCGTGCGCTCGATCTTGTCGGTCACCTGCTCGGCCACCTGCGCCGCCGTGGCGCCGGGCCAGAAGCTGCGCACCACCATCACGCGGAAGGTGAAGGGCGGGTCCTCGTCCTGCCCGAGCTGGAAGTAGGCCGCCACGCCCAGCAGCATCAGCACCACCATCAGGTAGCGCACCAGCGCCTGGTGCTGCAGCGCCCAGCGCGACAGGTTGAAGCCCGGCTTGGGCTGCTCCGGCGCGGCAGCGCCGTCGATGGGCGAGGCTTGTTCGCTCATGCGGGCCCTCAGCGCGACGCGGCAACGGCCGGCGGCGCGGGCTCGTTAGCTACATTATTGGTAGCTGCCTGCGCAGTCTTGGCGGGTGCTGTAGCCGTTTTTGACTGATAAACCGAGACCTTCTGCCCCGGTGCCAGCACGTGCACGCCGCTGGCCACCACGCGCATGCCCGGCGTCAGGCCGTCCGCTATCACAGCCTCGTTGCCGTCGGCGCCGGCCACCTGCACCGGCTGCGAGCGCACGCTGCTGCTGGCCTCATCGAACACCCACACCGCCGTGCCCGCCCCTTCGCGGCGCAGCGCCGAGGTCGGCAGCTTGATCACCGCCGCGCCCTGCGCGCCGCTTTGCTGCGGCACCACCGTCACGGTGGCGCCCAGTGGCGGCGCCTCGCCCGCCAGCGCCACCTTCACGGCGTAGGTGCGCGTCACCGGGTCGGCGGCGGCGGCCACCTCGCGCACGCTGCCGTGCCATTGGCCATCGCTGGCCCAGGCCCGCACCGTCACCGGCTGGCCCACGCGCACGGCGGCCACGCGGTCTTCGGGCACGGCAAACACCACGTCGCGCGGGCCGTCCTGCGCCAGCCGCACCACCGGCGTGCCGGCGGCCACCACCTGGCCGACCTCGGCGTCCACGCCCGTCACCACGCCGCCGGCATCGGCCAACAGCTGCGTGTAGGCCGCCTGGTTGCCCTGCGACGACTGCTGCGCCCGCGCCTGGTCCAGCGTGGCCTGCGCGGCCTTCAGCTGGGCGCTGCGGCGCTCCATCTCGGCGCCGCTGATGAAACCCTGGTCGCGCAGGGACTGAAAGCGCTTCAAATCCGCCGCCGCCAGGTCGCGCTGCGTGGTGGCCGACGCCACCTGTGCGCGTGCCGCGTCGGCGGCCAGCTGGTAGTCGCGTGCATCCAGCTGCGCCAGCAACTGCCCGGCCTGCACGCGCTGGCCCGGCTCCACCGCGCGGCGCACGATCTTGCCCGCCACGCGAAAGCCCAGGCGCGACTCCACCCGCGCCCGCACCTCGGCGGCGTATTCGTGGCCGGCTTCGTAGGCCGTTTCGCCCACCGTCACCAGCTTGACGGCGCGCACCGGCTCCTCGGGCGGCGGCGCCTTGCCGCAGGCGGCCAGCAACGCGACCAGCAAGGCGCCACCCAGGGCGCGCCAGGGCGGAGAAACGAGCGGCATAAGGTCCTTGATGGCCCGGTCGGGCCGTGTGAAGAATTAATGACTGACTGGTTAGTAATCTACTGGAGCCGCTTGGGGCTGTCAAGAAACCGGCCGCCGAACAGGGCCGCGCCGCGCGTGGGCCGGCCCTGCAGCGCGCCCTGGCCGCCGCTTCGTGCGAATGGGCTTTCAAAATGCTTGTGCTTGGCCATCCAGCAGTCTCGGATGCCGCGCGGACCGCATCCGCTGTGTGGGAGCGGGCTTGCCCGCGATGCGGCATCTCGTCGCAACCGCCGCTTGATCGCGGGCAAGCCCGCTCCCACAACGCTGTCTGAGACTGTTGAGTCATCCAGCAAGAAAGACAACTGACTTCGCTGCGCTTCCGTGACCAAGACGCCATTCGTCAGGGGTCATGCGGCGGCAGCCGCGGTCATGGGTCATCGTTGGAGCGCCAAACGATCTCAGCCGCCCCGCCGACCAAGTTCAGGCCAGCCGGCCTGTATCCGCCACCCCGCCCTGCGGCACCACCACCACCTTGCCGCGCCGCTCGCGCGACAGCGTGGCGCGCAGCGCATCGGCGGCCTGCGCCAGCGTGAAGCGGGTCATCCCGGGCGGCGGCAGCACGCCGTCGCGCACGCGCCGGAACAGCGAGCCGCGCACCTGCCGCGCCCGCTCGGGCTGCGTGGCCAGAAAGTGCCGCACGTCCACGCCCAGCAGATCGGCGTTCTTCAGCAGCGCCAGGTTGGCCGGCAGCCGCCCGATGGCGCCGCCGGCAAAGCCCAGCACCAGGTGGCGCCCGTCCTTGGCCAGCGAGCGGAAGGCCGGCTCGAACGCGTCGCCGCCCACCGGATCGACCACCACGTCCACCGCGCCGCCCGGCGCACAGGCCTTCAGCGCCTCGCGCCAGTCGGGCTGGCGGTAATCCACCGTGGCCTGCGCGCCCAGCGCCCGCGCGGCCTGGCGCTTGTCGTCGGCCCCGGCGGCGGCGATCACGAACGCCCCCGCGCGCGCCGCCAGCGCCACCGCCGCCGCGCCCACGCCACCGGCGGCGCCCAGCACCAGCACACGGTCGGTGGCGGTCAGGCGCCCGCGCTCGAACAGCGTGAAATGGGCGGTCTGGTAATCCACCAGCATCGCCGCCGCCACCGGCAGGGGCAGATCGCCGGGCACCCCGTCCACGTCGGCCGCATCCACCACCACGCAGTCCGCCATGCCGCCGCCCAGCTGCCAGGTCACCACCCGGTCGCCCACCGCCAGCGTGCTGACGCCCGCGCCCACCGCCTCCAACACACCCGCGATCTCGCCGCCCGGCACGTAGGGCAGCGGGGGTTTGATCTGGTAGCGCCCCTGCGCCATCAGGCCATCCACGTAGCCCAGCGCCGTGGCGGCCACGCGCAGGCGCACCTGGCCCGGCCCCGGTTCGGGCACGGGCAACTCGGTCAGCGCGTAGCTGTCCAGCGAATCGAACGAGGTTCCGGCAAAGGCCTGCATGGCGTGTGTCCTGACGAAGTGGCCGCGCCAGCTTAGCAGCGGCATCGTCACGGCCGCCAGCGACAATCGCCGCGTGACAACCCCCGCCGCCATCGACCATTACGAGAACTTCCCCGTCGCCAGCTGGCTGTGCCCGCCGCGGCTGCGCCCGCCCATCGCGGCCATCTACCACTTCGCGCGCACGGCCGACGATATCGCCGACGAGGGCGACGCCGCGCCCGCCCAGCGCCTGGCCGACCTGGCCGCCTACCGTGCCGATCTGCACGCCATCGCCCGCGGCGCGCACCCTCGCCGCGCTGGCCCGCCGTGTTCACGCCGCTGGCGGCGCAGATGCGGGCCTTCGCCCTGCCCCTGCAGCCGCTGGACGACCTGCTCAGCGCCTTCGCGCAGGACGTGGCCAAGACCCGCGACGGCGCCGCCTACGCCGACATGGCCGAGCTGCTCGACTACTGCCGCCGCAGCGCCAACCCCGTGGGCCGCCTGCTGCTGCACCTGTACGGCGTGACGGGCGACGAAGCGCTGGCCGAAAGCGACGCCATCTGCACCGCGCTGCAGCTCATCAATTTCTGGCAGGACCTCAGCGTCGACATCCCGCGCGGCCGCTACTACCTGCCGCTCGCCGACTGCGCGGCCCACGGCATCGCCATCACCCACCCCGCCACGCAGTTCGCCGCCCTGCGCTCTGACGAGAATACTACGCAATTGATAGCTGCCTGCGCCCGCCACGCAAGGGCCAGCATGCAAAAAGGCTTGAAACTCGTGCACCGCATCCCCGGCCGCGCCGGGTGGGAGCTGCGCGCCGTGGTGCAAGGCGGCCTGCGCATCCTCGACAAGATCGCCGCACTCAACCACCGCACGCTCGAGCACCGCCCCACCGTCGGCACGGCCGATGCGCCCGTCATCCTGTGGCGCATGTTGTGGATGTGAGGCCGCCGCCCCGCAAGCCGATGGGACAATCCCCCGCGTGACTTCCGCCGTCCAATCCCCGCAGGACTACGTCCAGCAGAAAGCCGCCGCCTCGGGCAGCAGCTTCTATTACGCCTTTCTGTTTCTGCCGCCGCCGCGCCGCGCCGCCATCACGGCGTTCTACGCCTTCTGCCGCGAGGTCGATGACGTGGTGGACGAAGTCAGCGACCCCGGCGTGGCCGCCACAAAATTGGCGTGGTGGCAGTCCGAGGTGGGCCGCGCCTACGCCGGCCAGCCCTCGCACCCGGTGATGCAGGCGCTGATGCCGCACGCGGCCGAATTCGGCATCGAGGCGCGGCATCTGCTGGCCATCATCGAAGGCTGCCAAATGGACCTGACGCAGACGCGCTACCTCGACTTTGCCGCGCTTGAAAAGTATTGCCACCTCGTCGCCGGCATCGTGGGGAGGTATCTGCACGCATCTTCGGCCAAGTCGACGCCAAAACCACCGAATATGCGCACAAACTGGGCCTGGCCTTCCAGCTCACCAACATCATCCGCGACGTCGGCGAAGACGCGCGGCGCGACCGCATCTACCTGCCGGTGAACGAGCTGCAGCAATTCGACGTGAAGGCGCACGAGATCCTGAAAGGCGTGTATTCCGAGCGCTTCACGGCGCTGATGAAGTTCCAGGCCGAGCGCGCGCACGCCCTGTACGACGAGGCCCTGGCCCTGCTGCCCGCCGCCGACCGCCGCAGCCAGAAGCCCGGCCTGATGATGGCCAGCATCTACCGCACGCTGCTGCGCGAAGTCGAGGCCAGCGACTTCCAGGTACTGCACCAGCGCATCGCCCTGACACCGCTGCGCAAGCTGTGGCTGGCGTGGAAGATGCAGGCTTTAGGGCGCTTCTGAACCGGGCCAGGCGCTCAGTCCGCTCTGCGGCGACTCATGAATTGATAGTGTCTTGCGCCCGTACAGCAATGATTTGAAGCGAAAATGTTCTGAAACTGTTTGCTGGCGGGCGCGACCAGCTATCGTTTTTCATAGCTCATCAAGATGCTCTGGATGACGCGCCGCCCGTATCCGCTGTGTGGGAGCGGGCTTGCCCGCGATCAAGCGACTCGTGGCAACCAGCGCTTAATCGCGGGCAAACCCGCTCCCACAGCGCTTTCCAAGACTTGTTGCTGACCCAGCGTTCTGGATGATGAAGCCTTCCCCACCCGCACCGTCCACCGCGCCCTTGCGCCTTGCCATCCTCGGCGCCGGTTGGGCCGGCATGGCCGCGGCCGTGCGCGCGGTGGAACTGGGGCACCACGTCACGGTGTTCGAGGCCGCCCGCACCCTGGGCGGCCGCGCGCGCGGCGTGGCGCTGGCGCTGCCCGACGGACGCGAAGTCATGGTCGACAACGGCCAGCACATCCTGATCGGCGCCTACAGCGACAGCCTGCGCCTCATGCGCACCGTCGGCGTCGACCCCGACACCGCCCTGCTGCGCCGCCCGCTGGCGCTGCAATACCCCGACGGCAGCGGCCTCGCCCTGCCCGACTGGCCCGCCCCGCTGGACGCCGCCGCCGGCATCCTGGCCGCGCGCGGCTGGGCCTGGCGCGAGCGGCTGGCGCTGCTGCGCGCGGCGCTGGGCTGGCAGCGTGCGGGCTTTCAGTGCGACGAGCAGCTCAGCGTGGCCGACCTGTGCGCCGCCTTGCCGCAGCGCCTGCGCGATGAATTCATCGAGCCGCTGTGCGTGTCCGCGCTCAACACGCCCATCGCCCAATCCAGCGCGCAGGTATTCCTGCGCGTGCTGCACGACGCACTGTTCAGCCAGCGCGGCGGGTCCAACCTGCTGCTGCCGCGCGTGGACCTGAGCGCGCTGTTTCCGCAGTCCGCGGCGCGCTGGATCAGCGCACGCGGCGCCCGCGTCGTCGCCGGCCAGCGCGTCGACGCGCTGCACTGGGAGGCCCCGCACTGGCACATCGACGGCCAGCCGTTCGACCGCGTGCTCGTCGCTACTTCCGCATCGAATGCGGTGCAAATCGCCGTCCAGTCTGCGCAGGCAGCTGCGCCTTCGATAGCAAACCAGCTCCACGCCTGGGCCCATGGCGCCGCCCAATTGCGGCACCAGGCCATCACCACCGTGTACGCCCAGGCCGCCGCGCCCGCCCGCGCCTGCGCGCGCCCATGCTGGCGCTGCGCCCCGGTGTGGATGCGCCGGCCCAGTTCGTGTTCGACCGCGACGCCATCACGCCTGCCGCGCAGCCCACGCGCCTGCTCGCCTTCGTCGTCAGCGACAGCCAGGGCGAGCGCGCCACGCTGCAGGCCGCCATCACCGCGCAGGCCGCGCGGCACTTGAAGGTGCAGGTCACGCCGCTGCTCACCATCACCGAAAAGCGCGCCACCTTCGCCTGCACGCCCGGCCTGCAGCGCCCCGCCAGCGCCATCGCGCCGGGCCTGCTGGCCTCCGGCGACTACATCGCCGGCCCCTACCCCGCCACGCTGGAAGGCGCCGTGCGCAGCGGCCTGCAGGCGGCCGAGGCGCTCCGCTAGAATCGCCGCTCAGCCATCGCGCGGGCGTCGTTCAATGGCAGGACCTGAGCTTCCCAAGCTCAAGACGTGGGTTCGATTCCCATCGCCCGCTCCACTTCGACTTTCCAGGGCCTTCCGCCGAACGCCAAGGAACATCGTAAGTGCTTGTCAGGATTGAGATTTTTAGCTGATCTCGATCTGCTGACTTCCAGCGAAATCCACTCCCAGCCGCATCGAAACGGTACATTGAGTGGTACATCGGCAATGCGGAGGTTCTCAGTTCCGCATTGTTTCTGGAGGAGCCGGGGTCCGCTCGGGAACATGGCATCCAACTCGCTTCGCAGGAGTTGGTTCATGCTTTCAGACCTCCAGGTACGACAGGCCAAGACGAGCGGCAAGGCGTATGCGCTTGCCGATTTCGATGGCCTTTACCTCCACATTTCAGCCAACGGCTTCAAGGCGTGGCACTTCCGCTTCACCTGGGGCGGCAAGCGCGAGCGCATGTCCTTCGGCGGCTATCCCGCCCTTTCCCTGAAAGACGCCCGTGATCTGCGCGACGAGGCCCGGGCACTTCTGGCCAAGGGTGTCAACCCGCACTCCGACCGCAAGCGCAAGCGCCACGCCATCGTTCTGGCGGGCGAGCACACCTTCAAGGCCATCTATGACAAATGGCTGGCCCACCGTAGCCTGTCTCTGGAAGATGAAGGACGGCAAAGCACACCGAAGCAGATCGAGCGCGTTTTCAAGAAGGACGTATTTCCGGTTCTCCGGCACCTGACCATCTACGACGTCACCCGTGCGCATCTGCTGGACATCATCGGCAGAGTGGAAAAGCGTGGGTCTTTTTCGGTGGCCGAGAAGCTGCGCACTTGGTTCACCCAGCTATTCACCTACGCCTCGGTGATGGTGCCCAACATGGGCGACAACCCGTCCAAGGATCTGGATGTGGTGGCGATGCCGCTGCCGCCGGTCGAAAACAATCCCTTCCTGCGCATGCCCGAACTGCCGGCGATGCTGCAGACGCTGCGCAAGTACCGTGGCCGCCTCAACACGCAACTGGGTCTGCGGTTGCTGCTGCTCACGGGCGTGCGCACCGGCGAGCTGCGCTACGCCACGCCAGACCAGTTCGATCTGGATCGGGGCCTGTGGATCATCCCCGTCGTCAGGCTCAAGCAACGCAAGCAGCTCACCAAGAAGAAGCGCCAGCGCTTCACTGACATTCCGCCGTACATCGTGCCGTTGTCGTTGCAGGCGCAGGAAATCGTTCGGCATCTGCTGGAGAAATTCAAGCCAGCGCAGGTTTACCTCATTCCCGGCGACTGGGACCTCAAGAGCCGCATCAGCGAGAACACGTTCAACGGCGGGCTCAAACGCATGGGATACGAAGACCAACTCACCGGGCATGGCATCCGTGCCACCATCTCGACCGCGCTCAATGAATTGGGATATCCGCCAAAGTGGGTGGATGCACAACTCTCACATGCTGACCCGGACAAGACCAGCGCGACCTACAACCACGCCGAGTACGTGGAGCAGCGTCGCGTCATGATGCAGGACTGGGCGGACCGTCTGGATTTGTTCGAGCAAAATCAGGTCGAAGTTGCCAGCACGCACCTGACCATCACGCTGCAGGGCCTGCCCACTATTGCCGGGCATGCGGCCGCGCATCCGCCTGTCCTGAACCCCAACGCTCCCCAGTTGATCGTTGCTCCGATACCCGATGCGCCAGCGGTTCCGGCTTCCGTGCACCGGCTGTCTGCCGTGCATCTGCCCGAATACGCGCGGCCCAGGCTCTCGGAAGTACAGCGCGAGCGGTTGCAGTTGCTGGAAACGTTCGAGGCGCCGCACAATCTGCCGGTGCCCGAGTACGCCAAGCTGGTGGGCAAGTCGCGCCGCTGGATCTCCTACGAAATTCAGGCAGGCAATTTGCTGTCGATTCAGATGGGAAACCGCGGGCAGCGTGTTCCGGACTGGCAGCTCGACCCCTCAAACGCAAGCTGATTCAGGCCATCTTGAAGCAGGTGCCGAGAAGCATCGATACCTGGCACATTTACCACGCGCTTCTGCGGCCATACGACGCCTTGGGCAAACTCCCTGCCATCGAGGCGGTCGGCCCGACAAACCTACACCTTGCAGCTCGCCTGGTAGCCGCGCAGAGCATTGAGGCCGATGAGCTTGCCGCGCATGCGGACTTGCCGATGCACGCCAGGCAGACCGTGCAGCAGTTGGTGCAAAAGGCCATGATGGTCGATGCGCCCGAAGACTTGGCCGCGCCCTAAGTGAGTAGGCTGGGCGGCCCCGTCGTCCTGCCGGCTAAGCGGCAATGTCGATCAACGCAGCCAGTAGGCGCTGGGGCTATCCAATGTCAGGCCGTTGACCAGCACAGCTCGATGTCACGTGATGCTATATGGCTATATCAGCATTCCGAGTAGGCATGAGCGCCCCGGATTCACCCAGCCAATCGTGGACATTAGGCATCAAATTCCTATCCGCGTTCTTCGTGAAACCGTGCGAATATCAAGCCATATCGAATCGGTCTTGATGGGCTTTGCGCCACCCATGACGCTGGTACCGTGAGCGCCAATATCGAGCCTGCGTCCTCATCGCTCGATGGGCCGGCACCCGATCGATTCTTGCACATCGAGCAAGACGAGGCCACCTGCGGCGGATGCCAATCATCTCGCCCGCCTACTATCAGGGCATCGTTCCAGGCAACCGCCGCAGGTCATAACGACACAACAGCCCTTGGCAGGGCAAGAAAGGAGCCGGTGATGTAGCGCTTCCGAAAGGAGACGAAGACATGCACAAGGACATTCCAACATCGAAGGTGTTCTATCGTCCCATCGAAGCCGCCATACGGTGGGCCGGGTTGCTGCGGTACCTGCCGATGATCCTGGCCGCGATCGCATCACCGCGCTTCCTGCCTCCATCGTTGAATTGCCCGCGATGGAATGAGTGCCGGCTGTACTCGGAGCGCATCTATGACGGCATCCTCAACGGGGAGCTGCCCTACGGCCACAACGGGATCACGCTCAATGACCCGAAGCTGCTGCAGTCGCCAGACTTGACCGTTCGCCATGTCGATCTGAAGCGCTGGATGCGCACCCACTATCCCGAGCACCGGCCAGGATTCCTGTTCAGCCGTGGCGAACGCATGGCGCATCCTTTCATCACCATGGAAACTGGACAGGCGATCCTGATCGAGCGGCTGGCCGTCGCCGTGTCGTCGCGCGTGCAGTGCCGGTGCCAATACTTCGCATTGGACACCGCACTTCGCGCTGCCTCCGGCGCAGCCGTCCAACGTGCAGGCGTCTTGCCTCGAACGCGGCTGGCCTTCGGCCATCGCTGCGTTCGCCGGGGCGCTGGCTGTCGGTACAGCCGCGCCACCGGGCCGCAATTGCCGGGAGCGGATGCGGGAGGCAAATGCGGAAGGCAAGACAAAGGGTGCGGCACCTGTCGGCCCGCAAAGCCAGTCTGCACGTGGGAGTGGCGCGGCACGGAGCGGCTTCGCCGCCGTGCCGCGTGGGGCGCGAGCCCCGCGCCAATGCAGGCATGTCCGCGTGCTTCGCACGACCGGACACGCCGCAGCTCTCGGAGAGCGCAAGTGCAGATTGAACGCTTCAACGAGCCACGACTGCACCGCCAGCGCCTGCTGCTGATCGGCCGCCTGCAGCGCTTGCAGCGCCTGGGCCTGGCCGATGAAGTGCAGCCCGGCACCTGGGCCATTCATGCCGATGCCGAGAAGACCTTGCGCGCCCTGGGCGAGCGCGGCGACATCATCCGCACCATGCAGCGTGCCATGAGCGGCCAGCCGCGCGAGCTGGCGGTGTTCGAGCCGGGCGACGATGGCCGCACGATCATCGGGCGTGTCGCCGCGAAAGGGCTGGCCGACGAACTGCACGACCGGGGCTATCTGGTCATCGACGGCGTGGACGGCAAGGCCCACTACGTCGCGCTCAATGCCCGTGACGAGCTGGCGAACTACCCGGCCGGAGCCGTGGTGGAGGTGAAGGGTTCGGCCGACGTGCGCGCGGCCGACAAGAACATCACCGCGCTGGCGAGCGGTGGCCTGTACCGCACCGACCATCACCTTGCCATCGCGCAGGGCCAGGCCGTGCCCGGCCGCGATCCGCAGGAAGTCGTGGCGGCCCATATTCGGCGGCTCAAAGCCCTGCGTCGGGCGGGCATCGTGGAGCGCGTGGCCGAAGGGCTGTGGAAGGTGCCGGACGACTTGGCCGAACGTGGTCGCCAGTACGACGCCCAGCGCCTGGGCGGCGTGGCCGTGGAGTTGAAATCGCACCTGCCCATCGAGCGACAAGCGCGCATCATCGGCGCCACCTGGCTGGATCAGCAATTGATCGGCGGAGGCAAGGGGTTGGGCGACCTGGGCTTTGGCAGTGAGGTCAAGCAGGCGTTGCAGCAGCGCGCCGACTTCCTGGCCGAACTGGGATTGGCTGAGCGGCGCGGGCAGCAGGTGATCCTGGCGCGCAACCTGCCGGGCACACTGCGCAACCGTGAGGTGGCGCAGGCTGCCAAGGACATTGCCGCCGACACCGGCCTGGAGCATCGCCCAACGGCAGACGGGCAGCGCGTGTCCGGCATCTACAGGCGCAGCGTCATGCTCGCCAGCGGGCGCTACGCGATGCTCGATGATGGCATGGGGTTCAGCCTGGTGCCTTGGAAGCCGGTGATCGAGCACCGGCTGGGGCAGCAGCTCGCCGCGACGGGACGCGGCGGTGGGGTGTCTTGGGAAGTTGGACGCCGGCCTGGGCTGTCCCCAAGTTAGTCAGGCTGATGTCAACGATCCCACAGAATGGATTCAACGTAATCCGCTGCCACCCCAACTGGGGGCCATCAACCCCGGTAGTAGAGGCGCAGACGCGCGTCGCGTTCGACAGGCGACTCGCTGCGCAGTTCGTTGATCACTTGCTCACGCGTCTTGCCAGGACCTGCATCGGGCGTGCGGATCGGGTAGTTGCTCTCACCATAAGAAAGGCGGCCTTCCCGCATCGGAGCTTCGGCCTCCGCCTTGACTTGGGCGCGGGTTTTCTCGCTCTTGAAGTGTTCTGGATGAACGATGACGCCCTTTTCGTTGTTGGCGGGATGCTCGTACGCTGCCGAAGCCATCCCTGGAAGGCCCAGGGCAGCCACTGCGGCCGCGGCGGCGATCATGGAAGAAAGGGAGAGGCGTTGTTGGGTCATGATTGAAGCTCCTGACGAAGGTGGATGAAACTTGCATCTCTCATGCCTTGGTTAGGCGCTGAGGAGATGTGTTCATGGTAGAAACCCCTACCCAACAAAACCTAGACAGCCGAATGACATTTCCGACAGCTTTCCTCGTGGTCAGCGTCATGCTTGGATCGCACGATGCGGAAACACCAGGGCAAAGCATGTACGTCCATTGGATGATGTGACGGTGACGCGGCCGCCGTGGGCCTCGGCGATGGCGCGCGTGATGGCCAAACCCAAGCCCGATCCGTCAGTGTCCAGATGGGTCCTGGACGCATCGGCGCGGTAGAAACGGTCAAATAGCCGGGGCAGGATCTTGGCATCGATGTCGGCGCCGGTGTTTTCCACGGCCACCGTCGTGGCCTGTGCTGTGGCAGCGATGCGGATGGTGACGTCGCCGGCTTCGGGCGCGTGGCGCAGGGCGTTGGACAGCAGGTTGCTGACCGCGCGGCGGAACATCAGGCGGTCACCTTCGATCTCGCCATCGCCTTCCAGCCGCAGCCGGATGTGCTTTTCCTCGGCCACGGCCTCGTAGAAGTCGAGTAGCGCCAGCCCGTCCAGGCGGGCGGAGAACCGCTCCTTGTGCGGCAGGTCTACGCCACGCGCGGTCTTGGCCAGCAGCAGCATGTCGGACACCATGCGCGCCAAACGCTGAAATTCCTCGGCGTTCGAGGCCAGGATGTCGCGGTAGGTTGCAGCATCGCGCTTGGTCGCCAGCGCCACCTGGGTTTGCGTCAACAGATTGCTGATGGGGGTGCGCAGCTCGTGCGCGAGGTCTGACGCGAAATCGGTCAGGCGCTGGAAGTCCTCCTGCAGCCGATCCAGCATGCGGTTCAGCTCTTGCGCCAGGTCGGCCATTTCTACCGGCACGGCCTGCACGGGCATGCGCTCGCCGAGCTTCTGGCCCGTCACCCTGGCGGCCCGTGACTTCATGTCGCGCAAGGGCGCCAGCCCCTGGCGCGCGGCGAACCATGAGAGCAAGCCGCAGAGGGTGATGGCGGCGAGCACATACAGGGTCAAGCTGCGCCGCAGGCGGTCGAGAAACTGCGTGTGGTGATCCGTATCCGCAGCGATCCAGACCGTCAGGGGGCTGGAGTAGGCAGTAGCTGCCTGAAAGGCCAGTGTATGAAACCTGGCATCGCCGTGCCGCCACACCCCGAACACCTTGTTTTCACCGACGCGCAGGGGCTTGTCGCCGCGCATGGGGAAATGAACCCCGGGGACTGAAAGATCACCGCACCCCGCCCATCTTGCACCAGGGCGAAAAGGTCATGGTGATAGCTCAGCGCCTCACCCAGGCGCCAGCGCGTGTCGTCTGCCGAGCTTGCATTGCGCAGTATTTCCTCGATCAGATGCCGCTTGTCTTCCAGTGTTATCTGATCCAGCTCCACGAAGTGCCGCTCGGTCTCCACCAGGAACAAGGCGCCAAGACCCAGCACCACCGAAGCCGCTACCGCAGTGAAGAGCAGGGTCAGGCGCTGCGTCAGCGGCAACCGACCCCAACGAGCGCGAATCAACACCTATTCCTCCTGCGGTACGTCGAGCACATAACCCATGCCGCGCACGGTCTGGATCAGCTTGACCGGGTGGCCCTCGTCGATCTTCACGCGCAATCGGCGCATCGCCACTTCGATCACGTTGGTGTCGCTGTCGAAGTTCATATCCCACACCTGCGATGCGATCAGGAGCGTGGCAACACCTCACCGTGGCGCCGCATCAAGAGTTCCAGCAGACCGAACTCCTTGGCCGTCAGGTCCACGCGCTTGCCGTTGCGCGAGACCCGGCGGCGCCGCAGATCCAGCTCCAGATCGGCAACCCGCAACATGGTGCTTTCGTTGCCCGCCGGGCTGCGGCGCAAGATGATGCGCACGCGGGCCAACAGCTCCGCGAACGAGAACGGCTTGACCAGATAATCGTCGGCACCAAGCTCCAGCCCCTTGACGCGATCCTCCACCTGGTCGCGTGCGGTCAGGAACAGCACTGGCATCTGCAGGCCGCGCTCGCGCAACGATTGCAGCACCTGCCAGCCGTTCAGCCCGGGCAGCATGACATCCAGGATCACGAGGTCGTAGGCACCGTGCAAGGCCATATGCAGCCCATCGGTGCCATGGGGCACCAGGTCCGCGACATACCCGGCCTCGCTCAAGCCCTGGCGCAAATATTCACCAGTCTTGGGCTCGTCTTCGACGATCAGTATCTTCACCCGCATGCTCCGTTAAAGGTCCCCACGCAAGTGTGCCGCGTTGGATGGCTGCCGACACGAAGCTAACAAGAATGTAATGTTCCAAACATCTTGCTGAAAGGGCGGGCTCTCCAGAATCTTCGACGTGAGATCAGAGATGCTTTCAGAGGAGACCATGGCCCATTCCCATCACCTGCCATCCTTCAGGGTCTTGTTGCCTTTGGCACTGGCGTTGTTCGCAGGGGCGGCTTTTGCACAAGCCCCAGCAGATCCCGAAGCTCCCCAGCCTCCGCTGCCGACGAGGCTGCAGTATTCGTCCGCCATCGATGCATACCAGGCCTATGCGGATCAACAGGTGCAATCCTGGCGAGAGGCCAATGATCGCGTGGGCCAAATCGGCGGTTGGCGCGCCTATGCCAAGGAAATCAAGACGGGCCAGCCCGCGTCCGCCAAGGACACTGCCCCCGCCAGCGATCCGCATTCTGGCCATCATGGGGAGGCAAGCCATGATGCGTTTGCGTGCCACGCATGCCAAGCTGACCCTGTCCGCCCTTGGACTGGCGGTGCTGACCGGATGTGCCAGCGTCAGCCTGGATCAGAACATCAATCGTGTCAACGTCGAAGCGGGCGGTTTCACCGAAGGCAAGCTCGCCCTGGCGCGTACCCAGGAGGAGCGCGACCAGCAAGCACAGGCAGCTCAAAGCTTGCTGGCGCAGCCTCTGGGTCAAAAAGATGCTGTCCAGTTGGCCTTGGTGAACAGTCCGTCTTTGCAGGCCCTGCTGGCGCAAGGCTGGGCAGAGTCGGCCGATGCCGCGCAGGTGGGGCGGATTGCCAACCCCATCTTCAGTTTTGAGCGCATGAGGGCCGGAACTGAGCTGGACTTGGGGCGTGCGCTTTCCTTTGGCCTGTTGGATCTGCTGACCCTGCCGACCCGGTACGGTGTCGCCACCCGGCAGATCGAACTGTCCCAGTTGCGCCTGACAGGCAACGTGCTGGATCAGGTCACGCGCGTGCGCCAGGCCTGGGTGCGGGCCGTGGCCGCACAGCAGACGCTCCAGTATGCCAAGCAGGTCTATGACAGCGCCGAAGCGGGCGCCGAATTGGCCCGGCGCATGCAGGGCGTGGGCAACTTCAACCGTATCACCCGTGCGCGCGAGCAGGCTTTTTATGCAGATGCCGCCACTCGACTGAGCACGGCCCAACACCAGGTCACGGCCAGCCGGGAAGAGCTGGTGCGTTTGTTGGGACTGGATGAGAGCCAAGCGCAAGCGCTGAAGCTTCCAGAACGTCTGCCCGATCTCCCCAAGCAAGCACTAGATCCGCAGGCGGTTGGCTCGCTGGCGACCAAGGCACGCCTGGACATCCGTCTGGCGCAAACCGCGTTGGATGGTGCCGCCAAGGCCCAAGGGCTGAATATGGTGACCAGCTTCACTGATATCGAGCTCACCGGGCGTCGCAATACCACCTTCGACAATGCCGAGGGCACCCGCTCCAACGCACGCGGCTGGGAAATCGATGTGCGCCTGCCCATCTTTGACTGGGGTGGAATGCAGCGTGATGCGATGAACGCTCGAACGCTGGCGGCCGCCAACCAGCTCGAAGCCGCGGCCCGCGCCGCTGGCTCCAGCCTGCGGGAAAGCTATTCGGCCTATCGGACGGCCTACGACGTGGCGCGGCACTACAGGGACGAAGTGGTTCCGGTGCGCAAGGTGATCGCGGAGGAGAACCAGCTTCGCTACAACGGCATGCTGATCAGCGCCTTCGAACTGCTGGCCGATGCGCGCGACCAGGTCGGTGCCGTCACGGCGGCCCTGGACGCGCAGCAGCAATTCTGGCTGGCCGATGCCGCATTGCAGGCATCCGTGATCGGACGCCCCACCAACACCACCTTGTCGGTCACCACCAGCGCCCCCAGCGACGCGGGTGCCGGACACTGATGCAGAGACGATTGCCATGACATCCAGAAGAGATTTTTTCAAATTTGCCGGTATTGCTGGCGGCGCCGTTGCGGCCGGCGCGGTCAGCCGTGTCGCCATGGCGGCATTGCCCGAGCCGGTGATTCAGACTAGCCCAAACACCATGGCCCCGCTGATGCCCAATTCTGGACGGCCGTACAACCCAGTGGTGACGCTCAACGGCTGGACGCTGCCGTGGCGTATGAACCAGGGCGTCAAGGAGTTCCACCTGGTGGCCGAACCGGTGGTGCGCGAAGTGGCCCCAGGGATGAAGGCTCACCTGTGGGGCTACAACGGGCAGAGTCCCGGCCCGACCATCGAGGTCGTCGAAGGCGACCGTGTGCGCATCTTCGTGACCAATAGGCTGCCCGAGCACACCAGTGTTCACTGGCACGGCCAGCGCCTGCCCAACGGCATGGATGGCGTAACCGGTCTGACGCAGCCGGCCATTCCGGCCGGCAAGACCTTTGTCTACGAGTTCGTGGCGCGCCGCCCCGGCACGTTCATGTACCACCCGCACGGCGACGAAATGGTGCAAATGGCCATGGGGATGATGGGCTTCTGGGTCACGCACCCGAAAGCCAGGCACCCGATGATCGACGAGGTGCAACGGGACTTCTGCTTCCTGCTCAGTGCGTATGACATCGAGCCCGGGGCCGCGACGCCCAAGGTCGCGGAAATGACGGACTTCAACCTGTGGACATGGAACAGCCGTGTCTTTCCCGGCATTGACTCTCTGAACGTGCGCCTCAACGACAAGGTGCGCATTCGCATGGGCAATCTCACTATGACCAATCACCCGATGCACGTGCATGGCCACGAGTTTGTGGTCACGGGTACCGATGGCGGCCCGACGCCCAAAAGCGCACGCTGGCCCGAGGTGACCACCGACGTGGCAGTGGGGCAGATGCGCCAGATCGAGTTCGTCGCCGACGAGGAAGGCGATTGGGCCTTCCACTGCCACAAGAGCCACCACACCATGAACGCCATGGGCCACGACGTGCCAACCATGATCGGCGTGGATCACAGCGGCCTTGCCAAGAAAGTCAACAAGCTGATTCCGGACTACATGGTCATGGGCGAGCGCGGCATGGCCGACATGACGGAGATGGAAATGCCGATTCCCGACAACACCATCCCGATGATGACCGGCCAGGGGCCGTTCGGCTCGGTGGAGATGGGCGGCATGTTCAGCGTGCTCAAGGTACGCCGTGACCAGAAGCCGGGCGACTACAAGGATCCGGGCTGGTACAAGCATCCGGCAGGCACGGTGGCGCATGAGTACACCGGCCTCATGGCCGAGCCGGCGCGCTTCAGCGCCGAGGGCGGCCAATCCATGCCGCGCGCACGCAAGCCGGCAACGCCGACCGAAGTCAAGGTACGCAAGCCCACTTCGCATGGCGAGCATTGAGTTTCCCCTTCCATTTTCAACGAGAGACCACCCATGAAATTCACACGAACCACCATCTCGCAATTCTTCGCCATGGCTGCACTGGCCACATCGGGGGCAGCCTTCGCTAGCGGCACCCATGCAGGTGGCCACGGTGACGGGGAGACAGCCATTGGCAAACCCGGCGTCGCCACCAAGGCCAGTCGCAGCATCACCATCGAAATGAGCGACAACATGCGTTACACGCCCTCAAACATTCAGGTCAAACAGGGCGAAACCGTACGCTTCGTTGTCAAGAATGTCGGCCAGGTCAAGCACGAACTCAGCCTGGGCACTGAGAAGGAACTGCTGGAGCACCTGGAACAGATGAAGAAGTTCCCGGACATGGAGCACGACGAACCCGGCAAGGTCACGCTCGCACCGGGAAAGCAGGGTGAAATCGTCTGGCAGTTCACCAAGGCGGGAGCCGTGAACTTCGCCTGCCTGATGCCTGGCCACTATGAGGCCGGTATGAAGGGCGCCATCAAGGTGGGCCGCAAGTGATGGCCTGAAACGCCGACTACAGCCGGCCCAGCCATAGATCCATCCATTTACCCAGAGGTCACCATGAAAACCATCCAACGTCTGCTCACCATCTCCGCCCTGGCTATGGGCGTTGCCCTGCCGATGGCGGGCCATGCCCAGGTCAGTCCCAGTACAGGTCAGGTCGCGGCGCCTGCATCGGACTCCATGACCGATGGCGAGGTCAAGAAGGTCGATCTGGACAACAGCAAGATCACCCTCAAGCATGGGGACATCAAGAATCTGGACATGCCCGGAATGACCATGGTCTTTACCGTTCGTGACAAGGGCCAGCTCACCAACCTTAAGCCCGGCGACAAGGTCAAATTCATGGTCATCCAGGAAGGCGGGAAGATGATCGTCACCGACATCCAGCCCGTGCGCTGAGCAAGGTCACAACCGCACCATGCCGCCGGACGCGGCTGCCCGAGTCCATCCACGGCCAGAAGGAAGCATCATGATTCACATTCGCCATTCCCTGATCGGTTTCTGTGTCGCCGCCGCCTCCATGGGTGTGCTGGCACAAGGCTCCGACGAGCACAAGGACCACCACCCGGCGGACGCTGCCGCCCCAGCAGCTACCGCGGCACCGGCTCCTTCGGCGGCATTGCCATCGCCCGGCCAGGCCATGGGCTCGGGCGACATGGCCGCCATGGATCGGCACATGCGGGCCATGCAGGCCATGCACGAGAAGATGGCAGCCGCCAAGACGCCCCAGGAGCGCCAGGCGTTGATGGCCGAACACATGAAGACCATGCAGGACGGCATGCGCATGATGAAGTCGATGCACGGCCAGATGGCATCGGGCAACCCACCCGCCGGTATGGCTGGCATGCAGCACGACCCGCAGATGATGGAAAAGCGCATGGCCATGATGGAGTCGATGATGCAGATGATGATGGATCGAATGTCCATGCCGCAAACCCCCACTCCCGGCACAAAGTGAGGAGGCCGTCATGACCCATGACCATGCATCCCATCCGCAGAGTGTGCAGACCGGCGGGTTCTGGCGCTCGCGCTATGCCATCGGCCTGCTCGTGTTCGGCGCCGTCGCCGGGTACTTCCTATGGACCGAACACCGTGCCCACCTGGCGCAATGGTGGCCCTATGCCTTCCTGCTGGCCTGCCCGCTGATGCATGTCTTCATGCACAAAGGCCATGGTGGTCATGGCGGCCACGGTGGTGGCTCAGCCACTGGCCAGGGCACTGGACAAAACTCCGACAGGGGCTGACGCCATGGAGCACACGGGATCGTCGTATGGCCTGTGGACTCTGGTGGTGCTCAACGTGGCGATCTTCGTCATGTTCGCCTTCAGCTTCTTCAAGCCGGCCAGCGCGCGCGACTGGCGCAGTTTCGGGGCGTTCACAGCGTTCATCGTGGCGCTGTTCGTGGAGATGTATGGCTTCCCGCTGACCATCTACTTCCTGTCGGGCTGGCTGGGCCAGAAGTTTCCGGGCGTGGATCTGCTGAACCACAACGCCGGCCACCTGCTGGAACTGTTGTTCGGCTGGGGCGGCGACCCGCACCTTGGGCCGTTCCACATTCTCAGCTACCTGTTCATTGGCGGCGGCTTCTGGCTGCTGGCCACGGCCTGGCCCGTGCTCTACCAGGCCCAGCGGCAGGGGCGGCTGGCTGAAACCGGCGTTTATGCGCGGGTGCGGCATCCGCAGTACATCGCCTTCGTCCTGATCATGTTCGGCTTTCTCCTGCAATGGCCGACCCTGCTGACGCTGCTGATGTTCCCGATCCTCGTGGCGATGTACGCCCGGCTGGCGCACAACGAGGAACAGGAAAGTGCACGCCGTTTTGGACAGGCCTGGCAGGAGTATGCGCAGCGCGTGCCACGCTTCATTCCGCGCAGGGGCGCAAGGACGCGGTCTTGAGCGACGCATCCGCTGACCAGAATGTGGCCATGGGCATGAAATCAAGGAAGTTGCAATGACGTTGAAACCGCCGGCCTTGTGGGCCGCAGGACTGCTGGCCCTGCTGCTGGTGGCAGGGGCGGGTTACTTTCCCTGCGCGCCGGTGAGCGGCAGGCGACGCCGCACAGCCTGCGTCCCGATGATCCCCAGGTGCTGCGCGTCGGCGCCCGCATCTACGCGCAGCAGTGTGCGGCTTGCCATGGGGCCAAGGGCGAGGGCCAGCCCAACTGGCGTGATCGTGGATCGGATGACTTGCTTCCTGCGCCGCCGCACGATCCCAGCGGCCACACTTGGCACCATCCCGACGAGCAACTGTTCGCCATCACTAAGCAGGGACTGGCCCAATTGATCAATCAGCCCGACTACCGTACGGCGATGCCCATCTATGGTGGAGTATTGAGCGACGACGAGATCGTGGCCGTGCTGTCATGGATCAAGGCGCAATGGCCGCCAGAGATACGGCGCCGCCACGACGAAATCAATGTCCAGTACCGCCAGTCTTTGTCCCGATAGCCATCGGGGCATGGGCCAATGCGGACCGAATGCGTCCACAAGGAAAGGGACTTGACCTTGCCGCGATGGCAAGGTCAAGAATCGAGATAACTCAACAAAGGCATGGGCATGAACCAACACCTGCATCACCACGGCCATACCGCAGACGAACAGACCCCGGCAACTTCTGCCGCGGTGCCCATGGAGGCCCCGGCGGGCACCATCTACACCTGCCCCATGCACCCGGAAGTGCAGCAGGATCATCCCGGCAATTGCCCGAAATGCGGCATGTCGCTCGAAGCGGTGATTCCGCTGGATGAGGAGGACAACAGCGAACTAATCGATTTCCAGCACCGCTTCTGGTGGACGCTGCCGCTGACCGTGGTGGTCACCATCCTGGCCATGTTCGGCCACCGCCTCGGCTGGTTCGACATGAAGACCCAGACCTGGGTCGAGCTGGTGCTGTCGCTGCCGGTAGTGTTGTGGACGGGATGGCCATTCTTTGTCCGCTGCTGGCAGTCCATCGTCAACCGCAGCCCCAATATGTGGACGCTGATCGGCCTAGGCACCGGCGCCGCCTTTGTTTACAGCGTGGTCGCCACCCTCGCGCCCGGCGTGTTTCCCGACTCGTTCATCGCCCACGGCCGCGTCGCCGTCTATTTCGAGGCGGCGGTCGTCATCATCTCGCTGACCATGCTGGGTCAGATCATCGAATTGAAGGCGCGCTCGCAGACTTCGGCGGCCATCAAGGCTCTGCTCGGCCTGGCCCCCAAGACGGCGCGCCGCATCAATACCGACGGCAGCGAGGAGGACGTGCCTTTGAACCATGTTCACGTCGGCGACCTGCTGCGCGTGCGGCCCGGCGAGAAAGTGCCCGTCGATGGCGTGGTGACCGAGGGCAGCAGTGCCGTCGATGAATCCATGCTCACCGGCGAGCCCGTGCCGGTGACCAAGCGCGCCGGCGATGGCCTGATCGGCGCCACGATGAACACCAGCGGCGCACTGGTGATGCGCTCGGAGAAGGTCGGCGCCGCCACCATGCTGTCGCAGATCGTGCAGATGGTGGCCAATGCCCAGCGCTCCAAGGCGCCGATGCAGCGCATGGCCGACGTGGTGGCCGGCAAGTTCGTGGTCGTGGTGGTGTTGATCGCAATCGCGACTTTCTTCGTCTGGGGATTCTTCGGCCCCGAGCCGAGCTGGGTGTTCGGCCTGATCAACGCCGTGGCGGTGCTGATCATTGCGTGCCCGTGTGCGCTGGGCCTGGCGACCCCGATGTCCGTGATGGTCGCCACCGGCCGCGCGGCCACGCAGGGGATTCTATTCCGCGATGCCGGCGCCATCGAAAAATGCGCGAAGTGGATACGCTGATCGTGGACAAGACCGGCACCCTGACCGAAGGCAAGCCGGCCTTCGACACCGCCGTCGCCGACTCGGGCTACACGCCGGATGAGGTGCTGCGCCTGGCGGCCAGTCTGGATCAGGGCAGCGAGCACCCGCTGGCGGATGCCATCGTCCGCGCCGCGCGGGACAAAGGGCTGAGCCTGACCAAGGCCGACGACTTCGAATCGGGCAGCGGCATCGGCGTGCGCGGCACGGTCGAAGGCAAGCATCTGGTGCTGGGCAACACCGCCTTGATGCAGCAGGAGAACGTCGCGACCGATGCGCTCAAGACGGACGCCGAGCGCTTGCGCGGCGAGGGCGGTAGTGTGATGCACCTGGCCGTGGATGGCCGGTTGGCCGGCATCCTGGCCGTCACCGACCCGATCAAGGCAACCACGGCCGACGCCATCAAGACGCTGCACGACAGTGGCCTGCGCATCGTCATGGCGACGGGCGACGGCCTGACCACGGCCCGGGCGGTGGGCGCCAAGCTCCGCATCGACGAAGTGCATGGCGAAGTCAAGCCGGCCGACAAACTGGCCTTGGTGGAGCGGCTGCAGAAGGAGGGGCACGTCGTCGCCATGGCCGGCGACGGCATCAATGATGCGCCGGCACTGGCCAAGGCCGACGTGGGCATTGCCATGGGCACCGGCACCGACGTGGCGATGAACAGCGGACAGATCACCCTGGTCAAGGGCGATCTGCGCGGCATCGCCGCCGCGCGCGACATCTCCATCGACACCGTGCGCAACATGCGCCAGAACCTGTTGTTCGCCTTCATCTACAACGGTATCGGCGTGCCCATCGCCGCCGGCGTGCTTTATCCCATCACGGGCTGGTTGCTGTCTCCATTGATTGCAGCGCTGGCCATGAGCCTGAGCTCGGCCTCTGTCATCTTCAACGCGCTGCGGCTGCGGCGCGCACGAGGCTAACCCGCATCGAGACAATCAAAGAAAGGATATCGATCATGATGAACGGAATGTATATGAACGACATGGCCTGGTGGTTTGGCGCCCACTGGCTGACGATGCTGCTGGGTGCGGTGGTAATCGTGTTTCCATTCTGGAAGATCTTTGTCAAGGCGGGCTTTTCGGGCTGGCTCGGTCTATTGATGATCATCCCCATGATTAACCTGATCGTGCTGTATGTGCTCGCGTTTTCAGACTGGCCGAGTTCGAGGCGCGCCGACAAGCTGGATCCTGGAGAAACGAAGCTGAGCCCTCGGTGATCTTTCATGCACAGCGATCAGGTAGTCACGGGTGGATCCTTTGACGCTTCCACCCCGTGACTGGATTTTGATCCACGTCAATTCGTCACACATCCAGCGCAAAGAACATCCCACCATGGCTTCCATCCGACGCATCGTCACGCAATGGGGCCGCCGGATTGCCGGCGGCCTCATCTTGGCCTTGCTGTTCTCGCAGATGGCGCTGGCGATGTATGCCTGCCCCAAACCGGACTCTGCGGGACATATCGCCTCCATGCAGGCTGCAGGCATGGCTATGGAGGATCCGGTAGACATGCCATCCCTGCCCGACTGCCATGCCATGTCAGGTACGATGGATGATGAGGCGCCACAGTTGTGCCGTGCCCATTGCGACAGCGACGGGCAACTCGTGTCTTCGCTGCAGGGACTGGATACCCAATCCATTGCAGCCCATGCGGTCTGCATCACTTATCTGCTTCCGGAAATATTCGAAACGCAGCCAACGGCCGGCCCTATGGCTGGCTACGTTCAGCCCGACCCTCGAGCGGGTTTCCTCCGATCTATCTCGCGCTCCAGGTTCTGCGGAATTGAAACACCAAGTCGCGCCCGCCGTGTATTGACGCGGCAGAACACGTGACTTCGTGGATATCAATTTCGAGGACCATCATGCTTATCTCTTCCTCCGGTGCTCCCGGCGAGCGCCGCCCCGCGCCTAGTCATGGCGCAATGCGTGCGATCTCGTGCGGCCCCCGGGTACATCGCCTGAGCATTTTGACCATTGCTCTCATGGGCGGCGTGTTTGCATCAAGCCAGGCCTAGCCGTGCAGCCGGCGCGACTTGCGCGGCCCCGTGACTTCGCAGGTCCAGATGTTCAGCCCGCTCGGCTGCTTGCGGTGCTGTCCCAGCTTCTCGAAGCGTTTCTGTACCCACTGCCACCCCTCCAGCTTCTCCTGCTTGGCCAGCGCGGCGACTTGAAGGTACTCCTGCGCGTAGCGCTGGAACACACCGGGGCTGACGAGGTAGCTCGTACCGGCGACGGTATGCACCAGGGCCTTGGCGTCGTTGATGATGAGCTTGCGCGTCTGGATGCTCTGACGCAGCCAGGCCATGAAGTGCGCCCCGGAGGGCTCCGCGCGATCCTGGGAAGGCGCGAGGCTCATCTGCGGCGGGGGCACGGTCGAAGGGGCCGGCTCGGGCTCGGCAACAGGGGAACTCGGGATCTCCGGTGCCGTGGGTGGAGCGGCGTCGCCCAGCAGGTCGAGCAGCGCGGCCACGCCGGTGTCCATGGCTGCGGATGCGATCGGCGCCGTGCTCGCGGATGCAGCTTCGATGCCTTCGGCGCGCGGCCCATCGGCCACCGTTGTCGCCTGCGGCGTCGGCTCCGCCTGTTCCTCTTCGACCTGCACACGGCCTGCGAACGGCGCCGGCCGGTCGGCGGCATCCCAGATCATCGCCGGCGAGAGTTTCAGGAAGGTGAAGGCGTGCGACCAGCCGGCGTCGCTGGTGACAGAAGCCTTCCAGATCGCCTTGCCATCCGGCGTCGGTTGCACGATGCCGTGATCCTGCAGTACGTTGAACACCGCCGTATTGCTCGCCGGAATGCCGTCGATGCCTTGCGATAGCAGATGTGCGCGCAGCTTGTCGGAGACGGTCTTGCTCACCAGCCACAAGGCGTCCTGGGTCAGCCAACCGTCCGCCGGACCGGCCTGGTTCAATTTGAATTCTTCCTTGAGCAGGTAGCGCAAGCCGTCGAGCAATTTGCGTTGCAGCGCATGCTTGGGCGCCGCCAGCGCCTTGCTGGGATCGCCGCCGAGTTCCTGGGCGACCGATGCCTGGTCGGCCTGCACGACCAACTCGCCGAGCGTGCCGGCGTGCTCGTACTGGCCGGCCAACACGTACAGCAGCGCTGCCCAGAGGTCGGGATAGCCGCAGAGCCAGTCGAAGATGTCCCGATCGAGAAGGCGCGCGTAGAGCAGCCCGGTGGCGGCGCTGTGCAGGCGGTACTCACGCTCCTTTCGGTAACGGAAGCGGTAGGGCTTTCGCAGCGGGCCGTGCCAGGGATGCCAGACGCTGCCGTCGGCATGTTCGACGTGCAGATCGACGGCAATCTTGCCGATGTCGTGCAGCAGGGCCGCGTAGGCCGTGCCTGCGGTCCAGGCTTCGGCCTGGGCCGCCTGTGCTTCCGGCGTGACGCCCGCAGGCAGCAGGTATGACTGCCGCAGCTTCAGCGCATAGGCGACGATCTCCAGGCCGTGGTCCAGCATGCCGCCCGGATAGGCGTGGTGGTGGTTCTCGGAGGCCGGGAACTGCTGGACCAACTCGGCGTAGCGCTCCAGTGGGGCGAGGTAGAGCGTGGCGAACTGCCGGCGCGAGAGCGATGTGCGCTGCCAGATGTGTTCCAGCAGTTTCTGCCGGCGCGGCGTGGCCAGCAGCGATGCGGCCGACTCCGGCCGCATCGACCCTTTCGGAGTTTCGATGGCGGAGGTGGGCGGCGTGCCGGCGGTGGGTGGCACCCTTTTGCGCTGGAACAGCGAGAGCATGGCGAACCCCGGATGACGGGCTGCTCGGGGCGCCTTTTGGCCTTTTCAGGATAGGGCCTTTCCCCTTGGCGCCCTTCCTTTGCCCCTTCCCAGCCCTTTGGCCTTTATCGGAAGCCTTTGGGTATAGGGCCGCTGCTGCGCGGGGCGCCACGATGAATGCGGCATGGGGCAATCCCGGCAAGTGGGGCGCTGCGGGACGCTCGTCAGCTCTGGCCCAAGCCGGTGTCGAGGGCGGCGGATTGCGCTGCGAAGTCGTCGGGACGGCGCTTGCGGAAGGTCTCCAGATTGGCGAGCTTCCAGCGCAGTGCCGGCAGTTGCGCGGCGTGCTGGCACTGCACCAGCGACCAGTCCGGTTCTGCGCGCGCCAGCCCGCTCAGAAACTGCTTGTGCGCGGTGCTCAGTCGCTGTGGCAGCTCGCGCCGCATCCTGGCGCGAGCATCGAGCAGTGTCTCCAGGGAGCAGTCCACTTCGGTCATGCCGACAAAGGCCCGCTCGTACTCGCCGGCGATGTCCTTGTCGTTGCCGAACAGCACTTCGTGGGGCGGCCGGTTGTGGCCCGCCAGATAGATCACGAAGCACTCGACCATGCCGTCGCTGATGTCGCCCGATTCGTAGAGCTGCCACACGTCGAACAGGTCGCGGGGTGCTGCCGATCCAGCGCGGCCACCAGCTTGCTGGCGTACAGCTCGTCCGGTGCCAGAACCGGCAGCTCGAACTCGACGCCGAACAAATCGCTGGTCTTGGCACTCAGCGGCCGCCGCTCGACGGGCAGCACGCTGCCTCGGAACACGACGTTGACCTCGATCTTCACCTGGCTGGCATCGTTCTCGACGATCAGCTTGGTGTCCCCAGGTCCTTGGCGCGAACCAGGCGTGTCTGCACGCCCAGCGGTGCAAGGCGCGCGGCGATGGCGGCCAGCTCCTGGTTGATGGCTTGCAGCGCTTCGTCGCGCGGCGTCTGCCACGGGAGGTATACCACGTCGATGTCCACCGACAGGCGCGGCATGTCCCGCACGAAGAGGTTGATGGCCGTGCCGCCCTTCATGGCGAAGATGTCGTTGGCGAACACGTCGGGCGCGACGGCCAGCAGCAGGCGAACGGTGTCCGCGTAGGTCTTATCCATGAGGTCTCAGGCTCAGCAAGGTGCCGTCATCGAGCCGGCTCATCCAGCGCGTGTTGCTGCCGGTGCGAACCGGGTACTGCTCCAGCAGGGCATCCACATCCACGAGGCTGGTCTCGCGTGCCCAGGTGAGGAACAGGCGCACGGCCTTCACGCTGGCGCAGCAGGACAGCAGTTGTCCGAGCAAGTCCTTGCGGGGGAACGCAGTCCATCGAAGATGTTGCGGGCCTCTTCGAGGCTCTGCTTGACGCCGGCTTCGTACAGCAGCTCCAGAACGGCACGCTCGGAGGCAGCCACCCGCAGATCCTCGGGCAGGCCAGGCGGCGTGGTCAGGGTCTTGCCGGCCAGCGCCGTGTCCGGCCAGTCGAACAGGCGGGCGTGGACGTAGCGGGCCGGAAAGCGCGAGGTGAACCAGGCTGGCAACACGAAACGACCGTCGCCCCACAGCACCAGCGCCTCCCGGCTGCCCAGGTTGTGCCGCACACCCTGCAGGGCCAGGGCGCTCTTGCCGCCGACGTGCAGGCCGGGCACGCGCTGTTGCAGGAACTTCAGCGCACCGTAGACCCCGAATTCATCGTTCGGGAAGGCATAGACGCCATGGGCCAGGCGCACGAGCCACCCGCCGTCGGCATAGTGGGCGGCGAGCTGGGGCGACACCCCGAACTGGCTCAGGGTGGCAAGGTCGAACGGCGCCCCGCGGGGAAGTCCCGCCTGCAGCCGCTTGATTACCTGGTGCCTAGAATTTCCATCCATGTTATAAAAATAACACAGAATCCAATCGACCCTAGAGCCATTGCAGGAACGCGCAGGGAAAGTAGCATAAGGTTTGATTTCCATCGCAGAATCTAATCGACCTGCGACCCAGGCCGACCGGCTCTGCCAGCCGCAACCCGCCCTCCTGATCGCGGTCTATGCTGGAGGGCAGGCCCCGACCGGCCGCTCCATGAGGTGAGGTACCACTGAAGCCGAGGCACATGAGCATGACCACCAACACGCACAACGGGAGCTGGAGCCACCGGCTGGGCCGGGGGCTGGCCGTGCCTGGCGTGGATACCAGCGCCGCGAGCAGCGTGTCGCCGGCCGGCTGGTGACGCGCGGGGTGCCAGCGGGCGCGGCGACGGCGGTGCTCTGGGTCGTCAAGCTGGCCGTGCTCGGTGCGCTGCTCTACTCCGCGTTCTGGCTGGCGCTGCTGCTGGCCTTTGCAGCGATCGCTGCCTGGATGGTACGCAACGCTGATGCCGACGAAAGCAGTGATGATGACGAGCCTCAATGGCGAAACGGCCTGGACGGATACGGTCTCTACCGGGGCGAGGTACGCATCGACGGCGGCAGCGCGGACGACGAGTAGCTCGCCACTCTCGGCGCTACTTCGCCTTCGCTGCTTTGATTGCAAGGTCAGCGCCTTTGCCTCCCGCAGATTTGGCGCCATCGGTGGCTGCTGAGAGCATCTGCGAAATGTTGCCTACGCGGACACCAACCCACGCGAGCGCAGCTACCCAGAAACCCGGTAGCACGATGAACATCATCGCCATGACGAAGTTAAGGAGCATGTCTGCTGTGGTCCATTCCCTCCCCCGTCAATCCGGCATCACCATGTTCTCCGGCACGCGCTGCCAGAGCGGCGAGATGTTGTCCAGTTCGCGCACGAACTGCTCGAACAGCGCCTCGCTGTCGATGTCGTGGCCGGGCGCCACCTGGTCCAGCGCCTCGGCTAGCGCGAAGCGGGCCTGCGGGCCAAGGTGGTTGAGGACGGCGATGAGTCGAATGGTGGGCATGGCCCGGTTTCTAGAAGCCGGCCGTGACGGGCGCGTGTCAGGCGCCCGGCAGCCAGTGCGGCGCGCGCATTCCGTCACGCAACGCGCGACTTCAATACCGAGCCGCACGGTACCCCGCCTGAGAGATTTTCAGGCCAAATCAGCCCCCAGCGCTTGCCAGCCAAGCGCCAATAGCTATTTATACGATAGCGAATCGAGCGCCGATCATGCGCGCCCACACGGCGAGTCGTGCGCCGCACTCATGCCGTTTCGCGGTCCAAACGTTGGCTTTAGACGGATGACGCCATGACTTTGCCGCTGCGCGGGTGATGACGAAATGACTATCGAAAATTCCGTAATACATGACACGCTGCCGGCCCTCACCCCAGCCCTCTCCCAGAGGGAGAGGGAGCTTTCTTTGGCGCGGCACGCGCTGTCATGCTTTTAGAAAACGTCGATAAATGACGAAACGACCAAACGACAGCAGTAATGGCGGAATGCCTCGCACGCGACTGGCGTCATGGCGGCGCAGCCCCGTCATCAAAGCGCAGCGAGGTCGTTTCGTCATCGCATCGCGCAAGCTGCTGTCTTTCGTGACTGGCCGCCCCTCTCAGCCAGCGTTGTGGGAGCGGGCTTGCCCGCGATAGGGCGATGACCGGGAGCGCGGACGCCGCCATCGCGGGCAAGCCCGCTCCCACACCGCGGATGCGGTCCGCGCGGCATCCGGGACGGCTCGAGGATCAAGCCCTCTTTTGCACGCGCAGCAGCATCAGGCGTTCACATCCACCACCACCCGCCCGCGCACCTGCCCGGCCAGCAGGCGGGCGGCCACGGCGGGCGCGTCGGCCAGGGCGATGGTTTCGGTGTTGGCGGCCAGCGCCTCGGCCGGCAGTTCGCGCGCCAGGCGCTCCCACGCCTTGGCGCGGCGCACGTAGGGCGCCATCACGCTGTCCACGCCCGCCAGCGTCACCCCGCGCAGGATGAACGGCGCCACCGTGGCCGGAAAATCCATGCCCTGCGCCAGCCCGCAGGCCGCCACCACGCCGCCGTACTGGATGCTGGCGCACACGTTGGCAAGCGTGTGGCTGCCCACGCTGTCCACGGCGGCGGCCCAGCGCTCCTTCTGCAGCGGCTTGCCGGGCGCGTTCAGCGTGGCGCGGTCCACCAGCTCAGTGGCGCCCAGCGCCTTCAAATGCTCGGCCTCGTGCAGCCGCCCCGTCGATGCATGCACCGTGAAGCCCAGGCGCGACAGCAGCGCAATGGCGATGCTGCCCACGCCGCCGTTGCCGCCCGTCACCAGCACCGGGCCTTGCTCGGGCGTCACGCCGTGTTGCTGCAGCGCCATCACGCACAGCATGGCGGTGTAGCCGGCGGTGCCGATGGCCATGGCCTGGCTGGGCGCCATGCCCGCCGGCAGCGGCACCAGCCAGTCGGCCTTCACGCGCGCCTTCTGCGCCAGCCCGCCCCAGTGCGCCTCGCCCACGCCCCAGCCGTTCAGCACCACGCCGTCGCCCACGCGGTAGCGCGCGTCGCTCGATTCCAGCACCGTACCCGCAAAGTCGATGCCCGGCACCATGGGCCAGGTGCGCACCACCGGCGCCTTGCCGGTAATGGCCAGGCCGTCCTTGTAGTTCAGGGTGGAATGGCTCACCTGCACCAGCACCTCGCCGGCGGGCAGTTGGGCGTCGTCCAGCTCGGTCACGGCGCAGTGCGGCGCGCCGGGTTCGGTCTTGGTCAGCAGCAGGGCTTTGAACATCAGTGGTCTCCTCGTCAGTGCGGTGAATTGCGAACGACTATAAGCCGCGCACCCGACGGGCCTAGACTCCAAGGCGTCATGCCCCGCCCCTGCGCCCTGCCGATTTCGCCGCCGACGCCCCCGCCGTGGCGCACGCGCTCATCGGCGCCACGCTGCTGGTCGACGGCGTGGGCGGCACCATCGTCGAGACCGAGGCCTACGACATGGCCGACGCCGCCTCGCACACCTTCGGCGGCCCCACCGCGCGCAACCGCGCCATGTTCGGCCCGCCCGGCCACGCCTACGTGTACCGCAGCTATGGCATCCACTGGTGCCTCAACTTCGTCTGCCGCGAGGCCGGCCACGGCGCCGGCGTGCTGATCCGCGCCCTGCAGCCCACCCACGGACTGCCCGCCATGCGCGCGCGCCGCGGGCTGCACGACGAGCGCCTGCTGTGCGCCGGCCCCGGCCGCGTGGGCCAGGCGCTGGGCATCACGCTGGCGCACTACGGCCTGCCGCTCGATGCGCCGCCCTTCAGCGTGCTCGGCGCCCCGCCCGGCACCCCGGTCGACGTGCTCACCGGCCCGCGCATCGGCATCAGCAAGGCCGTCGACACGCCCTGGCGCTTCGGCCTGGCCGGTTCGCGCTACCTCAGCCGCCGGTTCTGAGGCCTGTTGCACGGCGAGCGCCCCGCGCCGCCCCTTTGCTACCATGCCCCGCCATGCAGCAAGGCCCCGCATGACCCCCGCCGACTTCATCGCCAAATGGGGCCCCGGCGGCCCCGCCCACTCCTTAAGCGAACGCGCCGGCGCCCAGCCCCACTTCATCGACCTGTGTCGCCTGCTCGGCGTGCCCGAGCCCGGCGCCGTGCCCGGCGAAGACTACGTGTTCGAACAGCACACCCTGCTGCTGGGCGAAGCGCGCGGCTACGCCGACGTGTACTGGCGCAACCGCTTCGCGTGGGAGAACAAGGCGCCGGCCAAGAACCTCGACGCCGCCCTGCGCCAGCTGCAGCAATACAGCCTGGCCCTCAGCAACCCGCCCCTGCTGGTGGTGTGCGACCGCCTCGTCATCCGCATCCACACCCAGTTCAACGGCCACCCCAGCGAGCAGCACACCGTCCGCATCGACCAGCTCGACCAGCCCGCCACCCAAAGCCTGCTGCGCCGCGTCTGGCTCGACCCCGAAAGCTTTCGCCCGCAGAAAACCACGCGCGACATCACCGAAGCCGCCGCCCGCAGCTTTGCCACCCTGGCCGAGCAACTGCGCAGCCGCGGCAACGATGCCGAAACCGTGGCCCACTTCCTCACCCAGTGCCTGTTCTGCTTCTTCGCCGAAGACGTGGGCCTGCTGCCCGGCCGCATGTTCGAGCGCCTCGTCGGCAACCGCCAGCTCACCTCAGGCCGCCTCACCACCGGCCTGCAAAGCCTGTTCGCCACCATGCAGGGCGGCGGCCTGTACGGGCCGGACGACATCCCCTGGTTCAACGGCGGCCTGTTCCAGCGCATCGACGTGCCCCGGCTCGAAATCGTCGACATCACCGAGCTGCGCAACGCCGCCGCCCTCAACTGGTCCGCCATCGACGTCTCCATCTTCGGCACCCTGTTCGAGCGCGGGCTCGACCCCGCCAAGCGCAGCCAGCTGGGCGCCCACTACACCGACCCGGCCACCATCGCCCGCATCGTCGAGCCCGTCGTCACCCGCCCCTTGCTGCAAAAATGGGAGCTGACCGCGCAGGAGCTGCGGGCGCAAACGGCCAAAATCAAGAAACACGGCGACGCCGCCCACCGCAAGGCCCACGCCCGCTTCGTGCTGTGGCTCGAAGAACTGCGCGCCTTCCGCATCCTCGACCCCGCCTGCGGCAGCGGCAACTTCCTGTTCCTGGGCCTGAAGGCGCTGAAAGACGTCGAACTGCTCACCATCACCCAGGCCGCCGACCTGGGCCTCGACCGCGAGCAGGATCTGGTCACCGGCCCGCACAACGTGCTCGGCATCGAGCTGAACGAATACGCCGCCGAACTGGCCCGCGTCAGCATCTGGATCGGCGAGATTCAATGGCGCATCGCCCACGGCTACCCGCCCAAGACCAACCCCGTGCTCGAGCCGCTGGAGCAGATCGAATGCCGCGATGCGCTGCTGCAATTCCTCCCTCCCCGCTGGGGAGGGCCGGGTGGGGCACGCCCGCCCAGCCAGCCACCGCCCCGCCCCTCACCCCCACCCTCTCCCCAGAGGGGCGAGGGAGCCAGCCCGCCACCGAAGCCCCTGGCCCGCCGCCAGCGTCGTCATCGGCAACCCGCCCTTCATTGGCGACAAGAAGATGCGCGGCGAGCTGGGCGATGCCTATACCGAAACGCTGCGCAAGACCTACGCCGGCCGCGTGCCCGGCGGCGCCGACTTCGTCTGCTACTGGTTCGAAAAAGCGCGTGCAGCGCTTGTCAGTCAAGCGCTGACTGCTGCGGGATTTGTAGCAACCAACTCCATCCGAGGCGGCAAGAACCGCGCCGTGCTCGACGCCATCGTCAAGAGCAGCCGCATCTTCGATGCGTGGAGCGACGAGCCGTGGGTGAACGACGGCGCGGCGGTGCGGGTGTCGTTGGTGGCGTTTGGGGAGGCTGGGCAACCGGTCCAACTGAACGGCCAACCATCTGAAGCCATTCACTCGGACTTGACTGGTTATCAGTCGGCCAAATCCGCAGTGGATTTGACATCTGCAAAGACGCTACTGCCCAACTTGAACGCCTGCTTCGTCGGCACGTCCAAGAAAGCTTCGTTCGACGTTCCGGGTGAACTTGCGAGATCGTGGCTCGGGAAACCCAATCCAAACGGCCGAAGCAACGCTGAAGTCGTCAAACAATGGATCAACGGCGCCGACATCGTGCGACGGCCGTCAGATACTTGGATCGTTGATTTTGGTGTCGACACGAAAGAGAGTGACGCTGCACTGTTTGAACTGCCTTACGAACACATCTTGCGGATAGTTAAGCCTGAAAAGGCGGCAGTACGCAATGAGGCCGAACGTCGGCGCTGGTGGCTTCACGCGCGCGCAGCGCCAGATATGCGTACGGCCCTGACATCTGTCTCGCGCTTCTTCGCAACATCGATCGTCGCAAAGCATCGCGTGTGGGTATGGTTCAGTTGCAATGTTCTGCCGAGTCATGCGACGTGCATAGTCGCCCGCGCCGACGACACCACCTTCGGCATCCTGCACAGCCGCTTCCACGAACTCTGGTCGCTGCGCATGTGCACCTGGCTGGGCGTGGGCAACGACCCGCGCTACACCCCCACCACCTGCTTCGAAACCTTCCCCTTCCCCGCCGGCCTGACGCCCGCCGACACGGCGCACCAGCAGACCGAGGCGCTGCCCAGCGGCGCCCGCATTCCGGCCGGGCTGGGGCGCCGGCGGCGGCTGCGGATTCAAGCCAAAAACGGCGCCAGCCCCGGCAGGGCAAGCGCCGGCGGCTATCGAAACCAAAGCAAGCAAGGCCCACGCCAGCGCCATTGCCGAGGCCGCGCACCGGCTGGATGCGCTGCGCCAGAACTGGCTGAACCCGCCCGAGTGGACGGTGAAGGTGCCCGAGGTGGTGCCGCTGGGCCTGGCCGCTTCGCCCTACCCCGACCGCATCGAGCCGCGCCCCGGCCTGCCCGAGGCCGACGCCAAGGCGCTGCAAAACGCACCCTGACCAACCTCTACAACCAGCGCCCCGCCTGGCTGGCGCAGGCGCACGAGCAGCTCGACGCCGCCGTGGCCGCCGCCTACGGCTGGGCCGACTACACGCCGCAGATGCCCGACGACGAAATCCTGCGCCGCCTGCTGGCGCTGAACCTGGCGCGGGCTGGCAGCGGGGCTTGAGCGGGGTTGGCAAGACCATATACTCCCCAACTACCTGGCCGCTAGCGCCCGTCCGTCGGGCGCTGAGCATGCATACTCCACCATCATCTGCGCCCGATGCCCTGCGCTTGACGTGACTGGGCAGCGCCCGCGGGCGGCCGCAGCACCGTCCTACACGGCGGCGCCACGCGCGCAGGCACAATGGGCGGGATCGCCCTTTGCGGGGCCGCAACCTCTGGAGCACACGCATGACCACAGTGACCAACCCCGACAAGCTGGACTACGTGCCCGGCCAGGACGGCCTGCAGCCGGGCCAGACGGCGCGCGCCAAGGCGCCGGGGCGGCTGGAGTTTCGCGCCGGCGACGGCCCGCTGATCACCATCGAGCCCGATTACCAGCTGACGCTGGAGCGCGCGCCGCAAAGCCTGGTGATGAGCTGGCAGGAGGACGGCCAGCCAATGAACGCCGCCATTCCGGTGGTGGAGTTCGACGAGTACCTGAAGACGGGCAAGATCGTCATCCAGAAATAAGGAACCCACGCGCGCAGCCCGCACGGCGCGCGCGCCGGCGTCCTTTGATTGCGCGCAGCGGCCTTGCTCGGCTATTTCGAAAAACTTCTTCCGCCCTACCCCGACCCGGAGCCAGGACTGCCCCCAAGGGCTTCCTGGCTTTCGTGTGGAGCGCTACCACGGGCCTGCGCGGCCATGTGGCGCTGATGGCGCTGCTGTCGGCGGGCACGTCGGTTTACGACGCGCTGCTGTTCGCCCTGCTGGGCCACGTGGTGGACTGGCTGGGCAGCGTGGCGCCGGGCCAGCTGTGGGCGGCGCGCGGCGGCACGCTGTGGCTGCTGGCGGGGGTGCTGGTGGCGTCGATCGGGCTGGTGGCGCTGCAAACCATCGTCAAGCACCAGGTGCTGGCGATCAACTTTCCGCTGCGGCTGCGCTGGAACTTTCACCGCCTGATGCTGGGCCAGAGCATGGCCTTCTACGCCGACGAGTTTGCCGGCCGCATCACCACCAAGATCATGCAGACGGCGCTGGCGGTGCGCGACATGATCTTCACCACCACCGACGTGGTGATCGGCATGGGCGTGTACATGCTCACCATCCTGGTGCTGGCGGCGGGTTTCGACGGCTGGCTGATGCTGCCGTTCGGGCTGTGGGCCATTGCCTACGGGCTGGCGTGCTGGTGGTTCGTGCCGCGCCTGGGCGCGGTGAGCCGCGCGCAGGCCGATGCGCGCAGCGTGATGACGGGGCGCATCACCGACGCCTACACCAACATCGCCACCGTGAAGCTGTTCTCGCACACGCGGCGCGAGGCGCACTTTGCCCGCGCGGCGATGGAGGACTTTCGCGCCACGGGCTACGCGCAGATGCGGCTGGTGAGCCTGTTCGAGACGCTGAACCACGCGCTGATCGTGGCGCTGATCATGGGCGCCTGCGGCACGGCGCTGTGGCTGTGGTCCATCGGCCAGGTGGGCACGGGCGCGGTGGCGGCGGTGACGGCGATGGCGCTGCGCCTGTCGGGCATGAGCCACTGGGTGATGTGGGAGATGACCAGCCTGTTCGAGAGCGTGGGCACCATCCAGGACGGCATCAACACGCTGGCGCGCCCGCGCGCGGTGGTGGACGCGCCCGATGCGAAGCCGCTGGTGGTGACGCGCGGCGAGGTGCGGTTCGAGGACGTGACCTTTCTGTACCGCGACGGCAGCCAGGCGGTGATCGACAAGCTGAACCTGACGATTCGCCCTGGCGAGAAGATCGGCCTGATTGGCCGCAGCGGCGCGGGCAAATCCACGCTGGTGAACCTGCTGCTGCGCTTTCACGACGTGCAGGGCGGGCGCATCTTGATCGACGGGCAGGACATCGCGCGGGTCACGCAGGACAGCCTGCGCCAGCACATCGGCATGGTGACGCAGGACACCTCACTGCTGCACCGGGCGATGCGCGACAACATCCTGTACGGCCGCCCCGATGCGAGCGAGGCCGAACTGGTGGCCGCCGCCACGCGCGCCGAGGCGCACGATTTCATCCAGCACCTGACCGACCTGCAGGGCCGCACCGGCTACGACGCCCATGTGGGTGAGCGCGGCGTGAAGCTGAGCGGCGGCCAGCGCCAGCGCGTGGCGATTGCCCGCGTGATGCTGAAGGACGCGCCCATCCTGCTGCTGGACGAGGCCACCAGCGCGCTCGACAGCGAGGTGGAGGCGGCCATCCAGGCCAGCCTGTACGAGCTGATGAAGGGCAAGACGGTGATCGCCATCGCGCACCGGCTGTCGACCATCGCCGCGCTCGACCGGCTGATCGTGCTGGACCGCGGCCGCATCGTGGAGCAGGGCACGCACGCCGAACTGCTGGCGCGCGGCGGCCTGTACGCCGGGCTGTGGGCGCGGCAAAGCGGCGGCTTTCTGGGCGAACAGGTGGACGACGCGGTGCCGGGGTGAGCGCTGGGCGCGGGCGGCACCTTGGCCGCATCGGTCATTGCGCGGCGCTGTTCCCTCTCTTTGTAGGAGCGGGCTTGCCCGCGATAGGGCGATGGCTGGGGGCAGGAACGCCGTCATCGCGGGCAAGCCCGCTCCCACACAAGCCCGCATGGAGAGAACGATCTGACAGATGGCGCGTGAAAGCCCCTTCCCCGCTGGGGGAAGGTTGGGATGGGGGCCAGCGCACCGCAGCCTGCAAACCACCGCCGCGCCCCCACCCCTGCCCTCCCCAGCGGGGAGGGAGTCAAACCCTGCGACGGATGCTGGCGCGGACGCCACCTCGGCCGCATCGGCCATCCCGCGGCCCGGCTCCCCTCTCTTTGTAGTAGCGGGCTTGCCCGCGATAGGGCGATGGCTGGGGGCAGGAACGCCGTCATCGCGGGCAAGCCCGCTCCCACACAAGCCCGCATGGAGAGAACGATCTGACAGATGGCGCGTGAAAGCCCCTTCCCCGCTGGGGGAAGGTTGGGATGGGGGCCAGCGCACCGCAGCCTGCAAACCACCGCCGCGCCCCCACCCCTGCCCTCCCCCAGCGGGGAGGGAGTCAAACCCTGCGACGGATGCTGGCGCGGACGCCACCTCGGCCGCATCGGCCATCCCGCGGCCCGGCTCCCTCTCTTTGTAGTAGCGGGCTTGCCCGCGATAGGGCGATGGCTGGGGGCAGGAACGCCGCCATCGCGGGCAAGCCCGCTCCCACAAAAGCCCGCATGGAGAGAACGATCTGACAGATGGCGCGTGAAAGCCCCTTCCCCGCTGGGGGAAGGTTGGGATGGGGGCCAGCGCACCGCAGCCTGCAAACCACCGCCGCGCCCCCACCCCAGCCCTCCCCCAGCGGGGAGGGAGTCAAGACCAAGCGACGGATGCACGCGCGGCAGACACCTCGGCCGCATCGGTCATTGCCCGACCCGGCTCCCCTCTCTTTGTGGGAGCGGGCTTGCCCGCGATAGCGCGCTGGCCGGAAGCAGGAACGCCGCCATCGCGGGCAAGCCCGCTCCCACAGGGATGGAGCAGCGCGGCGCCCCGGCAGCCACGGCGCCGCCATATACTCCCTTATAGATACCCGCTAGCGCCCGTCAAACAAGCGCTAACAACCGATACTCCCAGTTAAAGCGAGCCACCCGCCACGCCGGCATCGCCCCGCTCGCCCCTTACCCGCGCCCCACGGTCGAACCACGACACCAGCGCAATCGCCGCGAAGCCCGCCGGCACGCCGAAGAAGCCGGCCGACACCGGGTGGATGCCCCACCACAGCCCGCCCGGTGGCAGGCCCCACCAGGCGCGCCAGGCGGGGCTGGCCAGCAGCATGTAGCCCAGGGTGAGCCCGGCGCCCGCCAGCATGCCGGCCACCACGCCGCGCCGCGTGGTGCCGCACCAGAACAGGCCCATGACCAGCGCCGGGAAGAAGGTGGCCGCGGCCAGCGAGAACGAGGCGGTGACCAGCCAGATGATCTCGGCCGGCTTGAGCGCCGCCACCGCCGCCGCCAGCATGGCCACGGCCAGCAGGGCGAACTTGGTCAGGATGACGCGGTTGTCGGACACGCGCACCACGCCGTTGCGGATGGGCGCCGTGTCGTGCACCAGCGCGTTGCTGATGGTGAGCAGCAGGCCATCGGCGGTGGACAGCGCCGCCGCCAGCCCGCCGGCCGCCACCAGGCCCGACACCACGTAGGGCAACCCGCCCAGTTCGGGCGTGGCCAGCATGATCATGTCGGCGGCCAGGCGGATTTCGCCGAACTGCAGCACGCCGTCGCCATTGATGTCCTGCACCGAGATCAGGCCGGGGTCGACGCGCGCCCACTGCGCGATCCAGTGCGGCAGCTGGTCGAAGCTGCTGCCGACCAGGCCTTGCATGACCTCGTACTTCACCAGCGCGGCCAGCGCCGGCGTGGTGAGGTACAGCAGCGAGATGAAGCCCAGCGACCACGCCACCGAGCGCCGCGTGTCGGCCACGCTGGGCGTGGTGTAGAAGCGCGTGAGCAGGTGCGGCAGGCTGGCGGTGCCGACCATCAGGCAGAACATCAGCGCCAGGAAGTTGAGCCGCGACTGCTGGAACTCGGCCCGCTCTTCCGACGTGCCGCGCGGGTCTCCCGCGAAGGCCTGGGTGTGCCGTGGCAGGCCGCCCAGCGGCTCGGTGCGCTCCAGCGACTCGTGCATGGCTCGGGTCCACTGCTCGCGCGCGCTGGCTTCGTCGCGCGGCAGGTGCGCCAGTTCGCGCCGCGCCTGCATCACCAGGGTGAAGTCGGCCCCCTGCGCGCGCAGCAGGCGGATGCGTTCTTCCAGCAGGTCGCGCTCGCGCGCCAGCGATTCGGCGGGGTTCTGCAGGCGCGCGGCGAACTCGCTGGCGCGCTGCAGGTGGATGGCGCGCACCTGCTGCTCGGCCGGCGAGGCGATGAGCTGGGTCTCCAGCCGCTCGATCTTGAGCAGCTGCTCGCCGAAGGCCAGCGGCGCCATCGGCGTGCCGAGCTGCTTGTAGGCCAGCCACGACACCGGGATCAGGAAGGCCAGCAGCAGCACGATGTACTGCACCACCTGCGTCCAGGTGATGGCGCGCATGCCGCCCAGAAAGCTGCACAGCAGAATGCCGCCCAGGCCGAGCAGGATGCCGATCTCGAACTGCACGCCGGTCAGGCGCGAGGCGATGAGGCCGACGCCGTAGATCTGCGCCACCACGTACATGAACGAGCACGCCACGGCGCCCAGCGCCGCCAGCAGGCGCGGCCAGCGGCCGCCGAAGCGCACGGCGAAGAAATCGGGCACGGTGTAGAGCTGCATGGCGCGCAGGCGCGGCGCGATCAGCAGGCCGACGAGGCAGAAGCCGCCCGTCCACCCCAGCACGTAGGCCAGCCCGCCCGGCTGCGCCGCGGTGCCGCCGAAGCCCTGCAGGTACAGCGCGCCGGCCAGGCTGATGAAGGAGGCGGCGCTCATCCAGTCGGCCGCGGTGGCCATGCCGTTGTACATGGCGGGCACGCGGCGGCCGGCGACGTAGAAGTCCTCCGGGTCGGTGGTGCGCGCGTAGATGCCGATGACGGCATACACCATGACCGACAGGAATAGGAAGATCGGCCCGATCCAGCCGCGCGACAGGCCGGCACGCTCGGCCCAGGCCATCAGCAGCAGGAAGGCGACGAAGCCGACCACGAACAGCCCCAGGTGGCGGTGCAGCCGCCACTCGTAGGCGCGCGTCGGGTCGGCCAATTCAGCCGTCCTTTCGCTCGGCCGCGGCTTGCCGGGCCTCGACGCGGTTCATCCACCAGGCGTAGAGCACCACGATGCCCATGAACACCAGCACCGCGCCCTGCGCCGCCAGCCAGTAGTTGAGCGGCCAGCCGGCCAGCACCTGGTCCAGGTCGCGGGCGAAGAACGCCACGCCGAACGACGCCAGCGCCCACACCACCAGCAGCGCGGCACGCATGCGCCACGCGCCGCCGGCTTCCTTCTCGATGGCAACCGGCGGCTCGGGCATGGTCAGCGGCGGGCGTTCACTGCGCGAGCAGGGTCCAGGTCTCGATCACGCTGTCGGGGTTGAGCGAGATCGAGGCGATGCCCTCGTCGGCCAGCCAGCGCGCGAAGTCGGGGTGGTCGCTGGGGCCCTGGCCGCAGATGCCGACGTACTTGCCCTGCGCCTTGCAGGCCGAGATGGCGCGCTTCAGCATGGCCTTGACGGCGGGGTCGCGCTCGTCGAAGTCGGCGGCCAGCAGCTCCATGCCGCTGTCGCGGTCGAGGCCCAGGGTGAGCTGGGTCAGGTCGTTGGAGCCGATGGAGAAGCCGTCGAAGAACTGCAGGAACTCGTCGGCCAGGATGGCGTTGCTGGGCACCTCGCACATCATCACCACCTTGAGGTCGTTCTGGCCGCGCGCCAGGCCCTGGTCGGCCAGCAGCTGCGTGACGCGCTCGGCCTGGCCCAGGGTGCGCACGAAGGGCACCATGACCTGCACATTGGTCAGGCCCATCTCGTCGCGCACGCGCTTGAGGGCCTCGCATTCCATGGCGAAGGCTTCGCGGAAGTCGTCGCTGATGTAGCGCGCGGCACCGCGAAAGCCCAGCATGGGGTTTTCTTCTTCCGGCTCGTAGCGGCTGCCACCGATCAGCTTGCGGTATTCGTTGCTCTTGAAGTCGGACAGGCGCACGATGACCGGCTTGGGCCAGAAGGCGGCGGCAATGGTGGCCACGCCCTCGGCCACCTTGTCGACATAGAAGGCGCGGGGACTGGCGTGGCCACGGGCCACGCTCTCCACCGCTTTCTTCAGGTCGGCATCCACATTCGGGTAGTCGAGGATGGCCTTGGGGTGCACGCCGATGTTGTTGTTGATGATGAACTCCAGCCGCGCCAGGCCCACGCCCTCGTTGGGCAGCTGGGCGAAGTCGAAGGCCAGTTGCGGGTTGCCCACGTTCATCATGATCTTCACGCCGATGGGCGGCATGGCGCCGCGCTGCACCTCGGTGACTTCGGTTTCCAGCAGGCCGTCGTAGATGTGGCCGGTGTCGCCCTCGGCGCAGCTGACGGTGACCAGGGTGCCGTCCTTCAGCTTGTGGGTGGCATCGCCGCAGCCCACCACGGCGGGGATACCCAGCTCGCGCGCGATGATGGCGGCGTGGCAGGTGCGCCCGCCGCGGTTGGTGACGATGGCGCTGGCGCGCTTCATCACCGGCTCCCAGTTGGGGTCGGTCATGTCGGTGACCAGCACGTCGCCGGGCTGCACGCTGTCCATCTGGCTGATGTCGTTGACCAGCCGCACCGGGCCGGTGCCGATCTTCTGGCCGATGGCCCGACCCTCGGCCAGCACGGCACCGCTGCTCTTGAGCTTGTAGCGGTGCTCGGTCTTGCCCTGCTGCTGGCTCTTCACCGTCTCGGGGCGCGCCTGCAGGATGTAGAGCTGGCCGTCGCCGCCGTCCTTGCCCCATTCGATGTCCATGGGGCGGCCGTAGTGCTGCTCGATCACCAGGGCGTAGCGCGCCAGCTCCAGCACGTCGTCGTCGGTCAGCGAATAGCGGTTGCGCTGCTCGGTGGGCACGTCGATGGTCTTGACCAGCTTGCCATCGGCGGCTTTCTCCTCGGGCGTAGCGAACACCATCTGAATCAGCTTGCTGCCGAGGTTGCGGCGGATCAGCGCCTTCTTGCCGGCCTGCAGCATGGGCTTGTGCACGTAGAACTCGTCGGGGTTCACGGCGCCCTGCACCACCGTCTCGCCCAGGCCGTAGCTGCTGGTGATGAAGACCACCTGGTCGAACCCGCTCTCGGTGTCGATGGTGAACATGACGCCGGCCGCGCCCAGGTCGGAGCGCACCATGCGCTGCACGCCCGCCGACAGGGCCACCACGTCGTGCGCGAAGCCCTTGTGCACGCGGTAGCTGATGGCGCGGTCGTTGTACAGGCTGGCGAACACCTCTTTCATCTTGTGCAGCACCTGCTCGATGCCGACGACGTTGAGAAAGGTCTCCTGCTGGCCGGCGAAGGAGGCGTCGGGCAGGTCCTCGGCCGTGGCGGACGAGCGTACGGCGAAGCTGGCCTCGGCGTTGCCGCCCTGCAGCGTGGCGAAGGCATCGCGGATGGCCTGCTCCAGATCGGCCGGGAAGGGCTGCGCCTCCATCCAGCCGCGGATTTCGGCGCCGGCTTCGGCCAGGGCGCGCACGTCGTCGATGTCGAGCGTGGCCAGGCGCTGGCTGATGCGCTCGGCCAGGCCGTCGTGCGCCAGGAACTGGCGGAACGCATGCGCCGTGGTGGCGAAGCCGGTGGGCACGCGCACGCCCTGCGGCAGCTGGCTGATCATCTCGCCGAGGCTGGCGTTCTTGCCGCCAACGGCCTCGACGTCGGTCATCCTCAGTTTCTCGAAAGGCACGACCAGGGCGGTCGGCTCGAACAGTGCAGACATGGGAAAGCTCCTAAGTTTGAAAACCGGGGCGAACGCGGGTCGAACGGGCCTTTGTGGTGCTTGTTCGTGGCCGGCGCGAAGCACGTTCGCATAATGGGCACCGATTGTAAGGAGCGAGCCCCGCCATGCCCGACCGCACCGTGTTCTTCATCTCCGACGGCACCGGCATCACCGCCGAGACCTTTGGCAACGCCATCCTGGCGCAGTTCGACTTTGCCCCGCGCCGCGTGCGCCTGCCCTTCGTCGACACGCCCGACAAGGCGCACCAGGCGGTGCGCCAGGTCAACCACACGGGCGAGCTGGAGGGCAAGCGCCCCATCGTCTTCACCACGCTGGTCGACCGCGAGGTGCTGGGCATCATCCAGGGTGGCTGCAAGGCCATGATGCTGGACATGTTCGGCACCTTCGTGGCGCCGATCGAGCAGGAGGTCGGCATCACCAGCCACCACCGCGTGGGGCGCTTTTCGGACGTGAGCAAGAGCCAGGCCTACCACGACCGCATCGAGGCCATCAACTTCAGCCTGGCGCACGACGACGGGCAAAGCAACCGCGACCTGGAAGGGGCGGACGTGATCCTGATCGGCGTCAGCCGCAGCGGCAAGACGCCCACCAGCCTGTACCTGGCCATGCAGCACGGCCTGAAGGCGGCCAACTACCCGCTGATCCCCGAGGATTTCGAGCGCCGGCAGCTGCCGCCCGCGCTGGTACCGCACAAGAAGAAGATCTTCGGCCTGACCATCGCGCCCGAGCGGCTGTCGGAGATCCGCTCCGAGCGGCGGCCCGGCTCGCGCTACGCCAGCATCGAGAACTGCCGCATGGAGATCAGCGAGGCCGAGGCCATGATGCGCCGCTCGGGCATCCGCTGGCTGTCGACGACCACCAAGAGCATTGAGGAAATCGCCACCACCATCCTGCAGGAAGTGCGGCCGGAGCGGTTGAGTTACTGAACTACCGAGGGGCTCAAACGCGCCACAGCGCCACGACTACATCATTTTCATAGCTTCTTGCGCTTAATATACAAGGATTTCAGATACTTTTATACCTGAAATCCTTTTGTATCCAGCGCAAGCAGCTATGATTATTGATAGCGACCGCGCAGCGGCCAACTTATTGACGTTTTCTAAAAGCATGACAGCGCGTGCCGCGCCAAAGAAAGCTCCCTCTCCCTCTGGGAGAGGGCTGGGGTGAGGGCCGGCAGCGTGTCATGTATTACGGAATTCTCAATAGAACCCGTCGCCCAGCGCCGCGATGCCGGCGCGCGCCACCTGCGAATCCTCGGCCGACTTCACGCCGCTCACCCCCACGGCGCCGATGCACTGGCCGTCCTTCATGATCGGCACGCCGCCCTCCAGCAGGCCGTCGAGCCCCGGCGCCGACAGGAACGCCGTGCGCCCGCCGTTGACCATGTCCTCGTACACCTTGCTCTCGCGCCGCCCCAGCGCCGCCGTGCGCGCCTTGCCCGGCGCGATGTGGGCGCTGACCGGCGGCGCCCCGTCCATGCGGTGCAGGTGCAGCAGGTGGCCGCCGTCGTCCGTCACCGCGATCGTCACCGCCCAGTGCTGCTTCAGCGCCGCGGCTTCGGCGGCGGCCACGATGGCGCGGGCGTCGGCGGCTTCAAGAAAGGACTTGGTTTTCATGTGCGGGTCCTCAACTGAACATGCTGAAGAAAACAGGGCGGCCTGAACGGCGCCGGCACCGGCCGTGGCGGCCATCCCATCCGGCTGCGCCAGTCGCACTGTGCGCCCATCGCGCATCCATTTGATTTTGAAGGGAATTTTTCGCCGCGTCACACACTCTACGTAAAATGTTCCGCATGGTCGCCGTGGTGGCGGCCGCAAGGTCGCCCAACCATTGATTCACAAGGAGATCCTCTCGCATGAATGACCGCACACTGAACTACGCCGACGCCGGCGCCATCGTCTCCCAGGAGCAGCGCAACAAGGTATTGCGCAACACCTACTGGCTGCTGGCCCTGAGCCTGCTGCCCACCGTGGCCGGCGCCTGGTTGGGCGTGTCCACCGGCATCACCCGCGGCCTGAGCGGCGGCCTGGGCCTGATCGTGTTCCTGGGCGGCGCGTTCGGCTTCATGTACGCCATCGAGAAGACCAAGAACTCCGCCGCCGGCGTGCCCGTGCTGCTGGCCTTCACCTTCTTCATGGGCCTGATGCTGTCGCGCATCATCGGCATGGTGCTGGGCTTCAAGAACGGCTCGGAACTGGTCATGACCGCCATGGGCGGCACCGCCGGCGTGTTCTTCGTCATGGCCAGCCTGGCCAGCGTCATCAAGCGCGACATCTCGGGCATGGGCAAATGGCTGTTCGTCGGCGCCATGGTGGTGTTCGTGGGCGCCATCGTCAACGTGTTCGTCGGCTCCACCGTCGGCATGCTGGTCATCAGCACCCTGGTCATCGGCGTGTTCAGCCTGTACATGCTGTACGACCTGAAGCGCATCATCGACGGCGGCGAAACCAACTACATCAGCGCCACGCTGGCCCTGTACCTGGACATCTTCAACGTGTTCCAGGGCCTGCTCGCCCTGCTGGGCCTGGGCGGCAGCAGCGACTGACGCGCCACCTCACGGCGGCGCAGCCCGCCCCGTGAAACCCAAGCACAAGGGGCCTGAACAAGGCCCCTTGTTTTTCTGCCCGCAACGCCGCCGTCGGCGTGCCCGGCATCAACGCACGGATGCGCGCTATAATCTGCGGTTTCCGACGGTGGCTGTAGCTCAGTTGGTAGAGTCCCAGATTGTGATTCTGGTCGTCGTGGGTTCGAGTCCCATCAGCCACCCCAAAATTGCGCAAAGCCTGCTGCCGACCACGGCAGCAGGCTTTTTGTTGATCAATCCCCGACGACGGCGCGAAAGCCTTTCGCGCCATGGCCGGGCCTGTGGCCTGCCCACCCGCGCTACCAGCCTCCTCGGCTCAGCGCAGGATGCCGGCAAAGAACGCCGACAGCTCGTCGAACGCGTCCAGCGGCAGCACATGGGCCGTGTACTGGTCGGGGCGCACCACCACCATGCAGCCGCGCTCGCGGTCGATGCCGCGCATGTCGAAGATGTCGCCCAGACCCTTGTGGTCGACGCAGAAGACTTTCTCGTGGTCCTGCAGGCCCAGCTTGCCCGTTCTGGGCTTGAGCAGCGACGGCATGTCCTCGTAGGCGAGCTGGTCGAAGGTCTGCTGGAACACGGCGCGGAAGTCGATCACCGCGTCCACGTCCTCGCCGGGGCGGGTGTGCTTGACTACAGGCGATTTCGGGTCGTTCTGCAGCCAGTCGGCCAGCTTGTGGATGGCCGAGCCCGGCTTGGAGCTGTCGGCCTTGCCCGCAAAGGCGTAGAGGCGCCAGCGCGCATCGGCCTCGGCCACGTGGCCCAGCTGCATCTGCTTGGCGTCGGACAGGCGCACCACCGGCGCCGAATGGAAGCGCCGCCCGATCTCCAGCCCCTTGGCCAGCGCCTGGTGCGTGCCGGTGGCGAACAGCGTGGAGGGTCGTACTTCACCGCGGTGCCGCCGGTGAATTCCAGGTTGGCCTTGAACTGGCGGATGATGCGCGGCTCCTCGCTGCCGTCGCGCTCGGCCTGAGTGGTGGGGGCCGACATGATGCGCGCCCACTCGTGGTCGGTCTCGACCAGGCGCTTGGCCTCGGTCAGACGCTCCTTCGAGTAACTGCGCAGCAGGCTGGCGTCGGCGCGGCCCTGCAGCACGTGCACCAGCTTCCAGCCCAGGTTGAAGGTGTCCTGCATCGACACATTCATGCCCTGCCCGGCCTTGGGCGAATGGGTGTGGCAGGCGTCGCCGGCGGTGAACACGCGCGGGTTGCGGCTGGAGCCCTCGGCCACGTCGTCGAACTTGTCGGTGATGCTGTGGCCGATGTCGTAGATGGACCACCACACCACCTCCTTCACGTCCAGCGAATAGGGCGCGATGATGCGGTTGGCCGCCGCGATCATGTCGTCCTGCGTGAACTTGCGGCTGGCAGCCTTCTCGCCGTCTTTCAGCTTGTCCAGCTCGACATACATGCGGAACACGTAGCCGCCCTCGCGCGGCAGGATCAGCACGTTGCCCTCGTTGGCCGAGGAGATCAGGCACTTTTGCCGCACGTCGGGGAAGTCGGTGTTGGCCAGGATGTCCATCACGCCCCAGGCCTGGTTGGCGGCGTCGCCGTGCAGCACGCCGCCGATGGACTTGCGCACCGCCGAGTGCGCGCCGTCGCAGCCCACCACGTAGTTGGCGCGCACGGTGCGGGTGGCCCACCAGTTGATGCCACTGGCGTCCTTCAGCGTCACCGTCACGGGGTGGTCGTCGGTGGTTTCGTCCACGGCCACGCTGACCAGTTCCCAGCCGTAGTCGGGCGCCAGGCGCGAGGGCGAGTTCTGCATCACCTCCAGGAACAGCTCGTGCAGCCGCGCCTGGTTGATGAGGATGTGCGGCATCTCCGAGCTGTCGTCGGCCACGTCCTGCACGCGGCCGACGCGCTTGATGTGCGCGGGGTTGGCCGGGTCGGGCATCCAGAACGCGGTCTGGTTGACCCAGTAGGTCTCGCGCTTGACCTTGTCGGCGAAGCCGAAGGCCTGGAACATCTCCATGGTGCGCGTGTTGATGCCGTCGGCCTTGCCCTTGATGATGTTGCTGGGCATGCGCTCGACGATCATGGTGTCGATCTCGGGAAGCGTGCCAGCTGCGCCGCCAGGCACAGGCCGGCCGGGCCGGTGCCGGCGATCAGCACGTCCACCTTCTCCGGCAGCGGCTCGTTGGTACCCCGGTTGCGGCGGTTGGGCGCGGCCTGCTTGATGTCGGGATTGCCACCCCGGAAGCCATCTTTGTAGAACTGCATTCCTGTCGTCTCCTCGGATTGAAAAGCGCCGCAGGCACCCTGCCGGCGCGCCGGCGAATGCTATCTACGCTTACTATCGATTGTCAATACGATATGTATGCTTATTAACTGGCGCGCCACAACGTCTGCACCACGCTGGCCGCCCGCGTGGTGTGCCCGGCGGGCTGTCCGCTGCCACAGCGCCCCACCATCCATGACAAAGGCGCCCAAGGCGCCTTTGTTGCTGGATCGCACCGCTCAACGGGAAGCCGGCGCAGCCCCATCGTCAGGGCCGACGGCGCTTCGGGCCTGGGCACCAGGATTTGCGCCTTGTAGCGTGCCTTGAGCGATTCGTAGTAGCTGAGCGCCTCGGCCATGCCCCACAGCTGCTCGTAGCGCAGGCGGCTCTGCGATGCGAGCTCCGCGGTCTGCTCGGCGTGCGGCAGCACCTTGTCGACACGCGCCACGGCATAGCCATCGGCCCCCAGATCGACGCCGACAAAGGTGGGCAGCTTGGCGGGGTCGGCGCGCAACACGGCCTCGACGAGCGCAGCCGGCTGGCCCTGGGCCTCGTCGCGCGACAGCGCCACCGGCGCGGGCAGCGAGGTGGCCGTCGCCGGCTGCTCCGTCCACGCCTTCAGGCGGGCCTGGCCCTCCTGGCGGGCCTGCTCGGCGCCGCGCTGGGAGAGGAAGGCCGCACGCACTTCGTCGCGCACCTCGGTGAACGGACGGGCGTGCGCTGCGCTGTGCGACACGATGCGGCCGGACACGAGCTGGTTGCCGCCGGCGTCCAGCGCCTCGGTGTTGCGTTTCTTGTCGAGCGCGTCGGCGCTGAACAGCGCGTCCAGGAAGCGCTGGTTGGCCAGCACACCCGTCGCGCCCGCGGCGGTGTGCGGGTGACGTTGTCGGCCGTGTGGATCTGCAGCTTCAGCTTGTCGGCCACGGGCTGCAGGCTGTCGGACTGTTCGTAGACGGCGTTGCGGAATTCTTCGGCCAGTTCGCTGAAGTGCTTCTGCGCCTCCTGCGTGCGCAGTTGCTCCTCGAGTTGCGCGCGCATGGTCTCGAACGGCGGCACGGCGGCGGCCTTGACGCCGGTCAGCTGGACGATGTGGTAGCCGAAGTCGCTTTCGACCACATCGCTGATGTCGCCCTGCTTGGCCCAACGCGTAGGTGGCCTGCGAGATCACGGGGTCGATGCCCTTGTCGCGCTGGAAGCTGCCCAGATCGCCGCCGCTGGCGGCGCTGGTGTCGTCCTGCGAGGACTTGCGCGCCACGTCGGCGAAGCTGCCGGGCGCCTGCCGCAGCTGGGCCAGCAGTTCGGTGGCCGTCGCCCTGGCCTTTTCGCGCTCGGCGGCTGGTGCGTCCTTGGGTGCCACGATCAGGATGTGGCTGGCGCGGCGCTCTTCGGGCGTGCCGAAGGTGGCGGCGTTCTGTTCGTAGTAGGTGCGCAGGTCCTGCTCGCTCACGTTGACGGCTTTCTTGACGCCGTCGAGATCGAGCACCACGTATTCGATCCTGGCCGATTCCGGCGCCTGGTAACGCGCCGCATGGGTCTTGTAGAAGGCCTCCAGCTCGGCGTCCGTCGGGTTCAGCTTGGCGGCGAATTCGGCCGGGGCGAAGCGCACCACGCGGGCTTCGCGCCGCTCAAGGAAGGCGTTCATGGCCACATCCGCCTGCGCCTGGCTGGCAAAGCCGGTTTCCACCACGCCGCCCAGCACCTGCCGCGAAGACAGGTCGTGCCGCACGTTGGCCTCGAAGCCCTCGGGCGTGAGCCCTGCTGGGCCAGCAGCTGGCGGTAGCGGTCCATGTCCAGCGTGCCGTCGGCGCGGCGCAGGGCGCTGATGGTCGGGTCCTGCTGCAATTCGGCGGCCAGGCGCGCGTCGGTGGCGATCAGGTGGCCGTGGTTGGCCGCGGCGATCAGCACGCGATCGCGCACCAGACGCTCCAGCGTGGCGTACTTGAGCGCCGGCGAATCCAGCAGGCTGCCGTCCAGCGACGGGTTGCTGGCGCGCAGGCGATCGGTTTCCATGCGGTGCGCGTTGTCCCACTCCATCTGCGTGATGGCGTGGCCGTCCACCGTGGCGACCTTGCTCGCGCCTTCGTTGAAGCGCGTGTAATCACCCACACCGAACAGCACGAAGGACGGGATGATCAGAAGGAACAACACCCCCATGATGAGCTTGGTGTGCCGGCGGATGAATTCGAACATGCGCGAGACTCTTCGTGTAGTCGGTCGAGAAATGAAAAAGGCGAACCGGGGTTCGCCTTTGCCGTGATCGGTAGAGATCTGGTGGGTGCTGACGGGGTCGAACCGCCGACCTACGCCTTGTAAGGGCGCCGCTCTACCAACTGAGCTAAGCACCCCACCTGAACTGGCCTGAGCAGATCAGTTCAACGCGTCCTTCAGCGCCTTGCCGGGACGGAACTTGGGCACCTTGGCGGCCTTGATTTTAATCGTTGCGCCGGTGCGGGGTTGCGGCCCGAGCGAGCGGCACGCTTGCCGACGGCGAAGGTGCCGAAACCCACCAGCGACACGGTGCCGCCCTTGCGCAGCGTGGTCTTCACGGCGCCGATGGTGGCCTCGAGGGCACGGGTGGCCGCAGCCTTGGAAATATCAGCGTTCTTGGCGATGTGCTCGATCAGCTCGGTCTTGTTCACGTAAGTGCCCTCTCTCAAGAAGATTCAAGAATTCGGATTGTGACTTCAGTCGGGGTTGGCGGTGTAACCAACCTGCCTTGCCAGCATACCCGCGACAGGGCGGATGGTGAATGGATCGGCGCTTTGAACGCCCGGCCACCCTCGATAACCCCGGTCAGCGAGCGATGCATTCTAGACGTAGTTGTCTACTGCCAAGGCGGTATCTACCCTGCATGTGCGCCAGCGCAACAACCGCCCGCGTTTTGCCGCGCCAACTTGTGACACATTAATTCCGGCGGCCTGCAAAAGCGCTTGTTCACCTGCCGAGGCTTGACACGGCCGCCGGTCGCACCACCAAAGCGACGCCGAAGGCGGTGACGGCGATGCCGATGACGGTGGTCAGCGTGATCGGCTCGCCGAACAGCAGCCAGGCCATCACCGCCGTGGTGGGTGGCACCAGGTACATCAGGCTGGTGACCGACGCTGCCGCGCCGCGCTGGATCAGCAAATACAGCAGCGAGCTGCCGCCCAGCGTGAGCCCCAGCACCGACCAGGCCATGGCGCCGGCCGACTGCGCGTTCCAGCGGAAGGCCTCCGGTTCCAGCAGCGCCAGCGGCGCGGTGACCAGCGCCGCCGCCAGCAGCTGCACGGTGTTGGCGGTGCGCACGTCGCAAGGCTTGACGAAGCGCTTCTGGTACAGCGTGCCGGCGGTGATGCACAGCAGCGCGAACACCGCCCACGAGAAGTTGACCAGCGTCACATGGTCGCCCGCCTGCCCCTGCGTGAGCTTGCGCCACACCACCAGCACCAGGCCGGCAAAGCCCAGCAGCAGGCCCAGCCACTGGCGCGCGCTGACGCGGCTCATCGCCGTGCCGGTGGCCGACAGCCAGATGGCCGTCAACACGGGCTGGATGCCGACGATGAGCGCCGACAGGCCCGAGCCCATGCCGCCCTTCACCGCCGCCCACACGCCGCCCAGGTAGCCGCCGTGCATCAGCGCGCCGGTCACGCCCAGGTGAATCCATTCCATGCCGGTCTGCGGCCAGCGCACGCGGGCGATGGCGATCCAGACGCCGAAGCAGACGATCGACAGCAGGTAGCGGATCAGCAGAAAGGTGAACGGCGGCGCATGCGGCATGCCGTAGCGCGCCACGATGAAGCCGGTGGCCCAGATCAGCACGAACACCGCCGGCATCCAGCGGATCAGCGCGGACGTGTCCCGATCCGTCATCACGAGGCAGCGCCCGGAAGCCGTGCGCCCATCGGGCGCCCCACCAGTGGCCGCGCAGCAGACCACGTCAAAGGCCGCGGAGCAAGCCAGGCCAGCGAACGCCGCGGAGTGGGCTTGGCCCGGCCGCTGGCGTTGTCCCCCTCCGGGGGATGGCGCCGAAGGCGACTCAGGGGGAACTCATTTCACCCGCGCACGGATCTCGGGCAGGGCTTTCTGCAGGTAGTACACCATCGACCACACCGTCAGCACCGCCGCCACCCAGATCAGCACATTGCCCCACCAGCGCGTGTCGATGCTACCCAGCACCGTGCCGTCGTACAGCAGGAACGGGATGGCCACCATCTGCACCGTGGTCTTGAGCTTGCCCAGCATGTGCACGGCCACGCTCTTGCTGGCGCCGATCTTGGCCATCCACTCGCGCAGGGCCGAGATGGCGATCTCGCGCCCGATGATGATGAGCGCCACGAACACGTCGGTGCGCTGCAGGTGCACCAGCACCAGCAGGCTGGCACAGACGAGGAACTTATCGGCCACCGGATCGAGGAAGGCGCCGAACGACGAGGTCTGGTTGAGCTTTCGTGCCAGGTAGCCGTCGAGCCAGTCGGTCCAGGCGAAGACGATGAACATCACCGTGGCCACCAGGTTGGCCGTGGCCGGCTGCCACTGCAGGTAGAACACGCCGACGATGAGCGGGATGGCGACGATGCGCGTCCAGGTCAGCAGCGTGGGCACGGTGAAGAACATGGCGGCGATTGTGTCACGCCCCAACGCCGCGCCCACCCCAGTGCCTGCCGCCCCGCCCGCCTGCTGCGCGGCCCTGTGCAAGCGCGGCGCCTCGCGCCCGAACGCCCGCACCCGCCCATGACCGCGGACCTTGGTAATAGCCTGCTAGCAAACCATATACTCCCTAACTATATGTCTTTTAGCGCCTATCAATAAATGATTTCATACATATACCCCCATATACCAACCCGAACACCTTATCGCAGGCAGCGCGCGTGATCGATGCCGCACGCGGCAAACTCTTTGCAAGCCGATAACAGCGCGCCGCACCAGGCGGCGCCTGGCGCAGAAGCACATGCGCCACGACAAGGCCAAAGCCGCCTCGTCGCGCAGCACGCCCCTCGTTGCCATCGGTGAGGGCGCTGGGCCAGCCGGGCTAACATTGCCCGCCCTGCCCGGCCCCACTCCCCTCGCGCGCCATGACCCAGCCCCAACCCCGCCCCTTCTTCACCGCCCCCAGCCCCGCCGCGCAAAAACTGGAGCTGCTGCGCGAGCTGTTTCCCGCCGCCGTGCAGACCGACGAGCACGGCCACGTCAGCGTCAGCGCGGCCGCCATCCAGCAGGCGCTGGACCCGGCCAACCCCGCCGGCGTGCGTGTGGAAGAAGACGGCTACGAACTGCGCTGGGCCGGCAAGCGCGAGGCCTACCACAGCGCCTTCGTGCCCACGTCCAAAATCGTGCAGCCCCGGCCTGAAGACAGCGAGAGATGGGACGACACCGGCAACCTGCTCATCAAGGGCGACAACCTCGACGCGCTGCGCCTGCTGCGGCAAAGCTACTTTGGCGCCGTCAAGCTCATCTACATCGACCCGCCCTACAACACGCAGAGCGACGCCTTCATCTACCGCGACGACTTCAGCGCGCGCCAGACGGAAATCCTCAAGACGCTTGGCTACAAGGCCGATGCGCTCGAATACATCCAGAACATCTACGGTGCGCGCACCCATAGCGGCTGGCTCAGTTTCATGTACCCGCGGCTGCTGCTGGCGAAGGATCTGCTGCGCGAGGATGGTGTCATCTTCATCAGCATCGACGACCACGAGCAGGCGCAGTTGAAGCTGCTGTGCGATGAGGTGTTCGGCCAGGAGAATTTTGTCGGGCAGTTGACCCTGCTCTCCAATCCAAAAGGGCGCTCACAGGACAAGTTCTTCGCCTCAAACCACGATTTCATTCTTGCCTACAGTCGGACGACACTCGAAAAGGGTGCCCTTGCCATCGAGAAGGACGCGGAAGAAATCGAGGCCGACTACGACTTGGTGGATGACGAAGGCGAACGCTACCGGTTGCTCGAGCTCCGGAACACGCACCGAGAGTTCGGCAAGCACAACCGCAGGAATTTGCACTACCCGCTTTTCGTCAACCCGGATGGTGATGTCTCGCTGTATCGCACGAATGGCGATGTGGAAGTTGTCCCTGACTGGGATGACGGATTCGAGGGTGCTGGACTTGGGATCGAACGAAAGCAGCCAAGGAAATCGACCTGTTGCTCGGCAAGGAAGTGAAAGGTCGTTGGAAGATTTTCCGAAAGAGTTATGCGAGCGGCTCCAGCAAGATGCTGAAAACGATTCTGCAAGACAAGCTGTTCTATACGGAAAAGGGACAGAGGGAATTGAACCAGCTATTCGGCACGAAATCGAAAATCTTCCCCTCCCCGAAGTCACCCTTCCTGATCAAGACACTTGCGCAAACGAGCACGGGCGACGACGACCTCATCCTCGACTTCTTCGCCGGCTCCGGCACCACCGGCGAGGCGGTGATGCGGCTGAATGCCGAGGACGGCGGCCAGCGCCGCTTCATCCTGGTGCAGATTCCGCAGCCCATCGAAGCCAAGAAGCAGAAAGACGCACACCACTTCGTGACCCAGACGCTGGGCAAGCCCGAGGCGACGATTTTCGAGATCACCGCCGAGCGGCTGCGCCGCGCGGGCGCGAAGATCAAGGCCGATACCACCAACGCCCACGCGACCGCCGTGGACACGGGTTTTCGCGTGTTCGAGCTGGTGGATGACCCCGACGCGCTGGTGCTGCACCAGCCGCTGGCAGATGCGGCGCAGGCCGATTTGCTGCGCTTTCAGGAGCTGCTTGCGCCCGCCACACAAGGGCTGGAGGCCAAAGTTCTTTACAACCTGCTGTTGGCCGAAGGGCTGCCGCTGACGGCACGGCTGGCGCCGCTGCTGGACGGCGCGGCGTGGCGCGCGGACGACGTGCTGTTCATTCTGCGGGCGGTGGACACCGAGGCGCTGCGCGCCCTGGTGGAGGACGCGCAGGCGGCGGGCGCGCCCATTCGCGCGCTGAGCGTGTACGCGCCCTGGGTGCATGACGACAACTTCCTGCTGGGGCTGAAAACGCTGCTGGAGGTGCTGCACCTGTCCGAGGACAAGCTGCGCCTGCGCGGCTGAGGCAGACCGGAGCGCACGATGATTCAGCCCCAATTTCAATACACCCGCCTGGCTTACCAGGCGCGCGCGGTGGACAGCGTGGAGCAGGTGTTTGCCGACGTGCGCTTTATCGCGCCGGCCGATGTACACGCCAACCCCACGTTTGCGCCGCACGAGGCAGCGGCCACGCTGCGCGCCAATATCGAGCGCATTCGCGCCGACAACCAGATTGACGCGGGCACGGTGCAGGTGGCCAGCACGGCCACGCCCGCGCTGCCCACGCCCGCGTTGCAACTGGACGTGCTGATGGAAACCGGCACGGGCAAGACGTTTACTTTCATCGAGACGATGCACCGGCTGTACCAGAAACACGGTCTGGCCAAGTTCATCGTGCTGGTGCCCAGCAACGCCATTCGCCAGGGCACGCTGCGCAGCCTGCAAACGACGGCGGCGTTTTTCGCGCGTGAATACGGCAATCAGCACATTCGCGTGACCAATTATTCGGACAAGGCGGTGGCGGGTTTCATTCACGCGCCGAACCGGGGCATTTCGGTGCTGGTGGCCACCTACCAGTCGTTCGCAGGCGATAGCAAGCTGATCAACCGGCGCGGGGTGGAGGCCAATCTGTTCGGCCATGCCAAGAGCTACATGGAGGCGCTGGCGGCGATGCGCCCGGTGCTGATCATCGACGAGCCGCACCGCTTCGAGGGCAAGCAGACGCAGGAGTATCTGACGCGCTTTCGCCCGCTGCTGACGCTGCGCTTTGGCGCCACGTTTCGCCGCGACGAGTTCATCAACCTGATCTACACGCTGGACAGCCTGGAGGCGTTTCGCCAGCGGCTGGTGAAAGGCATCACGGTGGACACGGTGGGCACGGGCGCCGACATGGCCGAGGCGCTGACGCTGACGCAGGTGAGCGGCACGGCCAAGGAGCGCGCGGCGCAGGTGCGCTACCAGCGGGCGGGCGGGCAGAACGCCACGGTGACCTTGCAGGCGCGCGACAACCTGGGCGAGCGCACGGGGCTGCCGTATCTGGACGGGCACGTGGTGGAGAAGATCACCAAGGGCGAGCTGCTGTTCACCAATGGGCTGGCGCTGCCGCTGGAGGTGCCGGTGGGTTACGGCATGCTGGCCGACGAGGTGCAGTCACAGTTGATCGCGCGCGCCATTGCCAACCATTTCGAGCGCGAGGCGATGCTGTTCGCACGCGGCATCAAGGCGATCAGCCTGTTCTTCATTGATTCGGTGGGCAAGTACCTGCCCGACGGCCAGCGCGCGCCGGTGTTGCGCGAGCTGTTCGAGCGGCACTACAGCGCGCAACTGGCCGCCATGCTGGCGCGCGAGGATCTGACGCCCGACTACCGCGCCTATCTGGCGCGCAGCGCGCATGATGTGGCGCGCGTGCACCGGGGCTACTTTGCCCGGTCGCACAGCGAAAAGGGCGAGGAGGAGGCGATCAAGCTCATCTTGCAGGACAAGGAGCGGCTGCTGTCGTTCGATACCGACCTGCGCTTCATCTTCAGCATGTGGGCGCTGCAAGAGGGCTGGGACAACCCGAACGTGTTCACGCTGTGCAAGCTGGCGCCGGGCCATTCGCGCATCACACGGCTGCAACAGATTGGGCGCGGGCTGCGGCTGGCGGTGGACCAGCGGTTGCAGCGCCTGCCGGCGGACGACCCGCAGTTCGACACCATCAACGACCTGGCGGTGGTGGTGCCGGCCAGCGAAGGCGATTTCGTGCGCGCGATCCAGGGCGAGATCAGCGCGGCCAGCGTGCGGCGGGTGTCGGCGGTGTTCGACGACGCGGTGCTGGCCGAATACGGCGTGGCCACCAGCACGCGCCAGGCCAACAAAGTGCTGGACGCGCTGGCCGCCATCGGGCTGATCGAGCTGGACGACGACAGCGGCCAGGCCACGCTGCTGTGGCCGCGCGCGCAGTACCAGGCGCAGCGCGAGCGCATCGTGGCGGCGCTGGCCACGGTGCCGAACCTGCCGCCCGAGAGCGCGCAGGCCATGCTGCGCTACCTGGACTTGTATTACGAAGGCAGCGGCCAGGTGAGGCACAAGCAAGACCGCACGCCGGCCGTGTTGACGCCGCGCGCCGACCAGTACGCGCATTTCAAGGCGCTGTGGGAGAGCCTGAACCGCGATGCGGTGCTGCGCTACGAGGTGGACACGCCAGAGCTGATCGAGCACGCGCTGGCCGCCATCGCTGCGCATTTCGAGGTAAAGCCGCTGGCCGTTTCGACCACACGCACGGCGGGCGTGCAGCGGCTGGACGGCGTGCGCAGCGAAGTGGCCGACTACCAGGTGCTGACGCACTCGGTCATGACGCTGGCGGGTTTTGTCCGCGAGCTGGCCAACAGCACGCGACTGTCGGTGCAGACGGTGAGCACGATCCTGGCGCGCATGCCAGCGGACAAGTTCGCGCAGATTCGCCTGAACGAGAACCGCGCGCTGGTGACGCTGCGCGAGCTGTTCACGCGCTGCATTCATGAGCTGGTGATCAACAAGATCAGCTACGAGTTGCGCGAGGTGCGGGTGAAAACCGCGCTGACCGACAACAGCGGTCATCTGCTGAAGACGATTCCACTGGCACTGTGCGGGGCGGAGACGCACGCCATCGCCAATCCGGCGGTGCATGAGCGCTCGCTTTACGCCGAGTCGCTGATGCCGGTGGACAGCCAGATCGAGCGCGACACAGTGGACGAATCGGCGCAGCCGGCGGTGACCGTGTTCGCCAAGCTGCCGCGCATCGACATTCCAACCCCGCTGGGCGCATACAACCCCGACTTCGGCTACGTGCTGCATCGGGGCGGCAAGGCGCAGGCGCTGTATCTGGTGGTGGAGACCAAGGGCTACGCGCAACGCGGCGAGATTCCGCAGCGCGAGCAGTGGAAGATTGCCAGCGCACGACATTTTTCAGCGCGCTACAGGCGCAGGGCGTGCCGGTGGCGTTCAAGACCAAGATCAACGCCGAATCCATGAGCGCGCTGCTGGCGGATATGACGGACAAGAGCGCATGACGGCTTGACGCGCGCGCCGGTGCGCCGGTGTGCCGTGGCAGCGGCGCTACCGCGTCAATGCAGCGCCCGGTAAATCTCTTCCGCCAGGGCGCGCGAGATGCCGTCCACCGTCATCAGGTCGTCCACGCTGGCCGCCTCCACCCCGCGCACGCCGCCGAAGCGCTGCAGCAGGCGCGCGCGCTTCTTCGGCCCGACGCCTGGAATCTCCTCGATGCGGCTGCCGCCCACGCGCACCTTGGCGCGCTGCGCGCGCATGCCGGTGATGGCAAAGCGGTGCGCCTCGTCGCGGATCTGCGCCACCAGCATCAGCGCCGCCGAATCGTGGCCCAGGTACACCTTCTCGCGCCCGTCGGCGAACACCAGCTCTTCCAGCCCCACCTTGCGGCCCTCGCCCTTCTCGACGCCGACGATCAGCGACAGGTTCAATCCCAGCTTTTCGAACACCTCGCGCGCCATCGCCACCTGGCCCTTGCCGCCGTCGACCAGCACCAAGTCGGGCATGCGCGCGGCGCGCGTCAGCGCCTCGGCGTCGCCCTGCTCGTGCAATGCCTCGGCGATCTTGCCGTAGCGGCGCTCCAGCACCTGGCGCATGGCGGCGTAGTCGTCGCCGCCGGTGATGCCCTCGATCTTGTACCGGCGGTATTCGCCGCTCACCATGCGGTGGCCCTGAAAGACGACGCAGCTGGCCTGCGTGGCCTCGCCCGCCGTGTGGCTGATGTCGAAGCATTCGATGCGCAGGTCGTCGAGGTTCTCCACCGGCAGATCCAGTGCCTCGGCCAGCGCGCGGGTGCGGGCTTGCTGCGAGCCCTCCTCGGCCAGCAGACGCGCCAGTTGCAGCGCGGCGTTCTGCTGCGCCATCTCCAGCCACACGCGGCGCTGGCCGCGCGGCGCGTGGGTGGCGGTGATCTTCAACTCTTCCTTGTCGCACAGCGCCTGCAGCAGCGACTTCGACACCGGCTCGCTGGTGATCAGCTGCGCCGGCGCTGGTACGCCCAGGTAGTGCTGGGCGATGAAGGCGTCGAGCACCTGCGCCTCCACCGTGGGCAGTTCGTCGTCGTCGCGCTCGGTGGCAATGGCATGCGCGTCCTCGACGTGCGACGGGAAGTAGGCCCGATCGCCCAGGTGCCGCCCGCCACGCACCATGGCCAGGTTGACGCAGGCGCGCCCGCCCTGCACCTTGACGGCCAGGATGTCGACATCGGCATCGCCCCCACCTCCACCGCCTGCTGGTGCAGCACGCGCGACAGCGCCGCGATCTGGTTGCGGATGTCGGCCGCCTGCTCGAACTCCAAGTCTGAAGCGTGCGCCATCATGCGCTGCTCCAGCCGGTGCAGCAGGTCCTGTGTTTCGCCGCGCAGAAACTGCTCGGCATGCGCCACGTCGGCAGCGTAGTCCTCCTGGCTGATGTAGCGCACGCATGGTGCCGTGCAGCGCTTGATCTGGTACAGCAGGCAGGGCCGCGTGCGGTTGGCGAACACCGTGTCCTCGCACGTGCGCAGGCGGAACACCTTCTGCATCAGCTGGATGGTTTCCTTCACCGCCCAGGCGCCGGGGTAGGGGCCGAAGTAGCGGTGGCGCTTGTCGGTGGCGCCGCGGTAATAGGCCATGCGGGCATAGGCCTCGGGGCGCGGCGCGCCGTCGGCCGAATCGTGGGCGTGGCCGGTGCCCGTGATCTTCAAGTAGGGGTAGCTCTTGTCGTCCCTGAACAGGATGTTGTACTTGGGCCCGAGCTGCTTGATGAGGTTGTTTTCAAGTATCAGCGCCTCGGCCTCGGAGCGCACCACCGTGGTGTCCAGCCGCGCGATCTTGCTCACCATGTGGCCGATGCGCGTGCCGCCGTGGTCGCGCGCGAAGTAGCTCGACACGCGCTTCTTCAGGTGCCGCGCCTTGCCCACGTACAACACGTTGCCGCCCGCGTCGTAATAGCGGTACACGCCCGGCAGGCCAGGCAGCGCGGCCACCTGCGCCAGCAGCTCGGGGCTGTGGCGCGGGGGCGTGTTGGCGGCAGGCAGATCGCCGGTGGGCGGTGCGGGTTCGCTCATGCGTGCGAGTGTACGGAGGGGCGCCGCACGCCCTTGGCTCGCCTATGCAAAGGCACAATCGCCGCGTGCCTGCTTCGCCGCCCCTGTGGGACATCTTCTGCCAGGTCGTGGACAACCACGGTGACCTCGGCGTGTGCTGGCGCCTGTCGCGCGAGCTGGCGACGCGCGGGCAACAGGTGCGGCTGTGGGTGGACGACGCCCGCGCCCTGGCCTGGATGGCACCCGGTGCCACAGAAGGCGCCGTGCCCAGCGTGCGCGTGCTGCCGTGGACGCAGCCCATCGCCCCCGGCCTGTTGAACCTGCCGCGCGCCGACGTGTGGGTCGAAGCCTTTGGTTGCGAGATTCCTCCTGAATTCGTAGCTGCCGGCGCAGTCCAGACAGGCGCTGAAGGCCAAAATGGCTGGAAACCGCCGGTGTGGATCAACCTCGAATACCTGAGCGCCGAATCCTATGTGGAGCGCATGCACACCCTGCCCTCGCCCGTGCTGCACGGGCCGGCGGCGGGCTGGACCAAATGGTTCTTCTACCCAGGCTTCACGCCCGCCACCGGCGGCCTGTTGCGCGAAGCCAATCTGCCCGCGCGGCAGGCCGCATTCAACCGTGCCGACTGGCTGCGCACCCACGGCGTCGACTGGCGCGGCGAGCGTCTGGTCTCGCTGTTCTGCTACGAACCGCCCGCGCTGGGCCAGTTGCTGCGTGCCTGGGCGGAGGGCGACGAGCCCACCCGCCTGCTGGTCGCCGCAGGCCGTGCCACCGATGCAGTGCAGCAGGTGATTCAGCATGAAAATGGCCTGCAGCGCTGGATTGACGAGCGCAAGCAGCTATCAATTTCATACCTTCCGCACTTGCCGCAAACGGCCTACGACGAGCTGCTGTGGGCGAGCGATGTGAACTTCGTACGCGGCGAGGATTCGCTGGTGCGGGCCCTGTGGGCCGGCGCGCCCTTTGTCTGGCACATCTACCCGCAGCCCGAGGACAACGCGCACCACGCCAAGCTCGACGCCTTCCTCGACTGGCTGCAGGCGCCCGCGTCGCTGCGCCGGTTTCACCACGTGTGGAACGGCGTCACCCCCGGCGCCCTGCCCTTGCCTGACCTGTCCGCCTGGCGCGCCTGCGTGCAGGCCGCGCGCGAGCGGCCGCAGGCACAGGACGACCTGGCCACCCAACTGCTCCGCTTCGTCGCCCGGAAGGGTTAGAATCAAGGCTTCGCGAAACACGCCCGGCGCGGGCGAAAAGCGGGCACGCAAGCCCCGCCACACGCGCCGACACCTTCGCTCTCACGCCGCAGCGCACACGGCGGCTTCAGTCCGGTGCACGAGCGGCACCCGCTCACCTCTCACACTGGAACCACCATGAAAATCGCCCAGGAAATCCGCGCCGGCAACGTCATCATGCACGGCAAGGACCCGATGATCGTCCTGAAGACCGAATACGCCCGCGGCGGCCGCGGCGCCGCCACCGTGCGCATGAAGCTCAAGGCCCTGCTCAGCAACATGGGCACCGAGGTCGTGTTCAAGGCCGACGACAAGATGGACCAGGTCATCCTGGACCACAAGGAGTGCACCTACTCCTACTTCGCCGACCCGATGTACGTGTTCATGGACACCGAGTACAACCAGTACGAGGTCGAGGCCGAGAACATGGGCGACGCCCTGAACTACCTGGAAGACGGCATGGCCGTGGAGGTGGTGTTCTACGACGGCAAGGCCATCTCGGTCGAGCTGCCCACCGCCGTCGAGCGCGAGATCACCTGGACCGAGCCAGCCGTCAAGGGCGACACCTCGGGCAAGGTGCTGAAGCCGGCAAAAATAGCCACCGGCTTCGAAGTGGCCGTGCCGCTGTTCGTCAGCCAGGGCGACAAGATCGAGATCGACACCCGCACCGGCGAATACCGCAAGCGCGTCTGACGCGCGCGGCCCATCCGCCAACGCACGCCCAAGCCCCGTTTCGGGGCTTTTTCATATGGGCGGGCGTGTATATTGCGCCAGCAGCTTCAATAACAATAGCAAATGATGGACAGCACCCAAGACATCAAGGATTCCACCCGCTCGCCCCTGGCCGATGCCTGGGCCGAACTGCAGGCGCATGCCGACCGCGGCGAGCCGCTGCAACCCGATTCGTACCGCCTGGCCTTTGCCGACCCCGAGTTCCTGCTGCGCCCCGAAACGCGCGGCATCCGCTTCCAGCTCGAACTGCTCAAGCCCGAACTGGCGCTGACGGCCGCCGGCGTGCACAGCACCGTGGTGGTGTACGGCGGCGCCCGCTTCGTCGCGCCCGAGATCGCGCAGGAGCAACTGGCCGCCGCCCAGGCCAGCGGCGACACCCAGGCCCTGGCGCTGGCCGAGCGCGCCGTGCGCACGTCGCGCTACTACCAGGCCTCGCGCGACTTCGCCCGCATCGTGGCCACCTACAGCCTGCGCCAGCCGCAGGAGGAAAAGCTGTTCATCTGCACCGGCGGCGGCCCCGGCGTGATGGAGGCGGCCAACCGCGGCGCAGCCGACGTCGACGTGCCCTCGGTGGGCCTGAACATCGCCCTGCCGCACGAGCAGTCGGCCAACCCCTACGTCACGCCCGAGCTGACCTTCAAGTTCCACTACTTCGCGCTGCGCAAGATGCACTTCCTGATGCGCGCGCGGGCGCTGGTGGCCTTCCCCGGCGGCTTCGGCACGCTGGACGAGCTGTTCGAGGTGCTGACCCTGGTGCAGACGCGCAAGGCGCGCCCCGTGCCCATCGTGCTGTTCGGCCGCGACTACTGGAGCCGCCTGCTGAACCTGGACATGCTGGTGGAAGAAGGCGCCATCGCGCCGGAAGACCTGGCGCTGTACGAGGTGGTGGACACGCCCGAGGAGGCCTGGGAAGTTATCCGCGCGTTCTACAAACTGTAGGCGCCACCCGATCCGCACCGCCCATGCTCGCCCCCGACCCGGCCACGCAACCGCGCGACTTCCTGCTGCACCTGTTCCAGGCCGCCGTGGCGCGCGCACAGCCGGCGCAGGTGCTGGCCGGCTTTCTGCCGCCCCCGCCACGCGGCCGCACCGTGGTGCTGGGCGCCGGCAAGGCGGCCGGCGCCATGGCCCACGCACTGGAGGCCGCCTGGCCGGCCGATGCGCCGCTGGGCGGACTGGTCATCACGCGCTACGGCCACGTGCCGCCGCGCCCGGCGGGGTGCCGCAGCGCGTCGAGATCGCCGAGGCCGCGCACCCGGTGCCCGACGCCGCCGGCACGCAAGCCGCCGCGCGCCTGCTGGCGCTCGCCGAGGGCCTGACCGCCGACGACCTGGTGCTGTGCCTGATCTCCGGCGGCGGCTCGGCCCTGCTGACACTGCCGGCCGAGGGGCTGACGCTGGCCGACAAGCAGCGCATCAACCGCGAACTGCTGGCCAGCGGCGCCGGCATCCACGACATGAACGTGCTGCGCAAGCACCTGTCGCGCATCAAGGGCGGGCGGCTGGCAGCGGCCTGCGGGCCGGCGCGCGTGCTCACGCTGGCCATCAGCGACGTGCCCGGCGACGACTTGTCCGTCATCGCCAGCGGCCCCACGTTGCCCGACGAGAGCACCTGCGCCGATGCGCTGGCCGTGGCGCGGCGCCACCGCATCGCCCTGCCGCCCGCCGTGCTGCAGGCGCTGGAGCGCGGCGCGCTGGAAACACCCAAGCCCGGCGATCCGGTGTTCGCCCGCCACGAAACCCGGCTCATCGCCACGCCGCGGCAATCGCTGGCGGCGGCAGCCGAAGCAGCGCGTGCCATGGGTCTGGCGGCGCACATCCTCAGCGACGAGATCGAAGGCGAATCGCGCGACATCGGCGGCATGCACGGCGCGCTGGCCCGCGCCGTGGCGCAGGGGCATGGCGCCTTCAGCCCGCCCTGCGTGATCCTGAGCGGCGGCGAAACCACCGTCACGCTGGGGCCCCGGCCCGAAGGCGCCGCCCCGGCCGCGGCGGGCGCGCGGGCGAGTTCTGCCTGGGCCTGGCCGCCGCGCTGCAGGCGCAGCCGCGCGTGTGGGGCCTGGCCGCCGACACCGACGGCATCGACGGCGTGGAAGACAACGCCGGCGCGCTGGTGGCGCCCGACACGCTGGCGCGCGCGCAGGCCGCCGGCATCAGCCTGCCCGAACACATCGCCCGGCACGACGCCTACGGCTTCTTCCAGGCGCTGGGCGACCTGGTCGTCACCGGGCCGACGCACACCAACGTCAACGACTTTCGCGCCCTGCTGGTGCTGTAACCCTGGAAACGTGCCCCAACCAGCCGCGCCGGGCCGATTGCCCGCCGGTTGACATGGGTCAATGCCCGGGGCACGGCCGCCGGGCAAAGTGGCCGCATGCTGACTCCCACCTCCATCGACTGGCCGGGTGAGCCGTGCATCCTGCAGCCCGGCACCGCGCTGATGCGCCGCGCTGAGCCTGCCGCGCACGTGATCCACATCGAGCGCGGCCGCGTGGCCCTGGGGATTGCCGAGAACGGCGCGCTGACGCACCAGCTGGGCATGATCGAAGGCCCCTGCTGGCTCGACGCCACCTGCGCCGTGCTGGGTCTGGCGCCGCTGGTCGACGCCATCGCCGATTCCGAGGTGAAGCTGCGCCGCATGCCGCTGGCCGACTTCGAAGCCGGTGTGCGCGCCCTGCCCGAGGCCGCCCGCAGCGTGCTGCGCGACGTGGCCCGCGCGCACCGCCAGCAGACCGAGCTGGCCGTCAGCCGCCTGGCCAAGGACGCCGAGGCGCGCTGCGCCGAATGGCTGCTGCGCCACGCCGAGCCGGCTCAGGACGCGCCGGGCACGCTGGCCGTGATGCTGCGCCAGCGCAAGCGCATGATCGCCGCGCAACTGGGCATCGCGCCCGAAACCCTGTCGCGCGTGCTGCGCCACCTGCGCGAACGCAGCCTGATCAGCGGCTCGGGCCGCGTGCTGAACCTGCTGGATCTGAACGGGCTGCGGGCGCTGGCCGGCGCCTGAGCTGGTCCGGCGCGCTGCCGCGCGAACCGGTGATGCCGCGCATCACCAGCATATACTCCCCACCATACAGGCCGCCAGCGCCCGGCAGACGGGCGCTGGAGACACATACTCCCCCTTTTTAGACCATTGATGAACCATCAAGCCGGCAGCGGCGCATCGTTCACCGCCTTGGCAGCACCGCCTGCTGCGCGCTGACGACTTCCTCCAGCGCCTGCGCAAAGCGGTCGCATGCCGCCTCGTCGAACGGCAGCGACAGCGCCATGAAGCCGCGCCGCGCCATGAACACGCCGCGCGCCAGCAGCTCGAAGAACACCAGCGCCCGCGCGCGGTCGTCGCCCGCGGCCAGGTCGTCGGCGCTGCGCAGCGGGCCGGCCAGCGACTGCATCTGCATCAGCGACCCCAGGCCGGTGAACTGCATGGCCACGCCGCGTTCGGCCAGCAGCGCGTTGAGCCGCGCGCGCAGCGCCTCGCCGCGGGCGTTCAGCGCATCCAGCGCCTCGGCCGTCAGCACCTGCGTCAGCCCGGCCAGGCCGGCGGCCATGGTGAGCACGTTGTTGTTGAAGGTGCCGGCGTGCTGCAGCGCGCCGCTGTGGCGCGGGTCGTAGCGCTGCATCACGTCGGCGCCCCCGCCGAAGGCGCCGAAGGACAGGCCGCCGCCGAAGTACTTGCCCAGCGTGGTCATGTCGGGCCGGATGCCGAGCAGCGCCTGGCGGCCGCCGAAGGACAGTCGCGAGGTCATCACCTCGTCGAAGACCAGCAGCGCGCCGCACTCGTCGGCCAGCATGCGCAGGCCGTGCAGAAAATCGACTTCGCCGGGGATGCAGCCGCCCGAGCCCAGCATGGGCTCGACCAGGATGGCGGCCAGCTCGCCCCGGTGCGGCGCCACGCGCTGGAGCACGTCGGCCAGGTCGTTGTAGCGCGCCACGATCCACTCGTGTGGCACGTTGACCGGCGAGCCGCCGCCGGCAAAGGCCAGCACGCCGCCGTGGTAGCCGCCCTTGAACACCAGCACCTTGCGCCGCCCGGTGTGTGCGCAGGCCGAGGCCAGCGCCATCAGGTTGGCCTCGGTGCCCGAGTTGGTGAAGCGCAGCAGCTCCATGGCCGGAAAGCGCCGCTGCACCTCGCGCGCCAGCGCACCTTCGCGCGCGGTGTGCGACGACAGGCTGAGGCCGTCTTCCAGCGCCTCGGCGATGGCGGCGCGGATGGCGGGCTCGGAATGGCCGTACAGCCCCGCGGTGAACTCGCCCAGCGCGTCGAGGTAGCGGTGGCCGTCGGCGTCCCACAGCCAGCAGCCTTCGCCGCGCACCATGGCGGGCGGAAACGGCGCGAAGAACAGCACGCTGCGCGTGTTGCCGCCGGGCAGCACCAGCGTGGCGTCGTTGAAGATGCGCTCGCTGGCCGGGCGAGCGTGGCGGTAGCGGTCGATGGCCTGGCCCAGGGCTTGGTCGAGATTGCTCATGATTTGATGGCTGTCAACGCAGGCGGGATGGCGACACCACAGCGGGGTTGACGCCATGTCGCGTGAGTTCATCGGGCAGCGCATCGCCGGCGATCAGGCTGGCCGCCAGCAGGCTGGCGCCGGCGGCGCTCTGGATGCCATAGCCGCCCTGTGCGCACAGCCAGAAGAAGCCGGGCAGTGCGCCGTCGAAGCCGATGACGATTTCGCCGTCGCGCACGAAGCTGCGCAGGCCGGCCCAGGTGGCGGTGGGGCGGCGGATTTCCAGCGTGGTGGCTTCCTGGATCTGGTGGATGCCCAGCGCGATGTCGAACTCTTCCGGCTGCACGTCGTGCGGCGCCACCGGGTCGGCGTTGGCGGGCGAGCCGAGCAGCTGGCCGGCGTCGGGCTTGAAGTACCAGGTCTCGTCGACATCGGCCACCATCGGCCAGTTGGACACGTCCACGCCTTCGGGCGGGCGGAAGGTGAAGGCGCTGCGGCGGCGCGGCTCGATGCCCAGCGGCGCGGCGCCGAACAGCGCCGCCACCTCGTCGGCCCAGGCGCCGGCGGCGTTGACCACGGTGCGCGCCTGCACCGTCTCGCCGCTCGACAACGCCACGCGCCAGGCATCGCCCATGCGCCCGGCCTGCGTGGGCACAGCGCTCGTCAGCACGCGCGTGCCGGCCTGCCGTGCGCCGCGCAGAAAGCCCTGCAGCAGCGCGTCGACCTCGATGTCGTAGCCATCCACGTCGAGCATAGCTTGTTCAAACAAATCGGGCTTCAGCGCAGGTGCCGCCTGCGCCAGCTGCTCTGCATTCAATAGCTTCAGCGCGGTGCCGGTGGCGGCCAGCTCGTCGCGCAGCGCGGCCAGTGCGCTGCGCTGCGCGGGCGTGGCCACGAACAGCGCGTGGCGCGGGTGCAGCAGCGGCTGCTCGGCAAAGCCGGCGGGCGGGTTCAGGTAGAAGGCGCGGCTGGCCCGGGTGAGCGCGCGCACGCCGGGCGGGCCGTAGCTCTCCATGAACATCGCCGCCGAACGGCCGGTGCTGTGCGTGCCGGGCTGCGCCTCGCGCTCCAGCAGCAGCACCGAACGGCCCGCGCGCGACAGCCGCCAGGCCAGCGAAGCGCCGGCGATGCCGGCGCCGATGATGAGCACGTCACAGGTCTGCATGGGGGCATTCTTTCACGCGGAGACACGCCGCTCACACTCGGGGAACCCGCCATTCAAGGCACGCCGCCCTCACCCCAACCCTCTCCCTGCAGGGAGAGGGAGAAAGCGCCAGCAGGCTGCGCAGCAAGCCCGCAAAGGCCGCGGAGCAGGCCACGCGCGGACGCCGTGGCCGGTGTCCCCCGGCCACCAGCGTCGTCCCCCTCAGGGGCGAAGGCGCGCCAGCGCCTCAGGGAGGTTACCGTGCCGCGCGCAGCTTCAGCGAAAAGTCGCGCAGCGCCGCGATGCCGCTGTCTTCGGCACGCCTGCACCAGGCCTGCAGGTCGGCCACCAGCTGCTCGCGCGTGCGGCCGGTGTTCAGCCACAGCTGGCGCAGCTCTTCGCGCATGGTCACCATCTGGTCGAGCACCGGGTAGGCGGCGCGCGCCTCGGCCAGTTGCGGCACGGCGGCGGCGGGCACTTTCTCGGCATCGCGGTGCAGCCAGCGGCGGGCCGAACGCAGCGCGCCCGTGGGCTGGCCGGCGCTGGCGGTCTGCTGGCGGAACACGGCACGCATCTGGCGCGCGTAGCTGGCCATGACCTCGTAGCGGTGGGCGATCAGCGCCTCCAGTGTCTGGTCGTCGGCCACCGGGCGCACGGCGCCATAGGCCAGGCGCGGCGGGGTCTTCTTGGGGCTGGCCAGTCCCAGTTTGGCAAGAATGCTGATGTAGACCCAGCCGATGTCGAACTCGTACGGCTTGACCGAGAACTTGGCCGACGTGGGATAGGTGTGGTGGTTGTTGTGCAGCTCCTCACCGCCGATCACGATGCCCCAGGGGATCAGGTTGGTGCTGGCGTCGTGGGCCTCGAAGTTGCGGTAGCCCCAGAAGTGGCCCACGCCGTTGACCACGCCCGCGGCCCAGAACGGAATCCACGCCATCTGCAGGGCCCACAGCGCCGCGCCCAGGGCGCCGAACAGCAGCAGGTCGATCACCAGCATCAGGCTGATGCCGAGCATGGACCAGCGGCTGTACAGCTTGCGCTCGATCCAGTCGTCGGGCGTGCCGTGGCCGTAGCGGCGCAGGGTTTCCTCGTTCGCGGCTTCGGCGCGGTACAGCTCGGCGCCCTGCCACAGCACCTTGCGCAGGCCGTACACCTGCGGGCTGTGCGGGTCTTCGGCCTGCTCGCACTTGGCGTGGTGCTTGCGGTGGATGGCAGTCCACTGCTTGGTCGTCATGCCCGTGGTCATCCACAGCCAGAAGCGGAAGAAGTGCTGCACGGCCGGGTGCAGATCGAGCGCGCGGTGCGCCGAATGGCGGTGCAGGTACAGGGTGACGCTGACGATGGTGATGTGCGTCAGTACCAGGCCGATCAGCACCACCTGCCACCAGGCCAGGCCCAGCAGGCCATGGGCCAGCCAGCCGGCGGCTGCGCTCAGGGCCGGGGAATCGAAAAGCAGCGTCATGAAGCGGGGAGTCTTTCGCGGATGGAGCGCGCGGCAAAGGCCGGCGGCTCAAGGAATACAACGGTTGCGGCGCCCATAACGCCGACCGGGGCACCGCAACCCTGGCACCCTCATCCGATTCTAGGGATGGCCCCGCGCAAAGGGGCGCTGCGCCCCCGATCAAGGGGATCGACCCCGGCTTTCGTGCGGTTTGCCCGGATCGCGTTCAGCCCTTGCGCTGCCACGCGGCGGCAAAGAAGCCGTCGGTGCCGTGCCGGTGCGGCCACAGGCGCAGGTACTGGCCGGGCTGCGCCGCATCGGTGGTGCACAGCGCCGCGGCGTCGGGCAGCTTCAGCGCCTGCAGCAGTTCGGCCACGTTCAGCGGCTCGAAGTCCGCGTGCTCGGCGCCGAAGGCGGCGGCGATGGCCTCGTTCTCGTCGGGCAGCACGCTGCAGGTGGCGTACACCAGCCGGCCACCGGGCTTCACCAGGCGCGCCGCACTGGTCAGGATGGCGAGCTGCCTGGCCTGCAACTCGGCCACGTCCTTCGGCTGTTGGCGCCACTTCAGGTCGGGGTTGCGGCGCAGCGTGCCCAGGCCCGAGCACGGCGCATCGACCAGCACGCGGTCCATCTTGCCCTTCAGGCGCTTCACGCGCTCGTCGCGCTCGTGCGCGATGGCGACGGGGTGCACGTTGCTCAGCCCGCTGCGCGCCAGCCGGGGTTTCAGCGCATCCAGCCGGTGCGCCGACACGTCGAACGCATAAAGCCGGCCGGTGTTGCGCATGGTGGCGCCAATGGCCAGCGTCTTGCCGCCGGCGCCAGCGCAGAAGTCGGCCACCATCTCGCCGCGCCGCGCATCCAGCAGCAGCGCCAGCAGTTGCGAGCCTTCGTCCTGCACCTCGACGGCGCCGCGCGTGAAGGCGTCGAGCTTCTGCAGCGCCGGCTTGCCGTCGATGCGCAGGCCCCAGGGCGAATACGGCGTCTCTATGGCTTTGATAGCTGCCTGCGCAAGCTCTGCCTGCGCTGCGGCACGTTTTTCCTTCAAGGTATTGACACGCAGGTCGAGCGGCGCGGGCTCCAGCAGCGCCGCAGCCAGGGTGTCGAACTCGTCGCCCACCTGCGCGCGCAGCGGCGCCACCAGCCAGCTTGGCAGGTTGTGGCGGTACTCGGGCGCCAGCTCGGCCGGCGGCACGGCATCGCAGGCGTCGAGCCAGGCTTTCTCGGGCTCGCTCAGCGCCTGCTTGAGAAAGTCGCGCGGCGCATGAAAGCCCAGGATGGCCAGCCGCCGCTCGCGCGACCCCGAGCCTGCGCGCGCCAGGTGCTCGTACAGCGGCTTGCGGCGCAGCACGGCGTAGGCCGTCTCGGCCAGCGTGGCGCGCTCGCGCGGGCCCAGCGCGCGGTGTTCGCGGAAGAAACGCGACACCACGGTATCGGCCGGGTGGTCCAGCAACAGAACACGCCGCACCAGTTCGGTGGCGGCGTCGAGCAGGGCTTTGGGGTGCATGGCGGCATTGTCGCACCTTGGGCGGTGCGTTTCGAATGAAAACTGGCTTCAGCGCTTGTGCAGCAAGCGCCAGCAGCTACATTGTTTGAAGCAAACCAGCCACGGCACGCGGGTAGATGATGTGCTCCTGCGTCAGCACCCGCGCGGCCAGCGCATCGGCCGTGTCGCCCGGCAGCACCGGCACCGCCGCCTGCGCCAGGATGTGGCCATGGTCCAGCTCGGCCGTCACCTGGTGCACCGTGGCCCCCGCCAGCTTGCAGCCTTCGTCGATGGCGCGCTGGTGCGTGTGCAGGCCCGGAAAGGCTGGCAGCAGGCTGGGGTGGATGTTGACCAGCCGCCCCGCGTAATGGGCCACGAACCCCGGCGTGAGGATGCGCATGAAGCCCGCCAGCACCACCAGCGCGGGCTGGTGGCGGTCGATCTCGGCCTGCAGCGCGGCGTCGAAGGTTTCACGGCTGTCGAAAGCCTTGTGATCCACCACGCCGGTGGCAATGCCCTGCTCGCGCGCAAAGTCGAGCCCCTTGGCGCCCGGACGGTTGCTGATGACTGCCGCCACGCGCGCCCCCAGGCGCACGCCCCAGCGCTCGCGCTCCGCCGCGCGCACGATGGCGGCCATGTTGGAACCGGTGCCGGAGATGAGGATGACGATGTGCTTCATGGCGCGCGGATTATCCTTGCCCGCTTGAACCCGATCCGCCCCTGACCCCGCTAGAAGCCCGCGTGCTGGCCACGCTGATGGAAAAAGCGCGCACGGTGCCCGACACCTATCCGCTGTCGCTCAACCTCGTCGTCACCGGCTGCAACCAGAAGACCAGCCGCGAGCCGGTGATGACCGTGACCGACGCGCAGGCGCAGGAGGCGCTGGATGATTTGAAGGCGCTCAGCCTGGTGGTCGAATCGCACGGCAGCCGGGTGGCGAAGTACGAGCACAACTTCCAGCGCGTCTATGGCGTGCCCGACCAGTCCGCCGCACTGCTGGGCCTGCTGATGCTGCGCGGCCCGCAGACGGCGGGCGAGCTCCGCATCAACGCCGAGCGCTGGCACCGCTTTGCCGACATCTCGTCGGTGGAAGGCTTTCTGCACGAGCTGGCCGAGCGCCCCGACGACAAGGGCGGCCCGCTGGTGGTGCACCTGCCGCGTGCGCCAGGCGAACGCGAGGCGCGATGGGCGCAGCTGCTGTGCGGGCCGGTCGAGATCGCAGCCACTTCCGATTCGATAGCTGCTCGCGCCCTACCAACGGGCGCTGCAGGCCAAAATGACCGCATATCCGCGCTGGAAGCCGAAGTGGCCGCGCTGCGCGCCACGGTGCAACGCCTGTGCGCCGAGCTGGGCATCGTGTCGCCGGGCGGACGCGACAACGGCGACGAGCGTGATAAAAATCAGCCAGCTGACAAGGAGACGATCTGATGGATCTGGCATTCACCCCCGAAGAACTGAAATTCCGCGACGAGATCCGCGAGTGGGTCAAGGGCGCCCTGCCCAAGGAAATCTCGGAGAAAGTGCACAAGGCACAACGCCTGAGCCGCGACGACATGCAGCGCTGGGCGCGCATCCTGGGCAAGAAAGGCTGGCACGGCTACGGCTGGCCCCAGCAGTTCGGCGGCCCGGGCTGGACGGCGGTGCAGAAGCACCTGTTCGAGGAAGAACTGGCCATGGCCGGCGCGCCGCGCATCGTGCCCTTCGGCCCCGTCATGGTGGCGCCGGTGATCATGGCCTACGGCAACAAGGAGCAGCAGGAGCGCTTCTTGCCCGGCATCGCCAGCGGCGACGTGTGGTGGAGCCAGGGCTACAGCGAGCCGGGCTCGGGGTCCGACCTGGCCTCGGTGCGCACCAAGGCCGAGCGTCAGGGCGACAAGTACATCGTCAACGGCCAGAAGACCTGGACCACGCTGGGCCAGCACGGCGAGTGGATGTTCAACCTGGTGCGCACCAGCAACGAGGGCAAGCCGCAGACCGGCATCTCCTTCCTGCTGATCGACATGAAGTCGCCCGGCGTGAGCGTGCGGCCGATCAAGCTGCTGGACGGCGAGTGCGAGGTCAACGACGTGTTCTTCGACAACGTCGAGGTGCCGGCCGAGAACCTGATCGGCGAGGAAAACAAGGGCTGGACCTACGCCAAGCACCTGCTGAGCCACGAGCGGACCAACATCGCCGACGTGAACCGTGCCAAGCGCGAGCTGGAGCGCTTGAAGCGCATCGCCAAGGCCGAAGGCGTGTACGACGACCTGCGCTTCCGCGACCAGATCGCGCTGCTCGAAGTCGACATCGTGGCACTCGAGATGCTGGTGCTGCGCGTGCTGTCTGCCGAGAAGTCCGGCCGCAACGCGCTCGACATCGCGGGCCTGCTGAAGATCAAGGGCAGCGAGATCCAGCAGCGCTACACCGAGCTGATGATGCTGGCCGCCGGCCCCTACGCCATGCCCTACATCTTCGAGGCCATGGAAGCCGGCTGGCAGGGCGACCAAGCCGCGGCTGCCGGGCTGCAGGGCTTTCCGGGCGGCGACGTGGCCAACGCCACGCTGGCGCCGAGCTACTTCAACTACCGCAAGACCACCATCTACGGCGGCTCGAACGAAGTGCAGCGCAACATCGTCGCGCAAACCGTTCTCGGCTGAGCATGCATTTCTCCCTCTCCCCTCGGGGAGAGGGTTGGGGTGAGGGCGGATCGCGCATCGACAGGACACGCCGCACCCTCGCCCCTGCCCTCTCCCACAAGTGGGCGAGGGAGCCAGGACAGACAAAGGAAGACAAACATGGACTTCGATTTCTCAGACGACCAGCAGGCCCTGCGCGACGCCGTCGCCAAATGGGTCGAGAAAAGCTACGACTTCGAGCGTCGTCAAGCCACCGTCAAGGCCGGCGGCTTCGACCGCGGCATCTACAACGAACTGGCCGAGCTCGGCCTGACCGGCATCTACGTGGACGAAGACCACGGCGGCATGGGCATGGGGCCCGTGGAGGCCATGGTGGTGATGGAAGAATTGGGCCGCGGCATCGTCACCGAGCCGCTGACGCAGGCCTTCATCACCAGCGCGGTGATCCATGCCTACGGCGGTGATGACGTGAAATCCGCCTGGCTGCCCAAGATCGCCAGCGGCGAGGCGCTGGTGGTGCTGGCGCATCAGGAGCGCAAGGCGCGCTACAAGCTCGACGTGTGCGAGGCCACTGCAGCCAAGAGCGGCGATGGCTACACCGTCACCGGCCTGAAGAACATCGTGCCCGCGGGCGACCAGGCCGACGCCTTCGTGGTGCCCGCGCAGCTGGGCGGCAAGCTGTCCCTGTTCCTGGTCGCACGCTCGGCCAGCGGCGTAAGCACGCGCGGCTACCTGACGCAGGACGAGGCGCGCGCCGCCGACGTCAAGCTCGACAACGCCCCCGCCACACTGATCACCACCGACGGCCTGACGGCGCTGACGCACGCGGTCGACATCGGCATCGCCTGCCTGTGCGCCGAAGGCGTGGGCGCGATGGAGCAGACGCTGAAGCTGACAACCGAATACATGAACCAGCGCAAGCAGTTCGGCGTCACCATCTCCACCTTCCAGGCGCTGCGCCACCGCGTGGCCGACATGAAGATGCAGCTGGAGCTGGCGCGCAGCATGAGCTACTACGGCACGCTGAAGCTGAACGCGCCCGAGGCCGAGCGCCGCCAGGCGCTGTCGCGCGCCAAGGTGCAGCTGGGCCAGTCGATGCGCTTCGTCGGCCAGCAGTCGGTGCAGCTGCACGGCGGCATCGGCGTGACGGACGAGTACGCCGGCAGCCACTACTTCAAGAAGCTGACGCAGATGGAGATGACCTACGGCGACACGCTGCACCACCTGGGCGAGGTGAGCGAGCGCATGACGGAGACCGCTGGCGTCTTTGCCTGACAGCGCGGCGCACCGGCGCCGCCTATCATCCCGAGCGTGGTGCCCCGCAAGGCGCCACGCTTTTTCTGCCCCGCGCCGTGCCCGCCGCCGCCCCCACGCCCACCGCCAACCCACGCATCCTGCTGTGGCTGGTGGCCATCGGCTTCTTCATGCAGACGCTGGATTCGACCATCGTCAACACCGCATTGCCCGCCATGGCGCGCAGCCTGGGCGAATCGCCGCTGCGCATGCAGGCCGTGGTGGTGGCCTATGCGCTGACGATGGCGGTCATCATCCCGGCCACCGGCTGGCTGGCGGACCGCTTCGGCACGCGGCACATCTTCCTGCTGGCCATCGTGCTGTTCACCGCCGGTTCGGCGGCCTGCGCGGCGGCGCCCAGCTATAACGCGCTGGTGGCGGCGCGCGTGCTGCAGGGCGTGGGCGGCGCCATGTTGCTGCCGGTGGGGCGGCTCACCGTGCTGCGGCAGTTTCCGAAGGACCAGTTCGTCGCTGCCATGAGCTTCGTCGCCATCCCCGGCCTGATGGGCCCGCTGATCGGCCCCACCCTCGGCGGCTGGCTGGTGGAGGCGGCCTCGTGGCACTGGATCTTCCTCATCAATATCCCCGTCGGCATCGTCGGCGCGCTGGCCACGCTGCGCTTCATGCCCAACCTGCGCCATGCCGACCCCGGCCGGTTCGACCTGGGCGGCTACGCGCTGCTGGTGCTGGCCATGGTGGCCATCTCGCTGGCGCTGGATGGCATGAGCGGGCTGGGCTGGGCGCGCACGCTGGTGGTGCTGCTGCTGGTGGCGGGGCTGGCGGCGCTGGCCGCCTACTGGCTGCACGCCATGCGCAGCCCGGCGCCGCTGTTCACACCGGCGCTGTTCGGTGTGCACAGCTACCGCGTGGGCGTGCTGGGCAACCTTTTCGCGCGCATCGGCTCGGGTGCCATGCCCTACCTGATTCCGCTGCTGATGCAGCTGGCCATGGGCTTCTCGCCGGCGCAGGCCGGCATGCTGATGCTGCCGGTGGCGCTGGCCGCCATGGCCACCAAGCGCCTGGTCACCCGCATCATCACCCGCTGGGGCTATCGGCCGGTGCTGGTGGGCAACACGCTGCTGCTGGGCGCGCTGATCGCCGCCTTTGCGCTGATGACGCCCGAGCAGCCGCTGTGGCTGCGCGTGCTGCAGATGGCGGTGTTCGGCGGCGTCAACTCGATGCAGTTCACCGCGATGAACGCGGTGACGCTGAAAGACCTGGAGCCGGCGCGAGCGGCCAGCGGCAACAGCCTGTTCTCGATGGTGCAGATGCTGGGCATGAGCCTGGGCGTGACCTGTGCCGCCGCGCTGCTGCACGCCTTTGCCGACTGGCTGGACACCGGCGCGGGCCTCAGCGCGCTGCCGGCGTTCCGCGCCGCCTTCGTGGTGATCGGGCTGATGACGATGCTGTCGGCCGCCATCTTCTGGCAGCTGGACCGCGGGCTGCCCAGGCGGCCGGTGCCGCCGGAATCGCCGGATCCGGCTTGAGCGCATGCGGTGGGCGGCGGGCGAGCGCCCTCAGCCACCTCGCAAAAATAAAGGGAGTATCCACCTCCAGCGCTTACAGGTCGGGCGCTAGCGTCCAGCATGCAGGGGAGTATGCAGCCCATTCCGATGTGGGAGCGGCCTTGGCCGCGATGGCGGCGCGTCGATGGCAGAGGCGCCTATCGCGGCCACGGCCGCTCCTACAAAGACACAGCTGCTCGCGCCCCCATGGGGCGCCGGCTCATTTCATTCCGAACCCTTGGCCAGCGCCTGCATCAGCGCATCGAACTCGGGCGCGCCGGCGGCCGTGTTGTCGAACATCAGCAGTTCAGGGTACTCGGCCGGATCCAGCGTGAACAGGCGCGTGCGGTAGTCGTCCCAGTGCGCCAGCTTCCACGCATCGTTGGCGTTGCCGCGCGCGGCGATGCGGCGGCGCGCCTCGGCCTCCTGCAGCGTCACCCAGACGATGCGCACCTGCACGTCGTCGGCCACGCCCAGCCATGCGCGGTCGGCCAGCTGGTGGGCCTTGACCTCGCGCGACAGCGGCCCGACCACGATGGTGCTGACGCCCAGGCCCAGGTTCTCGCGCGCGGTCTTCATCAGGCCGTGGTACTCGGGGTTGCGCAGGTGCTGCAGGTAGGGCGGGCTGTCGCGGTCGTTCGGGTCGCCCGTCAGCACGCCCATCACGGCCGAGCTGTAGTCGCCGTACAGCGTGTCCTTGTCGAGCAGGCAGAACGATTCGCCGGTGCACTGCACGTGCGCCTCGGCCATCAGCGCGGCGATGGTGCGGCGCGCCAGCGTGGTCTTGCCGGTGCCGGCGTGGCCGCAGAAGAAGATCAGTCGGGGCATGGCCGCAGCATACCCGCGCTGGCGGCGGTGCTCAGCCGTGCAGCCGCGAACTCTTGGGCAGGTGCGCCATCAGGAACTCCATCTGGTCCGCCAGGATGCGGCGGTTGCGCAGGATGAAGTCTTCCCACAGGCTGGGCACATAGGGCGCGTACAGCAGCGGCATGCGCGCCTGCTCGGGCGTGCGGTCGCGCTTGCGGTGGTTGCAGCCGCGGCAGGCGGTGACCACGTTCATCCAGCCGTTGCGGCCCCTCTGCGCCAGGGGAATGATGTGCTCGCGCGTCAGCTCGGTTTCGTGAAAGTGGCCGCCGCAGTAGGCGCACACATTGCGGTCGCGCGCGAACAGCTTGTCGTTGGTCAGGCCCGGGCGCAGGTCGAACGGGTTGATGCCCGGCACGCCCTTGGTGCCAATGATGCTGTTGACGGTGATGATGGACTGCTCGCCCGTCACGGCGTTGTGCCCGCCGCGGAACGTGGCCACGCGCTGGCCCACCTCCCAGCGCACCTCCTCGGCGGCGTAGTGGATCACCGCCTGCTGCAGCGATATCCAGGATTGCGGCAACCCTTGTGCCGACAGCTTGAGCACCTTCACAAAACGACTCCTCTTGCTGGAAGAAACCATCGTCTGTGGCCGGCGGCGCCAGTGCTGGCCACCCCTAGGCATGGGCAGGCCCATGTCAGCCAGACAATATACTCCGTTTTCATGACGTTTTTGCGTCCGGGCGCTTGACTGGCAAGCGCAACACGCTATCAAAAAATACCACCCCGACCATGAAGATCTTCCGCGGCCTGCGCCACCCCGGCATCGCGCCCGGCTGCGCGTTGACGATCGGCAATTTCGACGGCGTACACCGCGGCCACCAGGCCATGCTGGCGCTGCTGAACAACGAGGCCGCGCACCGCGGCGTGCCCAGCTGCGTGATGACCTTCGAGCCGCACCCGCGCGACTACTTTGCCGCCGTCACCGGCAAGCCCGACCTGGCGCCGGCGCGCGTCTCCACCTTCCGCGACAAGCTGTGCGAGCTGGCCGCCTGCGGGGTCGACCAGTGCATCGTGCTGCCCTTCAACGCCGCCCTGGCCAGCCAGCCGCCGCAGGCCTTCATCGACGAGGTGCTGGTGCAGGGCCTGGGCGTGCGCTACGTGCTGGTGGGCGACGACTTCCGCTTTGGCGCCAGGCGCGCGGGCGACTACGCCATGCTGGACGCGGCCGGCATCGCCCAGGGCTTCGAGGTGGCGCGCATGCAGTCGTACGAGGTGCACGGGCTGCGCGTGTCGTCCACCGAGGTGCGCGCGGCGCTGGACGAAGGGCGCATGCAAGACGCGGCACGGCTGCTGGGCCGGCCGTATTCGATCAGCGGCCACGTGGTGCACGGCCGCAAGCTGGGCCGCGCGCTGGCTGAAACGGCGCCGGGCAAGGCGGACGGCTTTCGCACCCTCAACCTGCGCTTTCGCGCCGCGCCCATGCCTGGAAGCCGGCTGCCAGCGGCATCTTCGTGGTCGAGGTGCACGGCCTGGGTGATGCGCCCCTGGCCGGCGTGGCCAACCTGGGCGTGCGCCCATCGCTGGACCCCAACGACGTGAACGGCGGCCGCGTGCTGCTGGAAACGCATGTGCTCGACTGGCCGCCGCACCTCGGCCCCGAGGGGCCTACGGTAAAATCATCCGCGTGGACCTGCTGCACAAACTGCACGACGAGTTGCGCTATCACAGCCTGGCGGCGCTGACCGAAGGCATCGCGCGCGACTGCGCCGATGCCCGTGCCTGGCTGGCCGGCCGCCCGGCGCGAATTTGAAGGGGCGGCGGACGCCCCTCGCCCTCACCCGTCCGCACCAGCGCCCCACTCCTGTTTTCATAGCTTCTTGCGCTTGCTACGCCTGCGCAAACGGCCGATTTGATTCATATTTTTCGCACGGTTTCACACCATGAGCACCGAGAACAAGACCGACTACAGCAAGACGCTCAACCTGCCCGACACGCCCTTCCCCATGCGCGGCAACCTGCCCCAGCGCGAGCCGGGCTGGGTGCAGCAGTGGGACGAGGGCGGCCTGTACAAGCGCCTGCGCGCCGCCCGCGCCGGGCGCGAGAAATTCATCCTGCACGACGGCCCGCCCTACGCCAACGGCCAGATCCACATCGGCCACGCGATCAACAAGGTGCTGAAGGACATGATCGTCAAGGCGCGCCAGTTGAAGGGCCTGGACGCGCGCTACGTGCCCGGCTGGGACTGCCACGGCCTGCCGATCGAGAACCAGATCGAGAAGCTGTACGGCCGCAACCTGAGCCGCGATGAAATGCAGGCCAAGAGCCGCGCCTTCGCCACCGAGCAGATCGGCCTGCAGATGAAGGACTTCAAGCGCCTGGGCGTGCTGGGCGAATGGGACAACCCCTACAAGACCATGAACAAGCCGAACGAGGCGGGCGAGCTGCGCCTGTTCAAGCGGCTGATCGAAAAGGGCTTCGTCTACCGCGGCCTCAAGCCCGTGTACTGGTGCTTCGACTGCGGCTCGGCGCTGGCCGAGGCCGAGATCGAATACCAGGACAAGCGCAGCCACACGCTGGATGTGGCCTTCGAATCCGCCGAGCCCGAGAAGCTGGCCGCCGCCTTCGGCGTGCCGGCCTTCGACAAGCCCGCATTCGTCGTCATCTGGACCACCACCGCCTGGACGATTCCGGCCAACCAGGCGCTCAACCTGGGCCCGCACATCGAATACGCGCTGGTCGACACTTCGCGCGGCGTGCTGCTGCTGGCCAAGTCGCGCGTGGAGGATGCGCTCAAGCGCTACGGGCTGGAAGGCACCGTCATCGCCACCGCGATGGGCGACCAACTGGGCGGCCTGAACTTCAAGCACCCGCTGTACGACGTGGCCAGCCCCGACGGCAGCTACGGCTACCGCCGCCTCTCGCCGGTGTACCTCGCCGACTACGCCACCGACAGCGACGGCACGGGTATCGTGCACTCGTCGCCTGCCTACGGTGTGGACGACTTCAACTCCTGCGTCGCGCACGGGATGAAGCACAGTGAGATCCTCAACCCCGTGCAGGGCGGCGGCAGCTACGCGGCCGACTTCCCGCTGTTCGGCGGCATGGACATCTGGAAAGCCGCGCCGGTCGTCACCCAGACGCTGGCCGACGCCGGCCGCCTGCTGGCCACCGCCCCGCTGGACCACAGCTACCCGCACTGCTGGCGCCACAAGTCGCCGGTGATCTACCGCGCCGCCTCGCAATGGTTCGTGCGCATGGACGAAGGCGAAGGCGTGTTCACCAAGGACAAGGCCACCGAGACGCTGCGCACCACCGCCCTGCGCGCCATCGAGCAGACCGCCTTCTACCCGCCCGCCGGCAAGGCGCGTCTGCGCGACATGATCGCCAACCGCCCCGACTGGGTCATCAGCCGCCAGCGCGCCTGGGGCGTACCAATCCCGTTCTTCCTGCACAAGGAGACGGACCAGCTGCACCCGCGGACCATGGAGATCATCGACCAGGCCGCCGACATCGTTGAAAAGGGTGGCATCGAAGCCTGGAGCCGCGTGACCACCGAGGAAATCCTCGGCCCCGACGACGCGCCGCACTACAACAAGAGCAACGACATCCTGGAGGTGTGGTTCGACTCCGGCTCCACCTTCTGGCACGTGCTGTGCGGCACGCACCCGACGAGCACCACGCCAGCGGCCCCGAGGCCGACATGTACCTCGAAGGCCACGACCAGCACCGCGGCTGGTTCCATTCGTCGCTGCTGCTGGCCAGCGCCATCCGTGGCCGCGCGCCCTACCGCAGCCTGCTCACGCACGGCTTCGTGGTCGACGGCCAGGGCCGCAAGATGAGCAAGAGCCTGGGCAACATCGTGGTGCCGCAGGAAGTCAGCAGCAAGCTGGGCGCCGAGATCATCCGCCTGTGGGTGGCCTCGACCGACTACTCGGGCGACCCGAGCATCGACGACAAGATCCTGGCCCGCGTGGTCGACAGCTACCGCCGCATCCGCAACACGCTGCGCTTTCTGCTGGCCAACGTGAGCGACTTCGACCCCGCCAAGGACGCCGTGGCGCCCGAGCAGATGCTGGAGATCGACCGCTGGATGCTCGCGCGCGCCGCCGAGTTCCAGAAGGACGTGATCGCCCACTACGAGGTGTACGAGTTCCACCCCGTGGTCGCCAAGCTGCAGCTGTTCTGCTCCGAAGACCTGGGCGGCTTCTACCTCGACGTACTGAAGGACCGCCTGTACACCACGGCACCGAAGTCGCTGGCACGCCGCAGCGCCCAGACCGCGCTGTGGCAGCTGACGCACGCCATGCTGCGCTGGATGGCGCCTTTCCTCAGCTTCACCGCCGAGGAGGCGTGGAAGGTGTTCGGTGATTCCGAATCGATCTTCCTGGAGGAGTATGCGCAGTTCGCCGAAACCGACGCCGCGCTGCTGGCCAAGTGGGCGCGCATCCGCGACATCCGCGAGGTGGTCAACAAGGACATCGAGGCGCTGCGCGAGAAGGGCGAAGTCGGCTCGTCGCTGCAGGCCAATGTCACGCTCACGGCGCCGCCGGAAGACCATGCGCTGCTGGCCAGCCTGGGCGATGACCTGAAGTTCGTCTTCATCACCTCTGCTATCGAACTGAAAGCTGGCAGCGCCCTGTCCACGGCGGTTACGGCCTCGAAAGCCGTGAAATGCGAACGCTGCTGGCACTACCGCGACGACGTGGGCGCCGACGCCGCGCACCCGACGATCTGCGGCCGCTGCGTGAGCAACCTGCACGGCGCGGGCGAAACCCGCACGGCGGCCTGATCGCCGCTTCGCGCTTATAGTCCATCGTCATTCCGGCGCAAGCCGGAATCCACCAGCTTGTCCACGAACCGCCGCGCTTGAAGGAGCACTGGATTGCGGTTTGCGCCGGAACGACGGTGACTTGAGCACCCTACGGAAAACAAGGAAACGGATCAAACCCCATGTCACGCAGAAAATCCGGTGCGCCCGGTCTGGCACTCTGGCTGGCGCTGGCCGCGCTGGTGGTGGTGCTCGATCAGTTCACCAAGCAACTGATCCTGGGCAATTACCAGCTCGGGGACAGCACGTATGTGACGAGCTTCTTCAACATCGTGCGCGCCCACAACACCGGCGCCGCGTTCTCGTTCCTGGCCGGCGCGGGCGGTTGGCAGCGCTGGTTCTTCGTCGCGCTGGCCGTGGCGGCCTCGCTGTTCATCGTCTGGCTGCTGCGTTCGCACCCGGGGCAGAAGCTGTTCGCTTTCAGCTTGAGCATGATCCTCGGCGGCGCCGTCGGCAACGTCATCGACCGGCTGCTGCACGGCTACGTGGTGGATTTCCTCGACTTCCACTGGTCGTTCTTGAGCCCGATGTTCTACCGGGGGCACTTCCCGGCCTTCAACATCGCCGACGCGGCCATCACGGCCGGAGCCATCGGCCTGATCCTGGACGAAATCCTGCGGGTGCGGCGCGGGCGGTAAAGCTCAGTACCCGCGCAACATGAACTCGATGCAGGCCTCCGCCACGGCCTGCTCGCCGTCGCTCAAGCGGCGTATCGGCGCACGCAGCAGGCGCGTGGGCACGGCCAACACGTTCGGAGTGTCCAGCACATAGAGGTCGCCGCCCACCGTCACGCTGCTTTGCGCGCGCTGCATCACTGGCTGGCCGGGCACGGCAAGCCGCAGCGGAACGCACCAGCGCGTGGCCGTCGTGACCAGATCGCTCTGCACGTCCAGAAACAGGGCATGACTGGCGCGCGGGTTGGGGTTGCGATAGAGGTCGAAGCGGGGCATGGCGGCTCAGCCGACGGCGCGCGCCGCTGCGTCCAGGTATTGCTGTAACTGCTCGGCGGCAGTTCCGTGCCCATCCACCTCGGCGGCATACGCCTCCAGCGCCTCCCGGTTCGCCAGCGCCCAGTCGTTGGCCTGCAGGTAGCCACCCGGTGGTCGCCAATCCGCGCTTGAGCGCGCGGGCGCTGACGCGCGCTTGCCGGCCACGACGCTCATGGGAATCAGTTCCACCCGTTGGTCGGCATGCACCACCATCTCGAACAACTGACCGGCAAAGCGCTTGCCCAGCGATATCTGGCCGCTGGCGCCGACTTCTTTCAACATGATGCACCTCAGAATGCTGACCATGCAATCATGCGGCATGATTCTGGGGCGGGTCAAGGCATGCCGCCTGCGCGACCAAGTGCAGCCAAGCTGCCTTGACAAAGGGTGCAGCGCCCTATTTCTGTCCAAATCAAGACCGCTGCATAACTGGTAGCACTCCTGATGCGCGTCCTTGGCCGATGCGCTCCAATCGCCCCAGGAGGTGATGACCGATGGACAGCTTCTTTCTGATGGGCGCGCGCCCGCTGGTCGAGTTCAGCCCGAGCATGAAGCTGCACGAGTTGCTTGACTGGAGCGCCATTGCTGGGCAGTTGACGGGCCTGTACCAGCGCGAGATCAGCGGCGCCGGTGGTCCCCAGCCCTATTCGCCGCTGGGCATGTTCAAGCTCATGCTGCTGGGTCAGTGGCACGGTCTGTCCGATACCCAACTGGAGCAGGCCCTGCGCGTGCGCCTGGACTTCATGGTCTTCACTGGTTTCGAACCCTCGGCCGGTGAGTTGCCCGATGCCAGCACCATTTGCCGCTTCCGCAACCGCCTGGTCAAGGCCGAACTCGACACGAGGCTGCTGGCGCTCATCAACAGCCAGTTGGAGCAACGAGGCCTGAAGGTGCAAGGCGCGCGCGGGGCCATCATTGATGCCAGCATCATCCCCAGCGCTGCACGCCCGAGGCAGCACGTCGAAGGTGAAGGCGAGCAAGCCAGACTCGTTGACAGCGCCGACAGTGAAGCGCGCTGGGTCAAGAAAGGCAAACACGCCTTCTTCGGCTACCGGGGCCACACGGCAGTCGACAGCGAAGACGGCTACGCCCGGCATGTGCAGGTGCACCCAGCCAACGAAGCCGAGATCAACAAGTTGCCTGAGATCGTCGAGGCACTCTCGCCTGGGATAGAGGCCGTGCTGGCCGACAAGGGTTATGCGAGCAAGGCCAACCGGCAGTGGCTCGCCGAGCGTGGCATCGGTGATCTGATCCAGCACAAGGGCAGCGCGGGCAAGCCGGTGCATGCGCTACTCAAGCAATTCAACAAGCAGATCGGCTCCATCCGCTTCAAGGTGGAGCAGGCCTTCGGCACGATGAAGCGCAGGTTCCACTTGGGCAGGGCGCGCTACTTCGGCACAGCGAAGGTACAGGCGCAGATGTGCTGGGCGGCATTGGGGATGAATCTGCTGAAGGCCCATCGCAAGCTCAAAGCGATGGAGCTTGCTGGGGCAGGTGCGCCCTGAAAGGCGAAACGGGGCGCTGAAACGCCCCCAAGCACAGAAATCCGGGGCAACAAACGCTCGAAAACATCCAAGATGGCGCCGTAGACCAGCATCACGCCTCAATCCGAGCGGTTATGCAATGGTCTTAAATCGCGGGCGCAGCGGCTTGCCAAGGGCGGACCGAAGTATTACCATGAATTTCAACGTAATACCCAGGAACGCCAATGACCACCACCATCACCGTCAAGGGCCAGGTCACGGTGCCCAAGCACATCCGTGACGCGCTCGGTCTGGTGCCGGGCACGCAGGTCGGTTTTGCGCTCAACGACGAAGGCGACGTGGTACTGCGCGCCGCCCAGCGCCAGCGCGGCAAGCCCACGGACCGCTTTGAAGCGGCCCGCGGCAAGGCCGACGTGAAGTGGCGCACGCAGGACCTGATGAAGCTGCTGCGCGCTGACTGATGCTGGTCGACACCAACGTCCTGGTCGATGTGCTGGAGGACGATCCGGAGTGGGCGGACTGGTCAATCGGGCAGTTGCGCACGCAGTCGCGCGTGCACCGGCTGGTCATCAACCCGGTGATCTATGCCGAGTTGTCGCTCACCTTCTCCACCGTCGAGGCGCTGGACGAGGTGCTGGCTGGGATGCAATTGCCCGTGGTCGAGATGCCTCGTCCCGCGCTGTTCCTGGCGGGCAAGGCATTCGCCCAATACCGGCGCCGTGGTGGCACCAAGGGCAATGTGCTGGCCGACTTTTTCATCGGTGCTCATGCCGCTGTCGCCGGCTGGCCGATCCTGACGCGCGACGGCAGCCGATACCAAAGCTACTTCCCCACGGTGAACCTGGTCATGCCCTGACGCTGCCATGGGCCGCGCCGAGATCAGAGCGTGAGGATCGTGCTGCCCGTGGTCTGCCTTGCCTCCAGCGCCCGGTGCGCCGCCTGCACCTCCGCCAGAGGGAAGCGCTGGTCGATGTGGATCTTCACCTTGCCACTGCGCACCACGTCGAACAACTCGTCGGCCATCGCCTGGCAGCGCTCGCGCGTGGCGATGTGCACGAACAGCGTGGCGCGCGTGACGTACAGGCACTTGGGTGCCAGCACGGCGGGCGCGAACGGAGGCACGGGGCCGCTGGCGTTGCCGAAGCTGGCCATCAGGCCGAAGGGGCGCAGGCACTCCAGCGATTTTTCCCAGGTGTCCTTGCCGACCGAGTCGTAGACCACCTTGACGCCCTGGCCGCCAGTGATTTCCTTCACCCGCGCGGCAAAGTCTTCCACTCTGTAATTGATAGCGTGCGCCGCTCATTGGCGAGCGCCAACTGGCATTTTTCATCCGAACCCGCGGTGGCGATCAGTTGGTAGCCCAGGGCCCTGGCCCATTGGCAGGCGATCAGGCCCACACCACCGGCCGCCGCGTGCCACAGGATGTGGTCGCCCGCCTGCAGGCCTTCCGCCGGCAGCGTCTTGCGCAGCAGGTATTGCGCCGTCAGGCCCTTCAGCATCATGGCGGCGCCGGTCTCGAAAGGGATGTCGTCGGGCAGCTTGCACACGGCCAGTGCGGGCATCACGCGCGCCTCGCTGTAGCTGCCGGGCGGGTTGCTGGCGTAGGCGGCGCGGTCGCCGGCTTTCAGGTGCGTCACGCCCTCGCCCACCGCCTCGACGATGCCGGCGCCCTCCATGCCCAGGTTCAGCGGCATCGGCAGCTGGTACAGGCCGCTGCGCTGGTAGACGTCGATGAAGTTCAGGCCGATGGCGTGGTGGCGGATGCGGATCTGGCCCGGCCCGGGTTCGCCTACGGGCAGGTCGACAAGCTGCATTTCTTCTGCGCCGCCGTGGCGGGCAATCTGGACGGTCAGGGGCATGGCGGGTTCCTCGGGTGAATCGTTGCAGGGCACGATGGTGCCACGAAGGCCACTGCCCCGCGCAAGCCGGACCGCAGCGGAATCGGTTACTATGTATTCAATAGCTGCTTGCGCAGTATGGGCGTGCGCTGAAGGTCGATTTGGCTTATAAACCAGCCCGCGGCGCCAGCCGCCGATCCGCTACAGTCCGCCCTTCATGTCCGCGCGCCTCACGCCCCGCACCGCCGCCCTGCTGACGTTGCCGCCCCTGCTGTGGGCCGGCAACGCCGTGGTCGGGCGGCTGGTGACCGATCTGGTGCCGCCGATCACGCTGAACTTTCTGCGCTGGGTGCTGGCCTTCGCCATTCTGCTGCCGCTGGCCGCCTGGGTGCTGCGCCCGGGCAGCGGGCTGTGGGCGCACTGGCGGCGCTTTGCGCTGCTGGGGCTGCTGGGCGTGGGGCTGTACAACGCGCTGCAGTACCTGGCGCTGCACACCTCGACGGCGCTGAACGTGACGCTGGTCGCCTCCAGCATGCCGCTGTGGATGATGGCGCTGGGGCGGCTGTTCTTCGATGCGCGCATCACGCGGCCGCAGCTGCTGGGCGCGCTGCTGTCGATGGCGGGCGTGGCGGTGGTGCTGGCGCGCGGCAATCTGGCGCAGCTCGCCCAATTGCAGCTGGTGCCGGGCGATCTGTACATGCTGGCGGCCACCATCGCCTGGGCCTGGTATTCGTGGCTGCTGGCGCGCCGGGCCGAGCCCGATGCCATCCGCGCCGACTGGGCGGCTTTCCTTCTGGCACAGATCGTGTTCGGCCTCGGCTGGTCGGGCCTGATGACGGCGGGCGAGTGGGCGCTGACCGACGCGCGCATCCAGTGGGGCTGGCCGCTGGCGGCGGCGCTGCTGTTCGTGGCCGTGGGCCCGGCGGTGCTGGCCTACCGCTGCTGGGGTCTGGGCGTGCAGAGCGCGGGGCCCACGGTGGCGGGCTTCTTCGGCAACCTCACGCCGCTGTTCGCCGCCGTGATGTCGGCGCTGTTCCTGGGCGAGGCGCCGCGCCTGTACCACGCGGCGGCGTTCGCGCTGATCGTGGCGGGCATCGTGGTGTCGGCCAGGCGGTAGCGGCATGAAGACGCCACCACCGCCCTGGCCCCTGCCCCCGCCCACCGGCTGGTGGCGCTGGGCGCCGGGCGTGCACGTGCTGTTCAACTACCAGCGCGACTGGCTGGCCAGCGACATCGTGGCCGGGCTGGTGCTGTCGGCCATCCTGGTGCCGGTGGGCATGGGCTATGCCGAGGCGGCGGGCGTGCCCGCCATCCACGGGCTGTACGCCACCATCATCCCGCTGCTGGTGTATGCGCTGCTGGGGCCCAGCCGCATCATGGTGCTGGGGCCGGATTCGACCCTGGCCGCCGTCATCGCCAGCCTGATCCTGCCGCTGGCCGGCGGCAGCGTGGAGCGCGCCATCGCCCTGGCCGGTGTGCTGGCGCTGATGACCGGCGCCTTCCTGCTGCTGATCGGCTTCGCGCGGCTGGGGGTGATGGCCGATCTGTTCTCCAAACCGATCCGCCTGGGCTTCTTCAACGCCATCGCGCTCACGGTCATCATCAGCCAGTTGCCCAAGCTGATGGGCTTTTCGGCCTCGGTGGGCGGCTCGCTGGAGCGGCTGGTGGCCATGGTGCAGGGTTTTCTGGACGGGCGCGGCAACCCGGTGGCCATGGCCATCGGCATGGGCACGCTGGGGCTGATTCTGGGCATCCGCCAGGCGCGCCCGCAATGGCCGGCGGTGCTGATCGCGGTGGTGGTGGCCACCGGTCTCTCGGCGCTGCTCGATCTGTCGGCCACGGCCGGGCTGGACGTGATCGGCCCGGTGCCGCACGGCCTGCCGGTGCCCACCTGGCCGCTCACGCTGGTCACGCTGTCCGACCTGCGCGTGCTGGCACCGGGCGCGGCCATCATCGCGCTGCTGGTGTTTGCCGATTCCAGCGTGCTGTCGCGCCTGCTGGCCAAGCGCGCCGGCACCCGCGTGCAGCCCGACCAGGAACTGCTGGCGCTGGGCAGCGCCAACCTGGCGGCGGGGCTGATGCAGGGCTTTCCCATCAGCAGCAGCAACTCGCGCACGCCGGTGGCCGCCAGCGCCGGCGCGCAGACGCAACTGGCCAACCTGGTGGGCGCCGGCGTGATCGCGCTGCTGCTGGTGCTGGCGCCGGGCCTGCTCAAGGACATGCCGCAGGCCGCGCTGGGCGCGGTGGTCATCACCGCCTGCATCTCGTTCACCGACTGGCCCGGCATGATGGCCCTGCTGCGGCAGCGGCGGGTGGAGTTCATGCTGGCGGTGAGCAGCTTTCTCGGCGTGGTGTTCTTCGGCGTCATCCAGGGCATCGCCGGCGCCATCGCCCTGTCGCTGCTGGTGATGGTGTGGAACGCCTGGCACCCCTACCACACGGTGCTGGTGCGGGTGGCCGGGCGCAAGGGCTACCACGACTTCTCGCGCCACCCCGAAGGCCGCTTCGTGCCCGGCCTGGTGCTGTTCCGCTGGGACCAGCAGTTGTTCTTCGCCAATGCCGAGCTGTTTCGCGAGGCGCTGCTGCACGCCGTCGAGCAGGCCCCCACGCCCACGCGCCACGTCATCGTGGCCGCCGAGCCGGTGAACGACATCGACGTCACCGCCGCCGACATGCTGGCCGAGCTGGACCACGAGCTGGAGGCGCGCGGCATCGAGCTGCAGTTCGCCGGCCTGCCCGGCCACGTGCGCGATTTGATCATGCGCTACGGCCTCAGCCCGCGCTTCGACGCCGACCACTTCCACCCCACGGTGGGCAACGCCGTCAACGTCTACCGCGGGCGCCACCCCGTGGACTGGAAGGACTGGGACGAGCGCTGACTTCACGGCCAGCGCCTACAGCCCGCCCCCGCACCACGGGCCTACACTGGCACTTTCTCCAACCATCCTTCGAGGAGCCCCCATGCCCGTGAACCTGAGCGAAGAAGAATTGCAACTGCTGGCCGCGCTGCCGCAATCCATCGGCTCGGCCGTGGCCTTTGCCGGGCGCAGCGGCCTGTTCGGCACCGGCAAGGAGATGTTCGCCAGCGGCCAGGCGCTGATGGCCGGCGTGAAGGACTACCCCGGCAACGAGCTGATCCAGGCCATCGTGCCCGACCCCAAGGCCGCCGACAAGAGCGCCGAGCTGGAGCAGGCCCGCAAGACGCGCGACTGGGCCATGGCCCGCATGAAGGCCAAGGGCATCACCTCGGCCGAGAAGCTGACCGCGCAGACACTGGAAGACGCGCGCGAGGCGGCGCAGCTGCTCGACAGCAAGGTCGACGCCACGCAGGCCGCTCAATACCGCGAATGGGCGCTGAGCGTGGCCGAGAAGGTGGCCATGGCCTCGACCGAGGGCGGCTTCCTGGGCTTTGGCGGCACGCGCCTGAGCGACCCGGAGAAGGCGCTGATCGAGCAGATCAAGACCGCGCTGCGCGCCTGACGCGGGCGTGGCCGCCTGCCTGGCACAAGGTCGAACGCCGGCGCCAGGCGTTCATATACTCCCCTATAACAGGCCGCTAGCGCCCGTCAGTCGGGCGCGAAAGCAGCATACTCCCCTGAAAACTTGTGGTCATGGGTTGGGGCGAATGCCGTGCGTACCACCACGCCCGTGCATCGGCAGCGCGGCCGGTCGGATTTCGCGCCACCCAACGCCGGCCCGCGGGTTACCGGCGGCGCCCTCATCTCGTCATCCAGGCGAAGCAAGGTCATGCGCCGCCAGGCGCGTCATGTCAGGGCTTCACCAGCCGATAGTGGTGCGCCACCCGCTTGGCCAGCACGGCCGAGGCCAGGTAGGCGTTGGCCGTGTCCTGCCGGTGCGTGACCAGCGTGATCGGCACGCGCGCGCCCATGATCAGGCCCGAGGCCGTGGCGCCCGCCAGGTACTGCAACTGGCGCCCCAGCATCGAGGCGGTTTCCATGTCCGGCGCCAGCAGCACGTCGGCCTGGCCGGCCACGGGCGACTGCGGGTGCTTGTCGTGCGCCGACTGCGCCGACACGGCGCTGTCGAAGGCCAGCGGCCCGTCGATCAGCCCGCCGGCAATCTGCCCGCGCTCGGCCATCTTGCACAGCGAAGCGGCGTCGATGGACGAGGGCACGCTGGCGTCGATCTCCTCGGCCGCCGACAGCACGGCCACGCGCGGCGTCTCCACGCCCATGATGCGCGCCAGATCCATCGCGTTGCGCGCGATGTCGGCCTTCTCGGCCAACGTGGGCGCGGCGTGCAGCACGGCGTCGGTCAGCAGCAGCGGCTTGGCGTAGGTGGGCACGTCGAAGCGGAACACGTGCGACAGGCGGCGACGCGTGTGCAGCGCGGGCACGGCCTGCACGGCGGCCAGCAGTTCGTCCTTGCGCAGGCTGCCGGCCATCAGCGCCTCCACCTTGCCCTCGGCCGCCAGCACGGCGGCCGTGGCCGCGGCGGCGGCGCTGTGCGGCGCGGCAATCAGCTCGATGCCCTGCAGGTCCAGCCCGGCCAGCTCGGCGGTTTCGCGGATGCGCTCGGGCGGGCCGATCAGCACCGGCTCGATCAGGCCCTCGCGCGCGGCGCGCAGCGCCCTTCCAGCGCGCCCGCGTGGCACGGGTGCACCACGCCGCAGCGCACCGCGCTCAGACCCTGGCCCTGCGCCAGCAGCGCCTTCAGGCGCGCCTCGGGGTCGAACAGCTGGATGTGCGGCGCATGAATGCGCGGCTGGCGCACCTTCTCGGTGGGCGCCAGCACCTTGGCCACGCCCGACAGCACCTTGTCGCCGTGCTGGTTGGTCACCACGCAGTCCAGCTCCACGCGCTTCTTCTCGGGCTCCTTGGTCAGCACGGTCACGGTGACGGTGAGCGTGTCGCCAATCCGCACCGGGCGCGAAAAGCGCAGCGACTGCTCCATGTAGATGGTGCCCGGCCCCGGCAGCGTGGTGCCCAGCACGGCCGAGATCAGCGCCCCGCCCCACATGCCGTGGGCAATGACGCCGTGGAACATGCTGGCGTCGGCATAGGCCTGGTCCAGGTGCGCCGGGTTGGTGTCGCCCGAGACGGCGGCAAAGGCGCGGATGTCGTCCTGGCTCAGCGTGCGCACCAGGCGCGCCGTCTGGCCGATCTGCAGCTCGTCGAGGGTGACGTTCTCGATCATGTCGGGTTCGTTCAGGGTATCGGTGGGGAAGAAGACATCAGCAGCACGGCCGGGGGTCGGAAAAACCTATGGATAACCCTATCATGCCCAAGGCGTGTGGCAGGGTGATGAAACGCCTTGCCGCGCCGGGCGCCGATGCGTGCGAAAGGGCCGATGTGGGGGATTTGGTGGGGCCGGCCCTCACCCCGCCCTCTCCCGCGAGCGGGAGAGGGAGCCCATGCCCCGACCGTGGCCGGCCGGCCAGCGAAAACTCCCTCGCCCCTCTGGGGAGAGGGCTGGGGTGAGGGCCGCGGCGCGGGCGGGTGGAACGGCCGGCCCCAACCCCAGTCCTCCCCAGCGGGGAGGAAGCCCATGCCCTCAACGGCAACCAGCCGCGGGCACCGGCTCCCCCTCAATACGTCCCCGGATACGCCCCCATCCGGCAGGATGTTCTGCCCCGTCAGGTAGCCCGCCTGCTGGCTGCACAGAAACGCGCAGATGGCGCCGAACTCATCCGGCGTGCCGAAGCGCCCGGCCGGAATCTGCGCCTGCTGCGCCGCGCGGATGTCGTCGATCGACTTGCCCGTCTTCTGCGCCGCGCCGGCCATCGTGCCCTTCAGCCGGTCGGTGTCGAACTTGCCCGGCAGCAGGTTGTTGATCGTCACGCCCTTGGCCGCGATCTCGGGGTTGCGCGCCAGCCCGGCCACGAAGCCCGTCAGCCCCGAGCGCGCCCCGTTCGACAGCCCCAGGATGTCGATCGGCGCCTTCACCGCGCTCGACGTGATGTTGACGATGCGCCCGAAGCCGCGCGCCAGCATGCCGTCGATGGTGGCCTTGATCAGCTCAATGGGGGTGAGCATGTTGGCGTCGATGGCCTTGATCCACGCGTCGCGGTCCCAGTCGCGGAACGCGCCCGGCGGCGGGCCGCCCGCGTTGGTCACCACGATTTCGAAATCCGCGCGCTGCGCGAACACCGCCGCGCGCCCCTCGGGCGTGGTGATGTCCACGGCGACCGGGATCACCTCGGCCTTGCCATTCAATTCGGCCCGCAGCGCGGCGGCAGCGGCATCCAGCGCCTCCTGGCCACGCGCCACCATCACCACGTTCACGCCCTCGCGCGCCAGCGCCTGCGCGCAGCCCAGGCCCAGCCCTTGCTGGCGCCGCCGACCAGCGCCCATTTGCCTGCGATACCCAAGTCCATCAGATTTGCTCCTTGCTTGAAAACCTTGAATTTATCCGAGCCGCACAGAGCGCTGCGCTGGTGGTCGCACCGTTGATCTGCCGAGTCAGACCAGCCAGAAACTCAGTAACAGTGCCAGGCCAATGGCGACCAAACCAAGCATCACGATCAACAGCGCACGCCCGAAAAATCTGGGTCGTAGTCAGGACTGTCGGGGTTACCAAAGTCGTACCTGCGCCCACGAATCAGTGATCGCATTCTTTTGCCAGCGGGCTGAGTCGTATCGGTGTGTTTGAAATACCGGTAGAACATATATCCCCACCAGGCAAGCACCCCCAAAAGAGCCACTCAAAGTCCAGGTGAGTTACAAACTTCATCAGAACCCCTTATCACCGCCCTGCCCGGCCGAACAGGAAGATGCCCGCCACCACCAGCGCGGTGCCGGCGGCCAGCCAGGGGGTGAAGGGCTCGCCCAGCAGCACGATGCCCATGGCGATGGTGGAGAGCGGGCCGATCATGCCGACCTGCGCGGCCAGCGTGGGGCCGATGCGCTCCACGGCCATCATCACCAGCAGCACCGGCACGGCGGTGCACAGCGTGGCGTTGAGGATGGACAGCCAGATGACCTGCGGCGCCACCTGGGCGGCCGCCAGCGGCTTGACCAGCACGAACTGCGCGATGCAGCACACGCAGGCAAAGGCCGTGGCCAGGCCCACCAGACGCAGCGAGCCGAGGCGTTGCACGAATTCGCCGCTGTAGAACAGGTACAGCGCGTAGGTGAAGGTGGAGATGAACACCAGCAGCGCGCCCCAGGCGGTGGCGCCGGTGGGGGCCACGCGCAGTTCCAGCCCGAAGACAAGCAGCGCGCCCGCATAGCTGACAGCCGTGGCCAGCAGGTGCCCGCGCGTGATGCGCCGCCCGCGCAGCGCCCAGCCGAGCAGCAGCACCAGCGTGGGGCCGAGGTACAGGATGAGCCGCTCAAGACTCGCGGTGATGTATTGCAGGCCCGCGAAGTCGAGCATGCTGGACAGGTAGTAGCCGATGAAGCCCAGGCCCAGCACGCCGGCCCAGTCGCGCCGCGCGAGCGGCGGCTTGCCGCGCCCGGCCCGCCACGCCATGACGACGAAGAACGGCAGCGCGAACAGCATGCGGTACATGATGAGCGTGACCGCATCCACGCCGTAGCGGTAGGCCAACTTGACGATGATGGCCTTGCCGCTGAAGGCGATGGCGCCCAGGGCGGCGAACAGGAGGCCGGTCGCTCTGCTATTCATAGCTGTTTGCGCTTGGTCCGCGGGCGCTGAGGGCTGATTTGGCTTGGAATTCAAGATGCGGGGTTGCTGAGGTGGCCGAGGTCACAAGTTGTGGAAGCGGGCTGGCCCGCGATGGCAGCGGCAGTGGTGGGCATCACGTTCATCGCGGGCAAGCCCGCTCCCACAGTGTGGGGAAGACGGCACGCGTGGGCCGCTGCCTGAAACGCGTGGCCCATCAAGCGCTGCGTGCCTGAAACCCATGCCGCACACGATGCGTGCACGCCTCAAAACCCCGCCACCAGGCCGTCGCGCCGGCTGTCGCTGGCGCCGATGTAGCCCTCGGTCTTCGGATCGCCCAGGCGCCAGATGAACTGGCCGGCGCCGAAGTCCTGGTAGCTGTCGGCCAGGGCTTCGATGCGGTGGCCGCGGTCTTTCAGGCCCTGCACGACGGCAGGGTCGGCGCTGGCCTCGACGTTGAGGGTGCCATCCGGGTTGGCGCGCCAGCGCGGGGCGTCGCACGCGGCCTGCGGGTTCTGGCCGTGGTCGAGCATGCGCACCAGCGTCTGCACGTGGCCCTGCGGCTGCATGTGCGCGCCCATCACGCCGAAGCTCATCACCGGCTGGCCATCCTGGCTGAGGAAGGCCGGAATGATGGTGTGGAAGGGCCGCTTGCCCGGCGCCACGACGTTGGGGCTGTCGCCCTGCAGGCTGAAGCCGTGGCCGCGGTTCTGCAGGCTGATGCCGAACCCGGGCTCGACACAGCCCGAGCCGAAGCCGAGATAGTTGCTCTGGATGAAGCTGACCATCATGCCGCTCTCGTCGGCCGCGGTGAGGTAGATGGTGCCGCCCTGGCGCGGCAGGCCGGGGCCGAAGTCCTGTGCCTTGTTGATGCGGATGAGTCTGGCACGGCTTTTGAGGTACGACTCGTCGAGCATTTGCGCGGGGGTCACCGCCATCCACGAGGGCTCGGCCACGTGGCGGTACACGTCGGCAAAGGCCAGCTTCATGGCCTCGATCTGCACGTGCTTGGCGCTGACGCTGTGCGCGCCCAGCGCGCCGAGGTCGAAGTGGCCCAGGATGCCCAGCGCCATCAGCGCGGCAATGCCCTGGCCGCTGGGGCCGATCTCGTGCAGGGTGTAGCCGCGGTAGCCGACGCTGAGCGGCTCGACCCATTCGGGCTGGTAGCGCTCGAAGTCGCTGGCCTCGATGACGCCGCCCTGCGCGGCGGCAAAGCGCTGGATGGCGTGCGCGATCTCGCCGCCGTAGAAGGCCACGCCGCGCGAGGCCGCGATGCGCCGCAGCGCCTGCGCCGCCGCCGGAAAGCGGAACAGCTCGCCCACCTGCGGCGCGCGGCCCCAGGGCATGAAGGCGTCGGCAAAGCCGGGCTGCGACTGCAACTCGGGCACGGCGGCGGCCCACTTCTGGCACACCACAGGGGCACCAGGTAGCCGCGCTCGGCGATCTCGATGGCCGGCGCCAGCACGTCGGCCAGCGGCAGGCGGCCGAAGCGTTTGTTGAGCTGCACCCAGGCCGCCACGGCGCCGGGCACGGTGACGCTGTCGATGCCGCGCTTGGGCGGCGCGCTGGCATCGTCGCCGTATTTGCGGCGGAAGTAGTCCACGCTCCACTTGGCGGGCGCGCGGCCGGCGGCGTTCAGGCCGTGCAGCTGCTGGCCGTCCCACAGGATGCAGAAGGCGTCGCTGCCCAGGCCGTTGCTGACGGGCTCGCAGATGGTCATGGCGGCGGCGCTGGCCACGGCGGCATCGACCGCGTTGCCACCCTGCTGCAGCATGCGCAGCCCCGCCTGCGCCGCCAGCGGGTGCGAGGTGGCGACCATGTTGCGCGCGAACACGGGGTGGCGGGTGGTGGCGTAGGGGTTGTCGTAGCTGAAGGTCATGGCGAATATCGTCTGGGGCCGCACCGCGGCATGGACCAGGGTTCTACAAAAACATAGCTGACTGCGCTTGATTTACCTGTATTTCAAGACGTTTTTCTTGAAATCCTTGCTGGGTGGGCGCAAGGCACTATCAAATTCATACTTTCCCGATGCGATGACGAAATGACCTCGCTGCGCTTCGATGACGGCGGCTGCGCCGCCATGACGCCAGCCAAGGGCGAGGCACTGCGCGCATCACTGATGTCATTTCGTCATTTCGTCATCACGCCGCGCAGCGGCGAAGTCATGGCGTCGTCCATCAACAGCCGCCGTCTGGAACGCGAAACGGTATCAGGCATCGGGCCCGCGCCCCATCACGCGGTGGTGCAGCTGGCGCAGCGACCACCACACCAGCGCCACCACCAGCGGCACGGCCACGGCGATGCTGGCCTCGGCGCTGAAAGGCCAGCCCAGCGACTGCGCGCCCTTGAACAGGTAGCCCAGCAGCCCCAGCACGTAGTACGAGATGGCCGCCACCGACAGCCCCTCCACAGTGGATTGCAGCTTGAGCTGCAGCTCCTGCCGCCGGTTCATGCCGGCCAGCAGTTCGCGGTTGCTTTGCTGCTGCTCGACCTCGACACGCGTGCGCAGCAGGCTGCTGGTGCGTTCGATGCGCTGCGACAGCGCGGCCTGGCGCCGGTCGGCCGAGCGGCAGGTGTGCATGGCCGGCAGCAGGCGGCGCTGCATGAAGTCGTGCAGCGACTGCATGCCTTCGATGCGCGTCTCGGCAATGTCGGCCAGGCGCTGTTCGACCAGGCTGAAGTACGCCGCGCTGGCCGAAAAGCGCGTGTGCGTGGCGGCGTAGCGGCTTTCCAGCGCGGCGGCCAGGCGCGTCAGGCGGTCCAGCAGGGCGGCTTCGTCGGCCTTGGCGGCGCCCTGCACCTGCTCGGCCAGGGCGGCCAGTTCGGCCTCACCATCGGCCAGCCAGGCGCCGGTCTCGCGCGCCGCCGGCAGGCCCATCAGGGCGGCCATGCGGTAGGTCTCGATGTCGAGCAGGCGCTGCACCAGCCGCCCCAGGCGGCGCGGCGAGACCTGGCCGGGCGCCGTGTCGCCCACCAGCACCAGCATGCGGATGCTGCCGTCGGCCTGCAACTGCATGTCGGTGTGCAGGTCGGAGCTGCCGCTGATGACGGTGGAGCCGGTCACGCTGCCGGCATCGAACAGGCGGCGCACGGTGGCCGCACCATCGACGGCATCGCGCGGCACGGCCCACAGCTGCAGCTGCGTCAGGCACTGGCCCGGCAGCGCGCGGCGCCACGCGGGTGGCGCGGCCACGTCGGCGGCCTGCGGCTCGCCCTGGCCCAGCGCCAGCACCTCGTCGGCGGGCATCTCGCGCAGGAAGGTCCAGGAGACGAATTCGGTGTGCAGCTCCCAGCGCAGGTCGAACCCCGGCAGGTGGGCGCGGAAGTAGTTGGCGCCTTCGGGCGGCCCCTCGACGCCGGCGCCGGCCAGCAGATCGCGCAGGTGGGCGCGGCTGGCGGCGCGCGCGGCGGCGTCGGCCCACATCACGTGGTGGGCGATGGCCAGCGGCGCGTGCAGGGCCTCGGGCGGGCGGGCGTGCACTTCGCCGTGCAGGGCAGCGCGCAAGGGGTGGGAATCGGTCATGTTGGGGAAGAAGGAACTGCAAAGGACGCGCGAAGCGCCTTATTGTGGCCCACGCCCCTGGCGCCGGGCCCAGCAAAACGGCGCCCGCAGGCGCCGTTTTGCTCGAAAAAGGCCGGCGTTGGCCGTCAGTCCTCGACGAAGGCCTCTTCGCGGCTCTTCTTGACCGCCGGCATCAGCACGATGATCAGCAGCGCCGCCGCCATGGCCAGCAGCGTGGCCGACAGCGGGCGCGTGACCAGCACGCTCCAGTCGCCGCGCGACAGCAGCAGCGCGCGGCGCAGGTTCTCCTCCATCATTGGGCCCAGGATGAAACCCAGCAGCAGAGGCGCCGGCTCCATGCCCAGCTTGATGAAGACGTAGCCGATGATGCCGAACCAGCCCACCATCCACACGTCCCAGGTGTTGTTGTTGGTCGAGTACACCCCGATGGCGCAGAACAGCACGATGGCCGGGAACAGCCAGCGGTAGGGCACCGTCAGCAGCTTGATCCACAGGCCGATCAGCGGCAGGTTCAGGATGATCAGCATCAGGTTGCCGATCCACATCGAGGCGATCAGGCCCCAGAACAGCTCGGGGTTGCTGGTCATCACCTGCGGGCCGGGCTGGATGTTGTGGATGGTCATGGCGCCCACCATCAGCGCCATCACGGCGTTGGGCGGAATGCCCAGCGTGAGCAGCGGGATGAACGAGGTCTGCGAGCCGGCGTTGTTGGCCGATTCGGGCGCCGCCACGCCGCGGATGTTGCCCTTGCCGAACGGCACTTCGCCGGGCTTGAGCTTGGTCTTCTTCTCGATGGTGTACGAGGCGAAGGCCGACAACATGGCGCCACCGCCGGGCAGGATGCCCAGGGCCGAGCCGATCAGGGTGCCGCGCAGGATGGCGGGCGTCATCAGCTTCCAGTCTTCCTTGCTGGGGTAGATGTGCTCGACCTTGCCGGTGAAGACTTCGCGCTTTTCGGACGGGTGCGACAGGTTGGCGATGATCTCGCCGTAGCCGAACACGCCCATGGCGATGACGATGAAGCCGATGCCGTCGGTCAGCTCGGGAATGTCGAAGCTGTAGCGCGCCACGCCGGAGTTGACGTCGGTGCCCACCATGCCCAGCAGCAGGCCGAGCACGATCATGCCGATGGCCTTGACCAGCGAGCCCGAGGCCAGCACCACGGCGCCGATCAGGCCCAGCACCATGAGCGAGAAGTATTCGGCCGGGCCGAACTTGAAGGCCACCTCGGTCAGCGGCACGGCAAAGCCGGCCAGCACCAGCGTGCCGAAGCAGCCGGCGATGAACGAGCCGATGCCCGCCGATGCCAGCGCCGGGCCGGCGCGGCCCTTGCGCGCCATCTGGTAGCCGTCGATCACCGTCACCACCGACGACGATTCACCCGGCAGGTTGACCAGGATGGCGGTGGTGGAGCCGCCGTACTGCGCGCCGTAGTAGATGCCGGCCAGCATGATGAGCGCGGCCACCGGCGGCAGCGCGTAGGTGGCCGGCAGCAGCATGGCGATGGTGGCCACCGGGCCCACGCCGGGCAGCACGCCGATCAGCGTGCCCAGCAGGCAGCCGATGAAGGCGTAGATCAGGTTCTGCATCGTGAAGGCGACGCCGAACCCCAGTGAGAGATGTTCAATCAGTTCCATGGTGTGCGTCTCCCACTCAACCAGAAATGAAGCTGGGCCAGACCTGGAATTGCAGGTTCAGACCCCAGACGAAAGCGGCCCAGCTGCCGACGGCCAGCAGGATGGCCAGGATCAGCACCTCGATGAACTTGAACTCGTCGCCGGCCAGCGCGGCCACGAAGGTCAGCACGACGATGGCGATGATCAGCCCCATGGCCGGGATGCCCAGCAGCGGCCAGCCGCCCAGCAGGATGCCGAACAGGAAGTTGGCCGCGATGATGAAGGCCAGCGGCTTCCAGGCCCAGCGGCCGATCGGGTCGCCGTCGGGTGTCTCCACCACCAGCGCGCGGGCCATCACGATGCCGCCGATGATGGCCAGGATGACACCCAGCAGCAGCGGGAAGTAGCCGGGGCCCATGCGGGCGCCGTCACCGATGTTGTATGTCGTCGCCCCCAGGCGAATGCGATGCCGATCACCATGTACAGCAACCCGGCGAAGAAGTCCTTCTGACTCTTGATGCGCACGCGTCATCTCCTCAGTTCGATGAATCAGCGCGCATTGTCACCACCGGACACGGGTCGAATCATGTGGATTACACCTACTTTGCACAGGGATTACCCGCGGGAAAAAGCTGTCGCCTCGGGCACAGTGCGGCGCCTGGTTTTCGGCTAGCGGCACGCGCTCAGCGGCCTTGATAAGCTACGCTTTCAGTAGCTGCTGGCGCCCTGTCCACGGCGCCAACGGGCCCTTCGGCCTGAAATCGCAGCGCGCTATTCCAGCGGCGGCGTGGCGGCGATGACCTCTTCCAGCGTGGTCAGCCCATCGGCCGCGCGCATGGCGCCGGCCAGGCGCAGCGGCCGCATGCCGTCGGCAATGGCCTGCTTGCGCAGCGGCGACGGCCCCACGTCGTGCTGGATGACGCCCTTGAACGCCTCCGACACCGTGAGCAGCTCGTAGATGCCCATGCGGCCGCGAAAGCCGGTCATGCGGCAATCCACGCAGCCCACCGGCTTGTAGGGGCGGTAGTTGCCACTGTTGATCTTCCAGGGCTTGATGGCCTCGGCCAGCAGCTCGGTGGTGCCGCGCTCGTCGGGCTGCTTGCAGGCCGGGCACAGCGTGCGCACCAGGCGCTGCGCCAGCACGCCCAGGATGGTGGCATTGAGCAGGTAGGCCGGCACGCCCAGTTCCATCAGGCGCGTCAGCGCGCTGGGCGCGTCGTTGGTGTGCAGGGTGCTGAAGACGAGGTGACCGGTCAGCGCGGCCTGCACCGCCATCTCGGCGGTTTCCAGGTCGCGGATCTCGCCGATCATGATGATGTCCGGGTCTTGCCGCATCAGCGCGCGCACGCCCTCGGCAAAGCTGAATTCGAGCTGCGGCTGCACCTGCGTCTGGTTCAGCGCCGGGTCGATGCGCTCGATCGGGTCCTCGATGGTGCTGACGTTGACCTCTTCCGTGGCCACACGGCGCAGGGTGGAATACAGCGTCGTCGTCTTGCCCGAGCCCGTGGGCCCGGTGACCAGGATGATGCCGTGCGGGCGCTGCACCAGCTGCTCCCAGCGCGCCGCGTCGTGAGGCGAGAAGCCCAGCGCCGCCAGGTCCTTCACCGCCGTGTCGGGGTCGAAGATGCGCATCACCAGCTTCTCGCCGAAGGCCGTGGGCAGCGTCGAGAGGCGCATCTCGATCTCGTCGCCGCCGGGGTTGCGCGTCTTGATGCGGCCGTCCTGCGGGCGGCGTTTTTCCACCACGTCCATGCGGCCCAGCAGCTTGACGCGCGCGGTGATGGCGTTCATCACGCCCGGCGGCACCTGGTACACCGGGTGCAGCACGCCGTCGATGCGAAAGCGGATCACGCCCTGGTCGCGCCGCGGCTCCAGGTGGATGTCGCTGGCGCGCTGGTCGAAGGCGTACTGCCACAGCCAGTCGACCACCTGGATCACGCCCTGGTCGTTGGCGTCGAGCTGCTTGCCGCTCTTGCCCAGTTCCACCAGCTGCTCGAAGCTGGTGGTGCCGGCGCCGCTGCCGCTCTTGATGGCCGCGCGCACCGACCTGGCGAGGGCGAAGAACTCGCCCGTGTAGCGCTTGATCTCGGCCGGGTTGGCCACCACGCGGCGCACCGTGCGGCGCGACTGGCGCTCCACCTCGGCCACCCAGTCGTCGATGAAGGGCTCGCTGGTGGCGACCACCACCTCGGCCGCGGTGACCTGCACCGGCAGCACCTTGTGGCGCTCGGCATAGCTGGCGCTCATGGTGTCGGAGACCTTGCCGGCATCCACCTTCAGCGGGTCGATGCGCAGGTACTCCAGCCCGGCGCGGCGCGCCAGGTGCTGCGTCAGCTCTTCCACGTCCATCGGCGCGCCGTCGCTGGCGCGCGCCACGCCCACGGCGGCCAGGCGCACCAGCGCGGGCTGCGCGCTTTCGGCCTGCGAGCAGCGGGCGATGGTGCGCTCGGCCTCGGCGGGGGTGATCACGCCATCGTCACGCAGCCATTCGACCAGGTGCCGCCAGTGCACGGGGCCGACGTAGGGAACGACCGTGGCGAGCGGCGCGGGGCGGGTGGAGCGCTTCATTTTTCGAGTGCCTTGAAAACCTTGAGCCACTTGGTGGCCGGCAGATCCCAGCGCGCCTCGATGGCTTCGGCGCGCAGCTGCAGCACGTCGCGCTTGGGGCGGCTGGGCGTGCGCTGCGCCAGCACCACGGTGTTGCCCTCGCGCGTGGGCTTGAACTGCCACACGGCGCGGGGGCCGAAGGCGCTGGCAATGCTTTCCAGGCTGCGCTCGAAGCTGGCGGTGCGGCCGAACAGGTTCACCGTCATGCAGCCCTCGTCGGTCAGCAGGTGGCGGCAGTCGGCGTAGAAGTCGGGGCTGTCGAGCACCGGCGCGGCGGCCTGCGCGTCGTACAGGTCGACCTGCAGCGCGTCCACCGTGCCCAGCCATTCGGCCTGGCGGATTTCGCGCGCAGCGTCGGCAATGACCACGCGCAGGCGCTCGTCCTCGGGCGGCAGGCGCATCCAGGCGCGGCACACGTCGGCCACGCGCGGGTTGATCTCGACCGCGGTGCAGGTCATGCGCAGTTTCTTGTAGCAGAACTTGGTGAGCGCCGCCGCGCCCAGGCCCAACTGCATGGCGTGGCGGCCGGCCACGTTTTCAGGCGGCACGAACAGCAGCCAGGCCATCATGCGCTGCACGTATTCCAGGTCGATGTCGAACGGCGCATTGATGCGCATGCTGCCCTGCACCCATTCGGTGCCCAGGTGCAGGTAGCGGATGCCGTCGGCTTCGGAAAGATTGACCTCGGACGAGGCCAGCGAATCGCGTTTCACAGTGCGGGGATTATCGCCAGTGCGTCCGCGCCCTGATGACTTGGCCGCGCTCGATGGCCGCGGCGTCAGCGCCGGCCATCGAGCGCCAGCCCGGACAGCAGAAAAATGGGGGGACCTTGCAAATTTTTCTGACCATGAAAACCGGGTCTACCGCCCGAATGACGGGCGCCAGCAGCTCTCATTTTGAAGATTCAAAATGGTGCCAAATGGCTATCGCTTGTTTTTGGCGCCCCCAACGCCAGCGCATGCCGGCAGCCGTCGCCATCAACCCTCCAGAATCGTCGCCGCCAGCCGCTCGGCGCACGCCTGCGCCTGGGCGGCGTCCTGCGCCTCGACCATCACGCGCACCAGCGGCTCGGTGCCGCTGGCGCGGATCAGCACGCGGCCGGTGCCGGCCAGTTCAGCCTCGACGGCGCGGGTTTCGTCCTGCAGCCGCGCGTTCTGCTGCCAGTCCTGCCCGGGCTGCAGGCGCACGTTGATGAGCGTCTGCGGGAACAGCTGCACGCCGGCCAACTGCTCGGCCACGGTGCGCCCGCTGGCGGCGCAGGCGCGCAGCACCTGCAGCGCCGACACCAGGCCGTCGCCCGTGCTGTGGCGGTCCAGCATCAGCAGGTGGCCCGAGCCCTCGCCGCCCAGGATCCAGCCGCGCCGGTGCAGCTCTTCCAGCACGTAGCGGTCGCCCACCTTGGCGCGCACGAACTCGTAGCCCAGGCGCTGAATGCCCAGTTCCACCGCCAGGTTGGTCATCAGCGTGCCGACCACGCCGCCCAGCTCGGTGCCGCGCGGCTTGCCCTTGGCCTGGCGGTGCGCCAGCCGGTCGGCGGCCAGCACGTACAGCAGTTCGTCGCCGTTGAACAGGCGGCCGCTGGCATCCACCATCTGCAGGCGGTCGGCGTCTCCATCGAGCGCGATGCCATAGTCGGCGCCCCGCGCGATGACCTCGCGCACCAGCGCCTCGGGGTGGGTGGCGCCCACGCCGTCGTTGATGTTCAGGCCGTCGGGCGCGCAACCGATGGCCACCACCTCGGCGCCCAGCTCGTGGAACACCTGCGGCGCGATCTGGTAGGCAGCGCCGTGGGCGGCGTCCACCACGATCTTCATGCCGCGCAGGCGCAGGTGGCTGCTGAAGGTGCCCTTGCAGAACTCGATGTAGCGGCCGGCCGCGTCATCGAGCCGGCGCGCGCGGCCCAGGTGGGCCGAGTCGGCCCATTGCGGCGGCTCGGCCAGCGCGGCCTCCACCTGCTGCTCCCATTCGTCCGGCAGCTTGGTGCCCTGGGCGCTGAAGAACTTGATGCCGTTGTCGGGATAGGCGTTGTGGCTGGCGCTGATGACCGCGCCCAGGCTGGCGCGCTGCGCCCGCGTGAGGTAGGCGACGGCGGGGTTGGCACCGGGCCCAGCAGCACCACGCTGGCGCCGGCGGAGTTCAGGCCCGACTCCAGCGCGCTCTCCAGCATGTAGCCCGAGATGCGGGTGTCCTTGCCGATCAGCACCAGCGGGTTCGGCTCGTGCCGCTTGAGCACGCGGCCCACGGCATGGCCCAGGCGCAGCACCAGGTCGGGCGTGATGGGGTGCTGCCCCACGGTGCCGCGGATGCCGTCGGTGCCAAACAGTTTTCGACTCATGGGCCTGCCCTCCCTGCGCTGGAAGCTATGGTTTTGGTAGTTCAGGCCGGATTATCGGCGCGAATGAAAAAACCCCGCGCGGGTGCGCGGGGCCACAGGGCAGAGCAAGCGCCGCGGCGCCCCACAGGCGCCGCGTGGTCGCTCACTTCTTGGCGTTGGCCAGCAGGAAATCCAGCACCGTCTTCTGCTGCGCATCGTCCAGGCCGGCACGCTGGAACATGCTGGGCGTGATGCCGAGCCACTGCTTCTCGGTGAACTGGCCCGGATCGCGCGGGCCGTGGCACACGGTGCAGCGCTGGTAGTAGATCTTCTCGGCCGGCGAGAGCGAGGCCATCGATTTCTCGCGCAGCGCGGCGCCGCGGTCGAAGCCGTAGAACTTCTCGTCGAACTTGACGTCGCTCTTGACGATCTTCGGCGGATCGAAGGCCTTGGTGCCACCCGGATCGGCGTCGGTGCACTTGCGGATCGAGGCGATGCAGGTGTTGGCTGTCGTCGCCTGCGTCAACCCGCTGGAGCGCCGGCTGCTGGTCAGGAAGTTGATCAGGCCGTTGTTGCAGCGCCCCTTGCTGTCGAGTTGCGGCCAGGCGCCCTCCTGCAGGCTCACCACGCCGGGCATGATGTGCTTGGACACGCGGGCACCCACCACCACCGCGCCGCGGTCGTTGTACAGCTCCACCAGGTCGCCATCCTGGATGCCGTTGGCCTTGGCGTCTTCTTCGCTCAGCACCAGGGGCTCGCGCGTCTGCACCGTGTAGCGCTTGCGCAGGCGTGCCGAGTTGTTCATCTGCGAATGCAGGCGCCAGTAGGGGTGCGGGCTGACCACGTGCACCTGGCCCTTGCGCGCGTTGCCCAGCCACTCGCCCGGCTCCAGCCACTTGGGCATGGGCGGCATGTCGGGGATGTTCATCTTGTCGATGGTCGACGAGTACATCTCGATCTTGCCGCTGGTGGTGTGCAGCGGGTTCTGCGCCGGGTCGGCGCGGAAGTCGCCATGGCGCACCCACTTGCGCGCCTCGGGCGGCACGGGGATGCGGGCCATGCCCTCTTTCCAGAACTTCTCGAACGGCGTGTCCTTGGCCGCGCTGCTGGCGTTGTAGGCGGCCTTGACGTAGTCCATGGGCGTCAGGCCTTCGGTGAAGGCGTATTCGATGCCCAGCAGCGCCGACAGGCGGCGGAAGATTTCGTAGTCGTCCAGCGCATCGCCCTGGGGCGCCACGATCTGCTTCATGGCGTACACCTTGTCGATGCTGTAGGTGCCGGCCGAGGAGATGTCGTTGCGCTCCACCGTGGTGGTGGCGGCCAGCACGATGTCGGCCCAGCGGGCCGAGCCGTTCCACCAGGGTTCGTGGCAGATGATGGTGTCGACATCCTGGATGGCGCGCGCCAGTTCGTTCAGATCCTGCTGGTGCGAGAACGCGTTGTTGCCGGCGTTGTAGATCAGCTTGACCTTGGGGTAGGTGTATTTGCTGCCGTTGTAGGTGAACTCCTTGCCGGGGTTCAGCAGCATCTCGCTGATGCGCGAGGCGGGGCAGATTTTCTTGACCGGGTTGCGGCCCTGTGACAGGCCGGTGGGCGCCGTGCCGCCCGACTGCGCGGTGCCGCCACCGCCGTAGTGCCACGAGAAGCCGACGCCCTGCCCCGGCAGACCGATGTTGCCCAGCACGCAGCAGAAGTTGACGATGGCCCAGTAGGGCATCTCGCCATGGTGCGCGCGCTGGATGGCCCACGAAGCCGCCAGTTGCGTGCGCTTGGAGGCCATCAGCTCGGCCAGCTCGCGGATCTTCGCGGCCGGGATGCCGGTGATCCTGGCCGCCCACTCGGGCGTCTTGGCGGGCGTGCCGTCCTTGTCCTTGCCTTCCAGGTAGGCGCGGAACTTGTCGAAGCCGACGGTGTACTTGTCGATGAAGGCCTGGTTGTGCTTTTTCTGGCTGATGAGGTGGTAACTCATGGCCAGGAACAGGGCGGTGTCGGTGTTGGGGATGATCTTCACCCACTCCGAACCCATCTTCTCGTCGGTGGTGGTGACCTGCGGGTTGATGGAGATGAACTTGACGCCCGCCTTCTTGATGGCGTCCCAGCCGCTGTACATCTCGTGGTCGCACACGGTGTATTCGACGCGGTTGTTCTTGTCCGGGTCGCAGCCCACGAACACCACCAGTTCGGTGTTGTCGCGCAGGGTTTCCCAGGCGCTCTGGGCCGAATAGACCTCCATGTCACCAATCACCATTGGCAGCACCACCTGGCCGGCGCCGGCCGAGTAGTCCCCAGTGGTAATCGACGAGCCGCCCAGCAGGTTGAAGAAGCGGCCTTGCAGCACATTGGGGCGGAAGATGCCGGCGTGCGACCAGCCACCGTAGCTGGAACTGAAGCAGCCTTCGTTGCCATGCTTCTCGATGGTGTCGAGGATGGCCTTGGCGGTCAGGCCGAGGGCGGTGTCCCAGCTCACCTGGACCCATTCGTCCTTGCCGCGCAGTTCGGGCTTGCTGCTGCCCTGGTAACCGTTCTGCACCCAGTCCAGGTAGCCCTTGCGCACCATGGGGCCGGCCACGCGGGTCTTGTCGTAGGTGCGGTCCAGCACGCCCTCGGTGAGGATGGGCGTGGGCATCCTGTCGGTGGCGTGCGGCTCGACCTTGACGATCCTGCCCTTCTGCACCGTGGCGATCATCGGTCCGTAGTGCGTGGCATGGGGTACCTTGCCGCTGAAGCTCTTCAGCGCGGCCAACTGCGCTGCGGCATCCGGCTCGGCCGCGAAAACCTTGGCCAGAGGCGACAGCTCGGCACCGGCCACCACTGCGCCCATCGTGCCTGCGGCACTGGCGCCCATCCATTGACGTCGGGTGAATTTCATGGTCTCTTCCTCGTGTTGATGGTTGAATTTTGCGACCATCAAATGCGTCCGAGGTTGATATTCATCAAAACCGTGCCGGGCGTCGGATTCTGCCGACGGTGGTGCGCCAGCCGCCGCCGGGCGCGGGCGGCGGCGGCGCGAAGGCCGCGTCAGGCGCCGGGGCGCTCGCCGGCGGCGCGCACGGCGGCCAGCACCTGCAGCGCCTGCACCGTCTCGCGGACATCGTGCACGCGCACGATGGCGGCGCCGCGCTCCACCGCCATCAGCGCGGCGGCGACGCTGCCGGTCACGCGGGCAGCGGGTGGCGGTGGCTCCGCCGCATCGCCCTGCAGCGCCGCACCGATGGAGGACTTGCGCGACCAGCCCAGCAGCAGCGGATAGCCGGCCTGCAGCAGCTCGGCCTGGCGCGCCAGCAGCGCGAAGTTCTGCGCCACGGTCTTGCCGAAGCCGACGCCGGGGTCCAGCACGATGCGATTCTTTTGTACCCCTGCGCTTGCAGGGTTTGACCGGCCTGCTCCAGAAAATGAAGCACCTGCGGCACCACATCGCCATCCATAGGGGCCACCTGCATGGTCTGCGGATCGCGGTGCATGTGCATCAGGCACACGCCGCAGGCCGGGTGGCCGCGCACCACGTCGAGCGCGCTGGGGCCACCCGCTTCGCCGGCGCGGCGCAGGCCCCAGATGTCGTTGATGATGTCGGCGCCCGCGTCCAGCACCGCCGCCATCACCTCGGGCTTGTAGGTGTCGACGGAGATCGGCACGCCCAGCTTGACCGCTTCACGCACCAGCGGCACCACGCGCGCCAGCTCCACTCCCAGCGGTACCGCGGCGCTGCCCGGGCGGGTCGATTCGCCGCCGATGTCGAGGATGTGCGCGCCGTCCTTCAGCAGCTGCTCGCAATGCCGCAGCGCCGCGGCGGTGTCGGCATGTTCGCCGCCATCAGAAAACGAGTCGGGCGCGACGTTGACGATGCCCATCACCCGCGGCTGGCCGAGGTCGATCTCGAAGCGGGTGGTCTTCCAGGAATTCATGGGCTAGAAAACGCAACAGCCGGACGCGAAGGGCGCAAAGATTCGCGAAGGACGCAAAAAGAAAACCAAATTTTGGCTGTCCTTTTGCGTCCTCTGCGTAATCTCTGCGTCCTCTGCGTCCGGCTGTTGGGTATTGAGTGTGGAGCTCAGGCCACCGTCGGTGCCGCGTCGGCCGGCTTGGCGGCGGGCGTGCCGCCGCTGCCGCCGGACGACGGCGTGCGCGGCGTGAAGTCGCGCGGCGGGCGCGGCGCGCGGCCGGCCATGATGTCGTCGAGCTGCTCGCCGTCGATGGTTTCCCAGTCCAGCAGCGCCTTGGCCATGGCGTGCATCTTGTCCTGGTTGTCCTCGATCAGCTTGCGCGCCAGCGCGTACTGCTCGTCGATGATGCGGCGCACCTCGGCGTCGACCTTCTGCATGGTCTCTTCCGAGATGTTGGTGGTCTTGGTCACGCTGCGGCCCAGGAACACCTCGCCCTCGTTCTCGGCATAGACCATGGGACCCAGCGCCTCGCTCATGCCGTACTTCATGACCATGTCGCGTGCCAGGTTGGTGGCGCGCTCGAAATCGTTGCTGGCACCGGTGGTCATCTGGTTCATGAACACTTCTTCGGCGATGCGGCCACCGAACAGCATGCTGATCTGGTTCAGCATGTATTCCTTGTCGTAGCTGTAGCGGTCCTGCTCGGGCAGGCTCATGGTCACGCCCAGCGCGCGGCCGCGCGGGATGATGGTGACCTTGTGCACCGGGTCGCACTTCGGCAGCAGTTTGCCGATCAGCGCGTGGCCGCTCTCGTGGTAGGCCGTGTTGCGGCGCTCTTCCTCGGGCATGACCATGCTCTTGCGCTCGGGACCCATCAGGATCTTGTCCTTGGCCTTCTCGAAGTCCTGCATCTCGACCACGCGGGCGTTGCGGCGCGCGGCCATCAGCGCGGCCTCGTTGCACAGGTTGGCCAGGTCGGCGCCGCTCATGCCGGGCGTGCCGCGCGCGATGACGCTGGGGCTCACGTCCTGGCCGATCGGGATCTTGCGCATGTGCACGTTCAGGATCTGCTCGCGGCCGCGGATGTCGGGCAGCGTGACGTAGACCTGGCGGTCGAAGCGGCCGGGGCGCAGCAGCGCGGCGTCCAGGATGTCGGGGCGGTTGGTGGCCGCGACCACGATCACGCCCAGGTTGGTCTCGAAGCCGTCCATCTCGACCAGCATCTGGTTCAGCGTCTGCTCGCGCTCGTCGTTGCCGCCACCCAGGCCCGCGCCACGCTGGCGGCCGACGGCGTCGATCTCGTCGATGAAGATGATGCAGGGCGCGTTCTTCTTGGCGTTCTCGAACATGTCGCGCACGCGCGCCGCACCCACGCCGACGAACATCTCGACGAAGTCGGAACCCGAAATGCTGAAGAACGGCACCTTGGCCTCGCCGGCGATCGACTTGGCCAGCAGCGTCTTGCCGGTGCCGGGCGGGCCGACCAGCAGCAGGCCGCGCGGAATGCGGCCGCCGAGTTTCTGGAATTTCTGCGGGTCTTTCAGGAAGTCGACGACCTCCTTGACTTCTTCCTTGGCTTCGTCGCAGCCGGCCACGTCGGCGAAGGTAACGGTGTTGTTGTTCTCGTCCAGCATGCGCGCCTTGCTCTTGCCGAAGCTGAACGCGCCGCCCTTGCCACCGCCCTGCATCTGGCGCATGAAGTAGACCCACACGCCGATCAGCAGCAGCATCGGGCCCCAGCTGACGAGCAGGGTCATCAGCAGCGAGCCTTCCTCGCGCGGCTTGACGTCGAACTTGATGCCGTGGTTGATCAGGTCACCGACCAGGCCGCGATCCAGGTAGGTGGCTTGCGTGCGCACGCGGCGGTCGTCGTTCATCGTCGCCACGATGTCGGTGCCGCCCTGGCCCTCCTGGATGGTGGCGCTTTTCACACGGTTGTTGCGCACTTCTTCCAGGAAGTCGGAATAGGCCATGTGACTGGCGCTGGCCATGCGGCCGCCGTCGAACTGCTTGAACACAGTGAACAGCACCATGGCGATCACCATCCAGACGGCGATCTTCGAGAACCATTGATTTTTCAAAGCCTTGCGCTCCAGTCAGAAAACCCGGCAATGCCGGGTACATGCGGGTCATTTTAGGCATTTCAACCTGGCGCCGACGTCAGACGAAGCCGGTGTCCCTGCGGGGAGAACCCGTATTAATGCCGAAAAGCGGCGGGGAATCACCCGCATCCGAAACACATTCAGCTTCAACCCTTGACACGGGTCAAGACTGTGCGCTCACGCAGCGTTCTTCAGACCGATGCCCACCAGAAAGGTTTCCGACGATTTGTCGCGCGAGGCCTTGGGTTTGATCGGCTTGACGACCTTGAAGCGCTCCTTGAACAGCTTGACCAGCTGGCTGTAGCCGCTGCCGTGAAACAGCTTCACCACCAGCGCCCCGCCGGGCTTCAGGTGCGCCTGCGCAAAATCCACCGCCAGTTCCACCAGGTGGCTGATGCGCGCCGCATCGCTCGATTCGATGCCCGACAGGTTGGGCGCCATGTCGGACACCACCACGTCCACCGGCTGGCCGCCCACGACCTCGCTCAGCTGCGCCAGCACGGCGTCCTCGCGGAAGTCGCCCTGCAGAAACTGCACGCCCTCGATCGGCTCCATCGGCAGGATGTCGAGCGCGACGATGACCCCATCGAGCGCGCCCATCGCCGCGCCGCCGGGCGACAGGCGCCGGCGCAGGTACTGGCTCCAGGCACCGGGCGTGCTGCCCAGATCGACCACGCGCATGCCGGGCTTGATGAGCCCCAGCGTCTCGTCGATCTCCTTCAGCTTGTAGGCCGCACGGGCGCGATAGCCGTCCTTCTGCGCCTGTTTGACGTACGGGTCGTTCAGGTGATCGGCCAGCCATGCCTTGTTGACCTTCTTGCTCTTGGTTTTGACCTTCATGGCGCTATTGTCCAATGCCGGCACCGCTGGCGCGGCGCCATGACCTGGGTGCTGCGCACCGTCGATGACGGAATGACCACGTTCAGTTGATCAGCGCACCCCGTGCCCGGTTTCATGGCCGCGTCAGCGGCCGTCATGGCGGTGCGCAGCACCGGGATCATTTCGTCATCCGCGCGGCACCACGATAATCACGCCCATGCCGCACATCGAACTGACCCCTGCCGAGCGCAAGGCGCACCGCGCCGAAGCGCACCACCTCGACCCCGTGGTCATGATCGGCGGCGACGGCCTGACGCCCGCGGTCATGAAGGAGACCGACGCGGCGCTGAACGCCCACGGCCTGATCAAGATCCGCGTGCACGGCGACGACCGCGCCGCGCGCGAGGCGATCTACCAACAACTGGCCGACGAGCTGAACGCCGCGCCCATCCAGCACATCGGCAAGCTGCTGGTGCTGTGGCGGCCCCAGCCGAAGAAGGCGCGCGCCGAGGACGAAGACCGCATGGCCGGCCCCAAGGACGTGAAGGTGCTGAAGTACAGCAAGCGCGGCGGCCAGCGCCCGCAAGTGCGCGTGGTGCGCGTGCTGGGCAACCAGCGGCTGACGCCCGGCGGCAAGCTGAAGAAAGCCGCGCCCAAGCAAAAATCAGTCAAGAAGAACCGGACATGACACCCCCTGAGTCGCCTTCAGCGCCTTCCCCAGAGGGGACGACGCCAGCGGCCGGGCCAAGCCCGCTCCGCGGCGTCCTCGCACGGCTTGCTCCGCAGCCACTCGTTTCTATAAAAACAGAGCTACTAGCGCATGTCGGACAAGGGCCAGCGGCACATTCTGTGCATGAAGTGGGGCACCAAGTACGGGCCCGAATACGTCAACCGCCTGTACGGCATGGTGCGCCGCCACCTGCACGGCGACTTCAACTTCGTCTGCCTGACGGACGACGCCAGCGGCATCCGCCCCGAGGTGCAATGCCTGCCCATCCCGCCGCTGAACCTGCAGCTCAAGCCCGGCCAGCGCGACGGCGCGTGGAAGAAGCTGACCACCTTCGAGGCCGACCTGCACGGCCTGCGCGGCACGGCGCTGTTCCTCGATCTGGACGTGGTGATCGTCGGCAGCCTGGACGACTTCTTCACCCAACCCGGCGAGTTCCTGATCATCAAGGACTACCCGCGCTTCTGGCGCTTCGGCGAGCGCATCGTGGGCAACTCGTCGGTGTACCGCTTCACGCTGGGCGCGCATGCCGATGCGCTGGCGTACTTCCGTGGCCACATGGAGGAGGCGCAAAGGAATACCGCAACGAGCAGGACTTCCTCTCGCATTTTCTGCACAGGCAGGGCAAGCTGAGCTACTGGCCCGTCGGCTGGTGCCCCAGCTTCAAGTACCACTGCATCCCGGCCTGGCCGACCAATTACTGGAAGCCGCCTTTCGTGCCGCAGGGCGCGCGCATCATCATCTTCCACGGCGAGGTGAACCCGCACGACGCACTGGCGGGGCGGCGCAACAAGCGCTTTCACCACATCCAGCCGGCCACCTGGGTGGCCGATGCGTGGAAGGGCTGAAGCAGCGTCAGCCCCTTCCTGAATTGATTTTAGGGAGTATGCACCACCAGCGTCCGTATTTCGGGCGCTAGCGGATCGCATGGCTGGGAGTATGTGGCGTGCCGCGCCTTTCCCGGCCGGTGCTGCAGCCGCTCGCACTGGCAGCAGGCAGCGCGCCGGCGCGTGCCCCTGAGACGCATCGGCTTTCAAGAACGCTTGATCATCAAGCAGTCTCGGTTGACGCGCGGACCGCATCCGCGGTGTAGGAGCGGGCTTGCCCGCGATGGCGGCGCCTCGTCGTCACGAACGCTTGATCGCGGGCAAGCCCGCTCCCACAACGCTGCCGGAGACGGGTGACTCGGCAAGCAACCATGACGAATGGCTGCGCTGCGCTTCAATGACCCGGAAACCATTCACCATGGTTCATGCGGCGCCAGCCACGGACATGGGTCATCGTTCGGTGCGCAAAGCGGCATGAAAGGTCTGCCGAGGATCACATACTCCCCAGCGCCCCATCGCCAGCGCCCGCCAATCAAGAGTTACAGCCAGATACTCCCCTTATCCAGCTGATCAGGATGACTTTGCGAAGGCGCGGCGGCGGCGCGAATCGCGGCGCTTTCAGCGCGCCGTGCGCGCACCCACGCCCACCAGCGGGCGGCCCATCAGCCGGGTCAGGATCGCCAGCGGGCTGGCCTGCGGATCGACCTCCTTGCCGGGCGGCAGGTACAGCGTCTGCTCCATCATGAACTGGCCGCTCATCACCGCGTGCGTGGCCTGATCCGAGAAGCACACCCACACGCTGCCGGGCGGAAACGGCACCGTCACCTGCGTGCCGTTCTTCTGGTACGCCTCGTCGAACTTCATCAGGTCGTGCAGTTGCAGCATCAGGTGGTCGTACTCGCTGCGCAATGACTTGGTGGCGTGCACGGCGTTGAGCACCTTGGCTTGCCACAGTCGGTAAGGCTTGGCCTGGGGCAGGTAGCGGCGCGCGATGGTCTCGAAGTCCTCGCCCACGCGCCACACGCGTGGCACGCCCTGCGGGTTCAGGTTGGTGAACACGCGCAGCAGCCGCTCGCCATAGCTGGGGCGCGAGGAAGGCATCCACGTGCATGCGCTGGTCGTCGGCGCGCACCGACTGCGCGCGCGTCTCCACCTGCCTGGGACGAAAGCTGGTGGGCGCGATGCGCAACAGGCCCTGGTATTCGGGCAGCAGGTCGTCCACCAGCCGCAGCGCCTGCTGGCGAAAACGGCCCACCATCGCCGCCAGCGCCTGCTGCTCGGCGGCGCTGCCGGCCGCACCCTTCAGCACGCCGTCGGCGCCCAGACTGACGTTGCGCGACTTCGGCGCCAGCATGTCCTCGCGCAGCAGCGCCTGCTCGTCGGGCTGCACGGCAAAACCCAGGCGCGGAAAGAACAGCACCTTGCCGGCCTCCAGCGCGGCCGTCCACTCGGGCCGGCTGTGGGCCTGGGCCCAGTCGTTGAAGTCGATCTCGACGATCTGCGAATCCATGCCATCACCCCCGCTTGTCATCGGCCAGGCGCCACAGCACGATGGCGGCGCACAGCCATTGCACGGCGTACATCAGCGTGCCCACGCCGTGCCACAGGCGCAGATTCTCGCGCGCCACGATGCGCGGCGCCACGGCAAACTCGATCAGCAAGGCCAGCAGCAGGCCGAGAACTACAAAAACAGAGCTGACCGCGCCCTGCCCGCCTGCGCCGTGGCCTGATTCTTCAGGGAAAGCAGGAGCACCACACCGCACGCCACCGCCACCCAAGTCTGCGCCGTGAACAGCCGGGCCGCCATGTTGCCGGCCAGGGCCGGCGTGGGCAGAAACTTGAACAGCAGCGGCACCACCATGAAGCCGACCGCCGTCAGGCTGCCCCACCACAGGGCGCTGGCGAAGGTGACGATGCGCGCGTTCAGCATGGCAACCGCCCCGGTCAGACGTAGCGGACGGCGATGATTTCATAGTGCCGGTCACCACCCGGCGCCTGCACCACCGCCGTGTCGCCCTCTTCCTTGCCGATCAGCGCGCGGGCGATCGGGCTGCTGATGTTGATCAGCCCGTGCTTCAGGTCGGCCTCGTCCTCGCCGACGATCTGGTAGGTCACCTGCTCGCCCGAGTCTTCCTCTTCCAGATCGACCGTGGCGCCGAACACCACCTTGCCGCCGGCATCCAGCGAGGCCGGGTCGATCACCTGGGCGGCGGCCAGCTTGCCCTCGACCTCCTTGATGCGGCCTTCGATGAAGCCCTGGCGGTCCTTGGCGGCGTCATATTCGGCGTTCTCGCTCAGGTCGCCCTGCGCGCGCGCCTCGGCGATGGCGTTGATGACCTCGGGGCGGTCCTTGGTCTTCAGGCGGTGCAGCTCTTCCTTCAGCTTCTCGGCGCCGCGCTTGGTGATGGGGATGGTGGCCATGGCTTGTCTCTCGATTCAAAGGAAACCGCCGAGCGTTGCCCCTCGGCGGTGTGGTGAATGGGGCGGATTATGCCGCCCCGGTGGTGGGTGTCCGCCGTTCCTACGCCAGTTCGGCGTGCATCTCCTGCACCGACACCACCCCCAGTTTGTCCATGAACTTCATGCCTTCGACGGCCGCCTCGGCGCCGGCGATGGTGGTGATGGTGGGCACGCGCGCCAACAGCGAGCTGGTGCGGATGGCGCGGCTGTCGGCAATGGCGTTGCGGCGCTCTTCCACCGTGTTGATGACCAGCGAGATCTCGCCGTTCTTGATCATGTCGACGATGTGCGGGCGGCCTTCGGTGACCTTGTTCACCGTGTCGCAGGCCACGCCCGCATCGCGGATGGCCTGCGCCGTGCCCTTGGTGGCCACCAGGCTGAAGCCCATGGCCGCCAGGTCGCGCGCGATCTGCACCGCGGTCGGCTTGTCGCTTTGCTTCACCGTCAGGAACACCTTGCCGGCCGGCGTGCCGTCGGCCTTCAGGGGCTTGGGCAGGCGCTCGCCGGCGCCCATCTGGGCCTTGATGAAGGCTTCGCCGAAGGTCTTGCCCACGCCCATCACCTCGCCGGTGGACTTCATCTCGGGGCCGAGGATGGTGTCCACGCCGGGGAACTTGACGAAGGGGAACACGGCCTCCTTGACGCTGAAGTACGGCGGCGTGACCTCGGCGCCCACGCCTTGCGCATCCAGCGACTGGCCGGCCATGACGCGCGCGGCCACCTTGGCCAGCTGGATGCCGGTGGCCTTGCTGACGAAGGGCACGGTACGGCTGGCGCGCGGGTTCACCTCCAGCACGTAGATCACGTCCTTCTTCGTGCCATCGTCCTGCGGCACTTCCTGGATGGCGAACTGCACGTTCATCAGGCCGACCACGTTCAGGCCTTCAGCCATGGCGGCGGTCTGGCGCTTGAGTTCGTCGATGGTGGCCTGCTTGAGGTAGTACGGCGGCAGCGAGCAGCCCGAGTCGCCCGAGTGCACGCCGGCCTGCTCGATGTGCTCCATCACGCCGCCGATGAACACGCGGCCGGTGCTGTCGCGCACGGCGTCGACGTCGCATTCGATGGCGTCGCTCAGGAAGCGGTCCAGCAGCACGGGCGAGTCGTTGCTGACCTTCACCGCCTCGCGCATGTAGCGCTCCAGGTCGCGCTGCTCGTGCACGATTTCCATCGCACGGCCGCCCAGCACGTAGCTGGGGCGCACCACCAGCGGGTAGCCCAGTTCGGCGGCCTTCTCCAGCGCTTCACTTTCAGTGCGCGCGGTGGCGTTGGGCGGCTGCAGCAGCTTCAGCTCGTGCAGCAGCTTCTGGAAGCGCTCGCGGTCTTCGGCGGCGTCGATCATGTCGGGCGTGGTGCCGATGATGGGCACGCCCTCGGCCTCCAGCCCCAGCGCCAGCTTCAGCGGCGTCTGGCCGCCGTACTGCACGATCACACCGGTGGGTTTTTCCTTGTCGACGATCTCCAGCACGTCTTCCAGCGTCAGTGGCTCGAAGTACAGGCGATCGGAGGTGTCGTAGTCGGTGGACACCGTCTCGGGGTTGCAGTTGACCATGATGGTCTCGTAGCCGTCCTCGCGCATCGCCAGCGCGGCGTGCACACAGCAGTAGTCGAACTCGATGCCCTGGCCGATGCGGTTGGGGCCACCGCCCAGCACCATGATCTTCTTCTTGCTCGAAGGCTCGGCCTCGCACTCGTCCTCGTAGGTCGAGTACATGTAGGCGGTGTCGGTGGCGAATTCGGCGGCGCAGGTGTCGACGCGCTTGAACACCGGACGCACGTTCAGCGCGCGGCGGCGCTCGCGCACGGCCTTGTCGGTGGTCTTCAGCAGCTTTGCCAGACGGCGGTCCGAGAAGCCTTTCTGCTTCAGCGTCAACAGCTCCTCTTTCGAGAGCATCTCGAGCGCCTTGTCACCGTGCTTCGCGGTGTGCTGATCCAGCTCCAGCTCGATCTTGACGATCTCCTCGATCTGCACCAGGAACCACTTGTCTATTTTTGTGAGGTCGTGCACTTCGTCCAGCGACCAGCCGGCGGCGAACGCGTCGCCGACGAACCAGATGCGGTCGGGGCCGGGCTCGCCAAGCTCCTTCTCCAGCCACTCGCGGTCCTGCGTCTTCTCGTTCATGCCGTCGACGCCGACCTCCAGCCCGCGCAGCGCCTTCTGGAACGATTCCTGAAAGGTGCGGCCAATCGCCATCACCTCGCCCACGCTCTTCATCTGCGTGGTCAGGCGGTTGTCGGCGGCGGAAATTTCTCGAACGCGAAGCGCGGAATCTTGGTGACCACGTAGTCGATGGTCGGCTCGAACGAGGCCGGTGTGGCGCCGCCCGTGATGTCGTTCTTCAGCTCGTCCAGCGTGTAGCCCACCGCCAGCTTGGCCGCCACCTTGGCAATGGGAAAGCCCGTGGCCTTGGACGCCAGCGCCGACGAGCGGCTCACGCGCGGGTTCATCTCGATGACGATCATGCGCCCGTCCTTGGGGTTGACCGCAAATTGCACGTTGGAACCACCCGTGTCCACGCCGATCTCGCGCAGCACCGCGATGGAGGCGTTGCGCATGACCTGGTATTCCTTGTCGGTCAGCGTCTGCGCCGGGGCGACGGTGATCGAATCGCCGGTGTGCACGCCCATCGGGTCCAGGTTCTCGATCGAGCAGATGATGATGCAGTTGTCGGCGCGGTCGCGCACGACTTCCATCTCGAACTCCTTCCAGCCGAGCAGCGATTCCTCGATCAGCAGCTCGTTGGTGGGCGAGGCCTCCAGCCCGCGCTTGCAGATGGTCTCGAACTCTTCCGGGTTGTAGGCGATGCCGCCGCCGGTGCCGCCGAGCGTGAAGCTTGGGCGGATGACGGTCGGGAAGCCCACGTGCTTCTGCACCGCCCAAGCCTCGTCCATGCTGTGGGCGATGCCGCTCTTGGCCGAGCCGAGGCCGATGCGCGTCATCGCGTCCTTGAACTTCAGGCGGTCTTCGGCCTTGTCGATGGCCTCGGGCTTGGCGCCGATCAGCTCGACGTTGTACTTGGCCAGCACGCCGTGGCGCCACAGATCGAGCGCGCAGTTCAGCGCCGTCTGGCCGCCCATGGTGGGCAGGATGGCGTCGGGACGCTCCTTGGCGATGATCTTCTCGACTGTGGGCCAGGTGATAGGCTCGATGTAGGTGACGTCGGCCGTGGCCGGGTCGGTCATGATCGTGGCGGGGTTGCTGTTGATCAGGATGACGCGGTAGCCCTCCTCGCGCAGCGCCTTGCAGGCCTGCACGCCGGAGTAGTCGAACTCGCACGCCTGGCCGATGACGATGGGGCCGGCGCCGATGATGAGGATGCTCTTGAGGTCGGTTCTTTTGGGCATTTCTTTGGATCAGTAAAGCAGCTTGACCGGAATGTGGCAGCTGAGAAAGGCGTCGGTCAGGTGGTGCACCAGCAGCCCTTGGGCCACGCCTCGACCACCTTGGATCGCCTGGCTGGACTGGGTACTGGCGCCGAGCATTTGTGCGACGCCGGTGGCACGCCGCAAGTCAGCGTACCGCGGCTCCAGCACGAAAGCGGCCACTGCGCGCGCTTCCGCCGCCGTGGCACCGGCCAGCGGTTGCGTGGTCTTGCCTTCGGCGCCCCACACCATGGCCTGGCCGAGCACCCGGGCAGCACCCGCTTCCAGGATCTGCAGATCAGCCTGCAGCGTGGCCGGGTGCGCGTGCGCGTAGTCGCGCGCTGCCTGGCGCTGGCGTGGCGTGACCACTGGCGACGACATCGCGCGGCGCACGCAGCCCAGTTGCGCGCCGCTCACCATCCCGGCCTTCTCGCCGAGAGGCCAGTGCGCATCTTTCGCAGCAGCCAGATCCATCACGCGGCCAAGGGGCAGCAGCTGGACGTAGGCGTCGGCAAACCGCTCGACCAGATCGGCCGGAGCCTGCGGCGGCTGCGCGCACCCGCCGCCAGCAGCGCCAAGGCCGTCGCGCCCAGGCGCGAACGGCCCGCGCGGCGGGCATGGCGGGGTGAACGCAGCGCGCGCCGTTCAGGCATGGCGGTCTTCGTTCAGCTTGGTGAGCAGCGCCTGCACGCGCTCGGGCGGCATGTTCTTCTGCATGAGCTGGATCACGCCATCGCCTTCCACCATCGGGCGCAGCACCTCGGCTTCGGCGTCGTAGAACTTGACGCCCCACGCGGAAAGCTCGCTGTTGAAGGTCTCTTCGTCCCAGGTCTTGCCCTTGGCCAGCAGCGTGATCAGCGGCATGGCCTTGTGCTCGATGAAGGACTTCTTGTAGGGCTTTGCGACCAGCGGTCGGCAAACCATTCCCTGTGCGGCGGCGGCAGGGTGAGCATGCGCTTGGCAATGGCCTTTTCCAGCGCGGCTTGGGGAAAGCTGTACAGCTTCATGTGTTCACTCCCATAACGATAGCTGCTTGCGCTTATTTGGCGGGCGCTGCAGCCATTTTTTCCATGAAGCGGTCGAACAGGTAGCCGACGTCGTGGGGCCGGGCAGCGCCTCGGGGTGGCCCTGGAAGCAGAACGCCGGCTTGTCCACGTAGGCCAGGCCCTGCAGCGTGCCGTCGAACAGGCTCACGTGCGTGGCGCGCACGTTGGCGGGCAGCGTCTTCTCATCGACCGCGAAGCCGTGGTTCTGGCTGGTGATGGACACGCGGCCATCCTGCAGATCCTTCACCGGGTGGTTGGCGCCGTGGTGGCCGAACTTCATCTTGTAGGTTTTGGCGCCGCAGGCCAGCGCCATGATCTGGTGGCCCAGGCAGATGCCGAACACCGGCGTGCCACTGTCGATCAGCTCGCGCGCGGCGGCGATGGCGTAGTCGCACGGCTCCGGGTCGCCCGGGCCGTTGGAGAGGAATACGCCGTCCGGCTTGCGCGCCAGCACTTCCGACGCCGGGGTCTGCGCCGGCACAACAGTGACGGCACAGCCGCGCGCAGCCAGCATGCGCAGGATGTTCTTCTTGACGCCGAAGTCGTAGGCGATGACCTTGAAGCGCGGTTTGTCCTGCGTGCCGAAGCCGCCCTCGATCGACCACTCGGTCTGGTTCCAGTCGTAGGGGCGCTGGGTGCTGACCACCTTGGCCAGGTCGAGCCCGACCATGGAGGGCGCGTTGCGCGCCGCGGCCAGGGCCTCGTCGATGCGCGCGGGCGTGGGCTGCTCGCCCGCGGGCAGGCCGACGATGGCGCCGTTCTGCGCGCCCTTGGTGCGCAGGATGCGCGTGAGCTTGCGGGTGTCGATGCCGGCGATGGCGACGGTGTTCTCGGCCTTCAGGTAGTCGCTCAGGCTGCGCTGGGCGCGGAAGTTGCTGACCAGCAGGGGCAAGTCCTTGATGATCAGCCCGGCGGCCTGCACCTTGGAGGATTCGACGTCTTCGTCGTTGACACCGACGTTGCCGATGTGCGGATAGGTCAGCGTGACGATCTGCTGGCGGTAGCTGGGATCGGTCAGGATTTCCTGGTAGCCGGTCATGGAGGTGTTGAACACCACTTCGCCCGTGGTGGTGCCGGTGGCGCCGATGGACTGGCCCAGAAAACAGCTGCCGTCGGCAAGCGCCAGGATGGCGGGCGGGAATTTCCCCTCGAGAGACGAAAGCACTGGGTTCTCCGTGTGAGATTCGGTCGCCCGTGCACGCTGGCCGCAACGGCACGCGCGGCAGCTCTCAGATAGACAAGGGTTGCTTTTGGTGCGGTCGGGCGACGCTGTTTCGAGAAAAGCCTCTGATTATAACGGCGCGCCTGCGGCAGAAAAGTGCCGTCAGGCGCGAGAAACCCCGCTGGCGTGCAGGCAGATCGCCGCCGCGGCGGCCACGTTCAGCGACTCTTCGCCGCCTGGCTGCGCAATGCGCACCGCCTGGGCGGCGCGTGCGGCCAGCGCGGCGTCAACGCCCTGCCCTTCGTGCCCCAGCACCCAGGCGCAGGGCCAGGGCAACGCGGCGCGGTGCAGCCAGTCGCCCTCGTGCGAGCTGGTCACCAGCAGCGGCACCTGCAGCGCGGCCAGGTCATCGGCCACCAGCCCTTCGACCAGCCGCAGGCCGAAGTGCGCGCCCATGCCGGCCCGCAGCACCTTGGGCGACCACAGCAGCGCCGTGCCCTTGAGCGCCGCCACCTGCGTGAAGCCGAAGGCCGCGGCGCTGCGCAGGATGGAGCCGACGTTGCCGGCGTCCTGCACGCGGTCGAGCACCACGGTGGGCGCCTGCACGTCGAGCGTGGGCGCCGCGGGCAGATCGAGCAGGAAGGCCATTGGCGCGGGCGATGGCAGATCGCTGATGGTCTTCATCAGCGCATCGTCGATCACTACGTTTTTGGTAGCTGCTTGCGCAATATGGGCGGTCGCCAGAGGCCAATATGACTCGGAAAACACAGCGAGCGCCGGCCGCCAGCCGCGCAGCAGGGCGGCGCTGCACAGGTGATCGCCTTCGATCCACACACGGCCCTGCTTGCGGTATTCGCCATTGCCTTGCGCCAGGCGGCGCAAATCCTTCAGCAACGCGTTGTCGCGCGAGGTGATGCGCTGCGGCTCGTTCACGCTCATGCGCGCTCCACGGCTTGCAGCAGCACCGCCGCCACGGGCGCGAAACTGCGGCGGTGGTGCTCGCAGGCCCCGTGCGCGCGCAGCGCCGCCAGGTGCGCGGCGGTGCCATAACCCTTGTGCGCGGCAAAGCCGTACTGCGGCCATTGCGCATCCACCTCGGCGCACCAGCGGTCGCGCTGCACCTTGGCCAGGATGGAGGCGGCAGAGATGGCGGGCACGGTGGCATCGCCATCGACGATGGCCTCGGCCAGCACGCCCAGGGTGGGCAGGCGGTTGCCATCGACCAGCACCTTGGCCGGCGGCAGGCGCAGGCCGGCCACGGCGCGCTGCATGGCCAGCAGCGTGGCCTGCAGGATGTTGAGGCGGTCGATTTCGGCCACGCTGGCCAGCGCGATGGAGCAGCACAGCGCCTTGGCGCAAATCTCGTCGTACAGGCGCTCGCGCCGGCGCGCCGTGAGCTTCTTCGAATCGGCCAGGCCGGCGATGGGCTGGCGCGGGTCGAGGATGACGGCGGCGGCCACCACCGGCCCGGCCAGCGGGCCGCGCCCAGCCTCGTCCACGCCGGCCAGCAGGCCGGGCGTGTCCCAGTTCAGGGCGCCTTGCTCAGCGCGCAAGAAGCGTTTCGATCGCATCGGTGGCGAGTTGGGCGGTGTCGCGTTGCAATTCGTGGTGCAGCGCGGTGAAGCGCTGCTGGACTGCCGCGATTTTCTCAGGCGCCGCCAGCCAGTCCAGCACCGCGCGGGCCAGCGCGTCGGGCGTGGCGGCGTGCTGGATCAGCTCGGGCACCACGAAGGGCGCTCCGGGGCGGTCGGCCCAGTCGTGCGGCGCCACGCTGGCGGGCCGGTGCAGCCAGCCGCGCGGCGCGCACAGCACGTTGGGCAGGCCAATCCAGGGCAACTGGCGCTTGGCCGCCATCAGCCGGTAGCTGAAACCCGGCATGGCGTAGGCGATGACCATGGGGCGCTTGAACAGCGCGGCTTCCAGCGTGGCGGTGCCGCTGGCGATCAGCGTCACGTCGCAGGCGGCCAGCGCGGCGTGCGACTGGCCGCGCAGCACCTTGACGGCATCGCCCAGCCCGCTGGCGCGGGCGGCAGCTTCGATCTGCGGCTGCAGATGCGGCACTGCCGGCACTATGAATTGCGTAGCGGGTTGCGCTTTCTGGATCAGCGCTGCCGCCTGAAAGAACCGGGCACCCAGATGCATGACCTCGGCGGCGCGGCTGCCCGGCAGCAGGGCCACCACGGTGCCCTGCTCGGCCAGCCCCAGCGCGCGGCGCGCGGCGGCGCGGTCGGGCTTCAGCGGAATCACGCTGGCCAGCGGATGGCCCACGTAGGTGGCACCAATGCCGTGTTCGGCCAGCAGCTCGGGCTCGAACGGGAACAGGCACAGCACGTGGTCGGCGGCGGCTTTCAGCTTGGCAGCTTCTCGGGCCGCCAGGCCCAGAACGACGGGCTGACGAAGTGCAGCGTCTTGAGGCCGGCGCCTTTCAGCCGCGCCTCCAGGTCGAAATTGAAATCAGGCGCATCGACGCCTATGAACAGGTCGGGCCGCTCGGCCAGCAGGCGGTCGCCCAGCTGCTTGCGGATACGAAGCAGCTCGGGCAGGCGCGGCAGCACCTCCAGGTAGCCGCGCACCGAGAGCTTCTCGACCGGCCACCAGGCCTCGAAGCCGCGCGCCGCCATCTGCGCGCCGCCGATGCCCGCCGCCTGCAGGCCAGGCCAGCGCGCGCGCAAGCCGTCGAGCAGCAGGCCCGCCAGCAGATCGCCCGAGGCTTCGCCAGCGACAAGGCCCAGGCGCGGTGACGCTGGATGCGCGTTCATGCGGTGAGTATAGGAACCAGGCCCAGGCGCATCGCCCCCAGGCGGTCATTTATTGATAGTGGCTTGCGCCTGATTCTAGCCACTCTCAAGAGAAAACGACCTGAAAACCTCTATTTACCGGCGCAAGCAGCTATGTTAATTGAAGCATTCAGCGCACGATACCGCGCGTGGCCGACGTCAGGAAATCCTGCATCAGGGCGATGTCGGCATCCGCCTCGGCCACCTCGCCGCGCAGCGCGTCGATCTGCTGGCGCGCAGCATGAAGCGTCAGGCCCTGGCGGTAGAGCAGCCGGTACATCTGCTTGATGAGCGTGATGCGCTCGGGCGAAAAGCCGCGGCGCTTGAGCCCCTCGGCGTTGATGCTCTGCGCCTCGGCCGGGTTGCCGCCGGCGGTGACGAAGGGCGGCACGTCCTGCGCCAGCCGGGTCTGGAAGGCCGTCATGGCGTGCGCGCCGACGCGGCCGAACTGGTGCACGCCGGTCAGGCCGCCCAGGAACACCCAGTCGCCCAGGTGCACATGGCCCGCCAGTTGCACGGCGTTGGCCAGGATGATGTGGTCGCCCAGGCGGCAATCGTGGGCGATGTGGACGTAGGCCATGATCCAGCAGTCGTGGCCGATGCGGGTCAGGCCCTCGTCCTGCACGGTGCCGGTGTTGATGGTGACGAACTCGCGGATTGTGTTGCCGTCGCCGATCTCCAGCCGGGTCGGCTCGCCGGCGTATTTCTTGTCCTGAGGCTGCGCGCCCACGCTGGCGAACTGGAAGATGCGGTTGTCCTGCCCGATGGTGGTGTGGCCCTCTATCACGCAGTGCGCCCCGACCGTGGTGCCGGCGCCGATGCGCACGTGCGGCCCGATGACGGCGTAGGGGCCGACGCTGACGCTTGAATCCAGTTGGGCCTTCGGGTCGACCAGCGCAGTAGGATGAATCGCAGCCATGCCCAACCAGCAATCAGATGGCCGCGGAGCAGGCCATGCCAGCGGCCACCGTGGAGCGGGCTTGGCCCGGCCACTGGTGGTGTCCCCCGTGGGGGAAGGCGCGAAGGGACTCAGGGGGACAGGTCATGCCGCGGCTCAGGGGGTCACACCACTTTCCTCATGGTGCACATGATCTCGGCCTCGGCCGCCACCTCGCCGTCCACGTCGGCATGGCACTTGAACTTATAGATGCCGCCGCGCGAGCGGTCCATGGCGGCGTGCAGCACCAGCTGGTCGCCCGGCTCCACCGGCCGCTTGAAGCGCGCGCCGTCGATGCCGACGAAGTAGAACACCGACTCGTCGTCGAGCGCGATGCCCTCGGTCTCGAACGACAGCAGTGCGCACGACTGGGCCAGCGCCTCCAGGATCAGCACGCCGGGAAACACCGGGCGCTTGGGAAAGTGGCCGGTGAAGCAGGGCTCGTTCACCGTCACGTTCTTGATCGCGCGGATGGTCTTGGCCTGCAGGTCGATGTCCAGCACGCGGTCGACCAGCAAGAAGGGGTAGCGGTGCGGCAGCTTGGTCAGGATGTGATAGATGTCCATCATGGCATTTTGCTCATCAATTGATAGCTGTCAACGCCTGTACCACGGCGCCTGACGGCCGATTTCATTCTTGATCCTGCTCGGGCAGCATCTGCTCGAGGTGCTTGATGCGGTCGCGCAGGCGATGGATCTGCTTGAGCGTGGCCGCGTTCTTTTCCCACTCGCGATTCTCGGCGATGGGGAAGAAGCCGGTGTAATGCCCCGGCTTGAGGATGGAGCGGGTGACGAACGAGGCCGCCGACACATGCACGTGGTCGGCGATGGTCAGGTGACCGGCGATCATGCCCGCGCCGCCCACCGTGCAGTAGGCGCCGATGCGTGCGCTGCCGGCCACGCCCACGCAACCGGCCATGGCCGTGTGCTGGCCGATGTGGCAGTTGTGGCCGATCTGGATCAGGTTGTCGAGCTTGACGCCGTCCTCGATCACGGTGTCGTCGAGCGCGCCGCGGTCGATGCAGGTGTTGGCGCCGATCTCCACGTCGTCGCCGATGCGCACGGCGCCGAGCTGCTCGATCTTCTCCCAGGCACCCTCATGCGGCGCGAAGCCGAAGCCGTCGCCGCCGATCACGGCGCCGCTCTGGATGACACAGCGCGCGCCGATCACGCAGTCCTCGCCGATGGTCACGCGCTCCTTGACCAGGGTGTCTTCGCCGATGCGCGCACCGCGCCCGACGAAGCACAGCGCGCCCACGCTGGCCGTGGGATGCACGAAGGCGCCCTCCTGGACCACCGCGCTGGGGTGCACGCCGCGCCGCGCCGCGCCGCCGTGCAGGCGCTTCCACATCTGCGTGACGCGGGCGAAGTACAGGTGCGGGTTGTCGGCCACGATGCAGTCGCCGCGGGCGCGGGCGGCCTCGGCCATGGCGGCGCCGACGATCACGCAGCCGGCCTGGCTGCCGGCCAGCACCTGGGTGAGCCGGGGGTTGACGAGGAAGCTCAGCTCGGACGGCTGCGCGCTTTCCAGCGGCGCCAGCCGGGTGATGAGGCGATCGGCATCGCCAAACAGTTCGCCGCCCAAGGCCTGGACGATGGCTCCGGTTCTCAGTGTCACGTCGCGTGCCTCAGGACAGTCCGATGCCGGGCAGGGTGCCCGGCCGCCGCGCTCACTTGCCGGCGTTCAGCGCCTTGATCACCTTGTCGGTGATGTCGAGCCGCGGGTTGACGTACACGGCTTCCTGCAGGATGACGTCGTACTTCTCGGCCTCGGCCACCTGCTTGACGACGCGGTTGGCGCGGTCGAGGATGTGCTGCAGTTCTTCCTGCTTGCGCGCGTTCAGGTCTTCCTGGAATTCGCGGCGCTTGCGCTGGAACTCGCGATCCTGCTCCAGCAGCTGGCGCTGGCGCGTGTTGCGCTGGCTTTCGCTCATGGTCGGCGCCTCGCGCTCGAAGCGCTCGGAGGCGGTCTTCAGCGCCAGGCCGGCGTCGTCGATCTCCTTCTCGCGGCGCGAGAACTCCTGCTCCAGCTTGGTCTGCGCGGCCTTGGCGGGCGCGGCCTCGCGCAGCATGCGGTCGGTGTTGACGAAGCCGATGCGCGCGGCATCCTGCGCCTGCACCGATGGTGCCAACATGACCGCCCCGGCCCACAGGGCCAGCCACAGGCTGCGAGAAAGATACTGCTTCAAAACGAGGTTCCGATCTGGAATTGGAAACGCTGGATTCTATCGCCCGGGCGCTTGCGCAGGGGCACCGCGAAGGCAAAGCGCAGCGGACCCAGGGCGAAATCCAGCTCAGGCCGACACCGGTGGAATAGCGCAGCGCATCGCCGCTGATCTTCTCGCCTTCGCCGTACAGCGCGCCGGCGTCGACAAAGCCGAACAGGCGCAGCGTGCGGTCGTTGCCGGCGCCGGGGAAGGGCATGATGAGCTCGGTGTTCAGCGTGACCTTGCGCGTGCCGCCGATGTAGGCGCCGGTCACGTCGCGCGGGCCCAGGGTGGACTGTTCGTAGCCGCGCACCGAACCCAGACCGCCGGAGTAGAAGTTCTTGAACACCGGGAACGGCCGCCCGCTCAGGCCCTTGCCCCAGCCCAGCTCGCCGTTGAAGGCCAGCGTGTAGAACTTGTTGAGCGGCATGTACTGCTGGTACTGGTAGTTGGCCTTGACGTAGCGCGCATCGCCGAACAGGCCCAGCTCGCCCAGCAGGCGCTGGTAGCGGCCCGAGTTGGGCGCCAGCGCGCTGTCGCGCGAATCGCGCGACCAGCCCAGCGTGAACGGGAAGGCCGAGCTGGTGTAGCCGAAACGCTCGGCGTAATCCAGGTAGGCCGCGGGAATGTTGGTGCCGGGCTTGATGCGCGTGCGCTCGGCGTTCATGCCCAGGTAAACGGTGTCCAGCTCGGTGACGGGCACACCGAACTTCAGGCCCGCGCCCATGGTGATCAGCGTGTAATTGCCGCCCTGGTCCTGGTACGGCTTCTGGGTGCGGTAGTACACGTCCACCGTGCGCGACACGCCGTTGGCGGTGAAGTACGGGTCGGTGGCGCTGACCACCACGGTGCGGTTGTACTTGCCGGTGTTCAGCTGCAGATCGAGCTTGTTGCCGGAGCCGAAGGCGTTGTCCTGCGTCAGGCCGAAGGTGAAGGCCAGCTTCTCGGCCGACGAATAGCCGGCGCCGATGGTGACGTTGCCGGTGGGCTTTTCCTTCACGTCGACGTTCAGGTCGACCTGGTCGGGCGCGCCCGGCACCTCGGCCGTGGTCACCGACAGCTCGGTGAAGTAGCCCAGGCGGTCGACGCGGTCGCGCGACAGGCGGATCTTCTCGGCGTCGTACCAGCTCGATTCGAACTGGCGGAATTCGCGCCGGATGACTTCGTCGCGCGTGCGCGTGTTGCCCTGGATGTTGATGCGGCGTACGTAGGCGCGGCGCGACGGCTCGGCCTTGATGACGATGGCCACACGGTTGTTGACGCGGTCGACCTCGGGCACGGCCTCGACGTGGGCGAAGGCGAAGCCGTAGTTGCCGAAGTGCTCGGTGAAGGCCTGCGTGGTCTCGGCCACCAGGTCGGCGTTGTAGGCCTCGCCCGGCTTGATCTTGATGAGCGACTTGAACTCGTCGTCGCGCTCGAGGAAGTTGCCGTCCAGCGACACGCCGGAGACCACGAAGCGGTCGCCCTCGGTGACGTTGACGGTGACGCTGATCGATTCCTTGTCCGGCGCCATGGCGACCTGGGTGGAGTCGATCTTGAAGTCGAGGTAGCCGCGTGCCAGGTAGAACGAGCGCAGCGCCTCAAGTCGGCGTTGAGCTTGGCGCGCGAGTACTGGTCGCTCTTGGTGTACCACGACATCCAGTTGCCGGTGTCGAGGTCAAACAGGTCCTTCAGCCGCTTGTCCGAGAACGCCTGGTTGCCGACGATGTCGATGTCCTTGATGCGCGCGGGCCGGCCTTCGGTGACGTTGAAGGTCAGGCGCACCTGGTTGCGCTCGGACGGCGTGACGGTGGTCTGCACCTCGGCCCCGTACAGGCTGCGGTTGATGTACTGGCGCTTCAGCTCCTGCTCGGCGCGGTCGGCCAGGGCACGGTCATACGGCCGGCCGGCGGCCAGGCCGGCATCGCGCAGCACGCCCTGCAGCACTTCGTTGCTGAACTCGCGGTTGCCGGCGAATTCGACCGAGGCCACGGTGGGCCGCTCCTGCACGATGACCACCAGCACGTCGCCCTGCACCTCCAGACGCACGTCGTTGAACAGGCCCAGGCCGAACAGCGAGCGGATGGCGGCGGCGCCCTTCTCGTCGTTGTAGGTCTCGCCCACGCGCACCGGCAGCGAGGCGAAGACGGTGCCCGGCTCCACGCGCTGCAGGCCTTCGACGCGGATGTCGCGCACGGTGAACGGGTCGATCGCCCAGGCCAGTTGCGTGGCGAACGCCATGGCCACCAGCGAAGTCACGGACCGCAGGCGGAATCGTTGAGCGATGGATTTCATGAATGCTTCGAGAGGACGGCGGCCGCGCGAGGCCGGTAGGATGGTTCGGTTCGATCAGCCCAGGCGAGCAACGACGTCGTTGTACATCGCGATGGCCATCATGGCCAGCAGCAAGGACATGCCCACGTATTGCAGGCGCTCCAGCCACACACCGGTGACGGGTTTGCCCGTCACGGCCTCCCAAAGATAATACATCAGGTGCCCCCATCGAGGACCGGCACCGGCAGCAGGTTCAGGATGCCCAGGCTGACGCTGATGAAGGCCAAAAAGCCGAGGTAATAGGTCAGCCCCAGCGCCGCCGACTTGCCCGCGTAATCGGCGATGGCGATGGGCCCGCTGAGGTTCTTCAGCGACAGCTCGCCCATCAGCATGCGGCCCAGCAGCTTGAGCGACAGGGCCGAGACCTCCCACACCCGCACCGCGCCCGACCACAGGCCGTCCAGCGGCCCCTGGCGCACCTTCACCATCTCGGGAGGCCGCCCACGTAGGCGCCGATGCGGCCCACGCGCTGGCCCTTGTCGTCCTGCGCCTCGGGCTGCACCTGCAGCGTCAGGCTGCGGCCGTCGCGCTCGATCTGCCAGTCCGTGGCGGGCGGCGCGCCGTCGGCCGCCGAGGCGCGGATCAGCTCGCGCAGTTGCTGGCCGTCCTGCACCGGCGCGTTGCCGACGCGGCGCACCACGTCGCCGGGCTGCAGGCCGGCGCGCTGCGCGGCGCCGCCGTCCATCACCTCGCCCATGGTGGGCGTGGTGAGGGGTGAGACGATGCCGATGGCGCGGAACAGCCGCGCATCGGGGTCGCGCAGCTTCAGGCTCGACAGCGGCAGCGTCAGCTCGCGGCCGCGGCCATCGGTGCGCGCCACTTCCAGCACCACGTCCTGCCCGTCGAGCGCGCCGCGCGTCAGCACCCAGCGCAGCGATTCGAACGAGGCGACGGGCTTCAGCTCATCCCCGGCCAGCGCCGCCTGGCGCACGGTTTCGCCGCCCTGCAGACCGGCCTGCGCGGCCAGCGAGCCAGCGACCGGCGGCGACAGGATGGCGCGCGGCTCGTTCACGCCGATCCAGTTGACCAGCGCGTACAGCAGCACCGCCAGGATCAGGTTGGCCGCCGGCCCGGCGGCGACGATGAGGGCGCGCGACTTCAGCGGCTGGGTGTTGAAGGCCAGGTGCCGCTCTTCTGCCGCCACGGGCGCCTCGCGCTCGTCCAGCATCTTCACGTAGCCGCCGAAGGGGATGGCGCCGATGACGAATTCGGTGTCCTGGCCGGGGCGCTGGTTCTTCGGCTTGAAGCGCGCGATCTGCTTGCCGAAGCCGACCGAAAAACGCAGCACCTTGACGCCGCGCGCTACGGCCATGCGGTAGTGGCCCCACTCATGCACGGCGATCAGCAGGCCGAGGGCGACGATGAAGGCAATCAGTGTCAACAGCATGGGGCGTATTGTCCGTGTTGGCGGGGAAAAGTTCAGTGCGCGGGCGGGCGGTACGTTGAAGATTCGGCAGGAACATCAAAAAACATAGCTGCTTGCCCCCGTCACACAATGATTTCAGATCGTTTCGGCTTGAAATGATTGACTGGCCTGCGCTGCCCACTATCAATATTGGAGTTCGGTCTTGTGGGAGCGGACTTGCCCGCGATGCAGGAGGCAGCGGTGAGAAGGTGCCGTATCGCGGGCAAGCCCGCTCCTGCAAGGATGCTCAAACCGCCAGCAGGCGCACCGTGGCCAGCGCGGCGGCGCGCGCGCGGGCGTCCAGGTCGAGCAGCGCCTCCAGCCCGTCGGGTGCGTTCGGCTGCACCTCGTCCAGCGTGGCACGGTTGACGGCGTGGATCTGGTCGAAGCGGATCTGCCGCTCCAGGAAGGCCGCCACGGCCACCTCGTTGGCCGCGTTCAGCACGGCGCAACTGCCCGATTCGCCGCGCAGCGATTCCCAGGCCAGCGCCAGGCCGGGGTAGCGCTCGCGGTGGCCGTCGCCGTCGATGGGCTCGAAGGTCAGGTTCTGCAAGTTGCGAAAGTCGAGCGCGCCGGCGCCGCTTTCGATGCGCTCGGGCCACGACAGGCCGTAGGCGATGGGCACGCGCATGTCGGGCGTGCCCAGCTGCGCGACGACCGAGGTGTCGCGGTACTGCACCATCGAGTGGATCACGCTCTGCGGGTGGATCACCACGTCGAGCTGATCGGGCGACACGCCGAACAGGTAGCGCGCCTCGATCACCTCCAGCGCCTTGTTCATCATGGTGGCCGAGTCGACCGAGATCTTGCGGCCCATCACCCAGTTGGGGTGGGCGCAGGCCTGTTCGGGCGTGACCTCGCACAGGCTGGCCGGCGCGCGGGTGCGAAACGGCCCGCCCGAGGCGGTGAGGATGATCTTGTCGATGCGCTGGCCCCAGGTGGCCGGATCGTCGGGCAGCGACTGGAAGATGGCGGAATGCTCGCTGTCGATGGGCAGCAGCGCGGCGCCGCCCTCGCGCACGGCGCGCAGGAACACCTCGCCGCCGACCACCAGCGCCTCCTTGTTGGCCAGCAGCAGCCGCTTGCCGGCGCGCGCCGCAGCCAGGCACGGCGCTAGGCCGGCGGCGCCGACGATGGCGGCCATGACGGTGTCGACCTCGCCCGAAGATGCTACTTTTTCAAGAGCATCTGGCGCTTGATCCACCTGCGTCGGAAGGCCTTTTTGCTTTATTTTCTCGGCCAGTTCGGCGGCGTGCGGCGCGCTCGCCATCACCGCCACGCGCGGGCGGAACTGCTCGCACTGCGCCAGCATGGCGTCGACCTGGGTGGCCGCCGTCAGCGCGACCACCTCGAAGCGGTCCGGGTGGCGCGCCACCACATCGAGCGTGTTGCCGCCAATCGACCCGGTGCTGCCCAGCACCGCCAGGCGCTGCTTCTTCATGCGCCCTGCCCCAGCGTGACCAGCATCATCGCCAGCGGCAGCGTGGGCAGCAGCGCGTCGATGCGATCCAGCACGCCGCCGTGACCGGGCAGCAGGTTGCTCGAATCCTTCATGCCCGCGCTGCGCTTGACCAGCGATTCGAACAGGTCGCCCACCACGCTCATGGCAGACAGAAACACCGCACCCAGCACCAACAGCATGGCGCCGGACTCATACAGCCGGGTGTACAGGCTGGCAGCGCCCGTCTGGTAAGCGCTGTCAAGGCATACCCACCCTATCGCCACCAACAGCACGCCCAGCATGCCGCCCCACACGCCTTCCCAGCTCTTGCCGGGGCTGATGGCCGGCGCCAGCTTGCGGCCGCCCGTCAGCTTGCCGCCCAGCGCGCGACCGAAGAAGTAGGCAAAGATGTCGGCCGCCCACACCAGCACCATCACCGACAGCAGAAAGTTGACGCCGATGCGCCGCGCCTGCGCCATCGCCAGCCAGGCCACGCACAGTGCACTGATGCCGATGACCCAACGCAACACCAGCGGCAGCTGCGGCCAACCCGCCACACCGCGCCGCAGCACCACGGCACCGCCCAGCACCCAGGCCAGCGCGACAGCGATCCACAGCAGGGGCAGCGGCCGCTCGACCGCGCCGCCCCACCACAGGGCCACGCACACGGCCAGGCAGGCCGCGCCGGTGGCGATGGCGGCGCCGCCTTTCAGACCATTCAGCCGCGCCCACTCCCACGCCGCGGCGGCAATCAGCACCAGCGACAGCGCAATGAACGGCACGGGCGTGGACGCGAATAGCGCCGGCAGCAGGATGGCCAGCAGCACCAGCGCGGTGATGACACGTTGCAGCAGCATGGTCCGGCTCCCCTCGTCAGCCCGTGGCCTGCTGCGCGACCTGCTCGGAGGTCTTGCCGAAGCGGCGCTCGCGCTCGGCGAACGCGGCCATGGCTTCGTCCAGCGCGGCTTCGTCGAAGTCGGGCCACAGCCGGTCGCTGAAATACAGCTCGCTGTAGGCGCATTGCCACAGCAGGAAGTTGCTGATGCGCTGCTCGCCGCCGGTGCGGATCAGCAGGTCGGGGTCGGGCACGTGGGCCAGCGCCATGGCGCGGCCCAGCGCCGCTTCGGTGATCGGCTCGCCACGCGCGGCCAGCCTGGCGGCCGCCTGCGCGATGTCCCAGCGGCCACCGTAGTTGAAGCACACGTTCAGCACCATGCGGGCATTGTCGGCGGTCTGGCCTTCCGCCTGCGTCAGGCCTTGCCGCATGCGCTCGGACAGCGATTGCCGGTCACCGACGAAATACAGGCGGATGCCGCTCTTCTTTAGCTCGGGCACTTCGCGCGTCAGCGCCTTGCCCATCAGCTCCATCAGGCCGCTGACCTCGTCCTCCGGCCGGTTCCAGTTCTCGGACGAGAAGGCGAACACGGTGAGCACCTTCACACCGCGCTCGGCGCAGGCGCGGATGCAGCGGCGCAGCGACTCGACCCCTGCCGATGGCCGGCCACGCGCGGCAGCAGGCGGCGCCGGGCCCAGCGGCCGTTGCCGTCCATCACGATGGCGATGTGGTGAGGTACAGCGCTGAAAGAAGCTTGTGCCATGCGCGCGGGTGTGAACGAATCAAAGGGCTGCCAAGCCAGCCCGTTCCAGAGGCCGCGGAGCAGGCCATCCCAGAACGCCGTGGCCGGGGTGCCCCGGCCACCAGCGTAGTCCCCTGGGGGAGGCGCGCAGCGCCTCGGGGAGCATCACACCTCCATGATGTCCTTTTCCTTGGACGCCACCAGCGCATCGATCTCGGCGATGTGCTTGTCGGTGACCTTCTGGACATCGGCCTCGGTGCGCTTCTGGTCGTCCTCGGTGGCTTCCTTGTCCTTGACCAGCTTCTTCACCGCCTCGTTGGCGTCGCGGCGCAGGTTGCGGATGGCGATCTTGGCGTTCTCGCCCTCGGAGCGCACGATCTTGGTCATCTCCTTGCGGCGTTCCTCGCTCATCGGCGGCATCGGCACGCGGATCAAATCGCCCATGCTGGCGGGGTTCAGGCCCAGGTCGCTCTCGCGGATGGCCTTCTCGATCTTGGCCCCCATGCCCTTTTCCCACGGCTGCACGCTGATGGTGCGCGCATCCAGCAGCGACACGTTGGCCACCTGCGACAGCGGCACATGGTTGCCGTAGTACTCGACGTGGATGGTGTCCAGCAGCGCGGGGTTGGCGCGGCCGGTGCGGATCTTGGTGAGGTTGTTCTTGAACGCGGCAATGGACTGGTCCATCTTGACCTGGGCGTTCTGCTTGATGTCGGCAATGGTCATATCGGTCTCTCCAGAGGTCGATTATTGCGCCACGCTGACGGGCGCGCGAAGAGGGCCGCGGCGCCTGGGCGCGCGGCGGCTGCAACGGTGCTCAGGCGTGCACCAGCGTGCCTTCGTCGGCACCCAGCACCACGCTTTTCAGCGCGCCGGGCTTGAAGATCGAGAACACCTTGATCGGCAGTTTCTGGTCGCGGCACAGGGCGAACGCCGTGGCATCCATGATGCCCAGATTGCGCGTCATCGCCTCGTCGAAGCTCAGTTCGGCGTAGCGCGTGGCCTTGGGGTCTTTCTTGGGATCGGCGGTGTACACGCCATCCACCTTGGTGGCCTTGAGCACCAGTTCGGCGCCGATCTCGGCCCCGCGCAGCGCGGCGGCGGTGTCGGTGGTGAAGAAAGGATTGCCGGTGCCTGCGGCGAACACCACCACCTTGCCTTCTTCCAGGTACTGCAGCGCCTTGGGGCGCACGTAGGGTTCGACCACCTGCTCGATGCCGATGGCGCTCATCACGCGCGCCGTCAGGCCCTGATGGTTCATGGCGTCGGCCAGCGCCAGCGCGTTCATCACGGTGGCCAGCATGCCCATGTAGTCGGCGGTGGCGCGGTCCATGCCCTCGGAGCCGCCGGCCACGCCGCGGAAGATGTTGCCGCCGCCGATCACCACCGCCACCTCGACACCCATGCGCGTCACCTCGGCGATCTCGCCCACGATGCGCTCGATGGTGGGACGGTTGATGCCGAAGGCATCGTCGCCCATCAGGGCTTCACCGGAGAGCTTGAGCAGGATGCGCTTGTGGGCGGGTTTGGCTTTGGTCATTGGCGAAGGCTCCGGGATGGCGGCGGGCAAGAGTCTACAGGTTGGATTCACGAAGGGCCGCGGAGCAGGCCAAGTCAGCGGACGCCATGCCCGGACCTGCGCCGGGCATCGGCGTTGCCCCCTCACCCAGTGAGAGGGGAAGCGGCGTCAGCCGCTCAGGGGTGTCAGGCGTTCTTGGCCGCGGCCACCTGGGCGGCCACTTCGGCGGCGAAATCGTCCACCTTCTTCTCGATGCCCTCGCCCACCACGTACAGCGTGAAGCCGGTCACCTGGGTGGCCTTTTCCTTCAGCATCTGCTCGACGGACTGCTTGTCGTTCTTCACGAAGGGCTGGTTGAACAGCGACACTTCCTTCAGGTACTTCTGCACCGATCCTTCCACCATCTTGGCGGCGATGTCGGCCGGCTTGCCCGATTCCTGCGCCTTGGCGGCGGCCACGCTGCGCTCTTTCTCGATCAGCTCGGCCGGCACGTCGCTGCTGGCCAGCGCCACGGGCTTCATGGCGGCCACGTGCATGGCGACATCCTTGGCGGCGGTCTCGTCGCCGGCGTACTCGACCAGCACGCCGATGCGCGTGCCGTGCACATAGCTGGCGATCTTGCTGCCCGACTTGCGCACGAAGCGGCGGAAGCTCATGTTCTCGCCGATCTTGCCGATCAGGCCGACGCGCACGTCTTCCAGCGTGGGGCCGTAGCCGTCCTGCTCGTAGGGCAGCGCGCCCAGGGCAGCGACGTCGGCGGGGTTCTGCTCGGCCACCAGCTTGGCGGCGGCGGCGGCCATGTTCAGGAACATGTCGTTCTTGGTCACGAAGTCGGTTTCGCAGTTGACTTCGATCATGGCGCCGGTGTCGCCGGCCACGTGGGCGGCGATCACGCCCTCGGCCGTCACGCGGCTGGCGGCCTTGCCGGCCTTGGTGCCCAGCTTGACGCGCAGCAGCTCCTCGGCCTTGGCCATGTCGCCGTCGGCCTCGGTCAGGGCTTTCTTGCACTCCATCATGGGGGCGTCGGTCTTGGCGCGCAGTTCGGCGACCATGCTTGCGGTGATTGCTGCCATGTGTTTACTCCAGTGGTCCTTGGGTGCGGGCCCGGCCGTCGTGGCCGGGCTCATCAAGATGAAACATTAAAAAAGGGGCCATGACGCCCCTTTGCCTGCGGCCGCGATGGCGCGGCGCACGCGGTCGTCAGGCGGCGTTTTCGTCCTCGACCTCTACGAACTCGTCGTCGCCTTCGGCGGCCTGCACGGCCTTCACGACGTCGTTGACGGCGTTGGCCTTGCCTTCCAGCACGGCGTCGGCCATGCCACGGGCGTACAGCGTCACGGCCTTGGCGGAGTCGTCGTTGCCGGGGATCACGTAGTCGATGCCGTCCGGGTTGTGGTTGGAGTCGACCACGCCGATCAGCGGGATGCCCAGTTTCTTGGCTTCCGACACGGCAATCTTGTGGTAGCCCACGTCGATCATGAAGATGGCGTCGGGCAGCGCGGTCATGTCCTGGATGCCGCCGATGTCCTTCTCCAGCTTTTCCATCTCGCGGGTGAACATGAGCTGCTCTTTCTTGCTCATGCTTTCCAGGCCGGCTTCCTGCTGGGCCTTCATGTCCTTCAGGCGCTTGATGGAGGTCTTGACGGTCTTGAAGTTGGTCAGCATGCCGCCCAGCCAGCGCTGCTCGACGTAGGGCATGCCGCAGCGGCGGGCTTCCTCGGCCACGATCTCGCGCGCCTGACGCTTGGTGCCGACGAACAGGATGGTGCCGCGGTTGGCGGTCAGCTGCTTGGCGTATTTCTGCGCCTCCTGGAACATCGGCAGCGATTTTTCCAGGTTGATGATGTGGATCTTGTTGCGATGGCCGAAGATATACGGGGCCATCTTGGGGTTCCAGAAGCGCGTCTGGTGGCCGAAGTGGACACCGGCTTCCAGCATTTGACGCATGGTCACGGACATGGGTAAAGCCTTTTTCTCGAAGGTTGGGTCTTAAAGCCAGCCCGCTCATCGCCGCCTGAACGCCTGTGAAAAGGCCGGCGGCAACACCTCGTGGGGCTGGTTTGCGATTTGTTCCGCGCCGTGCGGGCACCCGGCCAGCGGGTCGGCAACGCAAAACCTGCGGATTATAGCAGTGCGCCCCATGCTCGCGGCCGGGCCGATGCCTGGGGTGCAGCGGGCGCGTACGGCACGCGACAGCCCGGCCCCGTAGAATCCGCCGCGCCCTTCCCCTCGTTGCAGTCTTCATGAACATCGCCATCCTCGGCGCCGGCATCATCGGCGTGACCACGGCCTACGAACTGGCGGCCGATGGACACCAGGTGACGGTGTTCGAGCGCCACGCCAGCGTGGCCGAGGGCGCGAGCTTTGCCAACGCCGGCGTGGTGGCGCCCGGCTACGTCACGCCCTGGGCCGCGCCCGGCATGCCGGCCAAGGTGCTGGGCCACCTGCTGGCGCGCCACGCGCCGGTGCGCGTGCGGCGCCCGCTGGCGGCGGCCGACCTGGCCTGGATGCGCCAGTGGCGCGCCGCCTGCGACCCGGCGACCTACGCCGCCAACCGCACGCGCATGCTGCGCCTGGCCTTCTACAGCCGGCATCGCCTGCACGAGGTGGCCGCGCGCATGGCCTACGACTTCGACCGCAGCAGCGGCTACATGGTGCTGCTGCGCGGCGACCGGGACCGGCAGATGGTGCAGCCCGGCCTGGCGCTGCTGCGCGAGCTGGAAGTGCCCTTCCACGAAATCACCGCCGACGAGGCGCGCCAGATCGAGCCGGCGCTGCACCCGCACACGCCGCTGGCCGGCGCCGTGCACCTGCCGCAGGACGAAGTGGGCAATTGCCGCCAATTCGCCGTGATCCTGCGCGACGCGGCCGAGCAGCTGGGCGCGCGTTTCGTGTTCAATACGGCCGTCAGTGCCGTGGATACAGCGCAGACAGCTACGCTTTATATAGCAGGCGAAACGGCACCGCAGCGCTTCGACGCCATCGTGCTGTGCGCCGGCGTGCAGTCGGCGGCGCTGCTGCGACCGCTCGGCCTGCGCCTGCCGTTGCGGCCGGTGTACGGCTATTCGATCAGCGCCCACATCCCCGAGCCGGTGTACGCCCGCGCAGCGGCGTGATGGACGAGCGCTACAAGGTGGCCATCACGCGCATGGGCCAGCGCGTGCGCGTGGCCGGCTCGGCCGAGATCGGCGGCACGCCCGATGCGATGAACGATGCCGCCATCCAGACGCTGTACAAGGTGCTGGCCGACTGGTTTCCGGGCGCGGCGCGGCTGTCCAGCGGCGTGCAGGTGTGGAAGGGCGCGCGGCCCATGCTGCCCGACGGCCCGCCCATCGTCGGCGCCAGCGGCATCCCCAGCCTGTGGCTCAACCTGGGGCACGGCTCCAGCGGCTGGGCGCTGTCGTGCGGCTCGGCCCGCGTGCTGGCCGACCAGATCGCGGGGCGCGCGCCGGAGATCGACACCGAGGGGCTGGACGTGCGGCGGCTGGCAGGTTGATCGTAAAAATATAGCTGCTGGCGCCCTCCAGCAAACGATTTCAGACATTTTTCGCTTGAAACCATTGAAGGGCAAGCGCAAGCCACTATCAATTCATGAGTTCCGCGCCAGCGCGCTGAACCCATAATGGGCCATGCCCCACCTGCTGCCGCTCGACCGCCCCGCCCCGCTGTTCGACCTGGCCGCCACGCGCCGCATCGAGGCCACGGCCCAGGCCGCGCTGCCGCCGCACACGCTGATGCAGCGCGCCGGCCTGGCCACGGCGCGGCTGGCGCTGGCGCTGGCGCCGCATGCGCGCACGGTCTGGATCGCCTGCGGCCCCGGCAACAACGGCGGCGACGGGCTGGAAGCCGCCCTGCACCTGCGCCAGTGGGGCATGAACCCCGTGGTGACGTGGCTGGGCGACGAGGATCGCCTGCCGGCCGACGCCCGCGCCTCGCTGCAACGCGCGCGCGGCGCAGGTCACCTTCACCGACGAACCGCCCGTGCTGGGCGCACAGGACCTGGGCATCGACGCGCTGCTCGGCATCGGCACCACGCGCGCACCGGAGGGGCGCATGGCCGAACTGCTGGCGCAGCTGCATGCCAGCCCGGCCATGCTGCTCACCGTCGACGTGCCCAGCGGCCTGCAGGCCGACAGCGGTATCTGGCCAACCCCGAATACTGCTGATTTCATAGCTGATTGCGCTTGTCCACCAAGCGCTGAAGGCCGATTTGGCTTGAAACCGCCCGGTCACCGCCGGCACACGCTGAGCCTGCTCACCCTGAAGCCCGGCCTGTTCACCGCACAAGGCCGCGACGCCTGCGGCACGCTGTGGTTCGACGACCTGGGCGTGGCGCCCGGCGACGAGCCGCCCACCGCCTGGCTGAACGCCCCACCACCCGCCGCGCCGCGCCGCACGCCAGCCACAAGGGCAGCTTCGGCGACGTGGCCGTGATCGGCGGCGAAACCGACGCCACGCGCGGCACCGCCATGGCCGGCGCCGCGCTGCTGGCGGCCAGCGCCGCACTGCACGGCGGCGCGGGGCGCGTGTACGTTGGCCTGCTGGGCGATGGTGCGCTGGCGCTTGACGTGTCGCAGCCCGAACTGATGTTCCGCCGCCCCGATGCCCTGCCGCTGACCGCCATGACGGTGGTGTGCGGCTGCGGCGGCGGCGAGGCCGTGCGCGGCGTGCTGCCGGCCGTGCTGGCCCAGGCCCCGCGCCTGGTGCTGGATGCCGACGCGCTGAACGCCATCGCGCAGGACCCAGCCCTGCAGGCCGCGCTGACCGGGCGCGCCGCACGCGGCCAGGCCACGGTGCTGACGCCCCACCCGCTGGAAGCCGCGCGCCTGCTGGCCACCGACGCCCGCCAGGTGCAGGCCGACCGGCTGGCCGCCGCTGCGGCGCTGGCGGCACGCTTTCAATGCGTGGCGGTGCTCAAGGGCTCGGGCAGCGTCATCGCAGCGCCGGGCGAAGTGCCGCGCATCAACCCCACCGGCAACGCGCGGCTGGCCACGCCGGGCTCGGGTGACGTGCTGGCGGGCTTGGTCGGCGCCCTGCTGGCGGGCGGACAAGCGGCGTTCAGTGCCGCCTGCGCCGCCGTGCAGCGCCACGGCGCCGTGGCCGATGCCTGGCCCGAAGGCCGCAGCCTGACGGCCAGCGCCTTGGCCGCCCGGCTGGCGCCTTAAGCTCTCAAGTCTTCAGAGCGTGCCGTCGTCGAACGACACCACGTCCTGGCCGGACAGCAGGTGCTCGTACAGCGCCGCGGCCATGTCGGGATTGGGGCCGTCCAGCAGGCGGTCCACCATCTGCGGCACCAGGGCGCGCGGCAGCAGGTCGGCGATCTTGTAGCCCACCCGCAGCGTGCGGCTCCGGTCGCCGGCGCGAAACAACAGCTCCAGCAAGCCGCCTGCATAGGTCAGCACGGCCTCCGGGTCCGTGGTCCTGCTGTAGGCCAACACCAGTTCACGAGCGAGGGTCGTGCCCAGCGACTGGGCCACCACCGTGATGAAATCCCGCGTATGCGTCAGCCGCGTCTGCAGCCGGGCGGATGCGAAATCCGGTGCCGCCTGCAACACACCCGCCGGATGCGGGGTCGGATCGGGCAGACGGCGGACGGCCTGAAGGTAGCCTTGGACGACGAGTTCGTGCAACTCGCGCACCACGGATTCGCCGAACAGCTCGATCAACACCTGCAGCGGGCGCTGTCCGCTGCACATGAGCATGATCTGCCGCTCCCGGGCATTCAGCCCCGGGCCGCGGGCGTTCATCTCCTCCTGCCCGGCCGGGGTCTTGATGTAATAAATGTGCAGCATGCCAACGCGCTCGCCGCACATCGCCTGCGGGTGCCGATGCACCGCATGGCCGTCCGGTCGAGGGCGCAAGAGTGTAGCCGCCAGCAATACGGCCGTCATACCCGAACCTGTACCAAACCCGAGCAATTTACTCGTGCTTGGCCGAGCGGCAGGGGATTCAGCGCCTCGGTTTGCGCGCCTTGCCGTTCTTCTGGACCTTGGTCGCGGCCTTCTTGACAGCGGACTTCAGCGCCTGGATCGGCGAGGGTCGCGCGCCGCGTTCGGCATCGCGCTGCTTGCGCGCGGCGCGCTTGTCCGCCGCCTTGGCGGGCTGCCCGCGCTCGCCGGCCGGCGCCACGCCCTTGTCGCGCATGGCACGCGACAGCAGCTCGTCACCCTCGCGCACCAGGCGGAAGTCGATCTTGCGGCCGTCCAGGTCGACGCGGCTCACCTGCACCCGCACACGGGTGCCCAGGCCATAGCGGATGCCGGTGCGCTCGCCGCGCAGTTCCTGGCGGATTTCGTCAGAGCGGAAGTACTCGCCGCCCAGCTCGGTGATGTGCACCAGCCCTTCGACGTGCAGGTCGTCCAGCGTGACGAACAGGCCGAAGCTGGTGGCCGCACTGACCGTGCCGCCGAACTCCTCGCCCAGGTGCTCCTTCATGTACTTGCACTTGAGCCAGGCCTCGACGTCGCGGCTGGCTTCGTCGGCGCGGCGCTCGTTGGCGCTGCAATGCAGGCCGGCGGCCTCCCAGGCCAGCATCTCGGGCGACTGGCGCCGGAGCTGCGGCGTCTCGTCGTCGCTGCGACGACGCGCCGCGCTGTTCTTCTGCAGGCGCGCCTTCAGCTTCTCGTGCGCCTCGCCCGGCGTGGGCAGCGCCGGCAACTGGTACTTGCGCGCTTCGAGGATCGCCTTGATCACGCGGTGCACCAGCAGATCGGGGTAGCGCCGGATGGGGCTGGTGAAGTGGGTGTACGCGTCATACGCCAGGCCGAAATGGCCGCTGTTGACGGGCGTGTACATGGCTTGGCTCATCGAACGCAGCAGCATCATGTGGATCTGCTCGGCGTCGGGCCGGTCCTTGGTGGCGTCGGCGATGCGCTGGAACTCGCTCGGGTGTGGCGTGTCGCTGATCGACAGGCCCAGCCCCAGCGCCTTCAGGTAGGCGCGCAGGATGTCCTGCTTCTCGGGCGTCGGGCCCTCGTGCACGCGGTACAGGCCGGGCTGCTTGCCCTGCTGAATGAAATCCGCGCTGCACACGTTGGCGGCCAGCATGCATTCCTCGATCAGGCGGTGGGCATCGTTGCGCACGCGCGGCACGATCTTCTCGATGTGGCCCGCCTCGTCGCAGACGATCTGTGTCTCCACGGTGTCGAAGTCGACCGCGCCGCGGGCTGGCGGCCCTTGAGCAGCGCGCGGAACACGTCGTGCAGGTTCAGCAGATCGGGCACCCGATCCTTGCGACGCGCCGCCTCGGGGCCGCGCGTGTTGGCCAGGATGGCCGCCACCTCGGTGTAGGTGAAGCGGGCGTGGCTGAACATCACCGCCGGATAGAACTGGTACGCCACCACCTCGCCCTTGGCATCGACCAGCATGTCGCACACCATGCACAGGCGCTCGACATCGGGGTTGAGCGAGCACAGGCCGTTGCTCAGCTTCTCGGGCAGCATCGGAATCACGCGGCGCGGAAAGTACACGCTGGTGGCGCGGTCGTAGGCGTCCACGTCGATCGGGCTGCCGGTCTTGACGTAGTGGCTCACGTCGGCAATGGCCACCAGCAGGCGCCAGCCATTGGGCTTCTTGCCGCGGCCGCTGACCACCGCCGGCTCGCAGTACACGGCGTCGTCAAAGTCGCGCGCGTCCTCGCCGTCGATGGTGCACAGCGGCATGTCGGTCAGGTCGACACGGCCCTGCCGGTCGGCCGGCTGCACCGTGTCGGGCAGGGCACGCGCCTCACCGATGGCGGCATCGGAAAACTCGTGCGGCACGCCGTACTTGCGCACGGCGATCTCGATCTCCATACCGGGGTCGTCGATCTCGCCCAGCACTTCCTTCACGCGGCCCACGGGCTGGCCGTAGAGCGCGGGCGGTTCGGTCAACTCGACCACCACCACCTGGCCCGTCTTGGCCGCGCCAATAGCGGTCTTGGGGATCAGCACGTCCTGGCCGTAGCGCCGATCCTCGGGCGCCACCAGCCAGATGCCGCCTTCGTGCAACAAGCGCCCGATGATCGGGTGCGGGGACGCTGCACGATCTCGAGCACGCGCCCTTCGGGCCGGCCGCGCCGGTCCTGGCGCACGATGCGCACCTTGACACGGTCGCGGTGCAGCACCGCGCGCATCTCGTTGGCGGGCAGATAAATGTCCGGATCACCATCGTCGCGCACCACGAAACCGTGGCCGTCGCGGTGGCCTTGCACCGTGCCTTCAATTTCATCCAGCAGGCCGCTGGAAAAGTCTGAATTTTGATATAGAATCCTTGCTTTCCTGAAATGCCCAGGTGGCGGAATTGGTAGACGCACTAGTTTCAGGTACTAGCGCTGAGAGGCGTGGAGGTTCGAGTCCTCTCCTGGGCACCAACTAAAACCGCAACACGTTTGAAGATAACAGACGGGTTGCAACGAAAGCCACCTTCGGGTGGCTTTTTGTGGCCCGCAGACGGCACCACCGGGCAGGTTGTTGCCAGCGCGCATCAGATCGGCAAGGCCACCAAATCGTGCCCTTGCGCACCCACGATGCGCGCCCGCGTGAACTCGCCCACCTTCAGCTGCTTGCTGATTTTTCGGGTGGCAGCAGTTGCACCACGCCATCGATCTCGGGTGCATCGGCGTAACTGCGCCCCACCCCGCCGCGTCGGCCCATGGCGGGCGCCGCATCGACCAGCACCCGCATCGTCGTCCCGATGCGCTCGCGCAGCTTGGCGGTCGACACCTCCTCGGCCACGGCCATGAATCGGGCGCGGCGCTCTTCGCGCACTTCGGCGGGCAGCATGCCGGGCAGATCGTTGGCAGCGGCGCCTTCGACCGGCGAGTAGGCAAAGCAACCCGCGCGGTCGATGCGTGCTTCACGCATGAAGTCGAGCAGGTGCTCGAACTCTTCTTCCGTCTCGCCCGGAAACCCGGCGATGAAGGTGGAGCGGATGACCAGATCGGGACACATCTCGCGCCAGCGCGCGATGCGCTCCAGATTCTTCTCGCCGCTGGCTGGGCGCTTCATGCGCCGCAGCACATCGGGATGGCTGTGCTGCAACGGCACGTCCAGATAAGGCAATACCTTGCCTTCGGCCATCAGCGGCAGGATGTCATCGACATGTGGGTACGGGTAAACGTAATGCAAGCGCACCCACGCGTCGTGCGGCGCGGCCAGTTCGCCCAGCGCCTGCACCAGCTCCAGCAGCCGCGTCTTCACCGGGCGCCCGTCCCAGAAGCCGGTGCGGTACTTCACATCGACGCCGTAGGCCGAGGTGTCCTGGCTGATGACCAGTAGCTCCTTCACGCCGCCTTCGAACAGCGCGCGCGCCTCCTTCAGCACATCGCCGATCGGGCGGCTCACCAGGTCGCCGCGCATCGACGGAATGATGCAGAAGGTGCAGCGGTGGTTGCAGCCTTCGCTGATCTTCAGGTAGGCGTAGTGGCGCGGCGTCAGCTTCAGCCCCGCCTCGCCGAAGGCGCCCGGCACCAGGTCGAGGAACGGGTCGTGCGGTTTCGGCAGGTGCTGGTGCACCGCGTCCATCACCTCCTGCGTGGCATGCGGGCCGGTGACGGCCAGCACCGACGGTGCAGGTGCTTGATCAGGTTTTCCGAATCATTTTGGCCTTCAGCGCCCGTCCCACCTGCGCCAGCAGCTATGGTTTTTGCACCAAGACAGCCGGTGACGATGACCTTGCCATTGACCGACAGCGCCTCGCCGATGGTGTCCAGGCTTTCCTTCACGGCCTCGTCGATGAAGCCGCAGGTGTTGACGATGACGAGGTCGGCGCCCTCGAAGGTCTTGCTGGTCGCATAGCCCTCGGCCGAGAGCTGCGTCAGGATCAGTTCCGAATCGGTCAGCGCCTTCGGGCAGCCCAGCGACACGAAGCCGATGCGCGGCGCGGGCATGTTGGTTTCACTCATGCCGCAATTGTCGCAGCCCGGCGCCGGTCAGCGCTTGATGCCGAACGCCCCCAGCATCTGCTCGGTCTGCCGGGTCATTTGCTCCTGCATCTGCAGAAACATGGTCTTCGACTGCTCCAGGTAGTTGCCCATCATGCCCTGCATCATGGGCGACTGCATGCTCATGAATTGCGCCCAGCTCTCCGGCGACAGACCCGTGGACTGTTCGGCCAGCTTGGCCTGGATTTCGATGAAGGCCTGGATGTTCTTCTCCAGGTACGTCCCCATGAAGCCCTGCAGTGCATGGCCGTAGAAGCGGATGATGTGCGCCAGCACCGCCTCGGTGAACATCGGCGCGCCGCCGGCCTCTTCTTCCAGAATGATCTGCAGCAGGATGCTGCGCGTGAGGTCTTCGCCGCTCTTGGCATCGCGCACCACGAACGCCTCGTGCGCCATCACCAGTTCACGCACCTGCGCCAGCGTGATGTAGGACGAGCTGCTGGTGTCGTACAGCCGCCGGTTGGGGTATTTCTTGATCACCCGCGCATCGCTGGCTGGCGACGTCGCAGGTGCCTTGGCGGTGGACGCTGAAGCTCTGGATCGGCTCATGGACAGGGAGTAGAAGACTGCTGCACTGCAACAGATTCTAGGTCGCAGGCCACACGAGACCGGGCATGAGTTACCCTGATGCGCTTGTCCGTACTTTCTTCATGCCGGCAAGAAAAAAGCACCTACGGTTTCCCGCAAGTGCTTGATTTCATTGGTAGGCGCGATTGGACTCGAACCAACGACCCCCACCATGTCAAGGTGGTGCTCTAACCAGCTGAGCTACGCGCCTGAAAGATTCGAAGCCGCAGAGTATAGCCGATTGGCGATGGCTGGCCGCGGAAGGCGGTGGAAATTTCAGCGCCGGCGCGCCACGCGCACGCCGGTCACATCCTGCACCTGGCGCAGCACATGGGCCAGGCGCTGCGTGTCGCTGACTTCGACGGTGAAGGTCATCCATGCCCAGCCCTTGACGGACTGGGTCTGCACGCCGATGACGTTCATCTTCTCGCGCGCGAACAAATCCGAGATGTCGCGCAGCAGGCCCTGGCGGTCCAGCGCCTCGACCGCCACGTCGACCGGGTAGGCCGGCGAATGGCCGGTGGCGGGCGTGCTCCAGCCGACCTCGATCACGCGTTCGGGCTCGCGCGCCTGCAGTTCGCGGAAGGTGTTGCAGTCGCGCCGGTGCACGCTGACGCCGCGCCCGCGTGTGACGTAGCCCGCGATGTCGTCGGGCGGCGCGGGCTTGCAGCAGCGCGCCGGCTGCGTGAGCAGCGAATCCAGCCCCACCACCAGCACGCCGCCGCGGGCACCACCGCCGCCATCGGTGCGCGCCTTGCGCAACACCTGCTCGTCGGCATCGGGCACGGGCTCGGGGGCGCAGCACGGTCTCGATGGCGCGCAGCGACAGCTCGTCCTTGCCGACGGTCTCGAACAGCGCGTCGGGCGTCTTGAAGCCCAGTTCACCGGCCAGGTGATCCAGCGCAATGGCGGTGCGGCCTTCGCGCTGCAGCAGCTTCTCGACCATCTCGCGCCCGCGGGCGATGGTCTCGCGCGTCTGCTGGGCGTTGAACCAGGCGCGCACCTTCGACTTGGCGCGCGACGAGGCCAGGAAATGCAGATCGGGATTCAGCCAGTCGCGCGACGGGCCGCCCTCCTTGGCCGAGATCACCTCGACCGTCTGGCCGTTCTTCAGCGGCGTGTGCAGCGGCACCATGGCGCCGTCGACGCGCGCACCGCGGCAGCGGTGGCCCAGCTCGGTGTGCAGCGTGTATGCGAAGTCCACCGCCGTCGCGCCCGCCGGCAGTTCGACGATGGCGGCTTGCGGCGTGAGCACGTAGATGCGGTCGTCGAACAGGCCGTATTGCGGCGCCGCGCCCGAGAGGTCGCGCTCCCATGCCAGCAGCTGGCGCAGCACGGCGATCTTGGCGTCGTAATCGCTTTCGGCGCTGACGCCGACATAGCCCTTGGTGCCCGCCTCCTTGTAGGCCCAGTGCGCGGCCACGCCGTGCTCGGCGTGCTGGTGCATCTGGTGCGTGCGAATCTGGATTTCCCACGCGCGGCCATCGCCGTCGCGCACCACGGTGTGCAGCGACTGGTAGCCATTGCCCTTGGGCTTGGCGATGTAGTCGTCGAACTCCTGCGGCACCGGCATGAAGCGCTGGTGCACCCAGCCGAGCGCCCGGTAGCAGTCCTCCACCGTGGGCACCAGCACGCGCAGCGCGCGCACGTCGAACACCTGGTCGAAGTCCAGCGCCTTGCCGCGCATCTTGCGCACGATGGAACTGATGTGCTTGGGCCGCCCCGTCACGCTGGCGTCGATGCCCTGGGCGCACAGCGCCGACTCGATCTCGGCGCGGCGCTGCTCCAGCGCGGCTTCGCGCTCGACGCGCTTTTCGTCCAGCAGCGAGGCCACCATGCGGTAGGTCTCGGGCTCCTGGAAGCGGAAGATCAGGTCCTCCATCTCCCACTTGATCTGCCAGATGCCCAGGCGGTTGGCCAGCGGCGCGAACACCTCGTGCGATTCGCGCAGCAGGCTGGGTGCCGGCACCTTGCGCGCCGATGCGCACCAGCGCAGCGTCTGCAGGCGCGATGCCAGGCGCAGCAGCACCACGCGCAGGTCGCGGCTGAAGGCCAGCAGCATCTTGCGCACGAACTCGGTCTGCTGGCCGGCCAGTTCCGAATCGCCCAGTTGGTCGTGCCGGCTGGCGCGCGAGCGCTGCTGCACCCGCTCCAGCTTCGAGGTCTCGATGGCCAGCCGGGCAAAGCTGTCGCCGAAGGCCTTGCCGATCACCTCGTCCGGGCGGTTGAGCTGGCTGCTGGCGTAGCTCAGGTACACCGCGGCCTGGATGTCGTCGGAGCCGCCGATGCCGGCCAGGATGTCGGCCGTGGCATCGGCATGGGCCAGCACGTTCTCGCCCGACGAGGTGGCTTCGCCCGCCAGCAGCGGCTCGGCAAAGGCGCGGGCGCGCGCGCGCATCTCGCCGACGACGTCGCTGCCACCGCCCGTGGCCGTGACCACGTCGGCCAGCGGCTGGCGCGAGGTCTGAGATGGCAGCGCCAGCGTCTTCATGGCGCGGGCAACAGAAAGTCGAGCACCGTCGCCACCTGATCGGCCGCCACCAGCGTGGGTGCGTGGCCCACACCGGCAAATTCGACCACGCGCGGGCGCGGGCCGCGCGCCGCCATGGCCTGCGCGGTGGCGGGTGACAGCAGGTCGGAGTCGGCGCCGCGGATCACCAGCGTCTCGGCCTGCACGCGGTCGTACAGCTGCCACAGCGCGGCTTCGCCGTCGGCCGCAGATTGCTGCGTGAGCGCGCCATACGGCACGGCGATGGCCGGGTCGTAGTGCATGCGCCAGCTGCTGCCCGGCACCGGGCGCAGCATGGGGCGCGACAGCGCCAGCCACTGCTCGTCGCTGTGCGGGCCGAAGCCGGCGGAAATCTCGCGCATGCGCGCGGCCGCCGCCTCGACGGAGTCGAAGGTGCCGGCCTTGCCCAGGTACTGGCCGATGCGCTCCAGCGCCTGCCATTCGATGACCGGGCCAACATCGTTCAGCACCAGCCGGTGCAGGGGCGCGGGCAGCGGCAGGTCGGGCATGCCGGCCAGCGTCATGCCGATCAGGCCGCCCATGCTGGTGCCCACCCAGTCGAAGGTGGCGATGGGCGCCTGCGCCTGCAGCGTGTTCAGCAGCACCAGCATGTCGCCGACGTAGGTGGGGAACTGGTAGCCCATCGGGTCCTTCAGCCAGTCGCTTTCGCCGCGGCCCACCACGTCGGGGCAGACCACGCGCAGCGCCTGCCCCTGCGCAGCGGCGCGCGCCAGCAGGGCGCGGGCCAGCACGTCGAAGTCGCGCCCCTGGCGCGACAGGCCATGCGTGCACACCACCAGGTGCGGCGCCGCCGCATCGCCCCATTGCCAGTAGGCCATGCGGTGGCCGCCGTGCGCGTCAGGACAGGCAACGTGAGCGAGGGTGGGCGGGGTCATGGGCGGCAGGAAGATGGGACGAGCCCATGGTAAAGCAAGGCGGCAATCCGATGGATCAACGAGCCGGGATCATGAAAAAACAGGAGCTGCTTGCGCTTTGTACAAGACAGATTCAGATAGTTTTATATCTGAAACGCTTTAAAAACGCGCGCAAGCAGCTATCAATACAGAAGCAATGATGGCACTCGAACCATCAGAGGCCGTCCCGCGGAATGCCGCCAGCGCGGCCGGCCAGCCTAGTGGCAACGCGCGGCCCGATGCCTGCGCCCGCCAGCGGTGCTGCCCGGGCGGCGCCAGGGCGCGCTTACCTGGCCTGCACCGAGCCCGACACCGTGACCTGCACGATGCTCTTGCCCGGCTCCACCGGCACCGGGGCGGCCTCGGCGCTCATGGCCTGGGCCTTGGCCATACCGTACATGCGCGGCTGAAAGCCCGAGTCGTCGCTGCTGACGCTGACTTCGCGCAGCGTGTAGCCGGCGAAGCCGAAGGCCTTGGCGATCTCGGCCGCCCGGGCCTTGAAGCGCTCGATGGCCAGCGCCTGCGCCTCGCCCTCCACCCTGGCGCGCTGTTCGCGGCTGAGGCCGAAGGCGATGTTGCCGATGGTCAGGCTGCTGGCGCGCGCGGCGGCCTGCGTGATGCGTGCGAAGTCGCGCCCTTCCAGCACCAGCTCGGCCCGGCCCTGCCAGCCGCTGATCTTGCCGTCGCGGTTGTAGCGCGGGTGGATGCTGAAGTCGCCCGTGCGCACGTCCATCTGCCCCGGCTGTGCCGTGGTCTTGACCTGCGCCAGCGCGGCGTCCAGCGCCTTGCGCAGCTCGGCCTGCACGCCGGCGGCGTCGGCGCCCTCGCGCGAGGTGGTGAGCGACAGCGTGAGCAGGTCCTGCTGCACCTCGACCTGGCCCGTGGCCGAAAGCTGCAGCACGTTCTGGGGCGGGGCAATGGTCATGGCACTGATGGGGGTGGTTTGCGCGTGGGCCAGCGCGGCGCCCAGGCCAAACAACAGGCCCATCGCCACGGTGCGGGTGATGCGTGTGGTCATGCGGAATGAGGGATCGACAAGCGCCTGATCGGCGCGGGGAGTATCTTGTCATGACTGACTCGGCACGCCTGTCAGACAAGGGCGGCAGTTGCGGCGCCTGCCCTGGCCCAGCGTGTGCAGCGTCAGCGCTGGCCGATCTGCGCGGTGGTTGGTGGCTCCAGGTCGGGCCGCATCGATGCGCGCCGGATCTGCTCGCGCAGCTGCAGGCGCTGCTCGGCGGTCAGGCGACGGTCGGGGCTGCCGGCCTCGCGCTGGCGGTGCACGGCGTCCACCGCCATCCACAGCGGGCTGCGCTGGTCGGCAGCCGACGCGGCCACGCTGGGCCGCAGTTCGGCGCGCGGGCCCATGTCGGTCGACTCGCCGCTAAGCTGCGCCAGCGCCATGGTCGGCGCCGCGCACAGCCCCAGACTCAGCCACAGAAAAGGAACGCGGTTCATGGTCATCACAACGCTCCAACGATCCCATGCCGGTACGTGTTTGTCCTTCAGATAGGCACCGCGCGGGGCAACAGATGTAACACTGTGAAAGGCACGCCGGGTAAACCCGAATTTTTTCGGCATCAGGGCCACAATGGGTCTGTTACAAATAAGACCGAAGGGTTTGAATGAACCAGGCAACCAACCGAACCGACAAGATCGTCGTCGTCGATGACGATGCGCGCATCCGCGACCTGCTGCGCCGCTACCTGGCGCAGGAAGGCTTCGAGGTGATCGTGGCCGAGGACGCCAAGGCGCTGTCGCGCATCATGCTGCGCGACACCATCGACCTGATCGTGCTCGACCTCATGATGCCCGGCGAGGACGGCCTGTCGGTGTGCCGCCGCCTGCGCGCGGCGGGCGACAAGACGCCGATCATCATGCTCACCGCCAAGGGCGAGGACGTGGACCGCATCGTCGGCCTCGAAGTCGGTGCCGACGACTACCTGGGCAAGCCGTTCAACCCGCGCGAGCTGCTGGCGCGCATCCACGCCGTGCTGCGCCGCCGCCCCCGCAGGAGGCGCCGGGCGCGCCGTCGGCCGAGAACGAATCCGTCACCTTCGGCCCCTTCGCCTTCGACCTCGGCGCGCGCACGCTGCACAAGAACGGCGAGGAGATTTCGCTCACCACCGGCGAATTCGCCATGCTGAAGGCGCTGGTGCGCCACCCGCGCCAGCCGCTGAGCCGCGAGAAGCTGGCGCAACTGGCACGCGGGCGCGAGTTCGAGCCCTTCGACCGCAGCCTGGACGTGCAGATCTCGCGCCTGCGCAAGCTGATCGAGGCCGACGCCGCCAGCCCGCGCTACATCCAGACCGTGTGGGGCGTGGGCTACGTGTTCGTGCCCGACGGCACGAGCTGATGCGCCACCCCTGCGCTGCCTTTTGCGCCCCGCCGCCACGGCAGGCCGGCGGCGCAGGATCTGCTGCGCCGCGCGCAGGCTGCCGGCGCACACGCCGGCACCGGCGGCGGCGCACGGTGGCGGCTTGGCCGAGCAGCCAGCACCGCAGCCATGAGCGCGGTGGTGCAGCCGCCGGGCGCCGACGTGGCCGCGCCCAGCACGCGGCCCGACCTGCTGACCGACTCCATGAACGCGCCGCTGGAGGTGGAGCGCGAGGCACGCCCACCCATCGGCCTGAGCCTGTTCTGGCGCACCTTCTTCATGCTGGCGCTGCTGCTGCTGGGCAGCTCGGTCGGCTGGTACCAGATGTTCCGCACGCTCGAGTACGAGCCGCGCGTGATCGACAACGCACGCCAGATCGCGTCGCTCGTCAACCTGTCGCGCGCCGCGCTGATCCACTCCGACGCCATCGCCCGCGTCTCACTCATCAAGACGCTGGCCGAGCAGGAGAAGGTGCGCATCCTGCCGCGCGAGCCGGGTGACCGCTTCGACCTGTTCAACCAGACCGAGCTGGAACGCCGCATGAGCGCCGAGATCATGGCCCGCCTGGGCCCCGGCACCGTGGTGGCCAGCCGTGTGAACGACGAGGCGGGGCTGTGGGTGGGGTTCCAGATCGAGGGCGACTCGTACTGGCTGCTGACCGACCGCTCGCGCGTGGGCGCGCTGCTGGGCGGCAGCGCGTGGCTGCTGTGGCTGGCCATGCTGGGCATGGTGTCGCTGATCGGCGCGGCGCTGCTGGCGCGCTTCATCAACCGGCCGCTGCGGCAGCTGTCGATTGCCGCCGCGCGCGTGCGCGGGGCGACTATCTGCAGGGCCGGCTGGACGAGAACGCGCGCTCGGCCGAGATCCGCGAGGTCAATGTCGGCTTCAACCGCATGGCCGACCAGCTGTCGAAGATCGAGCAGGACCGCGCCGAGATGCTGGCCGGCATCTCGCACGACCTGCGCACGCCGCTGGCGCGCCTGCGGCTGGAAACCGAGATGAGCGTGCCCGACGCCGAGGCGCGCGACCACATGGTGGCCGACATCGAGCAGGTCGACACCATCATCGACAAGTTCCTCGACTACGCCCGGCCCGACCACGTGACGCTGCAGGCGCTGCCGCTGGCCGAGCTGGCCGATGCCGCCGCGGCGCCCTTCACCCTGCGCGACGACATGCAGGTGCAGATCGACATCCCGCCCGAGTTGCGCGTGATGGGCGACGACGTGGAGCTGTCGCGCGTGCTGGGCAACCTGCTGGAGAACGCGCGCCGCTACGGCAAGACGCCCGGCACCGGCGTCACGCGCGTGCGCATCGCCGCCACCGTGCGCGACCAGTGGGTCACGCTGCGCGTGCGCGACCACGGCCCCGGCGTGGCGCCCGACGTGCTGCCCAGCCTGACGCGCCCGTTCTTCCGCGGCGACAGCGCCCGCACCGCCGCCACCGGCGCCGGCCTGGGGCTGGCCATCGTCGCCAAGATGGTGCAGAACATGGGCGGCTCGCTGGACCTGAGCAACAGCCCCAGCGGCGGCCTGATGGCGGTCATCCGCCTGCAGCAGGCGCCCGAGCAGCGCGGCGGCTCGTCGCTGCTGAAGAAGCGGCGCACTGGCGGCACCTCATAGTCAAAACAGGCTCCAGCGCCCGTCCAGTGGGCGTGAGCAGCTACCGAAACAATAGTATCGTGGCACGCGCCTCGATCGCCGCGCCCTGCCCCACCGTGCCCAGGCGCTCGGCCGTCTTGGCCTTCACGTTGACCTGCGGCGCGGCCACCTCCAGGACCTCGGCAATGCGCGCCACCATGGCGGGGATGTGCGCCGCCAGGCGCGGCGCCTGCGCCACCACGGTGCTGTCCACGTTGCCGATGCGCCAGCCGGCGGCACGCACGCGGCGCGCCGCCTCGGCCAGCAACGCGGCCGAATCGGCGCCCTTGAAGCGTGCGTCCGTGTCCGGAAAATGCCGGCCGATGTCGCCCAGCCCGGCCGCGCCCAGCAGCGCGTCGGTGATGGCATGCAGCAGCACATCGGCGTCGGAGTGGCCCAGCAGGCCGTGCGTGTGGGGCACGCGCACGCCGCCGATCATGAGCGGCCGCCCGGGCACCAGGGCGTGCACGTCCCAGCCTTCGCCGATGCGGAACGGGGGCGCGTCTTGAATCGGGTTCATGCGATTCGGCTCCTCAGCACGGCCTCGGCCAGCGCAAAGTCCTCGGGATAGGTGACCTTGAAGTTCTGGGCGCTGCCCGGCACCAGCAGCGGCGCCAGGCCGGCCAGTTCGATGGCGCTGGCCTCGTCGGTGATGCCGGCGAAGCCACCCGCCGCGTGCGCCGCCAGGGCGTCGCGCAGCAGGCCGATGCGGAACATCTGCGGCGTCTGGGCCAGCCATTTGTGCGCGCGGTCGATGGTGGCGTCGACGCGCCCGTCGGCGCCCGCGTGCTTCAGCGTATCGGGCAGCGGCAGCGCCAGCAGGCCACCCACGGCATCGGGCAGGCAGGCGTCGATCAGGGCGTCGATCTGCGCCGGCGCGATGAGGCAGCGCGCCGCGTCGTGCACCAGCACCCAGTCGGTGGGCCGCGCGCCCTCGGCCAGCAGGCGCTGCAGACCATTGAAAACGCTCTCGGCGCGCGTGGCGCCGCCGCAGTTTGCTACCAAGATCGAAGTGCTCTGCGGCTGTAGAAAGCCGTCGCCCGGCGCCACCACCACCAGCACGCGGGCGATGCGCGGCACCCCGCGAACGCCGCCAGCGTGTGCTGCACCATCGGCCGCCCGGCGACCGGCTGGTATTGCTTGGGCTGCGCCGTGCCGGCGCGCGAGCCCGTGCCGGCGCAGGGCAGCAGGGCAAAACAACGTGCGGTGGAGGAATCGGCAGGCATGAGCGCCGCATTGTAGTGACACCGCCGCACACACTACACTTTCAATAGCTTGCCGCGCTTGCTGGGCGGCGGATGAAGCCATGTTTCTTCATGAATCAACGTGGCGCGGCAGGGCCCGCAGGCACACCGGCGCCGGCGATGACCGTCGCCTCGGCGCCATCACGGTCGAAACTATTATTTCGATAGCTTCTCGCGCTTTCCACACAAGCGCTGGCGGCCAAAATCATTCGAAAATCCCGTCGGCATAAAATCGTGCCCGCACCCCCGCCCAGCCCGGCCGGGGTTTTTGTCGTTTCCGCCGTCCCCATCTGCCTGCCCATGGACCTGCCCAAGCTCATTCCCGGCAAACGCCACGCCATGCCGCGCCCGCCCGGCTCGGCCGATGCTCTGCTGCTGGCACAACTTGCGCGGCGCGAAGCCGGCCACAAGAAGTTGACCGCCGTCGTCACCGCCGACGCGAGCGATGCGCTGCGGCTGCTGAACGAGCTGGCCTTCTTCGCGCCCGACCTGCGCAGCGTGCTGTTCCCCGACTGGGAGACGCTGCCTTACGACAGCTTCAGCCCGCACCAGGACCTGATCAGCGAGCGCCTGGCCACGCTGTGGGCCATTCGCCAGCAACAGGCCGACCTGGTGGTGATGCCCGCCACCACCGCGCTGTATCGCCTCGCGCCGCCCAGCTTCCTGGCCGGCACCACCTTCCACTTCAAGCAGGGGCAGAAGCTGGATGAGGCGGCGTTGAAGTCGCAGCTCACCCTGGCCGGCTACACGCACGTGACGCAGGTGGTGAGCCCCGGCGAATACGCGGTGCGCGGCGGGCTGATCGACCTGTTCCCGATGGGCAGCCCGCAGCCCTTTCGCGTCGATCTGTTCGACGACGAGATCGACTCGATCCGCGCCTTCGACCCCGACACCCAGCGCAGCCTGTACCCCGTGCCCGAGGTGCGCCTGCTGCCCGGGCGCGAGTTTCCGACGCATGAAGAGGCGCGCGCCAAGTTCCGCAGCCGCTGGCGCGAACTGCTGGAGGGCGACCCGACGCGCAGCCGCATCTACAAGGACATGGGCAACGGCGTGGCCACCGCGGGCATCGAGTACTACCTGCCGCTGTTCTTCGACGACACGGTGACGGTGCTTGATTACCTGGGCGCCGACGCCACGCTGGTGCTGCACGGCGACCTGGAAGCCGCCTTCAGCCAGTTCACGCAGGACACGCGCGAGCGCTACCGCCTGGCGCAGGGCGACCCAGAGCGCCCGGTGCTGCCGCCCGAGGCGCTGTTCCTGAGCGCCGAGGATTTTTACCTGGGCGCCAAGGCGCACGCGCAGCTGGCGCTGCGCCCGGCTTCACTCCCTCTCCCCTCTGGGGAGAGGGCTGGGGTGAGGGCGCGGCGTCTGATGGAGGCGCCGCCAGCCTTCCCCCAGAGAGAGAGAGCCAACCCCGACTTCGCCGAATTCGACTGCCTGCCCGATCTGACCGTGGTACGCGGCGCCGACGACCCGCTGGCGCGGCTGCAGGCCCACATCGCCGGCACCGCGCAGCGCGTGCTGGTGCTGGCCGAGCGCGGGCCGGCGCGAGCCTGCTCGACTTTCTGCGCGCCAGCGGCCTGAACCCGCCCGCCTTCGATTCGCTGGCCGAGTTCCAGCAAAGCGCCGATGAGCCCACCGGGATCGCCACCGCCGCGCTCATGCAGGGCTTCGCCTGGCTCGAAGGCGGCATCGACTTCGTCACCGAGACCGAGCTGTTCGCCGCCGGCCCCACCACGCGCAAGCGCCGCAAGCAGGAGCAGGTCAGCGACGTCGATGCCCTGATCAAGGACCTGAGCGAGCTGAGCTGGGCGACCCGGTGGTGCACGCGCAGCACGGCATCGGGCGCTACCGCGGGCTGGTGAACATGGACCTGGGCGCCCGCAACGCCGACGGCACACCCGCGCTGCAGGAGATGCTGCACCTGGAATACGCCGGCGCCGCCACGCTGTACGTGCCGGTATCGCAACTGCACCTGATCGGCCGCTACACCGGCGTGAGTGCCGACGAGGCACCGCTGCACAAGCTGGGCAGCGGCCAGTGGGAAAAAGCCAAGCGCAAGGCGGCCGAGCAGGTGCGCGATGCGGCCGCCGAGCTGCTCAACATCTACGCCCGCCGCGCCGCGCGCGAGGGCCATGCCTTCCGCTACAGCCCGAACGACTACGAGCAGTTCGCGGCCGACTTCGGCTTCGAGGAAACCGCCGACCAGAAGGCCGCCATCCACGCCGTGGTGCAGGACATGATCAGCCCGCAGCCCATGGACCGCCTGGTGTGCGGCGACGTCGGCTTCGGCAAGACCGAGGTGGCGCTGCGTGCGGCCTTTGTGGCGGTGACGGGCGGCAAGCAGGTGGCCTTCCTCGCGCCCACCACGCTGCTGGCCGAGCAGCATTACCTGACGCTGGCGGATCGCTTTGCCAAGTGGCCGGTGAAGGTGGCGGGCATGAGCCGCTTCAACTCGGCCAAGGAAGTCAACGCCACGCTGAAAGGGCTGGCCGATGGCAGCGTAGACATCGTCGTCGGCACGCACAAGCTGCTGAGCGAGAAGACGCAATTCAAGAACCTGGGCCTGCTCATCATCGACGAGGAGCACCGCTTCGGCGTGCGCCACAAGGAACAGATGAAGCAGTTCCGCGCCGAAGTGGACGTGCTCACGCTGACCGCCACGCCGATCCCCGCACCATGGGCATGGCGCTGGAGGGCCTGCGGGACTTGAGCGTGATCGCCACCGCGCCGCAGCGCCGCCTGGCCATCAAGACCTTCGTGCGCAATGAGGGCACGGGCGTGATCCGCGAAGCCGTGCTGCGCGAGCTGAAGCGCGGCGGGCAGGTCTACTTCCTGCACAACGAGGTCGAGACGATCGAGAACCGCCGCCAGGCGCTGGAAAAATCCTGCCCGAGGCGCGCATCGCCATCGCCCACGGCCAGATGCCCGAGCGCGAACTGGAGCGCGTGATGCGCGACTTCGTCGCCCAGCGCCACAACCTGCTGCTGTGCTCGACCATCATCGAGACCGGCATCGACGTGCCCACGGCCAACACCATCGTCATCGCCCGCGCCGACAAGTTCGGCCTGGCGCAGCTGCACCAGTTGCGCGGGCGCGTGGGCCGCAGCCACCACCAAGCCTATGCGTATCTGATGGTGCCCGAAATCGAAAGCCTGACCAAGCAGGCCGCGCAGCGCCTCGACGCCATTCAGCAGATGGAAGAGCTGGGCAGCGGCTTCTACCTGGCCATGCACGACCTGGAGATTCGCGGCGCCGGCGAGGTGCTGGGCGAGAACCAGAGCGGCAACATGATGGAGATCGGCTTTCAGCTCTACAACGAGATGCTGGCCGAGGCGGTGCGCAGCTTGAAGGCCGGCAAGGAGCCCGACCTGCTGGCACCCATGCAGGCGGTGACCGAGATCAACCTGCACGCCCCCGCCCTGCTGCCCAACGACTACTGTGGCGACGTGCACCTGCGCCTGTCGTTCTACAAGAAGCTCGCCACGGCCAAGACCAACGACCAGATCGACGCGCTGCTCGAGGAGATCGTCGACCGCTTCGGCAAGCTTCCCGCCCAGGCACAGACGCTGATCGATGTGCACCGCCTGCGCGTGCTGTCGGCACCCTACGGCGTGCAGAAGGTGGACGCGGCGCCGGGCGTGATCAACATCGCCTTCCGCCCCAACCCACCGATCGACCCCATGGCCATCATCCAGATGATCCAGAAGAACAAGCACATCAAGCTGGCCGGCAACGACAAGCTGCGCGTGGAAAAGGCGCTGCCCGAGGCGGCGGCACGTGCCCAGATGGTGCGCGACGTGCTGCGCGGCTTGCGCCTGGCAGCCGCGCCCGCCTGACTGGCGGCGCGGAAAGCGTCCTACAGCCCAAGAAGCTTCATTTGCACAGCCCGCGACCAGGGTGGCGCCTAGAGTCCAACTCAGGCTTTGCGTCAGCGAGATGTACCCGGCGATTCGCAGGCCCTTTTCCATACCTTCAAGGAGTGACAAATGACAAGACTGAAGTCAGTGGCCCTGTTCGCCGTGGCAGCCGCCCTGAGCAGCCCCGTGCTCGCCCAGGACGACCCCAACCAGAGCGCAGTCAACAGCGACACCTCGTTCCCCAATTCGCCCTACAAGGTCGAGAAGGGTTTCCCCGACGCCGGCGAGTTCAACCCCACCGGCCGTTACGTGCCGCCCCCGCCGCCCGTCGCCGTGGTGCCGCCGCCCCCGCCGCCTGTGGCACCGCCTCCGCCGCCCCCGCCGGCCGTGGCGCCCCCGCCTCCGCCGCCCCCAGCGCCGCCGCCTCCCCACCGCCGCCTCCGCCCCGTGCGGACCGCGGTTGATCAACGCACGGTTGATCTGCAACCAAGCCTCGGCCCGCCGGGGCTTTTTCGTCATCTTTACCCGGTCTGAAGACCCACGCATGAACGCTGCGGGCGTTTAGGCCGTATAAAGATCCCTGTGGTGAACGCAGTAGTCTTTCCCTATGCCGATGTTTGACCGTCTTTCCATCCATGCCAGCCGCTCGCTGGCCACCGCAATGGGCGCTGCCTTGTGTGCGCTGGCGCTGCAGGCACAGGCGTCCACCCCGTCCGGCATGGTGCCGCCCGCGTCCGAGACGTCTGGCACGGTGCAACAGTTCGCACAGGACGTGGTTCGCTCGGCCGATGCCGAGGGTCGCACCTTCGGCGTCATCGACAAACCCTCGGCCACGCTGTGGATCTTCGACGCGCAGGGTCGCCCGGTGGCCAGTTCGCCGGTGCTGGTCGGCCAGGCCGTGGGCGACGTGGCGCCGCCCGACATCGGCATGCGCCCGCTGTCCAAGGTCAAGCTGCACGAGAAAGTGACCAACGCCGGCCGCTTCGTCACCGAAGCCGGCAGCAATCACAAGGGCGAAGACATCGTGTGGCTGGACTACAACGCCGCCCTGTCGATGCACCGCGTGCGCAACGTGCCAGGTGAAAGCCGCACCAAGCGCCTGCAAACACCCACGGTGGCCGACAACCGCATTTCTTTCGGCTGCGTCAACATCCCGGCCAGCTTCTACGACCGCTACATCGACCCCCTGTTCAGTCGCTCAAGGGGGTGGTCTACGTATTGCCGGAAACCAAACCCATCGCCAGCCTGTTCCCGTTTGCCGATGGCAGCGTGCCTGCGCAGGCTGTGGCACAGCAAATCCCCGCCGCACGCTGAGCGATTGGCTCAGGCAAACTTCTGATGCGGCCGGCGGTGCTTGGTCGTCTCGCATCATTCCCTCGTGCATTCAACGGGCTATCGATGAACGGTGGCACGCTGTTGAAATGCCGTGCGTGCCTCTATTGGTTGATGAGCAGCCACCTGCGCATGGCCGCCATGGGGCCCGCACCGCGCGTCATGCCGCAGGCCGATTGGGGCTCCACGATAATGATGTTTTCGGCCGCTGACCGCCGAACCACCGGCGCGAACAGCTATCAATCTGCAAGCAATGAACCCGACCTCTCCATCAGAAATCAGACCCGGCCTCACGGTGCGTGGCTTCACGCCCCCACTTCATCTGCATGACTTCAAGCTGATCGCCTTCGACATGGACTCGACGCTGATCAACATCGAGTGCGTGGACGAGATCGCCGACGCCGCGGGCCGCAAAGCAGAGGTCGCGGCCATCACCGAAGCCGCCATGCGCGGTGAAATCACCGACTACAAGGAAAGCCTGCGTCAGCGTGTGGCGTTGCTGAAGGGCGTGACGGTGGCGCACATGCAGCAGGTCTACGACCAGCGCCTGCAACTCAACCCCGGCGCTGCCGAACTCGTCGCCGCCTGCCAGGCCGCTGGGTTGAAAACGCTCCTGGTGTCGGGTGGTTTCACGTTCTTCACCGACCGCATCCGCGACCGGCTGGGGCTGGACTTCACGCGCTCCAACGTCCTGGACGTGCAGGACGGCGTCCTCACCGGCCGCATGGTCGACCAGCCCTGGGGCGACATCTGTGACGGCGCCGAGAAGCGCCGCATGCTGCTCGAAACCTGCGCGCAACTGGGCATCGAGCCACGCCAGGCCATCGCCATGGGCGACGGCGCCAACGACTTGCCGATGATGGGCGCCGCGGGCCTGTCCGTCGCCTACCACGCCAAACCAGCCGTGCGTGCCCAGGCCATGGTCGCCATCGACAGCGGCGGGCTCGACCGCCTGCTGGAGGTTGTTCAGGCTGATTGAGCGCTTCGCGCAGTGCTGCTTTGAGCAGCGCGAGGAAACAAAAAAGCGACCAGCAAGGTCGCTTTTTTGTTTCTGGGTTTCTGGCGGAAACGGAGGGATTCGAACCCTCGATGAGGCTCTACACCCCATACTCCCTTAGCAGGGGAGCACCTTCGGCCACTCGGTCACGTTTCCAGCGCGAAGCCCGCATTATAGCCACCATCAGGCGGCGGCAGGCTGGTCCAGGTCGAACGCGCGGTGCAGGGCGCGAACGGCCAGTTCCATATATTTCTCGTCGATCACAACGGACGTCTTGATCTCGCTGGTGGAGATCATGATGATGTTGATGCCCTCCTCGCTCAGCACCCGGAACATCTTGCTGGCCACACCCACGTGGCTGCGCATGCCGATGCCGACGATGCTGACCTTGCAGATCTTCGGGTCGCCGATCACGTCGGCGGCGCCCAGCGCGGGCACGATCTTGTCCTTCAGCAGGTCGATCGTCTTCGTGTAGTCGTTGCGGTTGACGGTGAAGCTGAAGTCGGTCTTGCCGTCCTTGCTGACGTTCTGGATGATGACGTCGACCTCGATGTTGGCGTCGGCCACGGCGCCCAGAATCTGGTAGGCGATGCCCGGCTTGTCGGGCACGCCGAGCACGGAGATCTTGGCTTCGTCGCGGTTGAAGGCGATGCCGGAAACGACGGCGTGTTCCATTTGTTGGTCTTCCTCGAAAGTGATCAGGGTGCCGGAGTTGGCCTCTTCGGTCAGGTCGATGTCCCAGGGCGTGAAGCTGGAGAGCACGCGCATGGGCACCTTGTACTTGCCGGCGAATTCGACCGAGCGGATCTGCAGCACCTTGCTGCCCAGGCTGGCCATCTCCAGCATTTCCTCGAAGCTGATGGAGGCCAGGCGGCGTGCCTCGGGCACGATGCGCGGGTCGGTGGTGTAGACGCCATCCACGTCGGTGAAAATGAGTGCCTCGTCGGCCTTGAGCGCGGCCGCCACGGCCACGGCCGAGGTGTCGCTGCCGCCACGGCCGAGCGTGGTGATGTTGCCGCCTTCGTCGACGCCCTGGAAGCCGGTGATGATGACCACTTTGCCCGCATTCAGGTCGGCACGCACGCGCACATCGTCGATGCTGTCGATGCGCGCCTTGGTGTAGGCGTTGCTGGTCTTGATGGGCACCTGCCAGCCGGCGTAGCTGACGGCGGGCATGCCCTCGGCCTGCAGCGCGATGGCCAGCAGGGCGGACGAGGCCTGCTCACCCGTGGCGGCCAGCATGTCCTGCTCGCGGAAGTAATCCTGGGTCAGCTTGCCGGGCGCCAGCTCCTGGCCAGGGCGAGCAGCCGGTTGGTTTCGCCGCTCATGGCGCTGGGCACTACCACCACCTGGTGGCCGGCGCGCGCCCACTTGGCCACGCGCTTGGCAACCTGCGCGATGCGCTCGGTCGAGCCCATCGACGTGCCGCCGTATTTCTGAACGATCAATGCCATGACTGTGTTTTCTCAAGCGCCGCGGCACCAAGGCTGGGCTGCGGCCAACTGCGCATTTTAGCCGCGGTGGGCGGGGCTTTCCTGACTGTCGGACCAGGCCAGAACCTCACCCTGGCGCTGCAGCCAGCCGGCGCCGATTTTCAGCGAGATGCGGTGCCCGCGCGTGGTACAGGCGGCGATCTGTGCCAGCAGTTCCGTCATCTGCGCCGTGCTGGCCGCTGCCCCCTGCTGCGCCAGCCAGTGGCGCAACAGGTTGGTCTGCCGTGCGGGCGACAGGGTCTGCAGGGCGGCAATGTGCGGCGGCAGGCCCACCAGCGCGAGATCCTGCGCCGCCAGCTCCTGCAGCAGGGCCTGCGCCTGCGCGGCGTGCGCGGCGCTGCGGGCGAAGGTGGCGCGAAACTGCGGAAAGGCGGCCTCCAGCGCCGGCAACAGCCGGGCGCGGATGCGGTTGCGGGTAAAGCGCTCGTCGGTGTTGGAAGGGTCTTCCACCCAGCGCTCGCCCAGCCCGCGCAACCAGTCGCGGATCAACGGCCCCGGCACGTCCAGCAGCGGCCGCCAGAACACCACATCGCCCCGCTGCCAGCGGCGGGGCATGGCGGCCAGGCCCGCCAACCCGGCACCGCGCGACAGCGCCAGCAGCACGGTTTCCGCCTGGTCGTCGGCATGTTGCGCGATTACTACTGTTTTAATAGCTGCCCGCGCTTGCTGGGTAAGCGCCAGGGCATCAAAAGCCTTGTAGCGCGCACGGCGGGCCGCATCTTCGGGGCTGTCGCCGGCAGCGGCCTGCGCATCGACGCGCCGCACCTGCAGCGGCACACCGAGGCGCTGGCACAGTTGCACGCAATGCCGCTCGAAGTCGTCCGCCGCCGCCTGCAGGCCGTGGTGGATATGCCAGGCATGCACCTGACCGGGCCAGCGCTGCGCGCATGCCAGCAGCAGCGCCGTCGAATCCGCACCGCCGCTGAACGCCACCGCCAGCGGCAGCGCCGGCGCGCTGGCAGCAAACGCGGCCATCGCGCGTTCCATCGCCTCGGCGGCGCGGCTGGCCGATGGTGACGGGGGTGATGATCGGGACTCCATGGGCGCGGCTTCGGAACGGCCGCATGTTAAGGCCGGGGCTGTACACCCGCCCCCGGCCGTGAGAAAACGCACACATCGCGGCAGACGACTCTTGTCATCCCCTGCCCGTCCCAACGTTATGTGGTCTGAAGGCCGCGCCGCGGCCCGCTGAACTGACCGGAGGTGTGACCGATGTGGAAACTGGGCCGAATCGTCGCGATGTTCCGCAAGGAGCTGTTGCTGGCCTGGGCCGTGCTGCGCGACCCGCGCACGCCCAACGCGGCCAAGCTGACCACCGTGCTCGCCATCCTGTACGTGATCAGCCCGGTCGATCTGGTGTCGGATTTCATCCCCATCCTCGGCTGGGTGGACGATGGCCTGATCGCCTACTTCCTGCTGCAACTGGCGTTCAAGTTCCTGCCGCCCGATCTGCTGGCCGCGCTGCGCAGCAAGATCGACGCGCGGGCACGCCGCACGGTTCAACCTTGATGGATGGCGCAACACCATGAAACAAGGGGCCCGCAGGCCTTTTTCGTGCACGCGCACAGCTGGCCCGGTCAGCGCTCCGCCTTGGTGTCGTTGAAGCGGCCGTAGCTCATCAGGCGCTCGTAGCGGCGGTCCAGCAGCTCCTTCACCTTCAGATCGCTCACCTGCCGCCAGGCATCGCCCAGCGCGCGCTTGAGGAAGGCCGACATCTGCCGCATGTCGCGGTGCGCGCCGCCCACCGGCTCGCTCACGATCTTGTCCACCAGACCCAGTGCCTTCAGCCGGTGCGCCGTGATGCCCAGTGCCTCGGCGGCGTCCTGCGCCCTGTCGCTGGTCTTCCACAGGATCGACGCGCAGCCCTCGGGGCTGATCACGGAGTAGATCGAGTATTGCAGCATCAACACCTGGTCGGCCACCGCAATCGCCAGCGCGCCGCCCGAGCCGCCCTCGCCGATGATGGTGCTGATGATCGGCACCTCCAGCTGCGCCATCTCGTAGATGTTGCGGCCGATGGCCTCGGACTGGCCGCGCTCCTCGGCGTCGATGCCCGGAAACGCGCCCGGCGTGTCGACGAAAGTGAACACCGGCAGCTTGAACTTCTCGGCCGTCTTCATCAGGCGCAGCGCCTTGCGGTAGCCCTCGGGCCGCACCATGCCGAAGTTGCGCGCCGTGCGCTCCTTGGTGTCGCGGCCCTTCTGGTGGCCGATCACCATGCAGGCGTTGCCGTTGAAGCGCGCCAAGCCGCCGACGATGCTCTGGTCGTCGGCGAAATGCCGGTCGCCGTGCAGTTCGACAAAGTCGGTGAAGCAGTCGCGCACGTAGTCGAGCGTGTAGGGCCGCTCGGGGTGGCGCGCGATCTTGGTGATCTGCCACGGCGACAGATCGGAATAGATGTCCTTGGTGAGCTGCAGGCTCTTCTTGTCGAGCTGGTCGATCTCTTCGCTGATGTCGACCGCGCTCTCGTTCTGCACGTAACGCAGTTCTTCGATCTTGTTTTCCAGCTCCGCAATGGGCTGCTCGAAATCAAGAAACGTTCGTTTGGCCAAGATTGGCTCCTTGGATACGAAACACCCGGCGATGTTACCGGATGTGGCCGCGCCATCAGTACGCGACCGGGGTGGGTTCGAGCGAGCGCCACATGTACCACGTGGCCACGCTGCGCCAGGGCGCCCAGGCCTCGGCCACCTCGCGCGCCTCGCTGCGACTGACCGGCTCGCCCGAGAAATAGTTGAGACTGATGCCCTTGATCAGCCCTGCATCGTCCAGCGGCAGCACGTCGGGGCGCAGCAGGTGGAACATCAAAAACATCTCGGCCGTCCAGCGGCCGATGCCGCGGATGGCCACCAGCTCGGCGATGATGGCCTCGTCGTCCATGCGCTGCCACTGGTTCACGCGCAGGCGCCCGCTGTCGAAGTGCAACGCCAGGTCCACCAGGTATTCGACCTTGCGCGCCGACAGCCCAGCCGCCCGCATGTCGTCCACCTTCAGCTTCAGCACGTTGGCCGCCGTCATGCGCCGCGGCAGCGCCTCGAAGCGGTTCCACACCGACTGCGCCGCCTTGACCGAGATCTGCTGGCCAACGATGGAGCGCGCCAGCGTGACGAAGGCATCGCCGCGCGACTCAGGCAGGCGTCGCCGAACAGCGGGATCACGCGCTTCATCACGCGATCGCGCCGCGCCAGGTGGTCGCAGGCCTCGGCCCAGAAGCCGGGCGTGATGACCTCGATCGCTTTGCTTTTGTAGCTGCCACCGATTTAACCGCCTGCGCTGAAGGCCGATTTGGCTTTGAAAATCATCACTGCGCGGCTTCCCAGGTGGTACCGCCCGGGCCGTCCTTCAGCACGATCCCGGCGGCCAGCAGTTCGGCACGGATGCGGTCGGCTTCGGCGAAATTTTTGGCCTGCTTGGCGGCGGCGCGGGCGTCGATCTGGGCCTGGATGGCCGCTTCGTCGAGTGTGCTGCCGGCGCGCAGAAAGGCCTTGGGGTCGCCCTGCAGCAGGCCCAGCACGCCGCCCAGGCCTTTCAGCAGACCCGCATCCTGCGCATCGCGCGTGCGGTTGACCTCGCTGGCCAGATCGAACAGCACGGCCACGGCCTCGGGCGTGCCGAAGTCCTCGTCCATCGCCGCCTTGAAGCGGGCGGCGAACGGGCTCGCCCAGTCGATGACCACCTCGGCCGGCGCCACCGCGTCGAGCGCGGTGTACAGCCGCTTGAGCGCCGCGCGCGCGTCCTGCAGGTGCACGTCGCTGTAGTTCAACGGGCTGCGGTAATGGCTGCGCACGATGAAGAAGCGGATGGTTTCGGCGTCGAACTGCTCCAGCACCTCGCGGATGGTGAAGAAGTTGCCCAGCGACTTCGACATCTTCTCGTTGTCGATGTTGACGAAGCCGTTGTGCATCCACACGCTGGCCAGCGGCACGCCGTGCGCGCCCTCGCTCTGGGCGATCTCGTTCTCGTGGTGCGGAAACTGCAGGTCGGCGCCGCCGCCGTGGATGTCGAAGGTTTCGCCCAGCAGCGCGCAACTCATGGCCGAGCACTCGATGTGCCAGCCGGGGCGGCCCAGGCCGTAGGGGCTGTCCCATTTCGCGCCCTCGGGCTCGGTGGGCTTGGCGGATTTCCACAGCACGAAGTCGAGCGGATCGTGCTTGCCGTCGGCCACGGCCACGCGCTCGCCGGCCTGCAGCTCGTCCAGCGACTTGCCCGACAGCTTGCCGTAACCCGGAAACTTGCGCACGGCATAGTTCACGTCGCCGTTGTCGCTTTGGTAGGCCAGCCCCTTGTTCTTGAGCTTGCCGACGATGTCGAGCATCTGCGGCACGTAGTCGGTGGCGCGCGGGTCGTGCTGCGGGCGCTCGATGCCCAGCGCGTCAGAAGTCGCGGTACATCTCGGCGATCATGCGGTCGGTGAGCTGGCGGATGGTCTCGCCGTTCTCCAGCGCGCGGCGGATGATCTTGTCCTCGATGTCGGTGATGTTGCGCACGAAGGTCACGCGCATGCCGCTGCTTTTCAGCCAGCGCTGCGCCACGTCGAAGGCCACCGCCGAGCGCGCATGGCCGATATGGCACAGGTCGTACACCGTGATGCCGCACACGTACATGCGCACGTGGCCCGGTTCGATAGGGGAAAAGTCCACCAGCCCACGCGAAAGCGTGTTGTAGATGCGCAAGGTCATGGAAAGCGAAGAAAAGTGCCGGCGAACTGCGGAAGGGTTGGATTCGACAGGTGCGGGCAGCAACGAAGGCGTTGGCACGCCGGAAGCAGCAGGGTGCGAGGCCCGGCGGCGCAAGGCTGCTTGGCTACAATGCCTCGCAGTATAAGGCGCCATCCCCGAGCGGCCAATGCGTGTCTTTCCCCATCGCCTCGCATGAACCTCCCCGCATTTCACTCATGGCCCCGGCCCGCGCGCTGGCGCTGGCCTGCGGGTTGCTGCTGCCCGCCACCGCCGCGCTGGCCGACGAGTACGCCGAGGTGCAGCGCCTGCAGCGCAGCGGCCAGACCACCGAGGCGCTGGCGCGTGCCGACAAGTACATCGCCGCCAACCCGCGCGATCCGCAGATGCGCTTCGTCAAGGCCGGCGTGCTCAGCGCCGCCAGCAAGACCGCCGAGGCCGAAGAACTGCTGGTGCAGCTGACGCGCGATTACCCCGAGCTGCCCGAACCCTGGAACAACCTGGCCGTGCTGCACGCCAGCCGCGGCCAGCTCGACAAGGCGCAGGAAGCGCTTCAGGCGGCGCTGCGCATCAACCCCGCCTACGCCACCGCGCTGGAGAACCTGGGCGACGTGCGCCTGCGCCAGGCCAACGAGGCCTACCAGCGTGCACGCCAGATAGACCCCGGCAACACCCGCCTGGCGCCCAAGATCGAGGCCTTGCGCGGGGCGCTGGGCACGCCAGCCAAGCCCGGCGGCTGACGCCCCACGGCAGCGCGTGCCGGGAACTTGCAGCGCGCCGGTCGGCACCAAACCACTTTCCTCATCGCCTGTTTCAGGAGTCCTGTTTCATGACCGTTTCAAGAAGAACACTCGCCCGCCTGGCCACCACGCTGGCGGCCACCGCCGCGCTGGGCACCGCCCTGCCCGCCTTCGCCGCCGACCCGCGCGTGAAGTTCGTCACCAGCGAGGGCGATTTCGTGGTCGAGCTGTATCCCGACAAGGCGCCCAAGACCGTGGAGAACTTTCTGCAGTACGTCAAGGACAAGCACTACGACGGCCTCATCTTCCACCGCGTCATCAAGAACTTCATGGTGCAGGGCGGCGGTTACGACAAGGATTACAAGCAGCGGCCCACGCGCCCCACCATCAAGCACGAAGGCCGCGAGGCGCTGGCCAAGGGCCTGAAGAACCTGCCCGGCACCATCGCCATGGCGCGCACCAACGATCCGCACTCGGCCAGCTCGCAGTTCTTCATCAACGTGGTCGACAACACCCGCCTCGACCCGGTGATCCTGCCGCCCGGCGACCCGGTGACCTTCGAGTTCCAGGGCCAGGTGCAGAAGGACATTCCGCGCAAGAACGTCGAGAACCACCCTGCCCTGTTCGGCTACACCGTGTTCGGCAAGGTGGTGAGCGGCATGGACACGGTGGAGAAAATCCGCAACACGCCCACCGGCCCCGGCGGCCCCTTCCCCACCGATGTACCGCAGAAGCAGGTGGTGATCCAGTCCGCCACGCTGGTCAAGTAACCCCCAACGACAAGAAAGACCCCATGAGCAACCCTCAAGTCGAACTGCACATCGCCGGCCACGGCGTCATCACGCTGGAGCTGGATGAAGCCAAGGCACCCAAGTCGGTCGCCAACTTCCTTCAATACGTCAACGCCGGCCACTACAACAACACGGTGTTCCACCGCGTGATCAAGAACTTCATGATCCAGGGCGGCGGCTTCGAGCCCGGCATGAAGCAGAAGCCCACGCAGGCGCCCGTCACCAACGAGGCCGACAACGGCCTGAAGAACGACAAGTACACCGTGGCCATGGCGCGCACCAGCGATCCGCACTCGGCCACCGCGCAGTTCTTCATCAACACGGTCGACAACGACTTCCTCAACTTCAAGTCGCCCACGGCGCAAGGCTGGGGCTACGCGGTCATCGGCAAGGTGGTCAAGGGCCAGGACGTGGTGGACGCCATCAAGGCCGTGCCGACCACGCGCAAGGGCTTTCACGACGACGTGCCGCGCGACGACGTGGTGATCGAAAAAGCCGTGGCGCTCTGATCGGCGTGGCAGGCCGCGCCCGCGTCGCCCCGCAGCGCAGCCTGCCTGGCATCAGGCCGGCTCGTATACTCCCCAGATGCCAATCCGCCATCGCCCGCCAATCAGGCGCTGGCGACTGATACTCCCCATATTCATATCCGCACTGCGGCCCTGCCCCAGGCCTGCCGCGATGCGTGCATGATGCGGCCCATGTCGCCTGGATCGGCGCCCACGCCCTGAACCCGCACCATGTCGGAACCCCAGCCCGCCCATCGCCCCGCCGTGCCGCCCCTGGCCGAACTGCGCGCGCGCCCGCACTGGCGCACGGTCGATTTCATCTCCGACCTGCACCTGAAGGCCGAGGAGCCGCACACCTTCCAAGCCTGGCAGCACTACATGCTGCACACGCCGGCCGATGCGGTGTTCATCCTGGGCGACCTGTTCGAGGTCTGGGTGGGCGACGACAGCGCGCTGCCCGGCAGCTTCGAGGACCACTGCGGCCAGGTGCTGCGCGCGGCCGGCGCGGCCATGGACGTGTTCTTCATGCGCGGCAACCGCGACTTCCTGGTCGGTGCCGACTTCCTCGCGCGCTGCGGCGTGCACGACCTGGCCGAACCCACGATGCTCTCGTTTCAGGAGCAAACCTGCCTGCTCACGCACGGCGACCTGCTGTGCACCGACGACGTGGCCTACCAGCGATTCCGCCGCCAGGTGCGCACGCCTGAATGGCAGGCCGCCTTTCTGGCGCGCCCGCTGGCCGAACGCCAGGCCATGGCGCGGCAGATGCGCGAACACAGCGAGGCGCACCATGCGGCGCAGGGCGTGTATGCGCACATCGACGCCCAACTTGCGCGCCGCTGGCTGGCCGAGGCCGGCGCCACCACGCTGATCCACGGCCACACGCACCAGCCGGGCGATCACGCGCTGGGCGCGGACGCGGCGGGCCGGCCGCTGACGCAGGTGGTGCTGAGCGACTGGCACGTCACCGCCGCCGAACGCCGCACACAAGTGCTGCGCCTGACGCCCGCCGATGGCCTGCAGCGCGTGACGCCGCGACTGGGGTGAGCGCCGGTGCCATGCTGAAGGCCATCACCCAATGGATGCGCCGCGCCGCCGGCGGGCCCACCCCGATCCCCGAGCCGCTGTGGCGCGACACGCTGGAGCACTACCCCTTTCTGGCGCGACTGCCCGCCGATGAAGCCGCGCGCCTGCGCCGCCTGGCCGAGCACTTCATCGACCGCAAGGAATTCACCGGCGCGCACGGGCTGGAAGTGACCGACGCCATGGCCGTGGCCGTGGCCGCGCAGGCCTGCCTGCCGCTGCTGCACCTGGGCCCGGCCGAGCGGCCCGAGGACGCGCTGCACTGGTACGACGATTTCGTCGGCATCGTGATGCACCCCGACGCCGCGGTCGCGCCGCGCAAGGCGATGGACGAAGCCGGCGTGATGCACCACTACGACGAGGTGCTGTCGGGCGAGGCCATGCACCACGGCCCGGTGATGCTGAGCTGGCCCGCCGTGCAGCGCGCCGGCACAGAGCACGATGCCGGCTACAGCGTGGTGATCCACGAGTTCGTGCACAAGATGGACATGCAGGCCGGCGGCGCCGACGGTGCGCCGCCGCTGCCGCGCGGCTTCATGGGCGCCGCCAATGCGCGCGAGGCCGCCGCGCACTGGTACCGCACCTGGGCGCCGGCCTACGAGCGCTTTCGCGAACAGGTGGTGATGGCCGAGCGCTTCGGCGCGCCCGCGCCCTGGCTGGATGCCTATGGCGCCACCGCCCCGGCCGAGTTCTTCGCCGTCGCCTGCGAAGCCCACTTCGTGCAGCCGCAGCGCTTTGCCACCGAATTTCCCGCGCTGAGCGCGGCGCTGCGGGCGTTGTTCAGGCAGCCGTAGCCGTTCTCGACGCCAGGCACCCTGGTGCAGGAGCGGCGGAAGCCGCGAAGGGCAGCGTGAAGCGCGAGCGCCGTTCCGTGCGTTCGCGGCTCCCGCCGCTCCTGCATCGAGTTCAATTACGATAGCTTCTTGCGCCTGTTATAGGGCGATTTCAGATGCAAACATATCTGAAAACCCCTTGTAACGTGCGCAAGCAGCTTCTTTTTCAATAGCAGATCACTGCGCCGGCCAGCGCACCGTCACCCGCAGGCCGCCCAGCGTGGGGCTGCGGTCCAGCGCCACGTCCAGCCCATGCAGCCGCGCCAGCCGCCGCACGATGGACCAGCCCAGGCCGCTGCCGCTCTGGCCGCTACCCAGCACGCGGAAGAAGCGCTCGCCCAGGCGCGCGCGGTCGGCGTCCGACAGGCCCGGGCCGGCGTCCTCCACCACCAGCCGCGCGCCCTCGCCCGCCGTGGCCGGGGCCACCTGCACCGCCACGCGGCCGCCATCGGGGCCGTAGCGCAGCGCGTTGTCGAGCAGGTTGCGCAGCAGCACGGCGGCCAGCGGGCCGTTCATGGGCACGGGCACGGGCTGCCCGGGCCGTTGCAGGTCGATGTGCTGGCCGCGCGCCTGCGCCGTGCGCTGCAGATCCTGCGCCTGCTGCGCAGCGACGGCGGCCAGGTCGCACTGGCCACGCCCGCCCGCGCGCGCGTCGGCATCGGTCACCTCGGCCTCCAGCCGCGCCAGTTGCAGCAGTTGCTCCACCAGCCGCGTGGCGCGGTCGCAGCCGGCAATGGTGGCGGCCAGCGCGGCGCGGCGCTCGTCGTCCTGCGTGGCGCCCTGCGCCACCTGCGCCTGCATGCGGATGCCGGCGATCGGTGTGCGCAGCTCGTGCGCGGCGTCGGCGGTGAAGCGGCGCTCGCTCGCCAGCTGCGCGTGCACGCGTTCGAACAGGCCGTTCAGCGCCTGCACCAGCGGGCGCACTTCGGGCAGCACGCCGTCTTCGGGCAGCGGCTCCAGCGTGTGCGGGCGGCGCGCGGCCACGCTGGCGCCCAGGGCGCGCAGCGGGCGCACGGCGCGGCGCACCGCCCACCAGATGCCGGCCGCCAGCAGCGGCAGCGCCACCAGCAACGGCAGCAGCGAGCCGCGCAGGCTGGCCAGCAGCACGTGGCGGCGGGCCGAGGCCTGCTCGCCGACGTGGATGACGTCCTCGACCCTGTCCTTGTCGAGCCGGGCGACGGTGAACACGCGCCAGCGGGCGCCGCCGATGCGCTGGTTGGACAGGCCGCGCGTGGCCGCCGGCGCCATCGGCGCCTCGGGCGCGTCGGCCGAGCGCGCGTGCAGCCTGCCCTTGTGCCAGATCTGGAACGCCACGCGCGACTGGTACTTGTGCAGCAGCGTCGGCGCCTCCACCACGGCATCGTCCTCGGCGTCGTCCACCTCGCCGGTGGCCAGCAGCGCCGCGTTCTGTGCCAAGTGCGCATCCAGCAGCTCGTTCAGCTCGTGCTGGGTGACGAACCACGCCACCGCCACCGTGCCCAGCCAGGTGAGCAGCACGAAGCCCAGCACCATCGCCGTCAGGCGCTGGGCGAGCGACCAGGTGCGCAGAGCAGTGCCGTTCATCTCAAAAGACCAAAGCGTCGCACATCGTCGGCAACCGATGATTCACCAGGAGCCAACCGGCCGCGGAGCAGGCCACACGCGGGCACCCGCGCAAGGGCTTGGCCCGCCCGCTGGGTGCGCCCCCTTCCCGCGAAGCGAGAGAAGGGAAGCGGCGCAAGCCGCTCAGGGGATGATCATCATTTCCTGGCCACGTAGCCCACGCCGCGAATGGTCTCGATCAGTTCCGCCCCAGCTTGCGCCGCAGGTTGTGGATGTGCACTTCCACCGCGTTGCTGCTGACCTCGCTGCCCCATTTGTACAGGTGCTGCTCGATCTGCTCGCGCGACAGCACGCGGTCGCCGTTGAGCATGAACACGTGCAGCAGGTCGAACTCGCGCACCGACAGCTCCACCAGCTCGTCGCCGCGCCACACCTGGCGCGCGGCCGGGTCGAGGAGACTGCCCCCAGCGTGAGGCGCGTGGTGGGCACGCCGTGGGCGCGCCGCACCAGCGCGCGCAGGCGCGCCGCCAGCTCGCCCAGGTCGACGGGCTTGACGAGGTAGTCGTCGGCCCCGCCGTCCAGCCCCTGGATGCGCGTGTCGATGGCGTCGCGCGCGGTCAGGATCAGGATCGGCGTGCGCACGCCCTGGGCGCGCACCGCGGCCAGCGCGTCCAGCCCGTCCTGGCGCGGCAGGCCGAGGTCGAGCACGGCCACGGCGTGCTGCTGCGTCAGCAGTTCGCGCTCGGCGGCCACGCCGTCGCGCACCCAGTCCACCGCAAAGCCCTGCTGGCCCAGGCCGGCCTTCAGGCCCGAACCCAGCAGTTCGTCGTCTTCAGCCAGCAGCACGCGCATGGGGCAGCACCTCAATCGTCGTCGTCATCGTCGTCATGGTGCGATTGTGCGGCGTGGCCCGCATCGCCCGCCGCCGGCGCGGTCTGCCACTGCCAGGCCCAGAAGGCCAACACCGCCATCAGCAGCAGCGCGGCCACGCCGGTGTATGAACGCTTGACCAGATCCGGCTCCGCGCCGGCCGTGCGACCCGTCAGCATGGGCGCCACCAGGTTGCGCCGGCGCAGCAGCGACAGGCCCAGCACCACGCCGATGTGGGCCAGCACCAGCGCCAGCATGCCGTTGCCGAAGAACTCGTGCACCTCTTCCAGCCAGTCGCCGCCGGCTCGTTGCCGGTACACGCCCAGGCCACTCAACGTGAGCGGCGCGATCACGGCCAGCAGCAGCGCCACGGTGCCGGCCGGCCGCAAGGGACGCTGCATGGACGATTGATAGGAGTATGCCTTTTAAGCGCCCATCATTCAGGCGCTGGCGGATAGCCATGGTGGGAGTATGTGAGCAACAGGCGAGCGCGGGACAGGTGTTGCTGACGCCATCGCGGGCAAGCCCGCTGCCACAGACCGATGGCGGGCGCCACGATCATATATGGTGGGTATATGACTTCAGCGCCCTGAGGACGGGCGCTAGCAGATGGGTATGTGGGGAGTATATGGTCCCTGCGTGACCGCGGCGCGGGCGCGGGCACCGCCATCGCGGGCAAGCCCGCTGCCACAGACCGATGGCGGGCGGCGGGTGGCTCAGCCCGCCTGCGCGATCTGGCGCAGCGCCTGCTCGAACACCTCGGGCGGCTGGCCGCCGCTGATGAGGTGGCGCTCGTTGATGACCACCGCCGGCACCGAGCGGATGCCCGCCTGCTGCCAGAAGGCCTCGGCCTGGCGCACTTCGGCGGCGTAGTCGTCGCCCGCCAGAATCTCGCGCGCCCGCGCCGCATCCAGCCCCGCAGCCTCGACCGCGGCCAGCAGCACGTCGTCCTGCTCCACCGCCTCGCCGCGGCCGTGGTAGGCGTCGAGCAACGCGCGCTTCAGCGCCAGTTGCGGCTCGGCGCCCTGCAGGCCAGCCCAGTGCAGCAGGCGGTGCGCGTTGAAGGTGTTGTAGATGCGCCCGCGCCCGGCCGGGTTGAAGCTGAAGCCCACGGCGGCGCCGCGCTCGCGGATGGCGGCGCGGTTGGCCTCGAACTGCGCCGGCGTGCCGCCGTACTTGCGCGCCAGGTGTTCGTTGATCTCCTCGCCGCCGGGCGGCATGTCGGGGTTCAGCTCGAAGGGCTGGAAGTGCAGCGTGGCCTGCACCGCGTCGGCGCTTTGCGCCAGCGCGCGCTGCAGCGAGGCCAGGCCGACGGCGCACCAGGGGCAGGCGATGTCGGAGACGAAGTCGATCTTGAGGGGGTGGTCATGGGCGTCCTTGGGGCGTGAGCAGGAGACAGAATACCGGACGCAGAGGACGCAAAGGACGCAGAAGAAACCAGTTTTCCTGGATGTTCCTTTGCGTCCTCTGCGCAATCTCTGCGTCCTCTGCGTCCGGCTGTTGTGTTGGCGTCATGCCGACGACAGCGCCCGCTCCAGCGCCGCATCGAAGGCCTCGGGCGCCTCGAACTGCACCCAGTGGCCGGCGCCCTCGATCAGCTGCATGCCGCGAAAGGCGGGCGCGGCGGCGGCGAAGGCGTCTTCCAGCTGGTGGATGTACTGGCGGTAGATGGCGTCGTGCGCGCCGTAGATGGTGTGCACCGGGCACGGCACCTGCGGCAGGCTGCGCGCCAGGATGTCGGTGTGCGCCAGCCGGCGGCGCGGCAGGCGGTCGCGCTGCACGTTGGCGATGTGCACCTCCAGCGCCAGGCCGTCGATCAGGTCGTGGTCGTGCAGCATCAGCACGCCCAGGTTGTGGCGGTGGATGTCGGCCTGCTCCTGCGGCGTCTTCAGGTGGCGCCAGGCCTTCAGCTCGAACTGGCGCCGCGGCACCACGCCCATGGCCGGCGCGCCCACCAGCACCAGGCGTCGCGCCAGTTGCGGGTGCGCGGCCAGCAGCAGGCCGGCCGTCATGCCGCCGAAGGAAAAGCCGACCAGATCGACCGGCTCGTCGCCCATCAACTGACGCAGGCTGGCGGCCAGCGGCGCGACCATCGCATCCGCATCGCTGCCGCCGGTGGGCGGGCCCGAGTCGCCAAAGCCGGGCAGATCGACCGCCCACACGCTGCGGCCGGCATCGACCAGGGGCAGGATGTTCTTCACCCAGTGCGTCCAGCTGCCGCTGCCGCCATGGAACAGCACCAGCGGCGGCACGCCGGCGCGCGGCTCGCCCCAGGCGTGCCAGACCAGTTCGCCATCGCCGCACGGCGTGGTGAGGCGGCGGGCCTGGGCCAGGCGTGCGCGCTCGGCCAGGGGCAGGAAGGTGGGGACGGTGATGTCGCTCATCGGGATCGGTGTGATGCTGCGCGGCCGGCCCGTGCCGGTGCTGGCCGATTCTGGCACCGCCCGCGGGGCGGCGCAGCGGCGGGGCGCATGCGGTGGCGCGTTCAGAGGCACGACAGCGTGGGGGCTGGGCCTGCCGAAGCCTTGCCGGCGCTGGCGCAACGCCCACGGGCGCTGCGGCGTCGGGCGCCCGCGGGCATCAGTCGTCCAGCGACGCCGACCAGCGCTCGCCCCAGTCGCCGCGCCGCTGCTGGTCGATGGCGCGGCGGTCGCGCTTGGTGGGGCGGCCCTGCGCGATGGCGTGCGCGGGCTCCGGCGCCAGCCGGCGCGCGGCCGCCGCTTGCTCGCGCGCGGCGATGCTCTCGGGGGTTTCGTCGTACAGCTGCTGCGCCACCGGCGCCGGCCCGCGCTGGGCGCTGAGGCCGCGCACCACGACCTGGCGCGCCACGGCGCCCCGCCGCACCGTCACCACGTCGCCCGGCCGGATCTCGCGCGCGGGCTTGACGCTGGCCCCGCCACCAGCACACGGCCACGGCCGATCTCCTCCACCGCCAGCGCGCGGGTCTTGTAGAAGCGCGCGGCCCACAGCCACTTGTCCAGGCGCATGCTGTCGGCTGGGGCGGCGGTGGCACTCATGAAAGCGGCAGGGTGACGATGGCGTCGAGACCGACGATGCGCCCATTCTGCCTGCGGTTGAGCAGCTGGATGCTGCCGCCCAGCGCCTGGGTGATCTCGTGGCAGATCGCCAGGCCCAGGCCGAAGCCCGAGCCGCCGGCGCCGGAGCGGAACGGCTGGAACAGGCGTTTGGCCAGGTCCGGCTCGACCCCGGCCCGCCATCGGCCACGGTGAGGCGCGCCTGATCGCCCACGCGCGCCAGGGTGATGCACAGCGGCCCGCCCGGCGGCGTGTGCCGCACGGCGTTGTGCAGCAGGTTGCGCGTGAGTTCGCGCAGCATCCATTCGTGCGCCGGCAGCGTCAGCGGCTCGACCTGCAGGCTGAAGTCGAGCGCGCGTTCGGCGATCAGGGGCGACAGCTCCAGCGCCACGTCGCGCACGATGGTGTCGAAGGCGCTGGCCGACGCGTCAGCCTGCTGCCGGAGCTGCGCCACCTTGGCCAGCGCCAGCATCTGGTTGGCCAGCAGCGTGGCGCGGTCGACGGTGTCCTCGATCTCGGCCAGCGCCTGCGCGGGCGGCACGTCGCCGCGCCGGGCCGACTGCACCTGCGCCTTCAGCACCGCCAGCGGCGTGCGCAGCTGGTGCGAGGCGTCGCGCACGAAGCGCTTCTGCTGCGCCGCCATCTCGCCGTGGCGGCGCATGTGGGCGTTGGTGGCGGCGATCAGCGGCTGCAGCTCGCGCGGCGCGTCGGGCGCGGCGATGGGGCGCAGGTCGTCGTCGGGCCGGCCCTGCAGCTCGTGGCTGAGGCGCCGCACCGGCCGCGTGGCGAGCTGGACGACGGCGATCACGGTGGCGGCGATCAGCGCGATCAGCGCCGCCTGGCGCGCCAGCGTGTCCCACAGGATCTGCCGCGCCAGCGCGTGGCGTATCTCCAGCGTCTCGGCCACCTGCACCACGGCCACGTCGCGCCCGCTGCCGCTAGCCACCGGCTGCAGCAGCACCGCCATGCGCACCGGCTCGCCGCGGAACGCGCCGTCGTAGAAGTCGACCAGCGCGGCATACGGCGGCTGCATGGGAATTTCGCCATGCCACATCGGCAGGTCGTCGTAGCCCGACAGCAGCAGCCCCTGGCGCGTGGAGATGCGGAACGCCATGCGGCTGCGCAGGTCGGCCTCGAACGCCTCCAGCGCCGCCGAGGGCACGTTGGCCTGCAGGCGCGCCGCATCGCCCTCGCCCTGGATATCGAGCCATTCGCCCAGGCTCTTGGCCGAGGCCAGCAGGGTGCGGTCGTAGGCGGTGTTGAGCGCCCCGAGCGCCTCGCGGTACAGGCTCCAGGTGTTGAAGGCGACGATCAGCAGCAGCGGCAGCAGGATGCCCGCCAGCAGCTGGCGCCTGAGCGAGCGCGTGCGCGCAACGCTCACGGCGCCGCCCGCATCAGGTAGCCCAGGCCACGCAGCGTGACCAGCTCCAGCCCGGTATCGGCCAGCTTGCGGCGCAGGCGGTAGGCCACCACTTCGATGGCCTCGTAGCGCACCTCGGCCTCGCCGGGGAACACCTGCTCGAACAGCCGCTCCTTGGCCACCGCGTGGCCGGGGCGCGCCAGCAGCGCATGCATCAGCGCCAGCTCGCGCGGGGTCAGCTCCATAGGCACACCATCGCGGTAGATGGCGCCGCCGTCGCGCTCGAAGCGAATTCGGCCGATCTGCACGCCGGCCGCGGGCATCGCGTCGTGCTCGGGCGCGCTGCGGCGCACCAGCGCGCGCAGGCGGGCCTCCAGCTCGTCCAGGTCGAAGGGCTTGGGCAGGTAGTCGTCGGCGCCGGCGTTCAGCCCCAGCACCCGGTCGCCCACGGCGCCGCGCGCGGTGAGGATGAGCACCGGCGTGCGCAGGCCCTGCGCGCGCGCCTGCGCCAGCACCTGCAGGCCGTCCAGGCCCGGCAGCGACAGGTCGAGCACCACCGCGTCGGGCAGGCTGGCGGCCCAGCGCTGCAGCGCGGCCGGGCCGTCGCCGACGGCGGCCACCACGAAGCCGCGCCGCGCGAACGTGCGCACCAGCGTGGCCTGCAACGCCGGGTCGTCCTCCACCACCAGCAGCTTCATGCGCGGCACGATACCGCAGCGCCCGCAGCGCCCGCGCCCGGGTAAACCCCGAGGCGGCGGACAGCCGATTGACAGCCTCGCTCCACATCATCGATCCGTTCCATTCCGTTCTACACAAGGAGACAAGCATGCGCCGCGACACCTTCCTCAAGACCCTCGCCGCCCTGGCCGCCACCGGCGCCCTGCCCGTTGCCTGGGCGCAGCCCGGTGCCAACCTGAAGATGCTGATCCCGGCCAACCCGGGCGGCGGCTGGGACACCACCGGGCGCGCGCTGGGCAAGGCCATGCTGGATGCCAAGCAGGCCGCCACCGTGACCTACGACAACAAGGGCGGCGCGGCCGGCGCGCTGGGCCTGGCGCCTTTCCTGGCCGGTGCCAAGGGCGACGGCCACCAGATGATGGTGATGGGCGCGGTGATGCTGGGCGGCCTGATCACCAGCCGCTCGCCGCTGAACCTGATGCAGGCCACGCCGCTGGCGCGCCTGACGACCGAATACAACGTGTTCGTGCTGCCGGCCAACTCGCCGCACAAGACCATGGCCGACGTGATCGCCCAGCTCAAGAAGGACCCGGGCAGCGTGAAGTGGGGCGGTGGCTCGCGCGGTTCCACCGAGCACATCGCCGCGGCCATGATCGCGCGCGAGGCCGGTGTCGACCCGGCCAAGATCAACTATGTCGCCTTCCGCGGCGGCGGCGAGGCGACGGCGGCCATCCTGGGCGGCAACGTGACGGTGGGCGGCTCGGGCTACAGCGAGTTCGCCGAGTACATCGCCACCGGCAAGATGAAGCCCATCGCCGTGACCAGCGCGCAGCGGCTGGCCAGCATCAAGGACGTGCCCACGCTCAAGGAGCAGGGCATCAACGTCGAGATCGGCAACTGGCGCGGCGTGTTCGGCGGCCCCGGCATCACGCCGGCGCAGCGCAAGACGCTGATCGACGCCATCGTCGCCACCACGCAATCCGCCTCGTGGCAGGAAGCGCTGAAGAAGAACGACTGGACGTCGGCCGTGCTCACCGGCGATGCCTTCAGCAAGTTCGTCGACGACGAATTCGCCAGCCTGCGCGCCATCATGGCCAAGTCGGGCATGATCGCCGGTTGATGATGAAAAAGCCCTTGAACCCCTGTCCAAAGGGCGCCAGCAGCTATCAATAACAGAGTGAACGAGCCCTGCCGCTCCCTGGGCGGCAGCGGCTGCGTGGCGCCGGAGGAGACACCCGATGAGCAGTCCGCAACCCAATATCCCGCTCGAGCTGCGGCCCGATCACCCCGAGCCGGCGCACCCCTCGCGCAAGACGCTGATCTGGGAAACCGTGGTCAGCGCCGGCCTCATCGGCGTCGGCCTGGCGATGGCCGTCGGCGCCGTCGACATCTCGGCCGAAGCCGGCTACGGCGGCGTCGGCGCCAACTTCCTGCCCTGGGTCGTGGCCATCACGCTGATGGCGTGCGGTGCCGTGCTGCTGTGGCACGCGCGCACCGGCGGCTACCGCAACATGGAGGAAGTGCCCGGTGACGAAAGCCCGGATTGGACGGCCTACGTCTGGGTGTCCGCCGGCCTGCTGCTGAACGCGGCGCTGATCGAACGCATCGGCTTCGTGCTGAGCTGCGCGCTGGCCTACGTGCTGGCCGCGCAGGGCCTGCGGCGCGCCTTCGGCCAGCGGCACGACACCTGGCTGGTCGACATCCTGAGCGGCGTGGCGATTGCGGCGCCGGTGTTCTGGCTGTTCACCAAGTTCCTGGCGATCAACCTGCCGGGCCTGACGAACACCGGCTGGATCTGACGGGGAGCCGCGCATGGACACCTTCAACATGCTCATGGACGGCTTCGGCACGGCGCTGACGCTCTCCAACCTGCTGTGGGCGCTGTTCGGCTGCGCCCTGGGCACGGCTGTCGGCGTGCTGCCCGGCATCGGCCCGGCCACCACGGTGGCGATGCTGCTGCCGATCACGGCCAAGGTCGACATCACGGCGTCGATGATCTTCTTTGCCGGCATCTACTACGGCGCCATGTACGGCGGCTCGACCACCTCGATCCTGCTCAACACGCCGGGCGAAACCGCCAGCATGGTGACGGCCATGGAAGGCAACAAGATGGCCAAGAGCGGCCGTGCCGGCGCGGCGCTGGCCACTGCGGCCATCGGCTCGTTCGTGGCCGGCACCATTGCCACGGTGGTGGTCACGCTGTTCGCGCCGGTGGTGGCCGAGTACGCCGTGCGCCTGGGCCCGCCCGAGTACTTCCTGCTGATGGTGCTGGCCTTCACCACCGTGAGCGCGGTGCTGGGCAAGAGCACGGTGCGCGGCCTGGCGGCGCTGTTCATCGGCCTGGCCGTGGGGCTGATCGGCATGGACCAGATCAGCGGCCAGCCGCGCTACACCGGCGGCAAGCCGGAGTTCCTCGACGGCATCGAGATCGTGCTGGTGGCCGTGGGCCTGTTCGCCGTGGCCGAGGTGCTGCACGCCGCGCTGTTCGAGGGCAAGGTGGTGGAAACGCAGAACACGCTGACGCGCGTGCACATGAGCGCGCGCGACTGGCGCCGCAGCGTGCCGGCGTGGCTGCGCGGCGCGGCCATCGGCGCGCCGTTCGGCTGCATTCCGGCCGGCGGCACCGAGATTCCCACCTTCCTGAGCTACGCCACCGAGAAGAAGCTGGCCAAGGGCGAGGACAAGGCCGAGTTCGGCACCCGGGGCGCCATCGAGGGCGTGGCCGGCCCCGAATCGGCCAACAACGCCACGGTGACCACGGCGCTGATCCCGCTGCTGACGCTGGGCATCCCCACCAGCAACACCACCGCCATCCTGCTGGGGGCGTTCCAGAACTACGGCATCCAGCCGGGGCCGCAACTGTTCAGCACCTCGGCGGCGTTGGTGTGGGCGCTGATCGCCTCGCTGTACATCGGCAACCTGATGCTGCTGGTGCTGAACCTGCCCATGGTGGGGCTGTGGGTGAAGCTGCTGAAGATCCCGAAGCCGCAGCTGTATGCCGGCATCCTGATCTTCGCCACCGTGGGCGCGTATGGCATGCGGCAGAGCGCGTTCGACGTGTTCCTGCTCTACGTGATCGGCGCCGTGGGCGTGGTGATGCGGCGCTTCGACTTTCCGACCGCGCCGGTGGTGATCGGCATGATCCTCGGGCCGCTGGCCGAGGCGCAGCTGCGCAACGCGATGTCGATCGGCGAGGGCAAGTGGACCGTGTTCCTGGATCGCCCGGTATCGGTCTTTCTGCTGGTCGTCATCGCTGCCGTGCTGGTGATGCCGCGCCTGGCGCGCTGGCACCGCGCCCGCCGCGCCTGACCGCCAAAGGGAACACCACACTGTCAGGGTGTAGGACAAGTTTCCTACAGCTGCCGCCTGCGCTGGATGACGTGATGAGGCCATGGGGCTTTCCACAATGACTTCACGACGAGCACACGAACGTCGGACTCGGAAAAACAAACCCCACTCATCACCGCAAGGAGATTTGAAAATGAACCTCATCATCTGGCTGATCGTCGGCGGCATCCTGGGCTGGCTCGCCAGCATCGTGATGCGCCGTGATGCCCAGCAAGGCATCCTGCTGAACGTTGTCGTCGGCATCGTCGGCGCGTTCCTGGGCGGCTTCCTGCTGTCGCCGCTGCTGGGCGCCGGCACCATCAACATGAACGACTTCTCGGTCATGGGTTTGGTCGTGTCCTTCCTGGGCGCCGTCATCCTGCTGGCCATCGTCAACCTGTTCAAGCGCGGCAGCGTGCGCTGATCTCCGCGACCAACCAACACAAAACACCGGCGTCTGCCCAAGCCTGACGGTCAGGCAACGCCCCTTACAACCGCGCGGTCACCCGCGCGGTTTTTCTTGCGCCGCGCTACCATCGTGCGCATGCCTGCCCTTTCCGCCACCGCGTCGTCCCTGCCGCGCGACGCCGCCAGCATCCTGGAGCTGGCCGCGCGCAGCATGTTCGACCTGTTCGCAGGCGCCAGCGAGGGCATGCTGCTGGTGGACCGCGATGCGCGCGTGGTGTGGATCAACGACCAGTACCGCCGTTACCTGCCGGCGCTGGGCTTTCCGCGCGAGGAGGACTTCGTCGGCCACCCGGTGTCCAGCGTGATCCAGAACACGCAGATGCACCAGGTGCTCAAGACCGGCAAGCCGATCCTGATCGACCTGCTGAGCAACCGCGCCGGCACCTTCGTGGTCAGCCGCATCCGCTGCGCGACGACAGCGGCGAGGTGATCGGCGCGCTGGGCATCGTGCTGTTCGACCAGACCGGCACCAGCATGCAGCCGCTGGTGGCCAAGTTCGCCCAGCTGCAGCAGGAACTGCAGGAAGCGCAGCGCGAGCTGGCGGCACAACGCAGCAACCAGCCGGCCGGCCAGCGTCAGTCGCGCTACACGCTGGCCAGCTTCGTCGGCAGCAGCCCGGCGGCGGCCGAGGTCAAGCGCCAGGCGCGCCGCGCCGCGCAATCGCACAGCCCGGTGCTGCTGCTGGGCGAGACCGGCACCGGCAAGGAACTGCTGGCGCACGGCATCCACGCGGCATCGCTACGCGCGGGGCAGCCCTTCGTCAGCGTCAACATCGCCGCCGTGCCCGACACGCTGCTGGAGGCCGAATTCTTCGGCACCGCGCCCGGCGCCTACACCGGCGCCGACCGCAAGGGCCGCGTGGGCAAGTTCAAGCTGGCCGACGGCGGCACGCTGTTCCTCGACGAGATCGGCGACATGCCGCCCGGCCTGCAGGCCAAGCTGCTGCGCGCGCTGCAGGAGGGCGAGATCGAGCCGCTGGGCAGCAACCAGCTGGTGCCCTTCGACGTGCGCGTGATCGCCGCCACCAGCCGCGACCTGCCGGCCCTGGTGCAGTCCGGCCAGTTCCGGGAAGACCTGTATTACCGCCTCAACGTGCTGCCGGTGCGCGTGCCCCGCTGCGCGAGCGGCGCGGCGACGTTCCGGCGTTGATCGAGGTGCTGGGCGACGACATGGCGCACCGCGGCAGCCCGCCGCCCGAGCTGAGCGAAGGCGCCATCGCGCTGCTGGCGGCGCAGCAGTGGCGCGGCAACATCCGCGAACTGCGCAACGTGCTGGAGCAGGCGGCCTTGCGCAGCGACTCCGACCGGCTGGACGCCGCACTGATGGAAACGGTGCTACGCGAATCCGGCCTGGCCCAGGTGCAGCCCGCGCTGCCGCCCGAGCCGGCGCCACCCGATGCCGGCGCCCTGCTGCGGCCGCTGGCCGAGCAGGTGGCTGAGCTGGAACAGCGCGCCATTGCCACCGCCCTGCAGTCCACCGGCGGCAACAAGCTGGCGGCGGCGCGGCTGCTGGGCATCTCGCGCGCGACGCTGTATGAGCGGTTGCAGGCGCGTGAGGCGCGCTCAGCCAGCGTGGCCTGAACGCCAGAGGGCGCAGGCGATGCTACGGACAAACCCTGAACAAATTTCAGACAATTGACTGATATTCGAACAATTAATTTGTCTTTTTTAGTCAATTCGAGTCGCTTTCGATTGACGTCTGTTTGAAATCAACCGCTTAGCGCCTGGCACGTACTGTGCATTGGTTGTCTCGTCCTATTTCGTTTTGCATTGACAGGAGACGCACCATGCAACGCCGCACCCTCATCGCCATTGCCGCCCTGGCCGCCGCCGTGGGCGCCCCGCCCTGGCCCAGTCCGACATCAAGATTGCCCACATCTACAGCAAGACCGGCCCGCTGGAGGCCTACGGCAAGCAGACCCAGGCCGGCCTGATGATGGGCCTGAACTACGCCACCGGCGGCACCATGGCCGTGAACGGCCGCAAGATCACCGTGATCGAGAAGGATGACCAGGGCAAGCCCGACCTGGGCAAGAGCCTGCTGGCCGCCGCCTATTCCGACGACAAGGTCGACCTGGCCGTCGGCCCCACTTCCAGCGGCGTGGCGCTGGCCATGCTGCCCGTGGCCGAGGAATACAAGAAGATCCTGCTGGTCGAGCCGGCCGTGGCCGACTCGATCACCGGCGACAAGTGGAACAAGTACATCTTCCGCACTGGCCGCAACTCCAGCCAGGACGCCATCAGCAACGCCGTCGCCATCGACAAGGCCGGCACCAGCATCGTCACGCTGGCGCAGGACTACGCCTTCGGCCGCGACGGCGTGAAGGCGTTCAAGGACGCCGTCAAGTCCGCCAAGATCGTGCACGAGGAATACCTGCCGCAGAACACCACCGACTTCACCGCCGGCATCCAGCGCATCGTCGACAAGCTGAAGGGCGAGCCGGGCCGCAAGGTGGTCATGGTGATCTGGGCCGGCGGCACCCGCCGTTCGGCGCGCTGGCGGCGCAGGAGCTGAACAAGCGCTTCAACATCGACGTCGCCACCGGCGGCAACATCCTGCCGGCCATGGCCTCGTACAAGGCCTTCCCGGGCATGGAAGGCGCCACCTACTACTACTTCGGCATCCCGAAGAACCCGGTGAACGAGGCCATGGTGGCCGCCCACTACAAGGAATACAAGACCCCGCCCGACTTCTTCACCGCCGGCGGCTTCTCGGCCGCCATGGCCATCGTCACCGCGCTGAAGAAGACCAACGGCGACACCAACACCAACAAGCTCATCAGCACCATGGAGGGCATGAGCTTCGACACGCCCAAGGGCAAGATGACCTTCCGCAAGGAAGACCACCAGGCCATGCAGAGCATGTACCACTTCAAGATCAAGGCCGACCCGGCCTTCACTTGGGGCGTGCCTGAGCTGGTGCGCGAGATCAAGCCGGAAGAGATGCACGTGCCGATCCGCAACAAGCGGTAAACCGCCCACCCTGTGCCGGCTGCGCCGGCTGCGCTCAAGGGCGTCTTTGGCGGCCCGGCCAAGCCGGCTGCGCGGCGACCTGGGATCGCACTTTGTGAGAGCGGGCTTGCCCGCGATGGCGTGGTTCGCAAGAACCACCGCCTGCTCGCGGACAAGTCGGGTTTCGCCACGCGCTGGCCAAGCCGGCATTTCACCGATAGAAACTGCCTCCAGCGCTTATCCAGCAAGCGCCAGCAGCTACTGAATCATGAGCACCCTGTCCACCCAAGATCTCACCATACGCTTCGGCGGGCACGTGGCCGTGAACGCGGTCACCTGCGCGTTCGAGCCCGGCACGCTGACGGCCATCGTCGGGCCCAACGGCGCGGGCAAGACGACCTACTTCAACCTGATCTCGGGCCAGCTCAAGGCCAGCAGCGGCACGGTGCACCTGGGCGGGCAGGATCTGTCGAACCTGTCGCCCTCGGCCCGCACCAAGGCAGGCCTGGGGCGCGCCTTCCAGCTCACCAACCTGTTCCCTTCCTTGAGCGTGCTGGAGAACGTGCGCCTGGCGGTGCAGGCCACGCTGGACGGCCGCCACAAGCGCGGCCTGAACCTGACCAGCATCTGGAGCGACCACCAGAACCTGACGCAGCGCGCGGTCGAGATCCTCGAATCCGTCGCCATGGCCGACAAGCAGGACATGCCCGTGGCCAGCCTGCCGCACGGCGACCAGCGCAAGCTGGAGGTGGCGCTGCTCATGGCGCTGGATCCGCAGGTCTACATGTTCGACGAACCCACCGCCGGCATGAGCACGACGAGGCGCCCGTGATCCTGAACCTGATCCGCGCGCTGAAGCAGGACAAGAGCAAGATCATCCTGCTGGTGGAGCACAAGATGGACGTGGTGCGCGAGCTGGCCGACCGCATCATCGTGCTGACCAACGGCAGCCTGGTGGCCGACGGCGACCCGGCTGAGGTGATCGCCTCGCCGGTCGTTCAAGAGGCCTACCTGGGCGTGACGAAAGAGGAGGCCGAGGTATGAGGGCAGCCTTCAACAAGCTTGCGCAGAGGACGCAAAGGCCACGCAGAGAACGCAGAAAAGAAATTTTCTCTGGCTGCTTCTTCTGCGTTCTCTGCGAAATCTCTGCGTCCCCTGCGTTCGGTTTTCGGGAGTATCCGTATGAGCGACATCCTGCTGAAACTCGAGGGTGTGCACACCCACATCGGCGCCTACCACATCCTGCACGGCGTCGACCTCGAAGTGCCGCGCGGCCAGCTGACCATGCTGCTGGGCCGCAACGGCGCCGGCAAGACGACCACGCTGCGCACCATCATGGGCCTGTGGCAGGCCAGCCAGGGTCGCATCAGCTTCAACGGCCAGGACATCACCAAGAAGCACACGCCGCAGATCGCGCACCTGGGCATCGCCTACGTGCCCGAGAACATGGGCATCTTCGCCGACCTGACGGTGAAGGAGAACATGGTGCTGGCCGCGCGCCAGGCCAAGACCGCGGCGCACATCGACGAGGCGCGCCTGCAGTGGATCTTCAAGCTGTTCCCGGCGGTCGAGAAGTTCTGGAACCACCCCGCCGGCAAGCTGAGCGGCGGGCAGAAGCAGATGCTGGCCGTGAGCCGCGCCATCGTCGAGCCGCGCGAGCTGCTCATCATCGACGAGCCCAGCAAGGGCCTGGCGCCGGCCATCATCAACAACATGATCGAGGCCTTCCAGCAGCTGAAGGCCAGCGGCGTGACGATTCTGCTGGTGGAGCAGAACATCAACTTCGCCAAGCGCCTGGGCGACACCGTGGCGGTGATGGACGACGGCCGCGTGGTGCACAGCGGCACCATGGCCGCGCTCGCACAGGACGAGGCACTGCAGCAGCGGCTGCTGGGCCTGTCGCTGTAAACCGATTTATAAGAAATAGGCCTCTAGCGCCCGTCCAGCAAGCGCAAGCAGCTATTCATTCAGAAGCATTCACCTCGCCATGAAATCCCTCGACATCGACTACAAGCCGCTGCTGCTGGTTCCCCTGCTGGCGCTGGTGGCGCTGCCGCTGATTGGCTCCGGCTCCACCTGGCTCACGCTCACCGTGGCGGGCCTGGCCATGGGCATGATCATCTTCATCATCGCCTCGGGCCTGACGCTGGTGTTCGGGCTGATGGACGTGCTGAACTTCGGCCACGGCGTGTTCATCGCGCTGGGCGCCTTCGTCGCCACCAGCGTGCTGGGCGCCATGGGCGACTACACCAACTCGGCCGACATCTGGCGCAACCTGATGGCCGTGGTGCCCGCCATGGTAGTGGCCATGCTGGTGGCCGGCGCCGTCGGCCTGGCGTTCGAGCGCTTCATCGTGCGCCCGGTGTACGGCCAGCACCTGAAGCAGATTCTCATCACCATGGGCGGCATGATCATCGGCGAGGAGCTGATCAAGGTCATCTGGGGCCCGGCGCAGATTCCGCTGCCGCTGCCCGAGGGCATGCGCGGCTCCTGGCTGATCGGCGATGCCGCCGTCGAGAAATACCGCGTGGTCGCTGTCATCGTCGGCGTCCTCGTGTTTGCCGCCTTGGCCTGGACCTTGTCGCGCACCAAGGTCGGCCTGCTGATTCGCGCTGGTGTTCAGGACAGGGAAATGGTCGAATCGCTCGGCTACCGCATCCGGCGCCTTTTTATCGGTGTGTTCGTGGTGGGCAGCGCCCTCGCCGGCCTGGGCGGCGTGATGTGGGGCCTGTACCAGCAGAACGTGATTCCGCAGATGGGGGCACAGGTCAACATCCTGATCTTCATCGTCATCATCATCGGCGGGCTGGGCAGCACCACGGGTGCGCTGATCGGCGCGCTGATGGTGGGCCTGATGGCCAACTACACCGGCTTTCTGGCGCCCAAGGTGGCGCTGTTCTCCAACATCGCGCTGATGGTGGCCATCCTGCTGTGGCGCCCGCAAGGTGTCTACGCTGTCGCCAACCGCTGAGCGAACCGCTATGAACACGATAGCTTCCAGCGCCCGCACCACGGCCTCTGATGCCGGTTTTTCTTCAAACCCATTGACACCGGCTCCGCGCCGCCCCGCCATGCTCAGCCGCCTGCTCTCACACGATTTGCCACGCAACAAGTTGCTGGCCCTGATCCTCGTCGCCATCGTGCTGGGGCTGGCCTTCGCGCCCTTCCTGTTCCCCGGCGTCAAGGCGCTGAACGTGGCGGCCAAGGTGCTGATCTTCGTGGTGCTGGTGGCGGCGTTCGACCTGCTGCTGGGCTACACCGGCATCGTCAGCTTTGCGCACACCATGTTCTTCGGCATCGGGGCCTATGGCATCGCCATCGCCAGTTCGCGCATGGGCGCCAGCTGGAGCGCGCTGGCCGTGGGCGTGGGTGGCGCGCTGGTGCTGTCGCTGCTGCTGTCATTGGCGATCGGGCTGTTCTCGCTCAGGGTGCGGGCCATCTTCTTCGCCATGATCACGCTGGCCGTGGCGGCGGCGTTCCAGACGCTGGCCTCGCAACTGTCCGAATGGACCGGCGGCGAGGACGGCCTCACGTTCCGCCTGCCCGAGGTGCTCAGCCCCAGCTTCGAGCCGTTCGAGACCGAATTCCTCGGCGTGCTGATCGACGGCAAGATCATCACCTACTACCTGCTGTTCGTGGTCGCCGTGGTGCTGGTGCTGGCGCTGCTGCGCATCGTCAATTCGCCATTCGGCCGCGTGCTGCAGGCCATCCGCGAGAACGAATTCCGCGCCGAGGCCATCGGCTACCGTGTCGTCGTCTACCGCACGCTGTCGTCGGTGCTGTCGGCGCTGTTCGCCACGCTGGCCGGCTGCATGCTGGCGATCTGGCTGCGCTACAACGGGCCGGATACATCCCTTAGCTTCGAGATCATGATGGACGTGCTGCTGATCGTGGTCATTGGCGGCATGGGCACGATCTATGGTGCGGTCATCGGCTCGGTGCTGTTCCTGGTGGCGCAGAGCTACCTGCAGGATCTGCTGCGGCTGGCGAGCGAAGCCACGGCCAGCGTGCCGCTGCTGCCCGCCCTGCTCTCGCCCGACCGCTGGCTGCTGTGGCTGGGCGTGCTGTTCGTGCTCTCGGTCTATTACTTCCCCACCGGCGTCGTCGGCAAGCTGCGCGCACGCAGCGCGGCCAAGGCTGCGGCGCACTGAAGCCCGCGCACCGATCAGTCCCAAAGAAAACGACACCAGGAGACAAGCCATGAAACATCGCATCCATCCCATTGCCCTGGCCGCGCTGGCCGCCGGCGTGCTGTCCGCGTGCGGCGGCAGCAGCGGCGGCGACAAGCCGGAAGCGCCGCTGAACAGCGTGCCGGCGGGTGTCTGGGGCGTGCAGTTTCGCAGCTACGACGGCGCCGCAGACGACCTGCTGACCGCGGGCCTGGGCAAGACCGGCCTGCAGTCCGTCACGCCACCCGCCTACACCGATCCACTCAACCCCACGGCGGTGGAACTGCGTCGCGCGGCCATCTACAACAGCTATCGTTCACTGGTCGACATGACCGCGGCAGGCGGCTACGGCGTGCTCTATGGCCCCAACGTGGCGGCCGATGGGTCGGTGGGCACCGGCGAGGAAAGATCGCCGGCACCGAAGTGGTGGGCGTACTCGACGACGGCAGCGGCAAGCAGACCGTGACGCTGATGGCGCAAGTGCCGTCCACGTTCGACCCCAGGAATCCGTGCATCGTGACCGCTACCTCGTCGGGATCGCGCGGCGTTTACGGCGCCATCTCCACCGGCGAATGGGGGCTCAAGCGCGGCTGCGCGGTGGCCTATACCGACAAGGGCACCGGCGGTGCCCCGCACGATCTGCAGAATGACACCGTGCCCATGGTCGATGGCACGCGCAAGCGCGCGGCTGATACGGGCGGGCACTTCGCAACCGGCCCGCATTTTTGGGATCTGGTCTCCTTCAACGCCGGCCTCAGCGCCGCCGAGCTGACCGCCTTCAACACCGCCACGCCCAACCGCTTTGCCTTCAAGCACGCGCACTCGGGCCGCAACCCGGAGAAGGACTGGGGCCAGTTCACGCTTGCGGCGGTGCGTTTCGCGCTGTACGCCGTCAACCAGCAGTTCGGCGACGTCAACGACAAGGGCGAGCGCCTCGTCACCTTCACCCCGAACAACACGCTGGTCATCGCCTCCAGCGTCTCCAACGGCGGCGGTGCTGCGATTGCCGCCGCCGAGCAGGATGCAGACGGCCTGATCGACGGCGTGGCCGTGTCCGAGCCTGCCATCGAGCTGCCCGCCAACGCCGGTGTGGCCGTGCAGCGCGGCAGCGCGCGGGTGGCCACCGTGGGCCGGAACCTGATCGACTTCACCACCTACGCCAACCTTTACCAGGCCTGCGCCTCGCTGGCGCCGTCGCTGGCCGGTGCACCCTTCGGCGCCGCCTTTGCCGGGCTGTACAACCTGCCGGCGCTGCCCATTGCCGCCAGCCGCTGCACGGCGCTGCGGCAGGAGGGCCTGCTGAGCGCCGCCGCCAGCACCACCGCCCAGCAGGCCGAAGAGGCCCTGCTGCGCCTGCGCGACTACGGCTGGGAACCCGAATCGCTGGCACTGACGCCCTCGCACGCCGCGTTCGAGATTGCGCCCGCCGTGGCCGTGACCTTTGCCAACGCACTGGCGCGCGCCCGCGTCAGCGATCACCTGTGCGGCTTCAGCTTTGCCGCCACCGCCGCCGACGGCAGCGTGACCACGCTGGCCCCCGCCGCACTGGCCGCCATGTTCGCCACCGGCAACGGGGTGCCGCCATCGGCCGGCGTCAACCTGGTGAACAACCGCGCGGCGCAAGGGCCGGTGCGCGACTTCCTGAGCCTGGCCGCCAACGGCCTGCCCGACTGGAACCTGGACGGCGCGCTGTGCCTGCGCGATCTGGTCACCGGCAGCGGCGCCGCCGCGCAGCGCCTGCAGGCCGGCATGAGGGAAACCCAGCGCAGTGGCAACCTGCAGGGCAAGCCGGCCATCATCGTGCACGGCCGCGACGACGCGCTGCTGCCCGTCAACCACACTTCGCGCCCCTACTACGCGCTGAACAAGAAGGTGGAAGGCGCGGCCAGCAAGCTGAGCTACCTGGAGGTGGCCAACGCTCAGCACTTCGACGGCTTCATCGGCCTGCCGGCCGTGCTGCCAGGCTACGACAGCCGCTACGTGCCGCTGCATGTGTACCTGAACCACGCGCTGGACGCCGTGTACGACCACCTGAAGAACGGCAAGCCGCTGCCACCCAGCCAGGTGGTGCGCACCGTGCCACGCGGCGGCACCGCCGGCCAGGCGCCCGCCATCACCGCCGCCAACGTGCCTTTGCCCGCCGCCGTGCCGGCCGCGGCCGACCGCATCAGCGTGACGGGCGGGGACACCGTCGTCATCCCGGACTGACGCCGCCCACCCCTTCATCATCCGCAGAGAAGTCCATGTCGTTCACCTCCCACTACCTCACCTGCGCCGGGCGCGAGCTGCACTACACCGACTGGCGGCCCGCCGCCCCGTGCGCGGCACCGTGGTCGCCTGGCACGGCCTGGCGCGCACCGGGCGCGACATGGACGAACTGGCCGCGCACCTGTCGGCGCGCGGCTGGCGCGTGCTGTGCCCCGACATGGTGGGCCGCGGCCTCAGCCAGTGGGCCGAGCACCCGAAGGACGAGTACTGCCTGGCCTTCTATGCCCGCATCGCACGCGAGCTGCTGGTGCAACTGGGCATCGAGCACTGCCACTGGGTCGGCACCTCGATGGGCGGCGCCATCGGCACCGTGGCGGCGTCGGGCTACTTCGAGCCCGAACTCAAGAAACGCATCCGCAGCCTGACGCTGAACGACAACGCGCCGCAACTGGCACAGCCAGCCATCGAGCGCATCAAGGCCTACGCCGGCCAGCCGCCCGCCTTCGACCGCGTGACCGAACTGGAGGCCTTCCTGCGCACGGCGTACAAGCCCTACGGCTTTCTCACCGACGCGCAGTGGCGCCGCCTGACGGAAACCAGCACGCGCCGCCTGCCCGACGGCCGCGTGACGCCGCACTACGACCCGGCCATCGTCGGCCAGTTCATCCACTACCCCGACGATTACCTGATCTGGCACCACTACGACGCGCTCGACATCCCGGTGCTGCTGCTGCGCGGCGTCGACTCCGACCTGGTGCTGAAGGACACGGCCGAGCAGATGAGCACGCGCGGACCGGGCGCACGCGGCCAGCTGCAATGGGTGGAGGTGCCGGGCTGCGGCCACGCCCCGGCGCTGAACGTGGCCGAGCAGCTGAAGCTGGTCACCGACTTCATCGAACGCGCGCACCAGCCGGCCGCTGCCGTAGCGGCGTGATTTGAATGAAATCGGGCTTCAGCGCGCATGCAGCAAGCGCCAGCAGCTATTGTTGATATAGCAAACTGATCACGCCTTGGCCCCGGCCGCCAGTGCACGCTCGCGCGTGGCGGCGGCTTCGGCGGCTTGATCGGCACCGCGCGTCGGCCAGCCCTGCAGGTGGTCCTGCACGATCTCCGCCAGCGCTGCCAGCCAGGTGGGGTTGTCGTTCAGGCAGGGCACGTAGTGAAACTCCTGCCCACCCGCGGCCTTGAAGGCATCGCGCCCTTCAATGGCGATCTCCTCCAGCGTCTCCAGGCAGTCGGCCACGAAGCCGGGGCACACCACGTCCACGCGCTGCGTGCCGGCACGGCCCAGTTGCTCCAGCACCGTCTGCGTGGCCGGCTCCAGCCATTTCGCCTTGCCGAAGCGCGACTGAAAGCTCACCACCCACTCGCCGTCCTTCAGCGCCAGCCGCTCGGCCAGCAGGCGGGCGGTCTTCAGGCATTCGCAGTGGTAGGGGTCGCCCAGCGTCAGCGTGCGTTCGGGCACGCCGTGAAAGCTCATCACCAGCTTGTCGGGCCGGCCGTGCGCCTGCCAGTGCTGGTGCATCACGCGGGTCAGCGCGCGAATGTAGCCCGGGTCGTCGTGAAAGCGGTTGACGAAGCGCAGTTCGGGCACGTGCCGCACGCCGCGCGCCCAGGCGCCCACGGCGTCGATCACGCTGGCCGTGGTGGTACCCGAATACTGCGGGTACAGCGGCACCACCAGGATGCGGGTGCAGCCGCGTGCCTTCAGTTCATCGAGCTGCGACGCGATGGACGGGTTGCCGTAGCGCATCGCCAGCCGCACGCTCACGCTGTGTCCGCGCTCGCCCAGGTAGCCGCGCAGCATCGTCGACTGCTTGCGGCTCCACACCATCAGCGGCGAGCCCTCGGGCAGCCAGATCTGCTGATACTTGGCGGCCGATTTGGCCGGCCGCGTGCGCAGGATCACGCCATGCAGGATCGGCTTCAGGCCGCGGGCGGGATCTCCACCACGCGCGGGTCGCTCAGAAACTCGGCTAGATAGCGCCGCGTGGCCGCGGCCGTGGGTTCGTCGGGGGTGCCCAGGTTGCACAGCAGCACGCCGGTGCGCGCCGGCTGGCCATGCTGGTGGGCCGGTTCAGGTCGAAAACGCATGCGCTATTCTCGGTCATGCCCGTCGACCACCGTTTGCCCGCATGACCCATCAGCTGGACGTGTCCCGCATCCGCGCCATCACGCTTGATCTGGACGACACGCTGTGGCCCGTGTGGCCCACCATCCACCGCGCCGAGGATGTGCTGCGCGCCTGGCTGGACACCCAAGCCCCGCGCACCGCCGCCCTGGCGCGCGACAAGGAGACATCGCACCGCGCACGCCAGCAGGTGCAGATCAGCAGGCCCGATCAGACGCACGACCTGGCCGTGATGCGGCGCGAAGCCATCCGCCAGCTGCTGCACTGGGCCGGCGACGACCCGGCGCTGGCCGAGCCGGCCTTCGAGGTGTTCTTCGACGCGCGCCAGCAGGTCACGCTGTTCGACGATGCGCTGCCTGCGCTGCAGGCCTTGAGCGCGCGCTATCCGGTGGTCGCCCTCTCCAACGGCAACGCCGACGTGCACCGCATCGGCATCGGCCAGCACTTCCACGCTGCCATCAGCGCCGCCCAGTTCGGCGTCGGCAAGCCCGACCGCCGCATCTTCACCGCCGCCGCCCAGGCCGCCGGCGTACCCGAGAGCGCGGTGCTGCACATCGGCGACGACGCCCACCTGGACGGCGCGGGTGCCTTGGCCGCGGGCATGCAGCTGGCATGGATCAACCGCACGGCCGAGGCCTGGCCCGACGCCATCGACGGCCAGCCGCATGCCGTGGCGCAGGACATGCAGGCGCTGTGCCGCCTGCTGGGCATCTGAGGCCGGAAAAACAAAACCCGCTACCTTTTGAGTAGCGGGCTTGCCTTACTGCTGGCGGAGAAGGAGGGATTCAGACCCTCGATACGGAGAACCGTATACCGGATTTCGAGTCCGGCGCATTCGACCACTCTGCCACCTCTCCTGCTTTCGTGTCGAATCGCGCATTCTAGCAGCAGTCAGGGCGCGGGTTGCAGCACTTCCAGTCCGCCCAGGTAGGAACGCAGCGCCTTGGGCACGGTGATGGAGCCGTCGGCGTTCTGGTGGTTCTCCAGCACGGCGACGAGCGCGCGGCCGACGGCCAGGCCGCTGCCGTTGAGGGTGTGCACCAGTTCGTTCTTGCCGGCAGCGTTCTTGAAGCGAGCGTGCATGCGGCGCGCCTGGAAGGCTTCGCAGTTGCTGACGGAGCTGATCTCGCGGTAAGTGTCCTGCGCGGGCACCCACACTTCAAGGTCGTAGGTTTTACTGGCGCCGAAGCCCATGTCGCCGGTGCTGAGCAGCACCACGCGGTAGGGCAGTTCCAGCGCCTGCAGGATGGCCTCGGCGTGGCCGACCATTTCTTCCAGCGCGTCGTAGCTCTTGTCGGGGTGCGTGATCTGCACCATCTCGACCTTGTCGAACTGGTGCTGGCGGATCATGCCGCGCGTGTCGCGGCCGGCGCTGCCGGCTTCGGAGCGGAAGCACGGGGTGTGCGCGGTGAGCTTGATGGGCAGATCGGCCTCGGTCACGATCTCGTCGCGCAGCATGTTGGTCAGCGACACCTCGGAGGTGGGGATCAGGTACAGCAGTTCGCCCTCGCCTTCCTGCCCGCCTTTCTTGACGGCGAACAGGTCGGCCTCGAACTTGGGCAACTGGCCGGTGCCGCGCAGCGTGTCGGCGTTGACGATGTAGGGCGTGTAGCACTCGGTGTAACCGTGCTGCGTGGTCTGCACGTCCAGCATGAACTGCGCCAGTGCGCGGTGCAGGCGCGCGACGGGGCCGCGCATGAATGAAAAGCGCGTGCCGGCCAGCTTGACGCCGGTCTCGAAGTCCAGCCCCAGCTTCTCGCCCAGGTCGACGTGGTCGCGCACGGGAAGTCGAACGCGCGCGGCGCCAGGCCGTGCGGCGCCCAGCGGCGCACTTCGTGGTTGGCGGTTTCGTCGGCGCCCACGGGCACGCTGGCGTGCGGCAGGTTGGGCACGGCCAGCAGCAGCGCGCCAAGTTCGTCCTGGATCGCATCCAGCCGCGCGGCCGAAGCATCGAGTTCGTCCTTGATCGACGCCACCTGCGCCATCAGGTCGTCGGCGCTTTCGCCCTTGGACTTGCGCTGGCCGATCTGCTTGCTGGCGCTGTTGCGCTGCGCCTGCAGCTCTTCGGTGCGGGTCTGGATGGTCTTGCGCTCGGCTTCCAGCGCGGTGAAGGCGGCTTCGTCGAGGAAGGGCTGGGGATTCTTGCGGGTGGCCAGGCGCGCCAGAACGGTGCCCAGGTCTTTGCGGAGCAGCAGGGGATCAAGCATGGGCGCGATTGTAGGTGGCGCCCGCCGGCGTGCCCCGCCGGTGCGGGGCCGCTGGCACCATGGCGCAAGGCAGGGTCCAACAAGGGGGATCTTGCAGATTTTTTGTATACGAGAATCAGGCTCTAGCGCCCATTGATCGGGCGCAAGCAGCTATCAGTTTGAAACTGCAATATGGCGCCAAATGGCTATCGCCTGATTCAGACGCCTGGAGTGCCCACGGCCGGATGCGCCAGGCTCAGCTCAGATGCCCCAGGCTGGATTCACCCGCATCGTCCAGCTTCAGGCCCTTGGGCAGCGGGAACTTGATGGTTTCCTCCACGCCATCAAGCTTGCGCACCGACAGCGCGCCCAGCGCGCGCAGCCGCTCGATGACCTGCTGCACCAGGATGTCGGGCGCCGAGGCGCCGGCCGTGAGGCCGATGCGCGTCTTGCCTTCGATCCACTCGGCCCGCAGCTCCTCGGCGCTGTCGACCATGTAGGCGTCGGTGCCCAGCTTCAGCGCCACCTCGCGCAGGCGGTTGCTGTTGCTGCTGGTGGGACTGCCGACGACGATGACCACGTCGACCGCTTTCGACATCAGCTTCACCGCGTCCTGCCGGTTCTGCGTGGCGTAGCAGATGTCCTGCTGCTTGGGCTCGCGCACGTGCGGAAAGCGCGCCTTCACCGCCGCCGTGATGTCGGCCGCGTCGTCCACGCTCAGCGTGGTCTGCGTCACCACGGCCAGCTTGTCGGTCTGCGCGGGCTGGATGCGCGCCACGTCGGCCACGTCTTCCACCAGGTGGATGCCGCTGTCGAGCTGGCCCATGGTGCCTTCCACCTCGGGGTGGCCCTTGTGGCCGATCATGATGAATTCGTAGCCCTCGCGGTGCAGCTTGGCCACCTCGACGTGCACCTTGCTGACCAGCGGGCAGGTGGCGTCGAACACGCGAAAACCGCGCTGCTCGGCTTCGCGCTCGACCGACTTGGGCACACCGTGCGCGCTGAACACCAGCGTGGCGCCCGGCGGCACGTCGGCCAGCGCTTCGATGAAGATCGCGCCCTTGGCCTTGAGGTCGTTCACCACATAGGTGTTGTGCACGATCTCGTGGCGCACGTAGATCGGCGCGCCGAACTTGGCCAGGGCGCGCTCGACGATCTCGATGGCGCGGTCAACGCCGGCGCAGAAGCCGCGCGGCTCGGCCAGCAAAACTTCAGAGGGTTTCATCAGAGGATTCCGATCACTTCGACTTCGAAGGTGACGGGCTGCCCCGCCAGCGGGTGGTTGAAGTCGAGCCGCAACGCGCCATCGTCACGCACCGCCTGCACCACGGCGGCGAACTGGCCCTGGCCGTCGGGCGTCGGCAGGTGGATCACGTCGCCCACGGCATAGCGCTCCTGCGGGTCGCCCATGGCGTCCAGCTCCTTGCGCGCCAGCCACTGGATCATGTCGGGGTTGCGCTCGCCAAAGGCCTCGCCCGCGGGGATGTCGAACGCGGCGCGCGCGCCCTCGGCCAGGCCGACCAGGCGCTGCTCGACCACGGGCGACAGCTCGCCCGCGCCCAGCGACAGCGTGGCCGGCTTGCCGCCGAAGGTGTTGACGACATCGCCCTGCGGGCCGGCCAGGCGGTAATGCAGGGTGAGAAAGGAACCGGGTTCGACGACGCTCATGCCATGGGGTGGGCAGACTGCCCCAGATAAACTGCCCCGATTGTAGAAACCGCCCTGCCCCGCTGCCCGCATGTCGCTCAAAGACCTTCCCGCCGATGCGCGTCCGCGCGAGAAGCTGCTGGCCCGCGGCCCCGGCGCGCTGAGCGATGCCGAGCTGCTGGCGCTGCTGCTGCGCACCGGCACCGCCGGGCGCGGCGTGCTGCAGATGGCGCAGGAGGTGCTGCAAACATTCGGCGGCATCGCCGGCCTGCTGCACGCGGGCGCCGACGACCTGAAGCGCGTGAAAGGCCTGGGCGGCAGCGCCAAGCGCGCCGAGCTGATGGCCGTGCTGGAGCTGGCACGCCGCGCGCTGGCCGAGCAGCTGAAGGAGCGCGCCGCGTTCGACTCAGCCGCCGCCGTGAAGGACTACCTGCAACTGCACCTGGCGGCGCGCCCGCACGAGGTGTTCGCCGTGCTGTTTCTCGATGCGCAGCACAAGCTGATCGCGCTGGAGGAGCTGTTTCGCGGCACGCTCACGCAGACCAGCGTGTACCCGCGCGAGGTGGCGCTGCGCGCGCTGCACCACCACGCGGCGGCGGTGATCCTGGCGCACAACCACCCCAGCGGCGGCGTGCAGCCCAGCCGCGCCGACGAGGCGATCACGCAGAACCTGAAAAGCGCGCTGGCGCTGATCGACGTGCGCGTGCTCGACCATGTGATCGTGGCGCCGGGCCAGGCGTTGTCGATGGCCGAGAAAGGCCTCATATGACCCCCTGTGCCGCTGCGCGGCTTCCCCAGGGGACAACGCCACTGGTCGGCGCAGGTCCGGCCACGGCGTTCTGGCGCGGCCTGCTCCGCGGCCAGCGGTTCAGTCGAGCGGCGTGCATCCTGCGGATGCCGGAGATGAAGGTGAAATCGTTCCAGGAGCTGAAGGCCATCCGCGCCCGCCTGGCCGAGGCCGAAGCCCGCGCCGCCGAGGAAGCCGCCGCGCGCGCCGCGGCGGCGAAGCGGGCGCAGGCCGAGCAGAACCTGTTCGCCCGCGCCATCGGCCCCACGCAGCCGCTGCGCGCGCACGGGCGCGTGGTGCATGCGCCCGCGCCCACGCCGCCCGAGCCGCGCCAGCGCGTGCTGGACGAGCAGGCCGCGCTGCGCGAGGCGATTTCCGACGAGTTCGACACCAGCACCCTGCTGCACACCGACGAGCACCTGAGCTTTCGCCGCCCCGGCGTCGGCCCCGACGTGACGGCCAAGCTGCGGCGCGGCCACTGGGCGGTGCAGGCACAGATCGACCTGCACGGCCTGCGCACCGATGCGGCACGCGAGGCGCTGGGCCAGTTCCTGCGCGAGGCGACGAAAGCCGGCCTGCGCTGCGTGCGCGTGGTGCACGGCAAGGGCCTGGGCTCGCCCGGCAAGGCGCCGGTGCTGAAGGCCAAGGTGCACGGCTGGCTGATCCAGAAGAAGGAAGTGCTGGCCTACGTGCAGGCCCGGCCGCTGGAAGGCGGCGCGGGGGCCTTGATGGTGCTGCTGGCGGCGGCGGGGCGGGCGCCGCGCAGCGATTCATAGCCCAATCGGCCTCCAGCGCCCGTCCAGCAAGCGCTGGCAGCTATTTATTTTGATTAGCAACCGACCTCAGGCAGCGTGGTAGGAGCGGGCTTGCCCGCGATCAAGCGCTGGTTGCGACGAGACGCCTCATCGCGGGCAAGCCCGCTCCCACACAGCGGATGCAGCCCGCGCGTCATCTGATTCAATTCCAGATCAAGGCTGCAATAGCTCGTCATTCCGGCGCAAGCCGGAATCCGGCCTTCGCCGGGATGACGGTGATTGACGCATTGAATTGGAAATGGAATGAGACTTCTGGATGACCAGGTTATTAGGCAGCCTCCGGGGCTTGCAGCGCCGCCTCGCGCCGCACCTGCCTCGCCCGCCACAGCAGCAGCCCCAAGGCCAGTGCCGCCGGCAGCGCCAGCGCGGCGAAGGCGAGGCGGTAGCTGCCGCTGAAGCCCGCCAGCGCACCGAATGCCGGCGAGCCCAGCACCACGCCCATGAAGGTGAACATCAGCGTGCCGCCCGTGGCCGTGGCCGCCTGCCCCGGCGGCGCCTGGCGTGCCACGGTGGCCAGGTACACGCCGTTCCAGCCGATGGCCGAGGCACCCAGCAGCGCAACGATGGCCCAGATCAGCGCCGTCGGCCAGCCCGGCTGCAGCAGCGCCGTCAGCACGCTGCCCACGATCATCAGCACGGCCAGCAGCATCAGCGTGTTGCGCGGCCCCAGGCCGCGGTCGGCCACGGCGCCCCAGGCGATGCGGCCGACCACGCCGGCCAGCTGCGACACCGACAGCGCCGCGCCCGCGGCCAGCAGCGTCATGCCCAGCGACCCGTTCAGGTAGGTGACCATGTACGCCGTCACCGACACCTGCACCGCCGAGAACAGGAACGAGCACGCCGCCAGCACGGCCAGCGAGCGGTGCCCCAGCACCATGCCCACCGGCCTGAACAGCGCGCCCAGTGCCAGCGCCTGGCTGGGCTGGCGGTCGGCATCCAGCGCCGCGCGCAGCGGCTGCGACAGCACGGCGCACACCGCGCACACCCCGCCACCACGGCCAGCGTGCCCTGCCAGCCGAGCCACAGCGACAGCCCCGGCACCAGCGCACCCGCCAGCATGCCGCCCGCAGGCACGCCAGTCTGCTTGATTGAGAACACCAGCGCCATGCGGTGCGCCGGCGTGGTGAGCGCCAGCAGGTGCGAGCTGGCCGGCGTGATCGGCCCGTAGCCCGCGCCGATGCAGAGCGCGCCCAGCGCCACCGCCGGCAGCCAGGGCACGGCGCACAGCAGCAGGCCGATGGCGCACAGCGCCAGCCCGAGCTGGCTCACGCGGATGGCCCCCAGGCGCCGCACCAGCGTGCCACCGATCAGGCTGGACAGCATGGCCGCCAGATAGCACAGCGCCACGTAGGCACCCACCAGCGCGGGCGGCACGCCCAGCCCTGCGCCGCCACGGGCGCCATGGCCGGCAGCGTGAGCAGCGCCATCGACACCATGGCCTGGATGGCGGTGGTGACGGCCAGGCTCCACCAGGCGCTGGGTGGCTTCGGTGCGGCTGGGTCGCTCATGGCAAGTTGCGGTGGAACCGGCCTTGACGGTGATGACTCACGCGCGGTGCGCGAGCGCTGCATCGCGGGCAAGCCCGCTCCCACAACACGAAGGCGTCCGCAGGGACGAGCACGTGGCGCCGCAGGCGACTCAGCGGCGATGTCATCTGTTCCGCATGAAGTCCGCCGTCTGGAAGAAGCTCTGGTTCAGGCGCTGGCGCAGCGCATCGTCGACGCCGGTTTCGCGCATCGCCTGGTCCATGCACAGCACCCATTCGTCGCGCTCGCGGATGCCGATGGCGAACGGCAGGTGGCGCATGCGCAGGCGCGGGTGGCCGAAGCGTTCGATGTAGTGATCGGGCCCGCCGAGCCAGCCGCACAGGAACCAGAACAGCTTCTGCCGCGCGTCATCCAGCGTGCTGCCGTGGGTGGCGCGCACGGCGGCGTATTGCGGCTCCAGGTCCATCAGGTCGTAGAAGCGCTCGACCAGCGCACGCACCGCCGGCTCGCCGCCGATCCAGTCGAACGGCGTGGCGGTGTCGGTTTCTTGAGTCAAATCGGGCTCCAGCGCTTATGGGACGGGCGCTGACAGCTATCTTTAATGAAGCAACCAGCACCCGGATGCAAGCCTTCGATTCTAGGCGGCGCAGCGCGCTCAGGCTGGCGCCGCGGCCGTGGGTGCATCGCCTTCCGCGGCTGGCGGGTCCGCCAGCCCGTTGGCCGCGCGCACGGCCCGCTCGGTGGCGGCGGCCGCGGTGCTGGCGGCGTGCGCCTGCTCCTCGGTCGACCACAGAAAATGCGTCAGCGCCGCATCGCCATCGGGGTCTTCGGCGTCGGCATCGGCGGCCGGCTCGAACTCCAGCTTCAGCGGGTCGCCGTAGTCGCGCTGCAGGTTGATGCTGCTCTTGACGCCCACGGCGTCGAAGCTGCGCTTGAGCCAGCGCTTGGCGCTCTCCTGCCCCAGCTCGAACAGCTTCTCCAGCGTGGCGCGCTGCGGCGTCACCTTGCTGGAGGCCGGCATCCCGGCCAGCGCCGCGCCGCCGTCGATGCGGTGCATGTGCACGGGCTTCAGCCCCTCGCGCGCCACGCCGCTGGCCACAAGCTCGTTGACGAGCGCGATGGTGCGCATCTGCGCGATCAGGCTGGCGTTGAAGGTCAGGTCGTTGGCGCGGTCGGTGATCTCGGCCGCCGAGGTGGGCTTGCCGGCGCGCCGCAGCGGGTTGATCTGCACCAGCAGGATGTCGCTGGAGTCGCCCAGCGCCACCAGCGGGCCGAGCGCCGGGTTGGCCGAATAGCCGCCGTCCCAGTAGGTCTTGCCGTCGATCTCGGGCGCCTGGAACAGCTGCGGCAGGCAGGCCGAGGCCATCACCGCCTGCGCGGTCAGGCGCTTGCCGCTGAAGATTTCGGCGCGACCGGTTTCCACGTCGGTGGCGGCCACGTACACGCGCAGCGAGCGCAGCCGGCCCAGGCGGTCGAAGTCGATCTCGCGCTCGATCAGCTGGCGCAGCGGGTTGATGTCGAGCGGGTTGGTCTGATAGGGCGAAAAGCGCGTCAGCGCGCCGGGCAGCGCGCCCATCATCAGCCGGGTCAGGCGCGCGGTGCTTTCGCTGGCGGCGCCCAGCTCCATCACCCGCATCCACACGCGGGCCAGCGCCGCACGGGCGCCTTCGTACGGGTCCTGCCGCTCGGCCTGCGCCTGCGCCCAGCCGTGGGCCAGCGCCACGGCGTTGACGGCGCCCGCGCTGGTGCCGCTGATGCCGGAGGGCCGCAGCCGGCCGTCCATCAGCAGGGCGTCCAGCACGCCCCAGGTGAAGGCGCCGTGCGCGCCGCCGCCCTGCAGCGCAAGGTGAATGATTTTCGAGGTCTCGGTGGTGGTGTCACTCATGGCAGCAGTGGACCACATGCAAGCCGAAAGACTTAGGCATTAACCCTGACTATCGGCCTTCGCCTACAGAGCGCCGACTCTAATTCACCAAGCTGGTGCACGCTGGTGGCCGCCGCGCCACGCGCGGGCCACTCATCGGCCACGCTCACTGGCCCAGGTCGATGCGGTACACCGTGTAGGTGCCGGTGCCGTTGTTGACGCCGGTGTCGTCGGCCCTGTCGACGCTGACGTTGGCCAGGCCCGCCGCCTGCGCCACGCCGAGTTCGTCCTTGCCGGACTTGAACAGCACCTTGCCCGCCGTGGCCACCCTGGCAAAGCGCCAGCTGCTGGTGGCGCCGTTGGCGGCGCGGGTGATGTTCTGCCGCGCCTTGACGTAGTTCAGCACCACCTCGCGGTTGGCGTCGGGCGCGGCCCAGATGATGTCGAAGCTTTGGCCCGTGCCCAGGATGTAGCGCGCGCTGCTGTTGGCGCGGTAGTTGTTGGTGGCGACGATGAATTCCTGCGCCGGGTCCATGGGCTGGCCCTGGTAGGTCAGGTTCTTGATGCGTTCGCCGCCCTGGCCGGGGTTGTTGACGTTGTACGTGGGCTGCGTCACGTCGATCTCGTAGCCGATGTCGGGCGAGGTGAACACGTCGTAGTTGTAGCCGGGGAAGGCCGAGCCGGGCTGCACGCCGGTCTTGCTGTCGTTGATGAGCCACTGGTCGGCGGTGCTGGTGGGGTCGATGCGGTTGAAGCGGTGGGCCGCGTTCTCCAGCCACAGTTTGATCTGCGCGCCCGTCACCTTGACGGCGTGGATGGTGTTGTTGTCGTACAGGTACAGGTCGGCGGCGGCGGCCACGGTCATGGTGCCGGCCTTGACGTCGGTGTAGTCGGTGGCACTGGCGTAGCCGGCCTTGAACGGCGCGGTGACCGACAGCACCGGCAGGTGCGCGTACTGCGGCAGGCTGGCCTTCACGTAGCGGGCCACGTAGTCCTGCTGCGCCTGGTTGACGATCTGCAGCGCGCCGACGTCGCCCACGTCGGCAAACATGGAGCTGAGGCGGAAATCGCTGGTACCAATGGGCGAGGCGACGTAGGCGCGGGTCTTGTCGTGCAGCGGCTGAACCGCGGCGGCCACGGCGGCGTCGGGCGCGACGTAGGTGTTGGGGTTGCTGCCGGTCTGGATGCTGCGCACCTGCACGTCGGTCCTGGCGGTGTCGGGCGACCACTTCTTCGCCGCGCCGTCCCACTTGAGCGCGTAGTTGATGACACCCAGCGCCTTGCCCCACGAGCTGGGCATGACGGCGGGCACGCCGTTGACGGTGCCCCTGGCGTTGTCGGCGCCGTCGAAGCGGTAGGCCGGGTTGGCGCCGCGGTCGGGGAACACGCCGTGCTCATGGCCCATCACGATGCCGTCGATGCCCGGCACGTCCTTGGTGATGTAGTGGCCGGGGTTTTCCATCAGCGGGACATAGCCATTGGCGTTCATGCCGCCGTGCAGCAGCACGAACACCAGATCGGCCCCCTTGGCGCGCACCTCGGGCACGTATTTGGCGGCGGTGTCGCGGCCGTCCTGGGTGCTGACCTTGCCGTCGAGCTTGTCCTTGTCCCAGTTCAGGATGCCGGGGGTGGTGATGCCGATGACGCCGATCCTGATCGGCAACGTGACGGTCTTGCCGTCTTCCTGGGTCGCGGTCAGATTGCGCTCCAGGATGACGTAGGGGTCGACCAGCGGCTTGCCGGTCTTCAGGCTGGTGACGTTGGCCGTGACGACTGGGAAGCCCGGGCCCTTGTCCTTGCTGCCGATCTTCGGATCGACACCGTCGACCTCCAGGCCACCGCCCAGAATCTGGCTCAGGTAAGGCAGGCCGAAGTTGAATTCGTGGTTGCCCAGCACGCCGGCGTCGTACTTCAGCACGCCCATGGCCTGGTACATGGTCAGCTGCTGCGTGGGCGGGATGGGCGCGACCTGCGCCTCGTAGGTGCCCAGCACCGAGCCCTGGATGGTGTCACCGTTGTCCACCAGCAGGTTGTTCGGAAATTCGGCGCGCGCCTGGCGGATCAGCGTGGCGGTGCGCTCCAGGCCCACGGACGGGTCTTCGCGGCCGGCGTAGTAGTTGTAGCTGCGCGCGTAGTAGTGCAGGTCGGTGGTGCTCAGCAGCGCCAGTTGCGCGGTGGCGTTCTGCGCGGCGGGCGCCGGGGTGTCGTCATCGCTGCCGCCGCACGCGGTCAGCGCGGTGGCGACGAGCAGCGAGAGCATGAAGGGGCGACGGGCAAGAAAGGAATGAGCGTGGGGCATGGCGCGCGGGGCTGGGATAAAAGCCGGATGCTGACCACCGCACATGACAGCGCGTTGAAGCCGGGGTGGCGATGATGTAACCCTTCATGACACGGCCCTGCTCGCCGCCCCCGATTTGGAGTGATTTCGGCCCTCAGCCCTTGTCCATCAAGCGCCAGCAGCTATTCAATACATAGCAATCTTCACTCTGCTGCGCGCCGCAGCGTCTCCACCACCGGCCGCCGCAGCACCTCGCGCAGGCCCCACCAGCCGGCGATCAGCGCCAGCACGGCGCCCACAACGCTGCCCGCCAGCGGCACCCAGGGCGACGCCGTCCAGCTGAACTCGAAGGCATAGCGCGCCATCGCCCAGCCCACGCCGATGGCCACCACGCTGGCCAGAAAACCGGCCAGCAGGCCCACGCCGGCCAGCTCGGCGCGCTGCACGCTGCCCAGCAGGCGGCTGCCGGCGCCCATGGCGCGCATGATGGCGAACTCGCGCGCGCGCTCTTCGCGCGTGGCGCTGACGGCCGCAAACAGCACGATCAGCCCCGCCACCAGCGTGAAGCCGAACAGGAATTCGACCGCGCGGATCACCTGGTCCAGCACGCGCTGCACCTGCGCGATGGTGCTGCTCATGTCGACGTTGGTGATGTTCGGAAACTGCCGCACCAGGGCGTTGTCAAAGCCCGGTTGGTCGGGGGCGCGGTAGGCGGCAATGTAGGTGATCGGCATCTCAGGCATCTCGGCCAGCGGGAACATGACGAAGAAGTTGACGTGCATCGAGGCCCAGTCGACCTTGCGCAGCGAGGTGACCCGGCCCTCCGTGGGCGTGCCGGCGATGTCGAAGGTCATCGTGTCGCCCAGCTTCAGGCCCAGCGTCTCGGCCAGGCCGGTCTCGACGCTGATGGCGCCCGCCTCGCCCGCGCGCCACTGGCCGGCGGCGATCTCGTTGTGCGGCGGCTTATCGGCCGCGTGCGACAGGTTGAACTCACGATCCACCAGCCGCTGCGCGCGCTCCTCGGTGAAGTCGTCCGGGTTGATGGGTTGGCCGTTGATGGCCACCAGGCGGCCGCGGAACATCGGGTACCAGTCCATCTTGGCCACTCCCGCATCCTTGAGCGTGGCACGGAAGGCCTCGCCCTGGTCGGGCATCACGTTGATGACGAAGCGGTTGGGCGCATCGGCCGGCGTGGCGGCGCGCCAGCTGGCGATCAGGTCGGTGCGCAGCAGCACCAGCAGCACCAGCGCCAGCAGGCCCACGGCCAGGCTGCTGACCTGCACCACGGCGTAAGCGGGCCGCGCCGAGATCTGCCGCGTGGCCAGCACCAGCCAGCGCGGCGCCGTCTGTTCGTTGACCACGGCCCGCAGCAGCCGCACCGCGCCCCACGACAGCAGCGCAAACACGGCCACGGCACCGGCAAAGCCGCCGACGGCGATCAGCCCCAGCGTGACATCGGCGCTGACGGCCACCAGCAGCGCCGCGAAGCCCGCCACGCCCAGCGCCAGCACCGCCAGCGAGGCCGGCCGCAGCGCGCCCACGTCGCGCCGGATCACGCGCAGCGGCGGCACCTGCGCCAGCTGCAGCACGGGCGGCAGGCCGAAGGCGATGAGCAGCGTCAGGCCGATGCCCAGCCCGAACAGCACCGGCCAGGCGCTGGGCGCCGGCAGCGCGGTTTCGACCAGCCCCGCCAGCAGCGCCACGAACACGTGGTGCACGGCAAACCCGATCAGCACGCCCGCCACGCTGGCGGCCAGGCCGACCAGCACGAATTCGACCGCATACGCGCCCGCAATGGCGCGCTGCGGCAGGCCCAGCACGCGCAGCATGGCGCAGTCGTCGAGCCGGCGCGACGCGAAGCCGCGCGCGGCCAGCGCCACCGCCACGGCGGCCAGCAGCGCCGCCAGCAGCGCGACGAGGTTGAGGAACTTCTCGGCCCGGTCCAGCGTGCGCATCATCTCGGGCCGGCCGCTGTCGAGCGACTCGAGCCGCACGCCGTGCACCTCGGGGTTCTTCAACTCGGCCTCGGCCCAGGTGATGAACTGACGCACGGCTGGCTCATCGCCGGCCACGGCGAGGCGGTAGGTGATGCGGCTGGCCGGCTGCACCAGCCCGGTGGCCGGCAGGTCGGCGGCGTGCAGCATCACGCGCGGCGCGAAGGTCATGAAGCCGGAGCCGCGGTCGGGCTCCTGCGCGATCAACTGCGCGATGCGGAAGCTGCCGTCGCCCAGCAGCAGCGTGTCGCCCAGCGCCAAGCCCAGCGCCTCCAGCAGCGCCGCATCGACCCAGGCGGTGCCGCGCGCCGGGATGTCTGGCGTGGGCTCGCCGGTGCGGTCCGTGGGGCTGCGCGCGAGGCGCATCTGGCCCCGCAGCGGGTAGCCGGCATCGACCGCCTTCAGCGCCACCAGCCGCGTGGCGCCGCCCTGCGCGTCGGGCGCGCGGCCCATGGTGGGAAAGGTCAGGTTCAGCGCATGCCGCAGGCCGAGCTGCTCGGCGCGCTGCGTCCAGGCGGCGGCGGGCGGGTTGTCGCTGACCACCACGGCGTCGCCGCCCAGCAGCTGGCGTGCGTCGCGCTGCAGGCCGCCCTGCAGCCGGTCGGAGAAAAAGCCCACGCTGGTCAGCGCCGCCACGGCCAGGGTCACGGCCACCATCAGCAGCCGCAGTTCGCCCGCGCGCAGGTCGCGCCACAGCGTGCGCCAGCCGAGGGACCAGAAGGAGGTGTTCATGGGGCAACCTTAGCGCATGCGGGCGCGGGGCGTGACGGGGGCGAAGACTTCTTTTTGATAGCTGCCTGCGCCCGTCCATCAATGATTTCAGAACGAAATCATTTGAAAACAAGCATTGGCGAGCGCAACCAACTATCAATTTTGAGACGATGGCGCCGCCAGCTCCGGCTGCCATTGCAGCCGCTCGGGCGCGCTGTAGCAGATGAAGCGCTTGTTCATCGCCCGCCCGATGGCGCACAGCCCCAGGCGCTTGGCCACGTGCAGCCCCATTTGCGTGATGCCGCTGCGCGAGACGACGATGGGCACGCCCATCTGCGCCGACTTGATGACCATCTCGCTGGTCAGGCGGCCGGTGGTGTAGAACACCTTGTCGCTGCCGCGCTGCGTGGCGGCGCCTTGCAGCCACATCCAGCCGGCGATGGTGTCGATGGCGTTGTGGCGGCCCACGTCCTCGACGAAGATCAGCATGCGCTCGCCCGCGAACAGCGCGCAGCCGTGCACCGAGCCGGCGGACTTGTACGTGCTCTCCTGCAGGCGGATGGCGTTGAGCAGGCCGTAGAGCTGCGCCTGCGTCAGCGTGGCGTCGCCCAGGTGGATGCTGTCCAGGTCGGCCATCAGGTCGCCGAACACGCTGCCCTGCCCGCAGCCGGTGGTGACCACGCGCTGCGCCGTGCGCTCCTCGATGCGATCGATGCCGTGGCGCGTCTTCACGGAGGCAGCGCCGACTTCCCAATCCACCGTGATCGACTCGACCTCGGCCAGCGCGCCGATCAGGCGCTGGTTGCGCAGGTAGCCCAGCACCAGCCATTCGGGGTGCGCGCCCAGCGTCATCAGCGTGACCAGTTCGCGCTTGTCGACGTACACCGTCAGCGCGCGCTCGGCCGGAATCGACACCTCGGCGGCCTGACCATGCTCGTCGATGGCCAGAACGCGCTCGGTCAGCGGGGCGCTGGCCTGGGTCAGGTGCGGCTGGGGGAATTCCGGTCGATCAGGGTTCATCGTTCAGAAGCGAAACAGGCCACGCCGGGCAGCCCGGGTGGCCTGGGTCAGTGTAGCGAGTGCGCGGAGCCGCGCGACCAATCAGGGCTTGGCAGCCGACGCGGCGCTGGCGGGCGCGGTGGCAGGTGCCGCCTGGGTCTTCACCTCGGCCTGGGTCTGCGGCGTGGTCACCGGCGGCGTGGCGGCGGTGGCGGCGGGCGAATGCGCGCCCGCCTGCTCGATCGGCTTGGCCTGCGGCGGCGTGTAGACGAACGGGCCCGGATCGGTGCACGCGGGCGTGCCCACCACCTCGCCCGGCGCCGGGCGCCCCGCGGGCACGCTGGCGCGGTAGCGCGCGGCGACGCGGTCCTGCGCCTGGCACAGCTTGTAGGCATCGACCTTGCCCTGCCACGCGGTGCGCGCAGCGGCCTCGTCGGCCTTGGCCTTGGCCTCGGCGCTGAGCGGTGGCAGCTTGGCGCTGGCTGCGCCGCACAGTGCCAGCGCGGCGATCATCAACAGGTGTTTCTTCATGGTGCCGATCTCTTTCACACGGAGGCGGTCTGCACGGGCGGCTGGGCCGATGCACCCTGCCCCGAACGCTGCGCCGGAATCTTGCCGGCCACGATGTCGTCGTACCACAGCTCGTGGTGTTCCTTGGCCCATTCCTCGTCGACCCAGCCGGTGCGCATGGCCTTGTAGGCACCGCGCACGCCCAGCGTGCCCATGTAGATGTGGCCGAACACCATCGACATCATGATGACGGTGGCCACCAGGTGGATCATGTGGGCAATCTGCATCTCGCCGCGGGTAATGCCCAGGCCGGGGATGAGCTTGTCCAGCACCAGGCCCGAAACGACGGCGAGCAGGCCGGGGAAGAACATGCCCCACCAGTACATGCCTTTCTCAGCCGGGTTGAAGCGGTGCGAAGGCACCTGCTTGCCGCCGAACATGCCGCCGGCGTTCTTCAGCCACAGCAGATCCCAGATGCTGGCGATGTTGTCCTTCAGGAAGGTGATGAGCACGATCACCAGCGACACGGCGAACAGCGGGCCGGCGAAGTTGTGGATGTTCTTGAGCAGGTAGCTCAGCCAGCCGAACAGGTGCAGGCCCAGCACCGGCTGCAGGAAGAACTTGCCGAAGGCCATGACGATGCCGGACACCGCCAGCAGCACGAAGGCGATGGCGTTGAGCCAGTGGGCCGAGCGCTCGAACGGCGTGAAGCGTTCGATCACCGGCGGGCCGTCGTTGCGGGCCTGCCCCAGGCTGCCCTTGGCGAAGTACAGGATCGCCAGCGCGACCAGCGCGATCAGCACCAGCGAGCCGCCGTACGGGATCAGCCAGTTGTTGCGCACCTGGCGCCAGGCTTCGCCCGCCGTGGTGAAGCGCGAACCGGGGTACTGCACCATGGGCTGGATCAGGTTGCCGGCTTCGGGCGCCTGCGACACCGGCAGGCTGCTGTAGCCGGTGACGCCGCTGCCCACCGCGCGCCACATGGGTGCGTTGTTGCCGGGCTGGACGCGGTTGCGCTCGGCATTGGTCTGCTGGCCGTAGTCGGGGTCGGACGCGGCGCCGGGCGCGATCTCGAAGATGTTGGCACTTCGGATGCCGCCCATGGCCGGTGCCGCGGTGGTGGCCGCGGGGCTTGGGCTGAAGCTGGGCTGTGCCGCCGGAGCGGAGGCCGAAGCCGCCGTCACGGCTGCAGATGCCGCGGCCTCTGCAGCGGCGGCGGCCTCGGGCGCCGACTGCGCCCAGGCGCCGCCGATCAGGCCCAGGGCCAGCGCACCGGCTCGAAGAAACGGGATGAGTCGCATGGTCGACCCCCTTACCTGGACGACGCGCGGTTGTATTCGTTCTGGCCGTACTGCCCGCGCGCGCAACTGCTGCTGCCAGCTGTTGGCGTCACCCGCCGTCCAGCCCGGTTGGGTGAACGACGCCACGCCCGTGCCCTTGAAGGCGGCGCTGTCGGCCTTGGCACCGGTCTGCTCCTGCGGCTTCTCGCCGCAGGCGGCCAGCGCGACCATGGCCACGGCGGCCAGAGTCCAGGTCAGGCTTTTCATGATTTCGCTCCTTCGGGCTTGGCGCCCTTCTGGTTGCCGTAGGCCGTGCCCCAGCCCCACACCTCGGCGCCCTTGCCGCGGCTGAGCACGCGGGTGCGGAAGATGTCGGCCACCATGTCGCCGTCGCCGGCCAGCAAGGCCTTGGTCGAGCACATCTCGGCGCAGGCGGGCAGCTTGCCCTCGGCCAGGCGGTTGCGGCCGTATTTCTCGAACTCGGCCTGGCTGCCGTTCTTCTCGGGGCCGCCGGCGCAGAAGGTGCACTTGTCCATCTTGCCGCGCACGCCGAAGGTGCCCTTGCTGGGGAACTGCGGCGCGCCGAACGGGCAGGCGTAGCTGCAGTAGCCGCAGCCGATGCACACGTCCTTGTCGTGCAGCACCACGCCCTCGTCGGTGCGGTAGAAGCAGTTGACCGGGCAGACCGCCATGCAGGGCGCGTCGGAGCAATGCATGCAGGCGACCGAGATCGACTTCTCGCCCGGCACGCCGTCGTTGAGGGTGACCACGCGGCGGCGGTTCACACCCCAGGGCACCTCGTGCTCGTTCTTGCACGCCGTCACGCAGCTGTTGCACTCGATGCAACGCTCCGCGTCGCAAATGAATTTCATCCGTGCCATCGCTGCCTCCTTATGCGCGTTCCACGTTGCAGATCGTGGTCTTGGTTTCTTGCATCATGGTCACGACGTCGTAGCCATACGTTGTCGCGGTGTTCACGGCCTCGCCACGCACCAGAGGCGCTGCCCCTTGGGGTAATACGCCAGCATGTCGGCGCCCTGCCAGCGGCCTGAGAAGCTGTATGGCATCCAGCAGGTGTCGGGCGCTACGCGCTCGGTCACCAGGGCCTGCACATTCAGGCGCGCGCCCGTGGGGGTGCTGAGCCACACGCGGCTGCCGTTGCGAATGCCACGGTCGGCAGCGGTCTTGGGGTTGATTTCCACGAACGCTTCCTGCTGCAACTCGGCCAGCCAGGGGTTGGAGCGGGTTTCCTCGCCACCACCTTCGTACTCGACCAGGCGGCCCGAGGTGAGGATGAGCGGAAACTTCTTGTCCAGCCCGTCGGCGATGTTCTTGTCCTGCACGCTCTTGTAGAGGGTGGGCAGGCGCCAGAACGCGCGCTTGTCGTCGTGCGTCGGGTACTTGGCCATCAGGTCGGGCCGGGTGCCGTACAGCGGCTCGCGGTGCTGCGGGATCGGGTCGGGGAAGTTCCACACCACCGCACGCGCCTTGGCGTTGCCGAAGGGGTGGCAGCCGTGGTTCTTCATCACCACGCGGATGATGGCGCCCGTGGGGTCGGTCTTCCAGTTCTTGCCCTCGGCCTTGGCCTGCTCGTCGGGCGTGAGTTCGCCCCACCAGCCGAGCTTCTTCAGCAGCACATGGTCGAACTCGGGATAGCCGGTGGTGATGTCGGCGCCCAGCGAGTGCGAGCCGTCCTCGGCCAGCAGGCTGACGCCGTCGCGCTCCACGCCGAAGTTGGCGCGGAAGTTGCCGCCGCCGTCCATCACGTGCTTGCTGGTGTCGTACAGGTTGGGCGAGCCGGGGTGCCGCATCTCGGGCGTGCCCCAGCACGGCCACGGCAGGCCGAAGTAGTCGCCGGTCAGGTCCACGCCAGAGACCTCGTCCTTGGCGCTGCCCTTGAACTTGAGCGTCTTGACGTCGAACGAGCCCATGTGCTTCATGTGGGCCTTCAGGCGCTCGGGGCTCTGGCCGGTGTAGCCGATGGTCCACACGCACTTGTTGATCTCGCGCAGGATGTCCTCGGGCACGGGCTCGTCCAGGCCCTTGACCTTCTGCATCGCGTAGTTCTTGCACAGCTCCTTGTCGAAGCCTAACTTCTGCGCCAGCTGGTACATGATCATGTGGTCGCTGCGGCTTTCCCACAGCGGCTCGATGACCTTCTCGCGCCACTGCAGCGAGCGGTTGGATGCGGTGGCGGAGCCGCTGGTCTCGAACTGCGTGCAGGCCGGCAGCAGGTAGACGGCGCGGTTGGGGTTGAGGTCGCCCGGCGCGCTGGTCATGGCCGCCATGGCGGCGGTGGCCGACGGGTAGGGGTCGATCACCACCAGCAGATCCAGCTTGTCCATGGCCTTCTTCATTTCCAGGCCACGGGTCTGCGAGTTGGGCGCATGGCCCCAGAACAGCACGCCGCGGATGTTGCTTTCCTGGTCGATCAGTTCGTTCTTCTCCAGGATGCCGTCGATCCAGCGGCTGACGGTGATGCCGCTCTTGGTCAGCATCGCCGGGCTGGCGTACTGTTTCTTGATCCACTCGAAGTCGACGCCCCAGGTGGCGGCGAAGTGCTTCCACGAGCCTTCGGCCAGGCCGTAGTAGCCGGGCAGCGAATCGGGGTTGGGGCCGACGTCGGTGGCGCCCTGCACGTTGTCGTGGCCGCGGAAGATGTTGGCGCCGCCGCCCGACACGCCCACGTTGCCCAGCGCCAGCTGAAGGATGCACGAGGCGCGCACCATGGCGTTGCCGATGGTGTGCTGCGTCTGGCCCATGCACCAGACGATGGTGCCGGGCTTGCTCTCGTGCAGCATGGTGGCCACCTTGATCATCTGCGCCTCGGGCACGCCGCAGGCCTCCTCGACCTTGTCGGGCGTCCACTTGGCCAGCACGTCCTCGCGCACCTTGTCCATGCCGAACACGCGATCATGGATGTACTGCTTGTCTTCCCAGCCGTTCTTGAAGATGTGGTACAGCAGGCCGAACAGGAACGGGATGTCGGAGCCCGAGCGGATGCGCACGTACTCGTCGGCCTTGGCGGCCGTGCGGGTGAAGCGCGGGTCGACCACGATCATCTTGCAGCCGGTTTCCTTGCTGTGCAGCATGTGCAGCATCGACACCGGGTGGGCCTCGGCGGCGTTGGAGCCGATGTACAGCGCGACCTTGCTGTTCTGCATGTCGTTGTAGCTGTTGGTCATGGCGCCGTAGCCCCAGGTGTTGGCCACGCCGGCCACCGTGGTGCTGTGGCAGATGCGCGCCTGGTGGTCGCAGTTGTTGCTGCCCCAGAAGCTCATCCATTTGCGCAGCAGGTAGGCCTGTTCGTTGCTGTGCTTCGACGAGCCGATGACGTAGAGGCTGTCGGGCCCGCTCTGCTTGCGCAGATCCAGCATGCGGGCGCTGATCTCGTTCAGCGCCTCGTCCCAGCTGATGCGCTGGTACTTGCCGTTCACCAGCTTCATCGGGTAGCGCAGGCGGTATTCGCCATGGCCGTGCTCGCGCAGCGCGGCGCCCTTGGCGCAGTGCGCGCCCAGGTTGATGGGCGAATCGAACACCGGCTCCTGCCGCACCCAGACGCCGTTCTCCACCACCGCATCCGACGCGCAACCGACCGAGCAGTGCGTGCACACCGTGCGCTTGACCTCGACGGTGCCGCTGCCGTCGATGCTCTTGGCGGCGCCGGCCGCGTCGGCCTTTTTCACCAGCGTCAGCTGCGTGGCCGCCAGTCCGGCGCCGACGCCGAGGCCGGAGCGGCGCAGGAAGGCGCGGCGGTCCATCGTCGGCACGGCCTGCGACAGGCCATGGCGCAAGCGGTGCACGAAGGACGAGGAGACAGGAGCGCCTGCAGCGGCGCCGGATTTCTTGGTCAGCAACATGGGGAACCCTCACGCGGTCGGGGGTGGAATCGGGTGGGACGCCGGCGCTCAGAGGCGCGTGGTCTTGTAGTACTGCTTGACGTGCTCGCTCAGCACGTAGCCGCCGCCGCGCTCGGGCGGCTGGCGCGGCGTCTCGGCCACGGCGGCCTGCGGCTGGCGCACGGCGGGCAGCACGGCGGCCACCGCTGCCACTGCACCGGCGGTACCGGCGCCGGCAAACAGCACGCGGCGCGAGAGCTTGTGATCGGTGTTGGAACGGGACATGGCGATGATCCTCGTGGTGGACTGCGCAGGCGTACCTATGCAATCTGATACATGGGTTGGTACGGCGAATGATATACGAGCCCCCGACGGCGGGTCGGTGTAAACCCGAGCGCGAACAACGTCTATAGGTTTGACAGCGCTTTTCAATTGATAGCAACTCGCGCCGGCCACAGCTGCGCAAACAACCCAAATGATTCAACGGTACCGCAAAGCGTCGTTGGACAGTACCTTTCAGGCCGTCAGATCGAAGCCCTGCGCCTCGACGCTGATGAACGCACGGGTGAACTGGGCGACCGCGCGGTAGAAGCGCGCCGCCGGGTGCGCCGCCAGGTCGTCGCACAGGCGATCCGCCCAGGGTTGCAGGTGCGTGGCAAAGAAGCGCTGCTGCTGCGTCAGGTTGGCCACGGCCACGTCGTCGCCGGCAATCAGGTAGCGCATCACCTCGCACAGGTAGGCGATGTGGTCTTCCGTCTCGGCCAGGGCCTCGTCGCGCGTCAACCCCAGTTGCGCCAGGTCGGTGCGCAGCTGGGCCAGCGGCTTGTCGTTCAGAAAACCGCTGAGGTAGTGCGAGCCGAACAGCAGCACCTCGGGCTTGCCGACGCCGCCGAACAGCGCGTCGTACTCATCGGCGATCTGCGCATCGGTCTGCGCGCGCGCCGCCCCACCACCTGGCGCCAGGGCTCTTCGAGAAAGCCGCCGGCGGTCGGTGCCTCGGTCACGGCCACGCGCAGGTTGGCCAGCAAGTCAGGCGCTGGCGGCGCCTGGTACAGCTGCGCCAGCAGCCCATAAACCTCGGCGCGGGCGATTTCCTCGTCGAGCCCTTCGTCGGACAGATGCAGCTCGCTCATGGCTTCCACCCCTGCAGGTTGCGGCCATCGGCCACGTCGTCGATGCCGACTTCGTTGTCGGCCGAATAGATGTCGATCACGCGGCAGTCGGCGCACATCTTCAGGCGCTCCAGCGCCGCGCCCTGGAACATGGCGTGCCCGGCCAGTCGCCCCAGCATGGCCTCGATGGCCTGCACGGTGCCGAAGGGTCTGCCGCAGCGGATGCAACCGTAGGGCTGGGCCGCGTTCAACACGCGTGGCTGCCGCCGCTCGGGCGCCAGCGACAGGCGCGGCAGCAGCGCCATCGCATCCTCGGGGCAGGTGCTCACGCACAGGCCGCACTGCACGCAGTTCTTCTCGATGAAGCGCAGCTCCGGCCGCTCCTCGTTGTCCTGCAGGGCCGCGGCCGGGCAGGCGTTGACGCAGGACAGGCACAGCGTGCACTTGGCCTGGTCGACCACCACGGCGCCAAGGGGCGATGCGGCAGGCAGCGCGATGGCCTCGGGCCGCTCGGCGGCCTTCAAGGGCGACTGCGCGATCAGGTGATCCAGCGCCAGTTCCAGCGTGCTGCGCTTTTCGGGCACCAAGGCAAAGCGCGCCGGCTCGCGCGGCGTGCGCTGCTGTGTCTGCTTCAGGTTTTGAAGCGCGTGGTCCAGATCCTGCGGCGTCCTGGCGCGCAGCAGCTTCAGGTGCGTGCCGCTGTAGCCCAGGCCGTTCAGCAGCGCCTGGGCCACGTCCATCTGGGCCTGCACGCCGTCCAGATACTGCGGCGCCTCCTCGTCGGTGGTCAGCACCACCACCTGCTGGGCGCCCCAGGCGACGGCGGCGAGCCACACGTCGATCCCCAGGCTGGCCGTGTGCCACAGCGCCAGCGGCAGCACGTTGTGCGGCACGCCGTGCATCAGCTTGAGCTGCGCGGCGCGGCCCAGCTCGTCGATCAGCGCCTGGCCCTTGTCCTGGCTGTGCAGCAACAGCACAGCGCCTTGCCCGCCGGCCGCGGCGTAGGTGGACAGCAGGGTCTTGATGCGCGCGCCCTGCTCCGGCGCCCGCGGGTAGGCGTAGGTGATGGCGCCCGTGGGGCACACGGTGGTGCAGGCGCCGCAGCCCACGCACAGGTTGAAGTTGACCTTTACGCGGTTCTGCGATTTCTCGCTGCTGATCGCCTCGGCCGAGCAGATGTCGATGCAGGCGCTGCAACCCACCTGTTCGTTGCGCGCATGGGCGCAGATGGCGGGCTTGTATTGCACGAAGCGCGGCTTCTCGAACTCGCCCACCAGCTCGCGCAGCTTCAGCAGCGTGCCGGCGTCGCGCCCGTCCCCCTTAGATAACCCTGCGGCGGCGCGTGCTGCAGGAAGGTCGGCGTGGCGTCGGGTGCGCGCAGGTCCAGGATCAGGTCGAAGCGCTCCTGCTGAAGATTCGCCGGCCTGTCAAAATCGATAGCACCCGCCGCAGTACAGGCGGCCACGCAGGCCCGGTGCGACTTGCAGGCCGCCAGGTCGATCTGGTAGTCGAGCCCGATGGCGTTCTCGGGGCACACGGCCACGCAGGCATTGCAGCGCGTGCACAGGTCCAGGTCGATCGGGTTGCTGGCCGACCATTCGACGTCGAACGCGCCCAGCCAGCCTTTCAGCGATTTCAGCTGCCCGCCCAGTACCGGCCAGCGCCGCGCCTGCGCACCGCCGGCGTTGCCGGGGCCGGTGGTGAACAGCGTCACGTCCAGCACGTCCTGCACCAGCGCGGCGGCGCGCTCGGCGTCGTCGAGCGCGCCGATGATGAGCAGGCGGCCGGCGCTCTGGTAGTTCACCGTGGGCACCGGCTCGGGATCGGGCAGTCGCGCGGCCGCCAGCAGCGCGGCGATCTTGGGCGTGGCCTGTTTCGCGTCGCGGCTCCAGCCACCGGTTTCGCGGATGTTGACGAAGCGGATCACCGAAGTGCGCGCACCCTCGGTCTGGTCGGCCAGTTCGGCGAACAGGCGCTGCTCCTGCGTGCAGGCCACCACCAGTGACTCGCCGCCCTGCAGCGCGCGCTGAAACGCCGGCGCCTCGCGGCGGCACAGCGTGGAATGCGGGGTCAGCTCCTCATGCAGCGCCAGGCCGATCCGCTTCGCATCGAGCGGCATCGTCTGGTTGCAATCGCAGATCAGGGTGCGCATCGGCGGGCGCCCCCGTGGGTTCGGCCAGCGGGGCCGACATAGGCAAATCTTTGCATGCGTCGGACTGTGCCACATCGCCCTCGGCCGCATCGGCGCGGGGTTGCTCGGCCGCGCCCTCCGCGGGCACCTGGGCCACGGGCGGTTCGTCGGCCGCGGGCGCATCGCCCGGCACCTCGGGTTCGTCCTCGACCAGGCGCAGAAACTTCGCGCTCGCCATCTGCTTGAGCATGCTGGCGGGCAGCGGATCGGGCTGGGTGTAGTCGTCGATGTAGATGTCCAGCCCGTCCATCACGTTGAAGTGCGGATCGGCAAACAGCTTCTTGAAGGCAGCGTTGCGCACCTCAGGCGTCACGCTGCGCGCCACGAAGGGCTTGAAGTCGGAATCGATGGTGAGCGCCTTCACGTCGTCCAGCGTCGGTGCTGGCGCGGGCTCTTTTGCTTCATTATTGATAGCTGCCTGCGAAGTATCAACGAGCTCTGGAGGCCGATTGGACTCGGAAACCTCCAGGTCATCGACCGCAGGCGCCGGTGCCGGCACAGCCGCCACCGGCGGCACGCTTGGCTCGGCCAGCGGCTGCCCGGTGCGCGCCTGCACCTTGCGGCGCGACCAGCGGCCCAGGAATCCGTCGCTCTGCTCGTCGCTCATCGCTTCACGCCCCGCCCCCGCCGCGCCGCTTCTGCTCGGTCGACACGCGCGCCGGGTTGCCGAAGCGGTCCGTCAGCGGCTGAAAGCTCTGCGGCCGCTGGCGGCGCTTGGGTTCGGGCTGGTAGTGCGCATCGACGAAGGCGCGCAGCCACTCCACCACCTCGGGCGGCGCGGGCACTTGCTCCACCGTCTCCTGCGCGTCCAGCCAGCGGCCGGCGTCGTGGTAGCTCAGGCTGACGGCCTGCGGCTGCGGTATTGGCTCGCCACCTTCCGCGGTCTCGTCCATGCGCCACAGCACGAACCAGCCCGGCGCGGGCGTGGTCACGTTCAGGTAGTAGCCCTCGGCATCGTCCTTGAACAGGCTGACGGTGTGGCCGGGAAAGATCCAGCATTGCCCGCTGTCGTTGTCGTACAGCTGGTGCGGCGCATCGCCGTGCTGCGGCTGCTGCGGCACCACGTCACCCAGCACCCAGCGCCAAGGCTGCCAGCGCGCGGCGGCGCCGTGGTTGGGCACGCGCTGCATCAGGACCGATACACGGATGGTCGGGCGGGCGGCATGAATGGGTGCAGGTTCGACTGCCGAAGAATCAGAAGCGGCGTTCACGGCCCGATTATCCCGAGTACGCCCGTCTTGTGCGGCCGACGGGGCAGCAAGCCCACCAGCACCGGGGCGACTCGCGCATCGGCACTGGCAGCTTGCGGCGCCTGCCCTCACGCACACGCCGCCATCCATTAAGCTGCGAGTGAAATCACTCACGCTGCGCCCATGTCCGTTTTCGAATGGCTCAACAACCAGTTGCTGCGCATGCAGTGGCTGTCCGATCTGGTGCGCTGGGGGTCGAGGCCCTGGGGCTGGACATGAACAGCCGCCTGGGCGGCAGCGTGCATTTCTTCGTCTACGACGTCGTCAAGATCTTCATCCTGCTGTCGGTGCTGATCTTCGGCATCTCGTGGGTGCAGAGCTACTTCCCGCCCGAGCGCACGCGCCGCATCCTGGGCAGCATGAGCGGCGTGAGTGCGCGGCTGGCCGGGGCGCTGCTGGGCACCATCACGCCGTTCTGCTCGTGCTCGTCGATCCCGCTGTTCATCGGCTTCACCAGCGCCGGGCTGCCGCTGGGCACCACGTTTTCGTTCCTCATCTCGTCGCCGCTGGTCGACCTGGCCTCGGTCATCCTGCTGGCCAGCATCTTCAACTGGCCCATCGCCATCGCCTATGTCGTGGTCGGCGTCGTGCTGGCCGTGATCGGCGGCACGGTGATCGACCACGCGCGCATGGAGCGCCACGTGGCCGACTTCGTGCGCCAGGCCCAGATGGCCGAGGTGCCGCAGCAAGCACTGGCCTTGCCCGACCGCCTGCGCTTCGCGCGCGAGCAGGTGCGCGACATCGTGCACCGCGTGTGGCTCTACATCCTCGTCGGCGTCGGCATCGGCGCCGCCATCCACAACTGGATTCCGCAGCCCTTCATCACCGCGCTGCTCGGCAAGGAACACTGGTGGTCGGTGCCGCTGGCCACCGCTGTGGGCGTGCCCATGTATGCCGACATCTTCGGCACCCTGCCGATTGCCGAGGCGCTGATCGGCAAGGGCGTGGGCCTGGGCACCGTGCTGGCCTTCATGATGGCCGTGACGGCGCTGTCGCTGCCCTCGCTCATCATGCTCAAGCAGGTGGTGCGTACGCCGCTGCTGGTGCTGTTCTTCGTGCTGGTGACGAGCGGCATCGTCGTCATCGGCTACCTGTTCAACGCCCTCGCGCACTGGTTCGTGTGAGGGCTGGCTTTCACCCCACCCAAGGAGAGTTCACATGCAGATCAAGATCCTCGGCTCTGGCTGCAAGCACTGCGTGGCGCTGGCCGAAAACGCCCAGGCCGCCGTCGCCCATCTCGGCCGCAGCGACGAAGTCGTCAAGGTCACCGACATGGCCGACATCGCCAAAGCTGGCGTCATGTCCACGCCCGGCCTGGCCTTCGATGATCAGGTGGTGAGCACCGGGCGGGTGTTGACGGCGGAGGAGATTGCGGGGTTGTTGAGAGCACGGAATTAACGCGTGGCGCGCATCGCACTCAAGACTCTCCCGCCATCGGCGGCTTGCGGCCATGGTGGCAAGCGCCCTGTCGACTGAGGCAATGGCCTGGCCAAGCCGCTGCTGCAGAATCGCCGCCCATGCCCCGACTGATCCACCCCGCGCTGCCGCGCTACGACTTTCACACCGATGTGCAGATCTACATCAGCCACGTCAACCAGGGCGGGCACCTCGACAACGCCCAGCTGCTGAGCCTGGTGTCGGAGGCGCGCGTGCGCTTCTTCCAGGCGCTGGGCTACCGCGAGGGCCACATCGAAGGCACGGCCGTGGTGGTGGGCGACCTGATGGCGCAGTACAAATCGGAGGGCTACCACGGCGAGACGCTGCGCATCGAGATGGCGGCCAGCGATTTCAACCGCTACGGCTTCGACCTGCAATTCCGCATGCGCGAGTTGCAGAGCGGGCGCGAAGTGGCGCTGGGCAAGACCGGCATCGTGTTCATCGACCGCCAGACGCGCCGCGTCGCGCCGCTCCCGGCGTCGGTGCGCGAGCGCCTGCAGGCGATGGCGAATGCGGCCATGGCGGCGGGCTGACATCACCGGCGACGTCGCCTTGTCCAGCCGTTGACTTGTTTGGAGTATGCAGTTGAATCGCTTTATAGACGGGCGTTTGCGGTCCACCTATAGGGGAGTATGTAACAGCCAGCCGTGCTGGACAGCGGTGCCAGCGGCCTCGGGCGCGCCCGCAGCACACGCGGCCGCGATTGACTGGGGTCAATGCCGGCCGATGCCGCGGCGCCTATCCTCGTCGGCCATGCACTTCGACCTTCTCATCAGCGGCGCCGGCCCCGCCGGGCTGTGCCTGGCGCAGGCGCTGTCGGGTCACGGCTTGTCCATCGGCATCGTGGAGCAGCAACCGCAGGCAGCCATGGCCGAGCCGGCCTTCGACGGGCGCGAGATCGCGCTGACCCAGCCTTCGGCCGAGACGCTGCGGCGCCTTGGCCTGTGGCAGCGCATCGAAGGCCATCAGCCGGCCGCCCTGGCGCCGCTGCGCGATGCCAAGGTGATGAACGGTCCGTCGCCTTTCGCCATGACCATCGGCCACGGCCTGACGGCGCGCAGCGAACTGGGCTGGCTGGTGTCCAACCACCTGATCCGCCGCGCCGCGTGGGACGCGGTGCAGGACAGCATGGCGCGGCATGGCGACATCACGCTGATCGCCGGCGACGGCGTGGCGCGGGTCAACGTGACCACCGACACGGCGCAGGTCACGCTGGCCAGCGGCGCCACGCACCAGGCGCGGCTGCTGGTGGCGGCCGACAGCCGCTTCTCGCCCACGCGGCGCGCCGTGGGCATCGGCGCGGGCATGCACGACTTTGGCCGCAGCATGGTGGTGAGCCAGTTCACGCACGCGCTGCCGCACCACCACGCGGCTTGGGAATGGTTCGGCCACGGCCAGACGCTGGCACTGCTGCCCATGAACGACGACCCGGCCACCGGCGCGCACCGCGCCTCGGTGGTGCTGACGCTGCCGCACCAGCAGATCGAGCCGCTGCTGGCGCTGGACGAGGCCGCCTTCAGCGCCGAGATCACGCGCCGCTTCGACGGGCGGCTGGGCGCGATGCGCCTGACCAGCACGCGCCACGCCTACCCGCTGGTGGGCGTGTACCCGCACCGGCTGGTGGCGCCGCGCTTTGCCTGCGTGGGCGATGCGGCGGTGGGCATGCACCCGGTGACGGCGCACGGCTTCAACTTCGGGCTGCTGAGCGTGGAAGCGCTGTCGCGCGAGCTGCTGGCCGCCCACGCCGCCGGCCGTGACATCGGCGCGCCCGAGCCACTGGCGCGCTACCAGCGCACACACCGCCTGGCCACGCGGCCGCTGTACGAGGCCACGCGCCTGGTCGCCACGCTGTACACGGCCGATGCGCCGCCCGCGCGCCTGCTGCGCGACGCCGTGCTGCGCGTGGCCGAGCGCGTGACGCCGTTCAAGCGCGCCGTCGCGGCGCAGCTGGCGGGGCGGCCTTGACGCTATTGATTAGATGGCTGCTCGCGCTTGTCCGGCGGCGACTCGGGGCGGATAACGTTCTGATTTCTTGTGGGAGCGGGCTTGCCCGCGATGCGGCGTATCTTGTGGTCCAAGCGCTGCCATCGCGGGCAAGCCCGCTCCCACAAAGCAGGTGCCCACTCAATCCGCGACGGCCAGATCGCCCTGCTCGTCCTCGGGCGGCGGCAGCGGCGTGGCGCGCGCCAGCGCCATCCAGACGTGGAATGGCAACCGCTCGACCGTCCGGCGCGGTGCAGGGCGCAACACGGCCAGGCGATCATCCGCCTCCCATTGCATGACGCCGCACTCGGGCGGCACTTCCTCGGGGCTGGCGATGGCACGGCCCTTCGCATCGCGGCCCAGCACGTACCAGCAGGCGCCGCCCATCTGCAGGTAGGCGGCGCGCTTGTCGGGCCGCTTCAGGTCGCCCAGCAGGTCGGCGCGGCTGACCTTGATCTCGTGCACGGTGGGTTGCAGGTAGGCCTCGACGCTGGTGTGGCGCAGCGAGAACACGTCGGGGCAAGCGACGAGCCAGCGGGCCTTCGGGGCACCGGGCACCATGGTCTCGCCAAGGCCTCCATCGTCTTCAGAAACTTCACTATTGATAGCTAATGGCGCTTGCCCAGCAAGCGCTGTAGCCTGATTCGACCCATCAACCGGCGGCAGCGGCACGCGCAGCCCCAGCCCGCGCCACACGATGCGCCCGGCGCGCGCCAGCTCGGTCGCCACGCGCTGCACCAGCGCCTCGTGCGCCGACAGCGCGGCGCGGTTGCTGACGGCCGATGCGGCGATGGCCGCCAGCCCGGCGTCGGTCACGCGCAGCGTCTCGGCGCCCGCGCTGCCCGGCACGCGCTGCAGCAGGCCGGCGGTCAGCAGTTCGGCCTCCAGCACGTCCAGCATCGGCCAGCCGGCCGAGCGGAGCATCTGGCGCAGGCGCTGGGTGTGGCGGCGGGTGAGCTGCATGGCTCAGCGCGGCGGCGGCAGCAGGCGCTGCGGCGCCAGCCGCCGCAGCCACGGCGACACGGCGGCGCGAAAGCGCGGGCTGTGGATGCACGCGCCGCCGACGAGCCCGATCACGCTGCCCAGCACGATGTCGACAAAGCGCGCCTGCAGCACCGCCATGGTCGACTGCTGGCCGAACGCCGCCGCCTCGGCCAGCAGCAGCGTGAGCGGCGTGATGAACACCGCCGCCACGCCGTAGTGGCGCACCACCAGCGTTTCGATGATGAAGGTCAGCACCATCACCATGGCCGCGATCAGCCACGGGTTGAACGGCAGCGCCATGAAGCCCCACGCCAGCAGCAGACCCAGCGCGGTGCCCAGGATGCGCTGCAGCTGCTTGTCCCACACCGCGCGCAGCGTGGCACCGGCAATGACGGCCAGGCAGCTCACCGGCACCCAGTAGGCACGCTGCAGGCCCAGCGCCTGCGCCACCAGCACCGACCCGCCGACGAACACGCCGATGACGACCGAGTCGAACACCACGAAGTCGAACGTGGGCGCGGGCAGGGCGCGATGGGCGCCGGCTCGCGCAGGCGCAAGATCCACAGGCTGTAGCCGAACGCGATCAGGCAGGCCAGCACGCAGCCCAGCGTGAACAGGCCGACGTAGAGCGGAAAGTCGGGCACGTGGATCGGCATGTGCGCGCCGATGGCCGCCGCCATGACGAAGAAGAAGCTGCCCGGCGGCCCCACGGCGTAGAAGCGGCACACCATGGTGGCCAGCAGGGTGATGACGGCCAGCGACAGCGCCATCAGCGCTGGATAGAAGTGGCTCATCAACCCCAGCGCGTAGCACGCCGACATGCCGAAGGCGCAGGCCATCAGCGTGACCATGCGGTGGTGCAGCGCGGTGCGCGGCACGTAGAGGAACACCAGGCCACCCAGCGAAGAGGCCAGGCCGTAATCCAGCCGGTTGAACCACGCACCCACCATCAGCGGCAGGCCCGAGGCCAGCGCCGCTGCCAGTGGCATCTGCCAGGGGCGGTCGCTGGCGTGCACGGTGGTCAGGTGCCCCAGCTCGGTGCGCAGAAAGGCCTGGAAGCGCGACCAGGACCACCAGGGGCCGCGCTTGAATTCGCGCACCGGATCGTCCACCGCGTCAGAACCTCGTCTGGCCGCTGTGCTGCGCGATGCGCACGGTGTACGTGGCCAGATGCACCTCGCGCAGGAACAGCGCCAGGCTGATGACCAGCGCCAGCGTGGAGAGCATGAAAGTCAGCCCGACCAACCACATGATGCGCAGCGAGCCCATCACCTCCAGAAACAGCAGCACGATGACCAGGCAGGTGGTCAGTGCCGCGAAGGTGCAGGCCGTGATGGCGCCGCTGGCCAGGCGACGGCGCTTCTCCAGATCATGGAATTCACGCTCCAGGCGCGCACTACCCGCCAGCGTGGGCGGCGGCGTCTCGGCCAGGTAGCGCCCGCGGTCGATGATGCGTGCCAGCCGCCCGGTCATGACGTTGAGCAGGCCGCCGATGCCCGTGAGCAGGAACACGGGAGTCAGCGCCAGCTGGATGGCCTGGCTGACGTTGGTGATGTTGATTTCGGGCAGGGCCATGGCGCGATTCTGCCCGCTGCGATCACGCTGCTGGCAGCGCTGGCGAACCCACCCGCTCGACCCGGACCGCGCAGTACTTGAACTCCGGAATCTTGCCGAACGGGTCGAGCGCGGCGTTGGTCAGCAGGTTGGCCGCCGCCTCGCGGTAAGCGAAGGGAATGAACACGCTGCCGGGCGGCGTGCCGTCGTCGCGGCGCACCGTCAGCGCCACCTCGCCCCGGCGCGATTGCACGCGCGCGGTGGCGCCGGGCTGCAGGCCCAGGCGCGCCAGGTCGTCGCCGTGCATGCTGACGGTGGGGCCGGGCTCGATGGCGTGCAGCACCTCGGAGCGGCGCGTCATGGCGCCGGTGTGCCAGTGCTCCAGCTGGCGGCCGGTGATCAGCACCATGGGGTAATCGGCATCGGGCCGCTCGTCGGGCGGGATGATGTCGGCCGGCACCAGCTGAATGCGTCCGCTGGCCGTGGGCACGCTGTCGGTGAAGACGATGGGCTGGCCGGGGTCGTCTTCGGCGAGGCACGGGTAGGTCACGCTGCTTTCGCGCTGCAGGCGCTCCCACGTGATGCCGGCGATGGCGCCGTGCATGGCGCGGCGCATCTCGTCGTAGACGGCGGCGACGCCGTGGTAGGCGGCCGCACGCTCACCCCTGCCCTCTCCCGCCAGCGGGAGAGGGCGTTTCTGGGCGCTGCGGTCGGCGTGTGTGGGTCCTTGCTCCCTCGCCCCTCTGGGGAGAGGGTGGGGGTGAGGGCCGGCGGCGTATTCACATTCACCGCCGCCGGCCCCCACCCCAGCCCCGGATCGCGTCCGGGGCAGGCTCTCCCCAGCGCGGGAGGGAGTCTCGTTTTCATAGCGCCAGTCCAGCCCCAGGCGCTGCGCCATCTGCTGGATGATCCACAGGTCAGCGCGTGCCTCGCCCGGCGGCTGCAGCGCCTGCTGGCCCAGCTGCACCATGCGATCCGTGTTGCTCACGGTGCCGGTCTTCTCGGGCCACGCCGACGCAGGCAGCACCACGTCGGCCAGCCAGGCGGTTTCGGTGAGGAAGATGTCCTGCACCACCAGGTGCTCCAGGCTGCTGAGCGCATGGCGCGCGTGGTTCAGGTCGGGGTCGCTCATCGCGGGGTTCTCGCCCATGATGTACATGCCGCGCACTTTGTGCGGGTCGCTGTCGTCGGCCAGCGCCTTGTGCATGATCTCCACCACCGTGTAGCCCGGATTCGGGTCGAGCGGCTGGCCCCAGAAGTCTTCGAACCATTCACGCGCCGATGCATCGGCCACGTGCTGGTAGTTGGGGTACATCATGGGGATCAACCCCGCATCGCTGGCGCCCTGCACGTTGTTCTGGCCGCGCAGCGGGTGCAGGCCGGTGCCGGGGCGGCCGATCTGGCCGGTGCAGGTGGCCAGGGCGATCAGGCAGCGCACGTTGTCGGTGCCGTGCACGTGCTGGCTCACGCCCATGCCCCACAGGATGATCGCCGTCCTGGCCGTGGCGTAGGCGCGCGCCACTTCGCGCAGCGTGGCGGCCGGGATGCCGCAGATCGGTGCCATCGCCTCGGGCGAATAGCCCTGCACGTTCTGCTTCAAGGCCTCGAAGTTGTCGGCGCGCTCGCGCAGGAATGCCTCGTCGCACAGCCCCTCGGTGACGATCACGTGCAGCAGCGCGTTCAGCATCGCCACGTCGGCACCCGGCTTGAAGGGCAGCACGCGCCAGGCGTGGCGCGCGATGTCGGTCACGCGCGGGTCGGCCAGCACGATCTTCGCGCCGCGCTGCGCCGCGTTCTTCATCCACGTGGCCGCCACCGGGTGGTTGGCCGTGGGGTTGGAGCCGATGATGAGGATCAGTTCGGCGTGCTCCACGTCCTTCACCGGGTTGCTGACCGCGCCCGAGCCCACGCCCTCCAGCAGCGCCGCCACGCTGGACGCATGGCACAGCCGCGTGCAGTGGTCGACGTTGTTGCTGCCGAAGCCGGTGCGCACCAGCTTCTGGAACAGGTAGGCCTCTTCGTTGCTGCCCTTGGCGCTGCCGAAGCCGGCCAGCGCTTTCGGGCCGTGCTGCGCTTTCAACTCGACCAGCTTGCCGGCGGCCAGGTCGAGGGCTTCTTCCCAAGTCGCCTCGCGGAACACGCTGCGCCAGTCGGGGTGCTGCTCGCAATGCTCGACGTTCTTGGGTGCGTCGGCGCGCCGGATCAGCGGCCTCGTGATGCGTTCCGGGCTGGCCACGTAATCGAAGCCGAACCGCCCTTTCACGCACAGCCGGCCTTCGTTGGCCGGGCCGTCGCGGCCAGTCACGCTGACGATCTGCTCATCGCGCACGTGGTAGGTGATCTGGCAGCCGACGCCACAGAACGGGCAGACCGAATCGACCTGCCGGTCCACCTTCTGCGGGCCGATGTGCGCCTTCGGCATCAGCGCGCCCGTGGGGCAGGTCTGCACGCATTCGCCGCAGGCCACGCAGGTGCTGGCGCCCATCGGGTCCTCCAGGTCGAACACGATGCGCGCGTGGCTGCCGCGCCCCGCGTAGCCGATCACGTCGTTCACCTGCGCCTCGCGGCAGGCGCGCACGCAGCGCGTGCACTGGATGCAGGCGCTGAGGTTGACGGCCATGGCGGGGTGGCTGAGGTCGGGCGCGGGTTGGGCGCGCTTCAGGGCTTGCAGCGCGGGGCGTACCGTGATGCCCATGCGATGGGCCCAGGCGCTGAGTTCGCCGTGCTGGCCGATGGGGGCCGCGCCCTCACCCTTGCCCTCCCGCCTGGCGGGAGAGGGGGCATCCGTGCCGGTAGCCGCGATGTGCGCGCTTGGGGCTGTTGCCCCTCTCCCGCGCGCGGGAGAGGGTTGGGGTGGTGCCCTCCCCCGCTGGGGAGGGTTGGGGTGGGGCCGGCGGCGCGCCCTCGTCCAACGTGGATGGCCCCCATCCCGGCCTTCCCCAGCGGGGAAGGAGCTTCGTCATCGTTCCACTTGAAGCCGGCTTCCGGCATCTCCGCCATCAGCATCTCGACGACCAGGTTCTGCGACTTGCGCGCCCGCTCGCTCGTGGCCTTCACCTTCATGCCCGGCTGCACGGCGCGGCAGCAACTGGGGGCCAGCACGCGCTCGCCCTCGATCTCGACCACGCAAGCGCGGCAGTTGCCGTCGGCGCGCAGACCGTCCGTATAACAAAGGCGCGGAATCTCGACGCCGTGTCGTTCGGCGGCCTTCAGGATGGTTTCGCCCTCGAACGCCTCCACGGGCCGACCGTCGAGTTCGAACGCCACGCTGGCCAGCGCTGGGGGTTTCAGCGGTGCATTCATGGCTCCACCTCGTGCGGAAAGTAGCGCTGCACGCACAGCATGGGATTGGGCGCCGCCTGGCCCAGGCCGCAGATCGAGGCATCGACCATCACGGCGCTCAGGTCATTCAGCGTGGCCGCGTCCCACACGGGCGCTTCCATCAGCTGCGCAGCCTTCACGGTGCCGACGCGGCAGGGCGTGCACTGGCCGCAGCTTTCATCGGCGAAGAAGCGCATCATGTTCAGCGCCGCGTCACGCGCCTTGTCGTGCTGGCTCAGCACGATCACCGCCGCGCTGCCGATGAAGCAGCCGTGCGGCTGCAGCGTGTCGAAGTCCAGCGGCACATCGGCCAGGCGCGCGGGCAGGATGCCGCCGCTGGCGCCGCCGGGCAGGTAGGCGTACAGCGCGTGTCCTCAGCCATGCCGCCGCAGTACTCGTCGACCAGCTCGCGCAGCGTGATGCCGGCCGGGGCCAGCTTCACGCCCGGCTGCTTCACCCGGCCGCTCACGCTGTAGCTGCGCAGCCCTTGCGGCCATGGCGTCCTTGGCTGGCGAACCACTCGGGGCCGCGCTCCAGAATCTCGCGCACCCAATACAGCGTTTCGAAGTTGTGCTCCAGCGTCGGGCGGCCGAACAAACCGCGCTCGGCGATGTAGGGCGGGCGCAGGCGCGGCTCGCCGCGCTTGCCTTCGATGCTTTCGATCATGGCCGACTCTTCGCCGCAGATGTAGGCACCGGCGCCGCGGCGCAGCTCCATTTTCGGGAGCTGCCCGCGCAGCTCCGGCGCGGCTTGCAGCTCGGCAAGCGCCTGCGTCAGAATGGCGCGACATTCGGGGTACTCGTCGCGCAGGTAGATGTAGACGGCTTCGCAACCGACCACGTGCGCGGCGATCAGCACACCTTCCAGAAAGCGGTGCGGGTCGCGCTCCAGATAGAAGCGGTCCTTGAAGGTGCCCGGCTCGCCTTCGTCAATGTTGACCGCCATCAACCGGGGGCATCAAAGCCCCGCACGATGCGCCACTTGCGCCCGGCCGGAAAGCCCGCGCCGCCCAGGCCGCGCAGGCCGGCGTGCTCCAGCGCGGCCATCACGCCCTCGGCATCGCGCTCGCCGCGCGCCACGGCCTGCGCCAGCGCGTAGCCGCCGCCTTGGTGATAGGCCTCGAAAGCTATCACTTCAGGAGCTGCTTGCGCTTGACTGGCGGGCGCTGAAGCCTTGCTTGACATTGAAACGATGTCCTGCGCCGTCGCATAGCCCAGCGCGCGTTGCCCCACCAGCGCGGCCGGCGCCTGCTCGCAACGGCCGATGCAGGGCGCGGGCACCACCTGCACGTCCGTGCCCAGTAGCGCGGGCAGCCGCGCCAGCAAGTCCCCGGCCCCCGCCAGCTGGCAGCTGAGCGACTGGCACACTCGCACCGTCAGCCGCGGCGCCGCGGCGTCGTCGCGCAGCAGCTCGAAGTGGTGGTAGAAGCTCGCCACCTCATACACCTCGGCCATCGACAGCCGCATCTCGGCCGCCAGCGCCACCAGGTGCCGCTCGAACAGGCCGTGCCAGTGGTCGTTCAGCGCATGCAGGTGCTCGATCAGCAGATCGCGCCGGTGCCCCTCGGCCGGCGGCGGGCCGATCAACGCGCGCACTTCGGCGCGGGCCGCATCGCTCGGCTGGCGCCCCTTCAGCTGGTGGCGCGGGCGCCGAGGATGAATTTTGATGCTTGTCTCGGTGGGCATGACATGCATTATTGTGCAAACGCCGCCGCACTGGTGCGGGCGACCTCGGCATACTGCCAGTTCCAACCATAAGTTCAAGGAGACAAGCCATGAACCCCTTCCACCCGCTTCGCACCGTGGCCGCCGCCCTGGCGCTGGGCGCGCTGACCGCCCTCGGCTCGCCCGCCATGGCGCAGGCCGGCAACGACACCCTGGCCAAGATCCGCAGCAGCGGCAAGGCCGTCATCGGCGTGCGCGAGGCCTCGCCGCCCATGGCCTATGCGCTGGGCGCCAACACCAACTTCACCGGCTACCACGTCGAGCTGTGCGAGCGCATCATCCGCAAGCTGGTGCCGCAGGCCAGGCTGGAGTACTTCGCCATGACGCCGCAGAACACCATGCCGCTGGTGCAGAACGGCACGGTGGACATCGGCTGCGGCCCGGCCACCAACAACCTCACGCGCCAGCAGCAGTTGGCGTTTGCCGTCACCACCTACCTGAGCCAGGTGCGCATGGCGGTGCGGGCCGATTCGGGCATCACCGACTGGAAGCAGCTGGACGGCAAGACCGTCTCGGCCACCACCGGCACCACCGCCGTGCAGCTGCTGCGCCGTTTGAGCGCGACCTCGACATCAAGATCAACGTGGCGCAGCAGAAGGACAACCTGGAGAGCCTGATGTCGGTCGAGAACGGCCGCGCCGCCGCCTTCGTGCTGGACGACAACCTGCTGGCCGGCGTGGTGGCCAACTCGCGCGATCCGAAGCTGTACAAGCTGGCCGGTACCTCGCTGCAGTCCGAGCCCATCGCCATCCTGTTCCGCAAGGACGACCCCGCCTTCAAGCAGGCGGTGGATGGCGAGCTGAAGGCCATGATGGCCTCGGGCGAAATGGCCAGGCACTACGACAAGTGGTTCATGCAGCCCATTCCGCCGCGCAACGTGGCGCTGAACCTGCCGCTGTCGGACGAGCTGAAAGCGCTGTTCGCCCAGCCCAACGACGACCCGATCGAGAGCTACAACAAGCGCTGACCGATCAACTAGAATCCACCGCCCACCGCCCACCGCCCACCGCCCACCGCCCACCGCCCACCGCCCACCGCCCACCGCACAAGGAGCACCACCCCCATGAAAGGCGACCCCAAGGCCATCGAATGCCTGCAGGCCCAGCTGAAGAACGAGCTGACGGCCATCAACCAGTACTTTCTGCACTACCGGATGCTCAAGCACTGGGGCTTCGACAAGCTGGCGAAGAAGGAGTACGACGAATCCATCGGCGAGATGAAGCACGCCGACCTGCTGATGGACCGCATCTTCATGCTGGACGGCCTGCCCAACCTGCAGGACCTGGGCAAGCTGCTGGTCGGCGAGGACGTGCCCGAAATCCTGGCCTGCGACCTGAAGATGGAGCGCGCCGCGCAGGCCACCATCAAGGACGGCATCGCCCACTGCGAAAGCGTGCGCGACTACGTCTCGCGCGACCTGCTGCAGCACATCCTGGACGACACCGAGGAGCACATCGACTTTCTGGAAACGCAGCTTGAGCTGGTCGAGAAGGTGGGGCTGCCCAACTACCTGCAAAGCCAGATGGGCGAGGTCGGCTGAGGCGGCGCACGAGCCAGGGAAGAGGGTGGGCGAACCATATACTCCCTGCCCATCGATCCGCCAGCGCCCTGTTGGTGGGCGCTGACGACCTATACTCCCTATGACCATGCTCCACGCTGCTGTGGGAGCGGGCTTGCCCGCGATGCAGCGCCTGCCTCGCCCGAGGAGCCCATCGCGGGCAAGCCCGCTCCCACAGGCATGGTGGCCGCACGCTCCTCAAGCGAATGGCGGCCGCAAGACTGCCATCCCCCAAGCCACCTGCCCTCCTGACAGACTCCCTTGAGCTGCGCCCCCGCGCCGCAGGAGCGGCGGCAGCCGCGAACCAGCGCTTCGCCCCACGCCAGCCCATGGGCGGCTTCCACCGCCCCTGCACCGTCTGCCGAACGCACGACGCTGCCCCTCTCGACGCAGCAAGCGCTGCGCCCCGCTGTCGCCCCATCGCCACAGCCAATAACAATCATTCTCATTTGCATATAGAATCACCGACTTTCATCACACGCCAGCGAACAGCGCCGTGAAGGGTCCAGCCCTCTGCACGCAGCGCCCAGGTAGCCAGCCGAAGTTCTTCTCCACACTTTGCTGGGCCCTGCCATGTCCGTTGACCACGTTTTCAAGCCAACCCCCTGCGCACCCGCCGCACAAGCGCAAGCAGCTATTGATTCAATAGCTGCACAAACCCTCCAAACCCTTGCTGCCGCTGGGCGCCATGCTGCTGGCCGGCTCGCTGGGCAGCACGGCGCTGGCGCAGCCGGCCGCGCCGGCAGCGGCTGCATCGGCCCCCGCGGCGCAGCAGGCGCCGGTGGCCGGCACGCTTTCCACCGTCACCGTGCGCGATTCGGCGGTGGGCGACGGGTCAACCAACAGCAAGGCGCAACTGCGCGCCACCCGCACCGAGATCGGCAAGGGCAACCAGGCGCTGCGCGACATCCCGCAGAGCGTGACGGTGATGACCGAAAAGCTCATGCAAGACCGCAACCTCGACGACTTCCGCGACGTGCTGCGCACCACCGCCGGCGTCACCTTCCTGGCCGGCGAGACGGGCGAGGAAGACGTGCGCCTGCGTGGCTTCTCGCTGGGCACCGCCGGCGACATCTACCGCGACGGCCTGCGCGATGCGCCGCTGATCGAGCGCGACACCTTCAACGACGACCGCGTGGAAGTCATCAAGGGCTCGGCGTCGATGCTGTTCGGCAAGGGCAGCACCGGCGGGGTGGTCAACCAGGTCAGCAAGCAGCCTTTCTTGATGACGCAACACGAAGCCAGCGTGACCATCGGCAACGGCAACGAAAAGCGCGTGCATGGCGACTTCAACTGGCACACCGGGCAAGACGCCGCGCTGCGCCTGAACCTGATGGGCCACGACGCCGACAACTGGGGCGCCCGGCAGCGCAAGGTCGGCATCGCGCCCACCTTCCGCTGGGGCATTGGCACGCGCAACGAGTTCTCGGTGGGCCTGTACCACCTCGACGTGGACGGTCGCGGCAACTACAACCACCCTTGGTTCATCCGTGACGGCAGGATCGTGCCCACGCTGCCGGCGCGCAATTTTTACGGGCTCGACAGCGACAAGCAGGACAGCTCGTCCACCTACGTCACGCTGGCCCACACGCACCGCTTTGCCGACGGCGGCCAGCTAAAGACGCAGCTGCGCCACGGCCGCTACGAGCGCGACCTGTGGGCCAGCGTGATCCGTTTCGGCCAGACCGACGGCGCGCCCACCACCATCGACAACTGGGGCCCCCAGACGATCATCACCCGCTCCCCAAGGGCCGCATCGGCCGCAGCGACCTGACCCAGCTGCAAAGCGACTACAGCAACACCTTCGACTGGGGCGGGCGCAAGCACCAGATCCTGGCCGGGGTGGATTTCTACGTCGATGACGCGCGCCGCGTGAACAACTTCGCCGGCCCCGCCAGCGGCCTGACCACCACCGTGGGCCAGCCCAACAACGGCGACTGGCGTGCCGACCCGCGCGGCGCCCCCGCCTACAACACCTTCGACGCGCGCAACATCGGCGTGTACGTGCAGGACACGGTGGCCATGACCGACACGCTGAAGCTGGTGGCCGGCCTGCGCTTCGACCATTTCAAGGAAGCTACGACACTGTGGCCAGCACCGCCGCCAACGGCACCGTCACGCCCGGCTACAGCTTCAGCAAGACCGAAAGCCTGTGGAGCCCGCGCGTCGGCCTGCTGTGGCAGCCGAGCGATACCGCGTCGTATTACGTCTCTTACGGCACCTCGTACAACACCTCGGGCGATGCCTACCAGTTCACGCCCAGCAGCCCCAACCAGACGCTGGCCAACACCCCGGCCGAGAAGAGCCGCAACCTCGAGATCGGCGGCAAGTGGGAGCTGTTCGACCAGCGCCTGTCGGTGGGCACGGCGCTGTTCTATTCAGAGAAGTACAACGAGCGCAACCAGGACCCCGACAGCGTGGCCCAGCAGTTCCTGCTCTCGGGCAAGCGCCACGCCGCCGGCATGGAGTTCAACGCCGCCGGCCGCATCACGCCGAAGTGGGAGATGTTCTGGAACCACACCTGGATCCCCGTCGCCAAGATCAGCCGCAGCAACCAGCAGTTGGCCGCCAGTGGCGGCGGCGCCCAGGTGCAGGGCGACCGCCCCGGCCTCACGCCGCGCCACAGCGGCAGCGTGTGGAGCACCTACCGCGTCTTCCCGAAGCTGCGCCTGGGCCTGGGCGCCAACTACCGCAGCAGCCAAAGCCCCGAAGGCAGCCGCGCGGTGAAGGCCGCCGGCTTCGTCACCTTCGACGCCATGGCCGAATACAGCTTCACCGAGATGACCACCCTCAAGCTCAACGTCACCAACCTCACCGACAAGCTCTACGCCGACACGCTGTACCGCGGCTTCTATGGGCCGGGGCAGCCGCGGCGGGTGCAGTTGACGCTGAAGCACCTGTTCTGAGCATGAAGAAATGACCTCGCTGCGCTTCGATGACGGCGGCTGCGCCGCCATGACTGTGCCCGTCATTTCGTCATTGACGCCGCGCCAGCGGCAAAGTCATTTCGTCATCGAATAACCTCATGCTGATCCACCTCCAACACCTGCTCACCCCCGACGAGCTGGTCCAGGGCCGCGCGCTGCTCACCGCACCCGATGCCCCGTGGCGCGACGGCCGCCACAGCGCCGGCGCGCAGGCCGTGGGCGTCAAACAGAACCAGCAGCTGGCGCAGGACAGCACCACCGCCGCCACGCTGCGCGCGCTGGTGCTGGGCGCGCTGCAGCGCGATGCGCTGGTGCTGTCGGCCGCGCTGCCGCGCAAGATTTTCAACCCGCTGTTCAACCGCTACGGCAGCGGTGCCGACCGCTACGGCGCCCACGTCGACGGTGCCGTCATGCATTCCACCGCCAGCGGCGAATGGGTGCGCAGCGACCTGTCGTGCACCGTGTTCTTCAGCGACCCGGCCGACTACGACGGCGGCGAGCTGGTGGTGCACGGCGCGCCCGGCGAGGCCGCGCAGCGCATCAAGCTGCCCGCGGGCGACGCCATCCTCTACCCCGGCACCAGCGTGCACGAGGTCACACCCGTCACCCGAGGCGAGCGCCTGGCCAGCTTTCTGTGGATCGAGAGCATGGTGCGCTCGGGCGAGCAGCGCCGCCTGCTGTTCGAGATGGACATGGCCCTGCTTGCCCTGCGCCAGCGCCACGGCGAAAGCCCCGAAGCCACGCGCCTGACCGGCGTGTACCACAACCTGCTGCGGCAATGGGCCAGCACCTGACTTGCGCTCATGATCAGAATACCCTGCAACGCCCGCCCATTAAGCGCAAGCAGCTATGTTTATTGAAGCACCCCGGATGCAGGAGCGGGCTGGCCCGCGATGCAGCGGTGGCACCGCGCACAGGCCGCATCGCGGGCCAGCCCGCTCCCACACGCCAGGCTGCACACCAACACATACTCCCCATACACCTATCCGCCAGCGCTTGATATACAAGCGCTGAACACATATACCCCACTCCAAAACCCTCCGCACCATGGCATCGCCCGCCCCAGCGCCCCACACCCTGGCCGACTTCGCCCTGGCCGCCGAACAGGCGCTGGACGCCGCCACCTGGGCCTACTTCAACGGCGGTGCGGGCGACGAGGCCACGCTGCACGCCAACGCCGCCGCCTGGCAGGCGCTGCCCTGTGGCCGCGCGTACTGCAGCCGCTGGCCGGCGGGCACACGCGCGTAGCACTGGCCGGGCACGAGCTGGCGCACCCCATCCTGCTGGCCCCGGTGGCGCACCAGCGGCTGGCCCACCCCGATGGCGAATGGGCCAGTGCGCTGGCCGCCGCCGCGCAGGGTGCGGGCTATGTGCTCGGCACGCAATCGAACGTGCCGATGGAGCAGGTCGCCGAAGCCGTGCTGGCCGACCCCGGGCGCGGCCCGCTGTGGTTCCAGCTCTACTGGCAGGCCGACCGCGGCTTCAACCGCGCGCTGGTGCAGCGCGCCGAGGCGGCGGGCTTCGAGGCCATCGTGCTCACCGTCGACGCCCCCGTGCAGGGCGTGCGCGACCGCGAGCGCCGCGCCGGCTTTGCCCTGCCGCCCGGCGTGCACGCCGTGCACCTGCAGGATGCACCCGCCGTGCCACCGGCCGACGGCACCTACTGCGCCGGCCTGCCCGCCCACGCCCCCACCTGGGACGACGTGGCTTGGCTGCGCGCGCAGACGCGGCTGCCGGTGTGGCTCAAGGGCTTGCTGCACCCGGCCGATGCGCGCGCCGCGCAGGCGCTGGGCGTGGCCGGCCTCATCGTCAGCAACCACGGCGGCCGCACTCTCGACACCGCGCCCGCCACTGCGCAGGCGCTGCCCCGGGTGCGCGCCGCCGCGGGCGATGCGTTGCCGCTCGTCGTCGACGGCGGCATCCGCCGCGGGACCGACGTGCTCAAGGCCATCGCCCTGGGCGCCAACGCCGTCATGGTGGGCCGCCCCGTGGCGCACGCCCTGGCGGCGGGCGGCGCGCTGGGCGTGGCGCGCATGCTGCGCCTGCTGCGCGACGAGCTGGAGATGGCCATGGCCCTCACCGGCTGCCGCACGTTGGCCGAAGCGGGCGCTCACCTGCTTGATCCCGCCACCGCCGCTGTGTGGGAGCAGGCTGGCCCGCGATGAAGGGTTTCGTCGCCACCCACGCTTGATCGCGGGCCAGCCCGCTTCCACAGCGCTGTCCGAGACGGGTGGCACATCCAACAAATATATGACTTCGCTGCGCCTCAGTGACCAAGACATCGTTCGTCGTTTGTCATGCGGCGCCAGCCGCGGTCATGGGTCATCGTTTTGAAAGCAAAACGACATGGGCCGCACTGCCGGAAAAACGCCTATCGCCAAAATAGTGATTGACAATGAGAATGGTTCGCATTTAATATACATCTCTCATCACTGTCGCGTTCCCAGGACTTCCGCCCCATGATCGTCTGCGTCTGCAACCGCATCTCCGACCGCGAAATCACCCGGCAAGCCCGTGCCGGCATGAGCTTCGACGACATCCAACTCGAGCTGGGCGTGGCCACCTGCTGCGGCCGCTGCGAGGCTGCGCGCGCGACATCGTGGCGCAGTGCGCACCGGGCCACCCGGTGGCGGCGCTGCACCACGCCGGCCTGGCCACCGGCCCGCACGGGGCCCGCGCATGATGACCGGCGCCAGCGCCGCACTGTGGGCTGCGCTCGGCGGCCTGGTGGGCGTGCTCATCGCCCTGGCCTGGGTCTTCGGCGGCCTGCGCCGCCGCCCGTCACGCCTCTGACCCCGCACCCCGCATCGTTGCCGCCAGCGGCCTGCCCGCTGCGCCGCGCCATCCCGCTTTCGTATCATGTTCGCGACTTCGCTCTCGCCTGCTTCCACCGTGCCACCTCCGGGCCGTACCGCCGTCATCGTCGGCAGCGTTGTGTTGCTGCATGCGGTGGCGCTGTGGGCGCTGCAGCGCGGGCTGGTGCGCCCGCCGGCCGAGGTGATCGTGCCGGCGCAGATCCTGGCCGAGCTGATTGCCCCGCCGCCGCCACCCGCCGCGCCGCCTGCGCCCACACCGCCGCCGCCCGCGCCACCGGCCCCGGCATCGCCGCCGCCGCCCAAACCCCGGCCCGCACCGCCCCCACCCAAGCCACGCGCAGCGCCGCCGCGGCCGGCCCCGGTGGTGCAGCCACGCCCCGCAGCGCCCGTGGTGGCGCCCGCCCCCACCGCTCCGGCGCCCGTGCCGGCAGCGCCCGAACCCACGCCGTCGCCCGCGGCCGCAGCGGCACCGGCGGCGCCCGCGCCCAGCCCACCGGCGCCGCCCGCACCGCCCGTCATCGTGCAGCCGTCCACCAGCGCCGCGCACCTGAACAACCCCGCGCCCACCTACCCCGCCATGAGCAAGCGCCTGGGCGAGAGCGGCCGCGTGGTGGTGCGCGTGCTGATCGGCCCCGATGGCCGCGCGCAGGACGCGCGCCTCCAGCGCTCCAGCGGCTTCGACCGCCTGGACCAGGTGGCGCTGGAAACCGCGCGCGACCGCTGGCGCTACGTGCCCGGCACCCGCAACGGCGTGCCCGAGGCCATGTGGTTCAACGTCCCCCTCAATTTCGTTCTGGAGTGAAGTCAAATGAACAATGAATTAGGTCTGCTGCACGTCTGGGCCCAGGGCGACTGGGTCACGCGCAGCGTGTTCGCGGCGCTGCTGCTGATGTCGCTGGCCTCGTGGATCGTGATCCTGATGAAGGCACTGGGCGTGGTGCAGGCCAAGCGCCAGGCGGCGCGGGTGGAAGGCTTCTGGCATTCGGCCGACATGGCCGAAGGGCTGGCCAAGCTGGGCGACGATGACGCCAACCCGTTCCGCCAGCTCGCCGTGGAAGGCCGCGAAGCCGCCGCCCACCACCGCGCCACCAGGGCGCAATTGCACGATTCGCTGGACGCGAGCGACTGGATCTCGCGCGCGCTTCGCAACAGCATCGACAGCACCACCGGGAAGTTGCAGGCCGGCCTGGCCATCCTGGCCTCGGTCGGCTCCACCGCGCCCTTCGTCGGCCTGTTTGGCACCGTCTGGGGCATCTACCACGCGCTGATGAAGATCGGCGCCGCCGGCCAGGCCAGCATCGACCAGGTGGCCGGCCCGATCGGCGAGGCGCTGATCATGACCGCGCTGGGCCTGGCCGTGGCCATCCCGGCCGTGCTGGGCTACAACGCGCTGGTGCGCGGCAACAAGCACATCCTGGCCAAGCTGGGCCGCTTTGCGCACGACCTGCATGCCTACCAACTGACCGGCGCGCGCGTGACGGCGGCCAGCGGCGACGGCAACGTGGTGGCTCTGAAGCGGAGTTGAGCATGGCCGGATTCATCGCCGACGAGCACGACGAGGTGATGAGCGAGATCAACATGGTCCCGTTCATCGACGTGATGCTGGTGCTGCTGATCATCTTCATCATCACCGTGCCGGTGATGAAGCACGCCGTGAACGTGGAGCTGCCGCGCGCGGCCAACGAGAAGGAGCAGATCAAGCCCGAGACGGTGCTGCTGGCGGTGCAGGCCGACGGCAGCTACGTGCTGGGCGAGGAGAAGATCGCCGACGATCAGCTGGGCGCCCGGCTGCAGGCCGCCGCGCGGCAGCAGCCGCAGCCCGACCTGCACATCCGCGGCGACCGCGACGTGCGCTACGAGCGCGTGGCCCAGGCCATGGCGGCGGCGCAGCAGGCGGGCCTGGGCAAGATCGGCTTCGTGACCGAGCCGCCGCGCGCGCCATGACGATGCGCCCGCCCATGACCACGCGCGCCGCAACGTCGCCCGACGCGTGCCGATCCGGCACGGAGCCCGTCGACACCACGCCGCCCGAACCCAGCGGCGGCCCGGTGCCGAGCCACCGCCTGCTGCAAGGCCGCCGCGCCATCGAGATCAGCCACAACGGCGCGGTCTATCGACTGCAGGCCACCAAGCTGGGCAAGCTGATCCTGACCAAATAGCTTCATCGTGGGAAGCGCCCGTGCGGCGCTATTGACAGAGTCAGCCAGGCAGTGCCCAGCCAGCTCTTTTTTTCATGCTGCCATCAGGCCGCCAGCGCCTTCTGATAAAGCGCTGACAGCTATTCAATCAATAGCAATAAGCATGGGTTTGCACCGTGGCAAGATGCACCCCTGCCTCATACCGTTTCGCGCTCAAAACCATGACCAATGACTGCGGCTGGCGCCGCATGACCCGTGACAAATACCCCATTTGTCATTGAAGCGCAGCGAAGTCATTCGTCATTCGTCATTCGTCATTCGTCATTTTTGCAGCGAACCTGTATCAGCCCCCACCTGCGCATGCGCCGACTTCGCTCTGTCCTCACCATCCTGCTCGTTCTGCTGGCCCTGGCGGCGGGGGCGTGGTGGGCGTTTCAGCGCTTCGTGGGCGAGCTGGCATTGAACCTGGAACCCGCCACGCTGCAGCAGCACCTGGCCGAGCGCTTTCCGGTCCGCAACTGCCAGCTGGTGCTGGCCTGTGTGGAGTTCCGCGCGCCGCAGCTCAGCCTGCCGGCCGGGGGCGACCGGCTGCAGCTGGACACCCAGCTGGCCGTGCAGGCCGGCGGGCGCGAGTTTCCGGGCCGGGCGGGCTTGGCGGGCCGGCTGCGCTACGAGCAGGCGGCCGGCGCGTTCTACATCGACGATCTGACGGTGACCGACTTTGCGTTGGACGGCGTGCCCGAGCGCTACGCCGCGCTGGTGCGCGCGCACGGGCCGCAGGCGGTGCAGGCGGCGCTGCGCGACCGGCCGGTGTACGTGATCGACACCAGCACCACCGCCGGGGCGCTGGCGCGCTGGGCGGTGCGTGACGTGCGGGTGGCGGATGGCCGGTTTCGGGTGAGCCTGCTCAGGTGGCGTGATTGAAGGCGCTTGATGATCAAGACGTCCCGGAGGACGCGCGGACCACATCCGCCGTGTGGCAACGCGCTTGCCCGCAATCAAGCGCTGGCTGCAACGAAGCGCCTCATCGCGGGCAAGCCCGCTCCTGCAGCGCTGTCTGAGACTTGTTGCGAATCAATGAAAAATGATAGCTGCTTACGCTTGATATAACTTGATTTCAGAGAGCTTTCTATCTGAAACCATTGTATACCGGGCGCAAGCAGCTATCTTTATTGAATCATCCGGGGACCATTGCCCCGCGCCTCAATACGTTTCCAGGTGCAGCCGCCCTTCCTTCTTCAGGCGCTGGCCGATCTCGTCCCAGTTCAGGCCGGCGCCCTGCGCCACGTCGCGCAGCGCCAGCACCACGCCTTCTTCCATGCTCTTCAGGCCGCACACATAGAAGAAGGTGTTGGGGTCCTGCAGCAGCGCCGCCAGGTCGGCGGCGCGCTCGCGCATCGCGTCCTGCACGTACTTCTTGGGCTGGTGGGGCGTGCGGCTGAAGGCGAAGTTGATGTCGATAAAATCCTTCGGCAGGCTTTGCAGCGGGCCGAAGTAGGGCAACTCTTCCTTGGTGCGGGCGCCGAAGAACAGCATCAGCTTGCCGCCCTCGAACTTGCCGCTCTTGCGCAGGCGGCGGCGCCATTCCGTCATGGCGCGCATGGGAGCCGAGCCGGTACCGGTGCAGATCATCACGATGTTCGACTTGGGGTGGTTCGGCATCAGGAAGGTGGCGCCGAACGGCCCGATGACCTGCACCTTGTCGCCCACCTTCAGGTCGCACATGTAGTTGCTGCCGACGCCACGCACCGGGTTTCCCTGGTGGTCTTCGAGCACGCGCTTGATGGTGAGCGACAGGTTGTTGTAGCCCGGCCGCTCGCCGTTGCGCGGGCTGGCGATGCTGTACTGGCGCGCAAAGTGCGGCTTGCCGCGCTCGTCGGTGCCCGGCGGCACGATGCCGATGGATTGGCCCTCCAGCACCGGGAAGGGCATGGTGCCGAAGTCCAGGATGATGTGGTGCGTGTCGTATTCGGTGCCCACGTCGGTGACGCGCACGTTGCCGGCGACGGTGGCCGTCACCGTCTTTCGGCGGCGCGCGCGCCGTAGAGGTTGGTGTAGGCGTGCGCGGCCGACCAGGGCGGGATGGTGGCGCCATAGCTGGCGGGTGCCGCGCCAGTGCCGGGCTGCGTAGGGTCGATGGCGGCGGCCTCGGCCTGCGCCTGGGTCTGCAGGGCGTCGTCGGCCTGCTCATCGCCCGCCAGTGCGTCTTCGGCCACGCCGGCTTCGGCCAGTTGCGCGGGCGTCAGCTCTTCGGGCAGCTCGAACCAGCTGAACTGCTCTTCCAGCGTGTAGGGCTTGGCCTTGGGCACCAGGCGCCAGCTGTCGATGGCGCCGGTGGGGCACACCGGCACGCAGTTCATGCACATCTTGCAGGTGTCGGCACTGACCACGTAGTTGTTCGAGTCGTGCGTGATGGCGTCGATGGGGCACGCCGCCTCGCACGCGCCGCAGCGGATGCAGATGGCGGCGTCGATCAGGTGCTGCTTGAGGATGGTGGTGTCGGTTGCGGCCATGGAAACTCATTAAAACAGCCGGACGCAGAGGACGCAAAGGATTCGCAGAGGACGCAAAAATCCAGGAAGAAGTTTTCGGCTGTTTCCTTTGCGTCCTCTGCGTGATTTCTGCGTCCTCTGCGTCCGGTTTTCGACAGTGTCAGTTGAAACGCACGTATTCGAAATCGACCGGCTGGCGGTTGATGCCCATCACCGGCGGCGCGATCCAGTTGGCGAACTTGCCCGGCTCGACTACGCGGCCCATCAGGCTGGCGACGTAGGCGCGGTCTTCCGGCGTGGGCAGCCAGTCCTTGGCCTTGGCGTTCCACTCGGCATCGCTCACCACCTGGCCCTCGGGGCTGACCTTGACGCCCGACAGCGCGCCGATGTTGCGGTGGAAGGCCTTGTGCGGCACCTTCAGCTTGAACGGGATGCCACCCTTCTCGATGATGCGGTTCCAGCGCTCGACGCCGCCGATGGAATCCTTGATGTAGTCGTCGCGCAGCACTTCGTTCAGCGCGTTGAGCATCGGCACTTCCTTCTCGATCAGCTTGCCGTCGACCACGTTCAGCACCTTGTAGGTCTGACCCTTCAGCACGTGGTCGTCGGTGCGCTTGCCCTCCTCGAAGCGGCCCTTCAGACCCGTCGAGTAGAAGGTGGCGGCGTTGCTCGACTCGTCGGCACCGAACAGGTCGATGGTGACCGAGAAGTGGAAGTTCAGGTAGCGCTGGATCGTCGGCAGGTCGATCACGCCGGCGTTGCGCAGCTTCTGCACGTCGTCGGTCTTGAGCTGGTTCATCATGTCGACGGTGCGCTGGATCACGCGGCCCACGCCGGATTCGCCCACGAACATGTGGTGCGCCTCTTCGGTCAGCATGAACTTGGTGGTGCGGGCCAGCGGATCGAAGCCGGATTCAGCCAGCGCGCACAGCTGGAACTTGCCGTCGCGGTCGGTGAAGTAGGTGAACATGAAGAAGCTCAGCCAGTCGGGCGTCTTCTCGTTGAAGGCCTGCAGGATGCGGGGATTGTCCTGGTCGCCGCTGCGGCGCTCCAGCAGCGCCTCGCCCTCCTCGCGGCCGTCGCGGCCGAAGTACTTGTGCAGCAGGTAGACCATGGCCCACAGGTGGCGGCCTTCCTCGACGTTGACCTGGAACAGGTTGCGCAGGTCGTACTGGCTGGGGCAGGTCAGGCCCAGGTGGCGCTGCTGCTCCACGCTGGCCGGCTCGGTGTCGCCCTGGGTGACGATGATGCGGCGCAGGTTGGCGCGGTGCTCGCCGGGCACGTCCTGCCAGGCGGCTTCACCCATGTGGTCGCCGAAGTGGATCTTGCGGTCTTGCTCGGCCGGGTTCAGGAAGATGCCCCAGCGGTAGTCGGGCATCTTGACGTAGCCGAACTGCGCCCAGCCCGCCGGATCGACGCTGACCGCGGTGCGCAGGTACACGTCGTAATCCACCGAGCCCTCGGGGCCCATGTCCTGCCACCACTGCAGGTAGTTGGGCTGCCACTGCTCGAGCGCGCGCTGCAGCGTGCGGTCTTCCGACAGGTTGACGTTGTTGGGGATCTTCTCGCTGTAGTTGATGCTGCTCATGGTGGTCTCCTTGCAATGAAACAATGACTTCGCGGCCCTGCCGCTCAATGACTGCGTGCCTTCGGCACAGGCATGACGAAATGACGGAAAACTTCATGCGGCGAAGCCGCGTCATGAAAGCGAAGCGATGTCATTTCGTCATCAGGATCAGACGCGATTCATGTCGAACTGCGCCTTGTCGCCCTTGCCGTAGACCTTCAGCGCGCCCTTGTCGCCGACGGCGTTGGGGCGCTGGAAGATCCAGTTCTGCCAGGCGGACAGGCGGCCGAAGATGCGGGTGAACATGTTCTCCTGCTGGGCAAAGCGCAGGTTGGCTTCCAGGCCGGTGAGCGCGTCGGGGCTCATGGCGGCACGCTCTTCCAGCGCGATGCGCACTTCGTCGGCCCAGTCGATGTCGTCGGGCGCGGCGGTGATCAGGCCCAGCTTCTCGGCGGCTTCACCACCCAGCGCCTGACCGATGGCGGCCTTGGCGGCGGCCAGCGGCGCTTCTTCTTCATAGAAGCGGCGCGCCAGGCGCGACTGGCCGTTGACCATGGGGTAGCTGCCGAAGTTGACCTCGTGCAGCGTCAGCGTGGGGGCCTTGGCCGGCTCGTCGGGCAGCACCAGCTGGTAGGCGCGGTCGGCGCAGAAAGCCAGCTCGGCCAGCGTGCCGGCGAAGCACGAGCCCGGCTCGATCAGCGCGAACAGGCTGCGCGACGACACGTCCAGGCGCGCCAGCGTGCGGCGCAGCATGCCCAGCGTCTCGCGCACGAACCAGTGCTTCTGGTTGGCCAGCATCAGCGCGTCGTTGGCCAGCACGGCGGCGGCATCGCCCTCGGTCTTCAGCACCCAGGCGCCGATATCCAGCTCGTTGGTGCGCATGTTGAGGATTGCGTCATCCAGCTCGCGCGCCATCTGCAGCGGGTACCAAGCGGCGCCTAGAGCCTCGATGCCGGCGATGTCGGTCGGCTGCGCGCCGCTCGGTGCCTGCACGGTGAAGGTGGCGACGCGCTTGGCGCGGTCGATGGCGACATTCACATATTTGTAGGCAATGCCGTCGGCGCTTTCGGTGCGCTCCACCTTCGGCAGCTGCACGCCCTTGGCGCCAGCGGGGCGGTCGCTGCCCTCGGCCAGCTTGGCAGCACGCTCGGCCACGAAGCCGTCGAACTGCTGCGGCTTGACCACGGCATCGACCAGACGCCAGTCCACGGCCTTCTGGCCGCGCACGCCTTCGCTGGTGGTGCAGAAGATGTCGGCCAGGTCGTGGCGCACGTGGCGCTTGTCGGTCACGCGGGTCAGGCCGCCGGTGCCCGGCAGCACGCCCAGCAGCGGCACTTCAGGCAGGCTGACGCTGCTGCTGCGGTCGTCGACCAGCACGATGTCGTCGCAGGCCAGGGCCAGCTCGTAGCCGCCGCCGGCGCAGGCGCCGTTCAGCGCGGCGATGAATTTCAGGCCGCTGTGTTGGCTGCTGTCCTCTATGCCGTTGCGGGTCTCGTTGGTGAACTTGCAGAAGTTGACCTTCCACGCATGGCTGGACAGGCCCAGCATGAAGATGTTGGCGCCGGAGCAGAACACGCGGTCCTTGCCGCTGGTGACCACCACGGTGCGCACTTCGGGGTGTTCGAAGCGGATGCGCTGCAGCGCGTCGTGCAGTTCGATGTCCACGCCCAGGTCGTAGCTGTTCAGCTTGAGCTTGTAGCCGGGGCGGATGCCGGCGTCCTCGTCGATGTCGATGGCCAGTTTGGCCACCGGGCCATCGAACGACAGCTGGATGTGGCGGTACTGGCTCGGCTCGGTGCGGTAGTCGACTTGGGGGTTCGGCTGGCTCATGCGATGAATCCTTGGGTGGTGGTGTCAGGGGCGACTGCCCGGTCTGTGCCCGCCTTCGCGGCTGGCATTAGATGAATAATAGTGCATAAATCCGGCAAGGTCAATGCACTTTAATGCATGCCCTCAAACCGGCAGGCCGATCACCTGCCGCACCTGCCGCCGCAGCTCGCGGTGCGCCTGCTCCTCGGTGTAGGCGCTGGTGTCGAAGCGCAGGTCGGCCTTGGCGTAGAACGCCGCGCGGCCGGCCAGGATGCGCTTGAGGTCGTCCATGGCCTCGGGGCTGGCGGCCATGGGGCGCATGTCGCCCTGCGCCGCCACGCGCGACATGTGGTCGGCCGGGTCGGCCTGCAGCCAGATGGTGTAGCAGTGCTGCAGCAGCAGGTTGAAGTTGGCCGCGTCCGACACCAGGCCGCCGGGCGTGGCGATGACCACCTCGGGGTAGATCTGGATGGCTTCTTCCAGCGCGCGGCGCTCGTAGCGACGGTAGGCGTTGGTGCCGTACAGGTTGTGGATCTCGTGGATGCTGCAGCCAGCAAACTGCTCGATCTCGCGGCTCAGCTCGATGAAGGCGTAGCCCAGATCGTCCGCCAGGCGCTGGCCCAGCGACGACTTGCCGGCACCGCGCAGGCCGATCAGCGCGATGCGCGTGGTGCGCGCGCGGTCGGCATCGCCCGGCGCGTGGAACAGCTCGGACAGCGCCTGCCGCGCGCGGCGCAGATCTGCCTCGTTGCGGTGCTCCAGCAGTTCGCGGATCATCAGCCACTCGGGCGACGAGGTGGTCACGTCGCCCAGCAGCTCGCTCAGCTCGGCGTGCAGGGCATGGGCCACCTGCAGCAGCACCAGAATGGAGGCGTTGCCGGTGCCGTATTCAAGATTGGCCAGGTGCCGCTCGGACACATTGGCCGCCTGCGCCACCGCCTTGCGCGTGAGGCCGCGGCGCGAGCGCAGCGTGCGCACCCGCTCGCCCAGGGCCACCAGAAAGGGATGTCGCGCGGCCTCGGCGGGCGGGGCGGCCGGCGGATGCACCAACTCTTCAAGCATCATGTTCACGTGTTGTCGGCCTGCGAGAGCACCGGGTGCGCCCTCTTGACATGCACTTTAATGCATGTACGATGACAGGCAGAATAATGCATTTCACCACGCAGCGGGCAAAAGCGCAATGCGCGCCGCGTGGGCCCAGCCCTCGACACAGCCCCACGGAGACCCCATGAACACCGCTGCCAACGTCGCGCCGCCGCCCGAGCGCTTCAACTTTGCCGAGCATCTGCTGGCGCTGAACAGCACCCGCGGGGCCAAGCCGGCCTTCGTGGACGACCACGGCACGCTCACCTACGGCGCACTGGACGAGCGCGTGCGCCGCATGGCCGCCGCGCTGCGCAGCCTGTACCTGCGCCGCGAAGAACGCGTGCTGGTGCTGATGCACGACGGCACCGATTGGCCGGTGGCCTTCCTCGGCAGCCTGTACGCCGGCCTGGTGCCGGTGGCCGTCAACACCCTGCTCACGCCCGACGATTACGCCTACATGCTGGAGCACTCACGCGCGCAAGCGGTGCTGGTGTCGGGCGCGCTGCTGCCCACGTTGACCACCGCCATGGTCAAGAGCGACCACGAGGTGCAGAAGGTCATCGTCTCGCACCCGCAGGCGCCGCTGCACCCGTCCGAGGTGGAGTTCGAGGCCTTCCTGAAGGCCCATGCGCCGATGGACAAGGCCGCGCCCACCGGCCCGGACGACCCGGCCTTCTGGCTCTACTCCAGCGGCTCCACCGGCCGCCCCAAGGGCACGGTGCATTCGCACGCCAACCCGTACTGGACCTGCGAGCTGTACGGCAAGGCCGTGCTGGGCCTGACCGAGCGGGACGTGTGCTTCTCGGCCGCCAAGCTGTTCTTCGCCTACGGGCTGGGCAACGGCCTCACCTTCCCCATGAGCGTGGGCGCCACCACCATCCTGATGGGCGAGCGCCCCACGCCTGAGGCCACCTTCAAGCGCTGGACCGGTGGCGTGGGCGGCCTCAAGCCCACCGTGTTCTTCGGCGCACCCACCGGCTTTGCCGGCATGCTGGCGCATCCGCAGTTGCCCAAGCGCGACGAGGTGGCGATGCGCCTGGCCTCGTCGGCCGGCGAGGCGCTGCCGGCCGAGATCGGCGAACGCTTCAAGGCGCATTTCGGCATCGACATCGTGGACGGCATCGGCTCCACCGAGATGCTGCACATCTTCCTCTCCAACCGGCCCGACAAGGTGCGCTACGGCACCACCGGCTGGCCGGTGCCGGGCTACACCATCGAACTGCGCGGCGACGACGGCGGCCCCGTGCCCGACGGCGAGCCGGGCGACCTCTACATCGCCGGCCCCAGCGCCGCCATGATGTACTGGGGCAACCGCAGCAAGACGCGCGAGACCTTCCAGGGCGGCTGGACGAAGAGCGGCGACAAGTACGTGCGCAACGCCGACGGCAGCTACACCTACGGCGGCCGCAGCGACGACATGCTGAAGGTGAGCGGCATCTACGTGTCGCCGTTCGAGGTCGAGGCCACGCTGGTGCAGCACCCCGCCGTGCTCGAGGCCGCCGTGGTCGGCAAGCAGGACAGCGACGGCCTGACCAAGACCAAGGCCTTCGTGATCCTGAAGCCCGGCGCCGAGGCCACCGAGGACGAACTGAAGGCCTTCGTGAAGGATCGCCTGGCGCCCTACAAATACCCGCGCTTCATCGAGTTCGTGCACGAACTGCCGAAGACCGCCACCGGCAAGATCCAGCGCTTCAAGCTGCGCGAGCAGTCGGTGGACTGATTCCGTTTCCGCTTCAGAACGTTGACCATCGTCATCCCGGCGAGAGCCGGGACCCATGCCTCACCGCACGCGCGCTGTCTGGATTCCGGCTTTCGCCGGAATGACGAGATTCATGCCGTATCGATTGGAAAGATGGCATGACTGTCCTTGCAGCGCCAGAGTCTTCCCGGCGACGGCTGAACCTGCGGTGCTGAAGAGCTGTTCAGCGGAGCGTGCGCCCCGAATGCCGGCAGCGCGAGATGGCCGCAGGTTGCTATTCAATAAATATCTTATTGCGCCCGATTGGCGCCATTTTCAAGCCAAATCAATCTGAAATCATTGCCCGTCGTGCGCAAGCAGCTATATCAACCATAGCGACACTGCCCGGCCCGCGCGCGCCTCAGCGCTTGCGCACCGATGCCCAGGGTCGTCGCTGCCGGCGCTCAGCCCCATCAGGCCGGTCAGGCTCATCACGCCCGAATCGGGTGCGCTGCGCGAGGGCGCAAAGTCGGACGGCGGGCCGAAGGCCGAGGGCTCGAAGCCCGAGGGCCGCGCCTCGGGCGCCGGCGGTGGCGTGCGCTGCGCGGCCAGCAGGCGCATGCGCAGCACCTCGGGCGGCGGCCACTGGGGCTGCGCGCCCTTCAGCCGGATCAGGCGGATGCCGGCGCTCTTGAGCATGCCGTTCTTCTCGGCCGCGCTGCGCGCCAGGCCCGCATCGCCCTTGGCCTTGAACGCATCCACCTCGAACGCGAACAGCGGCTTGCCGTCGTCGGCGCAGACCAGAAAGTCCACGTGCGTATCGCCCAGGCGCTGCTGCGCATCCAGGCGGTGGCGGCTCTTGCGCACCATCAGAAAGCGCGCCAGCCGCGGCTGGAACAGCACCGCACCATCGGGAAAGGCCTGCTGCAGGTAGTGCAGCAGCCGCACCTGCTCTTCGTTGATGGGGGCCGACTGCGCGAACTGGTCGCCGCTGGCGTCGTAATCGCGCGCCGCTCGGCCGCCCGCGCCGCCGCGGCGCAGCACGCGCCACAGCAGCATCAGCGCCACCACGGCCACCAGCGTGCTCACCAGCGGCATCGCGTCGGCGCCGTCCAGGCCGGCCCAAGACGCCAGCCAGTCTGAATTGAACCAGTTCATTGTCGTGCTCCCTGTCGGGGCACCTTACGCTCTTGCGGCACGTCTGACAATCACCCATTTGGCGGATGCCGTCCGCCCGGTTGAATACGTTGTAATTACAAATTGAAACGCCCGTGGGTATATATCCCACGGGCGTTGCCAGCTATCAAATCGGAAGTGAACCGAGCCGGCTCAGGTATCCCTTGAAATGGTGATGGACGGAAACTTGGCCGAGAAATCCTTGGCCCGCGCCGCCACCTTGATGGCCACCTGCCGCGCAATGGCCTTGTAATTGGTTGCCGCCTGGCCATCCGGGTCGGCCACCACGCTGGGGCGGCCCGAATCGGCCTGTTCGCGGATCGACATCGCCAACGGCAGCGCGCCCAGGTACTCGATGCCCTTCTCGGCCGCGTAGCGCTTGCCGCCCTCGGCGCCGAAGATGTGCTCGACATGGCCGCAGTTGCTGCACACGTGCACGGCCATGTTCTCCACCAGGCCCAGGATGGGCACGCCCACCTTCTCGAACATGGCCACGCCCTTGCGCGCGTCGGCCAGGGCGATGTCCTGCGGCGTGGTGACGATGACGGCGCCCGTCAGCGGCACGCGCTGCGACAGCGACAGCTGGATGTCGCCCGTGCCGGGCGGCATGTCGACGATCAGGTAATCCAGATCCTTCCAGTTGGTCTGGCGCAGCAGCTGGTCGAGCGCCTGGCTCGCCATGGGGCCGCGCCAGATCATGGCCTCGTCCGGGTCGACCAGGAAGCCGATGGAGCTGACCTGCACGCCGTAGTTTTCCATCGGCTCCATGTTCTGGCCATCCAGGCTTTCGGGGCGGCCGCTGATGCCCATCATGATCGGCATGCTGGGGCCGTAGATGTCGGCGTCCAGCAAGCCGACGCTGGCGCCCTCGGCCGCCAGCGCCAGCGCCAGGTTGACGGCGGTGGTGCTCTTGCCCACACCGCCCTTGCCCGAGGCCACGGCGATGATGTTCTTGACCTGCGGCATCAGCTGCACGCCGCGCTGCACGGCGTGAGCGATCACTTTCGTCACCACGTTGACCGACACGTTGCCCACGCCCGGCACGCCGCGCGCGGCGTTGATCAACGCCTGGCGCAGCGCCGGAATCTGGCTCTTGGCCGGGTAGCCCAGCTCGACGTCGAAGGACACATCGCCGCCGTTCAGCTGCAGGTTCTTGACCTGCTTGGTCGAGACAAAGTCCTTGCCGGTGTTGGGGTCGATCACGGCCGCGATGGCCTGCAGTACGTCTTGTTGCTGAATGCTCATTTGCTCTCTTCCGGTGGAGCCGGTAGTCTAGTCGCGCCACCGTGGCGCACCGCTGGTACACGGCCAAAACCTCACCCCGCACCGATGAATAGGCCCGCCGCCCCCTCGCCCGCCCGCCCCGGCACCGCGCTGCTGCTGACGGGCGGCGCGCGCGCGGCCTACCAGGTGGGTGTGCTGCAGGCGCTGGCGGCCCTGCGGCGCCACGGCGAGCCGGCGCACCGCGGCTCGCCGTTCGACATCATCGTCGGCACCTCGGCCGGCGCCATGAACGCCGCGGCGGTGGCCACCGGCGCCGACCATTTCAGCCACGCGGTGGCGCGGCTGTCGCGCATCTGGCGCGGCTTTCACGCGGCGCAGGTGTACCGCGCCGACGCACTGGACGCCGCCCGAGCCGGTGCCCGCTGGATCCGCCTGCTGTCGATGGGCTGGGCGCTGGCGCGCTCGGCACGGCTGCAGCCCTACTCGCTGCTCGACAACCAGCCCCTGCGCCGCCTGCTGCAGGCGCACCTGCCGTTCGAGCGCCTGCCGCAGCTGCTGGCCGGCGGCCACCTGCGCGGCTTTGCCGTCACCGCGTCCAGCTACGTCAGCGGCGAGCACGTGACCTTCTACGACGCCATCGACGACATGCAGGACTGGGCACGCGCGCAGCGCCGCGCCGTGCGGGCGCGCATCGGCGTCGAGCACCTGATGGCCTCGGCCGCCATCCCCTTCATCTTTCCGGCGGCACGCCTGTCGGTGGACGACCGCACGGCCTACTACGGCGACGGCTCGATGCGGCAGATGGCGCCGATCGCGCCGGTGATCCACCTCGGGGCCGAGCGCGTGTTCGTGGTAGGCGCCGGCCGTGCGCACCAGCCCGCGGTGGCCACCGACCCGCATGCCGGCGACTACCCCACGCTGGCCCAGGTGGCGGGCCACGCGCTGTCGGCCATCTTTCTCGACACCCTGGCGTCCGACGTGGAGCGGCTGCAGCGCGTCAACCACACGCTGTCGCTGGTGCCACCGGCGCAGCGCGGCCAGACCCGGCTGCGGCACATCGAGTTGCTGGCCATCACGCCATCGCAGCGGCTCGACGAGCTGGCCGGCCGGCACCTGCACGCACTGCCGCAAGCGGCGCAGGCGCTGCTGGGCATTCTGGGCGAGCGCGACAACGTGCACGACGAGCGCAACGCGGCGCTGGCCAGCTACCTGCTGTTCGAGTCGGGCTACACACGCGCCCTGATGGCGCTGGGGCGTGCCGACGCGCTGGCGCAGCGTGCGGCCATCTGCCAGTTCTTCGGCTGGCGCCATCGGCCGGGCGATGTGGGCTGAGCCGGGGCGCGCTGCCTAAAATGGCGGGTTGACCCCAGTGAGAGTGTTCCGCATGCCCGCCCCCGCCAGATCTTCGTCACCACCGCCCTGCCGTACGCCAACGGCACCTTCCACATCGGCCACATCATGGAATACATCCAGGCCGACATCTGGGTACGCTTTCAGCGCATGCAGGGCCACGCGGTGAACTTCGTCGGCGCCGACGACGCGCACGGCGCGCCGATCATGATCGCCGCCGAAAAGGCGGGCAAGACGCCCGAGCAGTTTGTGGCCGACATCGCCGCCGGGCGCCAGCAGTACCTGGACGGCTTCCTGATCAGCTTCGACAACTGGCACTCCACGCACAGCCCCGAGAACACCGCCATCTCGCAGGCCATCTACAAGGATTTGAAGGCCAATGGCCTGATCGAGACCCGCACCATCGAGCAGTTCTTCGACCCCGAGAAGGGCATGTTCCTGCCCGACCGCTTCATCAAGGGCGAGTGCCCCAACTGCCATGCCAAGGACCAGTACGGCGACAACTGCGAGGTATGCGGCGCCGTCTATGCGCCCACCGAGCTGATCGAGCCGTACTCGGCCCTCAGCGGCGCCAAGCCTGAGCTGAAGAGCAGCGAGCACTTCTTCTTCAAGCTGTCCGACCCGCGTTGCATCGAGTTTTGCGCGAGTGGACCACCAGCGGCGCCGTGCAGCCCGAGGTACTGAACAAGATCACCGAGTGGATCGCCCCCGGCGAAGACGGCAAGCCCAAGATGGGCGACTGGGACATCAGCCGCGACGCGCCCTACTTCGGCATCGAGATCCCGGACGCGCCGGGCAAGTACTTCTACGTCTGGCTCGACGCCCCCATTGGCTACCTGGCCAGCCTGAAGAACCTGTTCGATAAAGGAGCCGGCAAGACCGCCAGCGGCCAGCCGCAGAGCTACGAGCAGTTCATCGCCGACCCGGCGACCGAGCAGTACCACTTCATCGGCAAGGACATCATCACCTTCCACACGCTGTTCTGGCCGGCCATGCTGAAGTTCAGCGGCCGCAAGGTGCCCGACAAGGTGTTCGTGCACGGCTTCCTCACCGTGAACAACGGCGAGAAGATGAGCAAGAGCCGCGGCACGGGCCTCGACCCGCTGAAATACCTGTCCCTGAAGATGAACCCCGAGTGGCTGCGCTACTACCTGGCGGCCAAACTGTCGGGCCGCAACGAGGACATCGACTTCAACGCCGATGACTTCATGGCGCGCGTGAACGCCGACCTGATCGGCAAGTACGTCAACATTGCCTCGCGCGCGGCCGGCTTCATCAGCAAGAAGTTCGGCGGCCGTCTGGGCGCGATTTCGCCCGACGGCGACCAGTTGCTGACGCACCTGCGCGACGCCCTGCCCCAGATCACCGAGCTGTACGCCGAGCGCGAAACCGGCAAGGTGGTGCGCGAGGTGATGGCGCTGTGCGACCGCGTGAACGGCTACGTGGACGCCAACAAGCCCTGGGAGCTGGCCAAGAAGGAGGGCATGGAGGGCCGCCTGCACGACGTGTGCAGCACCTCCATCGAGGCGTTCCGCATCCTCACGATCTATCTGAAACCCATCCTGCCCAAGCTGGCCGCCGACGTGGCCTTCTTCCTGATGGTGCCGCCCGAGAGCTTCGACGACGTGAAGACGCCGCTGGGCGAAGGCGCGCAGATCGGCGAATACCAGCACCTGATGCAGCGCGTGGACGTCAAGCAATTGGATGCACTGTTTGAGCCTCCAGCGCCCGCCCCACAAGCGCTGGCAGCTATGAAAACGGAAGCGCCCAGCACCACACCGGCGCCGGGTGGCGAGCCACTGGCCCCTCCATCACCATCGACGACTTCGTCAAGATCGACCTGCGCATCGCGAAGATCGTGAACTGCGAACCCGTGGAAGGCAGTACCAAGCTGCTGCGCCTGACGCTGGACGTGGGCGAGACCAGCGACGACGGTCAACCGAAGCTGCGCAACGTCTTCAGCGGCATTGCCAGCGCCTACCAGCCCGCAGACCTGCGGGGCAAGCTCACCGTGCTGGTCGCCAACCTGGCGCCGCGCAAGATGAAGTTCGGCATCAGCGAAGGCATGGTGCTGGCCGCCAGCCACGGCGACGAAAAGGCCCACCCCGGCATATACGTGCTGGAGCCCACGGCCGGCGCGCAGCCCGGTATGCGCGTGCGCTGACCGACTCGCTCTGGCCATCAAAGCGCGGTACCGTGAGAGCGGGCCGCGCTTTTTCGTGACCGACGCCCGGGCATTAACATAAAATTCGAATTGAATTCACATAAATCGCCATGGCCTTGCCGATTGCCCCCTTCCGCCCCCGCCTGTTCAACGCCCTGCAAGGCTACGACAGGGCGCGCTTCGCCAAGGACTTCGCCGCCGGGCTGACGGTGGCGGTGGTGGCGCTGCCGCTGGCCATGGCCTTCGCCATCGCCTCGGGGCTGAAGCCCGAGGCCGGGCTGTTCACCGCCATCATCGCCGGCTTCATCATCTCCGCGCTGGGCGGCAGCCGGGTGCAGATCGGCGGGCCGGCGGGCGCGTTCATCGTCATCGTCTACGGCATCGTCGAGCGCTACGGCGTGGGCAACCTGATCATCGCCACCGCCATGTCGGGCGTGCTGCTGTTCCTGATGGGGCTGTTCAAGCTGGGCACGCTGGTGCGCTTCATCCCCATCTCGGTGATCATCGGCTTCACCAACGGCATCGCGGTGCTGATCGCGCTGTCGCAGGTGAAGGACTTCCTGGGCCTCACCGTGCCCAAGATGCCGGGCGATTTCTTCGGCATCCTAGGCGCGCTGTACGGCCACCTGCACACGGTGAACTGGTGGGCCGTGGGCGTGGCGGTGGTGTCGCTGGCCATCGTCATCGGCTGGCAGCGCTGGCTGCCCAGCCTGGGGCCCAAGGTGCAGTTCTCGGGCAAGCTCAGCACGGTGCCCGGCTCCATCGTGGCGCTGGTGGTGGCCACGCTGGTGGTGGGCGTGTTCAAGCTGCCGGTGGAGACCATCGGCAGCAAGTTCGGCGGCATTCCGGCCGCGCTGCCGGCATTCCAGCTGCCCAATTTCAGCTGGGAATCGGCGCGCTTTCTGCTGATGCCCACCATCACGCTGGCGCTGCTGGGCGCCATCGAGTCGCTGCTGTGCGCGCGCGTGGCCGACGGCGTGATCGGCGACCGGCATGACCCCAACCAGGAGTTGATGGCGCAGGGCGCGGCCAACTTCGTCACGCCCTTCTTCGGCGGCATGCCGGCCACCGGCACCATTGCCCGCACCATGACCAACGTGAAGAGCGGCGCCACCAGCCCGGTGGCCGGCATGGTGCATGCGCTGGCGCTGCTGCTGGTGATTCTGGTGGCAGCGCCGCTGGCCGGCTCGATTCCGCTGGCCTGCCTGGCGGCCATCCTGATGTTCGTGGCCTGGAACATGGGCGAATGGCGCGAGTTCGCCCATCTGAAGAATTACCGCATGCCGTATCGCGTGACACTGGTGGCGGTGTTCCTGCTGACGGTGATCTTCGACCTGACGGTGGCGGTGGAGTTCGGCATCTTCGCCGCCTGCATCACCTTCATCTACCGCATTTCCAGCCTGTCGCGCGCCGAGCGGCTGGGCGCGTCCGATGAAGTCGAACTGGCTGGCCGCGGCGAGCAGATGCAGGCCTGGCGCCTGTATGGCGCGATCTTCTTCGGCGCCACCAAGCTGGTGGAGGAACTGGAAGACCACCTGCCGCCGCACACCCTGGTGCTGGATCTGAAGAACGTGATCTACGTCGACTCGACCGGCGCCGAGGCGCTGGAGAACCTGGTCAGGACCTGCCGCAAGCAAGGCGTGCGCCTGGTGGTGAGCGGGCTGATCAACCAGCCGCACGACATCGCGCGGCGCACCGGCCTGCTCGAGCTGATCACCGCCCAGTCGCCGGACGACTTGCAGCCCGACGTGGCCCACGCCATCGAAGCTGCCGTGGCGGGCCTGCCGCCGCGGCCGGACGACGCGGCGGAGATGGGCTATTCGGGCGCCTGAATCGCCTGCGCCGTCAGCAAATACTCTCGATTTGATAGCTGCCTGCGCTTGACTGGCGGGCGCTGAAGCCCGATTTTGCACAAAAAACAGCGCCCGATGGCGCTGCCTTTCAAGCGGCTCGGCGCTTGCCGTTCAGCCGCCGCCGCGCATGTCGGGGCCGTCCGGGTCGGGCCCCACCTCGGTGCGGATCACGCGGTAATCCGGGCTGAAGACCACGTTGAAGCCGCGCGTCTCGTTCGGCTGCTCCAGGAACTTCCAGGTCCACACGATCTGGTTCTGCAGCTGGTAGGGCACCTGCTTGGCCGGCTTGCCCAGCATGCGGCGCACGTCTTCCACCCCCATGCCCGGCTGAACACGGCGGAAGTTGTCAGGCGTCAGCACCTGGCGCAGCGCGCTCATGCGGCCATCGGGGCCGATGGTGATCATGTAGTTGCGCAGGCCCTCGGGCTGGCGGTTGTATTCGAAGGTCTTGGCGCCGCCGGCCTCGGGCCACACGCGCTCGGGCTGGCCGAAGCGCTGCACCACGTCGGCCTCGGTGGCCACGCCCTCCTCCAGCTCCTTGATGGCCTGCGGGTCGCAGGCGGCCAGCCAGAGGGCGCTGCCCAGCAGGCCGCCCAGGCCCAGGGTGCGAAGTCGGTCGAAACGGAGCGTCATAGGTGGTGCCCGGTAAAATGAATGAAAACTGTGTTGTAACGCCGCACGCGCTGTGTGCGCCGTCGGACCAGTCCCACAAAGGAATCCCAAGTTTATGTCGCTCGCCCGCATCTTCCAGCGCCCGCACTACCGTTCCGAGGTCACGCAGTTCCTGGACGACCTCAAGCAGTCGCGCCCGGAGCTCGACCTGCAGCAGCGCCAGGGCCGCGCCCTGCTGTGGGACAAGCAGATCGACCGCGAGCTGCAGGCCGAATTCAAGGCCGGCCGCGTGAAGCAGGCGCCCTACGTCTACCAGACCGCGCCGACGCAGGACTGAGCGCGCCGGCGCTCGCCCCGAGCGCCCGCCACTGACCTGCCATTGATCACAAGCCAAATCGGCCTCCAGCGCTTATCCCGCAAGCGCTGATAGCTCATATTTAGATAGCATTCCATGTCGGTTGCCGACCCCGATCAGCTGCTGGCCGAAGGCCCGGCGCAGGCGCCGCTGCCCGAGGTGGTGGACCACGTGGCCGTGGCGCGCCTGTACGGCGAGCCGCTGTTCGCGCTGCCGACCGACCTGTACATCCCGCCCGACGCGCTGGAGGTGTTCCTCGAGGCCTTCGAAGGCCCGCTGGACCTGCTGCTGTACCTGATCCGCAAGCAGAACTTCAACATCCTCGACATTCCGATGGCGAACGTGACGCGCCAGTACCTGAGCTATGTCGACGAAATTCGCAGCCGGAACCTGGAGTTGGCGGCCGAATACCTGCTGATGGCGGCGATGCTCATCGAGATCAAGTCGCGCATGCTGCTGCCGCCCAAGAAGACGGCCGAGGGCGAGGAGCCCGAAGACCCGCGCGCCGAGCTGGTGCGCCGCCTGCTCGAATACGAGCAGATGAAACTGGCCGCCACGCACCTGTCGGAAGTGCCGCAGTACGGCCGCGACTTCCTGAAGGCGCAGGTGTACGTCGAGCAGGCGCTGAAGCCGCGCTTTCCCGACGTGGAACTGGCCGATCTGCAATCGGCCTGGGCCGACATCCTGCGGCGCGCCAAGCTGGTGCAGCACCACAGGATCAGCCGCGAGGAACTGAGCGTGCGCGAGCACATGTCCATCGTGCTGAAAAAGCTGCAGGGCCGCCGCTTCGCGCCGTTCGAGGACCTGTTCGACCCCGCCAAGGGCGTGCCCGTGCTGGTGGTCACGCTGATCGCACTGCTGGAACTGGCCAAGGAGAACCTGGTGGAGATCACCCAGGCCGAGGCCTATGCGCCGATTTACGTGCGGCTGGCGTTCACACCGAATTAAGAGGCATCCCCTGAGCGGCTGACGCCGCTTCCCCTTCTCTCTTGCCGCTGCGCGGCGGGGAAGGGGACGCACCCAGCGGGCGGGCCAAGCCCTTCCGCGGGTGCCCCGCATGGCCTGCTCCGCGGCCGCCAGATGGTGGCGCGCGCCACCGCCAAGGATGTGGGAGCGGGCTTGCCCGCGATGCAGCGACGACTGGGGGCAAGGCGCTTATCGCGGGCAAGCCCGCTCCCACAAGGCCGTTCCAGCGGCTGTGCAGCTTGCGCATAGACTCGGCGCGTTTGTTTGCCTGACGGAGCGCCACCGCATGACCACACCATCGTCCTCCACCCCATCGCCCGGCTCGCCCTACGGCACGCTGCCGCCCGCATCGCCGCTGCCGCAGCGCAAGCCGGTCAGCCTGCCGCGGCTGGCACAGCTGCGCGCCGACGGCGAGAAGATCACCATGCTGACCGCCTACGACGCCACCTTTGCCGCCGTGGCCGATGCGGCGGGGTGGAATGCCTGCTGGTGGGTGATTCGCTGGGCATGGTGTGCCAGGGGCTGCCCTCCACCGTGGGCGTGACGCTGGAGGCCATGCGTTACCACACCGAGAGCGTCTCGCGCGGGCTGCACCGTGTGCAGGGCACGGCTTGGCTGATCGCCGACCTGCCCTTCGGCAGCTACCACGAATCGCCCGAGCAGGCGCTGCGCAGCGCCACCACGCTGATGCAGGCGGGCGCGCACATGGTCAAGCTGGAAGGCGGCGGCTGGACGGCGCCGACGGTGCGCTTCCTGGTCGAGCGCGGCATTCCCGTGTGCGCGCACCTGGGCCTGACGCCGCAGACCGTGCACGCGCTGGGCGGCTACCGCGTGCAGGGCCGGGGCGACGAGGCGGCGCAGACGCTGCGCCAGCACGCGCTGGAACTGCAGGACGCCGGCGCCGCCATGCTGGTGCTGGAAATGGTGCCCGCCCTGCTCTCGGCGCAGCTGACGCAGGAGCTGCCGCGCTGCGCCACCATCGGCATCGGTGCCGGCAAGGGCACCGCCGGGCAGGTGCTGGTGATGCACGACATGCTGGGCGTGAACCTGGGCAAGAACCCGAAGTTCGTGCGCAACTTCATGGACGGCAGCGGCAGCGTGAAGGCCGCCATCGAGGCCTATGTGCGGGCGGTGAAGGACGGCAGCTTCCCGACGACGCCCTGCACGCCTGGTAAGCCGCCGCCCCCATTGATCCGCCCACCCACCATGCACATCGTCCACACCCTTCCCGAACTGCGCCACGCCCTGCGGCACGCGCAGCGCCCCGCCTTCGTGCCCACCATGGGCAACCTGCACGCCGGCCACCTGGCGCTGGTCGAACAGGCCCGCCCGCTGGGCGATGCCACCGTGGCCAGCATCTTCGTCAACCGGCTGCAGTTTCTGCCGCACGAGGATTTCGACAGCTACCCGCGCACCTTCGAGGCCGACTGCGCCAAACTGCGCGAGGCCGGCTGCGACCTGCTGTTCGCCCCGCGCGAGCGCGACCTGTACCCCGAGCCGCAGACCTTCAAGGTGCTGCCCGACCCAGCGCTGGCCGACCTGCTGGAGGGCGAGTTCCGCCCCGGCTTCTTCACCGGCGTGGCCACCGTGGTGATGAAACTCTTCATGGCCGTGTTCGCCGGCAAGCCGCACGGCTTCGGCGTTTTCGGCAAGAAGGACTACCAGCAGCTGATGGTGATCCGCCGCATGGTGCAGCAGTTCGCGCTGCCCATCGAGATCGTCGGCCACGGCACCGAGCGCAGCGCCGATGGCCTGGCGCTCAGCTCGCGCAACAGTTACCTGAGCGAGGCCGAGCGCGCCGAGGCCTTGCAGCTGTCACTGGCGCTGCGCGCCCTGTCGCGCGACGCCCTGGCCGCCGCGCACGCCCTGCCCGCGCAACTGCCGGCGCTGGAAGCGGCGGCGATGCAGGCGCTGGCCGCACGCGGCTGGCTGCCCGACTACCTCACGGTGCGCCGCCGCGCCGACCTGCTGCCGCCGCAGGCGGGCGATGGCAGCGGTGACTTGGTGGCGCTGGGCGCGGCGCGCCTGGGCGGCACGCGGCTGATCGACAACCTGGAGATCTGAAGGCCGGCGCGTGGCGGACGGGACTTCGAGTCTGGCTGCCTTGTGGGAGCGGGCTTGCCCGCGATGGGGCCTCGCCACAGTAGCGGCGCTACATCGCGGGCAAGCCCGCTCCCACAGAGAGTACAGTGGAGTATGCCTACCTAGCGCCCTGAATCCGGGCGCTACAGGGCATCAACCAGGGAGTATGCTGCACCCATCCGCTCACAGCAGTTCCCCTTCGGATCGCGCCCCATCAGCGCGGCCACGGCCTCCACGGGCTTCAGCTGCCCGTCCAGCAGCGCCACCACGCATTCGGTGATCGGCATCTCCACGCCCAGATGGCGCGCGCGCTGCAGCACGGTGCGGGCGCTGTACACGCCCTCGGCCACGTGACCGAGCGACTGCACGGCCTCGTCCAGCGTCTGGCCCTCGGCCAGCAGCAGGCCGACGCGGCGGTTGCGGCTCAAATCGCCCGTGGCCGTCAGCACCAGGTCGCCCAGGCCCGAGAGGCCCATGAAGGTCTCGGCCTGCGCGCCCAGCGCCCCGCCCAGACGCGCCGTTTCGGCCAGACCGCGGGTGATGAGGGCGGCACGTGCGTTCAGCCCCAGGTTCAGGCCATCGGCCAGGCCGGTGGCAATGGCCAGCACGTTCTTCACCGCGCCGCCCACTTCCACGCCGGTCAAGTCCTCATTGCCGTACACCCGCAGCGTGGGGCCGTGAAAGCCGTCGACCAGCGCCTGGCGCACGTGCGGCTGGCGGCTGGCGGCCACAAGCGCGGTGGGCTGGCCGCGCGCCACTTCCTGCGCGAAGCTGGGCCCGCTGAGCGCACCGGCCTGCAGCGCGGGCGCCACCTGGGCCTGGATTTCGTGCGGCATCAGCCCGAAGGGGTTGGGTGCCTGCGGGTTCTGCGCCGGCTCGAAGCCCTTGCACAGCCAGCCGATGGGCACGCGCACCTCGCGCAGCAGCGCCAGCGTGGGGCGCAGGCCCGCGACAGGGGTGGCGACGATGATCAGGTCGGCCTGCGGCACCGCCTGCATCAGGGTGCCCACGTCGCCGCCACGCACGTTCAACTCGCGCGGCAGCGGAATGCCCGGCAGGTAGCGCGCGTTCTCGCGCGTGTCGTCCATGGCCTCGGCCTGCGCCCCGTCGCGCGCCCACAGCACCACATGGTGCCCGGCCGGGTTGCGCGCCGCGCTGACGGCCAGCGCCGTGCCCCAGGCGCCGGCACCGATAACTATGATTTTCATAGCTGCTCGCGCTTGCTGGACGGGCGCTGGAGGCCTATTCGATGCTTACTGCGTGACGATCGGCGAGGCGTCGGCCTGGGCGGCGTTCTGCTGCTCGTACATCGACTGGAAGTTGATCTCGGCCAGGTGCACGGGCGGAAAGCCGCCGCGCTGGATCAGGTCGGCCACGTTGCCGCGCAGGTAGGGGTAGACGATCTGCGGGCAGGCGATGCCGATGACGCCCCCATCTGGTCTTCGGGGATGTTGCGGATCTCGAAGATACCGGCCTGCTTGCACTCGCACAGGAACACGGTCTTGTCCTGGATCTTGGTCTGCACGGTGGCGGTGACGGTGATCTCGAACACGCCCTCGGCCACGTTCTCGGCGTTCACGCCCAGGTTGATCTCGACGGCCGGCTGCTCCTGCTCCAGCAGGATGGCGGGCGAATTGGGCTGCTCCAGCGAGGCCTCTTTCAGGTAGACGCGCTGGATGTTGAACACGGGATCGGTGTCGGCCATGAGGTTCTCGCTAAGGGAAAGGATGGATGAAAAAGACGGGCAGCGGCCCTTGGGCGCGCTGCCTTACGGTCATTATCTCAGGCGGGCGTGACACGCCCGGGGCGCCGGTCAGGCCTGGCCGGCCAGCAGCGGATCGAGCCCGCCGCGTTGATCCAGCGCCACCAGGTCATCGTGGCCGCCCACGTGCGTGTCGCCGATGAAGATCTGCGGCACGGTGCGGCGGCCGGTGATGTCCATCATGGTCTGGCGCTGGGCCGGGTCGAGGTCGACGCGGATCTCGTCGATCTGCACCCCTTGGCCTGCAGGATTTGCTTGGCACGGATGCAGTAGGGGCAGGTGCCGGTGGCGTACATCTTCACTTTTTGCATGGTTTCAGGCCTTCTCGATCGGCAGGCTGGCCTCGCGCCAGCTCTTCAGGCCGCCGGACAGCGACTGGGCGTTGTCGTAACCCAGTTTCCTGGCGATGGCCACCGCGCGGCCCGAGCGCATGCCCGAAGCACACACCAGCACCAGCGGCGTAGCCTTGTTCTTCACGGCGCCGGGCAGTTTGGCCTCCAATTCGCCCAGCGGAATGCTCCTGGCGCCGCCCACGTGGCCGGCCTGGTATTCGGCCGGCTCGCACACGTCGATGACCACCGCCTTCTCGCGGTTGATGAGTTGCACCGCGGCCGCCGGGGTCAGCCCCGCACCCCCGCCGCCGGTCAGCATCGGCATCAGCAGCATGCCGCCCGACACCAGGGCCACCGCGATCAACATCCAGTTCGCCAGCACGAAATCCACGATCAATATCCTTCTTGAATGCGTCAGTGAGAGGCGCCAGCGCGCCCCGATCAGGCGGGGATTCTAAAATGATGGGTTTGCGCCCGCCCAGCCGGCGGTTATTGACTTCTTACTGGCTGCCTCCCGATGTACAAGCTCGTTCTGATCCGCCACGGCGAATCCACCTGGAACCTCGAAAACCGCTTCACCGGCTGGACCGACGTGGACCTGACCCCCACCGGCGTCGAGCAAGCCAAGCAGGCCGGCCGCCTGCTGAAGGCCGAGGGCTACGATTTCGACGTCGCCTACACCAGCGTGCTGACGCGCGCCATCCGCACCCTGCACCTGGCGCTGGACGAGATGGACCGCCTGTGGCTGCCCACCGTCAAGCACTGGCGCCTGAACGAGCGCCACTACGGCGCCCTGCAGGGCCTGAACAAGGCCGAAACCGCCCAGAAGCACGGCGACGCGCAGGTGCTGGTGTGGCGCCGCAGCTACGACACGCCGCCGCCCGCGCTGGAGCCGACCGATCCGCGCAGCGAACGCGGCGACCCACGCTACGCCAGGCTGCAGCCCGGCGAGGTGCCGCTGACCGAGTGCCTGAAGGACACCGTGGCGCGCGTACTGCCGTTCTGGAACGAATCCATGGCGCCCGCCATCCTGGCCGGCAAGCGCATCGTGGTGTCGGCGCACGGCAACTCGATCCGGGCGCTGGTCAAGTACCTCGACAACATCTCCGAGACGGACATCGTGGAGCTGAACATCCCCAACGGCATCCCGCTGGTGTACGAGTTGGACGCCGGACTGAAGCCGATCCGCAGCTACTACCTGGGCGACGCCGAGGCCGCGGCCAAGGCCGCCGCGGCGGTGGCCAGCCAAGGCAAGGCCTGACAGGCCACCCGGACCCACGTAAAGCCGGCGCAATGACCCGTTTGGCACGGAACTTCGCGGTGCGGTCGCAACCGAAAGCAGTTGCCAAGGTTTATATTGGGCGCAAGCCTTGAGGACGTTCCTGAACATGAGCCAGAAAACCAAGATCGCCGGATGGATTGCCGTGGGTGCGCTGGCCGGCGCGCTGACCACCGTGTCGCTGCAGACCGTGGCGCGCGGCACGCTGGCGCCGCTGCCGCTCGAAGAGCTGCAGCAGCTCGCCGCCGTGTTCGGCATGATCAAGTCCGACTACGTCGAGCCGGTGGATGAGAAGAAACTGATCACCGACGCCATCTCGGGCATGGTGGCCAGTCTCGATCCGCATTCGCAGTATTTCGACAAGAAAAGCTTCAAGGAATTCCGCGAAGGCACCACCGGCAGGTTCGTCGGCGTGGGCATCGAGATCACGCAGGAAGACGGTCTGATCCGCGTGGTGTCGCCCATCGAGGGCTCGCCCGCCGACCGCGCCGGCCTCAAACCGGGCGACCTGATCACCAAGGTGGACGACACCGCCGTCAAGGGCCTGTCGCTGAACGAAGCCGTCAAGCGCATGCGCGGCGAGCCGGGCACCAAGGTCATCCTCACCATCCTGCGCCGCGACGAGAACCGCAGCTTCCCGGTCACCATCGTTCGCGAGGAAATCCGCACCCAGTCGGTAAAGAGCAAGGTGGTCGAGCCGGGCTACGCCTGGCTGCGCCTGTCGCAGTTCCAGGAGCGCACCGTGGAGGACTTCGTCACCAAGCTCGAGGACATCTACAAACGCGAGCCCGGCCTGAAGGGTCTGGTGCTGGACCTGCGCAACGATCCGGGCGGCCTGCTCGACGCCGCCGTGGCCGTGTCGGCCGCCTTCCTGCCCGAGGGCGTGACCGTGGTGTCCACCAACGGCCAGATCGAGGAAAGCAAGTCGATCTACAAGGCCGTGCCCGAGGACTATCTGCGCCGCCGCGGCGCCGATCCGCTCAAGCGCCTGCCCGCGGCCGTCAAGTCGGTGCCGATGGTGGTGCTGGTCAACGAAGGCTCGGCCTCGGCCAGCGAGATCGTGGCCGGCGCGCTGCAGGACCACAAGCGCGCCACCATCATGGGCAGCCAGACCTTCGGCAAGGGTTCGGTGCAGACCGTGCGCCCGCTCGGCCCGGACACGGCGCTGAAGATCACCACCGCCCGCTACTACACGCCCAACGGCCACACCATCCAGGCCAAGGGCATCGTGCCCGACATCATGGTCGACGACACCGCCGAGGGCAGCCCGTTCGCCGTGCTGCGCATGCGCGAAGCCGACCTGGAGAAGCACCTGAGCGGCGGCGAGGCCGAGAAGAAGGACCCCGCCGTCGAGAAGGAGCGCGAGGCCGCCCTCAAGCGCCTGGAAGAAGAATCGCGCAAGCCCGCCGCCGAGCGCCGTCCGCCCGAGTACGGCAGCGACAAGGACTTCCCGCTGCAGCAGGCGCTGGCCAAGCTCAAGGGCCAGCCGGTCAAGGTCAGCAAGACCCTGGTCGAGCGCAAGGACGACACCAAGACGGAATAAGGCCTGCCGCGCCCCGGCGCGGCAGGCTACAGCGCCGATGGACGACCGGCAACTGCTGCGCTATTCACGCCACATCCTGCTCGACGACATCGGTGTCGAGGGGCAGGAGAAGCTGCTGGCGGAGCATGCGCTCGTCATCGGCGCCGGCGGGCTGGGCTCGCCGGTGGCGCTGTATCTGGCCAGCGCGGGCGTCGGCCGCATCACGCTGGTGGACGACGACACCGTCGACCTGACCAACCTGCAGCGCCAGATCGCGCACACCGAGGCGCGCGTGGGCCAGCCCAAGGTGGAATCGGCGCGTGCCGCCATCGCCGCCATCAACCCCGATGTGCAGGTCCACACCGTGGCGCAGCGCGCCGACGAGGCACTGCTGCGGCCACTGGTGGCCGAGGCCGACGTGGTGCTGGACTGCACCGACAACTTTGCCACCCGCCAGGCCCTCAATCGCGCCTGCGTGGCCGCCCGCAAGCCGCTGGTGGCCGGCGCGGCCATCGGCTTTGACGGGCAGGTCTCGGTGTACGACCTGCGCCAGGCCGACTCGCCCTGCTACGCCTGCGTGTTTCCGCCGTCGCACACCGTCGAGGAAGTGCGCTGCGCCACCATGGGCGTGTTCGCGCCGCTGGTGGGCCTGATCGGCACGGTGCAGGCGGCCGAGGCGCTCAAGCTGTTGTGCGGCATCGGCCAGCCGCTGGTGGGGCGCCTGCTGATGCTCGACAGCCGCCGCATGGAGTGGACCGAAGTGCGGGTGCAGCGGCAGCCGGACTGCCAGGTTTGTAGCACCCCACCCAAGGTGTAGGCGGGCTCCTACACGGTGGCAGTCTGCACACTGTCACGGCCGAAGACCGTGTCCCCGTAGACTCTGGTCAAGTATTTCCCTCGCGCCACGGTTCGAAGGATTTTCACCAGCCACCTTGACCACAGCCATGTCCGGCCCCCTGCAGTGCGAGCCTATTTCGTCGAAGACAACCCCACCATCCGAGAGAACCTCATCGCCACGCTGGAGGAACTCGGTGGGGTGGCTCCGGTCGGCTACGCCGAAACCGAGCACCAGGGCAGCGAATGGCTGGTCAACCACACCAGCCAGTGGGACCTGGCCATCGTCGACCTGTTTCTCAAGCAGGGCAGCGGGCTGGGTGTGCTGCAGGCCACCCGCGAACGCAACCCGGACCAGAAGGTGGTCGTGCTCACCAACTACGCCACGCCGGACATCCGCGTGCGCTGCCACCAGCTGGGCGTGGACGCGGTGTTCGACAAATCCAACGACATCGAGGCCCTGATCGACTTCTGCCTGGAAATGAAGGGAACCGATTGATGGGCTCCGCGCCATCGCAGCCGTCCGCACGAAAAAGCCGCCCCGAGGCGGCTTTTTCGTCGCCGGCGCAGCCCCTGCTGCGCCACGGCGCGCCGATCAATCGATCAGCTTGTTCTTCAGCGCGTAGTAGGTCAGGTCGCTGTTCGAGCTCAGGCCCATCTTCTCCATCAGGCGCGTGCGGTAGGTGCTCACCGTCTTCACCGACAGCGACAGCGACTCGGCGATGTCGCCCGCCGTCTGCCCCTTGGCCAGCTTGAGGAACACCTGAAACTCGCGCTCCGACAGCTGCTCGTGCGGTGCCGCATCGCCCTTGCGCCCCAGTTGCTGGGCCAGCAGTTCGGCCACCGAGGGCGTGATGTAGCGCTTGCCCAGCGCGATGGTGCGGATCGCCTCGACGATCTCGCTCGGGTCGCACTCCTTGTTCAGGTAGCCGCTCGCGCCCTGGCGGATCAGGTTCATGGCGTAGTGCTCCTCGGGGTAGCCCGAGAGGATCAGGATGCCCACGTCCGGCGCCTTGGCGCGGATCATGGCCAGCGCGTCGATGCCGCTCTGCCCGGGCATCGACAGGTCCATCACCAGCACGTCCAGCTCGGTGGTGCGCACCAGGTCGATGGCTTCGCGCCCGCTGGCGGCTTCGCCGGCAACCCGCAGATCCACGTGCTCCGAGAAGAACTGCTTGAGCCCCGACCGCACGATGGCGTGGTCATCCACAATACCGATTCTGATCACAGCGTGCCTTTCCAACTGATTGAAGGCCCGGCCAGGCGCGGCGGGGCAATTGCCGATTCTAGTGGCCCCGCGACATGCCTGAAGTGACCCTTGCCCCCGCCCCGGCGCGCGACAGCGCGCGCCCCGCAACCCGCTGTCGCTGCGCGCCACGCTCATCATCGCCGCGCTGTGCGCGCTGGCGATCATGTGGCTGAACGAGGACACGCACCGGCGCGCCACGCAGACGCTGCTGGAGATCCAGCAGGGCCATGCGGCGCGCGCCACCGTCAACATGCTGGTGCGACGTCTGGTGGAGGCCGAATCGAACCAGCGCGGCTACGCCCTGACCGGCGATCGCGCCTACCTTGAGCCCTACACCGCGGCGCTGGAAAGCATCGACGGCCTACTGAAGCAGCTCAACACCCGGGCACCGCGCGAGGTGCTGGATTCGGACGCCATGCTGAGCTTTCGCAACCTGCTGTCGCAGAAGATCGGCGAGATGGCGCTCACGGTGCGCATGCGGCAGGAAGACCGGCCCGAGGTGGTCAACTTCGTGGTCACCTCCAACGTCGGGCTGGAGCAGATGCGCGCTTTCAGCCTGCAGGCCGATGCGCTGATCGCCCAGGCCGAGGCCATCGTGGCCACCAAGCGGGCCGAGGTGTTCCGGCTGCTCAACGTGTCGCGCTTCGGGCTGGCGGCGGGCGTGCTGGCGGCTTTCTTCGCCTTCTTCCTGTACGTCAACCAGACCCGCGCGCTGCGCGAAGCCGACAGCCGCCAGAAGCAGTTGCTGGAAGCCGAACGCGATGCGCTCGAATCGCAGGTGCGCGAGCGCACTGCACGCCTGACCGAGCTGGCCAACTACCTGCAGCAAGCCGTCGAGGACGAGCGCGCCCACTTGGCGCGGGAACTGCACGACGAACTGGGCGCGCTGCTGACCGCCGCCAAGCTGAACGTGGCGCGCGTCAAGTCCAAGCTGCCCAAGGACGCCGTCGACGTGACCGAGCGCCTGCAGCACCTGACCGAAACGCTCAACCAGGGCATCGCGCTCAAGCGCCGCATCATCGAGGACCTGCGGCCTTCGTCGCTCTCCAACCTGGGCCTGGTCGCATCGCTGGAAATCCTCACGCGCGAGTTCGCCGACCGCTCGGGCATCGAGGTGGTGACGGCGCTGGAGCCGGTGGACCTGGACGCCAACAGCGAACTCACGATCTACCGCCTGGTGCAGGAGGCGCTGACCAACATCGGCAAGTACGCCAAGGCCAACAAGGTGCACGTGAACCTGAAGAACTACGTCTACCACGCCGAGGTGTCGGTGACCGACGACGGCGTGGGCTTCGACCCGGCCGACCTGCCGCAGAGCTCGCACGGTCTGGTGGGCATGCGCCACCGGGTGGAGGCCAGCGGCGGCCGGCTCGACGTCAACTCGCAGCCGGGCCGGGGCTCGCGCGTGTCGGGCACCATCCCGCGCCGCAGCGCCAAGCAGCAGCAGGAGCTGGCCGCGGCCGTCAGCGCCATGTCGGCCGATTCCTACAAGGCATCGCCGGCCCCGCTGACACCGCCCGACGCGGCCCGCTGATGCGCCCCGGCCCTGCGTGGCGTATGCTTGACCCACGCTTCAGGCCACGGCGCCAGCCACCGCCGCCAAGCGCTTTGTCCCACCACCTCCGGTCGCCACGGGCGCCACGAAAGGAAGTCTGAATGAACACGCACCAAGCCGTCGACAAGATCGCCGACAGCGCACAGAACGCCACCGACAAAGTGGCCGACAAGGCCGAGCGCACGGTCGAATCCGCCCGCCTGTACGCCAACGAGGCGCTGGACAAGGCCGATGCCAAGGTGCGCAGCCTGCGCGAGGACGTGCAACCCGCCATCGACGCCGTGTCGGCCCGCGTGCACGACATGGCCGCCCGCGGCAAGGCCGCCGCCGCCGAGACCTCGGCCCAGGCGCGCGACAAGCTGCACGACGTGACCGACCGCACCAGCGCCTACGTGTCCGAGCAGCCGCTCAAGTCCATGGCCATGGCCGCCGCGGCCGGCGCCGCGCTGGCGCTGCTGATGGGCCGCCGCCGCCGCTGATGCGCGGCGCGCTTGACGCGCCCCCGCCCCACAGGCCCCGCCGATGCAGACCGGCGGGGTTTTTCATGCACCGGGCAAGGGACGATAGCTATGTTTAATATAGCTACCAGCGCCTGCCACCATTGGGCCGAAGCCGAAAACCACCCTGATACCGTTTTGCCTTCAGAACGATGAAACTAACCGCGGGCTGCCGCCGCATGACCGATGCCGAACGTCTTCTTTGTCATTGAAGCGCAGCGAAGTCATTTGTCATTCTTGAAAGCACATTCGCGCAAAAAGCCCAGCGCACTTCAGTCTTCCACCATGCGCTCGGCCTGCGCGCGCAGGCGCTGCACCAGCGCGTCCAGCGTGGCCACCTCGGTTTCGCTCAGCACCGACAGCAGCTCCTGGTTGATGGCCGCCACGCGCGGCAGCAGCGCGGCGTAAAGCGCGCGGCCGCGCTCGGTCAGGTGCAGCAGCACCTCGCGCCGGTTGCCGGGGCGCGGCGTGCGCACCACCAGGCCTTTCTGCACCAGCGCGCTCACGGCGCGCGAGGTCTGCGCCCGGTCCAGCGCCGCGCGCTCGGCCAGCGCCGACGAGGGCATGCCCTCCGAATCCGCCAGCTGCGCCAGCATGCGCCATTCGCGCCGCGTGATGCCGAACTCCGCCTCGCACAGGCGCACCACCGGCCGGCGCGCCGCCGCCTGCAGCTGCCACAGCACGTACAGCAGCATGTCGTCCAGGGATTTGGGCTGGGTCAAGCGGTTCGTCGGCATGCGGGTAAATCCTGAGAACAGTTGATTTTGTCAATTCGGCGCGCACGACCTAGAGTGCCACCCTGTTGCCGGAAAAGACGAGGAGATACCCCATGCACCGCAGACACCTGCTGCTGGCCGCCAGCGCCGCCGCCCTGGCCAGCGCGGCGGGCAACGTTCACGCCCAGTCCGCCGACGCGCCGCTGCGCATCGTCGTGCCCTACGCCGCCGGCGGCTCCAGCGACCGGGCCGCGCGCCTGGTGGCCGACCGCCTGGGCCCCAGGCTGGGCCAGACCGTGCTGGTGGAGAACCGCACCGGCGCCGGCGGCCGCCTGGCGGCGCAGCAGCTGAGGAACGCGCCCGCCAACCAGAACGTGCTGCTGCTGCCAACCCGGCCATCATGGTGGTGGCGCCGCTGGTGTTCAAAGACGCCGGCTACGACCCCGACAAGGACTTCCAGCCCGTGTCGCAGGTGACCGAGTACGAATTCGGCCTGGCCGTGGCCTCGGCCGTGCCGGTCAAGGAGCTGTCGCACCTGCTGGCCTGGCTGCGCGTCAACCCGGCGCAGGCCAACTTCGGCGTGCCGGCCACCGGCAGCCTGCCGCATTTCTTTGCGCTGATGACGGGCGAGAAGGCCGCGGTGAAGGCGCAGGTGGTGGGCTACCGCGGCTCGGCGCCGCTGATCAGCGATCTCATCGGCGGCCAACTGCCGGTGGCCTTCGACACCTTCGACACCCTGCTGCCGCAGCACGAGGGCGGCAAGATCCGCATCCTGGCCAGCTCGGGCGCCAAGCGCTCGCAATTCGCCAAGGACATCCCGACGTACAAGGAATCCGGCCTGGACCTGGTGGCCACGGGCTGGAACGCCTTCTTCGCCCCCGCCGCCATGCCGGCGGCGCAGGTGCAGCGCCTGTCCACCGCCATCCGCGAGGTGATGAGCGAGCCCGACCTGCAGCACAAGTTCGTCGACGCCAGGATGACCCCCGTGGCCAGTACGGCGGCGCAGACGGCGACCATGCTGAAAACCTACCGCGCGCAATGGGCGCCGGTGGTGCGCCAGTCGGGCTACCAGCCGTGACGGGGCATGCGCCGATCACTATGAAAACATGAGCTGTTTGCGCCCGTCACACCTACATTTCATACACTTTTCTCTTGAAATCAATCGTGGACGGGCGCAAGCCACTATAAAACCAAAGCAACCTGCAACGCCATGACCTTCGCTTCCCGCCCTCTCTTCTCCACCCGCTTCGCCCCCGCCGCCTGCCGCGCCGTGGTGGCCGCCGGCCTGGCCCTGCTGGCCGGTGCCGCCGCCGCGCAGGCCTACCCGGCCAAGCAGATCAGCTTCGTCAACAACTTTCCACCCGGCGGGCCGTCGGACATGATCGCGCGCTCGGTGGCCGACGTGCTGCAGAAGCGCTTCAGTCAGCCGGTGGTGGTCGAGAACAAGCCCGGCGCCGCCGGCAACATCGGCGCCACCCAGGTGGCGCGCAGCAAGCCCGACGGCTACACCGTGCTGATCGGCATCGACACCACCTTCACCGTCAACCCGCACATCTACAAGGGCATGCCGTTCAAGCCGGCCGACTTCCGCCCCATCATGGTGATGGCCTCGTCGGGCCTGCTGGTGGGCGCGCACCCGTCCACCGGCTTCAAGACCATGGCCGATCTGGTGGCCGCCGGCAAGGGCAAGGGCGTCACCTTCAGCTCGGCCGGCGCCGGAAGCCCCGGCCACCTGGCTGCCGAGCTGTTCCACGAGGCCACGGGCATGAAGATCACCCACGTGCCGTACAAGGGCAACACGCCCGCCGTCACCGCCATCCTGAGCGGCGAGGTCAACGGCGGCGTGCTGGCCACGCCCGGCCTGCTGCCGCACGTGAAGGCCGGCAAGGTCACGGCGCTGGCCGTCACCAGCCGCCAGCGCTCCACCCTGGCGCCCGAAGTGCCCACCGTGGCCGAGGCCGGCCACAAGGGCCTGGAGCAGGAAGTGCTCTACATCGCCATGGTGCCCGCCGCCACGCCCGATGCCGTGGTGCAGACGCTGGAAAAAGCCTTTGCCGAGGCGCTGGCCCAGCCCGAGGTGAAGCAGCGCCTGGCCAACCTGGACCTGTTCTACGAAGGCCTGACCGGCGCCGACGCCGTGCGCCGCCTGGCCGACCTGTCGTTGCGCTATGGCAAGGTCATCCAGGCCACTGGCATGAAGGTCGAATAAGCTATCATTTCAATAGCTGCTTGCGCTTGATGCACGGGCGCTGGAGGCCAAAATGACCACAAACCCCAAACGCCCCAACTTCATCTACATCGTCGCGGACGACCTGGGCTTTGCCGACCTGGGTTGCTACGGCGGGCGCGATGCCGCCTTCGGCCCCGTCTCGCCCGTGCTCGACCGGCTGGCCGCCGCGGGCGTCAAGTTCACGCAGGGCTACAGCAACTCGCCCGTGTGCTCGCCCACGCGCTTCGGCCTCATCACCGCGCGCTACCAGTACCGCCTGCGCGGCGCGGCCGAGGAACCGATCAGCAGCAAAAGCAAGGGCAGCACCACCCTGGGCCTGCCGCCCGAGCACCCCACCCTGCCCTCGCTGCTGAAGGACGCCGGCTACCGCACGGCGCTGATGGGCAAATGGCACCTGGGCTATCCGCCGGTGTTCGGGCCGCTCAAATCAGGCTACGAGGAATTCTTCGGCCCCATCTCGGGCGGGGTCGACTACTTCACCCACTGCAGTAACAACGGCACGCACGATTTGTACCTGGGCGATGCCGAGCACCACGAAGAAGGCTATCTGACCGACCTGATCACCGACCGCTCGGTCGACTACATCCAGCGCATGGCGGCGGGTGCGCGCGGCGATGCGCCGTTTTTCCTCAGCGTGCACTACACCGCGCCGCACTGGCCGTGGGAAACGCGCGACGACGCCGCGCTGGCCGAAGAGCTGAAGGACAACCTGTTCCACCTGCACGGCGGCAACATCCACACCTACCGCCGCATGATCCACCACATGGACGAAGGCATCGGCAAGCTGGTCGACACGCTGCGCGCCGAGGGCCTGCTGGACGACACGCTGATCGTCTTCACCAGCGACAACGGCGGCGAGCGCTTTTCCGACAACTGGCCGCTGGTGGGCGGCAAGATGGATCTGACGGAAGGCGGCATCCGCGTGCCCTGGATCGCCCACTGGCCCGCCCGCATCGCCCCCGGCGGCGTGAGCGCGCAGCCGTGCATAACGATGGACTGGTCAGCCACCATGCTCGATGCCGCCAGCGTGGCCGCGCACCCGGAGTACCCGCTCGACGGCGTCACGCTGCTGCCGGTGCTGGGCGATGCGGCGCAGCGCTTCGACCGCCCGCTGTTCTGGCGCATGAACCACCGCGGCCAGCGCGCGCACCGCGACGGCGACTGGAAGTACCTGCGCGTGGACGGCCACGACTACCTGTTCAACCTGCCGCAGGACGAGCGCGAGCGCGCCAACCTGGCGGCGCGCGAGCCCGCCCGCCTGGCCGCGCTGCGCGACGCGTGGGAGCACTGGAACGCCAGCATGCCCGCCATCCCGCCCGATGCCACCATCAGCCTGGGTTACGGCGCCAAGGACATGCCGCAGCGTTGACGCGTGGCGCGCTACGGCTCAGGCATCGGTGTTTCAGCGCGCCGACGGCGGGCGCACCTGGGCCGGGATCGGCTCGGTGCCGGGTTCGTAGCGCGGGCGTGGCGTCGGGCGCGGCATGCCGAACGGGCCGCCGCCCCAGCCGGGCGAATACTCGCCATGGCCGGGGCGCGGGTAGCGGTGCGGCGGGCGCGGATAGGGCGCCACCGGCGCATAGGGCTGCACCACCACGATGTCGGCCGGCGGCGGCTGGCCGCAGGCCAGGGCGGCGTTGTGGCGCGCGGTGCGGATTTCCTCCTCGCTGGCCGAGAAGCTGCCGGCGCGGAAGGCCGCCTCGGCGCGCGCGGCGCGGCAGGCTTCGGAATCGGCCGGCGATGCGGGCGGGCGGGCCGCCTCCTGCACGCGGGCGGCGTCCAGGCGCTGCTGCTCGCGCTGCAGGGTCAGCTCTTCGCGCCGCAGGGCCTGCTCGCGCGCGGCGGCGGCGCTTTCGGCGTCGCGGCGCTGCTCTTCGGCTGTGCGCGGCGGCACCACCAGCTGGCCGCCCTGGCAGGGCTGGTCGGTGTACAGCGTCTTGCCGGTGGCCGGGTCGGTGCAGCGGATGGCCTGCGCGCTGGCCAGCAGTGGCAAGCTCAGCAGGGCGGCCAGCAGAACAGTGCGGTTCATGGGTTGCCTTTCGGATTCAGCGCGATGCAGGGGCATCGTAACTTCACTACAACGCCCGCGGCCCCCGGCACGCCGACGGGCGCCGGCGCCTGAGCGCGCGCGCCGCTGCCGTACCATCACGCCCCATGCCGCCCCGCATCCAGCACATGCTCCCTTTCCTGCGCTGGCCGCGCCCGTCGGCCGCCCTGCTGCGGGGCGAGGCGATGGCCGGCCTCACGGTCGGCCTGATGGTGATTCCGCAGGGCGTGGCCTATGCCCAGCTGGCGGGCATGCCGCTGGTGACGGGCATCTACGCCTCGATGCTGCCGGCGCTGGTGGCGGTGCTGTTCTCGGCCTCGGCGCGGCTGTCGGTGGGGCCGACGGCGCTGACCAGCCTGCTGATCTACGCCTCGCTCAGCCCGCTGGCCGCGCCGGCCAGCCCCGAGTGGGTGGAGCTGGCGGTGTGGCTGGCGCTGCTGTCGGGCGGGCTGCAGGTGGTGCTGGGCGCGGCGCGCTTCGGCTGGCTGCTGAATCTGGTGAATTCGCCGGTGCTGATGGCCTTCACGCAGGCGGCGGCGGTGCTCATCATCAGCTCGCAGCTGCCGGCGCTGCTGGGCTTTCGCGTCGGCTGGGCCGAGATGCTGAGCGCACCGTCCATCGACGCGCTGGCCGCCGCTTTCGGGCTGGCGGCGCTGGCGCTGCTGGTGCTGGCGCGGCGCTGGCGGCCGACCTTTCCCACGGTGCTGGTCATCGTGGTGGCGGCGGCGGCGCTGAGCTGGGCCCTGGGCCATGAGTCGCGCGGCGGCGCCGTGGTCGGGCCGCTGCCGGGCGGGCTGCCGGCGGCCTACATCCCCGGCTGGCCGGGCTGGCAGATGCTGGGTCAGCTGCTGCTGCCCACGCTGGTGATCACGCTGGTGAGCTTTCTGGAAACGGCCGCCAGCGCCAAGGTGGACAGCCAGCGCAAGGGCGAGCGCTGGGACCAGGACCAGGACCTGATAGGCCAGGGGCTGGCCAAGATCGCATCGGGCTTCTCGGGCGCGTTCGCCACCAGCTCGTCGTTCTCGCGCTCGGCGCTCAACCTGTACGCCGGCGCGCAAACCGGCTGGGCCACGGTGTTCTCGGTGGTGGTGGTGCTGGTGGCGCTGCTGGTGTTCACGCCGGTGCTGCGGCACGTGCCGCAGGCGGTGCTGGCGGCCATCGTGGTGGCGGCGGTGGTGGGGCTGCTGAAGCCGCGCGAGTTCGTGCGGCTGTGGCACATCTCGCGCGTCGAGGCGGTCATCGCCGCCATCACCTTCGGCATCACCATCGTCGCCGCGCCGGCGCTGTACTGGGGCGTGCTGTCGGGCGTGCTGATGGCACTGTCGTACTTTCTGTACCAGCGGCTGCACCCGCGCATCATCGAGGTCGGCCTGCACGCCGACGGCAGCCTGCGCGACCGCCAGCTGTGGGCGCTGCCAGCGCTGGCGCCGCACACCTACGCGCTGCGCATGGACGCGGGGCTGGACTTCGCCACCGCCAGCCAGTTCGAGCGCAACGTGACCGAGTACCTGACGGCGCACCCCCACACGCGCCACGTGTGCCTGTTCGCGCACGCCATCAACCGCATGGACGCCACCGGCGCCGAGGCCTTTGCGCGGCTGGTCAGCCAGCTGCACCAGCGGCGGGTGACGCTGCACCTGGCCGGCATGAAGCTGCCGGTGGAGAAGATGCTGCAGGCCGCCGGCACGCTGGTGCCGCACCCGCTGCTGCACACCTACCGCACCGACGCCGAGGCGCTGGCGGCGCTGCGGGCGATTGCCGACGAGCAGCGCGCCGAGCCGGCGGATCTGGCGGCGCTGGTGATCTGATCGGCAGATCAGGGAGTATGCGTGTCTTGCGCCCGACTGGCGGGCGCTGGGTGCTACATCAACAGGGAGTATGCAGTCACCAACGATGTGGGAGCGGGCTCGCCCGCGATGGCAGCGCATCCGCCACAGCAAGCGCTGCCTCGCGGGCAAGCCCGCTCCCACAGAACTGTCGGCCGATCAGCCGACAAGGGAAAACAGGGGAGTATGTGTGTTTTGCGCCTAACTGGCGGGCGCTGGCGGCCATCCTATGAGGGAGTATCTGCCTTCAAGCCCAGCCGGCGCTCAGGTATGCCCCACGATGCTCGCCGTCGCCATCAGCTCTTCCAGCAGCGCCAGCGACACTTTGCCCGACACGCTGTACGGGTCGAGCACGGCGCGCTCCGAATACTTCAGCAGCACGCTGGCGTTGACGCGGCTGGCATCCACCAGGCCCATGGTCCAGCCGCCGAAGCGGCGCTCCACGATTTCCTCGTAGTGCAGCAGCACCACGTCCTTGTGCCGCGCATCTCGCTGGATGGTGCCGTACAGGTCGCTCACGGCCTGGCGCCCGCCCTCCATGCCATGCATGAACACGCCGCCGCCATACACCAGGATGCCGGTGATGCCGCTTTCGTGGTTGTGCTGGCGGGCGGAGGTGAGGATGGCCTCGATGGCGGCGGGCGACGCGTCGACGGCGCGGCTGGCGTACAGAAGGCGAACTAGCATTTTCAAATCTCCACGGCGCCATGCGCCAGTCGAATCACGTCCAACGCCGAGAGCCAGCCGGCCGCGGAGCAGGCCACGCCAGCGAACGCCGTGGACGGACCTGCGCCGGCCACTGGCGTTGTCCCCCTGGAGGAAGGCGCGCAGCGACTCAGGGGTGTTTCATTTCCGGGGAATGAGCGACAGGAATTCGCGCCGCAGGTTGGCGTCCTTCAGGAACACGCCGCGCATGACCGAGTTGATCATCTTGCTGTCGAGGTCCTTCACGCCGCGCCAGGCCACGCAGTAGTGCGTCGCCTCCATCACGATGGCCAGGCCGTCGGGCTTGGTCTTGTTCTGGATCAGGTCGGCCAACTGCACCACCGCCTCTTCCTGGATCTGCGGGCGGCCCATGATCCATTCGGCCACGCGGGCGTACTTGGACAGGCCGATGACGTTGGTGTGCTCGTTGGGCAGCACGCCGATCCACAGCGTGCCGATGACCGGGCAGAAGTGGTGGCTGCAGGCCGAACGCACGGTGATGGGGCCGACGATCATCAGCTCGTTCAGCCGTTCGGCGTTGGGAAACTCGGTGATCGCCGGCGGCTTGACGTAGCGGCCCTTGAACACCTCATTGACATACATCTTGGCCACGCGCCGCGCCGTGTCCTTGGTGTTGTGGTCGCGCGCGGTGTCGATCACCAGGCTGTCGAGCACGCCTTCCATCTTCTGCGTGACTTCGTCGAGCAGCTTTTCCAGCTCGCCGGGTTCGATGAATTCCGAGATGTTGTCGTTGGCGTTGAAGCGCTTGCGCGCCGCCTGCAGACGCTCGCGAATCTTGACCGAGACGGGCGTGCCCTCGTCATCGGCCGCGCTCGGCGCCACGGGGAGATCAGGTTGAGGTTTCATGGGCGAAGCGATGGTATCAGCAAAGCATCCGAGTCGAATCGGTCCGTTGTCGCCGACCGCATTGCGCAGGCAGCTATTTTTATGTAGCACTCGCGCCGGGCAGGTTGAACTCGGCAATCAGCGGCAGATGGTCCGACATGCGGCTCCACACCCGGCCGCGTGGCGCCTGCAGGCTCAGCGGGCGCAGGCCGCGGGCATAGATGTGGTCGAGTTGCGCCACCGGCAGGCGCGAGGGGTAGGTCAGCGTGCGCGGACCTTCGAAGGCGTGCAGCGAATCCACGTTCAGCAAGGTTCGCACACGCGTGCCCCAGTCGTTGAAATCGCCCGCCACCACCAGCGGTGCACCCGGCGGCACCTCGCGGGCGATGTAGGCCTTGAGGCGCGCGGTCTGACGCACGCGGCTGGCTGGAATCAAGCCGAAATGCACCACGATGGCATGCACGCTGACACCGGCCACCAGCAGCTCGGCATGCAGCAGGCCGCGCTGCTCGAAGCGGTGGTCCGACACGTCCTCGTGCTTGCAGGCGATGATGGGCCAACGCGACAGCAGGGCGTTGCCATGCTCGCCGTGCTTGGTCACCGCGTTGGTGCGGTAGGCCGCCTCGTAGCCTTCGGGCGCCAGGAACTCGGCCTGCGGCAGCTCGGGCCAGCCGGTGAAGTAGCTGGCCTCCTTGCGGTTGGCGGCGCGCACCTCCTGCAGGCACACGATGTCGGCGTCCAGCGTCTCGATGGCCAGCGCCAGGTTGTGGATCTCCAGCCGGCGCGCCGGCCCCATGCCCTGCACGCCCTTGTGGATGTTGTAGGTGGCCACGCGCAGCACGTCGTGCGGGCCGAAGGTGGAATCCAGGCTCATGCGCACACCTCGGCCGCAAAGCGCGGCAGCAGCAGGCAGGCTTCGGCGTTCGAGGGCGAGAAGCAGCGGTCGGCCGCGGCGCGCCACGGAAGCCAGGCGAACTGCGTGTGCTCGCGCGGGTTCAGGCGCACCGCCACGCCCTCGGGTACGCACAGGCCGAACACGTGCTCGCGGTTGCGCGTCACGCCCGGTGCGTAGCGGTGACGCCAGCGCGGGTAGATGTCGTACACGTTCTCGATGGCCCAGTCGTGCAGGGTGCAAGCGGCATCGGCCGCGTCAATGCCGGTTTCCTCCAGCACCTCGCGCGCGGCGGTCTGCGCGAAGGGTTCATCGATATGGTCCTTGCTGCCGGTGACGGATTGCCAGTAGTCGGCCGCGGTGTCGGCGCGGCGGATCAGCAGCACATTCAGCGCGGCGGTGTGCACGACCACCAGCACCGATTCGGGAATCTTGAACGCCGGGGCAGCGGATGTGGTGGGCATGGCCGCGTCCACGTTCAGCCGCGCGACGGCGCCGCCCGCCTTCAGCCCAGCTGGCGCAGCACCCTGTTGACCAGGGGCTGCACGCGCCTGAACATCTGCCAGCCCGACCACACGCGCAGCCCCAGGTTCATGGCCGCACGCGGACGCACCAGTATGGCGCCCACCACGGCCGAGCCGGCCAGCAAGGCCAGCGCATGGCTCTTGCGCGCGCTTTGCACGCTGCGCACGCCGCCGCGCACGCGGTCGGTGGCATGGAAGACCGGGCGGAACACCGCCGTGCGCACCGCAATCTGCTCGCGCAACTGGGCCGAACGCAGGCGCAGCTGCTCGCGCCGCACGGCCAGGTCGACGGCGGGCTCGTCGCTCATGAGGCGCGCAGCCTTTCCTGGTCGCGCCGCAGTTCGTCGCGCGTGGCGCCGAACATGCGAAAGCCCTGCCTGGCCTTCTGCCAGGCCAGCAGCGCCAGCACGGCACCGCCACCGAGGAACAGCGTGGTGAACACGCCCAGCGCCAGCAGGCGCTGCGAATCCCACAGCAGCACGGTGAGGAAGATGGCCAGAAAGATCAGCCCGAAGCTGACGAACACCACCGCCAGCGCCCCCATCACCGCCATGCGGGCCAGGCGCGACAGCTCGTCGCGTGCCTCGACCGTGAACAGCTCGAAGCGGACCTGCGCCAGTTCGATGACGTCGGCAAACAGGCCGCGCACGCGCGCGGCGGTGCTGGCGTCGGCAGAGGGCAGGCTCATGACGGGATCAGGCGCAGTGGCGAGCGTTCGGAACAGGTCAACGGCGACCCAGCAGCACGCCGATCAGCAGGCCCAGCGCGGCGGCGGCGCCGATGGACGACCAGGGGTTGTCGTGCACGTATTCGTCGGTGTATTCGGCGGCCTGGCGGGCACGAGCGCGCAGGGCAGCATCGGCGTCGGCCAGCTTCTCGCGGGCCAGGTGCAGGTTTTCCTTGGCGCGGGCGCGCAGCTCGGTGATCTTGGTGTCGGTCTGGCCGGCCGTGGCGGCCAGCAGGTCTTCGGCATCGGACACCACGCGGCGCAGGTTGGCGACGAGTTGCTCTTTGGTTTCGGAGGCCGATTCGGCCAGGTCAGAGTAGGACATGGTGTTCTCCAGTGGATGAAAAATGATCGTAACAGAGGCCTTGGACCACCCGCGTAGGACGGCGCCGAAAGCACCCCATCCAGGCATGCGCGCAGTCCGAAGGCCGTGGAACAGGCCGGCCAGCGAACGCCGCGGACCGACCTGCGCCGGCCGCTGGCATTGCCCCCTTCGCGCGGCAAGAAGGGTGAAGCGGCGTCCGCCGCTCAGGGGATGTCACGCTACCGGATTGCGCAGGCGGATGTGCAGTTCGCGCAACTGCTTCTCGTCCACCGGGCTGGGCGCCTGCGTCAGCAGGCACTGCGCGCGCTGGGTCTTGGGGAAGGCGATGACGTCGCGGATCGACTCGGCCTTGGTCATCAGCGTGACCAGGCGGTCCAGCCCGAAGGCCAGCCCGCCGTGCGGCGGCGCGCCGTACTGCAGCGCATCCAGCAGGAAGCCGAACTTGGCCTGCGCTTCCTCGGGCCCGATCTTGAGCGCCGAGAACACCTTGCTCTGCACCTCGGCGCGGTGGATACGCACCGAGCCGCCGCCCAGCTCCCAGCCGTTGAGCACCATGTCGTAGGCCTTGGCCATGCACTTGCCGGGGTCGGAATCCATGTAGTCCTCGTGGCCATCCTTCGGGCTGGTGAAGGGGTGGTGCATGGCGTTCCAGCGGTTCTCGTCCTCGTCGAACTCGAACATCGGGAAGTCGACCACCCACAGCGGCGCCCAGCGGTCCTCGAACAGGCCGGCCTTCTTCGCAAACTCGCCGTGGCCGATCTTCAGGCGCAGCGCACCGATGGCGTCGTTGACCACCTTGGCCTTGTCGGCGCCGAAGAACAGGATGTCGCCGTTGGCCGCGCCGCTGCGCTTGAGGATTTCGGCAATCGCCGCATCGTGCAGGTTCTTGACGATGGGCGACTGCAGGCCGTCGCGGCCCTTGGCCACGTCGTTGACCTTGATCCACGCCAGGCCCTTGGCGCCGTAGATCTTGACGAACTCGGTGAAGCCGTCGATCTCGCCGCGGCTCATCTCGCTGCCGCCCGGCACGCGCAGCGCGACCACGCGGCCGCCCGGCGTGCTGGCCGGGCCGCTGAAGACCTTGAAGTCGACGTCGGCCATCAAGTCGGTCAGCTCGGTGAATTCGAGCTTGACGCGCAGATCGGGCTTGTCGGAGCCGAAGCGGTGCATGGCCTCGGCGAAGGGCATCACCGGGAACTCGCCCAGGTCCACGCCCAGCGCCTGCTGGAAGACGTGCGCGATCATGCGCTGGAACAGGTCGCGGATTTCCTGCTCGCCGAGGAACGAGGTCTCGATGTCGATCTGCGTGAACTCGGGCTGGCGGTCGGCGCGCAGGTCTTCGTCACGGAAGCACTTGGTGATCTGGTAGTAGCGGTCGTAGCCGGCCACCATCAGCAACTGCTTGAACAGCTGCGGCGACTGCGGCAGCGCGAAGAAGTGGCCGTCGTGCACGCGGCTGGGGACCAGGTAGTCGCGCGCGCCCTCGGGCGTGCTCTTGGTGAGCATGGGCGTCTCGATGTCGATGAAGCCGTGCTCGTCGAGGAACTTGCGCGCCTCCATGGCCACGCGGTAGCGCAGCATCAGGTTGTTCTGCATGTAGGGGCGGCGCAGGTCGAGCACGCGGTGCGTCAGGCGCGTGGTCTCGCTCAGGTTGTCGTCGTCGAGCTGGAACGGCGGCGTGACCGAGGCGTTGAGCACCGTCAGCTCGTGGCACAGCACCTCGATCTTGCCGCTCTTGAGGTTGTCGTTGGTGGTGCCCTCGGGCCGCGCGCGCACCAGGCCGGTGATCTGCACGCAGAACTCGTTGCGCAGGTCTTCGGCGATCTTGAACATCTCGGGGCGGTCGGGGTCGCACACCACCTGCACGTAGCCCTCGCGGTCGCGCAGGTCGACGAAGATCACGCCGCCGTGGTCGCGCCGGCGGTTGACCCAGCCGCACAGGGTCACGGTCTGGCCGGTCAGTGCCTCGGTGACGAGGCCGCAGTAATGGGAACGCATGGACATGGCTGGCTTTCGAAAAGAATGTTCAGGGTTCGGGCCGGGCGGCCGCGGCCTCCGGCAAGGTGGTGGCGGCATCAGGCGCCGCCGGGGGCGTTGCAGCGGGCGGATGCAGCGGCCCCGTGACACCCGGCACCTGGGGCGCGGGCACGGGATCGCCGGGGCGCGGCTCGCGCAGCGGCGGCACCACGACGCCCATGGAGATGATGTACTTGAGCGCCTCGTCGACCGACATCTTGAGCTCCACCACGTCGGCGCGCGGCACCATGAGGAAGAAGCCCGAAGTCGGGTTGGGCGTGGTCGGCACGTAGACGCTGATGTAGTCGCCGTCGAGATGGCGCGCCACCTCGCCGCCGGGCTTGCCGGTCAGGAAGGCGATGGTCCAGGCGCCCTGACGCGGGTACTGGATGAGCAGCGCCTTCGAGAACGCCTGCCCCGAGCCGGAGAACAGCGTGTCCGACACCTGCTTGACGCTGGAGTAGATGCTGCGCACCACCGGAATGCGGTGCATCAGCCGCTCCCACTGGCGCAGCCACCACTGGCCGAACATGTTGGCCACGAACAGGCCCGTGCTCACCACCACCACCGCCACCAGGATCACCCCCAGGCCGGGGATGCGGCGCAACTGGTCGGCCAGCGGCGTGAGGCCGGGCACCACCGCCTCGACCGCCGCCAGCACCCCCAGGAAGATGCTGTCCAGGATGCCGACCAGCCACAGCAGCACCCACACCGTGACGCCCACGGGCAACCACACCAGCAGGCCGGTGATGAAGTATTGCCGCAGGCGGGACATCATGGGATGGGGTGGTGCGACGCGGCGATCAGCTGCCGGCGCTGCCGCTGCCGGAGCTGCCGCCCGAGCCCGGCGCCGGGCTGGCCGCGGGGGCCGGCGCGGGCGCCGGGGCATCGGACTTGACGGCACCATCGGCCGCAGCGGCCGTGCCGGCGCCGGCACTGGCGCCCTTGCCGCCGTCGCGGAAGTCGGTGACGTACCAGCCCGAACCCTTGAGCTGGAAGCCCGCGGCCGTGAGCTGCTTGCTGAACGCGGATTCGCCGCAGGACGGGCACACCGTCAGCGGGGCGTCGGAGATCTTCTGCAGCACATCCTTGGCAAAGCCGCAGGATGCGCACTTGTACGCGTAGATGGGCATGGCGGGAGCATCCGGGAAAAAACCCTCAATTATAGGTGCCGCCCCTCGATTCGACGGCGCCCGGCCGCGCCCCTGCCCCCGCGTCAGACCGCGCTGCCGGCCGGGCTGCCTTCGTAATGGTGGGTGTGCCCCTTGTGGTCGGCCACGAACTGCGGCGCCAGCGAGCCGCCCACCATGCCGGTGATGGCCGCCAGCACGCCGGCCAGCTGCTGCGGGAAGGCTTCGTGCAGCATCGGGCTGGCCACCCACAGCAGCCACACGCCGAGGCCCATCACCACCGCCAGCAGCGCGCCCTGGGTGGTGGCGCGCTTCCAGTACACCCCGAACGCCAGCGGCACGAAGGCGCCGACCAGCGGCACCTGGTAGGCGCCGGCCACCAGTTCGTAGATGGACGAGCCCTCCATGGTGATGGAGTAGACCAGCACGCACACAGTGAACACCAGCACGCTGATGCGCATGGCCTTCAGCGTCTGCTGGTCGCTCATGCCGGGGCGCAGGTTGCGCAGGATGTTCTCGACGAAGGTGGTCGAAGGCGCCAGCATGGTGGCCGAGGCGGTGGACATGATGGCCGACAGCAGCGCGCCGAAGAAGGCCACCTGCAGCAGCACCGGCATGTGCTCCAGCACCAGCGTGGGCAGCACGCGCTGCGGGTCGTCGGCCAGCATGCCCTGGGTCTCGGGCAACACCATCAGCGCGGCCAGCACGATGAACATGGGCACGAAGGCGAACAGGATGTAGAGCGAGCCGCCGATGATGGGCCCGCGCACCGCGGTGTCCTCGTCCTTGGATGACATGACGCGCTGGAACACGTCCTGCTGCGGCACCGAGCCCAGCATCATGGTGATGGCGGCGCCGATGAAGAACAGCCACTCCTTCAGCCCGCCGGTGGGCAGGAACTGGAACTTGCCCTCGCGCGCCGCGTAGTCGATCACCTTGTCGGCGCCGCCGGCCATGCTGCTGGCGTACCAGGCAATGGCCAGCAGGCCGACGGTGATGACGATCATCTGTACGAAGTCGGTCAGCGCCACCGACCACATGCCGCCGTACAGTGTGTAGACCAGCACCACCAGCGTGCCGATGGTCATGCCCCAGGCCAGCGAGATGGCGCCCTGGCTGAGCAGGTTGAACACCAGCCCCAGCGCCGTCACCTGCGCGCCCACCCAGCCGAGGTAGCTGAAGATGATGATGATCGAACACAGCACCTCGATCAGCGTGCCGTAGCGCTGGCGGTAGTAGTCGCCGATGGTGATGATGTTGCGCCGGTACAGCTTGCGCGCGAAGAAGAAGCCCACCAGGATCAGGCACATGCCGGCGCCGAACGGGTCTTCGACGATGCCGCCCAGGTTCTCCTTGACGAACTGGCCGGGCACGCCCAGCACCGTCTCGGAGCCGAACCAGGTGGCGAAGGTGGTGGCGATGACCACCGCCAGCGGCAGGCTGCGGCCCGCCACGGCGTAGTCGGCCGTGTTCTTCACCCGCGTGGCGGCGTACAGGCCGATGGCGATCGACGCCATCAGGTACAGGACGATGAAGCTGATCAGCACGGCCTTCCCCTCCGCTGGTGTGGCTCGAAAAACGGCGGATTATCCCTGATCGCCCGCGGCGCGCGCCGTTGGGAGACAGGCGGCGGCCAAGTGTTGGATAAATCAAAAAAGAGCTTCTGGCGCTTTTCCATCAAGGGTTTCAGGTTCATTTCAACCTGAAAACCTTTGCGGACGAGCGCAAGCAGCTACGATTTTGATTGCGGCCCTGGTGGCTAGAACAGCCGCACGCGCACCACGATCTGCATCACGATCAGCCCCAGCGCGAAGCCGATGCCGCCGTAGACGATCTTCTGCAGCAGGCTGTTGGTGCGCTGCTGCTCGCGCACCAGCTCGCGCAGCTCCTGCCGCAGATCGTCCATCGGCCGCTGCTGCAGGTAGCCGTGCAGCAGGCGCGGCAGGTCGGGCAGCATCTTGGCGTAATACGGCGCCTGGTCCTTCAGTTCGGTCCAGAAGCGGCGCGGGCCGATCTGCTCGAGCATCCACTTCTCTAAAAACGGCTTGGCCGTGGACCACAGGTCCAGGTCGGGGTCGAGCTGGCGGCCCAGGCCTTCCACGTTCAGCAGCGTCTTCTGCAGCAGCACCAGTTGCGGCTGGATGACGACGTTGAAGCGGCGCGAGATCTGGAACAGCCGCAGCAGCACCATGCCGAGCGAGATGTCCTTCAGCGGCCGGTCGAAGTACGGCTCGCACACGCTGCGGATGCCGGCCTCCAGCTCGTCGATGCGCGTGTCGGCCGGCACCCAGCCGCTTTCGACGTGCAGCTCGGCCACGCGCTTGTAATCGCGGCGGAAGAAGGCGGCGAAGTTCTGCGCCAGGTATTCCTTGTCGACCTGCGTCAGCGTGCCGACGATGCCGAAGTCCACCGAGATGTAGCGCCCGAAGGTGGCCGGCTCCACGCTGACCATGATGTTGCCCGGGTGCATGTCGGCATGGAAGAAGCCGTCGCGGAACACCTGGGTGAAGAAGATGGTGACGCCGTCGCGCGCCAGCTTGGGGATGTCGACGCCGGCGGCGCGCAGGCGCTCGATCTGGTTGACGGGCACGCCCTTCATGCGCTCCATCACCAGCACCTCGGGGCGGATCATGTCCCAGAACATCTCGGGGATCAGCACCAGCCCCACGTCGGCCATGTTGCGCCGCAGCTGCGCGGCGCTGGCGGCCTCGCGCACCAGGTCCAGCTCGTCGTGCAGGTACTTGTCGAACTCGGCCGCCACCTCGCGCGGCTTCAGGCGCCGGCCATCGGGCGCCAGGCGTTCCACCCAGCCGGCCATCATGCGGATCAGCGCCAGATCCTGGTCGATCACCTTCAGCATGCCGGGGCGCAGCACCTTGACGGCGACTTCGCGCTCGCGGCCGTGCTTGTCGGTGGTGATGGCGAAGTGCACCTGCGCGATCGAGGCGCTGGCCACCGGCGCGCGGTCGAAGCTGGTGAACAGCGCGTCGATCGGCTGGCCGAAGGCGCGCTCGATGATCACCACCGCCTCGTCGCCGGGAAAGGGCGGCACGCGGTCCTGCAGCAGCGCCAGTTCGTCGGCGATGTCGGCCGGCAGCAGATCGCGCCGGGTCGACAGCACCTGGCCGAACTTGACGAAGATGGGGCCCAGGCGCTCCAGCGCCTCGCGCAGGCGCTGCCCGCGCGGGGCCGACAGGTCGCGCCCGATGGAAGCGATGCGCGCGATCAGCCGCAACCACGGATGGCGGAAGCTGGTCAGCACCAGCTCGTCCAGCCCGTAGCGCAGGGCCACCCACACGATGGTGGTGGCGCGCAGAAAACGCCTCATGAACCGGCCTTGTCCTGACCGGGCAGCTTGCCGACGAAGTTGCGCAGGGCCTGCGCCATGCCGCGGCCGATGTTGGCGATGGTGTGGGCCGGCGCGTCACCGATGAAACGCGACAGGTCTTCCTCGGCGTCCCAGCGCACGTGCTCGATCAGCCAGTTCACCTCGCCGGCGAACTGCACGTCGCCCTCGATGCGCACGCCGGGCTTGTCGCCCTTGAGGGCGTTCTTCGCCAGGTCGAACGGCGAGGTGTCGGTGACGGTGAGCAGCAGGTCGGGCGTGGCCGCCGGTGCCAGCTCCCACAGCCCGGCCGGCGTGGCCGCCAGCTGCATGCTGAAATCGCGCCACTGCAGGCGCACCACGCGCCCTTTCTGGCGCGCCAGACGCGCCTGCGCCTCGGGCTCCTGCATCAGCACGTGGTTCAGGAACAGCACCAGGCGCTGCTGCGCCTCGTCGACCAGCCAGGTGGGGGCCTTGAGGTTCTCGGTGAGCTTGCCGAGGGCGTCGGCCAGCATGGAAAAGGGGGACTGTGTTGCCATGGTGTCCGATTATTGATGACAAATGACCGCGCTTCGCGCGCTGACGTCGCCGCCACGCGGCGTCAATGACAAAGGAAAAGGCCCGCGATCAGCGGGCCTTTGTGATCATGGCGCGCAGCGCCGTCATCGATGCCGCGCAGCGGCAAGGTCATGCCGGGCCGGCAGGCCCGGCGGTCATTGCAGCGCCTGCACCCCGGCCACCAGCCAGCCGCCACGGCCGCTGCGCGGCTTGGTCATGTTCCAGACCTCGCGGAACGGGCTCGGGCCGGCGGAGGGCTCTTCGCGGATCATGCCGCTGAACTCGACGCTGGCCATGTAGGCGTCATCCAGTTCCTCGATGCCCAGCAGCTGCGCCTCCAGCATCACCACGTCGGTCTTGTTGACCTGGCCCGGCGTGGCGGTGCGCTCGCGCTCGGCCAACTGCGACTGGATCTCGGTCAGCATGTCGTCGGTCATCATGGCGCGCAGGGCCGGGATGTCGGAGCGGTCCCAGGCGTCCTGCAGGGTGATGAAGTTGCGCTTGGCGGCCTCGGTGAAGCCGGCGATGTCGAAGTCGGCCGGCACGCCCCAGCTTTGCGAGCCGCTCAGGGCCGAGCCGATCATCGAGCCGCCCGCTGCACCGGCGGCGCCGGCGTCGAACTGCGCCGCCTGGCCTTCCCAGGGGCGGGCCGAGGCGTCGTTGCCGACCTTGGTGGGGTTGTACTGGCGCGGCGTGACCGGGTTGGCCGCACCGGCGCCCTGATAAGCCAGCCCCTGGCCCTGGGCGCCCGCACGCGAGCGGCGGATCATGCCGATGACGGCCAGGATCACCACGCCCAGCAGCATGAACAGCAGGAAGTTGGCGAACGCCGGGCCCAGGCCGAGCGAATGCGCCAGCCAAGCCAGGCCCAGGCCGGCGGCCAGGCCACCGACCATGGCGCCCCAGGGCTTGCGCGCGGCGGCGCCAGCGGCTGCGGTGCCGGCGCCAGCCGCGCCCGCGGTGGCGGCCGATTGCGACGGGTTGCCCGGTGCCGCGGCGGGCGGCGTGGCCTGGCGCTGCGTCACATTGCTGGACTGGCGGCCCATGGATTTGCCGCCACCCAAGCGCCGCGCCTCGGCATCGAACGTGAACACGCCGACCAACACGACTGCGAGCAGCAGCGTGAAGAGACGCGAAGCAATGTGACTCAGTTTCATCCGACGAAATCTCCTGTGATCAATAAAGGTTGGACTGGACCAGACGATTTATAAGGCCTAACTGCATTTGAGGCCAACATGAAGCGCTACAACCCCCGCCGTCATGTTGTGGAAATCGACATGGCCGAAGCCGTTGGACTTCATCAGCGCTTTTAGTTCCTGCTGATTGGGGTGCATGCGGATGGATTCGGCCAGGTAGCGGTAGCTCTCGGCGTCGCCGGCCACCAGGCTGCCCAGGCGCGGCAGCACCTTGAAGGAATACAGGTCGTAGGCCTTGCGCAGCGGCCCGGCGACCTGCGAGAACTCCAGCACCAGCAGCTTGCCGCCGGGCTTCAGCACGCGGGCCATTTCGCGCAGGGCGGCGTCCTTGTGGGTCATGTTGCGCAGGCCGAAGGCGACGCTGACGGCGTCGAAGTGGCCGTCCGGGAACGGCAGCTTCTCGGCGTCGCACACGGTGGTGGGCAGGATCACGCCGGCATCCAGCAGGCGGTCGCGCCCGGTGCGCAGCATGGCTTCGTTGATGTCGGTGTGCACCACCTGGCCGGTGCGGCCCACCTTCTTGCTGAAGGCCAGCGCCAGATCGCCCGTGCCGCCGGCGATGTCGAGCACGCGCTGGCCCTCGCGCAGGTTCGCCACCATCACGGTGTAGGCCTTCCAGGCGCGGTGCAGCCCGCCCGACATGAGGTCGTTCATCAGGTCGTACTTGCCGGCGACCGAATCGAACACGCCACGCACGCGGCGCGCCTTGTCCTGCTCGTCGACCGACTGGTAACCGAAATGCGTGGTGGCCATGGTGGTGTGAATCCTCAGGTGCCCGGAAATATCAGTGAAAAACGGCTTTTGCGCTGATGCAGAAAGCGCTGACAGCTATCAAAACATGAGTAACCGGCGCAGCGGTCAATGCGCCCCGCAGGCACCGCCGGCCTTGGGCGCCATGAGCGCGTCGCGGTCCACGCCGGCGGCGGCCAGGCGCTCTTCGTACTGCTGCCACAGCTGCTGCTGCTGCGCGCCCAGGTGGTACAGGTAGTCCCAGGTGAAGATGCCGCTGTCGTGCCCGTCCGAGAAGGTGGGTTGCACGGCGTAGTTGCCCACCGGCGCGATGGCGGTGATGCCGACCTCGCGCTTGCCGGTCTGCAGCACCTCCTGCCCCGGGCCGTGGCCCTGTACCTCGGCCGAGGGCGAATAGATGCGCAGCAGCTCGAACGGGATGCTGAAGTGCGCGCCGTCGGGCCAGGCCAGCTCCAGCACGCGCGACTTGGCGTGCACGGTCAGGTTCTGGGGCGGGGGTGCAGCGGTGCAGACGTGGTCATGGCAATCAAGCGGAAGACAAGCGCCCGATTGTGCCCGCACCCCGTGCCCGCGCCGCCAGCGGCGTCCTACGTGCCCCTGCGCAGCGCACAGTTATAGTGGCTGCCGCCATGAACACCCCTGCCCTGCAACGCGCCGTCTTCCTTCTGCTGCTGGCGGGCAGCACGCTGGCGTTTCTGTGGGTGCTGACGCCGTTCTTCGGCGCCGTGTTCTGGGCCATCGCCCTGGCGATGCTGTTCAACCCGCTGTTCCAGCGCCTGCGCCGGCGCCTGGGCGGGCGCGCCAACCTGGCGGCGCTGCTCACGCTGCTGATCGCGCTGGTGATCGTGATCCTGCCCATGATCATGGTGGCCGGCTCGCTGGTGGACGACATGACCTCCATCGTGCAGCGCATGCGCGCGGGCGACATCAACCTGCGCACCTATTTCAACCAGATCGTGGCGGCGCTGCCGGGCTGGGCCACGGCCTGGCTGGAGCGGCTGGGCTTTCTCAACCTCGAAAGCGTCATCGACCGCATCTCCAGCGGCCTGCTGCAGGGCGGCCAGCTGGTGGCCACGCGTGCGCTGGCCATCGGGCAGAACACCTTCCAGTTCCTGGTGCAGTTCGCGGTGATGCTGTATCTGCTGTTCTTTCTGCTGCGCGACGGCATGCCGCTGGCGCGGCTGCTGCGCACCTCGGCACCGCTGGCGCCAGGCCACACGCGCTACCTGCTGCAGAAGTTCGCCACCGTGGTGCGCGCCACCGTCAAGGGCAACGTGGTGGTGGCCGTGGTGCAGGGCGCGCTGGGCGGCCTGGCGCTGTGGGCGCTGGGCATTGGCGGCGCGGTGTTCTGGGGCGTGGTGATGGCGTTCCTGTCGCTGCTGCCGGCCGTGGGCGCGGCGCTGGTGTGGGCGCCCGTGGCCATCTACCTGCTGGCCACCGGCGCGGTGTGGCAAGGCGTGGCGCTGATCGTCTGGGGCGTGGTGGTGATCGGCCTGTCGGACAACGTGCTGCGCCCCATCCTGGTGGGCAAGGACACCAAGCTGCCCGACTACGTGGTGCTCATCACCACGCTGGGCGGCATGTCGCTGTTCGGCATCAACGGCTTCGTCATCGGCCCCACCATCGCCGCCATGTTCATGGCCTGCTGGGCACTGTTCCAGAGCGGCGACGAGATTCCGCCGGATGACGACGAGGACGAGGACGATGAGGACGGGTTGAATGACGGCGCAGGCCGCCGCGTGGTGCACGCGGCGCCGATGACCATGCCGGGGCCGCTCGCGCCGCCGGCCGTGGCGCCCGCCGCCGAGCCGCCGCCGCGCGACACCGGCCCCGACACCGTGCCGCTGGACCGCCCGGCGGACGAACGGCCAGCCTGAGCATGGCGGCGCACGCGCCGTCGGCCGCCATTAGAAGAAAACAAGGGGAGTATGCGCCGTTTGCGCCCGATTGACGGGCGCTGTCAGCTGGATATAGGGGGTATGCACCCCTTGATGCCGACGTCGCCCCGCCCGGCGCCCGTCTACACCAGCACGCGCTCGATGCCGCCCGCGTTGGCCCGGTCCACGTACTCGCGCATCCAGTTCTCGCCCAGGATGCTGCGCGCCATCTCGATGACGATGTAGTCGGCCTCCAGCAGGCCGTTGCTCAGATCGTCCTGATAGCGGCTCAGGCCCTGCAGGCAGCTGGGGCAGCTGGTGAGGATCTTCACGTTCTGCTGCTCGCCCACCGCGCCCGAGGCGCGCAGTTCGGCCTCGCCCTTGCGGATTTCCTCTTCCTTGCGGAAGCGCACCTGGGTCGACACATCGGGCCGCGTCACGCCCAGCGTGCCGCTTTCGCCGCAGCAGCGGTTGCTCTTCAGCACCTGGTCGCCCAGCAGCGCCTTCACGGTCTTGGTCGAATCCTGCAGCTTCATCGGGTTGTGGCAGGGCTCGTGGTACAGGTAGGCGCCGCGGTCGGCCTCGGGCAGGGTGATGCCTTTTTCGAGCAGGTATTCGTGGATGTCGATGATCCGGCTGCCCGGGAAGATGCTCTCGAAATCGTAGCCCGCAATCTGGTCGTAGCAGGTGCCGCAGCTCACCACCACCGTCTTGATGTCGAGGTAGTTGAGCGTCGTCGCCACGCGGTGGAACAGCACGCGGTTGTCGGTGATCATCTTCTCGGCCGTGTCGAACTGGCCGCTGCCACGCTGCGGATAGCCGCAGCACACGTAGCCCGGCGGCAGCACGGTCTGCACGCCTGCATGCCACAGCATGGCCTGCGTGGCCAGGCCGACCTGGCTGAACAGGCGCTCGGAGCCGCAGCCGGGGAAGTAGAACACCGCCTCGCTGTCGACCGTGGTGGCCTTGGGGTTGCGGATCACCGGCACGTAGGCGCGGTCCTCGATGTCGAGCAGCGCGCGCGCCGTCTTGGTCGGCAGGCCGCCCGGCAGCTTCTTGTTGACGAAGTGGATCACCTCTTCGCGCAGCGGCGGCTTGCCCACGGTGGCGGGTGGGTGCTTCGTCTGGTGGCGGCCGGCCACCTTGAACAGGTCCACCGCTGCGCGCTGCGCCGTGAAGGCGGCGGTCAGCCCCAGCTTGGTGGCGTTGATGACCGCCGGCTCGGTGGCGTTGAGGAAGAACATGCTGGCCGCCTTGCCGGGGCGGAAGCTCTGCTTGCCCATCTTGCGCAGCAGGTTGCGCATGTTCATGGTCACGTCGCCGAAGTCGATGTTGACCGGGCACGGCGCCAGGCACTTGTGGCACACGGTGCAGTGGTCGGCCACGTCCTCGAACTCCTGCCAGTGCTTCAGGCTCACGCCGCGGCGCGTCTGCTCCTCGTACAGGAAGGCCTCGACCAGCAGCGAGGTGGCCAGGATCTTGTTGCGCGGGCTGTACAGCAGGTTGGCGCGCGGCACGTGTGTGCTGCAGTCGGGCTTGCACTTGCCGCAGCGCAGGCAGTCCTTGATCGAATCGGCAATGGCGCCGATGTCGCTCTGCTGCATGATGATCGACTCGTGCCCCATCAGCCCGAAGCTGGGCGTGTAGGCGTTGCTCAGATCCGAGCGCAGGCGGCGCCCAGGGTGCGCGGGCAGCTCCTTGTTTCGCAGCAGCTTTCCGCGGTTGAAGCGCCCTTCGGGGTCGACGCGCTGCTTGTAGTCGGCGAACGGGGCAATCTCCTCGTCGGTCAGGTATTCGAGCTTGGTGATGCCGATGCCGTGCTCGCCGCTGATGACGCCATCCAGGCTGCGCGCCAGCACCATCACGCGGTCCACCGCCTCGTGCGCGGTCTGCAGCATCTGGTAGTTGTCGCTGTGCACGGGGATGTTGGTGTGCACGTTGCCGTCGCCGGCGTGCATGTGCAGGGCGATCCACACGCGGCCTTTCAGCACGCGCTGCTGCACCTCGCCCAGCGCCTTCATCAGCGGCTCGAAGCCGCTGCCGGTGAAGATGTCGGCCAGCGGCTCGCGGATCTGCGTCTTCCAGCTGGCGCGCAGGCTGTGGTCCTGCAGCTGCGGGAACAGCGTGTCGATGTCGCGCAACCAGCCCTGCCACAACGTGCGTACTTCGCGGATCACGTCCAGCGCCAGCGGCACCTTGTCGCCCAGCAGCTCGGGCGAGCCCAGCACCGAGCCGTCCGGCGCCTGCGCCAGCGGCAGGTTGCCGCGCGCCAGGAAGGCCTCCAGCTCGTCGGCGGTCTCGATCTTGTTGCGCAGCGACAGCTCGATGTTGATGCGCTCGATGCCATCGGTGTATTCGGCCATGCGCGGCAGCGGAATCACCACGTCCTCGTTGATCTTGAAGGCGTTGGTGTGGCGGCTGATGGCTGCCGTGCGCTTGCGGTCGGCCCAGAACTTCTTGCGCGCGCCGGCGTCGACGGCGATGAAGCCCTCGCCGCTGCGGCTGTTGGCGATGCGCACCACCTCGCTGGTGGCGCGCGCCACGGCGTCGGGGTCGTCGCCGGCGATGTCGCCGATCAGCACCATCTTGGGCAGGCCGCCGCGTTTGCTCTTGGTGCTGTAGCCCACGGCGCGCAGGTAGCGGTCGTCCAGGTGCTCCAGCCCGGCCAGCAGCGTGCCGCTGCGCGCTGCTTCAGCGAACATGAAGTCCTTGATCTCGACGATGCTGGGCACCGCGTCCTTGGCGTGGCCGAAGAACTCCAGGCACACGGTGCGCGTGTGCTCGGGCATGCGGTGCAGCACCCAGCGCGCGCTGGTGATCAGGCCGTCGCAGCCCTCCTTCTGCACGCCCGGCAGGCCGGCCAGGAACTTGTCGGTCACGTCCTTGCCCAGGCCGGCCTTGCGGAAGGTGGCGCCGGGAATGTCGAGGCGTTCGCGGCGCAGTTCCCTCTTGCCGCTGGCGTCGAAGTACTTCAGCTCGAAGCTGGCCAGCTCGGCGTCGTGGATCTTGCCCAGGTTGTGGCCGATGCGGGTGACTTCCAGCCACTCGGCATCCGGCGTCACCATGCGCCAGCTCACCAGGTTGTCCAGCGCGGTGCCCCACAGCACGGCCTTCTTGCCGCCGGCGTTCATGGCGATGTTGCCGCCGATGCAGCTGGCCTCGGCACTGGTCGGGTCGCAGGCGAACACCAGGCCCGCGGCCTCGGCCGCGTCGGCCACGCGCTGGGTCACCACGCCGGCCTCGGTGTGGATGGTGGGCACCTCGCCGTCCACGCCGGGGATGGGCATGCGCTCCACCTGGCCCAGGGTGATCAGCTTCTCGGTGTTGATGACGGCCGTCTTCCAGTCCAGCGGAATGGCGCCGCCGGTGTAGCCGGTGCCGCCGCCGCGCGGGATGATGGTCAGGCCCAGCTCGATGCAGCCCTTGACCAGGCCGGCCATCTCTTCCTCGGTGTCGGGCGTCAGCACCACCAGCGGAAACTCGACGCGCCAGTCGGTGGCGTCGGTCACGTGGCTGACGCGGCTCAGGCCGTCGAACTTGATGTTGTCCTTGTGCGTGTGCCTGCCCAGTGCCTTGGCGGTGCGGCGGCGCAGCTCGGCCACTTTGCCGAACGAGCGGTCGAAGGCCTCGACCACGCGGCGCGCGGCCACCAGCAGCTCGGCCACCATGGCGTCACGCCCGGCGTCGTCGTCAGGGGTGCGGCGCTTCTCGACCTCGGCCAGGCGGTGGTTCAGCGCCTCCACCAGCATGCGCTGGCGGCGCGGATTGTCCAGCAGGTCGTCCTGCAGATACGGGTTGCGGCGCACCACCCAGATGTCGCCCAGCACCTCGTACAGCATGCGCGCCGAGCGGCCGGTGTGGCGCTCGCCGCGCAGCTGGTTCAGGATGTCCCAGGCGCGCTCGCCCATCAGCCGCAGCACGATCTCGCGGTCGGAGAAGCTGGTGTAGTTGTAGGGAATCTCGCGCAGGCGCGGTGCCGTGTCGGCACTGGCCATGAGTTGATTGAGCGTGGCGGGAGCGTTCATGCGGGCATCCGTGACGAATCCGGGGGATTGCGGCCCAGCTCGGAATGGGCGATGGCACAGGCTGTCCGGCTGGCCCGCGATTTTACTGCGCTGCAGCATTCTGGCTGCTGGCGCGGCAAAGCACGCACGCCCAACCCGGTCATGCCGCCGCCCGGCCTGCTGCCGCCTGCACGGCCTCGCGCCGGCCAACGGGTAATCCCTGAGCCCGCCCGGTCGTCAAAGCCGTGGCGCGCACGCAAAATGACGGAAACATGACATTGCGGTGTCACACTCGCCCGCCAAGCTGCGTGCTGCACTTTTTCAAACCCAGAGGGAACCCCATGACCATCCGACGTTTTGCCCTGGCCGCCACCTCCGTGGCCGCGTTCACCGCCCTGCCCGCCCACGCCCAGACCGAAATCCAGTGGTGGCACTCCATGGGCGGCGCCCTGGGCGAATGGGTGAACGACCTGGCCAAGGAGTTCAACGCCAGCCAGAGCGCGTACAAGGTCACGCCCACCTTCAAGGGCAGCTACGACGAGTCGATGACCGCCGCCATCGCCGCCTTCCGCGCCGGCAACGCGCCGCACATCCTGCAGGTGTTCGAAGTGGGCACCGCCACCATGATGGCCAGCAAGGGCGCCATCAAGCCCGTGGGCGAGGTGATGAAGCAGGCCGGCGTGCCGTTCGATCCCAAGGCCTACGTGCCCGCCGTGGCCGGCTACTACACCGCGCCCAACGGCCAGATGCTGAGCTTCCCGTTCAACAGTTCCACGCCGGTATTCCACTACAACAAGGACGCCTTCAAGGCCGCCGGCCTCGACCCCGAGAAGCCGCCAACCACCTGGCCCGAAGTGGCCAGCGCCGCCGCCAAGCTGAAGGCCAGCGGCCACAAGTGCCCGTTCACCACCAGCTGGATCAGCTGGACGCAGCTGGAGAGCTTCAGCGCCTGGCACAACGTGCTGTTCTCGACGCTGAACAACGGCTTCGGCGGCACCGGCACGCGCCTGGCCATCAACACGCCGCTGCACGTGCGCCACATCGAGAACCTGGGCAACATGGCCAAGCAGGGCCTGTTCGTCTACAAGGGGCGCGGCAACGCGGCCGATGCCACCTTCGTGTCGGGCGAATGCGCCATGACCACCGGCTCGTCGGCGCTGTACGGCAACGTCACGCGCAACGGCAAGTTCGCCTACGGCATCGGCACCCTGCCCTACTACCCCGACGTGCCGGGCGCACCGCAGAACACCGTCATCGGCGGCGCCAGCCTGTGGGCCATGGCCGGCAAGAAGCCGGATGAATACAAGGGCATCGGCCAGTTCTTCGCCTTCCTGAGCCAGCCCGAGGTGGCGGCCAAGAGCCACCAGCGCACCGGCTACCTGCCGGTCACCCTGAAGTCGTTCGAGCTGACCGACCAGTCGGGCTTCTACAAGAAGAACCCCGGCACGGATGTGAGCGTGACGCAGATGATCCGCAAGACCACCGACAAGTCGCGCGGCGTGCGCCTGGGCAACTTCGTGCAGATCCGCACCATCGTCGACGAGGAGCTGGAAGGCGTGTGGGGCGGCAAGAAGAGCGCCAAGGAAGCCCTCGACGCCGCCGTCAAGCGCGGCAACGAGCAGTTGGAGCGCTTCCAGAAAGCCAACCGCGGCTGACCGGCGCCCTGCAAGACAGTGCGGTCCGCGCCCACCCGGCGGGCGGGGCCGCTGAGCTTCTCGATGCAGGAGCGGCGTAAGCCGCGAAGGGCGCTCCTCTGGGCCAGCACTGCCTTCGCGGCTTCCGCCGCTCCTACAAAGATAGCTGCCTGCGCATACCAGACGGCAATTTCAAGCACAATTTGCTTGAAAACCTTATGAACACTGCGCAAGCCGCTATCATTTTTCAGAAGATCGCCTACCCACCCGCTGCGCAAGGCCCGCCGCCCCCATAATCGCCCGCCATGGAAAAGCGCGTCCGCTTCAAGTCTGCCTGGCTGCCGTGGCTGCTGGTGGCGCCGCAGTTGGCCATCGTCATCGTGTTCTTCTTCTGGCCGGCGGGGCAGGCCATCTACCAGAGCTTTCTGCGCGAGGACGCCTTCGGCACCAGCACCGAGTTCGTCGGGCTGGAGAACTTCACGCAGCTGTTCAACGACCCCTCCTACCTCGCCTCGTTCAAGACCACGCTGATCTTCTCGGTGCTGGTGGCGGTGCTGGGGCTGAGCATTTCGCTGGTGCTGGCGGTGATGGCCGACCGCGTCATCAAGGGTGCCACCGGCTACAAGACCCTGCTGATCTGGCCCTACGCCGTGGCGCCCGCCGTGGCCGGCGTGCTGTGGCTGTTCATGTTCGCGCCCTCCATCGGCGTGGTGGCCTGGGGCCTGCGGCAGATCGGCTTCAACTGGAACCACCTGCTGGACGGCACGCACGCCATGGCGCTGATCGTGATGGCGGCGGTGTGGAAGCAGATTTCGTACAACTTCCTGTTCTTCCTGGCCGGCCTGCAGTCGGTGCCCAGGAGCCTGATCGAGGCCGCCGCCATCGACGGCGCCGGGCCGTGGCGCCGCTTCTGGAGCGTGCAGTTCCCGCTGCTGTCGCCCACCACCTTCTTCCTGCTGGTGATGAACGTCATCTACGCCTTCTTCGACACCTTCGGCATCGTCGACGCGGCCACGCACGGCGGGCCGGGCAAGGACACGGCCATCCTGGTCTACAAGGTCTACTTCGACGGCTTCAAGGGGCTGGACCTGGGCGGCTCAGCCGCGCAGTCGGTGGTGCTGATGGCCATCGTCATCCTGCTGACGGTGGTGCAGTTCCGCTACATCGAAAGAAGGGTGCAGTACCAATGAGGCTCCAGCGCACAGCCCGGTCTGGCCCCCTCTCCCGCCCGCGGGAGAGGGCTGGGGTGAGGGCCGGCTGTCCTCGGCGCGCCGTCGCCGTGTTGAGTCGAGGCCATCCGGAGCCCGCCCGTGATTGAAAACCGCCCCGGCACCACCTTCATCGCCCATGCCGTGCTGCTGCTCGGGGTGCTGGCGGTGGGCTTTCCGGTCTACCTGGCCTTCATCGCCTCCACGCAGACCTCGGCCGAGATCGTGCAGAACGTGCCCATGTCGATGCTGCCCGGCCAGCACATGATCGACACCTACCGGCTGGCCCTGTTCGGCGGCGAGACCAGCTACGGCAGCCGCATTCCGCCGGCCGGGCGCATGCTGTGGGTGAGCTTCGTCACCGCCATGGTCATCGCCGTCGGCAAGATCGCCATCTCCATGCTGTCGGCCTTTGCGGTGGTGTACTTCCGCTTCCCCTTCCGTGGCCTGGTGTTCTGGATGATCTTCATCACCCTGATGCTGCCGGTGGAAGTGCGCATCCTGCCCACCTACAAGGTGGTGGCCGACCTGAACCTGCTGAACACCTACACCGGCCTCACGCTGCCGCTCATCGCCTCGGCCACCGCCACCTTCCTGTTCCGCCAGTTCTTCCTGACGGTGCCCGACGAGCTGGCCGAGGCCGCCCGCATCGACGGTGCCGGCCCGCTGCGCTTCTTCAAGGATGTGCTGCTGCCGCTGTCCAAGACCAGCATGGCGGCGTTGTTCGTGATCCAGTTCATCTACGGCTGGAACCAGTACCTGTGGCCGCTGCTGATGACCACCAGCGAGGACATGTACCCGGTGGTGATGGGCATCAAGCGCATGTTCGCCGGTGGCGACGCGGCCAACGAGTGGAACGTCATCATGGCCACCGCCATCCTGGCCATGATCCCGCCGGCGCTGGTGGTGGTGCTGATGCAGAAGTGGTTCGTCAAGGGCTTGGTGGACACCGAGAAATGAACATCCTCAACAGCCGGATGCAGAGAACGCTGAAACTTCGCAGAGGACGCAGAAGAAACCGTTCTGAATGTCTTTTTGCGTCGTCTGCGAATCCTTTGCGTCCTCTGCGTCCGGTATTTGACTTCCCATGGCCTCCATCGAATTCAACAACGTCATCAAGCGCTACGGCACCGGCCCCAAGGCCAACCAGGTCATCCACGGCGTGAGCGCCGAGGTGAAGGACGGCGAGTTCGTCGTCATCGTCGGCCCCTCGGGCTGCGGCAAATCCACGCTGCTGCGCATGGTGGCGGGGCTGGAGGAGATCACCGAGGGCACCATCAGCATCGGCGGCCGCGTGGTGAACAACCTGGAGCCGGCCGAGCGCGACATCGCCATGGTGTTCCAGAACTACGCGCTCTACCCGCACATGAGCGTGTTCGACAACATGGCCTACGGCCTGAAGATCAAGAAGGTGCCGCCCGACGAGATCAGGGCGCGGGTGGACAAGGCGGCCAAGATTCTGGAGCTGGGCAGCTTTCTGCAGCGCAAGCCGCGCGAACTGTCGGGCGGGCAGCGCCAGCGCGTAGCCATGGGCCGCGCCATCGTGCGCCAGCCGCAGGTGTTTCTGTTCGACGAGCCACTGTCCAACCTCGACGCCAAGCTGCGCGCCCAGACCCGGCTGGAGATCGAGAAGCTGCACCGCGAACTGGGCATTACCAGCCTGTTCGTCACCCACGACCAAGTGGAGGCCATGACGCTGGCGCAGCGCATGATGGTGATGAACGCCGGCCGCATGGAGCAGTTCGGCACGCCCGAAGAGGTGTACCACCGCCCCGCCACCACCTTCGTCGCCAGCTTCATCGGCGCGCCGCCGATGAACCTGCTGAGCGGCGTGGAAGGCGTGCGCGACGGTGTGACCCTGGGCATCCGCCCCGAGCACCTGCGCGTGGTCGATTCGGGCGGCTGGCCACTGGCCGTGGAAACGGTGGAAATGCTGGGCGCCGAGCGCCTGGTGTACGGCCGCCTGGGCGGCGCGCAGGGGCCGTGGACGATTCTGCGCATGAACGAGATCGAGGCACCGCCCGCCCCTGGCCAGACGCTGCACGTGCTGCCGCTGGAAGACCGCGTGCACGGCTTCGACGCCGAAACCGGCGTGCGGCTGGAAGCCTGAATTACTCACCTATTGATAGCTGTCTGTGCTTATTGGAAGGGCGCTGGAGGCCAATTTGACCCATAAACCAGACATGCTCCCGCCCTGGCCCTACCCCTTCTGGATCGCGCACCGCGGCGCCGGCAAGCTGGCGCCCGAGAACACGCTGGCCGCCTTCCGCCTGGGCGCGCAGCATGGCTACCGCATGGCCGAATGCGACGCCAAGCTGTCGGCCGACGGCGTGGTGTTTCTGCTGCACGACAGCACGCTGGAGCGCACCACCAGCAGCCACGGGACGGCCGGTGACCTGCCCTGGTCGGCCCTGGCGCAGCTGGATGCCGGCGGCTGGCACTCGCGCGCCTACGCCGGCGAGCCGATCCCGACGCTGCAGAACCTGGCCCGCTGGTGCCTGGCCAACCGCTGCCTGCTCGACATCGAGATCAAGCCCACCCCGGGCGTGGAAGAGCAAACCGGCCGCGCCGTGGCCGAACTGGCCGCGCGCCTGTGGCAGGGCGCACCGGTGCCGCCGCTGCTCACCTCGTTCCGGCCTGAGTCACTGTTCGGCGCGCTGGCCGTGGCGCCGCACCTGCCGCGCGGCCTGCTGCTGGACACACTGTGGGACGGCTGGGCCGACATCGCCACGCGCCTGCAATGCGCCGCCATCGTCTGCAACCACGCGCTGTGGGACGCGGCCCTGGTCGCCCGCGTGCACAGCATGGGCCTGCGCGCCCTGAGCTACACCGTGAACGACGAATGGGCGGCCGAGCGCCTGATTGCGCTGGGCACCGACGGCATCGTGACCGACCGGGTCGATCTGTTCAGCCCAGCCTGAGCACCTGACCCAGCCGCACCGGGCCCTTCAGCCGCGCGCCGGCCGCCAGGCTTCGGCCGCCGCGCTGGCCAGCACCAGCGCACCGTAGGTCAGCATCCGCCCGTCCTGCCCCAGCAGCGCCAGGCCCAGCATCAGCACCGCCAGGCATACTGCAAAATTAATAGCTATCCGCGCCCGCCAGTTGGGCGCTGCAGCCCTTTTTCGATCCAGAACATGCGACAACCCCACCACCACCGGCGCCACGAACAGCGCGGGTGCCACGAAGCCCGCCAGATGCCAGATGAAGTCGATCAGGTCCATGTTCTTGATGCCAGTCAAGTTCGCGAGACGTCACAAACCGCGAATTGCGTACAAATTTTATAATCCGAGAGATGGCTGTCTGGGCTTTGGGTCTGAACCACCACACCGCGCCGCTGGATCTGCGCGGCCGTTTCGCGTTCGCGATCGACCAGATCGCGCCGGCGCTGCACGGCCTGCGCCAGTCGCACCTGCGGCACCCCGAGGCGGCGATCCTCTCCACCTGCAACCGCACCGAGGTGTACTGCGCGTCCGACAACGTGCAGATCGACCACACCCTGGGCTGGCTGGCCAAGGCCGGCGACGTATCGCCCGCCGCCCTGCACGAACATACCTATGTGCTGCAGAACGACCAGGCCGCGCGCCACGCCTTCCGCGTCGCCAGCGGGCTCGACAGCATGGTGCTGGGCGAGGCGCAGATCCTGGGCCAGATGAAGAACGCCGTGCGCGCCGCCGAGGACGCCGGCGCGCTGGGCACCACGCTCAACCAGCTGTTCCAGCGCAGCTTCGCCGTCGCCAAGGAGGTGCGCACCTCCACCGACATCGGCGCCCACTCCATCAGCATGGCCGCCGCCGCCGTGCGCCTGGCCGGCAACCTGTTCGAGGACCTGCGCCAGATCAAGGTGCTGTTCGTCGGCGCCGGCGAGATGATCGAGCTGGCCGCCACCCACTTCGCCGCGCGCCAGCCGCAGGCCATCGCCATCGCCAACCGCACGCTGGAGCGGGGCGAAAAGCTGGCCACCCGCTTCAGTGCCGAGGTGATGCGCCTGGCCGACCTGCCCGAGCGCCTGCACGAATTCGACGCCGTCGTCAGCTGCACCGCCAGCACCCTGCCCATCATCGGCCTGGGCGCCGTCGAGCGGGCGCTGAAAAAGCGTCGCCACCGCCCCATCTTCATGGTCGACCTGGCCGTGCCGCGCGACATCGAACCCGAGGTGAAGGCCCTGGGCGACGTCTACCTCTACACCGTCGACGACCTCGCCCAGGTGGTGCAGACCGGCCAGGCCAACCGCCAGGCCGCCGTGGCCCAGGCCGAGGCCATCATCGACGCCGGCGTGCAGAGCTTCATGCACTGGATCGACCAGCGCGACCCGGCAGGCGGCGTGGTGCCCCTGATCCAGCAGCTCAACGCCCAGGCCGACGAATGGCGCGCCCTTGAACTCGCCCGCGCCCGCAAGCGCCTGGCCAAGGGCGACGACATCGAGGCCGTGCTCGAAGCCCTGTCGCGCGGGCTGACGCAGAAGATGCTGCACGGCGCCATGGCCGAACTGCGCGCCGCCGACCCGGCGCACCGGGATCAGGCGACGCAGGCCGTGGAGCGGTTGTTTCTTCGCTCTGCCTCCGGCTCATCCAGCGCCAGGCTGTCGGGCAAACCCGACCGCTGATCCGGCATTTTTCCCGTTCGTCCGATAGACGTTCCAATAGAGCGTGGCTTGCCTACTATGAGGCAATGCAACCCAAGTGTTCTCGCTCACAACATGGCTGGCCATCGGCGTTACACCACCGGCAGGATCGTGGGTTCTCCTTAATCGAAGCCTTGGTCGCCATCACGGTGCTGGCTGTCTTGGCCAGCTTGGCAGCACCCAGCTTTACCAGTTTGATTGAGCGCTGGCGCGCGCGCGACGCAGCGGAGGCTTTGGTTTCCACCGTTTACTTAGCCCGAGCGGAAGCCATGCGTCGTGGAGGTGGCATCGTGGTCAAGAAAACATCGAATACCTCTGACTGCGCTCTGGCCGGCACCAAGCAAAGTTGGGGCTGTGGCTGGGTGGTCTTTCATGACCTCAACAACGACAAGAACCCAGACGCCAATGAAGTGATTCGCACTTACAGCGGCGCAGCGCGCACCAACGTCATGCACAACAGCGGCGGCGAGTATTTCACCGTGGATCGAAACGGTGTCATCGGTAGCCTGAACGCCAAAGGGTTCAACATCACGCCCGTGAGCGGCGGTATCAGTTCGCCCGCTGCACGCGGCGTCTGTGTCAGTTCCGGGGGCGCGTCAAAGTCATTGAGGATCCACCGTGCCAGTAAATCCCCTCCACCCGAAACGTATGAGCACAGGCAGCACTCGTCACAGCCAGAGCGGCATCACGCTCATTGAATCCCTTGTGGCGCTGGTTGTTACCGCTGTGGCGCTGTTCGGGCTCCTCGGCATACAGATGCGCACATTGGTGGACACGCAGGCCGGCGCGCGCCGCGCCCAAGCTATCCGGTTGATCGAGGATCTCGGCGAGCGCATGCAGAACAACCCGAACGCGTTGGGCAACCTGGCGGCCTACACCGGCACACCTGCTTCCGCAGCGGTCGATTGCGGCACTGCCCCTTGCACACCGGCTGAACTGGCGGAATACGACATCTGGCAATGGCGTCAGAACGTGATATCCAATTTACCCGGAGGCAGTGCCCAGGTTTTCGTTCAAGTGGCGGTGCCCGCCAGTTGGGGGTACTGATCGGCTGGCGAGAAGGTGAATACAACCTCGATGGTCAGGAACGCACAGTGGCCGAAACCACCCAACTCAAATCTGTATTCACCGTAACCGGCACCGACAGCGCTGGTGGAGAGGTCAAATGTCCCGATGGTCTGCTCTGTCATCTGCAGTACCTACAGCCTCTGCAGCGTTGCACGCCATGGAGCGTAGGGGTGGTGCGTTGTATTGCCCCAATTGATGCGGAACTGACCAGCCTTGGAGTTGCCTCAAATGGCCTATCTAAATTCCTCCGTCCGTCGCCAGAAAGGCGTGACGCTGATCGAACTGATGGTCGGCATTGCACTGGGGTTGATGGTGGTTGCGGTTGCCACAGTCGCGCTGATGTCGTCCCGCAGCGTCAGCGGAACCATCTCCGACGCATCGACCATGCAGCAGCAGGCCTCGTACGCTTTCAGTGTGATTGGCCGCCAGGTTCGTCAAGCGGGGAGCGTTGAACTCAACCTCAATCCGAACCTGTCTTTTACAGTGGTGACGGCACTTTTGCAGCGCTGCAGCCGGTGGCATTTGATGCGCCTGACCCCGAAGGCTTGCGTCCTCCTTTCGACCGGAGAGTCAGCACACTTTCCGGAACCACGGGACCCGCGTTCACCGTCGGTTACCAAAACTACGCCGAAAAGATCAAACCCGAGGGCAGCTTAGTGACCGAATCGCAGCTACGTGACTGCCTCGGACAAAACCCAGGCAAGTCCAGCCCAGCCACCACGCCCGTGATCTCGAGCCGGTTTTCATTGAACGACAACGGCGAGTTGGTTTGCACTGGCTCTGGTGGCGGTGGCACTCAAGCCATCATTGACGGCGTGACTGACTGGCAGGTTCGCTATGCCGTGCAACCCCATGGCACCACCACCATGCAGTACCTGACGAACCCTGACGACATCACCAACTGGAACAGCGTTTATGCCGTTGAGGTTTGCCTGGAGCTCACCAGCAAGGAAGCCATCGGCGGCCTTAGCGGCGCCACGTACAAGAACTGCAATAGCGAAGACGCCAGCTACGACAACCGCCTCAAGATGGTTTTCCGCAGCACCTACCAATTGCGCAGCCAGGGACTGGCGGGGTAAGTGACATGATGACTCTGTTTTCTTTGCCAGGACGGCCCGAGAACCGTACTCGCAGCATCCCCTTATCGCTATCGCTGGCTAGGCGACAGAAGGGCGTGGCTCTGTATGTCGTTATCGTCCTAGTGCTGCTCTCCATGTTGCTGGCGCTGTGGGCGTCGCGCAGCGCTTTGTTCGGTGAAGTTGTAGTCGGCAACGACGCCGACTATCGGCGCACTTTCGAAGCTGCGCAGGCCATGCTGCAAGACGCCGAGTTCGATATTCGTGGCGTACAGCCCGACGGCTCGATTTGCGTCAATGATCCCGCCAAAGAGGATGTATGTCGCCGCGCCACGGCTGTCTTCTTCGATATCGAGACGAAAGATCTTGAACAGACACTTTCGGAGATTCAGGACAGGAGCCCGACACTCAAGTGCTACAAGGGCATTTGCCAGAAGCGGGCAGACCCTCAGGATTTCTGGAACGACTCGGCCACCTTGACGGCCATGAAGGATGACAACGTGGCGGCCCATTACGGTCAGTTTACGGGCGCAGATGCTGCGGCTACCGCCAACCCCATTTTGAGCGGCACGGCGGGAAACCGACGCGCTTGGTACTGGGTGGAAATCCTGCCCTATGTAGACCCCAATGTCTCCCTGTTAGCCGGCATGCCGCCCGGCTCCAACGTGGAGCGTTTCGCACCCAGTCGGAAAAAACCATGGGTTTATCGCATCACCGCCATCGCTCAAGGCAATCGCCCCACGACGACAGTGGTTCTGCAGTCCACTTTGTCATTGCAGGCTGTTGAATAAGCAAGATCGGTCTAAGGAAAGACCCACATAGTCTGTAGATACCTAGGGATGATCGCTATGAAAAAATCTATCCTGCCAAGAAAAAGAGTGATTGCGGCAGTAGTTGCCACGATCGGTTTGCCGCTTCCATTGCTTGGTGCCCCTCTGGATTTGGCGCAATATCCTGCTGGCTCCGCCTATAGAATGCCCGCCCCGAACGTCATTCTCAGCGTGGACAACTCGGGGAGCATGAACAACTTGGACGGCACCGGCAAGAAGCGAATTCAGTGGCTCAAGGAAGGGCTTCAGAACACACTGATCAACCAGTCGACCTACGACAACAGGTTTCGCTTGGCTTGGCAGTCATTCACTTGCGACAATATTCCGTCGAACAGCGGTGGCTGTCAGAATAAAAACGCCTTGAATATTTTCTCTGGCACGCACAAGGCCAATTTCAGCACCTGGGTTGCAGGCTTGGTAGAAGGCGGCTGGACCCCGTCTCACAAGATGGTTTGGAACGCCGGCGAATACCTCAAGAAAACGGGCGCCGATAATCCTTGGAATACGGTCCCAGGAACGGCAGACGATAATCCTCTGACTTGCCGCAAGGCTTACCACATTTTCCTCTCGGACGGTGGCTGGAACCGATACAGGGAAGACATTGCGCCCGCTTTCAACGCCTTCGGCTTCCAGGCGAAGATGGCAAGTGACTCGGCGGAGCGCATCTCCGACGCTGATCGCACGAACGTCACGTTTCCAGACGGCAAGTCGTACTCGACCACTGACCCGCAGACTCAGGTGTATCAGGGTGCTGGGGGTGGTACCGCCACGACGACATACAACGTTACCACGAATCCTAACGACGGAAGCCCGTGCAACGCTTGGAATCGCTCAGGGCAATGTACTCGCTGGGCAGTGACTCGCCATTTTGCTTATCCCACCTTGTCGGACATGGCGTTTCATTACTGGTCGACCGACCTTCAGCCCAGCATTGCCAACGAAATCATTCCTGATGTTATTCAATCCGGTGACGAGACTTTTGTATCGACGACAGGATCGCAGACGCTTGAAGAGTACTGGAACCCAAAGAACAACCCTGCCACTTGGCAGCATATGAAGCACTACACCATTGGCTATGGAAAAACAGCCAGCCAGTGGACCAACAGTGGCACCAACCCGCTGTTCACGGGCGGCATGTACGGGTCGGGGCTGACAGACGTGGTCACCGGGGAAATTTTGGACAGACACAACGCTGTCCCTTTCTGAAACCTATTATGATCGCTACCGTCCTGAAGAACTCTGGCACATGGCCATAAACAGCCGTGGAGAGTTTTCCCTGTGACCGGTGGTGATCTGACACCCGTTTTCGAGCGAATTTTGGCGCGATCATCGCCGACACCAGCCAACCTGTGACCAGTTTCACCTCGGCTTCGGGCTCGATCAGTCGCGTAGGCACGTCGGCCTACCAAGCAAGCTATGTGGCAGCCGATGACCAGAACTCTCTGGCCAATCGATGGTACGGTTACGTCGCGTCCAATTCCATTTCGACCAGCGGAACCGTCTCCCCGAACACCGCATGGGGCACGACCGGTGCGGGCCAAGGGTTAACCACTGCCGATAAATTGGATGCTATTCCAACCTCGAGCATTCCTGATCGTTTGGTGCTTTCATTCAACGACGAAACGCGCACCGGCATTTCCTTTGAATGGTTGACTGCGTCGTCACCCCTCAGCGATGCCCAGAAGACCTTGCTCAAGGGAACGGACACCGATGCCGTCGGACGAGACCGCGTTAACTTCATCCGCGGTGACCGCAGCAAGGAACAAGATCAAACGGGAGGAACCTTCCGGACCCGCAAGTCTCGGCAGGGGATATCGTCAACTCTGCGGTCTGGTACATCGGTCAACCCGCCAGTGCCTACTCGTTTGGTGGCTATACCGCCTTCACCGCAGCTCAGCGCAAGCGCACGCCGATGCTGTATGTTGGCGGCAATGATGGCATGCTGCACGGATTCTCCGCCACCGATGGCACCGAGAAGATTGCCTACGTTCCTCAGGGCGTCATCAAAAATCTTCCCGCCTTGACGCGGCCTAACTACGATCATCAATATTATGTTGATGGCTCGCCCTTTACCGGCGACCTGAAACTCGGCTCTGGTAATACGGCCGCCGACTGGGCAACTTATCTGGTGGGCACGTTGGGTGCGGGTGGCAAGGGTTTCTTCGTGCTGGATGTGACCAATCCAGGCGCCAGTGATGGTTCGACGCCCTCGGATTTTGTGAAAACCAAGGCTGGCAGTCTGGTGGTGATGGACAAGACAGCGTTCAATGCCGACCCATCCGACCCCGATTGGCCCGAGAAGTGGAAAGACATTGGACACATCTTTGGCGGCCCCGTGGTTGCTGAAAACAATACTCAGCGGGCGCTTCAGATTACACGTACAAACGACAACCGTTGGGCCGTTGTTCTGGGTAATGGCTACAACAGCGTGAATGAGCGACCCGTACTCCTGATCCAGTACCTGGATGGCGACAAGTCGCTGAAAATCATCCCGGCTGTACCCACCGACCATGCCGAGGCGAAATCCAACGGACTCTCGACTCCACAGTTCCTTGACGTCAACGGCGACGGCATTCCCGACTTTGTCTACGCTGGTGATCTGCGGGGCAACATGTGGAAGTTCGACATCGCCAGCAACGACCCTGCGCAATGGAAGGTCGCTTTTGGCGGAAAGGAGTTGTTTCGCGCCACTTACACATCGCCGAGCGGCGGCATCAGCCGGCAGCCCATCACAACCCCACCCGTGTTCCGTCCGAACCGCGAAGTGGGCGGCCTGATGGTGGCCTTCGGAACGGGTCGAAACCTCACCGAAGGCGACCGGACTGACGTTTCTAGGCAAAGCCTCTACTCCGTTCTTGACAATACCCGCTATGAAGTGGAAACGGCGGCGGGCGCCTCACGAGGCAAAGTCAAGGTCAAGGACAGCAATCCAACACCGGCCACGGTGACCCGTGCACAACTGCAATCACAGTCCGTGGATGAAGGTTCACAGCGCGCAGGTGGCGGGATCAGTTCTGGCCGCACGTTCTGGAAACTGGAGGCGACCAGGGTGAAATATGACTGCCCTGAGGACGCCACAGACTGCACCGAGAAGAAAGGCTGGTACATGGATCTGCCCGAAGTCGGTGAACGATCACTGGCATCCATCGATTTTTATGATGGCGGCAACCTGCTTGAAATCATTACAGAGGTTCCCGCATCGGGCAGCGCGACCGCAGACAGTGAAGAGGTGTGCACGCCTTCGCCCCGTTCCGTCAAGAACTTCCGGACGTTGCTGAACATCACGACCGGTCTGCCGGCGGGTGCACCCTTGATGAATGTGGACGGCAATACGACCACGGATGCGAACGGCGTCACCACGGGGGTTTACAACAGCATCGATGCTGGCTATGCCCGCATGACAGCTTCGCCCAAAGAGCTTCGAGTAGGTTCAAAGTTCGAGCAAAGAAGAGCTGGCAGCGATGGCGTTGCCGACAATCTCGCCAAGCTGCCCGAACTGCTGCTGCGCCCCAACTGGCGCCAGTTGAGATAACGCCGCACTAAAGTGCATTGGGCCACCATGAATGGAAGCCCTTTTTGACGAAGCGCCAGCGCGGCTTCACACTGATTGAGTTGATGATCACCGTCGCCGTGATCGGCATCTTGGCCGCCATCGCGTATCCCAGTTATGCTGAGTACGTTCGACGTGGTCACCGCGCCGAGGCACGTGCCGGGATGTTGCAGGCAGCGCAGTGGATGGAGCGGGCGGCCACGGCTACTGGCACCTATCCTCTAACGGCCAACTTTCCTGACAGCCTGAAGAAAGTTCCGGCCGATCGCTACGACATTTCATTGACTTCAGACGGCACCACGTACACCCTCACCGGAACTCCAAAGAATTCACAGGCCGGTGACAAATGCGGCAACTACACGCTGACGAACGCGGGAGTCCGAGGGGTATCTGGGACAGCAACTGTGCAGGATTGCTGGGGCAAATAAGAACGCAGCCACGTATATCTTTCAAGCTGAAAAAGCTGGCCGCCTATGGATGGCCAGCTTTTTCTTGCGCGACAATCCTCGCCCTGATGATGCGAGATTCACTGCGCCACCAACTCCAGCGCCACACTGATCGCCTGGGCGAGCTGGATTTTCTGCTGACCCAGCCCGATGTTATGGCCGACATGGGGCAGTTCATGAAGCTGTCGCGCGAGCACACCGAGGTGGCCGCGGTGGCAGGGCGCTGGGCGCGCTTTCAGCAGCGCGAGAAAGACCTGGCCGCGGCCAACGAGTTGCTTGACGACCCGGACATGGCCGACATGGCGCGCGAGGAGATTGCCGCCGCCGAAGCCGAACTGACCGAGCTGGAGGCCGAGCTGCAGCGCATGCTGCTGCCCAAGGACCCCGATGACGCGCGCAACGCCTTCCTCGAGATCCGCGCGGGCACGGGCGGTGATGAGTCGGCCCTGTTCGCGGGTGACCTGGCGCGCATGTACACGCGTTACGCGCAAGGCGAAGGCTGGCGCGTGGAGGTGATGAGCGAGTCGCCGGCGGAGCTGGGCGGCTACAAGGAGGTGGTGCTGCGCATCGAGGGCGACGGCGCCTATGGCCGGCTGCGTTTTGAGTCGGGCGGGCACCGCGTGCAGCGCGTGCCGGTGACGGAGACGCAGGGCCGCATCCACACCAGTGCCGCCACCGTGGCGGTGATGCCCGAGCCGGATGCGGCCGAGGCGATCACGCTAAACCCGGCCGATCTGCGCATCGACACCTTCCGCGCATCCGGCGCGGGCGGGCAGCACATCAACAAGACCGATTCGGCCGTGCGCGTGGTGCACCTGCCCACGGGCATGGTGGCCGAATGCCAGGACGGCCGCAGCCAGCACGCCAACAAGGCCAAGGCGCTGCAGGTGCTGCAGGCGCGCCTGCAGGAGAAGGAGCGCAGCGAGCGCGCCGCCAAGGAGGCCGCCACGCGCAAGGGCCTGATCGGCAGCGGCGACCGCAGCGACCGCATCCGCACCTACAACTTCCCGCAGGGGCGGCTGACCGACCACCGCATCAACCTGACGCTGTACAAGGTGGCAATGGTGATGGAAGGCGACCTGGCCGATGTACTGGATGCGCTGCAGGCTGCGCGCGAGGCCGAGCAGGTTGCCGAGCTGGAGGTCAACGCCTGAGCCGTTCCGGCGTTGGAAAGCCGTGGGTGGCTGCGCCGCCGCGCCAGGCCGCATACCATGGGCCATTACGCTGGCACGGCACCTTGGGTGAACGCGCTGCTTGGCGCCGAAGCGCTGCCACGCAACCCTTCATGCATCACATACTCCACTGCATGAAACCCGCAAGCGCCCGTGAATAAAGCGCAAACAACCGATACTCCCCTTGATTTGATTCCGGCTCCGACATCCCTATCCTCCACCCTGCGTGCCGAAGACCTGCCTCATTCCAATTCCAGATCGAAGCTGCCATAGCTCGTCATTCCGGCGCAAGCCGCGATCCAGACGCCGTGGGCGGAGCAACATGAATCCGGCCTTCGCCGGGATGACGGCGATTGACGCATTGAACTGGAACTGGAATCAGGACGCCACAACCACATTCACACAGCAAAGGACCGACACCATGCCCCTGAACGCCACCTCCTCGCACCGCCCTGCCCTGCTGCTGGCAGGCGCGGCGGCCTTGTCGCTGCTGGCCGGCTGCGGCACCGGCGGCACGCCCTGGGGCGCCACGCCCACGCGCATCGAGATTCCTGTGCCGGATTTGCGCAAGGCGCCCGAGGTGTGGGATGGCGCCTCCGGCTCCACCGCCGGCGCGCAACGCGTGGCCGACCGGGTGCGCGCCGCGCTGGCGGCACAGCCCGCGCTGGCCGGCAGCAATCTGGGCGTCGACACCTACGAAGGCGGCGTGGTGATTTTGAGCGGGCAACTGGCCAACCCGGCCGACCGCGCCCTGGCCGTGCAGACCGCGCGCAGCGTGGCCGGCGTGCGCGACGTGGTGGATCGGATGAGCGCGCCGTGATGTTCGTGGGCGTTGCGCCATGCTGACACTGTAGGAGCGGCCTTGGCCGCGATGGCGGCGCGTCGAAGAATGAGACGCCCTATCGCGGGCAAGCCCGCTCCCACAAGCGCCCCATGAAGGTTGCTTGTCAGGATGACTCCTATGCTTCCCGCAAGCAAAATAGGCCTCCAGCGCCCGTCCCTACAGCGCAAGCAGCTTCCTTTTCAATAGCAATCAGTGACCACCCTGTCCAACGCCCTGCGCCACTGGCAAGCACGCGGCCTGCCCCGGCTGGAGGCGCAGATGCTGCTGCTGCACGTGCTGGAGCAGCCCACGCACGCCCGCGCCTGGCTGCTGGCGCACGACACCGATGCGATGCCCGCCGAAGCCGACGCACGCCTGCAGGCGCTGGCCACGCGCCGGCTGGCGGGCGAGCCGCTGGCCTATCTGACGGGTGAGAAGGCCTTCCACGGCCTCACGCTGCGCGTCGATGCCCGCGTGCTCGACCCGCGCGACGATACCGAGACGCTGGTCGACTGGGCGCTGGCCCTGCTGCCCGCCGATGCACCGCGCCGCGTGCTCGACCTGGGCACGGGCAGCGGCGCCATCGCGCTGGCCATCGCGCAGCAGCGGCCGCTGGCGCAGGTGGTGGCGGTGGACGCCAGCGCCGACGCGCTCGCCGTGGCGCGCGCCAATGCCGAGCGGCTGGGCCTGCGCGTCGACATGCGCCTGGGCGACTGGCTGACGCCAGTGGCGGGCGAACGCCTTGACCTGATCGTCAGCAACCCGCCCTACATTGCCGACACCGACCCGCACCTGCCCGCGCTGGCACACGAGCCGCGCCAGGCCTTGGTCAGCGGCGCCGATGGGCTGGACGACATCCGCCGCATCGTGGCGCAGGCGCCTGCGCACCTGGCGCCCGGCGGCTGGCTGCTGCTGGAGCACGGCTGGGATCAGGCTGGCGCGGTGCGCGCGCTGCTCAGTGCCGCGGGGTTCGCGCAGGTGCAGTCGCGGCGCGACCTGGCGGGCATCGAGCGCGGCTCAGGCGGGCAGTACCCAGACCGCCGCGCTCAATCCAGCGAAAAGCTGTCGAACTGAATCGCCGCCCCGCCAAACGCGCTCTGACGCGCCAGCCGGGCCGCCAGCACCGACGGCCACAGCAGGTTCAGCGCCCCTGGATCTGATCCGCCGGGGGCACGGTCTGCGGCGTATCGTCCAGCCCCAGCAGCAAGGGCTGGCCATCGTCCTGCACGGGTTGCCAGGCCGGCTCATCCCCGCCACGGCGCGCGGCGCACGGGCAGCCAGTGCATGCAGCACCATGAACGCGCTGGCGCTGGTGGACGCAGCGCCCGCGCGGCGCAAAGGCTTGGCCTGCAGCGGGTGGCCCAGGCGGCGCCAGCCGGCGGCACTCAGCTCCGCCCCCTGCACAAAGCCGGCGGCCCAGGTGTGCCACGCTTCGTCCGTCACCGCACCGCCCTCTTCCGTACCCAGTGCTTGCGCCAAGGCCGGCGCCGGCAGCGGCATGGCCATGCCCGCCTGCGCGTTGGCCAGGGGCGCGTTCAGGCTGTTGTACAGCCGCATGATGGCATCCATGTCGGCGTTGATCGCCTTGAGCTGAGCGGCTTGGGTCTTGGGCAGTGCGTTGGTGCGCCAGTCCAGCACGCCCGGCAGCCAGCGCCCGGGCATGACGAGATCGGGCGCCCAGGCCAAGGCGGCCAGAAAACCGTGCAGGCGCGGCCAGTCGCTGTGGCGGCGCAGGTGCTGGCGCGCGCTCTCGGGCAGGGCCAGGTCGTCGGCACCGGTGCCGCCCGCCAGCAGGTTCGACATGCCAGCAGCGCCCTTCGGTGCGGCGCGCTTCCTGGTGGCGGCGCGGGTCTTGCGCGCGGGCTTGACGGGCAGGGCCAGGCTGCGCGCCCAGGCCAGCGCCCCGGTGCGCACCCAGTCGGCGCGGGCTTCGACGCGGTAATCGTAGGCCGCGAGGGAGCCGCCCACGCGCATGCCAGGGCCTTGTTCGGCTTCAGGCACGTCCAGCATGTCGGGCCACAGCGCCTGCATGAACGCGGGTACTCGGCATGGGCCTGCGCCAGCACGGCGGCGGCTTCGTCGGGGCGGCCCAGCACGTACAAGGCCAGCGCGCGACGGTGCTGCGCGGGTGGCCAGTCGTTGGGGTATTGGTCGAGCAGGGCCAGCGCATCGGCGGCGCGGCCTTGCGCGATATAGGCATCGGTCACTTGCGCGCGCCAGCCGTGGTTGTCCACGGGGTTCAGCGCCAGGCCCCATTCAGCCAGCGCCAGCACGTCACGCTGGCAGGCATGGCCGAGGTCGATGATTTGCGCCAGCAGACGCAGCAGCGGCTGGGTGCCCGCGTGCGCCCACTCGGCACCCAGGCGCGCCTGCCGCGCGCTGGCGGCATCGGGCACGGTGTGCCACAGCGCATGCAGCAGGCGCAGCGCGTGCTCGGCCAGGCGCCAGGCGGCTTGCAGATCGGCGGCGGATTCGTCCATCAGCACGCGCTCCTGCGCGGCCAGCAGCAAGTCGTCCAGCACCTGCACGCTCATCCAGCCTTCGGGGCTCAGGCGCAGGAATTCGGCAGCCCAGAAGGCGTCTTCGATCAGCGCTTCGGCATCGCCCAGCAGCTGGGTCGACATGGGCTTATCGACCGGAAAACGCCGCTGCCAGCGCCGCTCCAGCGCCGCCAGCGCCCGGGCGGGGCGCACGCGCAGCCAGCGCATGCCGGCGGTCAGCGCCTTGACGGCATCTACTGACGGCTTGGCGGACCGGCGGGCCGTGCCCTGGGTTTCGATGCGGTAGGCGGCGCGGACGGCGTCGGCATCCAGCGTGTCGGGCACCTGGGCGCACAGCGCCAGCCAGTCGCGCGTGCTTTCTGCGTCGAAGCCACCGGCATCTTCGGCCATGTGCTCGTACGCAGCCTGCAGGCCGTGCTCGGCCAGGTCCTGCAGCACCAGCGCCAGTTCATCGAACCCGCCACGGCGCGCCTTGGCGGCCAGCAGCGGACCGCGCAACCGCGCTTCGTCGGCCCGGCCCTCGGCCAGCAGGGTGACCAGTTCCAGGTGCCAGAGTTGCGGGTCATCAGGCGCGGCGCGCTGCGCCTGCTTGAACACCGCCCACGCACCACGGTAGTCGCCCTGATCGGCCAGCATGCTCACCTCGCGGCCCAGCGCGGCAACGGCCAGCGCCTTGTCGCGGCTCTGGCCGATGCGCCGCGCCAGGGCCAGGCGGCGCGTCTGCTGGCCCAGCGCTTGCAGGGCATCCATCAGGATGTCGAAGGCGGGCTCATGGCGCTCGTCCAGGCCCTCGGCCTGCTCGAACAGCGGCGCCAGCACGCGCTCGACCTGTTCGGGGCGGCCCTGCTCCATCCAGAACATGGCCGCCTGCGCCAGCGCGTGCGGCGGCAGCGTGCGCAGGTTGCCCAGATCCAGCGCCTGCGGCGGTGCGTGCTGAATAGCCAGCGCCATCAGCATCTCGGGCTCGATCGGCAGCGGCAGATCGGCCCAGGCGGCGCAGCAGTGCTTGTATTTGCGGCCCGATCCGCAGTAGCACGGGTCGTTGCGCTCCAGCTTGGGCAACCCGCGCGGGCGCCAGCGGTTTTGCGGCAGCGGCACGGCGGCCCACAACGCGCGTGCCATGGCCCGGGCACCCAGCGGGTCGGTGCGGGGGCCACGGTAGCCAGCGGGCCATCGGGGCTGGCAAACCAGTCGCTGAACGCGGCCAGTGATTCGCCCTGCAGCAGGCGGCTGACCATGGTCTCCAGCAACTTGCCGGAGTCTGGGCGCGGGTTCTCGAAAGTGCTCATGCTCCATCCTGCGTGGCGGGGTTGCATCCTGGGACGATGGGCCATCCGCCAGCGCCGGATAGCGCAGCGGCAGCAACGACGCCAACCCGAACTCGCCCAGCAATGCCCGCGGCCGCTCGCCGGCGCGGCGCTTCTTGTGGCCGGTGTAGCGGGCAATGATCAGCTCGTTCTTCAGGCTGTGTTCCCAGCCGACCAGCTCGGTCACCGTCACGCTGTAGCCCTGCGATTCGAGGTACAGGCAGCGCAGCACGTTGGTCAGCTGGCTGCCCATTTCGCGCGTGTGCAGCGGGTGGCGCCACAGCTCGGCCAGCGGCGTGCGCGACAGTTGCAGCGCCTTCGACTGCCGCAGGTTGGCGGCCAGCTCGGCCTGGCAGCAGGGGACCAGCACCATGGCCTGCGCTTTTTGACCAGGCCAAAGGCAATGGCGTCGTCGGTCGCCGTGTCGCAGGCGTGCAGGGCGGTGACGATGTCGAAGCGCTCGGGCAGCGCGCTGTCGTGCGCGGCATCGGCGGCGGCGATGTTCAAGAAGCGCATGCGCTCGAAGCCCAGCCGCCCGGCTAGGGCACGCGAACGCTCCACCAGTTCGGGCCGCGTCTCGATGCCGTGCACCACGCCGCTGCCCTGCCCCTTCAGCAGCAGGTCGTACAGGATGAAGCCCAGGTACGACTTGCCGGCGCCGTGGTCGGCCAGCGTCAGTTCGCCGGCATGCGGCGTGATTTCGGCGACGATTTTCTCGATGAACTGCACCAGGTGCTCGACCTGCTTGAGCTTGCGGCGCGAATCCTGGTTCAGTCGGCCATCGCGGGTGAGGATGTGCAGTTCCTTCAGCAGTTCGACCGACTGGCCGGGGCGCAGTTCGGCAAGCACGGGGTTCCCAGCACCTTTTCCGGCGCCGGCGCTTGCTGGATGGGCGCCAGGCGCTTTTGTTTTTGAAGCGCTCGAGGAGAGGCTGCGTGAGGCGTGGCGCTTGTTCATGCGGCATTCTCGCTTGCGCGACAGGGCTCGGCATGGCCGCAGGCACCGCAGCGGCGACCGGTGAGCGGCGGCGGCGCAGGGACCAGTGTGAGCATGAGCACCGTCCAGGCCAGCAACGCCAAGAGTGCGCCCTGGGCACGCACAGGCCGCCAATCGCGGGCGGCGCAGCGTGGGCAAAGGTCGGCAGGCAGCGCCAGTTGTTCCTCCAGGGCCTCCTCGAACACGCCCTGCTGCCAGTCCGCGAGCACGGCGCGGGCCTGGTCCGCCTGGATCGAAGGCACCTGAATCTGAACTTCGCCGTAGGCCAGCGATTTCGACCATGCGAGCGCAATCATGTGCTCGCTGAAAAGCGTCGCCGCGATGCCTTCGCTGACCAGCAGACCGCGCACGGTGTGCGCCGTCAGCAGGTTGAGTTCGCGGTGCACGGTGATCAGCATGTCGGGCCGACGGTGCGCGGTGGCATGCCAGAGAATTTGAAGAATGACGGGCTGCTGCGCTTATGAATCGGGCGCCAACAGCTCTCAAATCAAGAGCACATCAGCCGCAGTTCGATCATCACTGCGCCTCGGTGGAGGGCCCCACGCCCAGCGCCGCCCAGCCTTCATGGCCCAGCTTCTCCAGCGTGGCCATGTTGGCCTCGTAGATCGCCTCGGCCTCGGGGAAGGCTTCGACGGCGCGGTCGATGCTTTCTTCGCGGATAAGGTGCAGCGTGGGGTACGGCGCGCGGTTGGTGGCGTTGGTGATGTCATCCTCGTCGGTGCCGGCGAACTGAAAGCGCGGATGGAACGGGGCGACCTGCAGCGTGCCGTCCAGGTCCAGCGCCGTCACCACCGCGTCGGCCTCATCGAGCAGGTCGTTGAAGTCGAGGAAGTCGTCGAAGCCGCGCGGGGCGATCAGCAGCGTGGTTTCGCGCTCATCCGGGCTGGCGTCGGCCAGGGCCTGCAGCTCGGCACGCAGCATCGTCAGCAGGGCTTGGCGGTCGTCGCCCTCGCACACGGCGTAGTGAATCTGCCCCTTGGCGTGCGGCGCCTTGGCGAAGGGGCACAGGTTGAGGCCGATCACCGCGCGCTCGAGCCAGCGGCGGGTGTCGGCGATCACAGTGTCGGGCGGTACGGAAGCGGGATCACGGGCTGTGCTCATGACGGCATTGTGCCTTGGACTAGGAGTGGCATTTACTACACTAATGATAGCTGCTGACGCAACGTGGACGGGCGCCAGAGGCCGATTTCATTCATAAGACCGCAGCTGCCGCCCGATGAGCGCCGCCAGCAGCGCGCCGGCCACGCAGCAACTGGCCGTGACCACCCAGGTGTGCTGCCAGCCCCCGCCACGCCCGCCACCCAGGCCACCAGCGGTGGGCCGCTGACCTGACCGACGGCGGAAAGCTGTTGCATCCAGCCGACTGTGGTGGCGATGGTGCGCTCGCCCGGCGCCAGTTGCGACACCAGGCCGAACAGCGTGCCGGGGATCAGCCCGCCCACGCTGGAAAACAGCAGCGCGCCCACGTAGCGCGCCACCGGCGCGTCGGCCGTGAGCGTGCCGAAGGCCAGGAAGGCGCCCAGTGCCATGGCGCCGAAGCCGCTCCACAACAACCGCTGCGGCGCCACGCCGCGGTGCAGTAGGCGCCCGGCGGCGATGTTGCCGAGCATGTTGACGGCCGCCACCAGCGCCGTCAGCACCGCACCCCGCGCGCCGCCCCAGCCGGACTGCTGGTACAGCGCCGGCAGAAAGCCGATCACCGCCAGCCACTGCGCCGAATACACGCCGAAGGTGAGCGCGCCCAGCCACGGCCCGCGCGAGCCCAGCGTGGCGGCCAGGCGCTGTGGCCAGCGCTCGCCATCGGCGGCGCGGCGCTGGTGCGCGTGCGGATCGCGCGGGACGACGGCGCGCACCCACAGCGCCATCGCCGCCGTCAGCGCCGCCGTGAGCCACCACCACGCCGGCCAGCGCCAGGTGCCGATAACCAGCGGCCCCAGCAGCAACGCCACGGCGGTGCCGAACGGCATGAAGGCGCCCCAGAAGCCGAGCATGCGCGTCATCTGCGCCGGTGCCACGGTGCGCCGCACTAGGCTGGGCGCCGGCACGGTGACCAGCAGCACGCCCACGCCCTCCACGGCGCGCAGCACCAGCAGGCTGGCGGCATCGTGCGCCCAGCCGCCGGCCAGGCCGGCCACGGTGAGCATGCCCAGCCCCGCCAGCATGCTGCGCCGCAGGCCGATGCCGTCGGCCATCAGCCCGGCGACGATGCCCAGCGCCATCGAGGCCAGCTGCACCAGCGACAGCAGGAACCCCGCCTGCACCAGCGTGATGCCCAGGTCGGCCTGCAGCGCCGGAATGGCCGGCGGCAGCTTGCCCACGTGCAGCGCGGCGCTGACGCCGGCGAGGATGACGATCCACGGCGCGTGGGGGTGCGGCTGGGACGCGGGCGACATGCTCATGAGGCGTGCCCTGCCCAGCACGCGTTGACCCAGACTGTGGGAGCGGGCTTGCCCGCGATCAGCGCGTCTCGCTCTTCAATGGCTGCCATCCCGGCCATGGCCGCTCCCACATTGAAACGCTTCATGCCAGCAGGCGCTGGCCGGTCAGCCGCTCGTGCTCGCGCAGGGCGAAGCGGTCCGTCATACCGGCGATGTAGTCGGCCACGGCGCGTTCGCGGTCGGGGCGCTCGGCGAAGCTGGGGCGCAGCTCGGCGGGCCGGTCGAGGTAGGCGGCGAACAGCTCGCGCACCACCTGCCGCGCCTGCGCGGTGGTGTCGACCACCTGCGGGTGGCGGTACAGGTTGGCGAACAGAAAGCGCTTGAGCGCGCTGGACTGCGCGCGCATCTCGGCGCTGAACTGCACCAGCCGGCCGGTACGGCGCGCATCGTCGGCGCTGCGCGGCGCGGCGGCGGCCAGCGCGGCGCCGGTGGCGTCGATCACGTCGTAGATCTGCGCCGACAGCATGCGGCGGATGGCCTCGTACAGCGTGCGGCGCTCGGCCAGCCGCGGGTATTCGGCCCGCACCGTGCGCAGGTGCCGGGCGAACAGCGGCACCTCGGCCACCTGCGTCAGCGTGAGCAAGCCCGAGCGCACGCCGTCGTCGATGTCGTGCGCGTTGTAGGCGATCTCGTCGGCCAGGTTGGCCAGTTGCGCCTCCAGGCTGGGCTGCGTGCCGTCGATGAAGCGGCGCGCCACACCGCCCGGCTCGGCCGCCTCCAGCAGGCGCGCGTTGGCGGCGGAGCAGTGCTTGAGGATGCCTTCGCGCGTCTCGAAGCTCAGGTTCAGGCCATCGTGGTCGGGGTAGCGGTGCTCCAGCCAGTCGACCACGCGCAGGCTTTGCAGGTTGTGCTCGAAGCCGCCGTGCGCAGCCATGCAGTCGTTGAGCGCATCCTGCCCGGCGTGGCCGAAGGGCGTGTGGCCGAGGTCGTGCGCCAGGGCGATGGTCTCGGTCAGGTCTTCGTTCAGCCGCAGCGAGCGGGCGATGGAGCGGGCAAGTTGCGCCACCTCCAGCGAATGCGTGAGCCGGGTGCGGAACAGGTCGCCCTCGTGGTTCAGGAACACCTGCGTTTTGTAGACCAGCCGGCGGAACGCGGTGGAGTGCACGATGCGGTCGCGGTCGCGCTGGAAGTCGTCGCGCGTGGGCGCCGGCGTGACCGGATGGCGCCGGCCGCGCGACTGGGCAGGGTCGCAGGCGTAGGGGGCCAGGGTCATGGGCGGGGCACCCGGTGCGCCTTGCGGCGGCTTGGCTGCAATGAATTTAATAGCTGTTTGCGCCTGTTATACATGGATTTCAAATGCATTCGAACCTGAAATCCTTTAAAGACGGGCGCAGGCAGCTACTTTTATTGAAGAGCCGGGTTGAACGGACATCCACGCTGCGCGCCTCATCGCCGCCGGCCCGCCCTGCCCGCTCATGCACAGCAACGGTCGATCACCTGCCGCACCAGCGCATCCGGCGCCGCACGCACAGCGGCCCGGCCCGGGCCGTCGATGACGACGAAGCGGATCTCGCCGCCCTCGGCCTTCTTGTCGACGCGCATCAGCTGCAGGTAGCGGCCGGCGTTGTCATGAGTGTCGATCACGGCGCCGCGCGTGGGCAACCCGGCGCGCTGGATCAACCGGGTGAGGCGCTGCACGAAGGCCGCATCCACCAGCCCCAACCCGCGCGACAGCTCGGCCGCCATCACCATGCCAGCGCCCACCGCCTCGCCGTGCAGCCAAGCGCCATAACCCATGCCCGCCTCGATGGCGTGGCCGAAGGTGTGGCCGAAGTTGAGGATGGCGCGCAGGCCGGCTTCGCGCTCGTCCTGGCCCACCACGTCGGCCTTGATCTGGCAGCTGCGCTTGACGGCATGCGCCAGCGCCGCGGGTTCGCACGCGCGCAGGGCGTCGATGTTCGCTTCGATCCAGTCCAGGAAGGCCATGTCGGCGATCGGCCCGTACTTGATCACCTCGGCCAGCCCCGCCGACAGCTCGCGCGGCGGCAGGGTCTTGAGCACGTCGAGATCGCACACCACCGCCAGCGGCTGGTGGAAGGCGCCGATCATGTTCTTGCCCAGCGGGTGGTTGATGGCGGTCTTGCCGCCGACCGAGGAATCGACCTGCGCCAGCAGCGTGGTCGGCACCTGCACGAAGGGCACGCCGCGCATGTAGCAGGCGGCGGCAAAGCCTGTCATGTCGCCCACCACGCCGCCGCCCAGCGCGTATAGCGTGGTCTTGCGGTCGGCGCCGCCGCCCAGCAGGGCGTCGAAGATCAGGTTGAGCGATTCCCAAGTCTTGTATTGCTCGCCATCGGGCAGCTCGATGCGCAACACCTTGGCGTGCCGCCGTGCCAGCACGCTGGCCAGCCGCTCGGCGTACAGCGGGCCGACGGTGGTGTTGGTGACGATCAGCGCCTGCGAACCCGGGCGGGCCGCCTCGTAGGCCGCCGGATCGTCCAGCAGGCCGGTGCCAATCGCAATGTCGTAACTGCGGTCGTCCAGCGGAATACGGACGCGCTCAGAAGATGAGAAACCGTGCATGTCGGCGAGTGTAGAGCCTTGGGCCCCACCCTCGCCCGCCGTTCAGGGTGCCGGTGGCGGCGGCGCAGGCGGCGGCATCAGGTCGAGCTGCATCATGATGCGATTGACCAGCATCGGCAACGACGAGCCGTGCGTATCGACGACGAAATGCGCGCACTCGCGGTACAGCGGATCGCGCTCGTCATACAAGGCCCGCAGCCGCTTGAGCGGATCGGCCACCTGCAGCAGCGGCCGCTTGGTGTCGTGCCGCAGGCGCTTGAACAGTTGCTCGGGCGACGAGCGCAGGTAGATCACCGTGCCGCGTTCACGCAGGCGCTGGCGGTTGATCGGCCGCAACACGGCGCCGCCACCGGTGGCCAGCACCTGCGACGCGCCGCCCCGGGTCAGTTCGTCGATCACCGCCTCCTCGACGTCCCGGAAAGCCGCCTCGCCATGGCTGTCGAAGTAGCTGCGAATGGTGCAGCCGAGCCGCTGCTCGATGGCCTGATCCGAATCGGCCAGCGCCAGTTGCAGTCTGCGCGACAGGGCACGCGCAATGGTGGACTTGCCACTGCCCGGCATGCCCACAAGCACGACCACGGAAAAAGCCCCAGGCTGGCCGGGGCTTCGTTTGAAACGGCAGTTTGATTCACGATGCCGAGCTTTCGAAAACCTGAGCGGGATGACCGCTCAGGTTCGAAAGGTTTCCCGATCATGGGCAAGTGGTGCCCACAACTTCAATGGACATCTGGCGCGTCACGGTCAGCGTGCCTTGTTTGACCGAGGCGACAAAGGTATGGACGCCACAGGCGGTTGGCGTTCCGTGGATGATGCCTGTGTCCGCAAACGTCAAGCCATTTGTGGGCCCGGGCAGCGTAAACGTCCAGGCCGGCACTTGAGCAGAGTCACCACCCGAGGTCGACAGAATGTAAGTGTAGGGCTCGTCTTTTTCAGCCTCGGGCAGCTTGCACGGCTCGTTAATCGCACCGGTGCAACCCACGATGGCCAACGGATCCAAGGGCATCGCGCCACCCAACGTGAGCGTCAGGTTGGCAGTCACGGGCTTGCCCGTTGCATCTGTCACTTGCACAGCAACCGTGTAATCGCCGGCAGGGGCTTTCGGCGTGCCGCTGATGACACCTGAAGGATTCAAGGTAAGTCCCGAAGGCAAACCACCAAGCGCGGTCCATGTGTACGGAGGCACGCCGCCCTCTGCCTGAAGTGCGTACGCATACGGCACGCCGTTTGTTGCAGACAACTCAGCATCCGCGATGGTCAATGGTGTCTGCGCAACGGCGTCGACCACGGGCACCGCCATCAGTTGCACAACAGGATCCTGGATGCCATTGCTGACGTTATTGTCGTAACGGTCGGTCATGAACTCCAGCAGAATCACGCCTTTGTTCGGGCCACTCGACAGCGAGAGCAACCCAACGCCGCCGTTGGTGCTGATGTGCAGCAGGTTGATGTAGGGCTGGCTACCGGCCATGATGCGCGCGCCCTCGGACGCTGCCGTCGGAACAATCCTCACCTGAAGGTTGGGCGCGCCGCCCGCAGGATTGGGAATGGGCTGATTGGCGTCGTCCATCACGAACGCCTGGATGCCGACGTTGTTGCGAATGCTGTTCGGGTTGAACTGCGAGCCCAGGTAGCCAGGCTGCTGGGCAATGGCGTTCACGCTGGCCGGCATGCCTGTACTGGCCCCCACCACGATATCCACCGCGGCGCTGCTCACTTGGTTATCGCGCGGATTGGTGACGGAGCACATCACACGTGCCGTACCGGCCTTGTTGCTGGCATGGAAGTGGAATGTGGCAGCTCCTGCGTTGGAGCCGAGCACGACCGAGCGATAAGCCAGCGGGTTGCCGTCGTCATCCTCATGGTCTTCGTCACCATCTAGGTAGTACAAGGCACCCGACTCGAACCCCTGCACGATGTTGCAGGCAAAGATCTCCTCGCCCCCTTGGATCGGCCTGCTGCCTTCTCGGGCTTCCACGTACAGCGTGGTCGTGTAAGGCGCGTACGCACCGATCCCGGCCGGGTAATGCTGAATATTGATCGGCAACTGCTTCTTGTCCGCGCGCAGCGTAATGCTGTATGCCTCGTGGGTATCCCCGGGCTGCCACCACCACCGCCACACGCAGTCACCAATGCCGCAACCGCAAATCCGAGAGCCAAGCCTAGCTTTCGCATATTACCAACCTATGTATTAAAAGAAGGGCTAAAAAATCTAATCAGCGAACGGAACCGCGGTCCGAGATCATCTTGGGCGTGATGAACACCAGCATTTCCTGCTTTTCCGCCTGGCGGGTCCGCTGCTTGAACAGGTTGCCGACCACCGGAATATCACCCAGCACCGGCACCTTGTTTTCGCTCTCGCGCTCGTTCAGCTCGAAAATGCCACCGATCACCACGGTACCGCCATTTTCAACCAGCACCTGCGTCCTGACCCGCTTGGTGTTGATCGACATGCCGCCTTCCACGGGCGTGCCCGGGCTGTCCTTGTTGACGTCCAAGTCAAGAATGATGTTGCCCTCGGGGGTAATCTGAGGCGTGACTTCAAGCTTGAGAACGGCCTTGCGGAACGCGATGGAGGTGGCGCCACTCGACGTCGCCTGCTGATACGGGAACTCCGTACCCTGTTCGATCAGTGCCTTGGTCTGATCAGCGGTCACCACGCGCGGGCTCGACACCACCCGGCCCTTGCCATCGGCTTCCAATGCGGATATTTCCAGGTTCAGGAAGCGGTTAGCCGCCGAGCTGAACAACGAGATCGCAAAGTTGGTGGGCGATATGCCGCCGAGGCTTTGCGCCGGCAGATTGACCATCTGGGAAGTCAGTGTTGACAGGCCCGAAGCCTCAAACGCACCCGTTGTGGCACCGATGGCGTTGTAGTTGCCGCCAAAAGCAACCCGATTGCCCCCGCCGACGTGGTAACCAGCGTCGCCACCGCGAATGCCACGCATGTCCGCGGTACCCAGTTTGACGCCAAGCGACTTGCCGAAGGTGTCGGTCGCCTCGACGATGCGCGCCTCGATCAGCACCTGGCGCACCGGCACATCGAGCTTGGCAATCATTTCCTCGATCTGCACCAGTCGCGACGGAATGTCCGACACGAACAGTTGGTTGGTCCTGGGCTCGGCGATCACCGAGCCTCTTTGGCTCAAAAGGCTGCTTGTTCGACCGCCAGCGGCGCCCCCACCACCTCCGCTCGAACCGGTGTTGGCCGTCAGCTGCGCGGCGATTTCGGGCGCCTTGGTGTAGTTCAACTGAAAAGACTGCGTGCGCAACGGCTCCAGATCCCTAATGGCCGCTTGCGCTTCCAGTTCAGCCTTCTCCTTCGCCGCCAGTTCGTCCTTGGGCGCAATTTGCAGCACGTTGCCGCTGCGTTTCATGCCCAGATTCTTGGCTTGCAGAATGATGTCCAGGGCCTGATCCCAGGGGACGTCCTTCAGCCGCAGCGTCAGGCTGCCCTGGACCGTGTCGGAGGTGACGATGTTGAAGTTGGTGAAGTCCGCGATCACCTGCAGCAGCGAACGCACATCGATGTTCTGGAAGTTGAGCGACAGCTTTTCTCCACGGTACCCGGGCCCTTGCGTCAGCTTGTCAGGGCTGGTTTTTGCTGCCTCACCTCGACCACGAGCTGGTTGTCGCTCTGATAGGCACTGTGCTCCCACAGGCCTTTCGGTTCGATCACCATGCGCACCCGATCACCCGACTGCACGGTGGAGATGGTCTGCACGGGCGTACCGAAATCGGTAACGTCGAGACGGCGACGCAAGCCCTCCGGCAGGCTGGTGCGCAAGAACTCGACCACCAGGTTCTGCCCTTGTTGGCGAATGTCGACACCCACCTGGTTGTTGGCCAGGTCGACGATCACGCGGCCGGCATTCTCGACGCCCCGGCGGAAATCGATGTCGCGCAGCGGAAGCGCCCCGTCGTTGCGGCTTTCCGCAAACACACTGGCGGGTGCTGCCGCAACCGCAGCGGCCGAGGCCACCGGCGCCAGCGACACCAGCAGCGAGCGGCCCTGCACCTCGGCCTGGTAGTTGGTGGGCTGGTTCAGGTTGAGCACCACGCGGGTTCGGTCGGCTGCCTGAACCACATGCGCCATGCGCAGGTTGCCCTGGTTGAGTTCCACGGCGTTGCGCTGAAGCTCGCTGCCCACGCCGGGGAAGTCCAGCGCGATGCGTGCCGGCGATTGCACGACAAAGCCCGCCGGCACCGCCGCCAGTGGCTCGCTGAGGTCGATCCTGACCACCTCGGCACCGCCCTGGATGGAGCTGCTGATCGACTGAATGCGCGGCTCGGCATGGCTCAAACTCGCCACGCCCAGCAGAAGGACGCCAATCCCCCGAAAGCCCACACGGCGCACCATTGATTTGACCCACATCCTCATTTCGTATTCTCCTGCAGCTGCAGAGTCGTGCTGCGCTCTATCCATTCACCGGCCGCATCCTGAACGATTTCCCTCAAGGTGATATCGCTTTCCGAGATTCGCATCACACGCCCGTAGTTCTGCCCCAGGTAGTTGCCTTGGCGGACCTGGTGCAGCAGTTGATCGACCTTCACCAGTGCCACTTTCTGGCCCGCACGGTCCAAGCTGCCCACCATCGTCATGGCGTCCAGCGGATACGCCTCCAGCGGCTCCTTGCGGCGATTCAGCTCCGGGGCGACCAGGAGGCGCTCACGCTCAATGGCCCGGTTTCGCGGCGCAACACTTGCGTCAGGCGGTCGCTGCCGAATGCATCTGCCGCTGTGCCACCGACATACGCCAGCGGCACATAGCGCGTCGGCTCGGTCAAGGGCGTGACTTTGGGAACAGTCTGGCGCCGTTGCTCCGCCATCCATTGCTGCAAGTCCTCGTGGCTGGTCGCACAGGCCGTCAACCCGCCAACCCCAGCCGCCAGCAGCATGATCCAGAAAGAACGGGTCATTTCTTGCCCTTTCCTTGGGTCTTGGACGCTGCAGCCCGCTGCGCGGCGATTTCCTCAGGATCCAGGTAACGATAGGTCTTGGCCGTTGCCTCCAAGGTCAAGGCTCCCACCTTGTCCTTGTCCGAACTCGGTGCAATCGACAGATTGTTCAGGGTCACAATGCGCGAAAGATTGGCGATATCGGCCGTGAAGGCGCCGATGTCGTGATACCGACCCGTGACCTTCAGTGCGATCGGCAATTCCGCGTAATAGTCCTTCACCACCAGCTGGCCCGGCCTGAACAGGTCGAACTGCAGGCTGCGGCCCAACCCAGCCTGGTTGATGTCGGAGAGCAAGGCATCCATTTCCGCCTTGCTGGGCAGTTGCTTTTCCAGCAGGTTCACGTACTGCATCACCTGGGCGCGCTGCTTCTTCAACTCCTCGAGGCTGACGGCGCGCTGCAGCTTCGTCTTGTAATCCGCGCGGAGCGTGACCTCTTTGGCACGCTCGCCCTCCAGCTCTTCTGCTGCACCACTCACCCAGAAATACCAAAGGGCGCCCAGCACCAGCAAAGCCACCGCCGCCAGCAGCACATACCGCGGAATCGCCGGCCACGAGGACGGGTCACGCGAATCCAGGCCACGGAACTGCGCCCCGAGATCCCGGAACGACTGGGAAACATCCATATTCTTTCGAGCCATCGTCTACCGCCCGCTCATGACTTGGCGCCGCGCGCCGCGGCCGACGCCGCAGAGGCTGCCGCCAGCGCATCGCTGGCGCGTTGCAACTGCACCCGCACCGTGAAGTTGTAGACACGGCGCTGCTCGCGCGGGCTCAGCGCGAGGTTCGAAGCCACGATCTCGATCAGTTCGGGCTTCGACACCCACTCGCTGTTGCGCGACAGGTTGCGCAGCAATTCGGACACGCGCTCGTTGGACTGCGCCACGCCCGACAGCAGCACATTCTGGTTCTCCTGCTTGATACCCTTCAGGTAGATGCCGTCCGGCAGCTGCATGACGGATTCATTGAGCAGGTGCACCGGCAGGTTGCGGTCGGCTTGGAGGTTCTCCACGGCCTGCTGCCGCGCCTTCAGGGCGGCGATCTCCTCTTGCAGCGTGGCCACCTCCTTGATTTCCTCATCCAGCTTCTTGATCTCGCTGGTCAGGAAGGCGTTGCGATCCTGCTGCGTCGATATCTCGTTCTGGTACCAGAGGTAGATGCCGCCGGCAATCAGGGCGCCCAGCACCGCCGACATGCCCAGCGATGCATTGAAAAGCTGGCGCGCCCGCTTGCGCGCCATCTCCCGGTGCGGGAGCAGGTTGATCAGTATCACCGCAGAAACCTCCGCATGGCCAGGCCACAGGCTGTCAGGTACGAAGGCGCCTCACGCAGCATCTTCTTCTCGCGCACGGCGCGCCCGACCTCCATGCCGTCGAAGGGGTTGACCACCTGGCACGGGAACGAGGTGTGCCGCGTGATGGCTTCGGTCAGGCCGGGAATGCCGGCGGTGCCGCCTGCCAGCAGGATGTAGTCGACACGGTTGTGCGGCGTGCTGGTGAAGAAGAACTTCAGCGCCCGCTCCAGTTCCTGGGCAAGCGATTCCACATAGGGCTGCAGCACCACCGTCCCGTAGTCGTCGGGCAGTTCACCGGCGCGCTTCTTGGTTTCGGCCTCGTCCTGCGTGAAGCCGTATTGGCGAACCAGCATCTGCGTCAGCTGCTCACCGCCGAACACCTGGTCGCGCTCATAGATCAGATCATCATTGCGCAGCACCTGCATGGTGGAGGTCATCGCGCCGATTTCGAACAGCGCGATCAGCGCATCGACGCCGCCACCCGGCAGGCGTCCGATCACGCGGCTGGCCGCCAGGCGCGACGCATAGCTTTCCACGTCCAGCACCACGGGCACCAGGCCGGCGGCTTCGGCCAGCCCCTGACGGTCCTCCACCTTTTCCTTGCGGGAGGCGGCAATCACCACCTCGACATCACCCGCCGACGTGGTGCTGGGGCCAACGACGCAGAAGTCCAGACTCACTTCGTCCAGTGAGAACGGGATGTACTGGTTGGCCTCGGATTCGACCTGGACCTCCATCTCCCGCTCACTCAGGCCGCCCGGTAAAATGATCTTCTTGCTGATGACCACCGACGCAGGCAGCGCCATGGCCACGTGCTTGGCTTTGGTGCCGCTTTTGCCCACGAGGCGGCGCGTCGCCTCCACGACTTCGTCGAATTTCTCGATATTGCCGTCACTGATCCAGCCGCGCTCCAGCGGCTCGATGCCACACCGCTCCAGCGTCAGATTGCCGGAACGATCCTGCCCCAGCTCCACCAGCTTGGCGCTGGAGGAACTGATGTCGAGCCCGATCATGGGCGCCGGTTGACGGCTGAACAACGACCCAGTGTTCAAGACAGTATCCCGTTACTTTTTATTGCAGAAGTCGAACACACTTAAGAATTCACTTGAATGCTAGCAGTAAGCCCCTTGTCGGGCAAAGAAAAAGCCCGTCGCAAGCTGGGCCGCTCGTTGTCAAAAACTAACGTTTGCCGACACTTGGTTACGCCGCGCAGCACGCGCCAACACCGTATCTGCCCGGCTGCTGGCGGCCCTTGGCGACTCGCGGGACAATGCGTCACCGGGTACCGGCACCGACAAATGCTACCGCTTGTGTCCTACAGACAGCAGCGAATGTCTCATGAAAGTACCCACTAACTTACCAATGTTGTCTTATGTCCACTGAAAATTCGCCCGGTGCCGTGAACAAGCGCACAAGCCCCGCCGGCTCGCGCTGGCTGGTCTGGGTTCTCAAGGGTCTGGCGTGGATGGGTGGGACGCTGCTGGCCATCGCCCTGAGCGTGGCCATGGCCGGCCTGATGGCGCTGGCCATCGCCTACCCCAACCTGCCGGATGTGTCCGAGTTGTCCAACTACCGGCCCAAGCTGCCGCTGCGCGTGTACACCGCCGAGGGCAACCTGATCAGCGAGTTCGGCGAGGAGCGCCGCAACCTCACCCCATCCGCGAGATCCCGAAGGTGATGAAGGACGCCGTCCTGGCCATTGAGGATGCCCGCTTCTACGAGCACGGCGGGGTCGACTACGTCGGCGTGGCGCGTGCCGCGCTGGCCAACCTGGGGCGCGAAAAGGCGCAGGGCGCTTCGACCATCACGATGCAGGTCGCGCGCAACGTCTACCTGTCTTCCGAGAAAACCTACACCCGCAAGATCTACGAGGTGCTGCTGACCTTCAAGCTGGAGCACATGCTGACGAAGGATCAGATCCTCGAGATCTACATGAACCAGATCTTCCTGGGCAACCGCGCCTATGGTTTTGCCGCGGCCGCCGAAACCTATTTCGGCAAGCCGCTGAAGGACGTGACGGTGGCCGAGGCCGCCATGCTGGCCGGCATCCCCAAGTTTCCGTCCAGCGTCAACCCCATCGCCAACTTTGCACGCGCTCGTGAGCGACAGCTCCACATCATCGACCGCATGCAGGAAAACAACTTCATCACCGCCGAGCAGGCCGCCGCCGCCAAGCAGCAGGAACTGGTGATCCGCCCCAGCAGCGATGCCACCCGCGTGCACGCCGAATACGTGGCCGAGATGGTGCGGCAGATGATGTTCGCGCAGTACGGCGAAGAAACCTACAGCCGCGGCCTGAACGTCTACACCTCCATCGCCACCGACGACCAGAACGCTGCCTACGCGGCGCTGCGTCGGGGCATCCTCGACTACGACCGCCGCCAGGCCTACCGCGGCCCCGAGAAGTTCATCGATCTGCCCAAGGATGCGCAGGAGCTGGGCGAAGCGGTGGACGATGCCCTGGCCAGCCACCCCGATGCCGGCGAGCTGTTTGCAGCGGTGGTCACGCAGGCCAGCGCGCGCAAGGTCACCGTGATGCGCCGCGGCGGCGAAGTGGTCGACATCACGGGCGCAGGCCTGCGCCCGGTGTCGTCCGGCCTGGCGGCCAAGGCCGGGCCGAACATCCGCATCCGCCCCGGCGCCGTGGTGCGCGTGCTCAAGACGAGCCGCGGCGACTGGGAGCTGACGCAACTGCCCGAAGTGGAAGGCGCGCTGGTGGCCCTCGATCCGCGCAACGGCGCCGTCAAGGCGCTGGTGGGTGGCTTCGACTACGACAAGAACAAGTTCAACCACGTCACGCAGGCGTGGCGCCAGCCTGGCTCCAGCTTCAAGCCCTTCATCTACTCGGCCGCGCTCGAAAAAGGCTTCTCGCCCACCACCATGATCAACGACACGCCGCTGTTCTTCGACAGCAGCGTCACCGGCGGCCAGCCCTGGGAGCCGAAGAACTACGAAGGCGGCTTCGAAGGCCCCATGACCATGAAGCGCGGCCTGGCCCGCTCGCGCAACATGATCTCCATCCGCATCCTGCAGACCATCACGCCGCAGTACGGCCAGGAATGGGTCACGCGCTTCGGCTTCGACGCCGACAAGCACCCGCCCTACCTGACGATGGCGCTGGGCGCCGGCTCGGTCACCCCCATGCAGCTGGCCACGGGTTTTGCCGTGTTCGCCAACGGCGGCTACCGCGTCAACCCGTTCCTGATCACCCGCATCACCGACCACACCGGCCGCGTGCTGGTCGAGAGCCAGCCCGCCGGCCCCAGCGAGGCCAACCGCGCCATCGACGCGCGCAACGCCTTCATCACCCACACCATGCTCAACGACGTGGTGCGCAGCGGCACGGCGGCCAAGGCCAGCGCGGCGCTGGGCCGGCCCGACCTGGGCGGCAAGACCGGCACCACCAACGATTCGATGGACGCCTGGTTCGCCGGCTACCAGCCCACGCTGGTGGCGGCCGTGTGGATGGGCTACGACACCCCGCGCAACCTGGGCGCGCGCGAAACCGGCGGTGGCCTGAGCCTGCCGATCTGGATCAACTACATGCGCACCGCCCTCAAGGGCGTGCCGGTGGCCGAGCCGAAACCGCCCGAGGGCGTGGTGCGCGTGGGCGGCGACTGGTACTACGAGGAATACGCCCGCGGCGGCGGCATCAGCAACCTGGGCGGGGCCGGCCTGGCACCGCGGCCCGAGCCCGAACTGGCGCCCGAGAACGGCACGCCCGCGGCGTCCGAAGAACGCAACCGCATCCTCGACCTGTTCAAGAACTGATGCCGCCTGCACTTCAAAACGCGAACAACCGTCATCCCGGCGAATGCCGGGCTCCATGTGTTCTTGCACACGTCGCCTGGATTCCGGCTTTCGCCGGAATGACGAATTTCTTGCTGTTTTGATCGGGAATTGGAACGTGGTGGTGCCGCGGCCGCGGTGCTGCCGGCAGCCGTCAAATCAGAATCAGGGGAGTATCACTGCGCAACGCTTTATGGACGGGCGCTGGCCGGCAGCATATAGGGAGTATATAGAGCGTCGGCGTTGCGCCCCGCCCTCACCCCGCGCCCGGGTCGAAGCGCAGCGCCTGCCCCGCGTGCTCGCTGGCGGCCAGCGACAGGCGCGCGAAGAACTCCTCGCCCGTCTTGGTGTCGCGCCAGGCGCCGTCGGCAAAGGTGTAGTGGTAGCCGCCCGAACGGGCCGCCAGCCACACCTCGTGCAGCGGCTTCTGCAGGTTGACGACGATCTGGCTGCCGTCCGGAAACACCATCGTGATCATCCCGCCCACGCGCTGGTTGTCGATGTCGGCGTCGGTGCTGTCGTTGAGTTCGTCGCAGCGCGATTCGATGGCGCGCAGCAGCGCCTCGGCGCGGTCCAAGTATTCCAGGTCGGTCATTACAATTTCACCCATGTCGTTCCAGCCACTGCATCGATCCATTCTAGTCAGCGCCCTGACGCTGGCGGCCATGCTGGGCGGCTGCGGCCAGAAAGGGCCGCTCTACATCCCTGAAACACCCGCGGCGGCGCAGCGCGCCACCCTGCCGCAAACGGTCTTCGGAGGCTCGCGCCCCGCTCAGGCCGCCTCCTCCCCACCCAGGCACCGCCGCTGGCACTGCCGAATCTGCCCGAGATCGAATGACCTCCCTGTCCGCCAACGCCGCACCCCTGCCCGGCGCGCCTTTCGTGTGCTATCAAAACGGCCAGCTGATGGTCGAAGGCGTGGCCCTGTCCGAGCTGGCGCGCCAGCACGGCACGCCGCTGTTCGTCTATTCCAAGGCCGCCATCCTGGCCGCGCTGGCCGCCTACCAGCGCGGGCTGGCCGGGCGCGAGGCGCTGATCTGCTACGCCATGAAGGCCAACTCGTCGCTCGCCATCCTCAAGCTGCTGGCCGATGCCGGCTGCGGCTTCGACATCGTCTCGGCCGGCGAACTGGAGCGCGCCCTGGCCGCCGGCGCCACGCCGTCGAAGATCGTGTTCTCGGGCGTCGGCAAGACGCGCGCCGAGATGCGCCGCGCCCTGGAAGCCGGCGTGGGCTGCTTCAACATCGAGAGCATGGCCGAGCTGGACGTGCTGAGCGACGTGGCCGTGGCCTGCGGCCAGACGGCGCCCGTCAGCATCCGCGTCAACCCCAACGTCGACGCCAAGACGCACCCCTACATCTCCACCGGCCTAAAGGGCAACAAGTTCGGCATCTCGCACGACGAGGCGCTGGCCGCCTACCGCCACGCCGCCAGCCTGCCCGGCCTGCGCGTGGTGGGCATCGATTGCCACATCGGTTCGCAGATCACCGAATCGGCGCCCTACCTGGAGGCCATGGACCGCGTGCTGGACCTGGTGACGCAGATCGAGGCGGCGGGCATCCCCATCCACCACATCGACTTCGGCGGCGGCCTGGGCATCGACTACAACGGCGACACGCCGCCCGCGGCCGATGTGCTGTGGCAACAGCTGCTGGGCAAGCTGGACGCGCGCGGCTTCGGCAACCGCAAGATCATGATCGAGCCCGGCCGCTCGCTGGTGGGCAACGCCGGCGTGTGCCTGACCGAGGTGCTGTTCCTCAAGCCCGGCGAGCAGAAGAACTTCTGCATCGTCGACGCCGCCATGAACGACCTGCCGCGCCCCGCGCTGTACGAGGCCTTCCATCGCATCGTGCCGCTGGCTGAAGCAAACCCGGCCGCACAGACCACCACCTACGACGTCGTCGGCCCGGTATGCGAAAGCGGCGACTGGCTGGGACGCGACCGCGCGCTGGCGGTGGTGCAGCAAGGCGACGTGCTGGCCGTGCTGTCGGCCGGTGCGTACTGCATGAGCATGGCCAGCAACTACAACACCCGGCCGCGCGCGGCCGAGGTGCTGGTCGACGGCGCCAGCGCCCGCGTGATCCGCCAGCGCGAGGCGGTGCAGGACTTGTGGCGCGGCGAATCGGTCTGAGCCGCGACGGGCGCCCGCGGGAGCGGCCTGGGCCGCGATGAATGGCATGTGAAGCACAACGGCCGCATCGCGGGCAAGCCCGCTCCCACAACCCCATCAATACTAATTTGATAGCTGTTTGCGCTCGTCGTTAGCCATTTTCAGGCACTTTTCGCTTGAAGCGATTGTGTGGCAAGCGCAAGCCACTATCAAGATAGAAGCACTTAACGGCTGGCCACCCCACGCGGCTTGAGGTAGCGGAACAGCCGCTCCAGCAGCAGCACACCGATGATGGCGGCGTACAGCGCCACTTCAGCGTAGTCGTTCTTGCCGCTGCGCATCCAGAAGAAGTGCAGCAGCGCCAGCCCGGCGACCAGATACACCAGCCGATGCAGCGTCTGCCATGCGCGCCCGCCCAGCGCGCGCACGGCGCGGTTGGTGGACGTCAGCGCCAGCGGCAACAACAGCAGCCAGCAGGCAAAGCCGACCAGGATGAACGGCCGCTTGAGGATGTCGCGGCCGATGTCGGCGACTTGGAGTCCCATGTCCAGCCAGCCGTAGGCCAGCAGGTGCAGGCAGGCGTAGAAAAACACGAACAGCCCGAGCATGCGCCGATACCGCGCCAGTTGCGGCGTGCGCGTGTGCAGCCGCAGCGGCGTGACTGCCAGCGCCAGGCACAGAAATCGCAGCGTCCAGTCGCCCAGGCCGCGAATCAGCGCCTCAGCCGGGTTAGCACCCAACTGGTCGGTGGCGGCACCCCACACCAGCCAGGCCAGCGGCAACAGACAGAGCACGAAGACCAGCGGCTTGGCCAGCGGGTGCAGCAGGGCGGATCGGAGGGTCACGGGAATTCAGAAAATCAACAGCCGGACGCAGAGGACGCAAAGGATTCGCAGAGGACGCAAAAGAATCCAAAGAAAAATTTTTCAAGGTTTTTCTGCGTCCTCTGCGAAATCTCTGCGTCCTCTGCGTCCGGCTGTTCGGCTGTTCGGCTGTTCGGCTACCCAACACACCGCATCAATAGTTCTTGCGCAAGTCCATGCCCGCATACAGCTGCCCCACCTGCGCCTCGTAGCCATTGAACAGCAGCGTCTTGCGCTTCTTGGCGAACAGGCCGTCCTCGCCGATGCGGCGCTCGGTGGCCTGGCTCCAGCGTGGGTGGTCCACGTCCGGGTTCACGTTGGAATAGAAGCCGTATTCGTTGGCGGCCGCCTTGTTCCAGGCCGTGCGCGGTTCCTGCTCGATGAAGCGAATCTTGACGATCGACTTGGCCGACTTGAAGCCGTACTTCCACGGCACCACCAGCCGCACCGGCGCGCCGTTCTGCTTCGGCAGCACCTCGCCGTACATGCCGAAGGTCAGCAGCGTCAGCGGGTGCAGCGCTTCGTCCAGGCGCAGCGCCTCGGTGTAGGGCCAGTCGAGCACGCGCGAGCGCAGGCCGGGCATCTGCTTCGGGTCGGCCAGGGTGACGAACTCGACGTATCTGGCGCTGCCCTGCGGCTCCACGCGCTTGATGAGCGCCGACAGCGAGTAACCGACCCACGGAATCACCATCGACCAGCCCTCGACACAGCGCAGGCGGTAGATGCGCTCTTCCATCGGGCTGAGCTTGAGCAGGTCTTCCAGCGCGTAACGGCCGGGCTTGTTCACCAGGCCCTCGATTTCGACGCTCCACGGGCTGGTCTGCAAGGCGTGCGCGTGGCGCGCCGGGTCGGCCTTGTCGGTGCCGAATTCGTAGAAGTTGTTGTAGCCGGTGACGTCGCCGTAGTCAGTGAGCTTCTCCATCGTCACCGCGCCGGCCACCGCAGAACGGGCGCCGGGCAAGGCCGCCAGTTTGCCGGGGCGCGGCGTCTGCGCCATGGCGTCGCGCGCCGCCCAGCCGGCCAGCACGGCGCCGGCGGCGCCACCGGCCAGCAGCTTGATCAGGTCACGCCGCTGCTCGTAGATGGCGCGCGGCGTGATGTCGCTGGGCGTGGCGTGGTCAAAGCCGTGGCGCGGGATGTGGATTGGCATGGCGATATCCTTTTGATAGTGGCTTGCGCAGGCTGCACAATCGTTTCAAGTCAAATCGACCTGAAACCCTTGCACAGCAAGCGCAGGCAGCTATGGTTATTGATAGCGCCCGCCATGGCCAGCCATGCCGGCCAGCCGCTTACAGCGAACCGTAGCTGTGCAGGCCCGACAGGAACATGTTGACGCCGATGAAGGCGAAGGTGGTGATCGCCAGCCCGGCCAGCGCCCACCACGAGGCGACGGTGCCGCGCAGCCCCTTCATCAGGCGCATGTGCAGCCAGGCGGCGTAGTTCAGCCACACGATCAGGGCCCAGGTTTCCTTCGGGTCCCAGCTCCAGTAGCCGCCCCAGGCCTCGGCCGCCCACAGCGCGCCCAGCACGGTGGCGATGGTGAAGAAGGCGAAGCCGACGGCGATGGACTTGTACATCACGTCGTCCAGCACCTCGAAGCTGGGCAGCCGCTCGGCAATGCGCTTGCGGCCCAGCAGGATGCCGCCCACGATCATCGCCGCGATCAGCGCATAGCCCAGCCAGTAGCTGCCGCCGGCCTCGCCCACGCCACGCTGGCGGAAGGCGATGGGCACGAAGCACAGGGCGATGCCGAAGATCCAGATCGGCGCCAGCTTGTACCAGCGCTTCTCGTCGGCCTGCTGCTTGATGAGGTAGGCAAAGCCCAGCATGGCCGCCAGCGCGAAGGTGCCGTAGCCAATGAAGTTGGCCGGCACGTGCAGCTTCATCCACCAGCTTTGCAGCGCGGGAATCAGCGGCTGGATTTCGTGCGCCTCGCGCACCAGCGTGTACCACAGCAGAAAGCCCACCGCGGCGCTGACCACCAGCATCACGAAGGCGCCCATGGCGCGGGTTTTGTACTGCGCCTCGTAGTACAGGTAGAACAGCGCCGTCATCCAGCAGAACATGACGAACACTTCGTACAGGTTGCTGACCGGGATGTGGCCGATGTCGGGGCCGATCTGGTGGCTTTCGTACCAGCGCACCATGGTGCCGATCAGCGCCAGGCCCACGGCCACCCAGGCCAGCTTGCTGCCCAGGCCTTCCAGCGCGTCCTGCTGGCTGCGGATGAACATGCCGCCCCAGTAGAACACCGTGCTCATGAAGAAGATCATGCTCATCCACAGGATGGCCGACTGGCTCGACAGGAAGTACTTGAGCCAGAACACCGTGTCGCCGCGCCGCAGGTCGGCCCCGGCATCGCCCTGGTAGCTGAAGATGGCCAGCAGCGTCAGCGCCGCCACCACCAGAATCAGGTTGCGCACCGGGCGCCAGAACCAGCCGAGCCAGATGACGACCGGCACGGTGCCGGCCAGGATCCACTTCTCGTAGATGTCCATCGCGCCGTGGTAGCGCTGGAAGGCGATCACGGCGCCGACGACGGCGAGCAGCGCGAACAGCCAGTCGCCCCAGGTGCGGCGGGCGAAGTAGCCTTCGTTGAGGGTCAGGGTGCCATTGTGGGCAAGGGTCGTGGTGTTCATGGCCGGGCTCCCTTCAGGGGATGGTCAAGAGTTTGGAACGCAGTTGCTCGAACTCGCGGTCGGCATCCAGCGTCTTGCGGTTGGTGGAAAGCGCCATTGTGGCCTTGGCGCCGGTGCCATCGGGGGCCACCCACACCCACAGGCGCCGTTCGCGCACGTAGAGCATGGCAAAGACGCCCAGAATCAGCAACAGGCAGCCCAGATAGACCACGTTCTTGCCCGGGGCACGCGCCACCTGGAACACGCTGGCCTGCACCTGGGTGAAGTCGTCCAGCTGGAAGGTGACCGGCGCCGGGTACAGGCTGATGTCGGACAGCGCCAGCACGCCCTGCGTCATGAAGCGGGCGGTGGCTTCGCTCTCGACCAGCGGCGGCTTGCCCTGTGTTTCGCGCGCCAGCGTGCTCAGCTCGAGCAGCGTGCCGTTCAGGATGCGCAGCAGCACCTCGGCGGCGCGCTCGCGCTCGGCCTCGGGCACGGCGGTTTCCATGAAGTCGGAGATGGCCTGCAGGCCACTGACCTGCCTGCCGCCCACCGTCTCGGCGCCGGCAAACAGGCCCACCGCGCGCGAGGCGGACGCCGTCAGCTGCTCCACCAGCTCCGGCCGCTGCGGATCGACGGCCTTCAGCACGTAGCGGCGCACCGCGCGCTCGCGCATGGCCGGATCGTGCAGCGCCGCGCGCAGGCGCACGAAGCCTTCCATCGACCCGTCCTCGTCGGCCGGCAGGCGCAGGTAGCGGAACGGCTCGGACGTGGCGGTGCGCACGCCCAGCAGGAACACCGGCGTGCCGTCGCCGGTGTCCACCGGCAGCATGTAGTTGTGGAACTCGCGCGCCTGGCCGGCCTCGTCGCGCAGCTTGTAGGTGATGCTGGGGCCGACGTTGCGCATCTCGCGCTGCGTCGGGGTCTTGTCGGCCGCGCCCAGCCGGCTGTTGAGCGCCTGGCGCAGGTCGACCTTGCGCACGTCGGCACCGCTGCCGCCGGCGTCGTTGGTCATGTTCTCGACGTTGATGACGCGCAGCGCGGTGTATTCCAGCGTCAGCTTCTCGTCGCCGTTGGTGATCTGCGACGAACTGCCGATGGTGCCTTCGACCTCGAACGATTTGGCGCCGCCGGCCATGGGCAGCGCCTTCAGCTTCACGCGCGAGCCGCCGTCGTCGAAGCTGCTCTGGTAGATCTGCACTCCACGATAGCTGGCCGGGTGGTTGACCTCGATGCGCTCCTCCTTCGACTCGCCGGTTTCCTTGTCGTGGATGACGATGTCGCTGGCGAACAGCTTGGGCATGCCGGTGGGGTAGTACTCGACGATGAACTTCTTCAGTTCGACCGCGAAGGGCAGTTCCTGCAGCAGGATGCCGTCGGACTGGCTCAGGATGGCGGTGCTGGACACCGTGCCTTCCGACACCACCAGGTTGCCGCGGAAGGTGGGGTTGCTGGGCGGCAGGCGGTGCTCGGGCTTCACCTCCGACACGAAGCCGCCGCCGGAATAGACCGTCTTGCCGCCGAACCAGGTGAGCGCGCGCACGAACAGGTCGCCGTCGAACAGGCCGCCCAGGCAGATCAGCACGATGGCGCTGTGCGCGGCGATGTAGCCGATCTTGTTGGCCGCGCCGGCCTTGGCCGCCACCATCCAGCCCTTGCCGGTGGGGTGTCGCGCTCCTGCAGCTTCACCTTCCAGCCGCCGCCGGCCAGCATCTGGCCGATGCGCTGGGCCTCGGCCTCGGGCGCCTGCGCCAGCGGGCCTTCGGCCTTGTGGTGGAAGGCCTTCAGGCTGCCTTCGCGGATGTTCTCCTTGTAGTTGCGGATGTCGGCCAGGAACTTGGGCGTGTTGCGCAGGATGCACAGGCTGGTGCTGATGACCAGGAACGCCAGGATGATCAGGAACCACCACGCGCTGTACACCGCGTTGAGCTTGAGCGCCAGGAACAGATCGGCCCAGAACGGCCCGAACTGGTTGGTGTAGTTGACGGCCGGCTCGTGCTGCTTGATCACCGTGCCGATGACCGAGGCGATGCAGATGACGGTGAGCAGCGCGATGGCGAAGCGCATCGACGACAGCAGCTCCATGCCGGAGCGCCAGACGGCGGAGCCGCGCTGGGGTTCGTATCCTTCGGTGCTGGTGGTGGCGGTCATGCGCAATCAAAAAGCCTGGCGCGCGAGACACAGCGCGCCGGTCGTTGGAGGCCCTGCCGCGTGTTCGGTTCAGTCGCCGGCGCGATTTTTTGACCTGGATCACGTGAAAAGCCTGAGAAAAACAAAAGCCGCGCCGGCTGGACCGGACGCGGCTCGGCGGCTGGCGGGAGTCCGGTCCGCGCTCAGCGCAGGCCGGCAATGTAGTCCGAGACCGCCTTGATCTCGCGGTCGTTCATCTTGGCGGCCACGCCGGTCATCTGCGCGTTGTTGGTGCGCGTGCCATCGCGGAAGGCCACCAGCTGCTTGACGGTGTAGTCGGCGTGCTGGCCTGACAGGCGCGGGTACTGCGACGGGATGCCGGCACCGTTGGGGCTGTGGCAGCCGGCGCAGGCCGGAATCTGGCGGTCGGGGATGCCGCCGCGGTAGATGCGCTCGCCCATCAGCACCAGTTCTCTCTCCTTGGCGAAGCCGGGCTTGGCCTTCTGCGACGCCAGCCAGTGGGCGATGTTGCGCGAATCCTCTTCGCTCAGCGCGGCGGCGAAGCCCTGCATGATCGGGTCCTTGCGGACGCCGCTCTTGAATTCGACCATCTGCTTGTGCAGGTACTCGGGGTGCTGCTGCGCCAGGTTGGGCTGCAGGGGCACGGTGGAATTGCCGTCGGCCGCGTGGCAGGCCACGCACACGGCGGCGTAGCTGGCGGCGCCCTTGGCCAGGTCGACCTTCGGTGCGGCCGGTGCGTCGGCGGCGTGGGCGGAAGCTGCGAGCAGCGAGGCGGTCAGGAGGGCGGCAAGCGACTTCATGGGCGATCGTCTTCTTGAAGAATGGTCGTGGGACGCTGAACCCCGCGATTCTACAATGCCCACTCCCGGTCACCCCCAATGTCCCTGCGCCGCGCCGCCGTGGCTGTCCCGCATGCCCAACCCACCTCCTGCCCCTCCCGCCCGCGTGCGTCGTCGGCCAGCCCCGCATCGGCCGCCGGCCGTGAGGCGCTGGGCTGGCTGCACACGGCGCGCTTTCTGACCACCGCCGCGCAACTGCACCAGTTGCCGCCGCTCGAGGTGCCCGAGATCGCCTTCGTCGGCCGCTCCAACGCCGGCAAGTCCACCGCCATCAACACGCTGACGCAGCAGACGCAGCTGGCCTACGCCTCCAAGAAGCCTGGGCGCACGCAGCACATCAACCTGTTTGCCGTCGGCCGCCAGGGCACCACCGACGCGGTGCTGGCCGACCTGCCCGGCTACGGCTACGCCGCGGTGCCGCTGGCCGACAAGGTGCGCTGGCAGCGCGTGATGGCCAATTACCTGGTGTCGCGCCGCAACCTGGCCGGCATCGTGATGCTGGCCGATCCGCGCCGTGGGCTGAAGGAGCTGGACGAGGCGCTGCTCGAAGTGATCCGCCCGCGCGTCGAGGACGGCCTGCCCTTTCTGATCCTGCTGACCAAGGCCGACAAGCTGAACCGCACCGAGCAGGCCAAGGCGCTGCAGATCACGCGCCTGCAGGCGGGCGGGGGTGAGGTGATGCTGTTCTCGGCCCTCAAGCGGCAGGGCGTGGAAGACGCGGCGCTGTGGTTGCGGCAACTGGTAGCGGATGCCGCGCCGGATGAGGAATCGGCCGCCGAGGCTTGACCCGTCAGCGCCAGGCGCTGCGTTTTCTGTAGGAGCGGGCTTGCCCGCGATGGGGCTGCCGTGCGTATGACGCGCTGCATCGCGGGCAAGCCCGCTCCCACAAAAACCGTGCTCAGGCCAGCGCCGCGCCGCGCTCCTGCAGCAGCTCGCGCAGCACCGAGCGGTGGCAGCGCGCCTCGTCCTCGCAGTAACACCCGATCGAGAAATTGGTCTGGTGCGACAGCGCCGCCAGCACGTCCAGCGTGCGGGCGGCATCGGGCTCGGCCATGGCTTTGCGGAACAGGCGCGTGAACAGCGCCCAGTCCTTCTTCGCCTTGGCCGCATCGGGCTCGGTGTGGGTCGACAGGGCCAGCTTCATGTGTTCGGGGCTGGGCGACAGGTTGGGGTACCACACGTCGTACCAGTCGTCGGCGGCAAAGCGCGCCTTGGGCACGCCGCGCGGCGGGCGCCGCACGGTGCCGATGCGCAGGCCTTCGTCTTTCGCACGCGGGGTGCCCAGGCGGACGATGCGGATGCTCATGGCGCCATCTCCTTGTGTCTGAACGGCTGCGCCGCGAAACCCCAGACCTTGACGCGACAGCGCGCGGCCCGGCACGGGCTTACGATAAACGCTGCCCCGCCCCGCCGCACAGACAAGGAGGGGGAACTTGGAAAATTTTTCTCACCATCAAAATGGCGCCTAGCGCCCGATTGCAGTGCGCAAGCAGCTATTTTATTGATACCACACATTGGCGCCAACAGGCTATCGCCCAATTCCGCTGCCTGAAGCGCCCTGACACACCCCGACCGCCCGAGGAGCCCGCCCATGATCGACACCTGGACCGCTGACCTGCCGCACGGCATCACCCTCAGCTGCCGCAGCGCTGGCGCGCGCGGCCGGCCGGTGCTGCTGTTCCTGCACGGCTTCCCCGAGGCGGCGTTTGCGTGGGACGAACTGCTGGTCCACTTCGCCCGGCCCGAGCACGGCGGCTACCGCTGCGTGGCGCCCAACCTGCGCGGCTACGAGCACTCCAGCAGCCCCGCCGACGTGGCCGCCTACCACCCCAGGCAACTGCTGCAGGACATCGCTGCCCTCATCGCCGCGGAATGTGGTGAAGGCGGCCAACTGGCCGCGCTGGTGGCGCACGACTGGGGCGGCGCCTTGGCCTGGAACCTGGCCGCCGCGCGGCCCAAGCTGATGCAGCGCCTGGTCATCATCAACTCGCCGCACCCGCAGACTTTCGCGCGCGAGCTGCAGCGCAGCCCCGCCCAGCAGGCCGCCAGCGCCTACATGAACTTCCTCATCCGCCCCGACGCCGAGGCGCTGCTGGCCGAGCGCGACTTCGCCCGCCTGTGGCCCTTCTTCGACGGGATGGGCGCCAGCGGCGCGGCCGCCATGCAGCAGGCCGCCACCGCGCTGGCGGGCGATGCGGCCCGGCCCGGCGATGAGGCGAACGCGCCCGTCCTGCCCGACGGCGCCGGCTGGATGACCGACGCGCTGCGCGCCCAGTACCGCGCCGTGTGGTCGGGCGACGGCAGCCGCCCCGGCGCGGGGCTGACGGGCGGGCTGAACTACTATCGCGCCTCGCCCCTGCGCCCGCCGCGCGCCGGCGATGCGGCCGCCGCCGGCGTGACGCTGCCGCCCGAGGCCTTCACCGTCGCCCTGCCCACGCTGGTGCTGTGGGCGATGCAGGACAGCGCCCTGCTGCCCGGCCTGCTCGATGGCCTGGAGCGCTGGGTGCCACGGTTGCAAGTCGAACGCATCGAGCGCGCCACGCACTGGGTGGTGCACGAGCAGCCGCAGCGCGTGGCGGCGTCGATCGGGCGCTTTCTTGCTACCTGAACCATAGCTGTTTGCGCTTGTCCACCAAGCGCCAGAGGCCGATTCGAACCCAAACCACCCGACCACCGCCTGACCGCCCTGCCAGCCGCTACACTGCGGCCCAAAGTACACAGCAGAGGAAGGAAGGGGTCTTTGGCATGGTCACCGCGTTGACAGACAGCGCCCCGCGCGAGCGCCGCACCGCGCGCCCCGCCATCGTCGCGCACCCGGTCGAGTTCACCGGCTCGGGGCGCGAGTATTTCCGCGTCTGGATCGTCAACCTGCTGCTGTCCATCGTCACGCTCGGCCTCTACACGCCGTGGGCGCGGCGGCGCACGGCGCAGTACTTCTACAGCCACACGCACGTGGCCGGCAGCCCGCTGGAGTTCGTGGCAGAGACGCGGCGCATGGTGTTCGGCTTTCTGGCCTTCGCCGGGCTGTACCTGGCCTACCAGATGGCGCTGGAGACGGGGCAGCAGCTGGCCGCCGGCCTGCTGTTCTTCGGCTTCGCGGTGCTGGCGCCCTTCTTGTGGGCCAGCGCCATGCGCTTCAGGCTGGGCGCCACGCGCTGGCGCGGCATCCGGCTGGCCTTCACCGCGAGTTGGAAGGAGGTCTACATCGCCAGCTGGCCGGTGTTTGCCATCGCGGCGATCTGGACGGCGGTGTTCTTCGGCGCCGCCGCGCTGTCGCCCGACATGCCCACCGGCATCGCCCAGGAGCCGGGCAGCGTGCCCAAGCTGCCCGCCCTTCAAGCCAGCACCTTCGCGCTGTTCGGCCTGGCGGTGCTGCTCACGCTGCTGTGCGTGATCCGGCTCGAATACAACTACCGCCGCCTGCTGGTGGCGCGCGCACGCATTGGCGGGCAGGTGGGCCGCTGGAAGCCGGTGTACGCGGACTTCGTGAAGGTGTGGCTGGCCACGGTGGGCTTCTTTCTGCTGTGCGTCGTCGCGCTGCTGGCACTGCTGGGTTTGGTGGCCGGCGGCTCCATGCTGGTGCTGCCGCATTTCGTCAAAGGCATGTTCGAGGCGGGCGCGGCGGGGGTTATTTTCGTTATCGTGCTGAGCTTGATCGCAACGCTGCTGTTCGTGATCCTGGCCAGCCTGCCGGCGCGCGCCTACCGCGAGGCGCGCATGTTCCAGCTGGTGTGGAACAACGTCGGCTTCAGCCACATCGCGCGCAGCAAGACCAGCCTGCGCACCGCCGCCTTCGTGGGGCTGCGCGTGAAAAACATGCTGCTGACGGTGCTCACGCTGGGCTTTTACCGGCCGTTCGCCGTGGCCAGCGAATACGCGGCCAAGGTCGGCTCGGTCACGCTGCACATCAAGGGCGGCACCGACCAACTGGCGGGCGAACTGGTGAAGCAGCAGGGCGCCTTTGGCGATGCGGCGGCCGACATGATGGGGCTGGACCTGATCGGATGACGATGCCGAACCCAGACCAAGATCATGGCGCCTATGCAGGGAGTATGCATCTTCATCGCATGATGGACGGGCGCTGTACGGCCGCATACAGGGAGTATCAGATAGCTTGCTTGCGCCACGCCGTCCCCCTGAGTCACTGACATGCCCCCACCACCTCATCGCCCCTGCAAGCCCACTGGTTCGACGGCCGCAGCTCGCGCGCGCGGCCGGCGCGGGTGCGGCTGCTGGCCGGGCCGGGCGGCACGCGGCTGCAACTGAAGGCGCTCGACGGCGCGGGCGAGGCGCTGGACCTGGGCCACCCCAGGTCGGCTGGCCCGAGCGCTGGGGCACCGGCCGGGCGCCGCCGCGCGTGGCGGTCGATCTGGGTGCGCACGGCAGCCTGCAGATCGACGACGTGGCCGGCTGGCAGGCGGCGCTGGGCCAGGTCAGCCACCGCACCTCGCTGGCCGAGCGCATGCAGACGCGGCTGCCGGTGCTGCTGGCCGTGCTGCTGCTGGCCGGCGCCAGCGTGTGGGCCTTCTACCGCTGGGGCACGCCCTGGGCCGCCACGCAGGTCACGCGCCACGTGCCGCTGAGCTGGGAGCTGGCGCTGACCGAGCAGGCCATGGCGCAGATCGACGGCAGCTATGTCAAGCCCAGCAAGCTGGCGCCCGAGCGCCAGGCCGAACTGCGCGCCGGCTTCGACCGGCTGGTGGGGCTGATCGGCCCCGAACTGCAGCGCTACCCCGGCTACCGGCCGCGGTACCGGCTGGAGTTCCGCTCCGGCATGGGCCCCAACGCCTTTGCGCTGCCCGGCGGCACCATCGTGATGACCGACGCCATGGTCGAGCAGGCGCGCCTGATCCCGAACACCGGCGAGCCGGCGCTGCTGGGCGTGCTGGCGCACGAAATCGGCCACGTGGCGCACCGCCACACCACGCGCATGGTGGTGGAGCAAGGCGTGCTCAACATCGGGCTGGGGCTGGCGCTGGGGGATGTGTCCACGCTGGTCAGCAGCGGCGCCTCGCTGCTCACCGGCCTGGCCTACCGCCGCAACCACGAGACCGAATCCGACTGCTACGCCATCGCCATGATGGCCAAGGCCGGCCTGCCCACCACGCCCATGGCCGACCTGCTGCTGGGCATCGAGCGGCAGATGGAGGTCGAGCTGCGCGGCAAGGCCGGCGCTGCCAGCGCACCCACCGATGCCGCCAAGCCCGCCGAACCCGCGGCGCGCCAGCCGCAGGCCGACTGGTTCAGCACCCACCCCGACACCGTGGGCCGCGCCCAGCGGCTGAAGGCCGGGCAGGCACCGGATTGCGGCTGAGGCCGCAGGCGGTCAGCGCGCTGGACCAACCTCTATACGGTGCAGGAGCGGCGGAAGCCGCGAATCAACGTCCCCTGCGCAGCTGGCAGGCCCTTTCGCGGCTTCCGCCGCTCCTACCCCTGGAGCCGGGCATGACGCGTCAAAGCTATTATTAATATAGCTGTCTGCGCCCGCCAGAAGTTCGCTGCAGGCCGATTTCATGCATGAACATCGACCCCGCGAAAAAAGTGTGAAGCCCGCCGATACGCCGGATTCTGTGCGTTGAAGTTGCCCTCAACGTGACCGCCATCAATCTGGGCCGGGGTCGCCCACCCGGCTCGGTGCCACCTACCCGCCAGCTCAGCGGGCCGCCTCATCGCTGGCCTACTTGGTGTTGCTGCGCGCAGAGATTGCCCGTTTCACCCGAACTCAATCGGCTCGTCTCTGTTGCTCTGATCCTCACCTCGCGGTGGAGAGCCGTTAGCTCCTGCGCTGCCCTGTGCAGTCCGGACGTTCCTCCAGTGCGTGGTTTCCCAACTTGCACCAGCGGCGGTCTGGCGGGCTTCACACTGTCAATTATCCCAGCATATCCATATGCGCGTTCGTGTTGAAGCCTTGCGCCAGAATGCCTTCCATCCCGCAACACCGGAGCAACGCATGAAAGCCGACAACATCCTCGCCACCATCGGCCGCACGCCGCACGTGCGCATCAACCGCCTGTTCGGCGCCGGCGCCAACGTCTGGGTCAAGTGCGAGCGCGCCAACCCCGGCGGCTCGGTCAAGGACCGCATCGCCCTCAGCATGGTCGAGGCGGCCGAGCAGTCTGGCCAGTTGAAAGCCGGCGGCACCATCATCGAGCCCACCAGCGGCAACACCGGCGTGGGCCTGGCCATGGTGGCCGCCGTCAAGGGCTACAAGCTGATTCTGGTGATGCCCGACAGCATGAGCGTGGAGCGCCGCCGCCTGATGCTGGCCTACGGCGCCACGTTCGACCTGACGCCGCGCGAAAAGGGCATGAAGGGCGCCATCGCCCGCGCCGAGGAACTGGCGGCGCAGACACCCGGCGCGTGGATTCCGCAGCAGTTCGACAACCCGGCCAACGTGACGGCGCACGAGCAGACCACCGCACAGGAAATCCTGGCCGACTTCCCCGACGGGCTGGACGTGCTCATCACCGGCGTCGGCACCGGCGGGCACCTGACCGGCTGCTCGCGGGTGCTGAAGGCGAAGTGGCCCAACCTGAAAGTGTTCGCCGTCGAGCCCACGCAGTCGCCCGTCATCAGCGGCGGTGCGCCCGCACCGCACCCCATCCAGGGCATCGGCGCCGGTTTCATCCCCAAGAACCTCGACACCAGCGTGCTCGACGGCGTGATCCAGGTCGAGGCCGAAGCCGCGCGCGAGTACGGCCGCCGCAGTGCGCGCGAAGAGGGCATCCTGGTCGGCATCAGCTCGGGCGCCACCCTGGCCGCCATCGCGCAGAAGCTGCCCGAACTGCCCGCAGGCGCCAAGGTGCTGGGCTTCAACTACGACACCGGCGAGCGCTATCTGTCGGTCGAGGGGTATCTGCCGGCGTGACCTGTCAGCCCTCTGCGCCTCGTTGAGGCGGGTGTCGTGCGCAAGGTGCCGGACATCATTTGCACGGTAACCCTGCTGACGGGCAGTCGCAAATGATGCCTTGTTCTGACGCCATCGCCGTCCAGTGCGCCTCCGGTCAAAAAAGGAGCCATGGCACCAACAGTCCTGCGAGCAGGGCAATCAGCGCCAGCGCCCATGGCAAGGCAGCCATGATCAGCGCCTCACGCTTGAAGTGCGTGGATATTCCTTCCGATCGTTTCTTTTGACGAATCATGGCTCGTTATCATGCCTTTTGCTTGATCGACACAAGCCATGATCCGCCTCTCCGAACTCCGCCTGCCGCTGGCGCAGGCCGAAGCGCCTGAAAGCGCGCTGAGCGCCGCCGCGGCCGCCAAGCTCTCGATTCCTGAATCCGACATCGCCACGCTGACGGTGTTCAAGCGCAGCTTCGACGCGCGCAAGGCCGAACTGCTGGCGGTCTACATCGTCGATATCGAACTGGCCGACCCAGCCAGCGAAGCCGCGCTGCTGGCGCGCTTCGACAAGGACCCGCACGTGCAGCCCACGCCCGACATGGCGTGGCGCCCGCCCGTCACCGCGCCCGCTGACTGGAACGGCGAGCGCCCGGTGGTGGTCGGCTTTGGCCCCTGCGGCATCTTCGCCGCGCTGGTGCTGGCGCAGATCGGGCTCAAGCCCATCGTGCTGGAGCGCGGCAAGCCGGTGCGCGAGCGCACGCAGGACACCTGGGGGCTGTGGCGCAAGCGCGCGCTGAACCCCGAGAGCAACGTGCAGTTCGGCGAGGGCGGCGCGGGGTTGTTCAGCGACGGCAAGCTCTACAGCCAGGTGCGCGACCCGCGCCACCTGGGGCGCAAGGTGATGCAGGAGTTCGTCGACGCGGGCGCGCCGGAAGAAATCCTCTACGTCGCGCACCCCACGTCGGCACCTTCAAGCTGGTGAAGGTGGTGGAGAACCTGCGCGAGCAGATCGTGGCGCTCGGCGGCGAGATTCGCTTTCAGCGTCGGGTGGTCGATGTGCTATTGGATCAGGAGCTGCCGGCGCCCGCCATTCGGGCGCTGGCGGTCGAAAACCTCGAGACCGGCGACGTTGAGGAACTGCCCGCACGCCACGTGGTGCTGGCGCTGGGCCACAGCGCGCGCGACAGCTTCAGCATGCTGTACCGCCACGGCGTGGACATGGTGGCCAAGCCGTTCTCGATCGGCGTGCGCATCGAGCACCCGCAGGGCGTGATCGACCGCGCGCGCTGGGGCCAGCACGCCGGCCATCCGTTGCTGGGCGCGGCCGACTACAAGCTGGTGCACCACGCGCAGCATGGCGAGGGCGCGGGCCGCACCGTGTACAGCTTCTGCATGTGCCCCGGCGGCACCGTGGTGGCCGCCGCCAGCGAGCCGGGCGGCGTGGTGACCAACGGCATGAGCCAGTACAGCCGCAACGAGCGCAACGCCAACGCCGGCATGGTGGTGGGCATCGACCCGGCCGATTACCCACGCGACGCGGCGGCCTTCGTCGAGGCGCTGGGCGATTCGTTCGGTGTCGAAGCGCTGCCCGAAGGCCAGGTGCACCCGCTGGCAGGCATCGTGCTGCAGCGCCAGCTGGAGGTGGGGGCCTACCAGCTGGGTGGCGGCCGCTACGCCGCGCCGGCGCAGCGCGTGGGCGACTTTCTGGCGCAGCGGCCCAGCAGCGGGCCGGGCGAGGTGCTGCCTTCGTACAAGCCCGGCGTGCACTGGACCGACCTGCACGCCGCGCTGCCGCCGTTCGTGACCGCCGCCATGCGCGAGGCACTGCCCGCCTTCGGCCGCAAGATCAGGGGCTACGACATGCCGGACGCGGTGCTGACGGGCGTGGAAACACGCACCTCCAGCCCGCTCAACATCCGCCGTGGCGACGACCTGCAAAGCCTGAACGTGCGCGGCCTGTACCCGGCCGGCGAAGGCGCGGGCTATGCGGGCGGCATTCTGTCGGCGGGCATCGACGGCATCCGCGTGGGCGAGGCCGTGGCGCTGGCCGTGCTGGGCGCGGCGCAGGGCTGACGCTTTTCCTTTTCTTGTGGGAGCTGGCTGGCCCGCGATGGCAGCGCATCCGCCACGGCAAGCGCCGCATCGCGGGCAAGCCCGCTCCCACAGGGCATGAAAAAACCGCAGCCCCTTGCGGATGCTACGGTTTTTATAGCTGTTTGCTCTTATGCAGCAAGCGCCGGAGGCCGATTTGACACTCAATCAGCCCTGGTAGGCCTTCAGCGCCGCGATGCGCTCTTCCATCGGCGGGTGTGTGGAGAACAGCTTGCCGATGCTGCCGGCGATGCCCATGGCGGCCATGTTCTTGGGCATCTCCTGGCCTTGCGCGTGCATGCCGCCCAGGCGCGCCAGGGCGTTCATCATGGACTGCGGCTGGCCCATCAGCTGGGCGGCGCCGCGGTCGGCGCGGAACTCGCGCTGGCGCGAGAACCAGGCCACGATGATGCCGGCCAGCACGCCGAACAGGATGTCGAGCACGATCGTGGTGGCGTAGTAGCCGATGCCGGGGCCGCTGCTGTCACTGCCGCGGCGCAGAAAGCCGTCGACCAGCGAGCCGATCAGGCGGCTGGCGAACACCACGAAGGTGTTCATCACGCCCTGGATCAGCGCCATGGTCACCATGTCGCCGTTGGCCACGTGCGCCACCTCGTGGCCGATGACGGCCTCGACCTCCTCGCGCGTCATGCCGCGCAGCAGGCCGGTGGAGACGGCCACCAGGGCCGAGTTCTTGAACGCCCCGGTGGCGAAGGCATTGGGCTCGCCCTCGTAGATGCCGACCTCGGGCATGCCGATGCCGGACTTGTCGGCGAACTTGCGCACGGTGTCGACGATCCAGGCCTCGTCGGCATTGGCGGGCTGGTTGATGATCTTCACGCCCATGCTCATCTTGGCCATGGACTTGCTCATCAGCAGCGAGATGATGGCGCCGGAGAAGCCGACCACCAGCGAGAAGATCATCAGCTGCCCGGTGTTGGTGCCGGTGTAGCGCCCCACGCCCAGCAGGCTGGTGACGATGCCGACCACCACCATCACGGCGATGTTGGTCATGACGAACAACAGGATACGTTTCATCGATTCCCTCGGAAAGTTCTTGCAGGCACCCGGCGCGGCCGGGCCATGATTAAGTACGCGCGATTGGAGCATATTCAAGCGGCCGGGTTCCGTGGCTTTCCCCGCCGGGCGGCGCAGCCCTTGCAGCGGGCCCAACTGTCGGCTTCGTCCTACACTGGCCGCCTGACCACCGCCTGCCCGATCGATTCATGAACACCCTCGCCTGGCTCGACCGCCTGACGGCCATCGACACCGTCAGCCGCCACAGCAACCTTGGCCTGATCGAGACCGTGCGCGACGCGCTGAAGCGCCACGGGCTCGATCCGTGGCTGAACCTGAACGCCGAGGGCACCAAGGCCAACCTGTTCTGCACCCTGCCGGCGCAGGACGGCGCCACCCAGGGCGGCATCGCCCTGTCGGGCCACACCGACGTGGTGCCGGTGGACGGGCAGGACTGGGCCACCGACCCCTTCAAGCTGACCGAGCAGGACGGCAAGCTGTATGCGCGCGGCGCCTGCGACATGAAGGGTTTCATCGCCGCCAGCCTGGCGCTGGTGCCCGAGTTTCTGGCGCTGCCGCGCAGCCAGCCGCTGCATCTGGCGCTGTCGTACGACGAGGAAGTGTCGTGCCTCGGCGCGCCCTTCATGCTGGCCGAGCTGCAGCAGCGCGGCATCCGCATCGACGGCTGTGTGGTGGGCGAGCCGACGTCGATGAAGCCGGTGGTGGCGCACAAGGGCCTGAACGCCTACCGCTGCCGCGTGCACGGCAAGGCGGCGCATTCGTCGCTCACGCCGCGCGGCTGCAACGCCATCGAGCACGCGGCGCGGCTGATCTGCCATATCCGCGACCTGGCCGAGCTGTGGCGCGCCGAAGGGCCGTTCGACGCCTTCTACGACGTGCCCTACACCACCATCACCACCAACCAGATCTCGGGCGGCATCGCCATGAACACGATTGCCGATGCCTGCGAGTTCGTCTACGAATTCCGCAACCTGTCCGGCGTGCCGCCGCAGGACGTGCAGGCCCGCATCCAGCGCTACGTGCAGGACGAACTGCTGCCGCGCATGCAGCGCGAATTTCCCGAAGCACGCGTCGAGATCGACAAGTTGGCCGCCGCGCCGGGTCTGGAGGCCAGCGAACAGGCCGCCATCACGCAGCTTGTGCGCGCGCTGACACAGGACCGCGACGTGCGCAAGGTGGCCTATGGCACCGAGGCGGGACTGTTCCAGGGCGCGGGCATTCCCACCGTGGTGTGCGGGCCGGGCAACATCGAGCAGGCGCACAAGGCCGACGAGTTCGTCGAGATCGACCAGCTGCGGCAGTGCGAGCAGTTCCTGCGCCAGCTGGCGGCCACGCTGTGACGCACGCGCCGGCCGTGCAGCCCCACGCAGCGCTGATCGACGGCCTGTGCCGCGTGCTCGGGCCCGACACCGAGCGCATCGAAACCCACATCTCCTGGCTGCTGCTGTCGGGCGAGCACGCGTACAAGCTGAAGAAGCCGCTCACGCTCGACTTCCTCGACTTCGGCACGCTGGCGCAGCGCCGCACCGCCTGCGCCGAAGAGCTGCGCATCAACCGCCGCACCGCACCCGACATCTACCTGGGCGTGCTGCCCATCACCGGCACGCCCGCGGCGCCGCGCCTGGGCGGCGACGCGGCGCAGGCCATCGACTGGGCGGTGCACATGCGCCGCTTTCCGGCCGGTGCGCTGCTGGCCGAGCGCGCCGCCCGTGGCGAGCTGCAGCCAGCCCACATCGATGCGCTGGCGCGCGAGATCGCCGGCTTTCAGGCGCAGGCGGCCGTGGCGCCGGCCGACAGCCCGTACGGCGATGCCGGCGACCTGGCCCGACTGGCCGAGGACAATTTCAAGCCTCTTTTCGACCTCGAACCGCCGCCAGTCAAGCGCCAGCAGCTAGAACAATTGCAGCAATGGATGCAGGCCGAAAGCGCCCACCTGGCGCCGCTGATGGCCACCCGCCGCGCCGAAGGCCGGGTGCGCGAAGGCCATGGCGACCTGCACCTGGGCAACCTGCTGTGGCTGGAGGGCCGTGCGCGCCTGTTCGACGCCATCGAGTTCAACCCGCGCCTGCGCTGGATCGACGTGGCCTGCGACATCGCCTTCCTGTTCATGGACCTGCACGCCCATGGCCAGCCGGCGCTGGCCTGGCGTTTTCTGAACGCCTGGCTGGAGCGCACCGGCGACTACGGCGCCCTGCCCCGCCTGCCCTACGACGCCGTGTACCGCGCCCTGGTGCGCGCCAAAGTGGCCGCCCTGCGCGCCGGCCAGTGCGACGACGATACGCAACGCCAGCCAGCGCGGCAGGAGGCTGACCGCTACGTGCAACTGGCCGCCCAGCTGGCCGCACCGCGCCAGCCGTGGCTGGCGCTCACCATGGGCGTCAGCGGCTCGGGCAAGAGCAGCCAGACGCAGCCGCTGATCGAGCAGCGCGGCCTGGTGCGCGTGCGCGCCGACGTGGAGCGCAAGCGCCTGTTCGGTCTGGCGCCCGAGGCCAGCAGCGCCCATGTGCCCGGCGGCATCTACAGCGAGGCCACCAGCGACCGCGTGTTCGCCCGCCTGCTGCAGGTGACGCGCGATGCGCTGCAGGCCGGCCAGCCGGTGCTGGTCGACGCCACCTTCATCCGCCGGGAGCGGCGCGCACCCTTCATCGCGCTGGCCGAATCGCTGGGCGTGCCCTGGCGCATCCTGGCCTTCGATGCGCCCGAAGCCGTGCTGCGCGAACGCGTGCGCCAGCGCCACGCGGCGGGCACCGATGCATCCGAGGCCGATGTGGCGGTGCTGCAAGGCCAGCTTGCGCACCGCGATGCGCTGACCGATGAGGAAGCCAGCCACGCGCTGCGGATCGACACGCGCGCGCCGGTCGACTGGGCCGCCTGGTCGTCGGCCCTGCCGTCCTCGGAATGAACGTCAATAAAGCGACGGCTCGCCCGGCGGCCGCGTCTTGAAGCGCTTGTGCACCCAGTAGTACTGCTCGGGCATCTCGTCGATGTAGTCCTGCAGGTGCCGGTTCATCAGCGCCGCATCGGCCGTGGCGTCGGCCGTGGGGTAGTCGGGCCAGGCCGGGTGCACCTTCACTTCGTAACCGAAGTCGGTCAGCCGCGTGATGACCGGCACCACGCGCGCGTGGCCCAGCCTGGCAAAGCGCGACAGCGAGGGCACCGTTGCCGTCGGCACGCCGTAGAACGGCACGAACACCGATTCGTGCGGGCCCAGGTCCATGTCGGGCAGCAGGTACAGCATCTTGCCCTCGCGCAGCGCGCGCACGATGGGTTTGACGCCTTCGGTGCGCGACAGCAGCGTGGCATCGCCAAAGCGCTGGCGGCCGCGCTGCATCCATTCGTCCAGCGCGGCGTTGGGCTGGGTCGAATAAATGGTGCAGGCCGGCCGGTCGATCTGCTGCATCACGGCGCTGCCGCCCGCGTCCATGCCGTAGAAGTGCGGCGCGAACATCACCACCGCACCCTCGCGCGTCAGGTCGTCCACCGCGCCGGTGATGCGCAGGCGCTGGCGCACCACGGCCGGGTCGCCGTGCCACAGCCAGGATCGATCGAGGAACGCCTGCGTGAAATAAACGAAGTTGCGCCGCGCCAGGGCCACGCGCTCGGCCTCGGTCCAGTGCGGAAAGCACAGGCGCAGGTTGGTCAGCGCAATGCGCCGGCGCGGCCGCGCGGCCACGAACAGCAAGCGCCCCAGCGCGTTGCCGAGCGCACGCACCACCCCCAGCGGCAGGGCGCCAGCGCGCGCATGAACAGAATGCCGTGATGGGTCATGGGGTCAGGGCTCTCGGCGTCTTGTAGCGGCCGTAGCCCCACAGGTATTGATCGGGCCGCTGGCGGATCAGCCCCTCCATGGCGCGGTTGATCTGCGCCACGGCGGTGTCGAGATCGGCGCTGAGCGGCTCCGGAAACGGCAGGATGTGCACGCGAAAGCCCTGCGCGCGCGGCAACCGCTCGCCCCAGCCCAGCAGCGGCGTGGCGCCGGTCTGCTGGATCAGGCGCGCGGCCAGCGTCATGGTGTAGGCGGGGCGGTCGAAGAACGGCGACCACACGCCCAGCCCGTCGGGCGGCACCTGGTCGGGCAGCACGCCCACGGCGCGGCCGGCGCGCAGCGCCTTGATCATCTGGCGCACGCCGGCCAGCGTGGTGGGTGCCGTCCGAGCCCTTCGCGGCGGCGCGCCATGGCCACCACCTCGGCCAGCGCGGCCTGGCGCGCGGGGCGGTACAGCACGGTGACCGGTCCGTATTCGGCGTGGTGCCGCGCCGACGCGGCCTGGGGCACGATCTCGAAGCAGCCGAGGTGTGCCGTCATGAAGACGATGCCGCGGCGCGCGGCGTAGGCTTGGTCCAGATGCTCGGCGCCGCGCCACTCCACCGGTACCGGCGCGCCGAACCACAGGCGCGGCGTCTCCAGCGCCATGCGGCCGGCGTGGGCCACGCTGGCGCGCACCTCGTCAAAGCGGTAGCCGGCCCCGCGCGCGTGTTCGGTGATGCGGCGGCGGTAGGTGGGCGATGCCGCCCAGCTCAGCCAGCCCAGCGCCGCGCCCAGCGCATGCAGCAGCCCCAGCGGCCAGCGCGATGCAAAGCGGTACAGGGCAAGCATGACGGGTTGGTTAAAATGCGCGGGTCGCCGAGTTACGGAACTACTTGCAGGGCGACGTAAAAATGCTGCTAAAGCGTTCGCCAGTGCTCCCCAAGAAGTTTGGCAACGCGATTGTTCAAACCCAAGGAGTTTATTCAATGGAACTGGCGAACAGCTTTCTCTTCACCTCTGAATCCGTTTCCGAAGGCCACCCCGACAAGGTGGCGGACCAGATTTCCGACGCCATCCTCGACGCCATCCTGGCGCAGGACCCGCGCGCCCGCGTGGCCGCCGAGACGCTGACCAACACCGGCCTGGTGGTGCTGGCGGGCGAAATCAGCGCCAACGCCACGGTCGACTACATCCAGGTGGCGCGCGACACGCTGAAGAAGATCGGCTACGACAACACCGAGTACGGCATCGACTACAAGGGCTGCGCCGTCATGGTTTGCTACGACAAGCAGAGCAACGACATCGCCCAGGGCGTGGATCATGCGTCAGACGATCACCTGAACACCGGCGCCGGCGATCAGGGCCTGATGTTCGGCTACGCCTGCGACGAGACCGACACGCTGATGCCGGCGCCCATCTATTACGCGCACCGCCTGGTCGAGCGCCAGGCGCAGTTGCGCAAGAGCGGAAGCTGCCCTTCCTGCGCCCCGACGCCAAGAGCCAAGTGACGATGCGCTACGTCGACGGCAAGCCGCACAGCATCGACACCGTGGTGCTCTCCACCCAGCACAGCCCCGACCAAAGCGAGACGCAGACGAAGATGAAGGCCAGCTTCACCGAAGCCGTCATCGATGAAATCATCAAGCCCGTGCTGCCGAAGGAGTGGCTGCAGGACACCAAGTACCTGATCAACCCCACCGGCCGCTTCGTCGTCGGCGGCCCGCAGGGTGATTGCGGCCTGACGGGCCGCAAGATCATCGTCGACACCTACGGCGGCGCCTGCCCGCACGGCGGCGGCGCCTTCAGCGGCAAGGACCCGACCAAGGTGGACCGCAGCGCCGCCTACGCCGCGCGCTACGTGGCCAAGAACGTGGTCGCCGCCGGCCTGGCGCGCCAGTGCCAGATCCAGCTGGCCTACGCCATCGGCGTGGCCGAGCCGATGAACATCACCGTCTACACCGAAGGCACGGGCAAGCTTGCCGACGAGCAGATCGCCAAGCTGGTGCGCGAACACTTTGACCTGCGCCCTAAGGGCATCATCCAGATGCTGGATCTGCTGCGCCCCATCTACCAGAAGACCGCCGCCTACGGCCACTTCGGGCGTGACGAGCCGGAGTTCAGCTGGGAAAAGACCGACAAAGCTGCTGCACTGAAGGCGGCCGCCGGCGTGTAAGAACAGCCGGCTTCGCGCCACACCCGCCCCTGCTGGGAAGCACGGGCGGGTTATTTTTGATAGCTGCTTGCGCCGGATACATCAGGGTTTCAGATAAAAAATGGCTTGAAATAACCGTATGACGTTCGCAAGCAGCTATGGTTTTTCGAGCAGGGTGGCCCTCACCCCCACCCTCTCCCAGAGGGAGAGGGAGCAAGAAGGCAGCCGCTCGAAGCAGCGACCTGACGAAACCAAGGCCGAGCGCAGCGATGGCCCGTGCGGACTTCCCATCCCCTCTGGCCGTGCCGAGAAGCGCAGGGCGTGGGGCGGGCATGGGCTGCGCAGCAAGCCCATGCTTCGTGCTCTGACTTGCTGCGGATGTTTGAGCGGCGTGAGCGCAGCGAACAAAGCGAGTTCCGCAGCGCCGCTCCATGCCCGAGCATCGCAGGTTGCCCCGAAGCGAAGCGCAGGGGACACGGCCAGCGGGGTCGCTTTTCTTTGGTTACTTTCTTTTGGCGAGACAAAAGAAAGTGACTGCGCCGCCGGGCGCACATCCCGGCCAGCAGCGCATCCAACCCCACACCGTCAAACCGCAAACACACTCCGCGCCCCCAGATACCGCGGCGCGAAGTAGCGGTTGTCGAGCTGTCCCGCCGCACCGTCCCCCCGTCGACGGCGCGTGCACGAACTGATCGCCCCCACATAAATCCCCATGTGCGAGAACGGCGTGCCCGTGGTGTTGAAGAACACCAGATCGCCCCGCTGCAGCGCCGATTCGCTCACCGGCATGGTGGCGGCCGCCCACTGCGCCGTGCTGCGCGGCAGGCGCGCCGCACCGGCCGCCACCTGGCCGTACACGTAATGCACCAGCCCGCTGCAGTCGAACCCGCCCTCCGGCGTGTTGCCGCCATAGCGGTAGGGCGTGTTCACCAGCAGCATGGCCTGCGCCACGCTGGCCTCGCGCCCAGCGGGATGGAGCGCCAGCGGCGTCTGCGACGGTGGCACCGGCTGTGAGGGCGCGCGGCGCGCCACGCTGCCGCCGGGCGCCACCCGACCACGCGCTGCCGGTGCCGGCCGCTTGCTGGCACAACCGGCCAGCAACGCGCCCACGGCCAGGGCGGCCAGCAGATGGCGGCGTGGGGCGGATGTGTCGGGCGACGAAGTCATGCTCATTTCAGGCCTCTCGTGCTTGCCGGATAAGCGCCGAAAGCTATTTTATGTATAGCATCCGCAGATTGCCAAGCCTTTTGCCGAAAGCCCCGCCATGCCCCTGCCCTCGCACCCCCTTGCCACCACTGCGCTGTTCGTGCTCACGGCGGTGATGGAAATCCTGGGCTGCTACCTGCCCTATCTGTGGCTGCGCGGCAAAGCGGGTGCCTGGGTGCTGTTGCCGGCGGCGCTGGCGCTGGCGGCCTTCGTGGCGCTGCTGGCGCTGCACCCCACGGCCTCGGGACGGGTGTATGCGGCGTACGGCGGGGTGTACGTGGCCACGGCGATCGTCTGGCTGTGGCTGGTGGATGGGGTGCGGCCGACGCCGTGGGATTTGACGGGCAGCGCGGTGGCACTGGCCGGCATGCTGATCATCGTGTGGGGCTGGCGGCAGCAGGGTTGATTTTCAAGCCATTTCGGGCTACAGCGCTTGTGTGGCAAGCGCAGGCAGCTATCGTAGCGATAGCATCCATGGCTGACCGACGCGGCGCCGCCATCGCGGGCAAGCCCGCTCCCACAAGGTTGCGGTCGTCACGCCGCCTGGGCCAGCGCCGCCCAATCCGCCGGACGCAACTCCCCCAGCACGCTGAAGCCGCGCTCGGCCTTCGTGTCGGGCCGCACCAGCACGGCGCCACCTTCGGGCAGGAACACGCCCGTGGTCTGCTGGATGTTGGAGCTGTGCCCCACCACGACACGGTTTCGCTCCGCAACCACGGCGCGGCGCAGCAGCGCCAGCGAATGGTCGATGCGCTGCTGGCGCCCGCTGTCCTGCGACAGCAGGCCCAGCAGTTGCCGGTCGTCCTGCACGCGGCCGAAGGCGATCTGCGCGAAGTCGTGGCAGCGCGCGAAGGGGCTGGCCAGCACCTCGTCGACGCCAAGCCGGTGGCGCTGAAACACCTGCCCCACGGTGCGGGCCTGCGTCTCGCCCTCGGCCGAGAGCAGGCGCTGGCGGCTGCGCGGCCAGTCGATGCGGTCCACCCCGCCCTGGTTGGTGGCGCCGTGGCGGAAATACACCACCAGCCCGCCCGCCTGCAGCGCCTTCAGCAAGGCAGGTGCATCGGCCGCGGGCGCCTGCGCCCAGACAGGCACCGCGGCACTGGCCAGGGCAGCACCCAGCAGGGCGCGGCGGTTCAGGTCGATGCGGGCGTCGTGGTTCATTTCAAGCCTTTCAGGGCTGCAGCGCCCAACAGATGGGCGAAGGCAGCTATCAAATTCGCTTCACCATCAAGAAGCCTGAGACCCTGTTGTGGGAGCGGGCTTGCCCGCGATGAGGCGATTCGTCGCCACCAACGCCTGATCGCGGGCAGCCCGCTCCCACACAGTGGATGCGGTCCGCGCTCGCATCGTTTCACGCCGGTGCGGCTTGCGGCGCCAACGCATCCGCGCGCGCCAGCGACACCGCCTCGGCCGCGCGCCAGGCGTCGTAGCCGCCGCGCAGCGGACGCACCTGGGCAAAGCCCATGCGCCGCAGCGCGTGCGCGGCACGGATGGCAGTGGCGTCCTCGGGGCAGGCACACAGGGTGACGATGGCGGCATCGCGCGGCCAGCCCCGCGCGTGGCGCGCCAGCCCGCGCAACTGCATCGCCCGCGCGGGCGCGATGGGGCCATCGGCCGCGATCAGCGCCGGGCTGCGGAAGTCCAGCAGCCGCGGCGGCGCAGCGCCGGCCAGTGCGGCGCGCAGATCGCCAATGTCGATGTGCGGCATGGCCGCCATCTGCCTGAAGCGGTGGCGCCGCCAGGCCTTGGCGCCCAGCCACAGCGCCAGCGCGGCGCCCAACCCCAGCAGCGCCAGCGGCCCGTGCGTGCGCATCCAGGCCAGCGCCTGGCCCACCTCGCCGCGCAGCAGCCAGCCGGTGAGCAGGCCCGCGCCGGCCCACAGCGCGGCGCCCGAGGCGGCCGCCAGCGTGAAGCGTGCCACCGGCATGCGCGACAGCCCCGCCACCGGCGCCGCCACGGCCGAAAAGCCGGGCACGAACTTGGCCACCAGCAGCGCCGGCGCGCCCCAGCGGCCAAAGCGCTGCTCGGTCTGCGTGACGCAGCTGCCGGGGTTCAGCGACAGCCGGCACAGCAGCGCCAGCACCTTGTAGCCGTAGCGCCGGCCCAGCCAGTACCAGAAGCGGTCGGCCACCATGGCCGCGCCCACCGCCGCCACCAGGGCCAGCGCCAGCTGCGGCCAGCCCGCCGCCAGGCTGCCCACCACCAGCAGCGTGGGCCACACCGGCACCGGCAGGCCGAGCTGCTGCAGCAGCACGTTGCCGAATACCAGCCAGGGGGCGTATTGCATGATGGAAGCGACGAGTGGCTCGGGCGTCATGACCGGCTCAGCTTGCCCAGGGCACCGGCGGCGCCTCCAGGCGCGGGCCGTCGAAGCCATGCACCTCGCCAAAGCGCGCGCTGCCGGCCTGCCAGTCGCGCTGCGCCTGGGTGATGTAAGGCTTGCCGTGGCCGACGAAATTCCACCAGATGGTGATGTCCTCGTCGAACGGCTCGCCGCCGATGAGGATGGCGCGCGTGCCGGGGGCCAGCTCCAGCGCCAGCTCGGTGCCGCGCGGCGGCAGGTAGAGCAGTTCGTCGGCCGCCAGCGCCTGGCCCTGCGCGGTGGCGGGGCCGGTGAGCGGCATCAGGCCGTATTCGAAGGCCGGATCGAGCGGCAGCGTGAGCCGCGCGCCCTCGGCGGCGAACACGTCGGCGCCCATCAGCGGCGTGTGCACCAGCGCGGGCGAGCGGCGGCCCTGCCATGCACCGGCCAGCAGCACGAGCTCGGCACCGCCCTCCTGCCAGCGGGGCAGATCGGGGTAATGATCGAACCGCGGCGCCATGTCGGCCACCCGCGCGGGCAGCGCGATCCACAGCTGCGCGGTGTGCATGCGCGTCTGGCCGGGGGCCGATTCCTCGGTGTGCGCGATGCCGTGGCCGGCCGTCATCAGGTTAACCTGGCCGGGGCGGATGAGTTGCTCGTTGCCCAGGCTGTCGCGGTGCAGCACCTCGCCTTCCAGCATCCAGGTGAAGGTCTGCAGGCCGGTGTGCGGGTGCGGGCCGACGCGCATGCCCGCGCCGTCGGCAAACGTGGCCGGCCCGGCGTGGTCGAGAAAGCACCAGGCGCCGATGGTGCGCTTGAGGCGCGACGGCAGCGTGCGCGCCACGGCGACGCCGCCGCCGATCTCGGCGGTGCGGGCGGGAATGCGGGTGAAGTCGGTCATTGGTCAGGCCCGTGGATGGTGTTCGCGCGACGGCCGCATCGTGGCACAGCCGCGTTCAGCCCGCCGCCTTGGGCCCTCAAGCGCGCGCGGCCATCGTGGCCTTGGCCCACCAGGCCACCTGGTCCAGCATCTCGGTCGTGCTGCCTTCGATGTGGCCGGCGATGCTCTCCATCGGCTCGCCCTTCATGACGACGGAGAAGAAGTCGCCGCCGGCGATGTGCGTGGCCGTGCGCACCGGCACCATGTGCAGCTCCACGGCGATCAGGCGCGCGTGCTCGATGGCGCGCGCCGCGCCCACGCCACCGTAGCCGAAGAAGCCGATGGGCTTGTGCTTCCACTCCACGTAGGCCTGGTCGAAGGCGTTCTTCAGCGCGCCGGTGAGCGAGTGGTTGTATTCGGCGGTGACGACCACATAGCCGTCGAACTCGGCGATCTTCTGCTGCCAGGCGATGGCGCGCGGGTCTTCGCTCGGCGCCCACAGGTTGGAGGCCTTTTCGTTGAACAGGGGCAGATCGAACGTCTTCAGATCGACCAGTTCGAAGTCCATGTCGCTGCGCTGGCAGGCGAAGCCCATCAGCCAGTCGGCGGCGCGGGCGCCGAAGCGGGCGTCGCGCGTGCTGCTGATGATGACGGCGATTTTCGGTTGGTGGTTCATGTCGTGGTTCCTTTCTTGTTGGGTTTGAAGTGGCTGGCTGAAAGCTTGGGGCACGGCCCCGCCCAGGCGTGGACGAAGCCGTCCGCGCCTGGGCCGCGATGGCCGCAGGCAGGCTCAGTTCAGGCCTTGGCCGAAGCGGCCGCTGTTGAAATCGTTGACGGCATCGACGATCTGCTGCTGGCTGTTCATCACGAACGGCCCGTAGCCGACCACCGGCTCGTCGATCGGCTCGCCGGCCAGCAGCAGCAGCTTGGCGTCGCTCTCGGCCTGCACGGTGACGCCCTCGCCCGCGGTCGAGAGCGTGACCACGGCCGGGCCGGTGACGGGCTCGGCGCCGTTGACCGACGCGCTGCCGGAGGCGACGACGACCAGCGTCGTCCAGCCCTCGGGTTGAGGCAACTCGGCCGTGCGGCCGGCGGCCAGCGCCACGTCCAGCATGTGGATCGGGGTGAAGGTGCGGGCGGGGCCCTTGGCCTCGCCCCAGGCACCGGCGATCACACGCACGCTGCCGGCGTCATCCGGCAGGCTGACCGTCGGGATCTGCGCCGCCGTGATGGGCTGGTAGCCCGCGGGTGTCATCTTGTGCGCAGCGGGCAGGTTGACCCACAGCTGCGCCATCTCCAGCGTGCCGCCGCTTTTCGCAAAGCCGGGCGAGTGGAATTCCTCGTGGATGATGCCGCCGCCGGCGGTCATCCACTGCACGTCGCCAGGGCCGATGGTGCCGCCGCCGCCCGCGTTGTCGCGGTGCGCCAGTTCGCCCGAATAAACCACGGTGACGGTCTCGAAGCCGCGGTGCGGTGCTGGCCCACGCCCAGCTGCTTGGTCGTCGGGCCGAAGTCGTAGGGCGCGCCGTAGTCCAGCATCAGGAACGGGCTGCGCTCGGCCACGCCGGGGCCGTTGTAGCCGAACAGGTTGTGCACCGGCAGCCCGTCGCCGACCCAGTGGCGACCGGGGCGCTGCGGATGTCGAGAACGCGCTTGGGGGTGGTTGGCGTGGCGGTGGTCATGGTGAGTCTCGCTTTCGTTTCAGATGGGGCGCCGGCGGGGCTGTCGGCGCATGATTGAATAGTATGGACAGATCAATATGGATTAAAGAGGCGTCAATTCACCATATCGTTCCACTCGTGGAACAATGAGTCCGTGCCAAGTCACTGGATGGGACGCTTCTTCGGACGACAAGGTCGAGACTGGCCGAGACAACGACTTCACCGCAGAGGCGCAGAGAACGCAGAGTTGACGCAGAGAAAGCCCAAGAAAAGCTCTGCGAACCTCTGCGTTCTCTGCGTCTCTGCGGTGAAGGTTTTTCGGTGCCGTGTCACACCCGCTATCGAAATCAAGGCAACTCCCCATGGACGACCTGAACGACCTGGCCTACTTCGCCCACGTGGCCGAGCACGGCGGCTTTGCCGCCGCCGAGCGCGCCACCGGCATTCCCAAGAGCAAGCTCAGCCGGCGCATCGCCGCGCTGGAGGCAACGCTGGGCGTGCGCCTGATCCAGCGCACCACGCGGCGCTTCGCCCTCACCGACATCGGCCAGCGCACGCTGCAGCACGCGCGCGCCATGCTGGCCGAGGCCGCCAGCGTGCATGCGCTGGCCGGCGAGCAGACCGCCGCCCCGCGCGGCACGGTGCGCCTGTCGTGCCCGCCGGCGCTGCTGCAGCTCGGCGTGGGTGACATGCTGGCGCGCTTTCTCAACGCCTGGCCGCTGGTCAGCGTGCAGCTGCAGGCCACCAACCGCAACGTCGACGTCTGGCAGGACGGCGTGGACCTGGCGCTGCGCGTGCGCGCCCCGGCGCCGCGCTGCCGCAGGACGAGGTGGTCAGGCCCCTGGCGCTGAGCCCGCACGTGCTGGTGGCCGCACCCGCGCTGCTGACCAGCGCCGCGCCGCCGGCCACCCCGGCCGACCTGGCGCAGTTGCCCACGCTGGACCTGGGCAATTCACCCGACGAAGGCCGCTGGCGGCTGAGCGGCCCCGGCGGCGCGCAGGCCGAGGTGCCGCTGGCGCCGCGCCTGGTGGCCGACGACATGGGCGCGCTGCTGTGCGCCGCGCTGGCCGGCGTGGGCTGCGCCGCCCTGCCGCGCCTGCTGGCGCACGAGCCGCTGGCGCGCGGTGCACTGCAGGAGGTGCTGCCCGGCTGGGCGCCGCCGCCGGGCCTGGTGCAGGCCGCCTTCGCCAGCCGCCAGGGCATGCGGCCGGCGGTGCGGCAGTTGCTGGACGCGCTGGCGGCGGGGTTCGATGCGCTGGTGCGCGAGGGGCGCTGCCTGCGGGTCACTGCGGCGTGAGGCGGTCAAGGCATCTGTAGGAGCGGGCTTGCCCGCGATGGGGATCAGGATGATGGCAACGCCCATCGCGGCCAAGGGCGCTCCTACAAAGATAGCTACTGGCGCTTATCCAACAAGCGCTAGAGGCCGATTTGGCTTGAAATCCACTCAAGCGCTGACCAGGATCGCCGGCGCCTCGCCCTGCCGCTCGGCGCTGAAGCGCGCGCTGGCCCCGCCGCCGGTCACCGTGCCTTCGATGCGCGCGCCGTCGACCCGGCCGCTGAACTGGCGCACCACGCCATCGGTGTCGGTGAAGGCCCAGCGCACGCGCTCGCCGGCCACGCGCGCGTCGCGCAGCGAGGTCTCGGCCGCGCCCAGGTGCACCGTGCCCTCGGGGAACTGGAACACCTGCCGCGCCACCGTCATCTGCACGTTGACCGTCTGCCCGTCGCGCGGATAGCTCAGGCGCCAGTGCCCGCCCACGTTGGCCGGCACCAGCCACAGGTAGGCCGTGGCGCCGCCGGCGCGCGAATGCTCGTCGGGCTGCCAGGTGCCCATGCCGAAGGCGTGCGTCACCAGCCGCGTGCCGGGCTTCAGCCGCAGCAGCGTGGGGCGCAGCTTCAGGTTCAGCTCGGTCAGCAGATACAGGGTGATGACGCTGGCGGCCGACAGGTCGGCCTCGAAGATGTCGCCCTGCACGATGCGCGCGCGATCGGCCACGCCGGCGGCCCGGGCTCGGCGCTGGGCGTGCGCCACCAGTTCGGGGTTGAACTCGATGCCCAGCGCGCGGGCGCCGAACTGCCGTGCGGCCGCGATGACGATCTTGCCGTCGCCCGCGCCGAGGTCGATCACGTGGTCGTGCCGCGTCACGCCGGCCATCTGCAGCATGCGCGTGACCAGCGCGTCGGGCGTGGGCACCCACACCACGTCCTTGCCGGCCTGAAAGGGTTCGGGCTGGTAGGTGCCGAAGCCGGGGCTGCGCTGCGCCCAGACGGGCACGGTGCCCAGCACGGCCGCGCCCGCGGCGGCGCGCAGCCACTGGCGGCGCGGCAGCGCCTGGCTGATGGTGTGAAGTCTGTTCATCTGGGCACTTCGTCGATCATCACCCCGGTTCGCTGCCGCCAGCGGGTGCAGGAGTTTGCGGACAGGGCAGCCAAACCGTGAAACCAGCGGCCGCGGCGCAGGCCCTGCGCGGGCGCCGCGGCCGGACCTTTGCCCGCCGCTGGCGCCGGCCCCTTGCGAAAAGCAGAAGGGAGCCGCGCGCGGCTCAGGCGCTCAATCCGCGGTCTCGATGGCCGGGCCGTCGCCCTTGCGCGTGGCGGTGAAGCGCTCGCTCTTCTTGCCGTCGTGCACCTGACCCTCGATCTTGCCGCCGTTGACCTTGCCCTCGAAGGTGCGCAGCACGCCGTCGGTGCCGGTGAAGGCGAAGCGCACGCGCTCGCCCATCACGCGGGCGTCGCGCAGCGAGGTGTCGGCGGCGCCCAGCTGCACCGTGCCTTCGGGGAACTGGTAGCGCTGGCGCTCGACGCTCATGGCCAGGTTCTGCTGGCGGCCGCTCTGCGAGTAGTTCAGCTGCCACTGGCCGCTGACGTTGGCCGGCACCAGCCACAGGTAGGCGTTGGCGCCGCCGGCGCGCGAGGTCTCATCCGGCTGCCAGCCGCCCATGGTGAAGGCGTGCGTGACCAGGCGCGTGCCGGGTTTGAGCTTCATCAACGTGGGCCGCAGCTTCAGGTTCAGCGTGGGCAGCAGGTACATGGTGATGACGTCGGCCTTGGAGAAGTCGGACTCGAAGATGTCGGCCTTCTCGAAGCGGGCGCGGTCGGACACGCCGGCGGCCTGCGCGCGGCGGGTGGCGTGGGCCACCATGTCGGGGTTGTATTCGATGCCGTGGCCGCGCGCGCCGAACTCCTTGGCGGCGGCGATGACGATCTTGCCGTCGCCGGCGCCGAGGTCGATCACGTAGTCGTTCTTGGTCACGCCGCCCAGCTGCAGCATGCGCGTGACCAGCTCGTCGGGCGTCGGCACCCAGATCACGTCCTTGCCGGCCTGGCCGCTCTGCGGCTGGTAGGTCTCGGGGTTCTCCTTCTGCGCCCAGGCGGGCGCGGCCGTCCACAGCGCAGTGGCCAGGGCGGCGCTGCCGAGGCCAGCAGGCGGCGGCGGGCGGGGTGGGTGGCGGACGGGGCGGACGAAGCAAGGGTTCGCGTCATGAACAGTGACTCCTGGTGGTGGAAGGAATGCGGGCTGCCCGACCACCACGCGTGCGCCACGGCCGGACCCTCTTTGATATTACAGGGCGTGGCGCGGGGCCGCCGTGACAGCCTGCATCACGCGCCGGCGCCGTGCGGCGCCATGGCGGCCAGCACGCCGTCGCAGGCGTCCTCGACCAGGTCGAGCACGGCCTCGAAGCCGGCGGCGCCGCCGTAGTACGGGTCGGGCACCTCGCTGGCGCGGTGGCGGGTGCAGAAGTCGGTCAGGCGCCGCAGCTTGTGGCGCTGGCCGGGCGGGCACAGGGCGCGGGCAGCGTGCTGGTTGGCGTCGTCCATCACCAGCACCAGGTCGAAGTCGTCGAAATCCTGCGCCTTGAGCTGGCGGGCGCGCTGCGCGCTCAGGTCGTAGCCGCGGCGCGCGGCGTGCTGCTGGGCGCGCTCGTCGGGCGGGCGGCCGACGTGGTAGTCGTGCGTGCCGGCCGAATCGACGACGATGCGGTCGCCCAGCCCGGCATCGGCCACGCGCTGCGTCAACACGCCGTGCGCGGTGGGGCTGCGGCAGATGTTGCCCATGCAGACCATGAGCACGCGCACGGGCGCGCCAGGGGCCGGGCGGGGCCGTTCGGCAGAGGGCGGGCGGGGCATGGGCGATCCTCCAGAAACGCACGCGGCGCCAAATCAGGCGATAACGGTTTGGCGCCGTGTTTGAGTATCAAAAATAGCTTCTTGCGCCCGTTGTGCAAGCGCCAGAAGCCTATTGGAGCATGAAAAATTCTGCACGCCCCCGGCTGTTCAGCAAGCCAGGCGGTGCGCGGTACGGGCCGCCACGCTGGCGCCCTGCGCCTCAGAACGGGCGCTTGGGGCCACCCGGCCCACCCGGCCCGCCGAAGCCCGGCGGCAGCGGCGGCATGCCGCCGCCCAGCAGACCGCCCAGCCCACCCTTGCCGCCGCCCATCCTGCGCATCATCTTGGCCAGTGCGCCGCCCTTGAACTGCTTCATCATCCCCTGCATCTGCTCGAATTCCTTCAGCAGGCGGTTGACTTCCTGCACCTGCACGCCGGCGCCGGCGGCGATGCGGCGCTTGCGCGTGGCCTTGAGCAGCTCGGGCTTGCGGCGCTCCAGCGGGGTCATGCTGTTGATGATGCCTTCCTTGCGGCGGATGTCCTTCTCGGCGCGCGCCAGGTCGGCGTCGCTGGCCTTGCCGGCCATCTGCGTGGGCAGCTTCTCCATCAGGCTGCCCAGGCCGCCCATCTGCTTCATCTGCTGCAGCTGGCCCAAAATCCTGCAGATCGAAGCCGCCGCTCTTGACCTTGTCGGCCAGCTTCTTCGCCGCCTCGATGTCCACATTGGCCGTCACCTGCTCGACCAGCGCCACCACGTCGCCCATGCCGAGGATGCGGCCGGCGTGGCGCTCGGCGTCGAACACCTCCAGGCCGTCGATCTTCTCGCTGACGCCGGCGAACTTGATCGGCGCGCCCGTGACCTGCCGCACCGACAGCGCCGCGCCACCGCGCGAGTCGCCGTCCATCTTGGTCAGCACGATGCCGGTGAGCGGCAGCGCCTCCTTGAACGCCCTGGCTGTGTTGGCCGCGTCCTGGCCCTGCATGGCGTCGACCACGAACAGCGTCTCGACCGGGTTCAGCACGGCGTGCAGGGCCTTGATCTCGGCCATCAGCGCCTCGTCGATGGCCAGGCGGCCGGCGGTGTCGAAGATCAGCACGTCGTAGAAGTGCTTTTGGCGTGGTCGAGCGCGGCGCGGGCGATGTCGAGCGGTTTCTGATCGGGCGTGGAGGGGAACCAGTCGGCCCCGGCCTGCGCGGTGACGGTCTTGAGCTGCTCGATGGCCGCCGGGCGGTAGACGTCGCCTGAGACGGTCAGCACCTTCTTCTTGCGCTTCTGGATCAGATGGCGCGCCAGCTTGGCGGTGGTGGTGGTCTTGCCTGAACCCTGCAGGCCCGACATCAGGATCACGGCGGGCGGCTGCGCCGACAGGTTGAGGTCGCTCACGCCCTCGCCCATGGTGGCCGCCAGCTCGCGGTTGACGATGCCCACCAGCGCCTGGCCGGGCTTGAGGCTGCCCAGCACCTCCTGGCCCATGGCCTTGTCCTTGACGCGGGCGATGAAGTCGCGCACCACGGGCAGCGCCACGTCGGCCTCGAGCAAGGCCATGCGCACCTCGCGCAGCATGTCCTGCACGTTGGCTTCGGTGATGCGGGCCTGGCCGCTGATCTTCTTGACCAGGCCGGAGAGTTTGTCGGTGAGCGTGGAGGCCATGGGGTTATCCAGCGCGGAAGCCGCGCAACGCAGGGAACAGAAGGCCGCGGAGCAGGCCATGCGAGGCTGCCGCGCAACGGGCTTGGCCCGGCCGCCGGCAGCGCCCCTCAGGGGAAGGCGCGTCAGCGCCTCAGGGGGAGACAATCCTTCCGGGGGTAAACTTTCCACCATGATTCTAGCCAGCACCTCCCCTGTCGGCTTGCTGCTCGGCACCGCGGCGGCGCTGGCTTACGCCGTGCCCGCGGTGGCGGCACGCGCCGTGGGCGGCGTCACGGCGCGGCGGGTGCTGCTGCTGGCCTGGGTGCTGCACGGGCTGCTGCTGGGCTGGACGCTGCTGGGCCAGCACCCGCGCTTCGGCTTCGCGCCGGCGCTGTCGATCACGGTGTGGCTGGTGCTGACGGCCTACGTGGTCGAAAGCCAGCTGTACCCGCAGCTGCGCGCGCGCTGGGCGCTGGCCGGTTTCGGCACGTTGGCGATTGCGCTGGCCATGCTGTTTCCGGGCGCGCGCCTGCCCGAGACCTCGTCGCCGCTGCTGCCACTGCACTGGGCGCTGGGCATCTCGGCCTACGGCCTGTTCGCCGCCGCCGTGGCGCACGGCTGGCTGATGACCCGCGCCGAGGCGCAGATGCGCCACGCCACGCGGGTGGTCGAGGGCGTGCCGCTGCTGACGCTGGAGCGGCTGATGTTCCGCTTCGTCAGCGCCGGCTTCGTGCTGCTGACGCTGACCATGCTGGCCGGCATGTTCTTCGGCGAGCAGTTGTACGGCAGCGCCTACACCGGCTGGCGCTGGGACCACAAGCGCGTGTTCACGCTGCTGTCGTGGATCGCCTTCGCCACGCTGCTGGTCGGCCGCTCGCAGTTCGGCTGGCGCGGCCGGCGCGCGGTGCGCGTGCTGTACATCGGCGCCGCGCTGCTGCTGCTGGGCTATGCGGGCTCGCGCTTCGTGCTGGAAGTGATGCTGGGGCGCGGCGCGTGATGAAACTGCTGGTGCTGCTGCTGGTGATCCTGGCGGCCGTGTGGCTGTGGCAACGCGGACGGCGCGTGCCGCCGCCCGGCCGGCGCGCCGAACGCAAGGCCCTGCCCATGGTGCGCTGCCACCACTGCGGCGTGCACCTGCCGGGCAGCGACGCGGTCAACGGCCGCGACGGCGCTTATTGCTCGGTCGCCCACCGCCGCGAATCCGAGGGCGCCTGATGCCGCCCCGGGCGCCGCGCGCGAGCAGCACACCTGGTTCGGCCCGTCGCACCCGCCGGCGGCCGCCACGCCCGCCGCGGCCGAGCTGGAGCCCTCCACCGGCTTCACCCGGCTGTGGACGGCGTTCATGTCGGCGCGGGTGCTGGTCGCGCTGGCGCTGCTGGGCCTGCACATCGGCCTGCACCTGCTGGGCCGCCCGGTCACGGTCTGGGTGCTGGGCTGCTGCACGGCGTTCGTGGTGGTCACCGCGGCGGCGCGGCTGGCGCTGCGGCCGCGCGGGCCGGGCCGCGCGTTCGATGCGCAGTGGCTGCCCACGGTGGGGCTCGATCTGCTGTTCTTCGCCACCCTGCAGTGGCAGGGCAACCTGGGCATCAACTACACGCCGCTGCTGGCGCTGCCGGTGGTGATGGCGGCCATCCTGGGCTCGCGCGCGCTGGCCCTGGGCACGGCGGCGCTGACGGCGTTGATGCTGCTCGGCTACGCCGCCTGGACCGTGAGCGCCAGCGCCTGGGCCAACACCGCCGACATGGCGCAGGCCGGCCTGACGGGCGCCGGCCTGCTGATGCTCGCACTGTTGACCAACCAGCTGGCCAGCCGGCTGGTGCGCGAGGAAGCGGTGGCGCGCCGCAGCCGCATCGAGGCGCAGGTGCAGTCGCTGGTCAACAACATGGTGATCGAGGCCCTGCCCGATGGCGTGCTGGTGGTGGATTCGACCCACCTGGTGCGCGCCGCCAACCCGGCCGCGCGGCTGATGCTGGGCTCGGACCAGGAGGTGACGCCGCACCTGTTCAGCCTGCACGACAACCCGGCCTGGCTGCAGCTGATGCACATCGCCCAGCTGACCTTCGCCGACACCCCGGTGGACGCGGCGGAAGTGATCCTGCACCACGAAGACCGCATGCCCAGCCGGCTGCAGGTGCGCACGCAGCGCACGCCGCCCATCGGCGACAGCGGCGTGAGCCTGTGCGTGATGTTCCTGCAGGACCTGCGCGAGATGGAGGCGCGCCTGCGCACCGAAAAGCTGGCCTCGATGGGGCGCATGTCGGCCGCCGTGGCGCACGAGATCCGCAACCCGCTGGCCGCCATCAGCCAGGCCAATGCGCTGCTCGAGGAAGACCTCGAATCGCCCCTGCAGCGCCGCCTGACCGACATGGTGCGGCAGAACGCCGAGCGCCTGCAGCACATCGTCGAGGACGTGCTGAACGTGGCGCGCGTGCAGGGCCCGGGCGATGCGCTGGAAACCCATGCGCTGGCGCTGGACGAGGAAGCCGACACCTTCTGCGGCGAATGGGCGCAGCAGCATGCGGCGGGTGCGCGCCTGCGCGTGGACCTGAACGCGCCCGAGGTGCAGGTGCAGTTCGCGCGCGACCACCTGCGCCGCATCCTGGTCAACCTGCTGGACAACGCCGCCCGCTATGCCTCTGCGCACGAAGGCGCCATCCAGGTCGCCACCCACGCCGTGCGCCACGGCCCGGTGATGCTGATGGTGTGGAGCGACGGGGCCGCCATGGAGCCCGCGGTGCGCCGCCACCTGTTCGAGCCCTTCTTCTCGTCCGAGAGCCGCTCCAGCGGGCTGGGGCTGTTCATCTGCCGCGAGCTGTGCGAGCGGCACGGCGCCACCATCGCCTACGAGCGCACGGCGCGCGAGCAGGCAGGGCAGGTCGTGGAAGGCAACGAGTTCTTCGTCAGCTTTCGGCGCGCACACAGCGGGCATTCGACATTCAACCTGGAGGACACTGCGCTCCCATGAACGCTTCAGCGAATGCACCCGGCGCCGCGCGCGTGCTGGTGGTGGACGACGAACCCGATCTGCGAACCCTGTACGAACTGACGCTGCTGCGCGAGGGCTACCAGGTGGCCTCGGCCGGCACGCTGGCCGAGGCGCGTGCGCAGCTGGCCCAGCAGCGCTTCGACGTCGTCATCACCGACATGCGTCTGCCCGACGGCCTGGGGCTGGAGCTGCTGCGCGAGGTGGCGCAGGCCCAGCGCCCCGAGCGCTGCATCATGATCACCGCCTACGGCTCGGCCGAGAACGCCGTCGAGGCGCTGAAGTGCGGCGCCTTCGACTACCTCACCAAGCCGGTCGATCTGAAGCAGTTTCGCGGCGTGGTCAGCTCGGCGCTGCAATCGCCGGCCGCGCCGCTGCAGGCCGCGCCCGCCGCCGCACCCGCGCACCCGGCCGCAGCGGCGGCCGCGCCTGTGCCCGCACGGGCGCCGGACCAGCCCACCGCGCTCTCCGCCGATGGTCAGGGTGCGCTGGGCCGCATGATCGGCGAATCCGCCGCCATGCGCTCGGTCAAGCAGCGCATCCGCAAGGTCGCGCCCAGCATGGCGCCGGTGCTCATCCACGGCGAATCGGGCACCGGCAAGGAGCTGGTGGCCAACGCCATCCATGGCTGCAGCCACCGCAGCGACGGGCCGTTCGTGCCGGTCAACTGCGGCGCCATCCCCGAGAACCTGCTCGAAGCCGAGTTCTTCGGCGCGCGCAAGGGCTCGTACACCGGCGCCACGCAGGACCGCGAGGGCTTCTTCCAGGCCGCGCGCGGCGGCACGCTGTTTCTCGACGAGATCGGCGACCTGCCGCTGGCCATGCAGGCCAAGCTGCTGCGCGCCATCCAGGAGCGGCGCGTGCGCGCGCTGGGCGACACGCAGGAAGAGCCGGTGGACGTGCGCATCGTCAGCGCCACCCACAAGGACCTGGCGGCCGAGGTGCAGGCCGGGCGCTTCCGGCAGGACTTGTTCTACCGCCTGAACGTGATCGAGATCGTGGTGCCGCCGCTGCGCGAGCGCCGCGACGACCTGCCCGCGCTGTGCCAGGCGCTGCTGACGCGCATCGCCACCGAGGCCGGCATCCCCGTGCCCACGCTGTCGCCCCGCCTGCTGGACGAGCTGCGCAGCGCACCGCTGGAAGGCAACGTGCGCGAACTGGAGAACCTGCTGCACCGCGCCGTGGCGCTGGGCGAGGCCGGTGATTCCGGCTGGGGCCTGATGGGCGACGATCTGATGCCGGCCACCGCGCCGCCCACCGCCGCGGCGCCCCCGCTGTTGCACGATGATGCGCCCACGGCGCCCGCCGCGATTCCGGCACCGGCGGCGGCCCTCGCCGCGAACGAGCTGCCCGCGGACCTGGGCGCCTGGCTCGATGCGCAGGAGCGCCTGATCCTGGTGCGCGCACTCGACGAAACCGGCTTCAACCGCACCGCCGCGGCCGCGCGGCTGGGCCTGAACCTGCGCCAGATGCGCTACCGCATGGCGCGCCTGGGCATCAGCGCCCCTCCAACGGCGAGGCCGATGACGACGGCGCCTGAGCCGCGCCGACCGCTCTGGCAGCACGGCTGGTACCGCCACGCCCGCGCCCTGCCGTCGCCCAACTTCGGCCCGCGCCCCGCCAACACGGCGATCGACCTGATCGTGGTGCATTCCATCAGCCTGCCGCCTGGCGAATTCGGCGGCGACCACGTGCAGGCCCTGTTCACCAACACGCTGGATTGGGACGCCCACCCCTACTTCCAGACCATTCGCGGGCTCGAGGTGTCGGCGCACTTCTTCATCCGCCGCGACGGCGCGCTGTGGCAGTTCGTCAGCGTGGACGACCGCGCCTGGCACGCCGGCGCCTCGTGCTTCGGCGGGCGCGACAACTGCAACGACTATTCGGTCGGCATCGAACTCGAAGGCCTGGAAGGCGGCCGGTTCGAGCCGGCGCAATACGCCGCCCTGGCGCCGCTGTGCCGGGCCCTGGCGGCGCGCCACCCCATTGCCGCCATCGCCGGCCACGAGCACATCGCCCCCGGCCGCAAGCACGACCCCGGCCCCGGCTTCAACTGGCCGCGCCTGCGCCGCGCCCTGCGCTGGCCCGCGCACCGCTTTCCGCCCGGCGTGGCCTGATCCCGTTGCGCGCTGCAAACGGCAGCGCTTGACGGATGACGCCATGACTTCGCCGCTGCGCGGCGTCGATGACGGAATGACGAAATGACGAAATGGCACCGGTGATGCGCGGCACGCCCCGCCCTTGGCTGGCGTCATGGCGGCGCAGCCGCCGTCATCGAAGGGCAGCGAGGTCATTTCGTCATCGCCCGCGCGCGAGCAGCTGTCTTTGGGAGCGCGAAACAGTACCCGCCCCTCAAAAGCCACGATGGCCGAAAGACAGGGGGACCTCCCGAATTTTTTTACCATCGAAAACGCCTTCAGCGCCCGTTCATCGGGCGCAAGCAGCTCTTTTTGCAACCGCCAAACCCCGCCAAACGGCTATCGCCTGATTTTGCCGCCGCAGCGCCCAAACATGCCACGTGTGCCCAGCATTCACGCGGCTTGCGGCGGCAAATCGCCGCACAGCCCGCTGCCCGCCGTGGTTTGCGCCGCACGTGCCCGCACGCACGCGCGCTGGGCGCCGGTGCGGGCGCGCGCCGGCCCGACGGGCGCGGCCGCGCACGGCGGCCACAATCACCCAAAACACTACAGGTAGTGGCTTGAACCAGAGCCGAACACTAGATATAGTGCCTCGGGTCGCGGCGCCGCTCGTCCAAGAATTCACACTGAGCGCCGCGCACGCCCGCCCCATCACCCATTGCCGAGAGGACCCCATGCCCACAGCCCGCAGCGCCGCGCCCGCCATCAGCGCGCCCATCCACCCGCCCGCCATGCCCGCCAGCGCCCCGGCGCGCCAGCCGCTGGCGCAGTACCAGATCATTCGCCGCAACGGCGCCGTGGTGGCCTTCGAGCCCAGCAAGATCGCGGTGGCGATGATGAAGGCGTTCCTGGCCGTGCACGGCACGCAGGGCGCGGCATCGGCCAGCGTGCGCGAGGTGGTGGACGAGCTGACGCAGGCCGTGGTGCGCGCGCTGATGCGCTCGCGCCCCGGCGGCGGCACCTTCCACATCGAGGACGTGCAGGACCAGGTGGAACTGGGCCTGATGCGCAGCGGCCACCACGAGGTGGCGCGCGCCTACGTGCTGTACCGCGAGCGCCGCGCGCAGGAGCGCGCGCAGCAGAAGGCCGAGGCCGCGCCCGCCGCGCCGGTGCTGCACGTGCTGGATCGCGGCGAGCGCGTGGCGCTGGATCTGCCGGCGCTGCAGGCCCTGCTCGGCCAGGCCTGCGCCGAGCTGGATGCCGAGGTGCGGCCCGAGCCGATCCTGGCCGAAACCCTGCGCAACCTGTACGACGGCGTGCCGGTGGATGAGGTGTACAAGGCCGCCATCCTGGCCGCGCGCACGCTGATCGAGAAGGAGCCCGACTACACCTACGCCACCGCGCGCCTGCTGCTGCACACCATCGCCAAGGAGGTGCTGGGCGAGACCGTGAGCCTGCCCGAACTGGCCGAGCGTTATGCGGACTACTTCCCGCAGTTCATCAAGCAGGGTGTTGACGCCGAGCTGCTTGATGAGCGGCTCTTGCAGTTCGATCTGGCCCGCCTGGGCGCCGCGCTGAAACCCGAGCGCGACCTGCAGTTCGACTACCTGGGCTTGCAGACGCTGTATGACCGCTACTTCCTGCACGTGCGCAAGCAGCGCATCGAGCTGCCGCAGGCCTTCTTCATGCGCGTGGCGATGGGCCTGGCACTCAATGAAATCGACCGCGAGGCGCGCGCCATCGAGTTCTACGAGGTGCTGTCGCGCTTCGACTTCATGAGCAGCACGCCCACGCTGTTCAACAGCGGCACGCGGCGCTCGCAGCTGTCGAGCTGCTACCTGACCACGGTGCCCGACGAGCTGGACGGCATCTACGAGTCGATCAAGGAAAACGCCCTGCTGAGCAAATTTGCCGGCGGCCTGGGCAACGACTGGACGCGCGTGCGCGCCTTGGGCAGCCACATCAAGGGCACCAACGGCGAATCGCAGGGCGTGGTGCCGTTTTTGAAGGTGGTCAACGACACGGCCGTGGCCGTCAACCAGGGCGGCAAGCGCAAGGGCGCGGTGTGCGCGTATCTGGAGACCTGGCACCTCGACATCGAGGAGTTTCTGGAGCTGCGCAAGAACACCGGCGACGACCGCCGCCGCACGCACGACATGAACACGGCCAACTGGATCCCCGACCTGTTCATGCGCCGGGTGATGGACAAGGGCACGTGGACGCTGTTCTCGCCCAGCGACGTGCCCGATCTGCACGACAAGTTCGGCGCCGAGTTCGAAGCCGCCTACGTGGCTTACGAAGAACGCGCGGCGCGCGGCGAAATCCAGCCCAGCAAGACGCTGCCGGCGGTGGACCTGTGGCGCAAGATGCTGTCGATGCTGTTCGAGACCGGCCACCCCTGGATCACCTTCAAGGACGCCTGCAACCTGCGCAGCCCGCAGCAGCACGCGGGGGTGGTGCATTCCAGCAACCTGTGCACCGAGATCACGCTCAACACCAGCGACACCGAAACCGCCGTCTGCAACCTGGGCTCGGTGAACCTGCTGCAGCACCTGAAGGATGGCACCGACGCCAACGGCGTCGCTACCAAGGTGCTCGACCACGAGAAGCTGAAGCAGACGGTGTCGACCGCCATGCGCATGCTCGACAACGTGATCGACATCAACTACTACGCCGTCAAGAAAGCGCGCGACGCCAACCTGCGGCACCGCCCGGTGGGCTTGGGGCTCATGGGCTTCCAGGACGCGCTGTACGCGCTGCGCATTCCCTATGCGTCAGAGCAGGCGGTGCAGTTCGCCGACGAATCCATGGAGGCCATCTGCTACCACGCCTACTGGGCCAGCACCGAACTGGCGGCCGAGCGCGGGCGCTATTCGTCCTACAAGGGCTCGCTGTGGGAGCGCGGCGTCTTGCCGCTCGACAGCCTGAACCTGCTGGAGCAGGCGCGCGGCGGTCATGTGGAGGTGGATCGCTCGGCCACGCTGGACTGGGACGCGCTGCGCCAGAAGATCGCCCGCGACGGCATGCGCAACAGCAACTGCGTGGCCATCGCACCCACGGCCACCATCAGCAACATCATCGGCGTGGATGCGTCCATCGAGCCGTGCTTCGGCAACCTGTCGGTCAAGAGCAACCTGTCGGGCGAGTTCACTGTCATCAACCAGTACCTGGTGAAGGACCTGAAGCGCCTGGGCCTGTGGGACGACGTGATGGTGATGGACCTGAAGCACTTCGACGGTTCGCTGCGCCCCATCGACCGCGTGCCGCCCGACGTGAAGGCGCTGTACGCCACCGCCTTCGAGGTCGAGCCGCAATGGCTCGTCGAAGCCGCGGCGCGGCGCCAGAAATGGATCGACCAGGCGCAGAGCCTGAACATCTACATGGCCGGCGCCAGCGGCAAGAAGCTGCACGACACCTACACGCTGGCCTGGCTGCGAGGGCTGAAGACCACCTACTACCTGCGCACCACCAGCGCCACGCAGGCCGAGAAGTCGACCGTGCAATCGGGCCGGCTCAACGCCGTGCCCACCGGCAACGGCGGCGCGCACGGCATGGGCGCGCGCGATGCCGCCGCAGTGGCCGCGCCGTTGGCCATGGCGGCCGAGCCGGCCACCGACGTGAAGTTCTGCGCCATCGACGACCCGGGCTGCGAAGCCTGCCAATGAACCGCAGCGCGTGCCACGTGCGCACTGCGATCACGGCAAGGCATCGCATGCGATGCCTTGCCGCAACACTCACACCCCTTGAACCCACGAGCAACGTGACGGAATGCTTTGCATTTCATCACGTTGCTCCCATAATCGGAGCATTGGAAAAACCATGTTGACCTGGGACGACGACGCCACACCCGCCACGCTGCAACCCCGCTTGCAGCCGCTGGCTGAATTGCCGCCCGCTGCCACGCAAGGCATCACGGCATTCCAGGCCGCCCCCTGATGCCACCGTCCATCAGCGCCGCTGCACCCAAAGCCGCACCATCCATCCAGCGCCGCGTCAACGCCGCCGACAAGCGCATCATCAACGGTCAGACCGACGTCAACCAGCTGGTGCCCTTCAAGTACAAGTGGGCCTGGGAAAAATACCTGGCCACCTGCGCCAACCACTGGATGCCGCAGGAAATCAACATGAACCGCGACATCGCGCTGTGGAAGTCGCCGAACGGCCTGACCGAAGACGAGCGCCGCATCGTCAAGCGCAACCTGGGCTTCTTCGTCACCGCCGATTCGCTGGCCGCCAACAACATCGTGCTGGGCACCTACCGCCACATCACGGCGCCCGAGTGCCGCCAGTTCCTGCTGCGCCAGGCGTTCGAAGAGGCCATCCACACTCACGCCTACCAGTACATCGTCGAGTCGCTGGGCCTGGACGAGGGCGAGATCTTCAACGCCTACCACGAGGTGGCGTCGATCCGCGACAAGGACGAGTTCCTGATCCCGTTCATCGACGCCATCATGGATCCGGCCTTCGTCACCGGCACCCCGAGGCCGACCAGACCCTGCTGAAAAGCCTGATCGTCTTCGCCTGCCTGATGGAAGGCCTGTTCTTCTACGTCGGCTTCACACAAATCCTGGCGCTGGGCCGGCAGAACAAGATGGTGGGCGCGGCCGAGCAGTACCAGTACATCCTGCGCGACGAGTCGATGCACTGCAACTTCGGCATCGATCTGATCAACCAGATCAAGCTCGAGAACCCGCACCTGTGGACACCCGCCTTCAAGGCCGAGATCAAGGCCCTGTTCGAGAAGGCCGTCGAGCTGGAATACCGCTACGCCGAGGACACCATGCCGCGCGGCGTGCTGGGCATGAACGCCAGCATGTTCAAGGGCTACCTGCGCTACATCGCCAACCGCCGCGCCACGCAGATCGGCCTGGACGCCCTGTTCCCCAACGAGGAAAACCCCTTCCCTGGATGAGCGAGATGATCGACCTGAAGAAGGAACGCAACTTCTTCGAAACGCGCGTCATCGAGTACCAGACCGGCGGCGCCCTGTCGTGGGACTGATGCCGGCGGCCTTTCCGAAACGACCCTTTCTTTATCGTGCAGTCACTGAATCAGCAACCCCACCCAGGCACCCAGGCGGTGCGGTGGGCTTGCGCCCGTGTTCATGGTGATGGATTTTTCTCCAGTGCCATGAATCGCTTTGCGTGTCCAACAGGCGCGAAGCGTTTCCTGCTGTTGATGGATAGTTCAACTTGATCAAGGAGAAAAAATGGCAACTGCAAAGAAAGCACCGGCCAAGAAGGCCGCAGCGAAGAAAGCCCCTGCGAAGAAGGCGGCACCGGCCAAGAAAGTCGTGGCGAAGAAAGCCGCACCGGCCAAGAAAGCGGTCGCCAAGAAGGCACCGGCCAAGAAGGTCGTAGCGAAGAAGGCACCCGCCAAGAAAGTCGTGGCCAAGAAAGCGGTAGCGAAGAAGGCACCGGCCAAGAAGGTCGTGGCCAAGAAGGCGCCCGCCAAGAAAGTAGTGGCGAAGAAGGCCGCACCGGCCAAGAAAGCCGTCGCCAAGAAGGCACCGGCCAAGAAGGTCGTGGCGAAGAAAGCCGCACCTGCCAAGAAGGCCGTAGCGAAGAAGGCGGCACCCGCCAAGAAAGCGGCACCGGCCAAGAAAGCCGTGGCCAAGAAGGCCGCCGCGCCCAAGAAGCCCGCGGCGCAAACCACGCTGAACCCGCAGGCTGCGTGGCCGTTCCCGACGGCCAGCAAGCCCTGAGCGGCGCATCCAGCCCCGGCCTTGACCCGGCCGGGGCCTTCGCAGCCCGCGACACGAGTCATCGTGCGCGGGCTTCTTTTGGAGTGTGCGGCAGACCCCGCTCACTATCGATAAGTGAGCTGCCTGCGCTTATGCAGCCTGCGTTTCAGGCCAAATGATGTTGAAAGAGCAAGGCAGGCAACTTCAGATACCGGCCAGCACCGCGCCATCCACCTGGTAGTTCTGCGGTCCGCGGCTGGCGATCTTCAAGGCGCCCAGCCGGTTGCCCAGCGCGGCACAACGCGCCAACGGCCAGCCTTGCTCCAGACCGTGCAGCAGCGCACCGCGCCAGGCATCGCCGCAACCCGTCGGGTCCACCACGGACGCTGCCTGCACCGGCGGCACGCGGGTGCGAACGCCCGCCTCCCAGATGTCGCAACCCTCGCCGCCCAGCGTGACCACCAGGCCCTGCACGCGGCGCGACAGCTCGTCCAGCTCGATGCCCATGCGGTCGCACAGCATGCGGCCTTCGTAGTCATTCACCGTCACCCAGGTGGCCAGTTCGACAAAGTGCGCCAACTCGTCGCCGTTGAACATGGGCAGGCCCTGCCCCGGATCGAACACGAAAGGGATGCCGGCGGCGCGGAACTGTTCGGCGTGCTGCAGCATCGCGTCGCGCCCGTCGGGCGAGATGATGCCCAGGCGGATGTCCTCGCGTGCAACGATGTGCGTGCGGTGCGCCTGCATCATCGCGCCGGGGTGGAAGGCCGTGATCTGGTTGTTGTCGCGGTCGGTCATGATCATGGCCTGCGCGGTGTAGGTGTCGTCGATGGTGCGCACGAACTCGGTGCTGACGCCCAGCTGGCGCAGCCGCGCCAGGTAGTCGGAGCCGTCGTTGCCCAGCGTGGCCACGGGCAGCGGCGTGCCGCCCAGCTGGCGCATGGCGTAGGCGATGTTGCCCGCGCAGCCGCCGAAGTCGCGCCGCAGGCTGGGCACCAGGAAGGACACGTTGAGGATGTGCAGTTGATCCGGCAGGATCTGTTCGGCGAAGCGCCCCTCGAAGCTCATGATGGTGTCGAAGGCGAGCGAGCCGCAAATCAGCGTGGCCATAGGTCAGGTAATGAAGTGAAGGGATCGACGAAGCCGGCGGCTGCCGTGCGGCAGCGCACCCGGCTCAGGGGTAAAAGGCCATCAGGCGGTAGCCGACGATGGCCGACGGATTGGAGATGCTGGTCACGGTGAGCGCGTTGGTGCCGCTGAACTCGCCCCGCGCGGCAAGCGCCGGGGAGCACCCAGTTCGGCCGCGCTCACCACGCGCCGCACCAGGGCTTGGTCTTGGGCGTCGGTCAGCGTCAGTTCCAGCGACGGCGTGGCCACCGGCATGTCGGCCGTGTTGCGCAGCGTGACGCTGAAACGGAAGGCGTTGGCGCTGACGCGGTTGAAGGCGGAGCTGTCGATGACGATGGTCTCGAGCTGGCGGTACGGCGCAATCTGGCAACCAACGACCTGGCACATGGCCTGCAGCGCCGGCACCAGCGCGGGTTCGCGCGCCGCCAGCCAGTCGCGCCGACTCAGCACCCACTGCAAGGCCAGCGCCAGCAGCAACACCAGCAACGCCGCCCACAGGCCCACGCGCACCGGGCGCGACGACCAGAAGGCGCGGCGCCGCGCCTGCTCGACGAAGCGGGGCTCGGGCTGGTCGACGGGCGGCGCGGCGGCGGGCGCAGCGGCGTCGGGCGCCAGCGGCTCCACCACCTCGCCCACGCCGCTCAGCACGAAGTCGACATCGGCCGCGGGGGCACTTCGCGCTCCAGTGCCTCGGCGCGGAACGACCTGCGGGCCAGCAAGACATCCACTGGCGGCGTGGCAGGCGGGCTGGCTGGGGCTTCCGCGGGCACCGCGGTGTCTGCCGGTGATGGGTCGTGGACTGGTGCCGCCGCCACAGGCCACAGCTCGTCTGCAGGCGGTTGCGCGGGCTGGTCAGCACGGTCTGGCGCCGTCAACTCGCGCCAGGTTTGCAGCTCCGACGCGGTCCAGGGACCGTCCGGCGCCGGCTCGGCTTCGGCCGTGGCTTCGGCCTCGGGCAGGGCAGGAGTCGGAAGGGTGGCGTGCGCCGGCGCCGCGACGTCGTCCTTGGGCAGCGAGCGCTCGGCCTCGGTCGGTGCGGGGGTTCTGGCGCGCCCTGCCCCGCTTTTTCAACACTGGTCTTGCGCGACGACCAGGGCGCGGGCGGTTGCCAGGTGTCGAACCGGGCCGCCGCCGTCTGCGATGGCTTCGGCGCTGCAACGGGCTCGGGCTCCACCGTCGACCGGATGGGCACGGCAGGCACCGGCGAGGGTGCCGCAACCGGAGGAGCACGACCGCCGGCGCAGGATCCGGCGCGGGAGTGGGAGGTGGAGCGGCCCTGCGATCTGGTTCGCGCACCGGCACCGGCACGCTAGGCGACTGCGGCGCTGGCGGGGCCGGCGCGGCGGCCTCGACCGGCAGCATGTGGGCTGCGGCGTCGAACACCTCGTTGCAGTGCCCGCAGCGCACCCAGCCGCCGGAGATGCGCAACTGGTCCGGCACGACCTTGAACATGGTCGTGCAGGCCGGGCAGCGCGTGATCAGGCTCATGGTGCGGCGATTGTAGGCAGCAGCGTGCCGGGCGCCAGGTCAGGCGCGGCGTGCCACCAGCAGCACCCAGCCGTCCTCGGTATCGGCGACCTCCAAGGACAGCCAGGGTCGATACGCCGCTTGCAACTCGGCCGTCTGACGCTCCAGCACGCCCGCCAGCACCAGCGCACCGCCCGGCGCCACATGGCCGGCCAGCAGCGGCGCCAGCACCTTGAGCGGCGTGGCCAGGATGTTGGCCAGCACGGTGTCGTAAACGCCGCTGGCCTGGTCCGGCAGGCCAGCCACCAGCTGCACGCCGTTGGCCGAAGCGTTGTCGATGGTGGCCTGCGCGGCCGCCTCGTCGATGTCCACCGCGTCGACGCTGGCGGCCCCATGCAGCGCGGCGCCAATGGCCAGGATGCCGGAGCCGCAGCCGTAATCCAGCACGCGCTGGCCGCGCGGCGGGTGCGCGGCGATCCAGCGCAGGCACATGCGCGTGGTCGGGTGCGTGCCGGTGCCGAAGGCCAGGCCGGGATCGAGGCGGATCACCTCGGTGGCGCCTGCGGGCACCTCGTGCCAGGTCGGCACGATCCAGAAGCTGCGGGTGATGGGCACGGGCTCGAACTGCGACTGCGTCAGGCGCACCCAATCCTGTTCGGGCACGGGCGCGATCGACGCCACCTCGCAACCTTCCCAGAAGTCCTGCAGCGCCAGCAGCCGGGCGGCATCGCGCGCCTGCGCCTCGTCGCCGAACAGGGTCACCATGCGCGAGCGCGACCAGCTCTGCGCCGGGGGCGGCAGGCCGGGCTCGCCGAACAGCGCGCGCTCGGCATCGGTGTCGGCGTCCGCATCCTCCACCGACACGCTCAACGCCTCCAGCGCCTCCAGCGCATCGGACAGCGGTTCGACCCGGTCCTCGGGGCAGATCAGGCGCAACTCGAACATGACGGTTTCATTGCTTTCAAAAATAGCTGCTTGCGCTTGATACACAAGGCCTGGAGACGATTTAACCTTGAAAACAAGGCTGCGCAGCAAGCCCACCCAGCGGCCGCGGAGCAGGCCATCCGCGAACGCCGTTGCCGGACCTGCGCCGGCGACTGGCGTTGTCCTCCTCCCGGGGAAGGCGCCGCAGACGACTCAGGGTGCTACCTTTGATGCTCGCTCAACCACTTTTCCAGGTAGTGGATGTTGGTGCCGCCTTCCATGAACTTGGCGTCCACCATCAGCTCGCGGTGCAGCGCGAGGTTGCTGCTGATGCCTTCGATCAGCGTCTCGGACAGCGCGGTCTGCATGCGGGCGATGGCCTGCTCGCGCGTGTCGCCGTAGACGATGATCTTGCCGATCATGCTGTCGTAGTTGGGCGGCACGAAGTAGTTGTCGTACACGTGCGAATCCACCCGCACGCCCGGCCCGCCCGGCGGGTGCCAGTAGGTGATGCGGCCCGGCGAAGGGGTGAACTTGAACGGGTCCTCGGCGTTGATGCGGCACTCGATGGCGTGGCCCCTGATCTGGATCTGCCGCTGCGTGAAGGGCAGCTTCTCGCCCGCCGCCACCATGATCTGGGTGCGCACGATGTCGATGCCGGTGATCCATTCGGTCACCGGGTGCTCGACCTGCACGCGCGTGTTCATCTCGATGAAATAGAACTCGCCGTTCTCGTACAGGAACTCGAAGGTACCGGCGCCGCGGTAGCCGATCTTCTTACAGGCCGCCACGCAGCGCTCGCCGATGCGCTCGATCAGGCGGCGCGGAATGCCCGGGGCCGGGCCTTCCTCGATCACCTTCTGGTGGCGCCGCTGCATGGAGCAGTCGCGCTCGCCCAGGTACACCGCGTTGCGGTGCTTGTCGGCCAGGATCTGGATTTCGATGTGGCGCGGGTTCTGGAGGAACTTCTCCATGTACACGGCCGGGTTGTTGAAGGCCGCGGCGGCCTCGCTCTTGGTGGTCTGCACCGCGGCCAGCAGGGCCGCCTCGGTGTGCACCACGCGCATGCCGCGCCCGCCGCCGCCGCCCGCGGCCTTGATGATGACCGGGTAGCCGATGGCCTTGGCGATGCGCTTGATGGCGGCTGGCTCGTCGGGCAGTTCGCCGTCGGAGCCGGGCACGCAGGGCACGCCGGCCTTGATCATGGCCTGCTTGGCCGACACCTTGTCGCCCATGATGCGGATCGACTCGGGCGTGGGGCCGATGAACTGGAAGCCGCTGCGCTCCACCCGCTCGGCAAAATCGGCGTTTTCGCTCAAGAAGCCGTAGCCGGGGTGAATCGCCTCGGCGTCCGTCACCTCGGCGGCCGAGATGATGGCCGGCATGTTGAGGTAGCTCTGCCCTGACGGTGCCGGGCCGATGCACACCGCCTCTTCGGCCAGCTTGACGTATTTGGCGTCTTTGTCGGCCTCGGAATAGACCATCACGGCCTTGATGCCCAGCTCGCGGCAGGCGCGCTGCACGCGCAGGGCGATCTCACCGCGGTTGGCGACCAGTATTTTCTTGAACATGTTCAGTGATCCACGGTGCGCTGGCGTCATGCGCCGCGCATCAACACGTTGGAGCCGCTGGCCACGAGGGCCACGCGAGGATGCCGTGCAGCGGGCGTGCGGCCCGGCCGCTGGCGTCGTCCCTCGGGAGAAGGCGCCGAAGGCGACTCAGAGGGCGCCATCATTCAATGATGAACAACGGCTGGCCGTATTCCACCGCCTGGCCGTTTTCGCCCAGGATCTTCTTGATGGTGCCGCCCTTCTCCGCGTCGATCTCGTTCAGGATCTTCATCGCCTCGATGATGCACAGCGTGTCGCCTTCCTTGACCTGCTGGCCCACCTCGACGAAGGGTTTGGCGCCGGGGCTGGATGCACGGTAGAAGGTACCCACCATGGGCGATTTGAGCACGAAGCCCGCCGGCTCTTCGGCAGGCGCGGGGGCGGCCGCTTCTGCCGCGGGCGCCGCGCTGGCCGCAGGCGCCGCGGGCCCTGGGGCGGCCACCGGTGGTGCCACGGGTGCGTACACCACCTGCGCAGGCGCGGGCGGCGCGCCCTTGACGATGCGCACCTTGCCTTCGGCTTCGGTGATTTCCAGTTCCGACACGTTCGACTCGGAGACCAGGTCGATCAGTGTCTTGAGTTTGCGCAAATCCATTGCAAAGTCATCCAAATTTTGGGAATGGGGGCGAATTTACCTCAAATTGGCCGCAAATCGCCCCGATTTGAATCCAATTTCACCGAAATTTAATCTATGCCAATGCCGCAGGGCACCCTCAGCTCCTGCCGAGCCTGTCGCGCCAGGCCGCCAGATCGCGCGCGTGCAACTGGCCCAGTTTGCGGTCGCGCAACTGGCCCGTGGCGTCGAACAGCACGCTGAACGGCAGGCCGCCGGCCGCATTGCCCAGCGCGCGCGTTAGTTCGACCCCTTCGAGGCCCGCCAGGGCCACCGGAAAGCTGACCGGCGACTTGGCCAGGAAGCGCGCGACCGGCTCGGGCTTGTCAACCGCCAAACCGATCAATTGCCAGCCATTGGCCTTGTTTTCGTTGTAGAAGCTGCTCAATAACGGCAGTTCCTCGACACAGGGCGGGCACCACGTGGCCCAGAAGTTGACCAGCAGCGGGCGGCCGCGCAGCGTGGCCAGCGCCAGTGCACTGCCATCCGGAGCTGGAAAGCTGCGGTCCCAAAGACCCGTGGTGTCCGGCTCGTCCAGTGCCAGCCGGCGCGCGCTGAACAGCGCACCGGCACCCGCGGCGGCCAGTGCCACGGCGGCCAGCGCCAGGCGCCGGCCCGTCGGCCGCGCCGCCTTGGCGGCGGCGGCTGGCGGGGTCGATAAATCGTCGGGTGAATTCATGTCTGCTCATCCTCCTGCAGCCGATGTGCCAGCGCCCGGCGGTCGCCGCGCAGCGGCTGCCCCTGGCGCCCGGGCTTCAGCGCACCGCGCAAATCGTCGTGGTCGTGAATCATCAGGTGCACGCCGATGGACTCACCCAGTTCGGCGCAGTGGCTGGAAAAGCTCAGCGCATCCACCTGCATGCCGTTGAAGCCGGCCACGCTGCGCGGCTGGTAGGCCACCCGATGGTCGATGAGGGCGATCTCGGCGGATTTGGGATCGTCGCAAAACAGCTGCAGATAAATGTCCGACAGCCGCGTGGCGGTGCCGTTCCACACCGCACCGGCGATGTGGGGGCGGAATTCGGCCAGCCGCTCCATCCACGACAGGGCCAGCCGGCGCAGCGCGGCCAGTTCGGCCGGTTGCGTGTCGGCATGGAACAGCGCCAGATAGGCCCGCACCTCGGACTCGACCAGATCGTTGTCCGGCAAGGCCGTGCGCGGCGGCACGCCCATGACCTTCAGCGCCCGGCGCTTGGCGGCGCCGTAATCCAGCCCCTCTTCCACCACCAGGCGCGCAGCGTGCGCGGCCATCTCGTGCGTCAGGGTTTCCATGGATCGCATTCTGCCTTGCCAGGGCAAGCCGTTGCCGTAAAGTGGCTTGTATCGCACTCACAACCTCGCCAGGAGACCCTCCCCATCATGCAAACGACGATGATGAATGTGCCGCTGTCGCTCAACCACCTGCTGGATCGCGCGGGCATGCTGTTCAGGAACAACGAAGTCGTCTCGCGCCTGCCCGACAAGTCGCTGCGGCGCCACAGCTATGGCGAGTTTCATCGCCGCACGCGCGCATTGGGCAGCGCGCTGCAAAGGCTCGGGCTGCGCAAGGGCGACCGCGTGGCCACCCTGTGCTGGAACCACCACGCGCACCTGGAGTGCTACTTCGGCATTCCCGCCGCCGGCGGCGTGATGCACACGCTCAACCTGCGCCTGGCGCCCGACGAGATCGGCTGGATCGCCAACGACGCCGGGGACCGCTTTCTCATCATCGACGACGTGCTGCTGCCGCTGTACGAGAAGTTCAAGCACCTGCACAAGTTCGACAAGGTGATCGTGTTTCCCTTCTCCGGTGCCCCGGTTGCGCCGGCCTTCACCGACTACGAAGCCCTGCTGGCCGGCGCCGACCCGGACGGCTTCCAGTACGTGCCGCACGATGAGGACGACCCGGTCAGCATGTGCTACACCAGCGGCACCACCGGCAAGCCCAAGGGCGTGGTGTACTCGCACCGCTCCACCGTGCTGCATTCGCTGGTCGCCGGCCTGGCCGATTTCGCGGCCGTCCGCTCCACCGACGTGGTGCTGCCCGTCACGCCCATGTTCCACGCCAACAGCTGGGGCATGCCCTACATCTCGGTGATGATGGGCGCCAAGCTGGTCTTCCCCGGCCCGCACCTGCACCCCGACGACCTGCTCGACCTGATGACGGCCGAGCCGCCCACGCTGTCGCTGGGCGTGCCCACCATCTGGCTGTCGCTGATCCAGACCTACGACGCCTCGCTGAAGCCCGGCTCGCCCCATGCCGGGCGCTGGAAGCTGCCGCGCGGCATGCGCTCGTTCGTCGGCGGCGCCGCCGTGCCCGAGAGCCTGATCCGCGCCTTCGACGCGCACGGCATCTGGATCCAGCAGGGCTGGGGCATGACCGAGACCAGCCCCATCGCCACCGTCAGCTACCAGCGCGCCGAGTTGCGCGACATGTCCGCCGACGAGAAGTACCGCCGCGCCGCGCTGGCCGGATCGCCGGTGCCGCTGGTCGATCTGCGCGCGCGGCGACGACGGTACCAACCAGCCCTGGGACGGCCGCAGCGTGGGCGAGATTCAGGTGCGCGGCCCCTTCATCACCGGCGGCTATTACGCGGTCGGCTCGCCGTCCGACAAGTTCACGCCCGACGGCTGGCTGCGCACGGGCGACGTGGCCAGCGTGGATGATCTCGGCTTCGTCAAGATCAGCGACCGCACCAAGGACCTGATCAAGTCCGGCGGCGAATGGATCAGCTCGGTCGATCTGGAAAACGCCCTCATGGCCCACCCTGCCATCGCCGAGGCCGCCGTCATCGCCATCCCCGACGAGAAGTGGAGCGAGCGCCCGCTGGCCTGCGCGGTGCTGATCGCCGGCGAGCAGGCCACGCCGGATGAACTGAACGAATGGCTGCTGGAGCGGAGCTTCGCCAAGTGGCAACTGCCCGAGCGCTACGAGTTCATCGACGCCGTGCCGCGCACGTCGACGGGCAAGTTCTGGAAGCTGAAGCTGCGGGAGCAGTTTCCTGGATAAGCTCCCCTGAGCCGCTGGACGCCACGTGCTCGCCGCCAGAGGCGGCGGCTCTTCGGTCTGTCCAGACCTGCGCAGGCAGGTCTGGAGCCGCAGACCTCAGCCCCCACTGGGGACAACGCCGGTGGCCGGCGCAGGTCCGGCCACGGCGTTCTGGCGTGGCCTGCTCCGCGGCCTTGCGATCGGTGAACGAGGGTCGCGCAAGCAGATCAAACTCTTGTTTTTATAGCTGCTTGCGCTTTATTGGCGGGCGCTAGAGGCCAAAAAGACTCTGAACCAGATTCAGCGCGACAATCACGCCCTGCTCAGCGTCGCCGTCGTTCATGCACCCCTTGGCCGCCCCATGAAACGTGTCCTGCTCATCGCCAGCGGCGTCGCCGTCGCCCTGGCCGTGCTGTTCTGGCCCTACACCGTGGGGTTGTTCATGATGGGCAGAGCCTGCAGGCCGATGGCCTGCAGGTGGTCTCGGGCATCCGCGAAGAACCCGGGCCGTGGGAAGTTGTCGACCCCGGCCAACCCAACGCCGTGTTCGTGAAACCCTACGTGCTACAGGCGGGCGCTGGCGAGGCGGTGCAGATTGGCGACATCGTGACTGTGCGCAAGTACATACTCGATACGGACGCCACGACGATCACGAAGGACATGGGGCCCATCTGGTTCTGGGTGGGATACCGCAGACCCCAAGACGGTCGCTTCTTTAAATGCCTCAAGATGGAGAACAGTTGTGACGTCGAAAGCGGCGTCGTCGGCCTGAAGACGGGTAGCTGGTTCTATTACCCCATCAACGATGTCAGCGTGGCATCCTGGCGCAATAAGGATGGACATCTTGACCCGCGCTGTGGCTCTGAACTCGTGCTGGGAGGGGAAGTGGCGTCTTCATGCTGGAAGACACAACTGCCTTTCGCCATTCCTTGCCTGCCAAGCCCGCACCTTATCTGGAGCAGCAATTCAAGAACACCTTCGTGGCTGGCGGCGTGGGCGCAATGGTGCAGAGGCAGCTCTACCACCTGGTGCAGCGCTGCCCGGCCCAATTGCACCAGCGGACGGTGAAAGTCAGGAGCGGCGGCCCGACGACCACCCTTGAGCGCCGCCTGTGGGTGGTGGAGGGCGAACTGAAAGCCACCTGCGCCGACGGCAGCGTGATGACCTTCGGCGTAGGCCCGCTGTACACCGACCCGCCGCCCGGCGAGAGCTTTGGCCCGGCGCCACCCCAGGGCTATTGGGACGGCTGGTTCAAGCGCGCGTCGGCCAAGGTGCCGAAGGGCCTGCGCATCGAGCCGGCGCCCCCATGCAGCCTGGCACCGTCTCGCCCGAGTTGCTGGCGCAGGTGCGCGACGTGAACGCGCGCTATGCCAAGCCGCTGAGCCACGGCCCTCGCCTCCTGCACAACGCCTATGTGGTGGTGGCGGGCGAGAAGACGCGGCTCAATTTGCGCGAGGGGCTGTGCTCGATACAAGGTTCCTGTGAAGGTTTCCACAAACTGGATCGCATCAAGATCACCGATTACCGGGTGCACGAACACACGCACGGCACGGCCGTGCGCGGCGAGAACGATGAATTCTTCTACACCGCCGATCCTGGTTACAGCGGCCCGGCGCATTTCAGGATTCACTTATCTGAAACCATCATGCTGAGTTCTGGAAAGCCCTGGATACGCACCAACGACGCCGACGTGCCGATCGAGGTGATCTCGCCGCAGGAGGCGGCCGCGCGCGCCGCACAAGGCAGGCCGGCAGGCGCATCCTGATTGCCCGCCAGCCGCCCACCGCGTGGCACACAGGCGCAGGGTCGCTCAGTCCGTGTGGCGCACATGTTGCCGCATCCCAGTCACTATATTTTGAATAGCTGCTCGCGCTTTCCCCACGGGCGCCAGAGGCCGAAAAGGCTTGCAATTCAGCCGTAGAATCCAGCCCCATGCATATTCACATCCTGGGCATCTGCGGCACCTTCATGGGCGGGCTGGCCGCGCTGGCGCGCGAGGCGGGCCACACCGTCACCGGCTGCGACGCGGGCGTGTACCCGCCGATGAGCGACCAGTTGCGCGCGCTGGGCATCGAGCTGATCGAGGGCTATGGCGCCGAGCAGATCGCGCTGAAGCCCGACGTGTTCGTGATCGGCAACGTGGTCAGCCGCGCGCGGCTGACGGACGGTTCACCGAAGTTTCCGCTGATGGAAGCCATTCTCGACGCCGGCGCGCCCTACATCAGCGGCCCGCAGTGGCTGCTGGAGAACGTGCTGCAGGGCCGCCACGTGCTGGCCGTGGCGGGCACGCACGGCAAGACGACGACCACGTCGATGCTGGCCTGGATTCTGGAGAGCGCGGGCCTCGCGCCCGGCTTCCTGGTCGGTGGGGTGCCGCTCAACTTCGGCATCAGCGCACGGCTGGGCTCCACCACCCCATCGGATGGGTCTGGCTCCCTCTCCCGGGAGCGGGAGAGGATTGGGGTGAGGGCCGACGGCCTTGCCCCCGCGCCCGCGAGCCCTCACCCCAGCCCCGGATCAAGTCCGGGGCAAGCTCTCCCCAGAGGGGCGAGGGAGCAACATCTCCCGCACGGCCCTTGTTCGTGATTGAAGCCGACGAATACGACACCGCCTTCTTCGACAAGCGCAGCAAGTTCGTGCACTACCGCCCGCGCACGGCGGTGCTGAACAACCTGGAGTTCGACCACGCCGACATCTTCGACGACCTGGCGGCGATCGAGCGGCAGTTCCACCACCTGGTGCGCACCGTGCCGCCCTCGGGCCGCGTGGTGGTCAACGGGCTGGAAGAAAGCCTGCAGCGCGTGCTGGCGCAGGGCTGCTGGAGCGGGCAGCGCAGCTTTGGTGCGGCGGTGAGCGATTTCACCGCGCACGGCGACGCGTCGGATTTCGAGGTGCAACTGCGTGGCCAGCCCGTGGGCCGCGTGCGCTGGGATCTGTCGGGCACCCACAACCAACTCAACGCGCTGGCCGCCATCGCCGCGGCCGAGCATGTGGGCGTGGCCCCGGCCGAGGCCTGCGCGGCGCTGGCCAGCTTTCAGAACGTGCGCCGCCGCATGGAGGTGCGTGGCCGCGTGGCCCAAGCCGGCGGCGCCGAGATCACGGTGTACGATGATTCGCCCACCACCCCACGGCGATTCGCACCACGGTGGACGGCTTGCGCCGCCAGCTGGATGCGGCCGGCAAGCGAAGCGAGCGCATCCTCGCCATCTTCGAGCCGCGCAGCAACACGATGAAGCTGGGCACGATGAAATCGCAACTGCCCTGGTCACTGGAGCACGCCGACCTGAGCTTCTGCCACACCGGCGGGCTGGATTGGGACGCGGCCGCCGCGCTGGCGCCCCTAGGCGCGCACGCGCAGGTGGCCGCCAGCGTGGACGAGATCGTGCGTCAGGTCATCGCCGCGGCGCGCCCGGGCGACCACCTGCTGTGCATGAGCAATGGCGGCTTCGGCGGCGTGCACACGAAGCTGATGGAAGAACTTCAAAAACACCGATGAGCAACGAGTCTCAGACAGTGTTGCAGGAGCGGGCTTGCCCGCGATCAAGCGTTGATTGCGGCGAGACGTCTCATCGCGGGCAAGCCCGCTCCCACAACAGGGTCTGAGACTTCTTGATAGTCAAGCAAAAACAATAGCTGCTCGCGCTTACCCAGCAAGCGTTAGCGGCCAATTTGACCAAGAACCTGCCGCCTCGGCAGCGTGCTGCCGCATCAGTAAGAAACCGTCATCGCGCCCAGGTCGATGCGCACCACGGGCTTGTCGAGCGCAGCACTGGCGGCGCGCGCGAATTCGCGGCTCCACTGCGGGTCGTTCAGCAGCCGCGGGCCGGCGTCGCGCGCCACCACCAGCACCTTGTCGGCCAGCAGCAGCTTGCCGGTGGGGCGCAGCGGCTCGCTGCCCAGCTGGGTGAACTGCGCGTCGAGCCAGTCGCGTGCCTCGGCGTTGCCCATCGGCGCGGCGGGTTCGAGATCGAAGCGCCATTCGGTGCGCTCGTCCTGGATGACGCGGACTTCGCTTTGCATGATCGGTGGGTCTCCTGAAGGCGGGGGATGCAGTCTGCATGCGCCCCGCGACCGCGGCACGCCCCGTGACTGTAGTCGATCCGAAGCGGCCGCCCTTGACGTCGATCAGCGCTTGCGCCGCGCCCGCACCGCGTCCGACAGCACTTGCAGGATAGTCTGCGTGCCGTCCCAGCCGATGCAGGCGTCGGTGATGCTCTTGCCGTATTCGAGCGCGTTCACGTCATCCTTGCCGGGCGTGAACTTCTGCGCCCCGCCGTGGATGTGGCTTTCCACCATCACGCCGAACACGCAGCGCGAGCCGCCCGACACCTGGGCAGCCACCTCGCGCGCCACGTCCAGCTGCTTCTCGTGCTGCTTGCTGCTGTTGGCGTGGCTGCAGTCGACCATCAGCGTGGGGGCAGCTTGGCGGCCTCCAGCTCCTTGCAGGCGGCGGTCACGCTTTCGGCATCGTAGTTGGGCGCCTTGCCGCCACGCAGGATCACGTGGCAGTCCTTGTTGCCGTCGGTGTGGACGATGGCGACCTGGCCGTTCTTGTGCACCGACAGGAAGTGGTGGCCGCGGCTGGCGGACTGGATGGCGTCGGTGGCGATGCGGATGTTGCCGTCGGTGCCGTTCTTGAAGCCGATCGGGGCCGACAGCCCACTGGCCAGCTCGCGGTGCACCTGGCTTTCGGTGGTGCGCGCGCCGATGGCGCCCCAGCTGATCAGATCGCCGATGTACTGCGGCGAAATCACGTCGAGGAATTCGCTGCCCGCCGGCAGGCCCAGGCGGTTGATTTCGATCAGCAGCTGGCGCGCGATGCGCAGGCCTTCGTCGATGCGGTAGCTCTCGTCCAGGTAGGGGTCGTTGATGAGACCCTTCCAGCCCACGGTGGTGCGCGGCTTCTCGAAATACACGCGCATCACGATCTCGAGCGAATCGGCGTAAAGATCGCGCAGCGGCTTCACGCGCCGCGCGTAGTCCAGCGCCGCCGCCGGATCGTGGATGGAACACGGACCGATGACGACCAGCAGGCGATCATCCTTGCCCGACATGATGCGGCGGATCGACTTGCGGGTTTCGCCGATCAGCGTTTCGACCGCGGTGCCACGAATCGGGAAGAAGCGGATCAGGTGCTCGGGTGGGGGCAGCACGGTGATGTCCTTGATGCGTTGGTCGTCGGTCTGGCTGGTGCGTTCCTGCGACGGTTGCCAGGCCTCGACGGCGGCCTGCACGGCTTTCGCGTTCATGGCTTCTTCCTTTGAAATGAATAGGTGTTGACGGTGGTGTTCGGGCACAAAAAACCGCCGGGCTCATCGCGTCGGCGGTCTTGTCGGGAAGTGCGCTTGGGTTACACGTTCGCCTCTCGTCCGCCGAGGACTGAGAACCAAAAGTAAAAACCGAAAGCGACACGCGTTTTCATGACCCAGCGAATGTAGCACAAGCAGCGTGACGGGCCGATGACGGGCACGGGCCGGGCGGTTACATACCGTCGCTTACTCACAAATTAATAGCTGGAAGCGCTTGACAGTCGACGGCTTCAGGGCAAATTCATTAAAAATGCAACTCAACCCGTTCCACCGACGGTGAGGCCGTCCAGCCGCAGCGTCGGCTGCCCCACGCCCACCGGCACACTCTGCCCTTCCTTGCCGCACACGCCCACGCCGGAATCGAGCCGCATGTCGTTGCCGATCATCGTGATGCGCTTGAGCGACTCGGGGCCGCTGCCCACGATGGTCGCACCCTTCACCGGGTACTGGATCTTGCCGTTCTCGACCCAGAAGGCCTCGCTGGCAGAGAACACGAACTTGCCGCTGGTGATGTCGACTTGGCCGCCGCCGAAGTTGGTGGCGTACAGACCTTTCTTGATGCTGGCCACGATTTCACGCGGGTCCGTGTCGCCGCCGAGCATGTAGGTATTGGTCATGCGCGGCATCGGAATGTGCGCATAGCTCTCGCGCCGGGCATTGCCGGTGGGCTTCACTCTCATCAAGCGCGCGTTCATCGCGTCCTGGATGTAGCCCTTCAGGATGCCGTCCTCGATCAATACGTTGCGCTGCGTGGCGTGACCTTCGTCGTCCACGTTGAGGCTGCCGCGCCGATCAGGAATCGTTCCGTCATCCAGCACGGTGACACCCTTGGCCGCCACGCGCTGGCCGATGCGGCCACTGAACGCGCTCGACCCCTTCCGGTTGAAATCACCCTCCAGGCCGTGACCAACCGCCTCATGCAACAGCACGCCCGGCCAGCCCGGACCGAGCACCACGGTCATCTCACCGGCAGGTGCAGGCCTGGATTCAAGGTTGGTGAGCGCAGCGGTCACCGCCTCGTCCACATAGCTCTTGACCAGCGCGTCGTCGAAATACGATAGGCCGAACCGCCCTCCACCGCCGAATGAACCAACTTCGCGCCGACCATTCTGTTCGGCGATCACGGTCACGGAGAGTCGGACCAACGGACGCACATCGGCTGCCAAGCTTCCATCGAGACGCGCGACCAACACCACATCGTACTCACTGGCCAAGCCGGCCATCACCTGGACAATCCGTGGGTCCACGGCCCGCGCCATCTGCTCGACCCTTTCAAGCAAGGTGACCTTGGCTGTGCTATCGAGAGATCCAATCGGATCAAGCGAGTCATAAAGCCTGCGACTTTTGGCCACAGTCCGACGTGGAAGCTTGATTCGGTCACTGCGGGCCGCCGTCGAGATGGCACGCACGGTGTGCGCCGCATCGTTGAGGGAGGCGGCCGAGATGTCATCGGCGTACGCAAATGCGGTTTTTTCGCCCGTTACCGCGCGCACGCCCACACCTTGGTCAATCGAAAAGCTGCCGGTCTTGACAATGCCCTCTTCCAGGCTCCAGCCTTCTGCGCGCGTGTACTGAAAGTAGAGATCCGCGTCATCGATCTGACGCTGTCCGATGATGCCCAGCGTCTTGCCTAAATCCACCTCGGTCAACCCAAATGGCGCCAATAGCAAATCATTAGCCGTCGCCAAACGCTCAATCGTGCTGCTTCTGGAAATCATGGCTGGATTGTAGGATGTGCGTGGATTCTTTGCGGTTGGCGCGCGACTTCTGCCCCCTCCGCCGACACCCAAAACGTTGCCCAAAGAAAACGCCCAGTCATTTCTGACTGGGCGTTTCTCGCTGTAATAGCCTGACAATGTCCTACTTTCACACGGGAATCCGCACTATCATCGGCGCTAAGGCGTTTCACTGTCCTGTTCGGGATGGGAAGGAGTGGTACCACCTCGCTATGGTCATCAGGCATAACTTGTTGCCATCCAGCCGCACCGCAGTGCTTGGCTGGACGACCAATTCATAGAGCAAATCAGCTTATCTTGAATGCGTCACTTGGCATAACAACCTTGATCGTCGATCAAAGTTATAGGGTCAAGCCGCACGAGCAATTAGTACTGGTTAGCTTAATGCATTACTGCACTTCCACACCCAGCCTATCAACGTCCTGGTCTAGAACGACTCTTTAGGGGCTCAAGGCCCCGGCAGATCTCATCTTGAAACGAGTTTCCCGCTTAGATGCTTTCAGCGGTTATCTCTTCCGCACTTAGCTACCCTGCGATGCCACGGGCGTGACAACAGGTACACCAGAGGTGCGTCCACTCCGGTCCTCTCGTACTAGGAGCAGGCTTTCTCAAATCTGCAGCGCCCACGGAAGATAGGGACCAAACTGTCTCACGACGTTTTGAACCCAGCTCACGTACCTCTTTAAATGGCGAACAGCCATACCCTTGGGACCGGCTACAGCCCCAGGATGAGATGAGCCGACATCGAGGTGCCAAACACCGCCGTCGATATGAACTCTTGGGCGGTATCAGCCTGTTATCCCCAGAGTACCTTTTATCCGTTGAGCGATGGCCCTTCCATACAGAACCACCGGATCACTATGTCCTGCTTTCGCATCTGCTCGACTTGTCAGTCTCGCAGTTAAGCACGCTTATGCCATTGCACTATCGTCACGATGTCCGACCGTAACTAGCGTACCTTCGAACTCCTCCGTTACACTTTGGGAGGAGACCGCCCCAGTCAAACTGCCTACCATGCACTGTCCCCGACCCAGATAATGGGCCTAGGTTAGAACCTCAAACACACCAGGGTGGTATTTCAACGTTGGCTCCATGCGATCTAGCGACCGCACTTCAAAGCCTCCCACCTATCCTACACAGATCTGTTCAAAGTCCAATACAAAGCTACAGTAAAGGTTCATGGGGTCTTTCCGTCTTTCCGCGGGGAGATTGCATCATCACAAACATTTCAACTTCGCTGAGTCTCTGGAGGAGACAGTGTGGCCATCGTTACGCCATTCGTGCAGGTCGGAACTTACCCGACAAGGAATTTCGCTACCTTAGGACCGTTATAGTTACGGCCGCCGTTTACTGGGACTTCGATCAAGAGCTTGCACCCCATCAATTAATCTTCCAGCACCGGGCAGGCGTCACACCCTATACGTCCACTTTCGTGTTTGCAGAGTGCTGTGTTTTTGATAAACAGTCGCAGCCACCTATTTGTTGCAACCCTTTCATGCTCAGATGTTCTCATCACATTACCGGGGCACACCTTCTCCCGAAGTTACGGTGTCAATTTGCCGAGTTCCTTCTCCAGAGTTCTCTCAAGCGCCTTAGAATACTCATCTCGCGCACCAGTGTCGGTTTGCGGTACGGTCGTGTGCAGCTGAAGCTTAGTGGCTTTTCCTGGGACCCCGTTCAGTCACTTCGCGAGCAAGCTCGCTCGATCGACAGCCTCGGTATATGACAGGCGGATTTTCCTACCTGTCGCCTACATCTGCCTAAACCAGAATCCAATAACTGGATGACCTATTAGGATCCGTCCCCACATCGCACTACACATCGGTACAGGAATATTGACCTGTTTCCCATCAGCTACGCATCTCTGCCTCGCCTTAGGGGCCGACTCACTCTACGCCGATGAACGTTGCGTAGAAAACCTTGCGCTTACGGCGAGCGGGCTTTTCACCCGCTTTAACGCTACTCATGTCAGCATTCGCACTTCTGATACCTCCAGCATCCCTCTCGAGACACCTTCACAGGCTTACAGAACGCTCTCCTACCACTCACAGTAAACTGTGAATCCGCAGCTTCGGTAACTGGCTTAGCCCCGTTACATCTTCCGCGCAGGACGACTCGATCAGTGAGCTATTACGCTTTCTTTAAATGATGGCTGCTTCTAAGCCAACATCCTGACTGTTTTAGCCTTCCCACTTCGTTTCCCACTTAGCCAATTTTAGGGACCTTAGCTGGCGGTCTGGGTTGTTTCCTCTTGTGTCCGGACGTTAGCACCCGGTGCACTGTCTCCCAAGCTGTACTCTTCGGTATTCGGAGTTTGCCTTGGTTTGGTAAGTCGCCATGACCCCTAGCCAAAACAGTGCTCTACCCCGAAGGCAATACTTGAGGCACTACCTAAATAGTTTTCGGAGAGAACCAGCTATTTCCAGGTTTGTTTAGCCTTTCACCCCTATCCACAGCTCATCCGCTAATTTTGCAACATTAGTCGGTTCGGACCTCCAGTACCTGTTACGGCACCTTCATCCTGGCCATGGATAGATCACCTGGTTTCGGGTCTACACCCAGCGACTGAGCGCCCTATTCGGACTCGATTTCTCTTCGGCTTCCCTATTCGGTTAACCTTGCCACTGAATGTAAGTCGCTGACCCATTATACAAAGGTACGCCGTCACCCCGAAGGGCTCCGACTTTTGTAAGCATGCGGTTTCAGGATCTATTTCACTCCCTCCCGGGGTTCTTTTCGCCTTTCCCTCACGGTACTAGTTCACTATCGGTCGATGATGAGTATTTAGCCTTGGAGGATGGTCCCCCATGTTCAGACAGGATTACACGTGTCCCGCCCTACTTTTCTCTAGCCTAGTACCACACGTCTGTTTTCGCATACAGGGCTATCACCTGCTATGGCCTACTTTTCCAAGTCGTTTTGCTAACAGTCGTGCTATCACTAGAAGGCTGCTCCGATTTCGCTCGCCACTACTTTCGGAATCTCGGTTGATGTCTTTTCCTCGAGCTACTGAGATGTTTCAGTTCACCCGGTTCGCCTCCTGCAGCTATGTATTCACTGCAGGATACCTTACGGTGGGTTTCCCCATTCGGAAATCTCCGGATCAAAGCTTATTTGCCAGCTCCCCGAAGCTTATCGCAGGCTATCACGTCCTTCATCGCCTATCATCGCCAAGGCATCCACCACATGCTCTTAGTCACTTGACCCTATAACTTTGACGCCTCTCACGAGGGCAAAAGCAATCAAGGACTTGCCAGGTCTTTCACCTGGCGCGTTATGCCGTAATTGAGCTCGAAAGCTCCAATTACTATGAATATCAACTTACGTTGAATTCATGGTGACGCAATCAAAAATTGTTGCCGACGGCACGGTGAGCCATGACGCTCTTTCCGTCGACAACGCTGATTCGACTCTATGAATTGTTAAAGAACAGCCGTGAGTCTTTCGACTCGTTATTGGCAATGCCAATATCAAAACACCAAACTGATGCTTTGATATGGACAAATGGTGGAGGATGACGGGATCGAACCGACGACCCCCTGCTTGCAAAGCAGGTGCTCTCCCAGCTGAGCTAATCCCCCAGATGAATGTTGCGGTGGGGATGGTGGGTCTGGTTGGTCTCGAACCAACGACCCCCGCCTTATCAAGACGGTGCTCTAACCAACTGAGCTACAGACCCAAGTCGGTCGCTTGCGAGCCGTGCTAGCCCAGACCGCTGGCGACACCTTCCAACAACCGATAAGTGTGGACGTTTGAATTGAATTGCTGTTTTCCAGAAAGGAGGTGATCCAGCCGCACCTTCCGATACGGCTACCTTGTTACGACTTCACCCCAGTCACGAACCCTGCCGTGGTGATCGCCCTCCTTACGGTTAGGCTAACCACTTCTGGCAGAACCCGCTCCCATGGTGTGACGGGCGGTGTGTACAAGACCCGGGAACGTATTCACCGCGACATTCTGATCCGCGATTACTAGCGATTCCGACTTCACGCAGTCGAGTTGCAGACTGCGATCCGGACTACGACTGGCTTTGTGGGATTAGCTCCCCTCGCGGGTTGGCAACCCTCTGTACCAGCCATTGTATGACGTGTGTAGCCCCACCTATAAGGGCCATGAGGACTTGACGTCATCCCCACCTTCCTCCGGTTTGTCACCGGCAGTCCCATTAGAGTGCCCTTTCGTAGCAACTAATGGCAAGGGTTGCGCTCGTTGCGGGACTTAACCCAACATCTCACGACACGAGCTGACGACAGCCATGCAGCACCTGTGTTACGGCTCCCTTTCGGGCACCAAGCCATCTCTGGCAAGTTCCGTACATGTCAAAGGTGGGTAAGGTTTTTCGCGTTGCATCGAATTAAACCACATCATCCACCGCTTGTGCGGGTCCCCGTCAATTCCTTTGAGTTTAGCCTTGCGGCCGTACTCCCCAGGCGGTCAACTTCACGCGTTAGCTTCGTTACTGAGAAAATGAATTCCCAACAACCAGTTGACATCGTTTAGGGCGTGGACTACCAGGGTATCTAATCCTGTTTGCTCCCCACGCTTTCGTGCATGAGCGTCAGTGCAGGCCCAGGGGATTGCCTTCGCCATCGGTGTTCCTCCGCATATCTACGCATTTCACTGCTACACGCGGAATTCCATCCCCTCTGCCGCACTCCAGCCTTGCAGTCACAAAGGCAGTTCCCAGGTTGAGCCCGGGGATTTCACCTCTGTCTTACAAAACCGCCTGCGCACGCTTTACGCCCAGTAATTCCGATTAACGCTTGCACCCTACGTATTACCGCGGCTGCTGGCACGTAGTTAGCCGGTGCTTATTCTTACGGTACCGTCATGGACTCCAGGTATTAGCCGGAGCTTTTTCGTTCCGTACAAAAGCAGTTTACAACCCGAGGGCCTTCATCCTGCACGCGGAATGGCTGGATCAGGCTTTCGCCCATTGTCCAAAATTCCCCACTGCTGCCTCCCGTAGGAGTCTGGGCCGTGTCTCAGTCCCAGTGTGGCTGATCATCCTCTCAGACCAGCTACAGATCGCAGGCTTGGTAAGCCTTTACCTCACCAACTACCTAATCTGCCATCGGCCGCTCCAGACGCGCGAGGTCTTGCGATCCCCGCTTTCATCCTCAGATCGTATGCGGTATTAGCCACTCTTTCGAGTAGTTATCCCCCACGTCTGGGCACGTTCCGATGTATTACTCACCCGTTCGCCGCTCGCCGCCAGGTTGCCCCGCGCTGCCGCTCGACTTGCATGTGTAAAGCATTCCGCCAGCGTTCAATCTGAGCCAGGATCAAACTCTACAGTTCGATCTTGAAATTTATACTCTTCCGAGTTAACTCATTTAAACGGAATTGAAGTGAACTTCACTTCTGTTCTCATGAGCGTTTGATAGTCTGAAAGACTTTGGCAATTCGCCATCAAACGCCCACGCTTATCGGCTGTATGTTTTTAAAGAACCGCCGCAAAGCTTGTTGCTCTTGCGTCGAATCAGTTGCGATCAACTGAGCCTTGAATTATGACATGGTTTTTAAAGACCTGTCAAACTTTAGGGTTTTTACCGATTTCGCTTGGCGTCGCCTTGCGTTATCTTTTCGACCCGCCCAGCTGTTTGCTGGAAAGCCTTGCAGTATCGCACATTTCTGATTGACCTGTCAACGCTTAGGTCTTTGCCTTTTTGCGCACATCCTCCAGCGGGAGAATGCAGCACCCTTCGGCACCCTGCGACATCGAGCTTCTGGCTTGCCTTCAGCTCTCTGCCGCTCCGCTGATTGCTGCACAAGGCAGTGATCAGCGAAGCCCTAGACTATAGCATCCTTTTCACCGGCTCCGCAAGTGCCGCAAAAATTTTGCTGTGGTGTCGTCTTCTGATGGCGCGCAGTGACTGACAGCATCCGCGGCCTGTGCCCTCGCGGAGTTCTTCCCTCAATTGACCATGGCTCTTATCTCTCTGCTCAACGCGCAACTGGCCTTCGGTCATGTGCCCTTGCTTGACCATGCCGATTTCGCGCTCGAGGGCAGCGAGCGTGTTGGCCTCATAGGTCGGAATGGCGCCGGCAAGTCGTCGCTGCTGCGCATCCTGGGCGCGCTGGAGCGCGCCGACGACGGCGAGCTTCAATTCCAGCAGGGCTTGCGCGTGGCCTATGTGGCACAGGAACCCGTACTGGCCGAGGACGCCACCGTGTTCGATGCCGTTGCCGAAGCGCTGGCACCGCTGCGAGCGCTGATCGACGCCTATTCAGCTGGCGGTGACGATCTGGATGGGTTGCAGGCGCAGATCGAAGCGCAGGAGGGCTGGACCTGGCAACAGCGCGTGGAAGAGACGCTGCAGCGCCTGCGGCTGTCTCCCGCGGATCGGATCGGTGCGCTGTCCGGTGGCACGCGCAAGCGGGTTGCGCTGGCCCAGGCGCTGGTGGCCAAGCCGGATGTGCTGCTGCTGGACGAACCGACCAACCACCTGGACCTGGATGCGATCCGCTGGCTTGAGGAGTTGCTGCTGGCGTTCAAGGGCAGCGTGGTGGTGATCACGCACGATCGCGCCTTCCTCGATGCGGTGGCGATGCGCATCGTCGAGCTGGACCGGGGCAAGCTGCTCTCGTATCCGGGCAACTTCGCCGCCTATCAGGTGCAGAAGGAAGAACAGATGGCCCAGGAGGCCGCCATCAACGCCCGCGCCGACAAGCTGCTGGCTCAGGAGGAGGTCTGGATCCGCAAAGGGGTGGAAGCGCGCCGCACCCGAGCGCAAGGCCGCGTCAACCGGCTCGAAGCCTTGCGGGCCGCGCGTGCGGTGCGGCGCGAGGCCGTGGGCCGCGTGCGCCTCGACGTGGACGCGCGCACGGGCGGCTACCAGGGCAAGCTGGTGGCCGAGTTGCAGGACGTGAGCCTGTCGTTTGGCGACAAGTGCATCGTCGACAAGCTGAACACCACCATCCTGCGCGGCGACAAGATCGGCCTGATCGGGCCCAATGGCGCCGGCAAAACCACGCTGCTGAAGCTGATCCTGGGCGCGCTGGAGCCGGACAGCGGCCACATCCAGCGCGGCGCCAACCTGCAGGTGGCCTATTTCGACCAGATGCGCGCGGCACTGGATCTGGACGCCACGCTGGAAGACTTCATCAGCCCCGGCAGCGAATGGATCGAGATCGGCAGCCGGCGCCAGCACGTCAAGAGCTATCTCGGCGACTTCCTGTTCAGCCCGGCGCGCGCCGCATCGCCAGTGCGCAGCCTGTCAGGCGGCGAGCGCAACCGCCTGCTGCTGGCCCGGCTGTTCGCCCGGCCTGCCAACGTGCTGGTGCTCGACGAGCCGACCAACGACCTCGACATCGACACGCTGGAGCTGCTGGAAGAGCTGCTGCAAGGCTACGAGGGCACGGTGTTCCTGGTCAGTCACGACCGCGCCTTTCTGGACAACGTGGTGACCAGCACGCTGGTGTGGGAAGGCCCCGGCCAGTGGCGCGAATACGAGGGCGGCGTGCAGGACTGGCTGGCGCAAAGTGCCCGCTGGCAGGCACAGCAGGCGCCGGAAGCCGGCGCACAAGTGCCGGCCACTGACAAGAATTTGGATAAAAACGAGCCGAATCGCTCGTCCGACGGGCGCGAGCAGCTACAAAAAGAAGCTTTCGTACAAGGAGCAGCGCGAACTGGAGGCCTTGCCCGGCCACATCGAGGCGCTGGAAGCCGAGCAAGCCGGCATTCGCGCCGCCCTGGCCGATGGCACGCTCTATCAGAGCAACCTGCAAGAAGCCATCGCCTTGCAGGCGCGCGATGCGGCCATCGACGACGAACTCACCGCGGCGCTGGAGCGCTGGGAAACGCTCGGCGCCGTCTGATCGCACCGCCGCCCGGGCGGCGTGCCATCATGCGGCCTGCGCCGGCGCGCCGGCAAACCAGAGGAAGACCCATGATTCAAACCCTTGCTCCGTGGCTCGTTCTGGCCGTCGCGCTGGCGGGATTGGCGGCCTGGTGGTGGAGCCGCCAGGCCCGCTCGGCCGCCTCGCCGGCGCTGGGCGCGAACGACCGCTTCGGCGCCGTGGCCGCCATTTCGCCGGTGCAGTGGGACATGCTGAGCTACCTGAACCAGGCCTTTCCCGGCCGCCCGGTGCTGTTTCGTGCCGGCCTGTCCCAGCTGGTGGCCGTGCGCCAGGCGCAGAACCGCGCGGCGGCGCAGCAGCGGCTGGCGCAGCACATCGTCGACTACGTGGTGTGCAACCGCGACGGCAAGGCAGTCTACGCCTTCGAGCTGGACGCCGCGCACGAAGACGAGGACGAGGCGGCGCTCGACGCCACCGAGAAGCACCGCGTGCTCAAGACCGCCGGCATTCGCCTGATCCGGCTCAAGCGCTCGCGCCGGCACATGCCGCCGCCCGATGAGTTCCGCCGGCGCCTGCGCTCGGCCGAGATCGACCCCACCGCCACCGAGGCGCCGCCGACGCCGCCGGCAGACGCACCCGACACGATGCCGGTGCCTTCGATCAGGCGCGACCAGCGCGCCGTGCCGCCGGACACCGAGCCCATGAGCCTGACCGGCCTGATGGATCTGCCGCCAGCCCCCGACGAGGAAGATCCGTGGGGCTCGCCGCGGCGGCGCTGACGGCTGTCAACACGCAAGCGCCGTGAACATGAGGCTCAGCGCTTCTTCTGCGGCCGCGCCCAGTTGGCGATGCTCACCTGCTTGCCGCGCGCCACGCTCAGCGCGCCCGGCGGCGTGCTCTTGGTGATGGTGCTGCCGCCGCCCACCGTGCCGCCGGCGCCAATGGTCACGGGCGCCACCAGCACGCAGTTGCTGCCCACGTGCACGTCGGCCTCCAGCACGGTGCGGTGCTTGTTGGCGCCGTCGTAATTGGCGGTGATGCTGCCGGCGCCGTAGTTCACGCGCTCGCCCACGGTGGCGTCGCCCAGGTAGGCCAGGTGGTTGGCCTTGGCGCCGGCGGCCAGCGTGCTGTTCTTCACCTCGACGAAGTTGCCGATGTGCACCTCGGCGCCCAGCTGCGCGCCGGGGCGCAGACGCGCGAAGGGGCCGACCAGCGCTCCGGGGCCGACGACCGCGCCATCCTTGCCGCCGTCGATGTGGGTGAAGGGGTGAATCACCGCGCCGGCCTCGACGCGCGCATTGGCGATCACGCAATGCGCGCCGATGCGCACGTTGTCGGCCAGCGTCACCGTGCCTTCGAAGATGCAGCCGACGTCGATCTCCACGTCCTGCCCGCATTGCAGATCGCCGCGCACGTCGAAGCGCGCCGGGTCCAGCAGGCGCACGCCGGCCTCCATCAGGCGCTGTGCCGTGCGGCGCTGCACCTCGCGTTCCAGCTCGGCCAGCTGCACCGGGCTGTTCACACCGGCCACCTCCGCCTCGTCGTCGATCTTCAGCGCCAGCACAGGCGTGCCGCCCGCCACGGCGTGCTTCACGACGTCGGTCAGGTAGAACTCCTGCTGCGCGTTGTCGTCGGTCAGCAGCGCCAGATAGCGCTTCAGCAGGCGCGTGGGCGCGGCCATCACCCCGCTGTACCACTCGGTGATGGCGCGCTGGTCGGGCGTGGCGTCCTTGGCCTCGACGATGGCGCGCACCGGCACGTCGCCATCGGGCTCGGCCGCGCCGCGCACGATGCGACCGTAGGCGCCGGCGTCGCGGCCCGTGTCCACCGTCAGCAGCGCAATCTGGTCGTCGCCGCACAGCGCGATCAGGCGCTGCATGGTCTCGGTGCGCACCAGCGGCACGTCGCCGTTCAGGATCAGTGTCAGGCCGTCGTCGGGCAGCATGGGCACCGCCTGCTGCACCGCGTGGCCGGTGCCCAGCTGCGGCTCCTGGCGCACCGGGCGCAGCTGGAGTTCAGTGCTTTTTCGGCCTGCAGCGCCCGTCCAGTCTGCGCAGAACGCTTCAACTTCCGCAGCACCATGACCGGTGATCACCACCGCCGAGCGCGCCCGCAGCGCCGCGGCGCTGTCCAGCACATGCCCCAGCAGTGGCCGGCCGGCCAGACGGTGCAGCACCTTGGGCCGCTGGCTTTTCATGCGCGTGCCCTTGCCCGCGGCCATGATGACGACGTCGATTGCGCTCATCGGTGGGTTCCGTTGCGTGGTGGATATGGGCGCCAATTATCGGAGCCCGCTGCACCCCGTCGCCCAACCAGCAGAGCGGCCCGTCAGAGCAGGGGCACACGCCGCAGTGGCCGCGTGTAGTAGTCGGCCAGTCGCTCCAGCGCCTGCGGCTCGATCAGGCGCAGGCGGCCGGCGCGGATTTCGTGCAGGGCCAGGCGCTCCAGCTTGCGCAGCGTCTTGTTGGTGTGTACCAGCGACAGGCCCAGCGCGTCGGCGATGTGCTGCTGCGTCAGCGGAAAGTCGATGCCGCCGTCGTCGCCGGTCAGGCCCACGCGCTCGGCGCGGCGCCACAGGTGGATCAGCAGCATGGCGATGCGCTCGGCGGCGCTGCGGCGGCCCACGGTGACGAGGTTCTCGTCCACCAGCTGCTCCTCGCTGGCGCACAGCCAGGTCAGGTCGTAGCCCAGCTGCGGCTGCTGCTGGAACAGCGCCCACAGCCGGTCCTGCGGAAACACGCACAGCTGCACATCGGTCAGCGCCTCGACGCCGTGCGTGGCCTCGTCGATGAACTCGGCCTGCAGCCCGATCAGGTCGCCCGGCAGCAGAAAGTTGAGGATCTGCCGCCGCCCGTCGGCCAGGCTCTTGTGGCGAAAGGCCCAGCCCGAATACAGCGTGAACAGCCTGGCCGACGCCCGATGCTCGGGCACCACCGCCTGGCCGGCGCGCACCCGCGTGATGTCGGCGCGGAAGGATTCGATGCAGGCCAGCTGCTCGGGCGTGACGGACGTGAAGCCCGGCTGGCGGCGCAGCACGCAGTCGGCACAGTGCTTCGGCGGGACGGGCGAAGGGGTGGTGTTCATGGCCTTCGCGCTTCTATCACACGGCTTGCAGGCCACCATGCCGCGCGGCATAGCCACGCGCGCGCCGCGGTCAGGTGCTGCTTGCCAGGCCCTGGTCGAGCAGGCGGATCACCTCTTCGGCAAAGGCCGCGTAGCTCATCGCGCCGCCGGGGCGCAGCCAGGTGAAGGTCCAGTTGATCATGCCGAACAGCGTCATGGTGATGGCCGTCTGGTTGCGCGCATCCAGCCGCTCGGGGTAGGCGCGGCGCAGAAAGCGCGTAACGGCCGAGACCACGTCGCGCTGGCGGTCCAGGATCAGCTCGCGCGGCTCCTCGCCCAGGAACTGCGTGGCGCCCAGCAGCGCGGCATGGCGCGTGGCCGAGGTTTCGTACTCGCGCAGAAAGGCGCGGATCAGCTCGTGCAGCGCGGCGCGCTCGTCCAGCGACTGGCGCTGCGCCTTGGCCTCGACCTGGGCGACGATGAGCAGCAGCTTCTGCGTGTAGCGGTCGAGCAGGTCGAACAGGATCGCTTCCTTGCTCTCGTAATAGTGGTAGAGCCGCGCCTTCGACGTGCCGCAGGCGGCGGCGATGTCGTTCATGCTGGTGGCGGGGTAGCTGCGCTGCGCGAAGCACGCCGCCGCGACGTTCAGGATTTCGTCGCGCCGCAAGTCGTGCGAGGCGGAGATGGGACGGGCCATGGCGGGATTATGGGTGGCGGCCTGGTTTATGAATCAAATTGGCCTCCAGCGCTTATGCAGCAAGCGCTGCCAGCTATGATTTTCATACCTACCCAAAGCCAGGCTCAACGGGCGGCCGCGGCTTCATCCATCCAGCCTTGCACCGCCTGCGCACGCGCCTTGGCCACGGCCTGGCCGATGGCCGCGCCCTGCGCGCCGTGCGCCATGGCCGCCTGCGCCACGCTGGCGGTCTGCACGCCCTGCGCCGCGGCCAGCGCCGCCAGCAGGCGCGGGCGCTGCGGGTAGGCGTCGTCCTCCATGCCCAAGCGGCCGCGCGCGTCGCATTCGCAGGCCAGCAGCACGTCGGCAAAGCGCGCCGGCTTGCGGAAGGCGTCGCAGCGCTCCAGCAGGCGCACCAGGGCGGCGGCGTTCAGATCGGCGCTGCGGTGGATGTTGCCGTGCTCGCGCGCCACCACCTCGGCCAGTTCGGTGCACTCGGTGGGCACGCGCAGGCGCTCGGCCACGGCACGCAGCAGCCTGGCGCTGCGCGCCTCGTGACCGATGTGGCGCGGCAGCACGTCGGCGGGCGTGGTGCCCTTGCCCAGGTCGTGCATCAGGCAGGCCCAGCGCACGGGCAGCGGCGCCCGCAGGCGCGCGGCCTGCTGCAGCACCATCATCACGTGCACGCCGGTGTCGACCTCGGGGTGGTATTCGGGGCGCTGCGGCACGCCCCACAGGCGGTCCAGCTCGGGCAGCACCACGCGCAGCGCGCCGCAATCGCGCAACACGTCGAACAGGCGCGCGGGGTGGTCTTCCATCAGGCCGCGCGCCAACTCCTGCCACACGCGCTCGGGCACCAGGTGGTCGGCTTCGCCTTCTTGCACCATCTCGCGCAGCAGCGCCATGGTTTCGGGTGCGATGGCGAAGTCGTGAAAGCGCGCCGCAAAGCGCGCCAGCCGCAGAATGCGCACCGGGTCTTCGCGGAAGGCCGCCGTCACATGGCGCAGCACCTTGGCCCGCAGGTCGCGCCGGCCGTTGAAGGGGTCGATGAATTCAGGGTCTTTTTGCCTTCAGCGCCCGTCCAGTCTGCGCGGGCAGCTATGGCATTGATAGTCAAGTCGCGCCGTGCCAGGTCGTCCTCGATGGTCACGTCGGGGCTGGTGAACACGGTGAAGCCCTTGTAGCCGCGCCCGCTCTTGCGCTCGGTGCGCGCCAGCGCGTATTCCTCGCGCGTGTCGGGGTGCAGGAACACCGGAAAGTCCTTGCCCACCGGCAGATAGCCCTGCGCCACCATCTGCTCCGGCGTGGCGCCCACCACCACCCAGTCGTGGTCCTGCACCGGCAGGCCCAGCAAGCGGTCGCGCACCGCGCCGCCGACCATGTAGATCTGCATCGCTCAGCGCTCCGCCAGCGCCAGCCTGGCGGCCAGCCCCACGAACACCAGCGCCGCCGCGCGGTTGAGCCCGCGCTGCGCCCGCGCCGAACGCGCCAGCCGCGCGCGCAGCGCATCGGCGGCCAGCACCACGGCGCCGAACACCAGCGTGGCCGCCAGGATGAACAACGCGCCGAACCACACGATCTGCCCCGCCACCGGCCCCTGCCCCGGCTGCACGAACTGCGGCAGCAGCGCCAGGAAGAACAGCACCACCTTGGGATTGGTCAGGTTCATCACCACGCCGCGCGCCATCAGGCGCGGCCAGGGCGGCGGGTGGGTGGGCGCGCCGGCGTCGCTGGCCACCAGCATAGGCGGCGCGCGCCAGGCACCCCAGGCCAGGTACAGCAGGTACGCGGCGCCCAGCAGCTTGAGCACGGTGAACGCCGTGGCAGAGGTGGCGAACACCGCCGCCAGGCCCAGCGCCACGGCCAGCGTGTGCACCATCACGCCCAGCATCAGCCCCGCCACCACCGCAAAGCCGGCACGCCGCCCGCCGGTGGCGGACTGCACCAGCACGAACAGGTTGTCCGGCCCCGGCGACAGCGCCAGCAGCAGGGCAACGGTGAAGAAGGCGAGCGAGGCTTGCAGAGTGGGCATGGCGAAGGCGGAAGGCAGCGAAGGCCAAAATTTTCAGCACGCCATTGTCGCCGGCAGGCGGCCGCCGGAGCGCCAGTGCAGGCGCGGCCCGTGCGCCAAACGCCCTGACATGAAAAAGGGGCCACGCCCCTTGCTTCAAAAGCCGCTTCAGCGGCTGCGCAGCGGCTCGGGGGCCTTGGCTCACCCGGCGCCGCGGCCGCGCTCAGTGGCGGCGTGGCCGTGCCGGGCCGCGCGGGGCGCTGCGCTCAAGATGGCGGAAGGTGATGCGGCCCTTGTTCAGGTCGTAGGGCGACATCTCCAGCGTGACCTTGTCGCCCGCCAGGATGCGGATGCGGTGCTTGCGCATCTTGCCGCCGGTGTAGGCCACCAGCTGGTGGCCGTTGTCCAGGGTGATGCGGTAGCGCGAATCGGGCAGCATCTCGTCGACGGTGCCACGCATCTCGATCAAATCTTCCTTGGCCATGGATCTCCTTTGTCAAAAAGTGAATGGGTTCAGCCGAACGCCCGCGGGTTGGCGAGCCACGCACGCGCCTGCGCAACCGCGTAGCGCAGGGCGCTGTCGCGGCTGGCGAACTGGCGCGCGAAGGTGTAGACGCGGTCGTGCGTCTGCATGCCGCTGCCCCGGCGGATGGACAGGCAGGCAGTGAAGCCCCGTCGGCCGCCACGCGGCTCCACGGGGTGAAACGAAACTTGCCGCTGGCAAACGCAGCGGCCACTGAAATGGACATGGATAAAAACAACCGGAAACGGGCGGGTAAGGCCCAAAGCGCGCGCCCAGGTCAGCCCTTGCAGGCCGGACACGCATGAAAGCCGCCGCCGGGGCACCAGGCCCGACGGGAATAAGTGCGCCAATTGAAAAAGCGTGACCACCAAAATGCCTCGGTCAGCGAGGGGTGGTGCGGGTGCGCGGTGTCTTGGGGCCACCGCAGACCTTCGTCAAACTTCGTTGTAGCGCAGCACAGCGAACGTCTACAAGCCCACACAGTCTACTCGGTATCGCTCCGCCTTGCAGCGCGGTCACACCAAAGGCCTCTTGCCAAGGCTGAAGCCCGCGCGCCCTGATCAGAGGATGTTCATCAAATTGATAGCTGCCTGCGCCCGCCAATCGGTGGTTTTAGAGCTATTTCTATTGAAACCCACGCCAAACAAGCGCAAGCCACTATCAAAACCATACCGACGCCGCGCCCGCAACGCTGCGCGCGATCACCGTGCGGCGGACAGCCGATACGGCTCTTCGAAGTCGCGAAAGTCCTGTTCGGCCAGCGCGGCGTCGACCCAGGCCTTCACGCCCGGCAGCGCGCACAGGTGCTCCATGTAGGCGGCCACGTCGGGCGGCACGGGCAGCGCGTAGGTTTTCAGGCGCATCACCACCGGGGCATAGAACGCATCGGCCACCGAGAAGCGGCCGAACAGCAGCGGCCCGCCGTGCTCGGCCAGCAGTTGCTGCCACATGGCGATGAGCCGGTCGAGGTCGGCGCGCACGCCGGGCTTGTCGCGCAGCGCCAGTGCGCCCACGTCGGGCAGGTGCGCCTCGATGTTCATGGGGCAGGCGCCGCGCAGCGCGGCAAAGCCGCTGTGCATCTCGGCGCACACGCTGCGGGCGCGGGCGCGCTTGTCGGCCTCGCGCGGCCACAGGTGCAGCTCGGGAAACTGCTCGGCCAGGTACTCGGCGATGGCCAGCGTGTCCCACACCACCAGATCGCCATCCACCAGCACCGGCACCTTGCCGGTGGGGCTGACGCCGGCCAGCGCGGCCTTGAACCGCGAGCCGGCGTCGAACCCGTCGAAGCGCACCATCACTTCCTCGAACGGGATGCCGGCCTGCGTCATCAGCACCCAGGGGCGCATGGACCAGGACGAGTAGTTCTTGTTGCCGATGTAGAGCTTGAGCATGGGTTTCTCCTGTCTTGCGAGCGGCCATGCTAGCGTGGCCACACGCGCCGATTGATGCATTCGCGCGGGGCCATTGATGCGCCGGCGCACCCCGGCCCAGGGCCTGTCAACGCCCGGCCGAGCGCCGGTAGCGGTCGAGTTGCGCCTGCGGGCCAGCGCTGCCCAGCAGCAGCGGCCCCACGCCCGACAGCGGCGCGGGGTGATGCCCAGCGCCTCCAGCCCCGGCACCTGGCCGCTGGCCACGTTGTCGACGGCCATCGAGTCGAGGTTGTCGCGGCTCATCAGCGGCTGGCCGGGCAGCAGCTCCAGCGCCAGCGCCTGCAGGCGGCCCAGCGCGCCCGGCAGGCCGATCACGGGCCGGCCATCGCCGCCGCCCACGCCGGCCCACTGGCCCGCGGCCTTGACGATGTCGCGCAGCGTCCACACCTCGGGGCCGCAGCATTCATAGATCTGGCCGATGGTGTCGTCGCGCTGCAGGCAGGTGACGATGGCATGGGCCACGTCGCGCACCCACACGGGCTGAAAGCGCGCGTCGGCACGGGCCAGTGGCATGACCGGAAACACCTTCTGCAAACGGGCGAACAGGTTCAGAAAGCTGTCCTGCGCGCCGAACATGACGCTGGGCCGCAGCACCGTCAGCTGCAGCGAGCCGACCTGCGCCGCCTGGCCCAGAACGGCCTCGCCGCGCGCCTTGCTGCGCTGGTATTTCGACGGCCCGTCGGCCGCGGCACCCAGCGCGCTGATGTGCACCACGCGCCGCCCGCCGGCCTGCGCGCAGGCCTCGGCGATGCGCCGGGGCAGCTCCACGTGGGCGCGCTCGAACTGCTGCTCGCTGCCGTGCAGGATGCCGACCAGGTTGACCACGGCGTCGTGCTCGGCCACCAGGCGCGCCAGCGTGGGCGGGTCCATCACGTCGGCCACGGTGACGTGCACGCGCGGCTGGCTCCACATCGAGCGCGCGGCGGCCAGCCGGCGCGTGGGCACCGTGATGAGGGCGCCGGCGCGCTGCAGGCGCTCGACCACGTGGCGACCGACAAAGCCCGAACCGCCCAGCACCAGCACGCGTGAAGACATGGATGAACCCTCCAGAATATCAATGAAATTGGCCTGCAGCGCCCGCCAATACTGCGCAAGAAGCTATAAAAACAAAAGCAAACCGTCTGCCGCTATCGTGCCCGAGCGTGCGCGTCTGTCAAGGCAAGTCCTTCGTCAGCACCGGCTCATCGACCGGCGCCGGGCCCACGGTGCCCAGGCGGTTTTTCAGCGACTGCGGCTGGCCCGTCAGGTACGCGGCGTAGTCGGTGGTGTTGGAGAGCACCTTCTTCACGTAGTCGCGCGTTTCGCCGAAGGGGATGTTCTCGGCCCAGATGGCGCCTTCCAGCACCGGGCCGTTGCGCCAGTTGCGCGGCCGGCCCGGGCCGGCGTTGTAGGCGGCGGCGGCCAGCGGCATGGAGCCGCGGAACTCGTCCAGCGCCAGCTTGAGGTAGCTGGTGCCGATCAGGATGTTGGTATCGCGGTCGTTGATCTGGCCGGGCGTGAAGCCCTCCAGCCCGATCTTGCGCGCCGTCCAGCGCGCGGTGGCGGGCATGATCTGCATCAGCCCCGAGGCGCCGACGTGCGAGCGCGCGTCCATGATGAAGCGGCTCTCCTGCCGGATCAGGCCGTAGACATAGGCCGGGTCCAGCCCGATGGCCTGCGACTGGCGCACCACGGCGTCGCGGTGCGGCATGGGAAAGCGCTGCGCGAAGTCGATGAAGCCCTTGGTGCGCTCGCTGGTGTTGATGCAGCGGTCCCACACCTGGTGCTGGCAGGCCAGGTCGGCGGCGGCGTACAGCTCGCGGTCGGGCTTGCCGCCGGGGCTGTGCAGGTTGGTCCAGTAGTTCCATTCGCGCACGCCTTCGCTGCGCAGGCCCAGGGCAATCGCCAGCAGGCCGCGGTTCAGGCCAATGTGGCGGCGCGCCCAGTCGCGCTCGGCTTGTGTCAGCGGCGGCGGCGCGGGCGGCGCGGTGATGGGACGGCCCAGCTCTTCCTGCGCCAGCTTTTCATAGAAGCCGCCGTAGCCGGCGATGCCTTCCAGCAGCTGGCGCGCCTGGGTGCGGTCGAGGTCGCTGCGCGCCTGCGCCAGTTGGGCGCGGGCCAGCCAGTAGGTCCAGGCCGGGTCGCGGCGGGCCTCGTCGCTCATGGCCTGCACGGCGTCCTGCACGGCGCGCCACTGGCCCTGGCGCAGCGCGGCGCGCACCTTCCAGGCCAGCAGGTCGTCGCTCAGGTCGTGGTGGCGCGTGATCTTGGCGAAGTGGCCGGCCGCGCCCTCGTGCAGCTTCAGCGCGGCGGATTTGCCGATGACGCCCCAGACCCAGTTGCGCTCTTCGGGCGACAGCTGGCTGGCCCAGCGGCCTTCCATCTGCGCGGCGGCCTGGTCGGGGTCGGCCGTGGCCAGCTTGATGAGCGCCAGCGTCACCAGCTCCTGCCGCTTGCGCGTGACCACGGGCAGGCGCGCCGTCAGGTAGCGGATCGGGCTGCTCTGGATCTGCGCCACCTCGGCGCCCACGTCGGGCGCGTCCAGCTCGACGGCGGCGCGTGCCAGCGTGGGGCGGTTGGCCTCGATGGCCAGGCGCGCCTTCTTCCACAGATCCTGGTAGGGCAGCTGGCCCGCCTGGTGCAGCGCGCCGGCGGCCAGCAGGCAGCCGTCGTCCAGGTCGCGCTGGGCGAACCAGTCGGTGCGCACCTGCTCGGCCGCTTCGGGCGCCACGGCGCGGCCCTGGTAGATGGCGGAGGCCACGGCAAAGCAGCGCACCTCGCGGTCGTCGCGCATGCGGAACTGCGGGTAGTGCGCGTCGAACGCTGCCCAGTCGCGCCGCTTGCCCGACACCAGCAGCCAGTCGTTGCGCAGGCGGTCTTCCTGGTAGGTGTTGGGGTAGCGCGCCACGAAGTCCTGCACCTCCAGCGGGCTGGCTTCTTCCAGCCGCGCCTTCAGTTCCCAGTAGGCGGCCCAGGGCTCCAGCGCGTGGCCGCGCGCCTGCGGCAGCAGCGCCGCCAGGCGCGGGCGGTCGTTGCGGCGGAAGGCCTCGCGCATGTCCAGGATCACGCTGTCGCTGGGCGGGGCGCTGGCAATGGGCGGCGGCGCCATCGGCGCGGGCGGTGCCACGGGCTGGACGGATTGGACAGGCTGGGCCGGCTGTGGCGCCACCGGCTGCCCCGGCAGGGCGGCGGGCGGTGCGAAGGCGGGTTGTGCGGGCTGCGCCACGCCAGCGGATGGCGGCAGCGCCGCCCAGAAAACCGCTGCGCCCACGGCGCGCAACGGTGTCAGAATCTTTGAAAAACGCATCGACCCATTATGAGCAAGTTCGACAAAAAGCCCTGCGCGAACGCCTGGTGCAAGAGCGCCTGCACCTTGAAGACCGGCTGGCGCGGGCCGATGCGCTGCAGGGCATCATCCGCGTGTGGCTGCTGGAGCGGCCCGACACCGTGATCGGCGCCTACTGGCCGATCAAGGGCGAGTTCGACCCCTGCCCGCCCTGCACCGCTGGAAGGAGGACGGCGAACTGATGGACGAGCCGCAGCGCCGCCGCATCGGCCTGCCGGTGATCGACAAGGTGCACAAGACGCTCACCTTCCACGCCTGGCACCCCGGCTGCCCGATGGAGGAAGACGCCTACGGCATCCCCAAGCCGAAGGACACCGAACTCATCGTGCCCACCCTGCTGTTCGTGCCCTGCGTGGGCTACGGCCCGGGCGGCTACAGGCTGGGCTATGGCGGCGGCTTTACGACCGCACGCTGGCCGCGCTGGAGCCGCGCCCCTTCACCGTGGGCGTGGGTTTTACCAATGGTTTCATCTTCGACTTCGAGCCCGAACCGCACGACCAGCCGCTGGACGCCATCCTCAACGACAACGGTGTGGTGTGGCCGCTGCCGATGCCGTGACGCAGCGCACGCTCGGGCGGCCGTTGTCGGCCACGCTGCGGCCATCTCCCTACCCCGAGCACGGATAATCAAGGGTTCGGCTGCCCTGCAGGCAGCCCCCGGATGACAGGAGAAAAAGCATGAGCACCACCACGCCCCGCAAGATGACCCCTGCCAAGAAAGCCACGGCCACCAAGACCGCCGCACGCCCCAGGATGGACATCAACACCGATGTGCGCCCGGTGAAGAAAGGCGACACGCCGCCCTCACTGGCGCCCAAGGCGATCGAGAGCTACGTGGTCGAACGCGCCACCGTGTCGGCGCGCGACAAGCAACTGGCCGCCGCGCGCCGCCTGGTGCAGGACGAGAAGGCCGGCACTGTGGCCGAGCGTGCGCACGGCCTGCGCGCCATCCTCGAAGGCGCCTCGCCCGACGACCGCAAGGCGCTGCGCAAGGCGCTGAACGCGCTCGACGCGCCCGAGATCGAGAAGATCAACCCCGACGAGGTGCTGGCCGACGACTGGCGCGACGGCGGCTACCCCTACAAGAACCTGCTGCGCCGCGCCACCTACGAAAAGCAGAAGTTCAAGCTGCAGGTCGAGCTGCTGAAGCTGCAGAGCTGGGTCAAGGAAACCGGCGCGCGCGTGGTCATCATCTTCGAAGGGCGCGACGCGGCCGGCAAGGGCGGCACCATCAAGCGCTTCATGGAGCACCTGAACCCGCGCGGCGCGCGCACCGTGGCACTGGAAAAGCCCAGCGAAGTCGAGCGCGGCCAGTGGTACTTCCAGCGCTACGTGCAGCACCTGCCCAGCTTCGGCGAGATCGTGCTGTTCGACCGCAGCTGGTACAACCGCGCCGGCGTCGAGCGCGTGATGGGCTTCTGCAGCGACAAGGAATACGCCGACTTCATGCGCCAGGCGCCCGAGTTCGAGCGCCACCTGGTCAGCAGCGGCGTGCACGTCATCAAGTTCTGGTTCAGCGTCAGCCAGGCCGAGCAGCGCCGCCGCTTCAAGGAGCGCGAAGGCCACCCGCTGAAGCAGTGGAAGCTGTCGCCCATCGACAAGGCCAGCCTGGACAAGTGGGACGACTACACCCGCGCCAAGGAGCAGATGTTCTTCGAGACCGACACCGCCGACAGCCCGTGGACGGTGGTCAAGAGCGACTGCAAGAAGCGCGCGCGCCTGAACGCCATGCGCTACGTGCTGCACAAGCTGCCCTACACCGGCAGGACCTGCAGCAGGTCGGCAAGCTCGACCCGCTGATCGTCGGCCGCGCGCACGTGGTGTACGAGCGCGGCGAGAAGCCGCAGGCGCTGATGTGACGCCCCTGAGTCGGCCTGCGGCCGCCATCCCCCACTGGGGGACAACGCCAGTGGCCGGGCCAAGCCCGCTCCACGGCGTTCCCGGATGGCCTGCTCCGCGGCCACCTGAACGGGCTTGCTGCGCAGCCCAATGGGTTGAGACGATATTGATTTGATAGCTGCTCGCGCACGGCGGACGGGTATTCCAGACGCAAATGCCCTGAAATCATTAAACGACTTGCGCGGCCAGCTATCTTTTTCTTGATCCGCAACCATGCACACCTGCGGTCGGGCCCCCGCTCTGTGGGAACGGGCTTGCCCGCGATGGCAGCGGCAGCGCCTGGCCTGACGTCCATCGCGGCCAGGGCAGCTCCCAAAAGCAGCAGCTGAGTCTTCCTGGCAATCCCGCAGGCCCGGCTGACCTCCCTTGCGGCCGTGGCATGGCCTAGACTGCCGTGCGGTCCGCCGCCGGGCCTTCGGCCGAAGGCCTGTCGAACCATCACAACAAGGAGACCCCCATGTCGATCAGAACCCTGGCCCTGTTGGCTGCCTTCGCCATCGCCGGCCTGCAGGCAGGTTGCGCCACGCAGGCGCCAGCCGTCACCCACCTGAACTCCGGCAAGGTGCTGCCCACCGGCCTGCCGTTCTCCGAAGCCGTGCGCGTAGGCGATACCGTGTACCTGTCGGGCCAGATCGGCAACGTGCCCGGCCCCGGTCCGATCAAGCTGGCTCCCGGCGGCATGGTGGCCGAAGCCCGGCAGACCATGGACAACATCAAGACCTCGCTGGAAGCGCACGGCCTGTCGATGGCCGACGTGGTCAAGTGCACCGTGATGCTGGCCGACATGAAGGAATGGGGCGCCTTCAACGACGTCTACAAGACCTATTTCTCCGGCAACTACCCGGCACGCAGCGCCTTCGGCAGCAACGGGCTGGCCTTCAATGCCCGCGTCGAGGTGGAGTGCCTGGCGGTGGCCCGCCGGTAAGCTGCCGGGCGCGCCGGTGGGCGTGTCGCGCCCTCCGCCTGCGCTGGCTAGAATCCGCGCGGTCATGAGCCCCATCACGCGCCAGAACGTCGAGAGCACCTACAACCATTACGCCGGGTTTTACGACCTGCTGTTCGGCGCCGTGCTGCAGGGCGGGCGGCGGCGCATGTGCGATGCGGTGCGCGGGCTGGCGCCGGCGGCGCTGCTGGAGGTGGGCATCGGCACCGGCCTGACGCTGGCGCAGTACCCGGCGGCCACCGCGGTGACCGGCATCGACCTGTCGCGCGACATGCTGCGCCACGCCCAGCGCCGCGCCGCCGCGCTGCCCGATCGCCGCATCGCGCTGCACTGCATGGACGCCGAGCAGCTCGCCTTCGAGGACGGCACCTTCGACTGCGTCACCCTGCCCTACGTGCTCTCCGTCACGCCCGAGCCGGCGCGGCTGACGGCCGAGCTGCGCCGCGTGTGCAAGCCGGGCGGCGACATCTTCGTGCTCAACCACTTCAGCGGCGGCAACGCCGTGTGGGCGCCGCTGGAGCGGCTGGTCAGCGGGCTGGCGGCGCGCATCGGCTTCCGTTCGGAGTTTCCGTTCGCGCCGCACATGCAGCACCCGGACTGGACGGTGCTGTCGGTGCGCAAGGTCAACCTGCTGGGGCTGACCACGCTGGTGCACCTGAAGAACCAGCCGGCGGGCTGACCCCACCCGGGGCTGTGGGAGCGGGCTCGCCCGCGATGACGGCGCTTCGCTCCTCCAACCGCCCTATCGCGGCCAAGGCCGCTTTCACCGGGCTGAAATTCAATATTGATAGTGGTCAGCGCAGGTCAATCAATGGTTTCAAGCCAAATCAACCTGAAAACCTTGCTTAACGAGCGCCAGCAGCTCCCGATTCAATAGCAAACCTCAATCCAGGTCGTTCACCAGATCGGGGTCGTCGCCCTCGCCGATCACCTGGCGCGTGGCCACCGCCTGCGCCAGCACCCAGTCGGCAAAGGCCTTCACCTCGGGCCGCGCGCGCTGCGCGGGGCCAGCATCAACCAGTAGGCCAGGGGCGAATGCAGGCGCGTCTGCGGCAGCAGCTCCACCAGTTCGCCGCGCGCCAGTGCATCGGCCACCAGCGGCGGGCGCGCCAGCACCAGGCCCTGGCCGGTCAGCGCGGCCTGCACCATCTGGTAGGCGTAGTTCAGCGTCAGCCAGCGCTTGGGCTGCTGCTTGGCCAGGTCGTTGGCCTCCAGCCAACGGTGCCACGACAACCACGCCAGGTGCGGCGCGTAGGCGTCGCCCGATTCGATCAGCGTGTACTGCAGCACATCCGCCGGGCGCCGCAGCGCCGGGCCGGCTTTCAGCAGCCACGGGCTGGCCATGACGGTGACCGATTCGCCGAACAGCCGCCGCGCCCCCGTGGGCACGCGCGCCACGGGGGCGTAGCGCACGGCCAGGTCCACGTCGGCCACCTCCAGGTCCAGCATGGTGTCGGAGGCCTCGATGCGGATGTCGATGTCGGGAAACTCGCGCTGGAACGCCTCCAGCCGCGGAATCAGCCACATCGACGCGAACGAGGCGAAGGTGGTCACCGTCACGTGCCGCCGCCCGGCGCTCTGGCGGATCTGGCGCACCGCGGTGTCGATGCGCGGCAGCGCCTGCGCCACCGCCTGCAGCAGCAGCGCGCCGGCGGCCGTCAGCTCCACCGCGCGGGTGTGGCGCAGAAACAGCGGCGCGCCCACCTCGTCCTCCAGCGCCTGGATCTGGCGGCTGACGGCCGACTGGGTGAGCGCCATCTCCTCCGCCGCCAGGCGAAAGTTGAGGTGGCGCGCCACCGCCTCGAAGGCGCGCAGGTGGCCGGCCTGGATCGGGCGGGTGCGCAGGTGGGTTTGTGAGTGCAGCATGGCAATTGATGCGTGAACGGCATGAATAGGCTCGCCGGATTTCATTGGACTGTCAATGCGGCCAGGCGCACCATGGCGGCATCGATTGATGCTGAAACAACAGTGCAGGAGGTTTCCATGTCCGCCGCTGATCACGCCCTGTCGCCCCTCGCTGCCCGGGCCGCTGCCCACGCCGTGCAGACCCTGGCCCCGGCCAGGCGCTGACATTGCGCCCGGCGCGCGCCGGCGTGCTGCACGTGCAGCGCGGCGCGGTGTGGGCCACCCGCCGCGGCCCGCACGCGGCCAATGCCGGCGCCGCGGGCGGCGACGACGTGCTGCGCGCCGGCCAGCGCCTGCGGCTGCACGCCGGCGATGTGCTGGTGCTGGAACCCATCGCCGTGCCCGGCACCCCGGCGCAGCGCGTGGCCCTGCACTGGCAACCCGCCGCCGACACGCGCTGGGCGACCGAAGTGGCCCGCCCGGCCAGCGAACTGCAGCGCGCGCTGCGCGATGCCGTGCGCGCCGGCGGCCAGTTGCTGCGCGGCACGGCGGCGTGGGCCGGGCACCGGCTGGGGCCGTGCCGGGATGCGCGCTGCCTGCACGATGCCTGACACGAAAGCTACTTTATTGATAGCTTCCAGCGCTTGCTGGACGGGCGCTGAAGCCCGATTTCGCTCATAACCCCTGGCAACACCGGGCGGGCCCGCGCTGGGCCGCACCGGTTCAGCCGACACGCCACGGCAGGCCACCGCGCATCGCCCGCAGCCACCGGCGCCAGGACTTGGGTTAGGCTAGCGATCCGACAGCGCCGCCAGCGGCACGCCTGAACTCCTCGAAGAAAAAGCGAAGGCTCGCGGCGCTCGACGTGCCCGAACCTTTGGACCCGACAGGAGACCCCTCATGACCAAGCCCCTCTCGCCCGCCGAGACGTCCCTGCGCGACGCCGCGCGCGAGTACCACCGCACGCCCACGCGCGGCAAGATCTCGGTCACCCCGACCAAGCCGCTGGTCAACCAGCTCGACCTGTCGCTGGCCTATTCGCCCGGCGTGGCCTACCCCTGCCTCGACATCCAGGCCGACCCGGCCAAGGCGGCCGAATACACGGCGCGCGGCAACCTGGTGGGCGTCATCACCAACGGCACCGCCGTGCTGGGCCTGGGCGACATCGGCCCGCTGGCCGGCAAGCCGGTGATGGAGGGCAAGGGCTGCCTGTTCAAGAAGTTTGCCGGCATCGACGTGTTCGACATCGAACTGGACGAGCGCGACCCCGACAAGCTGGTCGACATCATCGCCGCGCTCGAGCCCACGCTGGGCGGCATCAACCTGGAAGACATCAAGGCGCCCGAGTGCTTCTACATCGAGACCAGGCTGCGCGAGCGCATGAACATCCCGGTGTTCCACGACGACCAGCACGGCACGGCCATCATCTCGTCGGCGGCGCTGCTGAACGGGCTGGAGCTGGTGGGCAAGCGCATCGACAAGGTCAAGGTGGCCGTCAGCGGTGCCGGCGCGGCCGCCATCGCCTGCCTGGACGTGATGGTGGCGCTGGGCGTGCGGCCCGACAACGTGTACGCCTGCGACTCCAAGGGCCTGATCTACGAAGGGCGCCCCGGCGGCTTCGACGAATCGAAGGCGCGCTACGCCCAGCCCGACACCGGCCTGCGCACGCTGGCCGACGTGGTGAAGGGCGCCGACGTCTTCCTCGGCTGCTCTGCGCCCGGCGTGCTGACGGGCGAGATGGTCAAGACCATGGCCGACCAGCCGGTGATCCTGGCGCTGGCCAACCCCGAGCCCGAAATCCGCCCCGAGGACGCCAAGGCCGCGCGGCCCGACTGCATCATCGCCACCGGCCGCTCGGACTACCCGAACCAGGTCAACAACGTCCTGTGCTTCCCGTACATCTTCCGTGGCGCGCTGGACTGCGGCGCCACCAAGATCACCGAGGCCATGAAGCTGGCCTGCGTGCACGAGATCGCCAACCTGGCCAAGGCCGAGACCAGCGCCGAGGTGGCCGCCGCCTACGCCGGCAAGGACCTGCAGTTCGGCCCCGACTACATCATCCCCACGCCGTTCGACCCGCGCCTGATCACCCGCATCGCCCCCGCCGTGGCGCGGGCGGCGGTCGAATCGGGCGTGGCGGAACGCCCCATCACCGACATGGAGGCCTACCGCACCAGCCTGGAGCGCTTCGTCTACCAGACCGGCATGGTGATGCGCCCCGTGTACGACGCCGCCAAGGCCGTGCCGCACGACCGCAAGCGCGTGGCCTATGCCGAGGGCGAGGACGAGCGCGTGCTGCGCGCGGCGCAGATCGCCATCGACGACCGGCTGGCCATGCCGATCCTGATCGGCCGCCCGGCGGTGATCGAGCAGCGCATCCAGAAAGCCGGCCTGCGCATGCGCCTGGGCGCCGACGTGCAGTGCGTGAACCCCGAGGACGACCCGCGCTTTCGCCAGTACTGGGAGGCCTACCACCGCCTGATGGCGCGCAACGGCGTCACCGTCGAGGCGGCCAAGGCCGCGGTGCGGCGCTCCTCCACCATCATCGCCGCGCTGATGGTGCACCTGGGCGACGCCGACGCCATGCTGTGCGGCGCGCTCGGCCGCTTCGACCAGCACCTGGAGCACATCCACGACATCATCGGCGTGGAGCCCGGCGCGCCCGGCTACGCCACCGTGAACGCGCTGCTGCTGCAGGACCGCACGCTGTTCGTGGCCGACACCTACGTCAACGAAGACCCCAGCGCCGAGCTGCTGGCCGCCATCGCCAAGATGGCCGCCGACGAGGTGCACAACTTCGGCCTGCCGCCCAAGGTGGCCTTCGTATCGCACTCCAACTTCGGCTCGTCCAAGCGCCCCTCGGCGCTGAAGATGCGGCGCGCGCGCGACCTGTTCCGCGCGCAGCACCCGTCCATCATGTGCGACGGCGAAATGCACGGCGACAGCGCCCTGTCGTCGACCCTGCGCGAACGCGCCGTGGCCGACAGCACGCTCGACGGCGAAGCCAACCTGCTGGTCTGCCCCAGCCTGGACGCGGCCAACATATTGTTCAACGTGCTGAAGATCACCGTGGGCCACGGCGTCACCATCGGCCCCATCCTGCTCGGCACCGCCGCGCCGGCCCACGTGCTGACGGCATCGGCCACGGTGCGGCGCGTGGTGAACATGACGGCGCTGGCGGTGGCGGAGGCGGAGAGCAAAGGTAACCCCCTGAAGCGCTGACGCGCCTTCCCTCTCTTGCGAAGCAAAGGGGCGCGCAGCCGGCCCCAAGCCCGCGCTGCGGTTCGCCCTCACCCCAACCCTCTCCCGCCAGCGGGAGAGGGGCAAAAAGCCGCCGCGCAAAGCAGCGGCCTGACGAAACCAAGGCCGAGCGCAGCGATGGCCCGTGTGGACTTCCTCCCCTCTGGCCGTGCCGAGAAGCGCAGGGCGTGGGGCGGGCATGGGCTGCGCAGCAAGCCCATGCTTCGTGCTCTGACTCGCTGCGGTTGTCTGAGCGGAGCGCGTAAGCGCGAAGCGAGTTCCGCAGCGCCGCCCCATGCCCGAGCATCGCAGGTTGCCCCGGAGCGAAGCGCAGGGGACATGGCCAGTGGGGTCGCTTTCTTTGCCTACTTTTCTTTGGCGAGACAAAGAAAAGTAGGTCGCCCGCCGGGGCGAACTCCCGGCCAGCAGCGCCCCAACCCCCTTCAGCCACAAAAAAGCGGACCCCGGCCCGCTTCTTTTTCATAGCTACCAGCGCCCACCAAGCAAGCGCCAGAGCCCGATTCGATTCAAAAACCGAAGATCACTGCTTGAACGCCTCGATCGTCGCCGTGATCTTCACGTTCTTGGGCATGCCCATGTCGACCATGGCGTTCATGCCCCACTGCGTGCGGTCGATCACCGCCTCGAAGTCGCCGCCGCAGGCCTCGGTCTTGGCCAGCGGGTTGGAGTAGCAGGCAAACTGGTTGGCCTTCAGCGTCACCGGATGGGTCTGGCCCAGCAGCGTCAGCTGGCCCGGCACCTCGACCAGCTTGTCGCCCTGGAGCACCAGCTTGTCCGACACGAAACGCATCGTCGGGTGCTTGGCCGCGTCGAACAAATCGGCCGCCTGCAGGTGCTTGTCGAAACCCTTGGAGCCGCTGTAGACGCTCTTGACGTCCACCGTGACGTCGATCTTGCCCGCCTTGGCCGCCTTGTCGAACTGCACCGTGCCGGTCACCGTGTCGAAGCGCGCGCGGTTCACCGAGGCGCCGAAGTGGTCGATGGCGAAGGTGGCGTAGGTGTGGTCGTCGTCGATCTTGTAGGTGGCGGGGCGGCCTGGGCCGCGCCAGCGGCACCCAGGCCCAGGGCGGCGGCGATCAGGGCAACGGAAAACGATTGCATGGGAAACTCCTTTTGTTGGGCTGTTCTGTCCACAAGTAAGTCACGCGATCCGGCCGCGCCATGCAGGCGCCGGGCCGAAACCAGTCAGACCCATGTTAGAACTGGCCAACATCGATCGGTTCCATTCGATTTGACGTTTAAGTTCAATTATTTTGAATGATGCAGGGCATTCCACGCCCTGTCATCGCCCCATCATCCTGGTGCGCTAGGCTGGCGGCACCGGGGCCATCACCCCTTTGAGGCAACCCATGAGCATCCGCAATCTCGATTCCCTGTTCGACCCGCAATCCGTGGCCGTCATCGGCGCGTCCGAGCGGCCCTTCTCCGTCGGCGGCACGCTGTGGCACAACATGCGCACCAGCGGCTTTGCCGGCCCCGTGTTCCCGGTCAACCCAAAGTACAAGACGCTGTCGGGCCAGCGCTGCTACGCCCGCGTGGCCGACCTGCCCGAGGCGCCCGAGCTGGCCGTGATCTGCACGCCGTCCGGCACGGTGGTGGACCTGGTCAAGCAGCTGGCGCGGCGCGGCACCAAGGCGGTGGTGGTCATCAGCGCCGGCCTGACGGCGCAGCAGAAGCAGGCCATGCTGGACGCCGCCCGGCCCACGCTGATGCGCATTCTGGGCCCCAACTGCGTGGGCCTGCTGGCGCCGCACGCCAGCTCAACGCCAGCTTCGCGCACATTCCGGCGCGGCCGGGCGAACTGGCCTTCGTGTCGCAGTCGGGCGCGCTGGTCACCGCCATGCTCGACTGGGCCGAGGCGCGGCAGATCGGCTTCTCGCACTTCGTGTCGCTGGGCGAGCATGCCGACGTCGACTTCGGCGACATGCTCGACTACCTGGCCAACGACCCCACACGCGCGCCATCCTGCTGTACATCGAATCGGTGGACCAGGCGCGCAAGTTCATGTCGGCCGCACGCTCGGCGGCGCGCAACAAGCCGGTGATCGTGGTCAAGGCCGGCCGCAGCGAGCAGGGCCAGAAGGCCGCCGCCTCGCACACCGGCGCGCTGGCCGGCGCCGACAACGTGGTCGACGCCGCCATCGCCCGCGCCGGCATGCTGCGCGTGGACAGCCTGGAAGAGCTGTTCCTGGCGGCCGAGATCCTGACGCGCTTCAAGTCGCCCATCGGCGACAAGATGACCATCCTGACCAACGGCGGCGGCGTGGGCGTGATGGCGGCCGATGCCGCCGCCGCGCACAGCGTGCCGCTGGCCGAGCTGGGCGACGGCCTCATCCGCGACCTCGACAAGGTGCTGCCCGCCAACTGGTCGCGCGGCAACCCGGTGGACATCATCGGCGACGCGCCAGCGCAGCGCTATGTGGATGCGCTGAACGCGCTGGCCAAGCACCCGCAGGACACAGGCACGCTGCTGTTCATCCACGCGCCGACGGCCATCGTGCCCTCCACCGACATCGCGCGCGCCATGCTGCCGGCCATCCAGCCGCCGGGCCAGCGCCCGCTGCCGCTGATCAGCGCCTGGGTGGGCGGCCCGGCCGTGGCCGAGGCGCGCCAGCTGTTCATCGACGCCGGCATCGCCTGCTACGACCTGCCCGAGCAGGCCGTGGCCGCCATCGGCACGCTGCAGCGCTACGCCCGCAACCAGGCCGAACTGACCGAGGCCCCGCCCGCCACCCAGCTGCACAACGGCAGCACGCCCGACGTGGCACGCGTGCGCCAGCTGATCCAGGGCGCGCTGGCCACCGGCCGCGACATGCTGACCGAGCCCGAGGCCAAGGCCGTGTGCGAGGCCTACCACATCCCCGTGGTGGCCACCAGCACCGTGCCGGCCGATGCCGAGGCCGCGGCGGCCGAGGCGGCGCGCATCGGCTTTCCGGTGGTGCTGAAGATCCTGTCCGAGGACATCTCGCACAAGTCCGACGTCGGCGGCGTGGTGCTGAACCTGCAGAGCGAGGACGAGGTGCGCACCGCCGTCGAGCTGGTGCTGGCGCGCGTGCGCAAGAAGTTTCCCAAGGCGCGGCTGGAGGGCTTCACCGTGCAGCGCATGGTGAAGAAATCGCAGGCGCAGGAGCTGATCATCGGCGCCAGCATCGACCCCACCTTCGGCCCCGTCATCCTGTTCGGCCAGGGCGGCACGGCGGTGGAGGTGATGAAGGACAGCGCCATGGCGCTGCCGCCGCTGAATGCGCCGCTGGCACACGCTGATCGAGCGCACCCGCGTGGCGCGCCTGCTGAAGGGCTACCGCGACGTGCCGCCGGCCGACATGGACAGCGTGGTGGCCACGCTGATGGCCGTGTCGCAACTGCTGGCCGACGTGCCCGAGGTGGCCGAGCTGGACATCAATCCGCTGATCGTGAACCACGAAGGCGCCATCGCGCTGGATGCGCGCGTGCGCGTCAGCGCCAAGCTGCCGGCCGGCGCGGCCAACTTCGCCATCCAGCCCTACCCGGCCGAGCTGACCGAGGTCATCGACTGGCACGGCCAGAAGCTCACGCTGCGCCCCATCCGCCCCGAGGACGAGCCGCGCCACCGCGCCTTCGTCGACAGCCTGGATGCCGAGGACATGCGCATGCGCTTCTTCTACAGCCGTCGCATCATGGAGCGCAGTGAACTGGCGCGCCTGGTGCAGGTGGACTACACGCGCGAAATGGCCTTCATCGCCACCGTGCCGGACGAGAACGGCAACGAGAAGACGCTGGGCGTGGCCCGCGCCATCGCCGACCCCGACAACATCGGCGCCGAGTTCGGCATCATCCTGCGCCCCGGGATGAAGGGCACGGGCCTGGGCCGCATCCTGATGGACAAGCTGATCCGCTACCAGCGCGCCGCCGGCACGCAGCAGCTGGTGGCCACCGTGCTGGTGGAGAACGACCGCATGCGCCAGCTCGGCCAGGCGCTGGGCTTCAGCGAAACGCCCACGCCGGGCGATGCCACCACGCACCAGCTGGTGCTGAACCTGCAGTTGAGCGCGCAAAGGGCCTGAAGGCAACAGCCGGTTTCAAAAGAAACCGGCTTCCAACGCCCGAGGGATGAGCGCAATCAGCTATCATTTTTGAATGACGCAGATTGACCGCCATCCCCTCCTCCGGCATTTCCGGCTTGTCCGGCCTGCTCGTGGCCGCCGCCCTGCTGGGCGCCGGCGCCGCCCGCGCGCAGGACACGCCGCCGGCCATCGACCCGGCCGACTTCAGCCGCTGCCTGGGCCAGCTCAAAGGCACGCCAGCGTTTCGCCCCATCTCCGCCGCCACCTACGCTCGGCACACCGACGGCCTGGCGGCCGACCCTCGGTGCTGGTGCTGCTGAACCGCCAGCCCGAATTCACCCTGCCGGTGTGGGACTACCTGGCCATGCTGGTCGATGACGAGCGCGTCGCCGATGGCCGCGCCGCCTACGGCCGTTGGCACGACACGCTGCAAAAAATTGCGCAGCAAAGCGGCGTGGCGCCCGAGATCGTGGTCGGCGTGTGGGGCGTGGAGAGCAACTTCGGCCAGAACCTGGGCGGCCGGCCGCTGGTGCAGTCGCTGGCCACGCTGTCTTGCTTTGGCCGGCGGCAAAGTTATTTCCGCGGCGAATTCGCCGCCGCGCTGCGCATCCTGCAGGAAGGCCACATCGCGGCCGACAAGCTGTCGGGCTCGTGGGCCGGCGCCTTCGGGCAGACCCAGTTCATGCCCAGCACCTTTTTCCGCAGCGCGGTCGATTTCGACGGCGACGGCCGCCGCGACATCGTGGACAGCGTGCCCGATGCCCTGGCCTCCACCGCCAAGTTTCTGCAAAACGCCGGCTGGCGCCGCGGCGAAGCCTGGGGCTTCGAAGTGCGGCTGCCCGCCGGCTACGACACCTCGGGTGCCAGCCGCAAGGCCAAGCGCCCCATCGCCGCCTGGCGCGCCGACGGTGTGACCTTGGCCGACGGCGCGCCGCTGCCCGACAGCCTGCCCCGCGCCGGCCTGCTGGTGCCCGCCCGCCGCGAGGGCGGCGGCCCCGCCTTTCTGGTCGGGCGCAACTTCGACGCGCTGTTCAGCTACAACGCCAGCGAGAACTACGCGCTGGCCATCGCCCAACTGTCGAACCTGGTCGCTGCGCCGGCCGGCACGCCGATCGGCTTTGTGCAGCCCTGGCCCACCGACGATCCCGGCCTGTCGCGCGCGCAGAACCGCGAGCTGCAAGCCCTGCTGCTGACCCGCGGCCACGACATCGGAAGCGCCGACGGCCTGATCGGCGCCAGGACGCGCGAGGCCATCAAGACCGAACAGCAGCGCCTGGGCATGGAGGCCGACGGGCGCGCCGGGCAGAAGCTGCTGGCGGCGCTGCGCGGGGCTGAGACGCCGCCGCGCCGGTATGATTTTGGGTGAACCCGCCGGCGCCCACTTCGTCCCCACCCGCCACTGCGCCGCAGCGCCGCGCCTTGGCGGGAACGACGCTCAGCGTGGCCTATGCCTTGGGCTGCGCGGTGCTGCTGTGGCTGCAGCCACGCTCGCCATGGACCGTGGCCGCCTTCCTGCTGCCGGCCCTGGTCTTTGCCTGCGGCTGGCTGTGGCGGCACGGCTGGCGCGCCGCGTCGGTGCTGCTGGCCGTGGCCGTGCCGGCGGCACTGCTGGCCTGCCTGCAACGCTGCGCGCCACAGGCGCACCTGCTCTACGTGGCCGAATACGTGGCGGTGTACGGTGCGCTCAGCGCCTGGTTCGCTGGCTCGCTGGCCGGCACGCCACTCATCACCCGGGTGGCGCGGCGTGTGCATCCGCTCACGCCCGACATGCAGGCCTACACCGTGCGCCTGACCCGCGCCTGGGCGCTCTACTTCGCCGCCATGGCGGCGCTGTCGCTGCTGACCTTCGCGCTGCTCGGCCTGCGCGCCTGGGCCTTCTTCACCCTGGTGCTGTCGCCCATCTCGCTGGGCGTGTTCGTCGTCGGCGAACACTTTCTGCGCTACCGCTGGCACCCCGAGTTCGACCGCGCCTCGCTGCGCCAGACCATCCGCACCTGGCGCGAGGGGCGGCTTTGACCTGAAAGAAGAACTGACACCGGCAATCCCCTGCAAGCACTGTGCGTAACCCCATGAAAGCGCTTGGGGCTGGTGTGCGGGCACTGCATAAAAAGATGCAAAAGATCGGCGGGGGCGCACGGTCGGCCATGCCGCCGCGGGGGTAGCGGCGCGCGCTGGCCCGCACATGGAACCGGGGCTCGCCATAGGCCGGCTGGCCGATGGCGCATGTCGCAGGGAGGCTTTAGCGTACGGACTACAGACCTGCCGAAGCCCGCCCCATGCCCACTGCGTTCACCTGGAGTCACCACACGTTTGCCGCCCGTCAAGGGGCGGCCGAGCTTTGCCCGGTTCGCTCCACATTCACTTCCTCTGCAGGCCACGGAGCACATCCATCGCCTGCTTCGCCGCTTTCGTTTTTCTTCGGGAGGCAGACTGCATGAGCCCCAAATTGCCCCATCTTCGCGCCGCGACCTTGTCGCTGCTGACACTGCCCGCTGCCTGGGCACAGACCAACCCGGTCAACGACTCGGGCATTGACTTCTGTCGCGAGCACGCCAGCGGCGCCGACACGGCCATCAGCGCCAGCACCACGTGCACGCCCCTGCCCACCCACGGCGGGCAAGACGCGCGCTACGGGCGCGATGCCGCTGCCGCCAAGGGCGTGCTGCCCAAGGTTGGCGCGGGCGCCAAGGGCTTCGACTACACCAAGATCAGCCACAGCGGCGCCACCCTGCCCGCCAGTGCCGTGCTGGGTACGGGTGCCGGCGACTGGGCCTGCACCTACGACAACCACACCGGGCTGATGTGGGAGGTCAAGGTCGATGACGCCAGTCACCTGCGTCACAAGGACCACACCTACTCGTGGTACTTCAGCGCCAACAGCCATGGCGGCCCTGGCGTTGCCAGCAGCGGAGCATGCCTGACGGCGGGCCGCTGCGACACCGAAAAGTTCGCCCAGGACGTCAATGCCGTCGGCCTGTGCGGTCACAACGACTGGCGACTGCCCACCATGCAAGAGCTGTACAACCTGGCCGACCGCGGCAGTGCTACTGGGGCCATCGATTTCGACTACTTTCCCTACACCCCAGCCATGCAGTTCTGGTCGGCTTCGCCCATGGCCAGGGTCGCGGGCAACGCGTGGACAGTGCGCTTCCTGGATGGCGCCAATGGCTGGACCAGCCGGGGCGGCGCCCTCCGGGTTCGCCTCGTCCGCACGGGACTGTGACGTTCTTGCAAGGGGCCAGAACAATGACGGCAACCATGCGCCTGCGCCAGCCGGCCCGCTGGCCGGCCGCCGAGGCGCCGTGCGCCGCGCCCGTGGCATCGGCGGCCCGCGGCCAACCGACCATCGGGCGGACGTTGTCCAGCAGCCGCTCAATTCCCGCATCTTTTGGAGGCCACAAGCCATGAGACTTTCTGCCCTCGTGCGCTGGGCGGCGGCCCTGCCGGCCCTGTTGATCGCGCTCGCCGCCCAGGCACAACAAAGCTGCCCACTGCCGCTGACGACCCCCGACGGCGCATTTGCCGACGCCGGCAGCGGCAGCGGCATGGTCCGTCACCTGCCCACGGGCCTGGTGTGGAAGCGCTGCGCCGAAGGGCAGGCCTGGGACGGCGCCACCTGCACCGGTACGGCGGCCGGCTATGCCTGGCAACAGGCCTTCGCGCGTGTGGATGCCGTCAATCAGGCCGCCGCCGGCACGCAAAACCTGGGCGCCACCGACTGGCGCCTGCCCAACCTCAATGAGTTGACATCGATTGCCGAACTGGGCTGCGCCGAACCCGCCATCAACCTGGCGCAGTTTCCTGGCACCGGGGCAAACTGGGCCTTCTGGTCGTCCTCGCCCATCGTCACCAGACCCAATCTGGCATGGGCCGTGTTCCTCGTCAACGGCAATGACACTTTGAGCGGCCGCACTGCCACCAACTACGTTCGCCTGGTGCGCGGGGACAGTCCTTCCTGGACTATGTTGATGCACCTACCGTGGCGCCCACACTGACCGGCACCGCGCCCGGCGGCACGGTGGGGCAGCCCTACGCGGGCTTCACACCCACGCTGGGCCCGGCCGGGGTGACGCAACCGGTCACCTACGCGCTGGCCGGCGGCACGTTGCCGCCGGGGCTGAGCCTGAACCCCACGACGGGCCACATCAGCGGCACGCCCACGGCAGCCGGCAGCTACGACTTCAGCCTGGTGGCCAGCAACGCCGCCGGCGACAGCGCGCCGCTGGCGCAGACGGTGGTGATTGCCGCTATGGCCGTGGCGCCCACGCTGACCGGCACCGCGCCCGGCGGCACGGTGGGGCAGCCCTACGCGGGCTTCACACCCACGCTGGGCCCGGCCGGGGTGACGCAACCGGTCACCTACGCGCTGGCCGGCGGCACGTTGCCGCCAGGGCTGAGCCTGAACCCCGCGACGGGCCAGATCAGCGGCACGCCCACGGCAGCCGGCAGCTACGACTTCAGCCTGGTGGCCAGCAACGCCGCCGGCGACAGCGCGCCGCTGGCGCTGCGCCTTGTGGTGGCCGCGACTGGCAACGGCAACGGCAACGGTACCGGCGGTGGCGCTGGCGGCGGTGGGCAGGTCACGGCCGTGCCGACGCTCGGGCAGTGGACGCTGGTGTGGCTGGGGCTGGCAGCGGCGCTGCTGGGGGCCAGGCGACTGCGACGCGGCTGATGGCCGGGCCAGCGCTGAAAGTGCGGCCGCCAGGCCTTCTGTCGCGCCCCAAGCAAACGAGTTGAAACCATCCGCCACTCACGCGAGGGTGGGGAGTCCATGCATCCACCCTCTGCGGCGCTTGGAACCCGCTTCTGAACTCCCGCCTCGGCGGAAATCGTGCGCTCCGCGTGGCAGCGGCAACACCACCATCGCGCAACTGAGGGGCGACCGTATTCGACGTTCCGTTCATCGCCTCTGCGCCACCGTGCCGGGCGGCGTCACGAACGCAGCGAGGCGGTGCGGCCGACCCCGTGAAGGCGCGCGGGGCGTCTTGGCGCCCAAGAGCAACACCGTCTACATGGCCTTCGGCCTGCCGGGGCACTTTGAAGGCGGGTGCGCCCAGCAAGGATTGCGGCGCTGGATTGCAAGCCCGAACCTCGACCAGAGGCGCACGGCAAGGTCGGCACCAATGGCGCAAAGGGTCAGCGTCGCGGCGCCCAACCGCGTCCGGCCCAAACAAATGACCAGGCGACCTGCAGGCACGGCATGGGGCAGGGGCTGCCTGCCCGCTCACAGTCCTCTTTTGCCGCGCACCGCCCCGACCATCAGCAAACCACCGACCACGCAGGGCGGGCGCCCGTTCAAGCGCCGCGGCACGATCTCCTGTCCGGGCAGATCCTGCCTGTTGCCGGCATCAGCGGCGTGGCACGGCCGCTACCGCGCCGCAGTCGGTGCCGATGCGGCGCGCGTCGAGCTTGACCTCCGTGCGCCCTTGCGCGCCACTGAGCACCGAGATGGTGCTGAAATGCGAGGCACTGTGCACCGTGGTCGTGAATTTGCCCTGGCCCGCCGGTTCGGTGCATGTCACGCGTCCGCTCCAGGTGTTGCCATTGCGCTTGACCTGGGTGTAGGTGCAATCGTTGTCGCGATGGCCCTCGCGCACCGGCCCGCGCCGCGCGTCGTCCAGGCCCATGCACACGCGCAATGCTCCGCCCTCACCGAGACCGACACCCATGTTCGCCAGTTGCCGCTCCATCATCTGGCGCATCTGTGGCGGCAGCGACTTCATGCGCTCGCGCATCTGCGCCATCTGGGCGTTCAGGTCGGGCATGCCGGGCGCGCGAACGTCGTGCTTGAATTCCCACAGACCGGGGTCGATGGACTGCGCATGCGCAGCCCCGGCGCACGCCAGGAGCAGCGCGGTGAATACAGTGCGGTTGCTTGTCAGCATGGGTCGCCTCGCGTTTGGGTTGGTGGCTTCACTGGCGCGAAGCGTGGTACTGGCTGACCGGTACGCCGTTGACATGCGAGTCAGGCTGCATTTCCATGCGCACGAGCCCGCCGTCCTCGATCCTGCTGGCGATCACCAGCGGCAAGCCACTGCCGACCGAGTAGTAAACATCCACCTGGCCCTCGGTCGTCGCATTGCTGAAGTGGCAGGCTGGGTAGGTGCCCGCCGCGACGGTGATTTCCTTCTGCCCCAGATAAGTCACTCGATAGGCATCGGTGCTCGTATCGACGGTGGTATGGATCGCCACCCCGCTCATCATCGTTCTTGTGGTCGTGCGCGTGGTGGCACTGTATGGATAGCTCTGCCCGGATTGCAGCGCAAGCTCTCGCTTTTCCGCTGGCGGCGTGTTGACCCACTCGTGCCGCGAGTCGAAACGCATACCCCCGCGCTGGTCGTCGCATCGGCGCTGCCGCCATATTCAACGATCACCGGTCCGGCAGCCGTGTCCAGGCGCTTGTAATACCAGGCGCCTCTTTGATCCATCGAGCCGCTGGCGCCGAAGGTCATGGACATCGAACCACTATCCACCACCAAGCCGGAAGCACCAGCAAAGCTGCCGCCGCCCTCGATCCGGCGTTCCTGCACCATGGATACCAGCTGGCCTTCCACCTGCGTCTGCATGTGCCACCGGTAGCGGGTTCCAGGCGTCATCAGGGCAGGGTTGAAGCAGGCGCTCGCGGCGCCGGCGCCCACATCGGCGCCACCGTCTCCGTCGCCGGTGCCGTCACCCGGGCCCGGTATGGCCCCGTCGTCGCCCGCTGCGGGTGCGCAGTTCACCTGGACATCGCGCACATCGCGCGCCAGCATTCCCTGCCCGCGACCTACCATGCATTTCTGGCCCGACGGCTGCGCCCTGATGCTGACGTCGTAAGGCTCGCCCGCCGCCAGCGCAGCCGCAAACACGAAATCACGGGCGCCGGCCGGCAGCGCCAGGTCATCGGCGCCATTGTTCTGCAGCACCAGCCCTGCGGCGGTCAGTCCGCTGACCGTGCCGCCAACCGTGAATCGCTGGGTCGCCTCGTCGTCCGAGCCGCCGCAGGCCAGCAACCCCAGCCCCAAGCCGCAAGCCGCGACGAGCCGCCAATGGCCGACGTGGAAAGTAGAAACCGTGCTGCGCATGATCGCGCCTCCTTTCAGGCGATGGGGGCGGCACCGCAGGCGTCTGTCAGTCATCGCCGCACGCACATACGGCCGCTGAACCCATCATGCCGGCGGGCACCGCGCGCCACCATCGGCCGTTTGGCCCCCTGCGCAAACGCGGACCCTGCGCTATTCTTGAAAATCATGCCCCAGCCGCACTTCAAAGGATCTCCGTTGAACGATGAGCTTGATGGCTTCGCCGTGCTGCTAGTGGATGACCATCCGCTGTTTCGCGACGGCCTCGCCACGGCGCTGCGCCACCAGGTGCCGACGCTGCAAGTGCATGCTGTGGCCACGCTGGACCAGGCGCTCGAGGTGCTGTGCTCGGATGGCGAGGCGTTCGACCTGGTGCTGCTCGACTACCGTCTGCCCGGCGAGGACGGCCTGCGCGGCGCCGAACGCCTGCGGGCGCGGTGCCCGTCCGTCGGCATCGGCCTGATGTCGGGCGTGGACGACCCCACGCTGCCTCGGCGCGCGTACGACGCCGGCTTGATGGCATATCTGCCGAAAGCGTTGGAGTTGCCGGCCTTGCTGTCATGTCTGCGCCGGCTGGCCAATGGCGAGACCGTGTTCGATGACGAGCTGCTGGCGCCAGCCATCAGCGTAGCCGCCGTGGCCGGACCGCGCGGACTGACCGGCAGACAGGTGGACGTGCTGCGTCACCTGGCCACCGGCGCCAGCAACAAGAAGATCGCGCGGGCCCTTGGCATCTCGCCGGCCACGGTGAAGAAGCATATCGAAGACATCTTCGACAAGATGGGCGCCTCCAACCGCTTGCAGGCGGTGATGATGGCTCGCGACACACTTGAGCAACATGACGCCTGACACATCGGTCGCCGACGCAACCGCCAACGCCGCAGGCTGGTCACTGGCGCGTGCAATGATGCTCGAAGCCGAGCGTCTGTTCCCGAAGGTCCATGATCCGGCCCAGCGCCTGCTGTTTGAGCAACGGGTACTCGACCTCGTCATGGCAGGGCTGCGCACGACGCTGATCACCGCAGCCGTCGGGCCGGCGCTGGTCGTGTGGCTCATCATGCCGAGCGTCGGGCCAATGGCTGCCATGGTGCCCGCGTTGCTGCTGTATGCGCTGACCGTTGAGCGCCTGTTCTTCATTCGCCGCGCCGCACGGGCACAGGCGGACGGCGACAGCCGGCCGCGCCCCTGGCTGCACGCCGTGACCTGGCGCACCGGACTGTCGTCCGCCATCGTCGCCGGCTGGGGCTATCCAGTCGTCATCTCGGGCAACGCGTCGCTGGTGTTCGTGATCCTGGCCTTGGCCACCATCGTGGCCGCCAGTTCGGTGACACAGTTCTGCTGCTGGCCACCGGCCATGTGGGCCTCGTTCACACCAATGCTGCTGGGCCTGAGCGCTCAAGTACTGCTGCTCGGCGGCGACGAACGCCTGTTCGCCGCACTCTTCACCGCGTTGCTTTGGTTCACGCTCGGCATGGCCGGATTGCGCTTCGCGCGCACACTGCACAACGACATGTCCACCCGCCTGCTCAACGAACAACTGATGCGCGAGCTGGATGAACGGCGCGCTCAGGCCGAAGCTGCCAACGCCGCCAAATCGCGCTTCTTTGCCGCTGCCAGCCACGATCTCCGCCAGCCTCTGCAAGCCATGAGCCTGTACCACGGCGTGCTTGAAGGCAGTGCGCGCGACGCGCCGACGCTGGCCCGCATGGGCGAGTGCATGGCCTCGCTCGACCGCCTGCTGGAAGTCGTGATGGACCTGTCGCGCCTGGACGCCGGCCAGATCACGCCAGCACCCAGCGCATTCGCCGTGCAGCCACTGCTGGAGCGCTTGGCCGGCATGTACGAAGGCATGGCCCGGCAGAAAGGGCTGCGCTTGCGCATTCACCCCACCACCGCCTGGGCCCGCAGCGATGTGGCGCTGCTGGAGCGCGCGTTGTCCAACCTGCTGGCCAACGCCATCCGCTACACCGCCCGTGGCGGTGTGGTGCTTGGCGTGCGGCCCCGAGGCAACGCCTGGCGCCTGTGCATCGTCGATACCGGCATCGGCATCGCACCCGAGGCGCACGATGCGGTGTTCGAGGAGTTCGTGCAGCTCGACAACGCAGCCCGCGACCCCACGCAAGGCACCGGACTGGGCCTGGCCACCGTGCGGCGTGTCGCCGACCTGCTGGGCCACCGCATCACGCTCAACTCCGGGTCGGGCGCGGCTGCGTGTTTGCACTCGACTTGCCGCGCGCCGACCCGCCGCCCGACGGCATGCCCTACCCGCAACAGGCCGCCCCATCCGCTCGACCATTCTGCGGCCGGGTGCTGGTAGTGGAAGACAACCCGAGCGTGCGCGATGCGCTGGTGCTGCTGATGCGGATGTGGGGATTGCATGCCGACGCCGCACACGATGCCGGACAGGCCAGTCGCTCGATGGCGCAGCACGCTTACGACGCCGTGATCAGCGACTGGCGGCTGCCCGGTGAGCGTGACGGCCTCGCGGTATTGCGCGAGGCACGCCAGCGCTTGCCCGACCTGCGCCTGGCGCTGCTGGTCACCGGCGAGGACATCCAGCACCTGCACCAGGCCGGCTCGGCGTTTCAAGTGCTGCGCAAGCCGGTTCGGCCATTGCGCCTGCGCGCCCTGCTGGCGGCGCGCCTCGGTGTCGCTCCCCAAGAGGTTGTTCACGCGCGCTAAGGCAGCACGGAGATTCTCAAACCAGTTTGCTTTCGGAGCAATAGCGATCTTCGCCGGACTATGTTGGCTCCCGACGGACTTTACTTGTTGGGGTCAGCATTGAAGGCACTGGCAGCCGCTTACTCCACCGTCACGCTCTTGGCCAGGTTGCGTGGCTTGTCCACGTCGGTGCCGCGCGCAACAGCCGTGTGGTAGGCCAGCAGTTGCAGCGGCACCACGTGCACGATGGCCGACAGCGCGCCATAGTGGCCCGGCAGGCGGATGACGTGCAGGCCGTCGCCGCTGTCGATGTGGGTGTCGGCATCGGCCAGCACATAGAGCACGCCGCCGCGGGCGCGCACTTCCTGCATGTTGCTCTTGAGCTTTTCCAGCAGCGCGTCGTTGGGCGCCACGGTGACCACCGGCATGGCGCTGGTGACCAGCGCCAGCGGGCCGTGCTTGAGTTCGCCCGCCGCGTACGCCTCGGCGTGGATGTAGGTGATCTCCTTGAGCTTGAGTGCGCCCTCCTGCGCCACCGGGTAGTGCAGGCCGCGGCCCAGGAACAGCGCGTTCTCCTTGGCGGCGAACTGCTCGGCCCAGGTGATGACCTGCGGCTCCAGCGCCAGCACGGCCTGCAGCGCGTTGGGCAGCTGGCGCATCGCCTTCAGGTGCTCGGCCTCCTGCGCCTCGGTGAGCAGGCCGCGCGCCTGGGCCAGCGCCAGGGTCAGCAGGAACAGGCCGGCCAGCTGCGTGGTGAAGGCCTTGGTGCTGGCCACGCCGATCTCGATGCCGGCGCGGGTGACGTAGGCCAGCTTGCATTCGCGCACCATGGCGCTGGTGGCCACGTTGCACACCGTCAGCGTGTGCTGCATGCCCAGTGACTGCGCGTGGCGCAGCGCGGCCAGGGTGTCGGCCGTCTCGCCCGACTGGGTGATGGTGACCACCAGCGTGCGCGGGTTGGGCACCGATTCGCGGTAGCGGTATTCGCTGGCGATTTCGACCGCGCAGGGCAGCTGGGCGATGGCCTCGAGCCAGTACTTGGCCACGCAGCCGGCGTAGTAGCTGGTGCCGCAGGCCAGGATCAGCACCTGGTCGGTGGCGCGGAAGGTGGCGTGCGCGCCCTCGCCCGGCGCGTGGTTGCGGGCGGCCTCGAACAGCTCGGGCACCACGGCCTCGACGCCTTCCAGCGTGTCGGCAATGGCGCGCGGCTGCTCGAATATTTCCTTCTGCATGTAGTGGCGGTAAGGCCCCAGCTCGGCCGCGCCGCTCATGGCCTGCACGGTGCGCACCGGGCGCTGCACGGCCTGGCCGTCGCGTGCCACAACCCAGTGCTTGCCCAGCTGCACGTCCACCGTGTCACCTTCTTCCAGGTAGACGATCTGGTCGGTCACGCCGGCCAGGGCCATGGCGTCGCTGGCCAGAAAGTTCTCCTTGCCGTCGGCGCCGATGCCCAGCACCAGCGGCGAGCCCTCGCGCGCGCCCACCAGGCGCTGCGGCTCGTCGCGGTGCAGCACGGCGATGGAATAGCTGCCGCGCAGGCGCTTGACGGCCGCCTGCACCGCCGCCAGCAGGTCGCCGTCGTACAGGCTGTCGATGAGGTGGACGATGACCTCGGTGTCGGTCTGGCTGGTGAAGAAGTAGCCGCGCGCCAGCAGTTCGGCGCGCAGGGCCTCGTGGTTTTCGATGATGCCGTTGTGCACCAGCGTGACACGCGCCGGGCGGGCGGCGGCCTGCTCGCCGTCCATGCCGGCGGGCACGGGGCCGCGGCTGAAATGCGGGTGCGCGTTGCCGATGGCCGGCGCGCCGTGCGTGGCCCAGCGGGTGTGGGCAATGCCGGTGCTGCCGGCCAGGCCCTGCGATTCAGCCTGCGCGCCCAGGTCGGCCACGCGGGCGATGCCGCGCAGGCGCTTCAGGCGCGTGCCCGGCACGGCGCCCGCGGCCTCGGCCGCATGCACGGCCACGCCGCACGAGTCGTAGCCGCGGTATTCGAGCCGCTGCAGGCCCTGCACGAGGAGGGGAACGATGTTGCGCGTGGAGACCGCGCCGACGATGCCGCACATGGGAAAGCCCTTCAGAAACGCCGCATGCTGCGCGGCCGACCCGCGATCTTAGGAAAGTCTGTATGAAATTTCAGCGGCCATCAATCACCTAAATTGAAATAAATCTACATTTTTCTTGAATGATGAACTTTTCAGCCAAAATACCGCTGCATATGAAACCAAACGACACCGACTGGGCCCTGCTGGCCGCCCTGCAGCACGATGCCGCCCAGAGCAACCAGGCACTGGCCGAGCGCGCCGGCATCTCGCCGCCCACCGCGCTGCGGCGGGTGCGGCGGTTGCACGACGAGGGCCTGATCAGCGCGCAGGTGGCGCTGCTGGACGAAGACCGCGTGGCCGCGTTGCAGGGCCACGGCCTGACGGCGATCGTGGAGGTGACGCTGGACCGCCAGGGCGCCGAGCACCAGGACGCCTTCGAGCGCCGTGCCGTGGCCGACGACGCCGTGCGCCAGTGCTATCGCGTGGCGCCAGGGCCAGACTTCGTGCTGCTGCTGCGCGTGCCCGACATGCCGGCCTACCAGCGGCTCGCCGAGCGCCTGTTCACGCAGGATGCCAACGTGCGCACCGTGCGCGCCTTCTTCTCGGTCAAGCGGGCCAAGTTCGAGACGCAGGTGCCGCTGGTGCGGGGTGATTTGCGGCTGCGGTGCGTGGGGAAAACCAAGACAGCCGGACGCAGAGGACGCAGAAACCACGCAGAGGACGCAAAAACTCCCGATCACATCTGTCAATCAAGCACCCCGATGAGCAGGTGTTTGGATTTCTTTGCGTCCTCTGCGAAACCTTGGCGTCCTCTGCGTCCGGCTGTTCGGCTGTTCGGCTGTTCGGCTGTTCGGCTGTTCGGCTGTTCGGCTGTTCGGCTGTTCGGCTGTTTAGATTCAAGCATCCAATCAGCCTTCTGCCCTTGCCAGTCAAGCGCAGAAAGCCATCAAATTGATAGCACCCACTCACCAGGCGCCGCGTGCGTCCACCGCCACCACCGCCTCGACGCGGCCGGCGGCCACGCCGCCGCGCACCACCACCAGGTGGTCGTGCAGGTTCACGGTGGGGTCGCAGTGGCCGGGGATCAGCCACACCGTGTCGCCCAGCGCCGGCAGCGTGCCACCATCGGCCAGCGTGAGCACACCGTGCTCGTCGCCGCCGTTGGCAAACGCCAGCGGCGCCTGCCCGGGCAGCGCGTGCACCAGCGGCAGGCCGCTGTCGATGGCATGGCTCTTGTGGCCGGCATCGCACACCGCGCGGCCTTCGCCGACGCTGATGACCTGCGACTTGACGAACAGCGCCGGCTCGAACTGCGGCTGCGCCGCATCGCGCTCGTTGCGCAGGTAGTCCGCGTCCATGAACAAAAAGCTGCCGGGCTGGATCTCCGTCCACAGCCCGCTGGCGGCCTCGTGCGCGAAGGTGCCGGTGCCGGCGCCGGTGATCACCGCCGGCGGCAGCTCGCCCGCCACCAGCAGGCGGCGCGTGTCGTCCAGCCGTTCGGCGGCGGCGGTGATGGCGGCGCGGCGCTCGGCCACGCTGCGCAGGTGCTGCGCCCCGCCGTGGTAGGCCTGCAGGCCGGCAAAGCGCAGGCTGGCCGATCGGCGGGCGATCAGGCGCGCCAGTTGCAAGGCTGCCTCGCCCGGCGCCACGCCGCAGCGGCCCTGGCCGATGTCGACTTCGACGAACACGTCGATCACCGCGTTGGTCAGCTGCATGGCCTGCGCCAGCCGCTCCACGCCCTCGAAGCTGTCGACCGCGATGGCCAACTGGCCGCCCCGGGCCTTGAGCTGGTGCGCCAGCGCCGCCACACGCCGCAGCTTGGCCACCGACACCACCTGGTTGGTGATGAACAGGTCGTTGATGCCGCCGGCGGCCAGCGCCTCGGCCTCGCCCACGGTCTGCACGCACAGGCCGGCGGCACCGGCCTGCAGTTGCAGGCGGCCGAATTCGGCACTCTTGTGCATCTTGGCGTGCGGGCGCAGGCGCAACCGGTGCTTGGCGGCGAACTCGGTCATGCGCTGCTGGTTGCGGTTGGCGGCGTCCAGGTCGACCACCAGCACGGGCGTTTCGATGGCGTCCGTGCCCTGGCCGATCAGGGCGCGCAGGCGTTCAGGTATTTCAGGCGGTGCTTTCATCCAGCCACTCGTCTTCCAGGTGGGTGGTGTCGGCCCAACCCACCAGGGTCAGGCCACTGTCGGGCGTCCACAGCAGGCGGTTGACCGCCGTGTTGCCGATCTGCCAGGTGCGCGCATCCTCCAGGCCCAGGCCGGTGGCGGCACGGTACAGCACGTCGAGCACGCCGCCGTGCGTGAACAGGGCCAGCGTCTTGCCGGCATTCTGGGCTGCCAGCACTTGCACGGTCTGCGTCACGCGCTCTCGAAACGAGAGCAACGACTCGCCGCCGCCAGGTGGCACCCAGTCGGGGTCGCGCCGGCGCCAGCGCTCGGCTTGCTGCGGCGCGGCGGCGCTGAACTCGGCGAAAGTGTGGCCCTGCAGATCGCCGAAGCAGCGCTCGCGCAGGCCGGCGTTCACGCTCAGCGGCGCGCCGGTGGCGTCGGCCACGATGCGCGCCGTCTGCAGCGCGCGCGACAGGTCGCTGCTGCAGATGGCGTCGATCGGCGCGTGGCCGAGCAGCGCGCGCGCCAGGCGGCTGGCCTGTTCGCGGCCGGTGGCGTTGAGCGGAATGTCGAGATGACCCTGGATGCGCGTGTCCACGTTCCAGGCGGTTTCGCCGTGGCGGATGGCCAGGATGCGGGTCGGTTCCATGCCGTGCATCATGCCATGAGGGTTGGGCCGCCCGCGGGGCACTTTGCCCCGCTGGACCCCAGTCAGCGCGCGGGCGCCTGCACCGGCTCGGGGCCGCGCACCGGGCGGTGCGCCGGTTCGGCGGCGCCGGTCGTCGGCGTGGCGCCGGCCGCCCCGCTGGCGCTGGCCGGCGGCAGCAGGGGCACGCCCACGCGGCGCACCGCAGTGGCAGGCTGCGGATAGCCCTCCAGCGCCGCCACGAACAGCGCCGCCAGCACGTTGTCGGTGTCGTGCCAGCCGCCGTCGTGGCGGGCGCGGGTGTCGTAAACGATCTGGCCCGTCTGCAGGTCGCGCATCAGCAGGCTGACTTCGCTCACGTAGGCCGGGGTGCTGTCGTCCCACATCGGCATGCCGAACCCGAACCCGATGCCGCCGCCCCGCCAGCCACGCCCCACGCCCAGGCCCAGCGCCACGCGCGCATTGCTCGGCTCGCCCCAGAGATCGCGGTAGTACGCGTTCACATAGCCGCCCACCTGCACGCTGACGCGCGGCCGCGCATCGTCACGCACGGCGCCCACGCGGGCCAGCGCGGCCTGCGCCATGGCTTCCAGCCTGGCCGGGTCAGGCTGGCCGGCGATCAGCGGGCCGCGCTCGAAGCGGTAACGCGCGCCGTTCAGCACCGCGTTGCCCGGCGGCTGGGCCGCGCTGGTGCGCACGTCGGCACCCACGGTGCGTGGGCCGGTGGCACAGGCCGTCAGCGTTGCCGCTATCAATACAAGAGCTGTTCGCGCAATCCACATCACGATACCTCCGCGATTTATTGCAAAAGATCAGGCACTGACCAGCGCCACGCCACCGAAGGGCGTGCCCACGGGCGCGGGGAAAGTCTCTTCGTCGAAAGCCTTGTCGCCCTGCTCGTCCGGCACGCCGGTCGCCTTCAGGTTTCGGAAATCGTGCAAGGTTCCATCCATCAGGTGCGAGGGCACCACGTTCTGCAGCGCGGTGGTCATGTTCTCGATGCGGCCGGGGTATTTCTTCTGCCACTCGCGCAGCATGTCGCCGATCTGCTGGCGCTGCAGGTTCTCCTGGCTGCCGCACAGGTTGCACGGAATGATTGGGAACTGCCGGTGCGCCGCCCAGGCCACCAGGTCGCGCTCATCCACGTAGGCCAGCGGGCGGATCACGATGAACTCGCCGTTGTCGCTGGTCAGCTTGGGCGGCATGCCTTTCAGCTTGCCGCCGAAGAACATGTTGAGGAAGAAGGTCTGCAGCATGTCGTCGCGGTGGTGGCCCAGCGCGATCTTGTTGCACTTCAGCCGCCGCGCCACGCTGTACAGGATGCCGCGGCGCAGGCGCGAGCACAGGCTGCAGGTGGTCTTGCCCTCGGGGATCTTGGCCTTGACGATGCTGTAGGTGTCCTGCGTCTCGATGTGGTGCTCGATGCCCAGGTCACGCAGGTAATTCGGCAGCACCTCGGCCGGAAAGCCCGGCTGCTTCTGGTCGAGGTTCACCGCCACCAGCTCGAAGCGCACCGGCGCGCGCGCCTGCAGCTTCATCAGCACGTCGAGCAGGCCGTAGCTGTCCTTGCCGCCCGACAGGCACACCATCACGCGGTCGCCTTCCTCGATCATGTTGAAGTCGGCAATCGCCTGGCCGACCTGGCGGCACAGGCGCTTTTCGAGCTTGAGCGCCTCGCGCTCGGCGCGCGTGCGGGCGGCGGGTCCGGTGGCCGGTTCAGCGGCCTGTTCGGAATGCGGTGCGAAAGCGGCGGTCATGCCGCCATTGTCCTATGCCGGGGCTGCGCGACCTTGCTATCGGCGCTGCCGGAGGTTCCGTGCGCCGACGCCCGCGGCCAGCAGGCCCAGCATCATCAGGCCCCACTCGCCAAGGGTTGGCACCGCCGCCACGCCCCCGGCAGCGGCGGCGCGGCCGCCAGGCGCTCATAGGCGCCGATGTCCACGCCGGCTCCTTGCGGACGCGAGATACCCCGCTGATCGGACGCTGGCGCACCGGCAAGCACACCCGCGTCGATGGCTGGGCTGCCGGCCGGAAGCGCCATGGTCGGCGTCGGGCCGCCGTTGTCGCCCAGCGCGCCCAGTTGCGGGTCTGTGGTGACGGTGACCGTCGGGCCGCAGGAATTGACACCTGCGGGGTCGGCGAAATTCAGGTTGTTGCTGCCGGCCGAGATCGGGTTGGTGCAGTGCCCACCACCAGTGCCGCTGGCAAACACGGTGTTGCGCACCGTCACCCCCACCCCGCCAGCCACGGACAGCGCGGAGCCTGTCGTCGCGGTGTTGCCGGAGAAGGTCACGTTGGTGAGCGACATGCCAGGGTAATCGGTGGCGATCGCGCCGCCGAAGCCGCCCGCCGTGTTGCCCTGGAAGGTGCTGTTGGTGATGGTGACCGAGCCAGTGTTGGTCACCGCCAGTGCGCCGCCATACCCGCCACCGCCCTGACCAGCGGTGTTGCCGGAAAACGTGCTGCCGGAAATGGTGATCGCGCCGCAGGCGCCGATGGCGCCGCCGCCGTTGGTGGCGTGGTTGTCCATGAACACGCTGTCGATCACGCCGAGCGTCTGCGTGGCGGGATCGACGCACCCCGACACGCCCGCGCCAACGCTGCCCGTGTTGCCGCGCACCAGCACTTGCGTCAGCGTGAGGTTGCCGTTGTTCTGCACCGCGTTCTGTGCGTTGAGCAGCGACAGGCGCGTGAGCGCCGCCGCGGCCCCGACGCCGACGCGGAACAAAGGGATCGCCGCGCCACCGCCGCTGATCTGCACGGCCGCCCCACCGGGCGGGACTTCGATGGTGAGGTTCCGGTCAATGGGGATCACGCTGGCCAGCGTGATGGCGCCACCCACATCGAACGTCACCACGTCGCCGTTGACCGCAGCCTGCACCGTGGCGCGCAGCGAGCCCGGGCCGGCGTCGTTCAGGTTCGTGACGTGCAGCGTGGCGGCCTGCGTGGTGGCGCCGGCCGTCAGCAGCGCGAGGGTTGCGGCGCGACGGAGGCGGCGTCGGGCGGACGATGACAAGGCGATAGGCATGAACATGAGCATGAAGTACGAAGGAGTTATTGCTTGAGCATCTCGACGCGGCGGTTTCTGGCGCGACCGGCGTGGCTGCGGTTGTCCGCCACCGGCTTGTCCTGGCCCCAGCCGACGGCGCTCATGCGGGCGGGCGCCACGCCTTGGGCCGTCACGGCGTCAACCACCGCCTTGGCGCGTTGCTGCGACAGGGCCTTGTTGGCGGCGGCGTTGCCCTGGTTGTCGGTATGTCCCTCGATGGAGACCTTCAGCGCGGGCTGCTGCTTGAGCAGGTCGGCGATCTGGCGCACCACGCCCGCGGATTCGGGCCGGATGCTGGCCTTGCCGGTGTCGAACAGCACCGGCAGCGTGACGAAACCATCCTTCCGCAGGGCGTCCCACATCAGGTTGGCGCTGACTTCCTGCGCCATGGCCTGCTGCTCCAGCACCTGCAATTCGACCGTTCGGCCTTCGTTGAACACCTCCACGCTGGCGTAGACGGTGCGGCCCTCGGGGTGAACTTCAGGGCCGTGTAGCGCGGGTGCTCGGCCAGCACGGCGCCGCCCCTGGCGGTGGCGGCGTTCTGGTAGTTGCGCAGCACCTGCAGAAAATCGGGCGGCGTGCCGGCCGCGTCATCCCACTCATACCGGCTCTTCGAGCGGTCGCCTTCGGGATGAGGGTTGCGTGCAGCGTCGGGGTCCTCGTCGAGCTTGATGACGAGCTGCTCGAACTTCTTCTCGCAGGCGGCGAGCTGGTAGCCGCTCATGCGCGTGAACAGCGGGTGGTCCTTGCAGCCTCGGGCGTCGGCGGCCCACCCCGTGACTGACAGCAGGCCCAGCAGCAGAAAAGCCGTGACGGTTCTGGTTCTCATGAAATATTTCGGAGGGCGGTTTGATTCAGGTCATCGGTGCCCCTCGCCACCGTGCCCCGCCGTCGCGCCGGATCAAAATACGATCGTGGCATGCGATCCCCTAAACGACAGCCCCACCACGGTTAGGAATCTGATGCTCTCCGACGCCTTGCACGAGCGCGACACCAACGTCCTGCCGGCCGCGCCCAGTGCGCCCAGCACACCGCTGCGCGATACGGCCTGGCATGGCCAATTGCAATTGCTGGCCAGCCTGCCTCACTCGCTGCTGACCCTGGCGCCGGCCATCGCCGCTTCCGTGCGCTCCGGCATGCGGGCCGATTTCGCCAGCATCGGCTTGTGCGACAGCGCGACGTTGACGCCCACGGGGTTCTGGACGGAGCGCGTAAGCGAAGCGCTGCTGTACTGGCTGGGGCGGCATGCCGACGAGTTGCTGGCCCTCACGCCGCTGACGCTGCAGCGCGACAGCGACGGCCAGGCCGTGCGCGACACCTTCGACGCACCCGGATGGAGCACGCACCCGGTTTACCAGGGCGCCTTCGGGCCGCTGGGGGCGCGCTGGGGCACGGGCGTTCCGCTGCTCGATCGGCAGGATCGCTGCCTGGGCTTCATCTACCTGTACCGTGCCGAAGCCGAGGGCCGTTTCAGCGACGCCGAGCAGCGGCGCCTGCGCGACGCGCGCGATCGCCTGCGCGGCCTGGCATCGGCCCACGCGGCGCCAGGCACGCGGGACACCCCGACGGTGCCGACGCGCAGTGCGCTGCTGCGCATCGACGCGCAAGGGCGCATCCGTGCGCGCAGTGCCGACGCCTACGAGTTGCTGTTCCTGGGCCAGCACCAGCAACTGGGCTCCCTGACCTGGGCTGCAGCCGACCTGACAGCGTTGCCGGCGCCCGTTGCAGAGCGGGCGCGCCAGTTGCTGGACGAGCCCGCGGCGCCGGCCTGCGACGAGCTCACCCTGCGTGACGACGGCGGCGGCATGCGCTACCGCATGGAGCGGCTGATCGATGCCGGCGCCGATGCAGCCGAGCTGGTGCTGACGCTCTGCCATCTGGAGCCGATCGATCTGGCCGTGGCACTCCAGCTGACGCGCTGGCCGTTGACGCCGCGCGAACGGCAGCTGGCCGTCGCCAGCGCACGCACCGACAGCCAGCGCGAAATGGCCAGCGCGCTGGGCTGTTCGCTGGGCACCCTAAAGGGCTACATGAGAAGCCTGTACGCCAAGCTGGGCGTGGCCTCGCGGGAGGCGATGATCGAGCGGCTGCTGGCCGGCGCAGCAAGCGCCGCGCCTACCTCGCGTTGACGCGTTGACGCGGCACCCGCCTGCGATCCCATCAGTGGATCAATGGGCACGAACCCAGCAGACGATGCCTTTGCCGGCGGGCCCGTCGCCCGGCTGGACGGGCTGTGTGGCGTGGCGAAGACCGCGCCAGCGGCCCAGCATCAGGGGCGCCGGCGTCTTTGCGCGGCCCCGGCACCCCACAGCATCAGGACGGCCGAAAGCGCCATCAACGCCCATTCGCCCAGCGTGGGCACGGCGGCAACCGTCGGAGCGGGGGCAAGGGCAGGCTGGCGCAGTGGCCACTGGCGGTGAAGGCTGTCTGCTGCGGCAAGCCGTTGCCCGCCAGACTCACCAGCCGGAAGTTATGGGGTTCGCTGCGGGCGGAGCGGTGTAAGCCAGCGTACCAGCGTTGCCGAATACCTCTGCGCCAAACGGCGGCGGACCCAGCGACTGGGTGTTGGTGAACTGCCACAGCACGTTGCCTGCACCATCCACGATCTCGGACACGTAGCTTTCCGTGTTGTTACCGGTGTTGTCACGGTCCAACTGGAACAGGAAGCCCGCAGCGCTGTAGGTCAGCCCGGTGCACGAGAAGGTCAGCGTGGGCACTGGGCCAGACACGGTAATCGCCTGCGCCGGGTATGCCAGCACGGCAGCGACGGCGCCGATCACGGCCAGCCACTTGATATCGCGGAACTTCATCGACGCCCCTCCCACTCGGCCGAACGTGGCCAGCGCTTCATTACAGCAGCATCCACGAGACCGCACAACTCACCACCGCCCCGCCTCCATCCTGATCGCCATGGCGCAGTCTTCGAACATATCCAGCTTGGCGATCTTTACCAGCACGCCCTGCACTCCCCGTACAGGCGCCTCAGGCATTTCACAGCCGCAGATATGTCGGTCCGATGGCAGCGCTGGTCGGGTAGCCTTGTGCATCCAGCGGCGCCTGTGTCTGCACGTACAAGTTCGCGCCTTCCAGCCACAGCAAGGCCTTCTGCGACGTCGGCGCCAACATGAAACGGTCGACGGTTCGCCCGTCGACCGAGGCCGAACCCTGGTAGGTCCCTGTCCAGACGGGTGCCGCGGCACTTTGCACAGCCGAGCCCGTGCAGTCCGGCGTGCCGAAGGTCAGCGCCACCCGAGAAAGGGTCAGGCTGTTGTCGGCCCGCGTGATCGAGGCGGCCTGCGCCGTGGATCGGCCGGTGGGGTATCGCGTGCTTCCCACGTCGGCCACCTTGGTGCACACCAATCCGACGGGGTCGACCCACGTCCCGACGTAGACATCCAGTCCCTGAGGCGTGGCTGGCGTGGCCACATCGGGCACCGCCGGGACGGTTGGTGTGTCGGTGGCCGCTGGCGCTGGCGGATCATCGCTGCCGCCACAGGCGGTCAGCCCCATGGCGAGTGCAAGCAAGGTCACCCGTGCAAAGCCTTTCATGCTGTTCTCCCTGTCGTGGTTCTGATGAACGGTGGCACGCAATCCGTGCAACAGTTCATTCCCACGCCACTCAAGACCGGATGGCAAGCATGGCGCGGTGACGCAGGTCAAACGAAGCGCTCGCGGCACCCCATGCATGGATCGGAGACATTCACCACCGCCCCGCCTCCATCCGGATCGCCACTTCGCAGTCGTCGAAGATTTCCAGCTTGGTGATCTTCACCCGCACGCCCTGCACGCCGGGCAGGCGCATCAGGCGGTCGCACAGCTTGCCGATCAGGGTTTCGAGCAGATTCACGTGCTCGGCCGTGCACTCGTCGATGATGATCTGGCGCACCTTGCGGTAATCCAGCACGTGGCTGATGTCGTCGTCGCGCGGGTGCAGCGGCTGCGGGCCCAGGCTCAGTTCGGCGTCGACCTGGATGGGCTGCGGCGCGCCCTTTCGTGGTCCAGGATGCCCAGGGCGGCGTCGAAGCGCAGGCCGGTGAAGCTGAGGCTTTGCAGGCCCTCGGTTGGCAGATCGCTCATGGCGGGCTCACATCATCGAAAAATCACGGTCGAAACGCATCAGGTGCTGGCCGCCGTCGACCAGCAGCGTGGTGCCGGTGATCGAGCGGTTGTCCAGCGCGAAGCGCACCGCGCCGGCCACGTCCTCGGGCGTGGACGAGCGGCCCAGCGGGCTCTGGCGGTGCAGTTCGGCAAAGCGCTGTTCGTCGAGCAGGTGGCTGGTCAGCGTGAGGCCCGGCGCCACGCCGACGACGCGCACGCGCGGCGCCAGGGCCTGCGCCAGCAGCGTGGTGGCGCTGTGCAGCGCGGCCTTGCTGAGGGTGTAGCTGAGGAAATCCGGGTTGGGGTTGAACAGCTTCTGATCGAGCAGGTTGACCACGCAGCCGCTGGCTGCCGGTGCATCGCGTGCGGCCAGGTGCTCGGCCAGCGCCTGCGCCAGCAGCACGGGCGCAGCGGTGTTGGTGCGCCAGTGGCGCTCCATCTGCGCGTGGCCGAAGCTGGCTGCGTCGTCGTAGTCGAACAGCGCGGCGCTGTTGACCACGGCGTCCACCGCGCCCAGCGCGGCCACCACGCGCGGCAGCAGGGCGCGGGTGGGTGCCTCGTCCGAAAGATCGGCATCAAAAGCGGCCGAGCCGCCCGTACTGCTTGCGCAAGCAGCTACTGTTTCAAGAGCATCCTGCTGCGAGCTGTGGTAATGCACCGCCACGCGCCAGCCCGCGCGCGCCAGGTCGATGGCGATGGCGCGCCCCAGCCGGCGGCCGGCGCCGGTGACCAGCACGGTGCGGGGGCGGGGGTGGCGTTCACGGACAATGGCGCGGTGACGAATGACGACCAAACCAGTGTAACCAGCGCGCTGCCGGCGCTGATCGCCCGCGAGATCGCGCAGGCCGGCGGCTGGCTGCCGTTCGACCGCTTCATGCACCTGGCGCTGTACGCACCGGGGTTGGGCTATTACGCGCATGGTTCGCGCAAGTTCGGCGCGCTGCCGTCGTCGGGCAGCGACTTCGTGACGGCGCCCGAGCTGTCGCCGCTGTTCGCCCGCGCGCTGGCGGCGCAGGTGGCCGAGAGCCTGGCGGCGACCGGCACGCAGGAAGTGTGGGAGTTCGGCGCCGGCTCGGGCGCGCTGGCGGCAGAATTGATCGCCGCACTGGATGCGCTGGGCCAGCCGCTGACGCGCTACACCATCGTCGACGTGTCGGGTGCGTTGCGGGCGCGCCAGCAGGCGCGGCTGGCAGCCCATGGCGACCGCGTGGCCTGGGCGGATGAGCTGCCCGCCACGCTGCGCGGCGTGGTGCTGGGCAACGAGGTGCTGGACGCGATGCCGGTGAAGCTGCTAGCGCGCGTGGGTGGTGAGTGGCATGAGCGCGGCGTGATTCTTGAGGCAAATCAGGCTGCAGCGCCCGCTCCACAAGCGCCGGCAGCTATTGAAAGCGAAGCGCGTGCATTCGTTTGGCAAGACCGCCCCACCGCCCTGCGCCCGCCGGTCGAGATCGACGGCAACGGCGACTACGTGACCGAAGTGCACCCGCAGGCGCACGCCTTCGTCGCCACCGTGGCCGCGCTACTTCAGCGCGGCGGCGCGGGCGCGGCGTACTTCATCGACTACGGTTTTCCCGAGGCCGAGTACTACCACCCGCAGCGCACCACCGGCACCCTGGTGTGCCACCGCGCGCACCGCATGGACGACGCGCCGCTGGCCGATGTGGGCGACAAGGACATCACCGCGCACGTCAACTTCACCGGCGTGGCGCTGGCGGGACAGGACGCCGGGCTCGACCTGCTGGGCTACACCAGCCAGGGGCGCTTTCTGCTGAATTGCGGCATTGCCGCGCTGATGGAAGCCAGCGACCTGCCCACGCGCGCCACGGCCATGAAGCTGGTGGCCGAGCACGAGATGGGCGAGCTGTTCAAGGTGATCGGCTTCGCCACGCCGGGCCATCCGCCGGCGCGCGGCTTCGCGGCGGGCGACCGGCTGCACCGGCTTTGATGGAGGCCTGAATGATCCGCTGGATGATCGTCATCTTCCTGGCGCTGGTGCTGATCAGCTGGTTCACGCCGCTGCTGGGCAAGCTGGGTTTCGGGCGGCTGCCAGGCGACTTCCGCTTCAGGCTGTTCGGGCGCGAGTGGTTCATCCCGCTCACCACCACGCTGATCCTGAGCGGCGTGGCGAGCCTGATCGCCAGGCTGCTCTGAGCCATCACGCATCCAATTCGCTTGATCAGCAACAAGTCTCCGACTGTGTTGCGGGAGCGGGCTTGCCCGCGATGAGCCTTGGTTCAGGGTGAAGCGCCGCCATCGCGGCCAAGGCCGCTCACACACGCAGTATCTGAGAACTCTTGATAATCAAGCAAGTTTAATAGCTGCTTGCGCTCGCCAGAATTCATTTTCAGATAGATTTTCATCTGAAATCAGCTTCTGACGGGCGCTAACAGCTATCTTTATTGAATTTCAGAGCATCTCATCCGGCGCGAATGGCCCCAGGATTTGCAGCAGGAACTGCAGGCCCCAGCTGGCGTCGGGCTCGCTGCGGGCGTCCTCGAACTTCGCCTGCGGCGGGGCGCGCCACAGCAGGCCGCCGGCGGGCGTCAGCTCCAGCTTCCAGGCGCTGTCGTCGAACACGTCCTCGATCTGCGCCGCGGCCTCCTCGACAGCGCGCCGCTGCGGATGACCAGCGCCACCTCGGTGTTCTGCAACTGCGAGCGCAAGTCCAGGTTCATCGAGCCGATGCTGATCACGCGGCCGTCGAAGATGAACATCTTGGAATGCAGGCTGGCCTTGGAGCCGCCCGCGCCGGAGCCGAACACGGTGCGGTCGAGGTGCTGGCTTTTCAGCGCGCGCATCTCGTACAGCTCCACGCCCAGCTGCAGCAGCTGCTTGCGGTAGCGCGCGTAGCCCACGTGCGCCAGCGGCGCGTCGTTGCTGGCCAGCGAGTTGGTGAGCACGCGCACGCGCACGCCGCGGCGGCGCATGTCGGCAAACACTTTCATCATCGCCTCGCCCGGCACGAAGTAGGGCGAGACGATGAGCACGTCGCGCTGCGCGCCCTGCATCAGCGACAGCATGCCGTCGACCACGGTGTCTTCGGTGTAGGTGTCGTTCAGCTCGGGCACCAGCTTGAAGGGCTTGTCGACGATCAGCGTGCCGGGCGCCCAGATTAGCGGCAGCTTCTGCAGGTCGAGCGCGTCGGGCAGCGGCGCGGGCGGTGCGTCCTGGTCCTTGTCGGTGGGCAGGTTGACGGCGGCGTGCACGGCGCTGCCGGCGGCGTCGGCGGCCGAGGCAGCGCTGCTGGGCGGCGGCGCGGCGTGGTCGGCGGCCGGGCCCGGCGCGGCGTGGTCGGCGGCGTCGGTCGACGCGGCCACCTGCTCGCGCAGCGTGCGCAGCTCTTCGGCCGAGATGAGCGACTGCACCGGGTAGGCCAGCGGGTTGTTCCAGTACTGGTCGAAGCTGGCCGACATCTGCGGCACCACCGGGCCAATGGCCAGGATGTCCATGTCGACGAAGTTGCTGCCGTCGGCGGTGCCGAAGTAGGCGTCGCCCAGGTTGCGCCCGCCGGTGATGCCCCAGGCGTTGTCGGCGATGTACAGCTTGTTGTGCATGCGGTGCTGCATGCGCCGGAAGTCGTGCAGCGAGCGCATGGCGCGCACCACGGTGGAGCCGCGCCCGCCCGGCAGCGGGTTGTACATGCGCATCTCCACGCCGGGCAGAAAAGCCATGCCCATCACCAGCGCGTTCTTGCCGGTGGAGTTGAAGTCGTCCAGCAGGATGCGCACGCGCACGCCGCGCTTGGCGGCCAGGCGCACTTCCTGCAACAGGCGCGCGGTGCTCTCGTCGCCGTGGATGGCGTAGTACTGGATGTCCAGCGTGCGGCGGGCCTGCTGCGTCAGCGCCAGGCGGCTGCTGAAGGCGAGGTTGGCGGAATCGATCAGCGCGTAGCCGGACACGTCGGGCGCCGTGTCGGCCGGCCGGCGCGCCGCCGCCAGCTGGCCCAGCGGCGTGCCGGCGGGGCTGGCCAGCGCGTGCGACACCGGGCGCTCGACGTTCTCGGGCAGGCTGCCGCAGCCCGCCAGCACGACCGCCAGCAGCAGCAACGGCAGCCACGCCAGCCAGCGGGGCGTGGTGTGTGGGCGCGCGAATGGGGCAGGCTGGAACATGGCGGCGGCAGGGTGATTGACACCCATCGTAGAGCCAAAGAACGGGCGCCGCCTGTCGGACAAGGGCGTTTGCGCGCCGGCCGGCGGCAGGGCAGCGTGGTGTGCGGGCACAAAAAGCCGCCCTGCGGCGGCTTTTGGGGGCGATGGGCGGATCAGGCGGCCGTCTGGTCGTCCACGCTGGCGCCGGCGGCGTTGGCCATCACCGACTCGATGCCGGCATCGCGGGCCGATTCGCTGCTGTACATCTCGCTGCTGCCGATGACCTGGCCGTTGGCCGCCTTCAGGTTGAAGTAGGGCGAGCCGTTCTTGGCCACGGCCTTTTCGTAGCGCGCGGCGTCGCCGGCGTTCTTCTTCACCGACTCGATGCCGTTGACCGCGCTGGCCTTGGCCTCGTACATCTCGCTGCTCAGGATGGTCTGGCCATTGCCGGCCAGCAGGGAGAAATAGAACTTGTCGTTCTTGGACTTCTTCAGTTCGAACTTGCCTGCCATGAAAACTATCTCCTTCTGAGGGTGAGCGCCAAGCGGGTGCCGGCTGGCGCGCATTGTGGCCCTCAAATCCGACAGATTCAATCGCGCGGGCCGGGGATGTGCAATTGCGCACGCCCCTGTGGCGCCCCGCCATGCCCGGCGGGCTTCAGCTCTGCATCATGCGGCGCGACTTGGCCACCGACATCAGCATGCCCAGCGCCAGCCCCAGCGTGACCATGGCCGTGCCGCCGTAGCTGATGAAGGGCAGCGGCACGCCCACCACCGGCAGAATGCCGCTGACCATGCCCATGTTGACGAAGGCATAGGTGAAGAAGATGGTGGTGAGCGCCGCCGCCAGCAGGCGCGCGAACAGCGTCGGCGCCTCGGCGGCGATCATCAGGCCGCGGAAGATGAGGAACGTGAAGCCGGCGATCAGCGCCAGGTTGCCGGCCAGGCCGAACTCCTCGGAGAAGGCGGCAAAGATGAAGTCGGTGGTGCGCTCGGGGATGAACTCCAGGTGCGTCTGCGTGCCCTGCATGAAGCCCTTGCCCCACCAGCCGCCCGAGCCGATGGCGATCATGCCCTGCAGGATGTGGAAGCCCCTGCCCAGCGGATCGCGCGTGGGATCGAGCAGCGTGCACACGCGCTGGCGCTGGTACTCGTGCAGCACGTGCCAGTCCACGCCGTCGGCGCACAACTGCGGCTCGAACGCGATGATGCTGACGATGCCCACGGCCGCGATCACCACCGGCGGCAGCACCAGCTTCCAGGGCAGGCCGGCGAAGAAGATCACCGCCAGCCCGGCGGCCATCACCAGCAGGGCCGTGCCCAGGTCGGGCTGGCGCATGATCAGCGCCACCGGCACCGCCAGCAGCGCGAAGGCGCCGATGAAGTCGATCGGCCGCGTCTGCCCCTCGCGCCGGTGGAACCACCAGGCCAGCATCAGCGGCGTGGCGATCTTCAGCAACTCGCTGGGCTGGATGACGATGCCCACGTTGAGCCAGCGCGTGGCCCCCTTGCGCGTGATGCCGAAGAACTCCACCCCCAGCAACAGCACCACGCCCAGCACGTACAGCGGCACCGCCAGCTCATCAGCCGCTGCGGCGGCACCTGCGCCACCACAAACAGAATGCCCAGCGCGATCAGCATGTTGCGCCCATGGTCGGCAAAGCGCGTGCCGTGGTCGAAGCCGGACGAATACATCGCCGTCAACCCCAGGCCCGCCAGGATGAGCACGGCCAGCAACAGCCACAGATCGAAGCCGCGCAGCAGCGGCCACAGGCGGCGCCAGAGCGAGGGTTTTTCGAACACGATGGCCATGGGGAATTATCCCTCTGGGGCTGGCCGGGGTGGCCACCGGCCACAACCGACCCTTCGCCTAACGCCCCCGAAGCGGTCTTTCAGGCCGCTTCGGGTCGGCAAGGCTAGTTGATCAACCTCGCCGCCGCAGCCTGCTCGCACCCAAGCCTCCGGCAGCCAGTGCCATAAGCATCAGGCCCAGTTCCGACAGCGTGGGCACCGGCGTCACCGCAGACGGTGGCGATGGCGCGACCTTGCGGGTGTTGGTCAAGGTGCAGGTGACATCCGTTTCCGGCATTTGGAAACTGCCATCTGTGATGGTCACGGCGCCTTCGGCGGCGTTGCAGGTCAGTTCGGCATCGTAGTTGGCCAGATCGGTGTCCGGGTTGGCGGCAATTTCGGTCACCTTCACTTCGGTGCCAGCCTCAACAGGCACGGGTCCGGTGGTCCCGGTGTCGCCTACATCCGTCGATTGCTCTGTGGTTTCGCCATTGACTTGAAGGGTGCACCTGCCCGGGTCTTCCGCCGGTGACAGCACCTTGGTCACCGTCACCGTGGGGGTGGCGTGCAAGTTATCTTCATGGTGGCGTTGCCATTGAGTGGCAACTCATCATTGGCGCTGTCAAAAATATAGACGATCGGCAACACGCCTGCCGTCGGTGCTGTGTATGTGAGGCTCGTGCCGAGCTGGCCTCCAGGCACTAAAGGCGCGGGTACACCGCCAGACGATTCGGTCGCAAACGCCGATTCAAAGTTATACAGAGCCCACGACGCCGTAGTCGCAGGGTCTGGATTTCCTGGCTCCAGCGTGAACGTGATCTTGTCACCCTGAGCAGTTCACAACTGAACGTCATGGTCGAAAAAGCGTCGGGGTCGTCTGGAGTGACAACGTAGCCCAACACACGGGATTCGCCCTCTGGCACGGTGTAGGTAGAACGACCATTTCAAACTTCACATAATGTTTTCTGTTGCAGTTCGACACACCTTGTCGCACCCCAGTTCTACAGTCCGTGCAGCCACTTTCTCGAACAACCATGTCTGCCCAAACTCCTGCAGCCAACACCACATCCAAAGGTGAAAAGCTGGCCCAGCGCCTGTCACGCATCATTGCCCGCTTGCACCAAGGGGAGCTGATCGACAAGCACCAACTGGCCGCCGAATTCGATGTGGACGTGCGCACCATCGAGCGTGACCTGCACCAACGCCTGCACGGCATTGCCGAGCGCAATGACCAAGGGCAGTGGCAACTCACCCACACCGCCCGCAGCACCATCCCGGCCAGGCACCTGCACGACTACGCCCGCATGGCTGGCACCGAACACCTGTTCCCCGACACCAGCCTGTCCTACCTGCTCGGCCAGCTTGCCACCCCGAACCACGCCGCGCAACCCACGTCCAGCCCGTGCCGCACGAAGACCTTGGTGGCAACACCCGCACCTTTGCCGCACTACAGCAAGCCATTGGGCAGCACCACATCTGTCACTTCACCTACAAGGCCAAGCCACGCATCGCCCACCCCTACCGCCTGATCCACAAGAACGGCGTCTGGTACCTGGCCGCAGAAGAAGCAGGCCGCCTGAAAAACTTCAGCGTTGCGCTGATTGAAGCATTGCAGGTAGACCACACCCAGCACTTCACCCCCAAACGCGCACACCTGGACTACATCGCCAACAAGGACGACGTGTGGTTTACCGAACAAACCACCGAAGTGCTGCTGCGCGTCGCCCCAGAGATTGCCCACTACTTCGCCCGCCGCCAGCTCCTGCCGCAACAACAGCAGCGCCAGGACAGCGACGGGTCCCTGCTGGTCACCACCCAGATCAACCACATTAACCAGCTACTGCCCGTGGTGCGGTATTGGCTACCGCATGTGCGCATTGTTCAGCCCAAGGCTTGGGAGGAGGAGTTGGTGAGGGGCTGGAGCAAGCGTTGGTGATGTGGGAGCCCTGAAATCGACAGACAAAATTAGATAAAGAAGTACCTCTATGCTGCAATTCATTCTTTTTTATTGGTGCTGTTCGCCATTGGCTGTGTGCTGTATGGCGTTTCGGCGGGGGTACAGATGATTCAGCGTGGGCTTGCCTATATGGCAAGAAGTACAAGCGAAGGTGTATTGGAAAAGACGCCGTTATCACCAAAGACGGACAAAAGCTCTGACAGTGCTGTTGTGTCGCCAGAGCCAGCCAGCACACCGTCGCCCGCAGGTTCGCCGATGCAACACGGCATTGAGGAACTACGCGCACTTTTACGCTGTATCAGCAAGGCGCGCTGACGCAGGCTGAATTTGAAGAGATGAAGCGTAGTTTGCTGGCGGCCTTTAAAAGCGTTGCACCGCAAGACCAGTGAAGTCTGTACGCCCAGCGTCAAGGAATAGCCAATTTTCATCACAAAGACAAACAATGAACGCACCCCAAGACCTCAATCGTCTGTACGCCAATGTATCGGACAGCGTCGGCAAAGCCATGGCAGACATTCTCTCGCTCAATGTTGAGCATAAGGATGGCAAGCGTGAAATCGGAAACATTACGAAAAAGCTTCGCGACATTCAAAATCGTTTCGACAGCGAACTCCAGCAGCTAAAAACCCATGCCGAGTGGGACACATTCACTTTGGCGTTCTTTGGCGAAACCAACGCAGGTAAAAGTACGATCATTGAATCACTGCGTATCTTGTTCAAGGAAGAAACCCGTCAAGCACTGCTACAACAGCATGCCAATGATTTGGAGCAGTTCGCGCAGGCTCTTACCGCTCACCTTGAGCATGTCCGTGAAGGTCTACACGCCTTGTACAGTGAATACACGGATGAATTGACGGCCATCTGTCAAGGCACCGATCGATTAGTGCGAATCGCCCAGAGCGAAGTCCAAGAAAGAAATGCAATTGCCAAAGCCGAGGCTGATGCAAGAAATCTGATAGTCCAGCAAGAAACCCAGGCACGTCTTGAAATACAGCGCCAGGAAGTGGTGCATCGTCAGCAACTCGCTGAAACTGAGGCCCAGGCTAGACAGAAACTCGCCGAACAGGAATCCAGCGCTCGCCTGGCTGCGGAGCAGCAAGAGGTATCACAACGCTTGCAAATCGAGCAGGCCTACGCAGTATCACGTCACAAGCTGCGTTTGGCCCTCTTCGGTGGTGGTGGGATCTTGATCGGTGCCATGGCTGCTGTGGCATTGTTGAAGCTGGCAGGAGTCTGAGATGGCTGCTCATGAACTCGATGAACTATTCGAGGAGGCGACATCAATGCCTTCATCAGTTGTGCCTACGACGTCTGTCTCCCAGCACATCGAGGTAAGCTCCCCAACACTTGATGCGTTGCTCAATCGCCAACTCACCGCACTCCTAGACATGCTAGTAGTCTATGAGCGTCAGAAGGCCCAAGTCCATCGGGTGGATGGCTTAATCATTGGTACTGGCGAGGCTGATTTTACCAAGGGTAATACGCTGTATCCCCTGAATTACAAGGGCAAGCGCTTTCAATTAATAGATGTGCCTGGTATCGAAGGTGATGAGAGCAAGTATGCGCATATGGTTCGTGAAGCCATAGCCAAGGCTCATTTGGTTTTTATGTCAATGGCACCAACAAAAAACCTGAGAAGGCCACTGCACAGAAAATACGAAATTATCTCAGACTGGGTACGCAAGTCTGTCCCCTAGTAAATGTTCGTGGCAATGCAGATGCATACGAGTTTGAAGAAGATCGTGAATCTCTAAAAATCATGGTGACTCCACCACTGCATTGCAGCAGACCGAGGAAGTACTTCGCTCAGTATTGGGTAGCAAGGTTATGCAAACCGGCCATTGCGTACAGGGCCTGCTTGCGTTCTCAGCATTGGCGATCGATGCGCAAACCGGACGAACTACTATTCACTCTTCTCGTAGCCGAGATTTAGTCATCCAGCAACGTAATTATCAAAAGCACTTCACATCACGCAAGTCGATGTATGAATTTAGCCAGATACAGTCCGTTGCTAAAGTGCTCCACGACAAGCTATCGACCTTTCGGGAAGACATGATAGAGAGCAACAAGACCAAAGTTTATGAATTACTTGTTGAAAATTTAGAAACATTGAAAAATCTTTACATATCGCACGAAGCATTTGTTGCAAAAACCAAGCCGGAGTTCGATAAGTGCCGCGAAGCAATAAAACAAGCACAAGAAAGATTTGAGCAACTGGTCGTGACCGGACGAAAAAATCTTTGGGAGAAGCTTTTCAACAGCCTCAAAGAGGATGCTGACGAAATTGTCGAGCAAAATTTTGGAGAAAATAAAATCATCTCCAATAAAATTGAACGTGCATTCAAGAATCGACAAGAGTCACTCAAAAATGCATTACAGGAACAGTATGAAAAGTACCTCGCTGATTTACAGAAGGATCTACAACAGGCCATGCGACGGTTACTGGAAGATGTTTCGCGGGTCGAGTTTGAAAAGTTACTCAGTGACTCCGAAAATATGAACATTAACTATAAGACTCCTGAGCTTGGCATCGGTCTTGAATTTGGCGATTATGGCTGGATGGCTTTAAATATTGGTTCTTATGCTGTTGCTGGATTTGGTATCGGTTCCGCGTTCCCAGTGATTGGCAACTTGATAGGTGCTATTGCTGGTGCTGTAGTGGGCGCGCTGGTCAGCTTCATAAAGCACATTTTCACCAGCAAGGAGAACGCATTCGTAAGGCACAAGGCCAAGTGCAAGAAAAATAGATGAAGCCTGGTCCGAGGCCCGTAAAGCCTTGCAAGAAGAAAGCAAAACACTTTTCTCGCCTGTGCGCAAGCAGGTTCAGGAAGTTGTTTTGGCACGTGTGCAACAACTTGATGAATCACTCAAACGACCCCTAAAAATAATCGAGCAGCAGATGATGCTGATGAAAAACACTAAAGACCAATTGGAGAAAATGCCTTATGGAACAATTCAAGCAATTTAATGTAGAGAAGCAAGCTGCACTCAAGGAACTGGAGCAATTGCGTGTAGTACTCAACGAACTAGGTGATATGGGTGCTGATGTCAGCAACGAATTGCAAAAAATTGATTCAGCAATACGAACTATTGAGTCTGATGTTCTTCGCATCGCACTTCTCGGTGCCTTTTCTGACGGCAAGACTAGTGTGATTGCCGCTTGGATGGGCAAGGTAATGGCTGATATGAAAATCAATATGGACGAATCCTCTGACCGTTTAGCCATTTATTCACCCGAAGGATTGCCAGAAAAATGTGAGATTGTTGACACCCCTGGCCTTTTTGGTGACAAGGAAAAGTTGGTTGATGGCGAGCAGGTGATGTATGAAGATTTGACAAAACGCTATATCTCCGAAGCGCACTTGATTCTCTATGTGGTGGATGCTACCAACCCACTCAAGGAAAGCCACAACGACATTGTCAAGTGGGTGCTGCGAGATTTGAATAAGCTATCGTCAACCGTTTTTGTGATCAACAAGATGGATGAGGTTACTGATCTGACGGAACAAGTGCTTTTTGATGCACAGGCCACGATCAAGAAAGATAATCTTAAATCTAAGCTGCAGCGTGCAGCAAATCTTAGCCCTGACGAAGTGGCCCAGTTGAAAATTGTTTGTCTGGCATCTAACCCTAATGGGCGTGGCTTGGAATTTTGGTTCAGTAAGCCAGCGCATTATGAAAGTCGATCGCGAATTAATGACCTCAAAGCTATGACAACCCAGGTGCTGCACCGCAACGTCCCAGCCGTATTGATGGCTAAGACCGGCCTGGATGTCGTTCACGATATTGTTGGGCAGCATGTGGTTCGCGCTGAAAATCAATTGATGCAACTCAATATTTTTGCCGAGCAAAATGCAGAAGAGGCGGCACGTATCCGTCAAGATATTTCTAAAGGCCGTCGGGAAGTAAAACAATTGGCTGGTGAATTATTTGAGGAGTTGCAAAACATTGAAAATAGCCTGCTGGGCAAGTTGCGTCCTCTATCCCTAGAAAACATCCGTGACTTCCTTGAGGATGAACTCGGTTATACCGTGGATGGCGTTGGATTTAAGTTGCACTTGAAAATCAAGAGTGCAATTGACCGTTCCTTCGAACAGTCTTCTAAAGTTACCAGTCGTATATCGCAAGATATCGGTCGCCAGCTAAATTCTAGCGAAAGCTTTCTTAATGCCATGGGTGAAAGTGCGTTGAAGTCCATGGGTGGCGCAGCGAAGGGGATTGCCAGCCTGAGTCCAGATGTCATCAAGGGTGCAATATTCGTTGCCCGTGATACACTGAAATCTGTGGCAGGTATTGCAATAAAATTCAAGCCTTGGGAAGCGACCAAACTTGCCGCCTCTATTTCCAAATGGGCGGGTCCTGCGGGAGCAGCTTTTAACCTTGCTTCTGACTTGTTCAGTGCATATAAGGCACATGAATTGGAGCAGGAACTAAAAAGCACCAAAGATTCCATTGCAGAGATAATCAAAAGCTCCTTCAAGGATATTTATGACATCATCGGTGATGACGAAAAGCTGATGGATTTCTTTGCTCCTCAACTCAAAGAATTTGAGAAAATTGTAAAAACCGTTGAGGAACGATCGAAATTCATCAGCACAAGCCAAGAGAAACTCCAAGGGGTGAAGGAAAAGCTGAATGCGCTTAAGTTTGATGCTGCGCGGCTTGAGACAACGGCCTAAACGGATAGCTGGCCTTCGCAAGAACAACGCTCAGCACCGGTCTTCTGCCACCACCCCACGCGATCGATATGCCCATTCGTCCAGTTCCCATGCGTTACCTCGGCTCAGGGTGCTCGGCAGATTCGCTTGTTCTGCACTTGATGCCAGCGGTTGCCAGACTGGTGTTTCACCGGCATCAATGCTGGAGCCGAGGATCGACCAGGTAGCCTTGCTCAGTGCTGGATCCCAAGTTGGGTCCCCTTCCCGCCAACTTTGCAGGCGCTCTCCACTCAAGGTAACCGTCAGTTTGTCGCCCGGATGGAACGTCCCGAGCTTTGTGCTGGCGTCTGGTCGTACCCAGTCGCAGGCCCATCCGGACCGAGTGCCTCCTGTCGGACCGAGTGCGGCAAGATGCTAAGCAACTGGCATGAGGTGCCTAGCCCCCAGGAACATAAATGCGTTGGCAATGGTACTGGTCGTTGTGGTGCCGTCCTGTGCCGAGACGGGACTACTCAGCCCAACACCCATGGCAGCGAGCAGCGTTGTCAATACCAGCTTGAGTTTGTTCATGATTAACGCTCCAGAGACCGATCACTACGCCTAGCCAACCTAGTATGCGAGCCTATGACCATAACTCAGCCATGTGAGTTCTTGGTCTTTTCGCAGGCTTTTCATTCGTGAACTAAATGTGCATTGCTGACACTGCACGACCTTGGTTTGACCTTTGTCAGAAGGAAGCCGCTAATGTGGCGCCTGAAACCGGCGCGGATGCACGGGTCGTCCACGTCACAATAGACGGCTTACCGAGTCGCGCAATGGCTGCAACGGGTCGAAAGTGCCTGTTCGCTGGTCCGAAGAGCAGCCGTTCGCGACTCCGCCAGGCGGTGACCGCATCGGATGTCCGATGAGCACGTCAAATCGGTCTTTGATTTCGGCAAACCGTTGAAGGCTGAGCGGCCGCTTAGAAGTCGGCCTTCACACACGGGGTGCAACCACGAACGGCAGCAATCGCTGCAACGCCGTCATCCCAGCCAGCCGCGCCTCTGCACTTCCCGCCGCTACCATCCCCGGATGCCCACCACCCACCTCCTCTACCTGCACGGCTTTCGCTCGTCGCCGCAGTCGGCCAAGTCGCGGATGATGGCCGCGCGCGTGGCGGCGGAGCATCCGTCCGTCACCTGGTGGTGCCCGCAGTTGCCGCCCTCGCCCGCCGCGGCAGCAGCGCTGATCGAACGTGGCACGGCCGATTGGCCGGCGGATCGCATGGCCGTGGTCGGCTCCTCATTGGGCGGCTTTTATGCCACCTGGCTGGCCCAGCGGCGCGGTTGCCGGGCGGTGGTGCTGAACCCGGCCGTCGATCCGGCGCGCGATCTGACGGCGCACATCGGCGAGCAGACCGCGTGGCACGACCCGCAGGCGCGCTTTTTCTTCCGCCCTGAATACATCGACGAGTTGCGCGCGCTCGAATCCGGCCCGCTGCACCACCCCGAGCGCTTCTTGGCCGTCATCGCCAAGGGCGACGAGCTGCTGGACTGGCGCGAGATGTGCGGCCGCTACACGGGCGCCACGATCCGCCTGCTGGAAGGCAGCGACCACGCGCTGTCGGACTTCGACCAGCACATCGACGCGGTGCTGGATTTTCTGGAACTTGCCGGCTGAGGCCCCGCTCTCACCCCGGTGCCGGCGGCGCCGGGCGCCACTCAAAAGTATTATTTTGATAGCTGTCAGCGCTTGTCCAGCAAGCGCTGAAGGCAGATTTCTTGCTTAAACCTTCGGCAGCACACACCACCGTTCGCGTGTGCGCCCCCGCCTTCTAGAGCCTGCCCATGACCCCCGATTCCGCCACCCGCTACGGCACCGTCAGCCGCACGCTGCACTGGGGCATGGCCCTGGGCCTGGGGTGGATGTTTGCCTCGGCCATCACGCACAGCCTGGCCGAGAAGTCGGCGCTCGACGCCTTTCTGTGGCCCACGCACAAGCATGTGGGCAGTCTGCTGATGCTGCTGGTGCTGCTGCGCGGCGCCTGGGCGCTGATGAATGCGGGGCGGCGCCCGCCTTCGGTCGGCACGCTGGCGCACCTGGGGCATCTGGGGTTGTACGGGCTGATGGTGGCGATCCCCTTCATCGGCCTGCTGCGCCAGTACGGCTCGGCCCGCGCCTTTTCGCCGCTGGGCCTGCCGGTGTTTCCGGGCCGCGATGCGGACACGGCGGTGAAGTGGATGACCGACCTGGGCGGCGCGCTGCACGGCGAACTGGGCTGGGCGCTGCTGGCGCTGACGGTGGGCCACGTCTTCATGGCCTTCTGGCACCGCCGCCGCGGGCCGGACGTGCTGCCGCGCATGCTGGGCTGACCGCCGGCGCCGGCCTGCCATGGCCGGGGATGGGACAATCGCCCCCTCTATGCATGTACTTTTCGACGAGGCCGGCAAATTCCTGGCGGGCCGCATTCTTTCCGAGGCCGAGGCCTCGGCGCAGGTGGAGCTGGACTCCGGCAAGCGCGTCAAGGTCAAGTCGGCCAACCAGCTGCTGCGCTTCGACAAACCCGCGCCGGCCGAGCTGATGGCCCAGGCCGCGCCCCTGGCGGCTGAGATCGAGTTGCCGCTGGCCTGGGAGTTCGCGCCCGAGGCCGAGTTCGGCTTCGGCGAACTGGCGGCCGACTACTTCGGCGGCACGCCGGGCGTGGCGCAGCAGGCCGCCATGCTGCTGGCGCTGTACGAGGCGCCGCACTACTTCCGCCGCGCCGGCAAGGGCCGCTTCAAGAAGGCGCCGGCCGACATCGTGGCGCAGGCGCTGGCCGCCATCGAGAAGAAGAAGCAGATCGCCGCGCAGATCAGCGCCTGGGCCGACGAGCTGGCTGCGGGCAGCACGCCGGGGCCGATCCGCGAGCAGCTGTACAAGATCCTGTTCCGGCCCGACAAGAACGCGCCCGAATACAAGGCCGTGGTGGAGGCCGCGCGCGCCACGCAGCTGGCGCCGCTGGCGCTGCTGCAGAAGGCGGGCGCCATCGAATCGGCCTACCAGTTCCACTGGCAGCGCTTTCTGTTCGAGAACTTTCCCAAGGGCACGGGCTTTCCGGCGCTGCAGGCGCCGGCCATCACCGACGAGCTGCCGCTGGCCGACGTGCAGGCGTATTCGATCGACGACTCGTCGACCACCGAGATCGACGATGCGCTGTCGCTGCAGGGCCTGGGCACGGGCACGGTGGTGCTGGGCATCCACATCGCCGCGCCGGGGCTGGCCGTGCAGCCGGGCGACGCGCTGGACGCGCTGGCGCGCGCGCGTCCACCGTGTACATGCCGGGCTACAAGATCACCATGCTGCCCGACGACGTGGTGGAAGCCTACACGCTGAGCGAAGGGCGCCCGGTGCCGGCGGTGTCGCTGTACGTCACGCTCGACGAGGCCACGCTGGAGGTGCAGGCCACCGAGACCAGGCTGGAGCGCGTGCCCATCGTGGCCAACCTGCGGCACGACCAGATCGACCACCTGATCGCTGACGACTGGCTGGCCGGCGGCCATGTTTCGAACAAAATCGAGGCTGAGGCCTTGCCCATCAAGCGCGAGCAGCTATCATTTTTGTATAAACTGGCGCAGCACCTGAAGCACCAGCGCGAGCTGGTGCGCGGCAAGCCCGAGACCTTCAACCGGCCCGACTACAGCTTCAAGCTGGCCGGGCACGACGGCGACGTGCCCACGGGCGACGAACAGGTGCTGATCACCACGCGCCAGCGCGGCGCGCCGCTGGACGTGATCGTCTCCGAGCTGATGATCCTGGCCAACAGCACCTGGGGCCAGTGGCTGGCGCACCTGGGCGTGCCCGCCATCTACCGCAGCCAGGCCAGCCTGCTGCCGGGCGTGAAGGTGCGCATGGGCGCCAAGGCGCTGCCGCATGCCGGCATCGGCGTGCCCAGCTATGCGTGGAGCACCTCGCCGCTGCGCCGCTACGTCGACCTGGTGAACCAGTGGCAGCTGATCGCCGCCGCGCGCCACGGCCAGACGGCCGCGCTGGCCGCGCCCTTCAAACCCAAGGACGCGCAGCTGTTCGCCGTCATCAGCGCCTTCGACGCCGCCTACAGCGCCTACAACGCGCACCAGGCCAGCATGGAGCGCTTCTGGACGCTGAAGTACCTGCGCCAGCACGGCATCACCGAGCTGACGGCCAGCCTGATCAAGGAGCAGGCTGGCGGCGCCTGGCTGGCGCGCGCCGACACGCTGCCGCTGGTGTTCACCGTGCTGGGCGCGCAGGGCCTGCCGCGCGGCACGCAGGTGCGCGTGCGGCTGGGGCAGATCGACGACATCGCGCTGGACGTGGGCGGCACCGTGATCGAGGTGCTGGACGCCGACACGCCGCCCACCGACAACGGCGTCGAGGACGAAGATGAGACTTCTGCCGCAGGGCCGATCGCCATCGCCGTGGACGTGAGCGAAGCCGAGGGCGCCAGCGCCGATAATCCGGCCCCGTGATGCTGCGCGCGCAACGCCTTCCCTCGCTCAAGACCCTGACCACGCTGCAATGGGCGCTGGGGCTGTCGGTGCTGCTGCACGCGGCGCTGCTCACCATCCGCTTCGTCGATCCGGAAGGCTTCAAGCGCGTGTTCCAGGACACCACGCTCGACGTGGTGCTGGTCAACGCCGAGTCCGACGAAAAGCCCGAGAAGCCCCAGGCACTGGCCCAGGCCACGCTGGCCGGCGGCGGCGAGGCGGCCGACAAGCGCATGGTCAGCACGCCACTGCCGCCGGCGCCGGTCGAGTCGCCCGGCGATTCGGCCGTCAACGAGAACCAGCGCCGCATCGACAGCATGCTGGAGCAGCAGGAGCAGCTGCTGGCCCAGGTGCGCCAGCAACTGGCCACCATGCCCAAGGTGGACCCGCAGAAGCTGAACCAGGACCCCGAGGCCCAAGCGCAGGAAGAACGCCGCCAGCAGCTGCAGAAGCTGCTGGCCGCCATCGAACGCCGGGTGGAGGAAGAAAACTCGCGCCCACGCAAGCGCTACCTGAGCCCGGCCACGCTGGGCATCACCTACGCCGTGTACTACGATGAGATGCGCCGCAAGATCGAGGCCGAGGGCACGGCCAACTTTCCGCAGGTGGCCGGGCGCAAGCTGTATGGCGAGCTGCTGATGTCGCTGCTGATCAACCACGACGGCCGCATCCTGGATGCGCGCGTCACGCGCAGTTCGGGCAATCGAAACCTCGACCGCCTGGCCGAGATCATCGCCTCGCGCGCCGCACCCTTCGGCAACTTCACCGCCGCCATGCGCAAGGACACGGACCAGTTCGACGTCACCGCGCGCTTCAGGTTCACGCACGAGCAGACGCTGGAGACGACGCTGCAGTCCGACCAGTTGACGACGACGGTGCAGGAATTGAAATGACCCGCCTGAGTCGCCTGCAGCGCCACGTGCTCGTCGCCAGAGGCGCCGGCTCTTCGGCCCGTCCAGACCTGCGCAGGCAGGTCTGGAGCTGCGGGCCTCAGCCCCCAGGGGACAACGCTGGCGGCCGGCGCAGGGCTGGCCACGGCGTTCCGGGGCGGCCTGCTCCGCGGCCTTGCGTCGAGCTTGCTGCGCAACCCTGCGTGGTTGCCCATGCCCGCCGGCTGGCAATAAACCCGGATATGCGAAGACTGGGCCGCTGGTTGTTGCTGGTGCTGGTGGCCGGCCTGGCGCTGCAGCTGTTCTTCATCGGCCGCATCGCGCTGATGAGCGTGGTCGATCCGCAGTCCACCGCCTTCCAGCGCTCCGAGGCCTGGCGCATCGCCAACACCGGCGCGCTGCGCTGGCGCCAGGACTGGCGCGACTACGACCAGATTTCCGACCACCTCAAGCGCGCCGTCATCGCGGCCGAGGACGACAGCTTTGCCAGCCACGAGGGCGTGGACTGGGACGCCATCGAGAAGGCCTGGGAGCGCAACGCCCAGGCCGAGGAGGCCGCCGCCCAGCGCGCCGCGCAGAACAAGCCCGCGCGGCCGCTGCGCATCCGCGGTGGCTCCACCATCACGCAGCAACTGGCCAAGAACCTGCTGCTGTCGGGCGAGCGCACGCTGCTGCGCAAGGGGCAGGAGCTGGTGCTGACCTACGCGCTGGAGCACATGCTGACCAAACGGCGCATTCTCGAGATCTACCTGAACAGCGTGGAATGGGGCGAAGGCGTGTTCGGCGCCGAAGCGGCCGCGCAGCACTATTTCAAGAAGAGCGCCGCACAGCTCAGCGCCTGGGAGGCCGCCCGCCTGGCCGTGATGCTGCCGCGCCCGCGCCACTTCGAGAAGCAGCCGAAGTCGCGCTACCTGGCCAGCCGCACCAACACCATCGTGGCGCGCATGCGCAGCGCCGAGCTGCCATGAAGCCCGCCATGGCGTCCACACCGCGCTTCAATTTCAAGAGCTGCTTGCGCCCGTTCAAAAACGATTTCAGATGAATTTCCATTTCAAAACGTTGCACAGCATGCGCCAGCAGCTATCATTAGCATAGTCATGAGAATCCTCGGCATCGACCCGGCCTGCGCACCACGGGCTTTGGCGTGCTCGACGTGGAGGGCCCCGCGCTGCGCTACGTGGCCAGCGGCGTGATCCAGACCGCGCAGGCCGAACAGGGCAACCTGCCGGCGCGGCTGAAGGTGCTGTTCGACGGCATCCGCGAGCTGCAGGCGCGCTACCAGCCCGACGTGGCGGCGGTCGAGATCGTGTTCGTCAACGTCAACCCGCAGGCCACGCTGCTGCTGGGCCAGGCGCGCGGCGCCTGCGTGACGGCGCTGGTGGCCGGCGAGCTGCCGGTGGCCGAATACACCGCGCTGCAGATGAAGCAGGCCGTGGCCGGCCACGGCAAGGCCGCCAAGGCGCAGGTGCAGGCCATGGTGCAGCGCCTGCTGCAACTGCCCGCCGCCCCGCGCCCCGATGCCGCCGACGCGCTGGGCCTGGCCATCACGCACGCCCACGCCGGCCGCGCCGTGGCGCTGCTGCACGCGGCGGGCGCCGGGCGCAGCACCAGCAGCATGTACAAGCGACGCTGATTCTTTAGGTTGGGGCGATCGGTGCTGCCCCGTCAGGCTGTTTCGCGTTCCCAAAGACGGCTAGCGCGTGCGCGATGCGATGACGAAATGACCTCGCTGCGCTTCGATGACGGCAGCTGCGCCGCCATGACGCCAGCCAAGGGCGAGGCCTTCCGCGCATCACTGACGTCATTTCGTCATCACGCCGCGCAGCGGCGGAGTCATGGCGTCAGCAGTCAAAAGTTGGAACGCGCAGCGGTATCAGACGCCGGCAACACTGGTTTTCTTGGGAGCGGGCGCAGGCGCGAGGGCGCCGCTCACCAGGCCCGCACCAGCTGCGCGAAGCCAGCCGGCGCCTTCTTCTCGTCCTCGAAGCTGACGATCTCGTAGGCGTCTTCGCGCGCCAGCAGTGCGCGCAGCAACTGGTTGTTGAGCGCGTGGCCCGAGCGGAAGGCGCTGTACGCCGCCAGCATGGGCTGGCCGACGCAGTACAGGTCGCCGATGGCGTCGAGGATCTTGTGCTTGGCGAACTCCTCGGCGTAGCGCAGGCCGTCCACGTTCAGCACCTTGGTGTCGTCCATGACGATGGCGTTGTCGAGCCCGCCGCCCAGTGCCAGGCCGTTGGCGCGCATCATCTCCACGTCCTTGCTGAAGGCGAAGGTGCGGGCACGGGCGATGTCGCGGCTGTAGCGGCCCGAGCCCATGTCGAACGTGACCTGCTGGCCGGTGGAATCGACCGCCGGGTGCTGGAAGTCGATCTCGAAGCTGAGCGTGAAGCCGTGGTGCGGCTCCAGCCGCGCCCACTTGAGCTGGTCGCCCTCGCCTTCGCGCACTTCCACGGGCTTGAGCACGCGCAGGAACCGCTTGGGCGCGTTCTGCAGTTCGATGCCGGCGCTTTGCAGCAGGTAGACGAAGGACGAGGCCGAGCCATCGAGGATGGGCACTTCCTCGGCCGTGATGTCGATGTAGAGGTTGTCCAGGCCCAGGCCGGCGCACGCCGACATCAGGTGCTCCACCGTGCGCACCTTCGCGTCACCGTGCGACAGCGTGGAGGCCAGGCGCGTGTCGGTCACCGACCGGGCGTTCACCGGAATGTCCACCGGCTCGGGCAGGTCGATGCGGCGGAACACGATGCCGGTGTCGGGCGGTGCCGGGCGCAGCGTCAGCTCCACCCGCTCGCCGCTGTGCAGGCCGACGCCCACGGCGCGCGTGAGGGACTTGAGGGTGCGTTGCGCAAGCATCCGCATATTTTAAGTGCTCCGCGTCAACGGCGCTTACAAGCCAAATCAGGCTTCAGCGCCCGTCCAACAAGCGCAGACAGCTATCAATACAATAGCCTTCAAGTGCTTGATTCATCCGCCGCCCGGGCCGATGCCAGGAACGCCGCCGAAGAGCTTGGCCCGCCCTGGGGCGTTGCCCATGCTGAAAGAAGGAGGAAGCAGACCTGTCACGTTTCCCGCGCCGCCGGCCCCACCCCAACCCTCCCCCAGCGGGGAGGGAGCGAATGCCGGGCTGCGCAGCAAGCCCGGAAAGGGCCGCGGAGCAGACCATGCGCGAACGCCGCGGCCGGACCTGCGCCGGCCGCCAGCGTTGTCCCCTCCGGGGAAGGCGCGTCAGCGCCTCAGGGGATGCTCAGTCTGCCTGCTTGCGCAGGAACGCCGGGATCTCGAAGTCGTCCATGCCGCCCGAGGACAGCGCGTCGACCTTGGCCGCCGCCTGGGTGCGGTTGGTGCGCCACACGCTGGGCACGGCCATGTTGCCGTAGTCGGGCTGCTGCGCGGCGTGGCCGGCCGGTGCACCGCCCACGGACTGGTTCAGCGTCGGCACGTGGAACGGCACGTTGTCGGTGCCGGTGCGCAGGCCGCCCTGCACCACGGTGATGGGCTGGCGGCGCACGCCCTGGCGCGACAGGCCGGTGGCCAGCACGGTGACGCGGATGTCGTCGCCCAGCGAATCGTCGTAGGCGGCGCCGTAGATCACGTGCGCTTCCGGCGAGGCGTAGGCGCGGATGGTGTTCATGGCCTCGCGCGACTCGTTCAGCTTGAGCGAACCCTTGGACGCGGTGACCAGCACCAGCACGCCCTTGGCGCCCGACAGGTCGATGCCCTCCAGCAGCGGGCAGGCCACAGCCTGCTCGGCGGCGATGCGGGCGCGGTCGGGGCCGCTGGCGGTGGCCGTGCCCATCATGGCCTTGCCGGGCTCGCCCATCACGGTGCGCACGTCCTCGAAGTCGACGTTCACGTTGCCGTAGTTGTTGATGATCTCGGCGATGCCGCCGACGGCGTTCTTCAGCACGTCGTTGGCCTGGGCGAAGGCTTCTTCCTGGGTGATGTCGTCACCCAGCACCTCGAGCAGCTTCTCGTTCAGCACCACCACCAGCGAGTCGACGTTGGCTTCCAGTTCGGCCAGGCCGGCTTCGGCGTTGGTCATGCGGCGGCCGCCTTCCCAGTCGAAGGGCTTGGTGACCACGGCCACGGTGAGGATGCCCATGTCCTTGGCGATGCGGGCGATCACCGGTGCGGCGCCGGTGCCGGTGCCGCCGCCCATGCCGGCGGTGATGAACAGCATGTGCGCACCACGGATGGCCTGGCGGATGTCGTCCGACGCGGCCTCGGCGGCCTCGCGGCCCTTGTCGGGCTTGCTGCCCGCGCCCAGGCCGCTGTTGCCCAGCTGGATGGCCGCACCCGCCAGCGTGCGGCTGAGCGCCTGCGCATCGGTGTTGGCGCACACGAACTCGACACCCTGGACCTGGCGCGAAATCATGTGGTCGACGGCATTGCTGCCGCCGCCGCCAACGCCGATCACCTTGATCTGGGTGCCCGCGTGAAATCCGTCCGTCTCAATCATCTCGATGCTCATGGTGTCACTCCTTGTCTGCCTGCAGTTGCCGTGGTTGGAAAGAAATTGAAATAGCTGTTGTTGTCATGGACCTGATGCGCTTGCTGAAGGGCCCAGGTCGGCGGCCCCGTGCTCTGCCAATGAGGGGTCATCAAAAGTTCCCCACGATGAAATCCTTGAAGCGGCCGAACGCCGTCTTCACACCGCTCGACTTCTGCGCCACCTTGTAGCCGCGCAGCCGTGCGGCGCGCGCCTCTTCCATCAGCCCCATCACGGTGGCCGCGCGCGCTGCGCCACCATGTCGGACAGGGCGCGTGAGTACTTGGGCACGCCACGCCGCACGGGCTTGAGGAAGATGTCCTCGCCCAGCTCGACGATGCCCGGCATGACGGCGCTGCCGCCCGTCAGCACCACGCCGGAGGACAGCACCTCCTCGAAGCCGGAATCGCGAATCACCTGCTGCACCAGCGAGAAGATTTCCTCCACGCGCGGCTCGATCACGCCGGCCAGCGCCTGCTTGCTCAGCATGCGCGGCGTGCGGTCGCCCAGGCCCGGCACCTCGACCTGCGTGTCGGCGTCGGCCAGCAGTTGCTTGGCGCAGCCGCTGGCCACCTTGATGTCCTCGGCGTCCATGGTGGGCGTGCGCAGGGCCATGGCGATGTCGCTGGTGATCAGGTCGCCGGCGATCGGGATCACCGCCGTGTGGCGGATGGAGCCGCCGGCGAAGATGGCCACGTCGGTGGTGCCGGCACCGACGTCGACGCAGGCCACGCCCAGTTCGCGCTCGTCGTCGGTCAGCACCGCCTGCGCCGAGGCCAGCGGGTTCAGCATCAGCTGGTCCACGTCGAGGCCGCAGCGGCGCACGCACTTGATGATGTTCTCGGCCGCGCTCTGCGCGCCGGTGACGATGTGCACCTTGGCTTCCAGCCGCATGCCGCTCATGCCCACGGGCTCACGCACGTCCTGGCCGTCGATGACGAATTCCTGCGGCTCGACCAGCAGCAGGCGCTGGTCGCTGGAGATGTTGATGGCCTTGGCGGTCTCGACCACGCGCTGCACGTCGGCGTGGGTGACTTCCTTGTCCTTCACCGCCACCATGCCGGTGGAGTTGATGCCGCGGATGTGGCTGCCGGTGATGCCGGTGTAGACGCGACCGATCTTGCAGTCGGCCATCAGCTCGGCCTCTTTCAGCGCCTGCTGGATGCTGGCAACGGTGGCGTCGATGTTGACCACCACGCCGCGCTTCAGGCCGTTGCTGGGGGCCACCCCCAGGCCGGCGAGCTTGAGGTCGCCGCCGGCCAGCACCTCGCCCACCACCACCATGATCTTGGCGGTGCCGATGTCGAGGCCGACGATCAAATCCTTGTACTCTTTTGCCATGAAGTTACCAGTCGTTCTTGCTTTCTTCTTGTGTCTCAGCGCGTGGCCGCGGGCTTGCCGGGCGGCGTGTCGGGGCGCACGGTGGTGACACCGCGCAGCCGCAGCGCATAACCGCCCGGATGCCGCAAATCCGCCGCCTCGACGGCCTCCACCGGGCGCTGATGGCGCGCCGCCACTTCCTTGACCGTGCCCACGAACTGCTTCAGGCGCGCCGCCAGCGCGGGCGGCTCGCCATGGCCCAGCTCGATCACGGCCCCGTTGTCCAGTTCGGCCTGCCAGTTGCCGCGCGACTGCAGCGCCAACTGCGCGATCTGGGCATCCAGCGGCGCCACCAGCGGGTTCAGCAGGCGGTGCATGGCCAGCACCTGTGCGGCCTGCCCCTCGGGCCCGGCCAGCACGGGCAGTTCGTCGTCGCTCAGGTCGTTGCCGCCAGCGGCCTCGAACACCTCGCCGAAGCTGTTGACCAGCGGCGTATCGTCGCCCTCACCCCAGTGCGCCACGGCCCGGTGCTCCTGCAGGATCACGTTCAGCCGCCCCGGAAACTCGCGCTGCACCACCGCCCTGCGCACCCAGGGCGCGGCCTGGAAGGCGGCCTGCGCACTGGCCAGATCCAGCGTGAAGAAGTTGCCCGACAGGCGCGGCGCCACGGCCGCGCGCAGGCTGGTGGCGCTGTTGTGCGTGGTGTCGCCCGCCACCACGATCTGGCGGATGGCGAAGGCCGGGTTGCGCAGCGCCCACCACAGCCCGGCCGCCAGGCAGGCCAGCACCAGGCCCGTGACGAGCAGCGAAGTCGTCACGTTCATCAGGCGCACATCGACCGGCACCGGCAGGCTGTTCGTCATGCGCGCGCCTCCGTGGTGGGCGGGTAATCCAGCGAGGCGCTGGCCAGCAGCTGCAGGCACAGCGTTTCGTAATCGGTGCCCGCCGCCTGGGCCGCCATGGGCACCAGCGAGTGGCTGGTCATGCCGGGCGAGGTGTTGATCTCCAGCAGGTAGGGCTGGCGCGTGGCGGCGTCGATCATGACGTCGATGCGGCCCCAGCCGCGGCAGCCGAGCACGCGGTAGGCCTTGAGCACCAGTTGCTGGATCGCCGCTTCCTCACCGGCCGGCAGGTCGCACGGCACGCGGTATTCGGTGACGTCGGTGAAGTACTTGTTCTGGTAGTCGTACTGGCCTTCGGGCGCGACGATGTGGATCACCGGCAGCGCGCGGGCGTCGCCGCCGGTGCCCAGGACCGGGCAGGTCACCTCGTCGCCGGCGATGAACTCCTCGCACAGGATGTCGGCGTCCAGCGCCGCGGCGTCGGCCAGGGCCTGTTCCATCTGGTCGGCGCTGGTGACCTTGGTCACGCCCAGCGACGAGCCTTCGCGCACCGGCTTGACGATCAGCGGCAGGCCCAGCGCGGCGGGAATGGCGCGCACGCGCTCGGGTGTGTATTCGCTGCGGTGCAGCAGCACGTAGCGCGGCGTCGGCAGGCCTTCGGCCAGCCACACGCGCTTGGTCATCACCTTGTCGATGGCCATGCTGGAGGCCATGACGCCGGCGCCGGTGTACGGAATGCCCAGCAGCTCCAGCGCGCCCTGCACCGTGCCGTCTTCGCCGTAGCGGCCGTGCAGCGCGATGAAGCAGCGGGTGAAGCCCTGCTTCTTCAATTCGTCCATCGGCTGGGCGGCCGGGTCGAAGGCATGCGCGTCGACGCCGCGGGCGCGCAGTGCGGCCAGCACACCCTGGCCGGACATCAGCGACACCTCGCGCTCGGCCGACTGGCCCCCATCAGCACCGCCACTTTTCCGAATTGAACGTCTTGTTGCACCATGGTCGTCTTGTTCAGCCCGGATTATGCTCAGTTTTTGTAGCATTTCAACGACTTTTGCGGGAATACCACCAATCGAGCCCGCACCCATGCACATCACCACGTCGCCGGCCTGCGCCTGTGCGGCGATCAGCGCCGGCAGATCGGCCACGTCGCCCACGAACACCGGCTCCACGCGGCCCGCCACGCGCAGCGCGCGCGCCAGCGAACGGCCGTCGGCGGCGACGATGGGCTCCTCGCCGGCGGCATAGACCTCGGTCAGCACCACGTGGTCGGCACTGCCGATGACCTTGACGAAATCCTCGAAGCAGTCGCGCGTGCGGGTGTAGCGGTGCGGCTGGAAGGCCAGCACCAGCCGCCGCCCCGGAAACGCGCCGCGCGCCGCCGCCAGCGTGGCCGCCATCTCGACCGGGTGGTGGCCGTAGTCGTCGATCACGGTGAAGCTGCCGCCGCCCCTGGCCGGCAGATCGCCATAGCGCTGGAAGCGCCGGCCCACGCCCTTGAACTCGGCCAGCGCCTTCTGCAGCGCCGCGTCGTCGATGCTCAGCTCGGTCGCCACGGCGATGGCCGACAGCGCGTTCAGCACGTTGTGCTCGCCCGCCAGGTTCAGCACCACCGGCAGATCGGGCAGCTGCACGCCATTGCGGCGCTGCACGGTGAAGTGCATCTGGCCGTGCGCCGCGCGCACGTCGACGGCGCGCACCTGCGCATCCTCGGCAAAGCCGTAGGTGATGACCGGGCAGGCCAGGTTGCCGGCGATCTCGCGCACCGCCGGGCTTTCGAGGCACAGGATGGCGGTGCCGTAGAACGGCATCTTGTGCAGGAAGTCGACGAAGGCCTGCTTCAGCTTGCCGAAGTCGTGGCCGTAGGTCTCCATGTGGTCGGCGTCGATGTTGGTGACGACGGCCATCACGGGCAGCAGGTTGAGGAAGGAGGCGTCGGATTCATCGGCCTCGACCACGATGTAGTCGCCCGAGCCCAGCCGCGCGTTGGCGCCGGCACTGTTCAGGCGCCCGCCGATGACGAAGGTCGGGTCCAGCCCGCCCTCGGCCAGCACGCTGGCCACCAGGCTGGTGGTCGTCGTCTTGCCGTGCGTGCCTGCAATGGCGATGCCCTGCTTCAGGCGCATCAGCTCGGCCAGCATCATGGCGCGCGGCACCACGGGAATGCGCCGCTCGCGCGCGATCAGCACCTCGGGGTTGTCAGGCTTGACGGCGGTGGAGGTGACCACCGCGTCCGCGCCCTCCACATTGGCGGCGGCGTGGCCGATGAAGGTGCGGATGCCCATGCCGGCCAGGCGCCGCAGCGTGGCGCCATCAGCAAGGTCGGAGCCGGACACCGTGTAGCCCAGGTTGTGCAGCACCTCGGCGATGCCGCTCATGCCGGCGCCGCCGATGCCGACGAAGTGGATGTGGCGGATGGCGTGCTTCATGCCGTTAGCTCCTCACAGGCGGCGACCACGTCCTCCACGGCGTTTGTTTTCTGCATCGTTTTGGCCTTCTGCGCCGCCTGCACCAGCGCGGAACGCTCTTTTTCTGAAGCAGATCAGCCAGGCCTTGCGGCGTCAGATCGCGCTGCTGGATCAGCCAGCCCGCACCCTGGTCGACCAGGAACTTCGCGTTGGTGGTCTGGTGGTCGTCCACCGCGTGCGGAAACGGCACGAACAGCGCGGCGGCGCCGATGGCGGCGATCTCGGTCACGGTGGTGGCGCCGGCGCGGCAGATCACCAGATCGGCGTCGGCATAGGCGCGCGCCATGTCGTCGATGAAGGGCACGCACTCGGCCTGCACGCCGGCGGCCTGGTAGTTGGCGCGCAGCGCGTCGATCTGCTTGGCGCCGCTCTGGTGCAGCACGATGGGGCGCTGCGCGGGCGGCATCAGCGCCAGTGCCTTGGGCACCACCTCGTTCAGCGCCTGCGCGCCCAGGCTGCCGCCCACCACCAGCACCTTCAGTGGGCCACTGCGGCCGGCAAAACGCTCGGCCGGCGCGGGGACTTGCTTGAACGCGGCGCGCAGCGGGTTGCCCACCCACTGCACCTTGCGCGCCTTCGGTAAGACGCCGGGGAAGGCGGTGAACACGCGATCGGCCACGCCGGCCAGCACCTTGTTGGCCATGCCGGCGACCGAGTTCTGCTCGTGCAGCACCAGCGGCTTGTTCAGGGCCACGCCCATCAGGCCACCGGGAAAGGTGATGTAGCCGCCCAGGCCCACCAGCACGTCGGGCTTCACGCGGCGGATCACGCCGATGCTTTGCCCGAAGGCTTTCAGCAGGCGCAGCGGCAGCAGCACCAGGGTCGACACGCCCTTGCCGCGCACGCCGCCGAATTCCACCGCCTCGAAGTCGAAGCCGCGCGGCGGCACCAGTTGTGCCTCCATGCTGGCGGGGGCGCCCAGCCAGTGCACGCGCCAGCCGCGCGCGCGCAGCGCCTCGGCCACGGCCAGGCCCGGAAAGATGTGGCCGCCGGTGCCGCCGGCCATCACGAGCGCGCACTTGGCGCTCATGCGCGGCCTCCGGTCGTCAGGGGCAGCGCCTCAACAGGGGGACTTGCTGAATTTTTGATTCAACAAAAACGCCTCTAGCTCTCGATTTACGGGCGCCAGCAGCTTCTTTTTGAATCGAAGAATGGCGCCAAATGGCTATCGCCTGATTTGCTGCACTGAAGCGCCTCATGCCCGGCCTCCGTGCATGAGCCATGCCGCACGGCGGCATGCTGCGCTGCGCGCACGGCCGGTTTTGGCGAAACCGTCGCCTCATGCCCGGCCTCCGTGCATGAGGCGACGGTTTTCAACATCGACCCGCAGCACGATGGCAATGGCCACCATGTTGGCCAAAATGGCCGAGCCGCCGTAGCTCATGAAGGGCAGCGTCAGCCCTTGGTGGGCAGCGCGCCCAGGTTCACGCCGATGTTGATGAAGGCCTGGAAGCCCAGCCACAGGCCGATGCCCTGCGCCACCAGGCCGCTGAACACGCGGTCCAGCGCGATGGCCTGGCGGCCGATGACCATGATGCGGCGCGTGAGCCACATGAACAGGAAGATCACGCACACCAGCCCGACCAGGCCGAACTCCTCGCCGATGATGGCGGTGAGAAAGTCGGTGTGCGCCTCGGGCAGCCAGTGCAGCTTCTCCACGCTGCCGCCCAGGCCAACGCCGAACACCTCGCCCCGGCCGATGGCGATCAGCGCGTGCGACAGCTGGTAGCCCTTGCCCAGCGCGTGCTCCTCGCTCCACGGGTCGAGGTAGGCAAAGATGCGCTCGCGCCGCCAGGGCGAGGCCCAGATCATGGCGGCGAAGATGCCCACCAGCACGAAGGCGATGAGGAAGAACATGCGCGCGTTCACGCCACCCAGGAACAGGATGCCCATGGCGATGACCGCGATCACCATGAAGGCGCCCATGTCGGGCTGCGCCAGCAGCAGCAGGCCCACCACGCCCACCGCCACGCCCATGGGCAGAACGGCGCGGAAGAAGCGCTCCTTCACGTCCATCTTGCGCACCATGTAGTCGGCGGCGTACAGCAGCACGGCGATCTTCGCCAGCTCGGACGGCTGGAAGCTGATGGGACCGAGCGAGATCCAGCGGCGCGCGCCGTTGACCATGTTGCCGATGTGCGGGATCAGCACCGCGATCAGCAAAGCCAGCGACACCACGAACAGCCACGGCGCCATCTTCTCCCACCAGTCCATGCGCACCTGGAAGGTGATCAGCGCCGCCACGAAGGACAGCAGGATCCAGAACGCGTGGCGCATGGCGAAGTGGTTGGGCGAATAGCGCTCGAAGCGCGGGTTGTCGGGCAGCGCGATGCTGGCCGAATACACCATCACCAGGCCCCAGGCCAGCAGGGCTACGCAGACCCAGATCAGCGCCTGGTCGAACCCCAGCAGGCGCGACGGCGTGCTGGCCGTGCGCGCGTATTCCATGCCACCGATGCGCACCGGCAGGTCGTCCACGCGCTGGCGGCTGCGCGGCTTGCGCGGCTTCTTGCCTGCGGGCGGCGTCAGTGTTTCTGCGGCGGCTGTCATGACAGCACCTCCATCTCGGTTCCCTCGGCCAGCGCCAGGTCGCGCACGGCGGCGCGGAACACCTCCGCGCGCTCGGCGTAGTCCTTGAACATGTCCAGGCTGGCGCAGGCGGGCGACAGCAGCACGGCATCGCCGGGGTGTGCCCGCGCGCGCGCCTGGGCCACCGCATCGGCCATGCCGGTGGCGTCCAGCAGCGGCACGCCGGCATCGGCCAGCGCGGCGCGCACCTGCGGCGCATCGCGGCCGATCAGCACCACCGCCCGCACGAAGCGCGACACGGGCGCCGCCAGCGGCGTGAAGTCCTGCCCCTTGCCGTCGCCGCCCAGGATCACCACCAGCTTGCGCTCGGCGCCCAGGCCCTCCAGCGCGGCCACGGTGGCGCCCACGTTGGTGCCCTTGCTGTCGTCGAAGTACTCGATGCCGCCCAGCAGGCCGATGGATTCGACGCGGTGCGGCTCGCCGCGGTATTCGCGCAGGCCGTACAGCATCGGGCCGAGCTGGCAGCCCGCGCTGGTGGCCAGCGCCAGCGCGGCCAGCGCGTTGACGGCGTTGTGGCGACCGCGGATGCGCAGCGCGTCGGCGGGCATCAGGCGCTGGATGTGCAGTTCGACCTCCACATCCTTGCGGCGGCGCAGGGTTTCGTCGGCCTCCTGCGCACGCACCAGCCAGGCCATGCCGCCCACCACCTCGATGCCGAAGTCGCCCGGCTCGGCGGGCATGTCGGCGCCGAAGCTCACCACGCTGCGCGGCACGGGCCTGGGCGCGCCCTTCGGCAGCTTGGCCGGTGCGGCGGGGCGCATGGCCATCACGGCGTCGTCGTTGCGGTTCAGCACCATCACCGCGCGCTCGCCAAAGATGCGCGCCTTGGCCGCCGCGTAGGCCGCCATGTCGCCATGCCAGTCCAGATGGTCCTGCGTGACGTTGAGCACGGTGGCGGCCGTGGGCTCGAAGTCGTCGCTGCCGTCGAGCTGGAAGCTGGACAGCTCCAGCACCCAGGCCTGCGGCAGGCTGTCGTCCGCCAGGTGGGCCTGCAGGGTTTCCAGCAGCGTCGGGCCGATGTTGCCGGCCACGACCACCGACAGGCCGGCGCGCTCGACCAGTTGCCCGGTCAGCGCCGTCACCGTGGTCTTGCCGTTGGTGCCGGTGATGGCCAGCACGGCGGGTGCATAGCCGCGCTGCGCCTTCAGGTCGGCCAGGGCCTGGGCGAACAGGCCCAGTTCACCACTGACCGGCAGGCCGCGCTCGCGGGCGGCGTTGACGACACTGGAAATCGCGGCGGGCGCCAGGCCCGGGCTGCGGTACACCGCGCGCAGGCTGGCATCGTCGACCAGCGCGGCGTCCATCGGCCCGGCCACGAAGCGGGCCGCGGGCACCTGCGCACGCAGCGCCTCCAGCTGCGGCGGCGCGTCGCGCGTGTCGGCCACGGTCACGCTGGCGCCTTGCGCGGCGCACCAGCGGGCCATGGCCAGGCCCGACAGGCCCAGCCCCAGGATCAGCACATGACGGTCTTGCAGCATCGTCATGGCCTCACCTCAGTTTCAAGGATGCCAGGCCGATCAGGCACAGCAGCATGGTGATGATCCAGAAGCGCACAACGACCTGCGTCTCGGCCCAACCGCTGCGCTCGAAGTGGTGGTGCAGCGGCGCCATCTTGAGCAGGCGCCGGCCTTCGCCGTAGCGGCGCTTGGTGTACTTGAACCAGGTGACCTGCAGCATCACCGACAGTGCCTCGACGACGAAGATGCCGCCCATGATGGCCAGCACGATCTCCTGCCGCACGATGACCGCGATGGTGCCCAGCGCGCCGCCCAGCGCCAGGGCGCCCACGTCGCCCATGAACACCTGCGCCGGGTGCGCGTTGAACCACAGGAAGGCCAGCCCGGCACCGGCCATGGCGGCGCAGAAGATGAGCAGCTCGCCCGTGCCCGGGATGTGCGGGAACAGCAGGTACTTCGAATACACCGAACTGCCGGTGACGTAGGCAAAGATACCCAGCGCCGAACCGACCATGATGACGGGCATGATGGCCAGGCCGTCCAGCCCGTCGGTCAGGTTCACGGCGTTGCTGGCGCCGACGATGACCAGGTAGCTCAGGATCACGAACCCGACCACGCCCAGCGGGTAGGTGATCTCCTTGAAGAAGGGCACCAGCAGGCCGGCGGCCGAGGGCAGGTCGATGGTGAAGCCCGAGGACACCCAGTTGACGAACAGCGCCCACACCTGCGCATTGGACGCGCCGGAGATGGCAAACACCAGGTACAGCGCGGCCACCAGGCCGATCACCGATTGCCAGAAATACTTCTCGCGCGAGCGCATGCCCTCGGGGTCCTTGTTGACCACCTTGCGCCAGTCGTCGACCCAGCCGATGGCGCCGAAGCCGAAGGTGACCACCATCACGATCCAGACGAAGCGGTTCGACCAGTCGAACCACAGCAGCGTGGACAGCGCAATGGCAAACAGCACCAGCACGCCGCCCATGGTCGGCGTGCCGCTCTTGGACAGATGTGTCTCCATGGCGTAGCCGCGCACCGGCTGGCCGATCTTCAGCTCGGTCAGCTTGCGGATCACCCACGGCCCGGCAAACAGGCCGATGACCAGGGCGGTCATGGCGGCCATCACGGCGCGAAACGTGAGGTATTGGAAGACGCGGAAGAAGCCGAGCTCCGGCGACAGCGTCTGCAGCCAGGCGGCCAGACTAAGCAGCATCGGCGCCCTCCCCGTCGCTGGCGGGCGACGCCGTCAACGCCTGCACCACGCGCTCCATGCGCATGAAGCGCGAACCCTTCACGGCAATCGACGCGCACTGCGGCAGGTGCGCGCGCACGGCGTCCGTCAAGGCCTGGATGTCGTCGAAATGCCGACCGCCGCCAAAGGCCATGGCGCTGTGGATGGCCAGCGGCCCGTGGGCCAGCACGCGCTCGATGCCACGCTCACGCGCGTAGCTGCCCACTTCGGCGTGGAAGGCCGGGCCGCGCTCGCCCACCTCGCCCATGTCGCCCAGCACCAGCAGGCGCGGGCCGGCAAGCTCGGCCAGCACGTCGATGATGGCGCGCACCGAGTCGGGGTTGGCGTTGTAGGTGTCGTCCACCAGCGTGATGGCGCGGCCACGGTGGCGCAGCATGAAGGTGCGCGAGCGCCCCTTGACCGGCCGGAAGGCCGTCAGGCCCTGCGCCACCGCCGCCAGCGGCGCGCCTGCGGCCAGCGCGCACGCGGTGGCCGCGAGCGCGTTGCGCACGTTGTGCCGGCCGGCCACATGCAGTTCGAACTCGAGCGGGCCCGCCGCCGTATCGGCCGCCACGGACCAATGGTCCTGCCGCCAGTCCGCGCGCCGGTCCGCGACCTCGGCGCCCGCTGCCGGGTCGCCGAACTGCACCACGCGCCGCCCCGCGGCCAGTTGCCGCCACAGCGCGCTGTAGTCGTCGCCGGCCGGAAACACCGCCACGCCGCCTTCGGGCAAGGCCGCCAGCACCGAGCCGTTCTCGCGCGCCACGGCTTCCACGCTGGTCATGAACTCCTGGTGCTCGCGCTGCGCGTTGTTGACCAGCGCCACCGTGGGCTCGGCGATACCGGCCAGGTAGGCGATCTCGCCGGGGTGGTTCATGCCCAGCTCCACCACCGCCGCCTGGGTGCTGGGCCGCAGACGCAGCAGCGTCAGCGGCAGGCCGATGTCGTTGTTGAAGTTGCCCTCGGTGGCCAGGGCCGCATCGCCCCGCCAGACCCGCAGGATGGAGGCGATCATCTGCGTCACCGTGGTCTTGCCGTTGCTGCCGGTGACGGCGATCAGCGGCCCGGCGAAGCGGCGGCGCCACTGGCGCGCCAACTCACCCAGCCCGATCTTCGCGTCCGGCACCAGCACGCCAGGCAGGCCGGAGGCCGTCAGCTGCGCTGCCGCGCTCGCGTCGCACAGGGCCGCCACCGCGCCCTTGGCCGCCGCGTCGGGCAGAAAGCTGGCGGCATCGAAGCGCTCGCCCTTGAGGGCCACGAACAGGGCGCCCGGCTGCAGGCTGCGCGTGTCCGAATGCACGCGCGCACACAGGGTGGCGCCGTCGCCCACCAGGCGCGCGCCGGTCAGCGATTCGGCCACTTCGCGCAGGCTCAGGTTCATGGCCGTCATGCCGCGGCCTCCATGCGCTGGCGCAGCGCCTGCAGCGCCAGGGTCTGGTCGGAGAACGGCAGGCGCTGGCCGCGCACTTCCTGATAGTCCTCGTGCCCCTTGCCGGCGATCAGCACCACGTCGCGCGGATCGGCGTCGCGCAGCGCGCGCGCGATGGCTTCGGCGCGGTCGACCACCACGCGGGCCTGGGCGGGTTGCCGAAGGCCCGCCAGCACCGCGTCGATGATGGCTTGCGGCGCTTCATCGCGCGGGTTGTCGCTGGTGATCACCACGCGGTCTGCACCGCCTTCAGCGGCCGCGCCCATCAACGGGCGCTTGCGCGCATCGCGGTTGCCACCACAGCCGAACACGCACCACAGCCGGCCACCGCGCTCGCTGACCAGCGGCCGCAAGGCGCCCAGCGCCTTCTCGAGGGCATCGGAAGTGTGTGCATAGTCGACCACCGCCAGCGGCGCACCCGGCACGTCGATGCGTTGCATGCGGCCCGGCACCGCCGGCAGGTCGGTGCAGGCCGCCACGGCGTCGTTCAGCGGCACGCCCAGGGCGCGCAGCGCGCCCAGCACGCACATCAGGTTGTCGATGTTGTATTCGCCTACCAGATTGGTGCGGATGGGCACCGAGGCATCGCCCTCGCGCACCACCCACGCCATGCCGGCCGCACCATAGGTGACATCGACCGCCGCCAGCCGGGCGGGCCGCTGGCGCGACACCGTCCACACATCGAGCCCACGCGCCTCGGCCTGCGCCAGCAGCAGGTGCGCGCGCGGGTCGTCCAGTTGGATCACGGCCGACTGCAGCTGCGGCCAGTCGAACAGCGCGGCCTTGGCCTGCCAGTAGGCGTCCATGTTGCCGTGGTAGTCGAGGTGGTCCTGCGTGAAGTTGGTGAACACGGCCACTCGGATGGCCGTGGCATCCAGCCGGCGCTCGACGATACCGATGGACGACGCCTCGATGGCGCAGGAGCGCACGCCGCCGTCGACGAATTCGCGAAAGCGCTGCTGCAGCAGCACCGGATCGGGCGTGGTCATGCCCGTCGGCACCATTTGGCCCGGCAGACCCACACCCAAAGTACCCACCAGGCCGCACGGAGACAGCGCCGGCAGCTTCACTTTCGAGAGCAAGCAGGACAGCCAGAACGCCGTCGACGTCTTGCCGTTGGTGCCGGTCACCGCGATCACGTTCAGGGCCTGTGACGGCGCCTCGTAGTACGCCGCCGCGATCGGCGCGGTGGCGGCCTTCAACTGCGGATAGACCGCCACCGATGGCGCATCGAAACCGAAGGCCTCGACACCCTGCTGCTCGACCAGGCAGGCGCTGGCACCCTGCGCCAGCGCGCCCGCCACGAAGCGCCGGCCGTCGGTGGCGGCGCCGGGCCAGGCGATGAAGCCATCGCCTTCGCGCACCTGCCGGCTGTCGGTGTGCAGGCGCCCGGTCACCCGCGCGCGCAACCAGCGTGCAGCCTCCTGGGGCGAAGCCAGCAACGTCATCACGCTTGCGTCTCCCCATGGGGTGCGAGCGCCTGCAGCCAACCGATGGCCGCGGAGCAGGCCATGCCAGCGATCGCCGCGGAAGGGCTTGGCCCGCCCGCTGGCGATGTCCTCCCTCGCGCAGCAGAGGGGGAAGGTGCGTCAGCGACTCAGGGGAGCCTCATCATCAGAACGACTCCTCCACCTGCTCGGCCACGATGGCGGGCTTCACGGCCATGTCGGGCTGCACGCCCATGATGCGCAGCGTCTGCTGCACCACTTCGCTGAACACCGGCGCCGCCACGGCACCGCCGTAGTACACGCCGTTGCTGGGCTCGTCCACCATCACCGCCACGATGACGCGCGGCTTGTCGATGGGCGCCATGCCGGCGAACCAGGCGCGGTACTTGTTGGCGGCATAGCCCTTGCCCTGCTGCTTGCGCGCGGTGCCCGACTTGCCGCCCACCGAATAGCCCACGGTCTGCGCGCGCTGACCGGTGCCGCCGGGGCCGGCGGCCATCTCGAGCATCTTGCGCACGGCGCGCGCGTTCTTCTCGGAAAACACGCGCACGCCCTGCACCTCGGCGCCTTCGGGCGCCTTCAGCAGCGTGGCGGGAATGATGGCGCCGTCGTGCGAGAACACGGTGTACGAGTGCGCCATCTGGAACAGCGAAGCCGACAGGCCGTAGCCGTACGACATGGTGGCCTGCTCCACCGGCTTCCAGCTCTTCCAGTGCCGCACGCGGCCGGTGGCGGCGCCGGGGAAGGCCAGATCCGGCTTGCGACCGTAGCCCAGCGCTGCATAGGTCTCCCACATGTCCTGTGCGGACAGCCGCTGCGCGATCTTCAGCGAGCCGACGTTGCTGGACTTCTGCACCACGCCCTCGACGGTGAGCGTGCCGTGGTTGCGCGTGTCGCGGATGGTGAACTTGTCGAGCTTGTAGAAACCGGGCGCCGTGGGGATCGAGGTCTGCGGCGTGACCTTGCCCGCCTCGAGCGCCATCGCCACGGTGATGGGCTTCATGATGGAGCCCGGCTCGAAGGTGTCGGTGACCGCGATGTTGCGCAGCTGTGCGCCGCTCAGGTTGCGGCGGTTGTCGGGCGAATAGCTGGGGTAGTTGGCCAGCGCCAGCACCTCGCCGGTCTGGGCGTCCAGCACCACCACGCTGCCGGACTTGGCCTTGTTGGCCGTCACGGCATCGCGCAGCTTCTGGTAGGCGAAGAACTGCACCTTGGAATCGATGGACAGCTGGATGTCCTGCCCGTCCACCGGCGGCACCTCGTCGCCCACGGCCTCCACCACGCGGCCCAGGCGGTCCTTGATGACGCGGCGCGATCCGGGCTTGCCGGCCAGCTGCTTCTCGAACGACAGCTCGGCGCCTTCCAGGCCCTTGTTCTCGACGTTGGCGAAGCCCACCACGTGCGTGGCCGCCTCGCCCTCGGGGTATCTGCGCTTGTATTCCTTGCGCTGGTAGATGCCGGCGATCTTCAGCTCGGCGATCTGCTTGGCCACCGGCTCGTCGACCTGGCGCTTGAGCCAGACGAAAGTCTTGTCCTCGTTGGACAGGCGCTTGTTCAGGTCGGCCAGCGGCATGCCCAGCAGCTTGGCGAGCTGCTGCAGCTTGGCCGGGTTGCGGTCCACGTCCTCGGGGATGGCCCAGATGCTGGGCGCCACCACGCTGGAAGCCAGAAGCAGGCCGTTGCGGTCGAAGATGCGGCCGCGGCTGGCCGGCATCTCCAGCGTGCGGGCGAAGCGCACTTCACCCTGGCGCTGGAAGAAGGCGTTGCCGAACACCTGCACGTAGGCCGCGCGCGCGGTCAGGCCGATGAAGGCCAGCGCCAGCATGGCGACGATGAACTTGCTGCGCCAGACCGGCGTCTTGGAGGCCAGCAGCGGGCTGGAGGTGTAGCGGATATCCCTCATGGCCGGCTCCCTGACGCCGCAGCGGATGCCGCCGGCACGGCTGCCGACGACGTGACGTACTCCGTGATGGCGGGCGTGACCGTGCGCATGGCCAGCTTGTCCTTGGCCAGCTTCTCGACGCGCAGCGAGGTCGCCTCGGCGCGCTTTTCCACCTCCAGGCGGCTGCGCTCGGTCTCCAGCCGGCGCGCCTCGGCGGTGGCGCGGTCCAGCTCGGTGAACAGGCGGCGCGAGTCGTACTGCACCCGCACCAGGTACAGCGCCGACACCATGACGGCGGCCAGCAGCACGATGGAAAGCCGGGTCATGCCGGCGCCTCCGTGCGCTCGGCCACGCGCATCACGGCGCTGCGCGCGCGCGGGTTGGCGGCCACTTCGGCCTCGGACGGTTTCACGCGGCCCAGCGCGCGCAGCAGCGTGGGCGCCGGCTCGGCGAACGGCGCGCGGCGGTCCACCACCGCCTTCGAATGGCGGGCGATGAACTGCTTGACGATGCGGTCTTCCAGTGAATGGAAGCTGATCACCACGAGCCGACCTCCGGGTTGCAGCACATGCAGGCTGGCCTTCAGCGCCTGCTCGAGCTCTTCAAGCTCGGCGTTGACGAAAATCCGAACAGCCTGAAATGTGCGCGTTGCAGGGTTCTGGCCCGGCTCGCGGGTTTTGACCGCGCCAGCCACGAGTTCGGCCAGTTCAAGGGTGGTTGCAACAGGGCCCCGTTCCTGTCGGCGCGACACAATCGCCTTTGCAATGGGGCCAGCAAACCGTTCTTCGCCGTAGTCACGAATCACCTCCGCGATCTGCCGTTGATCGGCCACCGCCAGCCATTCGGCCGCGCTCTGGCCGCGCGTAGGGTCCATGCGCATGTCCAGCGGGCCGTCGGCACGAAAAGAAAAACCCCGCGCGGGGTTGTCGATCTGCGGCGAGCTGATCCCTAAGTCCATCAGCACCCCGGCCGCACTGCCCGCCGGCAGCTCGCCCAGCGCGGCAAAGCCCTGGTGTCGGATCGAGAAGCGCGCATCCTGAATGCGCGCTGCCTCGGCCAGCGCCTCGGGGTCCTTGTCGAAGGCCACCAGGCTGCCCTGCGGCGCCAGCCGCTGCAGGATCAGGCGCGCATGCCCGCCCCGGCCGAACGTGGCATCCACGTACTGACCTTGCGGGTCCGTGATGAGGGCGTCTGTCGCCTCGTTCAGCAGGACCGTGGTGTGTGACCATGTGCTCACCCGCCTCCTGCCTCAAAAGCGAAGTCCTCGAAGGCCTCGGGCATGCCGGCCTGCATGGCCTCGGCCTCCTTGGCTTCGTAGGTCGTCTTGTCCCACAGCTCGAAGTGCTGGCCCATGCCCAGCAGCATCACGTCGCGCGTCAGGCCGGCGGCCTGGCGCAGCTCGGGCGACACCAGCACGCGGCCGGTGCCGTCCATGTCCACGTCCATGGCGTTGCCCAGGAAGATGCGCTTCCACCACTGGGCGGACATGGGCAGCCGGGCGATGCGCTCGCGGAACTTCTCCCACTCGGGGCGCGGAAACACCATCAGGCAGCCGTGCGGGTGCTTGGTGATGGTGAGCTGGCCGGCGGCGGTGGCGCTCAGGACGTCACGGTGCCGGGTAGGCACGGAAAGCCTTCCCTTTGCATCCAGACTCAGCGACGACGCCCCTTGAAACACGCGAATTTCCCTGCCTTGAGTGCCCAAACACCGGGGAATGGCACTTTCCCCACTTAATTGCACTTTTTGCACTGTAGCAGGAAAAGCCAGGCAGGCAAGGACGACCTACAAATTATTTCAATGAAATCAAGAGCTTAGCTGGGTTTTCCCTCAGATATCCACAGCGAAACCCCTTTGAAATGAGCAACTTAGCGCGCATAGTCAAAGTGATGGTCGACGCCATTGTGGATAACCCGGCTGGCGGGTCGCGCAGTGGACAACGCAGCGGGCAGGCAGCACCCCGGCCGGGCGCCATCAAAATAATAGCTGCTTGCGCACATCAATCAATGTTTTCAGATAGAAAACTATCTGAAATGACCATATGACAGGCGCCAGAAGCTCCTATTTTTGAAGCGCCCACGCTTCCAGAGAAGCGGGCGCTCGCCCGCCCCCGCTCAGAGGATGTAGCGCGACAGGTCCTCGTCGCGGCTCAGCGCCGCCAGGCGCGCGTCGACGTAGGCGGCGTCGATGGTCACCGTCTGGCCCTCGAGTTTGGTGGCGTCGAAGCTCACCTCGTCCAGCAGCCGCTCCATCACGGTCGACAGCCGGCGCGCGCCGATGTTCTCGGTCGACTCGTTCACGGCGCAGGCGATCTCGGCCAGGCGCGAGATGCCCTCGGGCGTGAACGTCAGCGTCACGCCCTCGGTGGCCAGCAGCGCCTGGTACTGGCGCACCAGGTTGGCGTCGGTCTGGGTCAGGATGGCCTCGAAGTCCTGCACGGACAGCGACGCGAGCTCGACGCGGATCGGCAAGCGCCCCTGCAGTTCGGGAATCAGGTCGCTCGGCTTGGACAGGTGGAACGCGCCCGAGGCGATGAACAGGATGTGGTCGGTGCGCACCATGCCGTACTTGGTGCTCACCGTGGTGCCTTCCACCAGCGGCAGCAGGTCGCGCTGCACGCCCTGGCGCGACACCTCGGCTGTGCTGCCGCCGCCTTCCATGCTGCGCGAGGCCACCTTGTCGATCTCGTCGATGAAGACGATGCCGTTCTGCTCCAGGTTGCGCAGCGCCTCGCTGCGCAGTTCGTCCTCGTTCACCAGCTTGCCGGCCTCCTCGTCCACCAGCAGCTTCATCGCCTCGCCGATCTTCACGCGCCGCAGCTTGCGCCGGCCGGCCCCGAGTTGCCCGAACATGCCCTTGAGCTGCTCGGCCATGTCTTCCATGCCAGGCGGGCCCATAATCTCCATGGTGGGCGCTGGCTGGGCCAGTTCGAGTTCGATCTCCTTGTCGTCGAGCTGGCCCTCGCGCAGCTTCTTGCGAAAGCCCTGGCGCGCCGCGCCGTCGGTGGCGGGCGCGTTGCTGCCGTCGGCGTTGCGCGCGGGCGGCAGCAGCACGTCGAGGATGCGGTCCTCGGCCAGGTCCTCGGCGCGCGTGCGGTGCGCCTTCATGGCCTGCTCGCGCTGCTGCTTGACGGCCATTTCGGCCAGGTCGCGGATGATCGAATCGACATCCTTGCCGACGTAGCCCACCTCGGTGAACTTGGTCGCCTCGACCTTGATGAAGGGCGCGTTGGCCAGCCGCGCCAGCCGGCGCGCAATCTCGGTCTTGCCGACGCCGGTGGGGCCGATCATCAGGATGTTCTTGGGCGTGATCTCGGGCCGCAGCTTCTCGTCGACCTGCTGGCGCCGCCAGCGGTTGCGCAGCGCGATGGCGACGGCGCGCTTGGCGTCGTTCTGGCCAATGATGTGGCGGTCGAGTTCGGAGACGATCTCCTGCGGGGTCATGCTGGACATGGAAGGTATCTATTACAAAAACAATAGCTGCCTGCGCTGGTCAATAGCCGATTTCAGAATCATTTGGCTTGAAATCATTGCACGGCGAGCGCAGGCCACTATCAATTCATGAGCGAACGGGTGCGCACCGGGCGCGCCACCCGTCAGAGCGTTTCGATGGTGTGGTGCATGTTGGTGTAGATGCACAGCTCGCCGGCGATCTCCAGCGCCTTCTTCACCACCTGGTCGGCGGGCAGTTCGGTGTGCTCCAGCAGCGCGCGGGCGGCGGCCTGCGCATAGGCGCCGCCCGAGCCGATGGCCACCAGGCCATGCTCGGGCTCCAGCACGTCGCCGTTGCCGGTGATGATGAGCGAGGCCTCCTTGTCGGCCACGGCCAGCATGGCCTCGAGCCGGCGCAGCACGCGGTCGGTGCGCCAGTCCTTGGTCAGCTCGATGGCGGCGCGCGTCAGGTGGCCCTGGTGCTTTTCCAGCTTGGCCTCGAAGCGCTCGAACAGCGTGAAGGCGTCGGCCGTGGCGCCGGCAAAGCCGGCCAGCACCTTGCCGTGGTACAGCCGGCGCACCTTGCGCGCCGAGCCCTTGACGACGATGTTGCCCAGCGTGACCTGCCCGTCGCCCCCGATGGCGACTTGCCAGCCTTCGGGCGTCTGGCGCCGCACGCTGACGATGGTGGTGCCGTGAAATGGTTCCATCGCGCCGAGATGGGGACGACGCCCGCGTTCTTCAAGACCGCCACCGCCAACGGCATGCGCAGCGAAGCAAGCGCAAAAGGGCCGCGGAGCAGGCCGCCCCGGAACGCCGTGGCCGGGGCCCCCGGCCACCAGCGTTGTCCCCTGGGGGAAGGCGCCGCAGGCGCCTCAGGGGATGTCAGTCCGTGCGCAGCATCACCCGCGCCGACTCGGTGATGCCGATGACACCGAAGAACGCGGCCACCAGGCGATTGACCTGCTTGAGCGTGACGCTGCGGCCCTTGCCCTGCTGCTCCATGCACCAGTTCAGCAGATCGCCGGCGGCGCCGAAGTCCACCCGCAGCAGCTTGCGGCAGTTGATCTCGTACGCCGTGGCCGTGGTCTGCGCATTCAGCGGCTGCAGCGCCTCGCCGGCGGTGCCGATGTATTCGCCCTCGAACGTGGCCTTGACGATGCCGTTGTCCACGGCCGGTCCGGCAGCCGGGGTTTCGGTGCCGGCGAAGGACGGCGCGGGCGCCGGGCCTTCTTCAGCGGGCAGTTCGCTGGGCACCAGCGTCTGCCCTTCCTCGGTCGCGTTGCTGTAGCGGCTCCTGGGTTCTTCCCAGGCGGGCGGCGACACCTCGTAGGTGACGCAATAGTTGAGCGCCACCAGTTCGAACTCGTCCATCTCGCCCATCACCCGCAGCAGCGCCAGGCGCGCCAGCCACCACTGCGGATCGGCCTCGCGATCATCGGTGGGCGAATGCCCGGTCAGCACTTCGAGGAGGCGTTCGGCACCGTGGAACTTCAGCCGCGCCGGCGTTTCGGCCCAGCGGCTGAGCACGTCGATCAAGCCGGGCACGGCCGCCGGCTCGATGGCCTTCACATGCCGCCAGTCGATGCGCCAGGGCGGCGCATGGCGATCCAGCGTGGCCTTGAGCGCGGCCACCGACTGCGTGCCCATGGTGGAAGGGCAGGTCCAGTGGAACAGCCCGGCGCTGACCGCCGCCGGCTGCACCGCCATGGGTGCGGGCGACGACACCGCCTCGGTCACCAGCGCCCACTGCGGCGCCGAGCGGCCGAAGATGGCGGCGAAATCGAACGCCGCGTCGTCGAACTTGGTCGGCTCGCTGGCGCAGCGGTACAGGTCGAACAGCGTCAGCCAGGTGTCGACGTCATCGCGCCGCGAGCCGCCCATGCCCACCAGGTCCAGCAGCACCGCCTCGGCGCCCGCCACGTCGCCGTTGGCGAAGCGGATGGCGGCCTCCTCGATCTCCGGATCCTGCTTGGCGGCGGCCACGACCTCGACGTTGAACTCCGGCACGTCGCCCAGCAGGCGCGGGCCGGCCGGGGATGAAGCTGGTGCTGGGACTGGGGCGGACACCGGCGCCATGTCGGGCACGGGTGCCAGCAAGGGAGGTGGGACGACGGGTTCGTGGCCTACCGTCTGATCCATGGTCAGCGTCGGGGCGAAGGCCGCTGCCGGGGGCAGCGTGGTGCGCTCGGCCGCGGGCAGGGACATCGGCGTGGGTGCGGTCTTCGCGTAGGGATCGCCCGCCGGCTGTGGCGCCTCCTGGCTGGCGCCCGCGGCCTGTGGCCCGGCCGCCGCGTTGCGATTGAACCAGGCGGTGGACATCTGCGCCTCGATCTCGTCGATCTTCTTCAGCGTGCGGGCGCGCTCACCGGTGTTGGCCGGCTGGCTGCTGGGGTAGAAGGACGGGCCCGCGGCCAGGTCGCTGTCCCTCAGGGTTTCGCGCCGGCGCACCTTGCGCAGCATGTCGAATTCGCGGTTGCGCACGAAATCGTTGCGGCGCTTGCGCTCGATCATCTCCTTGAGCGCCAGGCGCGACTCGGTGTCCCCGCCATTGCCCTCGGGGCGGTCAAGATCCGACCAGTGCGTGGTCGGGCTCTTGACGAACTTCACCATCTTCGACAGCAGGCCGCTGCCCTGTCCGGAATCCTTGCTCATGGCTGGGGTTCTCCGCGATGGAAGCCTGCCTGCTCAGTCGCCGAACATCTTCTGCTTCAGCTCGCGGCGCTGCTGCGCCCGAGCGACAGCGTGGCCGTGGGGCGCGCCAGCAGGCGCGGCACGCCGATGGGCTCGCCGGTTTCGTCGCAATAGCCGTAGTCGCCCGAGTCGATGCGGGCAATCGACTGCTCGATCTTCTTCAGCAGCTTGCGCTCGCGGTCGCGCGTGCGCAACTCCAGCGCATGCTCTTCCTCGATGGTGGCGCGGTCGGCCGGGTCGGGCACCACCACCGTGTCCTCGCGCAGGTTCTCGGTGGTCTGGCCGGCATTGGCCAGGATGTCCTCTTTCAGGCCCACCAGCTTCAGGCGGAAGTAGGCCAGCTGCTTGTCGTTCATGTATTCGCTGTCGGGCATGGCGATGACTTCGGCATCGCTCAGGTCGGCAACGTTCTTGGATTTCCAGTTGTTGGCCAGCTTCGGGTCTTTCTTGACCGGAATCGGCACGGGAGGAGCGGCAACAGTGGGCATGGGCAGATTCTTGGGTGCCGGCACCGGCGGCAATGCCGAGGGTGCAGTGGCGGACTTCCTGGCAGCGGTGCGCGGCGTCGCCGTGGTGCTGGTCTTGGCAGGCGCCTTGGGCTTGCTGTCTGTCTTGGCAGCAGCGGACGTCGCCTTGGCCGCCTGCTTGGCAGGCGTCGTCTTGGCGGGCGTGGCCTTGGGTTTGGCCGGGCTCTTGGCAGCCGCAGTTTTCACTTCTACTGTCTCCTGAAGACCCCAGCGCCACAAAGGCCCGGGGCCGACCGCATGGCCAGCGGATGAAGCATGGTCTTTTTCATCCGATGAGCGCCCTTATTGTTGGACCTTCTTGGGCGGCTGGACCAGGCCGCTCCTGAATGGGGTGCGGCCTGTGCAAAGGCGGCGATTGTAGCCACCGGAACGCGGCTGCGGCCATTTGGCCTTTACAAACGCACTGGTTCAGCCGGTTTTCATGAAAAATGATTAATCTGCAGGCTGTTCTGGAGATTTGGGCGCACCGGCGTGCTTCAGACCAGGCACTGCTCCAGCCCCTGCGTCAGGATGTCCCGAGGCAGGTCGATGCCGATGAACACCATCTTGCTGGTGCGCTGCTCGCCTTCTTTCCACGCCGGCCCCAGATCGCTGCCCATCAGCTGGTGCACGCCCTGGAACACCACCTTGCGCTCGGTGCCCTTCATCCACAGCACGCCCTTGTAGCGCAGCATGCGCGGGCCGTAGATATTGACGATGGCACCGAGGAAGTCCTCCAGCTTGGCCGGATCGAAGGCGCGGTCGCTGCGGAAGACGAAGCTCTTGACGTCGTCGTCATGGTGGTGATGGTGGCCGTGGCCATGACCGTGCTGGTGCGACGGATGGTCGCAGTGCTCGCCATCGTGGTCATGGTCGTGGTGATGGTCGTGGTGATGGTGGTCGTGCGACTCGGCCGCCAGGAACTCCGGGTCCACGTCGAGCTTGGCGTTCAGGTTGAAGCCGCGCAGGTCGAACACCTCCTTGAGCGGCACCTCGCCGAAATGCACCACCTTCTGCGGCGCGCGCGGGTTCATGTGCTTCAGGCGGTGCTGCAGCGCATCCAGTTCCCCGGCATCCACCAGGTCGGCCTTGCTGATGAAGATCTGGTCGGCAAAACCCACCTGGCGCTGCGCTTCCACCCGGTCGTTCAACTGCTGCGCCGCATGCTTGGCATCCACCAGCGTGACGATGGCGTCCAGCAGATAGGCCTCGGCGATCTCGTCGTCCATGAAGAAGGTCTGCGCCACCGGGCCGGGGTCGGCCAGGCCCGTGGTCTCGATCACCACCCGCTCGAAATCGAGCTCGCCCTTGCGCTTTCTCGCGGCCAGATCGCTCAGGGTGGAGCGCAGGTCTTCACGGATGGTGCAGCAGATGCAGCCGTTGCTCATCTGGATGATCTGCTCCTGCTCGTCGGCGACCAGGATCTCGTTGTCGATGTTTTCTTCGCCGAATTCGTTCTCGATCACGGCGATCTTCTGGCCGTGCGCCTCGGTCAGCACGCGCTTGAGCAGCGTGGTCTTGCCCGAGCCGAGGAAGCCGGTAAGGATGGTGGCGGGAATCAGGGACATGGCGTAGCGTGGCGTCGCGGCCGCCAGCCGGCAGCACGCGCACAAAGGACTGAAACAGCGCAGTGTAGTCCCGCGCCCGCCGCCTGTCCCGCCGGCCCATGCACCGCGCCGCCACGGCAGACCAGCCCGGTTTCCGTGAAATCGTGCACACCCGATGGCCGCGCGACCGTAAGCAGTTGTGATTGACTTGAGGGTTAACCCGCTGCCTGTCCCGCCCAATGCCCCGTCCCGCGCTCATCCACAGCCTCCGAACCTGGCCCGGGCTGGCCTGGGCCATCCCGCTGCTGCTGCTGCTGCTGTGCTGGCCGGCGGCCCAGGCGCAGCCCCTGCTGACGCTGGACCCGCACCCCGAGCAGGCGCGCCGCCTGGGCCCCGATGGACAGTACTGGATCGACCACACGGGACGCGCCACCCCCGACGAGGTAATGCGCTTGCCCGACACGGCCTGGCAAGCCACGCGGTCGGACCACATCTTTCCCCTGCACACCCTGGCCGACATGGTGTGGATTCGCTTTCGCACCGCGCCCATCGGGTCGACCCATTGGCACTGGTACCTCGAAATCCCCTACGCCAACCTGGACCGCGCCACCCTGTTCATCCAGGCCGACGACGGCCGCTGGACGCAGCAGGATGCGGGCGACGCCCTGTCCGTGGCCGAATGGCCGCTGCCACACCGCCAGCCGCTGCTGCAACTGCGGCCCAAGGCCGATGCGCCGGTCGTCCACCTGCTGCGGATCGGCCACGCCAACCCGACCTCGGTGCCGGTGCTGGTGACCGAGGAGCGTCAGCTGCTGCGCCGCGAGCGCAACGTGTCGGTCGGCCTGGGCGTGTACTTCGGCATCGCCGCGCTGGCCGTGCTGGTGGCGCTGAGCAGCGCCTGGCGCGGTCGCGACCTGGCCTTCGTCCTCTACGCCCTGTTCACGCTGCTGACAGCCCTGTCGGCGGCATCGCTCTCCGGCTTTGCAGGCCTGGTGCTGTGGCCAAGGCACGCCGCGTGGAACCACCACGCGGCCACGGTCCTGCCGCTGCTCACGCTGGGGGCTGCGCTGGCTTTCGTGGTGGCAGCCACCGACCTGCACCTGCGCTCCAGGCGCTTGTTCCTGTGGGCGTCCGCCGCCGTGGCCGCCGCCGTGCTGCTGGCCCTGGCCATGCCGTGGCTGCCAGCCACCTGGACCGACGAAACCGTGGGCGTGTATGCCATCGTCGCGCTGCTGCTCGGTATCGGCGTGCCCGCCTGGGCCATCGGGCACGGCGACCGTTACGCGCCAGCCGTCCTGGCGGGCATGGTGTGCCTGGCGGCACCCGCCTCGCCCTACATCCTGCGCATGTTCCAGCTGGCGCCGGTGGGCCTGCTGATGCGCTTCGTGCTGCTGGGCGGCGCGGCCCTGCAACTGGGCATTCTGATGACGACGCTGCTGGTGCGCGGGCGTGACCGCAGCCTGACGGCGCAGCGCCTGCGCGGCCTCGACCGGGTCGACCCCGCCACCGGCCTGTCGACCCCGGCCGTGGTGATGGAGCGCCTGCGCCGCATGACCGCGCGCGCGCAGCGGCAGGAGCACCAGATCGCGGTGCTGCTGATCGACCTGGTCAACCTGGGCGAGCTGCGCCAGCTGTACGGCCGCCGGGTCGACCAGGAAATTCCGCTGCGGCTGGCCAACCGGCTGCTGCACGTGATGCGCGAGATCGACACCGTCGGGCGCCTGAGCAACCGCCGCTTCATCATGCTGATCGAGGGGCCGGTGACGCAGGAAGCCATCGAGGACCAGGCGCAGCGCGTGCTGGCCCATTGCCTGCGGCCCATCAGCGGCCGCCCCGAGGGCTGGCGGCCCAGGCTGCGCATGGCCCTGGGCGTGATGCCGCGCGACGGCCGCCAGCCCGACCTGATGCTCGACAAGCTGGCCCTGATGCTGGACACCGTGGCGCCCGGCGACAACCGGCTGCTGTTCCGCTGCCAGTAGGCGACTCAGCCCTTGCGCCGCGCACGCGGGTGCGCCGCGTCGTAGGCCTTGGCCAGGTGCTGGAAGTCGAGCCGCGTATACACCTGCGTGGTGCCGATGTTGGCGTGGCCCAGCAGCTCCTGCACCGCGCGCAGGTCGCCGCTGGACTGCAGCACGTGGCTGGCGAACGAGTGGCGCAGCATGTGCGGGTGCACCGGCGTGGCCAGCCCGGCGCGCAGGCTGCGGCGCTTCAGGCGCTGCCATACCGACTGCGCCGTCAGCCGCGTGCCGCGGCGGCCGATGAACAGCGCCTGCGCGGCCTGCGGTTGCGCAGGCACCTGATCGCGCACCGCCAGCCACTGCTGCAAGGCTTGCAGCGCGCCGCGCCCCACCGGCACCGTGCGCCGCTTGTCGCCCTTGCCATGGACCTGCACCTCGGCGCTCTGCAGGTCGAGCCAGCCGCGGCCGGCGCGCAGGGCGGCGTCGCTGGGCGCCACGTCCAGCCCGATCAACTCCCCACGCGCAGGCCACCGCCGTACAGCAGTTCCACCATGGCGGCGTCGCGCGCGTCGAGCCAGGGGTCGTCGGCCTCGTCGGCGTGGTCGGCCAGCTGCACCGCCTCGTCCACGCCCAGCGCCTTGGGCAGGGGCGCGGCTGCTTGGGCGCGCGCACGTCCTGCACCGGGTTGGCGCTGATCAGGCCTTCGCGCCCCAGCCAGGCGTAGAAGCCGCGCCAGCCCGAGAGGATGAGCGCGATGCCGCGCCCGCTGCGCCCGCCGGCGTGCATCTGCGCCACCCAGCGGCGCACGTGGTGGTTGCCGACCGTGGTGAGCGCCACACCGGACTGGGCGGCGAACTGGGCGAGTTTTTCGAGGTCCAGGCTGTAGAGCGCGAGCGTGCGCTCGGCCAGGCGCTTTTCAACGCGCACGTGCTCCAGGTAGCGCTCGACCAGCGCCGCATCGGCAGCGGAGATCGGGGCGGCATCGGCACTCATGTCGCTATGCATTCAATAGCTGCTTGCGCTTGCTGCATGGGCGCCAAAGGCCGATTTGGCTTGAAAACCCGTCAGGTATCCCGCACCCGCGACAGCGCCGCGCTGGCCAGTTCGGCGATGCGCTCGAGGAAGTCGGTGGCCATGCCGGCCTGGTAGCGCTGGCTGTCGGGCGAGGCCAGCACCAGCAGGCCGAAGGCCGGCTGGGTGGCGCCCGCACGCAGCGGGATCAGCGCCAGCGAGGCGGCGGCCTCCGGGTCGTCCAGCCACTGCACCGAATCGAAGCCGGCGTTGACGCCGCAGTACGGCGCCGTGAGCGACGAGGCCAGGCTTTTCACGTCGTCGCTGGCACCCTGCGCAAAGGGCTCGCCGGCGTACACCTCGGCCACGTCCCACAGCTTCAGCGCCGCCTGCGGCACGCTGAACTGCGCCTTCATCTCGCTCACCAGCACGGCCGGCAAATCGACCGGGCGCGCCACCATGAACAGCTGGCGCGACCAGCGCAGCAGCTTGTCGGCGATCAGCATGTTCTCGTTGCCGTGGCGCATCATCTCCATCAGGCGCAGCTCCAGCACCTTGATCTTCTCGCGCAGCATCTCGGCCTGGCGCTCCTGCAGGCTCACGGCACGGCCGCCGTGCGGGCTGGTGAGCTGCACGGCGCCCAGCAGGTCGGCATGGCGCTCGAAGAAATCCGGCGTGTGGATCAGGAACTGGGCGATGTCTTCTTCGGTGATGGGGTGGGTCTGCATGGTGGTTCTGCCGGCGTTCAGGCCGGGTTGGAAAGAGAGTCGGGCAGCTCGATGCTGCCCTCGAACACGGTGGTGGCGGGGCCGGTCATGAACACATGATCCTGCATGCCGCCGGCCCATTCGATGGTGAGCTGCCCGCCGCGCGCCTGCACGTCGACGCGGTGATCGAGCAGGCCGATCCGGATGCCCGCCACCACCGCCGCGCAGGCGCCGGTACCGCAGGCCAGCGTCTCGCCAGCGCCGCGCTCGTACACGCGCAGGCGCACGTGACCGCGGTCGACGATCTGCAGGAAGCCCGCGTTGACGCGGTTGGGGAACGCGGGGTGCCGCTCGATCAGCGGGCCGTGGTCGAGCACCGGCGCCGTGTCCACATCGCCCACCAGCTGCACCGCGTGCGGGTTGCCCATGGACAGGATTGCTACATTAACCATAGCTTCCTGCGCTTGACTGGCGGGCGCTGAAGCCTGATTTGGCTGCAAATCCAGCGACCACAGCTGCCACCGGTGATCGGGCGTGGCACCGGCCGGCACCGGCGTCAGGCCCGTCGGGTCGAACGGCACCTGGTCCAGCGCGAACACCGGCGCGCCCATGTCGACGCGCACACGGCCGTCGTCGGCCTCGGTCAGCTCGATCACGCCGCGCTGCACCTGCACCCGCACCGTGCGCTTCTCGGTCAGGCCACGCTCGCGCACGTAGCGCACGAAGCAGCGCGCGCCGTTGCCGCAGTGCTCCACCTCGCCGCCGTCGGCGTTGTGGATCACGTACTCGAAGTCCACCTCGGGCGACGGCGCCGGGCGCACGCTGAGGATCTGGTCGGCCCCGACGCCGAAGTGGCGGTCGGCCAGAAAACGGTACTGCGCCGCGCCCAGGCCCAGCCGGCCCTGCGTCTCGTCGAGCACCACGAAATCGTTGCCCGCGCCCTGCATCTTGGTAAAGCGAATGCGCATGGGGCCGGATTATCCCCGCTGGCCCGCGCCGGGCGGCACCCGTTCGTCGCGGGCGATGCGGCCGTCGACCAGCTCGACGATGCGGTCGCAGCGCTGCGCCAGCCGCGGGTCGTGCGTGACGACGATGAAGGCCGTGCCGCGCTCCTCGTGGATCTGGCGCAGCAGGCCGAACACGGCGTCGGTCGAGGCGGTGTCGAGGTTGCCCGTGGGCTCGTCGGCCAGCACCAGCGGCGGGTTGTTCACCAGCGCGCGGGCAATGGCCACGCGCTGCTGCATGCCGCCCGAGAGCTCGCCGGGGCGCTTGTCCATGGCCTGCGCCAGGCCCACGGCGCCCAGCAGCGCGCGTGCCCGCTCGCGCTGCGCGCTGCTCACGCGGCCCTCGGCCATCAGCGCCGGCAGCGTCACGTTCTCCAGCGCGCTGAAGGCCGGCAGCAGGTGGTGGAACTGGAACACGAAGCCCAGCGCGCGCCGGCGCAGCAGCGTCAGGGCCTGATCCTGCAGATCGCGCACCGACTGGCCCTGCAGCGCGTAGTCGCCGTCCGTCAGGCGTTCCAGCAGGCCCAGGATGTTGAGCAACGTGCTCTTGCCCGAGCCCGAGGGGCCGATCAGCGCCACGAATTCGCCCGGCGCCACGCGCAGATCCAGCCCGTGCAGCACCTCCACCTCGTTCGGCTGGCCCAGGTTGTAGCGCTTGACCAGCTGGCGCAGCGCGATCAGCGGCACGGCGGTGTCGGCGGGCGCGGGCGTGCTCACAGCCGGATCGCCTGCGCCGGGTCCATGCGCGCGGCGCGGCGCGCCGGCGCCAGCGCGGCCAGCACGCCGCACACGGTGGCCAGCAGCGCGGTGTAGGCCGCCGTGCCGGGCGGCAGGTGGATGACGAACATGGGCTGCCCGTCGGGCCCCACCGCCAGCGTGGTGAACAGCCACACCAGCAGCATCGCCAGCAGCACGCCCAGCACCGAGCCCAGCGCGCCCACCACCGCCCCTTGCAGCAGGAACACGCGCAGAATCTGCCCGCGCGTGGCGCCCATGGCGCGCAGGATGCCGATCTCGCGCTGCTTCTGCACCACCGACACCACCAGCACGCTGGCAATGCCCAGCACCACCACGGCCGCCACCACGCCGCGGATCACCGCCGTGCTGATGCTTTGCGCGCGCAGGGCCGACACAAGTTGAGCATTGGTCTCCTGCCAGCTCTCGACCTTGTAGGGCAGCGCCTGGCGCAGTTCGGCGGCCAGGCGTTCGGCCTGCCACACGTCGGTCACCTGCAGCTCCAGCACGGTGGCGCCACCGGGCAGCTCCAGCAGGCTTTGCGCGCTGCGCAGCGGCACGATGACAGTGCGGCGGTTCAGGTCCTTGATGCCCAGGTCGATCAGCCCGGTGACGCGCATCGAGTCGGTGACGCGCCCGGTGTTCACGCTGAAGCGGTCGCCCACGCGCAGGCCCAGGTCGCGCGCCAGCTCGGTGCCGACGATGGCGTCGCCCGGCTCCAGCCGCGCCGCGCCATCCACCAGCTTGCGGCGCAGATCGACCATGCGGTCGTAGCGCGCCAGTTCCACGCCCATCAGCGCGATCGACTGCGAGGCCTCGCCGCGCAGCGCCAGCCCGCTGCCCGACACCATGGGCGAGACGGTGCGCACCTCGGCGCGCCGCTCCAGCAGCGGCACCAGCGCCTGCCAGTTGGCCACCGGGCGCAGGCGCTGGGCGCGCGCCTGGCGTTCGCTCAGCGTGTGGGTGGCGGCGTCGCGCGGCCAGCTGGGGGTGACCACGTCGTCGGGCGCGCGCAGCGCCACGTGCGCCTGCGTGCCCAGGGTCTTGGCCACGGTGTTGGCCTGCAGGCCGTCGATGAGCGCAGTGACGTAGGCGATCACCGCCACACCCGCCGCCACGCCGACGATGATCAGCACGCTCTGCATGCGCCCCTCGCGCAGAAAGCGCAGCGCCACGCGCCATTCGAAGCCGAGCCAGCCCGCCATGGCCCGTCAGCGCCCCTTGGCGTTGGTCAGGGTGGCGCCGGCGTCGCTGCGCGTGCCGAAGTCATGCGCCGTGCCGGGGTGCCAGTCGATGGCGCGCGGCCGGGCACGCTGCCCCGGCGCGGGCGCGCTGCCAACGATCACGGCAGTGCCTTCGGCCAGGCCGTCCAGCACCTCGGCCGCCTCCAGCGTGCGCAGGCCCAGGCGCACCGGGCGCGCCTGCACGCGGCCATCGCCCAGCACCCACACGCTGTCGGGCGCGCCCGGCGCCGCACCCGGCGCGGGACTGCGCAGCGCGGTGAGCGGCAGCGCCAGCGCGGCAGGGCGCTCGCCGGTGCGCACCTCCACCGACAGCGTCATGTCCTCGCGCAGGAAATCCGGCGGCGCCTGCCGCGGCGCCAGCTTGACCTCGACCGAGCCGCGCTGCGCATCCACCGCCGGCGCCAGGCTGCGCAGCTGCGCGGCAAAGGGCTGGGCCGGAAAGGCATCGGCCACCACGCTGGCGGCCTGGCCGGGCTGCAGCTGGTCGAGAAAGCGTTCGTCCACCTGGGCCACCAGCTCGGTCGGGCCGGCCAGCGCCAGGCTCAGCAGCGCGCTGCCGGGCTGCACGATCTGCCCCGGCTCCACCTTGCGCAGCAGCACGCGGCCGTCGGTGGGCGCGTGCACCACCGTCTGCGCCAGGCGCGCCTGCGCGGCCTGCACGGCGGCGCGGGCCTGCTGCAGCTGGGCCTCGGCCTGCGCCAGCTCGGCGCCGCGCTCGCCCACGGCCTGCGCCTGGGCGCCGGCACCGTCGCGCTGGGCGCGCGCCACCGCCACGGCGCGGCGCGCGTCGTCCAGCCGCGCCTCGCTGATGAAGCCGCTGGCCACCAGCTGCTGGGTGCGCGCCAGCTCGCGCGCGGCGGCGCGCAGCGTGGCGTCGGCCTGGGCGAGCTGCGCCTGCGCCTGGGTGCGCCCGGCGCCGCGCAGGCCCGCCAGGCGTGCCTGCGCCTGCTGGGCGTTGGCCTGGGCCTGGGCCAGCGCGGCCTGGGCTTCGTCGGTCTCCAGGCGCAGCAGCACGTCGCCCTGGCGCACGGCATCGCCCTCGCGCACGGCCACGTCGGCCACGCGGCCGGTGAGCGTGGCACCCACGCTGACGCGCGAGGTGGTGGCCACGCGGGCCGAGAACTGCAGGGTGCGCACCAGCGGGGCGGTGCCGAGCGTCACCACATCCACCTGTGGCGCCTGCAGCCGCCATGCGGCCGCCGCTGCCCCACGATGTGCAGCACCACCAAAGCCCACAGGGCGGGCCGCCAGCGCTTCATGCCACGCACCTCGGCGCGCGCGGGATGCAATGGGAACAGGACAAACCCCGCGAACCGGACATGCGAAGGATTATCCGCATATGCTTGCCGCACCCTTCATCAGCCGCCGAGACCCAACCATGCGCATCCCCGACTGGACCCCCGAAGCCAAGCCCCAGCCCGCCGAACTGGTCGACGCCATCCTGGCGCGCCGCGGCGGCCAGCTCATCAACCTGGACAAGGCGCTGCTGTGGAGCGAGCCCCTGGCGCGCGGCTGGAACACCTACCTGAAGGCCGTGCGCACCGAGCTGCCCACCAGCCCGCGGCTGCGCGAGCTGGCGATCTGCACCGTGGCGCTGCTGACCGGCGCGCTGTACGAATACCACCACCACGCGCCGGACTTCCTGGCCGCCGGCGGCACGCAGGCTGAGCTGGATGCGCTGGATCGCGTCGTCGCCGGCGATGCGCGGCGCAGCGCCGCCGATGCAGCGCTGGGCGAGATCGAGCAACTGGTGATTCGCTACGCCGCGCAGATGACGCGCGACGTGCAGGTCGAAGACGCGCTGTTCGATGCGCTCAAGGCGCACTTCGACACCACGCAACTGGTCGAGCTCACCGCCGCCATCGCCACCTACAACATGGTGGCGCGCTTTCTGGTGGCGCTGGGCGTCAGGCCCGAGGCGCAGCCGGGTTTGTAAGTCTTTTCGGGCCTTGGCGCTTGCAGGACAAGCGCAAAAGCTATGCTAAAAATAGCAAATCGCCGCCACTGACTGGCGGTGATGGCGATTTGCAGTGGGCCGATGCGGCGTGTTCAGTCGCGATCGCCGACCACCGCCTTGTAGACCACCGCGCCGGTCATGCCGCCCACAATCGGCGCCACCCAGAACAGCCACAACTAACTTAGCGCGCCGGTCTGCGCAAACAGCGCCACGCCGGTCGAGCGCGCCGGGTTCACCGAAGTGTCCGACACCGGAATGCTGACCAGGTGAATCAGCGTCAGGCACAGGCCGATGGCGGTCGGCGCAAAGCCGGCCGGCGCCTTGCCGTGTGTCGAACCCATGATGACGAACAGCAACATCGCCGTCATCACCACCTCGCACACCAGCACCGACACCATCGAGTACTTGCCCGGCGACAGATCCAATCACCTGAGCCGCCACGTAAGGCACCAGGTCCTTGGTCGGAAGCGGCCGCCGGCCTCAGGCCAAAGCTCACCGCCGGGTTCAAATGGCAGCCCGAGATGTGGCCGATGGCGTAGGCCATCGTCAGTACCGTCAGGCCAAACGCCAGCGCCACGCTGTGAAAGCCGATGCCCAGCTGCGGAAACGCCGCCGCCAGCACCGCGCTGCCGCAGCCGCCCAGCACCAGCCAGAAAGTGCCGATCAGTTCGGCCAGATACTTGTTCATGATGCAACCTCCACACACTCGCTGTTGAACACGGAGTGACTACTAATGACTGATGTCAACTCGCCACGGGCGCGCGCTTCACCCCCATTTGCGGCGCGGCTGCGGTGGCGTGCACAAGGATTTTGAGAGCACACGTATAAATGTTGCCAAACGCTACCTCCGAGGCCGCGAGGCGCCCGTCATGAGCTGGCGCGCCGCTCGCAAGCGGGCATGACGCTGATCGAAAGCCAGCGCCACGGGGCGGGTTGCGAGCTGTTCCTGGTAGAAGGCGAATCCGCCGCCGGCGCCGTCGCGGCCGTGCGCGACGCCCGCACGCAGGCCGTGCTGGCGTGCCAGGGCAAGCCGCTGAACGCCTGGCGCGCCACGCCGGCGCGCGTGGCGGCCTACCCGCTGTACCCGCAACTGGCCAGCGCGCTGGGCTGGTCATCGGTCGTGGACAGCAGCGCCACGGCGGCGCCGCGCTTCGAGCGCGTGATGCTGCTGTTTGACCCCGATGCCGACGGCATCCACATTGGCGCGCTGTTGCTCTTGTATTTGCAGCGCTTTGCGCCCGCCCTGCTTGCGCAAGGCCATGTTTTCATGGTCAGGGCGCCACTGGCCGGCCTGCGCGTGGCCGCGCGCGATACCGGCGAAGTGGAAGACGTGTGGGCCTACTCGCCCGAACAGGCGCGCGCCCTGCGCCAGCGCGCCGCCGCCGCGCCCGAGCGCTGGGCCGTGCTGCGCGAATGGGGCTTTCGCGGCCTGGCCAGCCTGCCGCCCGAGGTGCTGCGCGCTACTTGCGTCGATGCCGCCACGCGGCGCGCCGATGTGGTGACGGCGGCGCAGATACAGGCGGTGGTTGATGTGTTTGGGGGTGCGGGCAGAACGTCGTCTGGACGTTGACTACATTTTTATAGCTGTTGGCGCACGTCCCAATTGCGCCAGCGGCCCATTCGGCTTGAAACTCTCAAGCGCCTGCGCGTCTGCTCGCCGCCACCATCACGCCGCGCCGAACAAGCCCCCGCACCCTGCGGGGCGGCCACGCCCAGGTGCCGATACGCCGCCAACGTGGCCACGCGACCGCGCGGCGTGCGCTGCAAGAAGCCTTGCTGGATCAGGTAGGGCTCGATCACGTCTTCGATGGTGCCGGCCTCTTCGCCGATGCTGGCGGCGATGTTGTCCAGGCCCACCGGGCCGCCGTCAAAGCGGTGGATCACGGCTTCCAGCAGCTTGCGGTCCATCACGTCAAAGCCTTCCGGGTCGACGTCCAGCATGGCCAGCGCGTCGTGCGCTATTTTTTGGAGATGTGGCCATCGCCCTTGACATCGGCGTAGTCGCGCACGCGGCGCAGCAGGCGGTTGGCGATGCGCGGCGTGCCGCGGCTGCGGCGCGCGATCTCGAGCGCGCCTTCGGCATCGGCTTGCACGTTCAACAGACCGGCCGAGCGGGTGACGATTCGCGCCAGCTCTTGCGGCGTGTAGAAGTCCAGCCGCGCGACGATGCCGAAGCGGTCGCGCAGCGGGTTGGTCAGCATGCCGGCGCGCGTGGTGGCGCCCACCAGGGTGAACGGCTGCAGATCGAGCTTGATCGAGCGCGCGGCCGGGCCTTCGCCAATCATGATGTCGATCTGGTAGTCCTCCAGCGCGGGGTAGAGGATTTCTTCCACCACCGGCGAGAGGCGGTGGATCTCGTCGATGAACAGGACGTCGTTTTTTCCAGGTTGGTCAGCAGCGCCGCCAGGTCTTTCGGCTTTTCGAGCACCGGCCCGCTGGTCTGGCGCAGGCTAACGCCGAGTTCGTGCGCAATGATGTGCGACAGCGTGGTCTTGCCCAGACCCGGCGGGCCGAACAGCAGCACGTGATCGAGCGCCTCGCCGCGCTTTCGCGCCGCGCCGATGAATATCTCCAGCTGCTCGCGCGCCTTGCGCTGGCCCACGTACTCGTCCAGCAGCTTGGGGCGCAGCGCACGCTCCAGCGCCTCCTCGCGCGGTGAGGCCACGGCTGCGGAAACCATGCGCGGCGCAGCCCGCCCGGCGGCAGGGCAAACTCGTCAACGGTGATGCTCATGGGCCGACATTCTGCCGCCTGCAGGCGTGGCGCAGGCGGCCAGGAACGGCCCCGGGGAGGCCCGTGCTTCGCGGCGGGGCACGCAGCGCCGCACCCGCCGCGCTGGCGTCAGCGCGTCAGCGCGTCAGCCAGTTGCGGATGCCGTCCGCGAACGAAAGCTCGAAGCGGCCGTAGGCGTCTGTGCCGCTCGGGTTCTGGCAGCTGGCGCTGCCCGAGCTAAGCGCGCCCACGACGTAGCGAACGTCGTTGGCCTGCACGAAGATCGCCGAGCCGCTGCTGCCGCCTTCGGTGGTGCCTTGGCGCCAGGAAACGCGGAACATGGCGCCATCGCTCACGCCGGCCTCCAGGCACTGCGCGCTGCCATTACTGCCGAAACTGCAGTTGGTGTAACCGCGGATGCTGCCGATGCTCATCTTCTGCAGGTCGCCCGCGGGTGGTGCACACCCAGCACGTCAACGCCCGGCACCGCTTCGCTGCCGAAGTACGAGCCGGCGTACACCACGTTGGCCGGTGGGGCGCTGTTGAGCTGCACCAGGGTGGTGTCGACAATGGCGCGCGTATAGAGCAGGCGCGCGCCGCCGGTCATGCGCACGGCGTTGGGGTCGAACCGGGGGCGCTGCCGCACGATTCGGCGCGGAAGAACCAGTAGGTGATCAGGTTGCTGGCCGCTTCCTGGCTCGAGATGCAGTGCGCGGCCGTCAGGAAGTACGGGGTGAGGCTGTTGCGCGTGTCGTTCAGCAGCGTGCCGGTGCAGAGCAAGGTTCTGCCACCTTCGGTGAACACCATCTTGGCCACCGCTCGGCCTTCGGTCTGGTAGCTGCCGCACATGACGTCGACGTTGCAGCTGCCCGCGTTGCCGATCTCGTCGACGTCCTTCGGCTGCTCCATGGCCTGCGCCACCGTCTGCGTCAGGTGCGACAGCTGCGGCACGGCCAGCTGCAGCTGGTCGGTGGCCACACCGGCGGGCAGCTGCACTTCCAGCGTGCTGACGGCGCCCGGCGTGTCGGGGCCCCAGACCATGCGCGCGGCATCGGCCTTCAGGCCGGCGCTTTCGTTGGCCTGGCGCAAGGCACTCAGCTCGGCGGCGGTCATCTCCACCACTTCGCCGCTGGCGCCGTAGAAGCGCAGCACCGCGCCCTCGGGCACTGCCTGCGCCAGCACGCCCAGGCGCACCGCCTTGGCGCCCTCGGCCGTGAAGGCCACGGCCGCCACGCGCGAGCCGTCGGTCAGGGTGGCCCAGCGCAGGTGGCGGGCCAGTTCGGCGGTGGTGGCGGTGGCGCGAACATCGCGGCCTTCGCCGATCTGCAGCGCCGTGCCCTTGGCGGCGGGCGCGGCGGACTTGGCGGCGGCCAGCGGCCCCAGGGCCACCTGACCCACGGCGGCGCCCGCCGGCAGGCGGCTGGCCACGGCGGCGGCGGTCTTGGCCGGCGTGCTGCGCGGCAGGGTGGCGGTGTCCAGCGGCTCGATGCGGTCGCCACCAGGCGCGGGCGCCGGTGCCGGTGCCGGTGCCGGTGCCGGTGCCGGTGCCGGTGCCGGTGCCGGTGCGGGCTCATCGTCGGAGCCGCCGCAGGCGGCCAGGGCCAGGAGGCGGCCAGGGCCGTCCACAAGACGTGTCGTTTCAGCATGGTGTGCGTTCGGTTCAGGTTGAAGGGGAACGGATCAGCCGCAGTGCACGCGGGTGATGCGGTTGTCGGCGCCCACGATCACGTTGAGGCGACCGACCTGGTATTCCTTGGTGATCATGCTGTCGGGGCGCAGCATGCGGGCCTCGTCGGCACCGGCGGCGGCCAGGGCCTGGGCCAGGGTGGCGTCGGTGAAGGGCTGGCCCACCAGCGACTGCACGGCCTGGGCGTTGCACTGGTTGCGCGGCGGCTGGCCGGTGGTCGCGCGCGTGGCGGCGGCGGGCTTGGCCTGGGCGTCGGCGGCGCTGGCGCCGGGCCCGCCGCTGCAGGCGGCCAGCGTGACCAGGGTGCCAAGCGCCAGCAGCGCGGAGAAAGCGTTGACTCGCATGAGAAAGGGCTCCAGGAGGATGGCTTCAGGAAAGGGCTGCGCGGGCGAACCGCCGATGCCGCGCCGCGCATGCTAACGGAGTAAGTTGACGCCGCCGTAACAAAACAGAAGTATGGGCTTACTTGGCCAGCGCACGCAGCGCGAGCTTGATGCCCTCGCTCACGCCCACGTCCGGCGGCAGGGTCTTGAGTGCGGCGGCGGCTTCCTTGTCGCTGTAGCCCAGCGCCAGCAGGGCCTGCTGGATGTCGCTTTGCGCATCGCTGGCGGGTGCCTGCGGCGCGCCCAGGTCGGCGCCGAGCTTGCCTTTCAGCTCCAGCAGCAGGCGCTCGGCGGTCTTCTTGCCGATGCCGGGCACCTTGGTCAGGCGTGCGCCGTCCTGGGTGCTGACGGCCTGCGCCAGGTCGGCCACGCTCATGCCCGACAGCACAGCCAGCGCCATGCGCGGGCCGATGCCGCCGATCTTGATGAGTTCGCGGAAGGCGGCGCGCTCGGTGTCGCTGCCGAAGCCGTACAGCAGTTGCGCGTCCTCGCGCACCACGAAGTGCGTCAGCAGCGTGGTGCGCTCGCCCAGCGCGGGCAGGTTGTAGAAGGTGCTCATGGGCACCCACACTTCGTAGCCGACGCCCTGACAGTCGATCAGGATTTGCGGCGGGTTCTTTTCGGCCAGCAGGCCGCTGAGGCGTCCGATCACGGGCAGGCTTTCAGTCAGGGGGCACGGGTTGGGCCGCGCCGGGCGCGCGGGGAGGCTCGATGATACGAACCGGGGACTGCGCGGCCGAAAAGGCGGCGCGTGGCAGGGGGGACTTGCCAGATTTTTCCAGGTATCGAATCAGGATCTGGCGCCCGTCTATCAGGCGCCAGCAGCTCCTGTTTTCATATTTCAACATGTTGTCAAATGGCTATCGCCTGTTTCAGGCGCGGCAAACGGCTGACGGCAACCGCAGGGGCCAGCGTGGCGCGAGGGCTTCGTGGACCGCCGCTCAGGGCCGCACCAGCCCACGCCGCGCTGCCTCCAGCGCCGCCTCGGCGCGCGAGGAGACGTTGAGCTTGCGGTAGATCTGCTTGACGTAGTCGGCCACGGTGTGGCGCGACAGACCCAGCTGGCCGGCGATCTCGGGCAGGGTGTAGCCCTTGGCCACGCGCTGCAGGATTTCGGTCTCGCGCGCGTTCAGCGCCACCTCGTTGGGGTCGAAGCGCGTCACGTCCACGCCGCGCGGGCCGCCGGCGCTGAAGTAGGTGAGCACGCGCCGCGCGATCGGCGGCGACAGCGGCGGCTCGCCCTCGGCGATGCGGCGCAGCTGCGCAATGATGATGTGGCGCGGGCCGTCCTTCAGCAGATAGCCGAAGGCGCCCGCCTGCAGGGCCGGAAACAGGTGTTCATCGTCGTCGTGGATGGTCACCACCACCGGCACGGCCGAGGGCTGGTGGTTGCGCAGCGCCTGGATGACCTGCACGCCGCTGCCGTCGGGCAGGCCCAGGTCGACCAGCGCCACGTCGAACGGCCGCAGCGCCGCCTGCTCGATGCCTTCGCTGCAGCGCGCCACGGCCACCACCTCGGTGTCGGGAAACGCCAGGCGCGCGGTTTCGACCAGCCATTCGCAGATGGCCGGCAGATCTTCGACGACAAGCAGGGCTTTCATGACCGCGGCATGTTAAGCAGCCGCGAGCCGGCCGCGCCGATAGGGGCCACCTTCGCGCCCCGAATGCGGGAATAAGTCCGCTATCCGCCGCCGCAGGCCGCCCGCCCGCGCGCCAGCGCACGCTCATACCAATGCGCTTTCAAAAATGACGAATGACAAATGACTTCGCTGCGCTTCAATGACAAAGAAGACATTCGTCATTTGTCATGCGGCGCCAGCCGCGGTCACTTGTCATCGTTTTGAACGCCAAACGGTATCAGGGCCGCAACGGCTCCAGCGGCACCCGCACCAGCAGGAGCGTGCCACCCAGGCTGCCGGTGGTGAAGCGGTGCGTGCCGCCCAGCCGGCGCACGCGCCGCTCGATGTTGGGCAGGCCGTGCCCGGCCGAGCGGGCCAGCGCCACCGTGTCCAGCCCGCGGCCGTTGTCTTCCACCTCCAGCTGCAGGTCGCCCTCGGTCACCTGCAGCCGCACGCGGCAATGCCCGGCGCCGCTGTGGCGGATGACGTTGGAGACCGCCTCGCGCAGCACCCGCGTCAGCTGTGCGCCGGCGCGCACCGGCATCAGCACCATGCCGTCGGGCAGGGTGGCGTCCCAGTCCACCTCGATGCCGGCCGCCGTCAGGCGCGACACGGTCTCGGCGCGCCAGTCGGCCAGCACGTCGGCCACCGGCAGCGGCTGCGCCTTCAGGTTGCGCACCGACAGGCGCATCTCCTCCAGCGCCTGGCGCGCCTGGCTGCTCACCGCCGGGTCGGTCTGCCCACTGGCATGCACCAGCGACAGCAGCTTGGCGCCCAGGTCGTCGTGCAGGTCGTCGGCGATGCGCTCGCGCTCGTCGCTGGCGCCGCGCACGTAGGCATCGTGCGCCTGGATGGTCTGCACCACCAGCTCGGACAGGCGCTGCGCCAGCCGCCGGTCGCCGCGCGAGAACAGGCGCCCGCCGCGGTCGCGCGCCCACAGCGTGAAGCCGGGCAGCTCGGCCACCGGCGGCACCCACAGCACCTGGCCATTGGCGCTCACCGTCGGCTCCAGCGCGCTGCGCAGCTCGGCCGGCGGCGGCTCGTGGCCCAGCTGGCGCACCTGCAGCGTCTGCGTCAGCAGGTTGGCCCAGTGCTGCAGGCGCTCGCCCGGCGGCGCCAGGCCCAGCGCCAGAATGCCGCTGGTCAGCTCGCGCGGCGTCGGGCCGCGCCGCAGGATGCTGCGCCCCCACACGCCGCTGGACAGCGGCACATAGGTCAGGCCGAACAGGAGCACCGCCACCAGCATCGCCAGATCGTCGTTGAGCCATTCGGTGGCCTGGATCAGCCGATAGCACACCAAGGTGCCGATGCCCGCGCCCAGGCTGAGCAGCGCCTGCATGGCCCGGTCGTCCAGATCGAACGCGCGCGAGCCGCGCAGGCCCAGCGCCGTGCCCACGCTGGTCGCGAAGATCAGGCCGAACAGCCACGCCTGCGCCACCGGCGGCGTGCCGCCGAACATCAGCACGCCTTCCTGCAGGCCCAGCAGCGCCGCCAGCGCCAGCCCCCAAGGCAGCGCCAGCGTGCGCAGGAGGGTGCGCTCGGGCGTGTGCGCCGCGCTGGCGCGCCATTGCCGCGCCATCTGCAGAAACGCCAGCCCCACGCCCGCCAGCAGCATGCCGCGGCTGGCCCAGTTGGGCGACGGCAGCCACCACAGCGCATTGGCCAGCGCCCACAGCCCGAACACGCCCGCCACCGCGGCCTTGTGCCAGCCCGCGCCCGGCAGGCGAACCGGAAAATTCGTCAGCAAGCCCGCCAGGAACAGCAGTGCACCGATGCTGGCGGCGTGGTTGATGAACAGCAGGGTGTGGAACAGCCCGGCCGGCAGCGCCAGCTCGCGCCCGCTGAACACCGCGGCGCAGCTCAGCAGCACGCTCAGCATCAGCGCCGCCAGCGACGAGCAGACCGTGGCCGCCTGCGTCGGGTACACCACCAGCACCCAGGCCGCGGCCAGCAGGCTGACGGCCTGCACCAGAAACAGGAACCAGAATACGTTCGACAGGGCGCGGAACGGCCGCTCCTTGGCCGGCGCCAGTTCGATGCCGACCGGCGCCGCCTCGGGCGCCTGCACCTGCAGCCCCACCAGCGGCTCGCCCCACAGGCGCGCCAGCAGGTCCTGCCGCTCGTAGAAGCGCGCCCACGCGGCATAGCTCGGCAGCTGGTCGGGGTTCTCCACCAGGTCGGCGGGCTCCAGCGTGATGCTGGCATCGTCCAGCAGCGAGGTGACGGCCAGCAGGCGCATGCCGGGGCGCAGACCGGCGTCCTGCGCCGGGCTGCGGTCATGCACCGCCAGCACCTCCACCTGATCGCCGACGACCCCCAGCTGCACGCCCACCCAGGGCCGCGCCATCGACAGCGCCGTGGCCACCACGCCGGCCAGCGTGATCCACAGCACCGCCAGCAGCAGCGCGTGGCGCCGCAGCCAGCCGGCGGTGCGCGACGCCGCGGGCCGCCCTGCCGCCTCGCCGCCCAGCGGCGCGCGCGCGCTGTCGAGCAGGCCGCGCTCGGTGTCGAGCGCGGCCGGCGTGGTCGCGGGCGGCGGGTGGATGAAGCTCACGGCACGATGGGTGACAATGCGGCGGTGATTCTGCGCCATACCTTCACCCCCTCAACAACACCCGGCTGGCCCACCTGTGCGGCCCCATGGACGAGCACCTGCGCACCATCGAGGCCGGGCTGCAGGTGGCCATCGCGCACCGGCACGAGCAGTTCAAGATCGACGGCCCCAAGAAGCAGGCCGAGCGCGCGCTCACCGTGCTGCAGGCGCTGTACGAACTGGCCGACCGCCCCATCAAGCCCGACACCGTGCAGCTGATGCTGGCCGGCGACGGCGAGCCGCTGGCCGAAGGCGCCGACGGCCGCCTGGTGCTGGCCACGCGCCGTGCCGACCTGCAGGCGCGCACGCCCAACCAGAGCGTGTACCTCGACAACATCGCCCACCACGACATCACCTTCGGCATCGGCCCCGCCGGCACCGGCAAGACCTTCCTGGCCGTGGCCTGCGCCGTCGACGCGCTGGAGCGGCAAAGCGTGCAGCGCATCGTGCTCACGCGCCCGGCGGTCGAGGCCGGCGAGCGCCTGGGCTTTCTGCCCGGCGACCTGACGCAGAAGGTCGACCCTACCTGCGCCCGCTGTACGACGCGCTGTACGAGCTGATGGGCTTCGATCGCGTGCAAAAGGCCTTCGAGCGCAACCAGCTCGAGATCGCGCCGCTGGCCTTCATGCGCGGGCGCACGCTGAACCACGCCTTCGTCATCCTCGACGAGGCGCAGAACACCACGCCCGAGCAGATGAAGATGTTCCTCACCCGCATCGGCTTCGGCAGCCGCTGCGTGGTGACCGGCGACGTGAGCCAGGTCGACCTGCCCAAGGGCGCCACCAGCGGCCTGGTGGACGCCGAGCGCGTGCTGCGCCGCGTCAAGGGCCTGGCCTTCACCCGCTTCACCAGCGCCGACGTGGTGCGGCACCCGCTGGTGGCGCGCATCGTGGACGCCTACGACGCCGCGCCGCGCCATGCGGGCAAGGCGTCGGCAGCGTGATGAACCTCATTGGCTTGATCATCGAGAAGACCCGGATGACACGCGGACCGCATCCGCTGTGTGGGAGCGGGCTGGCCCGCGATCCGGCGTTCATTGCGACGAGGCGCCTCATCGCGGGCCAGCCCGCTCCCACAAAGCAGTCTGAGACTGGTTGACAATCAAGCTGTTTCGATAGCTGCTTGCGCTTGATATACAAGGATTTCAGGCATATTTCCATCTGAAATCGTTCAATGATGGGCGCAGGCAGCTATCAATTCAAGACCACACAGCCGCGCCAGCCAACGCCTCCCAGCAGCCCATGCCCCAGCCGCCCCTGAGCCTCAGCCTGCAGTTCGCCCGTTTCGACGGCGTGGCCGCGCACCGCGCCGCGCTGCCGCGCCACAAGGTGCTGCGCTGGGTGCGCGCCGCGCTGGGTGGCGACGTGCAGGCGGCCGAGATCACGGTGCGCATCGTCGATGCCGACGAGGGCCGGCAGCTCAACCGCGATTTCCGCGGCAAGGACTACGCCACCAACGTGCTGACCTTCGACTACAGCGGCGCGCCGGTGGTGGCGGCCGATCTGGTGCTGTGCGCGCCGGTGGTGGCGCGCGAGGCGGCCGAGCTGGGCAAGCCCCTGGCCGAGCACTACGCCCACCTGCTGGTGCACGGCACGCTGCACGCGCAGGGCTGGGACCACGAAACCAGCGAGGCCGACGCCGAGGCGATGGAGGCGCAGGAAGCCGCCATCCTGGCCGCGCTGGGGCAGCCCAACCCCTATCAGTGAAATTGGCCTGCAGCGCTTGTACAGCAAGCGCTGGAAGCTATCAAAAGCAAAGCATCAGGCCGCAGCACTCATCCGCAGCGGAATCGTCACCGGCCCGTCGTTGACCAGCGCCACCTGCATGTCGGCGGCGAATTCGCCGGTGGCCACCTCGGGGTGGGCAGCGCGCGCCTGGGCGACGAAATGCTCGTACAGGTGGCGGCCCAGCTCGGGCGGCGCGGCATTGGTGAAGCTCGGCCGGTTGCCGCCCGCCGTGTCGGCCGCCAGCGTGAACTGGCTGACGATGAGCAGCCCGCCGCCCACGTCCTGCACGCTCAGGTTCATCTTGCCGGCGGCGTCGCTGAAGATGCGCAGTTTGAGCAGCTTGGCCAGCAGCCGGTCGGCCACGGCCTCGTCGTCGCCGCGCTCGGCGCACAGCAGCACCAGCAGGCCGGGGCCGATGGCGCCGGTGACGCGGCCATCGACGGTGACACGGGCTTCGGAGACGCGCTGGATCAGGGCTTGCATGGGGCGGAACGCGGTGATGGCCTCATCGGCCGGGATTCAAAAACACTGGATGCGCAACCAGACAGCGTTGTGGGAGCGGGCTGGCCCGCGATGAAGCGTCTGGTCGCCACCACGGCTTGATCGCGGGCAAGCCCGCTCCCACACCGCAGGTGCGGTTTGCGCGTGATCTGAGAGTTCTTCATGATCAATGAAAAACAATAGCTGCTTGCGCCCACCCACGCTCGATTTCAGATCATTTTCCCTTGAAAACATTGCTGTACAGGCGCTGGACGCTATCGAAATTGTATGCACCCTCAATGCGCATGCAGGCTTTCGGGCGCGCCCTCCAGCGGCTCGTTCAGGTCGACGGTGATCGGCTCCACGCCGTCGGGCAGCATCTGGATGCTGGCGTGCAGGCCCGGCACCGCCTCGGCCAGCGCGTGCTCGACCTGGTGGCGCAGGTCGTCGGCGCGGCCCAGCGTCCAGGTCGGCGGCACGTGCATGTGCACGTTGATGAAGCGGCGCTGGCCGGCGCGGCGCGTCATCAGGTGGTCGAACAGCACCACGTGCTGGTCGCCCAGCCGCTGGCTGAAGCGCTCCAGCACGGCTTCGATGTCGCCGTGCACTTCGGGCTCGACGGCGCTGTCCATCAGCCCGCTCCACGAGCGCCAGATCAACCGCGCGCCCTCCCACACGATGTTCAGCGCCACGCCGATGGCCACCAGCGGGTCCAGCCACCGCCAGCCGGTCACGCCCACCAGCAACAGGCCGGCGACCACGCCGGCCGACGTCCAGACGTCGGTCAGCAGGTGCTTGGCATCGGCCTCCAGCGCGATCGAGCGGTGCATGCGCGAGGCGCGCAGCATCACCCAGGCCAGCACGCCGTTGAGCACCGAGCTGGCTACCGACAGCGCCAGGCCCCAGCCCACCTGCTCCAGCGGCTGCGGGTTCCAGAAGCGCGGCAACGCCGTCCAGATGATGGCCGCCGCGGCGCCGATGATCAGAATGCCCTCGAAGCCGGACGAGAAGTATTCGGCCTTGTCGTGGCCGTAGGGGTGGTCGTCGTCGGCCGGGCGCGCGGCCACCGTCACCATCAGCAGGCCGAACATGGCGGCCGCCAGGTTGACGAAGGATTCCATGGCATCCGACAGCAGGCCGACCGAGCCGGTGATCCACCACGCCGCTGTCTTGAGGGTGATCGTCATCAGCGCCACGACCACCGACACCGCCATCAGGCGGCGCGGCGTCATCCAGGCGCGGACGGAAGCAAGGGCGTTCATGCCGGCATTGTCGCCAAGCGCGGCGACAAGCATCGGCGGCCGCGCGCAGCCGGCACGGCGCTTATGGCCAAAACGGGGTTTTGCGCCCATGTGCCGGGCGCCGGCAGCTATCGTTATTGAAGCAATTGCGGCAGATCATGGCGCTTTGCCGGCGCTGACGTTAATCTTGCCGTTTCAACCCCACCCACCTGCCGCCCCGGAGCAGCCATGAGCGTCATCCTGAAAGAAAAGATCACCGGCCCCGCCGCCTGGAAAGGCCCCAACATCGCGGCCGACCCGGCCTGGCTGTACCACTTCACGCCCGACGACATCGCCGTGCTGGACGCCGCGCTGGCGACGCTGAAGGCGCGCGGCCGCGCGTTTCCGCACTTCGGCGCGCAGGACTTCCCGATCGCACCGCTGGTGCCGCGCCTGACCGCCTTCGCCGACGAGCTGGAAAACGGCCGCGGCTTCAAGCTGCTGCGCGGCCTGCCCGTCGAGCGCTACAGCGACGCCGAGATCAACGCCATCACCTACGGCATCGGCCTGCACCTGGGCCAGCCGGTGTGCCAGAACCCGCGCGGCGACCTGCTGGGCGAGGTGATGAACGTGGGCGACATCCACGACAAGAACACCCGCGTCTACGAAACCAACCTGTACCTGCCCTACCACTCCGACCCGTCCGACGTGGTGGGCCTGATGTGCGTGCGCAAGGCGCGGCAGGGCGGCCTGTCCAGCCTGGTCAGCGTGGCGGCGATCTACAACGAGATCCTGGACAAGCACCGCGAGCTGCTGGGCCTGTACTACCGCCCCATCCACTTCGCCCACCTGTGCGAGCCGCAGCCCAGCCTGTCGCCCATCTTCAGCTACCACCAGGGCAAGCTGAGCTGCCGCTATCTGCGCCAGTACATCGAGCTGGGCGCCGACATCTGCAAGCTGCCGCTGTCGCGCGTCGAAATCGAGGCGCTGGACGTGTTCGACCGCGTGATGGCCGACCCGGCGCTGCGCCTGGACATGATGCTGGAGCCCGGCGACCTGCAATTCGCCAACAACTACGCCGTGCTGCACTCGCGCACCGAGTTCGAGGACCACGAACACCTGGCCCTGCGCCGCAAGATGCTGCGCCTGTGGCTGAAGATGCCCAACGCGCGCGCGCTGGCGCCGGAGTTTCCGGGGCGCAACGGCTTTCCGGCGCCCGAGACGGCCGCGGCCTGAGCCGCCGGCAGGTGTGCTTCAGGCCAGCGTCACGCGGGCGAACTTGCGCTTGCCCACCTGCACGACGTAAGTGCCCGCTTTCAGCTTCAGCCCTTTGTCGCTGACCACGCCGGAATCGACGCGCACGCCGCCGCCGTCGATCAGGCGGTTGGCCTCGCTGGTCGACGGCGCCAGCCCGGACTGCTTGAGCACCAGGCCGATGCCGAGCGCGCCGCCCTCGCCCGCGGCCAGCGACACTTCGGGAATCTCGTCCGGCACGCCGCCCTTGCTGCGGTTGGTGAAGTCGGCTTCAGCGGCATCGGCCGCCGCGGCCGAATGGAAGCGCGCCGTGATCTCCTTGGCCAGCATCACCTTGGCGTCCTTCGGGTTGCGGCCGGCGCCCACCTCGGCCTGCAGTGCCTCGATGTCGGCCATCGACCTGAACGACAGCAGCGTGTACCAGCGCCACATCAGCTCGTCGCTGATCGACAGCACCTTCGCGAACATGGTGTTGGCGTCTTCGGTGATGCCGATGTAGTTGTTCTTCGACTTCGACATCTTCTCGACGCCGTCCAGCCCTTCCAGCAGCGGCATGGTCAGGATGCACTGCGGCTCCTGGCCATACTCCTGCTGCAGGTGGCGGCCCATCAGCAGGTTGAACTTCTGGTCGGTGCCGCCGAGTTCAATGTCGGACTTGAGCGCCACCGAGTCGTAGCCCTGCATCAGCGGGTAGAGGAACTCGTGGATGCTGATCGAGTTGCCGGCGTGGAAGCGCTCGTGGAAGTCGTTGCGCTCCATCATGCGCGCCACGGTGTATTTGGCCGCCAGCTTGATCAGCCCGCGCGTGCCCAGCGCGTCGCTCCACTCGCTGTTGTAGCGCAGCTCGGTGCGGGCGGGGTCGAGCACCTTGAAGGCCTGCGTCTTGTAGGTCTCGGCGTTGGCGCGAATCTGCTCCTCGGTCAGCGGCGGGCGGGTGGTGTTGCGGCCGCTGGGGTCGCCGATCAGCGTGGTGAAGTCGCCGATCAGGAAGATCACCTGGTGCCCCAGGTCCTGCAGCTGGCGCATCTTGTTCAGCACCACGGTGTGGCCGATGTGGATGTCGGGCGCCGTCGGGTCCAGCCCCAGCTTGATGCGCAGCGGCTGGCCGCTGGCCTCCGACCGGGCCAGCTTCTTCAGCCAGTCCTCCTGCGGCAGCAGCTCCTCGCAGCCGCGCAGCGAAATGGCCATGGCCTCGCGCACGCGGTCGGATACCGGCGGGTTCGTAATATCGGTGTCAGTTTTCATGTGCTTTTGGTTGTAGGAGCTTGCCTACGACGTTATACTGGCGCGTTAAGGCCCGATTCTAGAGGCCCGGCTCTCTTCGACAGAGCGCTTCGACAGGTGACCCGCTGCCCATGTCTGTCGCCTGACTGCAACGAATTCCGGAACAACGTCGCGTGAAGCAACAACTGATTTCCTCCGGCCTGGCCGTCGCTGATTTCATCCACCGTCACCCCAAACGCATCACCGCGGTCATCGCCGGCTTCATGCTGTGCGGCGGCGGCGGCGCGTTTGCCGTGGCCTCGCTGGCGCCCACCGCCCCCACCGCGCCGCTGCGCCTGGTGGCCGAGTCGGTGGAGCCGCAACTGGGCGCCCAGACCGACATCCTGGACACCCATTCCTTTACCCTCTACCGCAGCGAATCGACCCGCAGCAACGACACGCCCGAGGCGCTGCTCAAGCGGCTGGGCCTGGCCGACCCGGCCGCCGCGGCCTTCCTGCGCAAGAACGAGACCACGCGCCAGGCGCTGTTCGGCCGCTTCACCCGCCTGGTGACGGCCGAGGCCAGCGACCGGCAGGAACTGCTCAAGCTGCAGACCCACTGGCTCGACAAGAACGACGACGAGAACTTCAAGCGCCTGGTGGTCGAGAAGGCGGGCGACGCTTTCAGCGTGCGCGTCGAGACCGCGCCCCTGGTGGCCAACCAGCGCATCGCCAGCGGCACCATCCGCGGCACGCTGTTCGCCGCCACCGACGAGGCCAACCTGCCCGACAGCGTGACCAAGCAGCTGACCGAGATCTTCGAGTCCAACGTCGACTTTCACCGCGGCCTGCGCCGGGGCGACCGCTTCTCGGTGGTCTACGAAACGCTGGAAGCCGACGGCGAAACCATGCGCGCCGGCAAGATCCTGAGCGCCGAGGTGGTCAACCGCGGCCGGACGCACCAGGCCATCTGGTTCAAGGAACAGGGCGCGACCAAGGGCGCCTACTACACCCCCGACGGCCAGAGCCTGCGCAAGGCCTACCTGCTGTCGCCGATGGAGGTGTCGCGCATCACCAGCGGCTTCGGCATGCGCAACCACCCGGTGTACGGCTACAGCCGCGAGCACAACGGCGTCGACTACGCCGCCCCCACCGGCACGCCGGTGCGCACCATCGGCGACGGCGTGGTCACCTTTGCCGGCGTGCAGAACGGCTACGGCAACGTGATCCAGATTCGCCACCGCAACGCCAAGGATTCGACGCTGTACGCGCACCTGTCGCGCATCGACGTGAAGGTGGGCGACAACGTGATGCAGGGCGAGAAGATCGGTGCCGTGGGCTCCACCGGCGTGTCGACCGGCCCGCACCTGCATTTCGAGTTCCGCATCGACAACACGCCGCAGGACCCGACCGAAGTGCTGGCCGAGCAGCGCGAGTACGTGCCCGTGTCGCCCGGCGGCAAGGCGGCGTTCGCCAAGTGGTCGTCCGGCATGAAGATGCAGCTGACCGCCGCCGGCGAGATCACGCGCAGCAGCTTCGAGTAGGTCGCACGCAACCACAAAAAGGGCGCCCAGGGCGCCCTTTTTCGTTGGGCTCAACCCGGCCGCTTGTGATGCGGGGAGTCTTGGCAGAAACATCAAAAATAATAGCTGCTTGCGCTCATCCACAAAGGATTTCAGATCGATTTCTCTTGAAATGCTTACCAGACCTGCGCATGCCACTATACAAATTAAAGTGCAGTGGGCTTACTCGTCCGCCACCGAGAACGACGAGCCGCAGCCGCAGGTGGTCTGGGCGTTGGGGTTCTTGATGACGAACTGCGCGCCCTGCAGGTCTTCCTTGTAGTCGATCTCGGCGCCGACCAGGTACTGGTAGCTCATGGCGTCGATCAGCAGCGAGACGCCGTTCTTGGTCATCGTCGTGTCGTCCTCGTTGGCGATCTCGTCGAAGGTGAAGCCGTACTGGAAGCCCGAGCAGCCGCCGCCCTGCACGAACACGCGCAGCTTCAGGTCGGGGTTGCCTTCTTCCGCGATCAGGTCGGCCACCTTGGCGGCCGCGCTGTCGCTGAAGAGGATCGGGTCAGGCATCGCGGTGGGGGTTTGAATGTCTTGGGCTACGGCGCTCATGGCGGTTCCTGCGGTCAAAAACGAATTGACCAATAGTATATCGAATTAGTCGGGTTTTCGCTTCACGGCCGGTCCAGGTCCAGCGTCGGCTCGGTGGGCTCGCGCGGCTCCTCGGCCGGTGAATTGGAGGCCATCGGCTCGTGCGCCACGGGCGGCGGCGTCAGCTGCGGCTGCAACTGGCCGGCAATCACCGCACCCTGCGCCATTTCCAGCGACTTGTAGCGCACATCGCCCTGCACGCGCGCCTTCGACTGCAGCTCCAGCAGCTCGCGCGCCAGCACCGGGCCGACCACCGTGCCGCCGATCACCACGTGGTCGGCGCTGATCGCCCTTCCACGCTGCCGCCCTCGCCGATCACCAGCACGCTGGGCTGGCCGCCTTCGGCGATCACATCACCCAGCACCGTGCCGTCAATCTGCAGGCCGTCCTGGAATGTGCACGGCCCCTGCACACGCATGCCGGCGCCGATGGTGCTGCGAACCGACAACTTCGACTTGATGCCCAGCATCTCACGGACTCCTTGATTGGTTGCCCTGCTTTTACCACGCTGCCCGCCAGCGCGGGGCGGCACGCCCAAGAAAAACCGCGCCAGCCTGACGGCCGCGCGGTTCCTTCGGTTGCCTGCAGCGGAATCAGCGCTTGCTGAACTGCTTGCGACGGCGGGCGGAGTGCAGACCGACCTTCTTGCGCTCGACCTCGCGCGCGTCGCGCGTGACGAAACCGGCGGCCGACAGCTGCGGCTTCAGGTTCGCGTCGTAGTCGATCAGCGCGCGGGTGATGCCGTGGCGCACCGCACCGGCCTGGCCGGATTCGCCGCCGCCGTGCACGTTGACCTGCACGTCGAAGGTCTCGACGTTGTCGGTCAGCACCAGCGGCTGCTTGCAGATCATGATCGAGGTCTGGCGGCCGAAGAAGTCAGCAATGTCCTTGCCGTTCACCGTGATCTTGCCGGAGCCTTTTTCAGAAACACGCGGGCGACGCTGGACTTGCGACGGCCGGTGCCATTGTTCCAATCACCAATCATTGCATCGGCTCCTTAGACTTCCAGCGCCTTGGGCTGCTGGGCGCTGTGCGGGTGCTCGGCGCCGCCGTACACCTTCAGCTTCTTGATCATGGCGTAGCCCAGCGGGCCCTTGGGCAGCATGCCCTTGACGGCCTTCTCCAGCGCGCGGCCGGGGTGCTTGGCCTGCAGGTCGCGGAAGTTGGTCTCGCGCAGACCACCCGGATAGCCGGTGTGGCGGTAGTACTTCTTGTCGAGCTCTTTCGCGCCGGTGACGCGGAGCTTGGAGGCGTTGACGACCACGATGTAGTCGCCGGTATCGACGTGAGGCGTGTAAATGGCCTTGTGCTTGCCGCGCAGACGGAGGGCAACTTCGCTGGCTACCCGTCCGAGCACCTTGTCGGTGGCGTCAATCACAAACCACTCGTGCGTCACGTCAGCGGGTTTCGCGCTGAACGTTTTCATGAGTTTTCCTGTGCAAAGGATGGTTTGGTCAGACCCTTTTCCACGGTCGGTGCTCCTCTTGTGACGGGAGCCTCTTAGGTGGGTTTCGGCGCCCCGCCCCTGTAAAGAAAGGCGATTCACCGCTTGCCGCGGGGTCTTGCAAAGCGCTGCAAAGCCTTTGATTCTACCCCGGCGCGGCGCCGTCAGGCAAGAACCCGGGCGCTCAATGCCATGGCGGCGGCGTCAGCCGCGCATCGGGCTTGCGCCGCAGGGCGATGCGCCGGGCCGATTCGCGCGCAAAGGCCCGCGCCATGGCCAGCGCCAGGGGTTCGCGCGACTCGGCGCGCTCGCTCCACTTGGCCAGCAGCAACGCCAGTTCACTGTCGGAGCACGGCGGCACTTCCAGTTCCATTCCTCACCTCTTCGCATCCTTTTATTAGCACGAAATTCTACGTTTTCAGGCGCGCGCTCACACCCCCGATTTGCGGGACGGGCGGCGCAGCACCGCGGCGCGGGTACCATGCCCGCATGTTCAGCTACCGCCACGCCTTCCACGCCGGCAACCATGCCGACGTGCTGAAACACATCACGCTGCTGGCGACGCTGCGACACCTGATGCGCAAGGATTCGCCACTGTTGCTGGTCGACACCCACGCGGGCGCGGGCATCTACCGGCTGGACGGCGGCGCGGCGCAGACCTCGGGCGAGGCGGCGGCCGGCATCGCGCGCATGCAGGCGCTGTGGGCCCATCCTGATTTCGATGAAAAATCGGCTTCAGCGCCCGCCAATAAAGCGCAAGCAGCTATCAATAATGAAGCAGATGCACTCGCCGACTATCTGGCCCTGATCGCCGGCTTCAACCGCGATGGCAACGACGACTGGCGCGTCTACCCCGGCTCGCCCTTGCTGATGCACGCCCTGATGACCGAGCCCGCGCGCGCGCCGGTGCACGACCGCCTGAAGCTGTTCGAGATGCACCCCACCGACGCCCAGGCACTGCAGGCGCACATCGAGCAACTGGAGGCTGGCCGCCAGGTGACGATGGCGCGGCAGGACGGCTTCGATGGCCTGAAGGCACTGCTGCCACCACCACCGGCCGCTGGCGGCTCGCGCCGGGCGCTGGTGCTGATCGACCCCAGCTACGAAATCAAGAGCGACTACGCCAAGGTGGCCGCGGCCGTGCAGGATGCGCTGAAGCGCTTTGCCACCGGCGTGTACCTCGTCTGGTACCCCATCATCGGGCGCCCCGAGGCGCATGGCCTGCCGCGCCGGCTCAAGACGCTGGCACAACAGGCCGGGCGCACCTGGCTGCACGCCACGCTCAACGTGGGCGCTGCACCCGGCGGCGCCGGGCTGTCGGCCAGCGGCATGTTCGTCATCAACCCGCCGCACAGCCTGAAGGGCACGCTGGACGCGGCGCTGCCTCTCGTGCTGCAAGCCCTGGGCGACGGCCGTGGGCGCGGGCATGCCTGGTCGGTGGAAGCCGGCGACGCTGGTTGACGGCGCGGGAAAACCCTCAACCCCGGCCGACCAATTAACCGACCGCTCGGTCGGCTAATTCTCTATACTCCGGTTTCGCGCATTTCATGGCGTGCGGTGTTGGCCGCGCGCCAACCACCCACGACAGGAGACATCCGCGTGTACACCCAATCCTTTTCCGTGCCCGACGACGCCGACGCCAAGGCCGGCCTCAAGGCCGTGCCCAAGCCCGCTTCCGAGAACGACGCCGCGCTGATGGCGCAGTTCGAGGCGCGCATCGCCGCCGATGGCCGCATCGAGCCGCGCGACTGGATGCCCGAGGCCTACCGCAAGACCCTGGTGCGCCAGATCAGCCAGCACGCGCATTCCGAAATCGTCGGCATGCTGCCCGAGGGCAACTGGATCAGCCGCGCGCCCAGCCTGAAGCGCAAGGCCATCCTGATCGCCAAGGTGCAGGACGAGGGCGGCCACGGCCTGTACCTGTACAGCGCCGCCGAAACGCTGGGCACCAGCCGCGACGACATGCTGAATGCCCTGCACTCCGGCCGCGCCAAGTACAGCTCCATCTTCAACTACCCCACGCTGAACTGGGCCGACGTGGGCGTGATCGGCTGGCTGGTCGACGGCGCGGCGATCATGAACCAGATCCCGCTGTGCCGCTGCAGCTACGGCCCCTACGCGCGCCATGGTGCGCGTGTGCAAGGAAGAATCCTTCCACCAGCGCCAGGGCTACGAGGCCCTGCTGGTGATGATGAAAGGCAGCCAGGCCCAGCGCGACATGGTGCAGGACGCCGTGAACCGCACCTGGTGGAAGTGCCTGGCGATGTTCGGCCCGTCCGACAAGGACAGCATGCACTCCAGCGACGGCATGCGCTGGGGCATCAAGCGCATCAGCAACGACGATTTGCGCCAGAAGTTCATCGACGCCACCGTGCCGCAGGCCGCCGTGCTGGGCGTGACGCTGCCCGACCCCGAGCTGAAGTGGAACGAAGAACGCGGCCACTACGACCACGGCGAAATCGACTGGGACGAGTTCTGGCAGACCGTGAACGGCCACGGCCCCATGAACCGCGAGCGCCTGGCCACGCGCGTGAAGGCGCACGACGACGGCGCCTGGGTGCGCGACGCGGCGCTGGCCCATGCCGAGAAGCAGAGACAACGCGCGCTGAAAGCCGCGTAAGACAAACACCCCGGAGAACACACGATGAGCACCGCACAACCCGCCCTGAAAGACTGGCCGCTTTGGGAAGTCTTTGTTCGATCCAAGCAAGGCCTGGAGCACAAGCACTGCGGCAGCCTGCACGCCAGCGATGCGCAGCACGCGCTGCAGATGGCGCGCGACGTCTACACGCGCCGGCAGGAAGGCGTGTCGATCTGGGTCGTGCCCTCGCACCTGATCGCCGCCAGCGACCCGAGCGAGAAGGACCAGCTGTTCGAGCCGGCCAGCGACAAGATCTACCGCCACCCCACGTTCTACGAAATTCCTGAAGAAGTGGGGCACATGTGATGCACGCAGAATCGGATACGGCCCTGGCGCCCGCCAGAACAGCGCCAGCAGCTACAAAAAGCAAGCGCCCATCGACTACCTGTTGCACCTGGCCGACAACGCCGTGGTGCTGGGCCAGCGCAACGCCGAATGGTGCGGCCACGCGCCGGTGCTGGAAGAAGACCTGGCCATGGCCAACAACAGCCTCGATTTGATCGGCCAGGCGCGCCTGCTGTACCAATATGCCGCCGAGCGGCTGAACGGCGACGTGCGCGCGCCGCGCGGCGCCACCTGGCCCGCTGGCGCGATCACCGAAGACACGCTGGCCTACTTCCGTGGCGACAGCGACTTCCGCAACTACGTGCTGCTGGAGCTGCCGCACCACACCGGCCTGGTGCCCGCCGCCGGCGGCGCGCGCGACTGGTCGGTGAGCATCGTGCGCAACTTCCTCTACAGCGCGCTGATGGTGCAGGTGTGGGAACGGCTGCAGCAGTCCACCGACGAGCATCTGGCCGCCATCGCCGCCAAGAGCCTGAAGGAAGTGCGCTACCACCTGCGCCATTCGCGCGACTGGTTGTTGCGCCTGGGCGACGGCACCGAGGAGTCGCAGCGCCGCGCGCAGGCCGCGCTGGATTACCTGCTGCCCTTCACCGAAGAGTTCTGGACCGCCAGCGCGCTGGAGTCCGAGGCGAATGCATCGGGCTCCGGCGTTGACGTGCCCAGCCTGCGCGCCGCGTGGCACCAGATGGTCGACGAAGCCATCGCCGAAGCCACGCTGAAGCGCCCGGCCGATGTGAAGCGCTATGTTCCCGAAGGCAAGCGCGGCGTGCATTCGGAATACCTGAGCTACCTGCTGGGCGAGATGCAGAGCCTGGCACGCGCGCATCCGGGAGCGACGTGGTGATCGTACGGTCGCATTTTGGCTGTTACTCCTCGCCCCTCTGGGGAGAGGGTGGGGGTGAGGGGCGGCCTGCCATGCGCGACACATCACCCTCACCCCAACCCTCTCCCGCCCCGCGGGAGAGGGAGCCGGAGCTCGCGCCGCTCTGGCGCGCGCTCGACCAGCTGACCGACCCCGAGATCCCCGTCGTCACCCTGCGCGAGATGGGCATCCTGCGCGACCTGCGCCGCGGCGCCGACGGCCGCGTCGAGGTGGTCATCACTCCCACCTACAGCGGCTGCCCCGCCATGGACCAGATCGCCGACGACATCGGCGCCGTGCTGAAGGGCGCGGGCGTCGAAGGCCGCGTCGTCACCCAGCTCGCCCCCGCCTGACCACCGACTGGATGACGCCCGAGGCGCGCGAGAAGCTGCGCGCCTACGGCATCGCGCCGCCCCAGTGCGGCACCCAGGCGCCGGGCGAGGCCGCGCTGCGGTTCGCGCCGCACGCCGCCGCCAAGGTCGAAGTGGCCTGCCCGCAGTGCGGCTCGGTCAACACCACCGAAACCTCGCATTTCGGCTCCACCGCCTGCAAGGCGCTGTACCGCTGCCTCGACTGCATGGAGCCGTTCGATTACTTCAAGAGGCTCTGACGCCCACCCTGAGTCGCGGCGCGCCTTCCCCCAAGGGACGCGCGCAGCGGCCGGGCGAACCTCGCTTGGCATCCACCTCGTTCACATCCCAGAAGATTCCCAGGAGCGCTCACCCCATGTCTGTTCCTCGCTTCCACGATCTCACCGTCGCCCGCGTCAGCCCCGAGGCCGCCGGCTCGGTCGCCATCACCTTTGCGGTGCCGGATGATTTGCAGGAGTCGTTCAGTTTCCAGCCCGGCCAGTTCCTCACCCTGCGCACCACCATCGACGGGCAGGACGTGCGGCGCAACTACTCGATCTGCAGCACGCGCAGCCGCTACAGCCAGGCGAAGGAGCTGGAAGTGGGCATCCGCCCCATGGAAGGCGGCGTGTTCTCGAACTGGGCCGCCACGCAATTGAAAGCCGGCGACAAGCTGGCCGTGATGCCGCCCGATGGCCGCTTCACCATCAAGAAGCCGCGCGCGCTGCACCGCGTGGGCTTTGCGGCCGGCTCGGGCATCACGCCCATCCTGAGCATCATCGCCAGCACCATGGAAGAGTCGGACAGCGCCAAGTTCACCCTGGTGTACGGCAACCGCCGCATGAGCAGCGTGATGTTCAACGAGGCGCTGCAGGACCTGAAGGACAAGTATAAGAACCGCCTGACGCTGATCCACATCCTGTCGCGCCAGGCGCAGGAAGTGCCCATGCTGGAAGGCCGCATCGACGCCGCCAAGGTGCAGCAGCTGATCGACACGCTGCTGCCCGCCAGAGCATGGACGAGGTGTTCGTGTGCGGTCCCGAGGCCATGATCGAGCAGGTTCAGACGGCGCTGAAGGCTGCCGGCGTGCCCGAAGACCGCATCTACAGCGAGCGTTTCACCTCACCCACGCTGGAGGCGCTGAGCACCGCCGCGCGCCGCGCCGCCGTCGAGCAGGCCGACCCGGAAGCACCGGCTGGCCAGGTGGATCTGACCGTGGTCATCGACGGCAAGCAGCACGAGCTGAGCATGCGGCGCGACCAGCACGTGCTGGACGTGGCGCTGTCGGCGGGGCTCGATCTGCCCTATTCCTGCAAGGCCGGTGTGTGCTGCACCTGCCGCGCCAAGGTGCTGGATGGCAGCGTGAGCATGGACAAGAACTTCACGCTGGAAGAAGCCGAGATGGCGCAAGGCTTCGTGCTGAGCTGCCAGGCGCGGCCGACCACCGACAGGCTGACGGTGAGCTACGACGAGCGCTGATCTGATCGCGCCGCGGCGCAGCCCACGGCGGCGGCCGAAAAGAGGAGCACACCCCTTCTGCAAGAGGGGGAACCTCTCAAATTTTTCTGATGCTGAAAAAGGCGCTGGCGCCCTGTCAACGGGCGCCAGCAGCTTCTTTTTGATACCGCGAAGCCGCGCCAAATGGCTATCGCTTGTTCTGGCACTGTGCGGCGTGCCAGGGCTGCGCGGCAGGGCACCGGAGCCGTCAGGTATCGCCGCCTGCCGCCACCAGCTCGCCGCCTGCGCGCGCCGGGCGCACTTCGCGCAGCACCACGGCGTCGTGGCCGCGGCCCTTCATGCCCAGGGCCTTGGCGGCGGCCTTGCTCAGGTCGATCACGCGGCCCTTGATGAACGGGCCGCGGTCGTTAATGCGCACCACCACTTCCTTGCCGGTGCGCGGGTTGTGCACCAGCACGCGGGTGCCGAAGGGCAGGGTCTTGTGCGCGGCGGTCAGCTCGTGCATGTCGAACTTCTCGCCGTTGGCCGTCAGGCGGCCGTGGAAGCCCGGCCCGTACCACGAGGCCATGCCACGCCCCAGGTCGCGCCCGCCACGCAGGCCCAGGGCCGGGCGCTGCGGTTCGACCAGGCCTTGCGCGCCATCGCCCGACGCGGCTTCGCGCGCGCCCGCATCGCCGCCCAACCGCGCCCTGAAGCCGGTGTAGTTGGGGCAACGCATGTCGTGCACGGCCTTGGCCGAAGAGCAAGGCTCGGAGAGAGCGGATGATGTGGAAGCGTTCAGGCTCACCGTCTGGGCCGCCAGGGCCCTGCTGCCAGCCACAGCATGCCCACACACAACAAGCGGGCTGCCGGCAGACGGTGTGCACTTCCCGAAACCGGCACGCCGCGCAAGCGGGCGCCGGGAGAGGTGTCCCGTAACATGGGGGCGGATTTTACCGGCGCAGCCGGCCCAGCGCATGTTTCAAGCTGTCGCAGCGGCGTCTTTTAGACACGAAAGTCCAGAAAACGCCGCTTTATTCAAACCATCTTCGTATAAAGCTCAATCGCAGCGCCCGAGCCGCCGGCACACCTCCAGCGTGGCCACCGACTGGTTCAGCGTGTAGAAGTGCAGGCTGGGCGCGCCGCCGGCGCGCAGGCGCTCGCACAGCGCGGCCACCACGTCGGCGCCGAAATCCTTGATGGCCGCCGCGTCGTCGCCGAAGGCCTGCAGGCGCAGGCGAATCCAGCGCGGCACCTCGGCGCCGCAGGCGTCGGAAAAGCGCAGCAGCTGCGTGGAATTGGTGATGGGCATGATGCCCGGCACGATGGGCGTGTCGACGCCGCGGCGGCGCAGCTCGTCCACATAGCGGAAGTAGGCGTCGGCGTTGAAGAAGTACTGCGTGATGCCCACATCGGCCCCGGCGCGCACCTTGGCGGCGAAGGCGTCGATGTCGGCCTCGGGCGAGCGGGCCTGCGGGTGGTACTCGGGGTAGGCGGCGACGGCCAGCTTGAAGTGCTCGCCCGTTTCGGCGCGGATGAAGGCCACCAGGTCGCTGGCGTAGCGGAACTCGCCGCCGCTGCCATAGCCGCTGGGCAGGTCGCCGCGCAGCGCCACGATGCGCTTGACGCCCGCGGCCTGGTAGGTCGCCAGGCGCTGGCGGATCGACGCCTGCGTCTGGCCGATGCACGACAGGTGCGGCACGCCGTGCTGGCCTTCGCCGACGATCTCGCGCACGGTGTCCAGCGTGCCCTCCTGCGTCGAGCCGCCGGCGCCGAAGGTGACGGAGCAGAAGTCGGGCGCCAGCGCATACAGCTTGCTGCGCACCACGCGCAGCTTTTCGGCGCCTTCGGGCGTCTTGGGCGGAAAGAATTCAAGGCTGATCGGGAAACTCATGTCTGGGTCACTGAAATGGCCGCCGCAGCGGCATGAATGAAGAACTCGCGGTTGCCGTCGCCACCGGCAATGGGGCTGGGCAGCCAGTGCCGCACGGCGAGGCCCGCCTCGGCACACGCCGCGCGCAGGCGTTGCTCGACCTGGGCGTACCGCGCCGCATCGCGCACGATGCCGCCCTTGCCGATGTCGGCCGGCTGCAACTCGAACTGCGGCTTGACCAGCAGCAGCAGATGCCCGCCGGGCTTGAGCAAGGGCGCCAGCGCCGGCAGCACCAGCGTGAGCGAGATGAAGGACAGGTCGCCGACGATCAGGTCGAAATCCGAGCCAAATCGGCCTTCAGCGCCCGTCCCACCTGCGCCAGCAGCTATCAATTGAGAAGCGACCAGATGCCGTGCGTTGACGCCTTCCAGCACCCGCACCCGCGCATCGCCACGCAGGCGCGGGTGCAGCTGGCCGTGGCCCACGTCCACGCCCACCACGCTGGCCGCGCCGTGCTGCAGCAGGCAGTCGGTGAAGCCGCCGGTGGACTGGCCCACGTCAAGGCCATGCCAGCCGGTGACTTGAAGCCCGGTGGCACGCAGCGCGCCCTCCAGTTTGAGCCCGCCGCGCGAGACGTAGCGCGCTTCGGCGGCGTCGAGCAACTCGACCTCGGCGTGCGGCGGCAGCTCGTCGCTCTTGGCCAGCGTCTTCCAGCCACTGGGCGACAGCCAGCGCGCACCGGCCGCGATCAGGCGCTGCGCCTGGCTGCGGCTGGCGGCCAGGCCGCGTTCGACGAGCCACTGGTCGGCACGCACGGATTACAAGGCAAATCGGCATCCAGCGCCCGCGCACCAAGCGCAGGCAGCTATCAACTCAATAGCGGTAGGTGTCCGGCTTGTACGGCCCCTGCTTGGGCACGCCGATGTAGCGTGCCTGCTCGGGCGTCAGCTCGGTGAGGTTCGCGTTCAGCTTGGCCAGCTGCAGGCGCGCCACCTTCTCGTCCAGGTGCTTCGGTAAAACGTAGACCTGGCCCACGGCGTACGAATCAGGCCGCGTGAACAGCTCGATCTGCGCGATGGTCTGGTTGGCGAAGCTGCTGCTCATCACGTAGCTCGGGTGTCCAGTGGCGCAGCCCAGGTTCACCAGGCGGCCCTTGGCCAGCAGGATGATGCGCTTGCCGTCCTTGAAGATCACGTGGTCAACCTGCGGCTTGATCTCTTCCCACTTGCACTTTTCTTCGAGGCCAGCCACGTCGATCTCGTTGTCGAAGTGGCCGATGTTGCAGACGATGGCCTGGTCCTTCATGGCCTTCATGTGCTTGTAGGTGATGACGTCCTTGTTGCCGGTGGCGGTGACGAAGATGTCGGCCAGCGGCGCGGCCTCTTCCATGGTCACCACGCGGTAGCCTTCCATGGCGGCCTGCAGCGCGCAGATGGGGTCGATCTCGGTCACCCACACCTGGGCGCTCAAGGCGCGCAGCGCCTGCGCGCTGCCCTTGCCCACGTCGCCATAGCCGCACACCACGGCGATCTTGCCGGCCACCATCACGTCGGTGGCGCGCTTGATGCCGTCGACCAGCGATTCACGGCAGCCGTACAGGTTGTCGAACTTCGACTTGGTGACGCTGTCGTTGACGTTGATGGCGCGGAACAGCAGCGTGCCGGCAGCGCTCATCTCCTTCAGGCGGTGAACACCGGTGGTGGTCTCCTCGGTCACGCCGAGCACTTCAGCGCTCTTGCGGCTGTACCAGGTGGCGTCTTCCTTCAGCTTGGCCTTGATGGCGGCGAACAGCACCTTTTCTTCTTCGCTCTTCGGGTTGGCCAGCACCTTGGGGTTGGTCTCGGCCTGCTGGCCCAGGTGCAGCAGCAGCGTGGCGTCGCCGCCGTCGTCCAGAATCATGTTGGGGCCTTCGCCCTTCGCGCCCTTCTTGCCGAATTCGAAGATGCGGTGCGTGTAGTCCCAGTAGTCCTTCAGCGACTCGCCCTTGATGGCGAACACCGGCGTGCCGGCGGCGGCAATGGCGGCGGCGGCGTGGTCTTGCGTGCTGAAGATGTTGCACGAGGCCCAGCGCACGTCGGCGCCCAGCGCCTGCAGCGTCTCGATCAGCACGGCGGTCTGGATCGTCATGTGCAGGCTGCCCGTGATGCGTGCGCCCTTCAGCGGCTTTTTCTTGGCGAATTCCTCGCGGATCGCCATCAGGCCGGGCATCTCGGTCTCGGCGATGGCGATTTCCTTGCGGCCCCAGGCGGCCAGGTTGATGTCGGCAATGGCCGAATCGGCGGCCACGGGGTTTTTCAGGGGGCGTTCATGGTTTGCTCCAAAGGCGATGCATTTGAAAAACCACTGACGGGATGAAAAACTCACCACACGCGATCAGTGGGTGAGCGTCGTTGCGAAGAAATCGGCTTCCGAGCCTCACGCCTGGCTGCACTGTGCAGGCGCTGCAACGCTCCTCGGAAAGGCCGCGATTATAGCGGCGGCGTGCATTTTCGGGCGTTGAGCGGGCGATAATTCACCGTTTGCGCGCCGCCCGCCCGGGCTGCACTGCGCGCCCGGAGTTTTCTGCCTTGACCCACGCCGCCGAAACGCGCCGCCGCCGCACCTTCGCCATCATTTCCCACCCCGACGCCGGCAAGACGACGCTGACGGAAAAGCTGCTGCTGTTCTCCGGCGCCATCCAGATCGCCGGCGCCGTGAAGGGCCGCAAGGCCAGCCGCCACGCCACCAGCGACTGGATGGAGATCGAGAAGCAGCGCGGCATCTCGGTCGCGTCGAGCGTGATGCAGATGGTGTACCGCGACCACGTCATCAACCTGCTGGACACGCCCGGCCACAAGGACTTCAGCGAGGACACCTACCGCGTGCTGACGGCGGTGGACAGCGCGCTGATGGTGATTGACGCCGCCAACGGCGTGGAGACGCAGACGCGCCGCCTGATCGAGGTCTGCCGCCAGCGCGACACGCCCATCATCACCTTCGTCAACAAGATGGACCGCGAGGTGCGCGACCCGCTCGACATCCTGGATGAAGTGGAGCGCGAACTGGGCATGCCCTGCGTGCCCATGACCTGGCCGGTGGGCCAGGGCAAGCGCTTCGGCGGCATCATCAACCTGCGCACGCAGGCCATGACGGTGTTCCAGGCGGGCAGCGAGAAGCGCCCGGAGGACTTCGAGGTGATTCCGCTGGCCGAGCGCGACCGGCTCGTCGCCCGCTTCGGCGATGCCTTTCTCGCCGCCGAGGAAAGCATGGAACTGGCCGTGGGCGCCTCGCCCGCGTGGGACCATGAGGCCTTTCTGGCCGCCAAACAGACACCGGTGTTCTTCGGCTCGGGCGTCAACAACTTCGGCGTGATGGAAGTGCTGGACGCACTGGTCGACATGGCGCCGCCGCCGCGTCCGCGCACCAGCCACGCGCTGGTCAATCGCCAGGTGCAGGAGCAGGTGATCCAGCCCGAGGACAAGACCTTTGCCGGCGTCGTCTTCAAGGTGCAGGCCAACATGGACGCCAACCACCGCGACCGCATCGCCTTCGTGCGCGTGGCCAGCGGCAAATACACGCCGGGCATGAAGCTGAAGGTGCAGCGCACGGGCAAGGAACTGCGACCGACCAGCGTCGTCACCTTCCTGAGCCAGCGGCGCGAGGCCGTGGATGAAGCCTACGCGGGCGACATCATCGGCTTCACCACGCACGGCGGCGTGCAATTGGGCGACACCATCACCGACGGCGCCAACCTGCAATTCACCGGCCTGCCCTTCTTCGCGCCCGAGATGTTCATGACCGTGGTGCTGAAGAACCCGCTGCGCACCAAGCAGCTGCAGCAGGGCCTGGCACAGCTGGGCGAGGAAGGCGCGATCCAGGTCTTCAAGCCCGATGCCGGCGGCAACATGATGCTGGGCGCCGTGGGACAGCTGCAGTTCGAGGTGGTGCAGCACCGCCTGAAGACCGAGTATGACTGCGACGTGCGCCTGGAAGGCAGCCAGTACACCGGCGCCCGCTGGATCACGGCCGACACCCCGGCCGAGCTGCGCGAGTTCGAAAACGCCTACCCCTGCGCATGGCACACGATGCGGCGGATGCGCTGGCCTACCTGTGCACCTCCCCTACGACGTGCGGCTGGCGCAGGAACGCTTTCCCAAGATCCACTTTCATCCGCTGCGGGAGCATGCGGGGTTGGCGTTGCAGGCGGGCTGACCATGAATACGACGTATGCACGTGATCGCCGCTGGCACATGGCATGGCTTGTTCCGGTGCTGGTGCTGGCGGCCATTCGCTTGGCGGAAATCTGGGGCCGACCGACGCCCCATGACGCGGTATATACCTACTTGCCCGCAGCCCAGCGCCTCACCACCGAAGGGCTTGCCTTCTTTCTGGACCCCGAAAGCTACCGCATGGCGCCGCTGGCCTACATCTGGCCGGCCTTGTGGCAGTTCGATCAGGATGCGATACGGCTACCAACGTGGCGCTGTTTCTGGCTTCCGCAGCCATGTTGTGGCGCACCGCCGATCTGCTGGGCGGTACGCGCGCGGCATTGCTGACGGCAGCCTTGTTCGCGCTCCATCCCGAGTTGCGGGAATACTTTGTGGCCGAGTGGACGGAACCGTTCTATGTCGCCGGCGTGTCCGCACTGTTTCTCGCCAGCGCCCGATTGATCCTGGGAACGCCCCAGCCTCACCGCTGGATCGCGCTGGGTGCCTTCGGGCTTTCCATGACGCTGCTCGGGCGACCCGCGCTTCAGCTGATGGCACCTGCGATGCTGGTGATGTGCCTGGTCATCGCCTGGTGGCCCTCAATGCGTTCGACCGCGGCGCACGGCGTAGCGCAGCAGCTGGCGTTGATGATTGCGCTCGGCCTCGTTCCGGCGCTCATCGTGGTTGTGAAGAACGGAGTGCTCTTCGGACTGTGGGGTATCGCGACGGGGTCTGGCACTAGCCTGTATCTGGGATTGAATCCCATCAGCCAGGGCACCGAACCCGCCTATTACGGCCTTGACTACGACGTCAATGCGCTGGCCGGGTTAGCCCCTGGCACCCATGGCGACCACCTCCACTTAGCAACTGACCGCTTCCTGCGCAATATTGCGATGGAAACATTGAGCAGCTACACATGGTCGGATCGTCTGGTGTTTTTTGCGCGCAAAGCATGGTGGTGGCTGTTCCATCATCCCGTCGCACTCGCGGTCTCGGGCAATGAGTTGCGTGGCATACGCGTGTTCGAGCTGTTCAGCATCGCTAGCGCCATTCTGGTCACGGGAGGACTGTGGTTACGTCAAGGCAGGAAGCGTTTTTTCAGCAGTTTGCGCCAGCAGCCATGTCCAACGGCGAAGACCCGGTCGCCATGGGAAGACGTCGCGCCATCGCAGCGGGTCTGCTGTTACTGGGGATGCTGGGCCTGCTCGCACAGTTCCTGCCGGTGCTTTACAACAGTCGTTACAGCACAGGCTTGTTTGAGCCTTGGCTGTGCGTGTTGACCGGCGTCAGCTGGGCGCTGATGAGCCGCTTTCTCGGGGCGGAAAAGGTGCGCGATGACGCTGGCGTGCAGTGGCGCCTGGTCGCACGCGGCATGCATGGCCCCGCCATTTCGAGCAAGGTGTTGGCCCTGGTCCTGATCCTGTCGGCCGCTCTTCTGCTGGCGCACCCTCGCCGTATCGAACGCGTGTCGATGGACCCGCTTCCGCAAGACATGCCGACCACACTCCTGGCCAGGGTTGATGCCACCGCCGGCATCGCCACCACGAACATCTCCCGCGTCGATGCAACCTCATGGCGACTGCTCGAGCGGCCGGGCGCGCTGGTATTTCCCATGACACCTTCTGCTGAAGTCACCTCCCGGCGTGCGGTGAGCGACAACGCCCTGTGGCGCTTGCGCTTCGCGGTCCGGCCACCGGATGGAAAGAAGTGCCGTTACGCGGAGGTCGGCTTTACCGCACCCCAGGAAAATCGGATGCTGGCATCGCCCCAACTGAATGTGGTCGGAGATGGCAAGATGCATGAATACGTGATCCACGCCACACAGGATCTCCGCCCCGCAGGGCCGGGAGACCTCAGAATCGCGTACGTCTGTCCGGTGGGGACCGTCGTCACATGGGGCGGCGGCGAAATGGTGAAACCGGAAGTCACTGATCGCTGGCGCGCACTGGTACTCCCCGACACAGGCCGCCAGCCTTCATATACACCTTCACCCTCCCCAAGATAAGCAGCCGTACCCCCATCAGTCACGAACAATAGCGCCCTTCGCATCACGGCGACAACAAAGCAACTCCTGCTCAATAAGCCCCAAAATGACAACATCGACCATAACCCAATGCGCTGCTTGTGGCGCAGCGATGAGACCTGGTCTTTTCGAATGGCATTTCGTATGCAACCATTGCAAATTCGAAAAATCCTCTCTGACGCCGAAAATAAATGAAATCGATGCAATGGATGAATCGGCGCGGCTCACGGCACTCAAAAACTTCGTCAGGCCAATTTTGCGACACTGCTGAATTGGCTTGACCATCAATATCCATCGGAGCTTCAGACACGCCCCTTACTGCTGGAGGTCGGATGTGCTCATGGCTGGTTCATGGAGCAAGCACAGAAAAGATATGATGTTGAAGGCATCGAGCCAGACAAGGCGATTGCCAGCGCGACCAGCGCCAAGGGCTTGCGCGTGAGACAAGGTTTTTTCCCCGATGTACTCAACGATGCGGATGTTTTTGATATCATCATTTTCAATGATGTTCTGGAGCATATTCCAGACGTTCAGTCAACGTTGAGAAGTTGCCACGACCACCTATCTCAGCATGGGCACGTGGTCGTCAATGCCCCGGACAGCCAAGGAATAATCTATCGGCTTTCCAAATTGATGGCGCGCCTGGGTCAATCTGCACCGTTTGAGAGAATGTGGCAAGTGGGTCTTCCGTCACCTCACTTATATTACTTCGATACACAATCCATAACTAGGCTTGCGACCTCCACAGGCTTTGAAGTCGAGGCGCTCACTGCACTACCCAGCATAGAAAAACGGGCCTCACGGAACGCATCCATTACGCGGGAAGCACCTCAAAGATCCAATCGATCATAATGGCCTTCTGTATAAGAATGCTGCTCCCATTGATCAGGATGTCACGACCAGATATCCGCGTCTGGCTGCTGAGAAAGCAGGAACCAGGTCGCTGAGCAAAGAATCATTGGCGTTCACATGAATTACGCCCTCTACCTTTACATGGTCGTCTGTGTGGCGGGAATGTCGATTGGTCAGCTTCTGTTCAGAAAGGCAGCCCTCTCTATCAGTTCCTTTTCGCCTGCAGGTTTGCTGTTGAATGGCTGGTTTTTGTTGGCTGTCGGCCTTTATGGCATTACAACGCTGGGGTGGGTGTGGATCCTGCGTCAAGCGCCGCTGGCCCTTGCCTATCCTTTCATGAGTCTGGCCTTCCTGATCGTTCCCTTGCTGGCTTGGCTATTCCTGGGTGAGCCCCTGCACTGGCATACCGTAGCTGGAGGCGCCCTGATCATGGCCGGCGTGGTCCTGGCTTCTCTCGGCAGCTAGGCTTGAAAATGACACGCATCGCCGTCACCATCCCCAGCTACAAGGTCCGCGCCCAGGTGCTCGACGTGATCGCGCGTATACCACTGCAGGTGCAGCGCATCTATGTCGTGGACGACAAGTGCCCGCAGCAGAGCGGCCTCTTCGTTCAGCAGCACTGCACTGACCCGCGCGTGCGCGTGATCTTCCACGAAGAAAACCAGGGCGTCGGCGGTGCTGTGCGCATGGGCTACCGCGCGGCGCTGGAAGAGGGCATGGACATCGTCGTCAAGGTGGATGGCGACGGGCAGATGGACCCGGCGCTGATTCCACACTTCACACGACCGATCGAGCGCGGCAAGGCGGACTACACCAAGGGCAATCGCTTCTATCGACCGGAATCGCTCAAGGGCATGCCGCCGATCCGGCTGTTCGGCAACGCGGCGCTGTCGTTCATCAACAAGCTCAGCACGGGTTACTGGTCGATCATGGACCCGACCAACGGCTACACGGCCATCCACACCGCCGTGTTGCGCGAACTGCCCTTGCACAAGCTCGAGCAACGGTACTTCTTCGAGACCGACATGCTCTACCACCTCAACACCATTCGCGCCGTGGTGCACGACGTGCCCATGGACGCGGTGTATGCGGACGAGGAGTCGAGCCTGAAGGTATCCAAGGTGTTGCCCGAGTTCATGCTCAAGCACATCAACCGCTTCTTCAAGCGCTATGTCTACCTTTATCTGCTGCGTGACTTCAACCTGGGCAGCCTGTACAGCCTGCTGGGCGTGGCGCTGTGCGTGCTGGGCGTGCTGTTCGGCGGCTGGCACTGGCTGCGCAGCCTGTCGACCGGCGCGCCGGCCACCAGCGGTACGGTGATGCTGGCCGCGCTGCCGCTGATCATCGGCATCCAGTTCATCATCGCGTTCCTGCACCACGACGTGGAGCATGTGCCGACCGAGCCGCTCAGCAACGATCTTGCAGAGCTGGACGACGATCGCTTTTCGCCGCCCAAGGCCTGAGCGCGCCTTCAGCCTTCGGCCCATGCTGCCCTGCCACGGACGCACTCGTTGATCCCGCTCCATCAACTCGCACCGGGAGCCTGGTCGCAGGTCCTTGGCGTGTTCACCGACATCGACGACACGCTCACCAGCGACGGCGCCATCACGCCCGATGCCTTGGCCGCACTGCATGGACTGAGCGCGGCGGGACTGACGGTAATCGCCGTGACGGGGCGACCTGTCGGCTGGAGCGAACCCTTCGCGCTGAGCTGGCCGCTGCGGGCCATTGTGGCTGAAAACGGCGCTGTAGCCTTGCTGAATCAGCGCGGCAAGCTATCGAAAATATATCAACAGGACGAACATCGACGGGCAACCAACTTTGCCCGCCTGCAGCGCGCGGCGGCTCGCGTGCTGCAGGAGGTGCCCGGCACGATGCTGGCGCGAGACTCTGCCGGACGGGAAACCGACATCGCCATCGACCACAGCGAGTTCACCCACCTGTCCGAAGCGCAGATCGAGCAGGTCGTGGCGGTGATGCAGGACGAAGGGCTGAACGCCACCGTCAGCAGCATCCACATCAACGGCTGGATCGGTGAGCACGACAAGTGGCAGGGCGCGTGCTGGATCGCGCGCGAGTTGCTGGGCATCGATCTGCCGGCCGACATCGACCGCTGGGTGTACGTGGGCGACTCCACCAACGATCAGCGCATGTTCGAGCACTTCCCGCACAGCGTCGGCGTGGCCAACATCCGGCGCTTCGAGGAACAGTTGCGCTTCAAGCCGCGCTACGTGACAGCAGGCGAGCGCGGCGCGGATTTGCCGAAGTGGCGCAGCGCCTGCTGGCTGATCACTCCGCCAACAGCCCTCACTGAGGTTTGGCCAAACCGAGTTGTTCGATCAGCGTCTTCTCGCGTGCGAAGGTGTCCTGCGCGAACTGGCGGTATTGCGCTGACGACATGTAGATCGGCACCATGTCGTAGCGGTGCAGCGCATCGACGTAGGCGGGTTGCTCCATCGCCGTCTTGAAGGCGTCGTGAAGGCGCTTGACCACGGCTTCGGGCGTGTTCTTGGGCGCGCCAATGCCGAACGGCGAGTTCTGCACGATGTCGTAGCCCAGTTCCTTCAGGGTCGGTGCGTCCGAGAACTTGGCCAGGCGTTTGTCGCCCCAGGTGTTGAGCACGCGCAACTTGCCCGCCTCGACTTGCGGCGCGAAGCCGGTGGAGTCGCTCGCGGCCATCAGGTGCCCGCCCAGCAGGGCCTGCATCAGGTCGGCGCTGCCCTTGTAGGGCACGTGCAGTAGCTTGATATCAGCCTTCTGCGCCACGTGCTCCATCGTCAGATGCGGGCTGGTCAGGTTGCCGGCGGAGCCATAGCTCAGCTTGCCGGGGTTGGCCTTGGCGTACGCAACGAAGTCACCCCAGCTCTTGAGTGGCGAAGCCGTGGGCACGACCACGCCAAACGCGTAGCCGGTGACGTTGATGACGTAGCTGATGTCCTTGACCGGATCCCAGGTCATCTTCGTGGTGTACGGCAGGCGGAAGATGCTCTGTGGAATCTGTGCCAGCGTGTAGCCATCGGCGGGGGCCGACTGCAGGGCCTGCGCTGGCAGCGAGCCACCGGCGCCCGGCTTGTTGTCGACGATCACCGGCTGGCCCAGCACCTTGCTTGCGCCCTCGGCCAGCGCGCGCATGGTGATGTCGGTGGGCCCGCCCGCCGGGAAGGCGATGACCAGCTTGATCGGCTTGTTGGGAAAGGCCTGCGCCGATGCGGGCAAGGCTCACGCGCTGCACAGCGTGGCGGACATGAGGGCAATGAGTTGACGACGATGCATGGTGTTTGTCTCCTGTCGAGGCCACTATTGAACCCGATCGGCGCCCCATGCGCCAGACACCGTCAGTCGCGCAGAAGTCACCCTCGACAGCACCGGCGCCAGCGCCTGCCCGGTGTGCGTACCCGCGCGCACCACGTCCTCGGGCGTGCCGGCGGCCACCAGCTGGCCGCCGCCATCGCCGCCTTCAGGGCCCAGGTCGATGATCCAGTCGGCCTCGGCGATCAGGTCGAGGTCGTGCTCGATGACGACCACGCTCTGGCCGCCATCGAGCAGGCGGTGCAGCACGCGGATGAGCTTTTCCACGTCCTGCATGTGCAGGCCCACCGTAGGTTCGTCGAGCACGTACAGGGTGTGCGGCGCCTTCTGGCCGCGGCGGCCGACGTCGTCGCGCACCTTGCTGAGCTCCGTGACGAGCTTGATGCGCTGCGCCTCGCCGCCGCTCAGCGTGGGCGACGGCTGGCCGAGCGTGAGGTAGCCCAGGCCCACGTCCTTGAGCAGTTGCAGCGGGTGCGCGATGGCGGGCATGCTGGCGAAGAATTCAACTGCTTCATCGACTTCCATCTGCAGCACGTCGCCGATGTTCTTGCCGCGCCAGGTGACGGCCAGCGTCTCCGGGTTGAAGCGCGCGCCATGGCAGACCTCGCACGGCACCTTCACGTCGGGCAGAAAGCTCATGGCAATGGTGCGCACGCCCTGCCCTTCGCACGATGGGCAGCGGCCGTCGCTGGTGTTGAAGCTGAAGCGCCCGGGGCCGTAGCCGCGCGCCTTGGCCTCCAGCGTGTCGGCGAACAGCTTGCGCACCGTGTCCCAGAAGCCGATGTAGGTGGCGGGGCAGCTGCGCGGCGTCTTGCCGATGGGCGTCTGGTCGACTTCGAGCACGCGGTCGATACTCTCGAAGCCGCGCAGGCCGGTGCAGCCGACCAATGCGGGCGCCTTGCCGGCGTCCATGGCCTCGCGCCCCGCCTTGGTGGCGCGCTGGCCCACCCAGGCTGCCACGTTGGTCAGCAGCACGTCGCGCGCCAGCGTGGACTTGCCCGAGCCGCTGACGCCCGTCACCGCGACCAGGCGCTTGAGCGGCACCGCCACGTCGACGTCGCGCAGGTTGTGCAGGTGGGCGCCCAACAGGTGCAGCCAGCTCGCCGGCGCATCGGCGGAGGCTCCCTCGCCCCTCTGGGGAGAGGGCTGGGGTGAGGGGCTGGGCCGCTTGGCTGACCGCCTTCCTTGACTTGGCGCGCTGGCCCTCACCCCCACCCTCTCCCGCCTGCGGGAGAGGGGGTAAGACCACGCGGCGAGGTTGCATCGGATGCCGCATGGCGTCGCGCAGATAGCGCCCGGTGGCCGAATCCGCCGCGGCCTCCAGGTCAGCCGCCGTGCCCTCGGCCACCAGCCGGCCGCCGCGCACGCCGGCGCCGGGGCCGATGTCGATCAGGTGCTCGGCGCGGCGGATGGTGTCCTCGTCGTGCTCGACCACCACCAAGGTGTTGCCCTTGTCGCTCAGCGTGTGCAGCGCATCGAGCAGGATGCGGTTGTCGCGTGCATGCAGTCCGATGGTCGGCTCGTCGAGCACGTAGCACACGCCCTGCAGGTTGCTGCCCAGTTGCGCCGCCAGGCGGATGCGCTGCGCCTCGCCGCCGCTGAGCGTGGGCGCGCCGCGATCCAGCGTGAGGTAGCCCAGGCCGACCTGTTCGAGGAAGTCGAGGCGGCCCTTGATCTCGGGGATCAGGTCGCGCGCGATGTCGGCGTCACGGCCTTCCAGCGCCAAGCCGTCGAACCAGGCGCGCAGGTCGCGCACGCTCAGATGGGCGAGTTGGGTGATGGAAACGCCACCCTCACCCCTGCCCCCGGATCGGGTCCGGGCAGCTCTCTCCCGCAGGCGGGAGAGGTGGCAAATTCGTGAGCACTCCACTGCGGTGAGGTGCGTCACTGTCTTGCTCCCTCGCCCCTCTGGGGAGAGGGTGGGTGTGAGGGCCGGCGGCGCGTCTTGTAAACCGGGTGGCCCCCTCCCTGCCTCCCCAGCGGGGAGAAGCGAAGAGCAGCACCGCGCGCGCCACCGGATTCAGCCGCGTGCCCTGGCAGGTGGGGCATACCGCATCGCCCACGTCCTCCACCTCGGGTTCGGCGAAAGTCTGCTCACGGCCCTTCTGATCGTCGGCCAGCACCGAGTCGTCCAGCGCCTTGCGCTGCTCGCGCGTCAGCTTCACGCCCGTGCCCACGCAGTCGGGGCACCAGCCGTGCTTGCTGTTGTACGAGAACAGGCGCGGGTCCAGCTCGGCATAGCTGGTGGCGCACACCGGGCAGGCGCGCTTGGTCGAGAACACTGCCACCTGGCCGATGCGTGCCGTGGGCTGGCCAGTCTCCATCGCGTTGCGCAGCCCGGCGATGTCGTGCAGCACGTGCACCACGCCCTTGCCGTGCTCCAGCGCACGCGCCAGCGATTCGCGCAGCTGCACCTCGTTGCCGGGTGTCACCTGCAGGCTCATCACCGGCAACTCGATGGTGTGTTCCTTGAAGCGGTCGATGCGCGGGAAGTTCGTCGTCGGCAGGAATTCGCCATCGACGCGCAGGTGCGTGAAGCCGCGCGGGCGCGCCCAGTCGGCCAGTTCGGTGTAGACGCCCTTGCGGCCCACCACCAGAGGCGCCAGCAGGCCGATGGTCTGGCCACGGAAGCGCGTGAGGATCTGCGCCGCAATGCGCTCGGGCGTCTGCGGCTGCACGGCAGCGCCGTCGTGCACGCAGTGCTGCACGCCCAGCTTGACGTAGAGCAGGCGCAGGAAGTGCCACACCTCCGTCGTCGTGCCCACCGTGGACTTGCGCCCGCCGCGCGACAGGCGCTGCTCGATGGCCACCGTGGGCGGAATGCCGTAGACCGCGTCCACCTCCGGCCGGCCCGCCGGCTGCACGATGGAGCGCGCGTAGGCGTTGAGCGATTCGAGATAGCGCCGCTGCCCTTCGTTGAACAGGATGTCGAAGGCCAGCGTGCTCTTGCCCGAGCCGCTGACGCCGGTGATGACGTTGAACTTGCCGCGCGGGATGTCGACGCTGAGGTTCTTCAGGTTGTGTTCGCGGGCATGGACGATTTCAATGTTTTCGGCCTTGGGCGCTGGTGCAGTCGGCGCGGGCAGCTCCGCTTTATAGAGCGCCTTCGCTTCCTGCACCGCGTGCCCGCCCTCGCCCAGCGCCTGCGCATAGGCGCGCAGCGCCGCGCCGGTGTGCGACGTGGGGTGCTGCGCGAGGTCGTCGGGTGTGCCCTGCGCCACCACCTGGCCACCGGCGTCGCCGCCTTCGGGGCCGAGGTCGATCAGCCAGTCGCTGGCGCGCATCACGTCCAGGTTGTGCTCGATCACCACCAGCGAGTGCCCAGCGTCGAGCAGCTTGCGCAGCGCGCGCATCAGCTTGGCGATGTCGTCGAAGTGCAGGCCGGTGGTCGGCTCGTCGAACAGGAACAGCGTGCCCTTCTTCGCGGTGGGTTGGCGGCTGGCGGTTGTACTCTTGGCCGCCTCGGCCAGGAAGCCGGCGAGCTTCAGGCGCTGCGCCTCGCCGCCGCTGAGCGTGGGCACGGGCTGGCCGAGCTTCACGTAGTCGAGGCCGACATCGACGATGGGCTGCAAGGCGCGGATCACGTCGCGGTCTTGCGCGAACAACTGCGCGGCCTCGGCGACCGTCAGGTCGAGCACGTCGGCGACGTTGAGCGCCCGCGTGCGGCGGGCCAGAAAATTGGGGTCGGATTCCGATTTCCCATCAGCGGCGGCGGACAAGCGATCCGCTGCGCCCTGAAAATCGGAATCCGACCCCAGTTTTCTTAAAGGGCGCTCGATGGTGACCTCCAGAATTTCGGGCCGGTAGCGCTTGCCGTCGCAGTCGGGGCAGCGCAGGTACACGTCGCTCAGGAACTGCATCTCGACATGCTCGAAGCCCGAGCCGCCGCACGTCGGGCAGCGCCCGTCACCGCTGTTGAAGCTGAACTTGGCCGCCGTGTAGCTGCGCTGCCGGGCGAGCGGCGCGGCGGCGAACAGGAGCGGATCGCATCCCACGCACCGACGTAGCTGACAGGGTTGGAGCGCGCCGTCTTGCCGATGGGCGACTGGTCGACGAACACCACGTCGGCCAGTTGTTCGGCGCCCAGCAGGCGGTCGTGCGCGCCGGGTGATTCGGTGGCCTTGCCGAAATGCCGCAGCAGCGCGGGCGCCAGCACGTCCTGGATCAGCGTGGACTTGCCCGAGCCGCTGACGCCCGTCACGGTGACCAGACGCTGCAGCGGAAATTCGACGCTGACGTGCTTCAGGTTGTGCTCGGTCGCGCCTTCGAGGATCAGGCGCGGCGTGTTGGCCGCCACCAGCCGCGAGAAGCCGAGGCCGATGGACTTGCGCCCGCCCAGGTAGGCGCCGGTCAGCGTGTCGGCACTGCGCAGTTCATCGGGCGTGCCGTCGAACACGATGCGCCCGCCCTGCGCGCCGGGACCGGGGCCGAAGTCGAGCACGCGGTCGGCAGCCAGCATCACGGCGGGGTCGTGCTCCACCACCACCAGCGTGTTGCCGGCATTCTTGAGCCGCTGCATGGCCTGGGTGATGCGGTCCATGTCGCGCGGGTGCAGGCCGATGCTGGGCTCGTCCAGCACGAACAGCGTGTTGACCAGCGAGGTGCCGAGTGCCGTGGTCAGGTTGATGCGCTGCACCTCGCCGCCGCTGAGGGTGCGGCTCTGGCGGTCGAGCGTGAGGTAGCCGATGCCGACTTCGCACAGGTATTTCAGGCGCGTGCCGATCTCGTCGAGGATCAGCTTGAGGGCCTGGGCGTCGGCGCTGCGCGCGCCCTCACCCTGCCCTCTCCCGCCAGCGGGAGAGGGGGAAAGAACGCGACGTCAGCCTCGTCGGATTCGGTTGTGGCTCCCTCGCCCCTCTGGGGAGAGGGCTGGGGTGAGGGGCTGCGTGCGTCCACGGTAAGCGAGGTTTGCCCCCACCCCAACCCTCCCCCAGCGGGGAGGGCGTTGAGGCGTCCAGCGCGTCGAAGAAACGCCGAAGCCGCTCCAACGGCAGCAGCATCAGGTCGTGCAGGCTCAGGCCCGGCAGGCTTTCCAGCTGCGCGCGCGACCAGCCCACGCCCACCGGCATGAAGCGTTGCGAAGGCGGCAGCACCGCATCGGCATCCGCCTTGCTGCCCACGCGCCACAGCAGGCTTTCCAGCTCCAGCCGCGCACCGCCGCACGCCGGGCAGGTGGTGTAGCTGCGGTACTTCGACAGCAGCACGCGGATGTGCATCTTGTACGCCTTGCTCTCCAGGTACTGGAAGAAGCGGCGGATGCCGTACCACTGCTTGTTCCAGTTGCCTTCCTTGAAGTTGGGCGTGCCTTCGATCACCCAGTGCTTCTGCTCGGGCGTGAGCTTGTTCCACGGCGTGTCGCGCGGGATGCCGGCGGCCTCGGCGTGGCGCATCAGGTCGTCCTGCGCCTCGCGCCAGGCCGGTGTCTGGATGGGTTTGACGGCGCCCGCGCGCAGCGTCAGGCGCTCGTCGGGAATCACCAGGCCCCAGTCAACCCCGATCACCCGCCCGAACCCGCGGCAGCTGTCGCACGCGCCCACGGCCGAGTTGAACGAGAACATCGACGGGATCGGGTCGGCGTAGCGGATATTGCTCTCGGGGCAGTGCAGGCCGGTGGAGAACTTCCACAGCACCGACGCCGGGTTATGAGCCAAATCGGCCTCCGGCGCCCGTCCATCGGGCGCCAATAGCTCCTGATTTGGTAGCGAATATACCCCCATGCGACCGCCGCCACGCTTGAGCGCGACCTCGATCGCCTCGATTACCCGCGCGCGCTCGGCGCCGGCGATGCGAAAGCGATCGGCCACCACGTCCAGAACTTTCTTTCCTTCGCGCTCGCGCTCCGCCTGCACGCGCGTGAAGCCGCTGGCGGACAGCCATTGCTGCACTTCGTCGGCGCTGGTGCCGGCCGGCAGTTCGACGGCGAAGGTGACGACAAGCCGGGGATCGCCGGCCGCGGCGGCGCGCGCCAGCATCTCCGCATAGATCGAATCCGCGTTGTCGTGCCGCACCGGCAGCGCTGTCTCGCGGTCGAACAACTGGCCCGCACGCGCAAACAGCAGCTTCAGGTGGTCGTTCAGCTCCGTCATCGTGCCGACCGTCGAGCGCGACGAGCGCACCGGGTTGGTCTGGTCGATGGCAATCGCCGGCGGCACGCCCTCCACCTTGTCCACCGCCGGCTTGTCCATGCGGTCGAGGAACTGGCGCGCGTAGGCGCTGAAGGTCTCGACGTAGCGGCGCTGCCCCTCGGCGTACAGCGTGTCGAACACCAGGCTGGACTTGCCTGAGCCGCTGGCGCCTGTGACCACCGTCATCTCGCCGGTGCGGAGGTCGAGGTCCAGGTTCTTCAGGTTGTGCTGGCGCGCGCCGCGGATGCGGATCAGGCCGGTGTCGGTGGGCTTGGGGTTCATTCGGGGCTCGGATGGCGGGGGCTCTGCCACAATGGGCCAGGCATTGTCAGCCCCTGTGCGGCTCGGTCTTCAACCAGAGTATCTGTGATGCAAGCTTCCGAAATACAAGCCCTGATGACGACGCACCGCGTGTTCGGCGCCCTGCCCGACGGCACGCGCCAGGCGCTGGCCAGCCAGGCGCAGGTGCAGGCCTTTCAAGCCGACGACATCGTGCTGGCCGAAAGCGAGCTGCCCGAGCGCCTGGGCTGGCTGCTGGCCGGCAGCGTGGCGCTGACCGACCCTGAGGCCGGCTGGCGCTGGCCGCTGCAGCCGGGCGAGCTGTTCGGCGCCGGCGCGCATCCCACCGATGCCGGCCACCCCTGCACGCGGTGGCCGTCGCGCCCAGCCAGGTGCTGTTCATCGACAGTGCGGCGCTGGTGCAGGCGGCGCAGGCGCAGCCAGTACTGGCGATGCTGTTGCCGACGCTGCCGCGCAGCGCCAATGCAGCGGCGCCCAACGCCCCGCGCCGTCGGGCAACGTGATGACGGCGCCGATCAGCAGCCTGATCAGGCGCGCGCCGGTGCAGATCGACCGTGCCGACAGCATCCTCGACGCCGCGCGCCGCATGGCCGACGAGCGCGTGTCGTCCATCCTGCTGACGCAGGGCGACCAGCTGTTCGGCCTGGTGACCGACCGCGACCTGCGCACGCGCGTGCTGGCCGCCGGCGTCGACCCGGCGCGGCCGGTGGCCGACATCGCCACGCTGGCGCCGCTGACGCTGCAGAAGCACCAGTCCATCTTCGAGGCCATGGTGCTGATGGCGCGGCAGAACATCCACCACGTGCCGGTGCTCGACGGCACCCGCGTGGCCGGCATGGTGACCGCCACCGACCTGAATCAGCAGCAAAGCACCTCGGCGGTGTACCTCACCGGCGACATCTACCGCCAGCCCGACCTGGCCGGCCTGGTGGCCTGCAGCCTGCGCGTGAAGGACCTGCAGAGCAGCCTGGCCAAGGCCGAGACCAGCGCCTACAGCACCGGCATCATCATGACCTCGGTCACCGACGCCTTCACAGTGCGCCTGATCCAGCTGGCCGAGCAACAGCTGGGCCCGGCGCCGGTGGACTACTGCTGGGTGGCCGCCGGCTCGCAGGCGCGCATGGAGCAGACGGCGCGCTCCGACCAGGACAACTGCCTGGTGCTGTCCGACGACTACCGGCCGGCGCAGCATGGCGAGTATTTCCGCGCCTTCTCCAAGTTCGTCTGCGACGGACTGGACGCCTGCGGCTACGTGCACTGCCCGGGCGAGATGATGGCCATGACCGACCAGTGGCGCCAGCCGCGCAGCCGCTGGAACGCCTATTTCGCCGAATGGACCGATCAGCCCGAGCCCATGGCGCTGATGCTGACCTGCGTGTTCTTCGACCTGCGCGCCGTGCACGGCCACGCCGAGCTGCTGCACGGCCTGCGGCGCGACATGCTGCAGCGCACCAAGGGCAACAGCCTGTTCCTGGCGCACATGGTGGTTAACGCGCTCAAGCACCGGCCGCCGCTGGGCCTGTTCGGGCAGATCGCCGTCACGCGCGGCGGCGAGCACCGCGGCACCATCGACCTGAAGCACAACGGCATCGTGCCCATCGTCGACCTGGCGCGCAACTACGCGCTGGCCGGCGGGCTGGATGCGGTGAACACGCAGGACCGGCTGGCCGCCTCGGCCCAGAGCGGCGAAGTCAGCGCGCAGGCCGCGCGCGACCTGGGTGATGCGCTGGAGTTCATCAGCGCGCTGCGCATCGCGCACCAGACGCGCCAGATCGCCGCCGGCCAGGCGCCCGACAACTTTCTGCGGCTGGACGAGCTGTCCAGCTTCGAGCGCGGCACGCTGAAGGACGCGTTCGGCGTGGTGCAGCAGATGCAGGCGGTGCTGGGGCAGCGCTACTACGGCGGACGCGGCTGAGCCCGCTTCACCCATATACTCCCCAGGCACCTACCTGCCGGCGCCCTATTGACGGTCATTGCACACACATACTCCCTACAAGCATAGAGCAGGAAACATCCGCCCACCCAGCCTCATGCGGATTTGCTTTCAATCATGCTTGACCATCAAGAAGCCTCAGACGAGGCGCGGATCGCACCGGCTGTGTGGGAGCGGGCTTGCCCGCGATCAAGCCTTGATTGCGACGAGACGCCTCATCGCGGGCAAGCCCGCTCCCACAACGCTGTCTGATTCCATTTCCCGATCGAAACGACATGAAGCTCGTCATTCCGGCGAAAGCCGGAATCCAGACGACGCGCGCGCCGAGCGCATGGATCCCGGCTTTCGCCGGGATGACGATGGCTAACGTCTTGAGGTGGAAACGGAATGAGACCGGTTGCTCATCAAGCAACCATGGCGAATGACAAATGACTTCGCTGCGCTCCAATGACCAAGACGTCGTTCGTCCTTGGTCATGCGGTGCCAGCCGCGGTCATCGGTCATTGGGCATCGTCTTGAACGCAAAACGTTATCAATACTTCAACCGCGCGTAATACGACTGCTGCGCCGCCGCGCGCGCCTGCGCCAGGGTGACGATGCCCATGTCTTTCAGCAGCGGAATCAGCTTGAGCAGCACCTCGGCCGTCACCACCGCGTCGCCCAGCGCCGTGTGCCGGCCGAGCACGGTGATGCCGAAGCGCTCGGCGATGGCCTCCAGCCGGTGCGACTCCTGGTTGGGGTGCACCACGGCCGACAGCAGCAGCGTGTCCAGCACCGGCTGTTGAAAGCGCAGGCCGGTGCGCGGCTCCAGCAGCTGGAGGAACTTCATGTCGAACGCCGCGTTGTGCGCCACCAGCACGGTGTCCTGCGCGAACTGGTGGAAGGCCGGCAGCACCTCGTCGATGCGCGGCTGGCCCACCACCATGTCGGGCGTGATGCCATGGATGGGAATGCCCGCGGCCGGGATGTCGCGCCCCGGATCAACCAGCTGCTCGAACGACTCCTGCCGCAGCAGCCGGCCATTGACCACGCGCGCCGCGCCGATCTGGATGATCTCGTCGCCGCCCGAGGGTTGAGGCCCGTGGTCTCGGTGTCGAAGACGGTGTAGACCAGCTCGCCCAGCGGGCGCTCATCCAGCGCCGTGTCGGTGTCGGCCTGCGCGAACAGGTCGAAGTCGAAGAACTCGGGCCGGCTTTCGACCTCGGCCAGGCCCTCGGCGGCCTCGTCGCCGCTGCTGGCCAGAGGCAGCAGGAAGCGGAAGAATGCCTGGTGCGCCGCGCGGTCGCGCTCGAACCACATCTCGGCGTCGTGCCGCTCCACCACGTCCCGCACCGAGAGCGGGTGCGTCTCGGCGCCGATGCGCATGGCGTCCATCTCCCAGCTCATCACGGTCTCGGTGCTCATGGCGTGGCCGGTCCACACCAGGTCGAGCTGCGCCCGCGCGCCCGCCGCGGCCAGCCGCAGCGTCAGCGCGCGCACGGCGAACTCGTCCACCAGGCGCTGGCCCAGGTAGGTCAGCGCCTGCAGCATCGAGAAGCTGTCCAGCTTGAGCCACAGCCGCGCATCGGCCGGCGCCGCCGTCACCGGCACGCCGCACTGCGCGCCCACCTGGCGCGCCGCCACCGCCAGAAATTCGGCCCCTGCATCTCCTCCAGCGGCCAGCGCGTGCGCAGGCTGTCGGCCGACTGGCGCGCCACCTCGTCCACCCGGCCCGCCAGGGTGCGCACCTCGTCGCGCAGCACGCCCAAGAAACGCTCGCGCATGGCGGGCTCCAGGTCGTCGTAACCCAGCATCTCCACCGCCGCCTGCAGGCTGGCGAGCGAGGCACGGCTGCCCTCGGTCAGGCCGTGCAGCAGCTGGCCGCGCGCGGTCTCTTCCTCGAAGCTGCGCGTGATGTTGTCCAGCATCAGCACGAAGCCGCCCAGGGCGGCCGTGCCTGGCGCGCCGTCGCCGCCGTCGGTGTCGGTCACCGGCGCCACCTGCACGCGCAGCAATTGCCCGCCGCGCGTCGCCGTCACGAACTGCGCCGAGGGCTGCGCGGCGCCGCGCGCCAGCCGCTGGCCGATGCTGTCGAGCGCGTGCGCCACCAGCTTCTTGTCGAACACGGCGTAGATCGAGCGGCCGATGCCGATCAGCTCGGCGCCGTCGGCCAGCTGCGGCGCGTCGGACAGGACGCGGAACTGCCGGCGCGCACGCTGGTTGTAGAGCAGGATGCGGCCATCGCGGTTGCACACCACCACGCTCTGCGTCAGCTCCGACATCAGCGCCGCCAGGCGGTTGCGTTCCAGCCGCACGCTGGCGCTGGCGCGCGCCACCTCGGCCGCCACGTCGGCGCGCAACGCATCGCGCTGCGCAGCCAGTGCATTCACCGCGTCGGCCAGCGGCTGCTGGTCGGCCTGCGCACGCGCTTTCAGCTGCAGGGGCGCACTGGCGTTGACGAGGGCGCGCGTCTGCTCGGCCAGCTCGGGCAGCGCGCTGACGCGCGGCACCCACCAGCGCTGCAGCGCCGCCATGGCCGCCACCACGCCCAGCGCCCAGGCCAGTACCAGCAGCGCGGCGCGCGGCGCCAGCAACCGGGCGAACTGCGCGCGGCCCGGCGCGTCCAGCGTGAAGTAGACCAGGCCAACTGCCACGGCCAGCAGCACCGCCAGCGCCAGCGCCACCAGCACCAGCGGCCGAATCAGCAGGCGCTGGTTTCTCAAGGCGCGGCCTCCAGCAGCTCGGCCACCTTCTGCACCAGCTCGCGGGTGGAGAAGGGCTTGGTCATGTAGGCGTTGGCGCCCAGCGCCAGGCCCTTGCTGACATCGGTTTCGCGCCCCTTGGCCGTGAGCATGAGGATGCGCACCCCGTCCAGCGCCGGATCGGCACGCACCGCCTGGCAGACCTCGAAGCCGGTCTTGCCGGGCATCATCACGTCGAGCAGGACCAGCGCGGGCTGCTCGCGCTGGATCGCCTCCAGCGCCTGGTTGCCGTCGGTGGCCACCAGCACGTCGTAGCCCTCGCGCTTCATCAGGTATTCCAGCGAGATGACGATGTTGGGTTCGTCATCGGCCACCAGCAGTTTCTTGGGTGTCATTTCGACTCGCTTTCCTCCGCATCTTTCCCGCGCTGCCCGCTTCGCGGTGTCAGCAGCGGCAGTGTGAAATGAAAGGTGGCGCCCTGCCCCGGGCGGGACTGCACGCCGATGCTGCCGCCATAGTGTTCCACGATTTGCCGGCTGATGGGCAGGCCCAGCCCCGTCCCCTGCCGCCGCCCGCGCGGATCGCCGACCTGGCGGAACTTGTCGAAGGCCGCTTCCTGCTCGGGCGCCGAGATGCCTGGCCCGTTGTCGGCCACGGTCACGGCAAGCTGGCGCGCGTCGGCCGTCAGGCCAATGCGCACCTGCCCGCTTCCCTGGGGCACCACCTTGACCGCGTTGGACAGCAGGTTGAGCATGACCTGCTTCAGCTTGTCCGGGTCGGCCCATACCAGCGGCGCAGGCTGCGCGTCGTCGGGCGGCAGCGCCACGCCCACGGCGCAGCCGTTCTCCCGGAACAGCTCGCGCGTGGTGTCCACCGCCTGCAGCACCAGTGCGCGCATGTCCACTTCCGTGTCGTGCCACTCGGCCCGGCCGGCCTCGATCTTGGCCAGGTCAAGCACCTGGTTGACCAGGCGCGACAGGCGCTCCGTCTCGCCCACCACGATGCCGATGAACTGCTGGCGCTGCTCGGTGGGCATGGCCGGGTCGTCCAGCATCAACTCGGCCAGGGCGCGAATCGAGGTGAGCGGCGTGCGCAGCTCGTGCGTGACGGACGACATGAACTCGTCCTTCAGCACGTCCAGGCTCTTGAGCTGCTCGTTGGCCTCGCGCAGGCGTGCCGTGGCCTCTTCCAGCGAGCGCGACTTGTCCTCCAGCGCGCGCGAGTAGGCGCGCAGCTGAGAGGCCTCCTCCAGCATGCTCAGCACATCGTCGGTGGTGAGCGACTCCTCCTTGGACACCGACGACACCAGCACCCGCGCCGACGCGCCACCCACCGCGCCGGCCAGCTTGGTCTCGACGAAGCTCACGAAGCGCGCATCGGCGCGGGCTGCGGCGTCCTGGCCCCAGCGCATGGCGTATTCGTCGAACATCGCCTGCGCGCGCTCGGCCCCGAAGAAGCGCACACACAGCTGGCGCAGGTCTTCCACCCGCGCCTCGCCGCGCCAGAACACCGGCGTGGCGCCGCCCGTGCGCTGCCCCGCGTCGACGAACATCAACGCCTGGCTGGTCTCGCGCGCCGAGGGCTCGCGCGCCAGCGACAGTGCCACGTACATCGACACGTTGAGCAACAGGCTCCAGAACAGCGAGTGCGTCAGCGCATCCAGCCCGTGCAGCCCGAACAGGGCCTCGGGCTTGAGCCAGGCCAGACCACCCGGGCCTTCGCGCACAAAGGTGTCGTCCATCCAGCCCGACTTTGCGATCGAGGGCAGCATGAGCGTGTAGGCCCAGATGCCGAAGCCCGACAGCAGCCCGCCCAGCGCGCCCAAACGCGTACCGGCACGCCAGTACATGCCGATCAGCGCCGCCGGCGCGAACTGCGCCACCGCCGCAAAGCTGATCAACCCGATGCTGACCAGCGCGTACGCCTCGCTGGCAATGTGGAAATAGGCGTAGCCCAGCAGCAGCAGCAGCAGGATGGTGATGCGCCGGATGTTGAGCAGGATGCGCGACAAATCGGCCATGCCCTGGCCCAGCAGCGCGCGCCAGCGCAGCAGCAGCGGCAGCACCAGCTCGTTGCTGACCATGATAGACACCGCGATGCTCTCGACGATCACCATGCCGGTGGCGGCCGACAGGCCGCCGACGAACACGAACAGGGCCAGCCACTGGTGCCCCGCCGCCAGCGGCAGGGACAGCACGAAGTTGTCGGGGTTCGTCTCGTGCCCGGCGAAGTACATCAGCCCCCCAATGCGATGGGCAGCACGAAGATGTTGATGGCCAGCAGATAGGCCGGAAACACCCAGCTGGCGCGGCGCAGGTGGTCCTCGTGCACGTTCTCGACCACCATGATCTGGAACTGGCGCGGCAGCATCAGCAGCGCCAGCATGGCCAGCACGGTCATGGTGAACCAGTGCGGCCACGCGAAGGCCGTGCCCTGCTCCAGCCGCATCAGGTCACGCAGATCGGGCTGCGCATGGGCCCGCGCGAAGATGTCGGCGAAGCCGTTGTACAGCCCGTAGGTGACGAACACGCCCACGGCCAGGAATGCCACCAGCTTGACCAGCGACTCGAAGGCGATGGCCGCCACCATGCCCTCGTGGCGTTCGGTGGTGTCCAGGTGCCGGGCGCCGAAGATCATGGTGAAGCCGGCCAGCACCAGCGCCAGGTAGAAGGTGCCGTCGCGGCTCCAGGGCACCTGGGTGGTGCTTTCGACCACGCCGGGCGAGATGAGCAGGCCGTACGCCGCCGACACCGCCTTGAGCTGCAGGGCGATGTAGGGAACCACGCCCACGACGGCGATCAGCGTCACGCTCACCGCCAGCAGGCGGCTCTTGCCGTAGCGGCTGGCGATGAAGTCGGCGATGGAGGTGATGCGCTGCGCCTTGGCGATGCGGATGATCTTGCGCAGCACCACCCAGCCCAGCACCATGGCCATGGTCGGGCCCAGGTAGATGGGCAGGAACCACAGCCCGCCGCTGGCGGCGCGGCCCACGCTGCCGAAATACGTCCAGGCCGTGCAATACACGCCCAGCGACAAGGCGTAGGTCCACGGGCTGCTGACCAGCGACCTGCCCCGGGCCGCCCAGCGGTCGCCCACGTAGGCCACCACGAACAGCAGCGCCAGGTAGGCCAGCGACACCGTCAGCACCAGCGGTGCGCTCATGGCTTGGACCGGCGGCATGGTCATGGCTCAGCCCGGGTGTCTCAGTCCGGCGGCAGCCCGCGCTGCTCGGCGTCGTCGCCCGGCGGGGGTGGCTGCCGTGCCGCCGGTTTCCATCAGCACGGCCAGCGCCACGATCAGCAGCAGCCAGATCACGAAGGCGGCGGTCGGCAGCAGCGGCCAGCCATGCACCAGTTCGTCACGGTCCCAGATGCTGAAGAGCGGGAAGTTCAGCAGCAGCCAGCCCGCGGCGAACAGGCCCAGCAAGCGTCCCGAGCGCCTGGACTCGCGCATGTCACCCTGCTCCCGCCCGCCTGCGCGCGGCCGCGGGCATCAGGGGCGCTAACCCGGTCGCGCGGCGCCGAGCGCGGTGAGGATCAACGGCGCCGTCAGCGCCCCTGGGAAACTGCCTTGGCCTTGGCATGGGCATGGCGCGACAACGCGAAGCCGAGCATGAGCTTGATCCAGATCGTCGAGCCGGCGATGGCCGTCCAGGTGCTGTAGGGCATCGCCGTCAGCACCACGGCCAGGATCACGTACACGCAGGTGGCGCCCGCCAGCAGGTGCAGCACGCCGTCGTAGGGTGCGAAGCGGGCCGCGTTGGGCGGCGCCTCGCCGTACTTGAGGGCGACCTCGGAGAAGTCGCGCTTGATGAGGATGCGCCACGCGCGCCGCAGCCAGTAGAAGGCGATGGGGAACAGCCCCAGAAAAAGAATCCAGTTCAGCGCAAGACTGACAGCCATGACGACACGATACCTTCGCTCAGAAAAACAGCCGCCGGCACGCTGGCCATTCGGGCCCGCGTGCCGGCGGCATGCGACTCATCAGTGTGCGGCGCCGGTGATGGCCTTGGAGCCGCGCGGCACGCGCACCGCCTCGACCAGGTCACGGATGTGCTGCGGCGTCGGCGCGGTCATCTTCGAGACGATGAACGCCACGATGAAGTTGACCGCCGCGCCCACGGCACCGAAAGCCTCCGGCGTGATGCCGAAGAAGCTGTTGGGGCCACCGATCAGGCCGGTGAACTCGGTGCCGCGAACAAAGAACAGGCCCTTGTGCGCGAACACGTACACCAGCGTCACGAACAGGCCCGCCAGCATGCCGGCGATGGCGCCTTCCTTGTTCATGCCCTTGCTGAAGATGCCCATCATGATGGCCGGGAACAGCGAGCTGGCTGCGATGCCGAAGGCCAGTGCCACCGTTCCCGCCGCGAAGCCTGGCGGGTTCAAGCCCAGCCAGCCCGCGATGACGATGGCCACGGCCATGGATATCTTGCCGGCCAGCAGTTCGTTCTTCTCGCTGATGTCGGGCACGAACACCCCTTGATCAGGTCGTGCGACACCGCCGCCGAAATCGCCATCAGCAGCCCCGCCGCGGTCGACAGCGCCGCCGCCAGGCCGCCCGCCGCCACCAGCGCGATCACCCAGTTGGGCAGCAGCGCGATCTCGGGGTTGGCCATCACCATGATGTCGGCGTTGACGTTCAGCTCGTTGCCTTTCCAGCCGGCAGCGTCGAACTTGGCCTTCATCTCGGGGTTGGTGGTCTTGTCGTTGTAGTACTGGATGCGGCCGTCGCCGTTCTTATCCTCGAACTTCAGCAGGCCGGTGGTTTCCCAGCGCTTCATCCAGTCGGGACGCTCGTCGTAGCGGATGGACGCCTCCGGTGCGTAGGGGTCGGCGTTCTGCATCACCACGCCCGGCGTGATGGTGCGCATCAGGTTGGTCTGCGCCATGGCGCCCACGGCGGGGGCCACGGTGTACAGCGCGGCGATGAAGATCAGCGCCCAGCCGGCGGACACGCGCGCGTCCTTGACCGACGGCACGGTGAAGAAGCGCATGATCACGTGCGGCAGGCCGGCGGTGCCGATCATCAGCGACAGCGTGTAGACGAACATGTTGAGCTTGCTGCCCGGCACGGATGTGGTGTATTCGGCGAAGCCGAGGTCGGACACGATCTGGTCGAGCTTGCTCAGCAGCGACACGTCGGTTCCCACCAGGTTGGAGCCCAGGCCCAGCTGCGGAATCGGGTTGCCGGTGAGTTGCAGCGAGATGAACACCGCCGGCACCGTGTAGGCCAGGATCAGCACGATGTACTGCGCCACCTGCGTGTAGGTGATGCCCTTCATGCCGCCGAACACGGCGTAGACGAACACCAGCGCCATGCCGACGTAGATGCCGGTGGCGTTGGACACCTCCAGGAAGCGCGAGAAGGCCACGCCCACGCCCGTCATCTGGCCGATGATGTAGGTGATGGAGGCCGTCAGCAGGCAGACCACGGCGATGGTGGCGGCGGTCTTGCTGTAGAAGCGGTCGCCGATGAACTGCGGCACCGTGAACTTGCCGAACTTGCGCAGATACGGGGCCAGCAGCATGGCCAGCAGCACGTAGCCACCGGTCCAGCCCATCAGGAACAGGCCGCCGCCGTAGCCCATGCCGGCGATCAGGCCGGCCATGGAGATGAAGGAAGCAGCCGACATCCAGTCGGCCGCCGTGGCCATGCCGTTGGTGACGGGGTGCACGCCGCCGCCGGCGACGTAGAACTCGCTGGTCGAGCCGGCGCGCGCCCAGATGGCGATGCCGATGTAGAGCGCGAAGCTCAAGCCGACAACGATGTAGGTGGTGGTGGTCAGATCCATGATCGTCCGTCCTCTTCGGTGGTTCTTACTTCTCGTCGACGTTGAAGCGACGGTCGATCTCGCCCATCTTCCAGATGTAGAAGAAGATCAGCACGATGAACAGGTAGATGGCGCCCTGGTGAGCGATCCAGAAGCCGAGCGGGTAGCCGCCCAGCTTGATGTTGTTGAGCAAGTCCGCGAACACGATGCCGCCCAGAAACGGCACCACGAACCAGATCACCAGGATGCCGATCAGCAACCTGAGCGTGGCACTCCAGTACTCACTGGCCTGACTGTCATTGCGTTCTGCCATGTGGGTTGTCTCCTTCAGATTTTGGTAACAGATGTGAACTCTAGTTTTCACTGACTTTCTGAAAACTTACAGCGATGGCGCTGACTATCGGAACCAAGGGCAATCACCTAGAAATCTGTGCCTCGACCGCTGCATGAAATGCACGCTCCATGCACATGGAACTTACAGGTTCCCGATAGCCGACACGCCCGCAGGCACCGCGCCTGACGTAAGGAGCTGGTCAGAGCCTCTCCCCAGAATCGCGGCCGCATCGGCACCAGCCGGTGTGACACGAGGAGACAAATATGAGCGACCCCATGGTCGAGCGCATCCAGCGCAACCCCAAGTACCAGCAACTCAAGCGCACGCGCAGCCGCTACGGCTGGACGCTGGCGATCCTGATGCTGGTCGTCTATTACGGCTACATCGGCCTGATTGCCTTCGACAAGGAATTCCTCGCCAAGCCCATGGGCGCCGGCGTGACCACCATCGGCATCCCCATCGGCATGGCGGTGATCGTGTTCTCCATCGTCATCACCGGCCTGTACGTGCGCCGTGCCAACGGCGAGTTCGACCGCCTCACGCGCGAAATCATCGAGGAAGCCACCAAATGAGCCGCGCCCGCAACACCCTCATCGCGGCACTGCTGGGCCTGACCACCGCGGGCATCGCGCAGGCCGCCGGCGGCGACGTCGGCAGCACGGCCAAACAGGCGACCAACTGGATCGCCATCATCATGTTCACGGCCTTCGTGGTGGCCACGCTGGGCATCACCAAGTGGGCCGCGGGCCGCACCAAGTCGGCGGCCGACTTCTATACCGCGGGCGGCGGCATCACCGGCTTCCAGAACGGCCTGGCGATCGCGGGCGACTACATGTCGGCGGCGTCGTTCCTGGGCATCTCGGCGGCCGTGATGGCCAACGGCTACGACGGCCTGATCTACTCCATCGGCTTCCTGGTGGGCTGGCCCATCCTCACCTTCCTGCTGGCCGAGCGCCTGCGCAACCTGGGCAAGTTCACCTTTGCCGACGTGGCCGGCTACCGCTTCCAGCAGGCGCCGCTGCGCGCCTTCGCGGCCAGCGGCACGCTGGTGGTGGTGGCGTTCTACCTGATTGCGCAGATGGTCGGCGCGGGCCAGCTCATCAAGCTGCTGTTCGGCCTGGACTACTGGATTGCCGTGGTGCTGGTCGGCGTGCTGATGATGGTGTACGTGCTGTTCGGCGGCATGACGGCCACCACCTGGGTGCAGATCATCAAGGCGGTGCTGCTGCTGTCGGGCGTGACCTTCATGGGCTTCATGGTAATGGCCAAGTACGGCTTCAGCCCCGAGGCACTGTTCGCCGACGGCGTGCGCGTGCGCACCGAGATCGCGGCCAACGGCGGCGCCGACCCCACGGCGGCGGCCCGGGCGGGCCTGGCCATCATGGGCCCGGGCGGCTTCATCAAGGACCCGATCTCGGCCATCAGCTTCGGCATGGCGCTGATGTTCGGCACGCTGGGCCTGCCGCACATCCTGATGCGCTTCTTCACCGTGCCCAACGCCAAGGAGGCGCGCAAGTCGGTGTTCTGGGCCACCACCTGGATCGGCTACTTCTACATCCTGATCTTCATCATCGGCTTTGGCGCCATCACCCTGGTGCTGACGAACCCCGAATTCGCCGACACCTCCAAGGGCATCATCCACGGCGGCGCCGGCACGGCCAACATGGCGGCGGTGCTGGTGGCCAAGAGCGTGGGCGGCGACGTGTTCTACGGCTTCATCTCGGCCGTGGCCTTCGCCACCATCCTGGCGGTGGTGGCGGGGCTGACGCTGTCGGGCGCCTCGGCCGTGTCGCACGACCTGTACGCCACGGTGTTCAAGAAGGGCAAGGCCGATTCGGCCGCCGAGCTGAAGGTGTCGCGCATCACCACGCTGGCGCTGGGCATCATCGCGGTGCTGCTGGGCATCGTGTTCGAGCGCCAGAACATCGCCTTCATGGTGTCGCTGGCGTTCGCCGTGGCGGCGTCGGCCAACTTCCCGGTGCTGCTGCTGTCGGTGCTGTGGAAGGACTGCACCACCAAGGGCGCGGTGATCGGCGGCTTCATGGGGCTGATTTCGTCGGTGGCGCTGACCATCGTGTCGCCTTCGGTGTGGGAAGCCACGCTGGGCAACCCCAAGGGCTCGGCGCTGTTCCCCTACACCTCGCCGGCGCTGTTCTCCATGGCCATCGGCTTCTTCGGCGTGTGGCTGTTCTCGGTGCTCGACAAGAGCAGGAACGCGCAGCAGGAGCGCGCTGCCTTCCCGGCGCAGCAGGTGCGCTCGGAAACCGGCCTGGGTGCCGCCAAGGCATCGGCCCACTGATGCCGTGCGGCTTCGGCCGCCGCTGCAAGCAAAAGCCGGACCTTCGGGTCCGGCTTTTTCATGGTCATTTCAAGCTCTAGCGCCCGCCCAGCAAGCGCAAGCAGCTATTAACAACATAGCAACCGAATCAACCCGCCTCACCCCGCAACACCCGCAGCTTGATGAAGGCCAGCGCCGCCATCACCGCGTCGTTCAGCGCATCGTGGGCCTCGCGCGTGGGCAGGCCCAGGGCATCCATGATGGTGGCAAAGCGCAGGTCGATCTCGGTGTTCTCCTGCTGCTTGTGCGGCGGCAGCTGCTGGAACACGTGGTCGTAGTACAGGCGCGACACCTCGATCTTCTCCTGCGGCAGCGTCAGCCCCAGCGTGCGCTTGAGCGTGCGGTTGATCATCGCCACGTCGAACTCGAGGTAGTAGCCCACCAGCGGCCGCGCGCCGATGAAGTGCAGCAGGCGGCGCATGGCCTCCTCGGCCGGCACGCCGTCCTGCACGTCCTGCTCGCGCAGGCGGTGCACGCGGATGCTCTCGGCCGACACGCCGTGCTCGGGCCGCACCAGCAGCTCCAGCCGCTCGCTGGTCAGCACGCGGTTGCCCACGATGCGCACGGCGCCGATGGCGATGATCTCGTCGCTGCGCGGGTTCAGGCCGGTGGTCTCGCAGTCCAGCGCCACCCATTCGCCGGGCGGCGGCGCGTCGACCAGAAAGCGCCACTCGGAATCGCGCAGTTGCCGCTGCTGCCAACCGCGGCGCAGCCTGTCGATCAACCCGCTCACAAGGCACCCAGTTTGAAGCGGTGCCGCAGCTGCACCTTGAAGCGCTTCACCACGTCCAGCGTGTCCTTCAGCAGGTCGCGCTCGAAGGTGTTGAGCGTCTTCACGTCCATCGCGCCGCTCACCGGCTGCTGGCGGTCGAGCTCGGCCAGGCCGGCCTGCAGCCGCAGCGTCATGAAGAAGTGCAGGCTCTCGGTCAGCTCGCGGCCCATCTGGGCGCTCAGGTCGCCGCGCTGCACCAGCGCCTCGATGCGTTCGGCCGTGCTGGTGGCGGTGACGCGCGCTGCCAGCGCCAGGCTGCGCACGCCGTGCACCAGCGGGAAGATGCCTTCCTTCTTCAGGTTCATCTGCTGCGCCGCGTCGCCCAGCAGCCGGTTCCACCAGCCTTGGCTGCTGCTGAACAGATCGATGGCGCTGGCAAAGCGCGCCAGCAGCGCGTCGTTGTCGGTGGCCATCTGCATCAGGCTGCCGCGCACGCCTTCCAGCAGATGCGCGTCGCCGCTGACGGCGTGCGCGTCCATGAAGATGGCCAGGTTCATCAGGCTGTCGGGCTCGGGCAGGGCCAGCCAGCGGCGCGCGGTCTGCGCGAAATCGGCCTCGCTCATGCGCCAGGCCGGGTTGCTGAGCATGATGCCGCCCGGGCACGGCGGGTAGCCGAAGCGCGCCAGCGTGTCGGAAAAGCGCTGGCAGATGGCCGCCAGGTCGTCCGGTGGCGTGTAGCCGTCGCGCAGAATCAGGCCGTTGTCCTGGTCGGTCTTCAGCAGCTGTTCGCCCCGCCCTTCGCTGCCCATGACGAACAGGCACGCGTTGGCCACCAGCTCGGGCGGCGCGATGATCTGCCAGGCGCGGTCGAACAGGCGTGCGTTCAAGTCCTGCACCATCTTGGCGATCAGCCCCGCGCGCGTGCCGCCGCGGAACTGGCGGCCGATCATGCCGGTGACCTGCCCCGCCGCCTCGGCCAGTTCGTCGATGCTGTCCGCGTCGTTGATGCGCAGCGTGATCAACATCGAATGGTTGGAGAGGAAGCTGAACACGTCCAGCGCCTCCAGCACGCCATGCACCTGTTCGCCTTCGGCCACCACCACGCGGTGGATGTGGTGGCGCAGCATGATGGCCAGCGCATCACCCACCTGGTCGGACGGGCGCACGCTGATGAGCGACCAGTTGCTGAGTTCGCCCACCGGAATCTGCTCCAGCGGCCGGCCCGACAGGATGGCGCGCTGCAGCGCATTGGTGGTGAAGATGCCCAGGCGCGGCGGCTGCGTGGCGGCGTCCTGCACCAGCACGTTGGTGGTGCGCTCGTGCTGGAACACCTTGACCACCGAGACGATGTCGGTGGCCGCATCCACCATGTGCGCCGGCCGCACGAAGGCCTGGTCGACGCGCGCCATGTTCAGCGCCTGCAGCTCGTTGCCGCTCTGCCGCTGGCCGGCCGCGCTGAGCTTGGCGCCGATGTCGGAGAACAGCAGCGCCCCGAACGTGGCGTTGGCGGCGATCAGCTCCTGCACCGTGGCGTGCGCCAGCGCGTAGGCCACCACCTCCTCGGCGGCGACGAAGCGGCTGCTGGACTTGCCGGCCACCAGGCCGCGGCCGTCAAAGCAGTCGTCGGGCCCGTAGGTGGCGGCCTGCTCCTCGCCATCGAACTGGGCGACGTAGCCCTTGATGACGACGAACAGGTGCGTGGGCGCGGTGCCGACGTCGAGGATCACCTCGCCGGCGCGGAAGTACACCACGTCCACGTGGTTGCGCACCAGGCGCTGCTCCTGCTGCGTCAGGCTGTCGAAGGGCGATGCGGCGAAGTTGAAGGCGTTGGGCATTTTTGAATGAAATCGGCCTGCAGCGCTTGTCCATCAAGCGCCAGCAGCTATCAAAACAAAAGCAAACCAGCGATGGCCACAGTCCTCCATTCAGCGCCGCACGCCTTGCGCCACGCTTGCAGCGGCGGCCCACACGGCATCGACGCGCACATCGCCCTCGATCTGCGCGCGCAGCATGGGCAGCGCGTCCAGGCCCCAGAACAGGCGGCCATCCACCGCGAAGGTGGGCACGCCGAACACGCCCGCGGCCAGCGCCGCGTCGGTGGCGGCGCGCAGAGCCTGCTTCACCTCGGCACCGGCCGGGTCGCGCGTGGGAACCAGCTGCGCGGTCAGCGCCTGCAGGCGCGCCGCATCGTCGGCCGCCGCGCCGCCCTGCCACGCGTGGCGGAAGATCGTCTCGCACACGTAGCGGTTGGGCGCACCCTGCCGCGCGCAGGCCCAGGCCAGGCGCAGCAGCGCCAGCGGGTTGAAGGGTGTGCGGCCGGCAGATCCATCGCAATGCCGTGCTCGCGCGCCAGCCACAGCACCTGGCGGTAGGTCCAGTCGCGCTTGGGCGCAATCTCGGCCGGCCCGAGCTGGCCGTGGTGCTGCAGCAGCCCGGCGAACAGGATCGGCCGGTAGCTGACCTGGTAGCTCAGCCCTTCCAGCGCGCGCGGCAACCGCTCGAACGCCAGATAAGCGTAGGGCGATATGAAGTCGAGATAACAGTCGATGTGTTTCATGGTCGCGTTGGCGGGGCGGTGGCGCGGCGCTGCGCAATGCGCTGCCACACGGCCCAGCGGGCATCCTCGTCCATCGTCATCCAGCCGCCGATTTCTTCCAGCCGGCGCCAGCACCCTTCGCACCAGCCGGTGCGCGCGTCGATGCGGCAAATCTGCACGCAGGGCGAAGGCAGCGGCTCGCCCGCGGCGCGGGCCTGCGCCGCGTCGGCCACCAGGGTGTCGAGCCGGCTCACGAAGTCATCTCCTGCCGTGCGTCGACGGCCTGCTGCAAGGCCATCGCGTCGCGCAGCGCATGGCCTTCGGCGGTGTTGTCGAAGATGCACCACAGCGCGGCCGTCTCGCGCCGCGCCTGCACGATGCGTTCGGCCAGCCGGTGCAGCCAGCCGGGTTCGTAGGCGCTGGTGTACACGCGTGGCGTGCCGTGCAGCCGCAGGTACACCAGCCCCGGCCAGCCACCCGGCGCGGCGCCACGCGGGTGCAGCTGCGGATCGGCCAGCACGCGCGCCACGTGGTGCTGCACCAGCAGGGCGTCGGCTTGCTCATCGAACCAGCTGGCGTGGCGCGGCTCCAGCACCACGTCGCCCGCATGGCGGCGGCGCAAGGCGCGCAGGAAGCCGTCGGCGACGACCGCGTCGAACCGCAGGCTGGGCGGCAGCTGCACCAGCAGGCAGCCGAGCCGGTCGGACAGGCCGGCGACCTGGTCCAGAAAGGTGTGCAGCGCCTCGCCTGCCTCGCGCAACCGTGCCTGGTGCGTGATGGCCCTGGGCAGCTTGACGGCAAAGCGAAAGCCCGGCGGCGTCTGCGCGCGCCACCTGGCGTAGGTGGCGGTGGCGTGCGGCCGGTAGAACGAGCTGTTGATCTCGGCCGCGCCCAGGCGCGCGGCGTAGCGATGCAGGTGCGTGCCTTCGGTGGGGAAGGCATCGCGCTGCGCCGCCGTCACCTGCCAGCCTGCGGTGCCGATGTGCAGTTCCATGACTGCCCAACCGATGCCACGATGGCTTCGGAATCATGAACAAAAAGGGCTCCAGCGCTGTAGGGGAGAGCGCTGCCAGCTATCAAATCATGAGCACTCACAAGGCCACCACATCCGCCACCGGCGCGCCGGTCAGGTGCTCCAGATCGGCCGGCGTCAGCTTGAACACACCGTGCGGGTGCCCGGCGGCGGCCCAGATCTCGCTGAAGCGGAACAGCTCGCGGTCGATCAGCGTCACCGGCAAGTCGGCATGCGCCACCGGCGACACGCCGCCGATGGAGAACCCGGTCTTCGCCTTCACGAACTCGGCATCGGCGCGGCCCAGCTTGCCGCCGCAGTCGGCGCACACCAGCGCCTCGACCTTCTTCTCGTCCACGCGCCGGTCGCCGCTGGTGATGACCAGCACCGCCGCGTCATCGGCCTTGCGGCGGAAGATGATGCTCTTGGCGATCTGCCCCACGTCGATGCCCAGCGCGTCGGCGGCCTGTTGCGCGGTACGCGCCGCGTCGTCCAGCATGCGGGGCATGTGCGCGTGGCCGGCTGCCTTCAGCGCTGCGGCCACGCGCTGCACGCCCTCGGGCTGGCGCTTCAAGTCTTCATCCGTCATGTTCTATCCCGCCTTCACTGCGCGATCCACCATCAGCAGGCTGGCGCCCATGCCCATCAGCACGCCGCCGAACACGCGGTTCTGCGTGCGCCGCGCCCGCGCCGAGCGCAGCAGCGCGCGCAGGCGCGACGCCAGCAGCGCGTAGCCGTGCATCACCACCGTGTCCACCGCCAGCGTGGTCACCAGCAGGATCAGCAGTTGCAGCAGCAGCGGCCGCTTCGGGTCGATGAACTGCGGCAGCACCGCCACCATGAAGACGATGCCCTTGGGGTTGGTGGCATTGGTCAGCGCCCCGGTGAGGACGCGCTGGCGCAGGCGCATCACCGGCGGCCCGGCCTGCGCCCCGCCATCGTCCAGCGTGACCGGCGCGCGCCACTGCTTGAAGCCGAGCCACAGCAGGTACGCCGCGCCCAGCAGCTTGACCACCATGAACGCGCCGGCCGAGGCCACCAGCACCGCTCCCACGCCCGCCCCCGCGACCAGCAGGATGAAGGCCAGCCCGATCTGCAAGCCCAGCACCGTGGCCGACGCGCCGCGCACGCCGTAGGCCAGGCCATGGCTCATGGCCAGCACCGCGCCCGAGCCGGGCGACACCGCGATCACCCACGAGGCGACGAAGTAGGCCAGCCAGACGTGCCAGTCCATGGTGCGATCAGCCCGCGCGCTTGTTCACGATGGCCGTGGCCACGCGCGAGCCCGACTTGCGGCCAAGGAAGTCGCTGATGTACTGGCCGGCGTCGATCAGCTTGTCGAGGTCGATGCCGATGTCGATGCCCATGCCGTGCAGCATGTAGACCACGTCTTCCGTCGCCACGTTGCCGGTGGCGCCCTTGGCGTAAGGGCAGCCGCCCAGGCCGGCGACGGAGGACTGGAAGTTCCACACGCCCAGCTCCAGCGCCGCCAGCGTGTTGGCCAGCGCCTGACCGTAGGTGTCGTGGAAGTGGCCGCACACGGCGTCGACGCCGAAGTGTTGCAGCGTCGCCGTGATGGCCGCCTGCACCTGGCGCGGCGTGCCGACGCCGATGGTGTCGGCCACGTCCACGCGCTGCACGCCGATGCCCTTCATCAGGCCGGCCAGGTAGGCCACCTTCTCGGGCGCGATGTCGCCTTCGTACGGGCAGCCGACGGTGCAACTCATGGCGCCGCGCACGGCAATGCCCTTGGCCAGCGCCGCTTCGACGACGGGCGCGAAGCGCTCGATGCTCTCGGCGATGCTGCAGTTGATGTTCTTCTGGCTGAAGGCTTCGCTGGCGGCGCCGAAGACCACGATCTCGTCGACGCCCGCAGCCACCGCGCCCTCGAAGCCCTTCATGTTCGGCGTCAGCACGCTGTAGCGCACGTCCGGCCGGCGCTGGATGCCCGCCAGCACCTCGGCCGCGTCGGCCATCTGCGGCACCCACTTGGGGCTGACGAAGCTGGTGACCTCGATCTCCTTCAGCCCCGCATCCTGCAGGCGGTGCACCAGTTCGATCTTGACGGCCGCGGGCACGGGCTGCTTCTCGTTCTGCAGACCGTCGCGGGGGCCGACATCGATGATTCGAACGCGGGCGGGAATAGCCATGACATGAACCTTCAAGGAAAAGCCGAGGAATCAGTTTAGCCCCATGGCACAAGCCGGCAGGCTGCGAATGTCCGAGTGTTAAGGAGGCGGCTTCGGGCACCCGGCCTGATGCCTGGAGCCACCCTGCATGGATGCGCGCTTTCCCTGTTGAAAAAGCAGCCGTCTTGCGCCAGCATGTGCGTTTACCTATTCTCCGACGTTGACGCGCAGTGAATCCTACCTATTCACTACCATGAACAGTATCGCCCCCAGCTGCTTTCGCTCACCTTTGCCAAAACGCCCGCCGGCAAGTCAGTGATCGAGACTCGAACACACGACTGTCCCTGCTGGAACGACGGCTGCTGCTGCTCATCGACGGATCGAGGACCGGAGAAGATCTCTCACACTACTGCACGGGCAAGGACGTGACCTCGATGCTGCAATCGCTGATCGACGAGGGTTTCATCGAGGTGTGCCGGGCACCGGTCGCCTCGGCGATCAAGCCCGCCCAGCCAGCCGCGGCCGACGCCCCCACGGCGCCGGCAAGCGGACCGGCCCGGAGCGACCTCGGCCTGCCGCCGGCCAGCGAGCGCAGCCCCAGGAGCTGGAGATGGCGCGCAACTTCATGATCAACACTCTGACCACCATCTTCCCGCTCTATTCGCAGCTCACGCTGATGGAAGCCATCCGGGATTGCAAAACCAGTGCCGAGTTACGGCAGGTGTTCCAGCGGTGGGAAGACACCATGGCCACCAACCGCACTGGCGTGAAACGCCTGCCCGAGTTCAAGGAAAAGCTCTTCGCGGTGCTGTAGGGCCACGCCGGCACGGCCTGCGCGGCAGCGGGCAAGCCAAGGAGAGGACACACATCCTCTCACCTTCCCTGGCGCACGCGACGCCCTCCAGGCTGGCTGCTCAGTTCGCCACCTGCAGGCGCAGCAGCTCGGCGCCTTCGGCGACCTGGTCGCCTGGGGCGTACAGCACCTCCTCGACCACGCCGTCCTGAGGCGCCGCGATGGTGTGCTCCATCTTCATCGCCTCCATCACCGCCAGCGGCTGGCCCTTGGCCACCCTGTCGCCGGCGTTGACGGCGATCGACACCACCTTGCCCGGCATCGGCGCCGTCAGGCGCCCGCCCTCGCTGCCTTCGATGGCGTGGGCCAGCACGTCCAGCTCGGTGATGCTGGTGGCGCCGTCGGTGCCGAAAATGTGGCTCACCTCGCCGAGGCGGAACACGCGCACCACCTGGCGGCGGCGGCCGTAGCGCAGGTCGATGCGGCCGTCGCTCTGGCGCGTGAAGTCGATCGGCGCGCGCTCGCCGTCGTCCACCTTGAGCTGCAGGCCGTCGTCGAGGTAGCGCAGCTTGGCCACCACCGGCTTGCCGCGGTATTCCAGGTCGATGCGGCGCGAGGCCACGCCGTGCGAGCGAAAGCCGTCCACGCGGCTGAACGGGTCGTGGCTTTCGGCGTCGCGCTCGGCCAGCACCGTCTGCGCCACGGCGGCGGCCACGGCCAGCTCGACGCCGATCGGGTCCTGATTGAACAGGTGCGCGCGCTCGCGATCGATCAGCGCCGTGTCCAGCCGGGCCTGGGCGAACGAATCGGCGGCCAGCACGCGGCGCAGGAACTGCACGTTGGAGTGCACGCCGACGATGGCCACCTCGGCCAGCGCCGCGTCGAGCTTGCCCAGCGCCTCCTCGCGCGTGGCGCCCCAGACGATGAGCTTGGCGATCATCGGGTCGTAGAAGGGGCTGATGGCATCGCCCTCGCGCACGCCGTCGTCGATGCGCACGGCGTCGAACTCGAAGTTGGCTGCCGCTGGCTTGCGGTACACCTGCAGGGTGCCGGTGGCCGGCAGGAAATTGTTGTCGGGGTTCTCTGCGCAGATGCGGGCCTCGATGGCGTGGCCGTCGATCAGCAGCTCGTCCTGCGCGAGCGGAAGCGGCTCGCCGCTGGCCACCAGCAGTTGCCACTCCACCAGATCCTGGCCGGTGATGGCCTCGGTGACCGGGTGCTCCACCTGCAGGCGCGTGTTCATCTCCATGAAGTAGAACTTCATGTCCTCGGGCTTGTCATAGCCGCCCGGCTGCTCGACGATGAACTCCACCGTGCCGGCGCCCACGTAGTTCACCGCGCGCGCCGCCGCCACCGCCGCCTGGCCCATGCGCTCGCGCAGCTCTTCCGTCATGCCGGGCGCGGGCGCCTCTTCCAGCACCTTCTGATGGCGACGCTGCACCGAGCAGTCGCGCTCGAACAGGTAGACATAGTTGCCCTGCGCGTCGCCGAACACCTGGATCTCGATGTGGCGCGGGCGCTGCACGTATTTCTCGACCAGCACGGCGTCGTCGCCGAAGCTGTTGATGGCTTCGCGCTTGCAGCTTTCCAGCGCGGCGGCGAAATCCTCGGCCTTCTCGACTGCGCGCATGCCCTTGCCGCCGCCGCCCGCGCTGGCCTTGATGAGCACCGGATAGCCGATCCGATCGGCTTCCCTTTGCAGCAGCGCCGGGTCCTGGTCGGCACCGTGGTAGCCCGGCACCAGCGGCACGCCGGCGGCCTCCATCAGGCGCTTGGATTCGGCCTTCAGCCCCATGGCGTTGATGGCGCTGGCGGGCGGGCCGATGAAGACCAGGCCCGCATCGACGCAGGCCTGGGCGAAGTCCTCGTTCTCGCTCAGGAAGCCATAGCCGGGGTGAATGGCTTCGGCACCCGTCGCCTTGGCCGCATCGATGATGCGTTGCCACTGCAGGTAGCTCTCCTTGGGGGTGCTGCCGCCCACATGCACGGCCTCGTCGCAGGCCATCACGTGCTTGGCGTGCGCGTCGGCGTCGGAATACACGGCCACGGTCTTCACGCCCAGGCGGCGCGCGGTGGCTGCCACGCGGCAGGCGATTTCGCCGCGATTGGCGATCAGGATTTTTTGAACATCGTCGTCCCCTCGTTAACTCGAATCGATCTAGGCACTGCTGGGCGCCGGTGCGCCGCTGCCGAAGAAATCGCGCAGCTTGCGCACCACCAGCTTCAGAAACTTCCACAGCACGATCAGCAGCAGCACGGACAGCACCAGCATCACCGCCAGCACGATGCCGAAGGTGACCGGGTATTGGGTGGCCAGCCACATCACGACCACGGCCAGGCCGTCCTCGAAAAACGAGGCCAGCCAGTTGCTGACCGGCTCGGGGCTGGTGTTGATGGCCGCGCGCGTGGTGGCCTTGGTGGCGAACGCAGTGGCCGCCAGCGAGCCGCCCAGGATGCCTGCCACCAGGCCCGTGGTGGCCGAGTCGGCGCCGAACACGCCCGCCGCCAGCAGTGCGCCGGCCGGAATGCGGATGACGCTGTGCACCGTGTCCCACAGGCTGTCGATCCACGGAATCTTGTCGGCGAAGAACTCCACCAGCAGCATGAAGCCGCTGGCCGTCAGCACCGCAGGATGCATCAAGAGCTTCAGCCCCTCGGGCAGCGGAATCCAGCCCGCGTAGCCCATGGCGCCCGTCAGGAACACCACCGCATACAGCCGGAAGCCGCTGGCCCAGCCCAGCGCCGCCGCCAGCGCGATGAGTGCCGGCATGTCCATCTTGGCCACCACCGGCGCCACGGCGCCGCCCACGGCCGCGCCGGCCTGACCCACCGCATCGCCAACGGCCGCGGCCGTCTCGTGGCTGGGGTGGATGCCCATGGTGTGCAGCCATTGCACCAGTTGCTGGATAAGGTCTTCCATTGCCGTACCGCCTGTCAGAGTGAGCGGCAGGCCACACGCGCCTGCCCGCGCACGCACAACGCGGGCGCCGGCGCGAAGGCTGACGTGGGCGCTGCCGCCACGGCGCATGACGGCACCGGCAAACGGACGACGATAGCTACGTTATTCATAGCTGCCTGCGCTTTCCCCATCTGCGCAAAAGGCGAAAAACATCCGTAGGCTGGGTTGACGCAGGAAACCCAGCAGTTACTGCTGGGTTTCGCTGCGCTCAACCCAGCCTACGGGGACCGATCGGACGATGGAATCAACCGGAATCATGAGTTCACCACCCACGCCGGCTTGCGCTTGTTCAGGAAGCTCTGCACGCCTTCCTTGCCTTCGTCGCTGGCGCGGATGTCGGCAATGGCCTTCACCGTGTGGTCGATCAAGAGCCGCGTGATGTCGCGGTCGGCCACGTACTGCACCAGCTTCTTGCACTCCTTGATGGCGTTGGGGCTGGCGGCCAGCAGCGCCTGCACCCAGGTGCTGACGGTGGCGTCGAGCTGATCGGCCGGCACCACCTCGTGCACGAAGCCGATGCGCCGCGCCTCGGCCGCGCTGAAGCGTTCGGCGGTGAGGAAGTAGCGGTGCGACGCGCGCGGCCCCATGGCGCGGATGACGTAGGGGCCGATGGTGGCGGGGATCAGGCCCAGCTTGACTTCGCTGAGGCAGTAGTTCGCCGTATCGACGCTCACCGCCATGTCGCAGCACGCCACCAGGCCCATGCCGCCGGCGTACACGTCGCCCTGCACGCGGGCAATCGTCGGCTTGGGGCATTCGTAGATGGTGCGCAGCATGAAGGCGAGTTTCTCGGCGTCCTGCTCGTTCTCCTCGCGCGAGTAGTCGGCCATGCGGCGCATCCAGTTCAGGTCGGCCCCGGCGCAGAAGGCCGGGCCTTCGGCCATCAGCACGATGGCGCGCACCTGCGGGTCGTCGCCCAGTTGAATGAAGGCCTGCGACAGTTCGGCGATCACCTCGTCGTTGAAGGCGTTGCGCACGTCGGGGCGCGACAGCACGACGGTGGCGATGCCGCCCTGGGCGGAGATGCGAATGGCTTGGGTCATGGCTTGGCTTGTTCCTCTTGGAGCATGTAGACCAGATCGATGACGGGGCACGCCTGGCCCAGCAGGGTGAGCGCTGCCGTCACCTGGCCGCGGTGGTGCGTGCCGTGGTTGAAGACGTGTGCCAGCGTGGCGGCGAAGGGCAGTGACAACGGCACGCCTTTGGTGGTGGCGTAGTCGAGCGTGCCGCCGAAGCGCTCGGCCGGCCAGCTTTCGATCAGCGGTTGCCAGCGCGCGGCGCCTTCCAGCAACCGCTCGGCAAGGCGCGTGCGATTGGGCTCGACTTCAGCGCCCAGGTCCACCCGGGGCGACGCCCGTCCAGCGAAACGCTCGAACCACACCCCATGCTCGCCCAACAGCAAATGATTCAACGTGCCGTGAACGCTCTTGAAGAACAGACCGACGTCGCGCCGATAGTCGTCCTCGCCGAGCGCCGCCACGCCATCCAGCAGACGTCGTGTGGCCCAAGCGTTGTAGCGCGCCAGGGTGGCGAAGTGGGTGCGGGGGTTCATGGCAGGGCTCGTTGAATGGCGGACCGGCAGGTCATCGGGCGTTGCATCTTCACAATCCGTCCCCATGGGCGGGCACCGGCCGGCCGGCGCGCAGCGCTGCCGTGGTCGCCTTGCGCTGCCGCCAGATACTGCGCACATAGGGGTCGGAGATGATGAAGCGGCCGTGGCCGATGCGGGCGATCAGGTTGGCGGCCACCAGCCCGTCCACCGTGGTTTGAACCTGCTTGACCTCCACCGGCAGCCCCAGGGCCGCGCCGTAGTCGGCCAGCGCGGCCTGGCCGTAGAGCTCGCGCGTGCCTTCTTCCGGGCCGTCGGCGATGCGGGTGAACACCAGCTCGCCCAGCTCGCCGCCGATTTCGCCGGCGCGGGCAAACTCGATGTCGGCGGCGGCATAGGCCAGGGTGGCGCAGATCAGCTCGAACTCGGCATCGCTGCCCTGCGGGGCGGCCTGAAACTGGCCCAGCGCCCGCTCCAGCTCTTCCGGCCGGTGCCCCAGCGCTTGAAAGCCGCGCCATGCGGCTTCGGGCGAAGGCAGGCGCACGCCATCGGCGGCCAGTTGATCGAGCTTCCACGCCACATAGTCTTGCTGCAGCGGCTCGAAGGGCGCCGTCACCGCGCCCTTGAAGGGGTGCGAGGGCTTGGTGGCCATGTCGTTCATCAGCGAGCGGTGCGAGCCGGTGCCGATGAACAGGAAGTGGCCGCGCGCCCCAGGGTCGCCATTGACCGCGTCGCGCGCGGCCTTGAGGGCGGCCATCAGCGCAGTGCCTGCCGTGCCGGCGGCTTGCTGCACTTCGTCCACGATCAGCACCACATCGGTTTCGGCTTTCTGCACCAGCTCGTGTATCGCCTGCGCCAGGGTGACGCCGCCGGGCAGGCCCAGGGTGTCGAGCTGAAAGCTGAAGGACAGGCCCGCCGCGCCGAGCGACGCGCCCTTGACGCGCTTGAGCAAACCGTGCCCTGCCCCCTGCAGCGTGCGCAATTGCGCGCGCACCGCCTCCAGCACCAGGTCCAGCGGCGCGCGGTTCACGTCGGCCCACAGATCGACGTAGATGACGATGGCGCCGCGCTGGCGCAGTTCGGGCACCAGTTCGTTGCGCAGGAAGGTGCTTTTGCCCACGCGCCGGATGTTGGACAGGAAGACGCCCGAGCGCACGCTGGTGTGCAGCCCCGAGGGGCCAGCAACTGGTCGGCCAGCGCGTCGGCGTAGTCGGGGCGAGGAAAGAGCAGGACAGACATCGTTTACCTTGAATTACTGATTTCAGGTAATTTACCTTTTTCAATAATTTTGGGTAATGACCGTGCTCACATGCGGAACACGCCGAACTTCACGTCCGGCACGGGCGCGTTCTGCGCCGCCGACAGGCCCAGCCCCAGCATGCGGCGCGTGTCGGCGGGGTCGATGATGCCGTCGTCCCACAGGCGGGCGGTGGCGTAGTAGGGGTGGCCCTGGTCCTCGTACTGCTGGCGGATGGGGGCCTTGAAGGCTTCTTCTTCCTCAGCCGACCATTGGCCGCCCTTGGCCTCAATGCCGTCGCGCTTGACGGTGGCCAGCACGCCGGCGGCCTGCTCGCCGCCCATCACGCTGATGCGCGCGTTGGGCCACATCCACAAGAAGCGCGGGCTGTACGCGCGGCCGCACATGCCGTAGTTGCCGGCGCCGAAGCTGCCGCCGATGATGATGGTGAACTTGGGCACGTTGACCGTGGCCACGGCCGTCACCATCTTGGCGCCGTGGCGGGCGATGCCCTCGTTCTCGTACTTGCGGCCGACCATGAAGCCGGTGATGTTCTGCAGAAAGACCAGCGGAATCTTGCGCTGGCCGCACAGCTCGATGAAGTGCGCGCCTTTCTGCGCGCTCTCGCTGAACAGGATGCCGTTGTTGGCGACGATGCCCACCGGCATGCCCTCGATATGCGCGAAGCCGCACACCAGCGTGGTGCCGAAGCGCTGCTTGAACTCGTGGAAGTCGCTGCCATCGACGATGCGGGCGATGATTTCGCGCACGTCGAAGGGCTTGCGCGTGTCGGTGGGGATCACGCCGTACAGCTCTTCCGCTGCATATTTGGGAGCTGCCGGCGCCTGCAGCGCGCCGCTGTAGCTCTTCTTGTGATTGAGCCGCGACACCGCCTCGCGCGCCAGCGCCAGCGCGTGGGTGTCGTTGTTGGCCAGGTGGTCGGCCACGCCCGACAGGCGCGTGTGCACGTCGCCGCCGCCCAGGTCCTCGGCGCTCACCACCTCGCCGGTGGCGGCCTTCACCAACGGCGGGCCGCCCAGGAAGATGGTGCCCTGGTTCTTGACGATGATGCTCTCGTCACTCATGGCCGGCACGTAGGCGCCGCCGGCCGTGCAGCTGCCCATCACCACGGCGATCTGCGCGATGCCCTGGGCACTCATCTGCGCCTGGTTGTAGAAGATGCGGCCGAAGTGGTCGCGGTCGGGGAACACCTCGTCCTGGTTCGGCAGGTTGGCGCCGCCCGAGTCGACCAGGTAGATGCAGGGCAGGCGGTTCTGCTCGGCGATCTCCTGCGCGCGCAGGTGCTTCTTCACCGTCATCGGGTAGTAGGTGCCGCCCTTCACGGTGGCGTCGTTGCAGACGATCATGCAGTCGACACCGGCCACGCGACCGATGCCGGCCACGATGCCGGCGCCCGGTGCGCTGTCGCTGCCGTCGCGGTCGGGGTACATGTTCAGCGCGGCCAGCGGCGCCACTTCGAGGAAGGGCGTGCCGGGGTCGAGCAGCATCTGCACGCGCACGCGGGGCAGCAGCTTGCCGCGGTCCATGTGCTTCTTGCGCGCGGCCTCGCCGCCGCCGGCGCCCACCTTCTGCACCTGCGCCTTCAGGTCGTCCACCAGCGCGCGCATGGCGTCGGCGTTGGCCTGGAAGTCAGCAGAACGGGGATTGAGTTTGGATTCGATGGTGGGCATGGATGGGAGCTCTCTAATGAATTCGAATACCGGACGCAGAGGACGCAGAAGTTACGCAGAGGACGCAAAGAAAACAGCCAAAGTTTTCTTCTTTCCTTGTTTCCTTCTGCGTTCTCTGCGCAATCTTTGCGTCCTCTGCGTCCGGTCAAGTTCAGGTATTCAGGCTGTTTTGGCTTCCGTCAAACCCAGTTCCTGCTGCATCAGCTCGCGGATCTTGAATTTCTGGATCTTGCCGGTGATGGTCATCGGGAAGGCGTCGACGAACTTCATGTAGCGCGGCACCTTGTAGTGCGCGATCTTGCCCTTGCAGAAGGCGCGCACCTCGTCTTCGTCGAGCGTCTGGCCGGGCTTGGCGATGATCCAGGCGCACAGCTCCTCGCCGAAGCGCTGGTCGGGCACGCCCACCACCTGCACGTCCTGGATCTTGGGATGGCGGTAGAGGAATTCCTCGATCTCGCGCGGGTACACGTTCTCGCCGCCGCGGATCACCATGTCCTTGCTGCGGCCCACGATGTTGACGTAGCCCTCCTCGTCCATGGTCGCCAGGTCGCCGGTGTGCATGAAGCCCTCGGCGTCGATGGCCTCGCGCGTGCGCGCGTCGTCGCCCCAGTAGCCCTGCATCACCGAATAGCCCTTGGTGCAAAGCTCGCCGGTGGTTCCGCGCGGCACGGTTTCGCCGGTTTCGGGGTTGATGATCTTCACCTCCAGGTGCGGCTGCACCAGGCCGACGGTGGACACGCGCTTGTCCAGCGGCGTGTCGGTCTGGCTCTGGCAGCTCACGGGGCTGGTCTCGGTCATGCCGTAGGCGATGGTGACCTCGGCCATGTTCATGTCGCGCTGCACGCGCTTCATCACTTCGATGGGGCAGGGGCTGCCGGCCATGATGCCGGTGCGCAGCGTGCTGAGGTCGTACTTGGCGAAATCGGGGTGATCCAGCTCGGCGATGAACATGGTGGGCACGCCGTGCAGGCCGGTGCATTGCTCGGCCTGCACCGTCTGCAGCACCGTGAGCGGGTCGAACGCGTCGTTGGGGTAGACGATGCAGCCGCCGTGAGTCAGCACCGCCAGATTGCCCAGCACCATGCCGAAGCAGTGGTACAGCGGCACGGGGATGCACAGGCGGTCTGCTTCAGTGAGCTGCATCGCCTCGCCGATGAAGAAGCCGTTGTTCAGGATGTTGCGGTGCGTCAGCGTGGCGCCCTTGGGAAAGCCCGTGGTGCCGCTGGTGAACTGGATGTTGATGGCGTCCGTGTTGTGCAGCAGCTTCGCGACCTGCGGCAGGCGCGGGTCATGCGGGTCGCCCGTCTTCATCAGGTCGGAAAAGCGCCTGAAGCCTGGCTCGTCGGCGCCCTCTCCTTCCACGTCGATCCAGATCGCGTGCTTGAGGTGCGGCAGCGTCTGCGATTCGAGCGGCTCGCCGGGCTTGGCGTGCGCCCACTCGGGCGCCAGCTCGCGCAGCATGCCAAGGTAGTCGCTGGTCTTGAAGCGCGGCATCACCACCAGCGCCTTGCAGTCCACCTTGTTCAGCGCGTACTCCACCTCGGCCGTGCGGTAGGCGGGGTTGATGTTGACCAGCACCAGCCCGGCCATGGCCGTGGCCAGCTGCATCAGCACCCATTCGGCGTTGTTGTGCGACCAAATGCCGATGCGGTCGCCGGGCTTCAGCCCCAGCCCCAGCAGCGCGCTGGCGAGGCGGCGCGATTCGGTCTGCAGCTGGCGGTAGGTGTAGCGCCGGCCCTGGTGCACCACCACCAGCGCTTCGCGCTCGGGAAAGCGCTCTACCATGTCGTTGAAGAAGGCGCCCAGGGTCTGCTCGATCAGCGGCTGGTCGGTGCGGCCGCGCACATGGCTCTCGGTGAGTGCGGTGCTCATCGCGCTTGTCTCCTTGAAATGCGTGTTTCGCAGGGCGCTGCCGGCACATCGTAGCGCGCCCATGGGCGCTGAGCATAGGTCAGCCGGGTTCCCATGAGGTGACAGCGGGGTTGCAAATCACGCCACAGCCGCCTAATCTGGCGCTTATGCGGTCGCACCGCGCACCACTCACCCATGCCCACACACCCATCGCCTTCGTTCGGGCCATCACGCACGCCTACACACTGCGTGGGCGGAGCGCCGACGGCGCGCTCGCCAAGGCACAAATTGAGACATCGTCGCTGGATGACCCGCTGCACCGCGTGACCGCCGCGCAGTTCGAGCGCCTGTGCGCCGCCGCCATGCACGAGCTGGACGACGAGGCGCCCGGCTGGTTCAGCCGCCGCCTGCCCTGGGGCAGCTACGGGCTGCTGGCGCGCGCCAGCATCACGGCGCCCACGCTGGGCCTGGCGCTCAGGCGCTGGTGCCGCCACCACGGCCTGCTGACGGACGACGTGGCGCTCACCGTAAAGACCAGCCAAGGCCATGCGCGGGTGGAAATTGACGAGCGACGCGACCTGGGCACGCTGCGCGAGTTCGCCCTGCTCTCGCTGCTGCGCAACCTGCATGGGCTGGCCTGCTGGTGGGTGGATGCGCCCATCAGCCCGCAGCTTGCGCAGTTCCCGTTCGACGCGCCGCCGCATGCCGACGTGTACCCGCGCCTGTTCCCCGGCCCGGTGCGCTTTGGCGCCGCGCCTGCGGCACTGCAGTTCGACGCCGCCGATCTGGCCCTGCCCCTGCGCCGCGACGCCGCCGCGCTGGAGCAGATGCTGCGCCGCGCCCTGCCCATCATGGTGTGGCCGTACCGGCGCGACGTGGGGCTGGCGCGGCGCGTGCGCCAGTTGCTGCAGCAGCCGCAGGCCGCCCACACCGCCGAGACGCTGGCCGCGCAGCTGGCGCTGTCGCCGCGCACCCTGCACCGCCAACTGCGCAGCGAAGGCAGCAGCTTGCAGGCGCTGAAGGACGAGGTGCGCCAGGCCCGCGCCATCGACCTGCTGCTGCGCACCAGCCAGCCGGTGGCGCGCGTGGCGCGGGCGGCAGGCTTTCAGAACGACAAGAGCTTCATCCGCGCCTTCCGGCAGTGGACGGGTCTGACGCCGGAGCAGTACCGGCAGGCGCGGGGCGATGGCCAGCACCCGTGATCCTTCGAACGGTGCAGGCATTGATTCAATGTTGCTTGATCACTCAGATGACGCGCAGACCGCATCCGCAGTGTGGGAGCGTGCTTGCCCGCGATCCAACGTGGGCTGCGACGAGACGCCTCATCGCGGGCAAGCCCGCTCCCACAACGCTGTCTGACACTGGTGACGCATCACGCAATATTGATAGCTGCTTGCGCCCGTTATTCGGCGATTTCAATACTAAACAATCATCAAATCGTTTGATGACATGCGCAAGCAGCTCATTTTATTGAAGCGCCCTCCAGCCTGCACCTTGCTACAGTGGCAGCCATGAAACCCGCCCCACGCCCCCTCTTCACCCCCGACCACGACGCCTTCCGCGACCAGGTGCGCCGCTTTTGCGAGCGCGAGATCGCACCCCACCACGCCGCCTGGGAAGAGGCCCACGGCGTGCCGCGCAGCGTGTGGAAGCAGGCGGGTGACAACGGCCTGCTGTGCTGCTGGCTGCCCGAAAGCCTGGGCGGCCCCGGCGCCGACCTGCTGTTCGACTTCATCGTCAGTGAAGAGCTGGGCCGCATCGGCGCCACGGGGCCGGGCTTTCCGCTGCACTCGGTCATCGTCGCGCCCTACCTGGCCGCGCACGGCACGCCCGAACTGCAGCAGGCCATCCTGCCCGGCATGGTGAGCGGCGATCGCATCGCCGCCATCGCCATGACCGAACCCGGCACCGGCAGCGACGTGGCCGCCATCCGCACCACGGCACGGCGCGACGGCGACCACTACGTGGTGAACGGCCAGAAGACCTTCATCACCAACGGCCACAACGCCGACGTGATCGTGGTCGCCTGCAAGACCGACCCGGAGCAGGGCGCGCGCGGCGTGTCGCTGCTGGTGGTCGAGGGCGACATGCCCGGCTTCACCCGCGGGCGCAACCTGCGCAAGATCGGCCAGCACGCGCAGGACACGGCCGAGCTGTTCTTCGACAACGTGCGCGTGCCCGCCAGCCACCTGCTGGCCGACGAGGGCCAGGGTTTCAAATATTTGATGCAGAAGCTGGCCCAGGAGCGCCTGCTGGTCAGCGTGCAATGCCAGGCCCGCGCCGAGGCGGCGCTGCAGTGGACGGTGGATTACGTGCAGGAGCGCAAGGCCTTCCGCCAGCGCCTGGCCGACTTCCAGAACACGCGCTTCAAGCTGGCCGCGCTGGCCACCGACCTGCAGGCCGGCCGCGCCTATTGCGACCAGCTCATCGCCCAGCACCTGGCGGGCGAGCTGGATGCCGTGGGCGCCGCCGCCGGCAAGCTGTGGCACAGCGAGCTGCTGGGCCGCGTGACCGACGAATGCCTTCAGCTGTTCGGCGGCTACGGCTACATGGCCGAATACCCCATCGCCCGCGCCTACGCCGACGCGCGCATCGAGCGCATCTATGCCGGCACGTCCGAAATCATGAAGGAAATCGTCGCCCGCGACCTGCTCGACGCTCCGAAATCATGAGCACGCCGCGCTTTGCCAACCCCGACCAGGCGCTGATTCACCGCTTCATTGACGGCGGATCAAAGCCCATCCCGTTCGACGCCAACCCGATGGCGCGCGCCTTGGGCGCCGAGCTGCGCGCGGCCGACCTGCCCGCCGGCACGGTGGAGCTGGCCTTCGCGCCCGATCCGCTGTTCATCCAGGGCACCGGTGTGCTGCAGGGCGGCGCGGTGACGGCGATGCTGGACTTCGCCATGGCCTTCGCCACGCTGGCGCACCTGCCGGTGGGTGGCTCGTGCGCCACGGTCAACCTCAACACCGCCTTCCTGCGACCGGCGCCGCAGGGCGCTACATCGCTGTCGGTGAGGTGGAGCGGCGTGGCAGGCAACTGGCCTTCACGCATGCGCGGCTGTTGCGTGAAGAGGACCGGGCGGTGGTGGCGACGGCCACGTCGACGCTGGCGCTGGTGTTGCCGGCGTAGGGTGGCAGGCGGCCCCTACAAAGGCGGGGGCCTTGTAGATTTTTCGATTATAAAAATAGCCGCCAGCCCCCGTCCATCGGGCGCAATCAGCTTCTTTTTTGTATCAGCAATCCGCGCCAAATGGCTATCGCCTGATTTCGGGGCCATCCACGTGTTTTTGGGCCGCAGGGCACGGCGATGCGGGTGGCCCCCACCCCAGCCCTCCCCAGCGGGGAGGGAGCCCGCAGGCGGCGCAGCGGGCCCACCAGACGAACAGACGGCCTCGGCGCAGGCCATGCGCGAACGCCGTGGCCGGGGTCTCCCCGGCCGCCAGCGCTGTCCCCTCCGGGGAAGGCGCGTCAGCACCTCGGGCGGGGCTTCACAACGGGTGCGTCACCAGCCTGAAATCCGGATCCTCCGGATACGCCTTCACCTCGAAGCCCAGGCTGCGCATCAGCTTCAGCATGCCGTTGTTCTGCGTCAGCACCAGGCCGATGATTTCCTGCAGGCCTTTTTCGCGCGCCACGTCCATAATGCTCAGCATCATGCGCGTGCCCAGGCCCTGGCCGGCGTAGGCGTCGTCCACCACCAGCGAGAACTCGCAGCTGTTCTGGTCGGGGTTGGTGATGTAGCGCGACACGGCGATGATGCGCTCGCGCGTGGTCTTCTCGCCGCCGTTGGCGCCTTCCACCTCCTCCTCGACCACCGCGCACAGCGCCATCTCGCGGTCGTAGTCGATCAGCGTGAAGCGCGACAGCATGTTGGGCGGCAGCTCTGCCATGTTGGAGACGAAGCGGAAGTAGCGCGACTCGGGCGACAGGCGCTTCATCATGTCCTGCAGCATCTGCGCGTCGTCCGGGTGGATGGGGCGCACGCGGTATTCGCCGCCGCCGCGCAGCGGCCACACCTGCTCGTAGCGCTGCGGGTAGGGCAGGATCGACAGGTGGCCGTACTTGCCGGCGCGGCCGGGCGAAGTCTGCACCGCCGGGCCGATGACGATGCGCGCATCGACGGCGATGGCGCCCTGCTCGTCCACGATGATGGGGTTGATGTCCATCTCGCGCAGCTGGGGCAACTCGCACACCATCTCGGACACGCGCAGCAGCACCTGCTCCAGCGCCGCCATGTCCACGGCCGGCGCGCCGCGCCAGGCCTTCAGCGTGTCGTGCACGCGCGAGCGTTCGATGAGCCGCCGCGCCAGAAACTGGTTGAGCGGCGGCAGCTCCATGGCATGGTCGTTCATCAGCTCGATCATGGTGCCGCCGGCACCGAAGGCGATGACAGGGCCGAACGGGTCGTCCGTCACCACGCCGATGTACAGCTCGCGCCCGCGCTTCTTGCGCGCCATGGCCTGCACGGTGACGCCGTTGATGCGCGCCTCGGGCTGCTTGGCGCGCACGGCGTCCATCATGTCCTGCCAGATGTCGCGCACGGCGGTGGCGTTCATCACGTTCAGCGCCACGCCGCCGACGTCGCTCTTGTGGGTGATGTCGGGCGAGTCGATCTTCAGCGCGACCGGGAAGCCGATCTGCGTGGCAATCATCATGGCCTCGTTGGCATTGCGCGCCAGCAGCGTCTGCGTGACGGGGATGTGGAAGGCCGACAGCAGCGCCTTCGATTCCATCTCGGTCAGCACCTTGCGGCGCTCGGTCAGCACGCTTTCGATCAGCAGGCGCGCGCCTTCCACGTCGGGCGTGGCCAGGTTGCTCAATGGCGGCGGCGTCTGCTGCAGCAGCTGCTGGTTCTGGTAGAAGCTGGCGATGTTGCCGAAGGCGCCCACCGCCGCCTCGGGCGTGCGGAAGCTGGGGATCTGCGCGTCGGCCAGCTTCTGGCGCGCCGGCTGCACGGCCGCCGACGAGTCGCCCATCCAGCAGGCCACCAGCGGTTTCGACATCTTGGGGCGGATCTGCACCAGCTCGTTGGCCACGGCCTCGGCGTCGCCGCCGAACTTGGGCGAATAGATGGCCAGCACGCCGTCGAGCTGGCGGTCCTTGGCAGCCACTTCCAGCGCGGCCTTGTAGTGTTCGGCGGTGGCGTCTTCAGACAGATCGATCAGATCGACCAGCGACGCCGCCTTGGGCAGCTGCGCGGCCAGGTGCGCTGCGACTCGTCGGACAGCGCGCCCAGCTGCAGCTCCAGCTCGTTCACGTAGTCGGCCGCCAGCACGCCGGGGCCGCCGCCGTTGGTGATGATGCCCAGGCGCTTGCCCACCGGGCGGTAGCGCGAAGCCAGGCACTTGGCGGCCGAGAACAGTTCGACGAAGGAGCGCACGCGCACCGCGCCGGCGCGGCGCAGCACGGCGTCGAACACCTCGTCGCTGCCGACGATGGCGCCCGAGTGCGTCTGCGCCGCCACGTTGCCGTCCTGCTTGCGGCCGGCCTTCAGCACCACCACCGGCTTGCTGTTGGCCGCCGCGCGCAGTGCGCTGGTAAAGCGGCGCGCGTTGGCAATGCCTTCCATGTAGACCACGATGCCCTGCGTGTGGCGGTCGTTGGCCAGGTAGTCCAGCACGCCGGCCAGCCCCACCTGCGTGTGCGCGCCCAGGGCGATGACGTTGGAGAAGCCGACGCGGTTCTGCCGCGCCCAATCCAGGATCGACGCCGTGAGCGCGCCCGACTGCGACACCAGCGCCAGCTGCCCCTGCGTGGCCAGCTCACCGGCCGAGCTGGCGTTGAGCTGCAGCATCGGCCGCTGAAAGCCCTGGCTGTTGGGCCCCAGCAGCCACATGCCGTGCTGCTTGGCCACGCGGTGCATCTCCAGCGCCTTGGCCTGCGGAATGCCGGCCGACAGCACCACCGCCGCCTTCACCTTGATGCGCCCGGCCAGCTCCAGCGCGGGCAGGATCTCGTCCTCGGGCAGGGCGATGATGGCCAGGTCGGCTCGCGCCTGCGCCAGGTCGGCCAGCGTGCCGGTGGTGTGGATGTCGAGCGGCGTGACCTGCCCCTTGAACGGCTGCGCCGCCATGTGCGCCAGCAGCGCGCGCGCCTGTGGCGTCTGCTGTTCGGGCGCATCTTGCGAGCCGGTGAACAGGACGATGGACTTGGGCTCGAACAGGGGGTGAGGTAGTGCTGGTCCATGGGCAATAAAGCGGGCGGTTGCGGCGGTGGGGCCTGAAAGGGGTGCGCGGCGTGCGCGACCCGGCAAGCGTAAACCCTTATTTTGAACGGGGTCTTGATCCAGCCTAACGGTTTTCTTCGCCACGCGCGTGTCGGCAGCGGCAGATGCCGCGTCGCCACGGCCAGAATGCGTCAAATTCGCCGCGACCGGTGCAGGATGCGGGGCGGCGCCGGCCGGCGCGCAGCAACGAACCAGCCACGCTGGCGTCTGCGCCGACAGGGAGGGCGAAAGCGTTGCGGGACAGCGCAGCGCAACCACATACTCCCACCCATGACTATCTCCATCGCTTGTCAATAGGGCGCAAGAAACAGATACCCCCATCAGAATCTGTCTGATCCAGGCCCCCAGCCCCGCCTGCGTACACTGCGACCATGGCCCGCACCCCCGACACCATCTCCACCCTGCGCCGCGTGCTGAACGAGTGCCGCACGCTGGCCGTGGTCGGCCTGTCGCCGCAATGGCACCGGCCCAGCTTCTTTGCCGCCAAGTACATGCAGGCACACGGCTACCGCATCGTGCCGGTGAACCCGCTGGTCGCCCGGGACGGCGGCAGCATCCTGGGCGAGCGCGCCTGGGCCAGCGTGCGCGAGGCCGATGCCGCCATCCGCGCCGAAGGTGGGCGCATCGACATGGTGGACTGCTTCCGCAAGGCCGAGGACATTCCGCCGCTGGCCGAGGACGCCGTCGCCATCGGCGCGAAATGCCTGTGGCTGCAGCTTGGCGTGGTCAACGAGGACGCCGCACGCGTGGCCGAGGACGCCGGCCTGCTCGTCATCCAGAACCGCTGCGTGAAGATCGAGCACGCGCGCCTGTTCGGCGGGCTGGGCTGGGCGGGCGTGAACACCCGCGTGATTTCGGCCAAGCGCCCGCAAGTTCTGCCGTACTGATCCCGCCGCATTGACAAGGCCCCTCATGACCGCCCTGCACCGCCGCACCCTGCTTTCCACCGCCGCCCTGCTTGCGCTGGGTGCGCACCTGCCCGCCCGCGCCGCCCGCGTGGGCCAGCCCGCGCCCGACTTCAGCCTGCCCGATACCAGTGGCAAGACGGTGCGGCTGGCCGATTTCCGCGGCCAATTCGTGGTGCTGGAATGGACCAACCCCGGCTGCCCCTTCGTGCGCAAGCACTACGAGAGCGGCAACATGGGCGCCACGCAAAAGCTGGCGCGCGAGCAGGGCCTGGTGTGGCTGGCCATCAACTCCACCGAGACCATGAGCGGTGACTACCTGGAGCCACCCAAGCTGGCCGACTGGGTGAAGCAGCGCCAGGGCACGCCCACCGCCGTGCTGATGGACCCCGAGGGCAGCACCGGCCGCGCCTACGACGCCAAGGTCACGCCGCACCTGTACATCGTCGACCCGCAGGGCACGCTGGTGTATGCGGGCGGCATCGACAGCATTCCTTCAGCGCGTGTGTCCGATATCGAAAAGGCCACCAACTACGTGAAGGCGGCGCTGGGCGACATTGCGGCGAAGCGACAGATTGCGCAGGCCGTGACCAAGCCTTACGGCTGCGTCATCAAATATAAAACGTGAGGCACCCCTGAGTCGCTGGGGCGCCTTCCCCTCTGCTGCGCGAGGGGGACACAGCCAGTGGTCGGCGCAGGTCCGGCCACGGCTGTCGCTGATATGGCCTGCTCCACGGCCCTTCGATGGAGACTGTTGAAATTCCTGTTTTGATAGCTACTCGCGCTTTCTACACAAGCGCTGGAGGCCGATTTGACTGATAAACCCCATCACCCACCCAGCGGCGCCGACCGCGACTTCGGCTTCGCCACCCGCGCCATCCACGCCGCCGCCGTGCCCGATCCGGTGACGGGCGCGCGCGCCACGCCCATCCACCAGAGCACCAGCTTCGTGTTCGACAGCGCCGAGCACGCCTCCAGCCTGTTCAACCTGCAGACCTTCGGCAACGTCTATTCGCGCATCAGCAACCCCACCGTGGCCGTGTTCGAGGAGCGCATGGCCGCGCTGGAAAACGGCCGCGCGGCGCTGGCCTGCGCCAGCGGCATGGCAGCGCAGATGACGGCGCTGCTGGCCATCCTGAAAAGCGGCGACCACATCGTGGCCGCCAGCACGCTGTATGGCGGCACGGTGGGGCAACTGGGCGTGGGCTTTGCGCGGCTGGGCATCGAGACCACCTTCGTCGACCCATCGAAGCCCGAGCACTTCGCCGCCGCCATCCGCCCCAACACCCGCGCGCTGTATGGCGAGACCATCGGCAACCCGCTGGTCAACGTGCTCGACATCACCGCCATTGCGGACGTGGCGCACGCCCACGGCCTGCCGCTGGTCATCGACAACACCGTCGCCAGTCCCTACCTGTGCAACCCGTGCGACCTGGGTGCCGACATCGTGGTGCACAGCGCCACCAAGTACATCGGCGGCCACGGCACCACCATGGGCGGCGTCATCGTCGAAAGCGGCCGCTTCGCCTGGGACAACGGCCACTTCCCCGAGATGGTCGAGCCCAGCCGCGCCTACCACGGCGTGAAGTTCTACGAGACCTTCGGCGACTTCGGCTACACCATGAAGGCGCGCATGGAAGTCAACCGCACGTTTGGCGCCGTGCTCTCGCCGCTGTCGGCCTGGCTGCTGCTGCAGGGCGCCGAGACCCTGCACCTGCGCATGCGCGAGCACTGCCGCAACGCGCGCCGCGTGGCGGAGTTTCTGCAGAAGCACCCGCGCGTGGCCTGGGTGAACTACCCCGGCCTGCCCGATTCGCCTTACTACGAATTGGCGAGCAAGCAATTCAGGCCGGTCGATGGCCAACCCGGCGCCTCGGGCATCCTCACCTTCGGCATCCAGGGCGGCGCCGCGGCGGGCGAGCGCTTCATCGACGCCTGCGAATTCCTCAGCCACCTGGCCAACATCGGCGATGCCAAGACGCTGGTGATCCACCCCGCCTCCACCACGCATCGACAGTTGAACGACGAAGAACTGCAGCGCGCGGGTGTCAGCGCCGACATGATCCGCCTGTCCGTCGGCATCGAGGACATCGACGACATCCTGTGGGACATCGACCAGGCGCTGGGCCGCGCCACCGCATGAACCCCACCGGCGCCGCGCCACCGGCCGCGCTGCCGCGCCGCCTGCGCCTGCGCACCGCGGCCGGTGCGCTGGGCGCCTGGCTGCTGGCGTGCACGCTGCTGCCGGCGCTGGTGCTGTCGGGGCGCGGCAACGTGAGCCCGTATTTCGTCCAGCCGTTCCTGATGCTGGGGCTGGTGGGCGGTGTGCTGCACGCGCTGCTGGTGCTGCTGGCGCCGCCCCGGCTGGCGGCATCGCCCATCACCGCCCTGCTGGTGGGCTTCTGGGCGCTGCTGCTGGCCACGTTCACCTGGCTGGTGCCGGATGGCAGCGGGCAGGGCGTGAACCTCGAAGGCATCGAATGGGTGATCGGCGGCGTCAGCCTGCTGGGCATGGCCACGGCGCTGGGCGTGTGCGGGCTGTGGCTGCGGCCTCGCCTGCAGCACTTCACAGGATGATGACGATGACCCAGGGATGGCGGTGCGCAGTCGCCGTACTGGTGCTGCTGGCCTGCCTGGCCTCGCCCGCCCACGCGCGCCGCAGCGGCGCGCCGCGCACGCAGCCGGTCGACATGGTGGTCATCCACTCCACCGGCGGCCCCACCTGCAATGCGCAAGGCCAACCGATCTGGGTGCCGGCGGGCGAGCTGGCGGAGAACCTGCGCCAGATCGGAGCCCACCCGCGCCTGGGCATCCACTGGATGATCGACCGCGATGGCAGCACGCGCGCCAGCGTGCCTGAATCGCAGGTGGCGCACCACGTGCTCACGCACAGCCGCCGGTCGATCGCCGTCGAGCTGATCAACGACGGCGACGGGCGCGACCCCTTTCCGCCGGCACAGATCGACGCCCTGGTGGCGCTGCTGCAGGGCATCGCGCAGCGCCACCCGCAGGTGACGCGTCGCAGCATCCAACGCCATTCCGACCTGGACCGCGGCCGCATGCCGTGCGCACCCGAGCGGCGCCGCAAGGTCGACCCTGGGGCGGCCTATCCGCACCAGGCAGTGATCGAGCGCGCATTCGGTCACGCCCCAGCACGGTGACGTGTCGGCCGGGCGGCCGGCTGGTGCGTTGAAGCGGCTGTGCTGTCACACATCCCCATCGCCTGAAAGCCCCTGCCATGCGCCGCTGCACCGCCTTCGCCACCGCCCTGGCCCTGACCGCCGGCCTGAGCCTGCCCGCCCATGCCGAACCGGGCGAGGCGCTGGACCGCCTGCTGGACGGCGGCGCGATGGAGTCGCTGGTGCTGCGCGCGCTGTCGGGCGTCGACTTCGACGCCCTGATCGGCGGCTTCGAGCAATCGGCCCAGGCCGCCGCCGAGGGCCGCGCGCCCGATGCGGCACAGATGGACAACACGCGCAAGCAGATCGAGCAGCAGATGGCGCAAACCGCCCCGGCGCTGGCACGCGATGCCGCCGGCCTGCTGGGCCCGGTGCTGCGTGAGATGCGCGCCGAACTGGCGCGCGAGATGGCCACCGCCGGCCGCTACTGAGCTGCTCGAGACGCGATTCTCTGTGGCAGGCGCGCTGCTGCTCTTCGTTGTTGAACTCATCTTAGTGGGTACTGGCCTTCTGGCGCTTTGGCGTCATCACCATTCGCGTTGGCGCGCGTGCGAGGGGCAGGTCGTATCGCACGATGCAGTGAGCGTGTCGACAGGCACGACAGGATCGCCGCTGTGGCGGCCAGTGGTCCGCTACACCTATGAGGTGCAAGGCCAGCACTTTTTCGGTGATCGCTACGCCTATTCGCGGGCCGAGGGCTTGGATGGTCAGGTGGCCGTGCGTGGCAGGTTGGCGCAGTACTATGCACCCGGCACAAAAATCATTGTGTGGCACCGTATTGACAGACCCAACATATCGATGCTTCATCTCCATGCCGCCCGATCACGAAGCCAGATGTGGGCCTTGGTGACCAGCGGTGTTTTGGTCGCTGGGGTTGGCATGCTTGTGTTGGTGATGGCTGCTTGACGCCCAACGTCGATGTCCTGACCGTCCTGACAGCGCGGCATGGATCAGCTGGAAGCGGCTAGGCGCTGGCCAGCAGATAAGGAAGGCAAGTTCGCGCAAGCTCCCTTGCACAAGACTGAGACAATGGGGGCATGACTTTCGCCCCTCTGCAAAACGACACCTTTCTGCGCGCCTGCCTGGGTCAGGCCACCGACCACACCCCCGTCTGGCTGATGCGCCAGGCCGGCCGCTACCTGCCCGAGTACTGCGCCACGCGCGCCCAGGCCGGCAGCTTCATGGGGCTGGCCACCAACGTCGATTACGCGACCGAAGTGACGCTGCAGCCGCTGGAGCGCTACCCGCTCGACGCCTCCATCCTGTTTTCCGACATCCTCACCGTGCCGGATGCCATGGGCCTGGGCCTGTCGTTCGCGCAGGGCGAGGGGCCGAAGTTCGAGAAGGTGGTGCGCGACGAGGCCGCCGTGGCCGAGTTGGCGGTGCCCGATATGGACAAGCTGCGCTACGTGTTCGATGCCGTCACCAGCATCCGCAAGGCGCTGAACGGCCGCGTGCCGCTGATCGGCTTCAGCGGCAGCCCGTGGACGCTGGCCTGCTACATGGTGGAAGGCGGCGGCAGCAGCGACTACCGCCACGTGAAGACGCTGATGTACGCGCGGCCCGACCTGATGCACCGCGTGCTGGCCGTCAACGCCGACGCCGTGGCGCAGTACCTGAACCTGCAGATCGACGCCGGTGCGCAGGCCGTGATGGTGTTTGACAGCTGGGGCGGTGTGCTGGCCGATGGCACCTTCCAGGACTTCAGCCTGGCCTACACCCGGCGCGTGCTGGCGCAGCTCAAGCGCACCGGCGCCGATGGCGCGGTGGTGCCGCGCATCGTGTTCACCAAGGGCGGCGGCCTGTGGCTGCCAGAGATGACGGCGCTGGACTGCGACGTGCTGGGCCTGGACTGGACCATGAACCTGGGCGCCGCGCGCCGCATCGTGGTCGATGCCGCACAGCAGAAAACTCCTGATTTCATAGCTGCTCGCGCCCAACCGGCGGGCGCTGAAGGCCAAAATGGCTTGAAATACACCGCCCCCAAGGCGCTGCAGGGCAACATCGACCCCAACGTGCTGTTCGCCCCGCCCGAGGCCATCCGCACCGAGGTGCGCAGCGTGCTCGACAGCTTTGGCCGCCCGCACACCTACCGCGCCGCGCCGGGCAGCACGCACATCTTCAACCTGGGCCACGGCATCAGCCAGTTCACGCCGCCCGAGCACGTGTCGCACCTGGTGGACGAGGTGCATGCCCATTCGCGCCGGCTGCGGGCCGCCTGAGCCGCCGGCACGCCGTAGGACGCCGCCTACCCGCGCCATGCCCGTGCGTCAAGGCCCACGGGCATGTTTTTTGTCCCGACGAAGCCCGCCGGGGCTTGACTTATGCACAAAAACGGGCGCGCGGCCGGGCGTCACGAGAAAGTCATCAACGCCTTGCTACAAAACGCGCAGCGCACGCAAGTTGTTGATTTCATTGAACTTCAAGTTTTGCTCTTTTGGCGGGCAGCGCAACGAAACCCTTGATTTTCAAGGCCTCGCGACCACCCACGGTGAATTTTCAACAAAGTTATCCACAGAAACTGGGCATGACTCAAGATCGACTTGCAAAACAACGACTTAAAGCCGAAAGTGGAAGTGATCTGGGTCAAGCCCTCCAGGGCCGCCCGAGCGCATGACCCACTGGCTGAGCATCGCCGTGCCCACCCCGGCGCACAGCGGGCTGGGCGAGCCGCTGACGTACGCCAGCCCAGCACCGCTGCCCCCGGCAGCATCGTGCGCGTGCCGCTGGGCGCGCGCGAGGTGCTGGGCGTGGTGTGGGGCGAGGCGCCCGCGCCGCCGCCCGAGCTGGTCGCGCAGGTGCGCCCCGTGGCCGGCGTGTTCGACGGCCTGGCGCCGCTGGCGGCCGAATGGCGGCAGCTGGTGGCCTTCACCGCACGCTACTACCAGCGCGCGCTGGGCGAGGTGGCACTGGCCGCCCTGCCGCCGCAGCTGCGCGGCCTGAGCGGCGTGCAGATGGCGCGGCGCCTGAAGCGCCCGCCGCCCGCGGCCGCGCCGGGCGTCGAGATCGCTATCGATAACGAAGCACTTACCGCAGACCAGACGGGCGCTCTGGCGCAAATTGACCAACAATCCGGCCCCTTCCTGCTGTTCGGCACCACCGGCAGCGGCAAGACCGAGGTCTACATGCGCGCCGCCGCCCGGGCCCTGGCCGCGCGCGCCGATGCGCAGGTGCTGGTGCTGGTGCCCGAGATCAACCTGACGCCGCAGCTGCTGGCGCGTTTTGCCGCGCGCTTTGGCGATGCCGCCGTGGTGGCCCTGCACAGCGGGCTGACGCCGGCGCAGCGCCTGGCCGCCTGGCTGGCGGCGCACAGCGGGCGCGCGCGCATCGTGCTGGGCACGCGGGTGGCGGTGCTGGCCTCGCTGCCGGGGCTGGCACTGATCGTGGTCGACGAGGAGCACGACCCCAGCTACAAGCAGCAGGAAGGCGCCCGCTATTCGGCGCGCGACCTGGCCCTGTACCGCGGCAAGCTGTGCGGGGCCAAGGTCATCCTGGGCTCGGCCACGCCGGCGCTGGAAAGCTGGCATGCCAGCGAGCCGGCACCGGATGGCCCCGGCCGCTACCTACGCCTGGCCATGCCGCGCCGCGTGGGCGTGGCGGCCGATGCCGACCCGCTGGCCGGCCTGCCGCGCGTGCGGCGGGTCGACATGTCGCGCCAGCCCAAGGGCACGCTGATCGCGCCGCCGCTGCTGGCGGCCATCGGCGAGCGCGTGTCGCGTGGTGAGCAGGCGCTGCTGCTGCTCAACCGCCGCGGCTGGGCGCCGGTGCTGCACTGCGCCGACTGCGGCTGGAAGAGCGAGTGCCCGCACTGCAGTGCCTACCGCGTGTTCCACAAGATCGACCGCACCCTGCGCTGCCACCATTGCGGCTTCACCCAGCGCGTGCCACGCGCCTGCCCGGATTGCGGCAACCTCGACATCGGCACCCTGGGGCGCGGCACCGAGCAGCTGGAGGAGCGCCTGGCCGAGCTGCTGGCCGGCGTCGCGCGGCCCGACGGCCAGCCGGCACGCATCGCCCGCATCGACGCCGATTCGACGCGCGGCAAGGGCCGGCTGGAGGCCAGCCTGGCCGACGTGCACGCCGGCGCCGTGGACGTGCTGGTGGGCACGCAGATGATCGCCAAGGGGCACGACTTTCGCCGCGTCACGCTGGTGGCGGCCGTCAACCCCGATGCGGCACTGTTCTCCAGCGACTTCCGCGCGCCCGAGCGCCTGTTCGCCCTGCTCATGCAGGCCGCCGGCCGCGCCGGGCGCGACGCCGCCCAGGGCGCCGCCAGCGAGATGTGGGTGCAGACCCACCACCCGCAGCACCCGCTGTTCGTGGCCCTGAAGGCGCACGACTACCCCGGCTTTGCCGCGCAGCAGCTGACCGAGCGTGCCCAGGCCGGGCTGCCGCCCTTCGCGCACCTGGCCCTGCTGCGGGCCGAAGCGCGCGGCCAGGAGGCCGCGCAGGGCTTTCTGGCCGCCTTGGCCCGGCAGGCACAGGACGCGCTGGCCGCCGACCCAGCGCTGGCCGCCGCGCTGGCCCAAGTCACCTGGTACCCCGCCGTACCCCTGGCGGTGCAGCGCGTGGCCAACATCGAGCGCGCCCAGATGCTGCTGGAAAGCCCCTCGCGCGCCGCCCTGCAGCGCGTGCTGGCGGCCTGCCAGCCGCTGCTGCACGCCCTGCGGTCCGAGCACCGCGCCATCGTGCGCTGGGCGGTGGACGTCGACCCGCTGGCGGTTTGACCGCGCGTCACACGCATGCGGCCTTGTCTGACAGGGGCCGGCCACGCGCAGGGCTAGAGTCTTTGGGTGCCGGCACGGGCGCTGCACAGGCGCCCGGCCCACCCTGAGGGCCATGGCCATTCCGGCCGGCCCAAGCCCAGAAAGGATTTCACAATGAAAAAGCTGTTCGCCCTGCTCGCCCTCTCCGGTGCCGTGGCCCTGCCCGCCGTGGCGCAGATGACGCCCGCCGAAACCAACCTGGACAAGAACGCCGCGCGCATGGAAAGCCGCAATGCCCGCGGCGGCCAGCTGACCGCCGTCAGCGCCGAGCAGGCCCAGGCCAACGCCCTGCAGCGCTGCGCCAACCTGCCTGCCATGTACAAGACCGATTGCGAAGCCCGCGTGAAGGGCCAGGGCCAGGTGTCCGGCAGCGTGATCGGTGGCGGCCTGGTGAAGGAAACCGTGACCACCCTGCCCCAGTCCGAGCTGGACGCCATGATGAAGAGCCACCAGCCGATGACGCTGCCGGCCCGCTGACCGGGCGCGGCTTCGGGCCGCCCTCGTCACCCCACGGCGACCCGCACTCGCGGCCGGTCGCCGTTTTGCTGGGCGCGCGTGTGGAGCGGGACGCGCGGCACGCGCCATGCGAGGGGGGACTTTCCAAATTTTTTAGATAACAAACAAGGCTTCAGCGCCCATTCATCTGGCGCAGCCAGCTATTTTTGATACCTTCAATCGACACCAAATGGCTATCGCCTGATTTACCCCCTCCGTAGCGCAGCACCAGCGCCGCCCTCAGCCAAGCAAGGCTACCACGGCCGAGAAGCTGAAGAAGGCCACCGCCGTCGACCACAGGATCACCCGCGCCACGCGGCCGTTGTCGGCGCCGAAGCGCTCGGCCAGCAGCGACACGTTGCTGGCCGCCGGCAGCGCCGCCGCCAGCACCAGCGGCACCAGCATGGCGGGCGCCAGCCAGCCCGCCCGCACCGCCAGCATGCCCAGGCCCCACACCAGCGCCGGGTGCACCAGCAACTTGGTGAAGGCGATGCTGCCCACGTCGCGCAGCGGCGACGGCCGCTCGCCCAGCGCCGCCACCTGGTATTGCGAGCGCGCCAGCACCGCGCCGATGGTGAACAGCGCCACCGGCGAAGCGGCATCGGCCAGCAGTTGCACCGTCTTGCCCACGGGCGCCCACAACTGCAGCCCCACGGCACCGGCCGCCGCGCCCAGCAGGATCGACCACGGCATGGGGTTGCGCAACATGCCCTTGAGCGCGCGGCCCACGGCCTGTGCGGCGCCATGGTCGCCACTGCCGCTGGGCCCCAGGTGCGCCAGGCCGATGCACAGCGATGTGGTGACCACCAGATCCAGCAGCAGCGTGGCCATGACCGGCCCCACGCCGCCCTCGCCCAGCAGCGCCAGGATCAGCGGCACGCCCATGAAGCCGGAATTGGGGAAGGCCGCCACCAGCGCGCCCATGGCGGCGTCGGGCCAGCCGGCGCCCAGCCGCCGCGCCCGCCAGGCGGTGGCGCCCACGATCAGCGCGCCGCTGAGCAGCCACAGCACCGCCACCACCGGGTTGAACAGCTGCATCAGCGGCGTCGTGCTGCCGAAGCGGTACAGCATGCAGGGCAGCGCGAAGTACAGCACGAACATGTTCAGGCCCGGCACCGCGTCGAGCGGCAGCAGGCGCGAGCGCGCCGCCAGGTAGCCGCACAGCACCAGGGCAAAGAACGGGAAGGTGACGGCGAAGATGCCGCTGAGCGCTTGCATGAAAGGCGGTGAGCGTAGCAAACCCGGGGCACCATCCGGCGCAGCGGCACAGAAAAAGCGCGGACGAGCCGCGCTTTGGGGGTGGCCGGGACGGGCGCGTGCGCCTCAGCCCTGGTGCAGTTGCTCCGTCTTCTTCGGCGGCGCGCCCAGCAGCAGCTCCTTCAGCTGGCTGTCGAGCGGCTTGGGGCCGACCCAGATACGCAGCACGGCCTCCATGAAGCCGGGTTCGGTGACGGTTTCGCCCTTCTGCACGCCGTTGATCAGGAACACCGTGCCCTTGCCCGGCACGTATTCCAGCGTGAAGGTCTGGCCGGCGGCAATTTTCTTCTCGGTGCTGAAGATGCGGCCCAGCTTGTCCATGTAGCCGGCCACGGCAATGGCGTGCGCCGGATCGGCGTTCTCGCGCATGCCGCGCACGAGCGACAGGCCTATCTGCTCGACCGGGAAGTCGCGCAGCGCCACGAAGCTGGCGCGCTTGGGGCCGGGCAGGCTGAGCAGTTGCTCGGGCGTGATGACCTTCTTCGCGGTGTACAGGCCCATCTCGTACACCGGGATCACGGTGCGGTAGCGCACGCCCTGGCCGTTGAGCTGCAAGGTCTGGCCGGCCAGCTGGGTGGTCGGCGCGAAGGCGGCGGAGCCCTGGGCCATCACCACCGGGGTGCCGAGCGCCAGCGCGGTGCCCAGCACCGCGCACTTCATCCAATGACTGATCATGTCTGGTTCCCTGAGCGTGACTTGTAAGGAAAGAAGCGCCGTCGCCTATGAACGGCAGTTCATGATTAAAAGCCACGCCGAAGGGTTTGCAACACACCTGCTGGCGCGCTTGGTGAACAACTGCACACTGCGTTCTGCCCTGTGCCACATCGGTGTCACAAACGCTGTGCCCACGCCACATTCGTGCCCGGCGGGTATCATGCGCCCTCCCCCGATGAGTGACTTTTGCGCCGCCAACTGGCCGGCCTTTGCATGACCGCTTCCCTCAACCTGTCCCAGCAAGACGCCGTCAACCACCTGCGCGGCCCCTGCCTGGTGCTGGCGGGCGCGGGCTCGGGCAAGACGCGGGTCATCACGCACAAGATCGCGCGCCTGATCCAGACCGGCGTGGAGGGCAAGCGCATCGCCGCCATCACCTTCACCAACAAGGCCGCCGCCGAGATGCGCGAGCGCGCGCGCGGCCTGGTGGGCAAGGCCGCGGGCGAGGTGCTGATCTGCACCTTCCACGCGCTGGGCGTGCGGCTGCTGCGCGAGGACGGCGCGGCGCTGGGGCTGAAACCGCAGTTCAGCATCCTCGACAGCGACGACGTGCTGAGCCTGCTGAAGGACTGCGGCGCCACCACCGACGCCGCCACCGCGCGCCAGTGGCAGTGGACCATCAGCGGCTGGAAGAACGCCGGCCTGGACGCCGCCGCCGCGCTGGCCCGCGCCGCCAGCGAGGGCGAACGCCAGACCGCGCAGCTGATGGCGCGCTACGAGGAACGCCTGGCCGCCTACCAGAGCGTGGATTTCGACGACCTGATCGGCCTGCCGCTGCGCATGCTTCAAAAACATGAGCAGATCGCGCAGAAGTGGCAGGCGCGGCTGGCCCATGTGCTGGTGGACGAATACCAGGACACCAACGCCACGCAGTACGAGCTGATGAAGCTGCTGGTGGGCGCGCGCGGCAGCTTCACCGCCGTGGGCGACGACGACCAGAGCATCTACGGCTGGCGCGGCGCCACGCTCGACAACCTGAAGCGCCTGCCGCACGACTACCCGGCGCTCAAGGTCATCAAGCTGGAGCAGAACTACCGCTCCACGGGCGCGATCCTGCGCGCGGCCAACAACGTCATCGGGCCGAACCCCAAGCTGTTTCCGAAGACGCTGTATTCCGAACTGGGCGAAGGCGAGCCGGTGCGCGTGGTCGACTGCGACCACGAGGCGCACGAGGCCGACCGCGCCGTGGCGCGCATCCAGAGCCTGCGCCAGACCTCGCCGCACAAGGAATGGCGCGACTTCGCCATCCTGTACCGCGCCAACCACCAGGCGCGCGTCTTCGAGCAGGCGCTGCGGCGGGCGCAGATACCGTACAAGGTGTCGGGCGGGCAGAGCTTTTCGACCGCGCCGAGATCAAGGACCTGTGCGCCTGGCTGCGCCTGTGGATCAACGAGGACGACGACCCGGCCTTCCTGCGCGCCGTCACCACGCCCAAGCGCGGCATCGGCCACCAGACGCTGGCGGCGCTGGGCGAGTTCGCCGCCAAGTCGCGCCTGTCGCTGTTTGGCGCGCTGTTCTCGCACTCCTTAAGTGCCGCGCTGCCGGCGCGCGCCGTGGGCAGCCTGCACGAGTTCGGGCGCGAGATCAACGACCTGCGCCACCGCGCCCAGCACACCGTGGGCCACGAGGCGGCGCGCGCCTTCCTGGCCGACTGGCTCAAGGCCATCGGCTACGAGCAGCACCTCTACGACACCTCCGACACCGAACCCCAGGCCGCCGCGCGCTGGACCAACGTGCTGGAGTTCTGCGACTGGATGGCCGGGCGCTGCGGCGGCCAGATCGACGACGCGGCCGGCGTCACCGTGACTGCCGAGCGCAAGACGCTGCTGGAGGTGGCGCAGACTATCTCGCTCATCTCGACGCTGAACGAACGCGAGCAGGACCCGAACGTGGTCACGCTGTCCACCCTGCACGCGGCCAAGGGCCTGGAATGGCCGCACGTGGTGCTGGCGGGCGTGATCGAGGGGCTGCTGCCCTTCCGCCCCGACGAGGACGCCGGCGCCGCCGCGCAGGCCGCGCGCATCGAGGAAGAGCGCCGGCTGATGTACGTCGGCATCACGCGCGCGCAGCGCACCCTGGCCGTGAGCTGGACGCGGCGCCGCAAGAAGGGCCGCGAGATCGTCGCCGCGCAGCCGAGCCGCTTCATCCCCGAAATGGCGCTCGACAAGACCACCGTGCGCGAAGACCCGCGCGAAACTCAAGGCGCTGCGCGCCGAGTTCGCGCAGCGCGCGTCGGAGCAGGCGGCGCGCAGCCCGCAGGGAACCACCCCATGATCAAGCCGCGATTGACTTCATTATTGATAGCTGCCAGCGCTTTATCTGCCTGTGCCGCAGGCCAAAACGCCATTGAAACCCGTGCGCCTGCCGCAACATCGACCGCCACCACAGGGGCGGATTGCCCCGACGTCACGCGCCTGCATGCCGCACAGTTGCACGGCAGCTGGGAGGTGGAGCTGGTGCAGGCGGGCCAGCGCGGCCAGCTCACGCTGCGCCAGCACCCGAATTCAGCGCCAGCCTGCGCGGCGAGTTCCGTTACGGCGGGCAGCGGTCGATTGCCTCGGGCGACGTCGAAGGCGGCGAATTCAACCTGGACGAATCGCGCGACGGCAAGACGCTGTTCGCCTTCTGGAGCGGCCAGTTGGTCCCCGCTGCCTGCGGCGCCGAGATCCGCGGCAAGTGGCAACCGCTGGCGCGCGAAGGGCAGCCTGTGCTGGCTGAAAGCGACTTCATCCTGCGCCGCGCACGCGGTGGCACGGGCTGGTAACGCTTCTCCATCTATAGCGCCTCGCGCACGTTCCACAGCGATTTCAGGCCATTTCTTCTTGAAAACAAGTCCCGACGTGCGCAAGCAACTATCAATATAGAAGCATCGACGGCCGGCGAAGTAGCCTGAGCTGCTGCGACCGGCCACAAAAAGCCCGCTGTGATCAGCGGGCTTCTTGTCAGGTATTTGGTTGCGCGAGAAGGATTTGAACCTCCGACCTTTGGGTTATGAGCCCAACGAGCTACCAGACTGCTCCATCGCGCGGTAAGCCTGAGATTATAACAGATTATTCAGCCGCTTGTTCGCCATCCGCTTCGGGGCGATCCACCAGCTCGACGAAAGCCATGGGGGCGTTGTCGCCGACGCGGAAGCCCATCTTCAGGATGCGCGTGTAGCCGCCCGGGCGGGCGTTGTATCGTGGGCCCAGTTCGGTGAACAGCTTGGCCACACTGGCGTCGTCGCGCAGGCGGGCGAAGGCCAGGCGGCGGTTGGCCACGCTGTCGTTCTTGGCCAGCGTGATCATGGGCTCGACCACGCGGCGCAGTTCCTTGGCCTTGGGCACGGTGGTCTTGATCGCCTCGTGCTCGATCAGCGAGTTCATCATGTTGCGCAGCATCGCCTGGCGGTGCGCGCTGGTGCGGTTGAGTTTGCGAAGGCCGTTGCCGTGACGCATGGTGCTTTTCCTTTCAGGTTTCTTTATTAACAGGACCGCCGGATCAGGTACGGCCCTTGCACTGGTGTGCCCTTTTGAAAGGGCGGACTACTTAAAAAAACAGATGGCCGCGGAGCAGGCCATGCGAGGGCGCCGTGGAACGGGCTTGGCCCGGCCACTGGCGCCGTCCCCTCAGGGGAAGGCGCGCCAGCGCCTCAGGGGAGCTTGTTTACCTCTTGTCCAGACCGGACGGCGGCCAGTTCTCCAGCTTCATGCCGAGGGTGAGGCCACGCGAAGCCAGCACTTCCTTGATCTCGTTGAGCGACTTGCGACCCAGGTTCGGGGTCTTGAGCAACTCGTTCTCGGTACGCTGGATCAGGTCGCCGATGTAGTAGATGTTCTCGGCCTTCAGGCAGTTGGCCGAACGCACCGTCAGTTCCAACTCGTCCACCGGACGCAGCAGGATCGGGTCGAAGCTGGCGGCGCCGCTGCGCTGCTGCGTCGTCTCGAAAATTTCACCGATCGCGCTGCCTTCCAGCTGCGCGAACACCGCCAGCTGCTCGACCAGAATCTTGGCGGATGCGCGCACCGCTTCCTCGGCGTTGATGGCACCGTTGGTCTCGATCTCCATCACCAGCTTGTCGAGATCGGTGCGCTGCTCCACGCGGGCGTTCTCGACCGCGTAGCTCACGCGCCGGACCGGCGAGAACGAGGCATCCAGAACGATGCGGCCGATCGACTTGGTCGGCTCGTCGGCGTAGCGGCGCAGCGTGCCGGGCACGTAGCCACGGCCCTTCTCGACCTTGATCTGCATGTCGAGCTTGCCGCCCTGCGACAGGTTGGCGATGACGTGCTCGGGGTTGATGATCTCGACGTCGTGCGGCGTCTGGATGTCGGCGGCCGTGACCACGCCGTCGCCATCCTTGCGCAGCTCAGCGTGACTTCGTCGCGGTTGTGCAGCTTGAACACCACGCCCTTCAGGTTGAGCAGGATGTTGACCACGTCTTCCTGCACGCCGTCGATGGACGAGTACTCGTGCAGCACGCCGGCGATCGTCACTTCGGTGGGCGCGTAGCCGACCATCGACGACAGCAGCACACGGCGCAGCGCGTTGCCCAGGGTGTGGCCGTAGCCGCGTTCGAACGGCTCGAGCGTGACCTTCGCCTTGTTGTGGCCCAGGGGCTCGACGTTGATCGCTTTGGGTTTCAGCAGTTGGGTTTGCATTTTTCCTAGACTTCCTCTCAATACCCCCGGCTCGTTACACCGGTAAGGCTGGTGAAGCGCCAAACCCGCCAGGGCGGCGGGTCGGATGAGATGGCGCGCTGAAACTCAAGGATCAGCGCGAATAGAGTTCGACGATCAGCGATTCGTTGATGTCGGCACCGAATTCATCGCGATCCGGCACCTTCTTGAAGGTGCCCTCGACCTTGTCGGTGCTGACCTCGACCCAGGACGGAAAGCCCACCTGGCCGGCCAGTTGCATGGCCTCCAGCACGCGGGTCTGCTTCTTCGACTTCTCGCGCACGGCGATCACGTCGCCGGTCTTGACCAGATACGACGGGATGTTCACCGGCTGGCCATTCACCGTGACGGCCTTGTGCGACACCAGCTGGCGCGCTTCGGCGCGGGTGGAGCCGAAGCCCATGCGGTACACCACGTTGTCCAGGCGCGACTCGAGCAGGAACAGCAGGTTGGCACCGGTGTTGCCACGGCGGCGCTCGGCTTCCGCGAAGTAGCGGCGGAACTGCTTCTCCAGCACGCCGTACATGCGCTTGACCTTCTGCTTCTCGCGCAGCTGCAGGCCGTAGTCGGACGTGCGCTGGCCCGAAGTGCGGCCGTGCTGGCCGGGCTTGGTGTCGAACTTGGCCTTGTCGCTGATCGAGCGGCGTGCGCTCTTCAGGAACAGGTCGGTGCCTTCACGGCGGGAAAGTTTGGCTTTGGGGCCGAGGTAACGTGCCACGTGGGTTTCCTTGAAGTTGTCTGCCCCGGCCGCTTGCCGGGGAGCCGTCTGCATGCAAGCGGACGGCGGTGGGCTTAACGAAAAACAAAGGACACGGCATGCGCAGCAATGCCGTGTTGACCCTTCGTTATTTAGATCCTGCGGCGCTTCTGCGGACGGCAACCGTTGTGCGGCACCGGCGTCACGTCGGAGATGGACGTGATGCGGATGCCCAGTGCGGCCAGTGCACGCACCGAAGACTCGCGACCGGGGCCGGGGCCCTTGATCTCGACATCCAGGTTCTTGATGCCTTGTTCCATCGCCGCACGGCCGGCCACTTCGGAGGCCACCTGGGCCGCGAAAGGCGTCGACTTGCGCGAACCCTTGAAGCCCTGGCCGCCCGACGATGCCCACGACAAGGCGTTGCCCTGGCGGTCGGTGATGGTGATGATGGTGTTGTTGAACGATGCGTGCACGTGGGCAATGCCGTCCGAAATGTTCTTGCGGACTTTCTTGCGTACGCGCTGCGCGGCGTTGCTGGCGGGTGCTCTGGCCATGTCTTAGCGTTCCTTGATTATTTCTTCAGCGCCTGCGCGGCCTTGCGCGGCCCTTGCGGGTGCGTGCGTTGGTGCGCGTGCGTTGGCCGCGCATGGGCAGGCCGCGGCGATGACGGAAACCGCGGTAGCAGCCGATGTCCATCAGGCGCTTGATGTTCATCGTGGTTTCGCGGCGCAGGTCGCCTTCGATGATGAACTGGGCGATCGCGTCACGGATTTTTCCTGATCAGCGTCCGTCAGGTCCTTGATCTTCTTGGCGTACGGAATGCCGCAGGCCTCGCAGATCTGGCGGGCGCGCGAACGGCCGATGCCGTAGATCGCGGTCAGGCCGATCTCGGCGTGCTTGTGCGGCGGAATGTTGATACCAGCAATACGTGCCATGGTCTATCCTCTTGAACTCTAGCGGGCGCTAACCCATCAACCCTGGCGCTGCTTGTGGCGCGGGTCGGTGCAGATCACGCGCACGACGCCCTTGCGGCGGATGATCTTGCAGTTGCGGCAAATCTTCTTGACCGAAGCTGAAACTCTCATTTCACTCTCCTAAAACTTTCTTTGTTCAGCCGGCGCCACGCAGGCACCACTGAACACCAATTTCCGTCAGCCGTTGAGCGTTGTCTTGAAGTTGGCCTTCTTGAGCAACGATTCGTATTGCTGGCTCATCATGTAGTTCTGCACCTGGGCCATGAAATCCATGGTCACCACCACCAGAATCAGCAACGAGGTGCCGCCGAAGTAGAACGGCACGTTGTAGCGCAGGATCAGGAACTCCGGCAGAAGGCACACCGCCGTGATGTAGATCGCACCAGCCAAGGTCAGGCGCATCAGGATCTTGTCGATGTAGCGCGCCGTCTGATCACCTGGACGAATGCCGGGAATGAACGCACCGCTCTTCTTCAGGTTGTCTGCCGTCTCACGGCTGTTGAACACCAGGCCCGTGTAGAAGAAGCAGAAGAAGATGATGGCCGCCGCGTACAGCATGACATAGATCGGCTGGCCCGGTGTCAAGGTACCGGCAAGGTCCTTCAACCAGCGCATCGAATCACCGGCGCTGAACCAACCCACGACGGTGGCCGGGAGCAGGATGATCGACGACGCAAAGATCGGCGGGATCACACCGGCCATGTTCAGCTTCAGCGGCAGGTGCGACGACTGGCCACCATACACCTTGTTGCCCACCTGGCGCCGCGCATAGTTGACCAGAATCTTGCGCTGGCCGCGCTCGATGAACACCACGAAGTAGGTCACCAGGCACACCAAGGCCACGATGAACAGCGCGATGATGACGCTCATCGCACCGGTGCGCACCAATTCCATCAAGCCACCGACCGCGTTCGGCAGGCCTGCGGCGATGCCGGCGAAGATCAGGATCGAGATACCGTTGCCCAAGCCCCGCTCGGTGATCTGCTCGCCCAGCCACATCAGAAACATGGTGCCGGCCGTCAGGCTGACCACCGCGGTCATGCGGAAACCCCAGCCCGGGCTGACCACCAGGCCCTGCGACGTTTCCAGCGCAACGGCGATGCCGAACGACTGGAACAGCGCCAGCGCCAGCGTGCCGTAGCGCGTCAGCTGGGTGATCTTGCGACGCCCTGCCTCGCCTTCCTTCTTCATCTGCTCGAAGGTCGGCACCACATAGGTCATCAACTGCATGATGATCGATGCGGAGATGTAGGGCATGATGCCCAGGGCGAACACCGTGAAGCGCGACAGTGCACCACCCGAGAACATGTTGAACAGGTTCAGGATGCCGCCCTGCTGGCCCTGGAACAGCTGACGCAGCTGGTCCGGGTTGATGCCGGGCACGGGAATGTGCGCGCCGATGCGGTACACGACCAGCGCGAGCAGCAGGAAGACCAGGCGGCGACGCAGGTCGCCGTACTTGCCGGTCTTCGCGATTTGCGGTCCGCTGGTGGCCACTACTCAATACCTCTGACTTGAAACACTCAGGCCAGCGAGCCGCCAGCCGCCTCGATGGCAGCCTTGGCACCCGCAGTCGCGCCCACGCCCGTCAGCTTGACGGCCTTGGTGAGTTCGCCCGACTTGATGACCTTGACGACCTTGGCGATCGCGCGCACGAGACCAGCCTGCTTGAGTACCAGCAGGTCAACCTCCGCAGCACCCAGGCGCTCGAGATCCGACAGGGTCACTTCGGCGTTGTACTTGAGCGAGGCCGACTTGAAGCCGCGCTTGGGCAGGCGACGCTGCAGCGGCATCTGGCCGCCTTCGAAGCCAACCTTGTGATAGCCGCCGGCACGCGACTTCTGGCCCTTGTGGCCGCGACCAGCGGTCTTGCCCAGGCCGGAGCCGATGCCACGCCCCACGCGGCGGCGCACGCGCTTGGCGCCGTCGGCAGGTTTGATGGTGTTGAGTTCCATGATCCGATTCCTCAGACGATCTTGACCAGGTAGTCGATCTTGTTGATCATGCCGCGCACCGCAGGCGTGTCCTGCAGTTCGCGCACGCTGTTCAGCTTGCGCAGGCCCAGGCCGCGCACCGTCGCACGGTGCGATTCCTTGCAGCCGATGGGGCTGCGAACCAGCTGAACCTTGACGGTTTTCTGCTCGGTTGCCATATCTCTACTCCAGTTCAGGCGGCGAAGATGTCTTCGACCGACTTGCCGCGCTTGGCCGCCACTTCGGCGGGCGTGGTGCAGTTGCGCAGCGCATCCAGCGTGGCGCGCACCATGTTGTAGGGGTTCGACGTGCCGTGGCTCTTGGCCACGATGTCGGTGATGCCCAGCACCTCGAACACGGCGCGCATCGGGCCGCCGGCGATGATGCCGGTACCGCGCGGGGCCGGGGCCATCATCACGACCGCGGCACCGTGGTGGCCGGTCACGTTGTGGTGGATGGTGCCATCCTTAAGCGACACCTTCAGCATGTTGCGACGTGCCTCCTCCATGGCCTTCTGCACGGCCACCGGCACTTCCTTGGACTTGCCCTTGCCCATGCCGACGCGGCCATCACCATCGCCCACGACGGTCAGCGCGGCGAAACCCAGGATACGGCCACCCTTGACCACCTTGGTCACGCGGTTGACCGCGATCATCTTCTCGCGCAGGCCGTCCTCGGGACCGTCGCCTTGCGTTCTTGCCTGAAACTTTGCCATTTGTCTGTCCTGCCGTCTTAGAACTGCAGACCGGCCTCACGGGCTGCGTCGGCCAGAGCCTTGACGCGGCCGTGATAGGCGAAGCCCGCACGGTCGAAAGCCACCTTTCCACGCCCGCGGCCTTAGCACGCTCGGCGATGCGCTTGCCGATCTGCTGCGCGGCGGCGACGTTGCCACCCTTGCCGGCGGCACCCAGCGCCTTGCGCATGTCGGCCTCGGCGGTGGAAGCGCTGGCCAGCACCCTGCTGCCGTCTTCCGACACCACGGTGGCGTAGATGTGCAGGTTGGTGCGGTTCACGGACAGGCGTGCCACGCCCTTGTCGGCAATGCGGATGCGCGTCTGACGTGCACGACGAAGACGCTGCTCTTTCTTGGTCATCATGATGCAGGTCCTTATTTCTTCTTGGTTTCCTTGATGACGACGCGCTCGTCGGCATAGCGGATGCCCTTGCCCTTGTAGGGCTCGGGCGGACGCGCGTCGCGAATCTCGGCAGCCAGCTGACCGATCACCTGGCGGTTGGCGCCCTTGACGATGATCTCGGTCGGGGTCGGGGTCGTCACCGTGACGCCCTCGGGCATCTCGAAGTTGACGGGGTGCGAATAGCCGATCTGCAGGTTCAGCTTGTTGCCGCTGGCCTGGGCGCGGAAACCCACGCCGACCAGGTTCAGCTTCTTCTCGAAGCCCTTGCTGACACCGACCACCATGTTGTTCACCAGTTGGCGCATGGTGCCGCTCATGGCGTTGGCCTCGCGGGTCTCGTTCGCGGGCTCGAACGACAGGGCGCCGTCCTTGGCCGTCACTTTCACCAGGTCGTTAGGGGCGAGCTTGAGCTCACCACCGCTGCCCTTGACGGTGATCTGATCTTCCTTGATCTGCACGTCGACGCCCTGAGGAACGGCGACGCCCATTTTTGCAATACGTGACATGCTCGTTTCTCCTTAGGCCACGTAGCACAGCACTTCGCCGCCCACACCGGTAGCGCGCGCCTTGCGGTCGGTCATCACGCCCTTCGGGGTGGTGACAATGGCCACGCCGAGGCCGTTCATGACCTGGGGAATGGCGTCGCGGCCCTTGTACACGCGCAGGCCGGGACGGCTGACGCGCTCGATGCGCTCGATAACCGGGCGACCGGCGTAGTACTTCAGGGCGATCTGCAGCTCGGACTTGCCGCCTTCGCTCTTGACTTCAAAGCCGTCGATGTAGCCCTCGTCCTTCAGCACCTGGGCAATGGCCACCTTGACCTTGGACGACGGCACCGACACGACCTGCTTGGCCACCATCTGCGCGTTGCGGATGCGGGTCAACAGATCGGCGATGGGATCACTCATGCTCATGTTGTTCTCTCCTGCCGATTACCAGCTGGCCTTGGTGACGCCGGGAATCTGGCCTTCGAAGGCCAGCTCGCGGATCTTGGCGCGGCCGAGGCCGAACTGGCGGAAGGTGCCGCGCGGACGACCGGTCATCTCGCAGCGGGCGCGCTGGCGCGTCGGGTTGGCGTTGCGCGGGAGCTTTTGCAGCGCCAGGCGGGCCTGCGCGCGCTCTTCGTCGCTGCGCTTGGCATCGTTGGCAATGCTTTTCAGCTCGGCGTGCTTCTTGGCGTACTTGGCGACGAGTTGCTCGCGCTTGAGTTCGCGTTCGATCAGTGCTTTCTTGGCCACGTCGCTACCTCAGTTCTTGAACGGGAAACGGAAGGCGGCGAGCAGCGCCTTGGCTTCCTCGTCGTTCTTGGCCGTCGTCGTGATGCTGATGTTCAGGCCGCGCAGGGCGTCGACCTTGTCGTATTCGACCTCGGGGAAAATGATCTGCTCTTTCACGCCGACGTTGTAGTTGCCGCGGCCGTCGAAAGAGCGCCCCGAGATGCCGCGGAAGTCACGCACGCGCGGCAGCGCGACGGTGACGAAGCGGTCCAGGAATTCGTACATGCGCGTGCCGCGCAGCGTGACCATGGTGCCAATGGCCTGGCCTTCGCGGATCTTGAAGCCGGCGATGGCCTTCTTGGCCTTGGTGACCACGGGCTTCTGGCCGGCGATCTTGGTCAGGTCGGCGACGGCGTTGTCCATCACCTTCTTGTCGGCCACGGCCTCGCTCACGCCCATATTGAGCGTGATCTTGGTGATGCGCGGCACCTCCATCGGCGACTTGTAGCCGAACTTCTTCATCAGCTCGGGCGCCACGTTTTCGCGGTAGTGTTGTTGCAGTCGTGCCATGATGGTCCTCAGGCCTTGATCTCTTCGCCGCTGGACTTGAACACGCGCACGCGGGTGCCGTCCTGCAGGGTCTTGATGCCGACGCGGTCGGCCTTGCCGGTGGCCTTGTTGTAGATGGCCACGTTCGACTGGTGAATGGGCATGGCCTTCTCGACGATGCCGCCGGCCACACCCTTCATGGGGTTGGGCTTGGCGTGCTTCTTGACCATGTTGATGCCGTCGATCACCACGCGCTCGGGGCACACGCGCAGCGACACGGTGCCGCGCTTGCCCTTGTCACGGCCGGCCAGCACGATGACTTCGTCGCCCTTGCGAATCTTGTTCATGGCGCTTGTCCTTACAGAACTTCGGGGGCCAGCGACACGATCTTCATGAAGCGCTCGGTGCGCAGTTCGCGCGTGACCGGGCCGAAGATGCGGGTGCCGATGGGCTCCAGCTTGTTGTTGAGCAGCACGGCGGCGTTGCCGTCGAACTTGATGAGCGAGCCGTCGGCGCGGCGCACGCCCTGGCGGTGCGCACCACCACGGCGCTGTAGACCTCGCCCTTCTTGACGCGGCCACGCGGAGCGGCTTCCTTGATGCTCACCTTGATGATGTCGCCGACACCTGCGTAACGGCGCTTCGAGCCGCCCAGCACCTTGATGCAGAGGACGGACTTGGCGCCGGTGTTGTCGGCCACCTCGAGTCGAGATTCAGATTGGATCATTTCAAATGTTTCCCAACTTGTACCCGGCGGGCACTTCAAAAAAGCGCTTGTGCCGGATCAGTCTTGGGCCCGCCGCCTGGCGCCTGAAAGGCGCCTGCGATTGGGCAGTGTCTTACACCCAAAATGGGCGAAGCCGCTGATTTTAGCCGAGCTTTTCCAAACGTGTCAAGCCGCGCTTGCCGCTGGCCCGGCGTAGCTGCGCGCCAGCGCCTCAAACGCGGCCAGGCCCGGGTCGCCCGTCCGCTCGTCCTGCAGCACCTTGGCCACGGCGGGGCGGCGCGCAGGGCCTCGCGTGCGTCCAGGAACAGCAGGCGCGCGCGCCGCGCCAGCGCGTCTTCCACGCTGCGGGCGTATTCGTGGCGAGCGGCAAAGCGCACCATGGCTTCGCTCAGGCCCGGGGCCAGCCAGCGGTCGGCGCCGGGCAGCGCGCTGACGACGTCGGCCTCGCCGCCGTACAGGTGCAGGCCCGGCGGCTGGTTCAGGCCCACCGGCTGGCTGCCCGGGGCCGGCGCGCCGACCAGATGCAACCCCGCCGTGTGCGAGGCGCCGCGCGGCAGCAGCACGCCTGCCTGCGTGCAGCGCGCCAGCACGTCGGCGGCCATGGCGCGGTAGGTGGTCCATTTGCCGCCGGTCACGGTGATCAGGCCCGAGGGCGCGGCCAGCACGGTGTGCTCGCGGCTGATGGACTGGGTGCTGCCGGCCTCGCCCACGGGCTTGACCAGCGGGCGCAGACCGGCCCAGGTGCTGAGGATGTCGGCGTGCGTAGGCGCTCGCCGGAGGTACTTGGCGGCTTCGCGCAGGATGAAATCGACCTCGGTGCCGGAGGCCTGCGGCTCCAGCGGCAGGTCGGGCCGGGGCGCGTCGGTGGTGCCCAGGATCAGCTTGCCCAGCCAGGGCACGGCGAACAGCACGCGGCCGTCGGCGGTGCTGGGCACCAGCAGGGCATGGTCGCCGGGCGAGAAGGACTGGTCGACCACCACGTGGGCGCCCTGGCTGGGCGCCACCATGGGGGTGACGGGCTTGCCGGCGGCGCGGGCGTCGTATTGGCGCAACGCATCGACCCAGACGCCCGTGGCGTTGACGATGCAGCCAGCCTGGATGCGGAATTCGCGCCCCGTTTCCACGTCGCGCGCCACCAGCCCCACGGCGCGGCCGGCGTCGTGCAGCACGTCAACCGCCTCGCAGTAGTTGACCAGCAGCGCGCCGTGCGCCGCCGCCGTGCGGGCAATGGCCAGCGCCAAGCGGGCGTCGTCGAACTGGCCGTCCCAGTATTTGACGCCGCCTTTCAGCCCCTGCGGCCGGGCGCCGGGCAGCAGGTGCAGCGTCTCGGCCGCGCCCAGCCATTCGGTGCGGCCCAGCCCGGCCTTGCCGGCCAGCGCGTCGTACATCTTCAGGCCGGTGCCGTAGAAAGGTGTCTCCCACAGCTTGTACGAGGGCATCACGAAGGCCAGCGGCTGCGCCAGGTGCGGCGCGCTGCCCAGGATGTGCACGCGCTCGTGCAGCGCCTCGCGCACCAGGTGGATGTTGCCCTGCGCCAGGTAGCGCACGCCGCCATGCACCAGTTTGGTGGCGCGCGAGCTGGTGCCCTTGGCGAAGTCGTGGGCCTCGATCAGCACCACGCTGTGGCCGCGCTGGGCCGCGTCCAGCGCCACGCCCAGGCCGGTGGCGCCGCCGCCGACGATGGCGATGTCGTATTTGCGCGGCTCGGCCAGGCGCGCCAGCAGGGCGGCGCGGTCGGTGGGCAGGGGGTGGTCATGACGGGAGCGGCTTGCAGATCAGGCGCCGGGGGCGGCGCGGAAAGACGGCAAGCATATGACGGAATGCGCGCGGTTTTTGTCGCCCCGCGGCGGCTGCGGCCTGCGGCGCGGGCGCGCCTGGGCTGGCGCAGCGCTTGTTGCGGCAGGGGAATGGAGGGGGGACTTCTGAAATTTTTTGGTAATGAAAAACGGCTTCAGCGCCCAATCATCGGGCGCAAGCAGCTCTTGAATAATGACCGCAATGCGGCGCCAAATCGCTATCGCCTGATGGGCGCCTGCAAGCCTTGCGCGCCACCGCACCCAGCGCCATCACGCCCCGTCGCGCGCCCAGCCGCGCGAGCGTTCGACCGCCTCGCGCCAGCGGGCGATGCGCGCCAAGCGCTGGGGCTCGGGCAGGCTCGGCTCGAAGCGCCGGTCCACCGCCCATTGCGCGGCAATCTCGTCGCCCCCTTGCCACACGCCCGTGGCCAGCCCGGCCAGGTAGGCGGCGCCCAGCGCCGTGGTTTCGGTGACTTGCGGGCGCACCACGGGCACGCCAGCCAGGTCGGCCTGCAGCTGCATCAGCAGGTCGTTGCGGCTGGCGCCACCGTCCACGCGCAGCTCGGTGAGTTGGATGCCGCTGTCGCGCACCATGGCGCCGAAGATGTCGGCCGACTGCAGCGCAATCGCCTCCAGCGCCGCGCGGGCGATGTGGGCGCGCGTGGTGCCACGCGTCAGCCCCACCAGCGTGCCGCGCGCGCGGCCGTCCCAGTCGGGCGCGCCCAGGCCGGCGAAGGCAGGCACCAGGAACACGTCGCCGGTGTCGGGCACGCTGGCGGCCAGCGCTTCGATTTCTGAAGCACTCTGGATCATCTGCAGGCCGTCGCGCAGCCATTGCACGGTGGCGCCGGCCATGAAGACGGAACCCTCCAGGCAATACGCCGTGCGCCGCGCGCCCGCTGCGTCCGGCCCCTGCCAGCCCACGGTGGCCAGCAACTGGTTGCGGCTGCGCACGGCGCGGTCGCCGGTGTTCATCAGCATGAAGCAGCCGGTGCCGTAGGTGTTCTTGGCCATGCCGGGCGCGAAGCAGGCCTGGCCGAAGGTGGCGGCCTGCTGGTCGCCCGCGACGCCGGCGATCGGGATCGGCGCACCAAGCACATCCGGCGCCGTCTCGCCCAGCACGCCGCTGGAGGGCACGATGCGCGGCAGCACGGCGCGCGGGATGTTGAACAGGCGCAGCAGTTCGTCGTCCCACGCCAGCCGGTGGATGTCCATCAGCATCGTGCGGGCGGCGTTGCTGGCGTCGGTGGCGTGAACCCCGCCCTCGGCGCCGCCGGTCAGGTTCCAGATCAGCCAACTGTCGATGGTGCCGAAGGCCAGCTCGCCCGCTTCGGCGCGCGCGCGGGCGCCGGGCACCTGGTCGAGCAGCCATTCGAGCTTGGTGGCAGAGAAGTACGCGTCCAGCACCAGCCCGGTCTTGCGCTGGATCAGCGCCGCCTTGCCGGCACGGCGCAACTGCTCGCAGCGCGCGGTGGTGCGCCGGTCCTGCCAGACGATGGCGGGTGCCACCGGCTGGCCCGTGGCGCGGTCCCACAGCACCGTCGTCTCGCGCTGGTTGGTGATGCCGATCGCTGTAATTTCAATAGCTGACTGCGCTCGCCCAGCCTGCACTGCAGCCAGTTTTTGCATGCATTCGCGCGCCACCACCCGTTGCGTGGCCCAGATCTCGGCGGCGTCGTGTTCCACCCAGCCGGGTTGCGGAAAGTGCTGCGCGAATTCGCGCTGCGCCAGCGCCGCCACGCGGCCCTGGGCGTCGAAGGCGATGGCGCGGCTGCTGGTGGTGCCCTGGTCGAGCGCGAGGAGGTAACGCATGCCGGCAAGCGTAGCCGAAGACCTGAGAGGCTGTCCTCAAACTCCTCGCGCCGCGCTTGTCCCGGTCTCGGGCGCCCTGCGGCGTTGCATCCCTTGCCAATAGCACAAGCTATTGGCTGCGAGATGCGCCTTGCAGGACACCCGATCCGGGGCAATCGCTTACCGCGATGAATTTGAGGACAGCCTCTGAGGCGCGCCAATCGTCGCCCAACGCGGTCCAGCGCACTACACTGCGCCGCCATGCCCCGCCTTGCGACACCTCTTGCCCGTCGCCGCCTGCTGATCGGCGCATCGGCCGCCGCGGCCGCGCTGGCCGTGCCCGTGCTGCGCGCGCGCGAGCGCGGCGCCGCCCCGCCCCCGCCGCTGAAGCGGCTGGCGCACGGCAGCCTGCCCAGCGGCACCGAGTTCAAGGGCACGCTGGTCGGCGGCCTCTCCGGCCTGGCCTACGACGCGCCCAACAACCTGTGGTACGCCCTGTCGGACGACCGCAGCCGCCACGCCCCCGCGCGCTGCTACGTGCTGCGCCTGCCGCCGTTTGCCGCCGGCCAGCCGCTGCGGCCCGAGTGGGTGGACGTGATCACCCTGCGCGGTGCCGACGGCCGCCCGTTCGCGCGCCAGCAGGTCGACCCCGAGGCGCTGGCCCTGCGCCCCGGCAGCGGCGGCCAGCCCGCCACCCTGCTGTGGGCCAGCGAGGGCAACATCCGCGCCCGCATCGCGCCGGCGCTGTACGAATCCGCGCTCGATGGCCGCCTGCTGCGCCAGCTGCCGCTGCCCGCCCACCTGCGCGAAATCGGCCGCCTGCGCCGCGGCCCGCGCAACAACGAAACCCTGGAAGGCCTGGCGCTGGCGCCCGACGGCCGCCACGCCTGGGCCGCCATGGAAGGCGCGCTGGCGCAGGACCGCGGCACCGCCTCGCCCGCCGCGCCGCCCGGGCCGTGCCGCATCACCCGGTTCGACCTGGCCAGCGGCCGCGCCGACCGGCAGGTGGCCTACCTGCCCGAGCCGGAACCCTTCGGCCCCGCCATGCCGCACGGCGTGGCCGACAGCGGCGTGTCGGAAATCCTGCTGCGGGACGAGCGCCACGTGTGGGTGCTGGAGCGCGCCTGGTCGCTGGCCACCGGCGTGTCGGTGCGGCTGTACGAGGCCGATCTGGACGGCGCCAGCGACACGCTGGGCGTCGGCACCCTGCGCCCCGGCCGTTACCGCCCGGCGCCCAAGCGCCTGCTGCTCGACTTCCGTGCCAGCGGCCTGCCGCACGTCGACAACTTCGAGGCCATGGCCTGGGGCCCGCCCTTGCCCAATGGGAACCGCACACTGGTGCTGTGTACCGACGACAACTTCAACCCGCTGCAGGTGACGCAGTTTGTGGTGATGGAGGTCACATCCCCAGGATTCGGGACAACCCCTGAGCGGCTGACGCCGCTTCCCCTTCTTGCTGCGCGAAGGGGACACAGCCAGTGCGCGGCACAGGTCCGCGCACGGCTGTCGCTGGCATGGCCCGCTTCGCGACCATCCGATGAGAGGCCGGCGCACGTTGAGGCCGCCCGATGGGGCCGTGCGCTGCCTGGTGTTGTGGGAGCGGGCTTGCCCGCGATGGCAGCGCCGCCGACTTCGCGGACGCATGCGCCGGCATACTCCCCAATAAACAAGCCGACAGCGCTTATCCATTAAGCGTAAAAACACATACTCCCATTTTCTTGAGACAGGCAGACCTGCGCCGGTCGCCCCGCAGTGCATTCCGCCGCTGACCACCCGCCGCCTCGCCCACCACCGCCCTCTACACTGGCGCGTTCACGCGACCACCGATCTGCCATGACCCCACCTGCCCTGCCCCCTTCCACCCGCATCGCCTTCATCGGCGGCGGCAACATGGCCAGCGCCATCATCGGCGGGCTGATCCGGCAGGGCTTGCCGGCGGCGAACATCCAGGTGGTCGAGCCTTTCGAGGCCGCGCGCGCCGCGCTCAAGGCGCAGCACGACATCGACGCCGCGCCCGCCGCCGCCCCCGCGCTGGCCGATGCCGGGCTGATCGTCTGGGCCGTCAAGCCGCAGAGCTTTCGTGAAGCCTCCGCGCCTGTCGCCCCGCACGTCGGCAATGCCCTGCAGTTGTCGGTGATGGCCGGCATCCGCGCCGCCGACATTGCCGCCGCCACGGGCAGCGCGCGCATCGTGCGCTGCATGCCCAACACGCCCGCGCTGGTGGGCCGGGGCATGACGGGCCTGTTCGCCAGCGCCGCCGTCAGCGCCGCCGACCGGCAGCTGGCCGAAGCCGTGATCCGCACCACCGGCGATGCGCTGTGGGTGGAGCGCGAGGCGCAGCTCGACGCCGTGACCGCACTGTCGGGCTCCGGCCCGGCCTACGTCTTCTACTTTCTGGAGGCGATGCAGCAGGCCGGCACCGAACTGGGCCTTTCCGCCGAACAGGCGCGCCGCCTGGCCGTGGGCACCTTCGCCGGCGGCGCGCAACTGGCCGCCGATTCGACCGAGCCGCTTGCCCTGCTGCGCGAGCGCGTGACCAGCAAGGGCGGCACCACCTATGCCGCGCTGACGGCCATGGACCAGGCCGGGATCAAGGACGCCTTCGTGCAGGCCATGCACGCGGCCTGCACGCGGGCCAGGGAACTGGGCGACGAGTTCGGGCGCTGAGCGCCTTCAGCCCCGCAGCGCGAACGACAGTGCGATGCCTGCGAACACCGTGGCACTGAGCCAGTGGTTCTGCTTGAAGGCCACGAAGCAGCCTTCGCGCGTGCGCCCGCGGATCAGCGTGTAATGCCACAGCGCCTGCGCCGCCGCCAGCGCGAACGCTATATAAAGAATAGCTGATGGCGCATGCCGGGCGGCGATCCACAGCCAGATCGACAGGTAGATGGCGTAGAACACCATGATCGCCGCCACATCGAAGCGGCCCAGCGTGATGGCCGAGGTCTTCATGCCGATCTTCAGGTCGTCGTCGCGGTCGACCATGGCGTATTCGGTGTCGTAGGCCAGCACCAGGGCAATCTTGGCCGTAAACAGCCACAGTGCCTCCAGCGGCACGCGGCCCTGCACCGCCGCATAGGCCATCGGGATGCCGAAGCCGAACGCGATGCCCAGCACCGCCTGCGGCATGGCAAACCAGCGCTTGGTGAACGGGTAGAGGATGGTGACCAGCAGCGCCGGCACCGACCAGGCGATGACGGCGGCGTTGGTCGTCAGCGCCAGGCCGAAGGCCACCAGCGCCAGCACCGCGCCCACCGCCAGCGCCTCCTTCACGCTGATCTTGCCGCTGGTGATCGGCCGTTGCGCCGTGCGCTTGACGTGGCGGTCGAAGTTGCGGTCGGCCACGTCGTTGATGCAGCAGCCGGCCGAGCGCATCAGCACCGTGCCCAGCGTGAAGACGATGAACAAATGCCAGCCCGGCCAGCCGCCGGCCGCCAGCCACAGCGCGCCCATCGTGGGCCAGTACAGCACCAGCCAGCCGGCGGGCCGGTCCCAGCGGATCAGGTCCAGATAGAGCGCCAGGCGCTCGCGCAGCGAAACAGCAGCCATGGCGCCGAGCATAAGCCCGCTGCTGGACGCCGCCGCGAGCAAGCGGCGCGGCGTTCCTCAACGCCGCGCCATGGATCGCGTCGTGGGCGCGGGTTTGCCCGCGATGCGGCGCAATTCCGCCTCTACTTCAAAGCGTGAACAACCATCATCCCAGCGAAAGCCGGGATCCATGTGTTCTTGCACACGCCGCTTGATTCCGGCTTTCGCCGGAATGACGAATTTCTTGCTGTCTTGATCGGGAATTGGAATAAAGACCGCGGGCGACGCTCTATCGCGGCCAAGGCCGCTCCCACTCAACCCCATCACCCGGGCGCCACGGGCGCAGCAGCCCCGTGGCCAGCAGCAGCGTGAAGCCCGCCAGCAGCAGCCCGCCCACCACGTCGCTGACGAAATGCACGCGCAGCAGCACGCGGCTGACGACGATGGCGCCGATCAGCACGCCGCCCGCCACCGCCAGCACCGCGCGCCAGCGCCGCCGCGCCACCAGCGGCAGCACGATCCACAGCAGCAGGCCGTAGACCAGCAACGCGCCCGCCGCATGCCCGCTGGGGAAACTGGCGCCCGAGGTGACCAGCTCCGCCGCGCCGGCCGGCCGCTCGCGCCCGATCGCCCCCTTGAGCACCCGCACCGCCAGGCTGTTGACCAGCACCGCCAGCAGCCAGCCCAGCGCCAGTACCCGCTGGCGCCGCAGCAGCAGCCCGCCGAAGACAGCCAGCACCAGTGGCGTCAGCACCAGCACGTCGCCCAGGTCGCTGACCCAGCGCAACGCCTGCTGGGTCGCCGGTGAGACCCGCGCTGCGCCGCCGCCACGACGGCGGCATCCCACTGCAGCAGGCGCTGGTGCGTGTCGTGCCCGCCGATGGCCGCGGCCAGCAGCGCGAAGCCCAGCGCCAGCGCGCCCAGCCCCAGGCCACGGCGCCAGCCGAAAGGCGCCGCCAGCGCCTCGCCCGCCGCCGCAAGCTGGTGTGCGCGACGGCGGGCCTGCACCAGCGCCCACGCCACCACCATCAGCACGAGCAGCAGCAACGCCGGCATCAACGGATCGATCATCCGCTGCCAGCCCGCCACGCGCGCGGCCAGCGCATCGGACACCAGCGCCGCGGCCACGGGCAGTGGCGCAAGCGCCATCAGCACAACGGCAAGAAGCCGCGTGGCGGCCTCAGGCAGCCTCACGAAAGCCGCGCCACGCCCGGCAGCTCGCAGGCATAGATGGCGTTGCGCAGGGCCGCGATGGCCTCATAGCGCGTGAAGCTGCGGCGCCAGGCCAGCACAACGCGGCGCGTGGGCGGCTCGCCGCCGGCGTCGTCGCGGATCGGCAGGTAGCGGATCAGGCCACCCTCGGCCTGCCGGGCGGCCTTGGCGGGCGGGTTGGCCAGCGCGGCCGCCGGCACCGCCAGGCGCGGCACCAGCGTCACGCCCATGCCGGCCGCCACCATGTGTTTGATGGTCTCCAGCGACGAGCCCTCGAAGCTCTTGCGGATGCCGTCGGTGCTGCTGGAAAAGCGCGCGAACTCGGGGCACACCTGCAGCACGTGGTCGCGAAAGCAGTGGCCGCTGCCCAGCAGCAGCATGTGCTCGTTCTTGAGCTGCTCGGTGGTCACTTCAGTGCCGGCCGCCAGCGGGTGGCTGCTGGGCAGCGCGGCGAGGAACGGCTCGTCGTACAGCGGGGCGATGGCCAGGCCGGTGTCGGGGAAGGGCTCGGCCAGGATGGCGGCCTCGATCTCGCCGGTGCGCAGCATCTCCAGCAGGCGCACGGTGAAGTTCTCCTGCAGCATCAGCGGCATCTGCGGCGTGCGCTCGATGTTCTGGCGCACCAGGTCGGGCAGCAGGTAGGGGCCGATGGTGTAGATCACGCCCAGCTTCAGCGGCCCGCCCAGCGGGTCCTTGCCGCGCTTGGCGATCTCCTTGATCTCGGCCGCCTGCTCCAGCACGCTCTGCGCTTGGCGCACGATCTCCTCGCCCAGCGGCGTCACCGTCACCTCGCCGCTGCTGCGCTCGAACAGCTTCAGCTCCAGTTCGTCTTCGAGCTTCTTCACCGCCACCGATAGCGTGGGCTGCGAGACGAAGCAGGCCTCGGCGGCCTTGCCGAAGTGCTTCTCGCGGGCGACGGCGACGATGTATTTGAGTTCAGTCAGGGTCATGCGGCTGTCCCCAGCTTCGATGCGCGACAACGCCGTCGCAACGATCGCGCTGCGGGGTCGATCCCCGCAAGCGGGGCCCCTCGCCCTGCCCTCCGCACGATCACGGCGACGATGTACTTGAGTTCGGTCAGGGTCATGCGGCTGCCCCCAGCTTCGATGCGCGACAACGCCGTCGCAACGATCGCGCTGCGGGGTCGATCCCCGCAAGCGGGGCCCCTCGCCCTGCCCTCCGCACGGTCACGGCCACGATGTACTTGAGTTCAGTCAGCGTCATGGCGCCATCATGCCTTGAGGTAGTCCGATTTGGTACCCAGCCAGCGGTCGACATGCCTGCGCGCCATCTCGGCGTGCTGGTCCAGCATGCGCGGCGCCGCACCGCGCGCCCATTGCAGCAGGGTGCTGTCTTCGGCCAGGTCGGCAAAGCGCAACAGCGCCGCGCCCGACTGGCGCGCACCGAGGAATTCGCCCGGACCGCGAATCTCCAGGTCGCGCCGCGCGATCTCGAAGCCGTCGCTGGTTTCGGCCATGGCCTTCAACCGCGCGCGGGCCGTCTCGCCCAGGCGGCCGCCGTCGGGCGCCGAATACAGCAGCACGCAGGCCGAAGCCGCGGCGCCGCGCCCCACGCGGCCGCGCAACTGGTGCAGCTGGCTCAGACCGAAGCGCTCGGCGTGCTCGATCACCATCAGGCTGGCGTTGGGCACGTCGACGCCGACTTCGATCACGGTGGTGCTGACCAGCACCGGCATGGCACCGCTGGTGAACAGCGCCATCACCGCCTTCTTCTCGGCCACCGGCATGCGCGAGTGCAGCAGGCCGATCATCTGGCCGGGCAGGGCTTCGCTCAGTTCGGCGTGGGTCTCGGTGGCGTTGCGCAAATCCAGCGCCTCGCTCTCCTCGATCAGCGGGCAGACCCAGTAGACCTGCCGCCCTTCGGCGATCTGCCCGCGGATGCGTTCGATGACCTCGCCGCGGCGGTGCTCGGCCAACAGCTTGGTGACCACCGGCGTGCGGCCGGGCGGTAGCTCGTCGAGCGTGGAGACGTCCAAGTCGGCGTAGTAGCTCATCGCCAGGGTGCGCGGGATGGGGGTGGCGCTCATCATGAGCAGGTGGGGCTCGGTGGCCATCTGGCGCCCTCGCCCCTCTGGGGAGAGGGCTGGGGTGAGGGGCTGGCCTGAAGCGAGCGAGGCCTTCCCCTCACCCCGGCCCTCTCCCGCCGGCGGAGAAGAAGTGCGCCACCCGCATCGGTCAACTTCTGCCGCAACGCCAGCCGCTGCGCCACCCCAAAACGATGCTGCTCGTCGATGATCGCCAGGCCCAGCTTCTGAAACTTCACCTGCTCCTGGATGACGGCGTGCGTGCCCACCACCAGCGCCGCCTCGCCGCTTGCGATGGCGGCCAGCATCTCGCCGCGCGCCTTCTTCTTCTGGCTGCCGGTGAGCCAGGCCACGCGCTGGCCGCGCGCCTGCAGCAGCGGCGCGAGCCAGTCGACCAGCTTGGCGAAGTGCTGCTCGGCCAGGATTTCGGTGGGCGCCATCAGTGCGCATTGCCAGCCGGCGTCGATGGCGATGCAGGCCGCCAGCGCGGCCACCACCGTCTTGCCGCTGCCCACGTCGCCCTGCAGCAGGCGGTGCATGGGCTGCACGCGGCCCAGGTCGCGCGCAATCTCTTCGCCCACGCGGCGCTGCGCGCCGGTGAGCTGGAACGGCAGCACGGCCAGCAGTTGCTCGTGCACGCCGCCGCGCTCGGCGCGCAGCACGGGCGCGCGCAAATGCTCGCGCGCCCGGCGCGCTTCCAGTTGCGACAACTGCTGCGCCAGCAGCTCCTCGGCCTTCAGGCGCTGCCAGATGGGGTGGCTGTGATCTTCCAGCTGGGCCAGCGACACATCGGGCGTCGGTTGGTGCAAAAATGAGAGCGACTTGCGCAGGTCCCACAAGCGCAAATGGCCGATTTCGCTCAAAACCTCTGGTGGCACGGTCTCCGACAGATCCGCCTGCGCCAGGCCCGCCAGCACGGCCTTGCGCAGGTACGGCTGCGGCAGTTGCGCCACCGTGGGGTAGACGGGCGTCAGCGCCTGCGGCAGCGCACCGCCGGCCGCGCGCACCGTGGGTGCATCATCGTCAGCCCGGCAAAGCCGCCGCGCAGCTCGCCCCGCGCGCGAATGCGCGTGCCCACCGCCATCTGCTTTTGCTGCGAAGGGTAGAAGTTGAAGAAGCGCAGCACCACCGTGTCGGTGCCGTCGTTGAGCTCACCAGCAATTGGCGGCGCGGGCGAAACGTCACCTCCTGATGCGTCACCTCGCCTTCGATCTGCACCGTGTCGCCGTCGCGCGCATCGCTTAAACGGACGATGCGCGTCTCGTCCTCGTAGCGCAGCGGCAGGTGCAACGCCAGGTCGATGGGGCGCACCAGGCCCAGCTTGCGCAGCGCCTTTTGCGGTGCGGACAGCGGCTTGTCGGCAGTGGCGGCCGGGGATGGCATGGGACAATTCTGCCCTTCTCCTTTCTCACCCCTTCTTGGAACGGGCCCGTCCGGCCCTCAAGCATGTCTGCACGCACTTTCACCACGAGCGATTTCGACTTCGCTCTGCCGCCCGAACTCATCGCCCAGCACCCCGCGCCCGAGCGCAGCGGCTCGCGCCTGCTGGATGGCAGCGGCGAGGCGCTCGTCGACCGAGCGTTTCGCAATCTGCCCACGCTGCTGCGCGCCGGCGATCTGCTCGTTTTCAATGACACACAAGTCGTGAAAGCGCGCCTGTTCGGTGAAAAACCCAGTGGCGGCAAGCTGGAGCTGCTGATCGAACGCGTGCTGCCCGATGGCAGCGTGGCCGCGCACATGAAGGTGAGCAAGAAGCCTCCGCCGGGCACGGTGCTGCGCATGGCGGGCGGCTTCACGGCCGAGCTGCTGGGGCGCTGGCCCGACGCGCAGGGGCCGCTGTTCCACCTGCGGCTGTCGGGCGATGCCTACGAGCTGATGGCCGCGCACGGCCACGTGCCGCTGCCGCCGTACATCACGCACGGTGACACCGCCGAAGATGCCGCGCGCTACCAGACCGTGTTTGCCCGGAACCCGGGCGCCGTGGCTGCGCCCACGGCGGCGCTGCACTTCGACGAAGCCCTGCTGGCTGAAATCGACACACGCGGCGTGCAGCGCGCGGCCGTGACGCTGCACGTGGGCGCCGGCACCTTCCAGCCCGTGAAGACCGAAACCTTGGCCGAGCACGTGATGCACCGCGAGCGCTACCACGTGCCGCCCGAAACCGTGCAGGCCATTGCCGACTGTCGCGCGCGCAGCGGCCGTGTGGTGGCCGTGGGCACGACCAGCGTGCGCACGCTCGAATCGTGGGCCGCCAGCGGCGAGGCCAGCGGCGACACCGGCATCTTCATCACGCCGGGGTTCGAGTTCAAGGTGGTCCATGCCCTCATCACCAACTTCCACCTGCCGCGCAGCACGCTGATGATGCTGGTGAGCGCCTTCGCGGGCTACGACCGCATCATGGCCCTGTACTGCCACGCCATCGCGCAGCGCTACCGCTTCTTCAGCTATGGCGACGCGATGTGGCTGGCCAGGGAATGATCTATTTTTATAGCTGCTTGCGCCTGTCATGCAATGATTTCAGATACAAAATGACCTGAAATCAATATATAACAAGCGCGAGCAGCTATCAAAAATCAGTCGATCTCGACCCACACCCGCCCGCCGTCGACCTTGACGGGATAGCTGCGGATCGCGTCCACGCAGGGCTCCAGCGTGGCCGCGCCGTTGCGGATGTCGAAGCGGCCCTGGTGGTACGGGCACTCGATCTCGTGCCCTTCCAGAAACCCATCGCACAGCCGCGCATCGGCGTGCGAGCAGATGTTGTGGGTGGCGAATACTTCGCCCGCCTCGGTCTTGTAGACGGCGATATCGTGGCCGCCGACGGCCACGCCGATGGCCGCGCCTTCAAAGATGTCGCCCTCGGCGGCGACGTCGACCCACTGGCTCATGGCCCGCTCCTTCCTCAGATGGGGTAGATGATCGAGTTGGGAATCATCTCACTGTCGTAGATCGCCAGCCGCTCGGCAAACCTCAGGCCGGCGGGCGTGGGCACCACGCGGTCGATGTAGCGGCCCACGTTGAACACCGTCGACAGGCCGTTGAGCTTGGTGCGGAACACCGCGTAGTTGCTCTCGCAGCGGATGCCGTCCTCGCCCACGCCGCGAATCACCGGCGCGCCGACCACGTGGCGCTGGTAGTACGGGTCGTGGAACAGCGTTTCCTTGATGCCGTAAACGCGGTCGCGCAGACTGGCCTGGCTGTCGAACGACAGCGTGGCCAGCGGAAAACCGCGCTCGTGGTTCTCGCGCGGCTGCAGCTTGTAGAGGCAATCGGCGGTAAAGAAGGTCGGCCACAGCTCCCAGTCGCCCGAGTCCACGGCGGCGGCGTAATCGGCCTGCAGTTGCACCAACGCCTGCCAGGTGTCGAAGTCGAGTTTCATGCGCCCTCCTTCGCGGACTGCGGTTCGGCTTCCATGACCTTGCGCCAGTAGGCGTACATGCCGCGGATCAGCGTTTCGGTGACCATGTGGTCGGTTTCCTCCACGCCGCGCCCGCCCAGTTCGGCCAGCGCGCGGTGCTGAGGCTTTGCGTGAAACCGCACTGCGACAGCTCAATCGCCTCGCCGTCGTCGGCGCTGACGAAGCCGGCCGGTCCGAACAGGTTGGCTTGGCGCAGGCGGCGCGCCGTCATCTCCGGGGTGTCGTCGGCAAAGCCGAAGTGCGTCCACACGAAGTCGAAGTTGCCGTGCCCGTCGGGCTGGATGTGGCGCGTGGACACGCTGTTGACCTGCTGCTGGAAGATCACGCTGGGGAAGATCGTCGTCATCACCGCCGTCGGCTCGCCCCACCAGTCCTCGTGCACGATGTCGAGGAAGCGCTTGTCCTCCAGCTCCATGCTCGACTTGAAGCTGGACACCTGCGACACATCGGACTGCCTGCCCGCATTGCCGCGCGTCGAGATCATGGCGGCGTGCCGATGGTGGGCATCCATCTTCAGCGCCGCCTTGTTGTCGGCGCGCCAGAGGCCGAAAGTGACGAACCAGGTGTGCAGCAGGCCGGGGTGGTACGGATCCTTGATGTTCTCCTGCATGAGCTTCCAGTTGCCCGGGATGCGCTGGCGGTTGTAGCCCAGGATGGTGAGCTGCCGGCCGTTGAACAGGCGGTCGAAGTACGTGAGGATCGTCGGGCCAAGGTAGTCCTCCAGCGATTCGACCTCGTGGTCGAACGAGGCGAACACCACCCCGCCGCGCGTGGCCACCTTCAGCTTGGTGAGGTTGTGCTCCTTCGGGTTGAAGTCCGCCGGCATGCCGCCCTTGACCTGCCCGTCCTGCCGCACGCCGCGCCGCAGCGGCACGCCCTGCAGGTCGCCGTTCAGCGTGTAGCTCCATTGGTGATACGGGCAGACGAACTCCTTCACCCCACTGCCGTGGCGCTTGCGGCAGAACTGCATGCCGCGGTGCGCGCACACGTTCTCGAAGCAGTGCAGCGTGCCATCGGCCGCGCGGCTCAGAATCACCGAGCGCTCGCCCACCACCGTGCGCTTGAAGTCGCCCGGGTTCGGCACCTCGGCCTCCAGGCCGATGTAGCACCAGTGGCCTTGGTAGAAGAAGCGCTCCAGCTCCTTGCGGTGCAGCGACTCGTCGGTGTAAACGGCGAAGGGAATGCGGCTGGTGTCGCCGGCAGGCCATGAAACGGATGGTGAGGACATCGGCAGCCAACTCCGTGCAGGAATGCGAAACCAGTGATGCTGAGCCGCTTTCAATCATTCATCAATGGCCCCTAGCTGATTTGAATTATTTTGTTTGAGAATAATCCGCTCATGGACGTACGCCAGTTGGATCTGAACTTGCTGCGAGTGTTCGCGCAACTGATGCGTGAGCGCCGGGTTTCCCGCACCGCGCTGGCGCTGGGGTTATCGCAACCGACGGTCAGCAACGCGCTGCGCCGGCTGCGCAACGAGCTCGGCGACGAACTGTTTCTGCGCACCGCTGCCGGCATGCAGCCCACCGCGTACGCGCTGCACATCGCACCCGCCGTGGCGCAGGCGCTGGAGCTCATCGACGGCGCGCTGGCCAGGGCACAGGATTTCGACCCGGCCCGCGACCCACGCCACTTCTCCATCGCCATGTCGGACGTGGGCCAGATCTACTTTCTGCCGCAGCTCATGGAAGTGCTGGCCCACACGGCGCCCCAGGTCAGCCTGCGCACGGTCGCCCTGAGCGATGCGGAGCTGGCTGACGGCATGGCCGACGGCCGAATCGACCTGGCACTGGGCTGGCTGCCCCACCTGCAAACCGGGTTCTTTCAGCAGGTGCTGTTCCGGCAGGGCTATACCTGCCTGATGCGGGCGGGGCATCCGGCCACCCTGCGCCCATGGGGCAAGGCCAGCTTCCTGGGGTGCGATCACGTCCGGGTCGAGGCCGGCGGCTCCGGCCACGGCCGCATCGAACCCCAGTTGCAGAGGCTGGGCATGCAGCGCCGCATACGCCTGGCCGTGCCCGACTACGTTGCGCTGGGCCACGTGCTGCTGCACACCGATCTCGTCGCTACTGTGCCGGAACGCTTCGGCGAGCGCATCTGCGCCACGCTGGCCTTGACGCGCCGGCCGGTGCCCGCAAGCCTGGCGCCATCCGTGATCCATCAGGTATGGCACGCGCGAACGCATCGGGACCCGGCGCACCGCTGGCTGCGGGAGCTGGTGCAACACACCTTTGCCGACAACCCGTGCGCTGGGCACAGCCATACCAGATAATCCCGGGTTCCGCGCACCTTGCGAGTCCTGCTTGCCGTGGCGCCAGCTTCTTCATCGTCGGCACCGACCAGACGTTCTTCCGCTCTTCTATGTCCAATTACAAGATTCCCAACGACGCGTTCACTACGGAGTTGGCCCGCATCCGGGCCTCATTGGCGAAGGCAAGTTGCAGGATGCGGCACTGTCATTGAATCAGGCCCAACGCGCGGCACCAAGAGACGCGCGCGTCCCTTGATGGGCATGCGCCTGGCGACCGTCGCACGCAACTTCGAAGCTGCAACCATGGCCGCCCGTCGCGCACTGGCACTGGCGCCTGATTGGCCTGTAGCCCTTATTGAGCTGGCGCTTTCACTGACCCGGCAAGGCAAGAATGAGGAAGCCATGCAGCACGCGCGCAAGGCTGTCGCCCAGGCACCTCGTGACATCATGGTGATTCAGCGTGCAGCGGCAGTCGCCAACATTGCGGCTGCCACCGACGAAGCCATCCAATGGGCGCGCACGGGGCTGGAACTGCAACCCGAAGATTTGCAGTATCACTTGATCTTGGGCGATTGCCTCGCGCGCAAGAAAGAATACGAGTCAGCACGACCTCACTTCGAGGAAGTGACGCGTGCGCAGCCTCAGAACATACTGGCCTTGCGGGGCACTTTGACCTGCGCAATGGGCGTAAAGGACAACGCTGCGGCGGAGGCCATAGCAGACCAGTTGCTGGCGCTGCAACCAGACGATGCGAATGCGCAGTATTTTCACGCGGTGGCACACGGGCAAACCCCTTCCACGCAACCGCGGGATGTAGTGTCCTCTCTGTTCGATGACTATGCATCCAGATTCGACATGCACTTGGTACGCGGCCTGAAGTACAAGGTGCCCGAGCGAACCGCGCAAATCCTGAACGAACTGCATCCCGACCGCCGTTTCAACCTGCTGGACCTGGGCTGCGGCACGGGCCTGCTGGGCGTTTATCTCGGCCCCATCAACGGCTTCATCATCGGGGTTGACCTGTCCGAAAAGATGATCGAACAGGCGGCACGGCACAACGTCTACGCACGCTTTCACAACGTCAACGTGCTGGATGCTTTGCGCGACACGCCTGCCGACCACTACGAGGCCATCACCTGCCTCGACGTCCTGGTCTACGTCGGCGACCTGACGCCAGTGATCCCCAACGCCCATCGCATCCTCAAGGCCGGTGGGCACTTCATCTTCACCTGCGAAGCGGCTGCAGAAGACGAGCCGGACCTGGTGCTGCGCAAGAGCCAGCGTTACGCCCACAAGGCCTCGCACGTCGAACGCCTGTGTCGTGAGGCTGGCTTCGACGACGTGAAGATCGAGCACCTGCCGGCCCTGCGCATGGAAAACGACGAGCCGCTGCCGGGCTTTCTGGTCATCGCCCACAAGCCCGCCGCTTGAAAGCGGCCCATGCTGCATTTCGAGCTGCTCGCCACCGACCCCGCCAGCCACGCCCGCCGCGGCCGCCTGACGCTGAACCACGGCGTGGTCGAGACGCCGATCTTCATGCCCGTGGGCACCTACGGCACCGTCAAGGGCGTGATGCCGCGCAGCCTGCATGAGATGGGCGCGCAGATCATCCTGGGCAACACCTTCCACCTGTGGATGCGGCCCGGCCTCGACGTGCTGCAGCAGTTCGGCGGGCTGCACCCCTTCGAGAACTGGCACAAGCCGATCCTGACCGACTCGGGCGGTTTCCAGGTCTGGTCGCTGGGCGAGATGCGGAAAATCAGCGAGGAGGGCGTGAAGTTCGCTTCGCCCGTCAATGGCGACCGGCTGTTCCTTACGCCCGAAACGTCGATGCAGATCCAGACGGTGCTGAACAGTGACATCGTGATGCAGTTCGACGAGTGCACGCCTTACGAGACCAAGGGCCACCTCACGACCGAGCGCGAGGCGCGTGCCAGCATGGAACTGAGCTGCGCTGGGCCAGGCGCTGCCAGGCCGAATTCGCGCGGCTGCAGAACCCCAACGCCCTGTTCGGCATCGTGCAGGGAGGCATGTTCGAGCACCTGCGGCAGGAGTCGCTGGAGCAGCTGGTTGAAATGGACTTCCCCGGTTATGCCGTCGGCGGCGTCAGCGTGGGCGAGCCGAAGGAAGACATGCTGCGCATCACCGCGCACACGCCGCACCGCCTGCCCGCGCACAAGCCGCGCTACCTGATGGGCGTGGGCACGCCGGAAGACCTGGTCTACGGCGTGCAGCAGGGCGTGGACATGTTCGACTGCGTGATGCCCACGCGCAATGCGCGCAACGGCCACTACTTCACCCGCTTCGGCGACTTGAAGATCCGCAACGCGCGGCACAAGACCGACGCGCGGCCGATCGACGAGACCTGCACCTGCTACGCCTGTGCCGGCAGTTCGGGCGTGCCGTATGCGCAAGGCGGGCGCGACGGCTTCAGCCGCGCCTACCTGCATCACCTGGACCGCTGCGGCGAAATGCTCGGCCCCATGCTGGGCACGGTGCACAACCTGCATTACTACCTGCAGCTCATGGCCGAGGTGCGCGGCGCGCTGGACGCGGGGCAGCTCAGCACCTTCACCGCGCAATTTGCCACGGACCGCGCACGCGGCGTGTAATCCTGGTGCGCCGCAGGCGCGTTGATGGATGACAAGCCAGATTGGCATCCAGCGCCCGTCCAGCAAGCGTGAGCAGCTATTGATTCATGAGCAAACGCCTGTCGTTTTCAGCGTGGCCCGCAGGGGCCAGTGCCGCATTGGCTTGGCTGCTGGCCGCCGCGCCCGCGCTGGCGCAGGCTCCCACACCCGCCGCGGGTGAACGCTCCATCGCCCCGTCGACGGCCGGTGCCGCCACAATCGCGCCGACGCCACCGGCCAGCGCCCCGGCCGTGCGCGCCCCGATGCCACCGAGGTGTGGACCGCGCTGCAGAAGGCCGGCATCAAGGATTCCGAAGTCGCCCTGCTGGCCCAGCCGCTGGCCGCGGGCGCGCCGCTGCTGATCTCGCACAACGAGAAGCTGCCCTTCACCCTGGCCTCCACCACCAAGGTCATCACCACGCTGGCCAGCCTGCAGACGCTGCCGCGCAACTACCGCTGGCGCACGCGCGCCTGGCTCACTGGCGCGCCGGTCGATGGCAAGCTGGCGGGCGACCTGGTGCTGGTGGGCGGCGGCGATGCCACGCTGGACAGCAAGCGCCTCACCGACTGGTTCAAGCGCCTGCACAGGCAGGGGCTGACGCAGGTGCAGGGCCACATCGTGCTCGACCAGAGCCTGTTCCGCCTGGCCGACAAGGACCATGCCAACACCCCCGTGCCCGAGGCCGGCAACCCGCACCACGCCTGGCCCGATGCCTTCGTGATGGATGAGAACCGCTTCCGCGTGGCGCTGCGCGCGGGCGATGGCGGCGCGCTGGCGGCCACGTTCGATCCGCCGCTGGGGCAGATCGAGGTCGTCAACCAGCTCGGCGGCGCGCGGGCCTGCACGGCGCAGGCGCGGTTCGAGCCGGCACCGGCACCTGATCTTTCGAAGCCGGCAGCCAAGCCCGCTCCGCCGCCAGCGCCCGCGCCATCGCCCTACATCGCGGTCGCGGCCTCCAGCCCGGCCAGTGCCGAGGCCAGCGCCAGCGCCGCATCAGTGCCGCAGGCCGCTGCCAGCATGCCCGAGCCGGCCGCCACACCACCCACCCCCGTGGCCCCGGTCGGCCGCGTCGTCATCAGCGGCCAGTGGTCGCCGCGCTGCGCCAGCGCGCTGACCATGGAGGCCGCCCCGGCCGCGCGCTGACGGCGGCGCTGGTGGCAGGCGCCTGGGCCGCCTCGGGCGGGCAACTCACCGACCGCGTGATCCACCGCGACGGCGCCGCCCCCACGGTGCGCGGCGCGCGGCGCGCCCGCACCCCGCCAGCCCCTACCCCGGCAAGCCCTGGGCCACGCTGGAATCGGCCCCGCTGCCCGAGCTGGTGCGCGCCATCAACAAGGACAGCAACAACCTGATGGCGCGCAACCTGCTGCTGTCCATCGCGCCGGGCTTCTCGCCCACCACCTCCACGCTGCAGCTGGCCCGGCAGCGCATGGGCCAGTGGCTCAAGAAGCACGGGCTGGCCCAGGACGCGCCGCACATCGACAACGGCTCGGGCCTGGCGCACACCGAGCGCGGCAACGTGCTGACCATGGTGCAGCTGCTGCAGGCGGCGTGGAACGACGCGAAGGTGCAGAAGGTATTCCTGGCCTCGCTGCCCGTGGCGGGTGCCGACGGCACGCTCAGCCACCGCTTCAAGGGCTCGCCCGCGCAGCGCAACGCCTTCCTGAAGACCGGCACGCTGACCGGCGTGCGTTCGCTGGCCGGCTATGTGCGCGGCAAGTCGGGCCGCATGATCGCCGTGGCCATCGTCGTCAACAGCGAACGCGCCACCGCCGCCGTGCCGGCGATGGACCGCTTCATCGAGTGGGTACAAAAATGGATGACCCCTGAGCCGCTGACGCGGCTTCCCCTGAAAGGGGACGCACCCACTGGCCGGCGCAGGTCCGGCCACGGGTGCCCTCGCATGGCCTGCTCCGCGGCCTTCGGCCATTGAGCTTCTGGCGCCTGTCACGCGACGCCGTCCCACGTGCGCTGGCCACAGCTTGCGGCATGATCGCGCGATGCCTTTTTCAGCCTTCCGTTTTTCGTCTGGCCCAAGCCGCCTGGCCACGCTGTTCGCCCTGCTGCTGGCCGCCTTGATGGGGGCCGCGCCGGCCCGCGCGCAAGAGCCCGCCGCGCTGCTGGGCGCGCTCAAGGCGCGCGCCGCCGCCTCCACCGCGTCCGAGGCGCCGGCCGCCGCCAACCCCAAACTGGTGCAACAGGCCGCGCGCGCAACGCAGCAGGACGACGAGCGCATCCTGGCCGAGGTGACCGCGCGCCTGTCGCGCAACGTCACCTTCCGCGCCATCACGCCGGCGGTGCAGGCCGGCGTGGCCACGCTGCACGGCAGCGTGCCCGACAACGAGGCGCGCCAGCTCGCCACCAAGGTGGTGGCCGCCGTCGACGGCGTGGTGGCGGTCGAGAACCAGCTCACCCTGGCGGCCGACTTCGGCGCCCGCCTGCACGAGACCTGGGAGCTGCTGAAGGACCGCGCCGCCCGCGCCGTGGCCGCCATCCCGCTGCTGATCACCGCCATCGTCGTGGTGATGGTGATGCGCTGGCTGGGCGGCTGGCTGGCCCGGCACCTGCACATCGTGCGGCTCGACAGCCGCAACCCGTTCCTGGGTACCGTCATCCGGCGCGGCGTGCGCGCGGCGTTCCTGATCGTCGGCATCCTGATCGCGCTCGATCTGCTGGGCGCCACTGCGCTGGTCACCGCCGTGCTGGGCTCGGCGGGCGTGGTGGGCATCGTGCTGGGCTTTGCCTTCCGCGACATGGCCGAGAACTACCTCTCGGGCATCCTGCTCAGCCTCAAGCGCCCGTTCGAGCCGGGCGACCATGTGCGCGTCGACAGCCACGAGGGGCGCGTGGTGTCGCTGTCGACCCGCAACACGGTGCTGATGACGATGGACGGCAACGAGCTGCGCCTGCCCAACGCCACGGTGTTCAAGGCGGTGCTGCTCAACTTCACCCACAATCCCAGGCGGCGCTTCAGCTTCACGCTGGGCGTGAGCTATGGCGAGGACCTGCAGCGCGCGCAGGACCTGGGCGTGGCCACGCTGGCCGCCATGCAGGGCGTGCTGGACGACCCGGCGCCCAGCGCCACCGTCGATCTGGTGGGCGATTCATCGGTCACCATCAGCTACTACGCCTGGGTCAACCAGCGCGAGACCGGCTTCTTCAAGGCCCGCAGCGAGGCCATCCGCCTGGTGAAGAAGGCACTGGAAGACGCCGGCATGGACCTGCCCGAGCCCACCTACCGCGTGCAACTGGTGCAGCCCGCCGCGCACGCCGATACCGCACCGGCCCAGACGCCGCCCATCACCAGCGTGGACCCGCGCGCCGTCGCGCGTGACCAGGGCGATGTGTCGCCCGAGACCGAGCTGGACGACCAGATTGCCGAGGAACGCGCGCGCAAGGCCAGCGAGGACATGTTGCAGGCACCGGGCGGCAAGCCGGGTTGAGCTTAAGAGCCAAATCGCCCTCAAGCGCCCGTCCAGCAAGCGCCAGAAGCTATTTTTAACATAGCAAATAAGCCAACCCCCATCACCCGCCCAGCCGCTGCACCCGCCGCCCAGCGGCGCGCGCTGCAGCCAGTCGAGCACCGAATCGGCCGTCACCGTCTCGATGCGGTCGGCAAAGCGCTGCGTCGGCGGGTGGTCGTCGAAAGCCACGTTGCCCGCCGTCATGCGCCCGCCCAGGCGCGTGAGCGCGCCGATGCGCAGCGTGGTGGGGCGATAGTCCTTCAGCCGCAGCCAGGCCTGCGCCTGCTCGCGCCGCAGCGCGTGCGGCTCGGCCGCCAGCGCCAGCGTCTCGATGGCCCACTGGTTGCTCTGCTGGTAGCGCGTGCCCCAGGCGTAGCTGACCATGCTGTAGCGCCGCTGGTGCAGCGTGCCGGCGCGGCGGTTGTCCTGCAGCAGCGGCCACAGCGCGCCCTGCAACTCGGGCGAAGGCGCCACCCAGGCGGCTTCGTAGCGCCACAGGTCGTCCAGGAAGAACTCGCCCAGGCCCTGGCGCGTGATGATGGACTGGTCTGTGCCGCATTCGTTGAGCTTGTGCACCACGCGCCACGGCCCCTCGGGCGTGCGGTAGGCCCAGGCCACGTGCGACCAGTGCTGGCTGTACCGGGTCAGGTCCTGCCCGGCGCGCGCCAGCAGCACCACGCGCGTGCCGTCGCGGGCGTGCGCGGCGTCCAGCGCGGCGGCAGTGCGTTGCGCCAGGTTCAGGCCGCGCTCGATGACCTGCGGCGTGGGCTTGGCGGCCTCGCAGCGGCGACCGGCCTGTGCGGCCGTGGCGCCCAGCAGCAGGGCGCCGGCAGCTATCAATAACGTAGCGAATCGCAGTTTCATGATCGACACCTCAAAGAATCCGCTCGTTGTAGAGCAGCGCCCGGCCGATGGCGTTGGGGATGAAGCACAGCACCTCGCCCGCGGCCGACAGGATGACGCCGCTGGCGATCACCGTGGTGACCACGCTGGCACCCACGCTCAGCGCCACGCCGCCGGCCGCCGCCGCGCCCAGTTCCACGCTGGCCGTGGCCGCGTCGCTGGCGCGCTCCAGCACGATGACGGTGCCGCGCGCCGACACTTCGATGGCCTTCACCGTCAGCACCGCGCCGCTGACGGCCAGTGCCACCGGGATGGCGACCACCGTGCTGGCCGCCGCGCCGGCGACCGACGCGGCGCCGACGACCGAGGCCACCGGCAGCATCGACAGGCCGACCGAGACTTCGCTCTGTGCCTGGGCGGCCTGGGTGGATGCCAGCAGCAGGGCGCTGGCGCACAGCACGGCGGCGGTGGCGCGGCGCAGATGTTGCATCACGTTATCTTGAGACATGATTTGCTCCTGAATGAGTAGCTGCCAGCGCCCAATGGGTGAGCGCTAGAGCGCGAAGGGACATGTGGGAGCGGGCTTGCCCGCTATGGCGGCGCATCGCACTCCGGCCACGCCCCATCGCGGGCAAGCCCGCTCCCACAGGGTGGGTGTCAGGCGGCGGCGTCCTGGGCGGCTTCAGCGCGCGCTGCCCGGCGGCCGCGGTATTCGGCTTCCAGCAGATCGGCTTCCTGCCGGTCACGCAGCATCTTGGCCAGCGTGAAGGCGCAGGTGATCAGGTACAGCCAGCTCACGCCCAGAAAGACCTTGTAGGTCTCGTTGATGTCCATGCGCAGCAGGCCCCAGGCGGTGAGCGCCATGGCGAAGCCGAAGCCGCCCCACACCACCAGCTTGAACATGGGCGTGTCGGCCACGCGGCGCGTGCCGGCGTCGCGCGCCATCTCGCCGTCACGCACGAACTTCGACAGCACGAAGGCGGTGCTCAGGCAGAACAGGTAGCCCATGAACATGAAGGCGCGGTCCAGGTCCTGCCCCGGCAGCCAGGCCAGGCCGATGGCGCACAGCGTGAGGGCGATGCCGAACGACGCCCAGACTTGCAGTTGCCAGGGCTTGGAGTCGCGACGGATGGGGGTTTGCATGTGGGTTCCATGAGTGGGGTTGAACATGGAACCGGAGTGTGGGCGCGGCACGCTGAAAAGCAGCGAGAAATGCGTGCCGGTGGCACTTTCACACCCCAACGGTATCTGATGACGATACTTTTTCGCCGCTGCTGCGCGCATAGGAGGGCGACCGCGCGGCGGCGGCGCAGAGGCGGCTTCGCGGCCCCTCAGTCCGGGCACGGCAGTTGCATACTCCCTATATGCAAGCCATCAGCGCCCGTGCAATAAGCGCGAAATGATAATACTCCCCGTCAAAATGGCAGCATCACCCACGCCGCAGCCTCACCCCATGGCTCACGCCGCCTGGCGCCGCCAGTCCCACACGTAGGTTTCGCCGCGCGCCATGCGCTGCGCGTGCTCGGCCACCACCTGCTCGAAGCGGTCCAGATCGGCGTCGGGCGCGGCGTCGAGCCGGGCGGTCAGCCGCCCTTCGCCGGCCTGCAGGTGCACCGTGCCCATGGGCAGCTCGATGCGGCCGTGCTGCTCGTCGTACTGCACCGGCCACTTGTGGCCCCAGTGCTTGCACAGCCGCAGGATGATGCGCGCAGGCTCGGCGGTGGCGATGGTGGCGGTGGAGGTCAGGGCGGCGCTGCTCATGCCGCCTCCGGCGCGCTGGCGGCGTCGAGCGCTTCCACATCGTCGGCCGACAGCCGCAGTTGCGTGGCGCGCACCAGGCCCTCCACCTGCGCCACGTTCGACGCGCTGGCGATGGGCGCCGTCACGCCCGGCCGCGCCATCAGCCAGGCCAGCGCCACCTCGCCCGGCTGCGCGGCGTGGCGCGCGGCCACGGCGTCCAGCGCGGCCAGAATGCGCAGGCCGCGCGGGTTCAGGTACTTCTGGCCGATGCCGGCGCCGCGCGGGCTTTGCGCCAGATCGGCCGCGCTGCGGTACTTGCCGGTCAAGAAACCGCTGGCCAGGCTGTAGTAGCAGATCACGGCCAGCCCCTCGGCCAGCGCCAGATCGCGCAGCGGGCCGTCGAAGCCGGCGCGGTCGTGCAGGTTGTATTCGGGCTGCAGCACGGCATAGCGCGGCAGGCCCTGCGCGGCGGCCACGTCCAGCGCGGCGCGCACCTGTGCCGCGGTGAAGTTGCTGGCGCCGATGGCGCGCACCTTGCCGGCGCGCACCAGCCGGTCGTAGGCGCCCAGCGTCTCGGCCTGCGGCACACCGTCGTCGAAGCGGTGCGAGAAGTAGACGTCGATGCGGTCGGTGCGCAGGCGCTTCAAAGAGGCCTCCACCGCGCGCTCGATGTGCGCGGCCGACAGGCCCTGGCCGGCCTCGCCCATGTCCAGCCCGACCTTGGTGATGAGCTGGATGCGATCACGCGCGCCGCGCGACTGCATCCACTCGCCGAGGATCGTCTCCGACTCGCCGCCCTGGTTGCCCGGCACCCAGCGCGAATACACGTCGGCCGTGTCGATGCTGGTCAGGCCGGCGTCGAGCAGGCGGTCGAGCATGGCGAGCGAGGCCGCCTTGTCGGACGTCCAGCCGAACACGTTGCCGCCGAAGACGAGCGGCGACAGGGTGATGCCGGTCTGGCCGATCGTGCGGGGGCGGTGGGGTGCATGCAAGATACTCCTGTTTCAATAGCTTTTTGCGCTTATCTGTCGGGCGCTGCAGGCCAGTTTGGCATAAATTTTCAATCGAAGCGGAAGGCCGAGATGTCGACCGCCATCACGCGGTCGGTGAACACCTTGGCGCCCCGCCCCTCGCCCGCCGCGCCGGCCACCACGTGCAGCGGCAGCAGGTGCTCTTCGGCGCGCGGCGGGTGGCTCAGGCGGCCGGCGGGGCCGGCGGCGGTGTCCCACGCGGCCAGGCGCGCGTTGCGTTCGTCGGGCGGCAGCGCGACCGTCTCGCCCAGCCAGCGGTCGAAGGCGGCGGCCACCGGCGTCGAGCGCGCATCGCCGTAGCCGCGCATGTTGTGGTAGCTCATGCCGCTGCCGACGATCAGCACGCCTTCATCGCGCAACGGCGCCAGCGCGCGGCCGAGTTCGACGTGCGCGGCCGCATCCAGCTTTGCAGCAGCGACAGCTGCAGCACCGGCACGTCGGCGTCGGGGAAAGCCACCTTCAGCGGGATGAACACGCCGTGGTCCCAGCCGCGCGCGTCGTCCTGCGCCACGGGCAGGCCGGCGGCCGTCAACAGCTGCCGCACGCGCGCCGCTACGGCGGGCGCGCCGGGCGCCGGGTACGCCAGCTCGTAAGTGTGCGGCGGAAAGCCTCCGTAGTCGTAGATCAGGCCTGGCCGCTCGGTCGCGCCCAGCGTGGCCCGCGGCGCCAGCCAGTGGCCCGATATCAACAGAATCGCCTTCGGCGCCGCCGGCAGGCTGGCCGGAATGCCGCGCAGGAAGGCGGCGGTGCGGTCCCACGCGTCCTTCGGGTTCCAGTCCATGAAGAAACACGGGCCGGCGCCATGGGGGATGAACAGCGCGGGTTGGCGGGCGGCGGCGGGATGGGGGTGGTCGAGCTCATGATGAAGGTCAGTTTGCGCCTGCGCCCGCCCCGCGCAAGCCGGGGATTTTCACGACGGCATTCAAAAACTTGAACTTAGCAGGCCCCTGCGCCGTACCGCGCCGGCCAGGCGCGATAACCTTGCCCGCCGTAGGGCGCGCCTTGCACGCCGTGCAGGGGCGGCGCATCATCCCGGGCGATGGCCCCCGGCGGCTGAGGAGAACCCCATGCACACCAGCGCCCCCGATGCCGCACCCTACCGGCACATCCTGGCCCACACGCCCGACGCGCTGATCTTTGCCGACCCGCAAGGTGTCATCCGCGTGTGGAACCCCGGCGCCGAGGCCGTGTTCGGCTTCAGCGCCGCCGAGGCGCTGGGCCAGAGCCTGGACCTCATCATCCCCGAGCGCCTGCGCCCCGCGCACTGGAAGGGCTTTCACCGCGCCATAGCGCGCGGCACCACCAGCCACGGCGCAGAAGTGCGCACCACGCGCGGCGTGCACAAGGACGGCCGCAAGCTGTATGTGGACATGAGCTTTGGCGTGGTGAAGGACGACGCCGACGCCGTGCTGGGCTCGGTGGCGATGGCGCGGGATGTGACCGAGCGGCATCTGGCCGCCGTGGCTGCACAGCCCCCAAGACCGGCAGTTGAGAAGCAGCCAGTCGTCCTCGGCCAGCCTTGGAACTTCGATGGTCTTTGTCTCTCAAATGAGATACGATTCACCCAAGGAGTCAGCCCTCATGTCCGCCACCACCTCGATGCTGCACGTCCGCGTGGACGACACCCTCAAGACCCAGGCCACCGAGGCCTTGGGCGCCATGGGCCTCACGGTATCCGACGCCGTGCGCCTGCTGCTGCACCGCGTGGTAGCCGAGCAGGCGCTGCCGCTCGAACTGAAGGTGCCCAATGCCGACACCGTGGCCGCCATGCAGGAGGCGCGCGCCCTGCGGCGCGCCCGCTTCGCCTCCGCCGACGCCCTGCTGGCCGATCTTGACCAAGACGACTGACGCCAAGGCGCGCAAGCGCGCCAAGCCGCCACGCGCCAGCGACTACACCCGTGCCTTCCGGAAGGACTGGCAGCGCCTGACGCATTCCGGCCGCTACGACATGCGGCGGCTGAAGGAGGCCATGCTGCCGCTCATCGCCGCCGACGCGCCGCTGGGCCCGAATGGCTGGACCACGCGCTCAAGGGCGAGTGGTCGGACCACCGCGAATGCCACATCGGTGGCGACTTCCTGCTGATCTATCGCCTGAGCGAAGCAGACAGCCACATCGTCTTCGTGCGCGCCGGCACGCACGCGGAGCTGTTTCAGTGCTGATGCGCGCCACGGCAGGCACCGCTACGCCGCCAGCAAATCCGCCACCCGCGCCTGCAACCCCTGCGGCGTCACCTGCGCCGCCGGTACCGCTTCGCCCACATTCAACCCCACGCGGTTAAAAATGCCGCGCCGGAACGGGCGCGCCATGGCGCCGCCGTTTTCGATGCGGCTGAAGTACGAGCCCCACAGGTTGGTCAGCGCCATCGGCACCACGGGCACCTTTACGCCATCGGCCTCGGCGCGCTCCAGGATCTTCATCACGCCGCCCTTGAAGGGCTGCAGTGCGCCGTCGCGGGTGATGCCGCCTTCGGGGAAGATGCCCAGCAGGTCGCCCTCGCGCAGCACCTGCGCGGCGGTGTCGAAGGCGCGCTGGTAGGTGGCCGGGTCGTCCTTCTGCGGCGCGATGGGGATGCACTTGGCCAGGCGGAAAATCCAGCCCAGCACCGGCACCTTGAAGATGCGGTGGTCCATGATGAAGCGGACGGGGCGCGGGCTGGCGGCCATCAGCAGCACGGCGTCGACAAAGCTCACGTGGTTGGCCACCAGCACGGCGGGCCCGTCGGCGGGGATGTGCTCGTCGCCCGTTACCCGGTAGCGGTACACCAGTCGCGAAGCCACCCAGGCCACGAAGCGCAGCAGGTATTCAGGCACCAGCATGAAGATGTAGAACGCCACCACGGCGTTGGCCAGGCCGACGACGAGGAAGATCTGCGGAATGCTGAAGCCGGCCTTCAGCAACAGCCCGGCGATGACGCTGCTGGCGATCATGAACAGCGCGTTCAGGATGTTGTTGGCGGCGATGATGCGCGCGCGGTGCGTGGGCGCGCTGCGCAGCTGGATCAGCGCGTACATCGGCACGCTGTACAGGCCCGCGAACAGGCTGAGCAGCAGCAGGTCGGCCATCACGCGCCAGTGCGCGGGCTGGGCCAAGAAGCTGCCCAGCGTGTGCTCCATGCCCGAGGCCAAGCCGCGTGACGCAAAGTACAAATCGACCGCGAACACCGTCATGCCGATGGCGCCCAGCGGCACCAGGCCGATCTCGACATGCCGGTGCGACAGCCGCTCGCACAGCAGCGAGCCGACGCCGATGCCGATGGAGAACACCACCAGCAGCAGCGAGGCCACGTGCTCGTTGCCGTGCAGCAGTTCCTTGGCGAAGGCCGGGAAGTTGGCCAGGAACACCGCGCCGAAAAACCACATCCAGGAGATGCCCAGCATGGAGCGGAACACCACGATGTTGCCGTGCGCCAGCTTCAGGTTGCGCCAGGTTTCGCTGACCGGGTTCCAGTTGATGCGCAGGCCCGGGTCGGTGGCCGGCGCGTGGGGAATGAACTGCGCCGTCATGCGCCCCAGCACCGCCAGCACCACGCAGGCCACGGCCACCGTGGCGTGGCCGATGCCGGGCAGCGCCACCAGCAGCCCACCCACCACGTTGCCCATCAGGATGGCGACGAAGGTGCCCATCTCCACCATGCCGTTGCCTCCGGTCAGTTCGCGCTCGTTCAGCGCCTGCGGCAGGTAGGCGAACTTCACCGGCCCGAACACCGTCGACTGAAAGCCCAGCAGGAAGATGCAGCCCAGCATCACCGGCACGTTCTGCGCCATCAGCCCCCAGGCGGCCAGCAGCGCAATGGCGATCTCGAAATCCTTCAGGCGGCGGATCAGCCACGACTTCTCCAGCTTGTCCGTCAGCTGCCCGCTGGTGGCCGAGAACAGCAGAAACGGCAGGATGAACAGCGCCCCGATCACCAGCCCCGCCATGGCCGGCGGCAGCCAGCCCACGCTGAGCTGGTAGGTCACCATCACGGTGACGGCGAACTTGAACAGGTTGTCGTTGGCTGCGCCCGAGAACTGCGTCCAGAAGAAGGGCGCGAAGCGGCGCTGGCGCAGCAGGGCGAACTGGTTGGGCGCCTCGGGCGCAGGGGCGACCGGTGTGGAAGGCGCGGGCACGGCCGCATCGGGCGCCAGGGCGCCGGTGGTGGTCTGGCTCATGGGAAGAACTTCCTCGAAAGAATGCTTTGGTTCTTGTTGTCAGCGGATTGTGCGGGCTGGCGCGCCGGCTGGCGCCCCTGCGCGAGAGATTGCAGCGCCCGCACCACAGGCCAGCCCGCCAGCGCCGCCACCAGGTGCTTGGCGCTGTGGCCGCTGATGAGCTGCTGCGTCAGCGCAAAGACCGGCGCGTCAGCCAGCTCCAGCGCCTTGGCCACGGCATAGAACGCGATCACGCCGATGATCGAAAAGCCCAGCGCGCGCGACTGTGGCCGGCGCATGGCCAGCGCCGCCAGCAGCACCAGGCCGCCGCCTTGCAGCACGGCCCAGGGCGTCATGTTGCCGCCCAGCCAGGCAACCAGTGCCGTGGCCGGTGCCGCCACGGCCACCAGCGCGGCCAGCGCCACGCCGGCGCGCGTGCCGATGCGGTCGGCCGCCGCCAGCCCCAGCAGCCCGGCAAAGGCCAGGCTCATGCCCACGCGGTCGATGCACAGGCCGGCGTCGTGCGGGTCGAGGTGATAGCCGGACGAACAGAATGCGGTGGCCATCAGGCCGACGAAGAACAGGACCGCCAGCCCGCGCTGCGCCTTGTCGATGCACCCCACGGGCACGCGGCGCAGCCACCACAACCCCCATGCGCCCATGGCCGCGAAGGGCAAGTTGCTCAGCACGTCCAGCGCGTGCGGCAGGCTCAGCAGCGTGCGCTGGTCGGCAAAGTGGTGGTAGCCGGCGGGCAGCCCGGTGGCCGGCAGCAGCGCGGCCAGCACCGCGAGGGCGGCCACGGCCAGCAGCAAGGCGAGCTCGGCTGGGCGTGACGCGCCGGTGGTATCGACCTGATGGCCCAGCCAGCGGTGGGAGGCGGTGTGCAGACGCATGGTGAACAGGCCCCGTGGGGCGTGGAGTGGATCGGTACGCCACTGTCTGCGGGTTCGGCGATCTCAGCCCCGAATATTGCGCCTCAATACAGCACATTCGACCATTGGTATCGCATTTCGATGCTCTAATGCCTCCACATGAGCACCACCGCCGACCTCGTCACCGTCCTGAAGAAAGAGCTGAAAGCCGCCCAGATGACCTACGCCGATCTGGCGCGGGAGCTGAGCATGGCCGAAAGCAGCGTCAAGCGCATGCTGGCCAAGGGCGACATGCCGCTGTCGCGCATCGATGCGATTTGCCGCGCGCTGAAGCTCGACTTTGCCGAAGTCGCCCAGCGCGTGGCCGACGCGCAGCCGCTGCTGAAAGAGCTGACGGCCGAGCAGGAGCGCGCCGTGGTGGCCGACGAAAAGCTGCTGCTGGTGGCCACCAACGTGTTGAGCCAGTGGACGCTGGAGCAGATGACCGCCGCCTACCGCCTGAGCGAGGCCGAGGTCATCAAGTACCTGGCGCAGCTGGACCGCATCGGCGTGATCGAGCTGAAACCGCTCAACCGCTACCGCCTGAAGGTCGCCAAGACCTTCCGGTGGCGCCCGCACGGCCCGGTGATGCAGTACGTGCGCGAACACGTGGTGCTGGACTACTTCAGCGGCGGCTTCGACGGGCCGGCCGAAGGCCTGCTGCTGGTGCACGGCAGCGTCAGCCGTGCGCTCGCGCCCTCGTTTCTGGAGCGCCTGCAACGCGTGGCGCAGGACTTTGCGCAGCAGCACCAGATGGACCAGAAGCTGAAAGATGCCGACCGCGAGGGCTACACGCTGCTGCTGGGCATGCGCAGCTGGGAATTCGAAGCGTTCACGCGGCTGCGGCGCTGACGCTTCTGTTTTTATAGCTGTTCGCGCTTATCTGGTAAGCGCTAGAGGCCAATTTTGCTTGAAACCTTGTAGGAGCGGGGTTGCCCGCGATAGGGCGCATCCGGCCATGCTGTCGCCCTATCGCGGGCAAGCCCGCTCCTACAAAATTCATAGCTGCTCGCGCTTTCTGGACGAGCGCTAAAAGCCAATCTGGCTTAAAACCCACCCCGCACCTGCGTGACACCTGCCGCGCGGCGCCCGCCCTAGCATGGGCGCATGAACACGCCCCACCCCACCCCCGACACCGAAGGCCGCATCGACTGCGAAGTGCGCGGCCATGTGCTGCTGATCTGCATCAACCGCCCTGCCAAGCGCAATGGCTTCACCGCCAGGATGTTCCGCGAACTGGCCGAGGCCTACACCCGGCTCGACGACGACCCGCGCTGCGCGTGGGCGTGCTGCACGCGGCGGGTGACCACTTCACCGCCGGGCTCGATCTGCCCTCGGTCGCGCCGCTGATGCAACGCGGCGAACGCGCCGTGCCCGACGGCCTGGTCGACCCCAACGATCTCGGAATGCCGCGCTACCGCCGCCGCAGCAAGCCGATGGTGGCGGCGGTGAAAGGCATCACCTTCACCGTCGGCATCGAGCTGATGCTGGCCGCCGACATCGTGGTGGCCGCCACCGACTGCCGCTTTTCGCAACTGGAAGTCAAGCGCGGCATCATGGCCACCGGCGGCGCCACCCTGCGCATGGCCGAGCGCTCGGGCCTGGGCAACGCCATGCTGCACCTGCTGACCGGCGACGAATTTGGCGCTGCCGAGGCGCTGCGCCTGAACTACGTGCAAAAAGTGGTGGAGCCGGTGCAGGTGCTGCGCGAGGCGCTACAAATAGCCGAGCAAATCGCCGCCCAGGCGCCGCTGGCCGTCGTCGCCACGCGGCTGAACGTGCTGAAGGCGCTGGAAGAAGGCCCGATGGCGGCGATGCGGGAATTCGAGGCAACGCAAAAGCGGCTGGCGAATTCGGACGATGCGGCGGAGGGGTGCGGTCGTTTGTGGAGAAGCGGGCGGGGAAGTTCACTGGGCGATAAGCTGGACCGACGGGCTCCGGCAAAGCGAAACCCTGAAAGCTGTGTCGTCACCGTCGGATGATGGCTTCGCCCTTTAACCCGCCGAGCTCCTACCGACAGATATCCCTCAAACGTTTGAGAAACTGAGCAAATTCGGAGAGAAAACGCTTGTCATCAGAACTCAATCCTTCGGGGTCGAAATGCATGACGTCATTCCTGATTTCTCTTACACGATCCAGTTTTCTTATGAACTCGACGCGATCAATCTGGACATTCAATTTTTTCCAATTTTCCTCGAATCCCAGGAGCCTCACGTACTCACCAAAAGTCAAATCACTTGGAGTATTGATTTTCTTGTGGAATCATTTTCATCTCGAACAGCCTGCAAATCCTTGTTGGTGAATTTTCCATGAATTAGATGTCGAACACCATTTTCAATCTCTCCGACCAACAAAAATGGCTCCGCCATAGCCTTAAATTGAGCACTCAGATCGGAGGCAGTAAGGACGCCGCCAATTGTCTTATCGAATCTCTGAATAAGAACATAATCGTAATTAGAAATCACCTGCACAGCATCTAGCAACGAAACATCATCAGACACGATCTGCGCATTTTCCATGAAATCTTTGCACTGGACGCACGGCTTTCCCAATGCCAACTTTGATCCTATAGTTTTCCAGCTGACAACCCCTTTTACTTCGCGCTGACTAGTCATCACCGGCAATTGGGAAAAATCGTTGGTAAGCATTAATGTAATAGCCCGATCGAGATTATCAGTAGGCTTAACAAAAACAACCTCTTTGTTAGCCGCATCGAGCCTTCCAAGTCGAAAAGTTGGATCCAGCACTACCTCATCAGGGCTGCTATTAGATCTCCTCTTAAATGTGACAGCGCCATCGATCCAAGTGGATTCGAAGTTGGGCTCGGTCAATAAATCATATTCGCTCAGCGCCTTATTAATTGTCGTAACCACACGATACCCCTGCGCTCTGAATTAAACCAAGAAAGCAGGGTTCGCACAGTCTCTGTCGGGCCTGCGACACCTTTTTTAATTGCTCCGAAATTATCGCAAGACGGTCAGAAGGGTTATTGGGAGTTGCCTGATTAGTCATAGAAAAACATTCGAATCTAAAATAATTTGACTTTCAAAGATAGAAGCATCGTGCATCTTCTATCGTATCGACGGTTGGCTTCATTGCGCACCCACAAACACCGTCAACACCCCCGTATACCCATACAACTGATGCCGCGCGATCTCGCCGCCGGCGAAGAAGCCGACCAGGGGCACGTCGCCCAGCGCGTGGCGCACGGTTTGCAGCTCGGCGTTGGGGCCGCCGAAGTGCGCGCCGCCGCGGCCGGCGCAGCTGATGTAGATCGCGCCACGGATGCGGCGCGCGGGGTGGGGGCTGATGCTTCGTGCGGCGCGGCCAGCGCGGCGGCCGTGGTTTGGGTGACTTCCTCGGGCTCCAGCTCTTCGCGGATTTCGGCGCAGATGCGCATCAGGTCGGCCCGCGCGGCTTGGCGGTCGCGCTGGCAGAAGGCGGCGCGCTGGCCGACCCGCGGGTGCTCGGCAATGGCCACGCCGCGCCGGCCGGGGTCGACGCCGATGATGTGGCGCACGAGCACGTCGGCGCCGAAGTTGCCAGTGCGCCTCACGCCCTGGTCGCCGGGGCTGGAGAGGCCCACCAGCGTGCGGCGCACCACGTCGAGCGCGGCGCGCGGCTCTTGCAGGCTGACCTGCAGGTCGTCGAGCATCAAATCGAGCGCCGGCTCGCCATCGAGCGTGAGCAGCACGTTGCCGTCGGCGGCGGTGACGGCGCGCTCGGGCGCGATGGGCTGCGCGCCCTGGGTGACGCGCGACACCAGCGCCACGCCCTCGCCGAAGGCCACGCCCGACAGCCCGCCGCTGAACACGCCGCCCGCCGCGCCCTGCCCCGGCGCGTTGCCCCGGCCGCTGGCGGCGAACTGCACCACGTCGCCGCGGCTGGCGGCCAGACCGCCGAACAGGTAGCCGGTGGTGGTGCGCTGGGCCATCTCGGCGATCAGCTCGGCCACGTCGGGCGTCTGCGCGTCGGCGTGGATGAGGGCGGTGTGGGGGTGAAGCCGGTGCCGCTGCTGAGTGGCGCGACGCCGGAGAACACGCGGTACTGGTCCACCGGCAGCTCGCACAGCATCACGCTGAGGGCGGGTTCGTCGATGTATTCGGCGTTGTTGGCGCACACGCCGATGCCGACGGTGCCAGCCCAGTCGGCCACCTGGGGCAGCTCGGCCTGCAGGTGGTCGAGGATGGCGCGTGCTTCGGCTGCGTAGTGGTCGGTGATGTAGAGCAGGCCGAGCGTGGGCGCGCTGGCGTGGTCCGGCAGCGCCATCTGCGCGCGCAGTTGCGCCAGCACCAGCCCGCAGGCCATGGGCCATTGCGGGTGGGTGGCGTGGCCGGTGGGGAAGAGGGTCATGACAGGTCGATCGTCAACGGTTGCCGCGCGGCGTTGGGGGAGCGGGCTGGCCCGCGATGGGGCGGTGGTGCGAAAGGAGGCGCTGCATCGCGGCCAAGGCCGTTGCCATCGGGCGTGTGGGTGATGGGGGTTTCCGTGGGGCGAGTCACGCTGTCGGCCCTCACCCTGCCCTCTCCCAGAGGGAGAGGGGTTTTCTTTGCGATGGTCGGCGCCGTCATGATTGGCGAGCCATCGACCCAAGCGTGATACGGCGCACACAGCACGGCGCTGTGGGAGCGGGCTTGCCCGCGATGGGGCGGCCGTGCGGGTGGGTGCGCTGCATCGCGGGCAAGCCCGCTCCCACAATTCTGAGAGGTGATCGCGGCGGGGCAAGGCAGCGCGCGGTCAGCGCCCGAACTTGAAGGGCGGGGGCAGCGGCCAGCCGGCGGCGGCGGGCTTGGCGGGCGCGGGCTTGGCGGCGGGCTTCTTGCGTGCCGCGGTTTTCTTGGCGGCAGCTTTCTTGGCCGGGGCCTTGCGTGCGGCGGGGGCGCTGGCCTTCTTGGCGGCCTTCTTCGCCGGGCGCTTGGCGGCGGCTTTCTTTGAGTGCCTTTTCGGGCTGTAGCGCCCGCCCCTTCTGCGCTGTCAGCCATTGAATTTGAAGCGCTCTGCGCCGTGGTGGCGGGGGCGTGGCGTCGCGCATGGCATTGGCGGCGATCTGCTGGAACTGCTGCGTCAGCGCGCCCCACCACTGCATGGGGTCGGCCAGGCCGGCGGTGGCTGGCGCGGGCGCGGCGGCGGGCGGCGGGCGCTTGCGGGTGGGCGCGGTCTTGGGGGCGGGGGCCGGGGTTCGGGCTCGGGCGTGGCCTCGGACTCCGGTTCGGGCTCGGCCATCGGCGCGGGGGCCGCGGCGGCCTGCGGCGCGGGCGCAGCGGTGAAGGGCCAGTGTTCGGCCGTGGCGGCGGCAGCGGCAGCCTGCGGTGCGGCGGCGCGCGTGCCCTGCGTGGGCAGGGTGAAGGCCTTGGCGACCTCGGCCATGCTGAGGTTCATGCCGGCCAGCGTGGCCAGGGTCATCTTCTGCACTTCGAGCGCCTGGATGGTGGCCTTGAGCGCGGTGCCGTTCTGCTCCAGCCAGAACAGCACGGCCTTCAGCTCCTGGATGCGCTTGTCGAGTTCGTCGGTGCTGACGGTGGGTGCCACCCAGTTGTGCAGCCCGCCCACCGGGCCGGCCGCGCCCTTGCCGCTGGCGGCCAGGTTCTGCAGAAAGTCGAAGCCGGGGATGAACTTGCCGAAGTCGAACGCGGAAGAGTCGCTCATGAGAAGGCTCCTGGGTTGGCCGGACGTGGCGCCAGCTTACCGCAAGCAGGCGACGCGCGATGCCTGGGCGGCGCAGCCCATGCGCACGGGCGGCGTGCCAGGCCACGGCCCGGCGCGCCGCCCGCCTGTGCTTCATGGCCTGCGCCCCGAGCGGGGCGCGTGGGTCAGCGCAGGCCGTCCAGGTAGCGCTGGATGAGCTGCGTGTACTGCTCGGGCGTCAGCGTAGTGCGCATGAACACCACGCAGCGCTCGCGCGCCTGCATGTGGTCCAGCTCGGCCTGCGACACCTGGCGCATCAGATCACCCGTGGGCTGGCCCGACAGCATGGCCGCGCGCAGCTGGCCGCGCAGCGCCAGGATGTTCTTCTGCCCGGCGATGCGCTTGGGCATGTTGGCCTCGCGGTAGGCGGTGATGGCCTTGATCTGCTCGGGCGTGAGCTTCAGGTCGGCCTCGTAGCGCATGGTCAGCGGCATCAGCTCGGCGATGGGCAGTGCCGCATCGCCCGGCACGGACTTGCCCAGGGCCGCGGCCGGCAGCGCTGGCACGGCAGCTGCGGCGGGCGCCGCGGATTTGGCCGGGGGCGCGGTCTGCGCGCAGCCGGCCAGCAGCAGGGCCGCGACCACGGCAGAAAGAGAAAGTGGGTGCATGGTTTTCATGGTGTTGAGCTCCGTCCGGGGTTCATACGAACTCGCTTTCAAGAATGACAAATGACGAATGACTTCGCTGCGCTTCGATGACAAAGGGGTTGTTCGTCATCTGTCATGCGGCGGTAGCCGCGGTCATTTGTCATGGCTTGGAGGCATCAATGCTTGCCGTGCTGCATGGCCGCAGGGGCGGCGTTGCCGGCGCCCAGCGCGGTGACGGGGGCCTTCACCTCGTGCGTGAAGCGCTTCTTGCTGGCGATTTCCTCGAAGGTCAGCGTCACGGGCACGGTCTCGCCGCCCTTGATCTGCTGCTTCAGGTCCATCAGCATCACGTGGTAGCCGCCGGGCTTGAGGCTCATGGTGCGGCCCTTGGCGATCTCCAGCCCGCCGGGGATTTCGCGCATCTTCATCACGTCGCCCTCCATCACCATCTCGTGGATCTCGACCACGCCGGCCACGGGCGACTGGCCGGCGACGAGCTTGACGTCCTGCGCGGCGTCGATGTGCATGAACAGGCCGGTGGCCTTCTGCTGCGGCACGGTGGCGCGCACCCACGGGTCGGAGACGGTGACCTGCGCGTGCGCGGCGGCGGCCAGGGCGAGGGCGGCGAGGGTGAAAGCCATGCGTTTCATGATTGAACTCCTTGAAAAGAATCGAGCGAAGAAAGAGAAAGGGGAACGAGGTGCCGCGCCGCTTCAGTCGTGCGGCAGCAGCAGGGCGATGTCGTGCGCGTAGTCCTGCGCGGTCTGCTCGTGCCGCAGCGCCAGGCGCAGGCGGCCCTGCACATCGAAGATGTAGGACAGCGCGGTGTGGTCCATGGTGTAGCTGCTGCCGGTGGGCACCTGCTTGTAGTACACCTTGAACTCGGCGGCGGTCTGCTTCAGCCGTTCGGCATCGCCGCGCAGGGCGACGAAGCTGGGGTCGAAGGCGGCCATGTACTCGCGCAGGATCTCGGGCGTGTCGCGCTCAGGATCGACGGTGACGAAGATCACCTGCAGCTGGTCGCCGTCGGGGCCGAGCAGGCGCTTCGTTTCCACCGCGCGGGTCAGCGCGGTGGGGCACACGTCGGGGCACTGCACGAAGCCGAAGTACAGCAGCACCAGCTTGCCGCGGTAGTCGGCCAGCGTGCGCTCCTGGCCGTCCACGTCGGTCAGGCGGAAGTCGCGGCCGTAGGGGGCGCCGGTGATGTCGATGCCGCGAAAGCTGGGCTGCTGGCCGGTGGCCTGGCCCAGTTGGTCGCAGGCCGAGAGCGCCGCGCCGCCGAGTGCGGCCAGCGCCACACCCGAAAGGCGCGCCAGCGCGGTACGGCGCGGCGGGTTGAGAACCTTGGATGGGGGCATGCTGCCCTCCTGCAAATGCTGAATGAAATGAGGCGCCAGCGCTTGTTCATCAAGCGCGGACAGCTACAAAAACAATAGCGATCAGGAGGGCAGCGGTGGCGCGCGCGCCTGCCACGGCAGGGCCGCGGCCAGCGGCAGCGGGCGAAGATCGACGGTGGCCCAGGCCAGCGCCGGCACCTGCGGCGGCTGCGGCGCCACGAACGGCGCCGGCGGCGGGGCCGAGGCGACGAGGCACAGCGCGCAGTCGAGGTGGGCGCTACCCAGTTCCACCGCGCCGTCGTCAGTGTGCACCACGGCCTTGATCTGGCCGGCGGCGCCGCAGACGAGTTCGATGGTCTGCGGATTCACCAGCGGCGATGCCGCCGCCACACCCAGGGCAAGCGCGAACCACGCCAGCACGAGGCGGGCGAGGTAAGGGGCGCGGCGCAGGGCTTCCATCGGCGGTTGATTATGGGGCAGGCGGCGCGCGGTCGGTTGCGCGACATCAAGCGGACTGCGTGCGCGCTAAGCTGCGCGGCGCGCGATCGCCCTGGCGGCACGCAGGCCCCACACCCACCCTCATCATTTTTCGGAGACACCCATGCTCAAGCTCTGCGGCTTCTCGGCCAGCAACTACTACAACAAGGTCAAGCTCGCGCTGCTGGAAAAAGGCGTGCCCTTCGAGGAAGTGACGGCCTGGGTGGGCGAAACCGACCTGGCCGCCAGCCCGCTGGGCAAGGTGCCCTACGCCATCACCGACGAGGGGCCGATGAGCGAGTCGACCGTGATCCTCGAATACGTGGAAGACCGCTACCCCGAAAAGCCGCTGATGCCCGCCAGCCCCTACCAGGCCGCCAAGGTGCGCGAGCTGCTGCGCTACATCGAGCTGCACCTGGAGCTGGTGGCGCGCAACCTGTACCCCGAGGCCTTCTTCGGCGGCAAGGTGAGCGACGCGGCCAAGGAGAAGATTCGCCCGCAGCTGGAAAAGAACATCGCCGCCTTCGGCCAACTGGCCAAGTTCAGCCCCTACATCGCCGGCAGCGACTTCACCCTGGCCGACTGTGCCGCCGCCGTGCACCTGCCGCTGGTCAGCAGCGCCACCAGGATCATCTACGGCCAGGACCTGCTGGCCGACCTGCCGGCAAAGGACTACCTGAAGCGCCTGGGCGAGCGGCCCAGCGTGCAGCAGGTGAACGCCGATCGCAAGGCCAATACAGAGGCGCTGATGGCGCGGACGAAGGGCTGACCTTCATCCGATACAAGGGAGTATGTGTTGTCAGCGCCCGTCTATCGGGCGCTAGAGGCAGTCTATCATGGGAGTATCCATGATGCCACGCTTCAATACTTCGGCGCCCGCCGCTCGCGCAGGCTGGCCACGCCTTCCTGCACATCCGGCCCGGCGAAGCCCATGAATTCGAGCGCCAGCGAGGTGTCGAACTCGGCCCCGCCTGGCGGTACCAGTTGTTGAGCGAGTACTTGGTCCAGCGGATGGCGGTGGTGCTGCCGGCGGCCAGCTTGTCGGCCACTTCGTAGGCTTTGTCGAGCAACTGGTCGTCTTCGACCGCCAGCGACACCAGGCCGATGCGCTCGGCCTCTTCGCCGGTCACGGTCTCGCACAGCATCAGGTAGTACTTGGCCTTGGCCATGCCGCACAGCAGCGGCCAGCAGATGGCGGCGTGGTCGCCCGCGGCCACGCCCAGGCGCGTGTGGCCGTCGACGATCTTCGCGCTCTTGGCCGCGATGGAGATGTCGGCCAGCAGGCCCGCCACCAACCCCGCACCCACGGCCGGGCCGTGCATGGCGCTGACGATCGGCTTGTCGCAGTTGATGACGTTGTAGACCAGGTCGCGCGCTTCCTTCCACACGCGCGTGCGCACTTCGAAGTCGGCCGCCATGTCCTGCACCAGCGCCAGGTCGCCCCCGCCCGAGAAGCCCATGCCCTCGCCGCGCAGCACCACGGCGCGCACGGTGTCGTCCTTGTCGATGTCGCGCCAGATTTCGGACAGTTCCCAGTGGCCGTCGTGCGCGGCGGTGGGCAGCTTGCCGTTCTTGGCCTTCATCTGCAGATCGAGCACGGCGTTGTTGGCACCGCGGCGGGTGATGTTGAACGTCTGATAGCGGCTGTAGTCGACGGCGGGTGCGGTCATGGAAGCGTCTCCTCGTGTGTCAAGATGATCTGATCGTAAGCCCTGCCACGCCCGCCATGCCCCTTGCCATCCTGCACCGCGACGGCGCGGTCAGCGTCGTCACGCTGAACCGCCCCGAGCGGCTGAACGCCATCGGCCTGCCGCTGCTGACCGACCTGCACGCCGCGCTGCAGGCGGCGCAGCAGGATGTCGACACGCGCGCCATCGTGCTCACCGGTGCCGGCCGCGCCTTCTGCGTCGGGGCCGACCTGAAGGACGGCGCCGGCGAAGGCACCGCCGCCGACCTGGGCGCGCGCATGGCCGATGCGTTCCAGCGCATCACCCGCGCCATCGTGGGCGGGCCCAAGCTGGTCGTCGGCGCGGTGCACGGCTATGCGGTGGGCGGCGGGCTGGAATGGCTGTTGAACTGCGACCTGGTGGTGGCGGCCGACGACCTCGTCGCCTTCTTCCCCGAGATGCAGCTGGGCCACTTCGTGACCGGCGGCGTGACGCACCTGCTGCCGCAGGCGCTGGGCCACCAGCGCACCATGGAACTGCTGGTGCTGGGCGAACGGTTGTCGGCCGAGCGCCTGCACGCGCTGGGCCTGGTGAACCGCGTGCTGCCGCGCGATGAGATGCTGGACACCGCGATGGCGCTGGCGCGCAGCGTGGCCGAGCGCTCGCCGCTGGCCACGGGCCTGCTCAAGCAGGCGCTCATCGGCGGTTCGGCCGCGCTGGCCGCGGCGCTGCAAGCCGAGCAGGCAGCGGCCACGCGCTGTTTCGACGATCCCGACACGGCGCAGCGCATTGCCGCCCTGTCGAAGCCAGGCGCCGCGTCATGAGCTACACGCTGCACCACTGCGTCGATGCGCGCTCGTTCCGCACGCTGTGGATGCTGGAGGAGCTGGGCCTTCGCTATGAGCTGCGCATGCTGCCGTTTCCGCCGCGCGCGCTGGCCAAGGATTACCTGGCGCTGAACCCGCTGGGCACCGTGCCGCTGCTGACGGCAGATGACGGCGTGCGCCTGACCGAATCGGCCGCCACCTGCCAGTACCTGGCCGCGCGCCACAGCCCCGGCGGGCTGGACGTGGCCGCGCACGAACCCGATCACGCCGCCTACCTGAACTGGCTGCACATGAGCGACGCCACGCTGACCTTTCCGCAGACGCTGGTGCTGCGCTACGCGCGCTTCGAGCCGCCCGAGCGCCAGCAACCACAGGTGGCGCACGACTACGCGCGCTGGTTCCTCGGCCGCCTGCGTGCGCTGGAGGCCGCGCTGGCCGATGGGCGCCCCCACCTGTGCGCCGGTCGCTTCACCGCCGCCGACGTGGCGGTGGGCTATGCGGTGATGCTGGCCAGCTTCATCGACCTGCCGCAGCCGCTGCCGGGCAGCGTGGCGGCCTACTGGCAGCAGCTGACGCAGCGCCCCGCCTATGCCCGCGCACAGGCGGCGCAGCACGCGGCGGCGCTGGCGCAGGGCGTGTCGCCCCGGCCCTCGCCGCTGGGCTGAGCCGCGCGCCCCAGCCGCGCTATCCTGCCGCCATGAAAGCCCTGTTCCACCTCGCCTACCACGTCACCGATCTCGACGCCGCGCGCGCCTTCTACGGCGGCGTGCTGGGCTGCCGCGAGGGGCGCAGCACCGACACCTGGGTCGATTTCGACTTCTTCGGCCACCAGATTTCGCTGCATCTCGGTGAGCCGTTCAAGACCACCGACACCGGCCATGTCGGCGAGCACCTGGTGCCGATGCCGCACCTGGGCCTGATCCTGCAGCGTGCCGACTGGCAGGCCATGGCCGACCGGCTGCAGGCGGCCGGCACGGCCTTCGTGATCGAGCCGCAGCTGCGCTTTGCCGGCCAGCCGGGCGAGCAGTGGACGATGTTCTTCCGCGACCCGTTCGGCAACCCGATCGAGATCAAGGGCTTCGAAGATCTGGCCTCGGTCTACGCCGCCTGAGCCCTGTGGGAGCGGGCTTGCCCGCGACAGGACGCCTCACCCCAGTTGACGCCGCATCGCGGGCAAGCCCGCTCCCACAGGCGCAGTGGCAGGCCGCGGCCGCACAATGGCCGCTGCCAGCCCGGTCGCCGGCTCTTGAACCATGATCACCACCTTCGGCTCCGCCACCATCCTGCTGCTGCTCATCACCGACCCGCTGGGCAACATCCCCATCTTCGCCAACGCGCTGAAGCCGGTGCCGGTGCAGCGGCGCTGGCGCGTGATCCTGCGCGAGGTGCTCATCGCCTTTGCACTGCTGCTGGCCTTCATGTTCCTGGGCGACGGCTTTCTGCGCCTGATGAACCTGTCGCCGCTGTCGCTGCAGATGGCGGGCGGCGTGGTGCTGTTCCTGATCGCGCTGCGCATGGTGTTTCCGCCGCCGCCATTGCCGGCCGACGCGCCGGTGAGCGAACCGCTGATCGTGCCGCTGGCCGTGCCCGCGCTGGCCGGGCCTTCGGCGCTGGCCACGGTGATGCTGCTGGTCAGCCAGGCACCCGAGCGCCGCTGGGAATGGGTGGCGGCGCTCTGCGTGACCATGGCCGTGTGCGCCGTGGTGCTGCTGCTGGCCGAGCGCCTGCAGCGCGTGGTGGGCCTGCGCGTGCTGCTGGCCTTCGAGCGGCTGATGGGCCTGATCCTGGTGGCGCTGTCGGTCGAGATGCTGCTGCGCGCGGTGCGCGAGCTGGCGCGGCAACTGGCCTCGGCCTGAGCCTTCACCGCGCCGGCCGCGCGTGGAACACCAGCACCAGCCCCGCCACCACCAGCCCCAGGCCCAGCAGCGCCAGCGGCGCCATGCGGTTGCCCAGCAGCCACCAGTCGAGCAGCGCCGTGCCGCCCGGCACCAGGTAGAACAGGCTGGTGACGTTGACCAGGTTGCCGGCGCGCAGCAGGCGGTACAGCAGCACCGTGGCGCCGACCGAGATCACCGCGCCCAGCCACAGCACCGACAGCGCGAGCATCGGGTGCGGATCGAAGCGCGGCGCCTGCGTGGGCAGCAGCGCCACGCACAGCGCCAGCGCCACGGCGCACTGCAGCGGCAGCACGCGCGTGGGCGGCTGGGCGATGCGCTTCTGCGCCATGGTGCCGAGCGTGATGCAGCCCAGCGCCGCCAGCGCCCAGGCCACGCCGGCCACCGACACGCGGGCGCGCAGCAGGCTGTCGAGCACCACCAGCACCAGGCCGATCAGCGCCAAGGCGAGCCCCAGCCAGCGCAGCGCGGGCGCGCGCCGCTCCTGAAGCAATAGCGTGGCGATCGGCTGCACGCCCAGGATGGTGGCCAGCGCACCGGGCGTCAGGCCCTGGTCCAGCGCCAGGAAGTAGGTACATGAGTAGCCGCCAACCAGCAGCAGGCCGGTGCCCGCCACCTGCGCGCGCGTGCCCGGCGCGGGCAGCCACGCGCGCTCGCGCCAGCCGAGCAGCGACAGAAACGCCAGCGCCACGCCGAAGCGCAGCGCCAGCAGGACGAAGGGCGAGGCGTGGTCCAGGCCCCAGCGGGAGAAGATGGCGCCGCTGCTCCACAGCAGCACGAACAGCGCCGTCGGCCATGCGTTCATGAGAGATCACCTTGGAGGCTATCCGCCTCTGAAAAACCCGAAGAAAAGCACCGCGCGCAGCAGCGCAGTGCCGACCGTGAAAGGATCGGGCGAAGGACGTCAGCCGTTCGCCCGTGCGCCCGGCGGAGGGGCGGCCACGGCAGGCGGGCTCAGGTGATGGAAGGACATGCGCCGCATCATCAAAGCGCCGCGCCAGCGCGTCGATAACCCCTGCCGACGCAGCCTGCCGGCCGCGCACTACGATGGTTCCTCACCCACACAGGAGACAAGCCATGGACGACCACATCTACAAGCACATCCACCTCACCGGCTCATCGACCGAAAGCATGGAGCAGGCCGTTCGCGCCGCGCTGGCCAAGGCCAAGGATTCGGTGCGCAACATCAACTGGTTCAAGGTGATCGAGACGCGCGGCCACGTGGTCGACGGCGAGGTCGGCCACTGGCAAGTGACGATCGAGGTGGGGTTCAGGCTCGACTGAGTCGACGCCTACCAAAAAGCTATTTTTATATAGCTGCTCGCGCTTGGTGGACGGGCGCTAGCGCCCGAATTGACTCACATTCTGCTCGATGGCGCCGAACACCGATTCGCCGTCCTTGCCCTTCATCTCGATGCGCACGGTGTCGCCGAAGCGCATGTAGTCGGTCTTGGGCGCGCCGTCCTGGATCGTCTCCATGGCGCGCTTTTCGGCGATGCAGCCGTAGCCCTTGGGCCATTCGCGGCGGCCATCCTTCTCGACGCCCGGGTTGCTGACGGTGCCGCTGCCGATGATGCTGCCGGCGCGCAGGCGCCGCGTGCGCGCGGCGTGGGCGATGAGCTGGCCGAAGTGAAAGCGCATGTCGGGCCCGGCATCGCAGCGGCCGACCTTGCGGCCGTTCCAGTCGATCTGCATCGTCAGGTGCACGCGGCCCTCGATCCAGGCCTCGCCCAGCTCGTCGGGCGTGACGGCCACGGGCCCGAACGCGGTGGACGGCTTGCCGTGGAAGAAGCCGAAGCCCTTGGCGAGTTCGTCCGGGATCAGGTGGCGCAGGCTGACGTCGTTGACCAGCATGAGAAGGCGGATGGCGTCCAGCCCCTGCTCGGGTGTGGCGGCCATGGGCACGTCGCCGGTGATCACGGCCAGTTCGGCCTCGAAGTCGATGCCGAAGTCCTCGCTGGCGACGCGGATGGCGTCGTGCGCACCCAGGAAATCGTCGCTTCCCCCTGGTACATCAGCGGATCGGTGAAGTAGCTCTCGGGCAACTCGGCACCGCGCGCGGCGCGCACCAGCTCGACGTGGTTCAGGTAGGCCGAGCCATCGGCCCACTGGTAGGCGCGCGGCAGCGGCGCCATGCACAGCGTGGGGTCGAACGGGAAGGCGTGGCGCGCCTTGCCGTGATTCAGTGTGTCGTACAGGTCCTGCAGCTGGGGCGAGATGAAGTTCCAGTCGTCCAGCGCCTGCTGCAGGCGGTTGGCGATGCCGGTCGCATAATGGGCCGTCGTCAGGTCGCGCGAGACGACCACCAGTTGCCCGTCGCGCGAGCCGTCTTTGTAGGTTGCCAGTTTCATGGATGCAGAGGCTGAGATTCGTTGCGCTGGCCCGCGCGGGGAGCGGGCCATTCTAGGCCAGCGCCCCCGGCGCGCCGTGCCATGAGCCGGCGCCCGCCCGCCTGGCGCCGACCGCCGCTGATGCTGGTCGGTGCGGTGGCACTGGGGCATGCGCTGCTGCTGCGCCCAACACCACCCCCAACGTTTGCGCCGGCCGTGGCCCAGGCCGCAAAACCCGCGCCGGTGCTGGTGCGCACGGTGCACGCACCCCCGGCGACAGCCCCGGCGCCCGCGCTGGTCGAAGCCACTGCACCGCCGCCGGTGGTCGTTCCACCGAAAGCCGTTCGCCCGGTGCGTGCCCTGAAGCCGGCGCCGCGCCCGACCACCACGCCGCGCGCGGCCCAGACCGTGGCGGCAGCGCAGACCGCCCCGCCCAGCCCCGCGGCCGATGAACTGCCCGCCACGCCCACGCTGGTCGCGGCGGCCGAGGCACCAGCGCGCACCGCCAGCGCCGCACCACCTGCGTCCGCGCCCAGCCCCAGCGCCCCCGCACAGTTGCCGCCTTCGGCCACGCTGGATTACCAGGTGAGCGGCACCGCGCGCGGCATCGCCTTCCAGGCCGAAGCCCAGCTTGTCTGGCAGCGCAGCGCCAGCCGCTACCAGGCCGAATGGACAGTGCGCATGCCCCTGCTGGGCCAGCGCACGCAGCGCAGCGAAGGCGCGGTGAGCGACGCCGGCCTGGCGCCCGAGCGCTATGCCGAGCGCGCCCGCAGCGAGCGCGCCGCGCATTTCGACCCGGCCGGCGGGCGCATCCGCTTTTCGGCCAACACGCCCGACGCCGCCTGGCAGGCCGGCGCGCAGGACCGGCTGAGCGTGTCGCTGCAACTCGGCGGCCTGCTGGCTGCGGCGCCCAAACGCTACCCGCCCGGCAGCAGCATCACGCTGCACACAGCCGGCGTGCGCGATGCCGAACCCTGGACCTGGGACGTGCAGGCCGACGAGACCCTGCACATCGACGGCCACGCGCTGCCCACCGCGCGGCTGGTGCGCCACCCGCGCAAGGACTACGACACCCGCGTGGAACTGTGGCTGGCGCGCACGCTCGATTACCTGCCGGCGCGCCTGCGCATCACGCAGGCCAACGGCGATGTGGCCGATCAGCAACTGAAATCGCTGCCCGAAGGGCGCTGAGGCAGGCTGCAACGCCCCGGAAACGGGCTTTTGCACGTCAGCCTCAGGCTGACGGGTTGTCAGGGACAACACGTACACCTTGAAAGCCCCCATGCGTTCTCATATACAGGGTGGAACCAATTTCTTACCCCCTGAAAGGCTCAATGCACTGATGAATACGCTCTACGACTCCGACACCTTCGCGGTGGTCCACCTGCTGCCGGATTCCCATGTGGGGACCGACATGGCAGAAGGCCAGCCCGTGCTGGCGCGCCACGGATTCGAGATCGTGGACAAGCGCTCGGGCAAAGAGGTCTACCTGGACGGCCTGTGGGCCGAACTGTTCCAGCAGCGCATCGCCGCCTGGCAAGAGAACACGCCCACCCAGGAAGAAGTGGAAGACACGCTGGAAGGCTACGCCGAACTGGCACAGAACCCGGTGGTGGTGCACTGACCCGCCCTGCACCCGACGAAAAAGGCCCGCGCTGCACGCCGGGCCTTTTCTTTGCTTCTTTATTGATAGCTGCTGGCGCAGATGGGACGGGCGCTCAAGCCCGATTCGGCACTGAATCCAGCCGCCGTTCCCAGCACCGGAACACCGGCTCGGCCAGCAGCAGCACCGCCACCAGCCGGCAGACCTGAAACGCCGTCACCACCGGCACGCCCAGCTGCAGCACCTTGGCGGTGATCGCCATCTCGGTGATGCCGCCGGGCGAGGTGGCCAGCATCAGCGTGACCGGGTGGATGCCGGTGGCCCAGGCCAGCGCCCATGCGAACAGCGCGCAGGCCACGATCATGCCCACGGTGCCCAGCGCCGCCGCCCCCAGCCAGCGCGGCGCCGCGCGCAGGAACTGGCGCGAAAAGCGCACGCCCAGACTGATGCCGATGACCAGCTGCGCCGCGTTGGTCAGCGCCGTCGGCACGGCCGACAGGTGCAGCCCCGCCATCGTCGGCGCCATGGCGGCCAGCAGCGCGCCGATGAACCACGGGTTGGCGCGCCCCGTCAGGCGCATCGCCATGGCGCCCAGGCCGGTGACCAGCAGCAGCCACAGCAGGCCAGGCCATTCGGCCGCGCGCGCCGTGGGCGGGGTCATGTCCAGCGCCTGCAGGCCCCAGTGCTGCTTGGCCCACTGCATGGCAAAAGGAATGCTGAGCACCACCACCGCCATGCGCACGCTGTGCGCGGCGGCCACCAGATCGGTGCGGGCGCCGGCGCGCTCGGCCAGCAGCGTCATCTCCGACGCACCGCCGATGGCGCCGGCGAAGTAAGTGGTCGCCCGCCGCTCGGCCGGCGCCAGATGGGCCAGCTGGCCGCGCAGCGCCCGGTCCAGCCAGGTGCCGAAACCCAGCCCCAGCGCCAGCGCCCAGGCCACGCCCAGCGCCACGGCCCACCACAGGCTGGCCACCAGCCGCGTCACCTCTGGCGTGAAATACAGGCCCAGCGCAGCGCCGATGGTCCACTGACCGGCATTGCGCAAGGCGTTGGCGCTGTAGGTGGGCAGGCCGGCCATGCTGGCCCCGGCGGTGGCCAGCAGCGGGCCGATCATCCACGGGATGGGCGTGCCCAGCGCGACGCACGCCCGCGCGGCCAGCCAGGCCAGCAGCAGCGTCAGCGCGGTGCGCCACAACAGGTGAACGGAAGCGGAAACTGCGGGCATGGGGCGTTGGGCGAGCGCGTAGTATGGCGCGATGCGCCGCCCCCTTTGCCCGCCGCCGCACTGAGCCTGGCCCTGCTGGGCGCGGCCGGCTGTGCCACGCCCGCCCCGCTGGGCGCCGACGGGCAGGCGCGCCTGGCCACCCTGCTGCCGGCCGATGTGCTGCTGCTGGGCGAGCAGCACGACGCGCCCGCGCACCAGCAGTTGCAGCGCCAGACGGTGCAATGGCTGGCCGCGCGCGGCGCACTGGCCGCGCTGGCGCTGGAGATGGCCGAGCAGGGCCGCAGCACCGCCGGCCTGCCGCGCCACGCCAGCGAGTCGCAGGTGCAGCGCGCCCTGGCCTGGCGCGATGCCGGCTGGCCGTGGCAGACCTACCGCCCGGTGGTGATGGCCGCGGTACGCGCCGGCGTGCCGGTGCTGGGCGCCAACCTGCCCGCCGCGCGCCAGCGCGAGGCGATGCGCGACGCCGCGCTGGACGCCCGCCTGCCGCCCGCCGCGCTGGCCGAGCAGCAGCAGCGCATGCGCGACGGCCACTGCGGCCTGCTGCCCGAATCGCAGATCGGGCCCATGACGCGGGTGCAGATCGCGCGCGACATCGCCATGGCCGACACCGTGCGCGCCGCGCGGCAACCCGGCCGCACGGTACTGCTGGTGGCCGGCAACGGGCACGTGCACCGCGCGCTGGGCGTGCCGCTGCACCTGCCGCCGGATTTGACGACCAAAGTGCTGTCAGCGCAGTCTGGGCAAGCGCAGGCAGCTATTGATTCAGAAGTAACCGACACCCTGCCGGCACACACCAGCGGCGCCGACCTGCTGTGGCCCACGCCGCCCGTGCCGCCGCGCGACTACTGCGCCGAACTCAGGCGCGCCACGCGCCAGCCCTGAGGGCCTGTCTGCGATCTCGCCACGGGCCGTGCGGGCGCGGGCCATCGATGTGCAGGCAGGGCGGCGCCACCGTCCATGCTGTGGGAGCGGCCTTGGCCGCGATGAGGCGCTGCCTGGGGTGGGTGCGCCGCATCGCGGCCAAGGCCGCTCCCACAAAGCACGCTGCAATCGAAGTCGGCGCCGCGCCGACGAGTTGGCCAGGAGAACAAATACTCCCCATATACACTTCGCTAGCGCCCGAATAAAGGGCGCTGGACACGCATACTCCCCATAACGCCAACAGCGGACGGGCCCGCAGCACGAAACCCATCGCCCGGTCGGCGGGTAGCCGTGAACGGCAACCTGGGGCCAGTCTATTGATGACTCCGCGTCATGCATGACACGCTGGCGGCCCTCACGCCAGCCCCGGATCAATTCCGGGGCAGGCGCTCTCCCGGAGGGAGAGGGGCTTTCCTTGGCGCGGCACGCGCTGTCATGCTCTTGAAAAACGTCAACAGGCTCAGTACCGGCGCGGGTCGTTCGGCCGGCGGTCGTAGCGGTTGGGCACGCCGTCGCGGTCACGGTCCGCGCCCGGGCGCGCACCGGGGCGGCCTCGGTGGTCCTGGTAGCCGCGCGGGCCGCGGTTGTCCCAATGGCGCGGGCCGGGGCTGACCACGCGCACCGGGCGGGCATCCCAGCGCGGCGGCTGGTAGACCCAGCGGTTGCCTTGGGCGCGCCAGGCGGCCGGCACGTAGGCATGGCCCGGCCGCGCCTGCAGCCAGTGGCCGCGGCGCCAGATGTAGTTGTTATGCGCCCACTCGTAATGCCCCGGTGCCCACACCCAACCGGGGCGCGGGGCGGGCACCACCTCGTAGCGCGGCGGGGGCGGGGGCGTGCCGATCTGCACGTTGATGTAAGCCTGCGCCTGCGCGGCCGTGGGCAGCGCCAGACCAGCGAGGCCGCCGGCCGCCACGGTGGCGGCCAGCAGCAGGGATTTGATCGAGACGGCTTTCATGGATCGCTTCCTTTCGTCATGAATGGCGATGCGTCCATGGTGGCCCGCGCATGTCAAGCGCGTGCAAAGCGGCGGCAAAGTAGTGCGGTGGGCTGGTATCCGCGCTCACCACGCGTCGACGAAGCCGCGCGCCGCACCGCGCGGCCCGCTGCTTGAGGCCAGCCCGCGCGCCAGCCAGGCGCGCGTGTCGGCCGGGTCGATCACGGCGTCGATCTCCAGCGCGGTGGCCATGTTCATCGCCTCGCCATGCTGGTACTGCTGCGCCACCAGTTGGGCGAACAGCGCGTCGCGCTCGGCGCCCGCGGGCACCGCCTCCAGCTCCTTGCGAAAGCCCAGGCGCACCGCGCCTTCCAGCCCCATGCCGCCGAACTCGCCCGTCGGCCACGCGATGGTGAAGAAGGGCTGGTGAAAGCCGCCCGCCGCCATGCCCATCGCCCCCAGCCCGTAGCCCTTGCGCAGCACCACGCTGAAGAACGGCACGCGCAGCGCCCGCCGCCACGAACAGGCGGCTGACGTGGCGCACCTGCGCGGTCTTTTCCACCTCCGGCCCCACCATGAAGCCGGGTGTGTCGATCAGGCTGACGATGGGTAGGCCGTGCGCGTTGCACAGCTGCATGAAGCGCGCGCCCTTGTCGGCGGCATCGGCATCGATGGCGCCACCCAGGTGCAAAGGGTTGTTGGCCATCAGGCCGACGGGCCGCCCCTCGATGCGCGCCAGCGCGGTGTGGATACCGGCGCCGAAGCCCGTGCGCAGCGGCAGCAGGCTGCCCTCGTCCACCAGGCCGCGCATCGCCGCGCGGGTGTCGTACACGCGCAGGCGGTTCTCGGGCACCACGGCGCGCAGGCCGCGCTGGTCGGGCGTGATCCAGTCCTTCACGCGGCCCTGGAAGAAGCTCAGGTAATGCCGCGCGGTGGCCACCGCCTCGCGCTCATCGGCCACCAGCACGTCGATCACGCCGTTGGCGTGCTGCACGTCGGCCGGGCCGATATCCTCGGGCGCGAACACGCCCAGGCCACCGCCTTCGATCATGGCCGGCCCGCCCATGCCGAGGTTGCTGTTCTTCGTCGCGATGATCACGTCGCTGCAACCCACCAGCGCCGCGTTGCCGGCAAAGCAGCGCCCGGCGACGATGCCGACCACCGGCACCTGGCCCGAGAGCGACGCATAGGCCGAGAAGGTGCCGATGTCCAGCCCCGCCAGCACATTCGAATCCACATCGCCCGGCCGGCCACCGCCGCCTTCGGCGAAGAGCACCACGGGCAGCTTCTCCTGCAAGGCCAGGCCCAGGATGCGGTCGGTCTTGGCGTGGTTGCGCATGCCCTGCGTGCCGGCCAGCACGGTGAAGTCGTAAGCCATCACCGCCGTGCGCGCACGCTCGGCGCCGAAGATGAGGCCGTTGACACCACCCACCCCCGTCACCATGCCGTCGGCCGGCGTGTTGGCGATCAGGTCTTCCATGCTGCGGCGGCGCGTCTGCGCGGCAATCGCCAGCGCACCGTATTCGATGAAGCTGCCTTCGTCGCACAGGTCGGCGATGTTCTCGCGCGCCGTGCGCCCGCCGCGCGCGTGGCGCCTGGCGATGGCCTCGGGCCGCGCGTCGTCCAGCGTGAGGGCGTGGCGATCCAGCACGCGCTGCAGGTCGGCGCGGATGTGGTCGGGGTCTTGCGCCGCCTGGTCAGCCGCCGCTTGCTCTGCCGCGTGTTCGGCCTCCTCCAGCACCAAGATTACATCGCCCTGCGCCACGTAGGCATCCGCTTCGGCGAACAGGGCACGCACCACGCCGGCGTGCGGCGCGCTCAGCACGTGCTGCATCTTCATCGCTTCCAGCACGGCCAATTCGGCGCCGGCGGGCACGGCGTCGCCCACCTGCACCGACAGCTGCACCAGGCGCGCCGGCATGGGTGCGAGGATGGAGCCTTCGGGCGCTTCGGCGGCAGACAGCGCAGAGGTTTGATTTGAATGAAATTGGCCTTCTGCGCCCGTCCGACGGGCGCGAACAGCTATATTTTTGAAGCATCCAGCAGTTCTGGCAAAGCGGCTTCCAACCACCGCGTGTGCACCTGCTGGCTCGCCATCTCGGGGCGTTCTGCCAGCGCGCTCAACAAGGGCAGGTTGACCGTCAGGCCATCCACATGACATTCGGCCAGCGCGCGCTGCGAGCGGCGCAGCGCCGCCGCGAAGTCCGGGCCGTGCACGATCAGCTTGGCCAGCAGGCTGTCGTAATGCGGCGATGGCACCACCCTCGCCTGCGCATGTGTGTCCACGCGCACACCGGGGCCGCTGGGCCAGGCCAGATGCGCGATGCGGCCGCTGGCGGGCAGCGCATGGCCCTGCGCATCCAGCGTTTCGGCGTTGATGCGCCACTGGATGGCGAAGCCACGCTCGGGCACCGGCGTGTCTTCCGCCAGGCCAAGCTCCGCCAGCGTTCGCCCCGCCGCCACCTGCACTTGCAGCGCCACCAGGTCGATCCCCGTCACGGCCTCGGTCACCGTGTGCTCGACCTGCAGGCGCGGATTGGCCTCGATGAAGACGAAGGGCAGGTCGGCCGATGCCTCGTCCACCAGGAATTCGAACGTTCCCAGCCCGCGGTAGCCCGCGCGCCGCGCCATCGCCAGCGCGGCCTGCTCGATGCGCGCGCGCAACCCGGCCGCCAGCGTGGGGCTGGGGGCGATCTCCACCAGCTTCTGGAAGCGCCGCTGCAGCGTGCATTCGCGCACGCCCAGGCTCACCACCTGCGCGCCGTCGCCCATCACCTGCACCTCGATGTGGCGTGCACGCGGCATCAGGCGCTCGACGTACACGCCGCCTTCGCCGAACGCGGCCTGCGCCTCCGAGGTGCAGCGCTGCCACAGCGGCGCCACGTCTTCGGCGCGCTCCACCACCCGCATGCCGCGCCCGCCGCCACCCGCCACCGCCTTGATGACGATGCCGCCCGCGCCCTGCGCCATCTGCTCGGCGAAGAAGGCTTCGGCCTCGGACAGCGTCGTCGCGTGGTTCAGGCCCGGCATCAGCGGCACGCCGCATTCGGCCGCCAGCGCGCGGGCGCGCGCCTTGTCGCCGAACAGCGCCAGTTGCTCCGGCGTGGGGCCGATGAAGGTCAGGCCCGCATCGGTGCAGGCCTGGGCGAACGCCGCGCTCTCGCTCAGGAAGCCGTAGCCCGGATGCACCGCGTCGCAGCCCTGCGCGCGGGCGGCGACGATCAGCGCAGCACCATCCAGATACGCCGCCGGGCCGGTGGCCTGCAGCGCGACGGCGTGGTCGGCCAGCTGCGTGTGCAGCGCACCCGCGTCGTCCTGCGCGAACACGGCCACGCTGGCGCAGCCCAAGTCATGCAACGCACGAGCGATGCGGACGGCGATCTCGCCGCGGTTGGCGATCAGGATTTTTTCAGCATAAGAGATCACTCACAGGCCACGGGCGCGGCCCTCACCCCAACCCTCTCCCAGAGGGAGAGGGAGTAAAACAGCACGCCGCGCGAAGCAGCGGCCTGACAAGACCAAGGCCGAGCGCAGCGATGGCCCGTGTCGCATTTCAACCTCCCCTCTGGCCGTGCCGAGAAGCGCAGGGCGTGGGGCGGGCGCGGCAGCGCAGCATGCCGCGCTTCGTGCTCTGACTCGCTGCGGTTGTCTGAGCGAAGCGCGCAAGCGCGCAGCGAGTTCCGCAGCGCCGCCCCGCGCCCGAGCATCGCAGGTCGCCCGCAGCGAAGCGAAGGGACACGGCCGGTGGGGTCGCCTTTTTTGCCTACTTTTCTTTGGCGAGACAAAGAAAAGTAGGTCGCCCGCCGGGGCGAACGCCCGGCCAGCCGCGCTCGCAGGCCCCACACCGTCACCATCAAGCCACATCCTTCAACAACCGCCGCAACACCTTCCCCGACCCCGTCGCCGGCAACGCGTCGATGAAGGCCACGTATCGCGGCGCCTTGTAAGTCGCCATGTTTTCCCGACTCCACGCCATCAGCTCCTCAGCCGACACCTCAGCGCCGGGCTTGCGAACCACAAACGCCTTCACCACCTCGCCCTTCTCCGCATCCGGCTCGCCCAGCACGGCCGCCTGCGCCACCGCCGGGTGCTTGATCAAAATCGTCTCCACCTCTTCCGGGAACACGCTGTAGCCCGAGACCTTGATCATCTCCTTGGTGCGGCCGATGAAGGTGAGATAGCCATCGGCGTCCATGCGGCCCTGGTCGCCCGTCCACACCCAGCCATCTCTCAGCGTCTTCGCGGTGGCCTCGGGCTTGTTCCAGTAGCCCTTGAAGTTGCCGGGCGACTTCACGGTGATCTCGCCCACCTCACCGACCGTCTTCTCGGCGCCGGTCTCGGCATCGACGATGCGGATCGTGACGCCCGGCATCGGCCGGCCGTGCGTGCCCCAGCGGATGGCGTCGTGCGGCATGCCGGTATCCATGGTGTGCGTTTCGCTCAGGCCATAGGCAGCTTCATAGCTGATGCACGGCCCGCGCGTGAACGCCTGCCACTGCTGCGCCAGCGGCTCGGTGAAGGTGATGCCGAAACTCGTGACCGGGTTGCGCAGCAGCTCGCCAGGTCGAAGCGCTGCGCATCCGGCACCTGCATGCAGGCCACGTTCATCGGCGCGATCGAGTACCAGTGCGTGACCTTGTAGGCATGAATCGCCTGCAGCACGGCGACGGGATCGAAACGGAACAGCAGCACCTGCGTGGCGCCCGCCAGCACCGGCACGTTCACACCCATCAGCATGCCGGCGATGTGGTACAGCGGCGCCACCGACAGCGCCACGTGCTGCGCGCCGATGCCGGCCGATGCGGCCGTCACCTCCGTCTTGAACAGCGCATTGCCGAAGCTCAGCATGGCCCCCTTGGGCAGGCCGGTGGTGCCGCTGGTGTAAGTCATCAGGGCGATGTCATCCATCCCAATGGAACCTGGCGTTGGTCGCCGTCCACTCTGCGCACCCTGCTGCGAAATCTGAAGCATATCAGCGACGCCGGCCGGCAGCGGCGCCGACGCGGCCTGCAGCTCGGATGGCACGGGCAGCGTCGGCTCGGTCGGCAGCAGATCGCCGTAGCGCACCGCCAGCACATGCTGCAGCGCCGTCTGCGCGCGCACCTGATCGACGATGGGCAACAGGTTGTCGGCCGCGATGATGACGCGCGCCTGCAGGTCGCCCAGCTGGTATTCCAGCTCGTGCGCCTTGTTCAGCGGCCCGCAGGGGCAGACGATGGCACCGATCTTCTGGATCGCGTAGTGCGCCACCAGGTACTGCGGGCAGTTGTTCATGAACAGCGCCACCGGCGCACCCTTGCCCACGCCGAGCGACTGCAGGTGCGCACCCAGTGCGTCGCTCCAGTCATCCAAATCGCGCCAGCTGATGGCGCGGCCGTACCAGACGAGCGCCGCCGCGTCGGGCTTCTCGCGTGCGTGGCGGCGCAGGTGTGCGTGCAGGGGCTGGCTCTGGGTGGGCGGTGTCATCTTCTGGGTTCCTCGGGTCGCGCTGCCGGGCTGGTGCAAGACTTTGGCAACTCAATATAGCGATTCGACCGCGCACCACAGCGCCACGCCATCGCGCACGCGACAGCCCTGCGACAATCGGCGCCCGATGCAAGACACCACCACCTACATCCTGACGCTTTCCTGCCCCGACCAGCGCGGCATCGTGCACGCCGTGTCGGGCTTTCTGCTGGAGCGCGGCGGCAACATCGAGGAAGCCGCGCAGTACAACGACCACGACACCGGCCTGTTCTTCATGCGCGTGCAGTTCGCCTGCGCCGACGCAGGCGCCGAGGCGCTGCGCGAGCAGATCGGCACGCTGGCCGCGCGCTTCGACATGCGCTGGCAGCTGCACGCTGCGGCGCAGCCCATGCGCGCTGTCATCTTCGTCAGCAAGGAAGGCCACTGCCTGAACGACCTGCTGTTCCGCTGGAAGTCGGGCCTGCTTCCGCTCGACATCCGCGCCATCGTCAGCAACCACCGCGACTTCTACCAACTGGCGGCCAGCTACAACGTGCCTTTCCACCACATCGCCGTCAACAAGGCGAACAAGGCGCAGGCGGAGGAGCGGCAGCTGGAGATCATCGACGGCGAAGGTGCCGAGCTGGTGGTGCTGGCGCGGTACATGCAGGTGCTGTCCGACGCCATGTGCCAGCGGCTGGCCGGGCGCGCCATCAACATCCACCACAGCTTCCTGCCCAGCTTCAAGGGCGCCAAGCCGTACTACCAGGCGCACGACCGCGGCGTGAAGCTGATCGGCGCCACCGCGCACTACGTGACGGCCGACTTGGACGAGGGCCCGATCATCGAGCAGGACGTGGCGCGCGTGGACCACAGCCTGACGGTGGAAGACCTCACGGCCATCGGCCGCGACACCGAAAGCCAGGTGCTGGCGCGCGCGGTGAAGTGGCATGGCGAACACCGGGTGCTGGTGAACGGGCAGCGGACGGTGGTGTTCCGCTGACCCCGCGCCGCGGGCAGGATTTCAGCCCTTGACTGAACGAGTGCCGCGAGGCAGTCGGGCGGCGCTCTCAGACACCACCTGACCACCCTGCCGGCGGGCTTTGACGGCGTCCGTCATCGGCGGCGCAGCAGGCGCGCCAGCAACAGCAGCACGATCAGCCCCAGCACTGCCAGCAGCGTGTAGCGCACGGCATCGGGCTGGCTGTGCCACCAGGCAGCAACCGAACCGGCCGTGCCACTCTCAGCCGCACCCTCAGAAGCATTGGGCGCGGTTCCGCGGGTATCCAGCCATGCCAGCACACCTTCTCGTCCCACCAGCGCGACGTCGCCGCGGCTCAGCAAGTAGGGACGGGCGTCGGCGGCATCGCTGGCCTCCCCGAGTCGCTGCCACAGAATGCCCTGGCGTCCACCTTGGGCGCCCACCACCTCAGCAACCGACAGCCGGTCGAGACCGCTCATGTCGACCCAGTCGATCTCCTTGTTGCGAACCCGCAGGTGGCCGTTCGGCCCCACGCTGGTCGACGAACTGGCGCCTTGCACCGGTACCTCCATGCTCAGGAATGCCTGGTTCGGCTGTACCGGTGCATCACCAGCCGCCACCATCAGCTCCGCACTGCCCGGCGACATGCCCGAAGCAAAGGCCGTGCGGATCACGACCGGCAAGGAACCCACCGCATCTTCCAGATAGCGTTGCGGCACCACCAGCGTGGCGCGGTCCGTCATGTCCGGCAACAGACCGACGAAGCTCGCATCGGCCCGGCCCGGTCCCGTCACGATGTGGCTCGTCGGCAGCACCTGCACCGGAAAGCCCTGGGGAATCTCGTCGCAGTTGTGTGACAGGGGCTGACGCTGGAACACCGCCCGCAACACGTTGCGCATGCCCAGCACGTGGGATGGCACTTGCAGCGTGAGCGATTCCGGCGCGCCCTCGGCCTTCAACTGGGTCGACCCCAGCATGGTGTCGTTCCAGTACACCGACAGGATCGGCGGTGTGGTGGATGGCGAGGGCGCGGCCACCACATTCAGCACGAGTTGCTTGGGCACGCGCCCACCCCCAGCACGGCCGCCAGCGGAAAGCTGCCGCTCCATTCGCCCTTGGCGACCACGTCGATGCTGCTACCGCCGGCGCCCAGGGATGCCAGGCTGAAGGTGTTCTGGCGTTGGGGATCGACCGTCTTGGCCGACTGGACCTGCGCGGTCGGACCCTGCAACACCTGGCGCCAGACACTGTCCAGCGCGCCGACCACACCCGCACCACCCGTCGATACGGCCAGCGTCGGTTGCCCGCCCAGCGCAGCGGTGCGAACGCCGGCAGCACCCTTGACGCCATCGGCGCCAGCGGTTGCCAACAACTGATCACCCCACGCCGCCAACGCGGCTTGCGCCTGCGTGTCGCCACTCATCTGCTGGGACAACGCCGCGATGGCATCGCCCACGCGCTTGCGCAGTTCAGCGTCCACCACCAGCACATCCCCGCGGATGGCGCCGCCCCCGACAGCATGAGCGCAGCCAACTGCGCGGCGTCTTCGATCTTCAAGCCCGAACCCGACCGGAGCCCAGCAAATGCCGGCACACCTGCGAGCGCAGCCGGCACCGACACTTCGCCCAGCGTGACGTTGCTTCCCACGTCGGGCAGCGCCGCCACGCGCGGCGCCTTGCCGGCGCGGGTCAGCGCCGTACCCAGGCGCCAGGCCGTGTCGTACGCGTCCTGGGCCAGTTTCGTGCTGCCCACCAGCAACACGGGCTGCGGCGGCAGCAACCGCCAGGCTTCGTCCACACTCAGGTTCGACAGGCCGTGCCTGAACACCAGCCGGGAATCCGGCGAGATGGTGAGTACGTTGCCCGTGTCCCGCTCCAGCTGGCAGTAGTTGACCGTGGTCAGCGTCTGCCACTGCACGCCCAGGCGCGCAAAGCCGTCGGGCTGGGCCCGTGGCGCCACAGACAGATCGACCGCCAGGGCCGCATCACCTTCCGCCACCGTCTGCGTGTACTGGGGAATGCCGTTGACCGAGAGGATGACGCCGGTGCGTCCTTCCTCCGTCTTGTGGGTGCGGCCGGAGAAATGGATCCGCGCATCAGTCACGTTCGAGCGCGGCATCGGGAAGTAGAAATCGCGGCTGGCGGACTCCTTGAGCAAGGCCACCGGCTCCACCACACCCAGTGCCGACAGTCGAACCTCGCGCGTGTACGACCCATGGGTCGTCAACGCCTGGATCGCTTCGCTGGCGGGGCTCGCCCAGACCGACGTCCCCATGAAGGCCAGCGCAGCGCCGAGAACGCTGATACGTGCTGCGGCACGCAGGCCCGAAAGTTCTGCAGTTGCAGTCATTCTCACTCCCTTCTCATGCAATGTGATGCCCTCGGAGGCGACGCTTTTTCGCAGTCGGCCACCCAGCATTTAATGTAAACAATCGCCATGCGCTCAGCCAGCCCACCGGACAAACCTTCGGCAGACTGGCCACGACGTGCCGAGGACAGGCATTGAGGAGCAGTGGCCAGGCACGGCCATCAGGCGCTTCTGGCCCGCACGCCGAAGATGGCCGTGCCGATACGCACCATCGTGCTGCCGGCCGCCACCGCGGCTTCCAGGTCGGCGCTCATGCCCATCGACAGGGTGTCGAGCCCCAGCCCTTCGGCATTCAACTGATCAAAAAGCGCCCTGGCCCTTGCGTGGACAGCGCAAGCAGCTTCGAAATCAGGAGCAGGCTCGGGGATCGTCATCAGCCCGCGCAGCGCAAGGCGCGGCAGGGCAGCCACGGCGCGGGCCAGCGCCAGCGCCTCGGCGGGTGCCACGCCGGACTTGGTCGGACCGCCGTCGATGTTGACCTGGATGCACACGTTCAGCGGCGCCAGCCCTCGGGCCGCTGGGCCGACAGGCGCTCGGCAATTTTCAGCCGGTCCACCGTGTGCACCCAGTCGAAGTGCTCGGCCACCAGGCGCGTCTTGTTGCTCTGCAGCGGGCCGATGCAATGCCACGCCAGCGCCAGGTCGCGCAGCTGTGCGATCTTGTCGATGCCCTCCTGCACGTAGTTTTCGCCGAAGGCGCGCTGCCCGGCGCCGGCGGCGGCGCACCGCCTCGGCGCCGAAGGTCTTGGAGACCGCCAGCAATGTGACATCTTCCACGTTGCGCCCGGCGAGCTGGCAGGCTGTGGCGATCCGTGCACGCACGTCTTGGAGGTTGCGGGCGATGGTCGTCATAATGCCCGCAGCGTATCAAACTGAAACCTTGGTTTCACTGTTTCCTATTGGGGCTTCGCCGTGGACATTACCCAGTTGCTGGCTTTCAGCGTCAAGAACAAGGCTTCCGACCTGCACCTGTCGGCCGGGCTGCCGCCCATGATCCGCGTGCACGGCGACGTGCGCCGCCTGAACGTGGACCCGCTCGACCACAAGCAGGTGTTCGCGATGCTGTACGACATCATGAACGACACCCAGCGCAAGGTGTACGAAGAAAACCTGGAGGTGGATTTCTCGTTCGAGATCGAGGGCCTGGCGCGCTTTCGCGTCAACGCCTTCAACCAGAACCGCGGCGCCGCCGGCGTGCTGCGGACGATTCCCAGCAAGATCCTGACGCTGGAGCAGCTCAACGCACCCAAGATTTTCGGCGACCTGTCGCTCAAGCCCCGCGGCATGGTGCTGGTGACCGGGCCCACGGGTTCCGGCAAGTCCACCACGCTGGCGGCCATGATCAACCACCTGAACGAGTCCGAATACGGCCACGTGCTGACGGTGGAAGACCCGATCGAATTCGTGCACGAATCCAAGAAGTGCCTGATCAACCAGCGCGAAGTGGGGCCGATGACGCACAGCTTCGCCAACGCCCTGCGCTCGGCCCTGCGCGAGGACCCGGACTGCATTCTGGTGGGCGAGATGCGCGACCTGGAAACCATCCGCCTGGCCATGACGGCAGCCGAAACCGGCCACCTGGTGTTCGGCACGCTGCACACCTCGTCGGCCGCCAAGACGGTGGACCGCATCATCGACGTGTTCCCCGCCGAAGAAAAGGAGATGGTGCGCGCCATGCTCTCGGAATCGCTGGTGGCGGTGATCTCGCAGACGCTGTGCAAGACCAAGGACGGCAACGGCCGTGTGGCGGCGCACGAGATCATGCTGGGCACCCCCGCCATCCGCAACCTGATCCGCGAGGCCAAGGTGGCGCAGATGTACTCATCCATCCAGACCGGCAACGCCATGGGCATGCAGACGCTGGACCAGAACCTGACCGAGCTGGTGCGCCGCAACGTGATCAGCCCGGCCGAGGCGCGGTCGAAGGCGAAGATTCCGGAAAACTTCCCAGGGTAATCAAATCGCCCCCAGGCTCCACATGCTTCGCACTGTTCCGCCACCCCCGTCCGGGGGCGCGCCCAGCGGGCGGGCCAAGCCCTTCCACGGGCGCACTGGCATGGCCTGCTCCGCGGCCGCTGGACGTCTTCGTCCGCCGATGCCCGTAGAACTCAGCCGGAGCGCCCCCAAGGCGCCCACTAAGGAAAGAAACCATGGAACGCGATCAGGCCAGTAAATTCATCAACGACCTGCTCAAGCTGATGCTGCAGCGCAAGGGCAGCGACCTGTTCATCACGGCCGACTTTCCGCCCGCCATCAAGGTCGACGGCAAGGTCACCAAGGTGTCGTCGCAGAACCTGACCGCCGGCCACACGCTGGCGCTGGTGCGCAGCGTGATGAACGACAAGCAGGCGGCCGAGTTCGAACGCACCAAGGAGTGCAACTTCGCCATCTCGCCCGCGGGCATCGGGCGCTTTCGCTGCAACGCCTTCGTGCAGCAGGGGCACATGGGCATGGTGATGCGGGTGATTCCGCAGGAACTGCCCACCATCGACACCCTGGGCATGCCGCAGATCCTGAAGGACGTGGCCATGTCCAAGCGCGGCCTGACCATCCTGGTCGGCGCCACCGGCTCGGGCAAGTCGACCACGCTGGCGGCCATGGTGGACTGGCGCAACGTCAACAGCCAGGGCCACATCATCACGATCGAGGACCCGGTCGAATTCGTGCACCCGCACAAGAACTGCATCGTCACCCAGCGCGAGGTGGGGCTGGACACCGAAGACTGGGAAGCGGCGCTGAAGAACACGCTGCGCCAGGCGCCCGATGTCATCCTGATGGGCGAGATCCGCGACCGCGAAACGATGGAGCACGCCGTCGCCTTCGCCGAAACCGGCCACCTGTGCCTGGCCACGCTGCACGCCAACAGCGCCAACCAGGCGCTCGACCGCATCATCAACTTCTTCCCCGAAGAGCGCCGCCAGCAGCTGCTGATGGACTTGTCGCTGAACCTGCGCGCACTGATCTCGCAGCGCCTGATCGCCAAGCAGGAGGGCAAGGGCCGCACCGCCGTGGTCGAGATCATGCTCAACTCGCCTTTGATCAGCGACCTGATCTTCAAGGGCGAGGTGGGCGAGATCAAGGAGATCATGAAGAAGAGCCGCGAACTGGGCATGCAGACCTTCGACCAGGCCCTGTTCGACGCCTTCGAGGCCAACCTGATCAGCTACGAGGACGCGCTGCGCAACGCCGACTCGGCCAACGACCTGCGCCTGCAGATCAAGCTGACCAGCAAGCGCGCCAAGTCGCTCGACCTGGCCGCCGGCACCGAGCACCTGCAGATCGTGTGACACCCCCTGAGCGGCTGACGCCGCTTCCCCTCTCCTGCGGGAGGGGGACAACGCCAGTGGCCGGGGAGACCCCGGCCACGGCGTTCGCTGGCGCGGCCTGCTCCGCGGCCCTTGGAATCGGGCGAGTCAGCCGGTCGATGACACAATGAATCGCCGCACGTCGGCGACGCGCCGCACCGATCTTCGATGTCGCGCCACCTGCCAAGTCATTCGTCATTCGCTTCCGGAGTCCCCGCATGAACACCACCATCAACGCCAAGACCTACGAATCCACCGCGCCGCGCCAGGTCGCCTTTCTGGGCCTGGGCGTGATGGGCTACCCCATGGCCGGACACCTGGCGATGGCGGGTCACACGGTAACGGTCTACAACCGCACTGCTACCAAATCCGAAGCGCTCTGCGCCCAGCTGGCGAGCACCGGCAGGGTGAAAAGTGCCGAAACGCCGAAGCTGGCTGCGGCGGGTGCCGACATCGTGTTCTGCTGCGTCGGCAACGACGACGACCTGCGTCAGGTGGTGCTGGCCGACACCGGCGCGCTGGCCGGCATGGAGCCCGGCGCCATCTTCGTCGACCACACCACGGCCTCGGCCAACGTCGCGCGCGAGCTGGACGAAGCAGCGCGCGCACGCGGCCTGCAGTTCATCGACGCGCCGGTTTCCGGCGGCCAGGCTGGCGCGCAGAACGGCCTGCTGACGGTGATGTGCGGCGGCGATCCGTCGGCGTTCGATGTCGTGAAGCCCGTGGCCATGGCCTTCTCGCGCGCCTTCACGCTGATGGGCCCCAGCGGCGCCGGCCAATTGACCAAGATGGTCAACCAGATCTGCATCGCCGGGCTGGTGCAGGGCCTGTCGGAGGCCATCGCCTTCGGCCAGCGCGCGGGGCTTGACATGGCGCAGGTGCTCGGCGTCATCGGCAAGGGCGCGGCGCAGAGCTGGCAGCTCGACAACCGCGGCCCCACCATGGTGCAGGACCAATTCGACTTCGGCTTTGCCGTCGACTGGATGCGCAAGGACCTCGGCCTGGTGCTCGACGAAGCCAAGCGCAACGGCGCCCGCCTGCCCGTCACCGCGCTGGTGGATCAGTTCTACGCCGACGTGCAGCAGATGGGCGGCGGCCGCTGGGACACCTCCAGCCTCATCAAGCGGTTGAAATAAGCCGCAGCGACGAAGCCGAGACAAGCGGGCTGCGCAGCAAGCCCGCCCAAGTCGAATGGCCGCGGAGCAGGCCGCTCGGGAACGCCGTGGCCGGACCTGCGCCGGCCACCAGCGTTGTCCCCCTCCGGGGAAGTCGCGCCAGCGGCACAGGGGGAGCTATTTCATCGGCGGCAGCGTCTGCACCTGCACCGGCGGGCGCGGCTGCTCGATCACCGGCTGCGTGACCGGGCTGACGACCACGCCCGTGGCCTGGTCGCCCGCGGCGGGCAGCGTGGGCGCCGCCGTGCCGCTCACCGCCGGGTCGGCCACCGGCGCGGCGCTGGTCGTCACGCTGCTGCCCCCGCCGGATCGGCAATCAGGTCGATCACGCGCACCACGCGCTGCACGCCATCGGTCTGGCGCGCCACCTCGGTGGCCAGCGCGGTTTCGGTGGCCGTCAGGCGGCCCATCAGGTAGGTCGTGCCGCGTTCGGTGGTCACGCGGATGCTGCCGGCGGGCACGCCGTTCTGGTTCATCAGGCGGGTGCGCACCTTGCTGGTGATCAGGCCGTCGTTGGAGCGCTGCAGCGTGCTGGATTCGGGCATCACCGCCAGCTCGTTCACCACGCCCGCCACGCCGGGCACGGCGCGCACCTGCGCGGCCACCAGCTGGCTATCCTGCGCGCTCGGCACTTCGCCGGTGATCAGCACCTTGCGGTAATAGCTGGTGATGTTGACGTGGCCGCGGCCCGGCAGGGCACGCACCACGGCGTCGCCCGCGGCGGCCTCGATGGTGCGGTCGGCCTCCTGCGTTTCGCCGCTGCGGCGGTCGGCCGTCATCAGCAGCGCGCCGGCCCCCACGGCGCCACCCACCAGCGCGGCCGGCACGCAGCCGGCCAGCCCGGCCGCCAGCACCAGCGTGGCACAGGCCGCGGCGCGCAGACTCAAACGTTTCATTCGGCTCTCCTCGTCACCAAGCAGTTGCAGATCGAGGCCGTCGCACAGGCAGTGCAGCACCAGCTGGTGCGCCTCGTGGATGCGCGGCGTGCGCTCGTGCGGCACGCACACGTGGACGTCGGTGTCGCGCAGCATGTGGCCCAGCTCGCCGCCGCCGCGGCCCGTGAGGGCGATCACGCTCATGTCGCGCTCGTGCGCGGCCTGCGCGGCCCGCACCAGGTTCACGGCCTGGCCGTTGGACGACAGCACCAGCAGCGCATCGCCCGCGCTGCCCAGCGCGCGCACCTGGGCGGCAAAGGCATCGGCGTATTCACCGCGGCGCGCCACGGCGGTGAGCGTGGCCGCGTCGGTGCCCAGCGCCAACGCCGGCAGCTCGGGCCGCACGCGCTCCAGCCCGCCCACCATCAGCGCCGCCATGTACTGCGCCAGCGCGCCGGAGGCGCCGTTGCCGCAGATCAGCACCTTGCCGCCGCCGGTGACGCAGGCCAGCAGCGCCTGCGCGGCTTCGTCGATGGGGCGTGCCAAGGTCTGCGCCCACTGGTACTTCAGGTCGGCACTGTCGATGAACTGCTGGTGAACGCGTTGCTCGGGCATCGGCGCCGATCATAACGCGGCAGCGCGCGTTCGGTGCAAATTTAGGAGCAACAGGCTCCCCTGAGTCGCCTTCGGCGCCTTCCCCGGAGGGGACAACGCTGGCGGTCGGCGCAGGTCCGACCGCGGCGTTCCCGAGTGGCCTGCTCCGCGGCCGCCCGTGCTTGGCGGGCCTGCTGGGCGGCCCCCGCGGTGATGCGCGTCTGATACTTTTGCGCGCTCAAAGAAGACAGCTTCTCGCGCGCGAGGCGATGACGAAATGACCTCGCTGCGCTTCCATGACGGCGGCTGCGCCGCCATGACGCCAGCCGCGTGCGAGGCATTTTGCGCATCACGGGCGTCATTTCGTCATCACGCCGCGCAGCGGCGAAGTCATTGCGTCATCCGCAAAAACCAACGCTTGGAACGCAAAACGGTACGAGTCGGTACTCAACCAGCGTCGAAAGCGCCCTTGATCCACTCGATGCGATCACCCTCGATGGCCACCACGTCGAAGCGGCACGGCGGCGGCTGGCGGTGGCGCAACAGGTAGTGGCGCGCGGCCAGCACGATGCGGCGCTGCTTGTTGGCGCCCACGCTGGCGGCCGCGCCGCCGTGCGTGGCGCTGCCGCGTGCGCGCACCTCCACGAACACCAGCGTGCCGCCGGGCGCGCGCATCACCAGGTCGATCTCGCCGCCGCCGCGGCCGGGGTTCGATAATTGCGCTCGAGCAGCGTCAGGCCGGCGCGCAGCAGGTGCGCCAGCGCGGCGTCCTCGGCCGCGGTGCCGCGCACGCGGGTGGTGGCGCCGGCGGCGGCGCGATTGAAATTCCACAGTGCCATCGTCGTGGCGCTAGCTGAGCGATCCCATGTCCACTTCGCCCCCATCGGCAAACCCTCGTTCGACCTCGCGCTGCAAGCCGCGCTGCAGGCCGCGGGGCCGCAGCATTATCCGGCCGGCGCGCTGTACGTCGTCGCCACGCCCATCGGCAACCTGGCCGACATCACGCTGCGCGCGCTGCACGTGCTGGCGCTGGCCGACGCCATCGCCTGCGAGGACACGCGCCACACCGCGCCGCTGCTGCGCGCCTACGGGCTGGACGGCAAGCCGCTGATCGCCCTGCACGAACACAACGAGGCCGAGGCGGCGCAGGGCGTGATCGCGCGGCTGCAGGCGGGCCAGCGCGTGGCCTGCGTCAGCGACGCCGGCACGCCCGCCGTCAGCGACCCCGGCGCGCGCCTGGCCGCCGCGTGCGCCGCCGCCGGCCTGCGCGTGGTGCCGCTGCCGGGCGCCAGCAGCGTGACGACGGCCATCAGCGCCGCCGGGCTGGCGGGCGACGGGCAGTTCGTGTTCGCCGGCTTTCTGCCCACCAAGCCTGGCGAACGCGCCAGCGCCGTCGATGCGCTGGCGGCCGAACCGCGCGCCGTGGTGCTGCTGGAGGCGCCGCACCGCATCGCCGCGCTGGCCCATGCGCTGGCCGCCCTGGGCGCGCGGCCGGTGACGGTGGGGCGCGAGCTGACCAAGCAGTTCGAGCAGATCGCCACCCTGCCCTGCGCCGAGCTGCCCGCCTGGCTGGCCGCCGACGCGCAACGCCAGCGCGGCGAGTTCGCCCTGGTGCTGCACCCGGCCGATGCCGCCGCCGCGCCGGGCGACGAGGCGCGCGTGCTGCGCCTGCTGCTGGCAGCGTTGCCGACCAAGACCGCCGTCAAGCTGGCCGCCGAGATCACCGGCGCGCCGCGCAATGCGCTGTATGAGCGGGCGCTGGCGCTCAAGCAGATGACGGATGACGAATGACGCCGGCTGGCGCCGGCATGACGAACAAGCCCTGGCCGCGGAAGCGCAGCGAAGCCATTGGCCGCCGTTCTGGCACACGCAAGAGCGCGCAAGGCTCGAAATCAAGCGATAGCTATTTGGCGCGGTATTGCAATATGAAAACAGGAGCTGCTTGCGCCCGATGAACGGGCACTGAAGCCGTTTTTCTTGATGCAAAAATCTGACAGGTCCCCCCATGGATGCAGGGCCGGCGCGGGAGAAGCCCGCATACCGTCTTGCGTTCAGAACGATGACAAATGACTGCGTCTGGCGCCGCATGACAAATGACGAATGCCTTTTTGTCATTGAAGCGCAGCGAAGTCATTTGTCATTTGTCATTCGTCATTTTTGACAGCGCATTGGTATCAGGCAAAGAACGCGTAGGCCACAACGATGGCCGCCACCAGCCCCACGGCGTCGGCAAACAGGGCGCAGGGCAACGCGTGGCGCGTGTTCTTGATGCCCACGCTGCCGAAATACACCGCCAGCACGTAGAAGGTGGTCTCGGTCGAGCCCTGGATGATGGCGGCCAGCTTGCCCGCGAACGAATCGACGCCGTGCGCCTGCATCACGTCCACCATCAACCCGCGCGCGCCCGAGCCGCTCAGCACCTTCATCAGCCCCACCGGCACGGCGGGCAGAAAGTCGGTCGGCAGCCCCAGCGCCGCCACCGCCGCGCCGATGGCGCCCACAGCCAAATCCATCAGCCCCGCCGCGCGGAACACGGCAATCGCCACCAGCATCGCCACCAAGTAGGGGATGATGCCCACGGCCACGCCAAAGCCCTCCTTCGCGCCATCGACGAACGCCTCGTACACATCCACCCGCCGCAGCGCGCCGGCCACCAGAAACAGCGCCACCACGGCCAGGATGAAGCCGGCGCCGATCAGCCCCATCCACTGCGCCGCCTGCTCGGGCGGCAGGCGCGACAGCCACCACACCAGCGCCCCCACCGCCGCCCCGAAGCCCGCCAGCGGCCCCAGCAGGCTGGCGCGCCACAGCGAGATGCGCTGCACCGCCGCTACCAGCACCAGCGCCGACAACAGCCCGCAGGCGGTGACGATGAGCGTGGGCAAGAAGATGTCGGCCGCGTTGAAGCCCACCAGCCCCTGCTTGACGGCCATCGTCTGCCGGATGGCGATGACCGAGGTGGGGATCAGCGTCAGCCCCGCCGTGTTCAGCACCAGGAACATGATCTGCGCGTTGGTGGCGGTGCCGGGCCGTGTGTTGAGCGACTGCAGCTCCTGCATCGCCTTCAGCCCCAGCGGCGTGGCGGCGTTGTCCAGCCCCAGCAGGTTGGCGCTGATGTTCATCGTCACCGCGCCCTGCGCCGGGTGCCCCGCCGGCACGCCCGGAAACAGGTGGCGGAACACCGGGTTCACCCCGCGCGCAAAGGCATCCACCATGCCCGCGCGCTCGCCGATCTTCATGAAGCCCAGCCACAGCGCCATGATGCCGACCAGGCCAAGCGAGATGTCGAAGCCGGTCTTGGCGGCATCGAACATCGCCGTCATCAGGCGCGGAAAGACCGTGAAATCACCCTGAAAGGTCTGCACCAGCGCGACGGCGATGGCGCTGAGGAAGAAGGAGAGCCAGACGAAATTCAGGACCAAATCAGACTTTCCCTAGATTCCAATTCTCGCGGAACACTACAAATACTGAAGCAATAGAAGCCATTCCCTTTTACGACGCTGCGATCTGATGAAAGGGCAAGTAGATGTGTCCCGTTTGAGCGGCATACCGCTTCTTCCTAAGCAGAAGGCTTACGAAGTCAATGCGTTCCTTAAAGACGGCCATAAGGTCCGCACCATCCATGAGCAAAACGACGGCACCTCCAGCGGCGTGAGCAGCTACCCCGTCCGGAGAAAAGCCATTGATCGACAGAAAGACGCCAAGTGTGTTTTCGAGCTTCCGACGAACCTTGCCAGAAAACGAGTCCAGTGCAGCAGCGTTGACCAGTTCCTGTTGCCACTTGGCCTCAAAAAGGTAGTCGGTACCATCGAAAGAGAAGGCGCCATCAATCTGCTCACCAGTGTTGCGAAACGAGGCCTTGGGATCGAGATCAAACAGCTCGAACAAGTCGTACATGACGCGCTCCAGCTCGAACCCCCGACTCTGCATATTCCAGGACATTACGAGTGCCATGTACCGATTCTTGATGTCCTCCAATCTTTGTCTGACCGCCGCATTCGTTCGCAGCTTCTCTGCAGCACGACGCTGCCGATCAGCAAGCTCATCAGCCTCTTTGCGAGCTTCTTGGTGGGGTGTTACCAAAGCCTTGAGTTGAGTAACCGCTATCCGTGCGCGTTCAGCCTTCTGAGCGCCTCCATCGAGTTGCTGCAAATGCTCAAACGTAGTGATACTGCAAACTTCATTGCAAAGACGAGTCAAATCCCCGAGGTGCTTGTCTTGGTCTCGGACGAGGTAGTCAACCAAGTCGGATACCACTTGCCTCTTGTAGCTGTCCCAGTTCAGCGTAGCGAGGACTGACGGATTCGAAAGACACTGCTGGAGAAAGCTCTTCAGGTCAGCCTTGTACCAATAGACCGCGCACAATGCTTCCTTGAGCGCGGGAACTGCTGCTGGCGTGAGTCGCTTAGTCATGACATAAAAGTCTGGTCGTTGTTTGTCGAGTCATTTAGGCGGGATGTTGAGCGCGGTGCGCAGGCTTCCTAGCGGCCTGAGCCTCACGCCCCACAACACTTCTTGTACTTCTTCCCGCTCCCGCAAGGACACGCATCGTTGCGCCCCACCTTGCTGCTCTGCGCCGGCGCCACGCGCGGGCCCAGGCTCTTGGCGATGTCGTACAGGTCGTACACGGCCCACAGCGCCTCGCCGAAGGCGTCGAAGCGGGCCTGGCTGACGCTGGGCGGGCCGTCGTCCTCGTACAGGTTCAACACCGGCGTGTCCGTGTCGTCGTCGGTCAGGTCCTCAATGCAGGCCAGTGCGTCGGCCAGCATGTCGGCGATTTCCTTGTCGCGCGGCGGCGCCCAGTCGTCGGCCCAGTGATCGACCGCCGCCAGAAAGCCAACCGCCCACACCTGCGCCAGCGCTGGCGGCGGGCCGTCTTGCCCCTGGGTGGCCTCGGCGCGGTCGGCTTCGGGCAGGCAGGCCAGCAGGCCGCGCCAGTCCATCACGGCGGGGCTGAGGGCGCGCTCGTCCTCCAGCGAATCGACCTTGGCGTTCAGCGCGGCGCGCAGCTGCGATTCGCGCTCCAGCCAGCCCATGCTGAACTGCGTGCGCTCGGCCGGGCTGGCGAACACGTCGGCGCCGTCGCGGCCGAAGATGAAGGGCAGCCATTCGTCCTCGCCGATGGCGCGGCGCGTGCACAGCAGCGCGGTGAGCACGCCTTCGCAGAACTCCCACTGCGGCGTGTCGGGGTGGCGCTCGCGCACGACGTCGAGCACGTCTTCCAGCGCGTCGAGCGTGGCGCTGGTGGCGTCGTCGAATTCGTCGCTGCGAGCGTCGTCGGAGGGTGCGTGGGTGGGGTCGGTCATGGCGCAATTTCTGAGGGCGATGCGCGGATGGTAGCGGCGCCAGTTCGATCAATCATCCAATGGCCGCGGAGCAGGCCATGCCAGCGACCGCCCGAGCCGGGGTTCCCCGGCGACCGGCGGTGTCCCCCTTCCCGCGAAGCGAGAGAAGGGGAAGCGCCGTCAGGCGCTCAGGGGATGTTCCCTATTTTTCCGCATCCCGAGCCAGATGACGGCGCCCACCACGATAAACGCCCCCGCCACCTGCACCGGCGCGATGGCTTGGCCGAGGATCAGCCACGCCAGCACCAGCGCGAACACCGGCTCGACGTTCATCACCGCCGAGTTGCCGACCACACCCAGGCGCGGCAGCACGGTGAACAAAATGGTGATGCCGGTGCCGTACAGCAGCGTGAGCAGCGCCAGGCCCCACCAGCCCGCCGTGGCGGTGGGCAGCGCGAAGCCGCCGCGCCAGGCCACGGCCACGCCGGCCAGCAGGCCGACGATGGCCATGGTGGCGAAGGTGCGCAGGCGGCCATCCAGCCCGCCGGCCTCATGCTGCGTCAGCACCAGCGCCAGCCCGAAGGTGGCAGAGGCCGCCAGCGCATAGCCCACGCCGGCGCCGATCTCGCGCCACTGCCCGGCCGCGCCCAGACCCGAAGCGGCGCCCAGCACGTCCAGCGCCAGCACCAGGCCGAGCAGGATCACCGGCATGGCGATGAGCAATGCGCGCTCAGGCTGGTGGCGGTACAGCAGGCGTGCCCACAGCGCCGTCATCAGCGGAAAGCTGTTGAACACCAGCAGCGCCAGCGCCACCGGCAGCCGCGCGACGGCGGAATACAGGCACAGGCTTTGTACCGCGATCAGCACGCCGATGAGCGGCAGGGCCTTGCGCTGACGCGGCGTGAGGGTGAGCGGTACCCGGTAGATCGCCAGCAGCGCGCCCACCACCAGCGCCGTGGCGATGCTGCGGAAGGTGACGGCCGTGGGCACGTCCACGCCGTGGTTGAAGGCCAGGCGCGCGGCGACGTGGTTGGCACCCATCACGAAGGCGATGAACAGCAGCGTGAGGAAGGCCAGGGTGCTGAGGGCGCGGGTGGGCGGGGTCATGGGCGGGCGCCCTCGCTCGGCACCGCACGCCCCAAGGGTCTTGCTCCCTCGCCCCTCTGGGGAGAGGGCTGGGGTGAGGGCGGGCCGCGTGGGGGCGGTGCGGCCGCCGGGCCCCTACCCGGCCCTCCCCAGCGGAGGGGGAAGCAGCCCTCACCCCGCCCTCTCCCGCTGGCGGGAGAGGGAGCAAGGCCGGGCAAGGTGATGCGGTCATGCCGCCGCAGGATACAAACCCCGCACGCGCGCATGCAGCCGGCTCAGGCCCAGCAGCGCATCGGTGTACGGCGTGGGCACCTGCGTGAGCTGGCCCAGCTCGCGCACCGAGGAGACCAGCGCATCCAGCTCCACCGGCTTGCCGGCTTCCACGTCCTGCAGCATCGAGGGGCGCATGGCGCCCAGCTTGCGCGTGACGGCGTGGCGGTCTTCGGGCTGCTCGGCGATGGGGATGCCGATGCGCGCGCCGATCTCGCGGGCCTCCAGCATCACGGCGCTGAGGAAGCCTCGCACCAGTTCGTCGTCGAGCACGCGGTCGGCGCTGGCGCCGGTCATGGCGCAGACCGGGTTGATGGTCATGTTGCCCCACAGCTTGTACCAGACGTCCTTCTGGATCTGCGGCGAAAGCGTGACGTCGAAGCTGGCCTTGGTCAGCAGCTCGGCGAGCGCCCGCACGCGCGGCGTTTCACCGCCGGCCGGCTCACCCACGATCAGGCCCTGGCCTGCACGGTGGCGGATGACGCCCGGCGCATCAACCGAGCAGCTGGCGTGCACCACGCAGCCGATGACGTGCTGCGCCGGAATGGCCTGGGCGATGGCGCCGCCCGGATCGACCGACTGCAGCGTGAGCCCGGCCACCGGCCCGCCGAAGCCCTGCAGGAACCACCAGGGCACGCCGTTCATGGCGGTCAGCACGATGGTGTTGGGCCCGATCAACGGCTGGATGCGCCGCGCCACGTCGGCCATGCCGGGCGCCTTGACGGAGACGATGACCAGGTCCTGCACGCCGAGCGCGGCGGTGTTGTCGCTGGCGGTGACGGCTTGCGCGCGCTCGGCCTCGCCTTCGCGCAGGCGCAGGCCGTGCGCACGCACCGCCGCCAGCGTGTCGCCGCGCGCCACCACGCTCACGTCGCAGCCGCTGGCGGCCAGCCTGACGCCCATCCAGCCGCCGATGGCGCCTGCGCCGTAGATGGCGATTTTCTGTATCATTTTGGCCTCCAGCGCTTGCCTGCTCTGCGCAAGCAGCTTCAATTTTTATAGCTTGCGTCGATGCGCTCGATCTGCCGCACCAAGGCGTTGAACACATCCTGCCCAGCGCCGTGCTTTGGGTCGAACTGCAGCGCATCGCGCGTGCACTTGGCGGCGATGGCCTCGGGCACCGGCAGCGGCGCGCCCATGCTCTGCGTGGCCAGTTGAATCTCGCAGGCACGCTGCAGCGTCCACAGCACGGCAAAGGCCTGCGGCAGCGTCTGGCCCCAGCTCAGCAGGCCGTGGTTGCGCAGGATCACGGCCTGCTTGTTGCCGATGCTGGCCAGCACGCGCGGGCCTTCCTCGGCGTGGATGGTGATGCCCTCGAAGTCGTGCGTGGCCACCATGTCGTGCAGCTGCGCGCTGTAGAAGTTGCTCTGCGACAGGCCGCTGGCCAGTGAAGCCACCGCCACGCCCGCCGTCGTGTGCGTGTGCATCACGCAGTGCGCGCCATCGATGCCGCCGTGGATGGTGCTGTGCAGCACGTAGCCGGCAGGGTTGATCGGGTGCGGCGAGCCATCGAGGATGTCGCCCGCCAGGTTCACCTTGACCAGGTTGCTGGCGGTGACCTCGTTGTAGTGCAGGCCGAAGGGGTTGATGAGGAAGTGCTTCTCTTCCCCGCTCACGCTGCCCGGCAGGCGCAGCGTGATGTGGTTGTAGATCATCTCCGTCCAGCCGAGGAGCGCGAAGATGCGGTAGCAGGCGGCGAGCTGGACACGCGCGGCGCGTTCGTCGGGGTGCATCTGCGCTGCAGTGCTGGTTGGACGGGTTTGCAACATGCCGTTTGCTCCTTGTTCAATAGCTGCTCGCGCTTGTCAGACGGGCGCTGGAGCCCGATTTGACCCCAAACCTGTTTCAGTAACTCGACGGCCCCGCCGCCCCTGCGCCATCCTTGTACTTCGCCAACAGGGCGCGCGCGCCGCTGTCCAGCAGCATGGTGTCGGCGCCCACGGCGACGAAGCGCGCACCGGCCGCCAACCACTTGCGTGCCTGCGGCTCGCTGGTGGCCAGGATGCCCGGTGCCTTGCCTGCTTTCAGGATGCGGGCGATGCCGTCCTCAATGACCTTCTGCACCTCGGGGTGCGCGGCGTTGCCGGGGTGGCCCATGCTGGCGCTCAGGTCGGCCGGGCCGATGAATACGCCATCCACACCAGGCGTGGCGGCGATGGCGTCCAGGTTCTTCATCGCCTCCACCGTCTCGGCCTGCACCAGCACGCACACGCGGTCGTTGGCCTCGTGCACGTATTGCGGGTGCGCTTGCCAGCGCGAGGCCCGCGCCAGCGCGCTGCCCATGCCGCGCACGCCGGTGGGCGCGTAGCGCGCGGCGGCGGCCACCTGGGCGGCCTGCTCGGCGGTATCGAACATCGGCACCAGCAGCGTCTGCGCGCCGATGTCGAGAAACTGCTTGATGATCGCCGTGCCCGCCTCGCCCGTGCCCAGCGGCACGCGCACCACGGGGTGCGAGCGCCCGTCGCCAAAGGCCTGCTGCGCGCTGGCCACGGCCTGCAGCTGGGTAAGCGTGCTGCGCACGTCGTTGGGGGCGTGCTCGCCATCCAGCAGCAGCCAGTCGTAGCCGACACCGGCGATCAGCTCGGTGCTGTAGGGGCTGGCCAGCGCCACCCACAGGCCGATCTGGGCGCGGCCTTGTTCAAGAGCTTGCTTGAAGGGGTTCAGCGGGGTCTGCATGTTGTTGGTATTCCTCAGACGAACTTGAATGCCATCTTGCCGAGCGGGCCGTAGTCCGCCTCGAACAGGTCGCCCACTTTAGCCGCCACGGGGCGGGTGAAGGAGCCGGCCAGCACGATCTGCCCGGCCTTCAGCGATTCGCCCCAGGGCGCCAGCTTGTTGGCCAGCCAGGCGATGCCGATGGCCGGATCACCCTGCACGCCGGCGGCCAGGCCCGTCTCTTCCACGACGCCGTTCTGGCGCAGGATGGCGCCGACCCAGGGCCGGTCGATGGCGCGCGCGTCGGCGCGGCCGGCCCCGACCACGATGCCGGCGTTGGCCGCGTTGTCGCTGATGGTGTCGAACACCTTGCGCATCGCCTTGGTGTGGCGGTCGAACTGCTCGATGCGGGCGTCGATGATCTCGATGGCGGGCGTGACGTACTCCGTCGCGGCCAGCACCTGCTCGACGTCGACATCGGGGCCTTGCAGGTCCTTGTTGAGGATGAAGGCCAGCTCCACCTCGACACGCGGGGCAATGAAGCGCTGTGCCGGAATCTCCAGCACCTCGCCCGGTTGGCAGGTGAACAGCATCGAATCGAGCAGCGTGCCGTAGTCTGGCTCGTCGATCTGGCTGGCCTGCTGCATGGCGCGCGAGGTCAGGCCGATCTTGTGGCCGATCACCTGTCGGCCCTCGGCGATTTGCCGCGCGACCCACGCACGGCTGATGCGGTAGCCGTCCTCGATGGTCATGACGGGAAAGCGCTTGGAGAAATGCTCGACGGGCGTGCGCGTGGTTTCGCTCTGGTGCAGTTCGTCGGCGAGTTGGTCGATTTGTTCGGAAGTCAGCATGTCATTGACTCAGTTCTTCTTGAAGAGGGGATGTAGCGTGCTGTGCTTGGCGTCGAACACCTCGGGGCCTTCGTCGATCTGGATCGTGAGGCCGATGTGGCGGGTCGCCATCACGGCATCAATCGAGCCCTGGTCGCCGCCAACAGTGCGCGACCAGCTATCTGCTCTGTAGCAGCCGTGCGTCCTCGGCCCATGCGCAGGTTCAGGTACATGAAACCGTACTCACCCGGGTCGCTGGTCGACACGCCGGTCTTGCCCGCACCCGCCGCGCGCCCCGCCGCGCCGCCATCGGCCACGGCGAAGTGCGGCGTCGGGTAGGCCAGCACGCGCGTGCCGCCGGTGGGGAAGACCTGCGCGCCGGCTTCGTCGCGCACCGTGAGCATGGCGTCGGCCAGCTCGCGGCACAGCGCGGGCATGTCGACCACGGTATCGAGGTTGCCGGTGTAGAGGATGACCAAGTGGGGCATGAGCGTTTGCGCGAGATCAGATCAAGGTTTGCTCCTTCCCCGCTGGGGAAGGCGGGGATGGGGGCCGACAGCGCTGGCGTACGGCACGCGGCTGGCCCCACCCCGCCCTCCCCAGCGGGGAGGGAGAAGTCACAGACGAGGGAAGGACTTGTACGACGTCGCGCGCGACGCTTCAGGCTGCGGCACCGCATGACCATCCTGCTTCGTCACCGGGAAGATGGCGTTGATCTGCCCCGTGCCCGAGGCGGCGAAGTACGGCGTGACCACCTCCACCTTGCCGTCGTAGGCCGACCAGCCCAGCGCGCCCAGCAGCATCGCCGTGTCGTGCATGAAACCCTCGCCGTGGCCCTTGGCCGCGTACTCGGGCAGCATGGCGCAGAAGTCCGCCCACTCGCCGTTCTTCCACATCTCGACCACCTCGGCATCCAGCTTGCCGAGGAAGGGACTCCAGATCTTGAACGCGAACTCCGGCGCCAGCCCGTTCTGCGCGAAGCGGTGCGACAGCGAGCCACTGGCCAGGAAAGCCACGGTGCCGTCGTAATGCTTCTCCACCGCCTCGCGCATCGCCCAGCCCAGGCGCGCACTGTCGTTCAGGTAATGGCTGGTGCACATGGCCGACACCGACACCACCTTGAAGTGCTGGTCCTCGTTCATGTAGCGCATGGGCACCAGCGTGCCGTATTCGGGTGCCAGCGTGGTGGCGTCATGCGCCAGCGTTTCAACGCCCTGCTCGTTGCACGCCTGGGCCAGGATGCGCCCCAGTTCGGGGTTGCCCGAGAAGGCGAACGGCATGTTGCTGATGAAGTGCGGCAGCTCGTTGCTGGTGTACACGCCCTCCCAATGCGGCGCGCAGTTGAGGTGGTAGTTGGCGTTCACCAGCCAGTGCGTGTCGAACACAACGATGGTGTCCACGCCCAGTTCGCGACAGCGGCGGCCGATCTCGTGGTGGCCGTCGATCGCGTCCTGGCGCGTGCCCTGGCGGTCGCCCGGCAGTTCGCTCAGGTAAAGCGACGGCACGTGCGTGATCTTGGCGGCGAGTGCTAATTGGCCCATGGTTTGTCTCCTCAGGTCAGAGTGCCCCTCAAGGGCAGATCAGTTGCAGTTCGGGGAAATAGGTTCTGTAGCGCGCGGCGTCGCGGGTCAGCAGGCGCCAGTTTTCGGTCTGCGCCTGCGCGCCGATGAAGAAGTCGGGCAGCACGCCGGTTCGGGCGCCGCCCCGCTCGCGGTAGCGGCGGAAGGCCAGCGCCGCATCGCGCGCAGCCGTGCGGCTGATCTCGGGCAGCGAGATCTGCAGGTCATCAAGAAAGGCATCCAGATCGAAGTCGAAACCGGGGTGCCCCACCAGTTCCGCGTACACCACGATGTTGATGGCCAGCCCCTGCGCGCGGCCCCGGCGCAGATGCTGCGCGGACCACGGCATCCACACTGGGTCGCGCTTGAACACGTCCAGCAGCACATTGGTGTCGACCAGGATCACGGGCGGTTCCAGTCGTCACCGCGCGTGGCGCGCAGCCATTCGTCGGTACTCGGGCCATCTTCCATCACGCCGATCCACTTGACCAGCGGGTCATCTTCCGGGATCGGCAGCGGCGCCCTTTCAGCCACCAACAGTTTCCGCAGGGCAGTCAGGCCGGCCTCGGTCTTGCTCACGCCGTGGCGCTCGCAGTAGTCCAGAAATTCGGCCTCCAGGGCCTTGGGCAAGCGAAGTGTCAGCATGACGGCCTCCTGAATGACGGATATCGGAAATTGTATGGCGTTACTATGTTTGTGTCATACGCCCCAATGCGGGATGTGGTGGCTGCCCATCGACACCGCCACGTTCTTCGGCTCCAGAAACACCTCGTAGCTCCAGGTGCCGCCTTCGCGGCCCGTGCCCGATGCCTTGGTGCCGCCGAAAGGCTGGCGCAGGTCGCGCACGTTCTGGCTGTTGACGAAGCACATGCCGGCCTCGATGGCGGCGGCCACGCGGTGCGCGCGGCCGATGTTTTCGCTCCACACGTAGCTCGACAGGCCGTATTCGATGTCGTTGGCCTTGGCGATGGCATCCGCCTCGTCCTTGAACGGGATCAGGCAGGCCACGGGGCCGAAGATCTCTTCCTGCGCGATCTTCATGCGGTTGTCGACGTCGGCGAACACCGTGGGCCAGACGTAGTTGCCGCCTGCCACGTGCTCCGGCAGTTCGGCGGCGTAGCTCGGGCGCTCGATGCCGCCGCAGAGCATGGTGGCGCCCTCCTTCGGCCCCAGTTCGATGTAGCTGCGCACCTTGGCCAGGTGGCCCTGGCTGATCATCGGGCCGATGATGGTCTTCTCATCCTGCGGGTCGCCTACGGTGATTTTCTTGGCACGCTCGGCAAACTTGGCGGCGAAGTCGGCGTAGATGCTTTGCTGCACCAGGATGCGGCTGCCGGCGGTGCAGCGCTCGCCGTTGTTGCTGAAGATCATGAAGATCGCGGCGTCGAGCGCGCGGTCCAGGTCGGCGTCGTCGAAGATCACGAATGGGCTCTTGCCGCCCAGCTCCATGCTGAACTTCTTCAGGCCCGCGGTCTTGACGATGCGGTTGCCGGTGGCGGTGGAGCCGGTAAACGAAATGGCGCGCACGTCGGGGTGCGCACACAGCGGCTCGCCGGTCTCCTTTCCGAAGCCGTGCACCACGTTCAGCACGCCGGCGGGGATGCCGGCTTCCAGCGCCAGCTCGCCCAGGCGCGCGGCGGTCATGGGCGACAGCTCGCTCATCTTCAGCACCGCGGTGTTGCCGAAGGCGAGGCACGGCGCGACCTTCCACGTCGCGGTCATGAAGGGCACGTTCCACGGGCTGATGAGCGCGCACACGCCGACCGGGTGGAACAGCGTGTAGTTCAGGTGCGTGGGCGTGGGGTAGGTGTGGCCGTCCACGCGCGTGCACATCTCGGCGAAGTAATGGAAGTTGTCGGCCGCGCGCGGCACCAGCTGCTTGCCGGTCTGGCTGATGGTCTGGCCGGTGTCGTCGGTCTCGGTCTTCGAGAGCTCGGGCACATGCTTCGCAATCAGTTCGCCCAAGGCGCGCATCTTCTTCGCGCGCTCGGTGGCGGGCAGGCCGGCCCAGGCCGGGAAGGCGGCTTTGGCGGCGGCGACGGCGGCGTTGACTTCATCCGCGCCACCGGCGGCCACTTCGGCCAGCACGCCTTGCGTGGCGGGGTTCACTGTCTCGAAGTAGTCGGTGCCGGGGACGGCCTTGCCGTCGATGAGGTGGTCAATCTTTTGCATTGGGGGCTCCAGGGATCAAGGAAAAGGAGTCAAGTACGCAGAGGACGCAGAGATTTCGCAGAGGACGCAGAAGAATCCGAACAAGAGTTTTGAATCTTCTGCGTCCTCTGCGTAACTTTGCGTCCTCTGCGTCCGGTATTTCTGGCTTCATCGCGCGGGGGCGACGATGGTGTTCGTGAGTGCGCCGATGCCCTCGACCTCGGTCACGACGGCCGAGCCCACCGGGCAATCAACCACGCCATCGGGCGTGCCGGTCAGGATCAAATCGCCGGGGTACAGCGTCATGAAGCTGCTGAAGTACTCGATCAGCGTGGGCACGTCGAACACCATGTCGGCCGTGCTGCCCTGCTGCGTGACCTGGCCGTTGACGGTGGTGCGCAGCTTCAGATTCATCGGGTCGGCCACGTCGGCCGCATCCACCAGCCAGGGGCCGATGGGCGTGCAGGTGTCGCGGTTCTTCACGCGCAGGTTGGGGCGGTACCAGTTCTCGAGGTAGTCGCGGATGGCGTAGTCGTTCGCCACGGTGTAGCCGCGCACGAAGTCGTAGGCGTCGCCCTTCCTCACGTGCTTCGCCTCGCGGCCGATCACCACGGCCAGCTCGCACTCGTAGTGCATGTTCTGCACGCTGTCGGGCCGCACGGTGAAAGCCTGGTGGCCGATCAACGAGGCCGCGCCCTTGGCGAAGGCCAGCGGCTCCTCGGGCGGTTTGAAGGCCAGCTCGCGCGCATGGTCGGCGTAGTTGATGGCCAGCGCCAGCACGGTGCGCGGGCGGTGCAGCGGCATGTCGGCCAGCGGCGGCAGCCACCCGACTGCATCGAAGTTCAGCAGGCGGCCCTTGAAGGCGGGTGTCTGCAGTTCGAGTTTTCCATCGCGCTCGATGGCATGGTGGACCGCGCCGGCCCAGGCGATGCGGGCGTGTTTCATGTGGCCTCCGCGATCAAAGTGTGGTGAAGCGGCGCGAAGCCCGGCGCGCTGATCTCGATGCGGTCGCCGGCCCTGGCGCGCGGGCGCGCGCCATCGGGCAGGCAGTCGGTGCCGAGCATCAGCACGTCGCCGGGTTGCAGCGTCATGAACTCGCCCACGTCGGCCAGCAGCGTGGCGGCGTCGCGCACCAAGGTCGAGAGGTCGACGGTCTGCATCGCTTGGCCATTCACGCGCACTTCCAGCTTCAGCGCAGCGATATCGGCCAGCGCCAGCGGCACGCTTGCCGGGCCGCAGCCCAGGAAGCCGTCGCGGTTGCGAAACTTGATCGGCGGGCGGTAGTAGCTGGGATGCGGCAGGCTCAGGTCGGCCAGCAGCACGCAGCCCGTCACTCTTTTATTGATAGCTGCTTGCGCTTGTCCATCAAGCGCTGGGGGCAAATTTGGCTCAAAATCACCGATCACCAGACCAAGCGCCGCCCCCACCTCCACCTCGCCCGGCACGGCGATGTCGGCGCCGCAGGGCGTGAAGGTGTTGGCAGTCTTCACGTACAGCACGGGCGCCTTGGGCGCGGCCTTGTACGGCGCCTCGGTCATCTTCGGCGCCCACAGATCCCACTCGCGGCGGAAGTTCAGCAGCGTGCCGTACACGGTGCCGGCGGGTAGCCAGCGTGCAGGGGCGGCGCTCATGCCGCGGTCTCCGTCAGGCGCATGCCTGCGTGGTCTTGCATGGCTTCTGTCTCCTCTTCTTCGGTCGGGTGCAGGGCGATCAACTCGTCCAGCAGGGCGTAGAGCTGCGCCAGCTTGGGCTGGCTCATGTGGGTTTCGAGGTCCTGGTACTGCGCCTCGATATCGGCGCGCAGCGCGGCGGCCAGCGCCAGCCCCTCGTCGGTGGCGCTGACCACGCTGCGGCGCGCGTCCTCGGCGCTGCGCGCGCGCTGCACCAGGCCGGCGGCTTCCATGCGCGCCAGCATGCCGGTCAGGCTGGGGCCGAGCAGGTGCGACTCGCGCGCCAGGCGGCCGGTGTCCAGCCCCTCGGCGTGCGCCGGCTCGGCCAGCACGCGCAACACGCGCCACTGCTGGTCCGACAGCCCATGCGCGCGCAGCATGGGGCGGCGGTGCTGCATCACGGCCTCGCGCGCCTTCAGCAGCAGCAGCGGCAGGTTGCGGTGGCGGAAGCGGGCGGGCTTGGGCATTTATTTAATGTATTAAATAAATCGAAGGGTTGCAAGCCCCTTTGATCCCAGCCCACAATCCGTCCATGAACACCTTTGCCGACCGACTGAAGATTCGACTGCCCCTCATCCAGGCCCCCATGGCGGGCGCGCAAGGCAGCGCCATGGCGCTGGCCGTGGGCGCGGCCGGCGGGCTGGGCTCGCTGCCCTGCGCCATGCTGGCGCCCGATGCGCTGCGCGCCGAGCTGGAAAAGCTGCGCGCCAGCGGGCGGCCGTACAACGTGAATTTCTTCTGCCACCAGCCGCCCGCGCCCGATGCGGCGCGCGACGCGGCCTGGCGCGCGGCGCTGAAGCCCTATTACGACGAGTTGGGGCTGGACATGGCGACGATCCCGAGCGGGCCGGGGCGCCTGCCCTTCAGCGCCGAGGCGGCCGATCTGCTGGAAGAGTTCAAGCCCACCGTGGTGAGCTTCCACTTCGGCCTGCCCGCGCCCGAGCTGCTGGCGCGCGTCAAGGCCTGGGGCGCTTTCGTGATGTCGTCGGCCACCACCGTGCGCGAGGCGCTATGGCTTCAGGAGCATGGCGCCGATGCCGTGATCGCCCAGGGCCTGGAGGCCGGCGGACACCGCGGGCACTTCCTGAGCATGGATCTGAGCGAGCAGATGGGCACCTTCGCCCTGCTGCCGCAGATCATGAATGCCGTGACCGTGCCGGTGATCGCCGCCGGTGGCATCGCCGACGCGGCGGGCGTGCGCGCCGCCATGGCGCTGGGCGCGGCGGGTGTGCAGGTGGGCACAGCCTACCTGTGCAGCGACGAGGCGCTCACCAGCCCGCTGCACCGCGCCGCGCTGCAAAGCGCCGCAGCGCGCCACACGGCGCTGACCAACCTGTTCACCGGCCGGCCGGCGCGCGGCATCGTCAACCGCCTGATGCGCGAGTTGGGCAACGCCGATGCCGAGCATTTCAGCACCGGGCTGGGCGCGGTGGCGCCGGCCTTTCCGCTGGCCACCAACGCCATCGGCCCGCTGCGCGCGGCGGCCGAGCAGGCCGGCCGCACCGACTTCACGCCGCTGTGGAGCGGGCAGAACGCCAGTGGCTGCCGCACCGGCTCGGCGACGGAGATCACGCAGGCGCTGGCGCGGGGCTTCGACAAGGGCTGACCGCGCGCGCCTGCCGCAAACGCCTCAATACCGCGTCGGCGTGAAGTCCTGCGCCGCGCCGGCTTCTTCCCAGTCGATGAAGCGCGTGAGCACACGGCAGGCGGCGCGCTGGGTGGGGGTGAAAGCCGAAGCGCCCGCTGTCGAGATCGTGCGGCATGCGCTGGCCGCGCCAGTCGCTGGCGGTGCCGAGCGACCACGACGGGAACACCGGCAGCGTGATCGGCTCGCGGTGCAGCGTGAGCAGGTCGGTGTGCAGGCTGCTGCTCTGCACGCGCCCGATCACCTCTTCCATGCTCGCGGCCGGGCCTTCGATGAGCTGGCAGAAGCGGCCATTGCAGAAGAGCAGCACGCCGCTGACCCGGCGCGGCGCGTTGAACGCGCGCCCCTGGGCGTACAGGTCGTCCAGCCGCGCCGGGTCGAAGGCCGGCGTGGCCGTGCTGACGTAGCACCAGGACAGATGTTGCATGCGGCCCATTCTAGGGACGCACGGGCCGCGCGGCTATGCGGGCCGTCAGGCCACCTGCCCCTTGGTCTCGCGCCCCAGCAGCGCCACGGCCGCGGCGCCGATGGCGATGGTGACGGCGAACAGCGCGAAGATGGCGCCGGTGCTCCAGCCCTGCGCGCCCAGGAAGGGGATGGCCAGCGGCCCCAGGATGCCGCCCACGCGGCCCACGCCGGCCGCCGTGCCCACGCCGCTGGCGCGGATTTCGGCCGGGTAGTTCTCGGGCGAATAGGCGTACAGCGCGCCCCAGGCACCCAGGTTGAAGAACGACAGCAGCGCGCCGAACAGCAGCAGCCCACCCTGCGTCTCGGCGTTGCCGAAAGCCCAGGCGCTGGCCGCCGTGCCCAGCAGGTACACCACCAGCACGAACTTGCGGCCCATGCGCTCGATCAGCCAGGCGGCGGTGAAGTAGCCGGGCAACTGCGCCAGCGTCATCAGCAGCACGTATTCGAAGCTCTTGATCAGCGCGAAGCCCTTGCCGATCATCACGCTGGGCAGCCACAGGAACATGCCGTAGTACGAGAACACCACGGTGAACCACAGGATCCACAGCATCAGCGTGTTGCGGCTGTGCTCGGCCGACCACAGGCGGGCCAGGCGCGCCGTCCACGGCAGGCCAGCGGAGGGCGGGGCGGTGGGCTTGTCGTCGGGCAACTTGCGGCGCAGGTACAGGGCGTAGATGGCCGGCAGCGCGCCCAGGATCAGCGCCACGCGCCAGCCCATGTCGGGCGCGAAGCGCGGCATGACGAAGTAGGCAATCAGCGCCGCCAGAATCCAGCCCAGCGCCCAGAAGCTTTCCAGCAGCACCACGATGCGGCCGCGCTCATGCGCGGGCACGCGCTCGGACACGTAGGTGCTGGCCACCGGCAGCTCGCCGCCCAGCCCCATGCCGATGAAAAAGCGCAGCACGAACAGCACCGTCAGCGTGGTGGCGAAGGCGGAGAGACCGCTGGCGATGGCGAACAGCAGCAGCGTGATGACGAACACGTGCTTGCGGCCGATGCGGTCGGCCATCATGCCGAACATCACCGCGCCCACGGCCATGCCGATGGAGTTGACCGCGCCCAGCCAGCCCATCTGCCCGGCCGTCAGGCCCCAGTCCAGCTTGAGCGCGGCGAGGATGAAGGACAGCAGGCCGACGTCCATGGCGTCGAACATCCAGCCCAGGCCCGAGGTGACGAGCAGGCGGTTCTTGGACACCGGCTGGCCGGTGGAGGGATCGGTGACGGTGGTGGTGGACATGGCGGCAGCCCTTTCACGAAAGGTGGCGCATGGTAACGGTTTGCGGCGGCGCCCGGCAGCACCGCTGGCACCAAAAATGATAGCGCCTTGCGCATGCCATGCAACAGATTCAAGTCATTTCAATCCGAAATCAAGGCAAGACAAGCGCTGGCAGCTATCAATTGATGAGCCACAAACCTCTTACGATCACCGCCATGGCGAAAGACAAGACCCTCTACACCTGCAACGACTGCGGCGCCACCACGCCGCGCTGGCTGGGCAAGTGCCCGTCGTGCGGGGCGTGGAATTCGCTGGTGGAGACGGTGGCCGAAACGCCCGCCAGCGGCAAGAACCGCATGGGCGCGGCCTTCGCGGCGCTGGCGCCGTCGAGCGAAGTGCGCCCGCTGGCCGCCATCGAGGCGGTGGACGTGGCCCGCACGCCCACCGGCCAGGGTGAGCTGGACCGCGTGCTGGGCGGCGGCATCGTCGAAGGCGGCGTGGTACTGATCGGCGGCGATCCGGGCATCGGCAAATCGACGCTGCTGCTGCAGGCCGTGGATGCCTTGCAGCGCAGCGGCTTGCCGGCGCTGTACGTCACCGGCGAGGAAAGCGGTGCACAGGTGGCGCTGCGCGCGCGGCGGCTGGGCATCACCGGCTCGCAGGTCAGCGTGCTGGCCGAAATCCAGCTGGAGAAGATCATCGCCACCCTCGCCGCGCAGCAGCCTGCCGTGGCGGTGATCGACTCGATCCAGACCGTCTACTCAGACCAGCTCACCAGCGCGCCCGGCAGCGTGGCGCAGGTGCGCGAGTGCGCGGCGCACCTCACGCGCTGGGCCAAGTCGAGCGGCTGCGCCATCGTGCTGGTGGGCCACGTGACCAAGGACGGCCAGCTGGCCGGCCCGCGCGTGTTGGAGCACATGGTGGACACGGTGCTGTACTTCGAGGGCGACACGCACAGCAGCTTCCGCCTGATCCGCGCCATCAAGAACCGCTTTGGCGCCGTCAACGAGATCGGCGTGTTCGCCATGACCGAGCGCGGGCTGAAGGGCGTGAGCAACCCCAGCGCGATCTTCCTGAGCCAGCACGCGCAGCCGGTGCCCGGATCGTGCGTGCTGGTCACGCTGGAGGGCACGCGGCCGATGCTGGTGGAGATCCAGGCGCTGGTCGATTCGGGCGGCGTGAGCCCGCGGCGCCTGTCGGTGGGGCTGGAGCGCGACCGCCTGGCCATGCTGCTGGCGGTGTTGCACCAGCACGCGGGCGTGGCCACGGGCGATCAGGACGTGTTCGTCAACGCCGTCGGCGGCGTGCGCATCAGCGAGCCGGCGGCCGACCTGGCGGTGATGCTGGCCATCACCTCGTCGCTGCGCGGCAAGGCGCTGCCCAAGGGCTTCATCGCCTTCGGCGAAGTCGGCCTGGCCGGCGAGGTGCGCCCGGCGCCGCGCGGGCAGGAGCGGTTGAAGGAGGCGGCCAAGCTGGGCTTCAGCGTGGCCGTGGTGCCCAAGGCCAACGCGCCGAAGAAGGCGGACAAGGCGTTCGAGGGCTGACCATCCACGCCGTGGAGCGCGTGGATGAGGCGATGGCGCTGGTGCGCGGGCTGGATTGAACGGGCGCCGATCCAGCCTCTGACCACTCAGCGGCTCCAAGCCTTGTGGGAGCGGGCTTGCCCGCGATGGCAGCCTTTCGCCCTGACTCAAGGTTTATCGCGGGCAAGCCCGCTCCCACAGGGGCAGGCAGGCAGGGCACCCATGCTCAGAGCATTGCTTTATATGGGAGTATCGGCTTCCAGCGCCCATCCAACAAGCGCCACAGACCATCCATACAGGGAGTATCCGCCACTCACCCCAGCAGCAACGCGTCGTCGCTCACCTTCTCGCCGCGCGTGCGCTCGAACATCGCCAGTAGGTCGGGCACGTCCATGCGGGCGCGCTCGTCGCCCGATACGTCGAGCACCACCTGCCCCTGGTGCAGCATCACGGTGCGCGTGCCGTGGTCCAGCGCCTGGCGCATCGAGTGCGTGACCATCAGCGTGGTCAGCTGGTTCTCGGCCACGATCTGGTCGGTCAGCTGCAGCACAAAGGCCGCCGTCTTGGGGTCGAGCGCAGCGGTGTGTTCGTCCAGCAGCAGCATGCGCGAGGGGCGCAGCGCCGCCATCAGCAGGCTGACGGCCTGGCGCTGCCCGCCCGAGAGCAGGCCCATGCGGTCGCCCAGGCGGTTTTCCAGCCCCAGGTTCAGGTGCGCCAGCCGCTCGCGGAACAGCGTGCGCAGCTCGGGCCGCACGGCGCGGCCCAGGCCGCGGCGCTGGCCGCGCTGCCAGGCCAGGGCCAGGTTCTCCTCGATGCTGAGCGCCTCGCAGGTGCCGGCCATCGGGTCCTGGAACACGCGCGCCACCAGGCCGGCGCGCTGCCAGGCGTTCAGCTTGGTCACGTCGCGGCCGTCGATGACGATCTGGCCGTCGTCCACCATCAAATCGCCGCTGATGGCGTTGAGCGTGGTCGACTTGCCCGAGCCGTTGCTGCCGATGACGGTGACGAACTCGCCCGCCGCGATGTTCAGGCTGACGCCGCGCAGCGCCGGGTTCTCGATCGGCGTGCCGGGGTTGAAGGTCTTGTGCAGACCGCGCAGCTCCATCATGGGCGGCCTCCCGTCGGTACCGGCTTGCGGCGCAGCGGCCTTCAGCTTGGGCAGCACCAGCGCCACACCCACCAGCACGGCAGTGATCAGGTTCAAATCCTGCGCCTGCAGGCCAATGAAGTCGGCCTGCAGCGCCAGCGCGATGAACAGGCGGTACAGCACCGCGCCCACCACCGTGGCCAGGGTGATGATGATGAGCGCGCGGCTGGGCATCAGCGTCTCGCCGATGATGACCGCCGCCAGGCCGATGACGATGGTGCCCAGGCCCATCGAGATGTCGGAGCCGCCCTGCGTCTGCACGTACAGCGCGCCGCCCAGCGCGATCAGCGCGTTCGACAGCGCCATGCCGCCCATCGTCAGCCGCCCGGTCGGGATGCCCTGCGCGCGCGCCATGCGCGGGTTGGCGCCGGTGGCGCGCAGCGCCAGCCCGGTCTGCGAGGCGAAGAACCAGTCCAGCGCCAGCTTCACCGCCAGCACGATCACGGCCAGCACCAGCGGCTGCACCCAGTAGGCGCTGCCTTCGCCCACGAAGGGCGCGAACACCGTCGGCTCGCCCAGCAGCGGCACGTTGGGCGCGCCCATGATGCGCAGGTTGATCGAGTACAGCGCGATCATGGTCAGGATCGACGCCAGCAGCTGCAGGATGTTCAGCCGCACGTTCAGCCAGCCGGTGACCAGGCCCGCGCCCGCGCCGGCCAGCGCCGCCACGCCGCAGGCCAGCCAGGGTTCCAGCCGCCCACGATGAGCACGGCCGCCACCGCGCCGCCCAGCGGAAAGCTGCCGTCGGCCGTGAGGTCGGGAAAGTCGAGCACGCGGAACGAGATCCACACCCCCAGCGCCACCAGCGCGAAGATGAGACCGATTTCCAGCGCGCCCATCAGCGAAAGCATGGACATGGGCAGAGCGCTCCCTGAAAACAGCACCGGCGCCACGCGGGCGCCGGTGTCAAACACGCGATTTTATTTCGCCGGCGTCACTTCACCACGTCGGCGGCTTCCTTGATCAGGCTCTCCGGCAGCGTGATGCCCTGCTTCTCGGCCGCGCCGGGGTTCACCATCAGCGACATCTTGGCGCCCACCTCGGGGCGATCTCGCCCGGCTTGGTGCCCTTCAGGATGCGGTCGACGATCTTGCCGGTCTGGCGGCCCAGGTCGTAGTAGTTCATGCCCAGGGCGGCGGTGGCGCCGCGCTTGACCGAGTCGGTGTCGGCGGCCACCAGCGGCAGCTTGGCCTCCTGCGCCACGCGCACCATCGATTCGTAGGCCGACACCACGTTGTTGTCGGTGGTGGTGTAGATCACGTCCACCTTGCCCACCAGGCTCTTGGCGGCGCTGGGGATGTCCACCGTGCGCGGCGCGGCGGCCTCGGCCACGGTCATGCCGCGCTTTTGCAGCTCGGCCTTCAGATCCTTCAGCACGATGGTGGAGTTGACCTCGCCCGGGCTGTAGACGTAGCCCACGCGCTTGGCGCCGGGCTTCACCTTCAGCAGCAGGTCCATCTGCGCGGCCAGCGGCAGCGCGTCGGAGACGCCGGTCACGTTGGTGCCGGAGGGCTGCCAGTCCTTCACCAGCTTGGCGGCCACCGGGTCGGTCACGGCGGTGAAGACGACCGGGATGTTCTTGGTGGCGGCCACGGCGGCCTGGGCGCTGGGCGTGGCGATGGCAACGATGGCGTCCACCTTGTCGCCGGCGAACTTGCGCGCGATCTGGCCCGCGGTGGCGGTGTTGCCCTGCGCGCTCTGGTAGGCCACCCGCAGGTTCTTGCTCTCTTCCCAGCCCAGCGCCTTCAGCTCGTCCTGCACGCCCTTGCGCACCGAATCGAGCGCGGGGTGGTCGACGATGGCGGTGATGCCAACGGTCTTGACCTGCGCGTGGGCCCAGGGCGCGGCCACCAGCGCGGCCACGGCGGCCAGGGCACCAACCGCCAGACGACGAGAAGCAATGCGTTTCATGAGGAAGTCACCTTTCTGTGTAAGCAGGGCCAACAGGCACAAAAAGCGATGTTCGCACACCCCGCGGCCGCGCCGCATCCGCATGGGCCCGCGCCAGCCGCCCGCAGCAGCTGTCTTGCACGGCTTGGGTGCCAAAACAAGCGACATCCATTTGGCGCGGTGTTCCAGTATCAATACAGAAGCTGCTGGCGCCCGTCATGCGGGCGCTAAAGGCTATTTTAATAATCAAGGAAATTCAACAAGTCCCCCGTCAAAACCCGCGCCACACCCTGGCACCACACACCGCCGGGCGCGCCCTTGGCCACGCGTGCCGGCACCGCGCTTCATTACCGAACACCGCAGCGCCGCGCGGTCTTCATGCTCATTGAGTTATAATGCCCGACTTTCCAAGCCCCGGTGCAGCGGCCCGCCCGCCTTGTCACCCCGGCTTTCTGGGGCGGCTTGATCGCCCTTCCTCAGGTGGACTTGCTGCGCGCGCCACGCCGCACATCGCCCACCGCGCGGGTTCCTGGCGGAGCCCGCGACATCACCCATTACCCGCAACCAGGCCCCGGCATTCGCACAGCCTCCCGTTGTCGGCGTCATTGGCGTCGTCCTCGAAGCATTCCTGCCGCGGCCCGGTTGCCCTGAAGAACCGGAGGAACCCCGTGGCCAAGCAAATCGTGATCGAGCACCTGTTCAAGGTGTTTGGCGACGCACCCGAACGCGCGCTGGACCTGGCACGCCAGGGCGTCGCCAAGCAGGACATCGTGGCCCAGACCGGGCAGTCGATCGGCGTGTTCGACGCCAGTTTCACCATCGAGCCGGGCGAAATCTTCGTCGTCATGGGCCTGTCGGGCTCGGGCAAATCGACCCTGGTGCGCATGTTCAACCGCCTGATCGAGCCGACGGTCGGCCGCATCGTGGTCGACGGCGAGGACATCGCGCAATACAACGACAAGCAACTGCGCGACTTCCGCCGCAAGCACATCAGCATGGTGTTCCAGTCGTTCGCGCTGCTGCCGCATTTGACGGTGCTGCAGAACACCGCCTTCGGGCTGGAGCTGGCCGGCGTGCCGCTGGGCGAACGCGAGGCCGCCGCCCGTGCCGCGCTGGAGCAGGTGGGCCTGGCCGTGTGGGCCGCCAGCTACCCCGACGAACTGTCGGGCGGCATGCAGCAACGCGTGGGCCTGGCGCGCGCGCTGGCGGCCGACCCGTCGATCCTGCTGATGGACGAGGCCTTCTCGGCCCTCGACCCCATCATCCGCACCGAGATGCAGGACGAGCTGCTGCGCCTGCAGCAGGTCAAGCGCCGCACCATCGTCTTCATCTCGCACGACCTGGACGAGGCCATGCGCATCGGCGACCGCGTGGCCATCATGAAGGACGGCCAGGTGGTGCAGGTGGGCACGCCGGAGGAAATCCTGCGCCAGCCGGCCGACGACTACGTGCGCCAGTTCGTGCGCGGCGTGGACCAGGCGGCCGTGTTCAAGGCCGGTGACATCGCCCGCAAGACGCAAGTGGAAGTCTCCGAAAGCCCCACGCGCGGCTGCCGCCCGGCGCTCAAACGCCTGCAGGACCAGGACCGCGAATGGGCCTACGTGGTCGATCCGCGCCACCGCTACCTGGGCGCCGTGTCGGCCGATTCGCTGCGCAAGGCGCTGCACGGGCATGACGGCCCGCTGGGGCTGACGCACGCCTTTGTGCCCGCCGTGGAGCCGGTGCCGGCCGACACGCCGATCACCGAGCTGTACCGCCTGATGGTGGCGCAGCCGGCGCCGCTGCCGGTGGTGGCCGAGGACGGGCGCTTCATCGGCACCGTCAGCAAGAACCGGCTGCTCACCTTCCTCGACCCCTACACCGACGCCGACGGCAACCCGCTGCCTGAAGCCGCCCCGGCCGAAGCCGCCGTCGCATGACCGCGCCCTGACGAGCGCATGACCTCGGCCTGCGGCCATCGATGACGCGCCCTGCGGGCGCATGACCACACCGTCATGGCGCGAAGCGCCGTCATCGAAGGCGAAGCCGAAGTCATGGAGCACAGCGACGTCATTGACGCCAGAGAAACCTCATGAGCACTACAACGAACTTCATCGACCCCTACCAAGCCCCGCCCACCGACGCCAACCCCGAGTGGCTGGGCGGCCCCGCCGCCGTGACGCGCGATGTCACCGCCGCGCAGACACCCACCGAGTTTCAGGACCCCTACCAGGCCCCGCCCAGCGACGCCAACCCCGAATGGCTGGGTGGCCCCGAAGCGGTGACTCGCGACGTAACCGCGACGGGCGACGGCCTGCTCTCGGCCTCCGACGCCCTGCCCGGCGCGGCCGCCGACGCCGCCGAGGCCACCAGCGCCATCGCCCGCTGGTTCGACGGCGCGCTGCCGGTGCAGGCCTGGATCAACCAGGCGCTGGGCTGGTTCGTCGACCAGTTCCGCCCCGCCTTCCAAGTGATGCGCCAGCCGGTGGATGCGCTGCTGTCGGGCGTGGAGGCCGTGCTGCTGTACCCGCCCACGCTGGTGATGATCGGCATCCTGTCGCTGCTGGCCTGGCAGATCGCCGGCGGGCGGCTGGCCGTGGCCACGCTGGCCTCGCTGCTGGGGCTGGGCCTGCTGGGCATCTGGGGCGAATCGATGACCACGCTGTCGCTGGTGCTCACCGCGCTGTTCTTCTGCGTGCTGATCGGCCTGCCGCTGGGCATCTGGCTGGCGCGCAGCGACCGCGCCAACCAGCTGGTGCGCCCGCTGCTGGACGCCATGCAGACCACGCCGGCCTTCGTCTACCTGGTGCCGGTGGTGATGCTGTTCGGCATCGGCAACGTGCCGGGCGTCATCGTCACCATCATCTTCGCGCTGCCGCCGCTCGTGCGCCTCACCAACCTGGGCATCCGCCAGGTGCGGCCCGACCTGATCGAGGCCGCGCAGGCCTACGGCGCCTCGCCCTGGCAACTGCTGACGCGCGTGCAGCTGCCGCTGGCCATGCCGTCGATCATGGCCGGCATCAACCAGGCGCTGATGCTGAGCCTGTCGATGGTCGTCATCGCCTCGATGATCGCCGTCGGCGGCCTGGGCCTGATGGTGCTGCGCGGCATCGGCCGGCTCGACATGGGCCTGGCCACCGTGGGCGGCCTGGGCATCGTGATTCTGGCCATCGTGCTGGACCGCCTGACGCAGGCGCTGACCCGCACCGAACGCCACGGCGCCGCCTGGCACCAGCGCGGCCCCATCGGCCTGCTGCGCCGGCTGCTGGGTGGTGCGCGCCCACAGCCCGCCACCTCGCCCACACCGCAAACCGCCGCCGCCTGAAGCATGACGAATGACCGGCGCTGGCGCGCCATGACCTCGGCTTTGCCTTCGATGACGCGCCCTGCGGGCGCATGACTGAATTCATGGCGCCATGGGCGCCGTCATCGAAGGCCGCAGGCCGAGATCATGCGCCGCCAGGCGCGGTCATCAGCCATCACCCAAGGAACCACTCCATGACCCACACTGTTCTCAACCCCTCCCGCCCCGCGGCCATCCTGCGCCGCCTCGCTACCGCCGCGCTGTCCGCCTGCGCGCTGGCGCTGACCGCGCCCGCCCTGGCCGCCGACCCGCCACTGCCCGGCCAGGGCGTCACGGTGCAGCCCATCAAGAGCTCGATCGCCGAGGAAACCTTCCAGACCCTGCTGGTCATGAAGGCGCTGACGCAGCTGGGCTACGACGTCAAGCCGATCCGCGAGGTGGAATACGCCACCGGCCACCTGGCGCTGGCCAACGGCGACGCCACCTTCCTGGCCACGCACTGGGATCCGCTGCACGACAACTACTTCCACAACTCCGGCGGCGAGGCCAGGCTGTGGCGCGACAACACCTACTCCGGCGGCGCCATCCAGGGCTATCTGGTCGACAAGAAAACCGCCGACGCGCACGGCATCACCAACCTGAGCCAGCTGGCCGACCCGGCCATCGCCAGGCTGTTCGACGTCGACGGCGACGGCAAGGCCGACCTGACGGGCTGCACCCCGGCTGGGGCTGCGAGGCCCAGATCGAGGCGCAACTGACGGCCTACAAGCTGCGCGACACCGTGACCCACGTCAGCGGCAACTACTCGGCGCTGATCGCCGACGTCATTCAGCGCTTCAAGGCCGGGCAGCCGGTGTTCTATTTCACCTGGACGCCGTACTGGGTCAGCTCGGTCATGGTGCCGGGACAGGACGTGACCTGGCTGCAGGTGCCGTTCTCGGCCATGCCGGGCGCGCAGGCGGGGCAGGACACGGCGCTGCCCAACGGCCGCAACTACGGCTCGGTCATCAACAACCAGCGCATCGTGGCCAACCGCGCCTTCATCGACGCCAACCCTGCGGCCAAGAAGCTGTTCCAGGTGATGAAGCTGCCGGTGGGCGACATCACGGCGCAGAACAACGCCATGAACGACGGCCAGAACACCGAGCGCGACATCGAGCGCCACACCGACGGCTGGATCAAAGCGCACCAGACGCTGTTCGACAGCTGGCTGCAGCAGGCCCGCCAGGCGGCGCGCTGAATGCTATTTTAATAATAGCTTCCTGCGCTTTCTACAAGACGCCTGCAGGCCGATTTGGCTTGTGAACCAGGCCAGGTGGAGCGTTTGCGACAATCAGCCCCCATGACGTGGCAACGCATTCTCACCTTCATGGCCGCCATCGCACTGGGCGCGATGGCCTGGCGGGCCGGCGGCGGCGCAGGGCTGGCCCTGCTGTTCAGCGGCCTGCTGCTGTGGTTCCTGCTGTACTACACGCGCATCATGACCATCATGAAGCGCGCCGCCGACCGGCCCATCGGCTACGTCGGCAGCGCCGTGATGCTGAACGCCAAGCTCAAACCCCGCATGCCGCTGCTGAACGTGATCGCGCTCACGCGCTCGCTGGGCGAGCGCCTGTCGGCCGAGGGCGCCGAGCCCGAGGTGTACCGCTGGCGCGATCCCGGTGATTCGCACGTCACCACCGAGTTTGAGGGCGGCCGCCTGCTGCGTTGGCAGCTGCAGCGCCCGCCGGTGCCCAGCGAGCCCGACGCGGCCCCGCCCCTGCCCGCGCCCGGCGCCGAGTCTTAGAATTGATCTTTTGCGCCGAGCCGGCAGGCTGCACACGTCCGGCCCGGCGGTTCACCGCTGACATCAGGACCTTTCCCATGAGCACTGCCCCCTCTCCATGGCCGACCGCGACGGCAAGATCTGGCTCGACGGCCAGCTGGTCGACTGGCGCGACGCCAAGATCCACGTGCTGACGCACACGCTGCACTACGGCTGCGGCGCTTTCGAGGGGTACGCGCCTACAACACGGTGAACGGCACCGCCATCTTCCGCCTGGAGGAGCACACGCAGCGCCTGTTCAACAGCGCCAAGATCCTGCGCATGCCGATGCCGTTCTCGCAGGAGCAGGTGAACGAGGCGCAGAAGGAAGTGGTGCGCGCGAACACGCTGGAGAGCTGCTACATCCGCCCGCTGGTGTGGATCGGCTCCGAGAAGCTCGGCGTCAGCCCCAAGGGCAACACCATCCACGTGATGGTCGCCGCCTGGGCCTGGGGCGCCTACCTGGGCGAAGAGGGCCTCAAGAAAGGCATCCGCGTCAAGACCAGCAGCTACACCCGCCACCACGTCAACATCACCATGACGCAGGCCAAGGCGGTGAGCAACTACAGCAACTCGATCCTGGCCAACATGGAGGCACTGGACGACGGCTACGACGAGGCCCTGCTGCTCGACTCGGCCGGCTTCGTGAGCGAAGGCGCGGGCGAGAACGTGTTCCTCGTCAAGGACGGCGTAATCTACACGCCCGACCTGTCGGCCGGTGCGCTGAACGGCATCACCCGCAACACGGTGCTGCACATCGCCAAGGACCTGGGTGTCGAGGTGGTGCAGAAACGCATCACGCGCGACGAGTGCTACATCGCCGACGAGATGTTCTTCACCGGCACGGCGGCCGAGGTGACGCCCATCCGCGAACTCGACCGCGTGCAGATCGGCGCCGGCCAGCGCGGCCCGGTGACCGAGAAGGTGCAGAACGCGTTCTTCGACATCGTGAACGGCAAGAACGCGACATACGCGCACTGGCTGGCCAAGGTCTGAAGGAGCACGCCATGACTGCGCCCCAAGCCGTCGAGCTGCTGGCCAAGGACCTGACCCCGGCCGGCGAAACCTTCTGCCCCAACCCCAAGGCCGGCATGGCGCTGTGGAACACGCACCCGCGCGTGTTCCTCAACCTGTCGCACGGCGGCGAAGCCAAGTGCCCGTACTGCGGCACCGTCTACCGCCTCAAGGCGGGCGAGGCGGTGGCGCACGGCCACTGAGCTGACCGGACCTTTTAAGCTAACGCGGCGTCACGGCGCGGCGCGGCCAGCGCCTGCGTCCACCGCTCCGAAGGCTCGGTCGACAGCCGCTGCCACACCAGCACCACGAACCACAGCGCCAGGCCGATCGAGGCGTCGCGCAGCGCCGAATTGGTGGCCAGCGCTACCAGCAGGGTGAGCAGCGCCACCACGCCCAGCCGTCCACTCAGGTCATGCCGCTGCCAGGCGCGCGGCAGGCCGGCCGCCACCATCAGCAGCAGCAGCAGCGCGCCCGGCACGCCCGCCTGCGCACCCATCCACAGGAAGTCGTTGTGCGGCATGTTCGAGACCGCCAGCGTGGCGTCCACGCGCTGGCGCCACTGGTCGTTCCAGGCACCGATGCCCCAGCCCGTCAGCGGGCGCTCGTGGATCATGTCCAGCGTCTTCTCGTACAGCCGGTAGCGGATGCCCCAGCTGCTGCCGATGCCCACCGCCTCGCCCTGGTGGGCGCTGACGATCTCGTCGACCCCCAGCACCAGCCGATCCTTGACGCCGGGCGTCAGCAGCCCGATCGACAGCGTCAGCGCCACGGCCACGGCCAGCGCCAACAGCTGGCGCTGGCGTTGCGCGCGCAGTTGGTGCAGCACGCCGGCAGCCGCCGCCACCAGCACGATCAGCCAGGCGGTGCGTGAATACAGCGTGGTCAGCAGCACCCCCAGCGCGCCCAGCGACAGGGCGATCGCCGCCACCCGCGCACGGCCCGTCAGCCACGGCGCCACCAGCAGCCCGCTGACGGCGGCCAGCGCCATCAGCACGGCGTTGGCCAGCGACTTGTTGCCGCCGTAGCGCACGATGCTGTCCCAGACCAGGCTGGGCGGCAGGCCCACCAGCAGGTGCAGCCCCACCAGCAGCAGGCTGACGACCAGGCCCAGAACGAAGCCGCGCACCGCCCACACGGCTTCCTCAGCCGTGAGTGCCAGCACCAGCCACAGCATCAGCACGATGCGCAGCGCGTGCAGGGCGTTGGAGGCGGTTTCTGCGTAGCGCGGGCCCAGCAGCAGGATCAGCCCGCCCCAGCCCAGAAACAGCAGGCTGGGCCACCAGTTGGGCTGCTGGCGCAGCTGTTCGAAGCGCGCACGCAGATCGCCTTGCCACAGCATGGCCGCCACCAGGGCGACAAAGGCGGTGTAGTTCAGGCCCACGGGCCAGAAAGTGGCAAACCCCACAACAGGGCAGCCCAGCGAACCATGGGGAACTGCGGCATGGCGGGCAATTGTAGGTGGCGCGCCCGCGGGCCCAGGGCGGCGTGCGGGCCAAAAAACCGCCCGTGAGGGCGGTTTCCGGACCGGAGTCGTTTCTTGTTGTGTGTTTGGCGGCGCTTGCGCGCCGAGCCCATATGCAGCGTGACAGCTTCAAGATACAACTCTACACAGCACGCAACGCTGCGACACTCCCCTGTTCGCGGGAGTCCATGACACAAAACAAGAACAAAGTGTTCTTTCTTACGTTTTGTGACTGCTCAGGGGTGCTCTTGACCACGGGCAAGCGCAACGTGAAGCGCGCGCCGCCGCCCGGGCGGTTGTCGCAATGGGCGCTGCCGCCGTGCCGCACCGCGATGGAGCGCACCAGCGCCAGGCCCAGACCGACGCCGCCGTCGCGCTCGCTGGCGCCGGGCAGGCGGTAGAAGGGCTCGAAGATGCGCTCGCGCTGCGCCTCAGGCACGCCGGGGCCGCGGTCGTCCACGTGCAGCTCGGCGTGGCCATCGGCCAGCGACAACCCGGCGCTGACCTGGCCGGCGCTGCCGTGGCGGGCGGCGTTCTCCAGCAGGTTGCGCACGGCCCGGCGCAGCAGCTTGGCCACGCCGGGCACGATGATGTCGCCGCTGCCGTCGGGCACCTCCAGCGCGGCGCCCACGCGGGCGCTTTCCTCGGCCACCAGGCCGATCAGGTCGACCGGCTCGACGGTGCCCATGTCGGCTTCGCGCGCGTCCAGCCGGCTGGCCAGCAGGATTTCGTCCACCAGCTGGTCCAGCTCGGCGATGTTGCGCTGGATCTCGGCGCGCGCAGTGGGCGAGCCCTGCGCGCCCACCAGCTCGATCGCCATGCGGATGCGCGCCAGCGGCGAGCGCAGCTCGTGCGAGGCGTTGGCCAGCAGCGACTTCTGCGACTGCAGCAGTGCGGCCTGCGACGCCATCAGGCTTTGCACGCGCTCGGCGGCGGCGTTGAAGCGGCGCGACAGGTCGGCCACCTCGTCGTGCCCGCCTTCGGGCAGGCGCACCGACAGGTCGCCCTCGCCCCAGCGCTGCACGCCGCGCTGCAGGCCTTCCAGCCGCTGCGTCAGCCGGCGCGCGACGGGGAACACGCCGATCATCACGCCCAGCCCCGCCAGCCCCAGCGTCCACCAGAAGCCGTAGGGCGGGCGCAGCCAGGCCAGCGGATGATCGCTGCCGCGGCGCGGGCGGCCGCCGGCCGCGGTGCGGTTGCGCGGCGGCATCTGCAGGGTCAGCACCTCGCCGTCTTCGAGGGTGACGACGAACTCGAAGCCCTGCCCCGGCACGCGGCGCGGTTGCGCCTCGGCGCTGCCGATGACGTCGCCCGCGGCGTTGCGCACCACCACCTCGCGCGGCGTGGGCGGCTGGCGGTCGCGCTGCTCCTCGGCCTGGTGCCAGGCCCAGCCGACCAGCAGGCTGAGCAGCGCCACGCTGCCGGCCACGGCGAGCCAGATGCGCAGGTACAGCTTGCGGGCGATGGGGTTGGCGGGTTTCACGGCGGGGCTCTGTGCGGGCGCTCAGCCGCGCGGCGCCGGGCGGCGCGGGGTTGAGCGGCATCATCACATCAAAAACATAGCTGCTTGCGCTCGTCATTGCTTGATTTCAGGTTTTTCTCTTGGAATCCTTGTGTATCAAGCGCAATCCACTATCAATTCAATAACATCCGTCACCGTGCTCAATCCTGCTGCTTGGCGAAGACGTAGCCCACGCCGCGCACCGTCAGGATGCGCTTGGGGTTCTTCACGTCGGCCTCGATGGCGGCGCGGATGCGGCCCATGTGCACGTCGATCGAGCGGTCGAAGGCCTCCAGCTCGCGCCCGCGCACGGCCTCCATGATCTGGTCGCGCGTCAGCACGCGGCCGGCGCGCTCGGCCAGCGTCACCAGCAGGTCGAACTGGTAGCTTGTCAGCTCGGCCGGCTGGCCGCCCACGGTGACGACGCGCGCATCGCGGTCGATCTCCAGCGTGCCGAAGCGCAGCACCTGGGCCTCGGGCGCGGCGCCCGGCTGGTGGCGGCGCAGCACGGCACGGATGCGTGCCAGCAGCTCGCGCGGCTCGAACGGCTTGGGCAGGTAGTCGTCGGCGCCCAGCTCCAGGCCGACGATTCGGTCCATCGGGTCGCCCTTGGCGGTCAGCATCAGCACCGGCACGCGCGCCACCGGGCCGGGCAGCGCGCGAATGCGGCGGCACACCTCCAGGCCGTCGATGTCGGGCAGCATGAGGTCGAGGATCACCAGGTCGACCGCCTTGTCCTGCAGCGCCGCCAGGCCCGATTCGCCGTCGGCCATGTGCGTCACCGTGAAGCCGGATTGCGTCAGGTACTCGCCCACCATGGCGGCCAGGCGGGTGTCGTCTTCGATCATCAGCAGGTGGTGGGTGCTCATGGGCTCCTTTCAGCGGCCGGGCGCGCTGGCGCCGTCCAGCCGATCATGATGGGGCGCCGGTGCAGTGCGCGCTTGAACCGGGGGTAAAGATAGGTAAACCGCGCGCCGCTCGGCCCAGCAATCAACTATACAAAATATAGCTACCCGCGCCCGGCACACTTGCGCTCAGGCCGGTTTTGGCTTTGAACTTACCCGCTGCGCCCGCGCCGCCAGCGCCACCAGCACCAGCACCGGCAACCCCAGCAGCGCGGTGCTGGTGAAGAAGCCCGCGTAGCCGAAGGCGTTGACGTAGTCGCCCGAGAAGCCCGCCACGAACTTCGGCAGCATCAGCATCAGCGACGAGAACAGCGCGTACTGCGTGGCCGAGTAGCTGATGTTGGTCAGGCTGCTCAGATACCCCACGAACGCCGCCGAGGCAATGCCGCTGGCCAGGTTGTCGGCCGACACCACGGCAATCAGCGCCGACACGCTGTGACCATGGCCTGCCAGCCAGGCGAACAGCAGGTTGGTCAGCGCGCTCAGCACCGCGCCCAGCATCAGGATGCGCATCACGCCGAAGCGCAGCGACAGCGATCCGCCCACGAAGGCGCCCACCAGCGTCATGATGACGCCGTAGATCTTGGTCACCGCCGCCACCTCGTCCTTGGTGTAGCCCATGTCCACATAGAACGGGTTGGCCATGATGCCCATCACCACGTCGCTGATGCGGTACACCGCGATCAGCGCCAGGATCAGCGCCGCCTGCCACTTGTAGCGGCGGAAAAAGTCGGCAAACGGCGCCACCAGCGCGCTCTGCACCCACTCCTGCGCGCTGCGCGCCGCCGGCAGCGGCAACGGCGCCGGCTCGGGCGAGACCAGCACCGTCAGCACGCCCAGCGCCATGCTGGCAGCCATCACGAAGTACGCCACCTGCCAGGCGTGGTTGTCGTAACCCGCCGCGCCGCCCTGTGCCCGCGCGGCCAGCCACAGCACGCCGGCGCCGGCCCAGATCATGGCCAGGCGGTAACCCGTCTGGTAGGTGGCCGCCAGCGCGGGCTGCTGCTCGGTCGGGGCCGATTCGATGCGGTAGGCGTCCAGCGCGATGTCCTGCGTGGCCGAGGCAAAGGCTACCGCCAGCGCGCACCACACCACGGCCGTGAGCGACACGCGCGGATCGGCCAGCGCCATGCCCACCAGCCCCGCCGCCACGCCCAGCTGCGCCAGCAGCAGCCAGCTGCGCCGCCGGCCCAGCAGGCGCGTCAGCCCCGGCAGCGGCACACGGTCCACCAGCGGCGCCCAGGCCCACTTGAAGCCGTAGGCCAGCCCCACCCAGCTGAGGTAGCCGATGGTGCTGCGGTCGATGCCCGCCTCGCGCAGGCGGAACGACAGCGTGCCCAGCACCAGCAGCAGCGGCAGCCCGGCCGAAAAGCCCAGCGCCAGCATGCGCAGGCTGGCCGGCTGCAGGTAGACCTTGACCGTGTCGATCCACGACGGCTTGGGCGCCGCCGCGGTGGTGGCGGGATTGGCGCTGTCAGACAAGGCCTGCACCCGTTTGCGCCGCGCGCGCCATCCGGCCGGTGCCCGGCTGCGTTATCTTGACCATCCTCATCGGCCTCATTATTCACCCGCCATGTGCTGGATCTGCAACGCCAAGACTTCGCTCTCGCCCGCCCCCGCCAGCCCGCGGGCCGTTCGATGTGGTCGCCGCGCCGCGCCTTCCTGCTGGCCGCCGGCAGCGCTGCGGCGGCGCCGGTGCTGGGGCAGGTGGACGTGGGGCGCTCGTCGTCGCTGCGCACCCTGGTGCCGGCCGAGGCCTTGGAACAGGCCTCGCAAAGGAATACAGCGAGCTGATGGCCCAGGCCCGCGCCCAGCGCGCGCTGGGCCCCGACAACCACCCCCAGGTGCGCCGCCTGCGCAGCATTGCCAGCCGGCTGATCCCGCACACCGCGCAGTGGAACGACCGCGCCCGCGGCTGGCGCTGGGAGGTGAACCTCATCGGCAGCCAGCAGATCAACGCCTACTGCATGCCCGGCGGCAAGATCGCCTTCTTCAGCGGCATCCTCGACCAGCTGAAGCTGAGCGACCATGAAGTCGCCATGATCATGGGCCACGAAATGGCCCACGCGCTGCGCGAGCACGCGCGCGAACGCATCGCCAAGACACAGGCCACCGGGCTGGGGCTGTCGGTGGCGGCCTCATTGTTCGGGCTGGGGCAGCTGGGCGAGCTGGGCGCCAACATCGGCACCCAGCTGCTGAGCCTTAAATACAGCCGCGACGACGAGACCGAGGCCGACCTGGTGGGCCTGGAGGTGGCCGCGCGCGGCGCCTACGACCCCGATGCCAGCGTCAGCCTGTGGAACAAGATGATGGCCGCCAGCAAGCGCCAGGGCGGCACCAGCTTCCTCAGCAGCCACCCCAGCGGACCCGACCGCATCCGCCAGCTGCAGGCCAACATCCCGCGTGTGGAAGGGTTGTACCGGCAGGCGCAGCGTACGCAACCCGCCGCCAGCCCCGCGCTGGCGCGCCAACCTGTCGGCACGCCCACGGGCACGCCGCGCTACGACACACCCATCGGCCGCGCCATCGACGCGCGCTGAACCGGCCCCGACCATTCCTGGCGGCCCACGGGCCGCTTTCTTTGGCCAGGACGCCATCCGCGTTAGTAGCGACTGAAAGGCGCAGCCGGCACAATGGGTTCTTCACCCCTTTCACCCCTACAGGGTATGACGCCGCCGCCCCCGCCCTCCGACACTGTCCATCTCAACGCTTTGACCGACGAGGCGCTGGCATGGGGCTTGCCCCGTCGGCAGAAGGTGGTGCTGGTGATGGACCTGGTGGAATCCGTGCGCCTGATGGCGGCCAACGAGGCCGCCGTCGTGCAGCGCTGGCACGCCTTCGTGCAGCATGCGCGTGCCCAGGTGCTCCCCGCGCGCCATGGCCGCCACGTCAAGAGCTGGGCGACGGCCTGCTGGCCGAGTTCGATTCGGCGCCCGAGGCGGTGCAGGCCGCGCACGAGTTGCACCATTACTTCGACGACAGTAACCGCAGCCTGCCGCCCGATCAGCAGTTCCACCTGCGCGCCGGCCTGAACGCGGCGCAGATCTACGTCGACGCCATCGACATCTACGGCTCTGGCGTCAACCTGGCGGCCCGCGTCGCCAGCCTGGCCGGGCCGGGCGAGACCACCGTGACGGCCGAAGTGCACGATCTGCTGACCGCTGGGCTGGACGCCGATCTGGAAGACTTGGGTGAGTGCTACCTCAAGCACATCGCCCAGCCAGTGCGCGTGTGGCGGGTTGGGCCCGTCGGGCCCGCGCCCGTGATTCAGCAAGGTGATGCCACGCCGCAGGATTTGCGGCCGACCATCGCCGTCATCCCCTTCGCCGCACAGGGCGGCGAGGCAGGCCACGAAATGCTGGGCGAGGCGCTCGCCGACGAGGTGATCGCGGCGCTGTCGCGTACGTCCGAACTGCACGTGATCTCGCGTCTGTCAACCACTGTGTTTGGCCAGCGCACCCAGCCCATCGCCGACATCCGGCACCACTTGGGCGCCAACTACGTCCTGTCGGGCACCTGCCGGTCCAGCCAGACGCAAGTGGCTTTGTTTGTCGAACTCACCGACACGCGCAGCGGCTTGGTGGTCTGGGCCGAGCAATTGCGCGGACAGGTGCAAGGCATCTTTCTGGACGACGACGACTTGATCGCTCGGCTGGTCGCCGGGATTACCTCGTCCGTCATGTCGTCCGAGCTGGAGCGTGGCCGCACGCAGGCCTTGCCCACACTGGAAAGCCACACCCTGCTGCTGAGTGCGGTGTCGCTGATGCACCGGCTGTCGCGTGCGGACTTCGAGCGCGCCAAGGCCATGCTCGACCATCTGGCCGAACGCATGCCGCGTCACCCGCTGCCGCATGCGTCGCTGGCGCAGTGGCACGTGCTGAAGGTGCAGCAAGGCTGGGCCACGGACCGCCAATTGCAGGCACGTCTGGCGCTGGACAGCACCCGACGCGCCCTGGACATCCGACCCGACTGCGCGGCCGCCATGACAGCTGAGGGATTCGTTCACGTCAACCTGCTGCGTGATCCGGACGCCGGCATGCAAAGCTATGAACAGGCCTTACAGATCAATCCCAACGATTCGGTGGCGTGGCTGCTCAAGGGCACGCTGCACGCGTTCCGCGACGAAGGTGCTGCGGCGGTGGCCGACACGGGCCGCGCACTCAATCTGTCGCCGCTGGACCCGCTGAAGTATTTCTACGACTCACTGGCGGCCACTGCGGCCCTGGCCGCGCAGGACTACAAGCTTGCCCACACCTTGGCACTGCGCTCGTTGCGCGCCAATCGCACGCACACATCGACGCTGCGGGCATTGATCGTGGCTCAAACCATGTTGGGCGACACCGTGGCCGCCCGTGAGACGGTGGCGCAACTGCACCAGCTGGAACCGGACTTCAGCGTGAGCAGTTTCCTGGCCAAGTCTGCGAGCAACATGTCCGAACTCGGACAGCGCTGTGCACAGGCTTTTCGACTGGTCGGCGTGTCGGAGTGATCAACGCAATGGAGGCAGCACCATGAGTCAGATGGGCGGGATCGGGGAATTGGCGGAATCGGTGGTATCGGAGGGATCGGTGGCATCGGGGGATTGGGGGTATCGGAGGCATTGGCGGAATCGGAGGGATCGGTGGCATCGCCAGCGTGTCCGCGCTGGTGGACCCTGCCAACCCGTTGCTTTCCACGGCCAAGAATCTCAGCCGAGCGGCCTTGGCGGGGCCGTTTCAGCCGCCACCGAACCCGCCGATGCTGCCCGCACTGGATCAACCCGATGCCCTAACGCGCTGGGATCCTGCGCCGCGGCTGCAGGCCTGCGTGCTCGACCTGCTGTCCGGCATGGATGTCGCCAAGGATGCCTCGAATGCCGAGCGCATGCACGTGGCCTTCGTCGACCTTGCCACCACCGCGCGGGTCGAGTTGGTGTCGCTGACGCGGCCGACGCCGGCGATCTTCCAGCAGCAGACCAGTCTGGTCGCCAATTACGCCGAACTGCGCGGAGACCGGCAGGCCGAAGTCCTGACCCAGATGCCCAACCAGAACGAGTTCTGGGGCGGCGTCATCGGCCTCAGCGGCGAGCGTCACAAGTGGACGCTGCAACTGGCGGCCCTGCTCATGACCCTCGTCAACGCGGTGGAGATGCGGCTCAAGCATGCGTTCGCCTGCCCACGCCCCGTCGAGCAGTCACCGCAGGTGCAACCACTGATCCCGACGCCCGGACACGCCAGCTGGCCCAGCGGGCATGCGACCGAGATTTACGCCACGGTCGAACTGCTCAAGATGCTGCTGCCCGCACGGCTGATGACACCGCTGATGCAGGCGCAACTCGACCGCCTGGCGGCGCGCGTGGCGGTCAACCGCACGGTGGCCGGCGTGCATTACCCGGTGGACAGCGCTGCCGGCCGGCTGCTTGGCACGGCACTGGGTCGGTTCTTCGCCGCGCGCTGCGGCAGCGCCGTGACGCCCACTGCAACCGACGCCCAGGCCACGGTGGACCATTGGGGTTTCGACGGTCCGGCCTTCGTCGGGCCGGGCGGCGCGATGCTCGACTTCGACCCGCGCGTGTCCCTGGTCAACGGGGCGCCCTATTACCGCCACACCGCGAGTGCCACCGCCATTGCTTTCTCGCCCATGCTGCACCTGGTCTGGAGCAAGACGCTGGAAGAGTGGGCATGAACTGGACGCCGCTGCCCAGGGGCACGTTCACCGGCATCGACTGGGCACGGGACGGCGCCATCGACGGGGCCGACCCCTACCTGGCCTGGGCCGAAGCGACAGGCTTCGAGAGCTACGGGCGCCGTGTGGACGAGCGTGGCCCCATCCAGCACCTTTGGTTGCCCGTGGCGCTGGAGTTGGAAGAAGGCCGTGGTGTGGCGGACCTGCTGGCGGTGCCGGGCGCTGCCGCCTGGCTGCGCATACCGCGCGTCTACCATGGCGGGCCGTTCTCGGCCGGTACGGCGGTGCCGGCTTCGGTGCGCTTCTGCAGCGCACGCGTGCGGCGCGAGTTCTTCCGGCAATTGGGCCCGCGCGGGCGCCTGCATGGTCTGGTTCGGCGTGTCGAGCTGGGCTTGCCGGTGCGTGATGCGGTCAACTACGAAACCATGGCCGTCCTCGCACCTGGCCGTCGACTTGGCGCTGGCGAGGCGCCGCCCCGGTGGCAGCCAACCGGGTATTCGGCCTGATTGACGACGGCCTGGCGCTCGCGCATGCGCATTTTCTCGATGCGGCAGAGTGCAGCCGCGTGGCCTATTTCTGGCGCCAGGATGGCTTGGGCCGGGGCGTACGGCCCAAGGCGCTCGGCTACGGGCGCGAGCTCGGCGCGGCGCAGATCGACAACGCCATGAATGCCGTGCGCGATGCCAGCGGTGCGGTGGATGAGGATGCCGTCTACACGGCACTGGGCCTGTCCAGGCTGGGCAAGCCGTGGCCGGCGGGGCGCGTGCCGTATCACGCCCTCGACACGGCAATCAGCCACGGCACACATGTCATGGACCTGGCGGCCGGCCCCTGGGACGTGCTCGCCCGCCTGTCCAACCCACCGTCCGACCTTGACGCGCCGCCCAACTGGCACCGCCTGCAGGACCCGGCCAGCCAGGCACCCATCGTCGCGGTGCAGCTCGACTACCGCACCGTGCAGGACACGTCGGGCGGGTCGATGAACGTGCACGTGCTGGACGCGCTGATGTACATCCTGGCGCGCTGTCAGCCAAGCGCCGAGGTCGTGGTCAACATCAGCTTTGGCGCGCTGGCGGGACCACACGATGGCAGTTCGCTGCTGGAAGCGGCCATGGACGACCTGGTGCAGCGCTGCGCCGGCCGGCTGCAGATCGTGCTGGCTGCCGGCAACAGCTACCAGTCGCGCACGCACGCCAACCTGACATTGCAGGCGGGGAAAGCCACAGCCTGCGCTGGCTGGTGCCACCGGATGACACGACACCAAGCTTTCTTGAGCTCTGGCTTCCCGAGGGCGCCTCTGCGGTGCAGCTTCAACTCACGCCACCCGGCCACCCTCCACTGCCGCCATTCGTGCCAGGCCAATCTGGCGCGTGGCTGCAGGACAAGCTGCTGCGCTGCGCCATGATCTATCCGCGCCGCTCTGCCAGCGGCGCCAACGGCACCTGCGCGCTGCTGGCACTGCAGCCCACCACCGCTTTCGAGCCCGCCGTCGCGACGGCGCCCAGCGGGGTGTGGGAGATCACCCTCACGCAGCAGGGTGGCGGTGCGGTCACGATCGACGCCTATGTGGAGCGCGACGACATCACCATCGGCACGCGCACTGGTGCGCGCCAGTCACGCTTCGAGGACGAGAGTTACGACACCAGCGGCAACCCGTGGGCGTTCGTCGACGATCCGGCCAACCCAAGTCCGATCCGGCGCAGTGGCAATTTCAGCGACATCGCCACCGGCGGCCGCACCGTGTCTGTTGGCGGCATACGTGCGCGCGACGGCAGTTGGGCGCGCTACAGCCCGCGCTGGCCCGACCCGGACGCCGCGCGCGCGCGCGGCCCGGCGTCAGCAGCATTCCAGATGAGCAGGCGTACAGTGACGAATGCGCCGCGGTGGAAGGCTGGAGCGCTGCCGGCACGCGCAGCGCCAGCACCGTGCGGCTGCGCGGCACCAGCGCCGCCGCGCCGCAGGTCGCGCGGCGCTTGTTCAATCGGCTGTCAGCCCACGCCGCAGCCCCGGCCGCCCCACCACCGGCTACCACCGCGCCGGCAGCGCCTTCAGCAGCACCAGCCGCCGCTCGCGCAGCGCCACGTAGCCGCCGATCTCCAGGTCCTTCAGCAGGCGGCTGACCATCTCGCGCGAGCAGGCCAGGTGGCTGGCGATCTGCTGGTGCGTCAAACGCTCGCGCAGCAGGCGGTGGCCCTCTGCGTCGGGCGGCTCGGCCAGGCGGTGCAGCAGGCTGGTGAGGCGGCCGTACACGTCGATCAGCGCCACGCTGCGCGCGTTCTCGGTGGCCAGGCGGGCGCGGCGGATCAGGCGCGACATCAACTCCAGCGCGAAGTCGGGGTGGTCGGCGATGTAGGCCAGCAGGTCGTCGCGCGTGATGACGGCGCACACGGTGGCCTCGGCCGCCTCGACGCTGGCCGAGCGCGGGCCGCCGTCGAGCGACATTTCGCCCACGTATTCGCCGGGGCCGTACAGGCCCAGGGTCAGTTCCTTGCCGCTGGCGTCGGCCACGAAGGCGCGCAGGCGGCCCGAGCGCACGATGTACAGCGTGTCGCCACGGTCGCCTTCCTGGATGATGAGCGTGCCGCGCCGGTAATGGCGTTCGGCGCCCCGATGCGCCAGCGCCTCGACGTGGGCCGAGGCGCTGTCTGCCGCTGGCAGGCTGTGGGGGTGAGCGAAGACCGTCAGGCGCGGGGGCATGCCCCATCATACGAACTGGAACCCCGCGGCGGCTGACCGCCGCGGCGCGCACCCTTCGCTGCGCAGCGCGGGCACCACGGGCGGCAAGGCCAGCACGCGCTGCACCAGCTGGCGGATGCCGTTGGCGCCGGTCTTGTCGCGCAGCGAACGCACCTGCGTGCGCACGGTGGATTCGGCCACGCCGTGCTGCACGGCAATCTCGTCCACGTCGCGGCCATCGCACAGCGCGCGCAGCACCGATTCCTCGGTGGGTGTCAGGCTGTGCTCGCGGGCGAACATCTGCAGCGCCAGGTTGTCGCCCACGCGCTGGCGCGCCATGACCAGCAGCACGCTGCCGCAGGATTCTTCCACCGCGTGCGACAGCGGGATCACGGCCACGGGCAGCGTGTGCTCGCCGTGCGTGAGGTACAGCAGGCGCCGGCGCCCCTGCAGCGCACCGTGCACGGCCGACATCAGTTGCTGGCCGAGGGTGGCGGTGCGGCCGGTGATGGTCTCGCCGATGGCGCCGTCGAGCAGCCGGCCGCGCGCCAGCTCATGCCGCGCCAGGTGGTTGGCGTGCTGGATCTTGCCTTGCTCATCGACCAGCACCAGCCCGTAGTCGATCTCGTCCAGCAGCCGCAGCAAGAAGCCGGGCGGCAGGTCGTCGGCCTTTTCGGTCGTGACGGGTTGGTGGGTCTCCTCCTGATGGTGGCGACAGCTTCCATGTGTTCCTCCATGTCGTTGCTTTGCGTGAGGGCCAGTCTAGGAACGCGCTGCCGCCAGGGCCAGTAACTGGCTAACACCTGGTTTGTGATCTATTCACCTTTTGCTTGCCGCGCCGGGGATCGTGCGATACGCCCTTGCCTTGCAGCGTCGGCGCGACACGTCAGCCGCCGCGCACGAACGGGTTGTGCCGGCGCTCTTCGCCGAAGGTGCTTTCAGGGCCATGGCCGGGGATGAACACCGTGTCGTCGCCCATGGGCCACAGGCGTTCGCGGATGCTGGCGATGAGCTGCGCGTGGTTGCCGCCCGGAAAGTCGGTGCGGCCGATGCTGCCGGCGAACAGCACGTCGCCCACGAAGGCGCGCTGCGCCTCGGGCGAATGAAACACCACGTGGCCCGGCGTGTGACCGGGGCAGTGGCGCACGGCCAGCACGCAATCGCCCACCTGCACCGTGTCGCCATCCTGCAGCCAGCGCGTGGGCGTGAAGCCGGCCACCTGCGGAAAGCCGAACATGCGGCCCTGTTCGGCGATGCCGTCGATCCAGAACTGGTCGCCCGGGTGCGGGCCGATGATGGGCAGGCTCAGCCGCGCGCTCAGCTCGGCCGTGCCACCGGCGTGGTCGATGTGGGCGTGGGTGAGCCAGATCTGCTTCAGGTCGACGCCCAGCTGTTGCACCGCCGCCTCGATGCGCGGCAAGTCGCCACCGGGGTCGATGACGGCGGCCTGCTTCGTGGCATCGCACCAGACGATGGAGCAGTTCTGCGCGAACGGGGTGACGGGGATGGTGTGGTAGCGGAAGGTAGTGGTCACGAGGTCGAAAACGGAAGCTGACAATCTGCGCCTATTGTGCGCAAGCTGCAGGCGCCCTGCCGCTCGCCCTGCCGGGCGCGCGGCGCAACGGACCGGCCTTGGACGCCGATGCGCAGGCGCTGGCATGGCACGCGATGGCAGCGTGCGCCTTGGCGCACGTAGGCAGAGCCACCATATACTCCCCATATAGATAGCCTGCAGCGCCCGTCAATCAAGCGCCGGAGACATATACTCCCACAATCAACGACATGGCGCACGCTGCGCCATGCCCGCGAACGGGCCGCCCTCAGACCGCGCCGCGATCGCGCTGGGCGCGCTCCCACGCGGCGCGGGCCGCCGGGCTGGCCTCGGGCCAGGTCAGGCGCGATTCACCGCGGTAGATATCCCAGTCGCGCGCCAGGTCGGCCTCGTACTCGTCGAACGGGCGGCCGCGGTACTTCTCGGCCAGCGTGCTGCCCATGCCCACGCCGTAGGCCGGCGCGTAGTCGTCGTAGGTGTAGCCGTCGCGGTAGTAGGGCTCGCTCACGTAGCGGTCGCGCCAGTAGGCGTCTTCCACCGTAGGATCGATGGCTTCGGCCGTGGCCTTGCCGGCCAGGCCGCCGGCCACCGCGCCGATCACGGCCCCCAGCGCCGTGCCCAGCGGGCCCACCACGCTGCCGATGGCCGCGCCGGTGGCGCCGCCCGCGGCAGCGCCCACGCCGGTACCCACGGGGTGGGCGCCCGGTGCGCCGGTCAGGGGATCTCGGTTTGCGTCGTTCGTCATGGTCTGAATCCTTTGAAGTCTGTGCATCTGCCAACGAGATGCTGGAATCAGGTTAGGGCACGCGCCGGCCCGAGGCTGTAGGACAGGCGTTGCCGCCCACGTCGGCCGATGTGTTTGAACGCGGTGCATAGCGGCCGGATGGGCCACGCTTGTGGATGCGTGCTTGCCCGCGATGCGGCACTTGCGGCGACGGATGCGCTGGCATCGCGGGCCAGCCCGCTCCACAGCAGGTCAGGGCACGCCACCGTGCGCCGCAAAACAGCCTTCAGACGACCCGCATGGCGTAGTCGATGGTGATCGGCGCGTGGTCGCTGAACTTCTGGTCCTTGTAGATCGCCGCCGTGCGCGCGGCCTCGGCGATGGCGGGGGTGGCCAGGTGGTAGTCCAGCCGCCAGCCCACGTTCTTGGCGTAGGCCTGGCCGCGGTTGCTCCACCACGTGTACGACTCACCCGTCGCCTCTGGGTGCAGGCGGCGGTACACGTCGACCAGGTTCAGTTCGTCGATGACCTTGGTGACCCAGGCGCGCTCTTCGGGCAGAAAGCCGCTGTTCTTCTGGTTGCTCTTCCAGTTCTTCAGGTCGATTTCCTGGTGCGCCACGTTCACGTCGCCGCACAGCACGAACTCGCGCTCGGCCTTCAGGCGGTGCAGCACGGGGTAGAACTCGGCCAGGAAGCGGTACTTGGCCTCCTGCCGCTCGGGGCCGGACGAGCCGCTGGGAAAGTAGCAGCTGATGACGGAGAACTTGCGCGAGGGCGTGTCAAACCGCGTCTCCAGGTAGCGGCCCTCCTCGTCGAACTCGGGCGAGCCGTAGCCGGCGATCACCTCGCTGGGCTCATGCCGCGTGTAGATGCCCACGCCCGAATAGCCCTTCTTGGCCGTGGCCAGGTGAAAGTGGCCGCGCATGCCGGCCAGGATCTCGAAGCGGCCTTCGATGTCAGGCATCTGGGCCTTGATCTCCTGCACGCAAATACAATCCGGCGCGTGTTGCTCCAGCCAGGCTTCCACGCCCTTGGTGGCGGCAGAGCGGATGCCATTGAGGTTGAGGCTGGTGAGCTTGAACAAAGGGGTATCTCCAATGAACGGACCACAGGCGGCCAGCGGCGAGCGCGACCAGCTGGCGCAGGATTTCGTGCAATTCGCCATCGAAAGCGGCGTGCTGCGCTTCGGCGAATTCAAGACCAAGGCGGGGCGCATGAGCCCCTATTTCTTCAACGCCGGCCTGTTCGACGACGGGGCCAAGCTGGGCCGGCTGGCGCAATTCTATGCCCGCGCCCTGCTGGCCTCGGGCATCGAGTTCGACGTACTCTTCGGCCCGGCCTACAAGGGCATTCCGCTGGGCGCGGCGGTGGCGGTGGAACTGGCGCGCCTGGGCGTGAACAAGCCCTTTGCCTACAACCGCAAGGAGGCCAAGGACCACGGCGAAGGCGGCACGCTGGTGGGCGCGCCGCTGAAAGGCCGCGTGCTGATCGTGGACGACGTGATCTCGGCCGGCACCGCGGTGCGCGAGTCGATCGCGCTGATCCAGGCCGCCGGCGCCACGCCGCACGCGGTGGCGATCGCGCTGGATCGTCAGGAGAAAGCAACCGAGAACGGCGAAGATGTTTCCTGGTCGGCCGTGCAATATGTCCGCGATACGCTGGGTTTGCAGGTGTGCGCCATCGCCAACCTGGCCCAGTTATTGCAGCACCTGTCCAAGACTGACAATTTTTGTACTCATTTTGAAGCCGTGTCGGCCTACCGGGCCCGGTACGGCGTTGATTGAAGGCAATGATCTTTTCCGCTCGTCGATTCGTGGTGAATGCGCTGCCGGCCATCGGCCTGGCGGCCGCTGTGCTGGGTGGGGCGCCGGCGTGGGCGCAGGCCGGCAAGCAGGGTGCCGCGGGCGGCATCTATACCTGCATCGACGCGCACGGCCGCCGGCTGACGTCGGACCGTCCCATCCTGTCCTGCATCGACCGCGAGCAGCGCGAGCTGAACAGCAGCGGTACCACGCGCCGCGTCATCCCGCCGACGCTGACCGCCGCCGAGCGCGAGGCGCGCGAAGCCCGCGAGCGCGAGCTTGCCATCGAGCGCCAGCGCGCGCAGAACATCATCCGGCGTGATCAGGCGCTGATCACCCGCTACCCCGACAAGGCCGCCCACGACGCGGGGCGTGCGGAAGCTTTGTCGCAGACGCAGATCGTGGTCGACGCCGCCGAGGCGCGCCTTGCCGAGCTGGCCAAGGAACGCAAGGCGCTGGACGATGAGATGGAGTTCTACAGGAAGGACCCGTCGAAGGCGCCCGCCAAGGTGCGCCGCGGCATCGAGGACAACGCCCAGGCCGTGGAGGCGCAGCGCCGCGCCATCGCCGGCCAGCAGGACGAGCGCAACCGCATCAACGCGCGCTTCGACGAGGAAGCCGCGCGCCTGCAGCAGCTGTGGCAAGCCCGGGCCGACCATGCGGCCGGCAGCGCCAAGCGCTGATTTCAAGCCAAATCAGCCTCCAGCGCCCGCCCACCGGGCGCTGATAGCTATATTTATTGCAGCAAACTCAGCCGCCCAGCTTGCTGCGCAGCAGCTCATTCACCTGCGCCGGGTTGGCCTTGCCCTTGCTGGCCTTCATGACCTGGCCGACCAGCGCATTGAAGGCCTTGTCCTTGCCGGCCTTGAACTGCGCCACGTTGTCCGGGTTGGCGGCGATGACCTCGTCGACGATCTTTTCCAGCGCGCCGGTGTCATTCATCTGCTTGAGGCCCTTGGCCTCGATGACGGCGTCGACCTCGCTCGCCTCGCCATTCCACAGCGCCTCGAACACCTGGCGCGCGGCGGCGTTGCTGATGGTGCCGTCCTGGATGCGGCCGATCAGCGCGGCCAGTTGCGCCGTCGACACCTTGGCGGCCTCGATGCCGATCTCCTCGGCGTTCAGCCGCTTGGAGATTTCGCCCATCACCCAGTTGCTGGCCAGCTTGGGCTGGCCGCTGGCGTTGGCGGCGGCTTCAAAGTAAGCACCCATCGCCGGCGTCTGCGTCAGCGTGGTGGCGTCGTACTCGGGCAGGCCGTAGTCGGCCACGAAGCGCTCGGCCATCCTGCGCGGCAATTCGGGCATCTGCGCCCGCGTGTTCTCGATCCATTGCTCTGAAATGCAGAGCGGCGGCAAATCGGGATCAGGGAAGTAGCGGTAGTCGGCGCTGTCTTCCTTGCTGCGCATGGCGCGCGTCTCGCCCGTGTCGGGGTCGAACAGCACGGTGGCCTGCTGGATCTTGTGGCCGTCTTCCAGCTGCTCGATCTGCCAGCGGATCTCGTAGTCGATGGCCTGCTGCATGAACCGGAAGCTGTTCAGGTTCTTGATCTCGCGCCGCGTGCCCAGCGGCTGGCCCGGCTTGCGCACGCTGACGTTGGCGTCGCAGCGGAAGCTGCCCTCCTGCATGTTGCCGTCGCACACGCCGATCCAGGTGACGATCTTGTGCAGCTCCTTCGCATACGCCACCGCTTCTTCGCTGCTGCGCATGTCGGGTTCGGTCACGATCTCGAGCAGGGGCGTGCCGGCGCGGTTCAGGTCGATGCCGCTCATGCCGTGGTAGTCCTCGTGCAGCGACTTGCCGGCGTCTTCTTCGAGGTGGGCTCGCACGAGCCTGACGACTTTGCGCACCGTCTGCTTGTCTTCTTCCACGAAGAACGACACCTCGCCGCCCTGCACCACCGGAATCTCGAACTGGCTGATCTGGTAGCCCTTGGGCAGATCGGGGTAGAAGTAGTTCTTGCGGGCAAAAATGCTGCGCGGCGCAATGTGGGAGCCGAGGGCCAATCCCAATTTGATAGCACACTGCACCGCTTCGCGGTTCATCACCGGCAGCGCGCCGGGCAGCGCCAGATCGACCGCGCTGGCCTGCGTGTTGGGTGCCGCACCGAAGGCGGTGGCGGCACGGCTGAAGATCTTGCTTTGCGTTTGCAGCTGGGCGTGCGTCTCGAAGCCGATCACGACTTCGTAGCCCTGGATAAGTTTGCTCATGTCGATCACGCCCCTCTTCAAATGCCCTGGGGCTTCTTCGTGTGCCAGTCCGTCGCCTGCTGCAGTCGGTGCGCCACGTTCAGCAGCCTGGACTCCTGCAGGTAGTTGCCGATGAGTTGCAGGCCCACGGGCATGCCGCCGGCGCCGAAGCCGGCCGGCACGCTCATGGCCGGCAGGCCGGCGAGTGACGCGGACAGTGTGTAGATGTCGGCCAGGTAGTCGGCCAAGGGGTCGTCGCAGCAGGCGCCGATGCCGCGCGCCACCGTGGGCGCCACCGGGCCGGCGATGACGTCGCACTGCTGGAAGGCGCGCTGCAGATCGTCGGCGATCATGCGGCGGATCTTCTGCGCCTGCAGGTAGTAGGCGTCGTAGTAGCCGTGGCTCAGCACGTAGGTGCCGGTGATGATGCGGCGCTTGACCTCGTCGCCGAAGCCTTCGGCGCGGGTCTTGCAGTACATGTCGATCAGGTCGGTGTAGTGGCTGGCGCGGTGACCGTAGCGCACGCCGTCGAAACGCGACAGGTTGGAGCTGGCCTCGGCCGGGCTGATGATGTAGTAGACCGGGATCGAGAGCTGCGTGCGCGGTAATGAAATATCGACCAGTTGGGCGCCCAGCTTCTGCAGTTCGGCCAGCGCGCCATCCACGGCAGTGCGCACGTCGTCGGCCAGACCGCCTGTGAAGAACTCCTTGGGCACGCCGATGCGCAGGCCGTCCAGGCGCTCGTTCAGCGCGCGCGTGAAGTCTTCGGCCGGCACGTCGAGCGAGGTGGAGTCGCGGTCCGGATCAGGGCCGCACATGGCGGACAGCAGCAGCGCGCAGTCCTCGGCCGTGCGTGCCATCGGGCCGGCCTGGTCCAGGCTGGAGGCGTAGGCAATCATCCCGTAGCGCGAGGCGCGGCCGTAGGTCGGCTTGATGCCGGTGAGGTTGCAGAACGCGGACGGCTGGCGGATCGAGCCGCCGGTGTCGGTGCCGGTGGCGGCGGGCGCCAGGCGCGCGGCCACGGCGGCCGCGCTGCCGCCCGACGAGCCGCCCGGCGTGCGGCTGGTGTCCCACGGGTTGTGCGCCTGGCCATAGGCCGAGGTCTCGTTGGCCGAACCCATGGCGAACTCGTCGCAGTTGAGCTTGCCCAGGCACACCATGCCGGACTCGGCCAGTTTGCGCGTGACCGTGCTCTCGAAAGGCGAGCGGTAGCCGGCCAGCATCTTCGAGCCGGCGGTAGTCGGGAAATCGGTGGTGACGAACACGTCCTTGTGCGCCACCGGCACGCCGGCCAGCGGCGGCGCGTCACCGGCGGCGATCCGCGCATCGACCGCGCGCGCCTGCGCCAGGGTGGCGTCGTCGTTCATCGCCAGGTAGGCGCCGAGTGGGGTGTGCGCCTTGGCGCGCGCCAGGAAGTGCTGCGCCGCCTCGACGGCGGACAACTCACGCGACTTCAGCTTGGCGGCCATCTGGGCCACCGTCAGGTCATGCAGGGCGCTCATACTTATTCGATCACTTTCGGCACCAGGTACAGGCCGTCCTCGACCGCCGGGGCGCTGCGCTGGTTGGCTTCGCGCTGGTCGGGCTCGCTGGCCACGTCTTCGCGCAGGCGCAGCTGCACGTCCTGGATGGCGGCGATGGGCTGCGTGAGCGGCTCGACGCCCTGCGTGTCCACCGCGCACATGGCTTCGACGATGCCGAAGAAGTCGTTCAGCCGGGTGAGCATTCGCTCACTTTCGTCGGCACTCAGTTCGAGCCGCGCCAGATGCGCGATGCGCCCGATATCGTCAGATGTCAAAGCCATGAAAAAGACACTGGAAAGCAGATGTAAATTTGAACTTTCGACCTCATGCCGATGAAGGGCGTGAGAGAGCGATGCGGTATTATCCCGCCTTTGGTGTAACGGCCCTGAAACGGGCCGTATTTGCACGAAATCACGCTTAATTCGCATCGAATCACGGGGTTGCGGCGTCTGGTGCGCGCGCGCGGCCCGTCAAAGGACACTTCATGTTTGGAGCTTTTCGTCGGTATTTCTCCACCGACCTGGCCATCGATCTCGGCACCGCCAACACCCTGATCTACGTGCGCGACAAAGGCATCGTGCTGGACGAGCCCTCGGTGGTCGCCATCCGCCACGAGGGCGGCCCGCAGGGCAAGAAGAGCATCCAGGCCGTGGGCAGCGAGGCCAAGGCCATGCTGGGCAAGGTGCCGGGCAACATCGAGGCCATCCGCCCGATGAAGGACGGCGTGATCGCCGACTTCACCGTCACCGAGCAGATGCTCAAGCAGTTCATCAAGATGGTGCACCCGCGCGGCCTGTTCAAGCCGAGCCCGCGCATCATCATCTGCGTGCCCTGCGGCTCCACGCAGGTCGAGCGCCGCGCCATCCGCGAGTCGGCCCTGGGCGCGGGTGCATCCGAGGTGTACCTGATCGAGGAGCCGATGGCCGCCGCCATCGGCGCCGGCCTGCCCGTCAGCGAGGCCAGCGGCTCGATGGTGGTCGACATTGGCGGCGGCACCACCGAGGTGGGCGTCATCAGCCTGGGCGGCATGGTCTACAAGGGCAGCGCGCGCGTGGGCGGCGACAAGTTCGACGACGCCATCATCAACTACATTCGCCGCAACTACGGCATGCTGATCGGCGACCCGACGGCCGAGCTGATCAAGAAGGAAATCGGCAGCGCCTTTCCCGGCAGCGAAGTGCGCGAGATGGAGGTCAAGGGCCGCAACCTCAGCGAAGGCGTGCCGCGCAGCTTCACCATCAGCAGCAACGAGATTCTGGAAGCGCTGACCGAGCCGTTGAACAACATCGTCTCGGAAGTGAAGAAGGCGCTGGAGGAAACGCCGCCCGAGCTGGGCGCCGACATCGCCGAGCGTGGCATGATGCTGACCGGCGGCGGCGCCCTGCTGCGCGACCTGGAGCGCCTGCTGGCCGAAGAAACCGGCCTGCCCGTGCTGGTGGCCGAAGAGCCCTTGACCTGCGTGGTGCGCGGCTGCGGCCTGGCGCTGGAGCGCATGGAGCGGCTGGGCAACATCTTCACGAATGAATAGGCCCACCCTGTGGCGCTGCGCGCCTTCCCTCAAGGGGACAACGCCAGTGGCCGGTACAAGCCCGGCCACGGCGTTCCATGGTGGCCTGCTCCGCGGCCTTCTGAAAGGGCTGGCTGCGCAGCCTCGAGGCAGGCGCGGCTGATGGCTTCAGGTGGTTGCCGGCTTGGGCACAAATAGTCACCCGGCGCAGGCGCAACCAGCGGATAATGCTCTTGTTTTGGTAGTGAATTCTCCCGTGTCGCCGCGTTGACGCCCATGCCGCTCGAAACCCTCGACCGCTCGCCGCCGCCCTTCTTCAAGCAAGGGCCGTCGGCGCTGTCGCAGTTGGTGTTCTTCAGCGCGCTGGCGCTGTTCCTGATGGTGGCGGATGCGCGCTTCCAGATCGTGCAGCCGCTGCGCGCCGTGATCGCCACGGTGCTGTACCCGGCACAGTGGCTGGCGCTGCAGCCGGTGCAGATGGTGCAGACCGGCCTGGGCTACCTGACCGACCTGAAGACCGCCCGCGTGACCGAGGAAGCCGCGCGCGTGAAGCTGGCCGAGCAATCGCAGCGCGCCGGCCAGGTGGAGCAGCTGCTGCTGGAGAACGAGCGCCTGCGCCAGCTGCTGGGCCTGCGCGAGCGCCTGCAGGTGGCCAGCGTGGCGGCGCAGGTGCTGTACGACGCCACCGACCCCTACAGCCGCCGCGTGGTGATCGGCAAGGGGCAGTTGCAGGGCATCGAGCCGGGCTCGCCAGTGATGGACGAATCGGGCGTGCTGGGCCAGGTGACGCGCGTGTACCCCTTCGTCAGCGAGATCACGCTGCTGATCGACCGCGAGCAGGTGATTCCGGTGATGAACACGCGCACCGGCACGCGCGCCGTGGCGTACGGCGATCCGTCGCCGCGCGGCGGCATGATGGAGTTGCGCTACATGGCCGTGACCGAGGACGTGAAGGAAGGCGATCTGCTGGCCACCAGCGGCGTCGACGGCGTCTACCCGCCGGGGCTGCCGGTGGCGCGCGTGGTGTCGGTCGACCGGCGCAGCGACACCTCGTTCACCCGCATCCAGTGCGCGCCGCTGGCAAGCTGCAGGGCGTGACGCACGTGATGGTGCTGGCCCCGGTGACCCGCCAGGTGCCGCAGGATGCCGACGGCAACCCGCAGCAGGTGGCGGCTGCGGCGCCGGCATCGGCCCCTGCTTCGGCGGCCTCGCCGGCGCGGCCCGCGTCGGCACCGCCCGCGCGCCGCGCCGCGGCACAGGGGGCGCGCCGATGATCATGCCGCGCGGTCAGCAGTTGCTGCTGCCGGCCAGCCCCGCCTTCATCTGGGGCAGCCTGCTGGTGGCGCTGATGCTCAACCTGCTGCCGCTGGGGCGCGTGCTGTGGATGCCCGACTTCCTGGCGGTGGTGCTGGTGTTCTGGAACGTGCACCAGCCGCGCCGCGTCGGGCTGCTGGCGGCCTTCCTGTTCGGGCTGGCGCTGGACGTGCACCAGGCCTCGCTGCTGGGCCAGCACGCGCTGGCCTACACGGTGCTGATCTACTGCGCCATCATGATCCACCGGCGCATCCTGTGGTTCTCGGTGCCGGGGCAGGCGCTGCAGCTGCTGCCCTTGTTCGCGCTGGCCCACGCCATTACCATTTTGCTGCGCCTGATCGGCGGCGCCATGTTCCCCGGCTGGCAGGTGCTGCTGGGGCCGGTGCTGGAGGCCGCGCTGTGGCCCATCGTTGCCGTGCTGCTGCTGGCACCGCAGCGCCGCGCGCCGAACCCGGATGCCAACCGGCCGCTGTGAGGGAGTCGGAATGAAACTCTCTTGCATCGCCTACCCAATAAGCGCAAGCAGCTATTGCTTTAATAGTTTCTGCGAGATCATTCCGCAGCGCGTCAGTGACGGCAGTTGCGCCGCCATGACCAGTGACAGCTGTCGGCGATGGGCCCGGCCACGCCCCACCATTGCCGCATCGCGGCCAAGGCCGCTCCCACAGCCGATGCAATTGCCGCGCCAAATCAAAGGGCCGCGGAGCAGGCCATGCCAGCGATCGCCGTGGCCTCATCTACACCGGCCACTGGCGATGTCCCCCTCGCGCAGCAGAGGGGGCGCGTCAGCGCCTCAGGGGTGTCACCCAATGATGACCGAGATCCGCAACCTCGAAGCCGAGCTGATGCGCTTTCGCCTGCGGCTGGGCGTGGTGGCGCTGGTGGTGCTGCTGGGCTTCGGCCTGCTGGCCTGGCGGCTGTACCACCTGCAGGTGCTGCGCCACGACGAGCTGGCGCAGCGCGCCGAGACCAACCGCACGGCGGTGGTGCCCATCGTGCCGCACCGCGGCGAAATCCTCGACCGCAACGGCGTGGTGCTGGCCACCAACTACCGCGCCTACACGCTGGAGATCACGCCCTCGCGCCTGGGCCGCCCCGTCAGCGAGGCGATCGACGCCGTGGCGCAGGTGGTCGAGGTCACGCCGCGCGACCGGCGGCGCTTTCAGCGCCTGCTGGAAGATTCGCGCAACTTCGAGTCGCTGCCGATCCGCATGCGCCTCTCGGACGAGGAGGTGGCGCGCTTCGCCGCCCAGCGCTACCGCTTTCCGGGCGTCGAGATCAAGGCGCGCCTGTTCCGCACCTACCCGCTGGGCGAAACCGGCGCGCACGTGGTGGGCTACATCGGCCGCATCAACCAGCGCGAAAAGGAGCGCATCGAGGATTCCGACGACGCCGCCAACTACCGCGGCACCGACTACATCGGCAAGCTGGGCGTGGAGAGCAGCTACGAGAAGGTGCTGCACGGCACCACCGGCGTCGAGCAGATGGAGACCTCGGCCGGCGGCTACGCGGTGCGGCGGCTGGCCAGCCACCCGGCCACGCCGGGCGATTCGGTGCGGCTGTCGATCGACATCCACCTGCAGCAGCTGGTGGAGCAGATGTACGGCGAGCGCCGCGGCGCGCTGGTGGCCATCGACCCGCAGAACGGCGAAGTCCTGGCCTTCGTCAGCAAGCCCACCTACGACCCCAACCTGTTCGTCGAAGGCATCGACCACGAGACCTGGGACGAGTTGAACAACTCCATCGACAAGCCGCTGCTGAACCGCGCGCTGCGCGGACCTACCCGCCCGGCTCCACCTACAAGCCCTTCATGGCGCTGGCCGCGCTGGAAACCGGCAAGCGCACCACCGGCACCACCATCATGGACGGCGGCTCATGGACCTTCGCCGGCCACACCTTCCGCTCGGGCCACGCGCTGGGCGCGGTCGACCTGCACCGCAGCATCGTCAAGTCGAGCAACGTGTACTACTACATGCTGGCCAACGACATGGGCGTGAACCTGATCCACGACTTCATGAAGCCGCTGGGCTTCGGCCAGGTCACCGGCATCGACATTCCGGGCGAGACGCGTGGCGTGCTGCCCTCCACCGACTGGAAGCGCCGCACCTACAAGCGGCCCGAGCAGCAGCGCTGGTACGCGGGCGAAACCATCTCGCTCGGCATCGGGCAGGGCTACAACAACTTCACCATGCTGCAGCTGGCCAGCGCCACCGCCACGGTGGCTGCCGGCGGCGTGCACCACACGCCGCACCTGGTGAAGGCGCAGCAGGACGCCATCAGCCTGCAGGTGAAGGAGCTGCCGCAGCCGCCCGGCCAGTCGATGGGCTACAAGCCCGATCACGTGGCGGCCGTCAAGCGCGGCATGGTGGGCGTGACGCTGGAGGGCACCTCGCGCGGCGTGTTTGCCGGCGCGCCCTACCTGTCGGGCGGCAAGACGGGCACGGCGCAGGCCGTCAGCATCGGCCAGAAGAGCCGCTACAACGCCGCCAAGCTGGCCGAGCACCAGCGCGACCACTCGCTCTACATCGCCTTCGCCCCGGCCGACAACCCGCGCATCGCCGTGGCCGCCATCGTCGAGAACGCCGGCTTTGGCGCCGCCCACGCCGCGCCGCTGGTGCGCCGGGTGATGGACTACTGGCTGGCCGGCGTGTACCCCAGCGAGGCCGACATCGCCGCCCTGCAGCGCGGCCAGGCCACCGCCCCCATCGGCACGCCGCGGCGCGTGGCCGACGTGGTCGGGCAGGCGGGCGCACTGGCACCCTGACACGCGCCGGCCCGTGCGGGCCCAGGGCGCGGGCCGCCACCTTCCGGCGCACACCCGGCCTTGTCCTGCACACGGCAGGCCACCCCTGACGTAAGCTGTGCCAGGCCGTCGCTTTGCCACACCATGCCCTCAGGCTATGAAGTCAATAAATACTATTGACTTTGACGTGCCATAAACACTATTTATCATTTGACTGCCGGCCGCCGATGCCGGCCTTCAGCCCTCTCCGACCGCCCGAAAGGACCCCCGATGACCGACAACGCCAAGAAGTGCCCCGTGACCCACCTGACCACCGACTTCGGTGCCCCGGTGCCCACCAATCGCGACAGCCTGACCGCCGGCCCGCGCGGCCCGCTGCTGGCGCAGGACGTGTGGCTGCAGGAGAAACTGGCCGGCTTCGTGCGCGAGGTGGTGCCTGAGCGTCGCATGCACGCCAAGGGCTCGGGTGCCTTCGGCACCTTCACCGTGACGAACGACATCACGAAATACACGCGCGCCAAAATCTTCAGCGAAGTCGGCAAGAAGACCGAGATGTTCGCCCGCTTCACCACCGTGGCCGGCGAGCGCGGCGCCGCCGACGCCGAGCGCGACATCCGCGGCTTCGCTCTGAAGTTCTATACCGAAGAGGGCAACTGGGACATGGTGGGCAACAACACGCCCGTGTTCTTCATCCGCGACCCGCGCCAGTTCCCCGACCTGAACAAGGCCGTCAAGCGCGACCCCAAGACCAACCTGCGCAGCAAGCGCAACAACTGGGACTGGTGGACGCTGATCCCCGAGGCGCTGCACCAGGTGACCATCGTGATGAGCGACCGCGGCATCCCGAAAAGCTACCGCCACATGCACGGCTTCAGCTCGCACACCTACAGCTTCTGGAACGCGCAGGGCGAGCGTTTCTGGGTCAAGATGCACTTCCGCACCCAGCAGGGCATCCAGAACCTGACCAACGCCGAGGCCGCCGAGGTGGTGGGCCAGGACCGCGAAAGCAACCAGAAAGACCTGTTCGAGGCCATCGAGCGCGGCGACTTCCCCAAGTGGAAGATGTACATCCAGGTGATGCCCGAGGCCGAGGCCGAGCAGTACCGCCTGCACCCGTTCGATTTGACCAAGGTCTGGTACAAGGGCGACTACCCGCTGATCGAAGTCGGCGAGTTCGAGCTGAACCGCAACCCCGAGAACTTCTTTGCCGACGTCGAGCAAAGCGCCTTCGCGCCCGGCAACCTGGTGCCCGGCATCGGCGCCAGCCCCGACCGCATGCTGCAATCGCGCCTGTTCAACTACGCCGACGCGCAGCGCTACCGCCTGGGCACCAACTACCAGCAGATTCCGGTGAACAAGGCGCGCTGCCCGGTGCACAGCAACCACCGCGACGGCATTGGCCGCGTCGACGGCAACTACGGCGCCCTGCCGCACTACGAGCCCAACAGCTTCGGCCAGTGGCAGGCGCAGCCCGAGTTTGCCGAGCCGCCGCTCAAGATCACCGGCAACGCCCAGCACTGGAGCTTCCACGAGAACGACAGCAACTACTTCGAGCAACCCGGCAAGCTGTTCCGCCTGATGACACCCGCGCAGCAGCAGGCGCTGTTCGACAACACCGCCGCCGACATGAACGCCGACGGCACCGTGCCCGACTTCATCAAGTTCCGCCACATCCGCAACTGCCACGCGGCCGACCCGGCCTACGGCGCCGGCGTGGCCAAGGCGCTGGGGATCGATCTGGACAAGGCGCTGGCCTCGAAGCAGGACGACCCGATGTTCGGCAACCCGCTGGTGGCCTTGCCGGCATGAGTGTTTTTTAAGTCAAAAGGGCTTGAGCGCTTGCTGCACAAGCGTAGACAGCTACATTATTCATAGCAATCACCCCTGAAAAAGCCTTGGCACCCGCCAAGGCTTTTTCTCCGCCCGCCCCTGCCCTGCTGGCGCCCTCAGGCAAGAACACGTCCTGGGGTGATCTCCTCGGAGAGAAGCTGGCGGTTGCCCCAGCCTCGATGCACCCGGCCCCAGATGGGCTATAAGGTCCATGGCGGTGCCGAGATCACCGCCCATCATCGATGCGAGCGCGCGGCCTTCTCCGTGCCCTCGCTGAACGTCCCCGAGTCGCCCCCGGATCCAAGGGATGAGCAGCGCATCGCGAACGCCTCAGGAGATTCAACCGTGGCCAACCTCAGCAACGATTACCCCGCCAGGATTCTGGGCACACACGAAGCCCCCTGCCTGTCGCTGTACCAGCCGACCCACCGGCAATTTCCCGACCGGCAGCAGGACCCGATACGCTTTCGCAACCTGGTCAAGCAGCTGGAAACCTCGCTGCAACAGAAGTACGCGGACCGCGACATCGCCCCGCTGCTGGCACCGTTCAACGCGCTGGCGGACGATGCCGAGTTCTGGAACCACGGCGCCGAGGGCCTGGCCGTGCTGGGTGCCGCGGACATGTTCGGCGTCTATCGGCTGCAGCGCCCGGTGGAAGAACTGGCCATCGTCGCCGACAGCTTTCACACCAAGCCCCTGATGCGCATCGTGCAGTCGGCCGACCGCTATCAGATCCTGGCGCTGAGCCGGCATTCGGCGCGCCTGTTCGAGGGCAACCGCGACCGCGTGGACGAGATCGCACTGGCGCCGGAGGTGCCTCGCGACCTGGACGACCTGGCCATGCGCGAAGCGCAGCGCGACCGCGCCTCGCGCACGCACGGCCGGGTCGAACCCGGCGTGATGGGGCGGCACGGCGCCAGCGACGTGAAGCAGGATGGCATCGAGGGCGACACCGAGAAGTTCTTCCGCGAAGTCGATCGTGCGGTGCTGGAGCACCACTCGCGGCCGAGCGGCTGGCCGCTGCTGCTGGCGGCCCTGCCGGAGCACCACCACCTGCTGCGCCAGGTCAGCACCAACCCGCACCTGATGGACGCCAGCCTCGACGTCGATGCCAGCCAGCTTTCGCTCGACGAATTGCGCGAGCGCGCCTGGGCGGTGGTGCAGCCGCGTTACCTGGAGCGACTGGCGGGCCTGATCGACGCTTTGCGGCCGCCCAGGCCAGGCAGCAAGGCAGCGCCGATCTGTCCGACGTGGCCCGCGCCGCGACCGAGGGGCGTGTCGCCACCCTGCTGCTGGAGGCCGACCGCCACATCCCCGGGCGCATCGACGCCGACACCGGCGCGCTGGTCGAGGCCAGGCTGGACGATCCGCGGATCGACGACATGCTGGACGACCTGGGCGAGCGGGTGCTGCGCAGCGGCGGCGAAGTGGTGATCGTGCCGGCCGACCGCATGCCCACCCGCAGCGGCCTGGCGGCCACCTACCGGTTCTGAATTTGTCCAATGCCCGTGCCCGCGTCGCGGCATCCAAAACGTGACGCGGCCACACACCGAGGAGAGTTGTCCATGCAGGTTTTCATCCAAACCGACCTCCACATCGCACTGACGGAAAAGCAGCGCGAACGCTTCGAGCAGGACCTGGCCAAGGCGGTGGGCCATTTCGATGCCCGGCTCACCCGCATCGAGGCGCATCTGAGCGACGTCAACAGCGCCCGTGGCGGCGACAACGACAAGCGCTGCCTGCTCGAAGCCCGCCCCTCGGGCCGCCAGCCGCTCGCCGTCGACCACCAGGCGCCGACGCTCGAACTGGCCATCGCGGGGGCCAGCAGCAAACTCGTCAGCGCCATGGAAAGCACCTTCGGCCGCCTGGCCAGCGCGCGCGGCGCGGATGGCGGCCTCCCCGGTCGACTAAGCGCGTTCCACTCGCGATCAGGAGGCTGCAGCGCGGGTCCGGTGCGAACGACGGAAAGCGGTCTTACGCCGGCCACCGGCGTGGCTCAACAGCCACCCGGCGGAAAAGCCCATTCATCGATCACCCTTTGCAGCAGGGCGATGTAGCGGGGACATCAATTGATGCAAGTCGTTGATTTATAACGACTTTTTAAGTGGCGCGGCTGGCGGGGATCGAACCCACGACCCTCGGCTTCGGAGGCCGATACTCTATCCACTGAGCTACAGCCGCTTGTCTGGACAGCCCGCGATTATCCCTGATTGCGCCAGCAGCGGCGCCGGGGTGCCAGCAGCAGCTGGCGCGGCAGGCCGATGCCGGCAAGGTAGGCATCGATGGCGATGCTGGCGGTGGCTTCCAGGTCGAACGAGCGCTGCAGCAACCAGCTGTAGACCAGACCGCGCACCATGGCGTGAAAGCCCTCGGCCAGCTGTTCGGCGTTGGCCGGCAGCGGCTGGTGCCGCAAGGCGCTGGAGCGCGTGAACACCTGGCACACGCGCTCGACGTTGGCGCGGTCGATCTGCACGTGGCGGTCACGCACGGGCCACAGGTCTTCCACGTGTTCGACCATCATCACGGCGATGTTCAGCACCCGCTGGGTGCGCGCGTCGTTCGCGATCTGCCCGACCGAGCGCAGCAGCTGCATGACCAGGACGTCGATGGGATCGCCGGGCGCCTCGGCCAAGCCGGCCAGTTCGGACTCCAGCGGCAGCGTCACGCGCTCCATCATGGCGTTGAACAGGTCGGCCTTGTCCTTGAAGTGCCAGTACACCGCGCCGCGCGTGACGCCGGCGGCCTTGGCGATGTCGGACAGCGAGGTGCGCGACACGCCGCGCTGCTCGAACACCAGTTCGGCAGCGTCCAGCAACGCCTCGCGGGTCGCCAGGGCATCTTCCTTGGTGCGGCGCGCCATGCGCTCAGTCCTCGAAATCCTGCAACATTTCACGGGATCTTAACATACATACATTCAACAATGTATGTATAATTGCCGGTTTCCCCTGCATGGGGTCAGGAGCTGGCGTTCGCGCAAAGCCGAGCCGCCCGCTGTAACCTTTCGCCTTTTTCGCGCCTGGCGTGGCCGTTCGCCGCCCGGCGCGCGCCACTCAACCAGAGAACAACCATGCCCGACCATCCCGCCATCCGCCGCCTTTCACCGCGCCGCCTGCTGCCCGTGGGGGCCGCCGTGCTGCTGGCCGCCGCCCTGGCCGCCTGCGGCAACAAGAATGACCAGGCCGCAGGCCCGGGGCCCGGGCGGGGCCATGCCGCCGCCTGAGGTGGGCGTGGTTACCGTGCAGCCCGGCACCGTGAGCCTGTCGACCGAGTTGCCCGGGCGGCTGGAGCCCTCGCGCGTGGCGCAAGTGCGCGCCCGCGCCACCGGCATTCTGACCAAGCGCGTGTTCACCGAAGGCAGTGACGTGCGCGCCGGCCAGGTGCTCTACCACGTCGACCCGGCCCCCTACCAGGCGGCGCAGCAGAGTGCGCAGGCGCAACTGGCGCAGGCGCAGGCCAGCCTGGCCAATGCCAGCGCGCTGGTGGCACGCTTTCGGCCGCTGGTGGCCGCCAACGCGGTGAGCAAGCAGGAGTTCGATGCCGCCGTGGCGGCCGAGAAGGCGGCGCAGGCCCAGGTGGCCGCGGGGCGCGCGGCCGTGCGCACGGCCAGCATCAACCTGGGCTATGCCACGGTGACGGCGCCGATTTCGGGCCGCATCGGCCGCTCGCTGGTGACCGAGGGCGCGCTGGTAAGCGCGCAGGAAGGCACGCAGCTGGCGGTGATCCAGCAGACCAACCCGCTGTACGTGAACCTCACCCAGCCGGCGGGCGATGTGCTGCAGCTGCGCCAGGCGCTGCAAAGCGGCCAGCTGGCGCGCTCGGGCACCAACGCGGCGCGCGTGCAGATCCTGCTGGAGAACGGCCAACCCTACGCCGAAGCCGGCCGCCTGCTGTTTACCGACCTGACGGTGGACCCCGGCACCGGCCAGGTGAGCCTGCGCGCCGAGGTGCCCAACCCGCAGCAACTGCTGCTGCCCGGCATGTACGTGCGCGTGCGCCTGCAGCAGGCGCAGGTGGAGAACGCCATCCTGCTGCCGCAGCAGGCCATCACGCGCGGTACGCCGCAGGGCGACGTGGCCACGGTGGTGGCGGCCGACGGCTCGTTCACGCGGCGCCCGGTGACGCTGGGCGAGGCCCAGGGCAACCAGTGGATCATCCTGGGCGGCCTGCAGCCCGGCGAGCAGGTGATGGTGGACGGCTTCATGAAGCTGATGCCGGGCGTGAAGACGGTCAAGCCCGTGCCTTACAAGCCAAATCAGGCTCCAGCGCAGGCAGGGCAAGCGCCGGCAGCTCCTAAATCAGGAGCATCCTCGTCCGTCGCGCCGGCGCAGGCGGCGGCGAGTGCCGCGGCATCGGGCCCCGCAGCGGCGGCCTCGCGCTGATCGGAAGAGGCGCCCACCATGCCCAAGTTCTTCATCCACCGCCCGATCTTTGCCTGGGTGATCGCCATCTTCGTGGTGATCGCCGGCATCGTGTCGATCACGCAGCTGCCGGTGTCGCAGTACCCCTCGGTCGCGCCGCCCACCATCCGCGTGATGACCACCTACCCCGGCGCCAGCGCCAAGACCATCGACGAAACCGTGATCTCGCTCATCGAGCGCGAGATGAACGGCGCCGAGGGCCTGATGTACATGGAGGCCACTTCGCCGGCCGCCGGCTTCGCGCAGCTGACGCTGACCTTCGAGCCCGGCACCGACCCGGACATCGCCCAGGTCGAGGTGCAGAACCGCCTCTCGCGCGCCGAACCCCGCCTGCCCGATCTGGTCAAGCGCACCGGCGTGCGGATCGACAAGGCCAGCACCAACTTCCTGATGGTGGTGAGCTTCAACTCGAGTGGCAACGCCACCCGTGACGACGTGGCGGACTACGTCAACCGCAACCTGCTGCCCGAGTTCAAACGGGTGCCAGGCGTGGGCGATGCCCAGCTGTTCGCGTCCGGCCGCGCCATGCGCATCTGGATCGACCCGGCCAAGCTGGAAGGCTACGGCCTGACGGCGGCCGACGTCAACAGCGCCATCACCAGCCAGAGCATGCAGATTGCCGGCGGCTCGCTGGGCGATACGCCCAGCCTGCCGGGCCAGACCATCAACGCCACCATCACCGTGCCGAGCGGCCAGCTGGACACGCCCGAGGAATTCGGCGACGTGGTGCTGCGCGCGCGCGCCGACGGCTCGTCGGTGCGCATCCGCGACGTGGCGCGCGTCGAACTGGGCATTGAAACCTACACCTTCAACTCGCGCCAGAACGGCCAGCCCTCGGTGGCGGTCGGCATCCAGCTGACCTCCACCGGCAACGCCATGGCCACGGCCACCGCCATCAAGCAGCGGATGAGCGAGCTGGAATCCTTCCTGCCCGAGGGCGTGAGCTGGGCGGTGCCCTACGACACCTCCAAGTTCGTCGAGATCTCGATCCAGAAGGTGGTGATGACGCTGCTGGAGGCCATCGCGCTGGTGGTCATCGTGATGTTCGTGTTCCTGCAGAACTGGCGCTACACGCTGATCCCGACCATCGTGGTGCCCATCGCGCTGCTGGGCACCTTCGCCGTGCTGCTGTACCTGGGCATGTCGATCAACATCCTGGCAATGTTCGCCATGGTGCTGGTGATCGGCATCGTGGTGGACGACGCCATCGTGGTGGTGGAGAACGTCGAACGCATCATGGCCGAGGAGGGCTGCCGCCCAAGGCGGCCACCATCAAGGCCATGAGCCAGATCTCGGGCGCGGTGATCGGCATCACGGTGATTCTGGTGGCGGTGTTCCTGCCGCTGTCCTTCTTCGCGGGCGCCACCGGCAACATCTACCGCCAGTTCTCCCTGGTGATGGCGGTGTCGATCGCGTTCTCCGGCTTCTTCGCGCTGACGCTGACGCCGGCGCTGTGCGCGACCATGCTCAAGCCCATCCCCAAGGGCCATGCGCACGACAAGAAGACGGGCTTCTTCGGCCCCTTCTTCAACTGGTTCAACCGCCATTTCGGCCGCGCCACGCGCGGCTACGAGCGCGGCATGGTGCGCGTGATGCGCCGCAGCTGGCTCATGATGGCGGTGTACGCGGCCATCATCGCCGTTGTGGCGCTGCTGTTCATGCGCCTGCCCACCGCCTTCCTGCCGACCGAGGACCAGGGCAACGTGATCGTCAACGTCCAGCTGCCGCCAGGCGCCACGCAGGAGCGCACGCTCAACGTGATGAAGGAGGTCGAGGCCTACATGATGGAGCAGCCCGAGGTCGACAACATCGTCAGCATCATCGGCTTCAACTTCTCCGGCACCGGGCAGAACATGGCGCTGGCCTTCGCCACGCTGAAGGACTGGGGCGTGCGCACCAAGCCGGAGGAAAGCGCCATGTCGCTGGCCGGGCGCGCCACCGGCGCGCTGCAAAGCATCCGCGACGCCTTCGTGATCGTCATCACGCCGCCGGCCATCCCCGAGCTGGGCACCGGCAGCGGCTTTGTGTTCCGCCTGCTCGACCGCAACGCCATGGGCCACGAGGCGCTGGTAGCCGCGCGCGGTCAGCTGCTGGGCACGGCGGCACAAAGCCCGATCCTGGTCGGCGTACGTCCCGAGGGCGTGGAAGACGCGCCGCAGTGGGAAATCGAGATCGACCGCGACGCCGCCGCAGCGCAGAACGTCAGCGTGGCCGCCATCTCCAACACGCTGGGCACGGCGCTGGGTTCGGCCTACGTCACCGACTTCCCGAACCAGGGCTACATGCAGCGTGTGACGGTGCAGGCCGACGCCGACAAGCGCATGACACCCGAGAGCGTGCTGGCACTCAAGGTGCCCAACAACCAGGGCCAGCTGGTGCCGCTGTCCACCATGGTCAGCGCCAAGTGGGTCAGCGGCCCCATGCAGCTCAAGCGCTACAACGGTTATCCGTCCATGTCCATCACCGGCGAGCCGGCGCCCGGCTATTCGACGGGCGACGCCATGGCCGAGATGGAGCGCATTGCCGGGACGCTGCCGGCCGGCTTCGGCTACGAGTGGACCGGCATCTCGCTGGACGAGAAGAAGGCGGGCGCCTCATCGGCCATCCTGTACGCGTTCTCGATCCTGGCGGTGTTCCTGTGCCTGGCCGCGCTGTACGAGAGCTGGACCATTCCGCTGTCGGTGATCCTGGTGGTGCCGCTGGGCGTGCTGGGCACGCTGTTCGGCGTGTGGATACGCGCCATGCCCAACGACGTGTACTTCCAGATCGGCCTGATCACGGTGATCGGCCTGTCGGCCAAGAACGCCATCCTGATCGTCGAGTTCGCCAAGGACCTGCAGGCGCAGGGCATGAGCGTGCTGCAGGCCTCGCTGGCGGCGGCGCGGCTGCGCTTTCGACCCATTCTGATGACCTCGCTGGCCTTCATCATGGGCGTGGTGCCGCTGTACATCGCCTCGGGCGCCAGCTCGGCCAGCCAGCGCGAAATCGGCACCGGCGTGTTCTGGGGCATGACCGTGGGCACCACGCTATCGGTCATGATGGTGCCGGTATTCTTCCTGCTGGTGCGCACCATGTTCCGCAGCCGCGAGCAACGCGCGCATGATCGCGAACTGGCCGCCGGCGAGGAAATCACCCCGGCCGACCAAGCCCCCAAGGAGGTCATGATTCCATGACGACAAGCACCCCTCTGCCCGGCCTGCGTGCCGGCCTCAGCACCCTGGCCCTCGCCGTCCTGGCCGGCTGCTCCTTCGTGCCGAAGTACGAGCGCCCGGCCGCGCCCGTCACCGCCACCTGGCCCGACAGCGCCGGCGCCCAGGAAGTGGGCGGCATCGCCGCCGCCGACCTGCCGTGGCAGCAGTTCGTGCACGATGCGCAGCTGCGCGAACTGATCGCCATGGCGATCGAGAACAACCGCGACCTGCGCGTGGCGGTGCAGAACATCGAGCAGGCGCGCGCGCAGTACCAGATCCGCAGCGCCGACCAGTTCCCCACGGTGGGCGCCTCGGCCAGCGGCACGCGCTCGGCCCCGAACCCGATGCAGGCGCTGGGCGGGCCCAGTGTGTCGTCGAACTACACAGTGGGCATCGGCGTGGCCGGTTGGGAGCTGGATTTCTTCGGTCGCGTGGCGGCGCTCAAGGATGTGGCGCTGGCCAACTACCTGGCGACCGAGGAAGCGCGCAAGGCGGCGCAGATCAGCCTGATCGCCGCCGTCAGCAGCACCTGGCTGCAGCTGAAGACCGACACCGAGCTGCTGCTGCTGACCGAGCGCACTCTGGGCACGCGCGAGCAGTCGCTGCGCCTGACCAGGCTGCGCTTCGACAACGGCGCCTCGTCCGCGCTCGACATGCGCCTGGCCGAATCGCTGGCCGCCAACGCGCAGGCCACGCGCGCCCAGCAGCAGCGCCTGCGCGCGCAGGACATCAACCTGCTGACGCTTCTGGTGGGCCAGCCGATCCCCGAGCGGCTGATCCCGCCCGTGCCGGCAGTGGTCACGCCCGAGGCGCCGCGCAGCCTGTCGCAGCCCACCGCCGCGGTCGAGCCGGTGGCCGAACTGCCCACCTTCACCGAGGTGCCTCCCGGCCTGCCGTCCGACCTGCTGCTGCGCCGCCCCGACATCCGCGCCGCCGAGCAGCAGCTGATCGCCGCCAACGCCAACATCGGCGCGGCGCGCGCCAACTTCTTCCCGCGCATTTCGCTCACCGGCTCGCTGGGCCGCGTCAGCGGCGATCTGGACGGCCTGTTCGGCTCGAGCGGCAGCAAGGCCTGGTCGTTCGGGCCCAGCATCACGCTGCCGATCTTCGACATGGGCCGCAACCAGGCCAACCTGGACGCCGCGCGCGCCGGCCGCGAGATCGCCGTGGCGCAGTACGAGAAGTCGATCCAGACCGCCTTCCGCGAGGTGGCCGACGCGCTGGCCGGCCGCGCCACGCTGGCCGACCAGCTGAGCGCGCTGCAGGCGCAGGCCGCGGCCGAGCGCGACCGCTTCCGCCTGGCCGACCTGCGCTACCGCAACGGCATCGCCAACTACCTGGACTTGCTGGACGCGCAGCGCTCGCTGTTCGCCATCGAGCAGGCGCTGGCCCAGGTGCGGCTGGCACAGCGCGCCAACGAAGTGCAGCTGTACAAGGCCCTGGGTGGCGGCTGGACCGACTACCAGCCGCCGATGCCGCCCGTCGCGGCCGCCAGCTGACGAACAGCGCGCCGCCCGGCGGCTGTCTGCGCCCGATGGCCGCCTGGGCGCGGCCTATAATCGCCCTTCGTCGCGCGCGAGCCCCGGTGGTTGCTGGCTGGCTGCGTGCCGCGCACCCCGCACAACCCACGACCGAGCCCTCCCGAGGACGCCATGAGCGACATCACGCACGAAGCACACACCGGCCCCATCAAGACGCCCAAGCAGTTGTTCTGGGCCAGCGTTCTGGCTTTCGTGCTGCCGGTGTTCATCATCATCGGCCTGGTCTATTACGTCACCTCCGCCACGCTGCCGGCGCCGGGCGTCAGCGAAGTGCAGCGCGGCATCGCCGAGCGCCTGCAGAAGGTGGGCACGGTCGAGATCCGCGATGCCAACCGCCCGCTGCAGACCGGCGAAGCGGTCTACAAGGCCCAGTGCACGGCCTGCCATGCCACCGGCGTGTCGGGCGCGCCCAAGTCGGGTGACCACGCGGCCTGGGCGCCGCGCATCGCGCTGGGCTACGACGCCCTGCTGACCTCGGCGCTGAAGGGTAAGGGCGCCATGGCACCGCAAGGTGGCGGCAACTTCTCCGATCTGGAAATCGGCCGCGCCGTGGTTTACATGGCCAACGCCGCTGGCGGCAAGCTCGCCGAGCCGGCGGCTCCGGCCGATGCGGCCAGTGGCGCCCCGGCTGCCGCAGAGCCGGCAGCGGCTGCTGCACCGGCGCCTGCACCTGCAGCCGCCTCCGAGCCGGCTGCTGCCGCGCCTGCTGCCGCAGAAGCCTCGGCGGCCGCGCCTGCCGCTGCCGTTGTTGCAGCGGCACCGGGCGCCGCCGCAGCCGCCACCACGTCCGACCCGGCAGTGGGCAAGGCGCTGTACGAAAAGTCGTGCACCGTGTGCCACGCCGCCGGCGTGGCGGGCGCGCCCAAGTCGGGCAACAAGGAAGAGTGGGCACCGCGCATCGCCAAAGGCATGGACGCGCTCTACAAGTCCTCCATCAACGGCCTGAACGCCATGCCACCGCGCGGCGCCTCCACCGCCACCGACGACGAGATCAAGGCCGCCGTGGATTACATGGTGAACGCCGCGCGCTGAAAGCCCCTTGCGCCAGCACTCAAAAAGCCGCTTGATGAGCGGCTTTTTTATGGCCAAATTGGCCGCCAGGCCAATCCCATCAAGCGCCGGCCGCTATCAAAACAGCGTGATCGGCAACCAGTGTCAGACAGCGTTGTGGGAGCGGGCTGGCCCGCGATGAGGCGCCTGGTCGCCACCACCGCTTGATCGCGGGTCAGCCCGCTCCCACACGGCGGATGCGATCCGCGCGGCATCCGAGACTTCTTGACGATCAAGCCAGACAGAAGCAATCAGTTGCTCACCGGCCGCCAGCCTGCGCTTGGGGACTGGGCACATAGCCTTCCCGCACCGGCAGTTCAGCCGCCTGCACCGCCTGCGGCGTCCAGCGGCCGGCTTCCACCGCCTCGGCCACGCCGGCCACGTCTTGCGTGTGCACCAGGCCGAAACCCCGGTCAGTGCGCAGGTACACCCGCCCCTGCTCGTCGGTGAACACCGCGTGCACCTGCGCCGGGCGGCCGTCGTGCGCGGTCACGCTGCCGTCGGCCGCCACGCGCCAGATCCAGGGCGTGGCTTCGAGTTCGACGAACACGCGCTGCGGCCCGTTCTGGAAGAACCAGCGGCCGGCCTCGTCGACTTCGTAATTGCGCTGGATGAAGTCGACCAGCTTCTCCAGCTGCACCAGCGCGCCCTTGGCGCCCGGTCGGCCGCTGGCAAACGCGCCGGCCGCCTGCGCCTGCTCGTCGCGCAGGTACCAGTTGCCGCGCGCGTCCAGCCCCAGCCAGCCATAGGCGCTGGGCACATTGGGCCACTTGGCCATGGCCTGCCTGACGATGTCGTCCATGCGGCCATTATGGCCAGCAGTGCGGGCAGGTGTGTCCAGGCGCCTTGTCAACGGCCCATGAGGCGAGGATTCCGGCGACAACAATTTGACGCCGTTGATCGCTCTTTTTGATGAGCTGTCAGCGCCGATCAGTAAAGCGCTGGAACCATTCAGTGATCATCAAGAAATTCACCCAAGTCCCCCCTTCATGCCAGTCACGAGCTGGCATGGCCGGCCCGCGCCGGGACCTCTGCCTGCGCCAGCAGCCAGCCACCCACCGCCCGCGGCAGCCAGAACACATGGCCCGGCGCCCGGCCCTGGCAGAAGCCGACGTGGCCGCCCTCGGGCGGCTGCCACAGCGTCACGTGGCGGCCGACCTCGCCCGCGCGCGGCAGCGAGGCAGCGGGCACGAACGGGTCGTTCTGCGCGTTCAGCGCCAGCGCGGGCACGCGGATGTCGGCCAGCACCGGCTTGGCCGAGGCGCGGCGGTAGTAATCGCCGGCCCCCGCAAAGCCGTGCAGCGGCGCGGTGAACAGGTCGTCGAAGGCGATCAGGTCGCGTGCGGCGCGCAGGCGCCCGGCGTCGAACAGGCCGGGGTGCTGCGCCAGCTTGGCGCGCGCCTTGGTCTTCATGCTGCGCAGGAACAGGCGGGTGTAGACCTGCCGGTTGAAGCCGCGTCCGATGGCCTGCGCGCCCGCCGCCAGGTCGAGCGGCGAACACACCGCCGCCACCGCCGCGACCAGCGTCCCCGCGCTGACGCCCGCCTCGCCCGCCCAGCGCAGCAGCGCATTGCCGCCCAGCGACACGCCCACGGCCAGCACCGGCCCGCCGCCGCGCGCCCGTTGCGCGCCCTGGAAGCGCGCCAGAAGCCAGCCGACCTCGGCGAAGTCGCCCGAGTGGTAGGCGCGCGGGGCGCGGTTGGGTTCGCCCGAGCAGCCGCGGAAATGCGGCACCGCCAGGCCCACGCCGTGCGAGCGCGCCCAGCCGGCGAAGGCCTCGGCGTAGTGGCTGCGCGACGAGCCTTCGAGGCCGTGGAACAGCACCAGCAGCGGCGCGCCGGCCGGTGCGGCAGGTTCGAGCCAGTCGACATCGACGAAGTCGCCATCGGGCGTGTCCCAGCGCTCGCGCCGGTAGGCGATGCGCGGCCCGGCCACACGGCGCGCGTGGAGCGCCGGCCACAGCGTCTGCAACTGGCCGCCCGGCAGCCAGGCGGGCGCGCGATAGGGGTCACTTCTATTTTGATAGCTGCCTGCGCTTGCCCGTCGGGCGCTGAAGCCACTTTTTCTTGAAAAGGCCGCAGCCCGCAGCTTCAATGCAGCAGCTGCGCCGGCTGCGACACCTCGGCCACCTCGCTGCGGCCGGGGCTGGCATGGTGCGCCACCAGGCGCCAGCCCTGTGCCGTCTTGAAGTACACGTTGGTGGCCACCACCCAGGCGTGCTGCGTGCCTTCGGCGGTCACCAGGTCCACGCGCTCCAGCACGTTGTGGAGGGCGGCGCCGAGCGATTCGACCTTGCGCAGGCGCTCGGGGTGGGCGCGCACGGCACCGTTGGCGAACATGGCCTCGAACGCGGCGCGGATGGCCGCCGCGCCCACCAGCCGCGGCCCGCCGGGGTGCACGCAGACGATGTCGTCCTCGTCGGCCCAGCAGGCCATGAGCTGCTCGATGTCGCCGGCCTGCAGCGCTTCGTAGAAGGCGGCTTCGACGTCGTCGGCAGAACCGCCGTGCTGGGCGGCGCGGTAGCGGGACTTGGGCATGGCACGCGAAGGCTCGGGTGATGACAGCCCCGCATTGTGCCGCGTGGCCAGCACACCACGCGAACATGGGGTGGGCGCAGAACGAGCGCTCAGCCTACAGAACAAAGCATTCGTTTCATGCTAACTTCCGCGCCTGTTCAAAACCACTCTCTGAGTTCGGAGGAATTCCCATGAAAAGCTGGCTGCTCAAGATCGGCGCCGTGCTGGCGATGGCCGTGTCGCTCACCGGCTGCGGCTACAACGACTTCCAGCGCCTGGACGAAGCCACCAAGTCGGCCTGGAGCGAGGTGGTCAACCAGTACCAGCGCCGCGCCGACCTGATCGACAACCTGGTCAACACCGTCAAGGGCGAAGCCCAGTTCGAGCAGGACACGCTCAACCAGGTGATCAACGCCCGCGCCAGGGCCACCAGCATCCAGGTGACGCCCGAAACGCTGAACAACCCCGAAGCCTTCAGGCAATTCCAGGCCGCGCAGGGCGAGCTGTCCAGCGCACTGAGCCGCCTGATGGTGACGGTGGAGCGCTACCCCGACTTGAAGGCCAACAAGGCCTTCGCCGATCTGCGCGTGGCGCTGGAAGGCACCGAGAACCGCATCGCCGTGGCGCGCAACCGCTACATCGAGGCGGTGCAGCAGTACAACGTGCTGGCACGCAGCTTCCCGACCAACCTGACGGGCATGGTGTTCGGCTACAAGCCGAAGGAAAACTTCACCGTGGCCAACGAGGCCGCCATCTCCACCGCGCCGCGCGTGGACTTCACCACTGGTCCGGGCCCGGCGGCATCGCGCTGACGCTCACAGGCCTTGCTCGCCTGCGGCCATCGTTTACATATAAAAAGTGCCTCTGAAGCCCTTCCTTCGTGCCCTGATAGCTATTTTATTAATAGCGCTCTCGGCGCTCGCCGCCCACGCCCAGCAACTGGTGCCGGTGCCGCCGCTGACCGCGCGCGTCGTCGACACCTCGGGCACGCTGGACGAGGCCCAGAAGGCCACGCTGGAGGCCAAGCTGGCGGCGCTGGAGCAAGACAAGGGCGCGCAGGTGGTGGTGCTGGTGGTGCCGACCACGGCGCCGGAAGACATCGCCGCCTTCGCCAACCGCGTCGGCAACACCTGGAAGATCGGCCGCAAGGACGTCGGCGACGGCCTGATTCTGCTGCTGGCGGTGCAGGACCGGCGCGTGCGCATCGAGGTGGCCAAGACGCTGGAAGGCGCGGTGCCCGACATCGCCGCCAGCCACATCATCAACGAGGCCATCACGCCGCATTTCCGCAACGGCGATTACGCCGGCGGGCTGAACGCCGGCGTGGACCGCATCGGCGCGCTGGTGCGGGGCGAGGCGCTGCCGCCGGTGACGCAGCCGCAGGGCGCAGCGGCCAGGGCGACCTGGGGCTGGGCCTGTTCGAGCTGGCCATTTTGCTGTTCGTCGCCATGCCGATGATCAACGCCTTCGCGCGTGGCATCTTCGGCCGCAAGCTGGGGGCGCTGGCCACCGGCGCGGGCGTGGGCGGGCTGGCGTTCGTGGTCACGGCCAGCCTGGCACTGGCCATCATCGCCGGCGTCATCGCGCTGGTGTTCGCGCTGTTCAGCGGCATCGTGTCGGCCCTGCCGCAACCGCGCTCGCGCGGGCGCTCGGGCGGCTGGGGCGGCCCGGTGATCCCGCCGCCCTCGGGGGCAGCTGGGGCGGCGGCGGTGGCGGTTTTGGCGGCGGCTTCGGGGTGGCTTCGGCTCTGGCGGCGGCGGCAATTTTGGTGGCGGCGGCGCCAGCGGGGTGGTGACCGTGTTCAAGACCATCGCCCGCCTGATCCGCCACCGCTGGCTCGACCACACCGATGCCGCGCGCGCCATTCCCCGGCGCTGGCCGAACAATTGCGCCGCCGCGTGGCCGCCAGCGAGCAGCGCCACACCGGCGAGGTGCGCATCTGCGTCGAGGGCGGGCTGCCCACCAGCTACCTGTGGCGCCACCTGCGCGACCGCATCCCCATGACCGAGATCGTGCGGCAGCGGGCGCTGATGCAGTTCTCCAAGCTGCGCGTGTGGGACACCGAGCACAACAACGGCGTGCTGATCTACCTGCTGCTGGCCGAACACGCCATCGAGCTGGTCGCCGACCGCGGCGTCAACCGGCTGGTGGCGCCGGGCGCCTGGCAAGCCATGGTGACGCGCCTGGGCGGCGCGCTGCACGAGGGCCGCTTCGAGGACGGGCTGACCAAGGCGCTGGAGGAGGTCTCGGCGGTGCTGGTGGCGCACTTTCCCGAATCGCCCGAGGCGTCGCGCGACGAGCCCAACCAGTTGCCGGACGAGCCGGTGCTGCGCTGACGCGGCGCGGGCTCCGCTTCTTCAGAGCTTGTTGGCGCCGGGGGCGCCCATCACCGGCTTGCCCTGGAGCGCAGCCACCTGGTCCAGCAGGCGCTTGTTCACGCCGTGGGCGGCATCCAGCTCCTGCTGCAAGGCCTTGCTGACCTGGGCGAACGTCATCAGCTTGCGGTTGGTTTCGCGCAGATGATCGGCAATGCGCTTGGACATGGCCAGCAGCAGGCGCGCCGCCACGCCGGGCTTGTTCTCCATCAAACGGGTCAACGAGTCGCGCGTGAGCACGGCCAGCGCCAGATCGGTCGACGCGGTACAGGTGGCCGAGCGCGGGCCGCCGTCGATGATGCCCATGTCGCCGATCAGACTGCCCGGCCCCAGCACCGACACCACCATGCTGTCGTGCGCCGCGGCGACGGAGTTCTCCACGGTCACCTCGCCATCCAGCACCAGCGCCATGAAGTCGTTGCGGGTGGATTCGCCTTCGCGAATCACCACCTGCCCGGCCTTCACCAGTTCGGGCCGCATGTAGCCCACCACTTCGCGCGCGTCGGCAGCGCTCAGTTCGACCAGCGCGCCCGACGTGATGAGCAGCGCCGCAGCCTTCACCTGGACGTTTTCGCCCGCCTTGGCCTTGCCTAGAAACATGGTGTGGATTTTAGGCAGTGCCTGGCTGTCGCCCAAAGGCATTAGTTATCAAAAAACAAGGCCCGCACGAGGCGGGCCTGGAAAGTACGGCGCCGGCGTCGAATGCGGCGCGCATGGGCTGTCTCTCGATCAGCGCTTCTGGCGATACTTGCGCAGCGCGGCGATCTGGGCCGCCAGGATGGCCAGCTCCGACGTGGCACGGGCCATGTCGATCTCGCTCTTGGCGTTCTTGAGGGCTTCCTCGGCCTGCTTGCGCGCATCGGCCGCCTTGGCCTCGTCCAGGTCCTTGCCGCGGATGGCGGTGTCGGACAGCACGGTGACCAGGTTGGGCTGCACTTCCAGAATGCCGCCGGCGACGAAGACGAACTCTTCCTCGCCGTTGGCCTTGGTGATGCGCACCGAACCGGGCTTGATGCGCGTGATCAATGGGGTGTGGCGCGGATAGATGCCCAGTTCGCCGGCCTCACCGGGCAGTGCCACGAACGTGGCCTCGCCCGAGAAGATCGACTCCTCGGCGCTGACCACGTCGACATGAATGGTATTGGCCATGCTTTTATTCCTCGTTGTACCCCTGCCGCGACACCTGCATGTCTGGCACGCTTCCCCGATCCGAGGGTCGCGGAGCAGACCATGTCCGTGCCGCCGTGGAGCGGGTTTGGCCCGGCCACTGGCGGCGTCCCCCTCTGGGGGAAGGCGCTAAGCGACTCAGGGGGCGTCACTTCAGACTTTCTTGGACTTCTCGATGGCCTCGTCGATGGTGCCGACCATGTAGAACGCCTGCTCGGGCATGTGGTCGCACTCGCCGTTCACGATCATCTTGAAGCCGTTGATCGTGTCCTTCAGCGACACGTACTTGCCGGGCGAGCCGGTGAACACCTCGGCCACGTGGAACGGCTGGCTCAGGAAACGCTGGATCTTGCGCGCACGGGCCACGGCCAGCTTGTCTTCCGGCGACAGCTCGTCCATGCCCAGAATGGCGATGATGTCGCGCAGTTCCTTGTAGCGCTGCAGCGTGCCCTGCACCTGGCGGGCCACGCCATAGTGTTCTTCGCCGACCACCAGCGGATCGAGCTGGCGGCTGGTCGAGTCCAGCGGGTCCACGGCGGGGTAGATGCCCAGCGCCGCGATGTCACGCGACAGCACCACGGTCGAATCCAGGTGGGCAAAGGTGGTGGCGGGCGACGGGTCGGTCAGGTCGTCCGCCGGCACATACACGGCCTGGATCGACGTGATGGAGCCCACCTTGGTGGAGGTGATGCGCTCCTGCAGGCGGCCCATTTCCTCGGCCAGCGTCGGCTGGTAGCCCACGGCGGAAGGCATGCGGCCCAGCAGCGCGGACACTTCGGTACCGGCCAGCGTGTAGCGGTAGATGTTGTCGACGAAGAACAGCACGTCGCGGCCTTCGTCACGGAAGGATTCGGCGATGGTCAGGCCCGTCAGCGCCACACGCAGGCGGTTGCCCGGCGGCTCGTTCATCTGGCCGTACACCATGGCCACTTTCGACTCGCCCAGGTTCTCCAGGTTCACGACGCCGGATTCGGCCATCTCGTGGTAGAAGTCGTTGCCCTCGCGGGTACGCTCACCCACGCCAGCGAACACCGACAGGCCCGAGTGCGCCTTGGCGATGTTGTTGATGAGTTCCATCATGTTCACGGTCTTGCCCACGCCGGCACCGCCGAACAGGCCCACCTTGCCGCCCTTGGCGAACGGGCAGATCAGGTCGATCACCTTGATGCCGGTTTCCAGCAATTCCTGCGACGGCGACAGCTCGTCGTAGGTGGGCGCCTTGCGGTGGATGGAAGCGGTCTGGGTCTGGTCGACCGGACCGCGCTCGTCGATCGGGTTGCCCAGCACGTCCATGATGCGCCCCAGCGTGGCGGGACCCACGGGCACGGTGATGGGGTTTGCGGTGTTGGTCACCATCATGCCGCGGCGCAGGCCGTCACTTGACCCCAGCGCAATGGTGCGCACGATGCCGTCGCCCAGCTGCTGCTGCACTTCCAGCGTCAGCGCCGAGCCTTCCATCTTGAGCGCGTCGTACACCCTGGGCATCTGGTCGCGCGGGAACTCCACGTCGACCACGGCGCCGATGCACTGAACGATTTTTCCCTGAACGCCCTTGGTGTTCGTCATGTTCTCTTGAGCCATTTGTCTTGCTCCAATACTTGTATTCGGGTGTGATCGGTGTCAGACCGCCGCAGCGCCCGCCACGATCTCGGACAGTTCCTTGGTGATCGCCGCTTGGCGGGTCTTGTTGTAGACCAGCTTCAGTTCGTTGATCACGTTGCCGGCGTTGTCGGTGGCGGCCTTCATGGCCACCATGCGCGCCGACTGCTCGGACGCCATGTTCTCGGCCACGGCCTGGTAGGCCAGCGCCTCGACGTAGCGCACCAGCAGGTCGTCGATGACTGACTGCGCATCCGGCTCGTACAGGTAGTCCCAGGAGTGCTGCTTGCCGCTGTCGCGCGTTTCCTGCTGCATCTGCTCGGCCGACAGGGGCAACAGCTGCTCGATCACCGACTCCTGCTTCATGGTGTTGATGAAGCGGGTGTAGGCGATGTAGACCGCGTTCAGCTCGCCCTTCTCGTACTGGTCGAGCAGCACCTTGACGGGGCCGATCAGCTTTTCGAGGTGCGGCGTGTCGCCCAACTGCGTGGCCTGCGACACCACCTTGGCGCCGACGCGCGTCAGAAAGCCAAGCCCCTTGTTGCCGATGGCCACCGTCTCCGTCTGCACGCCCTCGCCCTGCAGCTCACGCAGCTTGGCGGTGACGGCGCGCAGCACGTTGGTGTTCATGCCGCCGCACAGGCCCTTGTCCGTGGTCACCACGATCAGGCCGGTTTTCTTGACGTCGTTCGACTTCATGAAGGGGTGCACGTACTCGGGGTTGGCCGCGCCGAGGTGGGCGGCGATGTTGCGCACCTTCTCGGCGTAGGGACGGGCCGAGCGCATGCGATCCTGCGCCTTGCGCATCTTGGACGCGGCCACCATCTCCATGGCCTTGGTGATCTTCTTGGTGTTTTCCACCGATTTGATCTTGCCGCGAATTTCCTTGCCGACTGCCATTGCTTATCGTCCTTTCAGTGAAAGGATCAGGCGAAGGTCTTCTTGAAGGCTTCGACCGCAGCCTTCAGGGCCGCTTCCAGATCCTTGTCCTTGTCGATGGCCTTGCCGGACTCGAGCTTGCTCAGCAGATCGCCGTGCTTGTCCTTCAGATAGCCATGCAGGCCGGCCTCAAACGGCAGGATGTCCTTGACTTCCACGTCGTCCATGTAGCCATTGTTGACGGCGAACAGCGAGGCCCCCATCAGGCTGATGGGCAGCGGGCTGTACTGCGGCTGCTTCAGCAGCTCGGTCACACGGGCACCGCGGTCCAGCTGCTTCTTGGTGGCGGCGTCCAGGTCGGACGCGAACTGCGCGAAGGCGGCCAGTTCACGGTACTGCGCCAGGTCGGTACGGATACCGCCGGCCAGCTTCTTGATCAGGTCGGTCTGGGCCGCACCACCGACGCGCGACACCGAGATACCCGCGTTGATGGCGGGACGGATGCCGGCGTTGAAGAGGTTGGTTTCCAGGAAGATCTGGCCGTCGGTGATCGAGATCACGTTGGTCGGCACGAAGGCGGACACGTCGCCGGCCTGCGTCTCGATGATCGGCAGGGCCGTGAGCGAGCCGGTCTTGCCCTTGACTTCGCCCTTGGTGAAGGCTTCGACATAGTCGGCGTTCACGCGCGCGGCGCGCTCCAGCAGGCGACTGTGCAGGTAGAACACGTCGCCAGGGTAGGCTTCGCGGCCCGGCGGGCGGCGCAGCAGCAGCGACACCTGGCGATACGCCACGGCTTGCTTGGACAGGTCGTCGTAGATGATCAGGGCGTCTTCGCCGCGGTCGCGGAAGTACTCGCCCATGGTGCAACCCGAGTAGGCGGCCACGTACTGCATGGCGGCGGACTCGGAGGCCGAGGCGGCAACGACGATGGTGTAGTCCATGGCGCCGGCCTTCTCCAGGGCGCGCACCACGTTCTTGATGGACGACGCCTTCTGGCCGATGGCGACGTACACGCAGGTCATGTTCTGACCCTTCTGGTTGATGATCGTGTCGATCGCCACCGCGGTCTTGCCGGTCTGGCGGTCGCCGATGATCAGCTCGCGCTGGCCGCGGCCCACGGGCACCATCGAGTCGATGGCCTTGAGGCCGGTCTGCACCGGCTGGCTGACCGACTGGCGCGCAATCACGCCCGGCGCGACCTTCTCGATCACGTCGGTCATCTTGGCATTGATGGGGCCCTTGCCGTCGATCGGCTGGCCCAGGGCGTTGACCACGCGGCCGATCAGCTCGGGGCCGACGGGCACTTCCAGAATGCGGCCCGTGCACTTGACGGTATCGCCTTCGGAAATGTGCTCGTACTCGCCCAGAATCACGGCGCCGACGGAGTCGCGCTCGAGGTTCAGCGCCAGGCCGAAGCTCGGCTGGCCATCGGGCGAGGGCGGGAACTCCAGCATCTCGCCCTGCATGGCATCGGACAGGCCGTGCACGCGCACGATGCCGTCGGTGACCGACACCACGGTGCCCTGGTTGCGCACGTCGGCGCTGACACCCAGGCCCTCGATGCGGCTCTTGATCAGTTCTGAAATTTCTGCGGGATTGAGTTGCATGACTCTTTCCTTGTCCTATGAGGTTTTATCGAGGAGCCTGGCCTGACGTTCAGGCGGTCAGGGCCATCTTCATTTGTTCCAGGCGCGCCTTGACCGAGGTGTCGAGCACTTCGTCGTCAACCACCACCCGCACGCCGCCGATCAGCGAGGGATCAACCTCCACCGTGGGCTCGAGCTTGCGGCCGAAGCGCTTCTCCAGCGTGCCGACCAGCTCAGCCAGTTCGCCCTGCCCGATCGGGAAGGCGCTCTGGATCAGGGCGTCGGAACTGCCGCTCACGCTGTTGGCCAGCTGGCGGAACTGGCGCGCCACCTCGGGCAGCGCGGCCAGTCGCTCGTTGTCGATCACGGTGCGCAGGAAGTTGGTGCCACGCTCGGGCAGCGGGTTCTTCAGCACGCTGGTGACGATGTGGAACACCTGGCTGGCGTTGACCTTGGGGTTAGCCGCGAACTGCAGCAACTCGTTGTTGCCTGCCGCGTTCGCCAAACCGTCCAGCCAGGCTTGCGTGCCGGACAGGTCGGCACGGGACACCTGGAACAGGGCCTCGGCGTAGGGTCTTGCAATGGTGGCGAGTTCTGCCATGGAGCGTTTCCTTTGAGCGAGCGCTGATGAATCAGAGCTCGGTCTTCAGACGGGACAGCAGATCCGCATGCACCGTCGGGTTGACTTCCTTGCGCAGGATCTGCTCGGCGCCCTTGACGGCCAGCGCAGCCACCTGCTCGCGCAGGGTTTCGCGTGCCTGCACCACCTGCTGCTCGGCATCGGCCTTGGCCGTCGCCACGATCTTGTTGGCTTCCTCGGTGGCACGCACCTTGGCCTCCTCGATGATCTGCTGCGCACGGCGCTCGGCTTCCGCCAGGCGGGCCGCGGTCTCGTTGCGCGAGCTGGCCAGCTGTTCCTCGACGCGCTGGTTGGCAGCGGCGAGTTCAGTCCTGGCCTTGTCGGCGGCAGCAAGCCCGTCGGCGATTTTCTGAGCCCGCTCGTCCAGTGCCCTCGTGATCGGCGGCCACACGAACTTCATCGTGAACCACACCAGGATCGCGAAGACAACGGCCTGCAGGAACAGGGTCGCGTTGATATTCACGGTTCGACTCCTTTCAGTCTCGAAAGGCTACGCCGATTAACCGAGGGTGAACGGGTTGGCGAAGGCGAACAGCAGGGCGATGGCGACGCCGATCAGGAACGCAGCGTCGATCAGACCGGCCAGAACGAACATCTTGGTCTGCAGTTCGTTCATCAATTCGGGCTGGCGAGCGGAGGACTCGAGGAACTTGCCACCCATCAGGGCGATACCGATCGACGCGCCGATGGCACCCAGACCGACAATCAGACCACAAGCCAGAGCGACGAGGCCGAGAACGTTTTCCATGATTGCTCCTAGAGAAAAGAAAGGGAAAGTTGAAGGAAAAAAGGAAATTGCGGAACTCAGTGCGCGTCGTGCGCCTGACCCACGTAGATCAGCGTCAGCATCATGAAGATGAACGCCTGCAGCGTAATGATCAGGATGTGGAAGATCGCCCACACAGATCCCGCAATCACGTGCCCGACACCCAGCCAGAAACCGCCCGAGAGGGGTTGAACTGCCAGGCCCATACGCCGCCCATCAGGGCGATCAGCATGAAGACGAGTTCGCCGGCAAACATGTTGCCGAACAGTCGCATGCCGTGCGAGACGGTCTTGGCGACGAATTCGATGATCTGCATCAGGAAGTTGATGGGCCACAGCAGCGGGTTGGCTCCGAACGGCGCAGTGACCAACTCGTGCGCCCAGCCGCCGGCACCCTTCATCTTCACGTTGTAGACCAGACAGACGATCAGCACACTGACCGACAGGCCCAGCGTGGTGGACAGATCGGCCGTGGGCAGGAAGCGCATCACATCGGGCTCGCCCATGGCCGGGCCGGCGGAGTGCCAGATGGTGGGAATCAGATCGACCGGCAGCAGGTCCATGGCGTTCATCAGGAAGATCCAGACGAACACGGTGAGCGCCAGCGGCGACACCAGCTTGCGGCTCTTGGCGTTGTGGATCACGCCCTTGGCCTGGTTCTCGACCATTTCGGACATGATTTCGACCGCGGCCTGCAAGCGCCCCGGCACCCCGAAGTGGCCTTGCGCGCGCCCAGCCACAGCAGCCAGCAGCCCAGTGCGCCCAGCAAGATCGACCAGACCACCGAGTCCAGGTTGAAGATGCTGAAGTCGATGATGTCCTTCTGCGTGACCGTCTCGAACGAGAAGTTCTTCTGCAGGTGATGCAGGTGGTGCTGGATGTATGCCCCAGCGGTTGGTCCGTTTGCAGCGGTTTCAGCAGCCATAAGTCACCAGTTCCTACGTCACTCTTGTCGTTTTGCCGAGCGGCGCCTTGCCGACATCAGCCACAAGGCCAGCCAGGCCGCCTTGATCGTCACCACAAACCCGGCCAGCAAGGCCAGCCAATGCACTTGCGTCAGCACCTTGGGCGCTGCCAGCAGCAGGGCCACGGTGAGCGCGATCTTGATCCCCTCCCCACCATCAGCGCCATCAGGGCGCTGCCGGCGTTGGCTTGCCGTCGCATCCGGCGGGCCACCATGCGGGCAAACAGCACCGCGGGCAACCATGCCGCCAGCGCGCCGTAGGCCACCGACCAGACCGGGGGCCGCTGCCCTGCCGATACCAGCCAGGCCACGGCCACCGCCATCAGCCCCACCGCTGCCTGCACCCCGACCACCGGCCAGGGCGACAGCGGCGGATTCGCCGCACGCCATTGTTGCGCCTGCTCGGCGCTCCAGGGCTTGAATCCGTCCTCGGCGGCATCATCTGCCTCTTCAGCAGACCCCACCCGCGCCGGATCAGGTGCGATTGTGGTCATCTCGGATTACGTGCAGTTGACGTGTGTCTGTCTGCGACTGCAAAGCCTCTGATTATAGGGGAAGTCCTGATGAGGCGGCGCGCAGTCCTACAAGCGTGCGCGGCCGTTGCTGCGCACGGGCAGGCGCTGGGCCACAATGGTCGCCGCCACCACCCATTGCACACCCCCATGAGCCCAGACCCCGCCGCCCACCTGCCGCCGCTGCCTTGCCACCTGAACGGCGAGCTCACCACGCTGCGCGAAGCGCGCATCAGCCCGCTGGACCGCGGCTTCATCTTCGGCGACGGCATCTACGAGGGCATCTCCATCTACGGCCAGCCGGGCCACGCGCCGCAGCCGTTCCGCTTCGAGCAGCACATGGCACGGCTGGAGCGCGGGCTTGCGGAAACGCGCATCCCCAACCCGCACACGCACGCCGAATGGCGGCAGATCGCGCTCGACCTGATCGCCGCGCACCCCGAGCGCGACAGCGTGCTCGACTGGTTCTACTACTTCCAGGTCACGCGCGGCGTGGCGCTGCGCGACCACCCCATGCTGCCGGGCCTGACGCCCACCGTGTTCGCCACCTGCCTGCCAATGAAGCCGCCCACGCCCGAGCAGCGCGCGCAGGGCGTGCCTTGCGTCACAGCCGACGACTTCCGCTGGAAGAAGGCGCACCTGAAGTCCATCAGCCTGCTGGGCGCGGTGTTCGCGCGGCAGATCAGCTACGAGCAGGGCGCGCTGGAGACTGTGATGTTCCGCGACGGTTTTTTGAGCGAAGCCGCCGCCAGCAACGTCTGGGTGGTGAAGAACGGCGTCGTGATGGGCCCGCCCAAGGACCACCTGGTGCTCGAAGGCATCCGCTACGGCGCCATCGAGGAGCTGTGCGCGCAAGAGGGCATCGGCTTCGAGCTGCGCCGCATCCCGCGCGCCGAGGTGCTGGCCGCCGACGAGCTGATGCTGTCGTCGGCCACCAAGGAGGTGCTGCCCATCACCACGCTCGACGGCCAGCCCGTCGGCAACGGCCGGCCCGGCCCCATCACCCAGCGGCTTTACGCCGCCTACCAGCGCGCCAAGCAGGCGCTGTTCACCGCATGACCGAACCCACCCAGCCCCTCAGCCCCCGATCGAGCTGACGCCCGAGCAGCGCGAATCGCTGATCGAATACCCCTCGCGCTTCCCGATCAAGGTCGTCGGCGTGAACGAGAACGGCTTCGTCATCGCCATGACGCACATCGCCAAGCAGTTCGACCCCACGTTCGACGCCGCCACCGTGGAGCTGCGCGAAAGCGGCGGCGGCAAGTACCTGGGCGTCACGCTCACCGTGCTGGCCACCAGCCGCGAGCAGCTCGACGAGCTGTACCGCACGCTCAGCACGCACCCAATGGCCAAGTGGGTGCTGTGACGGGGGCGACGGGGCGCTGATCGAGGCAGCGGGGCCGAGCCCCTGCGCGCCAGAAGGGGGAAACAAGGGGGGACTTTGCTTATTTTTTCAAGTACTGAATAGGGCTCTAGCGCCCGATTACCAAGCGCAAGCAGCTATCTATTCAATACCGTAAAACGGCGTCAAATCACTATCGCTTGTTTTTGTGCCGCACCTGTTCTGACCGCTGAGCCTGCGCACCCCCACTGCCGGCGCCCGGCCATCCCGCGCACAGCGCTGCCCCCAGCGCAGCCTCAGCGGCGATACCGATCCACCCAGCCGATGCGCAGCGTCTGCTGGCGCTCCAGCCAGCCCTCGGGCAGCGCTACCCAGAAGCGGCTGTCGCGCTGCCAGATGCTGAAGCCATCCGGCGGCAGGGGCGGCACCTCGTCGCCCGCCGTGTGCGCCGGATTGACCACCTGAAAACGCACGCCCTCCAGCACATCGAAGGGGCGCCCGGCCGCGTACTCGAACTCCACCTGCACCCGGTGCGGCCACACGCCGCGCACCGGCCGCACCTCCACCTGGCCGACGCCGGCGCTGGACGTCACCACCAGCCGCACCCCGCGGCCCCAGCCTTGCGGCACCACCGTCACGCCATCGCCCTCGGCGCGCACCGGCGGCCGCTGCCAGTGCAGCGCGTAGCCGTGGCTTTCGGTGCGCGCCGGCGGCGGGGCCGAGGCGCGCGACGCCGGCGGCTCGGGCACCGATGCCGCACCCAGCGGCGCGGGCCGCTGCGGCAGCGCGGCAGCCGCCGTGCTGGCCGCCGCGGCCGGTGCCGACGCGGCGGCGGCCACCACGGAATCGGTCGGCGGGCTGGATTCGCAGGCCACCAGTGCCAGCCCCAGCAAGCCCGCCGGCGCCGCCCTTGAATCCGAACAAAAACCCGCTTCAGCGCCCGTCCAGAAAGCGCGGGCAGCTTCTTTATCGATAGCATTCAGTTCCTTTGTTGACTCGAAAGAACACAACTTGAAAAACCCTTGAACGCAGAAATCGCCAAGGCAGCGCAGAAGACGCACAAGCATCATCTGCCGGCCATCACCGAAGATGGCCACCATCGCTGGTGAAAGCGCGCGCCAGGTTTTCGCCCGCTTGTTCTGCGCCTTTTGCCAAGTCTCGGCGTTCTTTGCGTTCAAAAATCCAGCGCATCTTCAAGCCGATAGCTTTCCCATCAATCACCACGGCGCCGCGCCTGCACCGTCAGGCCGATGCCGACCGCGATCAGGCCCGTGCCCCACCACACCTGCGCCGGGTAGCGCTCGCCCATCAGCCCCGCGCCGATCAGCACGCCGACGCCCGCCGACACGGTGCCGATCTGGCTCAGCAGCACCGGCCCGCCCGCGTGCTGCAGGCGGAAGAACAGCGGAAACATCGCCACCGCCGCCGCCACCTGCAAGGCGCTGATGCCCGGCAGCGCGGCCAGCGCCGGCAGGCCGCTGAACGCCCCCGTCACCGCGCCCGCCGCCAGCAGCAGCGCCGCTGCCACCCCGTGGCTGCCCACCGCCAGCCAGGTGGGGTCGGCGCGCGGCGGCCAGTCCAGGCTGCGGTACACGTTGCCGATGGCCAGCAGCACGGGCACCAGCAGCCCCAGCCCCACCCACAGCCAGTCGGCCGGCCGCCCGGCCTCGCCACGCGCCAGCGCCACCAGCAGCGCGCCGGCAAAGCCGATGGCGATGCCCGCGTATTCCAGCCGTGCCGGCGCACGCAGCCCGGCCAGGGCAGACAGCAGCGCCGTCAGCAGCGGCGACAGCGTGAACAGCATGGCCGTGGCGCCGCTGCCCAGGTGCGTGATCACGCTCAGCACCAGCACGTTGGGCACCGCGTACGACACCAGCGCCGTGACCACGAAGTAGCGCAGGTGCTGCGCATCCCACACCAGCGCCCGGCGCCGCAGCAGCAGCCACGCCCCCAGCACCGCGCTGGCGCCCAGCGAAATCAGCGCCGCCCACAACAGCGGCGGCACCCCACCCAGCCGCGCCAGCTTGCCCAGCGGAAAGTACAGACCCAGCAGCGTGCCGACGGCCAGCAGCAGCCTGGCGGGGAATGCAGACGGGGGTTCACGACGTTGGCAGGCGGATCGCGGCACATGGCGCCGGGTCTGCCGCAGGATATACATGAAATATGGCCACAGCGCCCGTCGGACGAGCGCGAACAGCTACATCAATAAGAGCAATCACCCCGGCTGCAGCGCCGCTTGCAGGGTGTGCAAATCGTCCGCGCTGAAGCAGCAGAACACCACCTCGTCGATGGCGCCTGCGTGCGCTGCCAGGGCCGCGCGCACCGCTGCCACCGCCACCTGCGCCGCCGGCGCCTTCGGGTAGCCATACACCCCGGTGCTGATGGCCGGAAACGCGATGCTGCGCGCCCCCACGCGCACCGCCTCCTCCACCGAGCGGCGGTAGCACGACGCCAGCAGCGCCGGCTCGCCCTGATCGCCGCCGTGCCACACCGGCCCCACCGTGTGGATCACCCACTGCGCCGGCAGCCGGTAGCCGCGCGTCGTCTTGGCCTCGCCCGTCGGGCAACCGCCCAGCGCGCGGCATTCGGCCAGCAGCTCCGGCCCCGCCGCACGGTGGATCGCCCCGTCCACCCCGCCGCCGCCCAGCAGGCTGGAGTTGGCGGCGTTCACGATGGCATCCACCGCCAGCGTGGTGATGTCGGCCTGCACGGCGCGCAAGGTGGTCATGGGGCGATGGTGTCACACTCGCCGCATGGATGTCCGCTTGCTCGGCCGCGTGGATTACGCGCCCACCTTCGACGCCATGAAGGATTTCGTGGCCCAGCGCTTGCCCGGCGAGCGCGAGCAGCTATGGATTTGCGAGCATCCGCCAGTCTTCACGCTCGGCCTGGCGGGCAAGCCCGAGCATGTGCTGATGCCGGGCGACATCCCGGTGGTGCCCACGGATCGCGGCGGGCAGGTGACTTACCACGGGCCGGGGCAGGTGGTAGCGTATCCGCTGATCGACCTGAAGGCGCGCAGCTACTTCGTCAAGGAATACGTGCACCGGTTGGAGGAGGCGGTGATCCGCACGCTGGCGCACTTCGGCGTCACCGGCCACCGCGTGGCGGGCGCGCCGGGCATGTACGTGCGGCTGGATGACCCCTTCAGCCACGCCGTGCTGCCCCAGCGCCCGCAGCGGCGCGAGCCCGGCAGCCCGGCGCCGCAGCCCGACTTCAGCGGCCTGGGCAAGATCGCCGCGCTGGGCATCAAGGTCAGCAACCACCGGACGTATCACGGCGTGGCGCTGAACGTGGCCATGGACCTATCTCCCTACCAGCGCATCAACCCCTGCGGCTATGCGGGTTTGCAGACGGTGGACCTTTCTACAATCGGCGTTTCCGCCACGTGGGACGAGGCCGCGCAGCAGTTGGCCGCACAGTTGACCCGCTTGCTGGCGGTGTGATCGAACCCGAGCGCCATCGCGGCCAAGGCCGCTCCTACAGCGATGGCGCGCCCTGCTTGGTGTAGGAGCGGCCTTGGCCGCGATTGATGCCCTCCACAACCTCGAACACCACCATCGGCCCCGACGCCCCCGTCGTGCGCGAACACCAGCCCGCCGAAACCTACGACGCCACCGCCAAGCAGAAGGCCGGCGCCAAGCTCTCGCGCATTCCCATCAAGGTGCAGAACGACGGCCCGGCGCTGAAGAAGCCCGATTGGATCCGCGTCAAGGCCGGCAGCAGCACCACACGCTTCTACGAGATCAAGGACATCCTGCGCCAGAACAAGCTGGTGACGGTGTGCGAAGAGGCCAGCTGCCCCAACATCGGCGAGTGCTTTGGCCACGGCACGGCCACCTTCATGATCATGGGCGACAAGTGCACGCGCCGCTGCCCGTTCTGCGACGTGGGCCACGGCCGACCCGACCCGCTGGATGTGAACGAGCCGGTCAATCTGGCGGGCACCATCGCGCAGCTCAAGCTGAAGTACGTGGTCATCACCAGCGTCGACCGCGACGACCTGCGCGACGGCGGCAGCCAGCACTTTGTCGACTGCATCCGCGAAACGCGCGCGCGTTCGCCGCAGACGCAGATCGAGATCCTGACGCCCGACTTCCGCGGCCGCGACGACCGCGCGCTGGAGATTTTGAAAGCCGCGCCGCCCGACGTTATGAACCACAACCTCGAGACGGTGCCGCGCCTGTACAAGGAAGCGCGCCCGGGCAGCGACTACGCCTTCAGCCTGAACCTGCTGAAGAAATTCAAAGCCCTGCACCCGGGCGTGCCGACCAAGAGCGGCCTGATGGTGGGCCTGGGCGAAACCGACGAAGAGATTCTGGACGTGATGCGCGACCTGCGCGCGCACGGCGTCGACATGCTGACCATCGGCCAGTACCTGGCGCCCAGCAACGCGCACCTGTCGGTCAAGCGCTACGTGCACCCCGACACCTTCAAGATGTTCGAGCGCGAGGCGTACGCCATGGGCTTCACCCACGCGGCCGTGGGCGCGATGGTGCGGTCGAGCTATCACGCCGACAAGCAGGCACAGGCTGCCGGCGTCTGACGGCGCGGCGCGCCAGTTGCCCCGCGTCGTCCGTGCACGGGCGGTGCGTGGGTCGCGCCGGCCGCTTCGGCCGCCGCTTGGGGCGGTCTTCTTGAGGTGATGACTTTGGCGCACATGCACGCGCCGCGCTGGCGCTCGCGTGGCCAGCGCCAGCCGCCGGGCCGCCATGGCCCCCTTGTACGTCACCACGATTCCTGCCAGCCAGAGACATTGCCGCGCCAGTTCCAGACAGCGCCACGCCGCAGCCAGCCCTAGAGTGAAGGCGCGTCGGACGCCGGGCCGCCGGGCGGCGCGAAACCACACCAAAAACAGGAGACAAAGACATGCCACAAGGCACCATCACGTCTGCGCTGGACGCGCTGCTCACCCAGACCACCCAGCGCCACGGCGGCGTACCCGGCGTCGTCGCCATGGTCACCGACCGCGACGGCAACTTCTACGAAGGCGCGGCCGGCACGCGCGAGCTGGGCCAGGACCAGCCCATGACCACCGACGCGGTGTTCGCCATCTTCTCGACCACCAAGGCGCTGACCGGCGCATGCGTGATGCAGCTGGTGGAAGAAGGCAAGATCCGCCTGGACGACCCCGCCGGCCGCTACGTGCCCGAGATCGACGAGCTGCAGGTGCTGGACGGCTTTGACGCCGCCGGCCAACCCCGCACCCGCCCGCCCAAGCGCGCGATCACCGTCAACGACCTGATGCTGCACACCTCGGGCCTGGCGTATGAGTTTTTAGCGCCGACGACCTGGCCTACCGCACGGCCAAGGGCATCCCGACGGTGGTGGGCTGCGACTTTGCCTACATCCGTACCGTGCTGGTGCATGAGCCGGGCGCCGCCTGGACTTACGGGCCCAACATCGACTGGCTGGGCCGCATAGTCGAGCAGCAGCGCGGCCAACGCCTGGGCGCGATGATGGCCGAGCGGATCTTCGGCCCGCTGGGCATGAAGGACATCGGCTTCGGCATGACCGAATCCATGCGCAGCCGCCGCGTGACCATCCACGACCGCGCGGCCGACGGCAAGCTGACGCCGCTGCCCGTGCTGGCGCTGCCCGATCCGCCCCCATGGACATGGGCGGCCACGGCCTGTACGCCACGGTGGGCGAATACATGAAGTTCATCCGCATGATGCTGAACGACGGCGCCGGCCCGCACGGCCGCGTGCTCAAGCCCGAGACGGTGCAGGCGATGAGCCGCGACGGCCTGGCGCCCATGGGCCTGTCGACCGGCGGGTGGACGACCTCGATCCCCTCGCTCAGCAACACCGGCGAATTCTTCCCGGGCTCGCCCAAGGGCTGGGCGTACACCTTCCTCACCAACCGCGAGCGCACGCCGTCCGGCCGCGCAGCGGGCTCGTTGATGTGGGCGGGCCTGGCCAACTGCTACTATTGGATCGACCGCGCCAGCGGCATCGGCGGCTACTGGGCCACGCAGATCCTGCCGTTCCAGGACGCGGTGTCGTACCCCGGCTTTGTCGAGTTCGAAACCACCGTTTACCATCATCGCTGAGCCGCAGCACCGCGCGGCGCCCCAAGGAGCGTGCCGGTATGCAAGCGATGCGCGATGTGCTGATCACCAGCGCCGATGGCGCGCCCTCGCAGCGCCACCGGCTGGTGGCGTCCACCGACTGGGACGAGGTGCAACACTGGTGCCGGCAGATCTACCTGCCGTACGACGCAAAGCCCGCCGGCCCGGCGCGCCAGCCCAACGCGGTGCTGGACGCCATGCAGATCGGGCAGCTCACGCTCAGCCGGTTCAGCTACGGCGTGCCGGTGCACCTGAGCGGCTTTGACGAAGGCGCCGGCATTGGCCTGGTGCTGACCACGCTGCAAGGCGCGGTGCGGCACTGGTCCAGCGGCCGCACGCACGCCGACACCGGCGTGGGCGATTCGTACCTGGTCGATCTTTCGCGCGCGCACTACCGCCTGGACGCCGACGCCCGGCACCTGCAGGTCAACCTGACGTTTCGCCACGACGCCATGGCCGCGCTGCACCAGCGCTGGTTCGGCTGCCCCGCCGATGAACGCATGTGGGCGCGCGCCTACCGCTTTGGCGGCGCGCAATCCAGCTGGATGCAGCTGCTGGGCTACGTCTGCCGCTGCATCACCGAGATGCCCGACGCGGTGCAGCACGGCCCGCTGGGGCGCCACCTGGAGGAAATGATCGGCGTGCACCTGCTGACGCAATGGCGCCAGCAGCTGGACGTGCCCACATCGCCCACGCTGCACAGCCTGGCGCCGCGCCACGTGCTGATGGCCGAGCAGCACATTCGCGACCGCGCGCGCGAGGCGCCCACGCTGAGCGCGCTGGCCAGCCATGCGGGTGTCAGCGTGCGCACGCTCAACGCCGCGTTTCGCGAATACCGCCAATGCACGCCGATGCAGGCGCTGCGCGACGCGCGCCTGGCTGGCGTGCGCGCAGACCTGCTGGCGGCGCGGCCCGGCGCGCGCGTGCGCGACGTGGCCGAGGCCTGGGGCTACGCGCAGCTGGGCATCTTCGCGGCCAACTACCGCCAGCGGTTCGGCGAGTCGCCTTCTGAAACACTGAATCGCCGCGCTTGACGCCCGGCGCGCTGCCGCGGCGAATGACTGTCAAAGAAAACGGGCTCTAGCCCGGATATTTCACCGTAGTAGAGCCACAAACGAGTACGGCATTGCCCTTGTGTGCCCGAAAATCCAGGTGTCGAATCTTGATCAACGAGCGGGCAATGCCGAAGCCAAACTGTACCGAAGAAATTGACGTTGGGAGCATGGACTTTGGCCGGTTGGGCCGGCGCGTGGTGCAGGGGTGTTTTGACGGCGGCAGCATGACCAGCGATGGTGGCGTGATGCTGCTTGGCCAGGTCGATCGCAAGCTGGGCTTGATGGATGCGGCGGCGCGCTGCATCGCCGATCCGCGCAATCCGCTACTGATCACGCACGACGTGCGCGACATGTTGCGCCAGCGGGTGTACGGCCTGGCGCTGGGCTGGGAAGACCTCAACGACCACGGTGCTCTGCGCTGTGACGTGGCTGTGCAGACGGCTGTTGGCGTGGACCACGAGATTGCCAGCGCGCCCACGCTTTGCCGACTGGAGAAATGGGCCGACCGTGCCACGGCGTGGCGGCTGCACGAGGTGTTGGTCAATCAGTTCATCGCCAGCTTCGAGAGCGCGCCCGAAGAGTTGGTGCTGGACTTTGATGCCACCGACAACCCGTTGCACGGCCAGCAGGAGGCACGCTTCTTCCATGGTTACTACGACAGCTACTGCTACCTGCCCCTGTACGTGTTCTGCGGCCAGCAACTGCTGTGCGCCTACTTGAGGCCCAGCAACATCGATGCGGCGCAGCACGCTGGGGCCATCCTCAAGCTGCTGGTGCGCAGACTGCGCCAGAGTTGGCCGCAGGTGCGCATCGTGTTTCGGGCCGACTCCGGGTTCTGCCGCCAACGCATCCTGAACTGGTGCGAGCGCGCCGGCGTGCACTACATCGTGGGTCTGGCGCGCAATGCACGGCTGCAGGCGCGCGTGGCGTTTGCCGAACTCTCAATGAAAGACGAATACGAGCGCAGCGGGGCCAAACAGCGCATGGTCGATGAATTCGACTACGCCGCACAGAGCTGGCCGCACGAGCGGCGCGTGATCACGCGGCTTGAATGGGGCGCGCAAGGCTGCAACCCGCGCTTCATCGTGACAAACCTTGCCGGTGATCCCCAGGCGCTGTACGACGGCGTGTACTGCCAGCGCGGCGAGGCGGAGAACCGGATCAAGGAAGCGCAGGTAGGGCTGTTCGCCACGCGCACGAGCTGCCATGTGCTGCGCTCCAACCAACTGCGCATGCTGCTGGCCGCGCTGGGCTACGTGCTGGTAGAGAGGCTGCGCGCGTTGGCGTTGCAGGGCACAGAGCTGGCCACGGCGCAGATCGACACGCTGCGCATCAAGCTGCTCAAGGTGGCGGCAGTGGTGACGCGCAACACGCGGCGCATCCGCCTGTACCTGGCCTCCAACTGGCCCAGTGCGCAGACCTTCGCGCACGCCATGAGCCAGCTGCGCTCACCCTGAACACACCAGCAGCGCCTGGCCGGCGCGATGACACAAAAACGGCCCGCAACCCAAGCCGGGGTGGGGGTCAGTGCGACGGCATTGCGCATGCCGACCATCACACCCATGGCTGCGGCCAACATCGTGGCCTTGCTCGCTCAAATCCGCGCCGCGATGCCCCGCTGCGCACGCCGTTGGCTACATGCGTGAAATATCCGGGCTAGCGCCCGCCTGATCAGCGCTGACAGCTATATTTATTGAAGCAAACCATCATCCTGCTGCACCCGCCTGCATGACAAAAAGGCCCGCCGGCGCATGACTGCGCGGCGGGCCAACTCCATCCATGCCGTCCGGGGCAGGGGTCTCAGAAGAAGCCGAGCTTGTTCTCGCTGTAGCTGACCAGCAGGTTCTTGGTCTGCTGGTAGTTGTTCAGCGCCATCTGGTGGTTTTCACGGCCGATGCCGGACTTCTTGTAACCACCGAAGGCCGCGTGCGCGGGGTACAGGTGGTAGCAGTTGGTCCACACGCGGCCGGCCTGCACCGCGCGGCCCACTTTGTAGGCCGTGTTGCCGTTGCGCGACCACACGCCTGCGCCCAGGCCGAAGGTGGTGTCGTTGGCGATGTGGATGGCTTCGTCCATGTCCTTGAAGGTGGTGACCGACGCCACCGGGCCGAAGATCTCTTCCTGGAACACGCGCATGTCGTTCTTGCCGAACAGCAGCGTGGGCTTGACGTAGAAGCCGTCGTTGATGTCGCCGCCCTGGCGGTTGCGCTCGCCACCCGTCAGAGTCTGCACGCCTTCATTGCGGCCGATGTCGATGTAGCCCAGGATGCGCTCCATCTGCTGCTGCGACACCTGCGCGCCCACCATGGTGCTGGTGTCCAGCGGGTGGCCTTGCTTGATGGCGGACACGCGCTTGAGGGCGCGCTCGATGAAGCGGTCGTAGATCGATTCTTGAATCAGGATGCGCGACGGGCAGGTGCAAATCTCGCCCTGGTTCAGCGCGAACATCGACAGGCCTTCCAGCGCCTTGTCGAGGAAGGCGTCGTCGTGGTCCATCACGTCGGCAAAGAATATGTTGGGGCTCTTGCCACCCAGCTCGACGGTGGAGGGGATCAGGTTGTCGGCCGCCGCGCGCAGGATGCGCTGGCCCACGGGGTGGAGCCGGTGAAGGCTATTTTTGCAATGCGCGTGCTGGTGGCCAGCGCCTCGCCCGCTTCCTTGCCGAAGCCGTTGACGATGTTGACCACGCCGGGCGGCAGCAGGTCGCCAATCAGCTCCATCAGCACCATGATGGAGGCAGGCGTTTGCTCGGCGGGCTTCATCACCACGCAGCAACCGGCGGCCAGCGCGGGCGGCAACTTCCACGAAGCCATCAGCAGCGGGAAGTTCCAGGGAATGATCTGGCCGACCACGCCGATAGGCTCATGGAAGTGGTATGCAACCGTGGTTTCGTCGATCTCGGAGATGCCGCCTTCCTGCGCGCGGATGGCGCCCGCGAAGTAGCGGAAATGGTCGATGGCCAGCGGAATGTCGGCCGCCATGGTTTCGCGCAGCGGCTTGCCGTTGTCGATGGTTTCGGCGATGGCCAGCGTCTGCAGATGCTGCTCCATGCGGTCGGCGATCTTCAGCAGGATGTTGGAGCGCTCGGTGACCGAGGTCTTGGCCCAGGCGGCCTGTGCGGCGTGGGCGGCGTCCAGGGCGCGGTTCACATCCTCGGCGTCGGACTGGGCGACCTTGGTGAAGGGCTTGCCGGTGATGGGGGAGACGTTTTCGAAGTAGCGGCCAGCCGACGGGGGCACCCATTTGCCGCCGATGTAGTTGTCGTACTGCTGTTTGTAGGGGTAGGCGGCTTCGAGGCCGAAACGTTTGAGCTCAAACATGTCCATGGTCTTGTCTCCTGAGAGGTAGGTATGCGGCCGCCCAAGGCGGGTCGGCTGCAGGCACAGATACACAGGCCGTGCCAGCTTGGCACACCTGGGCCAAAGGCGCGGGTTTACCCTGTAATTGGCAGCCCTGTGGCTTGGCTTGGCCCCGGGGCAATGTCACTTTATGGAACAGCGGGCGTGACAGGCCCGGACAATTTGGAACGTCACATCCGAGCAGGGGCATTTCATACGCCGCGCCGCTCCGATAGACTGGCACAGCCCACCGACCGCGCGCTTGAACGCCGGTGCGCACGGGCACCCGACACCCGCCATGCCGCCCCTCGGCAGGCCGATCAGGAGACAGACAGCCATGGGTATTGCGACCGACAGCCTGCAGCTGGCACGCCGGCACCTGCTGGACCACGGTGCCTGCCTGCCCAGCGCGTTGAACGACCGCCTGGCGCGCTCCTGGCAGCGCAGCCTGCACGCAGGCTTGCCGCCTTTCGGCGGCCGCGAGCTGGCCGAGCCCGCGGGCGGGCTGAGCCTGTCGCAATCGCTGGAGCAAAACGCGCAGATGCTGTCTTTCGCCCGCCCGGTGATGGACTTCATGTACGGCCAGATTCGCGGCGGCGACTGCATGGTGGTGCTGGCCGACGTAGACAGCATGCTGCTGCACACGGTGGGCGACCACGGCTTTTTGACCAAGGCGCAGCGGGTGGAGCTGCGCACCGGCGCGTCCTGGCGCGAATCGGTGCGGGGCACCAACGCCATCGGCACCGCCATCGAAGACGCCAGCGCGCTGCAGGTGCGGGCCGGCGAGCACTATCTGGAACGCAATGGCTTCCTGCATTGCTCGGCCGCGCCCATCTTCACCGCGCAGGGGCCGTGGCTGGCGCCATCGACATTTCGGGCGACGAGCGCGCATCGCACATGCACGCGCTGGGGCTGGCCAGCAGCGCGGCGCGGCTGATCGAAAACAACTGGCTCAAGGCACGTTACCGCGATGCGGTGCGCGTGCACCTGCACAGCGCCGCCGAAGGGCTGGACACGCCAGCCGAGGGCATCGTGGTGCTGTCAGAAAGCGGCACGCTGCTGGGCGCCAACCAGGAAGCGATTCGCGCCCTGCGCCTGGCGCCGCACGACTTCTTTGCGCTTCAGCTGGAAACGCGCCTGCAAGAACGCCTGGCGCACCTGCTGGCCCGCACGGGGCGCGAACCGCACACCGTGCGCCTGCCGGACGGTCGGCGCATGTTCTTGCGGGTTGAGCAACCCGCGCAGCGCACGCCCGCGCGCACTGTCGTTCCCGAGGCTCGCGTGGACGCGCTGGCAGCCAGCGACACGGGCGACGCGCAATGGCGCCGCGCCGCGCAACAGGTGCGCCGCATTCTGGACAAGCCCATCGCACTGCTCATCCAGGGCGAATCGGGCGTCGGCAAGGAAGTCTTCGCCAGGGCCTGCCACGACAGCGGGCCGCGGCGCGGCCGGCCCTTCGTGGCCGTCAACTGCGCGGCCATCCCGGAATCGCTGATCGAGGCAGAGCTGTTCGGCTACGCCCCGGCGCCTACACCGGCGCGCAAAAGGGCGGCAGCCTGGGCCGCATCCGCGAGGCCGAGGGCGGCACGCTCTTCCTGGACGAGATCGGCGACATGCCGCTGCTGCTGCAAACCCGGTCGCTGCGCGTGCTGCAGGAAAAAAGGTCACGCCGCTGGGCGGCACGCCGGTGCCTGTGGACTTTGCCTTGGTCAGCGCCACGCACTGCGTGCTGGCCGACGCGGTGGCGGAAGGGCGCTTTCGCAGCGACCTGTACTACCGCCTCAACGGCTTCAGCGTGAAGCTGCCCGCCTTGCGCGAGCGCGAGGACTTCGATGCGCTGGCCACGCGCATGCTGGCGCAGTGGGACGACAGCGGCGTGCGCATCGCGCCCGATCTGCTGGCCGCGCTGCGCGGCTACACATGGCCGGGCAACCTGCGGCAGTTGGCCAGCGTGCTGCAAACCGCCTGCGCGCTGCGCGACCCGGCGCACGAGCCGGCCATCGACTGGCCGCACCTGGCCAGCGACCTGCGCGATGCGCTGGCCAGCCCGGCAGCGCGGGTGCAGCCCGCCGGTAAAGCGGCGGAAACGCGCGCCATTTCGGTGGGCCAAGCTGACGGAGCACCGGAAGCCGCGCCGCCGGCGGCCTTGCGAAAAATCGCCCGCCAGGCCATCGCGCAGGCGCTGGCCGATGGCGGCGGCAACGTCAGCGAGGCCGCCCGGCGCCTGGGCATCAGCCGCCAGACCATTTACCGCCATTTGAAGAAGGCCGACGCCGAGGCCTGATCTCGCGCGCGCCTGCCGCCGGGCGACGCCTGCATTGCGCTTTTCCTGATTGCCCAGAAAAAGGCCCGCTCGAAGCGGGCCTTGGGCCTTGCGACTTTGGGTCAAACCATCAGGTGGCCGGCTTATCGGAAGGGGCCTTGATGTTGTCCTGCAGCTCCTTGCTCATCGGCAGGCCGATGCTCTGGTTGCGCGGCGGGATCGGCTGCATGAACCACTTGTTGTAGAGCTTTTCAAACTCGCCCGACTTCATCATGCCGGTGATCACGCCGTCGACCAGCGCCTTGAATTTCGGGTCGTTCTTGCGAATCATGCAGGCGTAGGGCTCGACCTGCAGCGAATCGCCCACCACTTCCAGCGAAGCCGGGTCCTTGGCGTTGGCCTTCAGGCCAAACAGCAGGATGTCGTCCATCGCGAAAGCGGCGGCGCGGTCGGCCTCAACCAGCAGGGCGGCATCGGCGTGGTCCTTGGTGGGCACGATGTTGATGCCCAGCCCTTTTTCCTCGTTGTAGCGGCGCACCACCTGCATATTGGTGGTGCCGGTGGTAATGGCCACCGTCGTACCCTTCAGGTCGGCGTAGTTCTTGATGCCCGACGACTTCTTCACCAGCAGGCGCGTGCCGGTGTAGAAATGGTTGATGGCAAAGTCCACATCCTTGCCGCGGGCGCTGTTGTTGGTGGTGGAGCCGCATTCCAGGTCGATCGTGCCGTTTTGCAGCAGCGGAATGCGGTTGGCCGAGGTCACGGCCTGCCAGCCCACGGTGAGGTTGCTTTTGCCGGTCTGCTTGCGCACCGCGTCGGCGATGGCGTTGCTGATGTCCACCGCAAAGCCGATGGGCTTCTCCGGGCCTTCCAGGTAGCTGAACGGCACCGACGATTCGCGGTAGGCAAACGTCATCTTGCCGCTGCTGCTGATCTTGGACAGCGTGTCGGCGCTTTGGGCATGGGCCGGCAGCGCGGCACCCAGCATGGCTACGGTGGCGGCGCACAGGGCGCCCGTCAAAACACGTTTGATCGAATTCAAGCTCCAGAAGAGGTGGGTGACTACAGCTTACAGCCACTTGTGCGCTGCGGCGACGGGGCATGCCCTAGCCACCGGTGCCGGTCAGCGGCCCGTCAGCGCAGGCGGGCGCTGTCGCGAATGGCGTCGCACACCGCGTCGTATTCGGCGGCCAGATCGGCCGGTAGCTGCAGCGCAGAGAGTAGGTCTTGCCACCGATCACCGTGGCAACCAGGCGCAGCTGCAGCGGCCGCCGTGAAGCCACATTAAGAATGTGCCGGTACACCACGTCGGCGGCGGGCCGCCCCAGCAGCTGCGTGCTGCCCATGCGCTGAAACTGCGCGCGCCGCAAGGACGCGTCCAGTTGCGCGCGCAGCGCGGCGCCCAGCTGCTCGGCGTCGGCGGCGCTGTCTACCTTTGGCACGAGCGCTGGGTCGGTCAGGAAGCGAAAGCTGATGTCGCCTTTTTCCATCGACGAATCGGACACGCCGATCATGACGGGCGAGCCATGGAACTCCGGGTCCAGCTTGAAGCTGGCCGGGTAGTCGTAGGTGACGCCGCTGGCCTTGTCGACGAACGTGGCCGTGTCGGGCACCGAAGGCGCAGCAGCGAACGCCGCAGTCGCCAGGCAGGCCGACAGCCACAGCGCGGCGACGCGCGGGCGACGACCGAGCGGGCCATCCGGCCGCGTGGGGCGCGTGTGAGAGAGGTCATGGCAAGACGACTGGGCCTGGCGGGCGGTGGCGGAAAGCCGGTTATCTTACGCAAGCAATGTCCGCCCATCGCCCCCATCGCTGACCTACACCGCCCTCGCGCCGCGCCGCCCTTGACCTCCTCCGCCCGCCCTTCCTCCTCGTCCGCTGCGGCGGCCAATGGCCTCGCCCTGGGCGCGGTGGGCCTGTGGGCTTCGCTGGCCGCGCTGGGCACTTCGCTGGCGCACGTGCCGCCGTTTTTGCTGACCGGGCTGGCGCTGCTGCTGGGCAGCGTGCTGGCGCTGCCCATGGTGCGGTTTGACGTACGGCGGCTGGCCGTACCTTGGCCCACGCTGGCGCTGGGCGTGTACGGCCTGTTTGGCTACCACTTCCTGCTGTTCACCGCGCTGCAGTTGGCGCCGCCGGTGGAGGCGAACCTGGTCAACTACCTGTGGCCGCTGGGCATCGTGTTCCTGGCGCCGCTGCTGCTGCCGGGCGTGCGGCTGACGCACCTGCACATGGTGGCGGCGGTGCTGGGTTTTGCCGGGGCGGCGATCGCCATCGTGGGGCGCGGCGGCGCGGGCGCCAGCGCCGGGCCGTGGGCCGCCGCGGGCTATGGCTGCGCGGCGGCGGCGGCGGTGGTGTGGTCCACCTATTCGCTGCTGACCAAGCGCCTGTCGATGACGGGCCGCGCCTTTCCCACGGCCGCCATCGGCCTGTTCGGCGTGGTGTCGGGCGTGCTGGCGCTGGTGTGCCACGCGCTGCTGGAGCCCAGCGTGGCGCTGTCGGCGCGCGACCTGGCGCTGATCGCCCTGCTGGGGCTGGCCCGCTGGGCGGCGCCTTCTTCTTGTGGGACGCGGCCCTCAAGCGCGGCGACGCCCGGCAGATCGGCGTGCTGAGCTACCTCACGCCACTCCTGTCAACGCTGATCCTGATGGTCACCACGGGCCGGCCCTTAAGCTGGAACATCGCGCTGGCCACGGCGCTGATTCTGGGCGCGGCGGTGGTCGGCACGCGCGCCAGGTGATACTCCAATTTTTATAGCTGCTCGCGCTTGATGGACAGGCGCCAGCGGCATACTGGCTTGAAGTTTCAGGCGGGCGAAGGCGCCGCTATCCCACCAGCAGCTCGGCCGGCTCGTCGCTGTCCAGCACGGCCTGCGCCCAGGCTTGCAGCTTGCCCGCGTCGGCGCGCAGGATTTCCTGCTTGACGGCCAGTACCTGCGACGGGTGCATCGAAAGCTGCGCAGCCCCAGCCCCAGCAGCAGCCGCGTGACGCTGGTGTCGCCCGCCATTTCGCCGCACACGCTGACGGCCTTGCCCGCGCGCGCGCCAGCGGCAATGGTGTCGGCCACCAGGCGCAGCACGGCCGGGTGCAGCTGGTCGTACAAATGCGCCACCGATTCGTCGGCGCGGTCGATGGCCAGCGTGTACTGGATCAGGTCGTTGGTGCCGATCGACAAGAAGTCGAAGTGGCGCAGAAACAGCCGCATCGACAGCGCCGCCGCCGGAATCTCGATCATCGCGCCCAGGCTGACGCTGCCGTACACGCGGCCGCGCTCGTCGAGCTGCGCGCGCGCCTTGTCGATCAGCTCCAGCGTCTGGCGAATCTCGCCGGCGTGCGCCAGCATGGGGATGAGCAGGTGCACCTGCCCGTGCGCCGCCGCGCGCAGGATGGCGCGCAGCTGGGTGAGGAACATGGCCGGCTCGGCCAGGCTCCAGCGGATGGCGCGCAGGCCCAGCGCGGGGTTCAGGTGGGTGTCGGGGCGGCGGTCGTCCAGCGGTTTGTCGGCGCCGACATCGACGGTGCGAATGGTCACCGGCAGGCCGTGCATGCCTTCCACCGCCGCGCGGTAGGCGGCGTACTGCTCGTCCTCGTCCGGCAGGTCGCCTTCGCGCCCCATGAACAGGAATTCGGTGCGGAACAAGCCGACGCCGACGGCGCCGACGCCGAGCGCCGCCGCCGTGTCCGATGGCTGCTCGATGTTGGCCAGCAGCTCGATCCGCTGACCGTCCAGCGTGACGGCGGGCGTGTTCTTCAGCCGTGCCAGGCGGCCGCGCTCCAGCTCGCCCTGGCGCTGCTTGAAGCCGTATTCGGCCAGGATGATGGGCGAGGGGTCGACGATCATCACGCCGGCATCGCCGTCGATGATGACCCAGTCGTCCTGCCGCACCAGCTGGCTGGCCGAGCGCGCGCCCACCACGGCGGGGATGTCCATGCTGCGCGCCACGATGGCGGTGTGGCTGGTCTTGCCGCCGACGTCGGTCACGAAGCCGGCGAACACGCTCTTCTTGAACTGCAGCATGTCGGCCGGCGACAGGTCGTGCGCCACCAGCACCAGCGGCACGTCCAGCGTGTCGTCCAGCCCCAGGTCCTGCTGGCGCGGCGGGCGCGGCGGCGGCGCGGCGATGGGCGTGGCGGCGCCCTTCAGGTGCCGCAGCACGCGGTCGACCACCTGCTCCAGGTCGGCCTTGCGCTCGCGCAGGTAGGGTCGTCCATCTCGTCGAACTGGCGCACCACCACCTCGAGCTGGCTGATCAGCGCCCACTCGGCGTTGTACAGCCGCTCCTTGATCCAGCGGCGGATTTCGTAGGCCAGGGTCTCGTCCTGCAGCAGCATCAGATGCACGTCGAGCATGGCGCCCAGCTCGGGCGGCATGTCCTTGGGCATCTCGGCCTGCATGCGCTGCAGCTCGTCGACCACGGCATCGCGCGCCACGCGCAGGCGTTCGATCTCGGCCTTGATCTCGTCCGGCTGGATGAAGTAGTGCGTCACCTCCACCCGGCTCGGCGCCACCAGCACCGCGCGCCCGATGGCGATGCCGCGGGCGACGGGAAGGCCGTGGATGGAGAAGGTCATGCGCTCAATCCGATGACGGAATGACCTTGCTGCGCTTCGATGACGGCGCTGGCGTGCCATGACCAGGCGACGCCCGTCGTCATTCCGTCATCAAGGCCGCGCAGCGGCGAGGTCATTTCGTCATTCCCCTTCGCCAAACTTGTCGTTGATCAGCGCCAGCAGGGCTTCCATCGCCTCCTGCTCCTGCTCGCCGTCGGTCTCGAGGGTGACCTGGCTGCCGATGCCGGCGGCCAGCATCATCACGCCCATGATGCTCTTGGCGTTCACGCGGCGCTCGCCGCGGCTCATCCACACCTCGCACGGGTAGCTGCCGGCCAGCTTGGTGAGCTTGGCCGAGGCGCGGGCGTGCAGGCCCAGCTTATTGCTGATGGTCGTGTCGTTCTTGATCATTCGGTGCTCTTCGGGGCTGGTTCTGTGGCGCGCCGCCGCCCAGCGGCATGGCGCCCTGCACGCCGCCGGCCAGCGCGCGCTGGGCCATGTCGTCCAGCGGCTGGCCGCGGTAGGTGACGGCGCGCAGCAGCATGGGCAGGCTGGCGCCGGCAATCAGCCGCAGGTCGGGCGCGCCCGCCACCAGGCGCTGCGCCACGTTGCAGGGCGTGGCGCCAAAGCAGTCGGCCAGCACCAGCAGGGCGCCCGCCCAGCTGCGCCTGGGCGGCGTGCGCCTGCGCCAGCGTGTCCTCGGGCGCGGCGCTGGCCTGCACGTCGAGCGCGGCGATGTCGGCCGCGGCGTCTTGAAACACGTGCAGCGCTGCCTCGCGCAGGGCGCTGGCCAGCGGGGCGTGGGCGATCAGCAGGACGGCGTTGTTCACGCCGCCATTATCGGCGTCCGGCCCACACGAAGCGCGCCCAGCACGCCGCGCTGATGCCGCCGAACACGCCCATGGCGCCGCGCAGCGCGTCGCCGGCCGACCAGCCGAGCGACTCGAACGCATCCGCCCCCAGGCCGATGCCCCACTGCACGAAGAAGATGCCGAGGAAGATCACCAGGTTGTAGGCCGACAGCGCGCGCCCCGCCAGCTGCTGCGGAAAGGCCATGGCCACCACCGGCTGCACCTGCGCCGAGGGCGTGGTGAGCATGCAGTACAGCGCCAGCAGGATGAAGCTCCAGCCGCCCAGCGCCGGCCCGGCCGCCACCAGCGCCGCCAGCACCACGAAGCTGAACGGCTGGATGCGCGCCACCAGGCTATCGACCGAGATGCCGCGCGCCATCATGCGCGGCAGCAGCAGGCCCCAGCCCCAGAAGGTGAGCAGCATGCCCAGGTTGAGCCAGAACAGCCCGGTGGCCGCCTGCAGCGGCGTGGCGCCGCCCACCCGCGTCATCCACGGCCCGGCCCACAGCGACTGGATGGCCACCATGCCGCCGAACGACACCGCGCCCAGCGGCGAGGCGCGGCGGAAATACGCATTGCGGGCGATGTCTGAATAGGAGCCTTTTTGGCCCTCAGCGCCCGCCCCATCTGCGCCAGCAGCTATTTTTGAGGAGCAAGCGAAGACCAGCGCGGCACGATCCAGGCGATCACCGCCATGGCCACCCCCACCAGCGCCGCCAGCCCCCAGAACAGCGCGCGCCAGCCCACCACTGGCAGCAGCCACTGCACCGGCAGGGTGGAGGCCAGCATGCCCAGCGAGCCGGTCATCAGCATCCACGAGTTGGCGCGCAGCTGCGTGCCGCTGTCGAACCAGCGGCGGTAGCCGGTCAGCGGCGCCATCAGGCAGGCGGCCACGCCCACGCCCATCAGCACGCGCGCCGCCATCAGGCCGCTGAAGCCGCCCGCCAGCGCGAACACCGCGCAGCCCGCCACCGCCACCGTCAGCAGCCCCAGGATCACCTGCTTCGGCCCGTGCCTGTCGAGCCAGCTGCCCAGCGGCAGCTGCATGGCGGCAAAGCCCAGAAAGTAGCCGCCCGCCAGCAGCCCGAGGTCGCGCGCGTGCAGGCTGAACTCGTCGGTGAGCACCGGCGACAGCGTGGCCGTGACCGCGCGCAGCAGCGCCGAGATGAAGTAGGCCAGCGCGAAGGCCAGGAACACCGCGATGGCGGCGCGGCGCGGCAGGGTGTCGCTCTGGGATGTCATGGCCACTTGATGCCTTCGAAGAACGCGTCGGCCACGGCCGGCTGCGGGCGCTCGGCGTACATCACGGCGTGCAGCAGCTCGGTGCCGCCGTCGCCCGCCGTGCGCGCCGTCCACACGGCCTGCGCCGTCACGCTGCGGCCGTCGGCCTGCTGCCCCTGGGCCACCACGCGCTGGGCGTGGGCCAGCGGCAGGCCCTTGGGCGGATGGAAAGGCTGCCTGGCCGGCGTGCCGCTGACGCGCATGTTGCCAGCGTGGCCTGCTGCCAGCCGGCCAGCAGCTCGTCGGGCGCGCGGCCGGCGGGCACCTTGGCGGCCATCAGCGCAAAGGTGGCGCCGCCGGCTTCGCAGCCGCTAACGGCCAGCGTGGTCGGCTCGCCACCCAGCGGCACGCTGCGCTCGGCGCGGTCGGGCTTGCAGGGCAGCAGGGCCACGGCGGTGGTGGGCGCCAGCCGCACTTCGCGCCAGTTGAGTGAGGGCGTGCAGGCCGCAGCGGCCAGCGCCACCGCGGCGCACAGGGCCGGCCGATACGGAAACATGCGGCGCATTATTGATGGGAAAGCTGTCGACTTGAAAAGGCGCTGAGTTTTCTGAACGCAGAGAGCGCCAAGACTTCGCAAAAGGCGCAGAACGCGATAGTGAAAACCGTGCGCGGCTTCAGATTTCGCAAGCGATGGTGGCTATCTCCCTTGCTTGATGATCAAGAAGTCTCAGATGCCGCTCGGACCTCATCCGCTGTGTGGGAGCGGACTTGCCCGCGATCTAGCGTTGGTGGCGGCGAGACGTCTCATCGCGGGCCCGCCCGCTCCCACACCCAATCATCGCCCGCGCCTTTGCGAGAATGCAGCCATGAACGCACTTGACGGCATCCGCATCCTTGACCTGTCTCGCGTGCTGGCCGGCCCCTGGTGTACCCAGACCCTGGCCGACCTGGGGGCCGACGTGATCAAGATCGAGCGCCCCGGCACCGGCGACGACACGCGCACCTGGGGCCCACCCTTTCTGACGGCCGACGACGGCAGCGAGACGCACGAGGCCGCCTACTACCTGGGCGCCAACCGCAACAAGCGCAGCGTGACCTGCGACATCGCCAGGCCCGAGGGCCAGGCGCTGATCCGCGCGCTGGCCGAGCACTGCCAGGTGTTCATCGAGAACTTCAAGGTGGGCGACATGGCGCGCTACGGGCTGGATTACGACAGCCTGAAGGCCATCAACCCGCGCCTCGTCTACTGCAGCCTCACCGGCTTTGGCCAGACCGGGCCGTATGCGCCGCGCGCCGGCTACGACTACGCCATCCAGGGCATGGGCGGGTTGATGAGCATCACCGGCGAGCGCGACGACCTGGGCGGCGGCCCGCAGAAGGTGGGCGTGGCCGTGGCTGACCTGTTCACCGGCATGTACGCCACGGTGGGCATTCTGGCCGCGCTGCGCCATGCCGAGCGCACGGGCGAGGGCCAGTTCGTCGACATGGCCCTGCTCGACACGCAAGCCGCCATGCTGGCCAACCTGGGCGCCAACTACCTGGTCAGCGGCAAGGTGCCCGGCCGCGCCGGCAACGCGCACCAGAACATCGTGCCGTATCAGGTGTTCGAAGTGGCGCCCAAGCCCGACGGCAGCGCCGACCACATCATCCTGGCCGTGGGCAACGACGGCCAGTACGCCGTTCTGCCAGGTGGCCGGCCGGCCCGACCTGGCCGCAGACCCGCGCTACGTGAAGAACCAGGACCGCGTGCGCAACCGCGCCACGCTGGTGCCGCTGCTGGCCGAGATCATGAAGACCCGCACCAAGCCCGACTGGTTGGCCGCGCTGGAGGCCGCCAAGGTGCCCTGCGGCGCCATCAACAACCTGGCCGAGGTGTTTGCCGACCCGCACGTGCAGGCACGCGGCATGGTCACGCACTGGCAGCACCCGCTGAAGCACGACCTGAAGCTGGTGGCCAGCCCGCTGAAGCTGGAAAAACCCCCGTGCGCACCGACCTGCCGCCGCCCCTGCTGGGCCAGCACACCGACGAGGTGCTGGGCGAGCTGCTGGGCTTCGACGCCGCGCGCATCGCCGCGCTGCGCGATGCGGGGGCGGTTTGACTCCATTTCCAATTCAATGCGTCGATCACCGTCATCCGGGGCGAAGGCCGGGTTCCATGTTTCTCCGCACACGCCGGAATGACGAATGACTTCGCTGCGCTTCGATGACAAATGGCGCATTTTTCATCGGTCATGCGGCGCCAGCCGCGGTCATTGGTCATTTGTCATTGTTTTGAACGCCAAACCGCATCAGGGCGGGGCCGCAACAAGAAAGTGAAGAGGGGGGACTTGTGAAATTTATTGATTCATGAAACAAGGCTCCAGCGCCCTTGAATCGGGCGCAAGCAGCTCTTTTCAATACCTTAAATCCCCGCCAAATCGTTATCGCTGGTTTTGAACCTGGAAACGGCAGCTGATACAGGCGTTTGCCGCCCACCCGCACGAAAGGAAGATCCGCCATGGCCCACTACCTGCTCGTTCACGGCGCCTGGGGCGGCGCCTGGTACTGGCGCGACACGCTGCACACGCTGATCCGCGCCGGCCACCGCGCGCACGCCGTCACGCTGACAGGCGTGGGCGAGCGCGCCCACCTGCTCTCGCCCGCCATCGACCTGGAAACCCACATCGCCGACGTGCTGGGCGCGCTGGACACCGAGGAACTCGACGACTGCATCCTCGTCGTGCACAGCTACGGCGGCATGCTCGGCACCGCCGTGGCCGACCGCCGGCCCGGCAAGCTGCGGCACCTGGTCTATGTCGATGCCGTGCTGCCCGCCCCCGGCGAAAGCTGGAGCAGCGGCCACGCGCCCGACACGCGGGCGGCGCGCATCGCCGGGGCCGAAGCGAACGCGCAATACGCCTTTCCCGCGCCCGACCCGGCCGCCTTCGGCCTCACCGGCCCCGCCGCCGACTGGGTGCGCCGCCGCCAGACGCCGCACCCCGGCCACACCTACACGCAGCCACTGCCCTTCGACCCGACCCGCGTCGCCGCCGTGCCGCGCACCTTCATCAACTGCACGCAACCGGCGCTGCCCACCATCGACACCTCGCGCGCCCGCCTGGCCGATCCGACCTTCTGGGGCGGTGCGTGGCAAGGTGGCGGCGGCGTGCGCGTGGTCGACATGGCGACGGGGCACGACCCGATGCTGAGCGAGCCCGAGGCCTTCCACCGCCTTCTGCTGGCGCTGGCGTGACCGGCCCGCCGCTCACGCCGGCCAGCCCAGGGCGGCGAACTGCACCACCCACTCGCGCGCCGGGTCGGCGCCGATGAGGGCGGCGGCCGCGTCGTCGTAGAACGCGCCTACGGCGCACACCCCACGCCCAGCGCCTGGCCAGCCAGGTACAGGCGCTCGCCCCACAGGCCGGATTCGAGGAAGGCATGGCGCCAGCCGCGCGCGGCGCCGGCCGGGTCGGCGGCGAAGGCGCCGCGGTCGAGCGTGAGGACGACCACCGCAGCGGCGTCGCCGATGGCGTCCTGGTCGAGCCCGGCGGCGCGGCTGCGGCGCCGCCCGGGCGCGCCGGCAGCGGGCCGCGCGTGCAGCGCATCCGCCACCGGCACCCAGGCCCACGCGCCGGCCGGCAGGCCATCGACCGCGTGCGCCACCACACTGGCGCGCACGGCGGCAGACCATTGCGGCGCGGGCGTGGTCATGGCGCGCAACAGCTGCCCCAGCACCGGCAGCGGCAGCGCCTGCGGCCGGTAGCGGCGCACCGAGCGGCGCGCGGCAATGAGCGGCAGCGGATCGGCCAGCGCCGGCACCGGGCCGCTGGCGGCCGGCAGCGCCACCGCCGCCGCGCGCCCCATGGCGGGCGAGCCGGCGGCGGGCGGCGGCCAATCCGCACCGGCCGGTGGCGGCCGGTCGGTGGGCGAGGCGCGCACGCTGCCCGCTCCGCTGGCCGCCGCGCGCAACGAGGTGGCGCGGTGCACGGCGTCGGTCATGCCCAGCGGCGCGCTGCCCTGGCGCAGGGGATCGCCCAGTCGGCCGGCGGCGCCACGGGCCGGGGCGTGGCGGCGGCATCGGTCAACCAGAGCTGCGCCAGCACGCCTTCCTCGCGCTCGTCCAGCTGCAGCGCATCGGCCCACACCGATTCGTCGAAGGCGCGGGCGAAGTGCACGCCCACATGCAGCGCCTGCCCCGCCACGCGGACGTTCTCCAGCGCATGGCCCAGGTCGCCCAGCAGGTAGCGGTAGGTGCGCTCGCCGTACTTGTGGCCGCTGCGGCGGAACACCGCGGTGGCCAGCAGCGCGACGGGCACGCCAGGCGGCAGGGTGGCGGCCAGCGCCGGCGGCAGCGCCTCGGCCAGGCGCCGCAGGCCGCGGCCGGGCACGTCGACATGCCACAGGCCGGACGGCACGCCGGGCAACTGGCGCACGGCCAGGTACAGCTCGGTGGCGAACAGCGCGCCGGACGAGGGCGCGGCGCGCAGGCGCAGGCCGCCGCGCTCGGCGGTGATGCCGGCGGCCGCCCACAGCAGGGTGGCCAGGGCCTGGGCGTTCAGCCCCGGTGGATCGGCCGGCGCCGTGCGCCAGGGCGCGGGCAGCGGCTGCGCCGGCGCCTGGGCATGGGTCTTGAACGGCGGTGGCGCGCCGCCCCAATCGGCACTGGCGGCGCGGCGCAGCACGCCGGCGCGCGAATGGGCCGAATGGGCATGAAAGGCCTCGACCACGGCGAGTGCCGAGGCCGCCTGATTCGCGTCGCCGAGGCCGGCCGGGTCGCCACCAATGTGCAGCTCGGTGCGCCCATGGCGCAGCCCCAGCCAGTAGGCACCGCCCGTCGACGCGGCCAGCCCGCCCAGGGCCAGCGCCCCGCTCAGCCTGCGGCGGCGCGGCGCGGCGGCGGCGGGCGCACTGGCCGCCTGGCGGCGCGGGCGCAGCGCGGCGAGCAGCGCGCGCAGGTTGAACGCCAGGTGCAGCACCACCAGCAGCACGGTGGCGTAGCCGAACAGGTAATGCCAGTCGAACACCGGCAGGTGCTGGTTGGCCACCCAGAAGATGCCCAGCCCCGCCGTGGCCAGCAGGTAGACCAGCAGCAGCAGGCTGCTGATGGCGTTGAGCCTGGCGCGCGTGGGCAGCCGGCCGCGCAGCGCCAGCGCGCCGGCCAGCAGCGCGGCAGCCAGCAGAGGCAGAAAAACCCAGACCAGCTTGTTCATGCCGGGCACCGCGCGGCGCCGGCGCCTGATCGGTCACGCACGGGCATCGGCCCATTCTGCCCGGCCGGGCGCGGGGTTGAACTTTGGCGGGCTTTGGCGGCTCTGTCGTTGAAGGCCTGGCGCGCCCGTGCCGGCCGCCCGGTCTTTGGCCGTTTTCTACAATCATGCCCATGCCCACCACCCTCACGCGTCGCCTCGCCCTGGCCGCGCTGGCGATTGCCACGCTGGCGCTGGCCGCCTGCGGCAAGAGCGAAGCACCCGCCTCCACCTTCGTCCTGCTCGACGGCAGCAGCCAGACCACCGCCGACATGAAGGGCAAGGTCACGCTGGTCAACTTCTGGGCCACCAGCTGCACCACCTGCGTGGCCGAGATGCCGCAGATCGTCGCCACTTACGACAAATACAAGGACAAGGGCTACGACACCATTGCCGTGGCGATGCAGTACGACCCGCCGAGTTACGTGGTGAACTTTGCGCAGACGCGCAAGCTGCCGTTCAAGGTCGCCATCGACAACACCGGCAAGGTGGCCGAGGCCTGGGGCGACGTGAAGCTGACGCCGACCACCTACATCGTCGACAAGCAGGGCCAGATCGTGAAGAAGTACGTGGGCGCGCCCAACTTCGACGAGCTGCACAAGCTGATCGAGAAGCTGCTGGCCGCGGCCTGATGTCATTTCCAGATCAACACCACAACAAGTTCGTCATTCCGGCGAAAGCCGGAATCCAGACGGCGAGTGAAAGCAGACAGGGATCGCGGCTTTCGCCGGGATGACGATGGTTGAAGTTTCGAAGTGAGAATGGAATGAGCCACGGCGCACGCAAGAAAGCCGCACCAGGGTGCGGCTTTTTCATGCCTTTTCGGCCTTCAGCGCTTGTGTGGCAAGCGCTGGCAGCTCCTGTTTCAGGAGCTGCCCGTGCCGGCTGCTCAGCGGGCGCGGTAGTTGTCGTGGCAGGCCTTGCAGGTCTGCGAGGCGGGGCCGAAGGCGGCTTTCAGCTGGTCCAGGTTGCCGCTCTTGGCAGCCACCGACACCTTGCCGACTTCGGTGATCATCTTCTGCTCCATCTCCTTGACCTTGGGCAGCTCCTTCCAGGCCTGGGGGCGCACCTTGGTGCCGTGGCCTTTTTCGGTGCCGGGCACGAAACCGGTGAACGGCAGGGCCGAAACGGCGGCGATGACGTCGCCATCGGCGGCGGCCACGGCGGCGTCGTAGGGCATCTTGCCGTTGGCCATGGCGCCCAGGCGGCCGAAGTGGTGGCCGAGCACGGCGAAGGCGCTCTGGCGGTAATTGATGGCGTCTTCGGCCTTGGCGAACTGGGCGGCGGCGGGCAGCGACACGGCAGCGGCGGCGGCCAGCAGGGCGGCGGCGCGAATCATTTTCTTCATCGTGAAAACTCCTTGGGTTGAATGAGCAACGGGCTGCATGAGCGGCCCGCGGCGCAGCCTGCAACGCGTGATCAAACATCACTAAACTCGGCAGGCTACGGGCGGCAGCATAGCGCCCTTGCGTTAACCAACTGTAATTGTCGACATGAACCCAACCCGCATCTGGGACCTGCCCACGCGCCTGTTTCACTGGGCGCTGGCGGCCTGCGTGATCGCCCTCGTCATCACCGCCAAGGTGGGCGGCGACGCCATGAACTGGCACTTTCGCCTGGGCTACGCGGTGTTCGCGCTGCTGATCTTCCGCCTGCTGTGGGGCTTCGTGGGCGGGCACTGGTCGCGCTTTGCCAGCTTCTTCCCACGCCGGGGCGGCTGTCGCGCTATTTGGGCGGCCGCGCCACGGCGGCCGATACCGCGGGGCACAACCCGCTGGGGGCGCTGTCGGTGCTGGCGCTGCTGACGGTGCTGTCGGTGCAGGTGGGCACGGGCCTGTTCACCGACGACGAGATCGCCTTTGCCGGGCCGCTGACGCCGCTGGTCTCGGGCGACACGGTGTGGACGCTGACCAGCTGGCACAAGACCTGGGGCCAGTGGCTGGTGATCGGCCTGGTGGCGCTGCACGTGCTGGCCATCGTGGTGTACCTGATCCGGCGCAAGAACCTCATCACGCCCATGCTGCTGGGCGACAAGCGGATGGCCGAGCCGGTGACCCCGGCCCGCGACACGGCCGCCACGCGCCTGCTGGCGCTGGTGCTGCTGGCGCCGCGGCGGGCGTGGTCTGGTGGGTGGTGCAGCTCGGCCAGCGCGGCATGCTGGGGTAGACTGGCCGCGGCGCAGGCCCGCTGCGCCCGCCTTTTGACGCCCGTGGACACACGACCGCCGATCGACATCGCCCTGGCCACCAGCCCCGAGCAGCTGGATGCTGCGCGTGCGCTGTTTCTCGAATACGCCGAGCAGCTGGGCGTGGATCTGGATTTTCAGGGCTTCGAGGAAGAGCTGGCCGGCCTGCCCGGCGACTACGCCGAGCCGCGCGGCAGCTTGCTGCTGGCCTGGGTGGACGGCGAACTGGCGGGCTGCTGCGCCCTGCGGCCGGCCGAGGACGTGGATTACGTCAACGCCGCCGAGATGAAGCGCCTGTTCGTGCGCAAGGCCTTCCGCGGCTTCGGGCTGGGCCGCATGCTGGCCGAGTCGATCCTTGACGCCGCCGTGCGCCTGGGCTACGACTGCGTGCTGCTGGACACGCTGGACGACATGGAATCGGCCCGCGCGCTGTACGAGGACCTGGGTTTCGAGGAAATCCCGCCCTACTACCACAACCCCTTGCCGGGGGCGCATTACCTGAAGGTCGATCTGCGCTGAATCGCCTGATCAGGCGATAACGGATTGACGCGGTATTGAAGTATTGAATTGATAGCTGCTCGCGCCCGATAATTGGGCGCTAGATGCAGATTCGATACATCAAAAAATTTCCGAGGCCCCCATCGGAACCGGCTGCGCAGCAAGCCGACAGAGTCGCGGAGCAGGCCACCCCAGAACGCCGGGGCCTCACCTTGAGCCGGCCGCTGGCGTCGTCCCCTCGGGGAAGGCAGCCGCCAGCGGACTCATTCCATTTCCAATTCAATGCGTCAATCACCGTCATCCCGGCGAAGGCCGGGATCCATGTTTCTCCGCACACGCCGTCTGATTCCGGCTTGCGCCGGAATGACGAGCTATGGCAGCTTTGATCTGGAATTGGAATCAGGGGGTTATTTGACTTGCCCCAGCATGGTGGCGCCGTCGCTCACCTCGAACTTGCCCGGTCCCTCGACGTTCAGCGTCACCACCTTGCCGTCCTTCACCAGCATCGAGTAGCGGTTGCTGCGCAGGCCCAGGCCCTTGCCCGTCAGGTCCAGCGTCAGGCCCGTGGCCTTGGCGAAGGCGGCGTCGCCGTCGGCGATCATGCGCACCTTGCCATCGGTCTTCTGGTCGCGTGCCCAGGCGCCCATGACGAAGGGGTCGTTCACGCTCAGGCACCAGATTTCATCCACGCCGGCGGCCTTCAGTGCGTCATGGTTGTCCAGGTAGCTGGGCACGTGCTTGGCCGAGCAGGTCGGCGTGAAGGCGCCCGGCAGGCCGAAGATGGCGATGGTCTTGCCGGCGGTGGCCTGGGCCACGTCCACCGGGTTGGGGCCGAGGCTGCAGCCGTTGCCCTCGACCTCCGAGTACTCGGATAGGGTGACGGCGGGCAGGGAATCTCCGACTTTGATCATGGAATGCGCTCCTGGGTTGGGTGACAAAAAGGCTGCCAGAACGCAGCCCCGCAAAACAAAACAGCCCACGCATTGTGGGCTGTTCGTTGGCATCGTGCTGGCGGCGCCGGCTTGGGCACCGCCGCAGCGTGGTCTTCAGACCTGGGCTGCCTTCTGCACCAGGCGGGTGGCCACCCAGTTCTTGGTCTTCGACAGCGGACGGCTCTCGGTGATCTCGACCGTGTCGCCCAGCTTGTACTCGCCGTTCTCGTCGTGGGCGTGGTACTTGCTGGAGCGGATCACGATCTTGTCGTAGATCGGGTGCTTGACGCGGCGCTCGATCAGCACCGTCACGGTCTTGGCGCGCTTGTCGCTGACGACCTTGCCGATCAGGGTGCGCTTGAGGGATTTCTTTTCTTCCGTCATGGTCACTCCTTACTTGGCGGCGGCTTGCTTTTCAGCAATCAGCGTCTTGGCGCGGGCGATGGCGCGGCGCGTGGTCTTCAGCTGGCCGGTGTTGGACAGCTGCTGGGTGGCCTTCTGCATGCGCAGGTTGAAGTGGGCCTTCTGCAGGTCCTTCACCTCGGCTTGCAGGCCGGCGACGTCTTTCTTGCGCAGTTCAGCGGTTTTCATCTGGTGTTCTCCTGATTACTGGCCGATCATGCGGGCGACGAAGGTGGTGCGCAGCGGCAGCTTGGCAGCGGCCAGGGCAAATGCCTCGCGCGCCAGCTCCTCGGGCACACCGACGATCTCGTACAGCACCTTGCCGGGCTGGATCTCGGCCACGTAGTACTCCGGGTTGCCCTTGCCGTTACCCATGCGCACTTCCGCGGGCTTGGTGGAGATGGGCTTGTCGGGGAACACACGGATCCAGATGCGGCCACCGCGCTTGACGTGGCGCGAAATGGCGCGACGCGCGGATTCGATCTGGCGCGCCGTCAGGCGGCCGCGATCGGTGGACTTCAGGCCGAAGTCGCCGAAGGCCACGGTATTGCCACGGGTGGCAATGCCGGTGTTGCGGCCCTTGTGCTCCTTGCGGTACTTTCTGCGGGCAGGTTGCAGCATGGTTTACTCTCCTTTGGCGCCGTCCGCTGCTGCAGCGGGCGCGGCGACGGTGCGGACGCGCTTAACGGCGGGTTGGCCGTCGGCACCCTGGCCTTCGGCGGGTTTGTCGCTGCCGTCGGCAGGGCGGCGTTGCCACCACCACGGGCATCGCGGCGCGGGCCGCCACGGCGGTCGCCACCGGGGCCACCACGGCCGTCACGGCGCGGGCCACGCGGGCCGCGGCGCTCTTCGCCCTCGGGGCGCGGCGTGCTGTCCAGCGAGGGCGCATCGTTGCGGCCCAGCGTGTCGCCCTTGTAGACCCAGACCTTGACACCGATGATGCCATAGGTGGTGCGGGCTTCGCTGAAACCGTAGTCGATGTCGGCGCGCAGCGTGTGCAGCGGCACGCGGCCTTCGCGGTACCACTCGGTGCGGGCGATCTCGATGCCGTTCAGGCGGCCGGCGGACATGATCTTGATGCCCTGGGCACCCAGGCGCATGGCGTTCTGCATGGCGCGCTTCATGGCGCGGCGGAACATGATGCGCTTTTCGAGCTGCTGCGTGATGCTGTCGGCGATCAGCTGGGCATCGACTTCGGGCTTGCGCACTTCCTCGATGTTGACGGCGACGGGCACGCCCAGCTTCTCGGCCAGTTCCTTCTTCAGCTTCTCGATGTCCTCGCCCTTCTTGCCGATCACCACGCCCGGACGGGCCGAGTAGATGGTGATGCGGGCGTTCTTGGCGGGGCGCTCGATCAGCACGCGCGAGACGGCGGCGTTCTTGAGCTTGGCCTTCAGGTACTCGCGCACCTTGATGTCTTCGGCCAGCATGCCGGCGAAGTCGCGGTTGCTGGCATACCAGCGGCTGGCCCAGTTGCGGCTCACGGCGAGGCGGAAGCCGGTCGGATGGATTTTCTGTCCCATAGTCTTTCCAGGCCTTCCTTAGTTGCCGACCGTCACGTACACGTGGCACGTGGGCTTCGACAGGCGCGCGCCGCGGCCCTTGGCGCGGGCAGCCGAGCGCTTGAGCGTGGTGCCCTGCTCGACGTAGATGGTCTTGACGCGGAGCTCGTCGATGTCGGCACCGTCGTTGTGCTCGGCGTTGGCGATGGCGGATTCCAGCACCTTCTTGATGATGCCGGCGGCCTTCTTCTGCGTGAAGGTGAGCGTGTTCAGCGCCTGATCCACTTTCTTGCCGCGGATCAGGTCGGCCACCAGACGGCCCTTGTCGACCGACAGGCGCACGCCACGGAGGACTGCACGTGTTTCCATGGTCTGTTTCCTTTACTTCTTGGCTTTCTTGTCTGCCGCGTGACCCTTGAAGGTGCGCGTCAGGGCAAATTCGCCAAGCTTGTGGCCAACCATCTGGTCGGTGACATAGACCGGCACGTGCTGCTTGCCGTTGTGCACGGCAATGGTCAGGCCGATGAACTCGGGCAGAACCATGGAGCGGCGCGACCAGGTCTTGATGGGCTTCTTGTCCTTGCTTTCCACGGCCTTGTCGACCTTGGCGAGCAGGTGGTGGTCCACGAACGGACCCTTTTTCAGAGAACGAGTCATGTGTTGTGGTCCTTACTTCTTGCGACGCGAAACGATCATGTTCTGCGTGCGCTTGTTGGCGCGGGTGCGGTAGCCCTTGCTCAGGTTGCCCCACGGGTCGACCGGCTGGCGGCCCGACTTGAGCGGCCCTCGCCACCACCCATCGGGTGATCGACCGGGTTCATCACGATGCCGCGCACCGTCGGGCGGATGCCCATCCAGCGCTTGACGCCGGCCTTGCCGAGCTGGCGCAGGCTGTGCTCTTCGTTGGCCACTTCACCGATGGTGGCGCGGCACTCGATGTGCACCTTGCGCACCTCGCCCGAGCGCATGCGCACCTGGGCGTAGGTGCCTTCGCGCGCCAGCAGCGTGGCGGACGTACCGGCCGAGCGGGCCATCTGCGCACCGGCACCGGGCTTGAGCTCGATGCAGTGGATGGTCGAACCCACCGGGATGTTGCGGATCGGCAGCGTGTTGCCGGCGCGGATCGGCGCCTCGGAGCCGCTCATCAGCTGGCTGCCGACTTCAACACCGCGCGGGGCGATGATGTAGCGGCGCTCGCCGTCGGCGTAGCACACCAGGGCGATGTGGGCCGAGCGGTTCGGGTCGTACTCGATGCGCTCGACCTTGGCGGGAATGCCGTCCTTGTTGCGACGGAAGTCGATCACGCGGTAGTGGTGGCGATGACCGCCGCCACGGTGGCGCGTGGTGATGCGACCGTTGTTGTTGCGACCGGCCTTCTGGAACTGCGGCTCGAGCAGGGGCGCGAAGCCCTCGCCCTTGTGCAGGTGGTCGCGCGAGACCTTGACCATGCCACGGCGGGCCGGCGAGGTCGGTTTGATCTTGATGACAGCCATGGTTTACGCAGCCTCCCGGACAGGTTCAGCTCTTGACCTTCCTTGAGCAGGACGTAGGCCTTGCGCACGTGGTCACGGCGACCGACGGTGCGACCGAAGCGCTTGGTCTTGCCCTTGATGTTGGCGACGGACACGCCCTTGACCTGCACGTTGAACAGCAGTTCGACGGCGGCCTTGATCTCGGGCTTGGTGGCATCGCGCAGCACCTTGAAGGTGACGGCATTGGACTTCTCGGCCACCATGGTGGCCTTCTCGAAATCACCGGAGCGACGAGCACCTGCATCAGGCGGCCCTCGTCGAATTGGCGCTCTTTGGGCGACGGGTTGATGCGGCTCATGCGAACATCTCCTTGAGCTTGTCGATGGCACCCTTGGTGACCAGCACCTTCTTGTAGTGCACCAGCGACACCGGGTCGGCGTAGCGCGGCTCGATGACCAGCACCTTGCCGAGGTTGCGCGACGCCAGGTACAGGTTCTCGTCGACCTCGTCGGCGATCACCAGCACGGAGTCGAGCTTCATGTCCTTGAGCTTCTGGGCCAGCTGCTTGGTCTTGGGCGAATCGACCTTCATCGACTCGATCACGGCCAGGCGGCCTTCACGCGCCAGCTGCGAGAAGATGGACGCCATGCCGGCGCGGTACATCTTCTTGTTGATCTTCTGGCTGAAGTTCTCGTTCGGGCTGCTGGGGAAGATCTGGCCGCCGCCACGCCACAGGGGCGAGGAGGTCATGCCGGCGCGGGCGTTGCCCGTGCCCTTCTGGCGGAACGGCTTGCGGGTCGAGTGCTTGACCTGCGCGCGGTCCTTCTGGGCGCGCGTGCCCTGGCGGGCATTGGCCTGGTAGGCCACCACCAGCTGGTGCACCAGCGCTTCGTTGTAGTCACGACCGAACACGGTCTCGGGCGCATCCACCTTGGACGCGGCCTGGCCCTGGTCGTTCAGGAGTTCGAGTTGCATTACTTGGCCTCCTCTTTGGCGGCCTTGGCCTTGACGGCCGGGCGCACGGTGACGAAGCCGCCGCGCGAGCCGGGCACGGCACCCTTGATCAGCAGCAGCTGACGGGCCTCGTCGATGCGGATGACGTCCAGGTTCTGGGTGGTGACGGTCTCGTCGCCCATGTGGCCGGTCATCTTCTTGCCCGGGAACACGCGACCCGGATCCTGCGCCATGGAGATCGAGCCCGGCACGTTGTGCGAACGGCTGTTGCCGTGCGAGGCGCGCTGCGAGCGGAAGTTGTGGCGCTTGATGGTGCCGGCGTAGCCCTTGCCGATGGAAGTGCCCTGCACATCCACCTTCTGACCGACCGCGAACACCTCGGCCACCGGCACGGCGGCGCCAGCGGCGTACTTGCCCGCCACATCGTCGTCGACACGGAATTCCTGGGTGATTTCACCGGCTTCGACACCCGCCTTGGCGAGGTGGCCGGCTTCGGGCTTGGTCACGCGCGAAGCCTTGCGCGAACCGAACGTGACCTGCAGGGCCACGTAGCCATCGTTGTCCTGGGTCTTGACCTGGGTGACGCGGTTGTTCGACACATCGACCACCGTGACAGGCACTGCTTCGCCGTCATCGGTGAACAGACGCATCATGCCCACCTTGCGCCCCAGCAACCCCAATCGATTGCTTTGACTCATTTATTGCTCCTGAACTCTCGCCGCGCCCGCTGCAATTGGCCTGCGCGTTTGGTGTACGAAAGAGGGTTGAAAAGTCCTGGCCACAAAAGGCCAAGCCCTAAATTATAACGCGGGCCTGCCTTGTCGGCAAGCCCGCGCTGTGAGCGGCAGAACGGCGCGGCGCGGTGCCGGCCGCAAAGCCTTACTGCAGCTTGATCTCGACGTCCACGCCGGCCGGCAGATCGAGCTTCATCAGCGCGTCCACGGTCTTGTCGGTCGGGTCGACGATGTCCATCAAGCGCTGGTGCGTGCGGATCTCGAGCTGGTCGCGGCTGGCCTTGTTGACGTGCGGCGAACGCAGGATGTCGAAGCGCTTCATGCGCGTGGGCAGCGGCACGGGGCCCTTGACCACGGCGCCGGTGCGCTTGGCGGTGTCGACGATCTCGGCAGCGGACTGGTCGATCAGCTTGTAATCGAACGCTTTCAGGCGGATGCGGATTTTGCTTGGCCATGATCTGCTCCTTACTCGATGATCTTGGCCACCACGCCCGCGCCCACGGTGCGGCCGCCTTCACGAATGGCAAAGCGCAGGCCTTCTTCCATGGCGATCGGAGCGATCAGCTTGACGGTGATGCTCACGTTGTCGCCGGGCATGACCATTTCCTTGCCTTCGGGCAGTTCGATGCTGCCGGTGACGTCGGTGGTGCGGAAGTAGAACTGCGGACGGTAGTTGTTGAAGAACGGGGTGTGGCGGCCACCTTCGTCCTTGCTCAGCACGTAGACCTCACCGGTGAAGTGGGTGTGCGGCTTGATGGAGCCGGGCTTGCACAGCACCTGGCCGCGCTCGACTTCTTCGCGCTTGGTGCCGCGCAGCAGGATGCCGACGTTGTCGCCGGCCTGGCCCTGGTCGAGCAGCTTGCGGAACATTTCGACGCCGGTGCAGGTGGTTTTCTGCGTGGCCTTGATGCCGACGATTTCGATTTCCTCGCCGACCTTGATGATGCCGCGCTCGATGCGGCCGGTGACGACGGTGCCGCGGCCGGAGATGGAGAACACGTCTTCGACGGGCATGAGGAAGGCGCCGTCGATGGCGCGCTCGGGCGTGGGGATGTAGGTGTCGAGGGCTTCGGCCAGCTTCATGATGGCCTGCTCGCCCAGCTCGCCGGTGTCGCCTTCGAGGGCCAGCTTGGCCGAGCCCTTGATGATGGGGGTGTCGTCGCCGGGGAATTCGTACTTGGAGAGCAGCTCGCGCACTTCCATTTCGACGAGTTCGAGCAGTTCGGCGTCGTCGACCATGTCGGCCTTGTTCAGGAAGACGATGATGTAGGGCACGCCGACCTGGCGGCTCAGCAGGATGTGCTCGCGGGTCTGGGGCATGGGGCCGTCGGCGGCGGAGCACACCAGGATGGCGCCGTCCATCTGGGCGGCACCGGTGATCATGTTCTTGACGTAGTCGGCGTGGCCGGGGCAGTCGACGTGGGCGTAGTGGCGGTTGGCGGTTTCGTACTCGACGTGCGAGGTGTTGATGGTGATGCCGCGCGCTTTTTCTTCGGGGGCGTTGTCGATCTGGTCGTAGCTCTTGACTTCACCACCGAATTTCTTGCCCAGCACGGTGGCAATGGCCGCCGTCAGCGTGGTCTTGCCATGGTCAACGTGGCCAATCGTGCCCACGTTCACGTGCGGCTTGCTTCGCTCGAATTTCTCTTTGCCATTTCGGATAACTCCAGTGAAAGAACAATGCCCGTGACGGTTTAACGTCTCCAGCGCCGGGGCCGCCACGGGCAGCGCCCACTACCTTGCGGTGTGCCGAAGACAAAAAGGATAGCTGCTTACGCTTGATGCACAAGGGTTTCAGATAGAAAACGATCTGAAACCCCTGCAATCGGGCGCAAGCAGCTCCTGTTATTGAAGCAGCTTACTTGGCGCGCGAGGCCACGATGGCGTCGGCCACGTTCTTCGGCGCTTCGGCGTAGTGCTTGAATTCCATCGTGTACGTGGCGCGGCCTTGCGTGGCCGAGCGCAGCGATGTGGAGTAGCCGAACATCTCGGACAGCGGCACCTCGGCCTTGATGGCCTTGCCGCCGCCGACCATGTCTTCCATGCCCTGCACCATGCCGCGGCGGCTGGACAAATCGCCCATCACGTTGCCGGCGTACTCTTCAGGCGTCTCGACTTCCACGGCCATCATCGGCTCGAGGATGACGGGGTTGGCTTTCTTGGCGGCTTCCTTGAAGCCGAAGATGGCGGCCATCTTGAACGCCTGTTCGGACGAGTCCACGTCGTGGTACGAACCGAAGGTCAAGCGCACCTTGACGTCGACCACCGGGTAGCCGGCCAGCACGCCGCTGGTGAGCGCTTCTTCCACGCCCTTCTGCACGGCGGGGATGTATTCGCGCGGCACCACGCCGCCCTTGATCTCGTCGACGAACTCGAAGCCTTTGCCCGGCTCCTGCGGCTCCAGCGTGAAGACGACGTGGCCGTACTGGCCCTTGCCGCCCGACTGGCGCACGAACTTGCCTTCGACGTCGGTGACCGTCTTGCGCACCGTTTCGCGGTAGGCCACCTGCGGCTTGCCGACGTTGGCCTCGACGTTGAACTCGCGCTTCATGCGGTCGACAAGAATCTCCAGGTGCAACTCGCCCATGCCGGAGATGATGGTCTGGCCCGACTCTTCGTCGGTGCGCACGCGGAACGAGGGATCCTCGGACGCCAGGCGCGACAGGGCGATGCCCATCTTTTCCTGGTCGGCCTTGGTCTTGGGCTCGACGGCCTGCGAGATCACGGGCTCGGGGAACACCATGCGCTCCAGCACCACGGCGGCGCTCGGGTCGCTCAGGGTTTCACCGGTCGTCACGTCCTTCAGGCCCACGCAGGCGGCAATATCGCCGGCGACGATCTCTTCGATCTCGATGCGCTCGTTGGCCATCATCTGCACGATGCGGCCGATGCGCTCCTTCTTGCCCTTGATGGTGTTGAGCACCGTGTCGCCCTTCTTCAGCACGCCGGAATAGACGCGCACGAAGGTCAGCTGGCCGACGAAGGGGTCGGTCATCAGCTTGAACGCCAGCGCGGAGAACTTCTCGCTGTCCTCGGCCTTGCGGGTAACCGGGTTCTCGTCGTCGTCGGTGCCGGCCACCGGCGGAATGTCGGCGGGCGACGGCAGGTAGTCGATCACGGCGTCCAGCATGCGCTGCACACCCTTGTTCTTGAAGGCGGTGCCGCACAGCATGGGCTGGATCTCGGTCGAGATGGTGCGCGCGCGCAGGCCCTGCTTGATTTCTTCCTCGGAGAGGTCACCCTCTTCGAGGTACTTGTTCATCAGCTCTTCGCTCGACTCGGCGGCGGCTTCGACCATGTTCTCGCGCCACTTCTTGGCATCGTCGACCAGGTTGGCGGGAATGTCCTGGTACTCGAACTTCATGCCCTGCGAGGCCTCGTCCCAGATGATGGCCTTCATCTTGAGCAGGTCGACCACGCCCTTGAAGTTGTCCTCGCCGCCGATCGGGATCACCACCGGCACGGGGTTGGCCTTCAGGCGCAGCTTCATCTGGTCGTAGACCTTGAAGAAGTTGGCGCCGGTGCGGTCCATCTTGTTGACGAAGGCCAGGCGCGGCACCTTGTGCTTGTTGGCCTGGCGCCAGACGGTTTCGGACTGCGGCTGCACGCCGCCCACGGCGCAGTACACCATGCAGGCGCCGTCGAGCACGCGCATGGAACGCTCCACCTCGATGGTGAAGTCCACGTGGCCCGGGGTGTCGATGATGTTGAAGCGGTGCTCGGGGTAGGACAGGTCCATGCCCTTCCAGAAGCAGGTCACCGCCGACGAGGTGATGGTGATGCCGCGCTCCTGCTCCTGCTCCATCCAGTCGGTCGTGGCCGCGCCATCGTGCACTTCGCCCAGCTTGTGGTTCACGCCGGTGTAAAACAGGATGCGCTCGGTCGTGGTGGTCTTGCCGGCGTCGATGTGCGCCGAGATGCCGATGTTGCGATAGCGCTCGATGGGGGTTTTGCGAGCCATGATGGTCTTTCGTGAAACGGACCGGCCCGCTCGTGGCGGGCCGCACTCCAGGAGGGAATGAGGGAGAAATTAGAAACGGAAGTGGCTGAACGCCTTGTTGGCCTCGGCCATGCGGTGCACCTCGTCACGGCGCTTCATGGCACCGCCGCGGCCTTCGGTGGCCTCCAGCAGCTCGTTGGCCAGGCGCATGGCCATGGACTTCTCGCCGCGCTTGCGGGCGGCCTCCTTGATCCAGCGCATCGACAGCGCCAGACGGCGCACCGGGCGCACTTCCACAGGCACCTGGTAGTTGGCGCCACCGACGCGGCGAGACTTGACCTCGACCATCGGCTTGACGTTGTTGATGGCGGTGACGAAGAGTTCGAGCGGATCCTTGCCGCTCTTCTTCTCCATGGTTTCGAGCGCGCCGTAGATGATGCGCTCGGCAACCGCCTTCTTGCCGCCCTCCATGATCACGTTCATGAACTTGAAAGCTCGACATTGCCGTACTTGGGATCCGGCAGGATTTCACGTTTAGGGACTTCGCGACGACGTGGCATGTTTCACCTCATGTTTGCTTCAGTTGGCAGTTGGAACGTCCTGGTTTTCCGCCTGCCGCGCAGACCCATCCGGAGCCTGCACTTACTCGACCTTCCGATCAGGTCACTACGCTCGACCGGGGTCGTCTTCTCGCCCGATTCAAGCACCGAAAAATGACGAAAGCGCTTAAGCCTTCCTGGGGCGCTTGGCGCCGTACTTGAGCGCGCCTGCTTGCGGTCTTTCACGCCTTGCAGGTCCAGCGAGCCGCGCACGATGTGGTAGCGCACGCCCGGCAAATCCTTGACACGACCGCCGCGCACCAGCACCACGCTGTGCTCCTGCAGGTTGTGGCCTTCACCGCCGATGTAAGAGATGACCTCGAAACCGTTGGTCAGGCGCACCTTGGCGACCTTGCGAAGTGCCGAGTTCGGCTTCTTCGGCGTCGTGGTGTACACGCGGGTACACACGCCGCGACGCTGCGGCGAGTTCTGCATCGCAGGGCTCTTGGACTTGATCTTCTCGACCGTCCGCCCCTGACGCACCAGTTGACTGATGGTTGGCATTGAAAAACGTCCCTAAACGCTTGAAATATCAGCGCGACCGATTCACCGGCGCCTGCTGCGCAAGGCAGCAGGGCGATGGCGGCGCGCACGCAAAATTCCCACCCCAAACGCGGGAAAGCCTTAAAGTATAGCCCGGATCGGGGTTAACCGCAATGCAGGTGCCCGCGCGTCACTTGATCCACAGCCGCATCGCGTCCCACGCGCGGCCAAGGAAACCTGCCTCTTCCACGGGCTCCAGCGCCATCAGCGGCACTTCGGCCAGTGGCTGCTCGCCCTGCTTCACTTTCAGCGTGGCCACGGCCTGCCCTGGCGGAACGGGGCGATCAGCGGCTCGGGGCGGGCGATCTCGGTCTTGACCTGGGCGGCGGTGCCGCTGGGCACGGCGACGACGATGTGCTCGTTGCGGCCCAGCTTGAGTTCGTTGGTCTTGCCCTTCCACACCTTGGGCGTGGCCACGGGCTTGCCGGCATCGAACAGCTTGACCGCCTCGTAGGCCGTGTAGCCCCAGTTCAGCAGCTTCTGCGATTCGTTGGCGCGCGCCGCCTCGCTGCTGGCACCCAGCACCACCGACACCAGGCGGCGGCCCTGCAGGTTGGGGAAGTCGCGCTTGGCGGTGGCCACCAGGCAGTAGCCGGCGGCCTTGGTGTGTCCGGTCTTCAGGCCATCGACCGTGGGATCGCGGAACAGCAGCAGGTTGCGGTTGCTGTCGTTGCTGGCGGGCGTGCCGGGGTAACGGTATTTCTTGATGGTGTAGTAGTGCACGTACTCGGGGAAGTCGTGCATCAGCCGCGTGGCCAGCGTGGCCAGGTCGCGCGCGGTGGTGGTGTGGCCGGCTTCGGTCAGGCCCTCGGGGTTCTTGTAGCCGGTGTTCTTCAGGCCCAGCGCCTTGGCCTGGTCGTTCATCAGCTGCACGAAGCGCTCGACGCTGCCGCCCACGCCTTCGGCCAGGGCCACGGTGGCGTCGTTGCCGGATTGCACGATCATGCCCTTGATGAGATCCTCGACCGGCACCTGCATCTTGGGGTCGATGAACATGCGCGAGCCGGGCATCTTCCAGGCGCGCTCGGACACGGGCAGGGTCTGCGTCAGCGTGAGTTTCTTGGCCTTGAGCGCGTCGAACACCAGGTAGGCCGTCATCAGCTTGGTCAGCGAGGCCGGCTCGACCGGCTCGTCGGCGTCCTTGGCGGCCAGGATCTGCCCCGCCGTCACGTCCATCAGCAGATAGGCCTTGGCGGCCACCTCGGGCGGTTGCGGCGCCTGCGCATGGCTGGCCAGCGAGGCAAGCGTCAGCAGGGCGGCGGCGAGAAAGCGGGAGATGAAGGTCATGATTACTACAAATAAGTGAGCTATCGGCGCTTGCTGGATAAGCGCTGAAGCCCTAAATCATTCAAAAACTCAGACGCACACATGGCGCACCACCAGGGCCTTGAGCAGCGGTAATTGTCCGTGGAAGAAGTGCTCGCCGCCCGGCACCACGGTGACCGGCAGCGACTGCGGGCGCGCCCAGTCCATGACGGACGCCAGGGGCACGGTGTCGTCCTGTTCGCCATGCACCACCAGCGTCTGCGGGTGCAGTTCGGCCGGCACCGGCGGCACGTCGAAGCGCGAGGCCGCCGTGCCCACCAGCACCGCGCCGGCAATGGCGCGCTGCGGGTGCAGCGTGTCGATGGCGCGCGCGGCGATGAAGCCGCCGAACGAAAACCCCGCCAGCAGCAGCGGCTGATCGGCCGGCGCGGTTTGCGCCACCACGGCCAGCATGTCGTCCACCTCGCCGCGGCCTTCGTCGTAGTGGCCGCCGCTGGCGCCCACGCCACGGAAGTTGAAGCGCACCGCGCGCCAGCCGCACTGCACGCAGGCGCGGGCGATGGTCTGCACCACCTTGTTGGTCATGGTGCCGCCGAACTGCGGGTGCGGGTGGGCGATGACGGCGGTGCCGTGCGGCGCCTCGAACAGGTCGGCCTCGGGCAGATCGAGCACGGCCTCGATCGGCCCGGCGGGGCCGGTCAGCGTCAGGGATTGGGTCTGGGCGTTCATGCAGCTATGCAAATTATAGCTGCCGGCGCAATGTCTTCGGCGACTGGAGGGCGAAAAAGCTTGTAACGCCGCAGGGCGGTCAGCGCCCCAGGTGCGGCGGCGTCAGCAGGCGCTCCACCACCTGGCCGTTCTTCAGGTGCGATTCGACGATCTCGTCGATGTCGGCGGTGTCGACGTAGCTGTACCAGACCGCCTCGGGGTAGACCACGGCCACCGGCCCGGCGGCGCAGCGGTCCAGGCAGCCGGACTTGTTCACGCGCACCTTGCCCGGGCCGGCCAGGCCCTCGGCCTTGACGCGCGCCTTGCAGTGGTCGAAGGCGGCCTGGGCGTCGTGGTCGGCGCAGCAGGCCTCGCCGCCCGCGCGCTGGTTCAGGCAGAAGAAGATGTGGCGCTGGTAATAGGACGGTGCGGCGGGGGCAGACATGCGGGCATTCTAGGCGCCGCCTTGAGACTGCGGCGCCGGCTGGGCCGCGGCGCCCACCTCGGCGGCGGGGTCGCCCGTCTGCGTCACCACCACGCCGGCGGCGGCCAGGTCGTCTGGCGGCGGGGCGGCGGACGCAGGCCATGGCGCGGGCTGCGTGGTGCGCGCCGGCTGTCCGCCGTCGGAGCCCACCAGGCGCATCGCCAGGTACAGGAACGCCACGAACGGCCACAGCCAGCCCACCCACTGCGCCAGGCCATGGAAGTGGATGAAGCGCCCCTGCTCCCAGGCCTGCAGCGTGGCGGCGTAATACGGATTCTGCGGCGCGGTGTTGAGCAGCACCACCTGCGCGGCCAGCACCACCATCAGCAGCAGCACGCACACGCGCATCGGCACCAGCAGCAGCAGCGCCGCGCCCAGCAGCGCCGCCCACAGGCCGAGCTGCACCGACGGGTTGACCCACGACCAGGCGTGCACCGGCCCGAACGACAGCCCCGCCGACAGCCCCGACACCGCGATGCCCGCCATCAGCGCCAGCAGCGCGAACAGTGCGCGCCGGCCGCGGTGGCGGATCACGGTGTAGCCCAGCAGGCAGGGCACCAGCGCGCCCAGCGCCACGGCCAGCACCTCCTCGCCGGGCAGCAGCGGCTGCAGCGCCAGGTCGCGCGCCGGCAGCCAGGTCAGAAAGGGCGTATCCGCCAGCAGTTCCGCCAGCCAGTCCTCGGCCCGCGCAAACACCTGCCCCATGCCGAACGCCACCGGCGGCGGGAACAGCAGCCCCAACGGCCACAGCGCCAGCAGCACCAGTGCCCCGCGCGAGTTGCGCACGAACCAGCGTGCGCGCAGGCGGCGCCAGCGGTCGATGGCGCCCACGCGCTCCAGCACCCAGGCCGCCACCGCGCCGGCCAGGCCGCCGGCCGCGTTCAGCCCGAAATCGACGTTGGAGGCCACGCGCAGCGGCAGGTAGGTCTGCAGCGCCTCCAGCACCAGCGACAGGCAGGCCGCGGCCAGCGTGGCCAGCGTCACCGCCGGCCAGCCGCTGCGCATGCGCATCAGCGCCAGGGCCAGCAGAAAGCCCAGCGGCGCGTAGCCCACCAGGTTGGCACCGACGTCGAAGCGCGTCCAGTACTGCGGCAGCGGCGCCTGCAGGTAGGCCCAGGGCGCCACGCCCACGTCGCGCCAGCCGGTGAAGGGGTACAGCGTGGCGTAGACGATGAGCGCCGCATACAGCAGCGCCAGCGGCATCGCGGCGGACTTGTAGCGGTTCATCGCCGGCGCCGTGCTGGCAACGCAAGGCCGCCGCGAGCCGCTTCGATGCCGCAGCCCCTCATGTCAGAAGGGCTTGACCACGACGAGAATCACCGCCGCCAGCATCATCAGCACCGGCGCCTCGTTGAACCAGCGGAACCACACGTGGCCGCGCAGCTCTTCGCCGTGCGCAAAGCGCTTCAGCAGCCGGCCGCAATACCAGTGGTACGCCATCAGCAGCAGCACGATCAGCAGCTTGGCGTGCATCCAGCCGCTGCCCGGCCCCAGGCCGATGCCGTAGCCCAGCCACAGCCACAGGCCCAGCGCCAGCGCCGGCACGGCCAGCAGGGTCATGAAGCGGTAGAGCTTGCGCGACATCAGCAGCAGCCGTTCGCGCTCGGCCACCGAGCCGGGCGGCACCATGGCCAGGTTGACGAAGATGCGCGGCAGATAGAACAGGCCGGCGAACCAGCTGGCGATGAAGACGATGTGGAGGGCTTTGATCCAAAGCATGATGAATTATCCCCCTGAGTCGGCCTGCGGCCGCCTTCCCCTGAGGGGACAACGCTGGCGGCCGGGGGACCCCGGCCACGGCGTTCTGGGGTGGCCTGCTCCGCGGCCTTCGGGGCGGCTTGCGCGCAGCCGCTGAAGAGCGGTTGCGCGTTGGTAGGCGCAGGGCATGGGGAGCGGCTTGCATGGCCTGCGCCGTGACCTGCCGGTGATCGGGCAAGAAAAACCCCGGCCGGGGCCGGGGTCGAAAAGCCTGTCTGCTGTCACACATCAAGGCTCCCGCTCAGGAGGAAAGCGGGGAGCAGCGAACTGCTCGCGGATGAATATAGCAAAAGTGCTCAGACCGGGCAATGCGCTGCGACACGCTGACACACTTGCGTTGGGCGGCGGCGCACGCGCGCCGAACGTCCGCCCGCGATCAGGCACAATTTTCGGCATGACCATGCCCATTGCCCCCTTCCCCGCCAACCGCCCGCGCCGCCTGCGCCGCGACGACTTCACCCGCCGCCTCGTGCGCGAACACGCGCTGTCGGCCAACGACCTGATCTACCCCGTGTTCGTGCTCGACGGCAAGAACCAGCGCCAGGACGTGGCCTCGATGCCCGGCGTGGAGCGCCTGTCGCTCGACCTGCTGCTGCCGGTGGCCGAGGAGTGCGTGCAACTCGGCATTCCGGTGATGGCGCTGTTTCCGGTCATCGACGCCAAACTGAAGGACGAGAAAGGCAGCGAAGCCGCCAACGCCCGCGGCCTGATCCCGCGCGTGGTGCGCGAGCTGAAGAAACGCTTCCCCGAGCTGGGCATCATGACCGACGTGGCCCTCGACCCCTACACCAGCCACGGCCAGGACGGCTGGCTCGACAAGACCGGCTACATCCTGAACGACGAGACGGTGGGCCAGCTCGTCAAGCAGGCGCTCACGCAGGCGGCGGCCGGCGTCGACATCGTCGCCCCCAGCGACATGATGGACGGCCGCATCGGCGCCATCCGCGACGCGCTGGAGAAGAAGGGCCACATCCACACCCGCATCATGGCCTACAGCGCCAAGTACGCCAGCGCCTTCTACGGCCCGTTCCGCGACGCCGTGGGCAGCAGCGCCAACCTGGGCAAGAGCAACAAGAAGGTCTACCAGATGGACCCCGGCAACAGCGACGAGGCGCTGCGCGAAGTGGCGATCGACCTGACCGAGGGCGCCGACATGGTGATGGTCAAGCCCGGCATGCCCTACCTGGACATCGTGCGCCGCGTGAAAGACGAATTCCGCGTGCCCACCTTCGCCTACCAGGTGAGCGGCGAATACGCCATGCTGAAGGCCGCGGCGCAGAACGGCTGGCTGGATCACGACCTGGTGATGATGGAGGCGCTGCTGGCCTTCAAGCGCGCCGGCGCCGATGGCGTGCTGACCTACTTCGCCCGCGATGCGGCGCGCATGCTGCAACAATAAGAGCTGCTTGCGCCTGTCAAACAACGATTTCAGATGCATTCATATCTGAAATCACGCAATGACGGGCGCAAGCAGCTATCAAAATCATCCTTCATTTTGATGCCACCCTTCCGGCCTGGCGCCCCATGGTGACCTGATGCAGATCGTCGAATTCACCGCCAGCAGCCTGCGCTTCGTCGACAGCCCGCCCGAAGCCGCGCCGGCCGACGGCTTCGTCTGGGTCTACCTCGACCGCACCGAGTTCGTTCGCCGCCAGGCCGAACTGCAGGCCGCGGCGCAGCGCCTGGGCGGCTCGCCGCTGCTGGATCTGCACGTGCAGGACCTGTCCAGCGACGGCCACCCCTCGCACTACGACGGCACCTCGGTGTACGACATGGTCATCTTCCGCCGCCTCGCCTCGCTGGCCGAAGTGCAGCACGAGCAGGACCACGCCAGCGCCATCGCCCGCTACCACAGCCTGGGCGCCGGCGCCCCGGCGCCGGCCGAGGCCGCCGTGCCCGAAGCCTTCTCGCGCATCGACTCGCGCGCCGTCGGCTTCGCCGTGTTCGACAGGCTGCTGGTCAGCGTGCACCCGGCGGGCTGCTACACCGCCACCACCTTCATCCAGCGCTTTGCCGCCGACGCCAAGCTCAGCGTCGACGCCGCCAGCGTGCGCAACCGCGTGCCGCAGGGCCCGGCCGACCTGGTGCTGCGCCTGCTCAACGCCATGGTCGACAGCTACCTCGAGCTGCGCAAGGACCTGACCAGCGCGCTGGAGCAGGCGCAGAACGAGCTGCTCAAGCCCGACCCCCACCACGGCGCCTGGAACGCCATGATGCACGCGCGCCGCCGCCTGCACGCGCTGCAGGACCTGTGCGAGGAGCAGCTCGACGCCATGCAGGAATGGCTGGACACCCTGCGCGAGCTGCCGCTGGCCGCCTACAGCGCCGAGCCCGTCGTGGCGCAGCAGCGGCGCGACCAGCTGATCGCCCGCGCGGTCGATGTCACCGAGCACATCGACCGCGTGCTGCACCACGCGCGCCGGCTCGAGCAGTCGGCCGAGACCGTGGTGCAGATCCACTTCGCCGCGCAGGGCCACCGCACCAACGACATCATGCGGACGCTGACGGCGGTGACGGCGATCTTCCTGCCGCTGAACCTGTTCACCGGCTTCTTCGGCATGAACTTCGAGCACCTGCCGCTGATCCACAGCCCCGAAGGCATGTGGGCCGCGCTGGCGCTGCTGGTGCTCATCGCCGCGGGCATCCTGATCGTGTTCCGGCGCCGGCGCTACCTCACGCGGTCGCGGCGCTGAGGCCGCGCCAGCGTCAGGGCAGTACCCGGTAGAGCGCCGCGCCGATGTCGGCGCCGACACCGGGCACTCGCTCGATCGATGCATTGCCCGCCAGCCGCGGCGCCCGATCAAGGGGCATGACGACCCAGCGCGCGCCCAGCCGGCCGAAATCGAAGCGCGCCGGATCCAGATGCACCTGCACCTCGTCCAGGCGCGGCGATTCGATGCGGTGGGTGCGCTCGGCCGGCTGTTCTTCCAGTTCGAACATCAGGCGCTGGTAGCGGTTGTAGACGGCGCGCTGCGCACCATCAGGATCCAGCTGCCGCCACAGCGACGACTGCGGGTAGTACAGCAGGCTGTTGACCACTGGCACGCCGACGGCCGGCAGCGTCATGGCCCAGTTGCGCTCGCCCACCACCGCCACGCCGCGGCGGCCGGCACTGTCGGGCTGGGCTTGGGAGATGCCGGCCGCGGCCAGCGCGCCGTCCAGCGCGAGCGCGCGTGGCGCCTGCCCCAGGGGTGAAACGGCAACACGGCAGCCAGCATCCAGCCCAGGTAAAGCACCAGGAACACGCGCCAGCGCTGCAGAACCAGCAGGTAGGCGGCCGCCGCGGCCGTCAAAGCACTGAGCAGGACGAAGCCCGCGGGCAAGCCGTCCGCCACATCCAGAGGCATGCGCCCATTGGCCCACAGTGCGTACGCTGCCGTCAGCAGCGCCATGGCCAGCGCCAGAACGCGCAGCGATGCCAGCCCGGTCGCGGCGCGCGGCTGGGCCATCAGCCAACCCAGCAGCACCAGCTGGGCCACGCCCAGCGCCAGATCGAGCCGGTACACCGTGACCACGTTCCACAAGGTCAGCCGCGTCAGCCAGGCCGGATACCCCAAGAACTGAAAGCCCAGCGCAAACGCCGCAAACCCCAGCAACACCAGCGGCAGGGGCGACACCCGGCGCGTGCGCCACGCCGCCCACAGCACCCCCGCGCCACTGGCCAGCCACAGGAACGGATACGACGCCGCGTCCACCGGCACCATCGAACCGAGGTTTGCGTGCAGGGTGAGCGGGTTGAGCCAGCCCTTGAACAGGAACCAGCGGTCGATGTCGCCCCCGCTTCGCTCGCGCGCTGCCCCGGATAGACCGTGGCCTGCATGACCGACACCGCCTCCCGTGCGTCCAGCCACCAACTGCCGAGCAACCAACCGCCGACCAGTACCGCCGCCGCGACAGCCGGCCACAGGTGCCAGTGCCAGGCCCAACGGCGGCGCTCGTGCCACCACCACGCCAGTGCCAGCGGCACCGCCAGCGTGGCCAGCGACAGCTGCCAAGCGGGGTAAAGCACCAGCGCGTAGCCTGCCACCGACCAGCCCAGGAGCCCGCCCCAGCCCATGCGCGCGGGCAGGCTGCGGGCCATCAACGCGCGATCCGCCGCCCAGAACCCCAGCGCCAGAAACATCAGCAGATAGGCCGGCCAGAACGAAAACGCCACCGAGTACGGCGCCAGCACGGCGCCTGCGGCCAGCGCCGCCGCAGGCTCGCCGGCCAGCCCCAGCAAGCGCCGCAGCCACAGCCACACGGCCAGCAGGCCGCCCCAGATGGGCAACCACCAGGCCCAGGCCAGCGCGTGGCGCGTGTCCAGAAAGAAGAAGCCCCAGGTCGCCGGCTTGGCCAGCGCGCTGGCGTGCGCCACAGGCACCGCCGTCATGCCCATCACCAGCATGTTCTGCCCGTCGCTGCCCAGGTTGCGGTTGACGACCGGGAACGGTGGCACATGCGCCGCCTGCGCCAGCGCCAGCGGCGTGTAGACCTGCCACTCGTCACTGCGGATCACGCGCGGCTCGCCGGCCCAGGGCTGCATGCTGCCGGTGGTCACCGCGGGCTCGGCCAGCAGCAGCGCCATCGACGAACCCGTGGTGCCGCTGGCCACCAACAGCACGAACGGCGCCACTGCCGCCAGCGCCAGCCATCCGCGATGACCGACCTGACGCGCCCGCCGCCGCCAGGTCAGGAGCGCCAACGGCACCGCCAACGCCAGCACCAGCATGCCCAGCGCCACGCCCGACGGCGATGGCGACAACGGGATGGTGATGGTGCCTGCAGGCGTCTCGAGATCGAACTCCCGCCCGTCACCCAACCGCCCCTTGACCTGCAACGCCTGAGTGCCCGACGGCAGGCCTCGCGGCAGTTGCACGCGCAGCTGAAACCCGCTGTGCAGCCACGCGGTCCGGCCCGTGGCGGCCACCACGTCAGGGCGCGCACTGGCACCCGCCAGGCGGCCGCGGTACACCTCGCACCCGCCCACTTGCACGATCAGATTGGTGAGAAAACGTTGCCCTGCTCAGGCGCTGCCCAACCGCTGAGCACCAGTTCGCGCCCGTGCGCAGCCAGGCGCGCCTGCTCCACATAGCCACGGCCAGCCGCAGCGGGCGCCTCTGCCGGTGAGGCCTGCGCCCCACCGCTCGCCAGCATGACGCCCAGCAGCCAATACAAGGCCAGCCGCCAGGCCCACGCGCTGATCCGTACTCGCTTCACCCCAGGTCACACCCTCTCTGGACAGACGGCGGCTTATGCGCGCAGATGCAGTGCCACCGATCGCTGCGAGAAGTGTAGCTGTGGACATCGCCGGGATAAGTGCCCACGGCAAAAGGGAGCGGATTTTCCGCTCCCCTTTCAGTCAAGCATGTGCCGTGGTAACGCCATCAGCTGCGCTCGCCGATCGCCGGGCGCTGGCCTTTGGCGATGGCTTCGCGGGTCTGCTGGCGCACTTCGGCGCGCGTCGGCTGGCTGGCGTCGTTGGTGGCGGCGACCACGCCGCTCATTTCGCCGGAAGCCACTTGCTGGATCGACACCTTCGCGCGGCTCGGGCTGTCGCTGGTGGCGGCGATGCGGGCTTCGTTCTGGAAGAACGGGCCCTCGCCCGCAGCGGGCATCTGGGCGAAGGCGTTGCCTGCAAACAGCAGGGCGGCGGCGGTGGAAGCGATGGTGGCGGCGATCTTTGTCATGGTGTTTCTCCTGTGGGACGGCAGGGTCCCTGAACTTGCTGAAAACCGGCGTGGCCGCCGGGGTTGGGGTCGGTGGCTGCGGTGCAGCGCGTCCGATGGGATGTAGTTTCGGGCTTGAGGGCCGTTGAAAAACCACCCCGGCGTGAATGGACTATTTCCGTTCAGGAAATAATCAGCCCATGGACTCCCTTGATCTCATCCAGACCTTCCGCGAAGTGGCGCGCCGCAACAGCTTCGGCGGCGGCGCGCGCGCTGGACATGTCGCCCGCGAACGTGAGCAAGTACGTGGCGCAGCTGGAGGCGCGCTTCGGCGTGCGGCTGTTCCACCGCACCACGCGCAAGGTGTCGCTGACGGACGCCGGCCAGCTGCTGTACGACCGCAGCGGCCCGGTGCTGGAGCTGGTGCAGATGACCGCCAGCGAACTGCAGGAGCGCGCCACCCGCCCCAGCGGGCGCCTGACGGTGACGGCGCCGCACGCCCTGGCGCACACCGGCCTGTCGACCCTGCTCGGCCAGTACCTGACGCTGTACCCCGAGGTGTCGCTCAACCTGCGGCTCACCAGCCGCACGCTTGATCTGGTCGAAGAAGGCGTCGACCTGGCGATCCGCGTGGGCCCGATTCCGGACCAGAACGTGATCGTGCGGCGGCTGGCGCAGCTGGAGCGCGTGGTGGTCGCCTCGCCCGCCTATTGGCACACGCACGGCGTGCCGCAGAACCCGCGCGAGCTGGCGGCGCACCGCATCCTCAACGCCAACCACGGCGGCGAGCCGACGCGCTGGCAGTTCAACGAGCGTGGCAAGACGCTGGAGCTGGCGCTGCAGCCCTATGTCGACGTCAACGACGTGGCGCCGCTGCCTGCGCTGGCGGCGATGGACCTGGGGTGATCTATGTCGCGCGGCCGCTGGTGCAGCGCCAGATCGACGCCGGCGAGCTGGTGGGCGCGCTGGAGCCCTTCATTCCGCAAGACTTGTGGATCTACGCGGTGTACACGCAGCGGCGCCACAACAGCGCCGCGCTGACGGCGCTGCTGGCCTTCATGGAAAGCGAGATGGCGCGGCCGGGCAGCGTGTTCCGTACGACGACGTATTGAGTTTCATGCATCGAAGAAGCCGCCGGCGCTTGACTGGCAAGCGCGGGCAGCTACGTTTTTCGAAGCATTCAGGATGCAGGCCAGACAAAACGGCCAGCTGATGCTGGCCGTTCTTGTCTAGGGGATGAGGAACCGGGGATCAGGCGACGATCAGAGCGCGCCGGTGGCCGGGCCGTGGCCGGCGGCGATGGCGTCACGCGTTTCCTGGCGCACTTCGGCGCGGCTGGGGCTGTTGACGTCGTTGGTTTGCTTGGCGATGCCATTCATTTCGCCAACGGCCACTTGCTTGATCGACACCGGGGCGCGCGTCACTTCGGTTTTCTGCACGCGCTTGGCGGCGTAGTCCTGATGCTCGACGAACGGGCCTTCGCCGGCGGCGGGCATCTGGGCCATGGCGTTGCCGGCCAGCAGCAGGGTGGCAGTGATGGAAGCGAAGGTGGCGGTGAACTTGTTCATGATTTTTCTCCTGAAATGAAATGGTCTCGAATCGACTTTCAAATCCGGCGTTGCCGCCGGGGCTGTGTCGGGTGGCTGATCTGTCAGCGCGTCCGATGGGATGTAGTTTGCGTCGGCGAGCCAGTTAAAAACCACCTAAAAGTGAATGAACCATTTCCGATTTCGAAACAATCGGGATGCAGGAGCGCTGTGCGAAGGCGCAGCGACGCGCCCGCGCGGTGGGCGCGTCGTCAGCTTGTCCAGCGTTCTGCGCTGGGCGTTTTAGGGCGTGGCGGCGCATCGGCGCCGCGCCATACCGCAGCGGGCGCCACTCGGCGCGGCAGCGCGGCTAGATGCTGAAAAGCGCCGCCAGCGCCCGCCCGATGTGCGCCAGCAGCTAGATGATCGATAGCGCCAGCCCTGCGGCGCCCTGCCCGCCAGCTCAGCCCAGGTGCTTGGCAAAGAAGGCCAGCGTGCGCTCGCGTGCCAGCTTGGCCGATTCGGCGTCCCACGCCGCCCGGTGGTCGCAGTTGAAGCCGTGGTTGGCCGGGTACAGGTGCACCTCGACCTCGGGGTGCGCCTTTTGAACGCTTCCACGCCGTCCAGCGGCACCCACTGGTCGCGGTCGGACAGGTGCGCCAGCACGGGCACCTTGGGCTGGCGCGCAATCTCGGCCGGCTGCGTCATGCCGCCGCCGTAGTAAGGCACGGCGGCCGACAGGCCGTTCAGCATGGCCGCCGCGCGCCAGGTCAGCAGCCCGCCCCAGCAGTAGCCGACGATGCCGACCTTGCCGCCGCTTTTTGCGCGGCGTAGTCGATGGCGGCCTGGATGTCCTGCATCACGCCGGGCGCGGGCAGCGCCTCGACGGCGTTCTTGTAGCCAAAGCCTTCTTGCATGTCGGCGTCGGTGTAGCCCAGATCCACGCCGGGCTTGACCCGCTGGAAGGTGCTGGGCGCCACGGCCAGGTAGCCGTCCTTGGCGTAGCCGTCGGCCACTTCGCGGATGTGGGCGTTGACGCCGAAAATCTCCTGCAGCACCACGACGGCGCCCTTGGGCTGGCCGGCCGGTTCGGCCACGTAGGCGGGGATTTTCTGGCCGTCGGCGGCGGTGAGGTCGATGAATTGGCCCATGGTGATTTGCTCCTGATTAAATAGCTATCTGCGCTTGTCTGGCAAGCGCCAGCACCCAAAATGAACAATGATCGGCGCGGCGCGCCATGACCTTGCTTGCGCTAGATGACGGTGCACTTCGGGCAGCATGACTTTTGTCATGCGTCCAGAGGACGCGTCATCGAAGGCCGCAGGCCGAGGTCATGCGCTCGCCAGAGCGCGGTCATCGATCGCTCAAACAATGCCCAACTTGCGGGCGACAAAATCCAGCCGGTCCTGCCCCCAGAACAGCTCGCCGTCGATCACGTAGGTCGGCGCGCCGAACACGCCAGCGTCCATGGCGGCCTGGGTGTGGGCATCGTAGCGCGCCTGTGTGTCGGCGCCGCGCGACTCGGCCAGGCGTTCTGCAGGCAGATCGCATTCTTCGAGCAGTTCGGCCAGCGTGGCATCGCTGGCAATGTCGCGCTCTTCGCGCCAGCAGGCGGCCAGCACGGCGCCGGCCAGCGCCATCGCGGCGGCCATGCCGTCTTGCTGCGCCACGGCGGTGATCAGGCGCGCCGATGGCGTGGCGTCGACCGGAAAGTAGCGCGGCTGCGGATTCAGCGCCAGCCCCAGGTGCTCGGCAAAGCGCTTCAGCTCGACCAGCCGGTAGGCCTGCCGCTGCGGCGCGCGCTTGGCCAGCGGCAGCCCGCCCGATTGCGGAAAGATGCGCCCGTAGTCGACCGGCAGCACCGCCACCTCGCGCCGGCTGCGCGCCAGCAAATCGACCAGGCGCGCATGACCAAGATAGCTCCACGGGCTTTGCGGCGCAAAGTAATACAGCACGGTGCGGCTCATGCAAGTCTCCTGAAATAATGATCTTCGAGCGTGATTTTTACAGGAGATGCGGCGTGGCGACAGACAAGGTTTTGCTGGTCACCGGCGGCGGCCGGGGCATTGGCGCCGCCACCGCGCGGCTGGCGGCGCAGGGCGGTTGGGCGGTGGCGGTGAACTACGCCGCCAATTCGCTCGCCGCCGACGAGGTGGTGCGCGCCATTCGCGCCGGCGGCGGCACGGCCATCAGCGTGCAGGCCGACGTGGCCGACGAAGCCCAGGTGCTCAAGATGTTCGCGCACGTCGATTCAAAGCTGGGGCGCCTCACGGGCCTGGTCAACAACGCCGGCGTGGTGGATCGGGCGCAACCGGTGGCCGAGCAAAGCGTGGCGCGCTGGCGCCGCATGTTCGACATCAACGTCATCGGCTCGATGATTTGCGCGCGCGAGGCAGTGCGGCGCATGGGCACGGCGCACGGCGGCGCGGGCGGCAGCATCGTCAACCTTTCCAGCGCGGCGGCGCGGCTGGGCTCACCCAATGAATACGTCGATTACGCGGCGGCCAAGGCCGCCATCGACGCCTTCACCATCGGGCTGGCGAAAGAAGTGGCGCCGCAGGGCATCCGCGTCAACGCCGTGCGGCCGGGCCTGATCGACACGGAGATTCATGCGTCCGGCGGCCGGCCGAACCGCGTCGAAGAACTGAAAGCCGGCGTGCCCATGGGCCGCGGCGGCACGGCGGACGAAGTCGCGCAGTTGATCGTCTGGCTGCTGTCGGATGCGGCAAGCTACACCACCATGTCCTTGATCGACGTTTCTGGAGCCCGTTGACCGTCAAGCGCCCCAGCAAGCCGTCAACCTCTCACGCCATCCGGCTGATCTCATTTGAACGCAATGCGCCAAAGCTTGTAACCGTGGAGCAAGTACAGATTGCCTGCCCGGTCGAGGTCAAGCATCTGCGGATCGACCGTCGGGACAGTGTCCCAAGTGGGCGGCTGGCCCGGGAGCTGGCTGGCGATCCTCGCGACGCTTCCGTCGGGGGCGTAACGATACATGTCCATATACATGCGAGTCCTGCTGCGCACCGTGGCATAGACCGCGCCGTCGGAAGAAATCGTCGACGCCGAAGTTCCCTCGCCACTGCTGGGGATGGGAATGCCGCCCGTGCCGTCAAGCCGCTGCCACATGCCCGCGCCATTGTTGTAATAGACCACACCCGCGTTATCGGCGGTGATGCTTGACGGCATTTGAAGGGTGGTCGTGACGGTGGTGACCTGCGCATCGCGTGTCACCCGGCGAATCACGTCCGGATAGTCGTGCACGAACAGGGCACCCTGACCGAAGACCAGGCGTCCGACACTGAGGAACTGAGCCTGCAGGCCGGTACCGTCGGCCGGTTGCAGCGACCAGGTGCGCAGACCGGCGAAAGGCTGCGCACCTGTCGGCGTGATCGTCCATATGCCTGTAGCCGGCCCCTGTTGGTGATAGCTCGGAAAAAGCAAGAAGGATTCATTTCCATCGCTCAAGTAAACCGTTCCATCGTCGCCCACGGCCAAGCTGCGACCATTGCGAAAAGACACCAGCGGGCCGCCCGGCACGACCGGCTCGCGCGAAGCCACCGCCGGCGTGGTGACCTGGCCGGTCGGACTGACGCTGCGCACACGGGTCAGCCCGCTGCCGTCACACACTTTCTCCAGCATGTGAACCGTGCCATCGGGCGCCACCGCCATGTCCATCGCCTGTCCCAACCGGGCTTGATCGGCGACGCCATTTGCGTCACCGCAATCGCCCGCGCTTCCCAGACCGCCACCGGCCAACAAAGTGATGCTGGTCGGCACGATGTTGGCCGCGGGGGCTGGCGATGGGGTCGGCGCAGGTGTCGGGGCCGGCGCGGGCGGAGACGGTGCGGGATCATCGTCGCCGCCCCCACAGGCGGTCAGACCAATCACGGCCATCATGGCGCTCAGCGCGGCCAAGCGCAGGGGACTGGATGGGTGGGTCGCATGCATGACGGACACTCCTTGGGTAGAACTGGTGCGCAGCTACCATAGCAAAAAGAGTTTTCATCCCGAATCACCGACAGCACCATGTCCGACCACCCGCAACAACACATCAAGTACTTCTGGGAAGACCTGCCCGTGGGCACCACGCTCGACATCGGCAGCACCACCGTTGACCGCGACGAGGTGATCGCCTTTGCCAGCAAGTACGACCCTCAGCCTTTCCACCTGGACGAAGCGGCGGCCGCCAAGTCCATGTTCGGCAAGCTCAGTGCCAGCGGCTGGCACACCTGCGCGATGGCGATGGGGCTGATGGTGCGCGGCTTTCTGCACGAGTCGAGCAGCCTGGGCTCGCCGGGGCTGGAGAAGGTGAGCTGGCTGACGCCGGTGTACCCCGGCGACACGCTGACGCTCAAGCAAACCATCCTCGAATCGCGCCCCATGAAATCGCGCCCCGACGTCGGCCTGACGCGAACGCTGTGGGAGATGTTCAACCAGCACGGCGAGCAGGTCCTGATGATGGACGGTTATGGCATGTTCAGGCGGCGGACGCCGGCGCCTGCCGATTCGGCATCAAAATAAGCGCCAGCGCTTGATAGACAAGCGCGAACAGATCTCTATTTGATAGCAATTTACTTTACGGTCCTTCGCGCGCCCACACCGGCGGCGCGCCGATGCTGTCCTGCAGCCGGTCCAGAAACAGCCGCGTGCGCAGCGGCAGGCGGCGCTCGCCATACACCGCGTAGACCATGCCGAGGGGCGGCAGGCGCACATCGGGCAGCAGCGGCACCAGGCGCCCGGCTTGCAGGTCGGCATGGGCCAGAAAGGCCGGCATCACACCCCAGCCGCTGCCGGCCAGCACGGCGGCCAGCAGGGCCTCGCCGTTGTTGCTCCAGAACGCGACGGCCGGCATCGGTTCGCTGCGCTCGCGGCCGGTGGCGTCGATCCAGTTCAGCGTCTCGTGCTGCAGGCCGTCGGCGCGGTAGCTCACGGCGGGCAGGCGCAGCAGCGCGGCCAGGCTGTCGATGCGGCCGTGGCGCGCGACGAAGGCGGGTGCGGCGGCCAGGCGCAGCGGGTTGTCGCACAGCTTGCGCGCGATGAGCGACGAATCGGGCAGCTCGCCGATGCGGATGGCCAGGTCGAACCCCTCGGCCGCCAGGTCGGTGCGGCGGTTGTCCAGCCGCAGCTCCACCGCCACCTGCGGGTGCAGCGCCTGGTAGCGCGCCACGGCCGGCTGCACCACGCGGCTGCCGAAGTGCGTGGCGGCCGTGATGCGCAGCAGGCCGCGCGGCTGGTCCTGTGCGTCGTCAGCGATGCGGCGCACCTCGCCCACCAGCGCGCCCAGATCGCGCGCGCGTGCGGCGATGGCGGCGCCGGCCTCGGTGAGCGAGAGCGAGCGCGTGCTGCGGTGCAAGAGTTGCACGCCGAGTTGCGCCTCCAGCGCGGCCACGCAGCGCGACAGCACCGAGCGGTCGATGTGCAGCCGGTCGGCCGCGGCCTGAAAGCTGCCGGCATCGGCCACGGCGGCGAAGTGCAGCAGGTCGGCCGGGTCGAGCGGGCGTGAAGGCATGGCGGAGCAGCGGTGGATTCGTGCTGATTTTGCACGACTGAAGTGGTGGGCCGGGGCTATTTCACGCACCGACGGCTGCCTACAGTGGCGCCATGTTCCACCGCCGCCTGAAAGGCCATGCCATGAAAACCCTCGTCAATGTCTTCCATCCGCGCCTCGACCAATCCACCGTCAACCGCCGCTGGGCCGAGCACATGGCGCGCCAGCCGGGCGTGACGGTGCGCCACCTGGACGCGCTCTACCCCGACCGCGCCATCGACGTCGCCGCCGAGCAGGCCGTGCTGCTGGCGCACGACCGCATCGTGTTCCAGCACCCGCTGTTCTGGTATTCGGTGCCGCCGCTGATGAAGCAGTGGCTGGACGACGTGCTGACCTACGGTTGGGCCTACGGGCCGGGCGGCACGGCGCTGGCGGGCAAGGAGTGGCTGTCGGCCATCTCCACCGGCGGCCCGGCCGACGCGTATGTGGCCGGTGGCTACAACACCTATTCGATGAGCGAGTTGCTGAAACCGCTGCAGCAGACGGCCAACCTGATCGGCATGAAGTTTCTGCCGCCCTTCGTGTGGCACGGCGCGGTGCGCGCCACGCCCGAGGCGCTGGCCGAGGGGTCGAGGCCTATGCCCGGCACGCGCTCGATCCGCTGCTGGACCCGCAGAAACGCCTGGCCGGGTTGCTCAAGCAGATGGAAGAAGAGCACGTGGCGCTGTGAGCGCGGCGGATGGCCGCCGTATCGCGGGCAAGCCCGCTCCCGCAGGCCCGTTTGTGGGAGCGGGCTTGCCCGCGATGGGCCGCCCTCGCCACGGCGGGCGCAGTCCTCAAAGCTGCCGGCGCAGCGCCTCGAAGAACAGCTCGGACTGCAGGCGCTCGCCCAGCGTCTGCGCCGCCACACTGGCGGCCAGTTCGTCGGCCACCGGCGCCAGCGGGCTGCCGCTGGAGGCCGCCAGCACCTGGGCCATGCAGGCGCGTTCCAGGTAGTACAGGTCGTCGTAGGCGTGGTCGATGCGCGCGCCGCAGACGATGACGCCGTGGTTGCCCAGAAAGCACACCTCGGCGCTGCCCATGGCGCGGGCAATGCGCTCACCCTCGCCGTGGTCGAGCGCCAGGCCGTTGTAGTCGGGGTCGGCCGCCAGCCGGCCGTGAAAGCGCATGGCGTTCTGCGACAGGCGCGTGTCGAGCGCGCGGTCCTGCGTCAGCGTCAGCGCGGTGGCGTACGGCATGTGCGTGTGCAGCACGCAGGCCTGGCCGGTGAGGCGGTGCACGGCGGCGTGGATGTACATGGCGGTCGGCTCCACCGCGTGCCGGCCGGCCAGCTTGTGGCCGTGGAAGTCGACCAGCACGACGTCGTCGGCCTGGATCTCGGCCCACAGCAGGCCGCGCGGGTTGAGCAGGAAGCGCTCGGAGCCGTCGGGCAGCTCGATGCTGAAGTGGTTGCACACGCCTTCCGCCAGGCCGTGGTGGGCCGCGGCGCGCAGGGCCAGGGCCAGGTCGGCGCGCAGGCGGCGCACCGGCGGGGCGTCGAAGTCGAGCGCGGGTGTGGTCATCGGCGCGCGGCGTCGGCGGCGGGCGCGGGCAGGGCATTGACCCAGGCCACGACCTGGCGCACCACCTCGTCGCTGGCCTGGCGCAGGGCGCTGACGCCGCCCGGTGCGTCGGCCGTGGGGCGGGCTGGCGCACTTCGAAGGTGCGCTGGCCGACCAGGCGCTGCGCCCGGCCGCCGGGCGCGACGGCGGTCACGCGCAGGCGCACCACGCCTTCGCTGGTGGCGGGCGCGCTGAAGATGTGGGCGAATTCGTCCAGCTCGGCGCGCAGCTCCAGCGGCGCCAGGCCGGCGCCGGATTCGACCACCGGCCGCGTGGCCGAAAAGGCCTCGCGCAGGCGCTGCGTCAGCAGTTGCGGCGGCGACATGGTCCAGCGCGCCGTGGCGTAGGGGCGCGGCTGCTGGCCACCGTCGCTGTGCACCAGGCGGTAGATGATGTGGGTGCCGTCGATGGCGGCGGAGGATTCCACGCGGTCGAGCGCCAGCGCCGGGCCGCTGGGCGCGGCGTTGGCGGCCAGCGGCAGGGCCGGGCCCAGGTCGTAGGGCTGGGGGCGCACCGGCTTGTCGGGCAGCGGCACGGCACAGCCGGCCAGCGCCAGAAAAATTGAAAGAAAAACGGCTTTTGCGCAGACGGGACGGGCGCTGGCAGCTATTGTTTTCATATCAAACCTCAACGGGAGGCCGCCGCCGCGGGGCGGTGGGCGTGGGGCCGCCGGGGCCGGCTGGCCAAAGCCGGGCTCGCCCGGGCCGGGCGGAATGGTGCCGGTGCCGTAGATGAAGGCCTGCGGGTTCTCGCTCAGCGAGTTGGCGATGCGGTCGAGCCGGCGGATGGTGCGGCTGGCGTCCTCGGTCAGGCTCTGGATGCGCGGCAGCGTGGTGGCGGTCACCGTGTTGGCGCTTTCGCTGAGCTGATCCACCACGCCACCCTTGCCGGCCACCTGGTCGACGGCGCGCTTCACGTCGCCGGCCACGCTGTCGAAGCTGGCCACGGTGCGGCGCGTCTGCTGCGCCGCGCTGTCGATCGACTGGATCGCCGTGCTGGCCTGCTGCACCAGACGCGGGATGTTGGTGCGCGCCGGATCCAGCTGGGCCTGGATGGTCCGGTCGGCGGTCTGCGCCAGCTGCCTGGTGCTCTTGGCGGCCTCGCCGATCTCCTGCAGCGCGGCGCTGAAGGCGGCCTGGTTCTCGTCGCTCAGCACGGTGTTCACGCGGTCGGTGATCTGGCCCACCTTGTTGCCAGCTCGCCCGCCAGGTCGGTCAGTTGCCCCAGCGCGCTGGGCTTGAGCGGATGCGCGGCGGCCCGTTGGGGCCGGGCGGCGGCGGCTCGGCCGACTTGCCCTCGTCGTCGAGCTGCACGAAGGACAGGCCGGTGACGCCCTGGAACGCCAGCGTGGCGAAAGTCGATTGGGTGATCGGCGCCTCGGGCGAGACGGCGATGCGCACCAGCACGTTGGCGCGATTGGCGGGGTCGAAGCTGATGTCGGTCACCTTGCCGACGGCCACGCCCTTGTAGCGCACGGCCGCCTGCGGCTGCAGGCCGCTGACGGCCTCGGCGCTGACCATCTCGTAGGTGGTGGTGTTGACTTCGTCGCGCAGGAGCCACATGGCCAGGCCGATGAGCAGCGCGGTGACGGCCAGCACGAAGGCGCCGGCGGCCAGGGCGTGGGCTTTGTTTTCCATGATGCGTTCTCAGTGTCCTTGCGGGGTCGCGGCGGTGCGGCGGTCGCGCAGCAGCTCCATGGCGCGCTGGCCGCGTTCGCCCAGGAAGAAATGGTGGATGAAGGGGTGGTCGAAGGCCAGCACCTCGGGCACCGGCGCGGCGATGATCACGCGCTGCTCGGCCAGCACGGCCACGCGGGTCGACAGCTCGAACAGCGTGTCCAGGTCGTGCGTGACCATCACCACCGTCAGCCCCAGCTCCTGGTGCAGCGAGCGCAGCAGGGTGACGAAGGCGTCGGAGCTGTCGGGGTCGAGCCCGGCGGTGGGCTCGTCGAGCATGAGCAGCGGCGGATCCATGATGAGCGCGCGCGCCAGCGCCACGCGCTTGACCATGCCGCCCGACAGCTCGCTCGGCATCTTGTGCGCGTCGCTGGCCTTCAGGCCCACCATCTGCAGTTTGAGCAGCGCCGCCTCGCGCGCCAGCGCGTCGGGCAGCGCGCGCGTTTCGCGCAGCGGAAAGGCGATGTTGTCGAGCACGCTGAAGGCCGAGAACAGCGCCCCTTGCTGAAACAGCATGCCCACGCGCGCCGCCGCGCCGGCGCGCGACATCTGGCTCACCGGCTGGCCCAGCACCGTGATGGTGCCCTGGTGCGGCGTGTTCAGCCCCAGCATCTGGCGCAGCAGCACCGTTTTGCCGGTGCCCGAGCCGCCCACCAGCGTCAGCACCTCGCCGCGGTACACGGTCAAGTCCAAGTCCTTGTGCACCACGTGCTGCCCGCCCCCGGGCGTGGGAAAGGCGCTCCACAGCCCGCGCACCTCGATCATCGGCTCGCCGTGCTCGGGCAGCGGCAGCGGTGCGTCGACCTGTGGCTCGACCGCCGTCGCCGCGTCGATGGGGGCGGGTGCGAGCACCTGGTCATCGTTGCTCATGCGACCCTCCAACACCACGCCCCATGACCAACGGCCGCGGAGCAGGCCACGCCAGCGACCGCCACGGAGCGGGCTTGGCCCGGCCGTCGGCGGTGTCCCCTTGGGGGAAGGCGCGAAGCGACTCAGGGGGAGCATGCTCTACATCCCCACACTCTTGAACAGAATGGCAAACAGCGCGTCGATCAGGATCACCGCCGTGATCGACGCCACCACCGACGCCGTGGTGCCCTGCCCCAGCTCTCGGTATTGGGCTTCACGCGCAGGCCGTAGTGGCAGCCGATCAGCGCGATCGACACGCCGAACACCACCGACTTGGCCACTGCCAGCGTCAGGTTCGCCACCGGCACCACGGTCGGCAGCGCTTCGTAGAAGTAGCCGGGGTTGATGCCCAGCGTGAGGTCGGACGCCAGCATGCCGCCCACCAGCGAGGCCAGCGTGGTCCACACCGCCAGCAGCGGCATGGCGATGGCCAGCGCCAGCGCGCGCGGCAGCACCAGGCGGAAGCCGGCCGGAATGCCCAGCACGCGCATGGCGTCCAGCTCTTCCGTCACCCGCATCACGCCGATCTGCGCCGTGATGGCCGAGCCCGAGCGCCCGGCGATCAGCACCGCCGCCAGCAGCGGCCCCAGCTCGCGGATCAGCGCCAGGCCGAGGATGTTGACGATGAAGGTCTCGGCGCCGAACTGGCGCAGCACCTGGCTCATCAGGTAGGCCAGCACCACGCCGATCAGGAAGCCCACCAGCGCCGTGATCGGCAGCGCCTGCGCGCCGATGCGGTACAGGTGGCCCGAGAAATCGCGCCACGGCCCCCAGTGCGGGGCGCCCAGCAGGCGCAGAAAGTCGAGCAGCAGCTGGCCCATCAGCCGCACGAAGTCGCGCACCTGGCCCAGCGCCTGCATCACCCACAGGCCCAGTGCATCCACGCGCTGCGCCAGCGACAGCCGGCGCGCCGGCAGCTCGGCCGGCGGGTAGGCGGCCACGCGCTCCAGCAGCGCGCGCTGGTCGTCGCGCACCGCCAGCTGCGCCGGCCACGCGCGGCCCCAGTGGTTCCACAGCGTCAGCGCGCCCAGGTGGTCCAGCGCGTCCAGCCCGCGCAAATCCCAGGCAGCGGCGCCGGTGGTGCCGCCCAGGGCCGCGGTCACGGCGCGCCAGGTCTTGCCCGCCGTCAGGCTGGCGGCAGTCCATTCGCCGCGCAGCACGGCCTGCACACCTTGGGCGGTCTTCTGGGTGTCGATGCGGGGTTCGGTGTCGGAGGGCATGCGCGGCGGGGGCCGGGTCGGGTCGGGCGTCACCCACGGTGCGGTGGCGCTCCTGCCCGGGCAGCCACGGATGGTACTGCCTTGGTATGAATGGCGCGGGTCCGCGGGGCCGAATCCGCTGTAGGCCGGGCGCTCGTTCTGGCGGGCGGGCGCCGGCGCACGGGGGCGGATCGTTACGATTTTTCCTAATGTTTGTGAAAAACATCACTGCCCCCGTTAGGATCGACCGATTGTCACCAGGAGATCAGCAAGCATGGCACTTCAAGGCCCCTTCTTCGGCAAGCGCGAAGAACCCACCGCCCCCGCACGCCCGGCAGCTCCACGCTGGGCGGCACCAGTTCACTCGGTTCGGCCAGCAGCAGCGCACAGCCCTTCTCCGCCCCCGCCGCCACGCCGGTGCCGGCCACGCCCGCTGCGCCCGAAAGCGGCGCCAAGCTGACGGTCGGCCCCAACATCAAGCTCAAGGGCGTCGAGATCACCGACTGCGACACGCTGGTCGTGGAAGGCACCGTGGAAGCCACCATGAACTCGCGCGTGATCCAGATCGCCGAGCAGGGCGCCTTCAAGGGCTCGGCGGAGATCGACATCGCCGAAGTGCGCGGCACCTTCGACGGCAACCTGACGGTGCGCCAGAAGCTGGTGATCTTCTCCACCGGCAAGGTCACCGGCAAGATTCGCTATGGCAAGATCGTGATCGAAGAAGGGGGCAGCTCTCCGGTGAAATCACGTTCGGCACCAGTGGCAACAGCGACAGCAAATCCTCGACCGGCACCAGCACCGCCAAGGGCGAGCAGGCCGCCATCGCCGCTTGACGCGGCCACCAACCAACCGCCCGCAGCCGCCGTGGTGGCTGGCGGGCACGCCATCAGGGCCGTTGCGACGGCCCTTTGCTTGCCTGCGCCGGACTGGCCGGCTGCAGCAGCGCGCCCACCCCGCGCGGCGCGGTGCAGGGCGCCGAGTTCAGCAGCGGCGAGCTGCTGCAGAGCGAGGGCAACCGCATCACCCAGAACGCCATGGCGGCCAACCACCGCAGCCTGATGCTGCTGGCGGACAAGCTGTACCGCCGCAACCCGGCCGAGTGGCGCAAGAGCGCCGCCACGCGCGAAACAGCGCTGGCGCAGCTGGAGCTGGCACTGCTGTCGGCCCAGCCGTGGGCACCGCTGGCCGGCCAGCGCGACGTGGCGGCGCTGTCGCTGGCGCTGTCGCCCGACTTTGCCGGCGACCGCGTGGCCGCCTTCATCGTCGCCTGCGCCGACACCATCGTGACCGCGCACGGCGGCAAGCGCGAGTTCTACTACCTCGACGGTGTCGATCCACAGCACCTGTACAACGCCGCCCGCAACATGGAGATCGCGCTGTGGGTGCTGAACACGCGCAAGAACGCGCAGGGCCAGCCGCTGCTGCTGGCCAACGAGATCGGCCCCGACGCGCGCAACCTGAGCTTCGAGCGCGAGTTCGGCAAGATCATCGGCCGGCTCGACCTGCTGGCCACCTACACCACCGAGCGCTACCGCCGCGCCTTGATCGGCTACGTGCAGGGGCTGGTGGCGGCGCCGCTGCTGGCGTTTCTTCCGGTGAGATGACTTCCCCTGAGCGGCTGGCGCCGCTTCCCCTGAGGGGGACAACGCTGGCGGCCGGCGCAGGTCCGGCCGCGGCGTTCCCGCGTGGCCTGCTCCGCGGCCATCGGAAGGCGCCTGCTGCGCGGCGCCGATCTCTATTGTTTTTGTAGCTGCCCGCGCTTGTTGGTCGGGCGCTGGAGGCCGATTTGGCTCACGGCTCTGTGGGAGCGGGCTTGCCCGCGATAGGCGTCACCTCCACACAACCGCCCCATCCCGGGCAAGCCCGCTCCCACAACACGCCGGCGCACCCCGCAGCATCAGCGACACCGTCGCGCCCCACCCTGTGGCATGCTGCCGCCGCAGGAGACAAGCGCCATGAGCGAGCCCACATTCGACTTCATCATCGTCGGCGCCGGCACGGCCGGCTGCCTGCTGGCCAACCGGCTGTCGCGCGATTCGTCGCGGCGTGTTCTGCTCATCGAGGCCGGTGGCAAGGACGACTACCACTGGGTGCACATCCCCGTCGGCTACCTGTACTGCATCGGCAACCCGCGCACCGACTGGCTCTACCAGACCGAGCCCGCCGCGGGCCTGAACGGCCGCACCCTGCGCTACCCGCGCGGCAAGGTGCTGGGGGCTGCAGCAGCATCAACGGCATGATCTACATGCGCGGCCAGTCGCGCGACTACGACCAGTGGGCCGCGCTGACGGGCGACGAAGAATGGCGCTGGGACCATTGCCTGTCCGACTTCAAGGCGCACGAGGATCACTACAAACTCGATAGCGCCTTGCGCTCGCCAGACGGGCGCCAGAGCCCGATTTCATCCAAATTCAGCGAACTGCACGGCCACGGCGGCGAGTGGCGCGTGGAGAAGCAGCGCCTGCGCTGGGACGTGCTCGACGCCTTCGCCGCCGCCGCGCAGGAGGCGGGCATCCCCGCCACCGACGACTTCAACCGCGGCACCAACGAAGGCGTGGGCTACTTCGAGGTCAACCAGAAGGCTGGCTGGCGCTGGAACACCGCCAAGGCCTTTCTGCGCCCCGCCCTGCAGCGCCCCAACCTGACGGTGTGGACCGGCGCGCAGGTCAGGCGACTGCTGATCGAGCGCGGCGATGCTGGCCTGCGCTGCACCGGCGTAGAACTGGTGCGCGGCGGCCAGGCGCTGACGCTGCGCGCCGCGCGCGAGGTGGTGCTCAGCGCCGGCAGCATCGGCTCGCCGCAGATCCTGCAACTGTCGGGCATCGGCCCGGCCGAACTGCTGCACCAGCACGGCGTGCCGATGATGGCCGAGCTGCCCGGCGTGGGCGCCAACCTGCAGGACCACCTGCAGATCCGCAGCGTCTACAAGATCGCCGGCGGCAAGACGCTGAACCAGCTGGCCAGCACGCTGTGGGGCAAGGGCCTGATCGGGCTGGAATACGCGTGGCGCCGCAGCGGCCCCATGAGCATGGCGCCCAGCCAGCTCGGCGCCTTCACGCGCTCATCCCCCGCCTTCGAGTGGCCGAACATCGAATACCACGTGCAGCCGCTCAGTCTGGACGCCTTCGGCGAGCCGCTGCACCGCTTTGCGGCCATCACCGCCAGCGTGTGCAACCTCAACCCCACCAGCCGCGGCACCGTGCACATCAAGAGCCCGCGCTTCGACGACGCCCCCGCCATCGCCCCCAACTACCTGGCCACTGAAGACGACCGCCAGGTCGCCGCCGACAGCCTGCGCGTCACCCGCCGCATCATGGCCCAGCCCGCCATGGCGCGCTTCAAGCCCGAAGAGTTCAAACCCGGCGTGCAGTACCAGACCGACGAGGAACTGGCGCGCCTGGCCGGCGACATCGCCAGCACCATCTTCCACCCCGTCGGCACCACCAAGATGGGGCGTGACGACGACCCCATGGCCGTGCTCACCCCGCGCCTGCAGGTGCGTGACGGCGCCAACGGCCTGATCGCCGGCCTGCGCGTGGTCGACGCCGGCGCCATGCCCACCATCACCAGCGGCAACACCAACAGCCCCACGCTGATGATGGCGGAGAAGGCGGCAGGTGGATGGCGGGGGCTTGAGCCCCTGCGGCAGGGTTGAGAGAAAACGCCGTTGGCGCACGCCGAGCCGCAGGGCGCGGCCCGACGGATGACTGCCCTGCGCTGACCGCGGCCGCGCGGTCAGCGGCGCCCGCTGCGGCCGCGCTGCGCGCGCAGCCCCAGGCCGGCCAGCAGGCCACTCATCAGCAGCAGGCCCCAGAACTGCAGCGTGGGCACGGCCTGCACGCCGGTCGCACCAGCCTGGGTGACCGTCAGGCTGGCGGTAGCGGTGACCACCGGCGCCCCCGTCAGCCCCGACGTCGTGCTGGCCTGCAGGGTGACGGGGCCGGCCGGCAGCGCCGCCGGTGCCACGTAGTCGAAGGTGCAGTTGATCGCCTCGCCGGCCGCCAGTGGCGTCGGCGGTGTCGGCGTGCACACCAGGTTGCGCACCTCGCCGCTGCCGGCGGGCAGGGCATCCAGCGCGCAGGTGGCGACCGGCGCGGCGGCTGGCCCGCTGTTGGTGCACACCAGCGTGCCGGGCGCGGTGGCTCCCGCGATCACATTGGCCGGCAGGCCGATGGCCACGCTCATGCCCGCCGCCTGCACGGCGGTCTCCGCCGTGGCAACTGCGTCGGGGCCGGTGCCGCCGCTGGCGGTGCCGGCGAGCTCCACTGGTCCCGCGCTGCTCGTCGCCGTCAGGTCGAAGGTGCACACCATCGCGGCACCGGGGTCGAGCACGGCGGCAGGCGACGGCGGCGTACACATCACGTTGGACACCGTGGCCCCACCGCTGGCGACGGTGGGTACACAGGCGGCGTCGATGGCCGCACCAGGACCGTTGTTGGTGCAGGTCAGCGTGACGTTGCTGGTCTGGCCCGGCATCAAGGTGGGCGGCACGTTGCTGAACGCCGCCGCCATGGCCGCCTCCAGGCGCGCGCTGGCATTGGTCACCACGCGCACCGTGCCCCGGTTACCCGGACCACCAGCGGCATTGGTCGACGCGCCGACGCCCCCAGCGGGCCCGGCCACGGCCATAGGCGCGGCCTCCAGCACGTTGGGGCCGGTCATGAACACGCAAGAACCACCCGCGCCACCACCTTGCGCAGGGGCGCCAATGGCGGGCCCGTCCTCGATCGCGGTCTCGCCACCGGTGCCTGCGGCGCCCAGGTAGCCGCCGCCACCGCCGCCGCCGCCAGCGCCATCACCCGGCAAAGCGCCCAGGCCCGGCTCCCCTGGGGCCGGCGTGGCGCAGTCGGCTGCGTTGGCCACGGAGGTGGCTGCGGAAGCTCCAGGGTCGCCGATGATCTGCCACGATCCTCCGCCACCGCCGCCGCCGCCACCAGCGCGCACCACCGAGCTGCCAATGGTCACCACGCTGGCGCCACCGCCACCGCCACCGCCGCCACTGTTGGGGTTCAGGTTGGCGTTGCCGCCATTGCCCCCGGCACCTGCGCCCGCGCCGCCCGCGCCGCCGCCGGTGCCGATCTGCTTGGGCAAACCGCCGGCGCCCGCCTGGCCGATCACGGCACTCACGGTCTGTCCAGGCACGACAGCCACACGTGCCGTGACAGTGACACCCGCACCGCCGTCGCCGGCCTTGGCGCCTTCGTCATAGCCACCGCCACCACCGCTGGCGCTGGTCACGGTGACGTCGAGCCAATACACCCCCGCCGGCACCGTCGCCGGCCCGGTGGCGCCGTCAAGCAGCACCGTCTGCGCCGCGGCCAGCGACATGCCACAGCCCAGCGCGCCGGCCAAGACCACACTGCGCCAGCGCCAGCCGGGATAACGCGGCAACACGGCGGGCACGTCCTGCGACGTGGACGAACAGCGTTGCGGCAACCTGTTTTGGTACATGAAGGCCCCTCTGACATCAAACGAAACGAAAGCGTGAGTTTTGTCTCAATCCCCACCGGGTTGATACTCTTGTGTCTCACCCCATCTTCATCAGGCTTTATTTGGCCGTCTTAGCACCATGAACCACCTCACCGGCTTCCTCGACCACCTTCTGAAATCCGCCGGCGCCACCGTCACTGGCGCCAACCAGACCAACCGTGGCAGCGGCATCGGCGGGGCGATCAACAGCGACTTCGGGCGCGGCACGCTGACGGGCGGGGCGCTGGGGCTGCTGCTGGGCAAGAACAAGAAGACGCGCAAGCTGGCCAGCTACGGCGGTCTGGCGGCGCTGGGCATGATAGTCTACAACACCTACACCGAATACCAGCGCCAGCAGGCCGGCACCGCGGGTCTGCCGCCGGCACAGGCGCCCGCGCTGCCCACGCCGCAGACGGTGGACCGCCTGCCCGCCGCGCAGGCCAGCGCGCACAGCGCCGCCATCCTGCAGGCCATCGTGGCCGCCGCCAAGGCCGACGGGCACATCGACGCGCGCGAGCGCGGGCTGATCGAGGGCGAGCTGGCGCGCCAGGGCCTGGCCGCCGACGTGCAGCAATGGCTGAACGCCGAACTGGCCAAGCCGCTCGACCCGGCCGAAGTGGCCCGCGCCGCCACCACGCCCGAGATGGCGGGCGAGATGTACCTGGCCAGCCTGCTGGTGGCCGATGAGCAGAGCTTCATGGAGCGTGCCTACCTGGACGAACTGGCGAAGCAGCTGAAGCTGGAGCCGGCGCTGCAGCAGCGCCTGCAGCACCAGCTGGCGCAGGCCACCGCCGGGGCCTGAAGCGCGCGTGCCCGCCCGCCCGCGCCCCCGGCCGCGCCGCAGCATGGCGCAGCGGCTGCGCAGCCTGCTGTGGCTGGCGCTGTGGGGCGCGGTGCTGTGGCGGGGCGGCGGCTGGCTGTGGCAGCAGCCTTTGATGGACCGCCCGCGCATGCTGTGGCAGATCACGCGGATGGACCCGCCCACGGCCCTGCCGGTGCCGGTGGAGGGCGTGGCCGCGCGCCGCATTGCCGACACCTGGGGCGCCGCGCGCGACGGCGGCGCGCGCGGGCACGAGGGGTGGACATCTTCGCGCCGCGCGGCACGCCGGTGCGCAGCAGCACGGTGGGCATCGTCACCGCCGTGCGCGACGGCGGCCTGGGCGGCCGGCAGGTGTGGGTGCTGGGGCCGGCGCGCGAGCGGCATTACTACGCGCACCTGGACGACTGGGCGCCCGGCCTGCAGACCGGCGACGTGGTGCAGCCCGGCACGCTGCTCGGCTTCGTGGGCACCACCGGCAACGCACAGGGCACGCCGCCGCATCTGCATTACGGCATCTACGGCGCCGATGGGGCGCTGAACCCGTGGCCGCTGGTGCGCGCAGGGGCGCAGGGAGCCGGGTCGCGCAGGCCCTGAGTGCTGGCGGGGCGGGCGTCGGGGGTGTGGGGCATGGCGATGAAGTCTTTCACATGGGGTATATGACTTCAGCGACCAGCCATCAAGCGCTGACGAGCTGATATACAGGAGTATCTGCGCTTCGGTTGGATGGGATGCGGCCATCGCGGGCAAGCCCGCTCCCACAGGGGTGCTGGATCCCAGCCCTCTCCCGCCAGCGGGAGAGGGAGTAAACAGCACGCCGCGCGAAGCAGCGGCGTTGACAAGCCAAGGCCGAGCGCAGCGATGGCCCGTGTGGGCTTCACCTCCCCTCTGGCCGTGCCGAGAAGCGCAGGGCGTGGGGCGGGCATGGGCTGCGCAGCAAGCCCATGCTTCGTGCTCTGACTCGCTGCGGTTGTTTGAGCGGAGCGCGCAAGCGCGAAGCGAGTTCCGCAGCGCCGCCCCGCGACCGAGCATCGCAGGCTGCCCGCAGCGAAGCGGAGGGACACGGCCAGTGGGGTCGCCTTCTTTGGTTACTTTCTTTTGGCGAGACAAAGAAAGTGACTGCGCCGCCGGGCGCACATCCCGGCCAGCAGCGCCCCCAACCCCATCAACCAACCCTCAGGGCTTGATCGCAATCTTCAACACCCCGTCGCGCTGGTTGGCGAACAGGTCGTAAGCCTCCACGATGTCGTCCAGCTTGCGCTCGTGCGTCACCAGCGGCTTCAGGTCCACGCGGCCCGATTCGATCACGTTCATCAGGCGGCGCAGGCGCTCCTTGCCGCCGGGGCACAGCGCGGTGTTGATCTTGTGGTCGCCCAGGCCGGCGCCGAAGGGGCCCAGCGGGATCTTCAGGTCGCTCGAATACACGCCCAGGCTCGACAGCGTGCCGCCCGGCTTGATGCAGCGCATGGCCTGCTCGAAGGTGGACTGCAGGCCCAGCGCCTCGATGGCGCTGTCGGCGCCCTTGCCGCCGGTGATCTTCAGCACCTCGTCCACCACGTCCACGTTCCTGAAGTTCAGCGTCACGTCGGCGCCCAGCTTCTTGGCCACGGCCAGGCGCTCGTCGTTGCCGTCCACGGCGATGATGGTGGTGGCGCCGCGCAGCTTGGCGCCAGCGGTGGCGCACAGGCCGATGGGGCCCTGCGCGATGACGACCACAGTGTCGCCGATCTTGATGTTGGCGTTCTCGGCGCCGACGAAGCCCGTCGACATGATGTCGGGGCACATCAGCACCTGCTCGTCCGTCAGGCCATCGGGCACGGGGGCCAGGTTGCCGGCGGCGTCGGGCACCAGCACGTATTCGGCCTGCGTGCCGTCGATCAGGTTGCCAAAGCGCCAGCCGGCCGTCAGCTTGTAGCCGTGGCAGCCGCAGCGGCCGCTGGCCACCAGGTAGCTGCCGTCCTGGCTGGGCGCGCCGTCCTGCGCGGCGTAGCTGTTGAAGTCGGGGCAGATGGCGCCGGCGATGACGCGCTGGCCTTCCTGGTAGCCCTTCACCGCGCTGCCCAGCTTGACGATGGTGCCCACGGGCTCGTGGCCCACGGTCAGGCCCTTCTCCACCGGGTATTCGCCCTTCAGGATGTGCACGTCGGTGCCGCAGATGGTGGTGGTGGTGATCTTGATCAGCGCGTCGTTGGGGCCGACGTCGGGGATCGGCTTCTCGGCGATCTCGATGCGACCGGGTTCAACGAAGATGGCGGCTTTCATCATCTGGGCCATGCGGTTCTCCTTTTTGGCGGTTGGGGTCAAGGGACTTTTTAGCACGCCCGCGTGACGACCGCATTGACCACGGGCAAGCCGCCCGCCCAAGGGGCGACAGCAGGCGCCGCGCGCTGCGGCTAGCATGGATGGCTGCGCACTTGTTCACGCTTTTTTGGCACGGAGACCTTCATGACCACCCCCACGACTACCCCCACACCCAGCTGCTGATCGACGGCCAGTGGTGCGACGCCGCCGACGGCAAGACCATGGCCGTGTTCAACCCCGCCACCGGCGCCGAGATCGGCCGCCTGGCGCACGCCGGCATCGCCGACCTGGACCGCGCGCTGGCCGCCGCGCAAAAGGCTTTGAAGCCTGGCGCAAGGTGCCCGCGCACGAACGCCAGGCGCTGATGCGCAAGGCGGCGCAGATCTTCCGCGAGCGCGCCGACGCGACCGCCCGCCACCTGACCATGGAGCAGGGCAAGCCACTGGCCGAAGCGAAAGGCGAGGTGCTGGCCGCCGCCGACGTGATCGACTGGATGGCCGACGAGGGCCGGCGCGTGTATGGCCGCATCGTGCCGCCGCGCGATTTGCGCGGCACGGCGCACGTCACCAAGCACCCCGTCGGCCCCGTGGCCGCCTTCACGCCGTGGAACTTCCCGGTCAACCAGGTGGTGCGCAAGCTGTCGGCGGCGCTGGCCACGGGCAACTCGATCATCGTCAAGGCGCCTGAGGAGACCCCGCCTCGCCCGCCGCGCTGATCCGCGCCTTCGTCGATGCCGGCGTGCCGGCCGGCGTGGTGCAGCTGGTGTACGGCGTGCCGTCGCAGATCTCCGAGTACCTGATCCCGCACCCCATCATCCGCAAGATCACCTTCACCGGCTCCACCCCCGTGGGCAAGCAGCTGGCCGCGCTGGCTGGCCAGCACATGAAACGCGCAACGATGGAACTGGGCGGCCACGCGCCCGTGATCGTGTGCGAGGACGCCGACATCGACCTCGCCATCAAGACCGCCGGCGGCGCCAAGTTCCGCAACGCGGGGCAGGTGTGCATCTCGCCCACGCGCTTTCTGGTGGCCAAGCCGATCGTCGAGGAGTTCACGAAGAAGTTCGTCGCCCAGGCCGAGAAGTTCGCCCCCGCCGACGGCCTGAGCGAAGGCGCGCGCATGGGCCCGCTGGCCAACGAGCGCCGCGTGTCGGCCATGCAGGCGCTGACCGACGACGCGGTGAAGCGCGGCGGCACCGTGGCCACGGGCGGTGCGCGCGTGGGCAGCGCCGGCAACTTCTGGGCGCCCACCATCCTGGCCCACGTGCCGCTGGAGGCCGACATCTTCAACCAGGAGCCCTTCGGCCCCATGGCCGTGGTGCACGGCTTCGACACGTTGGACCAGGCGCTGACCGAGGCCAACCGCCTGCCCTTCGGCCTGGCCGGCTATGCCTTCACGCAGTCGCTGAAGAACGCGCACCAGATCGCCGAGCGGCTGGAAGTGGGCCTGCTGTGGATCAACCAGCCCGCCGCCGCCTGGCCCGAGCTGCCGTTCGGCGGCGTCAAGGATTCGGGCTACGGCTCGGAAGGCGGGCCGGAGGCGCTGGAGGCGTACGTGACGACCAAGTCGGTGTCGACGTTCTGCGGCTGACGAAGGCTGGCGCGCCGCATCGGCCCTGATGGCCAGCGGCGCTTGCTGCCCAGGACGGGGCCTGTCTTTCTGTTGGAGCGGGCTTGCCCGCGATTCGGCGCTGCCTGTGGCGATGCGCTTCATCGCGGGCAAGCCCGCTCCCACAGCAGTTCTACATATAATATTGGGGAGTATCAATCGACAGCGCCCTTCAGACGGGCGCTGGCGGACATCAATATGGGGAGTATACGGCGCCCGCCTGCGAAATCCACCCCACACCCCTTCAGCGCCCACCCCGCCGCGCCCTTACATTAGCGCCATGGATTTCCCCGCCCTGCTGCTGGCCTTCGGCAAGAGCCTGCTGTTCGCGCTGGCGGCGGTGCTGCCGATCCTGAACCCGCCCGCCTCGGCGCCGGTGTTCGTCACGCTCACGCGCGGGGTCGACGGCAGCACGCGCACCCTGCTGGCGCGGCGCATCGGGCAGTACGTGTTCTTCATGCTGGCCGGCGCCATGCTGGTGGGCACCTACGTGCTGGATTTCTTCGGCATCTCGCTGCCCATCGTGCGCGTGGCCGGCGGGCTGATCGTGGCCTCCACCGCGTGGCGCATGCTGCACACCCAGCAGGCCGCCAGCGACGACAAGGCGCAGATGGCGCAGTCGCTGACCGACGACAACGTGCGCATCCAGGCCTTCTACCCGATGGCCTTTCCGCTCACCTGCGGGCCGGGTTCGATTGCCGCCGCCATCACCGTGGGCGCGGCGCTGCACAGCCCACGCGTGCCCGAGTCGCTGGCCAACTTCGCCGGCGGGCTGGCCGCCACGGTGCTGATCGGGCTGAGCGTGTTCCTCACCTTCCGCTACGCCGGCCGCCTGCTGCGGCCGCTGGGCGAGGTGGGGCTGGTCGTGTTCCTGCGCCTGTCGGCCTTCATCCTGCTGTGCCTGGGCGTGCAGATCGTGTGGAACGGCGCGCAGGAGTTGCTGCGCGGACTGTAGGCGCTTGTCATGCTGTTTCGCGCGCGATGCGATGACGAAATGACCTCGCTGCGCTTCGATGACGGCGGCTGCGCCGCCATGACGCCAGCGGAGGGCGAGGCATTCCGCGCATCACTGACGTCATTTCGTCATCACGCCGCGCAGCGGCGAAGTCATGGCGTCGGGCGCGGATGCCGCGGCAAAACGTCGGACAATAGCCGGCTTCCCGTCCACGCTCACATCACCGCGGGCGCCGCCCGCCGCAAGCCATGTCCCACACCATCCTGCAATCGCTTCCCGTCGGCCAGAAGGTCGGCATTGCCTTCTCGGGCGGCCTGGATACCAGCGCCGCGCTGCTGTGGATGCGCCAGAAGGGCGCCATCCCCTACGCCTACACCGCCAACCTGGGCCAGCCGGACGAGGACGACTACGACGCCATCCCGCGCAAGGCGATGGAATACGGCGCCGAGGCCGCGCGCCTGGTGGATTGCCGCACGCAGCTGGCCAACGAGGGCATTGCCGCGCTGCAGTGCGGTGCCTTCCACATCCAGACCGCCGGCGCCACCTACTTCAATACCACGCCGCTGGGCCGGGCCGTCACCGGCACCATGCTGGTCAACGCGATGAAGGAAGATGACGTCAACATCTGGGGCGATGGCAGCACGTACAAGGGCAATGACATCGAGCGCTTTTACCGCTACGGCTTACTGGCCAACCCATCGTTGAAGATCTACAAGCCCTGGCTCGACCAGCAGTTCATCGACGAACTGGGCGGGCGCAAGGAAATGTCGGAATTCATGCAGAAGGCCGGTTTTGACTACAAGATGTCGACCGAAAAGGCCTATTCGACCGATTCGAACATGCTGGGCGCGACCCACGAGGCCAAGGATCTGGAAGAGCTGAACAGCGGCATCCGCATCGTCAACCCGATCATGGGCGTGGCGTTCTGGAAGCCCGAAGTCGAGGTGAAGGCCGAAGAAGTGCGCGTGCGCTTCGCCGAAGGCCGCCCGGTGGCGCTGAACGGCAAGGAGATTGCCGACCCGGTGGAGCTGTTCCTGGAGGCCAACCGCATCGGCGGCCGCCACGGCCTGGGCATGTGCGACCAGATCGAGAACCGCATCATCGAGGCCAAGAGCCGCGGCATCTACGAGGCGCCCGGCATGGCGCTGCTGCACATCGCCTACGAGCGGCTGGTGACCGGCATCCACAACGAAGACACCATCGAGCAGTACCGCATGAACGGCCTCAAGCTGGGCCGCCTGCTGTACCAGGGCCGCTGGTTCGACCCGCAGGCCATCATGCTGCGCGAGACGGCGCAGCGCTGGGTGGCCAATGCCATCACCGGCGAGGTGACGCTGGAGCTGCGCCGCGGCAACGACTACAGCCTGCTGAACACCGAGTCGCCCAACCTGACCTACGCGCCCGAGCGCCTGAGCATGGAGAAGGTGGAGAACGCGCCCTTCACGCCGCTCGACCGCATCGGCCAGCTGACCATGCGCAACCTGGACATCACCGACACGCGCGGCAAGCTGGCGGTGTACAGCCGCACCGGGCTGCTGCAGCTGGGCGAAGGCTCGATGCTGCCGCAGTTGGGGCACGAGAGCGATGCCGGCAAGAAGTGACCAACTGGGCCAACTGCCGCAGAACGCGGCACAAAGTACGCAATTGGGCACCAAAACCCGTGTGGGCGCACCAATTTCGTACGGGCAAGCCCCAATGTGGTATGAGGCGGCAACTGTTACATTGATCTCACTTCATGCGCCGCGACCGACTCCCGCGGTGCCGAAGGGGCCCAGGAGACAAGCGAGACCACCACGAGAAACAGATTTCCGGATTCAGCCATTCCCATGCTGATGTTTTCAAAGGCGCCGCCAGCGGCGCCTTTTTCTTGCCCGCGCGGCGCGCGCCGGGGGCGTGCGGCCCGGCGTATGATCATGGTCTTTTCGGCCCTCAGCGCCCGGTGGGCAGGCGCTGGCAGCTATCAACACCATAGCATTCCGCATCCCTGATGGAACTGGTTCTCATCTCGCTGGCCTCGCTGCTGGCCGGCGGCATCGACTCCATCGTGGGCGGCGGCGGGCTGATCCTGGTGCCGGCGCTGTTCGCCGTCTACCCAACCACCGCGCCGGCCACGCTGTTCGGCACCAACAAGAGCGCCTCGGTCTGGGGCACCAGCATCGCCACCGTGCAGTACAGCCGCCGTGTGCAGATGCGCTGGGCGGTGCTGCTGCCGGCGGCGGGCGCGGCGCTGGCGGGCTCGTTCATTGGCGCCTGGGTGGTCACGCTGATCGACCCCACCTTTCTGCGCCGGTTGCTGCCCTTCATCCTGCTGGCGGTGCTGCTCTACACGCTGGCGAAGAAGGACCTGGGCCGCACCCACGCGCCGCGCCACACGCAGGCGCGCGAGACGGCGCTGGCCTGCGCCATCGGCGCCGTGATCGGCTGGTACGACGGCTTCTTCGGCCCCGGCACGGGCAGCTTTTTCATCTTTTTGTTCGTGCGGCTGCTGGGTTACGACTTCCTCAACGCCTCGGCCTCGGCCAAGCTGCTTAACGTGGCCACCAACCTGGCGGCCATCGCGCTGTTCGCCATGAAGGGCCACGTGTGGTGGAAGATCGGCCTGGTGATGGCCGTGGCCAACGTGGCCGGCAGCCTGATCGGCACGCGGCTGGCGCTCAAGCACGGCGCGGGCTTCGTGCGCGGCGTGTTCATCGTGGTGGTGGGGGCGCTGATCCTGAAGACGGGGTATGACGCGTTTCTGCGCTGAGGGGTGGGCGTGCGGCGTGGCGCCATCCGCAGCAACAAGGGGTATACATCTCCAGCACTTGGCATATAAGCGCTGCAGGGCAGCGGCCAAGGGAGTATGGGCTGACCCTCCGCTGTGGGAGCGGGCTTGCCCGCAATGGCGGCGCCTGCGCCCGAACCAGCGCCCCATCGCGGGCAAGCCCGCTCCCACAAAGCCACGAGGCCAGCGCCGATGATGGGGAGTATGTTGTATCAGCGCCCGGCAGACGGGCGATAAAGACCAGCCTATAGGGGAGTATATGTAGCCCCGACGCTCACCGCGACTCCATCCACGCCGTCACCACCAACAGCACCGGCGCGAGGCTGATGAAGGCCACGACGATGCGGCGGAACACCGGCGCGGCGTCGGCCACTTCCAGGTAATGGTCGGCCACCAGCCAGGCCTTCCACCACACCAGCGCGGCGATGATCCAGCCCACCCAGGGCAGCACGCCGCGCTCGGCCACGGCGATGCCGGCGGTAACCACGGTGATGACGAGCAGCGCCAGCCACGCCTGGGTGGCGTTGCGCGGGTCGAGGGCGTGCAACAGGCGCTTCATGGTCAGACGAAGGCATAGAACAGCGAGAACAGCATCAGCCACACCATGTCGGTGGCGTGCCAGTAGATGGCCATGGATTCGACGCCCTTCGGGTTACCCGGCCGGTACGCGCCCTGCCACACGCGCACCAGCACCCACAGCATGCCCAGAATGCCCCAGGCCGAGTGCATGAAGTGGTTAATGGTGAGGTAGTAGTACACCGTGAAGAAGGCGTTGTTGCCCGCCACCACGCCGGCCGCCAGGTTGTGCTGGATCTCCAGCCACTTGACCAGCGGGTAGCCCAGCGCGACGACGAAGGCGCTGGTCATCCACAGCCGCGCGCCGCGCTGGTCGTCGCGCCGCACGGCCAGCACGGTGCGCACCAGCGCATAGCCGCTGGTCAGCATGACCATGGTGATCAGCAGCCCGCCCAGCGTCCACAGCCTGGGGGCGCCGGCGCGAAACACGTCGGGGTAGCTCCAGCGGGCGACGAAGTAGACGACGAAGAACACCGCGAACTCGACGAACTCGCAGGTGATGCCCACCCACATGCCGGTGTAGCCGGGGCGCGCCGATTCGGCCTGTTCGGCAGGCGCGGCGGCCGCGGGCGGATCGCCCAAGGCCAGGGAGAGATGGTTTCGGCGGCGGACACAGTGGATTTGATGCTAGTCAATCCACTCCGGCCGCGCCTTGAAACAGGACAAGCCCGCGGCGCCGGCCGGGCGGGCAGATTCAGTGCCAAATCGGGCTGCAGCGCTTATTTAGAAAGCGCACGCAGCTATTATTGGATGAGCATTCGCTAACGCGCCCGCCACTGCTGCACGGCCTGCGCCAGCGTGTCGGCCTGGGGCGCGAAGTGGTCCACCAGCGCGCCCAGCGCCACCGCGCAGACCAGCGCGCCCAGCAGCGGCTTCCAGCTCAGGCGGATCGCGGCCAGGAGCCAGCCTTCGCGCTCCACCCGCACCACGGTGCGGGCTGCGGTGTAGGCGAACGCCAGTTCCACCGCCACGGCCAGCAGCGCCTCGGAGCCGAAGTACAGCAGCAGCAACCAGCCGCCGCCCAGCACCGCCGCCAGCACGGCGCCGAACACGGCCAGCACCGGGATGACAACGAGGGCGCCTTCGTCGGCGCCGCCGGCCGCCTCCAGCGCGCCCGAGGCCACGTCGCCCAGCGCCGAACCGCCATCACCTGCGCATTCGGCCAGCGCCTGCGCCGGGGCGTCGAACACGGCATCGGCCCCGCCGCCGCCGAAGTCGCCACCGCCGCCGCTGTGCACGCCGTCATTGCACGAGGCACCGCCACCGGGCCAGGGCACCAGGTCCAGAACGCCCGGGTCGGGCACGTCGCGCTCCTCCTCGCGCACCAGCATGCCGGCCCAAATGCGCAGCAACAGCAGATAGGCCAGGTAGCCCGCGCCCAGCGCCAGCGCGTAGCGCACGGCCAGCGAATCGACGCCGCCGTGCCGCAGCGCGGTCGACACACCCCACATGACGAGCAGCGTGATCAACCCCATCAGCCCGCCGTGCAGCCACAGCGTGTGGCGGCTGCGCAGGCGTCGGACCAGGGCGTCTTCCTCGACCCGGATGCTTCTGAAATTGAGCGCCTGGCGCTCGCGCGACGCCGGCTGGATGCCGAATGTTGGCTCATTCTTCGACGCTGACCGGCACCCGCGGCGCCAGCGCGCACATCAGCTCGTAGCCCACGGTGCCGGCGGCGTGCGCGACCTCGTCGATGGGCAGCACGGCGCCGCTGCCGGCGCGGCCCCACAGCGTGACCTCGCTGCCCGGCGCGGCCTGCGGCACGGGCGTGAGGTCGACCACGATCATGTCCATGCTGACGCGGCCCAGCGTGCGGGTGCGCACGCCATCGACCAGCACCGGCGTGCCGGTGGGCGCGTGGCGCGGGTAGCCGTCGGCGTAGCCGCAGGCTACCACGCCGATGCGCATCGGCGCCTCGGCGGTGAAGATGGAGCCATATCCAGTGCTGGCGCCCGCCGGCAGGGCGTTGACAGCTATCAATTTCGATGCAAGCGTCATGCTGGGCTGCAGCCCCCAGTGCGCCGCGTCGTGCTCGGGAAAGTCGGGCGACGAGCCGTAGACCGCAATGCCGGGGCGCACCCAGTCGCCGCGCACGGCGGCGTCCTGCGCGTGGCGCAGCGCGGCGGCGCTGTTGCACAGACTGCGCTCGCCGGCCAGGCCGTCGGTGGCGCGCTGGAACACGGCCCATTGCGCGCCGATGCCCTTGGGCCCGTCGGCGTCGCTGAAGTGCGTCATCAGCGATATCTCGTCCACCTGCGGCAGCGCCTGCAGCCGCGCGTAGGCGCTGCGAAAGCGCTCGGGCGCGAAGCCGAGCCGGTTCATGCCGCTGTTCAGCTTGAGGAACACGCGGTGCGGCTGGTGCGTCTTGTGCGTGGCCAGCCAGTCGATCTGCTCGTCGCCGTGCACGGCGTGCCACAGGTTGAGGCGCGAGCACAGCTCCAGGTCGCGCGGCTCGAACACGCCCTCCAGCAGCAGGATCGGGCCGCGCCAGCCCAGATCGCGCACACGCTGCGCCTCGGCCAAATCGAGCAGCGCGAAGCCGTCGGCGCCGCGCAGGCCTTCGAAGGCGCGCTCGATGCCGTGGCCGTAGGCATTGGCCTTGACGATGGCCCACACCCGCGCGCCCGGCGCGGCGGCGCGCATTTGCGCCAGGTTGTGGCGCAGCGCGCCGGTGTGGATGGTGGCGTGGATCGGGCGAGGCATGGCAGCTCTTCAGGCAATGGCGCCAATGGCGAAAGTCACGGATTCTGGCACCTGCATCGCCCGTCCAACCCGCCATCACACGCTGGAAGCGTGCATGCTATAACCCGGCAGCCCTTACAGAGCGGAAACATCTTGGCAGTTACTTCGTCCCGCGCAGGCCGTGGTGCACGAGCCACCGCCTGCCCGCAACGGCCCGCCTCGTGGCCGCGCAGCAGGCCACCCGTGCACCCATCGGCCGCGGAGCAGGCCATGCGCGGGCAGCCGTGGCCGGACCTGCGCCGGCCAGGGGCTGCGTCCCCTGGGGGATGGCGCGCCAGCGCCTCAGGGGCATGAAACGCGGCTTCTACACCATCATGGCCGCGCAGTTCTTCAGCTCGCTGGCCGACAACGCGCTGTTCGTGGCGGCGGTGGAGCTGATCCGCGCCGATGGCGGGCCCGAATGGCAGCGCGCCGCGCTGGTGCCGATGTTCGCGCTGTTCTACGTCGTCCTGGCACCGTGGGTGGGCGCGTTCGCCGACTCGCGGCCCAAGGGCTGGGTCATGTTCGTCAGCAACGCGATCAAGATCGTCGGCTGCCTGGCCATGCTGTTCGGCGGCCACCCGCTGCTGGCCTACGCCATCGTGGGGCTGGGCGCGGCGGCGTATTCGCCGGCCAAGTACGGCATCCTGACCGAGCTGCTGCCGCCCTCGCAGCTGGTCAAGGCCAACGGCTGGATCGAGGGGCTGACCATCGCCTCCATCATCCTCGGCGTGCTGCTGGGCGGGCAGCTGGTGGGGCCGCGCCTGGCGCCCTGGCTGCTGTCGTTCAACCTGCCGGGCATCGTGACCGGGCCGCAGGCGGCGATTGCGGCGCTGGTGCTGGTGTACGCGATTGCGGCGGCCATCAACCTGCGCATTCCGCACACCGGGGTGGAGATGCGGCCCATGCCGGCGCACGCCCTGGCGCTGCTGCCCGACTTCTGGCGCTGCAACGCGCGCCTGTGGCGCGACAAGCTGGGCCAGATCTCGCTGGCCACCACCACGCTGTTCTGGGGCGTGTCGGGCAACATGCGCTACATCGTGCTGGCCTGGGCCTATGCGGCGCTGGGCTACTCCACCACCAAGGCCGCCACGCTGGTGGGCGTGGTGGCGCTGGGCACCGCCGTGGGGGCGGTGATGGCCTCGGCCCGCGTGCGCCTGGACCGCGCCACCACCGTGATGCCGCTGGGCGTGCTGATGGGCGCGCTGGTGATCGGCATGGTGTATGTCGACCGGGTGTGGATTGCCGTGCCCTTCCTGGTGGCCATGGGGGCGCTGGGTGGCTACATCGTGGTGCCGATGAACGCGCTGCTGCAGCACCGCGGCCACAACCTGATGGGCGCCGGCCGCTCGATCGCGGTGCAGAACTTCAACGAGCAGGCCTGCATCCTGGCGCTGGGCTTTCTGTACAGCGCCTCCACGGGGCTGGGTCTGTCGGCGTTCGCGGCCATCGCGCTGTTCGGCGCCGTGGTGGTGGTGTCGATGGCGCTGATCCAGCTCTGGTACCGCCACAACCTGCGCCACCACACGGCGGAGATCAAGCAGCTGATGCGGCTCGCGCGCGGAAAGAACGCTCCCCTGAGGCGCTGCGCGCCATCCCCCTGAGGGGGACAACGCTGGTGGCCGGTACAAGCCCGGCCACGGCGTTCGCGCATGGCCTGCTCCGCGGCCGCTTGAGGGGGCTGACAGGCGGCGGGCAAACCAGCGTCTCGGCTTGTGGGAGCGGGCTTGCCCGCGATGGGGGTGCCGCAGACAGCCGCGGCGAATTCATCACATACTCCCCATATACCTATCCGTCAGCGCCCGTCACTCAAGCGCTTACGGCATATACCCTCAAGTTTTATCCATCCATCGCCACAACGCCAGCCCGCGCCGCCCGACCAGGCATGATGCCGCCGACGCCCCAGGATCGATTCTCCCCCGTGGCGCCGCACCCGCTGCGCCCTGCCCTGCCCGCCATGACCCGCCCCTCCTCTCTTCCGCCGCCCCCGCGCTGGCGTTGCTGTTCAACGCCATGGTGTGGGGCTGTCGTGGATCGCCTTCAAGGCGCTGCACGGGCATGGGCTGCACCCGCTGTGGAGCACGGTCGTGGTGTACGCGGGGGCGCTGTTGGCGCTGCTGCTGTGGCGCCCGGCCAGCGTGCGCAGCCTGCTGGGGCACCCGCACCTGCTGGCGCTGATGGCGGCCGCCGGGCTGACCAACGTGGGCTTCAACTGGGCCGTGACGGTGGGCGACGTGGTGCGCGTGACGCTGCTGTTCTACCTGATGCCGGTGTGGTCGATCGGCCTGGCCTGGTGGCTGCTGGGCGAGCGGCCCACGCCGGCGGCGCTGGCACGCCTGGGGCTGGCGCTGGCCGGGCTGGTGCTGGTGCTGCACCGGCCGGGCGGCGCCTGGCCGCTGCCCAGCGGCGCGGCGGATTTCCTGGCGCTGCTGGGCGGCTTCTGCTTTGCGCTGACCAACGCCCTGCTGCGCCGCTGGCGCGACACGCCGCGCGATGCCCGCGTGCTGGCCATGTTCGCGGGCGGGCTGGCGATGTCGGGTGCGCTGGTGCTGGCGGGCCTGGCGGGCGGCGCGCCGCCGGCGCTGTCGGTCTCGTGGCTGCCGTGGGCGCTGGCGCTGACGCTGGCCTTCCTGGGCGGCAACCTGGCGCTGCAGTACGGCGCCGCGCGGCTGCCGGCGCAGGTGACGGCGCTCATCATGCTGGCCGAGGTGGTGATCGCCGCCGTGTCGGCGGTGCTGCTGGGCGCGGCCACGCCCACGGCGTGGACCTGGGCCGGCGGCGTGCTCATCGTGTCGGCGGCGGTGCTGTCGATCCGCCCGGGGCGGCGGCCCGGATGAACGGGCGCAGCGTCAGCGGCGCCCGCTCGATGCTGATCTGCTGGATGATCAGGAAGCCCCGGATGACGCGCGGACCGCATCCCTGTGTGGGAGCGGGCTGGCCCGCGATCAGGCGTTGGTGGCGAGGAGATGCCTCATCGCGGGCCAGCCCGCTCCCACAACACGCACTGGGACTTCTGGACAATCAAGCTGATTTGATAGCAGCCAGCGCAGCCAGGGCGCCGCATACAGGCGACTTCCATCTGGCGCCCGCGCCGATCCCCAGTGTGTCAGCGCCGCGAGCGCGCCGTCGGATGCAGCCCGCGCCGGGCCAGAAAGCCCAGCAGGCGCTCGCGGTCGACCGGCACCACCATCCAGACGCAGCCGATCAGGCGCGCGCGCAGGCGGTCGAAGGCGGTGCCGCGGCGCGCCACCACCACCACGTGCGGCGGGTGGCCCGGCATGGGGCGCTGGGCGGTCAACGCGCGCGCCAGCGGCAGCAGATCGTCGCCCAGCGAGGCCTGGTCGAGAAACACGAAATCGACCGGCCGTTGCGCGAAGGCGGCCAGCGCCGCGTCTGCCCCTCGATCAGGCGCACGCGAAAGCCCAGCCGCCGGATGCCGCGCGGCAAGGTGTGCGAGCGCCGGCCCAGCGCGCCGACGACCGTCATCAGGTCGGCGTCGGCATCGTCGACGAAGGGCGTGGCGGCGTGCGCCCGGCGCGCCATGCGTGGCGCGGGTGCGGTCAGCGGGGCCCGCTCGCGGACGGCCCAGGTGGCGCGCGCCGACACGGCCGGCCCCGCCAGGGTGGAGACATGCGGTGCGGTGATCGGCATCGACGCCGTGGTGGGCGCGAAGGCCGACGACTGCGGCATGGGCGGCTGCGATTCAGCCTGCTGCGACTCGGGCGACTGCGACTCGGGCGGGTGTGCGCTGACCGGCGGCTGTATCGTGGGCGCGCCGGCCCGCAGGGTGGAGACGGGGTTCAGGCTGGCCGGCGCGGCCGTATCCCGGTCTTCGGGCCAGTCCAGCTGGACCAGCACCTCGGCCACCGCCTGCATCCGAGCGGGCGGCGCAGCACCGGCAGATCGAGCGGCAACGACCGAGGCGGCTGGCCGACCAGCACGATCAGCGCCTGCGGATTGCCGGCGCGCAGGCAGTCGACGACGCTGGCGTCGTCGCCGTTGACGACGATGAGGTTCGCCTCTTCCGGCGTCGCCACGGGCACCAGCTCGTCGCCGCCGCCGCTGTCGAGCGCCATCAGCGACTCGAGCAGCGCGCGTTCGGACGGCGTGAGGCCAATGAAGATGTAGGTGTAGCGCACGGTGGTTCGGGAGCCGGGGGCTGTGCCGACACACCTTGGTCAGCGTGCCCGGTTCCCGACCATTGTGGCCAGTCGGCGCGCCTTCGGGGCAAGCATCGGCGCAATGCGGCCCACACGCGGCGGCCAAGCCGTGATTGCTTCGCCCCGGTGTTGCTGCCACACTGCGCGGCCGTGAACTTTGCACGCAAGCCCCGATGCCCGATGACGCGCCACTTGCCCAACCGCTGATGACGTTTTGCTGGATGAGTCACCCGTCTCAGACAGTGGTGTGGGAATGGGCTTGCCCGCGATCAAGCGTTGGTTGTGGCGAAACGCCCTATCGCGGGCAAGCCCGCTCCCACAACGCGGATGCGGTCCGCGCGGCATCAGAGATTTCTTGATGGACAAGCATGTTTGAAAGCCCATTCGCATGATGCTGCAGACGCTGGACGGCCGGCCCCTGCCCTGGTCGCAGTTCGACGGCCAGGTGCGGCTGGTCGTCAATACCGCCAGCGCCTGCGGCTTCACGCCGCAGCTGGCGGCCTGCAGGCGCTGCACCAGCGCTACGGGCCGCAAGGCTTCACGGTGATCGGTTTTCCATGCAACCAGTTCGGCCGGCAGGAGCCGGGCGATGCCGCGGCCATCGGCGCCTTCTGCAGCGCCAGCTACGGCATCACGTTTCCGCTGATGGCCAAGTGCGAGGTGAACGGCCCGCAGGCGCACCCGCTGTTCGCGTGGCTGAAGGCGCAGGCGCCGGGCGTGCTGGGCACGCGGGCGATCAAGTGGAACTTCACCAAGTTCCTGCTGGGGCGCGACGGCCGCGTGATCGGCCGCTATGCGCCGCGGCACCGGCCCGAGGCGCTGGCGGCCGACATCGAGGCGGCGCTGGGCCAGCCCTGAAGCATATGCATCAAATCGGGCTCCAGCGCCCGTCCAGTAAGCGCAAGCAGCTCTTTATTTGGAAGCAACCAGCGCTTCGTCCAGCACTTCGATCCAGTGCCGCACCGGCAGCTCGGTGCCGGACTGCAGGTGCGTGATGCAGCCGATGTTGGCCGACAGCAGGGCGGCGGGCCGGTCGCTGCTGGTCTCGCCCAGCAGGTGGCCGAGCTTGCGGTCGCGCAGCTTCGTCGCCAGCTCGGGCTGCAGCACCGAATAGGTGCCAGCCGAGCCGCAGCACAGGTGCGCCTCCTGGGCGGCCGGGCGCAGCTGAAAGCCCAGCGCACCCAGGTACTGCTCCACCCCGCCGCGCAGCTGCATGCCGTGCTGCAGCGTGCAGGGCGCGTGCCAGCCCAGCACGGCCGCGGGCGGGCGCACGCGGCCCTGCAGCGCCTCGGCCAGGTAGGGCAGCAGCTCGCTCAGGTCGCGCGCCAGCTCGGACACCTTGGCCGCGCGGTCGGCGTAGCGCGGTTCGTGGCGCAGGAGGTGGCCGTAGTCCTTGACCATGGCGCCGCAGCCCGAGGCGTTGATGACGATGGCTTCGACGGCGCCGCGCTCGATGTGCGGCCACCAGGCGTCGATGTTGGCGCGCATCTGCTTCAGGCCGCCCTCGCCATCGGCCAGGTGGTAGCGCACCGCGCCGCAGCAGCCCTGGCCGCGCGGCAGCACGCATTCGATGCCCGCCGCATCCAGCACGCGCGCCGTGGCGGCGTTGATGTTGGGCGCCATGGCGGGCTGCACGCAGCCTTCGAGCAGCAGCACCTTGTGCGGGTGCGAACGCCGGGGCCAGGCGCCAGCGGCGCGGCGCTCGGGCACCTTGTCCTTCAGCACCGCGGGCAGCAGGCCGCGCACCGATTGCCCCAGCCGCAGCGCCGTACCGAACAGCGGCGAGGTCAGCCCTCCTTCAGCAGCCGGCGCTTGCGCGCCTCGGCCGGCGGGCGCGGCACCTTGGCCTCGACCACCTGGCGGCCGATGTCGATCAGGTGGCCGTACTGCACGCCGCTGGGGCAGGTGGTTTCGCAGTTGCGGCAGGTGAGGCAGCGGTCCAGGTGCAGCTGCGTGGTGCGTGTGGGCTGCTCGCCCTCCAGCACCTGCTTGATCAGGTAGATGCGCCCGCGCGGGCCGTCCAGCTCGTCGCCCAGCAGTTGGTAGGTGGGGCAGGTGGCGGTGCAGAAGCCGCAGTGCACGCACTTGCGCAGGATCGCCTCGGCCTCGCGGCCGGCGTCGGTGTCACGGTATTCGGGGGCCAGGGCGGTCTGCATCAGAAGTCCAAAACCATGCGCCCCGGGTTGAGGATGCCCGCCGGGTCGAACTCGCGCTTGAGCTGCGCATGGATGCGCGCCAGCGGCTCAGGCAAAGGGGTGAACACGGGCACGCTGCCGTCGCCACCGCGAAACAGCGTGGCGTGCCCGCCGGCGCGCGCGGCGGCTTCGCGCACCACGGGCGCATCGGCCGGCGTGGCCTTGATCCAGCGCTGCGCGCCGTGCCATTCGACCAGCGTCGGCCCCAGGTTGAGCGGCGTGGCGGTGTCGGGCACGCTGGCGCGCCACAGCGCCTCGCCGGGTGCCAGGCGAAAGAACGGCAGCGCCTGGTCGCGCAGCGTCGTCCACTGCTTCTCGGCGCGTTCGGCGTCCAGCACCTGGCCGCCCATGATTTTGGTCGCGCTGTCGATGGCCGCGCGGGCGCCGCGCAGGCGCACCACCAGGTGGCCGTCGGCCCAGCAACTGGCGTTCAGCGGCAGCGGCTGGCCGCCCCAGCGGTTGAGCTGCTGGCGCGCGCTGGTCTCGGACAGCTCGAACACCAGCGTGCGCTCGGCTGGCGGCACGGGCAGCACCTTCAGGCTGACCTCGGCGATCACGCCCAGCGTGCCCAGGCTGCCCGCCATCAGCCGGCTGACGTCGTAGCCGGCCACGTTCTTCATCACCTGGCCGCCGAAGGTCAGCAGCTCACCCTTGCCGTTGACGATCTGCACGCCCAGCACGTAGTCGCGCAGCGCGCCGACGCTGGCGCGCGCCGGGCCCGACAGCCCCGCCGCCACCGCACCGCCCACCGTGCTGGCCACGCCGAACTGCGGCGGCTCGAACGGCAGGCTTTGGCCTTGCTCCGCCAGCAGCGCCTGCAGATCGCGCAGGCGCGTGCCGGCGCGGGCGGTGACGACCAGCTCGCTCGGCTCGTAGGCCACGATGCCGGCCAGCGGGCGCGTGTCGAGCAGTTCGCCTTGCAGTTGCTGGCCGTAGAAGTCCTTGGTGCCGCCGCCGCGGATGCGCAAGGGCCGCCCACGCTCGGCGGCCTTGCGGATCTTCTCGATGAGGGCTTGCAGCGCGGCATCCATGCCGTGGATGGTAGCGGCTGGCCGCCCCGCATTCCCCTGCCTGACCAACCGTTACTTCTAATTCGGTAGCTGCCCGCGCCGGTCCCACCTGAGCGAAAGCCGGATTCGACATGAAAAAGCCTGCCACGCGGGCAGGCCCTTGAATTGCCGCAGCGGGCTTCAGCGGTTGTACGCCGTCTCGCCGTGGCTGGAGATGTCCAGGCCCTGGCGCTCTTCCTCTTCGCTCACGCGCAGGCCGATCAACAGGTCCACGATCTTGTAGGCGATGAACGAGACCACGCCCGACCACACGACGGTGAACAGCACGCTCTTGGTCTGGATCCACACCTGCGCGCCCATGCTGAAGCTGTCGGGCGTCAGGCCGCCGGTGCCGCCCAGGCTCTGCGCGGCAAACACGCCGGTCAGGATGGCGCCCAGGATGCCGCCCAGGCCATGCACGCCGAACACGTCGAAGGCGTCGTCGACGTTCAGCAGGCGCTTGAGGCCGCTCACGCCCCACAGGCAGACCAGCCCCGCCAGGCCGCCGATGACGATGGCACCCATCGGCCCCACGAAGCCAGCCGCCGGCGTGACCGCCACCAGGCCACCCACCGCGCCCGAGGCGGCGCCCAGCATGGACGCCTTGCCCTTGTGCATCGCCTCGCCCAGCGACCAGGTGAGCGTGGCGGCCGCCGTGGCCAGCACGGTGTTGATGAAGGCCAGGCCCGCACCGCCGTTGGCCGCCCCGGCCGAGCCGGCGTTGAAGCCGAACCAGCCCACCCACAGCAGCGAGGCGCCCACCATGGTCAGCGTCAGGCTGTGCGGGGTGAAGGCTTCGCGGCCGTGGCCCACGCGCTTGCCCAGCATGTAGGCGCCCACCAGGCCGGCAATGCCGCTGTTGATGTGCACCACGGTGCCGCCGGCGAAGTCGAGCGCGCCGTCCTTGGCCAGCAGGCCGCCGCCCCACACGATGTGCGCCATGGGCACGTAGCTCAGCGTGAACCAGATCGCCATGAACAGCAGCACGGCCGAGAAGCGAATGCGCTCGGCGAAGGCGCCGACGATGAGGCAGCAGGTGATGGCGGCGAAGGTGCCCTGGAAGGCGATGAACACGTATTCGGGCACCGTCGGCAGCGCGCCGATGCTGTCGGGCGTGACGCCTTTCAGGAACAGCTTGTCGAAACCGCCGAAGAAGTTGCCGTCGCCGCTGAAGGCCAGGCTGTAGCCGTACACCGCCCACAGGATGCTGATGAGCGAGAACACGACGAACACCTGCACCAGCACGCTGAGCATGTTCTTGCTGCGCGCCAGGCCGCCGTAGAACAGCGCCAGGCCGGGGACGATCATCAGGATCACCAGCAGGGTGGAGGTGAGCATCCAGGCGGTGTCGCCGGAGTCGATGTGCGGTACGGGCGCGGCGGCTGCGGCGGCCGAGGCGGCGGCCGCCACCTCGGGTGCGGCGGCCTGCGCCAGCAGCGCCGCCGGCCAGCAGCAGCGCGAAGAAAGCGAACGGGGATTTCATGGGTGGTGTTCCTCTGGTGCGTGCGATGGGCTTACAGCGCGGCGCCGCCGGTCTCGCCGGTGCGGATGCGGATGACCTGTTCCAGGTCGGCGACGAAAATCTTGCCGTCGCCGATCTTTCCGGTGCGCGCGGATTGCTCGATGGCCTCGATGACGCGCTCGACCACGTCGTCGTCCACGGCGGTCTCGAGCTTCACCTTGGGCAGGAAGTCGATCACGTACTCGGCGCCGCGGTACAGCTCGGTGTGGCCCTTCTGGCGGCCGAAGCCCTTGACCTCGGTGACGGTGATGCCCTGCACGCCCAGCTGCGACAGCGCTTCGCGCACTTCCTCGAGCTTGAAGGGTTTGATGATGGCGGTGACGAGTTTCATGATGCTTCCTTTTTGATAGCTGTCAGCGCTTGATGGACCGGCGCTGGAGGCCGATTTGGCTTAAAACGTGTACTTGATGCCCAGCACCAGCGCGGCCCGGCCGGTGAAGCGGCCGCTGGGCGTGGTGTAGAGCGCCTTGTCGGCATTGGTGCCGATGACGGCGGCGCTGGCCGACAGACCGTTGCCGAAGTCCTTGTTCAGCGCCAGCGCATAGTCGGTGTATGCATAGGCGCTGTTGTGGCGCACCCACTGGCGGCCCACGTGCGGCACCACCGACCAGCCATCGCCCAGGTCCACGTTGGCCGACAGGTCGAGGTAGCCGCTGCCCTTGCTGTCGTCAAAGCCGAACAGGTTGGTGAGCGCGTGCGAATACTTGGCGGTGAAGATGCCGTAGCTCAGCGCGCCGTAGATCTCGGTGGTATTGGGGCTGATGGACAGCTTGTGGCTGGGGTAGTTGTAGTGCAGCAGGCCGACGTCATAACCCAGGCCGCTGGCACCGAACTGGCCCTTGTAGCCGCCGTACACGTCCCACTCCATCGGCGCATCGCCACCGGCGTCCTTGATCCACTTGATGGTGGTGAGCCAGGTGCCCACGTACAGGCCGCTGGCGTGGCTGTAATCGGCGCCGGCGCTCAGCGCGGGCTTCAGCCGGCTTTGCGAGATGCCGCGATAGCGGTAATCGGTGGTGGCACCGACGTTGAACGACAGCGTGCTTTCGGGGGCCGGGGCGGGCTCGGGCGTGACGGCGGTCTGCGCCAGGGCCGCGCCGCCGGCGCCGATCGCCGCTATGGCCAGACCCAGGGGCTTGATGGTGCGCAAGGCGGTGTGCATGACTTCCTCTTCGGTGTTGAATGACTGCGAAGAGGTTTAAGCAGGAGGCGTGCCAGCTGCCATCGCGCTCCATGCCGCGCTACAGTTCGGCCCAGCGACGTGGTGGCGCCAACGCGGAGGCCACGCCGATCGCACCGCATCGGTGCAGGCAGCCACGCACCAACATGGGGATGAACGCAAGCATGGGTTTGAGTCTGGTGCAAAGCCGCGCCCTGATGGGGCTGGCGGCGCCCGCCGTCACCGTCGAGGTGCATCTGGCCAACGGGCTGCCCAGCTTCACGCTGGTGGGCCTGGCCGACGTGGAGGTGAAGGAGGCCCGCGAGCGCGTGCGCAGCGCGCTGCAGAACAGCGGGCTGGAGTTTCCGCACAACCAGCGCATCACCGTCAACCTGGCGCCCGCCGATCTGCCGAAGGATTCGGGCCGGTTCGATCTGCCCATCGCGCTCGGCATCCTGGCCGCCAGCGGGCAGATCGACGGTGCGCGGCTGGCGGGCTGGGAGTTTGCCGGCGAGCTGTCGCTGTCGGGCGAGCTGCGCCCGGTGCGCGGCGCGCTGGCCACCGCCGTGGCGCTGCACCAGGGCGGCGTGGATGCCAAGCTGGTGCTGCCGCCCGGCAGCGCCGAAGAGGCCGCGCTGGTGCCCGGCATGGCGGTGTACCGCGCACGCCATCTGCTGGACGTGGTGGCGCAGTTCCTGCCCGCCGGCACGCCGCCGCCGGCCGAAGTCGAAGGCTGGTCGCGCGTGCCGCCGGCCGAGCGCAGCCAAGCGCCCGCCTACCCCGACCTGGCCGACGTGAAAGGCCAGGCCGCCGCCCGGCGCGCTCTTGAAATTGCAGCAGCGGGTGCCCATTCGCTGCTGATGATGGGCCCGCCGGGCACCGGCAAGTCGATGCTGGCGCAGCGCTTTGCCGGCCTGCTGCCGCCGATGAACGTGGGCGAAGCGCTGCAGAGCGCCGCCATCGCCAGCCTGGGCGGCAGCTTCAAGCTGCAGGCCTGGGGCGTGCGGCCCACCCGCTCGCCGCACCACACCGCCAGCGCGGTGGCGCTGGTGGGCGGCGGCTCACCGCCACGGCCGGGTGAAATCTCGCTGGCGCACGAGGGCGTGCTGTTTCTGGACGAGTTGCCGGAGTTTCCGCGCGCCGCGCTCGAAGCCCTGCGCGAACCGCTGGAGAGCGGCCACATCACCATCAGCCGCGCGGCGCAGCGGGCGGAGTTTCCGGCGCGCTTCCAGCTCATCGCGGCGATGAACCCTGCCCCTGCGGCTACCTGGGCTCGCGCATCAAGCCCTGCCGCTGCACGCCCGACCAGGTGGCGCGTTACCAGGGCAAGCTGTCGGGGCCGCTGCTGGACCGCATCGACCTGCACATCGAGGTGGCGGCCCTGCCGGCCGACGAACTGCTGGCGGCACCGCCCGGCGAGGCCACCGCCGCCGTGCGGGCGCGCTGCGCGGCGGCGCGCGAGCGTGCGCTGGCGCGGCAAGGCGTGCCCAACCAGGCGCTGCACGGCCAGGCCATCGACGCGCATGTGCGGCTCGACGATGCCGCGCGCCCCTTCCTGCACACCGCGGCCACGCGCCTGGGCTGGAGCGCCCGCGCCACCCACCGCGCGCTGAAGGTGGCGCGCACCATCGCCGACCTGGCCGGCAGCGAGCTGACGACGACGGCGCACGTGGCCGAAGCGGTGCAGTACCGGCGGGCGCTGCGCAGCGCGGCTTGATCAATTTTTGATCAAATCAGCCTCCAGCGCCTGTCCATCAAGCGCTGGCAGCTATGATTTTTGATTGATTGTCAAGAAATCTCGGGCCCTGTTGTGGGAGCGGGCTTGCCCGCGATGAGGCGTCTCGTCGCCACCAACGATTGATCGCGGGCAAGCCCGCTCCCACACAGCGGATGCAGTCCGCGCGTCATCCGAGACTTCCTGAGAGTCGAGGATTCTTGATGTTCTTGTGAGCAGCCGAGGCGTAGCTCGGTTCTCAACGCTTGCGCAACGCGTCGCGCAGCGCCTGCACGTCGCGCGCCACCACGCGCTCGGCGTGCGTCAGGGACTGGCGCTCGCGCCACTGCCTCCAGTGCGTACCCAGGCTGCTGGCGTGGCTGTCCACGGCACGCTCGCCCCACTGGCGCAGGGCGCGCGGCGCGTGCAGGCGAAGGCCATCGTCGTCGCGCTTCGAAGGCTGTGCCGCACCCTGCGCCAGCCGCACACCTGCACGCAGTGCACGGGCGGCCACCACCGCGGCGCCCAGCCAGGCGGGCGAGGCCTGGGCATCGCCGCGCTCGCGCGCACGCTCGTCGCCGCGCGACGGGGCAGACTGTTCGTCACGCGGCCGCGGCGGCCGGGCAGCCTCACGCGCGGCCCATGCGGGTGGCGCCTCCGTTGACCCCGCCTTGGGGCGTGTCATCAGCCAGGCTGCGGCCACCGAGATCAGCAACGCCAGCGCCTCGTGGGAACGGGGCACGGCCACCGCCTGCCGGCGCGCCGGTCGCTGGGCGGGCCCTTCGTCACCTGCCAGGGCCGCTGCCACCGCGGCGGTGCTGGCCTGCGCCGTCATGTCGTCACCCTGCGCGCGCGCCTCGGCCTTCAGGCCGGTAACGGCGGCGGCCGGCGGCGGCGTGGGCGCGGGCGAGAACTGGCCGTGCCGCTCGGCCATCACGCGCGCCACGCTGGCGGCGAACAGCAGCACCGCGGCGGCAAAGTAGATCCACATCAGCAGCACCACCAGCGAACCCGCCGCGCCATAGGCCGACACCACCGCGGCCGTCGACAGGTACAGCGCCAGCGCGTACTTGCCGACGCCGAACAGCAGCGCGCCCACCGCTGCGCCGCGCAGCAGGTAGCGCAGGCTCGGCTGCGGCCCGGCGCTCATGCGCATCAGCGCCACGAACAGGCCGGTGGTGATGAGGAACGAGATGGCCTGGTTCAGCGTCGCCAGCACCAGCTTCATCTCGAAGCGGCTGCCGGCCCATTGCTCCAGCAGGCTCAGCAGGCTGGCGATCACGGTGGACACCAGCATCAGGAAACCGAAGGCCAGGATATAGGCCACGCCGCGCAGCCGCAGCGTGGCGGTGTGCCACCAGGCATCCACGGCGTCCACGCCGGTGCCCTGCGTCCACAGGCGCTCCAGCGCCGACTGCAATTCGGCGAACACGCCCGTCGCGCCCACCAGCAACAGCACGAAGGCCAGCAGCGAGGCGAACAGCCCCTTGCCGGGCTCCTGCGCGCTGGCGATCGCGGCCTTGATCACCTCGGCCCCCTGCTGTCCGACGACGCCGCCGATCTGCGTGATCAGGCTCGTTTCCAGCATCTGGCGGTCCAGCCACCAGCCGAGCACGGCCACGATGAGCACCAGCAGCGGCGCCAGGCTGAGGATGCCGTAGAACGACATGGCCGCGCTCATGCGCAGTCCGTCGGCGTCGGACCACAGCTCGAACGCGCGGTACAGCGGGTAGAACACCCTGAGCCTGCCCTGGAACAGCTTGGGAACCACCGGCGCGGTGGGCGCTGCGCCGGTGGCGGCGGCCACGGCCGTGGCGGTAGCGGCATCGACGGGGGCGGAATCGGCAGCGGTGGTGACCATGCGGCCAGTCTAGGCGCGCGCCCCGGCCCACCCAGCCAGCGGCCACCGGCACACGCTGTCAGCCGACGCCGACGCGGCGCGTTCAGCGCGCACAGGCCCCCAATGCACGGCAAGCCTGGGTCGACACATGCGGGCCAACCCCGAGGCCAGTGCGCGCAGCCCTGTGGCATTCTTCTTGCAAGCCCCATCGTCGGGCGCCCACGCGCACCCCTTCCACCCCTGACCGGAGAACACCCATGCCCCTGTCCCCCGCCAGTGCCTTGGCGCCGCCGCCCTGCTGACCGCCGCTGCCGCCGCCCCGACCTGGGCACAGGGCAGCACGCCGATCAAGTTCCAGCTCGACTGGCGCTTCGAGGGGCCGGCAGCGCTGTTCCTGCAGCCGGTGGCCAAGGGCTACTTCAAGCAGGCCGGGCTGAACGTGACGGTGGACGCTGGCAACGGCTCGGGCGGGGCGGTGACGCGCGTGGCCTCGGGCGCCTACGACATGGGCTTTGCCGACCTGGCGGCGCTGATGGAGTTCCACGCCAACAACCCCGACGCGCCCAACAAGCCGGTGGCGGTGATGATGGTCTACAACAACACGCCGGCCGCGGTGTTCGCGCTCAAGAAGTCGGGCATCACGAAACCCGCCGACCTGGGCGGCAAGAAGCTCGGCGCGCCGGTGTTCGACGCCGGGCGGCGCGGCTTCCCGATCTTCGCCAAAGTCAACGGCGTGAAGGACGTGGCCTGGACGTCGATGGACCCGCCGTTGCGCGAAACCATGCTGGTGCGCGGCGACGTGGACGCCATCACCGGCTTCGGCTTCACCTCGCTGCTGAACCTGGAGGCGCGCGGCGTGAAGCCAGCCGACGTGGTGCTGATGCCCTACGCCGACCACGGCGTGAAGCTGTACGGCAACGCCATCATCGTGGGCCAGAAGCTGCTGAAGGAGAACCCGGGCGCGATCAAGGCCTTCCTCGGCGCCTTCGCCAGGGGCGCGAAGGAGGTGATGGCCAACCCGGCCGCCGCCATCGAGCACGTGAAGGCGCGCGACGGCATCGTCAACGTGCCGCTGGAGACGCGCCGCCTGCAACTGGCCATCGACAGCGTGATCGCCAGCCCCGATGCCCGCGCCGAGGGCTTTGGCCAGGTGGTGACCAGCCGCCTGTCGCTGATGGCCTCGCAGGTGTCCGACGCCTACGGCACCAAGACCCGCGTGAACCCCGAGGCGGTGTGGAACGGCAGCTTTCTGCCGGGCCGGGCCGAGCTGGACGTGCTGCCCGCGGCCAAGAAGTAAGCCCATGGCCGAGCTTGCCGGCGCGGCCGCGCCCTTCATCGACTTCCGCGATGTCTGGCTGGCCTACAACGACGAGCTGCTGGCACAACGGCAGTTCGCGGTGGAAGCCATCGACCTGCAGGTGGCGCAGGGCGAGTTCATCGCCATCGTCGGGCCTTCGGGCTGCGGAAAGTCGACCTTCATGAAGCTGGCCACGGGCCTGAAGCGCCCGTCGCGCGGCAGCATCGTCATCGACGGGCGCGAGGTCGATGGGCCGCTGAAGATCAGCGGCATGGCGTTCCAGGCGCCATCGCTGCTGCCCTGGCGCACCACGCTCGACAACGTGCTGCTGCCGCTGGAGATCGTCGAGCCGTATCGCTCCCAATTTCGCAGCAAGCGGGCCGAATACGCCGAGCGCGCCCGCGCCCTGCTGCGCCAGGTGGGCCTGGGCGGCTACGAGAGCAAGTACCCTGGCAGCTGTCGGGCGGCATGCAGCAGCGCGCCAGCATCTGCCGCGCGCTGATCCACGAACCCAAGATGCTGCTGCTCGACGAACCCTTCGGCGCGCTCGACGCCTTCACCCGCGAAGAGCTGTGGTGCACGCTGCGCTACCTGTGGCAGGCGCAGCGCTTCAACGTCATCCTGGTCACGCACGACTTGCGCGAAAGCGTGTTCCTGGCCGACACCGTGTACGTCATGAGCAAAAGCCCCGGCCGCTTCGTGGTGCGGCGCACCATCGACCTGCCGCGCCCGCGCGACCTGGAAATCACCTACACCAAGCACTTCACCGAAACCGTGCACGAGCTGCGCGGACACATCGGCGCCATGCGCCAGCCCGGCGCGGAGGTGGCGCCATGAGCACCCCACGCCGCAAGCTGGTCGAGCGCGCCTCGCCCTTCGTGCTGATGGCCATCATCGCCCTGCTGTGGGAGTTGGTGTGCCGCGTGTTCGAGGTGTCCGAATTCGTGTTCCCGCGCCCTCGGCCATCTGGGCGCGGCTGGTCGAGTTCCACACCGTCATCGCCGCCCACGCCTGGCGCACCTTCTGGGTCACCATGGTCGGCTTCGCGCTGGCCATCGTGGTCGGCGTGCTGCTGGGTTTCATCATCGGCAGTTCGCGCCTGGCCTACACCGCCATGTACCCGCTGATGACCGCCTTCAATGCCCTGCCGAAGGCCGCCTTCGTACCCATCCTGGTGGTGTGGTTCGGCATCGGCGTCGGCCCGGCGGTGCTGACGGCGTTCCTGATCTCGTTCTTCCCCATCACCGTCAACATCGCCACCGGCCTGGCCACGCTGGAGCCCGAGCTTGAAGACGTGCTGCGCGTGCTGGGCGCCAAGCGCTGGGACGTGCTGACCAAGATCGGCCTTCCGCGCTCCATGCCCTACTTCTTCGCCTCGCTCAAGGTGGCGATCACCCTGGCCTTTGTCGGCACCACCGTGTCCGAGATGATGGCCGCCAACGAAGGCATCGGCTACATGCTGGTCTCGGCCGGCGCCTCGATGCAAATGGCCCTGGCCTTCGCCGGCCTGCTGGTCGTCGGCGTGATGGCGATGCTGATGTACGAGCTGTTCAGCTTTATCGAGAAGCACACCACTGGCTGGGCGCACCGGGGTCGCAGGCGGGGTGACATCACACCCTTGGCGTGACCCGCTCGCACTCGATGGCTTCCATCTGGCGCGCCGACGAGACGCGCCCATTTGTTGGCAGCATTTCGCTCATGCATACTCTTTTTCATGCCAACCCATGCCGATCTGGACGCCCGCTCGCTGGCACTGCACCGCCTGGTGGCTGAGCGCCTGCGCCAGGATCCGGCGGCATTCGAACATGCACGGGACACATTGGCACGCTGGCGCCAATCCGCCGATGCCCGCGTGCAGCCCTATCTTGCAGCGTGGGAGGCCATCATGGCCAAGGGGCTGCAGTCCACCATCGTCGTTATGCTGGAAGAGTCGGAACGTGCCGCCGCGCTCAGGCAGGCTTCACCCTTCGCGGGGTTGCTAAGCCATGCCGAGCGATTCGCGGCGCTGAAAGCATGGCGCCAGGAACATCCCCATGCGTCGGCATGAGCTGGAGCACCTGATCCGCGCGGCCGCCGCGGTGACGAACGAATACGAGATCGTGGTGATCGGCAGCCAGTCGATCCTGGGCGCGGTGGCCGATCCGCCTGCCGCGCTGCTGCAGTCGATGGAGGCGGACTGCTATCCGCTGAAGCAGCCGGAACTGGCCGATCTGATCGACGGTGCGATCGGCGAGCTGTCGCCCTTTCACGAACGGTTTGGTTACTACGCCCAGGGTGTGGGGCCAGAAACCGCCGTGCTGCCCGCTGGTTGGCAGGATCGGCTGGTGAAGCTGCAGAACGAAAACACCGACCTCAAGATCGGTTGGTGTCTGGAGCCGCACGACCTGGCCGCTGCCAAGCTGGTGGCGGGACGCGAGAAGGACGGGCCTTTCGTGCAGACCATGCTGCGGCATGGCCTGATCCAGCTGAACACACTGCTTGATCGCGTGCAGGCGCTGCCCGTGGACGCCAACGCCAAGGCGCGGTTGGCGCGACACGCTCAGGCGCTGGCCTGAGCCCGCCACATCACAACCCCAGGTTCGGCGCCAGCGCGCGCTCCACCTCGGCCAGCGGCACGCCGCTGCGTTCAGCCATGTCGGCGGCCTGGGTCTGGTCGATCTTGCCGACGCTGAAATACGTGCTGTCGGGGTGGCTGAAGTAGAAGCCGCTGACACTGGCCGCCGGTGACATGGCAAAGCTTTCGGTGACCGACATGCCGATGTCGGCGGCGCCCAGCAGTTCGAACAGCGGCTGCTTCACGCGGTGGTCGGGGCAGGCGGGGTAGCCGGGCGCGGGGCGGATGCCGACGTACTTTTCGGCGATCAAGTCCTCGTTCGACAAGCCCTCGCCCGCCGCATAACCCCACCAGTCGGTGCGCACGCGGTGGTGCAGCCATTCGGCGCCGGCCTCGGCCAGGCGGTCGGCCAGGGCTTTCAGCGTGATGGCGCTGTAGTCGTCGTGCGCGGCCATGAACTCGGCCACCTTCTTGTCCACGCCGATGCCGGCGGTGACGGCGAAGGCGCCGATGTGGTCTTTCAAGCCATTTTGGCCTTCGGCGCCCGTCTGGCCTGCGCTAACAGCTTCTGAATCAATAGCATTGCGCGGCGCGATGAAGTCGGCCAGGCAGCGGCTGGGGCGCATCTGGTCGTTGGCGTCTTCCTGCTTTTCGGTTTGCTGGCGCAGGCCGTACCAGGTCAGGGCCACGTCGCGACGCGATTCGTCGGCGTACAACTCGATGTCGTCGTCGCGCACGGTGTTGGCAGGCCAGAAGCCGACGATGGCGTGCGCCGTCAGCCAGCGGCCGTCGACGATTTTCTTCAGCATGGCCTGGGCGTCGTTGTACACGCGCGTGGCTTCCTCGCCCACCACCTCGTCGGTCAGGATGGCGGGGAATTTGCCGGCCAGGTCCCAGGTCTGGAAGAAGGGCGTCCAGTCGATGAAGGGCAGCAGCTCGGCCAGGTCGATGTTGCGGATGACGCGGCGGCCGATGAACTTGGGCTGTGGTGGCTGGTAGCCGGCCCAGTCGATGCGGGTCTTGTTGGCGCGCGCCTTCGCCAGCGGCCACAGCGGCACCTGCTTCTTGTTGGCGTGCTGGTGGCGCACGCGCTCGTAGTCGGCGCGCACGTCGGCCCAGTATTGCGCGGCCTGCTCGCCCAGCAGGCCCTGCGCCACGCCCACGCTGCGCGAGGCGTCGGGCACGTAGAGCACCGGACCATCGTAGTGCGGCGCGATCTTCACCGCCGTGTGCACGCGGCTGGTGGTGGCGCCGCCGATCAGCAGCGGGATGGCGTTGTCGCGGAAGTGCGCGTCCTTCTGCATCTCGCCGGCCACGTGCTGCATCTCTTCCAGGCTGGGCGTGATGAGGCCCGACAGGCCCACGATGTCGGCGCCTTCTTCCTTGGCCTTCTTCAGGATTTCATGGGCCGGCACCATCACGCCCATGTTCACCACCTCGAAGTTGTTGCACTGCAAGACGACGGTGACGATGTTCTTGCCGATGTCGTGCACATCGCCCTTGACGGTGGCGATGACGATCTTGCCCTTGGCCTTGACGTCGGCACCAGCGTCAGCCATGGCCTTCTTCTCGGCCTCGATGTAGGGCAGCAAATGCGCCACGGCCTGCTTCATCACGCGCGCACTTTTCACCACCTGCGGCAGGAACATCTTGCCGGCGCCGAACAGATCGCCCACCACGTTCATGCCGTCCATCAGCGGCCCTTCGATGACGTGCAGCGGGCGGCCGCCGCCCTGCACCACCATCTGCTGGTAGGCCTCTTCGGTGTCTTCGACGATGAACTCGGTGATGCCGTGCACCAGCGCGTGGCTCAGGCGCTCGTTCACGCCCACCGGCTTGTCCGGCGTGCCGCGCCATTCCAGCTTCTTGCTGTCGTCCTTGGCGGCGCCCTTGGCGGATTCGGCGATCTCCAGCAGGCGCTCGGCGGCGTCGGGGCGGCGGTTGAGCACCACGTCTTCCACGCGCTCGCGCAACTCGGGCTCCAGGTCGTCGTACACGCCCACCATGCCGGCGTTGACGATGCCCATGTCCATGCCGGCCTTGATGGCGTGGTACAGGAACACGGTGTGGATCGCCTCGCGCACCGGGTCGTTGCCGCGAAAGCTGAAAGACACGTTGCTCACGCCGCCCGACACCTTGGCGCCGGGCAGGTTCTGCTTGATCCAGCGCGTGGCCTCGATGAAGTCGACCGCGTAGTTGGCGTGCTCCTCGATGCCGGTGGCGATGGCGAAGATGTTGGGGTCGAAGATGATGTCTTCGGGCGGAAAGCCGACTTCATCGACCAGGATGCGGTAGGCGCGCTCGCAGATCTCGATCTTGCGCGCGTAGGTGTCGGCCTGGCCCTGCTCGTCGAAGGCCATCACCACCGTGGCGGCGCCGTAGCGCTTGATCAGGCGCGCCTGGCGTTTGAACTCGTCCACGCCCTCCTTCATGCTGATGGAGTTGACGATGCCCTTGCCCTGGATGCAGCGCAGGCCGGCCTCGATCACGCTCCACTTGCTGGAATCGACCATCACCGGCACGCGGGCGATGTCGGGCTCGGTCGCCATCAGGTTGAGGAACTTCACCATCGCGGCCTGGCCGTCGAGCATGCCCTCGTCCATGTTCACGTCGACGATTTGCGCGCCGTTTTCGACCTGCTGGCGCGCCACGGCCAGGGCCTCTTCGTACTGGCCGCCCAGGATCATCCGCGCGAAGGCCTTCGAGCCGGTGATGTTGGTGCGCTCGCCGATGTTGACGAACAGCGCGCCGGGACCGATGACCAGCGGCTCCAGGCCCGAGAGCTGGAGCGGCGGCGGAGAAGAAGAAAGAGAAGCTGCGGACACGGCACTCACCTGCAAATCAAGTTTCAGGTGAGCGTCGTTGCAACAAAGACCCGCGCCATTGATTCGAGATCAATAGCATTCGGCGCAAGCCTGACGCCGCTTGTGGCGCGGTTTCTTCAAAACCGCGCCGCTGGCGCTGCAACGCTCCTTGGCAGCCGAAGGCGCGATTCTAGGCCGTGCCAAAGCCCCTTGCCGCGTCGCGCCGTTGGGCCGCGGCGTCAGTCGCCGCGCACCGCGCGCACCAGCCGCTCGGTGTTGGTGCGCATCATGCGCACGTAGGTTTCGGCGTCGGCGCCGGGCGCGCTGAGCGCGTCGGAGTACAGCTCGCCCGAGGGCTTGACGCCGGTCTCGCGCCCGATCTGCTCGATCAGGCGCGGGTCGGAGATGTTCTCGACGAACAGCGCCTTGATGCCTTCCTTGCGGATCTGCCGCACCAGCTGTGCCACGCCCTTGGCGGACGCTTCGCTCTCGGTGCTGACGCCCTGCGGCGACAGAAAGCGCACGCCGTAGGCCTGGCCGTAGTAGGCGTAGGCGGCGTGCGAGGTGATGACCTTGCGCTGCGCGGCGGGGATGGGCGCCCAGGCGGCGCGGATGTCGGCGTCGAGCGTTTTCAGCTCAGCGGTGTAGCGCTCGGCGTTGGCGCGGTAGGCGGGCAGCCGGCGGCGTCGGCGGTGCACAGGCCGTCGGCAATGTTCTTCACGTAGGTGATGACGTTGGGCACGCTTTGCCAGGCGTGCGGGTCGTGGCGGCCGTGGTCGTGCTTGTGGCCATGGTCATGGTTGTGGCCGCGCGTGCCGGCGATGGGTTTGACGCCTTTCGTGGTGACCACCTGCGGACCCTTGTAGCCGGTGCTTTGCAGCAGGCGCGGCATCCAGCCTTCGTAGCCCAGGCCGTTGGAGACCACGAGTTGCGCCTGCCCGACCTGGCGCGCGTGCGCGGGCGTGGGCTGGAAGACGTGGCCATCGGCGCCCGGGCCGACCAGCGTGGTGACGGCGACGCGATCACCGCCCACCTGCTGCACCAGGTCACCCAGCAGGCTGAAGCTGGCGACCACGCGCAGCGGCTCGGCGGCGTGGGCGGGCAGGGTGAAGGCGACGAGCGCGGCGGCCAGGGCGGTGCGGCGGGTGAGGAATGACATCTTGAGTTACTCCTTTGTTGATAGCTGTGTGCGCTTGCCAGACAAGCGTTAGCGGTTGATTCTTCTTGAATTTCGATTGGCTGCGGTGGTCCGCCCATCCAACAGGTCGTCCTCCCGGCGAAAGCCGGGATCCGTGCTGCGCTTCGCTCGCATGAACGTGGCGTTCGCTGGCGCGGCGGTGTGGATTCCGGCTTTCGCCGGAATGACGAGGAAGAAAACGTTCACGCCCGCAGATGCCGCTGGCGCCCATGCTGCCCACTGCGCCAGGCGCCGTGGCGGCCGACGAGCAGCGAGACGAGGTACACCGCGCCCAGGTTGAGCACGATGGTGGGGCTGGTGGGCCAGTCGGCGTGGTAGCTGATCAGCAGCCCGGCCACGCAGGCCGCCAGCGCCAGCGCGGCGGCCAGCGCCATCAGCGCCGGCACGCCGCGCACCCACAGGCGCGCGGTGGCGGCGGGCAGCACCATGATGCCCACGGCCATCAGCGTGCCCAGCGCATGAAAGCCGGCCACCAGGCAGATGACCACCAGCACCAGAAAACCGTAGTGCGCCAGCGCACTGAAGCGGCTGACGCTGCGCAGGAACTGCGGATCCAGGCACTCCAGCACCAGCGGCCGGTACATCAGCGCCAGCGCCGCCAGCGTGGCGACGGCAATGCCCACCAGCAGCGTCAGCGCCGCGTCGTTGAGCGCCAGCACGGTGCCGAACAGCACGTGCAGCAGATCGACGCTGCTGCCGCGCGTGCTGACGATCAGCACGCCCAGCGCCAGGCTGAGCAGGTAGAAGGCGGCCAGGCTGGCGTCCTCGCGCAGCACGGTGGAGCGCGCCACCAGCCCCGAGCCCACGGCCACCAGCAGGCCGGCGGCCACGCCGCCCAGCGTCATCGCCGTCAGCGACAGACCCGACAGCAGGTAGCCGATGGCCGCGCCGGGCAGGATGGCGTGCGCCATGGCGTCGCCGGTCAGGCTCATGCGGCGCAGCAGCAGGAACACGCCGACCGGCGCGCAACTGAGCGACAGCGCGATGCACCCCACCAGCGCGCGGCGCATGAAGCCGAATTCGGTCAGCGGGCCGACGAGCAGCGCCCACAGGCCGGTGTCCATCGTCTCGGGCGTCATGGGTATTGCTCCCTCGCCCCTCTGGGGAGAGGGCTGGTGTGAGGGGCCGGCGCGTGACCATGCGCATGCGCGTGACCGCTCTCGTGAACATGTTCATGCCCATGAGGGAGGACATGCATGTGCCCGTCGTGCCCCGTGCCTGCACCCTCCACCTCGCACACCGGCGCCCGCTCGTCGAACGCCTCCGGCATCGCCCGCAGGCGCTGCAGGTTGGCCGGCGTCAGCACCCGCGCCGTCGGCCCCCAGCCGACCAGCTCGCGCGCCAGCATCAGCGTTTCGGGAAAGCCTCGCGCACCTGGTGCAGGTCGTGTAGTACCGCCAGCACCGTCTTGCCCTCGCGCTGCCAGCCTTGCAGCAAGGCCAGCAAATCGGCGCAAGTGCGCTGATCAATGGCCGAAAAGGGCTCATCCAGCAGCAAGATGGGCGCATCCTGCAGCATCAGGCGCGCAAACAGCGTACGCTGCAACTGCCCGCCCGAGAGCGTGTCGATCGGCTGGCGCGCATAGCCCTCCAGCCCCACCGCCGCCAGAGCGTCGCGCACGCGCTCGCGCTGCGCGCGCGAAAAGCCGCCGAACGCGCCGGTTTCGTGCCACAGCCCCATGGCGGCGAACTCGCCCACCAGAATAGGAAAGCCGCGCTCCAGCGTGGCCTGCTGCGGCAGGTAGGCCACACGCTGGCCCGCAAGCCCGTCGATGCGCCCGCCGATGGGTTTGAGCAGCCCGGCCAGCGCCTTGATCAGCGTCGACTTGCCGGCGCCATTGGGCCCCACCACCGCCAGCAGCGCGCCGGGCTGGATCACGCCCGACAGGTGGTGCACCGCCGGATGGCCGTCGTAGCCCAGCGTCAGGTCGTGCAGGGCGACGGGCTGCGGCGCCGCCATCACGCGCCCCCGCCCTGCAGCGCCCAGCGCCACAGCAACAGCAGCACGGCGCTCAACACCGCCGCGACGCCCAGGCGCCAACCGGCGCCGCGCAGCAGCAGCGGGGACGTTTGGACAGCGGCGGGGGCGGGGTCATGGGCGGCAATCGGAAGGCGGCGATAAAATGCAACTGACTTGCATCAAGCCGCCGAGTGCGCGATCATATCGCAAGTCAGTTGCATTAACGACCGCCCTGCAGCTTCATGCCCACGTTTGACCCCGCCGCCCTCAGCCAGCGCCTGCACCAGGCCGGGCTGCGCAGCACGCGCGCGGTGCTGGGCGTGGCCGAGCTGTTCGAGCAGGCCGCCACGCACTGGCAACCCACCCATGCCGACGTGGCGGCGCGGCTGGCGCAGGCGGGCGAGCCGGTGAACCCCGTCACGCTGTACCGCCTGCTGGACCGGCTGGTCGCCGCCGGCCTGCTGGCGCGCCACACGGCGCCGGGCGAGCGGGTGTGGCGCTTTCAGTGGCTGGGTGTGGCCGCATCGGCGCCTGAGTCCGCGCCCGCCGTGCCGCACTTCGAATGCGACGCCTGCCACACGCAGTTTCCGCTGCAGGCGGCCGACGCGCCCACGCAGGCGGTGGCCGATGCGCTGCGCCGCACGCTGGCCGAGCACGGGCACCAGGCGGCGCGGGTCGACTTGGCCGTGCACGGCACCTGCGCCGGCTGCCGTGAAGACGGCAGCGCCCATCACTCCTGATTCGATAGCTGCTTGCGCTTATCCACCGGGCGCTGGAGGCCGATTTGGCTTGCCACCCAAAAAGCGGGCGGCTGATGGTTGCCGCACCGCGGCGCCATGGCAGCCGGGTGGGAGCGGGCTTGCCCGCGATGCGGCCTCCCAGTCGAGGCGGCGCCTTATCGCGGCCACGGCCGCTCCCACAAGGGATGGCAGGCCTCTGCGCACCGCAACAGGACTTCGAGTGGCCAGTTCCATCAAACCGACGCCCGCCCTCACTGCTCCCCAGCCAGCGCGCCTGAAGCCCCTCGGCGGCCAACCGTGCCAGCAGTTCGCGCACGTGCTCGGCATCGCGCGTCTGCAGCACCATCTCGATCTCGACGTTTTGCGCCGCCAGCAGCGTGAAGGCGCGCTGGTGGTGGATTTCCTGCACGTTGGCGCCGCATTCGGCCACCAATGCCGTGACGCGCGCCAGCGAGCCCGGCACGTCGCGCGCGCTGACGACGATGCGCGCCAGCCGGCCCGAGCGCACCATGCCGCGCCCGATGATGGCGGCCAGCAGCAGCGGGTCGATGTTGCCGCCCGACAGCACCAACCCCACCTGGCGGCCCTGAAACTGCTGCGGATGGCGCAGCAGCGCCGCCAGTGCGACGGCGCCCGCGCCTTCGGCCAGGGTCTTCTCGATCTCCAGCAGCATCACGATGGCCTGCTCCACGTCGCCCTCGTCCACGAGAAGCAGATCGTCCACGTGCTGACGGATCAGTGGCAGGCAGCGCGCGCCCGGCGCGCTGACCGCGATGCCCTCGGCAATGGTGCTGGCGCCCTGCGCGTGCGTGCTGCCGGTGACCGCGTTCACCGCGCCGGGAAAGCGCGCCGTCTGCACGCCCACCACGCGGATGCCGGGCTTGAGCGCCTTGGCCGCGGTGGCCACGCCGCTGATCAGCCCGCCGCCGCCGATAGGCACCACCAGCGTGTCCAGCGCGGGCTGCTCGGCCAGCATCTCCAGCGCCAGCGTGCCCTGGCCAGCCATGATGGCCTCGTCGTCGAACGGGTGCACGAAGCTCAGGCCCTGCTCGCGCGCCAGGGCCTGCGCATGCGCGCTGGCGGCGTCCAGCGTGTCGCCGTGCAGGATCACCTCGGCGCCGAAGCCCTGCGTGCGCGTCACCTTCACGCCGGGGGTGAAGCGCGGCATCACGATCACGGCGCGGATGCCCAGCCGCTGCGCATGAAAGGCCACGCCCTGCGCGTGGTTGCCGGCGCTCATGGCGATCACGCCGCGGGCACGCTCCTCCTTCGATAGCTGCGCGAGCTTGTTGCACGCGCCGCGCTCCTTGAACGAGGCGGTGAACTGCAGGTTCTCCATCTTCAGGAACACCTGCGCGCCCGTCACCTGCGACAGCGTGCGCGATTCGACGCAGGGGGTGTCGAGCACCTGGCCCTTCAGGCGGTCGGCGGCTTGCTGGATGTCGGTGAGTTGCAGCATCGGCGCATTGTGCGCCGCGCGGTCACTCTTTATTAATAGTGGCTTGCGCACGCCACACCTTGATTTCAAGAGAAAATCATCTAAAACCAAGAATGGACGGGCGCGGGCAGCTATTGTTTTTTGCTTGACGATCAAGAAGTCTCAGATGACGTGCGGACCGCATCCGCGGTGTGGAAGCGGGCTTGCCCGTGATCAAGCCTAGGTTGCGGTGAGACGCCTCATCACTGGCAAGCCCGCTCCCACAACACTGTCTGAGACTTGTTGCCAACCAAGTATTTTTGATGCATCCACCAGCTACACCGCCGACGCCGGCAGCCCGAACAAGCGATCGAACACCCAGGTGAACACGAAGGTGTAGATCAGGAAGAACACCAGCAGCCCGATGTCGAGCAGCAGCGCCTGCCACAGCTCACGCCCAGCCACCATGCGATGAACGGCACCAGCCACAGCAGCAGCCCGCCCTCGAAGCCGATGGCGTGCGCCACGCGCCGCGCCGGGCTGCGGCCGCGCACGGGCTGGCGCAGCTCCCAGCGCTCAAAGAACCAGTTGAACACCAGGTTCCACACCACCGCGATGGCCGAGCTGCCCACCGCCATGCCGCCCGAGCTGCCCCAGCCGTGGTCGGTGAACAGTCCCAGCGCCAGCGTGACCACGGCGATGGCGATCAGCTCGTACAGCGCGACGTAGAGGATGCGGCGGCGCGGGCCGCGCAGCAGGAACAGCAGGGGTGCCGGTGCGGACATGGCGACACTCTAGCAAGCCGATGCGACTCGCCTTGCCCGCGCCGCGACGGCGGGCGGGTGCATCCGGCGAGTGCCGGACTGCGTCATCGTGCGAGGGTCAGCGCCAGCGACCGCGTTGTTCAGCCGCACATCGGAATGCTGATTGGCACCAAAAATACTGCCAGGTTGCCATGAACACTACAGTTATAGCTATCGTATTTGCGGCATTCATCTTCAGGACTCGTTCAACACCCGCACGGCTCAGCGGCAGGGCGAGGCGCGGCAGGGCTTGCCGTCGGTCCAGCGCGCGCCTTCGAGCAGCGCGCCATCCAGATCGACGTTGACCAGCCTGGCGCCGGTGAAGTCGGCCTCGCGCAGGTCGGCGCCCGAGAGGTCGACATTGGTCAGCCGGCTGCCGCGAAAGCTTGCGCCGCGCAACTGCGCACCGGCCAGGTCGGTGTTGGCGATGCGCCGCTGGTCGAAGACGTGGCCGCGCAGGTCGCGGCCGGCCAGTTCAGCGTTGACCAAGTCGACGCCCAGGTCGACCGGGCGGTCGGGTACGCCGACGGTCACCGAGGACTCCGCGTCGCCGCGCACCACGCTGCGCCGCCCGGCAATGTTGGTTTCGGCCACGGCACCCTTGCCGACGGCGCGGTTGACGACCGAGCCTTCGATCACCACGCGTGAGGTGTTCTCACCGCCCACGCGGACCTCCGATCGCGCGCCGCCTTGGGCACCCGCGCCGGCGGCCAGCCCGGCAAGACACAATCCCAGCATCCACTTCATGGTTCATCTCCTTGGCGCACATGGCCTGTCTATTCCTGCGTTGATTCGGCCTCCACCGGTTCGGCGGCAGGTTCGGGCGCGGCCGGTGCAGCGGCCTGTGGCGGTGGCGGTTCGACGGGCGCCGGCACGGCGGCCTGTGCGGCCGAGGGCGCCGGTGCAACCGCGGGCTCTGCCATCGGCGCAGGCTCGACCGCGGGCTCGGCGGCGGGCTCCACTGGCGCACGGCGCAGCGCCGTGGTGGGCGCGCCGCCCATCAGCGCCAGTGAACGCGCGCTGGCGCGCTGCTCGGCCAGGCCTTCCAGTGGGTCTTCGTTGCGGCGCGGTCGGTCGCTGTTGAGCGCGCCACCGCCGGCCCGCCGGTCGGACTGGATGTTGACGCGCGCCGCCAGCTCGCGCATCCACGCCACGTCGTAGATCTGCGCCGGGTCGCGCGCGGGGCGACTGAAGATCAGCGCCAGGAACTCGCGCGCGCGCTGCGAGCCGCCGTCGGCCGCGCGCCGGTAGTGCTGGATCGCCTGAGCGAAGTCCTGCTGCACGCCCTCGCCGCGGTGGTAGCGCTGCGCCAGTTGCAGCATGGCGTCGGTGTCGCCGTCGTCGGCCTGCAGGCGCAGGCGCGACAGGTTGAGCGCGTCGCCGCCGCGCGTGAGGCGGCGCATGCGCTCCAGGTTCTCGCGCGCCACCGCGTTGCCCTGCAGGGCGGCGGTTTCGTACAGTGTGCGGGCGCCGGTCAGGTTGCCCTCCAGCTCCATCGCCACGCCCAGGTTGTTGGCGGCCATGGCGTCGCCGTCGCGCGCGGCCTGCTCCAGCAGTTGCAGCGATTCGACGCGCTTTTTCGCGCCCGAGATGCGCCCTTCGATCAGTGACGAGACGAAGGTCGCGCGCGCCAGCCCGGCGATGCGCGCCTCGTTGATCCATTCGCGCGCCTGCTCCACATCGCGCAGCCCGCCGATGCCGTTGGCCAGCAGCCAGCCATAGGCCACCATGCCGCGCGCGTCGCCGGCCGTGGCGGCCTGCTTCAGGCGCTGGCGCTCCAGGGCCGGCGCCATGGGCACGCCGCTGTTGCGGTGGTATTCCAGACCCTCGCGCAGGGCAGCCTCGGCGCCACTGTCGATGCCTGCCGATGCGCCGCCGCCAGCGCGTGCCTGCGTGTCGCTGCCGCGCGCGGCGCCTGCCTGGCCGGGGAACTTGATTTCCGCCAGCGCCGGGCCGGCGGTGCAGCTGACCACGGCCAGCCACAGCAGCGTGCGTGCAAGGTTCGAGGGGTCATTTGCGACCTCCTCCCTTGGCGCCACCCTTGCTCCCAGGCGCGCCTTCGACCTGCCATTGCAATTCGCCAACCACGCCGGGCCGGAAGGCACCGAAGGTCGAGCGCACGGCGTCCATCGACTTCACGCCCTCGATCGGCTTCAGGTCGGCGCGGGTGAAGGTGGGCGGCAGCTGGCTCGTCAGCGGCTTGGGCGACAGCGCGCAGTACACCTGCTCGGCCCCGCCCTTCGACGCTTCGATCAGGAACGGATTGGCCCCGCTCATGTCCGGCACCGTCACCGCCCGCCCGCCCTGCGCCACGGCGGCGGGCTGCGCCGGGTTGGGGTAGATCTGGCTCACCACCGCGCCCGCGTCCTGGTAATAGCAGTAGAGGTAGCCGGTGCTGGGCGGCACCACCTTGACCACGATGGCCTCGCCGATCGCCAGCGTCTTGCTGTCGCGCTTGCCGACCAGCGTGACGTCGAGCGTGCCGGGCGGCGGCGCGTTCTCGGGCAGGCCCGGCGTATGGGGTTTGAGCGCGGCCTGGGCCGACACACCATCTCGCCGCAGCTTGCCATCTGCCGTCATGCCGACGTAGGCGCGCATCAGCTTGGCGTAGGTCTCGAAGTTGACCGTGCCGACGGGCGTCAGGTCGTTGGCGGCCTGGTAGCGGCTTACGACCTTGCGGAACGCCGGGCTGTCGAGGCCATTCACCTCGTCGCTCCATGCGCCCTGCGCATGCAGCACGCGCTGCGCCATCTGCCAGCGCTCGGGCACGCTCAGCTCTTCGTACCAATGGCGCACCTGGCGCAGGAATTCGGGGTGGTTCTGCTCGTAGTCGATGCAGTCCCAGTACGGCACGCGCGCCCATTTGCCCACCAGCTCGATCGCCGCCAGGTCGACCAGCAGACGGATCGCGCTGCCCGCGCCCTGGTTGTTGTCGGCCGCCACCTCGTACTGCAGGCCCAGGCGGTAGATGTGCTTGGGCAGGCCGGTGGCCTTGGCGCCGATCTCGACCGACTTGCCGCCCGTGGCCACCACGGCCTCGTTGGCCGAGTCGAGCCCCGAATACAGTGTGCGGGTGTTCATGTCCCCCAGGTGCAGATCGAGCCCGACCACGGTGCCCAGCAGGTCCCAGCTGTAGCCGGTATCGGTATTGGCGGTGGAGACCCCTATGGTGCGGCGCTTGCCGACCACCGATTTGTCGCCGAAGCTGATCGAGCCGGAGAGGTAGATCTGCGGCTTCTGCAACTCAACCTGGCCGCTGTTGAGCAGCAGGCCGGTGATGGCCTGAACAGTGTCCTGGCGCAGCGCGTCGATCTCGTAGTCCACCACCTTGAAGGCCTGGCTGGTACGCGACATGCGCGACAGCGCGGTGATCACCATGTCCTTGGTTGCGGTGGAAAACAGGCCCGACGGATCGGGGATCGATTTCACCGCCACCAGCGTGGTGGGCACCTGCTCTGCCGCCAGCATGCGGTCCATGCACGCCAGCCCTTCGCGCAGCACCGACACCGACTTGGTGGGCGACACCAGCGGTGCCTGCTCCACGGTGGCCTTGTCGATCACGTCGACGCGGTCGGTCAGCGTCGGATTGAGGCTGCAGCCCGACAGTGCGGCCAGCAGCAGCCAGGCCGGTCGATGCGCCAGCCCTGCCATGGTGTTTCGCATGATCCCCTCCCTGTGCAGCGCGGCGGCCGCCTGGTGTCGTTGTGTCTATTTGCAGACATTGATCACCGGCCCGCGCACGACGATCACCTGATCGCCCTTCCCGCCGGAGCCGTAGCGCTGGCCGACGCCCGGCTTCTGCGCCGGGTTCGAGCCGATGTTGGTGGTGCAGTTCTTCTGGCCGCCCATCTGGGCGTCCATCTGCTCGTCGACCTGGCGCTTGCCGTCCTCGCGCTCGATGCGCGAGCGCGCCATGGCGTTGCCGACCTTGGTGCGTGCAGCGGGGTCGATGGCGCGGCGCTCGGCGGGCGGCTTCTGCTGCGCATGCGCGGCCGGCGCAACCGCCCAGGCCAGGGCCAGCAGCAGGGCCGACGTCGCCAGCACGGCGGCGCGGTGGCATTCGGCTGTGGAGGTGGTCATGGTCGTCTCCTCGTGTGGCGGCGGCCGGCGGCGGCGGGGCCGCGCCGGCCGCTGTGGCTTCACTTCCCTTCGTTGGAGGCCAGGTTCTGCTCGGCCTTGCTCATCGGACCGACGGCGGCGTTCAGCACAGCGCCGTTCTTGACCGACACTTCCTGCGTGTTGTTGCCACCGATCTTCACGTTGCCCTTGTTCGAGGCCAGGTTCTGCTTGGCCTGCGCGCCGGGGCCGACGGCGGCGTTCAGCACGGCGCCGTTCTTGACCGTGACGGTCTGCTTGTTGTTGCCCCCGATCTTCACTTCGGCTTGCGCCGAAGCGCCGAGCAGCAGGCCGCAGGCGATCATGGCGACGGTCTTTTTCATGATGATTCCCCTTCCAAAGAGACTGTTTTGACAAAGGTGTGCCCCTGAAGCCCGTGGGCCGCAGACGGCACGCTCGTCCGACTGCCGCGATCGCGACGCGCCGAACCTGGGTAGGCGGCCTAGCGGCCGCCGATGTTGACGGTGCTGTTGACGCCCCGGCCACTGGCTCCGGTGACGATGGGGCCGTCGATGGAGACGACCTGCGAACGCGAGCCGGGCGATTGGCCGCCCGAAGCCACGTTCAGCTCGCTGCGCGCACCTTGGCTGGCCGCGTTGACCAGGGCGCCTTTCACGTCGACCTGCTGGCGGTTGCGGCCCTTCGGCGCTCCACCCTTGGTCGAGGCGACGTTCATGATCGCGTGGCCGCCGCCTACAGCCTGGTTCACCACGGCGCCATTAACATGCACGCTCTGGCTGTTCTGTGCCCCCGCGGTCCCTCCCCGACCAGCAGGGTCACGCCAAGCAACCTCCCGATTTTTTCATCCTGGCCTCCCATGTCTCGAGCTGTTCGTTTCTTGCGGGTCGACCAGCGTGTGCTTCACTTCGTCGATGCCTTGGTCGGCATGGTAGGAATGACCGTGTTTTTGGTCATCTCCTGCGGACGTATGCCTGATGGAATAGCCGTGTCGATGATGCCGCGCTGCGCGCCCACTGAGCCCTTGCGATGACCGACACTCCCATCCTCCACGGCCCCGACCGGCCCGACCTGCTGCGCGGCGAAATCCTGGCCGACATCTTCGAGGCCACCGCGGCGCGCGTCCCCGACAAGACGGCGCTGGTCTTCGGCCCGCGCCACGTCACCTATGCCGAGCTGGACGCCGCCGCCGACCGCGTGGCCCACCGCCTGATCGAGGCGGGCGTGCAGGCCGGCGACATGGTGGGCCTGTGGCATCCGCGCGGCATCGAGCTGCTCACGCTACAGCTGGGCATCGCCAAGACCGGCGCCGCCTGGCTGCCGTTCGACGCCGACGTGCCCACCGACCGCATCGCCACCTGCCTGGAGGACGCGTCCGCCAAGGCGCTATTGATCGATGAGCAGCACGGCGAGCCGGCACGGCGACAGGAGGGCATCACGGCCCGCATCCTGACCGCCCAGGAACTGCTGGCACCGCTGCCCGAGGGCACCGCACTGCGCCGGCGCGAAGGCGCGCTGCCCAGCCACACCGCCTACGTCATCTACACCAGCGGCTCCACCGGCAAGCCCAAGGGCATTGCCATCACGCAGGGCAGCATCGCGCACTTCCTGCGCAGCGAGAACGCGCGCCTCGGCGTGCGCGAGGACGACAAGGTCTACCAGGGCTTTTCCGTCGCCTTCGACATGAGCTTCGAGGAGATCTGGATCAGCTACCTCGTCGGCGCCACGCTGTGGATCGCGCCCAAGGAGATCGCCGGCGACCCCGAGGCGCTGCCACGTGCGCTGATCGAGCACGACGTGACGGTGCTGCACGCCGTGCCCACGCTGCTGGCGCTGTTCGCGCAGGACGTGCCTGGCCTGCGCATCATCAACCTGGGCGGCGAGATGTGCCCGCAGACGCTGGTGGAGAAGTGGGCGCCGGGGCGGCAAATGTTCAACACCTACGGCCCGACCGAGGCCACGGTGTCGGCCTCGCTGGCCGAACTCAAGGCCGGCGAGCCGGTGACGATTGGCGAGGCGCTGCCCAACTACGGCCTGTTCGTCATCGAGGTGATCGACCCGGACAGCATCGTGAACGGCGTGGTGCCGCCGCTGAAAATTCTGCCCTTCGGCGAAACCGGCGAGCTGTGCATCACCGGCCCCGGCGTGGCCGCCGGCTATCTTGGAAGGCCCGAGCTGACGGCCGAGAAGTTCCTGCCCAACCCCTGGGCGCGCAACGAACAGGAAGCGCGCCTGTACCGCACAGGCGATCTGGCCAAGGTCGAATACAAGTCGGACGGCACGCCGCAGATGCAGTGCCTGGGCCGCGCCGACGACCAGGTGAAGATTCGCGGCTTCCGCGTCGAGCTGGGCGAGATCGAGGCCGTGCTGGCGGCGCAGCCCGGCGTGGGCACCACGGCGGTGCTGCTGCGCAAGGATGATGGCATCGACCAGCTCGTCGCCTTCTACGTGCCGACTGGTGAGCCCCCACGCTCCCCGCTGCGCGTGGTGCGCTGCCCCCGAGGGGCCGCCGCCGGCTTGGGGCGGCCCGGCGCCGGCGGGGCGCCGGACATCAAGACCTTGCGCGCCGGCCTGGCCGAGAAGTTGCCGCCGTACATGGTGCCGGCGCGCTTCGAGGCGCTGCCCGCCATGCCGCGCCTGCCCAGCGGCAAGATCGACCGCAAGGTGCTGAAGGCGCAGCCGCTGGCCGCCGCCGCGCCGGCCGAGGGCAGCGACCTGCCCGAGACGCCGGCCGAGGAAGTGCTGTTCGCCGCGCTCGAAAAGCTGTTCCCCGGCCAGCCGATCCGCCGCGAGCTGGACTTCTTCAGCGACCTGGGCGGCCACTCGCTGTTCGCCGCGCGCATCACGTCCACGCTGCGGCAGGACCCGCGCTTCGCCCAGGCCACCGTGGCCGACATCTACAACCACCGCAGGATCGGCCTGATCACCGAGGCGCTGTCGGCCGGCATGATCGACACCGGGGCTGCGGCGGCCGAAAGGCCGTTCGTCATCCACAGCGCCTGGCGCCGCTGGCGCTGCGGCATCGCGCAGGGGCTGGCCATTCCGTTCCTGGTGCTGCTGACCATGGCGCAGTGGCTGGCGCCGTTCTTCGTCTACCACTTCCACACCGGCGACCCGGAGGACTCGATCGCCTACGCGGTGCTCATGTCGGCCCTGGCGTTCGTGGTGGCCATCGGGCTGAACTTCGTCATCGCCTGGGTTGGCCGGCGGCTCATCGGCGGCAGACTGAAGCCGGGCAGCTACCCGCTGTGGGGCATCGCCTATTACCGCTGGTGGCTGGCCGACCGGCTGGCCGAGACCGCGCCCACCTACATGATCAACGGCTCGCCGCTGTATGCGGCGTGGCTGCGCCTGCTCGGCGCGCGCGTGGGTACCGATGCGAACCTGGGCTCGGTGACCATCCGCGTGCCCGAGCTGGTGACCATCGGCGCCGGCGCCAGCATCGGCAACGCGGTCAATCTGGAGAATGCGCGCGTCGAAGGCGGCCTGCTGCACCTGGGCCGCATCGACGTCGGCGCCGAGGCCTGCGTCGGCTCCTACGTCGTCATCGAAGGCGACACCGCCATCGGCGAATACGGCCACCTGGAAGGCCAGTCGGCCCTCGCCAGCGGCCAGCATGTTCCGGCGCGCAAGGTCTGGCACGGTTCGCCAGCGCGCGAGCGGGGCGATTTCGACCCGGCCAGCCTGCCCCCGCGCCCGCCCGTCGGCAGCGGCCGCAAGGCCTGGGAGGGCGCCGTCTTCGTGCTCGGCGCGCTGGCCATCGCGGTGCTGTTCTTCATGCCGGTGTTCCCCACCTTCCTGCTGATCGACTGGCTCGACATGCCCGAGCTGTCGGTGCGCCCGCTGGTCGACGACGGCAGCGTGACCGCGCTGCAGGCGTTCGGCCTGCGGCTGGTGAAGTTCTTCCTGCTGGCGCTGCCGGCCAGCCTGGTGTTCATCTTCGCCACCGTGCTGCTGTCGGCGCTGATCCGCTGGGCCTTCCTGCCGAAGATGAAGGCCGGCAGTTGGCCGGTGCACAGCAACCGCTATCTGGCCAAGTGGCTGGTCAGCCAGATCCAGGAATCCAGCCTGGCGGTGCTGCACGGCATCTACGCCACGGTGTATTCGGCGCCGTGGTACCGGCTGCTGGGCGCCAAGGTGGGCAAGGAGACCGAGCTGTCCACCGCGCTCGGCGTGGTGCCCGACATGCTGACGCTGGGCGACGAGTGCTTCATCGCCGACGCCGTGATGCTGGGCGACGAGCACATCGACGGCGGCTGGATGACGGTGCAGCCCACCGTGGTGTCGCGCCGCAGCTTCGTCGGCAACGGTGCCTACGTGCCCGACGGCACCACCGTGCCCGAGAACGTGCTGATCGGCGTGATGAGCGCGGTGCCGCGCAACGCCACCATGCAGGACGGCGACACCTGGCTCGGCTCGCCGCCGCTGCACCTGCCGGCGCGCGAGGTGGTGACGGGCTTTCCCGAGCACCTGACCTTCGCGCCCTCGCCCTGGCGCAAGCTGGCGCGCGGGCTGGTGGAAGCCTTCCGCATCGCCGCGCCGCACGCGCTGGTCATCGCCGTGGGCTACGCCATCGTGCTGGACGCCATGCCGCTGGCGGAGGCCGACCGCTGGGGCCTGGTGGCGCTGGACCTGGCCGTGGGCGGCGTGCTGTTCGGCTTCGCCACGCTGCTGTTCGTGGCGCTGTTCAAGTGGCTCGCCGTGGGCCGATACCGCCAGCGTTCGGTGCCGATGTGGACGCCCTTCGTCTGGCTGTCGGAGGCGGCGACCAACCTGTACGAAGGCATCGCCGTGCCCTGGTTCCTGCGCTACCTGCGCGGCACGCCCTGGCTGGGCGACGCCTTCAACCTGCTGGGCGCCAAGGTCGGCCGCGGCGTGTACCTGGACACCACCGACATGACCGAGTTCGACTGCGTGCACATCGGCGACCACAGCGAGCTGAACGCCCTGTGCTGCCCGCAGACGCACCTGTTCGAGGACCGCGTGATGAAGATCGACCACGTGAAGATCGGCAGCCGCGTCACGCTGGGCCCGCGCTGCACCGTGCTGTATGGCGCGCAGGTGGGCGACGGCGCGCAGCTGGGGCCGCTGACGCTGGTGATGAAGGGCGAGAGCATTCCGCCGCGCACGCGCTGGCACGGCCTGCCGGCTTCGCCGTGGCGATGAGGGCGCGGTGGCGCCCCGGCTTGGTGGAACGGGCCTTGGCCGCGATGCGGCGCCTGCCGCGCGCGGGCCGGTGATCGCGGGCAAGGCCGCTTCCGCCAAGTCCGGCCCGGCCTGTCTGCTTGCAGCGGCGGAGTGCGCGGCGCCGTGACCGCGTCGGTCGCCTGCCGCATCGACGCCCCATCGGCGCCTGACGGCCTGCGCGTGCTCGCGCTGCCCGTGCCCGCGCAACCGGGGCCTCCCGAGGCCACGCGCAACGCCGCGCGACAGCAGGCGCGCGCGGCGCTGGCGGCCGCGCTGGCCGAAGTGCTGCGCTGCGCGCCCGAGGCGCTCGACATCGGCAACCAGCGTGGCCAGCCGCCGCGCGCACGCTGGCGCGGCCCGGTCACGCCGCCCGCCGGGCTCGATCACGTCGGGTTGTCGGTCAGCCACGAGCGCGGCCTGTGCCTGCTGGCGCTGCTCCCGGGTGGCGCCGTGGGCGTCGACGTGGTGGCGCACGACACTGCGCCGGCGCCCGAAGAAATGCATCGCCTGGCCAGGCTGTATTTAGAGCCAAAAACGGCTGCAGCGCTTGACTGGCAAGCGCCAGAAACTATTGTTTCAATAGCTTTCATGCGCGCCTGGGCTGGGCACGAGGCGGCGCTCAAATGCCTCGGTCAGCCGCTGATCGAATGGCACCCGGCGCTGGAAGAGCGTCTGCGCGCGCTGCGCACCGCCCGCGTCGAACTGCCCGCCTGGGCCGCCGGCCACACGGCGGCCGTGGCCTGGCGCAACCGCCATGGATGGGAAAGCTGTCGGCTTGAAGATGCGCTGAATTCTTGAACGCAGAGAACGCCAAGACTTCGCAAAAGACGCAGAACAAGAGGGTGAAAACCTTGTGTGACTTCAGCTTTCACAAGCGATGGTGGCTATCTTCCTTGCTTGATGAACGGCAGATGATGCTTCTGCGTCTTTTGCGCTGCCTTGGCAATTTCTGCGTTCAAAGGTTTTCAGGTTGCTTCTTTCAAGTCAATAAGCTCGCCCCCATGTCCGCCCTCACCCGCCGCCAACTCATCGGCCTGGTCGTCCTCACGCTGATGTGGGGGCTGAACTGGCCGGTGATGAAGCTGTCGCTGCGCGAGATCGAACCGCTGCACTTTCGCGCCGTCACCATGGCGCTGGGCGCGCTGGCCCTGGCGTTGTTCTTTCGCGCGCGCGGCGTGCGCATGCTGCCGCACGGCACCGCCGAATGGCGCGACGTGGGCGTGCTGGGCCTGCCCAACATCCTGGGCTGGCATGGGCTATCGATCATCGGACTGACGCAGTTGCCCGCCGGGCGCGCGGCCATCCTCGGCTTCACCATGCCGGTGTGGACGGTGCTGCTGGGCGTGCTGTTCTACCGCGAGCGCCTGACGGCGCGGCTGGTGCTGGCCACGGCGGCGGTGCTGGCCGCCATCGCGCTGCTGCTGTGGGACGAGTTCGCGCGGCTGGCCGGCAGCCCGGCCGGCATCGTATGGATGCAGGGCGCCGCGCTGTGCTGGGCGCTGGGCACCATCTGGATGCGGCGCGCCCGGCTGACGCTGCCGCCCGAGGCGCTGGTGGTGTGGATGATGGCCTGGTCGGCGGCGGTGATCGCCGTGCTGGCCGTGGCCCTGGAGCCGCCGCAGACCTGGCACTTCAGCGCCGGCGTGTGGGTGAGCTTGGCGTGGGCGGTGCTGATCAACTACGGCGCCGCGCAGGTGATCTGGTTCGGCCTGGCGCGCGCTGCCGCCGGCCACCAGCGCCATGAGCGTGCTGGCGGTGCCGCTGATCGGCACCCTGAGCGCGCCGCTGATCGTGGGCGAATGGCCGCGCTGGCAGGACCTGGCGGCGATGGTGTGCGTGGTGGTGGCGATTGGGGCGGTGCTGCTGCGGCGGGATTGAAGCGGGTCAACATCCGGATCGTGCGTCCAGGTTGGGATGGTTGCCGGTGCATGCACATCAATGATTTGAGAATGAAAATTCATCGACATCATTACGTGACCATCACCAGAAACTTTCAATTTTGGGCTTGACCGGGCGACCCGTGGGGCTTGGCAAAGTGGCCAGCACACGGTCCAGAGCGACCCCTGGCCTGACTCCGCAGGCTTGGCACCAGTCGACGAACAGCAGCACATCGACGTAGGCCTCTCCGCGTTCAATCTTGGACACGTAGGACTGGCCGACCTCCAGTTGCTGCGCCAACAGGGCTTGCGATAGCCCAGCCTTCTTGCGACAAGCCGTCATCGCCGCCTGCAGGGCCTGGTAGCGCGGGTGATGGACGGAGACGGGCACGCGCCGATGCTGAATTCCTAATCGGAATAGTCCATTTACGACTTTTACGCTACGATCATCTGGGCTGACGCCCACCATGATCAATTCGGAGAAGGAAGGACATATGAGCAAGAAACTGGCAGTGGTCGCGCTGCTGTGCACAGTGCTGACCGCCTGCGGCGGCAGCGGAGACGACGACACCCCCGTTCCGGAGCCCACGCCGCAGGCGAGCCCGGAGGGCTTCTGGGTCGGCCATGCCTCGACCGGCACGGATGTCTTTGTTGCTGTGCTGGAGGACGGCCAAAGCTGGGGCATCTATGCGTCGGGTGGCTACATCGTTGGCGCTTTGACCGGCACCACCAGCTTCAGGGGTGACCAGCTTTCGGGTTCGGGCCGGGACTTCAATCTGCCGGCCCGCAGCGTCAGCGACGCCAGCTACGCCGGCACTTTCAGTGCCCGAAACCAGATCGACGTCCGCCTCTCCAACGGATCGACATTCACCGGCCGCTACGACGACAGCTACGATCAGCCGGCGTCACTGGCGACCCTCGTGGGTTTCTTTTCGGGCGAGGGCGTCACTGGCACGACCTTCCCGCAGGCCTACGGGGTCAGCATTGGTGTCGACGGTCTGATCACCCTACCCAGCACCCAGGGCTGCGGCGGGGCCGGCTGGGTGTTGCCACGTGCATCGGGCAAGAACGTCTACGATGTGACGATCACTTTTCAGGGCAGCACCTGCGCGCTGGGCCACGGCACCACGGTAAGGGGCATTGCCGTGTATGACACTGCCCAGCGCAGTCTGTGGGCTTTGGCCCTGAACAGTGCCAAGAGCGACGGCTTCATCTACGTTGCCCGTAAGGACTAAGTCGGCGTCCTGAACGCCAAGTGCAGTGGCGCGGGCTTCCCATGGCCCGGCCCACTGCCGCGCTTGTCGCCAAGACAAAAGCGCAGGGTTATGCCGCCGCGCGGTAGAACCCCGCCGGCTGCACGCCGCGCGTCTTCAGCGGCCCCACGGCCTGGGCGATGGCGCCGATGTGATCCGGCGTGGTGCCGCAGCAGCCGCCCACGATGTTGACCAGCCCCTCGGCGGCGAACTCGTGGATCAGCCGGCTCGTCACCTCGGGCGTTTCGTCGAAGCCGGTGTCGCTCATCGGGTTGGGCAGGCCGGCGTTGGGGTAGCAGCTGATGAAGGTGTCGGGCGCGACGCGGTTCAGCTCCTGGATGTAGGGGCGCATCAGCGTGGCGCCCAGCGCGCAGTTCAGGCCGATCGACAACGGCTGCGCGTGGCGCACGCTGTACCAGAAGGCGGTCACCGTCTGGCCGCTCAGCACGCGGCCCGAGGCATCGGTCACCGTGCCGCTGATCATGATCGGCAGGCGCTCGCCGCTTTTCTCGAAGAACTCGTCGATGGCGAACAACGCGGCCTTGGCGTTGAGCGTGTCGAAGATGGTCTCGACCAGCAGCACGTCGGCGCCGCCTTCCACCAGGCCCTCGACCTGTTCGTAGTACGCGGCGCGCAGTGCCTCGAAATCGACATTGCGCGCGCCGGGGTCGTTCACGTCGGGGCTGATGCTGGCCGTCTTGGGCGTGGGGCCGAGCGCGCCAGCGACGAAGCGCGGGTGCTCGGGCGTCGAATACTTGTCGCAGGCGGCGCGTGCCAGCTTCGCCGATTCGACGTTCATCTCGCGCGCCAGGTGCGCCATGTCGTAGTCGGCCTGCGCGATGCTGGTGGCGCCGAAGGTGTTGGTCTCGATCAGGTCGGCGCCGGCGGCCAGGTACTTCTCGTGGATGTCGCGGATCACGTCAGGGCGCGTGAGCGACAGCAGCTCGTTGTTGCCCTTCACGTCGCGGTGGAAGTCGGCGAAGCGCTCGCCGCGGTACTGCGCCTCGGTCAGCTTGAAGCGCTGGATCATGGTGCCCATGGCGCCGTCGAGGATGACGAGGCGTTGTCGCAGGATGTCGGGCAGCGCAGCGGCGCGCGTGTAGGCGATGGGTTGCATGGGCCGCGATTCTAGGCAGCGGGGCATGCGCCCGCCCGCAACGAGGACAATCGGGTGTTTTGCTTTTCGCCCCGTGACCGCCCCGACCGCCCCCTCGCCATCCTGAACGAGACCTTCGGCTACGCCGCCTTCCGCGGCCAGCAGCAGGCCATCGTCGAGCACGTCACCGCCGGTGGCGATGCGCTGGTGCTGATGCCCACCGGCGGGGGCAAGAGCCTGTGCTATCAGATCCCCGCCATCGCGCGGCAGCGCGCGGGGCATGGCGTGACGCTGGTCATCTCGCCGCTGATCGCGCTGATGCACGACCAGGTCGGCGCGCTGCACGAGGCCGGCGTGGCGGCGGCCTTCCTCAACTCCACGCAGGGCTGGGAGCAGACCGAGGACATCGAACGCCGCCTGCTGGCCGGCCAGCTGACGCTGCTGTACGCCGCGCCCGAGCGCGTGGGCACGCCGCGCTTTCTGGGCCTGCTGGACACGCTGCACGCGCACGGGCAGCTCAGCCTGTTCGCCATCGACGAGGCACTGCGTGAGCCAGTGGGGACACGACTTCCGGCCCGAATACCGCCAGCTGACGGTGCTGCACGAGCGCTGGCCGAGCGTGCCGCGCGTGGCGCTGACGGCCACCGCCGACGACGTGACGCGCGCCGACATCGTGGAACGCCTGCAGTTGCAGGCGGCCGAACCCTTCGTCAGCAGCTTCGACCGGCCGAACATCCGGTACACGATCGTCGAGAAGAAGGACGCCACGCGCCAGCTGCTGCAGTTCATCCAGCAGCAGCACGAAGGCGAGGCCGGCATCGTGTACTGCCAGAGCCGCAAGCGCTGCGAGGAACTGGCCGCCACGCTGTGCGCGCAGGGCATCAGCGCGCTGCCCTACCACGCCGGCCTGCCCGCCGACGAGCGCCAGCGCAACCAGGACCGCTTTCTGCGCGAGGACGGCATCGTGATGTGCGCCACCATCGCCTTCGGCATGGGCATCGACAAGCCGGATGTGCGCTTCGTCGCCCACGTCGACATGCCCAAGAACATCGAAGGCTATTACCAGGAGACCGGCCGCGCCGGCCGCGATGGCGATGCGGCCGACGCCTGGATGGCCTACGGCCTGCAGGACGTGGTGAACCAGCGCCGCATGATCGACGAGAGCCCGGCCGAGGAAGACTTCAAGCAGGTGATGCGCGGCAAGCTCGATGCCCTGCTGGCCCTGGCCGAGGCCACCGACTGCCGCCGCGCGCGGCTGCTGGGCTACTTCGGCGAGCGCATGGATGCTATCGATTCAGAAGCTGCTTGCGCTGACCAGGCGGGCGCTGAAGGCCAATTTGATTCAAAACCCCGCTATACCGCCACCTTCTGCGGCAACTGCGACAACTGCCTGAACCCGCCCGAGGTCTGGGACGCCACCGATGCGGCGCGCAAGCTGCTGTCCACCATCTACCGCGTGCAGCAGCAAAGCGGCCTGAGCTTCGGCGCCGGGCACATAATGGACATCGTGCGCGGCAAATCGACCGACAAGTTGGCGCAGTTCGGGCATGAGCGCGTGTCCACCTTCGGCATCGGCGCCGAGTTCAGCGAGGCGCAGCTGCGCGGCGTGCTGCGCCAGCTGATCGCCGTGGGTGCGCTGCAGGTCGATGCGCAGGCCTACAACACCCTCAAGCTGTTGCCCGACGCGCGCCCCATCCTGCGCGGCGAGCAGCCGGTGCGCCTGCGCGCCGCCAGCGCCGCCCCGGCGCGCGAGCGCGTGCGCAAGCCGCGCCGCGCCGATACGCCACCGCCCGCGGCGGCCGACCTGGACAGCGCCGCGCAGGCCCGTTTCACCGCCCTGAAAGCCTGGCGCGGCGAGGTGGCGCGCGAGCACAACCTGCCCGCCTACGTGATCTTCCACGACGCCACCCTGGCGGCGATCGCCGCGCGCGACCCGCAGGCGCTGGACGACTTGCAAGGCATCAGCGGCATTGGCGCCACCAAGCTCGAGCGCTATGGCGACGAGGTGCTGCGGGTGAGCCGGAGCGCCGCGTGAACCGAAAGTGGCCCATCACGGCAAATTGGCCAATTTCCCCAAACAAGGGATAATGGCCCCATTCGCCCGTGAAGGAGGTTCCCATGGCCCACGCCCTGCGTCTTGACAGCTTCGCCCAATTGCCCCGCACGCCCGCGTCCGACGTCAAGCGCCTGGGCTGGCGCGGCGTGATGCGCACCGTGGGGCGCGAAGGCAAGGTGCTGGTCACCAACCACGACCAGCCCGAGGCCGTGATCCTCTCCACCGACGAATACCAGCGCCTGATGCAGGCCGCCGAAGGCGCGCAGGCGCAGCAGGACGCCGCCCTCGACACCCTGCGCCGCCGCTTCGACGCGCGGCTGGCCGCGCTGGCCGAGGACGATGCGGCCGACCGGCTGCGCGCCGTGCTGGGCGCGCCGGCCGCGCTGCAAGGCCAGGTCAAGGCCGGCGACAGCCATTGAGGCCGAAATCAAGCGATAGCGATTTGGCGCCGTTCTTGAGTATCAAAAAGAAGCTGCTTGCGCCCGATGAACAGGCGCTGAAGGCTTTTTAGTACCTGAAAAATTCAGCAAGTCCCTCCTTTGGCTGCCACCCCATGCCCACCCGCCCCGTCCTCTACGTGCTGGCTGGCGTCAACGGCGCCGGCAAGAGCAGCATCGGCGGCCACCTGCTCACGCGCGCCGGCCTGGCCTGGTTCAACCCCGACCGCTTTGCGCGCGAACTCATCGCCGCCACCGGCATGGACCAGACTGCCGCCAACGCCGCTGCCTGGCAGGAAGGCATGCGCCGGCTCGACGAAGCCGTGGCCGCCGGCCGCAGCTTTGCCTTCGAAACCACGCTGGGCGGCCGCAGCGTCGCGGCGCGGCTGCAGGGCGCGGCCAGCACGCACGACGTGCTGGTGTGGTTCTGCGGCCTGGCCTCGCCCGAGCTGCACCTGGCCCGCGTGCAGGCGCGCGTGGCGGCGGGCGGGCACGACATCCCCGAAGCGAAGATCCGCGAGCGCTGGAACGCCTCCGTCGCCAACCTGATTGCCCTGCTGCCGCACCTGGCCGAAGTGCGCCTGTTCGACAACTCCGCCAGCGTGCCGCCGGGCGAGGCCGTGCCCGACCCGGTGCCGGTGGCGGTGATTCAGCGCGGCCGGCTGGCCTGGCCCGCGCCGGACGCCCCCGCGCAACTGGCCGCCACGCCCGACTGGGCCAAGCCGGTGCTGGAGGCGGCGCTTCAGCTTTAGTGCACGAACCCCATCGACCGCTGCTCGCGCACCTCGGGCTTGATGCGGTGCTCGGCCCGAGCTGCTCCAGGAACTCCTCGACCGTGAACTCGGCCGCCAGGATGTCGGTCTGGCGCTTGACGGCGGCGAAGTCGCCGGGCGCCAACTGCTCCAGCTTGGCCAGGCGACGGCGCACCTCATCGGTCAGCGCGTTGGCGTCGCCCTTCAGCGCCTCGGTGACGAACATGCGCTCGCGCTGCTCGGCGGTGAGCGGCTTGAACTTGATCTTGAAGGTGAAGCGCCGCAGCGCCGCCTGGTCGATGCGGTCGAGCAGGTTGGTGGTGCAGATGAACACGCCGTGGTGGCGCTCCATCTGCTGCAGCATCTCGTTGACCTCGGTCACCTCGTAGCTGCGCTGCGCGCCGCGGCGGTCCAGCAAAAAGCTGTCGGCCTCGTCCAGCAGCAGCACGGCTTTCTCCTGCGTGGCCTCCTCGAACATGGCAGCCATGTTCTGCTCGGTCTCGCCCACGTACTTGCTCACCAGGTCGCTGGCCTGCTTGATGATGAGCGGCTGGTCCATCTGCTGCGCGATGTATTCGCCCAGCGCGGTCTTGCCGGTGCCGGGCGCGCCGTAGAAGCACAGCGCGCCGTGGCCGCGCGCCTTCAGCGCCTCGACGATGCGCGGGATTTCGAAGCGGCTTTCGACGTTCAGCATGCCGAGGTCGTAGGTGGTGACCTGGCGGAGGCCCTTGCTCGTGCCGGTATCGGCCTTGCGGCCGAGCGCGGCGTCGGAGTTCTTCAGCTGGCGCTCGATCAGGGCCTCGAAGGCTTCGCCACCGGGCACCTCGCCCACGTGGGCCAGGTCGGCAAAGCGCACGGCGGTGCGGATCTGCGCCGGCGTCAGGCCCTTGCGCTCGGTCAGCTTGGCGACGAATTCGTCGCTCACGGCAACATCGGCCAGGCTCTTGCGGATGAGCTGTTCGCGCGCGCCGGGCGGGGGCGACTTCAGCTCCAGGTGATAGGCGAAGCGGCGGCGGAAGGCCGGGTCGATCTGCTCGATGCGGTTGGTGACCCAGATGGTGGGCACCGGGTTGCTTTCCAGGATCTGGTTGACCCAGGCCTTGCCGCTCACGCTGTGGCCCATGCCGGCGGGCATGGCCTGCTGCTCGGCGCGCGCCATCAGGCCGGCGGCATCGACGCTGATGGGCGGGAACACGTCTTCCACCTCGTCGAACAGCAGCGCCGCCTCCTGCGAGCCCTTCAGGAACACCTGCGCGATCTGCATCGAGCGGTAGCGGTCGCGGCCCGACAGGCTGTTGCCGTCGCGGTCGGCGTATTCGACCTCGAACAGGTCCAGCCCCGCCTCGGCGGCGACCACCTTGGCCAGTTCGGTCTTGCCGGTGCCGGGTGGGCCGTACAGCAGCACGTTGACGCCCTGCGCCTTGGTGGCCTGCGCCTTGCGCAGCAGGTGAACCAGCACCTGCACGTCGTCGCCGACGAATTCGAAATCGCTGCTCTTCAGCTCGCTGCGGGCGGCCGGGCGCGTGAACACGGCCATCAGCTCGGCGCGGTCGCGGTATTCGCGCATCAGCACCGGCGGCAGCTTCTCGCTGACCTTCATCAGGTCGGCCAGGTCGGTGATGCTGTGCTCGGAGATCAGGTTCTCGACCAGGCCGATGCGCTCCAGCCGGCCGCCGGCGCGCAGGGCCTCGCCCACCTCGGCCGCGGTCACGCCGGCAATGGTGGCGATGGCGGCGTAGGCCTCGGGGCGTTGTTGACCTTGAACTCGACCAGGATGCTGCGCAGATCGCGCTGGTAGCGCGCCAGGGTGCCGTACAGCAGCAGCGCGCGCTCGGCCTTGTTGAGCTGCAACAGGTTCGACAGCGCGTCGATGTTCTTCTCGACCAGGGTGGACTGCTTCTTGAGCGCGTGGTTAAGCCACTGCCCGGTGCTGGCCAGCAGCGCCAGCAGGTCCTTGGGCGAGTCCTTGGCGTACTCGTCCAGGTAGAAGAACAGCGTGCCTTCTTCATACGGGCCGCGCCAGATGCCGTGGCGTTCCAGGAATTCGGCATTCGACAGCGCCTCGTGGCCGCGCCAGAACTCGTTGTCCTTGCAGCGGCGGGTGAGGAATTCGCGCAGGCGCAGCAGCACCGGTTCGGGCCACAGCAGGTGGCGGCCGGCCAGCGCCATCAGGCCGTTGATGTCGCGCCGCACGTTGAACTTGCTGCCCTGCTGCGCGGCCAGTGTCAGCACGAAATGCGAACACATCAGATCCAGCACCGGCGCCGTGGCAAGCCAGGCGTGGCCAGCATGCCCGCCTGTTCACGCACCGTGATCGTCCGTTTCGCCATCAGCAGCCTCCCTGGGGTTGCGCCAACACAAATGTCACCTTAACGCAATCGCGTTCGGGGTGGAAGACAGCGCCACGGCCCTCCGGGTTCCTGTGTGGCGCCGTGGGCACAACTATTGCGCACTTTGGCCGGCTGCGGGCGGGCGCATCGGTGCACATTGGGGTCGCGTCCTACAGGTCGCGCGGTTGACGCTGTCACGCTACCGGGCGATCATGTTGTGACCAAAGTTGTCAAATCATGCGAGGAGTGTCGGAATGAACGACTGGAACACGATGTGGATGTCGCTGCAGAACTCAATGGGCGTCCACATCCCGCAGGTGCTGGGAGCCCTGGCGATCTTCATCATTGGCTGGTTCGTGGCCGCGCTGGTCAAGGCCGGCACGCGCAAGGCGCTGGGTGCGCTGCGGCTCAACCAGCGCTTTTCCGGCACCACCGGCAAGCCGGTGGACATCGAGGGCGTGGTGGCGCTGGTGCTGTTCTGGGTGGTCATGCTGCTCACGCTGGCGGCCATGTTCAATGCCCTCAACCTGGCCATGGTGTCCGGCTCGTTCGCCGCGCTGACCACGCAGCTGTTTGAATACGCGCCGCGCCTGCTGGGCGCCGTGCTGCTGGCGCTGCTGGCTTGGCTGGTGGCCACGCTGGTGCGCGGCCTGGTGCAGAAGGTGCTCGACCGCACCTCGTTCGACGAGAAGCTGTCCGAGCACGCCAACATCTCGCCGATCAGCGAGAGCCTGTCGAACGCGCTGTTCTGGCTGGTGATCCTGCTGTTCGTGCCGGCCATCCTGGGCACGCTGCAGATGGACGGCCTGCTCTCGCCGCTGCGCGACATGACGACCCGGGCGGTGGACATCCTGCCCAACATCGTCGCCGCGCTGGTGATAGGCGGCGTGGGCTGGATCGTGGCCACCGTGCTGCGCAACCTGACGACCAACCTGCTGCGCTCGGCCGGCGCCGACCAGATCGGCAACAAGGCCGGGCTGGCGGGCACGGTGCAGATTTCCGGCCTGGCCGGCCTGCTGGTGTTCATCGTGGTGTTCGTGCCGGCGCTGATCGCCGCGCTGGACGCGCTGCGCATCGAGGCCATCTCGCGCCCCGCCACCGAGATGCTGGCCATGCTGCTGGACGCCGTGCCGCGCATCATCGCGGCCGGGCTGATCCTGCTGATCACCTGGCTGGTGGCCTCGTTCGCCACGCGCCTGCTGTCCAGCCTGCTGAGCAACGTCGGCTTCGACACCCTGCCGGCCAAGCTGAACATGCAGCATGCCTTCGTGCGCACGCAGCCGTCGGTGCTGGTGGGGCGCATCGCACTGCTGTTCGCCATGCTGTTCGCCATCGTCGAAGCCGGCAACCAGCTGGGCTTCCATCGCTTCAGCGACATGATCATGACCTTCATCGAGTTCGCCGGCGACGTGCTGCTGGGCTCGGCCATCCTGATCATCGGCTTCATGCCAACGTGGCCTACGAGGCCATCACCCGCGCCAGCGGCGAAGCCCGCGGCACCATGCTGGCGCGCATCGCACGCCTGGCCATCCTGGGCATCGTGCTGGCCATGGGCCTGCGCGCCATGGGCATTGCCGACGACATCGTCAACCTGGCCTTCGGCCTGACGCTGGGCGCCGTGGCGGTGGCCGTGGCGCTGGCCTTCGGCCTGGGTGGGCGCGAGGCGGCGGGCCGCCTGGCCTCGCGCTGGGCCGACCGGCTGTGCAAGGACAAGCCGGCCGATCTGCCGCCCGCCACCGGCGCCGTGCCGCCCACGCCGGGCAACCCCTGCCGCCGACCAACGACCTGCCCTGATGCACGCACCCACCGCAGCGGCACCCGACGCCGCTGCCCTGCAATCCGCCTTGGCCGAGCTGTTTGCCCCTGGGTGCAGGCGCTCGGCCTGCGCGTGGAGTGCGTGGGCGAGCGCAGCGTGGTGCTGCGCCTGCCCGTCACGCCGGCGCTGGCACGCCAGGGCGGCATGCTGTGCGGCCAGGCCATGATGGCCGCCGCTGACACCGCCATGGTGCTGGCGCTGATGCGCCATTTCGGCCAGTTCCGGCCCTGCACCACGGTGCAGCTGAACACCAGCTTCCTCAAGCCGCTGTCGGGCCAGGATGCGCTGGTCGAGGCGCGGGTGCTGCGGGCCGGCAAGAGCCTGGCGTTCGGCGAGATCGACCTGCGCGGCGCCCGCGACGGCCAGAGCGTGTGCCGCGCCAGTACCACCTACGCCCTGCTGTAGCTTGCGGCTGTCGCTAGAATGACTGATTCCTTACGTTGAAGAGGCCTTCCATGTCCGCGCCAGCCCACGACGACACCGTTCACCACGATCCGGTCGAAGACATCACCAAGCACATTCCGGTGGTGATTCCGCTGGCCGGCGCCATCATGATCTTCCTGCTGGCCTTCATCGCGGTGAAGATGGCCTGAACCCGTTTCAGGCATCAAATCAGCTCCAGCGCCCGCCCCATCTGCGCGGGCAGCTATCAAATAAATAGTGATTTGCTGACGCCCGCTGGTCGCTTGCTGCGTCGCGGCGTCCGTCAGCGGGGTGTCGGCCCGATTTCATAAAATCGTCACCTTGCGCCGGGCGTTCCGCCACACCTTTGTGCATCCGCTGGCCCGGCCAGTGCTTTCAGCGCCTCGGCCATCCTGAGAAGTCCGCTTTCCCAAGGCACGGGCCTTCGGAAAGAGCGATTTTCAAAACTTAGGAGCAATGCCCGTGAACGCACCCCTGACCCCCGGGATGGTCAAGGACCTGAACGTCCCCGACTACGTCAAGAACGCCAAGCTGATCGCCTGGGTCGGCGAGATGGTGGCGCTGTGCAAGCCCGACAGCGTGGTCTGGTGCGACGGCAGCCAGGCCGAGTACGACCGCCTGTGCCAGCAGCTGGTCGACGCCGGCACCTTCAAGAAGCTGAACCCGGCCAAGCGCCCCGGCTCCTTCCTGGCCTGGTCCGACCCGTCCGACGTGGCGCGCGTCGAAGACCGCACCTTCATCTGCAGCGAACGCCAGGAAGACGCCGGCCCCACCAACAACTGGACGCCGCCGGCCGAGATGCGCGAACGGCTGCAGCCGCTGTTCGACGGCTGCATGCGCGGCCGCACCATGTACGTCATCCCCTTCAGCATGGGCCCGCTGGGCAGCCCCATCGCCCACATCGGCGTGGAACTCTCCGACAGCGCCTATGTCGCCGTCAACATGAAGCTGATGACGCGCATGGGCCGTGGCGCCATCGAGGTGCTGGGCGAGAACGGCGAGTTCGTGCCCTGCGTGCACACCGTGGGCGCGCCGCTGGCCGAAGGCGAAAAAGACACCACCAGCTGGCCCTGCAACCCGGATGTGAAGTACATCGTCCACTACCCCGAGACGCGCGAAATCTGGAGCTACGGCTCGGGCTACGGCGGCAACGCGCTGCTGGGCAAGAAGTGCTTCGCGCTGCGCATCGCCTCCAAGATGGGCCAGGACCAGGGCTGGCTGGCCGAGCACATGCTGATCCTGGGCGTGACCAACCCCGAGGGCCAGAAGTACCACGTCGCCGCCGCCTTCCCCAGCGCCTGCGGCAAGACCAACTTCTCGATGCTGGTGCCGCCCAAGGCCTTCGAGGGCTGGAAGGTCACCACCATCGGCGACGACATCGCCTGGATCAAGCCACGCGACGGCAAGCTGTACGCCATCAACCCCGAGGCGGGCTACTTCGGCGTTGCCCCGGCACCAACATGCAGACCAACCCCAACTGCATGCTGAGCCTGAATGAAAACGTCATCTTCACCAACGTGGCCCTCACCGACGACGGCGACGTGTGGTGGGAAGGCATGGAAAAGACGCTGGCGCCACCCTGCCCGCGCACCTGATCGACTGGCAGGGCAAGGACTGGACGCCCGAGGACGGCAAGGCTGGCCGCAAGGCGGCGCACCCCAACGCCCGCTTCACCGTCGCCGCCACCAACAACCCTGCGCTCGATTCGGCCTGGGACGACCCGGCCGGCGTGCCCATCGACGCCTTCATCTTCGGCGGCCGCCGCAGCACCACCGTGCCGCTGGTCACCGAGGCGCGCGATTGACCGAGGGCGTGTACATGGCCGCCACCATGGGCTCTGAGACCACCGCCGCCGCCTTCGGCGCGCAGGGCGTGGTGCGGCGCGACCCGTTCGCCATGCTGCCTTTCTGCGGCTACAACATGGCCGACTACTTCGGCCACTGGCTGAAGATGGGCGAACAGCTCAAGGCGCAGGGCGCCAGGCTGCCGGCCATCTACTGCGTCAACTGGTTCCGCAAGAATGCCGAGGGCAAGTTCGTCTGGCCCGGCTACGGCGAGAACATGCGCGTGCTCAAGTGGATCATCGACCGCGCCGAAAACCGCGCTGCCGGCCAGCAGACCATGTTCGGCGTGGCGCCGGCCTATGGCGAGATCAACTGGAACGGCCTGGCCTTCAGCCCCGAGCAGTTCGCCAACGTGACCAGCATCGACCAGAACGCCTGGGCAGAGGAGTTCGCCCTGCACGACGAACTGTTCGCGCAACTGGCCCAGGGCCTGCCCGCGCAGATGACCGAGACCAAGAAAGCGATGGAAGCGCGTCTGGCCGCAGTCTGAGGCTGACGCACCCCGCGCCCCAGCCCCGCCGCGTGCGGGGCTTTTTGTGGACTGCCACAGCAGCCCACGCGTGCGACACTCGGCCCAGCCCATGCACATCCAGCTCCTGTCCGACCTGCACCTCGAAGAGAACAGCGCCTTTCAGCCCCAACGCGCGCCGGGCGCCGACGTGCTGGTGCTGGCGGGCGACATCGGCTCGTACCAGGGCGGCTCGGCCTTGTCGGCGCTGGGCGACGAGGACTTCGGGCTGGGCCGCTTCGCCGACTGGCCGGTGCCGGTGATCGTGGTGCCGGGCAACCACGAGTACGACACGCTCGATTTCGACGCCACGCACGCGCGCCTGCGCGCCACCTGCGAGCGGCTGGGGCTGATCTGGCTGGAGCGCGAGACGATCGTGCTGCACGGCGTGCGCTTCGTCGGCACCACGCTGTGGGCCGACTTCGACGCGCTGGCGCCGCGCGGGCCCACGGCCAGCCTGGCCGATCAGCTGCAGGCGCGGCACAAGGCGTTTCGCGCCGCCGACTATTACCTGCGCATCGCCGCCACCACGCGCGGCGGCGCGCCGTTCCTGGCCGAGCAGATCCGCGAACACGCGCTGGTGTGCCAGGCCTGGCTGCGCGCCGCGCTGGCCGAGCCGTTCGACGGCCCGACGGTCGTCGTCACGCACTTCGCGCCCAGCCTGCGCAGCGCCGATCCGCGCTATGGCCTGCGGCCGGGCACGGCGGGCTTCTGCAATGCGCTGGATGATCTGCTGCCGCTGGCCGACCTGTGGCTGCACGGGCACCTGCATTGCGCCATCGACTGGCGCGACGACAGCGGCCGCTGCCGCGTGGTGGCCAACCCGCTGGGTTACGAGAAGAAGGGCGAGCAGGCCGCGTTCGCGCCGCAACTCGCCATCGCGCTGGAGCGCGCGCCCGCGCCGCCGCCGATGCCCGATGGCCCGCGCGACGCCGCCGCCTGAAGCCTTAGACTTGAAGCATTCCCCCACCTTCCACAAGGAGACCACCGATGAAGATTCTTCTGGCCGTTGATGGCAGCTCGTACACCAAGAAGATGCTGGCCTATGTGACCACGCACCTGGAGATGTTCTCGGGTGACAACGAGTTCACCGCCCTCACCGTGCAGGGCGCGCTGCCGCCGCGGCCCGCGCTGCGGTGGGCAAGGAAGTGGTGGACCAGTACTACGCCGAAGAGGCCGCCAAGGTGCTGGACCCGGTGGTCAAGTTCCTCGGCCGGCACGACCTGAAGGTCAAGAGCTGGCCAAGGTCGGCAACGCCGGCGAGACCATCGCCAAGACGGCCGAGAGCGGCAAGTTCGACATGATCATCATGGGCTCGCGCGGCCACGGCGCGCTGGGCAGCCTGGTGATGGGCTCGGTGGCCACGCGCGTGCTGGCCAACTGCCAGACGCCGGTGCTGCTGGTGCGCTGAGCGGGGCACGCCGCCGCCGGCGCGCCCGCCGGCGGCGCGGCCCGGGTCGCCTTCATGGTGCGGCCCACCCTATACTCCCCACCACCTCTCCGTTAGCGCCCGTCAATTGGGCGCTGGAGACGTATACTCCCAATAAGTATATCCAAAGCTTGGTGGCGGCAGGTCCTGAAGCCGCGTCAGGCGGCGCCCCACGGTTGCCTGCTCAATGCAGCCACGCCCTGGCGTGGCGCAGAAACTCCAGCAGCAGCTCGTCGAACTCGTCCGGCCGCTCCAGGTGCGGCAGGTGGCCGGCATCGGCCAGCTCACGCAGCGCGCGCCGCTCACCGCGGCGGCCATGCCCTGCAGCACGGCGGGCGGGGCCACCGTGTCTTGCGCGCCCGCCACCAGCAGCGTGGGCACGTGGATGTGGCCCAGCGCCGCGCGGCGGTCGAAGCCGCTGAGCGCCTGCAGCGCGCGCCGCCACGTCGCCGCATGCACCTGCGTGAGCACGTGCCGTGCCAGCTGCACGCCGGCCGGCAGGGCGCGCGGGCTGACCAGCTGCGGCAGCAGCGCCTCGGCGATGGCCGTCATGTCGCGCCCTTCGTCGAGCCAGCCCAGGCCCTGCGCCGCGTGGCGGCTGTAGGCATCGCCCGGCGCCACGGCCGCCGCCGTGGCCACCAGCACCAGCTGGCGCACCAGGTCGGGCCGGCGCAGCGCCACCTCCTGCGCCACCATGCCGCCCAGGCCGTGGCCGACCAGGGCAACCGGCTCGGCGCCGCCTTCCGGCGCCAGCGCCTCGATCAGCGCGATGCAGCTTTCGGCCAGGCCCTTGAAGCCGTACGGCTCGATCGGCGGGCTGAGGCCGTAGCCAGGCATGTTCCAGGCCACCGCGCGAAAGCCCAGGCTGGCCAGCGTCTCGACCTGCGGCGCGAAGGAGCGGAAGCCGCCGCCGGCGCCGTGCAGCAGCACGACCAGCGGGCCGGCGCCCAGGAGCTGTAGGTGGGAACACGCGCCATGCGGCCATGTTACGGCTACCCGGGCGACAGCAGGGCCGTGGCCCGCTCGCTATCATGGCCGGCTGCCCCGCCGCCCGCCGATGAACCTGCCCCTTCGCGCCACCGCCCCCGCCTTCTCCGCGCTCGAATTCCGCGCCGCGCTGGGCATGTTCGCGACCGGCGTCACCGTGGTCACGGCGCGCACGGCGACGGGCGAGCTGGTGGGGCTGACGGCCAATTCGTTCAACTCGGTCTCGCTCGATCCGCCGCTGGTGCTGTGGAGCCTGAGCCAGCGCTCGATGTCGCTGGAAGCCTTCGCCACCGGCACGCACTACGCCATCAACGTGCTCGCCGCCGAGCAGCAGGAGCTGGCCCTGCGCTTTGCCGCCCCGGTGGGCGACCGCTGGACCGGCACCGCGTGGCGCCCCGGCGTGACCGGCGCGCCGCTGATCGACGGCGCGGTGGCGCATTTCGAATGCTTCAACCGCAGCCGCTATGAAGAGGGCGACCACGTGATCTTCGTCGGCCAGGTGGAGCATTGCGACCACCGGCCGGGCGCCGCGCCGCTGCTGTTTCACGGCGGCCGCTTCTACACCGAGCACCCGCTGTGACCGGGCGCCAGGAACACCTCGACGGCCGCGCCGTCGTCATCCTGCTGGCCTGCTGCGCCTTCTGGGGCGTGCAGCAGGTGCTGGTGAAGGCCACGCTGCCCGAGCTGGCGCCGGTGTTCCAGGCGGCGGTGCGCTTCGTCGGCGCCACGCTGCTGCTGGGGCTGTGGTGCGCGTGGCGCGGCGTGCGGCTGTTCGCGCGCGACGGCACGCTGTGGCCGGGGCTGCTGGCGGGGCTGCTGTTCGCGGCCGAGTTCGCGGCCATCTACATCGGCCTGCAATACACCACGGCCTCGCGGCTGACGGTGTTTCTCTACACCTCGCCGTTCTGGGTGGCGCTGCTGCTGCCGCTGTTCGTGCCGGCCGAGCGGCTGCACCGCATCCAGTGGATTGGCCTGGCCTGCGCCTTCGCGGCGGTGGTGTTCGCTCTGCGCGAAGGCTTCACGGCTGGCGGGGCCGGCATCACCTGGCGCGGCGACCTGCTGGGGCTGGCCGCCGGCGCGCTGTGGGGACTGACCACGGTGGTGATCCGCTCCACCGCGCTGGTGCGCGCGGCGCCGTCGAAGATGCTGTTCTACCAGGTGGGCGTGAGCGCCGTCACGCTGCCGCTGCTGTCGCTGGCGCTGGGCGAGGCGTGGAACTGGCGGTGGAGCGCCTTCGCCACGGTGTCGATGACGGCGCAGACGGTGGTGGGCGCCTTCGCCAGCTACCTGGTGTGGATGTGGCTGCTGGCGCACTACCCGGCCACGCGCATCTCGGCCTTCGTGTTCCTCACGCCGCTGTTCGCGTTGCTGGCGGGGGCGCTGTGGCTGGGCGAGCCGGTGACGGCATCGCTGCTGCTGGCGCTGGCGCTGGTGGCGGTGGGCATCGTGCTGGTGAACCGGCGCGTGCCGGGCAAGGCGCGGGTGTGAGGGCAGCGGAAGGCTTCAAGCCAAATCGGCCTGCAGCTCCCGTCCCATAAGCGCCAGCAGCTATTAAATTCATAGTTTTTGTAGGAGCGGGCTTGCCCGCGATCAGCGCTGATCGCGGGCAAGCCCGCTCCCACAGAAGCACAGGCGCTCAGGCCGCCGGCGCCACCGCCGCGCCCTGCACGCCATGGCGCTTCATCGCTTCGGCCACGAAGCCGCTCGCCTTCATCTCTTCGACGAACGCCGCCAGCGCGGCCTGCGCCGTCTCGCCACGCCCGGCGGGCAGGCCCATGGCCTGCTGGATCACCATGAAGCGCCCGGGCAGCAGGCGCAGCCCGCCCAGGCGTGCGGCGTCGGCCTCCAGTTGCTGCTTCACGCCGGCCGCCACGTCGGCGTTCCGCGCCATGAACGTGGGCACCACGTCGGGCGAGCTGGGCGCGCGCTCGATGCTGGCGCTTTTCAGCTCGCGCGACAGGAACAGGTCGTAGGCACTGCCCTGGCCCACCACCACGCGGCGGCCGGGCACGTCGACCTCGGCGTTGTCGGCGAGCGGCGAATCCTGCCGCACCAGATACGCGCCCTCGATCAGCACGTAGGGCGCGGTGAAACGGATGCCCTCGCCGCGCAGCGGGTCGATGGCGAAGAAGCCGATGTCGGCCTGCTCGCCGCGCACCGCCTCGACCGAGGCCTGCGCCTTCTCGAACACCACCAGCTCGCAGCCCACGCCCAAGCGCTCGGCGAAGGCGCGCGCCAGGTCGATCGACACGCCCGCCGGCTCGCCGGCCGCGTTGCGCCCGGCCAGGATGGGGTTGCCCAGGTTGATGGAAGCGCGCAGCACGCCGGCGGGGGTGAAGGCTTGGACGATCTCGGTCGGGAGCGGGGTGGACATGGTGCGAAACGATGCGAAGCCGATGAAAACGACAAGTCTACGGTGCCCGCACGTCCACCGCCGGCGTTGCAAATGGGACAATGGCCCGCATCTGAGGCGGCAATGACGGCGCGTGCATTCGCCACGCGATCCCCACCCACCCGAGAAGCGCATGCAGTTCAAGGACTACTACCAGATCCTCGGCGTCGACAAGAGCGCCACGCAGGACGACATCAAGAAGGCCTTCCGCAAGCTGGCGCGCAAGTACCACCCCGACGTCAGCAAGGAGGCTGATTCCGCCGCCCGCATGGCCGAGGTGAACGAGGCCAACACCGTGCTGAGCGATCCCGAGAAGCGCGCCGCCTACGACACCGTGGGCGCGCAGGCCTGGGCCGCCGGCGCGCGCTCGGGCGACGACGTGCGGCCGCCGCCCGGCTGGAACACCGGCTACGAGTTCCGCGACGGCGGCGCGGGCGGGGCGAGGCGTTCCGCCAGCATTTCGGCGGCGACAACCAGGACTTCAGCGAGTTCTTCGAGCAGATGTTCGGCCGCGCGCGAGCAAGCGGCGGCGCTGGTCCGCGTAGCCGCGCGGGTGGCGGCACGCAGGCGCAGATGCGCGGCGAGGACCACCACGCCCGCATCGAGCTGGAGCTGATCGACGCCTACCGCGGCGCCGAGCGCAGCATCAACCTGCGCGGCGCCAAGGTGGATGCGCAGGGCCACGTGGTGCCTGAGGAGCGCACGCTGCAGGTGAAGATTCCGCAAGGCGTGAAGGAAGGCCAGATGATACGCCTGGCCGGCCAGGGCAGCCCCGGCTTCGGCGGCGGGCCGGCGGGCGACCTGTTCCTGGAAGTGCAGTTCCGCCCAGACGCACGCTGGCGCATCGACGGCCGCGACGTGACGCAGAAGCTGCGCGTGACGCCGTGGGAGGCCGCCACCGGCGGCGCCGTCCACGTCACCACGCCCGACGGCAAGACGGTGGAAGTGACCGTGCCCAGCGGTTCCGGCGGCGGGCGCAAGCTGCGGCTGAAGGGGCGCGGCATTCCGTCGTCGGCCACGCCGGGCGACCTGTTCCTGGAGCTGGAGATCGCCGTGCCCGGCGCCGTCACGCCCGAGCAGAAGGCCGCCTGGGAAGCGCTGGCCAAGGCCTACCCCGGGTTCGACCCGCGCCGCGTTTGATTGGGAGAGCACACCGACATGAGCCCGATGCCCATTTCCGTTCCTGCCGAGCTGGTCGAACTGCTGGACGACGCCGCGCTGACGCTGCAGCAGCTGGCGCAGGCTTGCCATATGCCGCCTGAGTGGGTGCTCACCCGCGTGGAAGCCGGCGTGCTGCAGCCGCTGGCCGGCGGCGGCGCGGCCGAATGGCGCTTTGCCGGCGCCACGCTGACGCGCGCGCGCCGTATCGCCGAGCTGGAACACACCTACGACGCCGACCCGCAACTGGCCGCGCTGGCGGCCGACCTGATGGAAGAAGTGGCGCGGCTGCGGCGTCAGCTCAGGCTGCTGGATTAAGTGTCAAATCGGCCTTCAGCGATTGTGCTGCAAGCGCTGACAGCTATCTTTAATATAGCGTTCGGCTTCAGAAGCCGATGCCCACGCCCACCCCGCCGCGGCTGTGGCGGCCGCCGATGACGCCGCCGATCGACAGGTTGACGCCCACCGGCGCCACGTAGGCCGGCGCCGGCCGCACGTAGACCGGTGCCGGGTACGCGGGATACGCGGGTGGCGGATAGGCCTGCCGGTACACCGGCGCCGGGTACGGCTGGGCGGGGTATGGCGGCGGATAGCCCTGGGCCGGATAAGGGCTGGGATAGCCGCCATACGCCACTGGCGGCGCCGTGACCACGCCCGACTGCTCGCCCGCGGCCGGGTAGGCCGGCAGCGGATAACCCGCCACCGGCGGCGGGTTCACCGGGTAGCTTTGCACCGCGCCGTAGCCACCCTGGTTGTAGTACGGATCGCCAGGCACCTGGATCCAGGCGCCGGGGGCTTGCGCGGTGCGGGTCTGGTACTGGCGACCACCCATTTCGTAGGTCACGTCGTAGCCCGTCACGCGGTTCTCGTAGCGCGTGCCGCACTGGCCGGGGTAGCCGCCGTAATAGCCACCCTGTGAAGCCTCGGCCGCGTTGCCCAGCATGGCACCGCCCAGCGCGCCCAGAATGGCCCCGGCGATATGGCCCGAGCCCTTGCCCATCTGGCTGCCGATCAGCCCGCCCATCACCGCGCCCACGCCGGCACCACCGCCCGAGGTGCGGCCGCCGTAGCTGCCGGGCGCACAGTCGGACACCGGCACCGGCTCCCAGACCGGGGTGGACGACAGCACGCGGGCGTTGACCACGCCCTGCGCGGCAGCACCGCCCGCGGCGAGCACGGCCAGCCCCAGCTCCAGCGTGGTGCGGGTAAGGACAGCAGAGGGATGCATATCGAGTTCCTTCAAGGCGCGCACCGTGGCGCCCTTCCAACAGGTTCAACGCCCGGCCCCAGCGGCGGCAGACCATCTTTACACGCGCGTCACCAGGCCGTGGACTTGTCACAGGTCAACGAACGCGGCTTCTATGTCATTTTGCATAGTAAAAATGACCTACGCCCAGCGATAATCCCGCACCTGCCCTTCCACGCCATGAAACCAGCGATGCGAAGCCATGTGGACGATGTCCAGGCACTGGGTTTCAGGGTTCAGATGACCAGGGAAGGGTCTTCAATGACGGGTTCATCCTTGTCGCCAGAATCTGCGGCGCCCATGGCCGATGTCCGTGTGGTCGTGGTCGACGACCAGCTGGACGCCGCCGACATGCTGGCCGCGGCGCTCGAGCTGGACGGCTACCAGGTGCAGACGGCCACCAGCGGCGAGCGCGCGCTGTCGCTGATCGAGCAATTTCGCCCCCACATGGTGCTGCTGGACGTGGCCATGCCCGGCATGGACGGCCATGAACTGACGCGCGAGCTGCGCCAGCGCTACGGCGACGCCATGGTGCTGATCGCCATCAGCGGCAGCGACCCGGACGACGCGCGCGTCAGCCAGACCTTCGACAGCGTCGACCACTACTTCCGCAAGCCGGTCGATCTGGCGGCGCTGCGCCGCCTGCTGTCGCTCTGACGCCCGACGCCGGCGACACCGCACACCGCCGCTCAGCCGCGCTGCGCTGTCCCGTTGACCGGGATGCCGGCGATCAGCGCGTGCAGCTGGGCCGGCTCCACCGGCTTGACCAGGTAATGGGCGAAGCCGGACACCTGCGCGCGCTCGCGGTCGCTGTCCTGCCCGTAGCCTGACAGGGCAATCAGCACACAGCCCTCACCCAGGCGCGCGCGCAGGCGCCGCCCCAGCTCATGGCCGTCCATGTCCGGCAGGCCGACGTCCAGCACCGCCACCTGGGGCTGAAAGCGCTCGGCCACGCTCAGCGCCTGCTCGGGCGTGTAGGCCACGCGCAGCTCGTTGCCCTGCAGGGCCAGCGATTCGGCCAGCAGATCGACCGCATCGCGGTTGTCATCGACCAGCAGCACGCGCCGGCTCTGCGCCGCCGCCTGCTCGCCCTGGGGCCAGGCCCCTTCGGCCAGCGCCGGCTGTTCGCGCAGCGGCAGGCGCACCACGAAGCGGCTGCCCTGGTCGCGCCCGGCGCTGTGCGCCTCGACCTCGCCGCCATGCAGCACCACCAGGTTCTTGACCAGCGCCAGGCCCAGGCCCAGCCCGCCCTGCGACCGGTCGATGCCCTGCTTCTGGCCCTGGTAGAACACGTCGAACACGTCGGGCAGCAGCTCGGGGGCGATGCCCGTGCCGTTGTCGGCCACCTCGATCACCAGCGCCTGCCCCTCGCGGCGCCCCGACAGGCGGATGTGCCCGCCGGGCGGCGTGTAGCGCACGGCGTTGGTCAGCAGGTTGGTGATCACCTGCACCAGCCGCGCCGAGTCGCCCCACCACAGCACGGGCGACGACGGCAGGCTGACGTCGAGCCGGTGCCCGCGCTGCTCCACCAGCGGCTGCACCATCTCGGCCGCGCGCTGCAGCAGCACGGCCGCGCGCGCCAGCGTGGGCTCCAGCCGGATGCGGCCGCGCGCGATGCGCGACACGTCCAGCAGGTCGTCGACCAGCCGCGTCATGTGCTTGACCTGGCGTTCGATGACCGCGCGCTCGCGCTCGGCGCCGGCGCCCTTGCGCTCCATCACGTGCAGCGCGCTGACGATGGGCGCCAGCGGGTTGCGCAGCTCGTGCCCCAGCATGGCCAGGAACTCGTCCTTGGCGCGGGCCGCGTCGTGCGCGCGCTCCAGCAGCTGCTGCCGCTCGGCATGGCTGCGGTCCAGGCTGGCGCGGGCCAGCACGCGGTGGGTCACGTCGATGGCCACGGCCATCAGCCCGGTCACCTGCTGCTGCAGGTCGCGCATGGGCTCCAGGTTGAACTCGAAGTAGCGGTCGCTCAGCGCGCCGTCGATGGTCAGCGGGATCAGGCTCTCGGGGCTGGCGTAGCGCTCGCCCGTGCGGTAGACCTGCTGCAGGATGCCGGGCAGCGGCGTGTCGGCCAGCTCGGGAAACGCCTCGCGGTAGGTCTTGCCGATCAGCTGGTCCGGGCTGCGGTCGGTGACGCGGCAGTACAGCGGGTTGACCAGGGTGAAGGTCTGCTCGGGGCCCGACAGGATGGCGATGGCCACCGGGGCCTGGCGCAGCAGGTTGTCGCGCTCCTCGAAGGCGCGCGCGCGGGCGCGGGCCGATTCGCCGCGGTCGATGGCGGCGCCCACGTCGTCGGCGATCTGCTGCAGGAACTGCAGGTAGGCCTGGTCCAGCGGCACGCGCGGGTTCAGGCCGAAGCCCATGCATTGCAGCCCCGCTTCGCCGGCATGGCGCATCGGCAGCAGCACCAGGTCGGTCACCGGCTCGGGGTGCTCGGGCGTGGTCAGGCGCAGCCTGCCCGGCAGCACCACGTGCCGGCCCTGCATCAGCGTGTCGAACAGCGCCTGCTGCCCCGCCAGCGCGGTCGGCAGCACGGGCTCGCCCGCCGGCCACTGGTACTCGCCGATGCCCACGCAATCCACCACCTGGGGCGCGTCGGCCGCGTGGGGCCAGCGCAGGTAGGCCGCGCACGGCACGTCGCGGCTGGCGGCCTGCAGCGACTGCAAGGCGGCGGAGAACAGGTCGGGCTTGTCCGGCGACAGGCGCGCCAGCGCATCGTTCACTTGGTGCAGCGCGGCCTGGCGGCGTGAAGCCACCATGCGCGCGGTGGTTTCGGTGGCCACCACCAGCACGCCGCCCACCTGCCCGTCCTCCAGCAACACGGGGGTGAAGCTGTAGTTCCAGTACACGTCCACGGTGCGGCCGTCGCGCAGGCCGGGGATGAGCTGGTCTTCGTCCCAGGTGGCGGCGCCGCCCTGCATGATGTGGCGCAGCTTGGGGCCGATCACCGGCCAGATGTCGCTCAGGCCTGCTCGCCCGGCTGGCCCATGGCGCCGGGAAACTGCCGCGTGTCCAGGCTCGGGATGAAGGCGGTGTTGAAGAAGTGCGTGAGCTGCGGGCCCCAGTACAGCAGCATGGGGTTGCGCGATCGCAGCATCGTCCCGAGCACGGTGCGCAGCGGGGCCGGCCATTGCGCGATCGGCCCCAGCGGCGTGGCCACCCAGTCGATGGCGCGCACCAGGCGGCTGGCCACGTCGTCGCCCGACAGAAACGGAAATTCAAGCGAAATTGCCCGATCATCGGCTTGCATACGGCGCTGGCAGCTACTTAATCAATAGCGGCAATGCGCTGCTTGGCAAAATCCTCGTACCACGCCAGGCAGGCCGGGTTGGCCATGGCCTCCCGGTTGACCACCTTCTCCAGCGGCTGGCCGAGCAGCAGCTTCTTGATCGGCAGCTCCTGCTTCTTGCCCGACAGGGTGCGCGGAATCTCGGTGACGTGGAAGATGGCGTCGGGCACGAAGCGCGGGCTCAAGGACTGGCGGATGGCCTCGTTGATGCGCTTCGTCAGCGCCTCGTCCAGCACCACGCCGGGGCGCAGCACCACGAACAGCGGCATGTAGCTTTGCTTGCCCAGGTATTCGAGGTCGATCACCATCGAATCGAGCACCTCGGGGATGCCCTCGACCGCGCTGTAGATCTCGCTGGTGCCCATGCGCAGGCCGTGGCGGTTGATGGTGGCGTCGCTGCGGCCGTAGATCACGCACCACTCGCCCTCGCCGTTCTCATCGCCCACGCGCAGCCAGTCGCCGTGGCGCCACACGCTGCCCGCGCTCTTGTCCAGATCGCCGCCGCCGGGCTTGCGGCCGTGGCCGGGCGGGTACATCTCGAAGTAGCTGGCGCGGTAGCGCGCGCCGTCGGGGTCGTTCACCAGGTACTGCGGCATCGACGGAATGGGCTGCGTGCACACCAGCTCGCCGACCTGGCCGACGACCGGCTCGCCGGCGTCGTTCCACGCCTCCACCGCCGCGCCCAGCATGCGGCACTGCATCACGCCGGGCCTGCGGCAGCTCGCGGTGGCCGCCGATGAAGGCGCCGCAGAAGTCGGTGCCGCCGCTGATGTTGCACCACCAGATATCAGCTTGCAGTGGCCCGCTGGCGATGCGGCGGAACTGCTCGGTGCCCCAGGCCTGCACGTCGGGCGCCAGCGGCGAGCCGGTGGTGCCCAGCGCCCAGATGCGCGACAGGTCGCCGCATTGCGCCAGGTCGACGCCGGCCTTCATGCAATTGGCGTAGAACGCCGCGCCGGCGCCGAAGAACGTGACCTGGTGCCGCGCGGCGAAGCGCCACAGCACCGTCCAGTCGGGCGCCTCCTTGCTGCCGCCGGGGCTGCCGTCGAAGATGACGCAGGTGGTGCCCGACAGCAGCCCGGCAATCTGCGCGTTCCACATCACCCAGCCGGTGGAGCTGTACCAGTGGAAGCGCTCGCCCAGCGTCTCGGGCGCGTAGCTGCAGCCCACGTCGTTGTGCAGGCTGGCCAGCATCAGCATCACCAGGATCATGCCGCCATGCGCGTGCACGATGGGCTTGGGCAGGCCGGTGGTGCCGCTGGAATACACCACCCACAGCGGATGGTCGAACGGCAGCCACATCGGTTCGAAGGCGGCAGTTTCAGCATCATTTCGGGCTGTAGCGCCTGCCCAGTCTGCGCTGTCAGCTACTGAAACCGTAGTATCGAGATTGCGCTGCACGATCAGGTGCTGCACGCTGGGCAGCGCCGCCCGCAGTTCCTGCACCACGGCCAGGCGGTCGATGTCGCGCCCGGCCCAGGTCACGCCGTCGACGGCGATCAGCACCTTGGGTTCGATCTGTTTGAAGCGATCCAGCACCGCGTTCGTGCCCATGTCGGGCGCGCACACGCTCCACACGGCGCCGATGCTGGCGGTGGCCAGGAAGGCGACGATGGTCTCGGGGATGTTCGGCATGTAGGCCGCCACCCGGTCGCCCGGCTGCACGCCCTGCGCTTTCAGGTGCAGCGCCAGCGAAGCGACCTGGCGCTTCAGCTCGGGCCAGCTTAAGGTCCGCACCTGTCCCTTCTCGTTCTCGCTGATGATGGCCGGCAGCCCCGCGGCGTGCGCCGGCTGCACGTGGCGGAACACCTGCTGCGCGTAGTTGGTCTGCGCACCGGGGAACCACACGGCCCCAGGCATGACGTTCTTCGCCAGCACCGCCGTGTGCGGCGTGGGCGACTGGATGTCGAAGTAGTCCCAGATGCTCTGCCAGAAGGCGTCGAGATCGGTGGTCGACCAGCGCCACAGCGCGTGGTAGTCGTCGAAGGCGAGGCCGCGCGTGTCGCGCAGCCAGTCCTGGTAGCGGCGGATGTGGGGAACGCGGGCGGTGAGGGCGGGGGTGTTCATGCACCGTATCTTGGCACCATCCGGTGGCCGCGCGCATCCGGCTTCACCCGGGCGCGGTCGCGCCGGCGACGTCGCGCCCGGTCAGCGTCTCAGCACATTCCACACCAGTTCCAGCCCCGCCACCCACAGGGCATCCACCGTGGTGTCGCCGATGCCGGTGCCGCCCTGGCGCCAGCGGTCCTGCTGCTCTTCCCGCCGGGCACGCTCGCGGTCGCGCTCGATGGTCACCAGCGCGTCGGCCAGGTCGGCCGGTTGGGGGCCCTCGGTGCTGCGCTGTGCCTTCTGGCCATAGTTGGCCAGGGCCTGTTCCACCGCCTTGGGATCGAGCAGCGAGAAGGCGGCACGGCAGTAGGGGCAGGCGCTGTGCTCGCGCAAATCGACCGGCGCGCCGCAGCTGTTGCAGTGGATCACCTTCAGGCGCTCGGCCAGGTCGGCGATCTCGGGCTTGGTGAGCTGGCGCACGAAGCCCTTCTCGATCATGAACGACGAGAAGGTGGAGAAGCGCCCATGCCGCTGCGGGCAACGCCAGGTGAAGTAGCGCCCGTGCTTGACCACGTCGCTGCCTTCGGTCAGCCGGCGGCGGCAGCGCGGGCAGGCCATGTCGCGCACCAGCGGGGCCTGCGGGTCGTCGCGGTGTTCGTGCAGTTGGCGGAACAGGTCGACCACGCCGCCGGGTGCCATGCGCAGGTTCTCGTTGCCGTCGAACCAGAGGCCGTGGCAGGCGTGGCACAGGTCCAGTTCCAGGGTGGTGCCGTTGTGCCCGGCCACGTGGTGCACCTCCATCGGGGCGCGGCAGGACGGGCAGGCGGTGGTGCTGGGGGCAAGACGTTGGGGCATGGTGCGCAAATGCTAGCGCGGCGCCAGGGCATGTCGTGACCGGCGGCTCAACGACAATCGTGGTCCCATGCCACGTTTTCACGTTCCCGTCCCGCTCGCCGCAGGCGCGCGCTGGCGCTGCCGCCCGGTGCCGCGCGCCATGTGCAGGTGCTGCGGCTGCAGCCGGGCGATGGCATCACGCTGTTCAACGGCGAGGGCGGCGAGTGGTCGGCCACCGTCACGCGCATGGGGCGCAGCGACGTGGATGTGGCGGTTCAAACGCACACCCCGGTCGAGCGCGAGGCCGCGCGCGCCGTGCACCTGGCCGTCGGCCTGATGGCGGCCGAGCGCATGGACTGGCTGGTCGAGAAGGCCACCGAGCTGGGCGCCGCCAGCCTGACGCCGCTGCTGATGGCGCGCAGCAGCCTGCGCCTGTCGGGCGAGCGGGCCACGAAGAAGCGCGCGCACTGGCAGGCGGTGGCCGCGGCTTCTTGTGAACAAAATGGCCGCAATCGTTTGCTGGACGTGCGCGATCAGCTCACTTTTCAGGAGCATCTGATGCAGCCTGCGGACGTCGCCGGCACGCGCTGGGTGTTGTCGCTCGCGCCGGAAGCCGAATCGCTGCGCGCCCGTGCCGCGGCGCTGGCACCGCAGGCCGCCGTGCACCTGCTGTCCGGCCCCGAGGGCGGCCTGAGCCCCGACGAGGACGCCGCCGCGCGCGCCGCCGGCTGGCTGCCGATCGACCTCGGCCCGCGCGTGCTGCGCGCCGAAACCGCGCCGCTGGCCGCGCTGGCCTGCCTGAGCCTGCCATGAACCGCCACCTGCTGCTGCTCACCCTGGTGCAGGGCCTGTTCCTCACCAACAACGTCACATTCATCGCCATCAACGGCCTGGTGGGCCTGCAGCTGGCGCCGTTCGGCTGGATGGCGACGCTGCCGGTGATGGGCTACGTGGTGGGCGGCGCGCTGGCCACGCCGCTGGTGGCGCGCGCGCAGACGCGCTTCGGGCGCAAGGGCTCGTTCCAGATCGGGCTGGCCGTGGCCCTGGGTTCGGCGCTGCTGGCGGCCTTCGCGGCGTGGACGCGCCAGTTCTGGCTGCTGGTGGCGGCCACCATGATTGCCGGCTATTACAGCGCCAACGGGCAGCTGTACCGCTTCGCCGCGGCCGAGCTGGCCGCCCCGACCTGGCGCGAGAAGGCGGTGTCGCTGGTGCTGGCCGGCGGGCTGCTGGGCGCCATCGTCGGCCCCAACCTGGCGGCCTGGACGCGCGCCGTGCTGCCCGTGCCCTTCGTCGGCGCCTACCTGGCGCTGGCGGTGGTGGCGGTGCTGGCCATGGGGGTGATGGCGTTCATCGACTTTCCACCCGCACCGGCCAAGGCGCCCGGCAGCAGCGCCGGGCGGCCGCTGGGCCAGATCATGCGGCAGCCGGTGTTCGTCGTCGCCACCGTGGGCGCGGCGCTGGGCTATGGGGTGATGAACCTGCTGATGGCGGCCACGCCGCTGGCCATGCAGGTGTGCGGCTTCGACTTCGAATCGACGGCGCTGGTGCTGCAGTGGCACGTCATCGGCATGTTCGCGCCGGGTTTCTTCACCGGGCACCTGATCAAGCGCTTCGGCGTGCTGCCCGTCATGGGCGCGGGCGTGGTGCTGAACGTGGTGTGCGTGGCCATCGCGCTGTCGGGCGTGGACCTGCACCAGTTCCTGATCGCGCTGTTCGCGCTCGGCGTGGGCTGGAACTTCCTGTTCACCGGCAGCACCACGCTGGCGCTGACGGCCTACCGCCCGGAGGAGAAGGACCGCGCGCAGGCGGCGATCAACTTCTGCGTCTTCGCCACCATGGCGTTCACCTCGTTCGCCTCGGGCGCGCTGGTGACCACGCAGGGCTGGATGTGGCTGAACCTGGGTTCGCTGCCCGCGCTGGCGCTGGTGGGCGGCGCGCTGGCCTGGCTGGGCTGGCGCGGTCGCCAGACGGCGCTGCGCGCGGCCGACTGAGCAACGTCAGCGGCACTCCGGGCCGGGTGGCGGCAGCAGGCTCGTCCAGGGCAGCTCCGGCGGCGCGGAGGGCACGCTGATGTGGATCGCGTCCGCCAGCGGCGGCGGTACGGCGGCCCGGGCCGACGCGGCGCGGCTGCGGCCCGTCGAGGGTTTGTCTGATCGCGCTGCCAGCACGGGATCGCGCCGGATCTCCGCGTCGGCGGCCACACGCACCAGGCGCACGGCGGCCGTCGACAGCCGGCTGGCGCTGCGGGGTTCGCCACGCGCGAAGTCCACCGTCCAGGCCGCGTTGTAGGCATTGACGAACGGGGTTTCGGTCCAGAACGGCAGCACCGGCGTGGCCGGGAACTGCGTCTGGTTGATGGCCGGCCGCTCGCAGCCCGACTCGACCAGCCAGCGCAGCTCGTGCACGCGGGGCAGGCGCCAGCTGGTCTGCCCCGCGTTGCGCGTGCCCGGCGCACTGGCGTTGACGGCGACGACACGCGCCTGCGCCGCCGCGGCGGTCAGCACCAGCGGCTGGCCGACGCACCTGGTGCCGACCCAGTTCTGCCCCTCGGCGCAGCGCTTCCACACCGTCTGACTGGGCACGTGCCGCACCATCCCGCCGCCCGCGTCGACGAACGGGCCCTGCGGCAGATGCGGCAGGCCGCCACCGACACAACTGGCCCAGGCCAGGGCATGGCCGCCCAGCGCCACCCCGCCCAGCACGGCGCGCACGGCGCCCGGCCACCCACTTGCTTCGTTCCTGTTGTTCATCGTGCCCTCCTTGGCTGCACCCTCCCCCGACTGGGATGACGGCAACCCGCACGCGCCGCACCGCTACTGGTGCGCCACTGTTTTCAGGCAATGTAAATCTTTGTCAGCCCGCGCGGTATCACGCGAACGGGGTAACCCGTTCGACCGGCGTTCTAGAAGTGCGACGGCGCGCCGCCGGGCATCGGCTCGCTGGCCTCGCCCAGCACGATGGGCGGAAAGCGCGACACCAGCCAGTCGTGCAGCGCCTCGAACACGGGCGCGCTTTCGAGCTCGTTGAACAGCTCGTGGTAATGCATGGGAAAGTCCTGCGCCGTCACCCATTCAGCGGGCGCCGCGCTGGCAAAGGCGCGGCTGCCGGCGGCCCGCACCAGCCGGTCCTGCCCGGCGTAGAGCAGCAGCGTGGGCACCTTCCAGCGCGGTGCGCGCTTGATCACCGCCGGCCCCGCCGTGGCGATGAAGTGCGCCAGCCGGGCGCTGATGCGGTCGTGCACCAGCGGGTCGTCGCGGTAGGCATCCACCACGGCGTGGTCGTGCGACAGAAAGCGCGCGTCCACCCCGTTGGCCACGCGGGCCTGCGGTGCCACGCGGTACAGCGAGGCGGTCAGCGCCTTCTGCACCACGGTCATGCCCACGTCCAGCGAGGGTGACGACAGCACCAGCGCATCCACCCGCCGCAGCTTGAGCGACACCAGCCGCGCGGCCACCAGGCCGCCCAGCGAATGCCCCAGCAGGATCAGCGGCAGGCGGTCGTCCATGCGGATGCGGGTGTCGTCGATGACGGCGGCCAGGTCGGTCAGCAGTTGGTCGTCGGTCGGCAGTTCGCCGCGAATGCCGGCCGATTCGCCATGGCCGTACTGGTCGTAGCCGCGCACCGAAAAGCCCCACTGGTTCAGCCGGTCGGCCACGTGCATGTAGCGGCCCACGTGTTCGCCCAGGCCGTGCACCAGCAGCACCACGCCGCGCGTGGGCCAGCCGGCCGACAGCGGCCAGTCGTGCAGCGCCAGCGCATCGCCGTGCGCGCTGGCGAAGTGCGACAGCGTGGAATCGCTCGTCATCAGGGCATGCGCGCGATCACCTCGGCCACGGCCGCGGTGAGCTTCTTGGCATAGGGCACGTGCAGGAATTCGTTGGGGCCGTGCGCGTTGCTGCGCGGCCCCAGCACGCCGCAGACCATCATCTGCGAGGTCGGGAAGCCCTCGCTGAGCTGGTTCATCAGCGGGATCGTGCCGCCCTGGCCGATGTAGCCGCAGGGCGCGCCGAAGTGGGTGCTGGAAGCGGCGTTCAGCGCCTGCTCGAACCACGGCGCCGATGCCGGCGCGTTCCAGCCCGAGGCGCCACCCTGGCTCTCGAAGGTGACCCTGGCCTGGCAGGGCGCGTTGTCTTCCAGCAGGCGCTTGACCTGCTGCACCGCCTGCGCCGCGTCCACCAGCGGCGGCAGGCGCAGGCTGAGCTTGAACGCCGTGTACGGCCGCAGCACGTTGCCGGCGTCCTGCGGCGCCGGAAAGCCCTCGGCCCCGGTGACGCTGAGCGTGGGCCGCCAGGTGCGCGCCAGCAGCGCATCGACCGGGTCGCCCGTCATCGGCAGCACGCTGCGCGATTCGCCTCCGCAGTCGTAGTGCACCCAGGGGTAGCGCTTGAACAGGTCGTCGCCCAGGATGGCGGCAGTCTGCTTGGCCTGCTCGACACGCTCGGCCGGGATGTCGCAATGAAAGCTGGCCGGCAGCAGGCGGCCGGTGGCGGAATCCTCCAGCCGGTCGAGCACGTGGCGCAGGATGCGGAACGATGAAGGCACCAGGCCCGACGCATCGCCCGAATGCACGCCTTCGGTCAGCACCTCGACCTTCAAGGTGCCCGCCGCCATGCCGCGCAGGCTGGTGGTCAGCCACAGCTGGTCGTAGTTGCCGGCGCCCGAATCCAGACAGACGACCAGCCCGACGTCGCCCAGGCGCGGGCGCAGCGCGTCGACGTAGGGCAGCAGATCGGGCGAGCCGCTTTCCTCGCTGGTCTCGATCAGGCCGACGATGCGCGGGTGCGGCACGTTCTGGCTTTTCAGCGCCTGCACGGCGGCGATGGCGGCGTACACGGCGTAGCCGTCGTCGGCGCCGCCGCGGCCGTAGAGCTTGCCGTCCTCGTACTTCGGCGTCCACGGCCCGAGGTCGCTGCGCCAGCCGGTGAACTCGGGCTGCTTGTCGAGGTGGCCGTACATCAGCACCGTCTGCGCAGCGCCGGCTTTCGTCCCTTCGATCTCGAAGAAGATCACCGGCGTGCGCCCGTCGATGCGCACCACTTCCAGCTTGAGGCCCGGCACCTTCTGCGACTCGACCCATTGCGCCGCATCGCGCACCACGCGGTCGATGAAGCCGTGCGCCGCCCAGTCGGGGTCGAACGCCAGCGACTTGGCCGGGATGGCGATGTAGTCGGACAGGCGCCGCACGATGTCGCCGTCCCATTGGCGGCCGATCTGGTCCAGCGCGGCGGCGGCGTCCCAGGCCGGGGCGCCGGGCATTTCACGGTGCAGCGGAGCGTTCATGGCGGTGACCCTGTGAACATCAGAAAGAGCAGGCACTTTACGCCCTTGCGCACGTCCACGCCAGCACGAAGGCCAAGCTGCCGGGCGTATATTGGCCCGCATGACACACGCACTCCAGCACTTCGCCATCACCCGCAAATGGCCCGCGCGCCACCCCGACCGCCTGCAGCTGTATTCGCTGCCCACGCCCAACGGCGTGAAGGCCTCGATCATGCTGGAGGAGACCGGCCTGCCCTACGAGGCGCACCGCGTCGGCTTCGACACGCAGGACCAGCTGTCGCCCGAGTTCCTGAGCCTGAACCCCAACAACAAGATCCCCGCCATCATCGACCCGCACGGCCCTGGCGGCCAGCCGCTGGCGCTGTTCGAATCGGGCGCCATCCTGATCTACCTGGCCGACAAGACCGGCCAGCTGCTGCCCCCAGACCCGGCCGCGCGCTACCACGCGCTGCAGTGGCTGATGTGGCAGATGGGCGGCCTGGGCCCCATGTTCGGCCAGCTCGGCTTCTTCCACAAGTTCGCCGGCAAGGACTACGAGGACAAGCGCCCGCGCGACCGCTACGTGGCCGAAAGCGTGCGCCTGCTGCGCGTGCTGGACGGCCACCTGCAAGGGCGCGACTGGATGATGGGCGGCGACTACAGCATCGCCGACATCGCCATCTTTCCCTGGGTGCGCAACCTTGTCGGCTTTTACGAGGCGCGCGAGCTGGTGCAGTTCGACCGCTTCCCGCAGGTGCAGCGCGTGCTCGACGCCTTCGTGGCGCGGCCGGCAGTGCAGCGCGGGCTGGCGGTGCCAGCGGCGGGTTGATTTACATGAAATCAGCCCCCAGCGCCGATCCAGCAAGCGCAAGCAGCTATTTTTAAGATAGCGACCTTGGCCGCCCATACGCCCCGTATTCGCGTCGGCATCGGCGGCTGGAACTACGCCGAATGGCGCGGCGGTGTGTTCTACCCCGCCGGGCTGCCGCAGGCACAGGAACTGCATTACGCCAGCCGCGCGCTGACGGGCCTCGAAGTCAACGCCACCTTCTACAGCACACAGCAGCCCGCCACCTACGCCCGCTGGCGCGACGAGACGCCCGAGGGTTTCGTGTTCGCCGTCAAGGCGCACCGGCTGGCCACGCAGCGCAAGACGCTGGCCGAGGGCGCCGAGGCCGTGGTCCACTTTCTGGAGAGCGGCGTCACCGAACTGCGCGACAGGCTCGGTCCCATCGTCTGGCAGCTGCCGCCGTTCCGGCGCTTCGACGCCGACGACGTCGAGTGCTTCCTCGCCCTGCTGCCCGACGCCGTGGATGGCCTGCCGCTGCGCCATGTGCTGGAGCCGCGCCACGCCAGCTTTGCCTGCGCCGACTACGTGCGCCTGGCGCGCAGCTACGGCGTCGCCACCGTCTACACCGACTCGCCCGATTACCCGAACATCGCCGACCCGACGGCCGACTTCGTCTACGCTCGGCTCATGCGTTCGCAACCCGGCGAAGCCACGGGCTACCCGCCGCGTGCACTCGACCAGTGGGCAGCACGCGTGCGCCGCTGGCAACAGGGCGCCCTGCCCGCCGGCCTGCCGCTGGTCGACCCCGCCACGGCGCCCGCGCACACCGCGCCGCGCGAAGTGTTCGTGCAGTTCATCGCCGCCGCCAAGGCGCGCAACCCGGCGGCGGCAACGGGGTTGATCGAGCGGCTGGCCAGCGCATGACACGCGCTGCTATCGATCGCTGAAGAGCAGGATATTCCGGCCGATCAGCCCTTAAAAACTCCAGACCGGCGGCACCCGGGTGTCGCCTTGGCTGCACGACCGGCACGTGCGCCCCGTATCATCGTTGTGCGATCGCGCAGCAGCGCGGTCGCACAAGCGTTCTCAGGGCGGGGTGAAAGTCCCCACCGGCGGTATCCGTCCTTGCGGCGGGAGCCCGCGAGCGCTTCGGCCCGCCACCCGGCAGGCCGAAGGTCAGCAGACCGGGTGCGATGCCAGGGCCGACGGTCACAGTCCGGATGAAAGAGAGCGTGCGAAGCCGCGCTGGCGCGGCGTTGCGGCAGCGTGCCGGCCCTGGCCGTCGGCATGCGCCCGCGCGCCGCCCTGCGCTGTCGCATGCGCCCTGATTCACTGAACCTTCGTCCCCTTCAGGAGACTTTCATGAATCAGCCCCTTGCACCCACCGCACCCATCGCCTTCATCGAGGCCGGCTGGCACGCCGACATCGTGGCGCGCGCCCACGATGGCTTTGCCGACGAGCTGGCGCGCCTCGGCGGCAGCGCGCCGCCGCCAGCCGTGCAGCGCTTCGCCGTGCCCGGCGCTTTTGAAATCCCGCTGCTGGCCCAGCGCCTGGCGCGCGCCAGTCGGCACGCCGCCATCGTGTGCTGCGCGCTGGTGGTCGACGGCGGCATCTACCGGCACGAGTTCGTCGCCGGCGCCGTCATCGACGGCCTGATGCGCGTGCAGCTCGACAGCGGCGTGCCGGTGTTCTCGGTCGTGCTCACGCCCAAGGACTTCCACGAACACGACACCCACCGCGACTTCTTCCGCCAGCACTTCGTCGCCAAGGGCGCCGAGGCCGCGCGCGCCTGCGTGCAGACGCTGGCGGCGCATGCGGCGCTGGGGGTCTGAACCTTGTCGCGCAGCGCCGAAGCAGGCTACGCCGGCACGCCGGCCAGGAACTTCTCGATCACCGTGGCCAGGTAGATCGGCGTCTCGTCCATCGGGTAGTGACCGGCGTTGCCGATCACGTGCAGCTCGGCGTGGGGGTAGTGCTTCATCCAGGTGTCGCGGCAGGCCTGCTCGCCCAGTGCCAGGTCGTGCTCGCCGGGCAGCACCAGCACCGGCAGCTTCTGGTCGCTGATCTTGTCGACAAAGCTGGCCTTGGCCCACGAAGGCATGTAGCCGGCCACGGCTTCGTCGTCGGAGTGTGCCTTGGTGCTGGCGACCATGGCGTCGAGCCAGGTGCCCGTGAGGCGGTTGCCGGAGGTGAAGTCGAGGATGGTGCGGCGCGCGCCGCCATCAGTGCCGGCGGCCGAGAACAGCTGCCAGCCCTGGTCGTCAAAGCCCGCGCCGGCGGCCGACACGGGCGTGATGGCGACCAGCGACCGCACGCGCTCGGGCGCGGCGACCAGCACCTGCTGGATGCCGACGCCGCCCATCGAATGGCCCATGATGGAAAAGCGCTGCCAGCCGAGCGAATCGGCCAGCGCCGGCGCGTCCTGCGCGATCTGCTCGACGGTGTAGGGCCCGCCGCTGCCCTTCATGCCGCCGTAGCCGCGCTGGTCCATGAAGGCGTAGCTGAAATCCTGGCCGTTGAGGTGCTGGGTGAAAGGCCCCCAGCCGTGGGCGTGGCCGAACCAGCCGTGCAGGCCGATGACCTTGTGCGGGCCGTTGCCGATGGCCAGATGGGTGTTGGGCATGTCGCTTGTCTCCTGTGTTGTCGTGGGGCATGGTGCCGCCGCGCGGCACGCCCCATGATACGAAGCCCGCCGCCGGCTGCGTTTGATGCAGCGCAGCCGCAGCGGCCTTGCAGGCGCCAGAAAACTATGAATTCAGGAGCTGTCAGCGCAATACTGGCAAGCGCTGACGGCCTATTTGGCCTGGAACATGGCGCGACCGCTCAGCGCAAACCCGCCGGCCCCATGTCGATGCGCAGGCCCTGCGGCAGCACGCGCAGGGCGGCGTTGCCCCAGCCCAGGTTGCGCGCCAGCGCCATCTGCTCGGCGGGCAGGCGGTACAGCACCATGTTGTGCAGCAGCTGTTCGGCAATGCCGGGCGCGTATTGCGACACCAGCAGCCGCTGCGCCGTCGGCAGCTGGTCGATCATGAGGCGGTTGACCTTCACGTCGGTCATGCGCACGGCGCCTTCCTGCATGTCGAAGCGCAGGCCGTAGTCCAGGTCCATGCCGCCGCTGTAGCGGGTGTGGGCGATGCGCTCGGACAGCACCAGGTCGAACGCCGTGGCGATGCGGTTGGCCGCTGGCAGCAGGCCCAGCCGGGGCGACTGCAGCGTCAGATCGGCCAGGCCGGCAAACGTGCGCGTGACCGGAAAGCTGGCCGCCAGCAGCTGGTTGAGCCGCTGCTGCGACACGGTGTAGCCGGCCAGGTCGCCCACGCCGCTGGCGCAGGCGCCCAGGCCGGGCAGCAGCGTGGTCAGCGCGGCGGCGGCGCCCAGCTGGTGCCAGCGGCGGCGGGTGAGCGCGGGGGTGGCGTGGTTCATGGCGTTCGGTGCCTTCAGCGATGCGGGGCACGCGCCCCGGGGTTGCGACCGCTCAGAGGATACGCCCCAGATCGGTGATGGCATCGACCACCATGCGCGTGCCGATGGCCATCAGCAGGATGTCGTTGGCCACGCGCACATAGCGGTAGCCGGCCGGCGGCAGGCCCAGTTGCACCACCACGGGCTGCGGCACCGGGTAATAGACGACGCCAGCCGGCAGGCGCTGGCCGACGCGCCACTTCTTGGCCTGGCCGGGCGGCATGCAGCCGTTGTTCTTCTTGGCCAGGCCGGGCGGGCAGTGGCCGGCGCGGTATTGCTCGCCATACCACTGGTGGGCATGGCGGCGCTGGCCGTCGTTGAAGAAGCCGCCGGGCTGGATGACCACGACGGGGCCGCGATCACGGGCCTCGCGGCGATCACGGCGGTCATCCCGGTCGGCCCGATTGCCCCGGTCACCCCGCTCGGCCCGTGGCCCCCGGCGGTCGTCGCTGCGGTCCCAGCGGCCGTCGTCGTTGTCGCGGCGGACACGGCGCTCGCCACGGTCGTCGCGGTCCTGCTTCTTCATCTGGCCGGGCGGGCCGTCGCGGTCCTTGCCGCCGCCGGCCCACTCGGGCTTTCGGCCCAGGCACCGCTGGCGCCCAGGGCTGCGGCCAGCAGCAGGGCCAGGGTGCGGTGCGACGACCGGAAGGTGAGGTGTGAAGTCATGTCATGAATCCTTCTTCTGCATCAAGTGCGTGCTGAATGCGGGCGACCGCGCAGACCACCCGTGCCACCCTCGTTCAACGCCCCAGCCCCGGCCACCGCGCACCCGGCCTGGGTGAAGCTCTGCATCGAAATGCAACGCGCGCACGTGGGTGTAGCCTTTGGTATCAAGATGCCGGTGCGTGCACCGTGCGCCATTGGCGCAGCCAGGCCAGCCCGCGCGTGGTGCCGCCGGGCTGGGCGCCTTCGCGCGGCCGGTACTCGCAGCCGACCCAGCCCTGCCAGCCGCATTGCGCCGCCACCTCGTCGATGACGCTGAACAGGTAAGGGTAATTCAGCTCGCCCGTGTCGGGCTCGTGCCGCTCGGGCACGCCGGCGATCTGGAAGTGGCCGACGCGGCCGGTGGGCAGGTACTGGCGGATCTTCGTCGCCACGTCGCCTTCGACGATCTGGCAGTGGTACAGGTCGAACTGCACCTTGAGGCTGGGCGCGCCCACTTCCTGCACGATGGCGTGCGCCTCGTCCTGGCGCTTGAGGAAGAAGCGCGGAATGTCGCGCGGGTTGATCGGCTCGATCAGGATGTCGCGCCCTTCGCGCGCCGCCTCGGCCGCGGCCCAGCGCAGGTTGCTCACGTACACCGCACGCGCGACCTCGCGGTCGGCGCCCTCGTCCAGCAGGCCGGCCATGCAGTGGATGCGCGGGCAATCCAGCGCGGCGGCGTAGCGCAGCGCCAGTTGCACACCGGCGCGGAATTCGTCCTCCCGGCCTGGCAGGCTGGCCGTGCCGCGCAGGCCGGCGGCCCAGGCGGCGTCGATGCTGGCGGCGTCGGTGCCGGCCGGTGGCGCGTTGAACAGCACCTGCCGCAGGCCATGGGCCTTGAGCCGCGCCACCAGTTCTTCGGCGGGATAGGCGTAAGGAAACAGGTACTCCACCGCCTCGAACCCGTCCTTGGCCGCTGCTTCGAAGCGGTCGAGGAACGGCAGTTCGGGGTACAGCATGCTCAGGTTGGCGGCGAATCGGGGCATGGCGGTTTATGAGTGAAAAACGGCTCCAGCGCTTATGTAGCAAGCGATGACAGCTCTTGTTTATATAGCATCACGGCGCTGTCGACACAGCCTGCCGGCCGATCGACTGGTAGCCCAGCCCGTGCCGTGCCAGCACCGCCGGGTCGTACAGGTTGCGGCCGTCGAACACCATGCGGTCCTCAGCAGGCGCGCCATCTGCGCGAAGTCGGGCACGCGGAAGGCCTTCCATTCGGTGACGATGGCCAGCGCATCGGCGCCTTCCAGCGCCTGCGTGGGCGTGTCGCACAGCAGCAGATCATCGCGCTCGCCGAAGATGCGGCGCGCCTCCTGCATCGCCACCGGGTCGTGCGCGCGCACCGTGGCTCCGGCGGCCCACAAGCCTTGCAGCAGGTTGCGGCTGGGCGCCTCGCGCATGTCGTCGGTCTCGGGCTTGAAGGCCAGGCCCCAGACGGCGATGGTTTTGCCTTTCAGGCTGCCACCGTAGTGCGCGACGATGCGCTCGGGCAGCACGCGGCGCTGTGACTCGTTGCGGCGCTCCACGGCCAGCAGCACCTCGGGCGTGAAGCCGATGGACTGCGCGGTGTGGATCAACGCCTTCACGTCCTTGGGAAAGCAGCTGCCGCCGTAGCCCACGCCGGGGTAGATGAAGTGGTAGCCGATGCGCGGATCGCTGCCGATGCCGCGGCGCACGGCCTCGATGTCAGCACCCAGGCGCTCGGCCAGGTTGGCCACCTCGTTGATGAAGCTGATCTTGGTGGCCAGCATGGCGTTGGCGGCGTACTTGGTCAGCTCGGCGCTGCGCACGTCCATCACCACCATGCGGTCGTGGTTGCGGTTGAAGGGGCGTACAGCTCGCGCAGCTGGGCCTCGACCGCGGCGCTGCCGGTGCCGATGATGATGCGGTCGGGCCGCTGGCAGTCGGCCACGGCGTTGCCTTCCTTCAGGAATTCGGGGTTGCTGACGACCTCGAACGCGATGTCGGCGCCGCGCGCCTGCAGGCCCGCGCGCACGGCCTCGGCCACCTTGTCGGCGGTGCCCACGGGCACCGTGGATTTGTTGACGATGGTCTTGGGCGCGGTCATGTGCGCCGCGATGGTGCGCGCCACCGTCAGCACGTGCTGCAGGTCGGCGCTGCCGTCCTCGTCGGGGGCGTGCCCACAGCCAGGAAGATCAGCTCGCCATGCGCCACGCCCTCGGCCGCGTCGGTGGTGAAGTGCAGCCGGCCCGCGGCGTGGTTGGCCTGCACGATGGGCTCCAGCCCTGGCTCGTGGATGGGGATGCGGCCGGCCTTGAGTGCGGCCACCTTGGCGGCGTCGACATCGACGCAGACCACGTCGTGCCCCACATCGGCCAGCACGGCCCCTTGCACCAGACCAACGTAGCCGGTGCCGAAAACGGTGACTTTCATGTCAATTCAAACTCGCAGAAATCGGGAACTGCCGGACGCAGAGGACGCAAAGGATTCGCAGAGAACGCAAAAAAACCCAAGGATTCTGGCTGTTCTTCAGCGTCCTCTGCGTCATCTTTGCGTCCTCTGCGTATGGAGGTTGGGCTGTTGGGGCCTTGCACTGGTCACTGCCCTTCATAAAACCCCGATACCAGTTCACGAAGCGTGCCACACCGGTTTGAACCGGTGTTGACGGTGCAAAACCCACCCACGCCGCCAGCGCCGAGGTGTCGGCCGCCGTGCTGTGCATGTCGCCGGGCTGAATGGGCAGCATGCGCTTGTGCGCGGTGATGCCCAGCGCGGATTCGAGCGCGGTGATGTAGTCCATCAGCACCGTGGGCGCGCTGTTGCCGATGTTGAAGATGCGGTAGGGCGCGTTGCTGGTGCCGGGGTTGGGCGCAGCGGGGTCGTAGGTCGGGTCGGGCGTGGCGGGTTTGTCGAGCACGCGCAGCACGCCTTCCACGATGTCGTCGATGTAGGTGAAGTCGCGCACCAATTGGCCTTCGCCGTACACGTCGATCGGCTCGCCCGCCAGCATGGCGCGGGTGAACTTGAACAGCGCCATGTCGGGCCGGCCCCAGGGGCCGTAGACGGTGAAAAAGCGCAGGCCGGTGACGGAGATGCCGTACAGATGCGCGTAGGTGTGCGCCATCACCTCGTTGGCTTTCTTGGTGGCGGCGTAGTAGCTTATGGGGTGATCGACCGCGTCGCGCTCGCTGTAAGGCAGCCTGGCGTTGCCGCCGTACACGCTGGAGCTGCTGGCGAACACCAGGTGCTCAACACTCGCCGCGCGGCAGCCCTGCAGGATGTGACCGAAGCCGAGCAGGTTGCTGTCGGTGTAGTCGTCGGGCTGGTCGATGGAGTAGCGCACGCCCGCCTGCGCGGCCAGGTGCAGCACGCGGGCGGGCTGCACGCGCGCGAACAGGTCGGCCATGGCGGCGCGGTCGGCCAGGTCGATGCGCTCGAAACGGAAACGGGGTGGCCCGTGAGCCGCGCCAGGCGCGCTTCTTTCAGCGCCGGGTCGTAATAGGCGTTCAGGTTGTCGATGCCGACCACCTGCGCGCCGCGCGCCAGCAGCCGCTCGGCGCAGTGCATGCCGATGAAGCCGGCGCAGCCGGTGACGAGGATGGTGCTCATGGCCTGGCCCCCGCGGCGTGCCAGCGGTAGGGATACTGCGCCGGCGCCATGCCGTCGCGCACCATGTGGAAGGGCAGCTCAATGGTTTGCAGCGGCGCGGGTGCCTGCAGCGCGCTGTCGGCCTTGTCCCACCAGCCGGGTTCGATGCGGTCGGCGCGCGAGATCAGCAGCCACCCTTGGCCGGCGGCCTGGGCGCGCGCGACGTTGGTGGCCACGCAGCGCGGCACGTCCTCTTCTTCCGAGGTGCAGGCATCCACCGTGGCCTGCGGAAAGCGCGTGCGCAGCATGCCGGCCATCATGTGGTCGGACGCGATGATGGGGCTCACCCCGTCGTAGCCGGCCGCGCGCAGCGCCACGCCCAGTTCGGCCGCGGGATGGTTGAGTTCATCCGCCTCGCCGCGCAGGCCGCTGAACCACGGGCGTATCCCTGCGGCAGCGAGGATGACGATGGCCATGACGACGATGGCGCCGGTATAGCGCCCGCCGCGCGGATGTTGCTGCAACTCGGGCCGCGCCGCGAAGGCCGCCAACGGCACGGCGCACAGCAGCGGCAGCACCCAGCGGCCCTTGAAGTTGGTGACCCCGGCGAACAGCACCATGCCCAGCAGCGCCAGCAGCACCAGCACGTGGTAGCGCACGAACACGCGGTGCGCCCAGGGCATGGCCGGCGCCAGCGGCCGGCGCCACCAGGCGCCGCGAAACGCCCACACTGCCACGATGGCCCACAGCGCCAGCGTGCCGGCGATGCCGTCGGCAAAGCTCAGCAGCCCCTTGCCCAGGCGCCGCTCGGGATGGATCTGCATCTTGCCGATGGTGCCGGTGGTGGCCTCCTGCAGGTGCGCCATCAGCCAGGCCGCGTGCGGCGCCACCACGATCAGGCCCACCAGCGGCGCCCACCACCAGCCGCGCGACAGCAGCGCGCGGCGCGATTCGGGCACCGACAGCGCCGCCAGCAGCATGGCGGCGATGACCAGCGCAAAGCTGTACTTGGCCAGCAGGCCCAGCGCGCATACCAGGCCCAGCGCGGCAAAGTCCAGCGGCCGCGGCTGCCGCACGATGCGCAGCAGCAGCCACCAGGCGCCGCAGGTCATGGCGGTGACGAGGATGGTGTGGGTCTGGTCGCGGATCGAGTACCAGCCCAGCGCCGGCAGCAGCAGCATGCTGGCCGAGGCCCACCAGGCCCCGCGCGGGCCCAGCAGCTCGCGCCCGGCCAAGTACATCAGGGCGTAGGTCAGTGCCAGCAAGGCGTGCTTGAGCAGCGACAGCGCCAGCACGCTGGGGCCGAACACCAGGTTCAGCGCCCATTGCAGCCAGGTGTAGAGCGGCGGCTGCGCGCCGTAGCCCCACGCCAGCTGCTGCGACCACAGCATCTGCTCGGCCTCGTCCCATTTCAGCGCCGGCGACACCGACACGCGCACCGCCACATGCGCCAGCGCGATGGCCAGCAGCCACGCCAGCGGGTGGGCGATGGGCGAACGGGGCGAGATCGGGGCAAGGGCGCCAGGCGCCGCAGAAGCATTCATGGGAGCAAAGGAGGGCAGCGCCCGCACGCACGGCCTGCAGGCGGGGCCACGGCGCAAGGCACAATCGACGGCCATTATCCCGCCTCCCATCCGACGCCCCATGACCCAGCCCGCACCCCGGCACCCGATGTTTCCATCGTGGTGCCGATCTACAACGAGGTGGACAACCTGCCCGACCTGGTGGCGCGCATCGGCCAGGCCATGGCCGGGCAGCCGCTGACCTGGGAGCTGCTGGCGGTGGACGATGGCTCCAGCGACGGCAGCCGCGCCAGGCTGCGCGAGCTGGCCGCCGCCACGCCCTGGCTGCGCCCGGTGATGCTGGCGCGCAACTACGGCCAGTCGAGCGCGCTGCAGGCCGGCTTCGACCGCGTGCGCGGGCGCTACGTGGTGACGTTGGATGCCGACCTGCAGAACGAGCCGGGCGACATCCCGCTGCTGCTGCAGCGGCTGGAGACCGACCCCGAAGTCGACATGGTGAGCGGCTGGCGCAAGGACCGGCAGGACGCCGAGCTGTCGCGCAAGCTGCCCTCGCGCATCGCCAACAAGCTCATCTCCAACGCCACCGGCGTGCACCTGCACGACTACGGCTGCGCGCTGAAGGCCTACCGCCGCCCCATCATCGACCGCATCCGCCTGTACGGCGAGCTGCACCGCTTCATCCCCTCGCTGGCCAAGGAGGCCGGCGCGCGCATCGCCGAGGTGCCGGTGCGCCACCACGCGCGCACGCGCGGCGTCAGCAAGTACGGCATCGACCGCACCTTCCGCGTCATCCTCGATCTGATCCTGATCGTCTTCTTCATGCGCTACCGCCAGCGCCCGCTGCACGCCTTCGGCGGGCTGGGGCTGTGGCTGGCGGCGCCGGGCGCGCTGATCCTGCTGTGGCTGCTCGTCGTCAAGCTGTTCGGGCACGACATCGGCGGCCGGCCGCTGCTGCTGGTGGGCGTGATGCTGGTGCTGATGGGCGCGCAGATGATCGCCGCCGGCCTGATCGGCGAGCTGCTCACGCGCATCTATCACGAGGCCGGCGGCGCGCCGCAGTTCCATGCCGAGGAAGTCGTGGTTGATTCAGAGCCGAATCAGCCTTCAGCGCCCGCCCCATCAGCGCAGTCAGCTCCTCAAAACATAGCGTGAAGCGCGCCCACAAGGCCTTGCTGCGCGGCCTGCTGGGCGGGGCGCTGCTGGTGGCCGTCATCGCGCTGGCCGATCCGGCGCGGGTGCTGGCGCAGCTGCGGCAGGCCCACGTCGGCTGGCTGCTGGCCGGGTTGGCGGCGGCCGTGGCGTCGAACGTCGTCTCGGCCCTGCGCTGGCGTGCGCTGGCGCGCTGGCTGGGGGCCGACGTCAGCGTGCGCGATGCCAGCCGCTGGTACTTCCAGGCCATCGGCCTGAACGCGCTGCTGCCCGGCGCCGTGCTGGGCGGCGACCTGTACCGCGCTGTGGTGCTGCGGCGCGCGGGCCAGGCCACGCTGGCCTCGAGCTGGTCGGTGGTGCTCGACCGCGTGAGCGGCCTGTGGATGCTGTGCGCCATCGGCGGCCTGGGGGCCGCGCTGTGCGCCGACGTGCTGGCGCCCTGGCTGCGCCTGCCGGCCGGCGCGTTCACCGCGCTGATGCTGGCCGGCACGGCGCTGTGGCTGGCCACGCCCTGGACGCTGCCGGCGCTGCTGCGGCGCTGGGGCGTGCGCTGGCTGGGGCCGCTGCGCGCGGCCGCGCAGCGGCCCGACTTCAATCGGCAGATGGGCTGGCAGGCGCTGGCGTCGGCCGCGGTTCAGGTGCTGTCGGCCGCTGCGCTGGCGGGTGGCGGCCTGGCGCTGGGCGTGCAGTTGCCGCTGGCGGCGTGGGCGTTCGCCATTGCGCCGGTGTTCCTGATGGCCGCGCTGCCCGTCAGCGTCGGCGGCTGGGGCACGCGCGAAGCGGCGACGGTGGCCGCGCTCGCGCCCTTCGGTGTAGCGGCGGCGGCGGCCGTGGGCGTGGGGGTGATTTACGGGCTGTATGCGCTGGTGCAGGGGGCGATGGGGGCGCTGGCGTTTGGGTTGCCGGGGCAGAGTGCGCGGGAAGGCGCTTCTGAATAAATAGCTGCTTGCGCTTGATTGGTGGGGGTTTCAGGTCAAAATGGCTTGAAATCGTTTCGGGGTAAGCGCGAGCCGCTATGTTTTTAAGTTGGGCTGCCCTCACCCCTGCCCTCTCCCAGAGGGAGAGGGAGAAAAGCCCGTGCCGCGCGAAGCAGCGGCCTGACTCACTCAAGGCCGAGCGCAGCGATGGCCCGTGTGGGGCTCCAAACCCCCTCTGGCCGTGCCGAGAAGCGCAGGGCGTGGGGCGGGCGCGCAGCGAAGCATGCGCGCTTCGTGAACTGACTCGCTGCGGTTGTCTGAGCGAAGTGAACGCAGTGAACGAAGCGAGTTCCGCAGCGCCGCCCCGCGACCGAGCATCGCAGGCTGCCCGAAGCGAAGCGCAGGGACACGGCCAGTGGGGCGCACTTCTTTGCCTACTTTTCTTGTGCGAGCAAGAAAAGTAGGTCGCCCGCCGGGGCGAACTCCCGGCCAGCCGCGCATCCAACCTCAAGTCGCCTTCAACACCCCCGCCGCATCTGATCCAGCTCCATCGTCTCGAACAGCGCCTTGAAGTTGCCCTCGCCAAACCCTTCGTTCCCCTTGCGCTGAATGAACTCGAAGAAGATCGGCCCCAGCTGGTTCTCGCTGAAAATCTGCAGCAACAATTCATCGGGCGTGCCGTCCACCAGAATGTTGCGCGCCTGCAGCTCCCCAATCGGCTCCTGCAAGCCGGGGATGCGCTTCGGCAAAAGCTCGTAATACGTCTCGCTGGTGTTCAGCAGCTTCACCCCCGCCATCTGCAGCGCATCCACCGTGCCGTAGATGTCGGTCGTCGCCAGCGCGATGTGCTGCACGCCCTCGCCGTGGTAGCTGTCCAGGTACTCCTGGATCTGGCCCTTCTGGTCGTTGCCCTCCTCGTTGATCGGGATGCGGATCTTGCCGCAGGGGCTGGTCATCGCCTTCGACTTCACGCCCGTCGCCTGCCCCTCGATGTCGAAGTAGCGCACCTCGCGGAAGTTGAACAGCCGCTCGTAGAAACCCGACCATTCGGCCATGCGGCCCTTGTGCACGTTGTGCGTCAGGTGATCGATCACCGTCATGCCGTAGCCGACCGGGTTGATGCCGGCGCCCTGAACGCCCGGCAGCGGCTCGAAATCGACGTCGTAGAAGCCGATGTTGCCGATGTCGCCTGCTTGAGCGCCGTCCTTGCCGCGCCAGCGGTCGATCAGGTAGATGATCGAGTCGCCAATGCCCTTGATGGCCGGGATGTTCAGTTCGCCCGCGCCGGCCTGGCCCGCGTAGGCCCAGGCGCCCAGCGACAGGGCGCGCTCGTAGGCCGCCTTGGCGTCCTGCACGCGGAAGGCGATGGCGCAGATGCTGGGGCCGTGCAGCTTGGCAAAGCGCTGGGCAAAGCTGTCAGGCTCGGCGTTGATGATGAAGTTGATCTCGCCCTGGCGGTACAGCGTCACGTTCTTGCGCCGGTGCCGGGCCACGGCGGTGAAGCCCATGCGCTCGAACAGCGCGCCCATGGCCTGCGGGTCGGGCGCGGCGTATTCGATGAACTCGAAGCCATCGGTGCCCATGGGGTTGTCCCAGGGGTGCCGGGGCGGGCGGTGGGGAAGCGGTCATGTCTTGTCTCCTGCGACGTCGTTGTGGACGAAACCCAGCACTGTAGGGTGGCACGGCCTGCGTTTCTCGTCTTCCGGACGGCGCACACTGGACCTTGACGCCTTATTCTTGCTTTTTTGCCGTGTATCACGCTGAAATAATGCATTCAATCATCAAACCGCGCCCCCACTGCCGCGCCCGACCCTTTCGATGACCATGACACCGCCCCCGCTCGACCGCCTCGACCGCCTCGACCGCGCCATCCTCGCCCACCTGCAGACTGACGGCCGCGCGGCGCACGATGCAATCGGCGCTGAAATCGGCCTGTCGGCCAGCGCCGTGCTGCGGCGCATCCGCAAGCTGGAGGAGGCGGGTGTCATCGACCGCTATGTCGCCCTGCTCAAGCCCGAGGCGCTGGGCCTGGGGCTGATGGCCTACGTGAACGTGCGGCTGGAAAAGCGCGCCGAGCATGCCAAGCGCAACCCCATGGACGAGTTCCGCGCCAGCGTGCAGGCCTGGCCCGAGGTGGTGGAATGCGTGGCGCTGACCGGCGAGATGGACTTTCTGTTGCGGCTGGTGCTTCAGGACATGAGTGCGTACTCACGTTTCATGATGGACACGCTGCTGCGCCACCCTCGGTGCAGGACTGCAAGACCAGCTTCGTGATGGACCGGGTCAAGGCGACCACGGCACTGCCGATTCAGGCATGATTTTGGCCTCCAGCCCTTGTACAGAAAGCGCTGACAGCTATTGATTTGATAGAAAACCGCTACTGAATCCCTGTGGCGGATGGCGCACCGATGCGCCCAAAAGTTCACATCTCGTCACCAACTTCTGCCCCACGGCTGTCGATTGGAGTGTGGACTCTAGGGGTGAACCCTAATATGAATGGCATGGACACGCCAACCACCCCCGTCCGGTGAGCGATGCGCAGGCCACAAGCCCGCGCGTGGCCGCCAAGCCCCATTCGGCCATCGTGCCGATCCGCGAAATCGGCGCGCGCTACCGCGAGCAGATCGCCCGGCACCTGCTGGCGCTGGGCGAGCACGACCGCTACCTGCGCTTCGGCTACGCTGCCAACGACCGGCAGATCCGCCACTACGTCGACCAGCTCGACTTCGAGCGCGACCAGATCTTCGGCATCTTCAACCGCAAGCTCGAACTCATCGCCATGGCGCACCTGGCCTACCCGGCCGACATGGTGCAGGCCGGCTTTGCCGAGTTCGGCGTGTCGGTGGCCCACCATGCGCGCGGCCGCGGCTATGGCTCGCGCCTGTTCGAGCGCGCCGCCATCCATGCCGTGAACGACGGCGTGAAGACGCTCTACATCCACGCGCTGAGCGAGAACACCGCCATGCTGCGCATCGCCCGCCAGGCCGGCGCCACCGTGGAACGCCAGGGCAGCGAGAGCGAGGCGCACCTGACGCTGCCCGCGGCCACCTTCGCCAGCCACATGGGCGAGCTGTTCGCCGACCAGGTGGGCCAGGTCGACTACTGGCTGAAGACCGAGGCCGTGCGCGCCCGCGACGTGCTGGCCACCGTGCAGGAAGTGCGCGAGGCGGTGCGCGAAGGGCGCCACAAGTCGAACAGCTGACCGCGTGCGGCGCCGCCCCGCGGGGGCCGCACCCCGACGCCGGCGCGCCATGCGATTGGGCTATCCTTGCCCACTTCGCAACTACCGCACGTCCTGCACCACCCACCGTGGCTGACCCCACCCTGCTCGCCCCGGCGAGCGCCCCGAGCGCGAAGACAAGCGCAGCCTGTTCCAGAAACTGGTCGAATTCATCCGGCCGGGGCCTGATTCCACGGACGAACTGATCGGCACCCTGGCCGAGGCCGAAGACAACGAGGTCATCGACGCCGAAAGCCGCGTGATGCTGGAAGGCGTGCTGCGCATGGCCGACATGACTGCCGGCGACGCCATGGTGGCCGCGCCGCGCATGGACCTGCTGGACATCGACGCGCCCTACGAGGACATGCTGCTGGAGGTGATCCGCACGGCGCATTCGCGCTTTCCGGTGTACCAGGGCGAGCGCGAGAACATCATCGGCATCCTGATGTCGAAAGATCTGCTGAAGCTGCAGCGCGCGCCCGAGCTGAACGTGCGCACGCTGCTGCGCCCGGCGGTGTTCGTGCCCGAGAGCAAGGGCCTGAACGAGCTGCTGCGCGCCTTCCGCGTGAACCGCAACCACCTGGCCATCGTGGTGGACGAGTTCGGCCGCACGGCCGGGCTGATCACCATCGAGGACGTGCTGGAAGAGATCGTCGGCGAGATCGAGGACGAGTTCGACATCGACGGCGACGAGGGCGACATCTTCGCCCTGGCCGACAACACCTGGCGCGTGGCCGGCGACACGCCGCTGGAGCGCGTCAACGATTCCTTCGGCGTGCACCTCGGGGCCGACCCCAACGGCGACCTGGAGGTCGAGTTCGACACCATCGGCGGCCTGATCGCGCACGAGATGGGCCACGTGCCCAAGCGCGGCGAGCGCTTCAGCCTCGGCGGGCTGGACTTCCACGTGCTGCACACCAAGGGCGGCGCGGTGCGCTGGTTCAAGGTGTCGCCCACGCCCCCAGACGCCGACTGAAGATCGCCCATGCGGCTCATCCACGCGCTGGCCTCTCCCCCATGGCGCTGCTGGCCGGCGCGGCGCAGGCGCTGTCGATGGCCGACCCGTGGACCGGCCACGCGCACTGGTGGCTGCAGTTGCTGAGCCTGTCGTGGCTGGTGTGGCAACTGGCACACCGCGCCGAGCGGCGCATGTCCTGGAGCGCCAGCACCTGGGCCAGCCCCGAAACCGGCACCGCCTGGCGCCGGGCGCTGTGGCTGGGCTGGCTGTTCGGCCTGGGCTGGCTGGCGGGCACGTTCTGGTGGCTGTTCATCTCGATGCACACCTACGGCGGGCTGAACGCGGTGCTGGCCGTGGCGGCCGTGCTGGCGCTGGCGGGGCTGCTGGCCATCTACTGCGCGCTGGCCAGCGCGGCCTTCATCGCAGTCACGGCGGCCCAGGGGCTGGTGCACCGCCCGGTGCGCTCGGCCCTGCTGTTCGCCGCGCTGTGGACGCTGGCCGAGCTGGCGCGCGGCAGCTGGTTCACCGGCTTTCCCTGGGGCGCGGGCGGCTACGCGCATGTCGACGGGCCGCTGGCCTTTCTGGCGCGCTACGTGGGCGTGTACGGCGTGGGCTTCGTGGCGGCGGCGCTTGCGGCGCTGCTGGCGCTCGGCGGCCATGTGCGCTGGCGGCGGGCGCGCACGCTGGCTGGCATGGCGCTGCTGCTGGCATTGGGCGCGGCGCTGTGGGGCTGGCGCCACCTCGACCTGCAGGCCGCGCCCGCCGCGGGCCAGAAGCCGCTGGTGACCGAAGTGGCGCTGATGCAGGGCAACATCCCGCAGGACGAGAAGTTCGTGCCCGGCACCGGCGTGCTCGACTCGCTCACCTGGTACGGCGAGCAGCTGCAGGCCAACCGCGCGCCGCTGATCGTGGGCCCCGAAACGGCGCTGCCGCTGCTGCCGCGCCAGCTGCCCGACGGCTACTGGGACGCGCTGCTGGCGCGCTACGCCGGCCCCACCCAGGCCGCGCTGCTGGGCGTGCCGCTGGGCGACATGGAGGCGGGCTACACCAACTCGGTGATCGGCCTGAAGGCCGGCCAGGCCGAGCCCTACCGCTACGACAAGCACCACCTGGTGCCGTTCGGCGAGTTCATCCCGCCGTTCTTCCGCTGGTTCGTGCGCATGATGAACATCCCGCTGGGCGACTTCGCGCGCGGGGCCGTCGGCCAGCCCTCGTTCGAATGGCAGGGCCAGCGGCTGGCGCCCAACGTCTGCTATGAAGACCTGTTCGGCGAGGAGCTGGCCGCGCGCTTTGCCGACCCCGCCCGCGCACCCACCGCCTTCGTCAACGTCAGCAACATCGCCTGGTTCGGCGACAGCGTGGCGATCGACCAGCATCTGCACATCAGCCGCATGCGCGCGCTGGAGTTCGAACGCCCCATGCTGCGCGCCACCAACACCGGCGCCACGGCCATCGTCGACCACCGCGGCCAGGTCACGCACCTGCTGCCGCGCCTCACCCGCGGGGTGCTGCACGGCAGCTTCGAGGGCCGCACGCACGTCACGCCCTTCGCCCGCTGGGCCGCGCGGGCGGGCCTGTGGCCGCTGTGGGCCGGCTGCGCGCTGATCGTGCTGCTGGCGCTGCTGCGCCGCCGCCGTGCCTGATCCGGGACAAGCCCGGCGCGGGCCGCGGCGGCCAGCCGCGTTGGCCTAAGGCACAATCGGCCGATGGCCGAATCCTTTTCCTACGACGATCTCATTGCCTCCGGAGAGGGCGCCTTTTCGGGCCCGACGCCGGCCGCCTGCCGCTGCCGCCGATGCTGATGTTCGACCGCATCACCCACATCGACGGCGATGGCGGCGCCCACGGCCTGGGCCGCATCGAGGCCGAGCTGGACGTCAAGCCCGACCTGTGGTTCTTCGCCTGCCACTTCCAGGGCGACCCGGTGATGCCCGGCTGCCTGGGGCTGGACGCCATGTGGCAGCTGATCGGCTTCTACCTGACCTGGCTGCGCCTGCCCGGGCGCGGGCGCGCGCTGGGCGCGGGCGAGGTCAAGTTCACCGGCGAGGTCGGTCCCGATGTCAAACTGGTGAAATACGAGATTGATATCAAGCGCGTCATCAAGCGCAAGCTGAACATGGCCATTGGCGACGCCCGCCTGCTGGCCGACGGCAAGGAAATCTACGTCGCCAACGATCTTCGCGTGGGGCTGTTCCTGCGCGAGGGCGACACGCCGGGAGCGGCATCATGAGCAAGCAACGGGTGGTCATCACCGGCGCGGGCATCGTCTCGTGCATCGGCAACGACCTGGCGACGGTGGAGCAATCGCTGCGCGAAGGCAGAAGCGGCATCCGCGCCATGCCCGAATTCGCCGAGATGGGCCTGCGCAGCCGGGTGGCCGGCAAGCCGGAGATCGACCTGGAGGCGCATATCGACCGCAAGCAGCTGCGCTTCATGGGCGATGCGGCGGCCTACGCGCAGATCGCGCTGCAGAACGCCATCGCGCAGGCCGGCCTGGCGTCGGAGCAGATCAGCCACCCGCGCACCGGCCTCATCATGGGTTCGGGCGGCGGCTCGCCCGCCAACCAGATCGAGGCCGCCGACATCCTGCGCGACAAGGGCATCCGCCGCGTCGGGCCTTATCGCGTCACGCGCTGCATGAGCAGCACCGTGTCGGCCTGCCTGGCGACCAACTTCAAGGTCAAGGGCCTCAACTACTCCATCACCTCGGCCTGCTCCACCTCGGCGCACTGCATCGGCGCGGCGGCGCAGCAGATCGCCTGGGGCCAGCAGGACGTGATGTTCGCCGGCGGCGGCGAGGAACTGAGCTGGGGCATGGCGCTGCTGTTCGACGGCATGGGCGCCATCTCCAGCAAGTACAACGACACACCGGAAAAAGCCTCGCGCGCCTACGACGCCGACCGCGACGGCTTCGTCATCGCCGGCGGCGGCGGCGCGGTGGTGCTCGAATCGCTGGCCCATGCCGAGCGGCGCGGCGCCACCATCCTGGCCGAGGTGATCGGCTTCGGCGCCTCCAGCGACGGTGAGGACATGGTCGCGCCCTCGGGCGACGGCGCCATCGCGTGCATGAAGCAGGCGCTCGAAGGGCTTGACGGTGGCGTGGACTACATCAACACCCACGGCACTTCCACGCCCGTGGGCGACATGCAGGAAGTGCGCGCCATGCGGGCGCTGTTCGGCGACCAGGTGCCGCCGTTCTCGTCGACCAAGTCGCTCACCGGCCATTCGCAGGGCGCCACCGGCGTGCAGGAGGCGATCTACTGCCTCATCATGCTGAACAAGGGTTTCATCGCCGGTTCGGTCAACGTCGACACGCCCGATGAAACGCTGGGCGACATGCCGCTGGTGACCGCCACACGCGACGCCGACCTGCGCACCGTGCTGTCGAACAGCTTCGGCTTTGGCGGCACCAACGCCAGCCTGGTGCTGCGCCGCTGGGGCTGAGCTCCTGATATTGTTTTCATAGCTGTTTGCGCCCGTCATTCAAAGGTTTCAGTATCAAATCCATCTGAAATCGCTGTGTAACGGGCGCAAGCAGCTATGATTATTGAAAAGGCGCCTAGCTTCGGCCGGCGCCTTTTTTGGTGGCCGGCCGGCCCGCCAACCGCTATCGAAACGCTAGCCACCGCCGCTGATCCCAAGCGCCTCGGCGGCCGGCCTTGCCGGTCTCGGTAAAATGGCCGATTGCCTTCGTGCCGCTTCGTCCCATGCTCACCTTCCAGCAGATCATCCTCAAGCTCCAGCAGTATTGGGACGCGCAAGGCTGCGCGCTCCTGCAGCCCTACGACATGGAAGTGGGCGCCGGCACCTCGCACACCGCCACCTTTCTGCGCGCCATCGGCCCCGAGCCGTGGAAGGCCGCCTACGTGCAGCCGAGCCGCCGCCCCAAGGATGGCCGCTACGGCGAGAACCCCAACCGCCTGCAGCACTACTACCAGTACCAGGTGGTGCTCAAGCCCGCGCCAGCCAACATCCTGGAGCTGTACCTGGGCAGCCTGGAGGCACTCGGCTTCGACCTGAAGAAGAACGACATCCGCTTCGTCGAGGACGACTGGGAGAACCCCACGCTGGGCGCCTGGGGCCTGGGCTGGGAGGTGTGGCTCAACGGCATGGAGGTGACGCAGTTCACCTACTTCCAGCAGGTCGGCGGCATCGACTGCAAGCCGGCCACGGGCGAGATCACCTACGGCCTGGAGCGCCTGGCCATGTACCTGCAGGGCGTGGACAACGTGTTCAACCTGACCTGGACCGAGGGGTTGAGCTACGGCGACGTCTACCACCAGAACGAAGTCGAGCAGAGCACCTACAACTTCGAGCACAGCGACGCCGACTTCCTGTTCACCGCATTCTCGGCGCACGAGAAGAAGGCCAACGAGCTGATCGCGGTCGAACTGGCGCTGCCCGCCTACGAGCAGGTGCTGAAGGCCGCCCACACCTTCAACCTGCTGGACGCGCGCGGCGCCATCAGCGTGACCGAGCGCGCCGCCTACATCGGCCGCATCCGCAACCTGGCGCGCGCCGTGGCGCAAAGCTATTACGAAAGCCGCGAGCGCCTGGGCTTTCCGCTGGCGCCGGCCGAATGGGTGGCACAGATCGAGAAAAAGGCCGCGTGATGGCCACCACCGCCGATGCCGGCGTGCTGGAAGTCGCCACGCTGAACGTGCGCGCCGGCCAGGCGGCCGCGTTCGAGGCCGCCTTCGCGCAGGCGCAGCGCCTCATCGCCGCCGTCCCCGGCTATCGCGGGCACGAGCTGCAGCGCTGCATCGAGCACGACCAGCAATACGTGCTGCTGGTGCGCTGGGACAGCCTGGAAGCGCACACCGTCGGCTTCCGCCAGTCGCCCGACTACCAGCAGTGGCGCGCGCTGCTGCACCACTTCTACGACCCGTTTCCCACGGTGCTGCACTACCACGCCGTGGCGGGTTGCGGTACCATGTAGATACGTGTATCTACATTCGAGGATCGCCATGGGTGCCAACGATTTGAACAAGCTCGAACTGAGCGTCGGCCGCTGGGGCAACAGCCTGGCGGTGCGGCTGCCGGCCGAGCTGGCGCGCGAGCTGGGGTTGCGCGAAGGCAGCACGCTGCAGCTTGCACGCAATGCCGATCAGAGCTTCACGCTCTCGCCCGCGGCGCGCGCAAGCCGTTCGACAAGGCCGCCTGGCTGGCGCAGGCGCGGGCGCATCTGGCGTCGATGCCCCCTCGGAATCGGTCATCCGCGAGATGCGTGACGGGGCGCGCTACTGATGTCACCCCTGCGTCGCGCATGACCTACGTCGACACCAGCGTCTGGTGCGCGTACTGCTACAACGAACCCGAATCACCCGGCGCCGTGCGCTGGCTGGCCGAGGCCGAACTGGACCGCACCGCCACGGCACTCTGGACGCACGCCGAGTTCGCCAGTGCTTCGGGCATCAAGCTGCGTGACAAGGGCGAGGGCCGCGACCGCGTCGCGAAAGCCTGGCACGCCTATGACGCGGCGGTCGCGATGACGAACCAACTGGATGTCATCGCGGACGACTACCTGTACGCGGCCGAACTGTGCCGCACCTCACCCGCCAAGCTGCGCGCCGGCGACGCCCTGCATCTGGCCGTGGCGCTGCGGCACAACTGCCAGGCGCTGGCCTCGCTCGACAACGACATGAACGTGGCAGCCCGGCACCTGGGCCTGCAACTGACAGCTTTCTGATCGTCCATTTCATGACCGCACAAAACCTCCTCGTCGAACTGTTCGTCGAAGAACTCCCGCCCAAGGCGCTGAAGAAGCTGGGCGAGGCCTTCGCCGGCACGCTGTTCGAGCAACTGAAAAGCCAGGGTCTCACCGCCGCCGATTCGGTGGCCACCCCTACGCCACGCCGCGGCGGCTGGCCGTGCACATCACGCACGTGGCGGCCAAGGCGGCCGACCAGGCGGTGCAGGTCAAGCTGATGCCCGTGAGCGTGGCGCTGGACGCCGCCGGCAACCCGACGCCCGCGCTGCTCAAGAAGCTGCAGGCCGTGGGCGCCGATCCGTCGGTGGTGCCCACGCTCAAGCGCCAGATGGACGGCAAGGCCGAGGCGCTGTTCCTCGATTCGCTGGTCACCGGCGCCACGCTGGACACGGGCCTGCAGAAGGCGCTGAACGAAGCGATTGCCAAACTGCCTATCCCCAAGGTGATGACCTACCAGTTGCAGGAAGGCACACCGCTGCCCGGCTGGGACAGCGTGCAGTTCGTGCGTCCGGCGCACGGCCTGGTGGCGCTGCACGGCAGCAGCGTGGTGCCCGTCACCGCGCTGGGCCTGACCGCCGGCCGTTCCACGCACGGCCACCGCTTCGAGGCTGTGGCCGACCCCATCACCATCGTCGACGCCGACCGCTACGCCGACACGCTGCGCGACAAGGGTGCCGTTATCGCCAGCTTCGACGAGCGCCGTGCGGCCATCGCTTCACAGCTCAAATCGACTGCAACGCAGGCAGGACCAGCGCTGCAAGCTATCGAAGATGAAGCATTGCTGGACGAAGTGACGGCGCTGGTCGAGCGCCCCAACGTGCTGGTGTGCAGCTTCGAGCAGGAATTCCTCGACGTGCCGCAGGAATGCCTGATCCTGACCATGAAGGCGAACCAGAAGTACTTTCCGCTGCTGGACGCGCAGGGCAAGCTGACGAACCAGTTCCTCGTCGTCAGCAACATCTCGCCGGCCGACCCGAGCGCCGTGATCGGCGGCAACGAGCGCGTGGTGCGCCCGCGCCTGGCCGACGCCAAGTTCTTCTTCGACCAGGACCGCAGGAAGACGCTGGAAAGCCGCGTGCCGCAGCTGGCCAAGGTGGTCTATCACAACAAGCTGGGCACGCAGGGAGAGCGGGTTGAGCGCGTGCGCGCCATCGCCAAGGCCATCGGCCAGCAACTGGGCGGCGACGTGCTGGCCCAGGCGGCCGATCAGGCCGCCCAACTGGCCAAGGCCGACCTGCTGACCGACATGGTGGGCGAATTCCCCGAGCTGCAGGGCGTGATGGGCGGCTACTACGCGCGCCATGACGGCCTCTCCGAAGACATCGCCTTCGCCATCGAAGACCATTACAAGCCGCGCTTTGCCGGCGACGAACTGCCGCGCGGCCAGGTGGGCACCGTGGTGGCGCTGGCCGACAAGCTGGAGACGCTGGTCGGCCTGTTCGGCATCGGCAACCTGCCGACGGGCGACAAGGACCCGTTCGCGCTGCGGCGCCATGCGCTGGGGGTGATCCGCATGCTGGTCGAGAAAGACCTGCGGCTGGACATGCCCGCCGTGGTGGCGCAGGCCGCGCAGGCCTTCGGCGCACTGCTGCCCGATGCGACCAAGAGCAACGAACAGCTGCTGAACTTCTTCTACGAACGCGTCAACGGCTACCTGCGCGAGCGCGGTGCCAGCGCGCAGGAGGCCGATGCGGTGATCGCCGCGCGGCCGATGTGGGGCGAGTTCCCGAAGGCGCTTGACGCCGTGCGCGCCTTCGCCGCCCTGCCCGAAGCCCCGCGCTGGCCGCCGCCAACAAGCGCATCGGCAACATCCTCAAGAAGGCCGGTGATGCCGAACAGGTGGTCGACGCCCACGTGAGCGAGCTGCTGCTGCAGGAACCCGCTGAGAAAGCACTGTACGAAGCCATGCAGCGCATCGTGCCGCAGGCCGACGCGCAGTTCGACGCCGGCGACTACACCGCCTCGCTGCAGACCCTGGCCGCGCTGCGCGAGCCGGTGGACGCCTTCTTCGACGGCGTGATGGTGAACGCCGAGCAGATCGATCTGCGCCTGAACCGCCAGGGCCTGCTCAAGACCCTGCACCAGGCCATGAACCGCGTGGCCGATCTGTCGAGGCTCGCCGCATGAGCGTGCTGCCCGCCCGCCGCCCGCCCGACGACAGCCCCGCCGACTGGCGCGTGCTGGCGCTGGCCGCCGTGCCGCCACTGGCGGTGCTGGTGCTGCGCGTGCTGATGCCGGGTCAGCCCGAGGGCGACGGCCTGTACCCGGTGACGGCGGCCTCTATGGTGTCCGATCCCGGCGAGGCCTTCTGGCTGGCGGCGCGCCCGCTGCTGTATGGCCTGCTGGTCATCGGCGCGGTGCTGGGCGGCCTGTGGCTGGCCGTGCGGCGCCTGGGCTGGCCGCGCATTCGGGCGACGGTGCTGGCGCTGTGGGTGCTGATGTGGACCGCCATGGGCGCCTGGCTGGTGGCCAGCGAAATGAACCGCAACGGCCGCCAGCCGCTGCCCGAGCAATCGGCCAGGGTGCTGCTGGCGCGCGAGATGCAGCCGACCAAGCGCCGCCCGGGCGGCACCGAGGTGTATTTCGAGCGCCAGGGCGATGCCACGCCGCAGCGGCTGTTCGTCGAGGATGCGCCGGTGACGGCGTTTGCGCCCGGCAGCATCGCGCGCCTGCATGCGCACGCCGGCCGCTGGTGGGGCCAGTGGGGCCGGCTGGAATCGCGGCTGGAGCTGCCCCGGCCGCCGGTCAGCGCCCCCGCGGGCCGCGCCCCGGGCGGATAATCGCCCGTCATGAAACTCGTCATCGTCGACCGCGACGGCACCATCTGTGTCGAGCGCGAGGGCTACATCCAGACGCCCGACGACTGGGAGCCGCTGCCCGGCGCGCTGGACGCCATCGCCCGCATCAACCAGGCGGGTTACCACGTGGTGATCGCCGCCAACCTGCCGGGGCTGGGGCGCGGGCTGTTCGACATGGCGGCGCTCAACGCCATCCAGGCCAAGATGAACAAGCAGCTGGCCGCCGTGGGCGGGCGGGTGGAGGCCATCTTCTACTGCCCGCACGCGCCCGACGAAGGCTGCACGTGCCGCAAGCCGCTGCCGGGGCTGTTCCAGCAGATCGGCGAGCGCTACAAGGTCGACCTGCGCAACATCCACGCCGTGGGCGACAGCGTGCGCGACGTGCAGGCCGCCGCGGCCGCCGGCTGCATCCCGCACCTGGTGCTGACGGGCAAGGGCGCGCCGGTGCAGACCGATCCGTTGCCGCCCGAGTTTCCGCCCGGCACGCGCGTGCACGCCGACCTGGCCGCCTTCGCCACCGCCTTCGTGGCCGAGGTGGAGGCGCAGCAGGCCGCCGCCAGGGCCGAGGCCGACGCGAAGGCCGATCGCACGGCCCCTGCACCGCTGCGCTGAAGGCCAGGATAGCTATAGAATAAGTAGCTGCCTGCGCTTGCCCCGCCTGCGCTGAAGGCCTAGTTGACTATGAACCTGATTCGCTCGATCCTGCACATGCTGTGGATGGTGCTCACGGTGATTCCGTGGGCCACGGCGGTGCTGATCGCCGCGCCCTTCATCAGCGGCGCGCGCCTGTACTGGATGTGCGTGGGCTGGCTGGACGTGGCCGTGAAGGGCGGCCACTGGATCCTCGGCATCCGCAACCGCGTCACCGGCTTCGAGAACCTGCCCCTGGGCCAGAAGGACCCGGCGGTGCTGCTGGTCAAGCACCAGTCGACCTGGGAAACCTTCTGCATGCCGCCGCTGATGCCGCACCCGCTGGCCTACGTGTTCAAGCGCGAGCTGCTGTCCGTGCCGTTCTTCGGCTGGGCCATGGCGCGGCTCGACATGATCCACATCGACCGCGGCCGCCGCATCGAATCCTTCGCCAAGGTGGTGCAGCAGGGCCGGCGCCTGCTGGGCCAGGGCGTGTGGGTCATCATGTTCCCCGAGGGCACGCGCATCCCGCGCGGCGAGAAAGGCAAGTACCGCAGCAGCGGCACACGCCTGGCCATCGAATGCGGCGCGCCGGTGATCCCCATCGCCGTGACCAGCGCCAAATGCTGGCCACGCAAGGCCTTCGTCAAGCGGCCGGGCATCGTCGACATCTCCATCGGCCCGGCCATCCCCAGCGTGGGCCGCAAGCCCGACGAGCTGATGCGCGAGGTCGAGGCCTGGATCGAGGCCGAGATGCTGCGCCTCGACTCCGAGGCCTACCCCACGGGGCAGGCGCGCCTGTCGCAGATCAAGCCCGGCGCCGACTAGAGGCACAGGCACGCGGCATGCTGCAACTGCTGCTCGATCTGTTCACCGGCCCCGACGCGGCGCCGCGCGCGCCGGCGCCTGGCGCTGTCGATTCAAAGCCCAATCCGGCGCCAGCGCCCGTCCATCCGGCGCCGACAGCTATCGATGTAGTAGCGACCGAACCCGCCATCGCCCTGCCCGACGCACTGGCCCCGGCGCATTTCGCCCACCCGCGCGCCAGCCGCGCCATCGCGCTGGGCGGCGCGCAGGTGGCGTACGAATTCAAGCGCGGGCAGCGGCGCACCATCGGTTTCTCGGTGGGGGCCGACGGCCTCACCGTCAGCGCGCCGCGCTGGACGCCGGTGCACGAAGTCGAGGCCGCGCTGCGCGAGAAAGAGCGCTGGATCGTCACCAAGCTGGGCGAGGCGCGCGCGCGCCACCAGCGGCTCGAAGCCAGCCGCATCGACTGGAAGGAAGGCGCCACGCTGCCCTTTCTGGGCGAGCCGGTGGTGCTGGTGCTCGACCCGCGCCAGCGCCACGGCCGCGGCGGCGCCGTGTTGGTACCGGGCGAAGCCGCCCTGCCCGGCGTGCCGCAGATGGCGCTGCACGTGGGCCTGCCGCACACCGCCACGCCCGAGCAGCTTCGCGACACCGTGCAGGCCTGGCTGATGCGCCAGGCGCGCCGCGTGTTCACCGCGCGGCTGGATCACTTTGCGCCGCAGCTGGGCGTTCGCTGGCAGAAGATGAGCTATCGAGCGCCGGCACGCGCTGGGGCAGCGCCAGCGCCGACGGCTCGATCCGCCTCAACTGGCGGCTGATCCACTTCCGCGAACCCATCATCGACTACGTGGTGGTGCACGAGCTGGCCCACCTGCGCGAGATGAACCACAGCGCGCGCTTCTGGCAGCACGTGGAGGCCGTGCTGCCCGACTACGCCGAACGGCGCGGCGCGCTGAAGGACGAGGCGGTGCCGCGCTGGTAATGCCATCTACAGATCAAAACGACATGAATTTCGTCATTCCGGCGAAAGCCGGAATCCAGACGGCGCGCGCGGCGGACCTGGCTCCCGGCTTTCGCAGGGATGACGTTGGCTAACGTCTTGAAGTCGAAACGGCATAAGCCCGGACGCCGCTCACGCCGCGCCGGGAACGGCCCCGTCGAACGAAATCCGGCCCCGGCCCTGCCGCTTGAGCGGTACAGCGCCTCGTCGGCGCTGTGCAGCCAGTCCTGCATGTCGGCGTGGTCGGGGCTGGCCATGGCCACGCCGATGCTGCTGCCCACCACCAGGTCGGGCACCTGACGCACGCGGATGGCCGCGATCCGCTCGTGCAGCCGCTGTGCCAGGCCTTCGGCTTCGGCCGGCGTGGTACCCCGGCAGAGCACGGTGAATTCGTCGCCGCCGTAGCGGCCGGCCGCGTCCTCCTGCCGCAACGACTGGCGGATGGCCAGGCTGGCCGCGGTGATGACGGAGTCGCCGACCAGGTGGCCATGGGTGTCGTTGATCTGCTTGAACCGATCCAGGTCGATCACGAACACGGCCGCGCTGGTCTTGCCGGCGCGCACGTCCGCCAGGGCTTCCTCGGCCAGCGTCATCCAGTGGGCGCGGGTGAACAGGCTGGTCTGCTGGTCCGTGCGGTGCGCGGTTTCCAGCTCGCGGTTCTGCCGCACCACGATCTGGACGTAACGGTTCATGCCTAAGCTGACCGACAGCATGTGCACCGCCAGCAGGGGCAGGCAGGCCAGCACCACGGGCAGCGGGCTTTCCAGTGCAAGGCCGGGGCGCAACAGCAGCGTTGCCACCGCGGCCGACGCCACCACGCCGATCAGGGCATCCCGCGCCAGCCGGCGAACGCCGAGGTTGACGCGGTCGAACAGGGCCACCAGCACCAGGATCACGCTCGGCAGCAGGCTGAACGACATCAGCGGCAGCGACACGCCGACCAGCACCGTGTCGACGATCAGGTTCCGCCGCTCGACGCGAAACGGGTTGGCGGCCGCGCGTGCCAGCCCGAACGCCAAATGCGGCCACGCCAGCATCGCCACGACGACGCCCCAGTGGGCAGCGGGCGCAGCGTGCTGCCACAGCACCGTGCCGACCGCCAGCGCAGCGAAGCCCAGGCCGACGATGCGGTGCGGGTACAGACGTCGATAAAGGTGCTTGTTGGAGGCCATGCGCGGAACGGGCGAAGGCCGCCCATCGCAGGCTGTGGGCACCACCCCGCAGCTCAACTGCCGGGGGCACGTGCCGCGGGGCACCTTTCGTTACAAATCATAACGTGCGCCCCTGGCGCCTGTCACCTGCGGGTTATACCGAGGCGCTTACCCGCGCGCCCAGGCCACGCCGCCGTCCACCACCAGCGTGCCGCCGACCACGTAGTCGCCGGCGCGCGAGGCCAGGAAGATGGCCGCGCCGGCCATGTCCTCGGGCTGGCCGATGCGGCCCAGGGGCACGCGCCCGGCCACCTCGCCTTCATGGTCGCGCGCGTCCTTGTTCATGTTCGACGCGAACGGGCCGGGCGCGATGGCGCTGACGACGATGCGCTGCGGCGCCAGCTCGGTCGCCATGCGCTTGGTCAGGTGAATCAGGCCGGCCTTGCTGGCGGCGTAGGAATAGGTGTCCCACGGGTTGACGGTGATGCCGTCGATCGACGCGATGTGGATCACCTTGGCCAGGTGGTCGGTGGCGGCGGCCTTCAGCATGGGCGTGAGCGCCTGCGTAAGGAAGAACGGCGCCTTCATGTTCAGGTCGACCACCTTGTCCCAGCCGCTTTCGGGGAACTCGGCATACCGCGCGCCCCAGGCGGCGCCGGCGTTGTTGACCAGGATGTCGAGCGTCTGCTCGTGCTGCCGGTAGGCGGCCACCAGCGCGTGCACGCCCTCCAGCGTGGAGACATCGCCCGGCAGCGACACGCAGTGGCCCAGTGCCGACAGCTCTTTCGCCGTGGCGTCGCAGGCCTCGGCCTTGCGCGCCGAGATGTAGACGCGCGCACCGCTGCGCACATAGCCCTCGGCGATCATGCGGCCGATGCCGCGCGAGCCGCCGGTGACGAGGGCGGTGCGGCCTTTCAGTGAAAACAGCTGCTGCGGGTCGATCATGACGAGGTCTCCTTGATATGAAATTGATAGCTGCCTGCGCTTGCTGGACGGGCGCTGCAGGCCGATTTGGCTTGAAAATCGGTTCAAGCCGGCGCAAAGCGCCAGATGCCCTCGGCATCGCGCGTGCGCCGCAGCTGGCCGCCGAACCACAGGCGGTGCAGGTGCGCCACCGCCTCGCCCAGGGCGAAGGTGGTCTGGTGCAGGTCGAGCGGGCGCTTGAACAGCACGGGCAGCACGTCGTAGGCGCACACGGGTTGCACGCGCGCGGCCTGCATCACTTCATCGAGCCGGTCGCGGTGGTGGTCGTGCAACTGCGCGATGCGCACGTGCAGGCCGGTGAAGGGCTTGCCGTGCGAGGGCAGCACCAGCACGTCGCGCGGCAGCGGCTGAAAGCGCTCGATGGAATCGAGGAACAGCGTCAGCGCATCGGCCTCGGGCTCCATCTCGTACACGCTGACGTTGGTGGAAATGCGCGGCAGCACCATGTCGCCGCTGATCAGCACGTTCAGCGCCTCGCAGTACAGCGCCATGTGCTCGGGCGCGTGGCCGTAGCCGTCGATGCAGCGCCAGGCCTGGCCGCCGATGGTCAGCGTCTGCCCGTCCATCAGCCGCGCGAACGACAGCGGCACCGCCGGCACCAGGCCGCGGTAGTAGCTCTTGCGGTTGCGGATCTGCGCCAGGTCGTCGGCGCTGGTCATGCCGTGGCTGCGGAAGTACTCGGCCAGGCGCTCGCCGCCGAAGCTGTTGACCACCTCGCAGGCGTAGCGGGCGGTCTGGTAGTCGGTGGCGCTGATCCACAGGCGGCATTCGTGCTGCGGCGTGCTCCAGCGCTCGCACAGCCAGTGCGCCAGGCCGATGTGGTCGGGGTGCATGTGCGTGACCACCACGCGCAGGATGGGCAGGCCGTCCAGCTCGTGCGCGAACACCTGCTCCCACAGCGCGCGCGACTCGGGGCGGTCGATGCAGGTGTCCACCACGGTCCAGCCGTCGCGGCCGTCCAGCCGGTCGCGCAGCAGCCACAGGTTGATGTGATCCAGCGCGAAGGGCAGCACCATGCGCAGCCACTTCACGCCGGGGGCGATCTGGATGGCGCCACCCGGCGGCGGCAGCTGGTCGGCCAGCGGGTAGTGCAGAGCGCGTTCGAGTTCGGCGGCAAGGGACATGGGCTTGTTCTTCAGCGGCGGTGCGCTACGATGGCACGCGAGCTTGACGTGCACGTCACCCCGCGATTTCATTCTATGAAGGAGCCGCGCCGCGCGCCCAGCACGTGCGCGACAGCCTTGCAGTCCACCATGGCCACCACCTACACCATCAGCGATCTGGCGCGCGAGTTCGACCTGACGCCGCGTGCCATGCGCTTCTATGAAGACATGGGCCTGCTGCAGCCCGGGCGCAGCGGCCCCGGCGGGCGCCAGCGCGTGTACAGCAACCGCGACCGCACGCGCCTGAAGCTGACCCTGCGCGCCAAGCGCCTGGGCCTGTCGCTGCACGAGGCCAAGGCGCTGATCGACATGTACGACAGCCCGCGCGACACCGGGCCGCAGCTGCGCAAGTTCCTGCAGGTGCTGAGCCAGCACCGCGCCCAGCTGGAGGCGCAGCTGGCCGAGCTGCAGGCCACGCTGAGCGAGATCAGCGAGCACGAGAAGGAAGCGCGCAGCCTGCTGGCGCGCGTCGACCGGCCGGCCGCGAAGAAGGCCAAGGCCAATTGACGTTAACGTAAACGTAAATCACAATCCGGGATTGCCATGAACACCACGCCCGACGCCCAGGCCCTGCACGACCGCGTGGCCAGCAGCTTTGCCCGCCAGGGCATGATGCAGCACCTGGGCGCGCAGCTGCGGCGCGTGGAGCCGGGCCTGGTCGAGATCTGGCTGCCCTACTCCGACAAGGTGACCCAGCAGCAGGACGGCTTTCACGGCGGCGCCATGGGCGCGGTGGCCGACATCGCGGGTGGCTATGCGGGGCTGACGATCGCGCCCGAGGGCATGGAAGTCGTCACCGCCGAATACAAGATCAACTTTCTCGGCAGCTACCAGGGCGGCGCGCTGCGTGCCATCGGCCGCGTGGTGAAGCCGGGCAAGCGCCTCATCGTCTGCACCGCCGAGGTGGTGCACGTGGACGACGATGGCAAGCAAGGGCCTTGCGCGCTGATGCAGCAGACCCTGGTGCCGGTTCCCAAAACCTACTGACCCGCTTTTCCCCAGGAGACAAACCATGAGCAACCTGCCCGGCCTGAACTTCCAGCTTGGCGAAGACATCGACGCCCTGCGCGATGCCGTGCGCGACTTTGCTTTAGGCCAGATCGCCCGCGCGCGGCCGAGATCGACAAGAGCGACCAGTTCCCGATGGACTTGTGGCCCAAGATGGGCGAGCTGGGCGTGCTGGGCATCACCGTGCCCGAGCAGTACGGCGGCGCCGACATGGGCTATCTGGCGCACATGATCGCCATGGAAGAGATCAGCCGCGCCAGCGCCTCGGTGGGCCTGTCCTACGGCGCGCACTCCAACCTGTGCGTCAACCAGATCAAGCGCAACGGCAGCGAGGCGCAGAAGCAGAAATACCTGCCCAAGCTGATCAGCGGCGAGCACGTGGGCGCGCTGGCCATGTCCGAGCCGGGCGCCGGCAGCGACGTCATCAGCATGAAGCTGCGCGCCGAGGACAAGGGCGGCTACTACCTGCTGAACGGCACCAAGATGTGGATCACCAACGGCCCCGACGCCGACACCATGGTGGTCTACGCCAAGACCGAGCCCGAGCTGGGCGCGCGCGGCGTCACGGCCTTCATCGTCGAAAAGGGCATGAAGGGCTTTGGCACGGCGCAGAAGCTGGACAAGCTGGGCATGCGCGGCAGCCACACGGGCGAGATGGTGTTCGACAACGTCGAGGTGCCCGAGGCGAACATTCTGGGCAACCTGAACGGCGGCGCCAAGGTGCTGATGAGCGGGCTGGACTACGAGCGCGCCGTGCTGGCCGGCGGGCCCGTCGGCATCATGCAGGCGGTGATGGACAACGTGGTGCCCTACATCCACGACCGCAAGCAGTTCGGCCAGAGCATCGGTGAATTCCAGCTGGTGCAGGGCAAGGTGGCCGACATGTACACCGTGCTGCAGGCCGGCCGCGCCTTCCTCTACACCATCGGCAAGAACCTGGACGCGCTGGGCAGCGAGCACGTGCGCCAGGTGCGCAAGGACTGCGCCAGCGTCATCCTGTGGACGGCCGAGATGGCCACCAGGATGGCCGGCGACGGCATCCAGCTGTTCGGCGGCAACGGCTACATCAACGACTACCCACTGGGCCGCCTGTGGCGCGACGCCAAGCTGTACGAGATCGGCGCCGGCACCAGCGAGATTCGCCGCATGCTGATCGGGCGCGAGTTGTTCGCCGAGACGATGTGAGGCGGACGGCCCTCCGCGTTGACCTTCAAACGCCGGGGGGACCTTCCAGATTTTTCAATGGTGAAAAAGCTTCCAGCGCCCAAATACCAAGCGCCAGCAGCTTCTTTTTCATACCTCAAAGCCGCGCCAAATGGCAATCGCCTGTTTCTACCCTTTGAGGGCCGAAACAGGCCTGGCGCACACCACGCGCACGCACGGCAGCGCGCCGAGCACCGGCTCAGCGCCTGCGCCGGCCCGCGGCCGACACCACACGCGCCACGCGCGCCTTGGCCGGCACGGGCGCCACGGTCTTGCGGGCGGCCCCGACGGCCGGGGTGTCGGTCTGCGTGGCCCGCTCGGCGGCGTAGCCCCAGTCGGCGGCGTACTTCTTCTTCATCTGCGCGTAGTTGCGCAGATACTGCGCGCCCAGGCGCTGCTTCTGCGCCGCGGTCAGAATCTTGCCGCTGACCTGAAAGAAGCCGCGCTCCTCTTCTTCCAGGTGGTGGCGCACCTCGTGCGCCAGTTCCTGGCCTTCTCGCCCCAGGCTTCGCCCTCGGGCGCCAGCTGGCCCAGCGCCGCCACCAGTTCGTCCAGATCGTGGTGCTCGGCCAGCGCATGGCGGGCGCTGTCGATGCCGCGGTCGTCCATCAGCATGGGCGCGTACAGAAAGCGCTCCTCGGCGGCGGCGTGGGCGGCCAGCTCCAGCTTGAGGGTGAGGAAGGCGTCGCGCCGGCCCTGCGGGTTGGTGGCGCGCGTGCGCGTCAGGCGGGTGCACCATGCGCGCTGAATCTCGTGGCTCTCGCGCAGGGCTTGGTAGATGTCGGGTGTGGTCATGGCGCGGGCGGTGCGTCGCGCACTTGTGTTGCAATCGAGGTCATGCCCGCATTGTGCGAAGCCGCGCCCCCGCCGCTGTAGGACGCGCGCGCCCTGCGTCGCAGACATCATGCCCGCCATTTGTGTGAAAGCATCGCCTTGACCGAACCTCAAGCCACCCACCCCTGCAGCTGCTGCTGGACAACAACCGCGCCTGGGCCGAGCGCGTGGAGCGCGAACACCCCGGCTTCTTCAAGCGCCTGTCCGACCAGCAATCGCCCAAATACCTGTGGATCGGCTGCTCCGACAGCCGCGTGCCGGCCAACCAGGTCATCGGCCTGGCGCCGGGCGAGGTGTTCGTGCACCGCAACGTGGCCAACGTGGTCACGCACTCCGACCTGAACGCGCTGTCGGTGATCCAGTTCGCCGTCGACGTGCTCAAGGTCGAGCACATCATGGTCGTCGGCCACTACGGCTGCGGCGGCGTGCTGGCCGTGCTGCACGAAAAGCGCGTGGGCCTGGCCGACAACTGGCTGCGCCACGTGCACGACGTGAAGATGCGCCACCGCGGCCGCCTGATGCACCTGTGCAGCCACGAGCAGGAAGACGTGCTGTGCGAGATGAACGTGATCGAACAGGTGGGCAACGTGGCGCAATCCAACGTGGTGCAGGACGCCTGGGCGCGCGGCCAGCCGCTGGCAGTGCACGGCTGGTGCTACGGCCTGAAGGACGGCATGGTGAAGGACCTGGGCGTCACCATGGCGCACCCGGGCGAGGTGGTGGACGTGTTCCGCGCCGCCATCAAGCGCTACCCACGCGCGCCGGACGCCAAACCCGGCTCCAGCGATCTGCCCCTGTAGCCACCATGCCGCTGGCCGCGCTCGACTCCCCTGGCGCGCGCCATCGCGCAGGCCATGGTCGACGGCTTCAACCGCCACTACACGCTGTTTCGCACCGAGTCGGCGCGCGCCAAGCACCGCTTTGAAACCTGCGACTGGCACGGCCAGCAACGCGCCCAGCGCGAGCGCATCGAGTTCTACGACCTGCGCGTGCGCGAATGCCAGCGCCGGCTCGAGCGCGAGTTCAAGGCCGGCGAGCAACCCATGGCCGTGTGGCAGCAGGTCAAACTGCACTACATCGGCCTGCTGGTGCAGCACCAGCAGCCCGAGCTGGCCGAGACCTTCTTCAACTCGGTCACCACGCGCATCCTGCACCGCAGCTACTTCCACAACGACTTCATCTTCGTGCGCCCGGCCATCAGCACCGAATACCTGGAGACCGACGACCCGCGCGCCAAGACCACCTACCAGGCCTTCTACCCCGCCGGCGCGCCGCTGCAGGACACCGTGCGCGCCATGCTCGAATCCTTTGCGCTGCACTGCGACTTCGAAGACCTGGCCCGCGATGCCCGCCGCGTGGCCGACGCCATGCAGCGCGAGCTGGGCGAAGGCCGCGCGCGGCCCAACTTCCAGGTGCAGGCGCTCAGCAGCCTGTTCTACCGCAACAAGGGCGCGTACCTGGTGGGCAAGCTCATCAACGGTTTCACCGAAGTGCCGTTCGCGCTGGCGCTGCTGCACCGCACGCCCGGCACGCTGTTCGTCGACGCCGCGCTGTTCGGCGAGGACGACCTGGCGGTGCTGTTCAGCTTCTCGCGCGCCTACTTCATGGTCGACATGGCCATACCGTCCGCCTACGTGCAGTTCCTGCGCAGCCTGATGCCGCGCAAGCCGCGCGCCGAAATCTACAACGCGCTGGGCCTGGCCAAACAGGGCAAGAACCTGTTCTACCGCGACCTGCTGTGGCACCTGCGGCACAGCACCGATCAGTTCCGCATCGCCCCCGGCATCAAGGGCATGGTGATGCTGGTGTTCGACCTGCCCAGCTTCCCCTACGTGTTCAAGATCATCCGGGACCGCTTTGCGCCACCCAAGGACACCACGCGCGAGCAGGTGCGCGGCAAGTACCAGCTGGTCAAGCGGCACGACCGCGTGGGCCGCATGGCCGACACCATGGAGTTCTCGCTGCTGGCCTTCCCGCGCGAGCGATTCACCGACGAACTCATCGCCGAGATCGAACAGCACGCCGCCAGCCAGCTCGAAATCTCCGACCGCGACGGCGACGGCGCCACCGAGGTCATCATCCAGCATGCCTACATCGAGCGGCGCATGATCCCGCTGAACATGTACCTGCAGGAAGCCTTCGACGCCGGCGAGGGCGACGCCGCGGCCAGCGCGCAGCTGGAGCGCGCCGTCGTCGAATACGGCAACGCCATCAAGGACCTGGTGGCCGCCAACATCTTCCCCGGCGACATGCTGTGGAAGAACTTCGGCGTCACGCGCCACGGCAAGGTGGTGTTTTACGACTACGACGAGATCGAATACATCACCGACTGCAACTTCCGCCGCGTGCCACCGCCGCGCAACGAAGAAGACGAGATGAGCGGCGAGATCTGGTACCACGTCGGCAAGCACGACGTGTTCCCGAAACCTTCGCCCCCTTCCTGCTCGGCAACCCGCGCGTGCGCGAGGCCTTCATGCGCCACCATGCCGATCTGCTGGAGCCCGGGTTCTGGCAGCGCAATAAGGAACGCATCCAGCGGGGCGAGGTGATCGATTTCTTTCCGTATGGGGCGCACCGGCGGTTTGGTATCAACGGTGGCATCGACGACGCCGTTGAACTCGCTGACTCCATGGCGCTGAACGCCTAAACGCCGGCTGAGCAACCCTACGCTACTGGACCGACGACAACGGAGTCATCAGATTGAAATCGCTTTCTACATCCTGACCATGAATCCAACTGATTGGCTCACACTGGCCCTCGTAGGCATTACCGGTTGGTATGCGTGGCTGACAAGGCGGATGCTTATCGCTAACGAGGCCATGCTTGATGCGGTACGTAAGCAGCAACATGCAACTATGCGCCCTTATGTGCAGATCAGCACGAGTGTGCGCACTGGTACAAATCTCATCTATCTTGAGATTCTGAACGTTGGTAAGACTGCAGCAAACGATCTGACTTTGGCGTTAGATACGGACATATATCCACTCGAACAAGTAGGTGAGCACAGCAATCTACGAAACACTTCTGCGTTTTCCCGAACCATACGCAGCTTCCCACCGGATTCAAAGCTTCGATTTCTCCTTGGCACCGGTCCTTCGATACTCACTGGGAAGCAAGGTGCCTGTCCACGGGAGTTCAACGTTAGTGCCACCTATTTAGCCGGTCATGAGCGAGTTGTTGAAGTTTCACCAATCGATCTAAACCCCTATCTGCACACGGAGGTTCCCCAGGATCCCGTGGTCGAAGAACTGAGGAAGTTGCGCGAAAAGCTAACAGGGCTTGAACGCATTCGATGAGCTCTTAACAGTCATTAGCTGCGTATCTGTATTACTTGACGAAAGGAACCAAAGTGTCCGACCCCATCTGCATCGTTTCCGCCGCCCGCACCCCCATGGGCAGTTTCCAGGGCGACTTCGCCAACCTGGCCGCGCACGACCTGGGCGGGGCGGCGATCAAGGCCGCCGTCGAACGCGCCGGGATCAAGCCCGAACTGGTCACCGAAGTGCTGTTCGGCAACTGCCTGATGGCCGGCCAGGGCCAGGCGCCGGCGCGGCAGGCGGCGTTCAAGGGCGGGCTGCCCAAGAGCGCCGGCGCCGTGACGTTGAGCAAGATGTGCGGCTCGGGCATGCGCGCGGCCATGTTCGCGCACGACATGCTGGTGGCCGGCACGCACGACGTGCTGGTGGCCGGCGGCATGGAGAGCATGACCGGCGCGCCCTACCTGCTGCTGAAGGGCGCGGCGGCTACCGTATGGGCCACGACCGCGTGTTCGACCACATGATGCTCGACGGCCTGGAAGACGCCTACGAGCCCGGCCGCAGCATGGGCACGTTCGGCGAGGACTGCGCCGCCAAGTACGGCTTCACACGCGAGCAGCAAGACAAGTTCGCTCAAACCAGCGTGCAGCGTGCGCAGGACGCCATCAAATCCGGTGCATTCAAGGACGAGATCACGCCCGTCACCGTGAAGGACCGCAAGGGCGAGCGCGTGGTCGACACCGATGAAGGCCCGGGCAAGATCAACATCGACAAGATTCCCACGCTCAAGCCCGCCTTCAAGAAGGACGGCACGGTGACGGCGGCGGCCAGCTCCAGCATCAACGACGGCGCCGCCGCCATGGTGCTGATGCGCGAATCGACGGCGAAGAAGCTAGGCTGCAAGCCGCTGGCGAGGATCGTCGCCCACGCCACGCACGCGCAGGAGCCGGAGTGGTTCAGCACCGCCCCGATCGGCGCCAGCGAGAAGGTGCTGGCCAAGGCCGGCTGGAAGACGGACGACGTCGACCTGTGGGAAATCAACGAAGCCTTCGCCGTGGTGCCGATGGCGCTGATGCACGACATGAAGGTGCCGCACGACAAGGTCAACGTCAACGGCGGCGCCTGCGCGCTGGGCCACCCCATCGGCGCCAGCGGTGCACGCATCATGGTCACGCTGATCCATGCGCTGAAGGCGCGTGGCAAGAAGAAAGGCATCGCCACGCTGTGCATCGGCGGCGGCGAAGCGACGGCCGTGGCACTGGAGATGGTATGAAAATCATAGCTGCTCGCGCTTGATGGACGAGCGCTGGACGCCTGTTTGATTCATGAACGGCGCCGACTCGGCACCCCGATGGAAACCCCATGCCCACCACCCTCCTCCTCGGCGCCTCGCGCGGCATCGGCCTGGAACTGGCGCGCCAGGCCGTGGCCGCCGGCGAGCGTGTGATCGCCACGGCGCGCAGCGACGATGGCCTGGCCACGCTGCGTGAACTGGGTTGTCAGGTGCTGAAGCTGGACGTGGCCAACCCGGCCAGCGTCAGCGGCCTGGCCTGGCAGCTCGATGGCGAGAAGATCGACACCGGCTGGCACGTGGCCGGCGTGATGTGCAGCCGCGCCGACGCCACGCAGCCGCCCACGCAGCAAGACTTCGACCGCGTGATGCACGCCAACGTGCTGGGCGCCATGCAGGTGATTCCGCAGGTGGCGCCGTTGGTCGAGGCGGCGCAGGGGCGCTTTGCCTTTCTCTCCAGCGTGATGGGGCAGATCGGCAGCGCGGCGGGCAGCAACGCCTGGCTGTACCGCGTCAGCAAGGCGGCGCTGAACATGGCCGTGGCCTCGGCGCGGCATGCGTACCCGCAGGCCACCTTCGTGTGCCTGCACCCCGGCTGGGCGCAGACCGACATGGGCGGTGGCGCGGCGCCCGTGGCGGTGCCTGACAGCGCTGCCGGCCTGCGCCGTGTGGTTGCCGCGCTCACCCCGGCCGACAATGGCGCCTTCCTTCAATACGACGGACAACGCTTTTCTTCATGTTGAAAAATGAAAGCCCCCTGAGTCGGCCTGCGGCCGCCTTCCCCCATGGGGGACAACGCCAGTGGCCGGTACAAGCCCGGCCACGGCGTTCGCTCGGATGGCCTGCTCCGCGGTCGCCGGCTTCCTTGTGCTTGATGCGCTGCGGGTGGAGCCCAGCGCGGGACGACTGACATGCTTTTGACGACCGACCAGGAGATGATCCGCGACGCCGTGCGCGCCTTCGCGCAGGAACAGCTGTGGCCGCACGCTGCGCAGTGGAGCCGCGAGCGCACCTTCCCCGAGGCCGCGCACCGCGGCCTGGCCGAGCTGGGCGCCTACGGCATCTGCGTGCCCGAGGAATACGGCGGCGCCGGCCTCGACTACCTGACGCTGGCGCTGGTACTGGAGGAGATCGCCGCTGGCGACGGCGGCACCAGCACGCCGATCAGCGTCACCAACTGCCCCTACAACGCGATCCTGATGCGCTACGGCACCGAGGCGCAAAAGCAGCAATGGCTGTCCCCGCCGCGCGCGGCGAGATGCTGGGCGCCTTCGCGCTGACCGAGCCGCACGTGGGCAGCGACGCCTCGGCCCTGCGCGCCACGGCGGTGAAGGACGGCGACGAGTGGGTGCTGAACGGCGTCAAGCAGTTCATCACCAGCGGCAAGAACGGCCACGTGGCCATCGTGATTGCCGTCACCGACAAGGCGGCGGGCAAGCGCGGCCTGTCGGCCTTCATCGTGCCCACGCACCGGCTCGGCAACAGCGGTTGGGTGGTGGCGCGCATCGAGGACAAGCTGGGCCAGCACAGCAGCGACACGGCGCAGATCAACCTGGAAAACTGCCGCGTGCCGGCCGCCAACCTGATCGGCGAGGAGGGCGAGGGCTACAAGATCGCCCTCAGCGCGCTGGAGGGTGGGCGCATCGGCATCGGCGCCCAGGCCGTGGGCATGGCGCGCAGCGCGCTCGAAGTGGCCATCCAGTACGCCAAGGAGCGCGAGGCCTTCGGCGTGCCCATCATCGACCACCAGGCGGTGAGCTTCCGCCTGGCCGACTGCGCGACCCGGCTGGAGGCTGCGCGCCAACTGATCTGGCACGCCGCCAGCCTGCGCGATGCCGGCAAACCCTGCCTGAAGGAAGCGGCCATGGCCAAGCTGTTCGCCACCGAGACGGCCGAGGCCGTGTGCAGCGCCGCCATCCAGACGCTGGGCGGCTACGGCTACGTCAGCGACTTTCCGCTCGAACGCATCTACCGCGACGTGCGCGTGTGCCAGATCTACGAAGGTACCAGCGACGTGCAGAAGATCATCATCTCGCGGGCGCTGTAGATTCAGGCCAAACAAGGCTTCAGCGCCCATCCATCAAGCGCCAACAGCTATCGTTAGAATAGCGATCTTGATCGGCAACTGAAGGCAGCGATCGCATGAGAATCATCATCCTCGGCGCCGGCCGCGTGGGCGAGAGCGTGGCCGAGACCATGGTGTCGGAGGCCAACGACATCACCGTGGTCGACCCCGATCCCGAGCGCCTGCGCATGCTGGAGGACCGGCTGGACCTGCGCGGCGTGGCCGGCAACGGCATCCAGCCCTCGGTGCTGCGCGGCGCCGGTGCGCAGGACTGTGACCTGTTCATCGCCTGCACGCCGCAGGACGAGACCAACCTGGTGGCCTGCAAGATCGCGCACGACGTGTTCGGCATCCCGACCACCATCGCGCGCCTGCGCTCGCCCGAGTTCCGCCAGGGCGACAAGCTGCTGGAGAAGGACGGCTTCGCCGTCGACCACGTGATCTGCCCCGAGGAATCGGTCACGCGCACCATCCACCAGCTGATCGAATACCCCGAGGCGCTGCAGGTGGTGAAGTTCTCGCAGAGCCAGGCGCACCTGATCGTGGTGCGCGTGTCGGCCGGCAGCTACCTGGCCAACCACAGCATTGCCGAGTTCCGCGCCCACCGCGCCGACGTGCCGATGCGCATCGTCGGCATCTACCGGCGCGACCAGGAACTGCCGGTGGCCGCCGAGACGCGCGTGCAGGCCGGCGACGAGGTGTTCGTGCTGACGGGCCGCGAGACGGTGCGCGCCGCGCTGCACACCATCGGCAACCCGGATCGTCCGGTGCGCCGCGTGATGATCGCCGGCGGCGGCAAGGTTGGCCTGCGGCTGGCGCGCGGGCTGGTGGGAAAGTGCGAGGTGAAGATCCTCGAAAACAACCGCAAGCGCTGCGACTACCTGGCCAGCGAGCTGCCGCCCGAGATGCTGGTGCTGCAGGGCGACGGCACCGACGAGGAGCTGCTGCTCGATGAAAACGTGGCCGACATGGACCTGTTCATCGCCGTCACCAACGACGACGAGGACAACATCCTCTCGGCCATGCTGGCCAAGCGCATGGGCGCGCGCCGCGTCATCGCGCTCATCAACCGCCGCGCCTACGCCGACCTGATGCAGGGCAGCACCATCGACATCGCCATCTCGCCGGCGCACGCCGTGATCGGCGAGCTGCTGATGCACGTGCGCCGCGGCGCCGTGGCGGCCGTGCACAGCCTGCGCGGCGGCACGGCCGAGGCGCTGGAGGGCGTGGCGCATGGCGACGCCAAGACATCGCACCTGGTGGGCCGGCGCATCGAGCAGATCAAGCTGCCGGCGGGCGCGCGCATCGGCGCCATCGTGCGCGGCGAGGGCAGCAGCGCCCACACCGTGGTGCCCACGCACGACGTGGTGATCGAGCCGGACGACCACGTGATCATCTTCCTGCCCAACAAGCGCATGGTGCGCGAGGTGGAGAAGCTGTTTCAGGTGCGTGCAACGTTCCTATGACCCCCTGAGTCGCTTCGCGCCTTCCCCCGAAGGGGGACAACGCTGCTGGCCGGCGCAGGTCCGGCCACGGCGTTCTGGTGTGGCCTGCTCCGCGGCCCCTGGTCGGTTGCCGCATGGCCTGCTGCGCGGCCCTGCGCCCCGATGTGGGAGCGGCCTTGGCCGCGATTCGGCGTTTCGGCGGGCGCTGTGCTGCCATCGCGGCCAAGGCCGCTCCCCAGCATCCGATCTTCATTGACCCCATGAGCCGCTTCGCCCCCGCCTTCCTGGTGCTCTCGTGGGTCGTCATGGGCTTCTCGTTCGCCTTCTTCGTGCCGATGGCGTGGGACTGGTTTGGCGAGGGCGGCACGCACGTGCATGTGTGGGCCTGGTGCTTCGCCTTCACGCTGGCCACCGGCGCCTGGCTGTGGGTGCGCACGCGCCACGCCAACCGCGAGCTGACGGTGCGCGACGGCTTTCTGCTGGTCACGCTGGTGTGGGTGGTGCTGCCGGTCTACGCCGCGCTGCCGCTGATGTACGCGGTGCAGGGCCTGAGCTTCACCGACGCCTATTTCGAGGCCATGAGCGGCCTCACCGCCACCGGCGCCACGGCCATGGCGGGGCTCGATCTGCTGGCGCCCTCGGTCAACATCTGGCGCTGCTTTCTGCAGCTGATCGGTGGCCTGGGCATCATGCTGCTGGCGGTGGCCATCCTGCCCTTCCTGGGCCTGGGCGGCGCGCAGCTGTACAAGGCCGAGATGCCCGGCCCCATGAAGGAGCAGCGCCTAACGCCGCGCCTGGCCGAGACAGCGCGCGGCCTGTGGGGCGTGTACTTCGTGCTGTCGCTGGGCTGCCTGCTGGCCTACCGCTGGGGTGGCATGAGCTGGTCCGACGCCTTCATGCACATGTGCACCACCGTCGGGCTGGGGGCTGTCGTCGCACGACGCCAGCTTCGGCCACTGGAATTCGCCGCAGCTGGAATGGACGGCGGTGCTGTTCATGTCGCTGGCGGGCATCAGCTTTGCGCGCTACTTCATGCTGTGGCGCCAGCGCTCCTTCTCACCCGTGGTGCGCGATACCGAGGTGCGCGCCTACCTGGGCGTGCTGGGCCTGGCCACGCTGCTGGTGATGTCGATGCTGCTGGTGGAGCGGGTGGTCGACGACTTCCCCAGCGCCATCCGGCAGGCGGCGTTCCAGGTGGTGTCGGTGGCCACCACCACCGGCTACGCCACCACCGACTACCTGCTGTGGCCGAGCTTCGTGCCGGTGCTGCTGCTGTTTCTGGGCTGTTTCGTGTCGTGCGCCGGCTCCACGGGCGGTGGCATCAAGATGGTGCGCGTGCTGGTGCTGGTGAAGGTGGCGCAGCGCGAGCTGGTGCGCATCATCCACCCGCGCGTGGTGTACCCGGTGGCGCTGGGCCGCACCATCGTGCCGCCCGACATCATCTGGGCCGTGATGGCCTTCATGCTGATCTACGGCGGCACCATGGTGGGCCTGACGATGCTGATGCTGGCCTCGGGGCTGGACGTGGTGACCGCCTTCACCGCCATCGTGGCCTGCCTCAACAACATCGGCCCCGGCATGGGCAAGGTGGGCCCGGCGGGCAACTACGCGGTACTCAGCGACTTCCAGATCTGGCTGTGCTCGGCCGCCATGCTGCTGGGGCGGCTGGAGATGCTGTCGGTGCTGGTGCTGTTCACGCCCCAGTTCTGGAAGCGCTGATGAAGGCGGCCACCACCCACTGCCCCTGTGGCCGCACCGATGCGCGTGGCCGGCCGATGACTTACGCCGCCTGCTGCGGCCGCTATCTGGACCACTGGGATGAGCAGCCCGCGCCCGATGCCGAAAGCTTGATGCGCTCGCGCTACAGCGCCTTCGTGCTGCAGCGCGCCGACTACCTGCTGGCCACCTGGCACGCGCCGCAGCGGCCGCCGTCCGTCGATTTCGACGCAGGCGCGCGCTGGCTGGGGCTGGAAGTTCGTTCAGCCCGTGCGACCGGCGACGACACCGCCGAGGTCGAGTTCGTCGCCCGCCACCGCATCGCCGGCCGCGCCGTGCGCCTGCACGAGCGCAGCCGCTTCGTGAGCGAGGGTGGGCGCTGGTTCTACGTCGATGGTGTTTTTGAATGATTTTGGCCTGCAACGCTTGCCTGACGAGCGCAAATAGCTATGAATTTTGAAGCGATCCTGTTCGACTGCGACGGCGTGCTGGTCGACAGCGAGCCCATCACCCACGGCGTGCTGCGCGACCAGCTGGCCGAAAGCGGCTGGGACATGCCGATCGACGAATGCATGCGCCACTTCATCGGCCGCACCGTGCGCAGCCAGGCCGCGCTGATCGAATCGCGCACCGGCAGGCCGTTGACCGACGAATGGATGGCGCGTTTCTACGCCCGGCGCGACGAGCTGCTGCGCGCCCAGCTGCAGCCCATCGACGGCGCGCTGGATGCCGTGCGCGCGGCCCATGCGCACACCGGCGGCCGCATCGCCTGTGCCTCGGGCGCCGACCGCGGCAAGCTGCTGCTGCAACTGGCGAAGGTGGGCCTGACCGAGTGGTTCGGCCCGCACGTGTTCAGCGGGCACGACCTGCCGCGCAGCAAGCCCTTCCCCGACGTCTACCTGGCCGCCGCGCAATCGGTCGGCATCGCGCCCGAGCGCTGCCTGGTGATCGAGGACACGCCCACCGGCGTGCAGGCCGGCGTGGCGGCGGGCGCCACCGTGTGGGCGCTGCGGTCGAGCACGGGCGATGCGGCGGCGCTGCGCGATGCGGGCGCCGCGCAGCTGTTCGATTCGATGCGCGAACTGGCCAGGTTGTGGCGCCAGAAGACGCCTCAGGCAGCGTTGTAGGAGCGGGCTTGCCCGCGATGAGGCGTTGGCGGTGACGAGGCGCCTCATCGCGGGCAAGCCCGCTCCTACAACACGGTCTGAAACCTCTTGATGATCAATCAAAATGATAGCTGCCATCGCCCGCTATTGAATGATTTCAGATATAAATTAAGGCAATGCTGATTAAGGTCCACCGTTGTGGGGTTTCAACCGTTATCCGCCTATGAAGCAGCAGACCCTGGCCATGGCCGCAGATCAAGACAGCGGATTCGAGCATTCGCGCAAGCCCACCCGACGCGAAGAGTTCTTGCAAACCATGGATGCCATCGTGCCATGGGCCGCCCTCTGCCAGGTGATAGAGCCACACTACCCCAAGGCAGGCAACGGCCGCCCGCCCATTGGCCTTGAGCGCATGCTGCGCATCCATTTTCTTCAGCACTGGTTCAACCTGGCCGATCTGGCGTGCGAGGAGGCTCTGTATGACAGCGCCAGTCTGCGCCGCTTTGTGGGCATTGATCTGGGCCGCGAACGCGTGCCCGATGCCACCACGCTGCTGAAGTTTCGCAAACTGCTCAATGAGCACAAACTGGGCGAAGCCCTGTTTGCCAAGGTAGGCCAGCAACTGCAGGAGCGCGGCTTCAAGGTCAACACCGGCACCATCGTGGATGCAACCATCATCGCAGCGCCCAGCTCCACCAAGAACGCCGACAAGGCACGCGACCCCGACATGCATCAGACGCGGAAGGGCCAGCAATGGTATTTCGGCATGAAGCTGCACATTGGCGTGGACAGCCAAAGCGGGCTGGCGCACAGCGCCGTGGTGACGGCGGCCAATGTGCACGACAAACACCCTCTGCCCGATCTGCTGCATGGCAACGAACAGCGCGTGTACGGCGACTCGGCCTACGCCAGCCAGAAAGCGCTGATCCGGGGCAAGGCACCCAAAGCCAAAGACTTCACCAACCAGCGCACCCGCAGGTGCGGGGTGGTTGACGAGACGCAGCGGTCCAAGAACCGCAACAAGTCACGCATCCGCGCTCGCGTAGAGCATGTGTTCGGGGTGGTCAAGCGGTTGTGGGGCTTTGGCAAGGTGCGCTATCGCGGGCTGCAAAAGAACGCGACGCGGGCGTTCACGGCCTTGGCGCTGGCCAACATCTACCTGGGCCGAGGGCAATTGCTGGGACAGGTGCGCCCGTAGGGGTTTGAAGGGGGCTGAAAGCCTCCAGAGAGCGGGCTCAGCGGGCCGAGATTCGGCAGCGTTTCACGCCATTTGGCATTCAAATGGTTCGTGCCATGGATTGACGCTACTTGATCAGCATTGCCTTAACCCGAAATAATTGAATGACAGGCGCAGGCAGCTATTGAATTGATTGCGGCCTGCAATCGCGCCAAACCGCTCCGTGCCGCCTCACCAGTGCGCCCCGAACTGCCGCCGCAGTTCGTCGATGCGCGCCTCGTCCAGCGGCGTGACGCCGGGCGACAGCATCGCCAGGCGCGCCGTTTCCTCCATTTCCTCCAGCGTGGCCATGGCGGCCGCCGGCGAGTCGTGCCACACGTTCGGCCCCAGCCGCGCCAGCATCACGGCGCGGATCGGCGTGCCGCGCGCGGCGTAGTCGGCGATGGCCTGCGCCACCGCTTCGGCCGCCGCCGCATCGCCCGGGCGGTGATACGAGATGTGCGGCACATGGCCCACCTTCATCACGAAGTACGGCGTGATCGGCGGCAGCAGCTCCGCCTGCCCTTCGCTGCGCAGGCTGAGCGCCACGCAGTGCGTGCTGTGCGTGTGGATGACGCAGCGCGTGTGCGGATCGCTCGCCGCCGCGGCGGCGTAGATGCGGCGGTGCAGCGCAATGGTCTTGCTGGCCCGGTCGCCGCTCAGCTGCTGCCCCTGCGCATCGAGCCGCGCCAGCCGCGCGGGGTCGAGTGCGCCCAGGCAGGCGTCGGTCGGTGTGATGAGAAAGCCGCCGTCGTCCAGCCGCACGCTGATGTTGCCGGCCGTGGCGTGCACGTAGCCGCGCGCGAACAGGCTGGCGCCGATGCGGCAGATGTCTTCGCGGGCCTGGGATTCGGTCATGCGAGTTGCGCGAACGCCTTGGTGAAGAAATCGTCGCTGCCGAAGTTGCCGGACTTCAGCGCCAGGTGCAGCGGCCCGTCGTTGCCGAATGCGTGGCACCACGGCACGCCGGGGTCGATCTGTGGGCCAATCTGCATCTGCCGCACGCCCAGCGCCTGCACCACGGCGCCGGAGGTCTCACCCCCGCCACCACCAACTGGCGCACGCCCAGGCGCAGCAAGCCCTGCGCCACCTCGGCCAGCGCCTGCTCGACCAGCGCGCCGGCGCCTTCGGTGCCCAGTTGCGCCTGCACGGCCGCCACCGCCATTGGTTCGGCCGTGGAGTAGATCAGCACCGGCCCCGACGGCAGTTGCGCCTCGGCCAGTGCCAACGCCTCGGCCACCGCGCCCGCACGGTCGCGCGCCAGCCGCAGCGGATCGAGCACATGGGCCACGCCGCCGCCAGCGATGAAGTGCGCCACCTGCGCGTTCGTCGCCTGCGAGCAGCTGCCCGACACGATGGCGCGCAAGCCGCTGGCCGGCGGCAGCGCACTCGCCTGTGCCGACGGCTGCAGCCCGAAATTGCCCGGCAGCGCAATGGCGACGCCCGAGCCGGCGGTGACCAGCGGCAGGTCGGCCAGCGCCGGGCCCAGCCGCAGCAGGTCGTCGTTGCTCACCGCATCCACGATGGCGATGGCCACGCCCTGCGCCTTCAGTTCGTCGATGCGGGCGCGGATCGCACATTGGCCCGCCGCCACCGCGCGGTGATCGATCAACCCCACGCGCCGGCGGCACTGCGCCTGCAGCACGCGCACCAGGTTGGCGTCGCGCATGGGGGTCAGCGGGTGGTCCTTCATGCCGCTGTCGGAGAGCAGCACGTCGCCCACGAACAGGTGGCCCTTGAACACCGTGCGCCCGTTGTCTGGGAAGGCCGGCGTCGCGATGGTGAAGTCGCAGCCCAGCGCGTCCATCAGTGCCTCGGTCACGGGGCCGATGTTGCCCTGCGGCGTGCTGTCGAAAGTGGAGCAGTACTTGAAATATATCTGTCGGCTGCCCGCCGCCTGCAGCCAGCGCAGCGCGACCAGCGACTGCGCCACGGCATCGGCCGCAGGGATGGTGCGCGACTTCAGCGCCACCACCACGGCGTCGACATCGACATCCAATGGCCCCTCCGGCACGCCGATGGTCTGCAGCACGCGCATGCCGGCGCGCACCAGGTTGTTGGCGAGATCCGTGGCGCCGGTGAAGTCGTCGGCAATGCAGCCCAGCTGGATGGGTTTCACGTTTTCTTCTCCGGCAGCGTGATCCCCGGGAAGATCTTGATCACCGCCGCATCGTCCTCGCGCGCGAAGCCGGCCGTGCTGGCCTGCATGAACATCTGGTGCGCCGTGCTCGACAGCGGCAGCGGAAACTTGCTCGCGCGCGCCATGTCCAGCACCAGCCCCAGGTCCTTGACGAAGATGTCGACCGCCGACAGCGGCGTGTAGTCGCCCGCCAGCACGTGCGCCATGCGGTTCTCGAACATCCAGCTGTTGCCCGCGCTGTGCGTGATGACCTCGTACAGCGCGGCAGGGTCCACGCCCTCGCGCAGGCCCAGCGCCATGGCCTCGGCCGCGGCGGCAATGTGCACGCCGGCCAGCAGCTGGTTGATGATCTTCACCTTGCTGCCGGCGCCCGGCGCGTCGCCCAGGCGGTAGACCTGCGCCGCCATGGCGTCGAGCACGGCGCCGGCCTTGGCGTAGGCGGCGGCGCTGCCGGCCGTCATCATGGTGATCTGGCCCTGCGCCGCGCGCGCGGCGCCGCCCGAGATGGGCGCGTCCAGGTACAGCAGGCCGCGCTCGTCCAACCGATCTGCCAGCGCGGCCGACCAGGCCGGGTCGACGGTGGAACACATCACGAACACGCTGCCGGGGCGCAGCGTACCGGCACAGCCGTCGGCGCCGAACAGCAGCTCTTCGGTCTGCTGCGCGTTGACGACCACGCTGACCACCACGTCGCACTGCGCGCCCAGCGCGGCCGGCGAGGCGCAGGCCGTGCCGCCGGCCTGCGCAAAGGCCTGCGCTACCTCGGCACGCACGTCGTGCACGCACAGCGCGAAGCCGGCCCGCCGCAGCGACGCCGCCATGCCCGCGCCCATGGCGCCCAGGCCGATCACGCCCACGCGGGGCGGCCGCTGTCCGCTGTGCTCAAAGAGGTCTCCTCACGCTGTCTTCCGGATGGCTCGCAGCATACGCCAGCGCTGCCCGGCGCCTTGGCCGGGCGCCCGCGCGATGGGCACCACGCCGGCAGGCAAACCTCTAAGATGCACCGCATGAGCGATGCCCCCACGCCCGCGCACCTGCGCGCCACGCCCGCGATCGACGCGGATCATCCCGATGTCCAGGCCTTCGCGCGCGAACATGCCCAAGGGGCGAACGAACGCGAACGCGCCGTGGCGCTGACACACGCCGTGCGCGACGGTTTCCGTTACGACCCGTACCGCATCGATCTGTCGCCCACCGGCATGCGCGCCAGCACCGTGCTGGCCAACGGCTACGGCTGGTGCGTGCCCAAGGCCGCGCTGCTGGCGGCGGTGGCACGCGCCGCCGGCATTCCGGCGCGGCTGGGCTTTGCCGACGTGCGCAACCACCTGAGCACCGAGCGCATGCGCGAGACCATGAAGACCGACCTGTTCATCTGGCACGGCTACACCGAACTGTGGATCGACGGCGCCTGGCGCAAGGCCACGCCGGCGTTCAACCTCAGCCTGTGCGAGAAGTTCGGCCTGCACCCGCTGGATTTCGACGGCGTGCACGACAGCATCTACCACCCGTTCGACAAGGCCGGCAACCGCCACATGGAATACGTGAACGAGCGCGGCGCCTTCGACGACCTGCCGCTGGCGCAGATCGTGGCCGACTTCCACACCACCTATCCTGGCTGGATGCCCGGCGCCGAGCTGCACAGCCGGCTGGAGCAGGCCGACTTTCTGGCCGATGTGGCGCGCGAGACCGCGCCGGGGGCTGACCGATGGCGACCTGGCACGACAGCGCGCCCATGAACCCCTGGATGCCGACGCCGAGCGCCTGGCCGCGCAGCGCCAGGACTACACGGGCGACGAGCCGAGCTTCTTCGGCCCGCTGCAGCCGGGCGAAACGCTGCAGGATTCGGTGGTGCTCAGCGACGGCCTGCCGCAGGGGCTGGCGGCGCGCCTGGGCGGCTGCTACCAGCTGCTGTACTTCGTGCGCGGCGATGGCCTGCTGGACGACGAGGAGCGGCGCATGCTGCACGCGCTGCTGCGCGCCCGCACGCCGGTGCTGCCGCTGCTGATCACGCGCGGCGGTTTGAAGATTCAAGGCTTCGAGTCGCTGGTCGACATGGAGGGCGAACTGGCGCGCCGTTGCGATGCGCGCGCCCGCACCAGCTACCTGCTCGACCCACAGGCGCGCGTGCTGGCGCGCTGGCGGCGGCTGAATCTGGACGAAGTGGGCAAGGCGATGGCACGCAGCGGTGCGCAGGGCGCTGGCGAGCCAGCCGGGTAGGCAGCACCACCGCGCTGCGCCCGCCGGTTTCACGCAGGGGGCCGTCAAAGCCCGTGCGCTCCGGCACGCGCGCCACAAGAAGGCCACCACGAGAAGGCGGCCCTAAGACAAGGGGAGTATCTGCCTGTTACGCGCGCCCATCAAGCGTTGACGGATAGGTTATAGAGGAGTATCCAGACCAGTCACCCCACTCAGTGCCCGTTCCACCCCCAGCCCCAGCGCCAGCACGGCGCGGTCTCGTCCACCGGCTGCAGCCAGCGTCAGGCCCACCGGCGCGTCGCCCCGCGCATGGCAAGGCAGCGACAGCGCGCAGCCATCCAGGAAGTTGATCAGCGTCGGGTTGCGCAGGATGAGGCCGTTGGCGGCGAAATAAGCCTGATCGCTGGCCACCAGTTCTTCGATGCGGGGCGCCACGATGGGCACGGTGGGCATCAGCAGGGCGTCGAACGGTGCGATGCGTGCCTCGACCTGCGCGATCCAGCGCCGGCGCGCCGCCAGCAGGTCGATGTAATCGGCCGCGCCCATGGCCTCGCCGCCGCGCAGGCGCAGGCCGACGCGCGGGTCGTACTCGTCGCCGCGCTCGGTCAGCAACTGGCGGTGCCAAGCCCAGGCCTCGGCGCCGGCCAGCGTGCCGCGCGCATGCAGGCGGCCCAGTTCGGCGAACTCGGGCACGGCGATGCGCTGCAGGCGCGCGCCAGCTTGCTGCAGCGTGGCGCAGGCGCGCTCGAAGGCCGCGACCACGGTGTCGTCCACATCGTTCAGCACCAGCGTCTCGGGGATCGCCAGCCGCGCACCCGCGACGTCGCGCAACGCGGGCACGGTGGGCGGCTCGCCGGCCAGGATGGCATCGACGATGGCACAGCAGCGCACGCTAGCGGCCAGCGGGCCGATCGAATCGAGCGAGGTGGACAGCGGCAGCGCGCCTTCGGTGGGCACGCGCCGCTGCGTCGGCTTGAAGCCGGTGAGCCCGCACAGCGCCGACGGGATGCGCACCGAGCCGCCCGTGTCGCTGCCGATGCCGACCACCGCCATGCCATCGGTCACCGACACGGCCGCGCCGCTCGACGAGCCGCCAGGAATGCGGCCACCATCGACGCGATCCCACGGGTTCTTCGGCGTGCCGTAGTGCGGGTTCAGCCCCAGACCCGAGAAAGCGAACTCCGTCATGTTGGTGCGCCCGACGATCACCGCGCCAGCGGCGATCAGGCGGTCGATGACGGGCGCGTTGCGATCGGCCGGCGGCGCATCCTTCAACACCACCGAGCCCGAGGTGGTGACCTGGCCCGCCACGTCGAACAAGTCCTTCACCGACACCGGCAGGCCTTCGAGCGGCGAACGCACGATGCCGGCGGCGCGCAGCGTGTCGCTGGCCTGTGCCGCGGCGCGGGCGCGTTCGGCATCGATGAGGGTGAAGACGCGCGCGCCTTCACTGGCAGGGTCTTGCGCGCGGGTCAGCGCGGCTTCGGTCAGTTGCTGCGAGGTCCGGCGACCGGCGGCCAGGTCGGCGGCGAGTTGCGTGATGGTGGGAACGGCGTTCATGGCGATGGCGGCGCAAGCGGTGGAAAACGGCGAGCGTACATCGCGCCCGCACGATCGTGCGCGCAGCGGTGGGCATGGCGCGGCTTAGTTCATTATTGATAGCTGCCAGCGCTTGCTGTACAAGAACTGGCGGCCGATCTGCCATGAATCTCGCAGGGCGGCGGCGGGCGTCAGCGGCGGCGGCGCTGACGGTGGGCCGCGCTTCCCAGCATCAGCAAGGCCAGCAGCACCATCGACCATTCGTGCAGCGTGGGCACGGCGGCCACCGTGCCAGGGCCGCCGGGGCCGGGCGCCGCCAGCGGCAGGCCGACGGTGACCGGGTCGACGATGACGCCGTTGGCCGTGCGGTCGGCGTCGCCATCGGCGCCGTCGGTCAGGGTGAAGGTGACGGTGTTGCCATCGATGCGGGCCGGCAGCGTGTACCAGTGGTCGGCCGGGTTGGCGGCGGTCGGGCCCCATTTCCACAGCTGTGCGCCGGCGGGCAGCGCCTGCGGGTAGGTCAGCGTCATTGTCAGGCTGCCCTGCTGGCCGCAGTCCTGTGCCTGGAACGACAGCAGCGGGTAAGGCAGCTGCCAGCCCGCGGGCGCGGCGGCCGGGGCGCTGGCCAGCGTTGGCGTGGCGGCCAGGCGGCAGCTGGTGGCGCTCAGGGTGCCCGCGCCGCCGGCCAGGGGCAGGCTGAACTCGGTGGCGGGTGCGGCGCGCGCGGCGCCCAGGTTGAGGCCGATCAGCAAGGGGTTGTGATCGCTTGCTCGGTAGGCGTCGGCGGCATAGTAGCTGCTGACCTGATCGGCGGAGTTGTATTCGGTGTTGTAGTCCAGCACGGCCGGCTCCTCGGCGTTGATGTGCCACTTGGTCACGCCCGCGATCTGCCCGCTGGCCTGCAGTGCGTTGCTGGCGAAGATGTGGTCCAGCGAGCCCCACAGGCCGTCGAAAGAATACGAGTAGCCGCTCGACACCTTCTGGAAGCCGCCCGCCACCAGGTCCTTGATCGCTTTTTCCTGGCTGTAGGCGTTGAAGTCGCCCAGCAGCAGCACGTCGGGGTCGGGGTCGGCGTCGCCGGTGGGGTGGGTGCGCATCCAGGCCAGCAGTTGCGCGGCGGCCTTTTCGCGTGCCAGGTAGGCGTTGCCCTGGCCGTCGTCCTGGTCCATGCCCTGCTCCACGGTGGCGCTGCCCTTGGACTTGAAGTGGTTTACCACCACGGTGAACTTCTCGCCGCCGCGGTCGGGCGAGCCATCGACCCGGTTGGCCTGGAAGGTCTGCGCGATCGGCACCCGGTTGCCGTTCTGCGCCGGCGGGCCCCAGAAGGCGTCGTACTGGGCCAGGTTGGCGCGGTCCGGCACGGCGGCCGGCCCCACGGGCGTGAGCCTGTTGCGCTTGTAGAGGATGCCGCCGGTGATGGCATCGTTGCCGGCGGCGGCCACCGTGGTGCTGCCCGACTTGAACGGCCCGCTGACGAAGGCATAGACATCGGCGCCGGCCCTGGCGTTGAGCGCGTCGGTCAGCGACTGGATCGCGCTCTTGCCGTTGCTGGTGGTGCCCGTGGGCGTGGCAAAGCCGTTGTTCTGGATTTCCATCAGGCCCATCACGTCGGCGTCCAGCCCCAGCAGCTTGGCGACAAGCTTGTCCTCCTGGCGCTTGAACTCCGCGGCGTTGCTGGCGCCACGCCCGCCCATGGCGTTGCCCAGCGGCGTGTTGAAGTTGGCCGTGCCCAGCGTGGTGAAGTAGTTCAGCACGTTGACCGATGCCACCTTGATGCCCGCATCGCGTATGGCGGCAGGGATGTCATGGGCCACCGGGCGCGCATCGCCACTGAACATCGGCGGGGCGGTGGGCTGGATGCGGTAGCTGTTTTCGTGCAGGGCCAAGGTGCCCTTGCCATCGTCGAACTGATCGAGATAGCCGATGACCGCGTCGGTGCTGTCGCCCGCGCGCAGGGTGTTGCTGGCCCACAGCGGCTGGCCGTTGCGGCCCGGCAGCAAGCCGGGGTTCTGCCGGCTGCTGCCGTCGTCCAGCTGGATCTGGTTGAGCCTGGCCGCGTTCAGCCAGGCCAGGTTGCCCTGCGTGTCCGGCGCATTCAGCTCGGTGTATTGAGTCTGCAGGCCACCGCCGGCCAACGTCAGGCCGCCATAGCGGCCCAGGTTGTAGTTGTCGGTCACCACCAGCCTGCCGCTGGCCGCGACGACCTTGACCCGCATGCCCTCGTAGCGCTCCCAGACCGTGGGGTCGGGCACCGGCAGCTGGATCGTCACCGGCGCCGGCAGATTGCTGGCGCTGCCCTGATAGACGACGGTGTAGGTGTTGGGCGAGCCGAGCTGCGTCTGGCCGTTGTATTCGCCCGGGACGCCGTTGACCTGGTAGGTGGTGCCCAGCGGGCACGCGCCGCCGCTCATGAAGGCCGGCATGTTGGCGCCGTAAAGACGAACAGACCCTCGGACGTGGCCGGGTCGTCGTCCATCTCGTCCGGCCGCGTCGCCTGCAACACGAAGCCGCTCAGGTTGGGCACGCAGGCGGTCACCATGCCCTGCACCGTCACGCGCTGGTTGGTGGGCAACGGCGTGGCGTTGCCGCTGCCCTGCACGCTGGAGATCTTGGTGAAGCCGGTGCTGGTGTCGTCGTTGCGGATGATGCCCCTGGCCGTGGCGGTGCCCAGCGTGCCGGGGGTGGGACTGCTCAGCGTGACGGTGAAGCCTTCGTCCGGTTCGGCCGTGGTGTCCCCGGCCACGGCGATGGTGAGCGTCTTGTTGGTTTCGCCAGCGGCGAAGCTCAGCGTGCCACTGGGCAGGGTACCGCCCTCGAAGTCGGCGCCATTGGCCGCGACGGTGCCGCTGCCGGTGACGGCATAGGCCACGGCGGCCGCCGCCGCGGTGTCGCCGCTGCGCGTGGCCGTGAAGGTGAGGGGCGTGCTGCCGGCGTTGCCTTCAGCCTTGTCGGCATCGAGCGCGGCGATGGAGAAGGTGGACCCGCTGGGCGCGGCCGCGGCCGCCAGCGAAAAGTCGTCGATGGCCAGGCCGTGGTCATTGCCGGTGTCGTTGCGCTCGATCCAGCGCAGCCACAGCGTCTGCTGGCTGCCCCAGTTCAGATTGCTCAGGGCGCCGCTGACCGGCACACGCCCTGCCGAGCTGCCATCCACTGCAGCGGCTGAGGGGCCAGTGACAGGCGATTCCCAGTGGAGCGCGGGCACGGCGGTCCATTGCGTCACCGTGGTAAAGCTGTCGCCCAGGCCGTATTCCAGCACCATCGTCTGCGCACTGGTGTTGCCGCCGTTGCGCCATTGCTCGCCGTTGAAGGCAAGGTCGAGCGCGTTGATGGTGCGGCCGCTGGTGTTGGTCAGGGCCAGCGCGATGTAGCCGGAGACGCTGCCTGAGCCGATGCCGCCCAGAGCACGGTCGGCATCGGTGCCAATGCCGAAACTGTAGAAGGCACCGTTGTTGGCAGAACCGCTGCCGGCACGGTAGGTGGTGACCTCGGCATTCGCCATGGTGAACAGGTACCACCCCTGCAGCGTGCTGCCGTTCGACCAGGGGTTGTTATTGCCTGACGTGGCAAGCGTGTCGAAATTCTGCGTGTACGTGCCGCCGCCGAACTGAATGGGCGCGGCCTGCGCCGATGCCGCCATGAGCAGGCCAGTCATCGCCAAGGCGCCGCCCGCGCGCCACCAACGGCGCGCAGAGATAGATGTGAACATGAGCCTCTCCTCGCCCCGCCTTCCTCAGCGGGCGAAAACACAAAAGGCTTACTTTCTTCCTGCGCCGTGAATTGGCCGTGTCAGCACCGGGTCGGTTCAATGACGATTTGCGTCGAAGTGTTCAGCCGCGCGCCAGCTTGAACACCGCCGTGCTGGCGCGCGCATTGGGCAGCCAGCGCACGGTGCGGCCGTCCTGCAGGCCGAAGGCGTCGAGCACCTTCAGGCCGTTCTTCTTCGCCAGCGCCTCGAAATCCCTGAAGGTGCCGACGCGGATGTTGGGCGTGTCGTACCACTGGTAGGGCAGGCGCCGCGTCACCGGCATGCGGCCACGCGCGATGCTCAGGCGGTTGGGCCAGTAGGCGAAGTTGGGGAAGGCTACGATGCCGATGCGGCCCACGCGCGCGGTTTCGCGCAGCATCACCTCGGCGTTGCGCAGGTGCTGCAGCGTGTCGATCTGCAGCACGACGTCGAAGCTCTGGTCCTGGAACGCCCTTAGCCCTTCATGCAGGTTGAGTTGCAGCACGTTCACGCCGCGCTGAACGCAGGCCAGCACGTTGGCGTCGTCTATCTCGATGCCGTAGCCGGTGCAGCGGCGCTGGCGCACCAGCTTCTCCAGCAGCGCGCCGTCGCCGCAGCCCAGATCGAGCACGTGCGCGCCTTCGGGCACGAGGCGGGCGATGGTGTCTTGCGTCAGGGCATCGCTCATCGCGCTTCTCCTGCAAAACTCTCGAAATAGGAGCGCACCACGCCCACGTAGCGCTCGTCTTCCAGCAGGAAGGCATCGTGCCCGTGGGGCGCGTCGATCTCGGCGTAGCTGACGTCGCGGCGGTTCTCGAGCAGCGCCTTGACGATCTCGCGCGAGCGCGCGGGCGAGAAACGCCAGTCGGTGGAGAAGCTGACCAGCAGGAACTTGCACGTGGCCCGCGCCAGCGCCTGCGTCAGGTCGCCGCCGAAGGCGCGCGCGGGGTCGAAGTAATCCAGCGCGCGGGTGATCAGCAGATAGGTGTTGGCGTCGAAGTATTCGCTGAACTTGTCGCCCTGGTAGCGCAGGTAGCTCTCTATCTGGAACTCGATGTCCTGCGTCGAATAACGATAGGCTGGCACGGGCGGCGCGTCGAGCGCCGACGGGCCGCCCCTAGGCGCGAGCGCCCCTCCGGGGGCAGCGCACCATGCGAAGCAGGGAGCGTGGGGGCCTTAATTCGCGGCCGAACTTGGCGTTCATCACGTCGTCGCTGAGATACGTGATGTGGCCGATCATGCGCGCGATGCGCAGGCCGCGCGCCGGCACCACGCCGTGCTGGTAGAAGTGGCCACCGTGAAAGTCCGGGTCGGTGACGATGGCGCGGCGCGCGACCTCGTTGAAGGCGATGTTCTCGGCCGACAGGTTGGGCGCGCTGGCCACCACCACGGCGTGGCGCACGCGCTCGGGGTATTGCAGCGTCCAGCTCAGCGCCTGCATGCCGCCCAGGCTGCCGCCCATCACGGCGGCCAGCTGCTGGATGCCCAGCGCATCGAGCAGGCGGGCCTGGGCGTTGACCCAGTCTTCCACGGTGACAACCGGGAAGTCGGCGCCATACACGCGCTCTGTGTCGGGGTTCACGTGCATCGGCCCGGTGGAGCCGAAGCAGCTGCCCAGGTTGTTGACACCGATGACAAAGAAGCGGTCCGTATCCACCGGCTTGCCGGGGCCGACCATGTTGTCCCACCAGCCTTCGCTGCGTGCCTGGCCTTCGTAGATGCCGGCCACGTGGTGCGAGGCGTTGAGCGCATGGCAGATCAGCACGGCGTTGCTGCGCTCGGCATTGAGCTGGCCGTAGGTTTCGTAGGTGAGGTCGTAGCCGCGGATCGACGCGCCGCTTTGCAGGGGCAGCGGCGCCTCGAAATGCAGGCTTTGCGGCGTGGCGATGAACGACATGGCAACAAAAAACCCGGTTCCGCCAAATCAGAAACCGGGTTGCACGCGTGTCTCGGATTTAGCGGTATTTGTTAAGCGCCCGCAAGCAGAGGCAAATCGGCGCTGAAAGGCCAGTATAGCGCCGCGCCTGCCTACGCCCCCACGCCCATGATGGCCAACACCCCCAGCACGGCAAAGATCAGCGCCGAGATCAGGTGCACCACACGGATGGGCACCTTCTTGACCAGCCTGTCGCCGAACCACACCACGGGTGCATTGGCGATCATCATGCCCAGCGTGGTGCCGGCCACCACCGCCGCCCACTGCTGGTATTGCGCTGCCAGCGCCACGGTGGCGATCTGGGTCTTGTCACCCATCTCGGCCAGGAAGAACGCGATCAGCGTGGTGCCGAACACGCCCCACTGGCTGGTGCCGGACGGCGTGTCGCCATCGTCGAGCTTGTCGGGAATCAGCATCCACACGGCCATGGCAATGAACGATGCACCCAGCACCCAGCGCAGCACATCGGGGCCCAGCACTGTGGTCACCCAGCTGCCGACGGCGCCGGCCAGCGCGTGATTGGCCAGCGTGGCGACGAAAATTCCCAACACTATCGGCCAGGGCTTGCGAAAGCGTGCCGCCAGCACCAGCGACAGCAATTGCGTCTTGTCACCCATTTCAGCCAAGGCGACGATGCCGGTCGAGATCAGGAAGGCTTCCATGAAGGCTGCGAATCAAGAATGATGGTCAAAATGCCCGTTTTCGCAAGCCTGTCATGCGCCAACAGCTATGGAAACAATAGTTGCCTGAAAGCCGATCGACGCCGCGCCGCACAGCCTGAAGGCCGCGGATTCTAGCCCCCACACAGAGGCCCAATCGTGCGCAAAGCCAGTATCCACGCGAATTCCGACAATATCAGTCAACTAATTTCCACATGCTTGACTTTCATGGTTCTGACGCATAATCGCGCGGGTGTGCCACAGAAAGTGGTACGCCATGTGCTTTGCGGTGATCACAGTCAGTTGCCCCTTCTTGGCCGAGCCAAGGTTCGTGGAAGGCGTTTTGCGGACTCCATCGCTTTTTCTTTGTTATTGAGGAGTCCCGTTTAATGGGCAACAAACTTTATGTCGGCAACCTTCCGTACGGCGTACGCGATGCCGACCTGGCGCAAGCCTTCGCGCAGTTCGGTTCCGTGACCAGCGCCAAGGTGATGATGGAGCGCGACACCGGCCGCTCCAAGGGCTTCGGCTTTGTCGAAATGGGCACCGATGCCGAGGCGCAGGACGCCATCAACGGCATGAACGGCCAATCGCTTGGCGGCCGCAACGTGGTCGTCAACGAAGCCCGCCCGATGGAAGCTCGCCCCCGCACCGGCGGTTTTGGTGGTGGCGGTGGTGGTTACGGCGGCGGCGGTGGCGGCGGCTACGGCGGCGGTCGCCGTGAAGGCGGCGGTGGCTACGGTGGTGGCGGCGGCGGTTACGGCGGCGGTGGCGGTGGTTACGGCGGTGGTCGTCGCGAAGGCAGCGGCGGCGGTGGCTACGGTGGCGGTCGCCGCGAAGGCGGTGGCGGCTACGAAGGCGGCGGCAACGACGGCAGCTTCCGCAGCCCTTACGGCGCCGGCCCGCGTGGCGGTGGCCGCCGTGAAGGCGGTTATGGCGGTGGTCGCCGTGAAGGCGGCTACGACGGCGGTCGCGACGACGAGTGATGTGACGACTCGGGCCGCGGCCCGGAGGACATCCACCAGAAAGGCTCCCTCGGGAGCCTTTTTCATGGTCGCCGCCGACGCTCAGGATGAGGGTGCTGCCGCGCCTTGCGCGGGCGGCCCGCCAGCAGCCGGTCGAACAGGGCGTTCGGCAGCACGCGCAACAGCCTGGCGACCACCGCCATCTGCCACGGAATCACGCGGTAGCTGACACCGCGCTCGATGGCCCGGTAAGCCCGGTCGGCGAACACCTCGGCCGGCATCAGGAACGGCATGGCATAGCGGTTCTGGCGTGTCAGCGGCGTGTCGATGTAGCCGGGCCCGATGATGACCACGCGCACGCCGCTGCCGCGCAGTTCGCCACGCAGGCTTTCGCAGTAGCTCACCACCCCCGCCTTGCTGGCGCAATAGGCGCCATGGCCCGGCAGCCCGCGGATGGCGGCCACGCTGGCGATGCCCACCAGCGTGCCGCTGCCGCGCCGGCGCATGGGCTCGACGAAGGGATGGAACGTCGCCGCCATGCCGGTGTTGTTGACGGCGAAGGTGCGCGCCATGACGTCGATGTCATCCCGCTCGGCCGTGTCCATGCCGACGCTGATGCCGGCGTTGGCGATCACCACGTCGGGCACGCCCTGCGCGGCGATGCAGGCCTGGCCGGCGGCCACGATGGCGTCGATGACGGCCACGTCGGCGCCGTACACCTGCCAGCGCCCGGCGGGCCAGCCCTGCGCGGTGGCCCAGGCGGTCAGCTCGGCCTGGCGCCGCGCCACCAGCGCCACGCGCCAGCCGGCCGCCACGTAACGCAGCGCCAGGGCCTGGCCGATGCCGCTGGAGGCGCCAGTGATGAAGGCCAGGGCGCGGCAGCCATGGGCCGGCGTCAGCGCTGCGGCTGCAGCACGCCGCGCACGCGGCCCGTGAGCTCGGCCACGCCGCTGCGGTCGTCGTAGGAGAACACGTCGCCGGTGAACACGTCGGCGCCGCGGCGCAGCTCCACCGGCTGGTCCGAGCTCACGCGCTCCTCGTCGATGAAGGCGTGCAGGTACTCGCCCAGGAACTCCATGCGCGGCACCGCCGCCTGGCCGGGGCGTGCCACGGCGTCGCGCACCACGCGGGCATTGCCGTACAGCTGCACTTCCGAGCCATCGCCGTTGGAGACCGCGCGCTGCGCCGTGGCCACCGTCGGGTGGCCCTGCTCGTCGTACGAGCGGATGCGCGGCTGCTGCACCTCCAGCGTGTCGGTGGCCGGGTAATGGTGGCCTTCGGCACCGATGAGCTCGGACTTCAGGCGGCCCGAGGGATCAAAGCTGCGCACCGAGAAATCGCGCATGAAGTAATCGGGCTCCTTCGACACCACCTGCTCGGCATCCGCCGCCGCGAACTTGGGCGCGTTGCGCACCAGCCACCAGGTGCCGAGCGCGAACACCAGCATCAGCAAGGCCGGCAGCCAGGCCGACAACTGGTTCATGCCGTAGCGCCACAGGCGGGCCGGGTTCATGCCAGCACCTCGTCCAGCAGGCGCCGGTAATGCCCGCCCGCCACCAGCAGCAGGTCGCAGAATTCGCGGCCCGCGCCGGCGCCGGCCGCCGCTTGGGTGACGTGGTGCGCCACCGCCAGCACCTCGGGGTGGGCCTGCGGCGGCGCACAGGCGAAGGCGGCGCGCTGCATCACCGGCAGGTCGGGCCAGTCGTCGCCCATGGCGGCGGCCTGCGACCAGTCGAGGCCCAGCTCGGCCAGCAGGGCCTCGGCGGCGGGGCGCTTGTCCTCGGTGCCCAGGCGCAGGTGCTGCACGCCCAGCGCCTGCAGCCGCAGACGCAGCGGCGCCGAGTCGCGGCCCGAGATCACGCAGGGCACGATGCCGGCGCGCGCCAGCAGCTTGAGGCCGTGGCCGTCCAGCGTGTGAAAGCGCTTCAGCGTCTCGCCCTCGGCGCTGATGTACAGCCCGCCGTCGGTCAGCACGCCGTCGACGTCGAAAAAGGCCACGCGAATGCCCTGTGCGCGCAGCAGCAACTCGGGCGGATAGTGCAGTGCGGGCGACGCCATCAGATCACCTTGGCCCGCATCAGGTCGTTGCTGTTCAGCGCACCGGTCAGGCGCTCCTGGGCATCCAGCACCAGCAGCACGTTCACGCGGTGCTTTTCCATCGCCTCGGCGGCCTCGGCGGCCAGGGCATCGTCGCGGATGGCGCGCGGGTTGGCGTGCATCACGTCGCGGGCGGTCAGCGCGCGCAGGTCGCGCCCGGTCTCGACCAGGCGGCGCAGGTCGCCGTCGGTGAAGATGCCCAGCAGCGTGCCCTCCGCGTCTGCAATGGCCGAGGCGCCCAGGCCCTTGCGCGTCATCTCGCGCATCAGGTGGCTGAAGTCGGCCTCGGGCGGCACGCGCGGCACGTCGCCCCCGCTGCGCATGATGTCAGCCACGCGCGTGAGCAGGCGCCGGCCCAGCGCGCCGCCGGGGTGCGAGCGGGCGAAGTCCTCGGCCTTGAAGCCGCGCGCATCGAGCAGCGCCACGGCCAGCGCGTCGCCCAGCGCCAGTTGCGCGGTGGTGCTGGCGGTGGGCGCCAGGTTGAGCGGGCAGGCCTCCTTCTCGACGCCGCTGTCCAGCACCACGTCGGCGTGGCGCGCCAGGGTGGAGTCGGTGTGGCCGGTCATGGCCACCAGCGGCACGCCCAGGCGCTTGAACAGCGGCACGATGGCGATCAGCTCGTCGCTCTCGCCGCTGTTGGAAATCGCCAGCACCACGTCGGCGGCCTTGATCATGCCCAGGTCGCCATGGCTGGCCTCGGCCGGGTGCACGAACATGGCCGGCGTGCCGGTGGAAGCCAGCGTGGCGGCGATCTTGCGGCCCACGTGGCCGCTCTTGCCCATGCCCATGACGACCACGCGGCCGGTCACCTGAAGCATCAGCTCCACCGCCACCGCGAAGCCGTCGCCCAGCCGGCGCTTGAGACCCAGCACTGCGGCGGCTTCAATGTCCAGCGTGTCGTGGGCCAAGCGCAGCACCTGGGCGGGGTCGAAAGGCATGCGGGGCATTTTATCGGCAGGCATCGCAGAAAGACATTCAAGCAAAAAATGCCTGTAGCGCCCACCCATCAAGCGCCAACAGCTATGTTTTCAGGAGTATCATGGCAACCCGCCCGTTTTGCACACCACCCCATGACCGCCCTGGAGCTGACGCTGCTGTATCTGCTGGCCGCCGTCCTGGGCGTGGCCACGTGCCGCTGGCTCAAGCTGCCGGCCATCCTGGGCTATCTGGTGGCCGGCGTGCTGATGGAGCCGCACACGCTGGGCCTGGCCTTCGGGCAGGACGCCGAAAGCATCAAGTACCTGGCCGAGTTCGGCGTGGTGTTCCTGATGTTCGTGATCGGGCTGGAGTTCAACCTGCCCAAGCTGCGCGCCATGCGCCGGCACGTGTTCGGCCTGCGGCTGGCGCAGGTGGTGCTGACGATGGCGCTGGTCAGCGCCGGCGCCATCGCCATCAACTGGCTGATGGCCGACCGCTGGCACATCGGCTGGCAGACGGCGCTGGCGCTGTCGGGCGCCATGGCCATGAGCAGCACCGCCATCGTGGTGAAGATGATGGTGGACCGGCTGGAGCTGGATTCGGAACACGGCCAGCGCGTGATGGGCGTGCTGCTGCTGCAGGACCTGGCGGTGGTGCCGCTGCTGGTGCTGATTCCGGCGCTGGGTGCCGAGCCTGAGCGCCTGTTCACCGCGCTGCTGCTGGCGGGCCTGAAGGCGGCCGCCCTCATTTCGCTGCTGCTGTGGGGTGGCCAGCGCGTGATGCGCTGGTGGCTGACGGTGGTGGCGCGGCGCAAGAGCGAGGAGCTGTTCATGCTCAACCTGCTGCTGATGACGCTGGGCCTGGCCTGGCTGACCGAGCACGCGGGGCTGAGCTAGCGCTGGGCGCCTTCATCTGCGGCGTGCTGATCTCGGAGACCGAATACCGGATTCAGGTGGAGGCGCAGATACGCCCCTTCCACGACGTGCTGCTGGGCCTGTTCTTCATCACCATCGGCATGCTGCTGGACTGGCGCCTGATCTGGCTGCAGTGGCCGCTGGTGCTGGCGCTGGTGACGGTGCCGGTGCTGTTCAAGCTGGGCCTGGTGGCGCTGCTGGCCCGGCTGCTGGGCGCCAGCAGCGGCGTGGCGCTGCGCACCGGGCTGTACCTGGCGCAGGCGGGCGAATTCGGCTTCGTGCTGCTCACGCTGAGCCGGCGCGAAGGCCTGCTGGCGCCCGAGCTGTTCAACCCCATCCTGGCGGCGATGGTGCTGTCGATGCTGGCCACGCCCTTCATCATCATGGGCAGCAACCGGCTGGTGATGCGGCTGGTGGCCAGCGAATGGCTGCAGCAGTCGCTGCAGATGACGCGCATCGCCAGCCAGTCGATCAACGCGCAGGGCCATGTGCTGATCTGCGGCTACGGGCGCAGCGGCCAGGCCATGGCGCGTGTGCTGGAGCAGGAAGGCATTCCTTACATGGCGCTCGACCTGGACCCCGACCGCGTGCGCCAGGCGCGCGCCGCCGGGCACGCCGTGGCGTTTGGCGACGCGGCCAAGCCGCAGGCGCTGATCGCCGCCGGCCTGAACCGCGCCAGCGCCGTGGTCATCACCACGCTGGACCTGCACGGCGTGATGCAGGTGCTGGGCAGCATCCGCGCGCAGGCGCCGCAGCTGCCGGTGATCGTGCGCACGCAGACCGACCGCGATCTCGACAAGCTGCGCGCCGCCGGCGCCACCGAGGTGGTGCCCGAATCGCACGAAGGCTCGCTGATGCTGGCCGGCCATGCGCTGGCCCTGGTGGGCGTGCCCATGCGGCGCGTGGTGCGCATCATGCGCGACCAGCGCGACCAGCGCTACCGGCTGCTGCGCGGCTGGTTCCACGGCGCCGACGACGCCAGCGTCGACGAATTGGCCGAGGAACGCCTGCAGGCCTTCACCCTGCCCGACGCCGTGGAAGGCCGCCGCCTGGCCGACGTGCTGGCGCCGCTGGAGGCGCTGCGCCCCATCAGCATGCGCAGCCACACCGGCGCGCCGCTGCCGATCGACCCCGACACCGTGCTGCAGGGCGGCGAGACGCTGGTGCTGTCGGGCACGGCCGAGCCGCTGGCGCGCGCGGCCAACGTGCTGGCGGCGTGAAGCGGCCCGGGCACGCCGCAACTGAAGGCACAATGGGCGCGCCATGACCGCTGTCTTCTCCGTCTCCGACTACCTGCGTGACCACATCCGCACCGTGCCCGACTGGCCGGCGCCCGGCGTGCAGTTCCGCGACATCACGCCGCTCTTGCAGAACCCGCGCGTGTTCCGCGTGCTGATCGACGCCTTCGTGCACCGCTACATGGCGCCCGAGCTGCGCCCCGACGTGGTGGCCGGGCTGGACGCGCGCGGCTTCATCCTAGGCAGCGTGGTGGCGTATGAGCTGAACGTGGGCTTCGTGCCGATCCGCAAGAAGGGCAAGCTGCCCTTCGACACCGTGGCCGAAACCTACGAGCTGGAATACGGCAGCGCCACGGTGGAACTGCACACCGACGCCGTGCAGGCCGGCCAGCGCGTGCTGCTGATCGACGACCTGATCGCCACCGGCGGCACCATGATGGCCGGCAAGAAGCTGCTGGAAAAGCTGGGCGCCACCGTGACCGAAGGCGCTGCCATCGTCGACCTGCCCGAGCTGGGCGGCTCGGCGCGCCTGCGCGAGGGCGGGCTGAAGCTGTTCACGCTGGTCGAGTTCGACGGGCATTGAGCGCGGTGCGTGCCGCGGTCTGGTGGCGCAGCGCCGGGCACCCCATCAGGCGATATCGATTTGACGACATTTTGAAATATCAATTCAATAGCTGCTGGCGCCTGCTGCTCGGGCGCTAAAGCCATTATTAATAGATCAAAAATTCGGGAAGTCCCCCTGCCCCGGCAGCGTCGAACCCGCAGCCGCTCAGGTCACCGCCACCCGCAGCGTCGTGCTGGCCAGCCGGCGCACCACCACGGCGGCGCAGGCCATGGCCAGCTCCAGCGCAATCGCCGACTGGCGTGCCGACAGCTCCTGAAAGCGCGCGTACTTCAGCGCCCACAGCTGGCTGTCGCGCGTGGCCACCACCGTGGCGCTGCGCGGCTGGCCGCTGAAGAAGGCACCTTCGCCCACCACCGTGCCGGGCGCCAGCACGGCCAGTTTCATGCGGCCGCTCACGTCTTCCAGGTGCACGGTCAGCGTACCGGATTCGATGAAGAACAGCGTGCGGTCCTTGTCGCCCTGGCGGATCGGCACCTGCCCGGTGCGCACCGGGTAGGGCTGCAGGTAAGGCGCCAGGCAGGCCCACTGATCGCCATCGAGCCCGCAGGCCAGCGCGTCGTAGGCGCCGCCCTGGCGCGTGGCGTCGATCAGGCCGCGCAAGGCCGCGGCCGAGCCCAGTTCATACATGTCCATCACCACCCCTGAAAACGCACCGTTTGTTGTGCGGCCAGTGTAGGCGCCGCCCCGCCCGTGCGCCATACCCCGAACGCGGTAACCGGCGCTGGCGGCGCGGCGCCAGCGCCGCGGCATGGACGGCGCACCGGCCACGCCACACGGGGTGCGGCCGGCGCGCAAGCGCTCACTTGCCGATGCAGAAGCGGGCGAAGATCACGCCCAGCAGATCGTCGGCAGTGAATTCGCCGGTGATCTCGGCCAGCGCGTTCTGCGCCAGGCGCAGTTCCTCGGCCAGCAGGTCGAGCATCGGCGCCGGGCCTTCCAGGTGCGCACCAGCCGCCTGCAGATGGCCGGCGGCGCGGGCCAGCGCCTGCAGGTGGCGCTCGCGCGCGATGAACAGGCCATCGCCCGCGCCGGCCTGCCAGCCCACCACCTGCAGCAGGCGCGCGCGCAGCGCATCCAGCCCTTCGCCGGTGCGCGCCGACAGCGCGATGCCGCCGTCGGGCACGGCCGCGCAGGGCGCAGCGTCGCGCTTGTTCCAGAGGTGGATCACCGGTACCGAGGCGGGCAGCTTCTCGGCCATGGTGGCAGCGATGGCGGCGTCTTCCGTCGCGTACTCTGGTGTCTGCATGCGCGTCAGATCGTGCAGCAGCAGCACCGCGTCGGCGTCGGCGATGTGCGCCCAGGCGCGGGCGATGCCGATGCGCTCGACCTCGTCCTCGCTCTCGCGCAGGCCGGCGGTGTCGAGCACGCGCAGCGGCACGCCCTCGATCTGGATGGTCTGCTGCACCACGTCGCGCGTGGTGCCGGCAATGGGGGTGACGATGGCCAGCTCAGCCCCCGCCAGCGCGTTCAGCAGGCTGCTCTTGCCGGCGTTGGGCTGCCCGGCGATGACGACCTGGATGCCCTCGCGCAGCAGCGCGCCCTGGCGCGCGCGGGCCTGCACGCCCGCCAGCATTTGCTTCAGATTCGATAGCTGCCCGCGCACGTCGTGCGTGCTCAGCACGTCGATTTCCTCTTCAGGAAAATCCAGCGTCGCCTCGATCAGCATGCGCAGTTGGATCAGGCCATCGACCAGCGCATGGATCTGCTGCGAGAACGCGCCCGCCAGCGAGCGGCTGGCCGAGCGCGCGGCGCTTTCGGTGCTGGCGTCGATCAAGTCCATCACTGCCTCGGCCTGCGCCAGGTCGAGCTTGCCGTTGAGGAAGGCGCGTTCGGTGAACTCACCCGGCCGCGCCAGGCGCAGGTGCGGCAGGCGTTCGGCGCCGGTCGTGGGGTCAGTCTCCGCCGCCGCCTGCAGGCAGCGCTGCAGCAGCAACTGCAGCACCACCGGGCCACCGTGCGCCTGCAGCTCCAGCACGTCTTCGCCGGTGTACGAATGCGGCGCCGGAAAGTGGATGGCCAGGCCGTGGTCGATGGGGCTGCCGTCGGCCTCCTGAACGGGCCGAAGGTGGCCACGCGCGGGGCCAGCGCGCGCCCGGTGAGCGCACGCGCCAGCGGCGCCACGTCGCGCCCCGACACGCGCACGATGCCCACGGCGCCGCGGCCGGGCGCTGTGGCGATGGCGACGATGGGGTCGGCGGTGGGGCTCAGCATGGCATGATTGTCCGCGACCCCACGCCGCGCCGCCGCCATGAGCCTGACCCTGTTCAAGAACGTCCATGTGCTCGACGTGCGCGCCGGGCGCTTGCTGGAAGACCACCAGGTGCTGGTGGAAGGCGACACGATCCGCGAGCTGTCCGACCGGCCGATCACCACGCAGAGCGCGCACGTCATCGACGGCGGTGGCCGCACGCTGATGCCGGGGCTGATCGACTGCCATGTGCACGTCACCTTCTCGGCCACCAACCTCGCCCTGCTGGCACAGACGCCCAACACCACGCTGGCGCTGCGCGCGCTGCCGATCCTGCGCGGCATGCTGCGGCGCGGCTTCACCACCGTGCGCGACGCGGGCGGCGCCGACTGGGCACTTAAGCAGGCCATCGAGGACGGCATGGACGGCACCGTGGTCGGCCCGCGCCTGTTCGTCAGCGGCCCGGCGCTCAGCCCGACGGGCGGACACGGCGACTTCCGCCCGCGCTCGGATCGGCTGCAGCCCATCGGCTGTGGTTGCCTGCGCCTGGCCAGCACGCGCGTGGTCGATGGCGTGGACGAAGTGCGCCGCACGGTGCGCGAGCTGCTGCAGATGGGCGCCGACCAGATCAAGATCATGTCGAGCGGCGGCGTGGCCTCGCCCACCGATCCGGTGAATGCGCTCGGCTATTCGCTGGACGAGACGCGCGCCATCGTCGACGAGGCTGCGGCGCGGCACACCATCGTGCTGGCGCACGCGTACACGCCCGAAGCGATCCGCCGCGCGGTGGAATGCGGCGTGCGCAGCATCGAGCACGGCAACCTGATCGACGCGCCCACCGCCGCGCTGATGGCCGAGCGCGGCGCGGTCGCCGTGCCCACGCTCATCACCTACGAGGCGCTGGCGCGCGACGGCGTGCGGCTGGGCCTGGGTGCCGAGAGCGTGGCCAAGGTCGAGCAGGTGCGCGCGGCGGGATTGCGATCACTGGAAATTTTCAAGATCGCCGGTGTGAAGCTGGCCTTCGGCACCGACCTGCTGGGTGGCTCGCACGATTTGCAGAGCGAGGAGTTCCTGATCCGCGCGCAGGTGCAGTCCAACCTGGACGTGCTGCAAAGCGCCACGCTCATCGGCGCCGAGCTACTGGGCCAGAGCGGCCGGCTGGGCGAGATCGTGCCGGGTGCGCTGGCCGACCTGCTGCTGGTCGACGGCAATCCGCTGGACGACCTGACCTGCCTGACCGGCCAGGGCGAGCGCATCGCGCTGGTGATGCAGGGCGGGCTGGTGCGGTTCAACGAGCTGCCCACATAAGAAAACCCCGGCGCCCATGCGACCGGGGTTTCACACAAATAAATGGCTCTAGCGCCCGCCTGTAAAGCGCTGGCAGCTATCAACTACCAAGCAAATCAACACTCGAATGGCCGCGGAGCAGGCCACGCCAGCGAACGCCGCGGACGGACCTGCGCCGGCCGCTGGCGTTGTCCCCTTCCCGCGAAGCGCAGCGAAGCGAGAGAAGGGGAAGCGGGGTCAGCCGCTCAGGGGATGTCACTTGACAGTCGTCCAGATCACCATCGGTCGGTCGTCGGGCCGGTGCACCGTGGTCACGTTCTTGCGCATGGCCCAGGGGCGGATCTGGTCGTGCAGGGGCAGGTAGTTGTAGTCGTCCTTCACGATCTGCAGCGCCTCGTGGATCATCGGGTTGCGCTTGGCCGGGTCCATCTCGGTCTTGATCTGCTGGATCAGGTTGTCGACGATCGGGTTGCTCATGCGGCCGCAGTTGAAGTTGCCGGCGGCGCCGCCCTTGGGGTCGACCGTGCTGATGAGCGAATCCAGCGAGTACAGCGCGTCGAAAGTGGCCACGCCCCAGCCCAGCATGTAGGCGCTGACGTCGAACTTCTGGATCTTGGCCGAGTGGATCGACATCGGGTTGGTCTGCAGCCGGGTCTTGACGCCGATGCGCGTCCACATCGCCGTGACGGCCTGGCAGATGGCCTCGTCGTTGACGTAGCGGTCGTTCGGGCAGTCCAGCGTCAGCTCGAAGCCGTTGGGGTAGCCGGCATCGGCCAGCAGTTTCTTGGCGGCGTTGACGTCGAACTTGGCGGCGCGCGCGCCCAGCTCTTTCGTCCAGCCGTTGACCATGGGCGCGATCATGGTGCCCGTGGGCTTGCCCAGGCCGCGCATCACGTTCTTCTCGATCGCCGCGATGTCGACCGCCTGGTACAGCGCCTGGCGCACGCGCTTGTCCTTCAGCGGGTTCTTGCCCTTGACGTTGGAGCCCATCAGCTCGTCGCGGTGCTGGTCGAAGCCGAGGAAGATGGTGCGGTTTTCCGGCCCTTCGATGACCTTGATGTTGGCGTCGCGCTTGATGCGCTCCAGGTCCTGCACCGGTGGGTCGACCACCATGTCGACCTGGCCGGAGATGAGCGCGGCCGACCGCGTGGCCGCCGCCTTGATGGGGGTGAAGACGATGTTGTCGACGTTGCCGCGCGGCTTGTCCCACCAGTCGGCGTTCTTCTTCAGCGTGGTGCGGGTGTCGGGCTGCCAGGCTTCGAGGATGAAGGGGCCGGTGCCGTTGGCGTTGCGGGCGGCGAAGTTCTCCTCCTTGGCCTTGTAGTCCTGCGCCTTGGCGGCGTTGTTCTTCTCGGCCCAGGCCTTGTTCATGATGCGCGCGTCGGTCAGCTCGCGCAGCACCACGGGGCTCGGGCCTTTCAGGATCACGTCGACCGTGTGGTCGTCGACCTTCTTGACTTCCTTCACGCTCTGCACGTAGGCCGTCATGTTGGAGGGCGGCGTCATCGCGCGGTTGAGCGAGAACACCACGTCGTCGGCCGTGAAGGGCGCGCCGTCGTGGAATTTGACGCCCTTGCGCAGCTCGAAGCGGATCTGCGTGGGCGAGACCATCGTCCACTTGGCGGCCAGCGAGGGTTCGACCTCGTACTTCTCGTTGTAGCGCACCAGCGATTCGTAGACCATCTGCTGGTAGGCCAGCGTGGTCTGGTGGTTCTGCGCGTGCGGGTCGAAGGTGAGGATGTCGTTGGCCCCGGCGATGCGCAGCGTGGCCGCGTGCGACACCCCGGCCGCCGCCAGCACCGCCAGCGCCAGCGCGCTGCGAACAAAGGAAGAACGTGCCATCGGGTGGTCCTTTATCAACAGGGTTGTAAAGCACCGATGCTACAGAAAGTCGGCTCGCCGGCCTGGCCGCGCTCCCCACGGCGTGAAGGGCCATCGGAAGAAGCTATTTAAAACATAGCTGCCAGCGCCGGTTTTAAGCCGGTTTCAGATCGTTTTCACCTGAAAATGGCGCGCTGCCTGCGCAAGGCACTATCAAAGGAAAGCCCGCCATTGGCGGGCTTTCCTGATCGCGTGCCTGAAGCACCTATCGGAACTTCGGCAGGTTGAGCTTCGGCGGCACGCCCATGCGGGTGTTGATGACCCACTGCTGCGCGATGGTCAGGACGTTGTTGGTGATCCAGTACAGCACCAGGCCGGCCGGGAAGAAGAAGAACATCACGCTGAACATCAGCGGCATCATCCACATCAGCTTGGCCTGCATCGGGTCGGGCGGCAGCGGGTTCAGCGCCGTCTGCAGCAGCGTGGTCAGCGTCATCACGACGGGCAGGATGAAGTACGGGTCCTTGATGGACAGGTCCTTGATCCACAGGATCCACGGCGCGCCGCGCATCTCGACGCTGGACAGCAGCACCCAGTACAGCGCGATGAACACCGGGATCTGGATCAGGATGGGCAGGCAGCCGCCCATGGGGTTGACCTTCTCCTCGCGGTAGACGCGCATCATCTCCATCTGCATCTGCTGCGGGTTGTCCTTGTAGCGCTCGCGCAGGTCCATCACCTTGGGGTTGATGGCCTTCATCTTGGCCATGCTGGCGTAGGCCTTGGCGTTGAGCGGGTAGAACAGAATCTTCAGCAGGAACACCAGCGCCACGATGGCCCAGCCCCAGTTGCCGATGACACCGTGCAGCTTGTCGAGCAGCCAGTACAGCGGCTTGGACAGGATGGTGAAGAAGCCGTAGTCCTTCACCAGCTCCAGGCCGGGGGCGATGCTCTCGAGCAGCTTCTCGTCCTGCGGGCCGACGAACAGGCGCGTGTCGGCCGTGCGGGTGGCGCCGGGCTCGACCGCGCCCACGGGGGCGATCATGCCCGCCGCATACAGGTTGTTGTCGACCTTGCGGGCGAAGTTGTCGTGCTGCACGTTCTGCGGCCACAGCCAGGCGCTGGCGAAGTAGTGCTGCACCATGGCCACCCAGCCGTCGGGCGAGGAGGTGACGAACTCGGCCTTGCCCTTCTCGATGTCGGTGAAGGCCACCTTCTGGAACTTCTTGGCGTCGGTGTAGAAGGCCGGGCCGGTGAAGGTGGAATAGAACGGCGTGGCGTTCTCGGCCTGGTTGCCGTCGCGCACCAGCTGCACGTAAAGCTGCGGGTTCACGGCCTGGCCGCTGGCGTTGACCACCTCGTGCCGCACATCGACCAGGTACGAGCCGCGCTGGAGCGTGTAGATCTTGTTCAGCCGCACGCCACCCTGCTCGGCCGACTCGAAGCGCAGCACCAGCTCGTTGGCGCCATCGGCCAGCGCGCGCTCGCCGACGAACTTCATAGGTGTCTTGTGCGTGGGGAACGGCCCGCCGATCAGACCCGACTGCGCCTGGTACACGCGGTTGGCGCTGCTGTCGAACAGCACGAAGGGCTGGTCGGGGTGCTCGGCCGAGGGGTGCTTGAGGAATTCGCTGCGGATGACCGAGCCGCCCTCGGTGTCGAACACCAGCTTGAGCACGTCGGTCGTGACCTCGATGCGCTCGCGCGCCATGGCCTCGGCCGCCGGTGCCGGGGCTGCGGTGCCGGGCGGCATGGCCGTGGCGCCGGGCGTGGCTGCAGGCACGGCGCTGGCGGCCGGCGGCACCGCCGAAGCCGGTGCACTGGCCGTGACAGCGGGCTGCGACGCACCGGGGAAGAAGGTCGGCCGGTTGCCGTTGTGCACCTGCCACTGGTCCCACAGCATGACCAGCGAGAAGGCGAAGATCACCCAGAGGATGGTGCGGCGGATGTCGTTCATTGCGGGTGGTTTGGCGGGTGCGCGCCCGGTCGCTTGGACGCGATCAGGCCGGTGAAGAGGCGGGGAGGATGCGCGGGGACCGGGTCGCAGCCCCTTCGCACCATGGATGGCAGCGCGCGATGCGCCGCAGCGTGAGGTAGCTGCCGGCCAGCGCGCCATGCTGCTCCAGCGCGCCCAGCGCGTACAGCGAACAGGTGGGCGCAAAGCGGCAGGACGAGCCGAGCCAGGGCGACAGCAGCAGCCGATAGCCCTTGACCAGGCCGATGAGCAGCGCGCGGATCATCGGCGCTCCCGGCTGGCGAACAGCAGCAGCAGTTCGGCGCGCACAGCCGCCTTCAGCGCCGTCGAACTGGCACTGGGAAACTGCGACCGCGCAAAACCTGCGCGCAGGCGCACCAGGTGCGCATCGGCGGCAAGCGGCGGCTGAAGGCTTTCACCCACGGCGTGGATCTGGCGGCGGATGGCGTTGCGCGTCACGGCGCGGCGCGCCCAGCGCTTGGGCACCATGGCGCCCAGCCACGCGCCATCGGCGGGCTGGAACAGGGTCGGCCCGCGCCATCGCCCGCACCCGGCGCCTGCAAAGGCAGGCGGTGCAGGGCGAAATGCGCCGTGCGCGACACCGGTCGGTGCGCCAGCAAGGCCTGGAACTGATCGCGGGTCCGCAAGCGGCGCATGAGGCTCGGGCGTGCTGCCTTCGACATCAGGCAGGCCGGCGCCGGCACAGCAGGCCGGTTCGAACTCAGACAGCCAGACGCTTGCGGCCCTTGGCGCGGCGCGCCTTGATGACGGCGCGGCCACCGCGGGTCTTCATGCGGACCAGGAAGCCGTGGGTACGCGCGCGGCGCGTCTTGGAGGGCTGGTAAGTGCGTTTCATGACGGATCGTCCTTGGAATGAATCGGGAGCTTCCCAGGCTGCGGCGGCACATCCACCGGCAGTGGCGCGCCGGCTGGCGCAGCCCGGCGCCACCAGCCCATGGCTGAAACGGCGCCGCAAGATCAAGGGAAACCCGGCATTATCGCAAATCTTGGCGACAAGGCCAAGGCAGGCATGGCATCATCGCCCGCCCCGGCCTTGGCCGTGCCCCTGATCGCCTCTTGCGGCCGCCGCGCGCTTGTGGATAATCTGCGTTCGGGCATCGCCTCCGGCGCCCGGTCGGCACCGCTTATCCACAGACCAGGGCCCCTCGTTTCCCCATGCACACCCCAGTTTCCGCCGGCGCGGCGTTATGGCCGGCCTGCCTTGAAGTTCTGGCCCAGGAATTGCCCGAGCAGCAGTTCAACACCTGGATCAAGCCGCTGAACGCCCAGTTGGCCACCGACCAGTCGAAGCTCACGCTGTTCGTCGCCAACCGCTTCAAACTCGACTGGGTGCGCGCCCAATACGCCACGCGCATCGCCGGCATCCTGGAATCGCTCCATGGGCAGCCGGTGAGCGTGGAGTTAGCGCTTGCTCCTCGCGCAGCGCTCGTCAAATATACCCCTCAAGAGATCGCCTCGTCCGCAGGCAGCCCGCCGCCAGCGGTTCATGAGGCCACCCCGGCACCGATACCCAGCGAAGAGGAAAGCGCCGGCGGCAGCGGTTTCCGCCATCGGCTGAACAGTGCCCTGACCTTCGACACCCTGGTCGAAGGCTCGGCCAACCGCATGGCGCGGGCGGCGGCGCTGCACGTGGCGGGCGCGCCGGGGCAGCTGTACAACCCGCTGTTCATCTACGGCGGCGTGGGCCTGGGCAAGACCCACCTGATGCACGCGGTGGGCAACCGGCTGCTGCAGGCTCGCCCGGATGCCAAGGTTCTCTACATCCATGCCGAGCAGTTCGTGTCGGATGTGGTCAAGGCCTACCAGCGCAAGACCTTCGACCAGTTCAAGGACCGCTACCACTCGCTCGACCTGCTGCTGATCGACGACGTGCAGTTCTTCGCCAACAAGGACCGCACGCAGGAGGAGTTCTTCAACGCCTTCGAGGCCTTGCTGGCCAAGAAGAGCCACATCGTGATGACCAGCGACACCTACCCCAAGGGCCTGGCCGACATCCACGAGCGGCTGGTGTCGCGCTTCGATGCCGGCCTGACCGTGGCGCTGGAGCCGCCCGAGCTGGAGATGCGCGTGGCCATCCTGATCAGCAAGGCCGCCGCCGAGGGCACCGAGATGCCCGAGGAAGTGGCGTTCTTCGTCGCCAAGAACGTGCGCTCGAACGTGCGCGAACTGGAAGGCGCGCTGCGCAAGATCCTGGCCTATTCGCGCTTCAACCAGAAGGAAATCTCCATCCCGCTGGCGCGCGAGGCGCTGCGCGACCTGCTGTCGATCCAGAACCGCCAGATCAGCGTCGAGAACATCCAGAAGACCGTGGCCGACTACTACAAGATCAAGGTCTCGGACATGTACAGCAAGAAGCGCCCCGCCAGCATCGCCCGGCCGCGCCAGATTGCCATGTACCTGGCCAAGGAACTGACGCAGAAAAGCCTGCCCGAGATCGGCGAGCTGTTCGGCGGGCGCGACCACACCACCGTGCTGCACGCGGTGCGCAAGATCGCCGGCGAGCGCCAGCAGCTGACCGAGCTGAACCAGCAGCTGCACGTGCTGGAGCAGACGCTGAAAGGATGAGGCCGGCAGGCGTGGCGCTGAGGCAGAAAGGCCCCAAAAACGGCGACAATGCGGGGTTGGCCGACGCTGACCCTTCAGGGGCGGCGTGGGCGCCACACGGCCCGGCCTGGGCGCCCATCATGACGAGGATATTGAGGAAGACATGATCGTTCTGAAGACCACCCAAAACCAGTTGCTCGGCGCGCTGCAATCGGTCGCCGGCATCGTCGAGCGCCGCCACACGCTGCCGGTGCTGGCCAACGTGCTGCTGCGCAAGAACGGCGAAACCGTGCAGCTCACCACCAGCGACCTCGAGATCCAGATCCGCACCGCGGCCACGCTGGGCGGCGACAGCGGCAACTTCGCCACCACCGTGGGCGCGCGCAAGCTGATCGACATCCTGCGCACCATGCCGGCCGACCAGACGGTGAGCCTGGAGTCGCAGCAGAACAAGCTGATCCTGAAAGGCGGCAAGTCGCGCTTCACGCTGCAGACCCTGCCGGCCGAGGACTTCCCGCTGGTGCAGGAGGCGCCCAACTTCGGCCCCGCCTTCAAGGTGCCGCAGAAGACGCTGAAGAACCTGCTCGACCAGGTGGCCTTCGCCATGGCGGTGCACGACATTCGCTACTACCTCAACGGCATCCTGTTCGTGGCCGAGGGCACGCAGCTCAGCCTGGTGGCCACCGACGGCCACCGCCTGGCCTTTGCCAGCGCCACGCTGGACGTGGAAGTGCCCAAGCAGGAGGTGATCCTGCCGCGCAAGACCGTGATCGAGCTGCAGCGCCTGTTGTCCGACGCCAGCGTGCCCGAGGGGCAGGAAGCGCCGATGATCGAGATGCAGTTCGCCGCCAACCAGGCGCGCTTTTCGTTCGGCGCCATGGAGTTCGTCACCAAGCTGGTCGAGGGCAAGTTCCCCGACTACAACCGCGTGATCCCCAAGAACCACAGCAACAGCGTCACCCTGGGCCGCGCGCCGCTGCTGGCCAGCCTGCAACGCACCGCCATCCTGACCAGCGAGAAGTTCAAGGGCGTGCGCCTGAACTTCGAGCCCGGCACGCTGCGCGTGGCCTCCAACAACGCCGAGCAGGAAGAGGCGGTGGACGAACTCGACATCGACTATGGTGGCGATTCGATCGAGATCGGCTTCAACGTCACCTACCTGATCGACGCGCTGGCCAACATGAGCCAGCAGGAGATGGTGAAGATCGACCTGCAGGACGCCAACAGCTCGGCCCTCATCACCCTGCCCGACAACGCCCACTTCAAGTACGTGGTGATGCCCATGCGCATCTGATGCGCCAACGCCCCGTTTACTCTGTTTTTATAGCTGCTCGCGCTTATCCCGTAAGCGATGAAAGCCAATTTCATTCATAAGCAGCTACGCGGAAGATTTCATGACCGACGCATCCAAGCCCGATTCCCAGACCCCTGCTGCCGCCGGCAGCGGCTACGGCGAAGGCGCCATCCAGATCCTGGAAGGCCTGGAGGCGGTGCGCAAACGCCCGGGCATGTACATCGGCGACACCAGCGACGGCACCGGCCTGCACCACCTGGTGTTCGAGGTGGTCGACAACTCGATCGACGAGGCGCTGGCCGGCTACTGCGACGACATCGTCGTCACCATCCACTCCGACAACTCCATCAGCGTCACCGACAACGGCCGCGGCATCCCCACCGGCGTGAAGATGGACGACAAGCACGAGCCCAAGCGCTCGGCCGCCGAGATCGCGCTGACCGAGCTGCACGCCGGGGGCAAGTTCAACCAGAACAGCTACAAGGTCTCGGGCGGCCTGCACGGCGTGGGCGTGAGCTGCGTGAACGCGCTGTCGAGCAAGCTGCGCCTGACGGTGCGGCGCGACGGCAAGAAGCACGAGCTGGAGTTCAGCCGCGGCTTCGTGCAAGACAGAATAACGACGGAACTACAAGGCCCGGAGGGCCTTGTCCTTGTGTCACCCATGAAGATCACGGGCGACACCGACAAGCGCGGCACCGAGGTGCGCTTTCTGCCCGACACCGAGATCTTCAAGGAAAACAGCGACTTCCACTATGAAGTCCTGGCAAGCGCCTGCGCGAACTCAGCTTCCTGAACAACGGCGTGCGCATCCGCCTGATCGACGAGCGCAGCGGCAAGGAAGACGACTTCTCCGGCGCCGGCGGCGTGAAGGGCTTCGTCGACTTCATCAACGGCGCCAAGAAGGTGCTGCACCCCAACGCCTTCCACGCCACCGGCACGCGCCCGTCCGAGACCTACGGCGGCATCCCCGGCACCGAGATCGGTGTGGAAGTGGCCATGCAGTGGAACGATGGCTACAACGAGCAGGTGCTCTGCTTCACCAACAACATCCCGCAGCGCGACGGCGGCACGCACCTCACCGGCCTGCGCGCGGCGATGACGCGCGTCATCAGCAAGTACATCGAGCAGAACGAACTGGCCAAGAAAGCCAAGGTGGACGTCACCGGCGACGACATGCGCGAGGGCCTGGTCTGCGTGCTGAGCGTGAAGGTGCCCGAACCCAAGTTCAGCAGCCAGACCAAGGACAAGCTCGTCAGCAGCGAAGTGCGCGCGCCGGTCGAGGACATCGTCGCCAAGTCCCTGGCCGAGTACCTGGAAGAGCGTCCGAACGACGCCAAGATCATCTGCGGCAAGATCGTCGAGGCCGCCCGCGCGCGCGAGGCCGCCCGCAAGGCGCGCGAAATGACGCGCCGCAAGGGCGTGCTCGACGGCTTCGGCCTGCCCGGCAAGCTGGCCGACTGCCAGGAAAAAGACCCGGCGATGAGCGAGATCTACATCGTCGAGGGCGACTCGGCCGGCGGCAGCGCCAAGCAGGGGCGTGACCGCAAGTTCAGGCCATCCTGCCGCTGCGCGGCAAGATCCTGAACGTCGAGCGCGCGCGCTACGAGAAGCTGCTGACCAGCAACGAAATCGTCACCCTCATCACCGCTTTGGGCACCGGCATCGGCAAGACCGCCGCCGACTCGGGCAAGAGCGGCGCCGACGATTTCAACATCGACAAGCTGCGCTACCACCGCATCATCATCATGACCGACGCCGACGTGGACGGCGCGCACATCCGCACCCTGCTGCTCACTTTCTTCTACCGCCAGATGCCCGAGCTGGTCGAGCGTGGCCACATCTACATCGCCCAGCCGCCGCTGTACAAGGTCAAGGCCGGCAAGGAAGAGCTGTACCTGAAGGACAACGCCGCGCTGGAGGCCTTCCTGCTGCGCGTGGCGCTGAAGGACGCCGTGGTGCACACCGGCGGCGATGCCGCGCAGCAGATCAGCGGCGACACCCTGGCCGAACTGGCGCGCAAGCACCAGTTGGCCGAGGCCGTGATCGAGCGCCTGTCGGCCTTCATGGACGCCGAGGCCCTGCGCGCCATCGCCGCCGGCGTGGCGCTGAACCTGGACAGCACCGAGGCCGCCGCAGCCAGCGCGCTGGCGCTACAGCAATACCTGCACGAGCAGCAATCCGGCGGCAGCGCGCCCGAAGTCGCCAGCGAATTCGACGCTCGCACCGACAAGCCCGTGCTGCGCATCAGCCGCCGGCACCACGGCAACATCAAGAGCAGCGTCCTCACCCAGGACTTCGTGCACGGCGCCGACTACGCCGCGCTGGCCGAAGCCGCGCAGACGTTCAAGGGCCTGCTGACCGAAGGCGCCAAAGTCAGTCGCGGCGAGGGCGAGCGCCAGCGCGAGGAGCGCGTGAGCGATTTCCGCCAGGCCATGCAATGGCTGCTGGCCGAGGCCGAGCGCACCACCGCGCGCCAGCGCTACAAGGGCCTGGGCGAGATGAACCCCGAGCAGCTGTGGGAAACCACCATGGACCCCACCGTGCGCCGCCTGCTGCGCGTGCAGATCGAGGACGCCATCGAAGCCGACCGAGTGTTCACCACCCTGATGGGCGACGAAGTCGAGCCGCGCCGCGCCTTCATCGAGACCAACGCGCTGCGGGCGGCGAATATCGACGCTTGAAGGACCGCGCGCCCTTCACGATGTCGGCTAGCTGCCACAAACACCGTCAGTTTGACCCGACGCCGTGTAAATTTTGTTACATGACGAATAAAATTACCTTTTGCGTCGCATGGTTTTCACCGCAAGAGGGGGTTGTGATGGGGCTTGTTCGGATTCTTCTGCTTTCGCTCGGCGTGCTGCTGGGCTGGGGTTCGGCGTCGGCGCAAACGGCCGTCAACCACCCGTACAACACGGGGCACGCCACCTACACGCTCAATTCGGGGCCCGGCACTGCCTGGTTCAACTACTACGACAGCGGCGGGCCGGGGGCAACTACGCCAACTACACCAACCTGTCCACCAGCGTCGTCACTTTCATGTCGGCGCCGGGCACCACCATCGATGTGGCGTTCGCGGCGTTCCAGGTCGAGGGTGGTTGGGATGGACTGTTCATCTACGACGGCGCCAGCACGGCCGCGCCGCAGATCGGCTCCGGCAATGCCTCGCCGCCGGTGTGCGGGGCACCGCGGGCGCGTGGTGGGGCGGCGGGCTGCCCGGCAACGCCGGCCCGGGCCTGGTGCGCTCCACGGGCAATGCGATCACCTTCGCGTTCTGCTCCGACTTCTCCGTTACTTATCCCGGCTGGACGGCCCAGGTCCGCACCACCGAGGCGATCGTGCTGACCAAGACCGTGGGCACCACCCCGGCGTGTGCGCGGCCACCAGCAGCCTCTCGGTCAACACCGGCACCACGGTGTATTACTGCTACACCGCCACCAACACCGGCACCACGACACTGAGCACCCACGACCTGGTGGACGACCAGCTGGGCACGATCTTCAGCGGCCTGAACCACAGCCTGGCGCCCGGCGCGAGCATCAACACAGTCGCGCTGGGCATCAACGCGGCGGCCGTGATCAACAACACCACCACCAACACCGCCACCTGGACCTCGGGCAGCCTGTCGGGCAGCGCCAGTGCCACGGTGACGGTGCCCACTTACCACATCGCCGCCAGCGTCAATGATCCGGCCGCGGGCAGCGTGGCTTGCGTGCCGCCCTCCGTGCTGTCGGGTGCCAGCAGCACCTGCACGGCCACGGCCAACGCAGGCTATGTGTTCACCGGCTGGTCGGGCGATTGCGCGGGCAGCAACCCGGTCTGCACGCTGAGCGGGGTGACGGCCGACCGGGCGGTGACGGCCAACTTCGCGCCGGCCTACAACGTCACGGCCAGCGTCAACAACCCGGCCGGCGGCAGCGCGGTGTGCGTGCCCGCCGTGGTGGCGGCCGGCGGCAGCAGCACCTGCACGGCCACGGCCAACCCGGGCTATGTGTTCACCGGCTGGTCGGGCGCCTGCTCGGGCACCAACCCGGTGTGCACGCTGAGCGGCATCGCGGCCCACCAGGCGGTCACGGCCAGCTTCGCCCCGGCGGCGGTCCAGCCGGTTCCGACGCTGGAAGCCTGGGGCCTGATGCTGCTGTCCGGCCTGCTCGGCTGGCTGGCCTATCCGCGCCGCCGGCGCGGCGGCTGAGGCGGCGCGCCCGGCGAGGGCTGAGCGCGGTTGCCGATGGGCCCGCGCTCAGCGCCGTCCTGCCCGCCCATCACCTCCAGCGCCAGGCACAGGTCCTGCCAGGCCTTGGCCTTGTCGGGCAGGGCGCGCAGCAGGTAGGCGGGGTGGTAGGTGACGATGACGGGCACGCCTTCGTAGGTGTGTACGCGGCCGCGCAGGCGGCCGATGGGCTCGGTGGTCTGCAGCAAGGACTGCACGGCGAAGCGGCCCATGGCGAGGATGATCTTCGGCTGCACCAGCGCGACCTGGCGGCGCAGGTAGGGCTCGCACTGGGCGATTTCGTCGGGTTGCGGGTTGCGGTTGCCGGGCGGGCGGCACTTCAGCACGTTGGCGATGTAGACACCGCGTTTCAAGCCTTTTTGGCCTTCAGCGCCTGCCTGGTCTGCGCGAGCAGCTATCGATTCAGAAGCGCTCTCCACCTGCCGCGACAGGCCGATGGCGGCCAGCATGGCATCCAGCAGCTTGCCGGCCTGGCCGACGAAGGGCTGGCCCTGGCGGTCTTCGTTCTCGCCGGGGCTTCGCCGATGACCATCCAGTCGGCGCTGCGGGCGCCGACGCCGAACACGGTCTGCGTGCGGCCGGCGCACAGGCCGCAGGCGCGGCAGGCGGCCACCGTGGCCTCCAGCTGCAGCCAGTCCATGTCGGCCACGCCTTCGGGGCGCGGGCCGAGAGCCATTGCGGACCTGGACTCGGGTGCGGGGTGGCGCCTTCCGACGGCGCGACGGGGCGGGGGCGCGGTGAGGAAGGCGCGGCGGCAGCGCGGGCAATCGAGGGCGCGGCGGCGGCCGGCTGCACCGGTTCAGAATCAAATCGGGCTCCAGCGCCCGCCTGGTCAGCGCTGGCAGCTACGGTTTCAGGAGTTGCCGGTGCCGCCTTGGGCAACCACAGCTTGATGCCCATCTCGGCCAGCATGGCGCGCTGGCGCTCATCCAGTTGCAGAGTCATGCGCCGTCTCCCAGCCGCAGGTTCATCACCACGGCGTCTTCGCGCAGGCCGTGGCCGGCGGGGTAGTAGGCCTTGCGCAGGCCCACGCGGGCAAAACCGCGCTTCAGGTAGATCTGCTGCGCGCGCGTGTTGCTGGCGCGCACTTCCAGCCACAGCCAGTGCGCCCCGCGCGCGCGCGACCACAGCGCCAACGCGTCGAGCATGACCAGCGCCCAGCCCTGGCGCTGGTGCCCGGCCGCGACGGTGATGTTGAGCAGGTGCACTTCCTCATGACCCTGCATGGCGACGAAGTAGCCGATCAGGTCCTCGCTCCCATCCGGCAGCGGCCCGACCAGGCATTGCGCCTGGTGTCCGGCCGCCAGGGTGTCGGCAAAGTTGCGGCGCGACCAGGGGTGGCTGTAGACGTTCTGCTCGATGGCCAGCACGGCATCCAGCCGCTCGGCCGCCATGGGCTCGAAGCGTGCTTCCAGCGCGGGCGCGACGGGCGGCCAAGCGGATGGGGTGGTGGCGGAGAGGACGGCGCTCATGGTGCAGGCGGGCGGTGGCCGCGCTCAGCGTGTCAGGCCAGCGGCGGCACGTTCGGCGGTAGTCTGCGCCACTTTATCGCGGATGTAGAGCGGCAGCGCCTGTTCGGCCGGCACGGCCCGACCGGCGGCCAGCAGCGCGGGCGCCAGGCTGAGCAGAGCGTCGGCCGTGGGCAGCACGTCGGCGCGCGGCAGGGCCAGCACGGCGGCGGGCAGGCGCTCCGCATACACGGCGGCGGCGTTGCCGGCCAGCAAGGTGCCGGCGGGCGGCACGGCCACGGCGTCGGGTGACAGCACGGCGGCCTCGGCCAGCACCTGCCAGCCGTCGGCGGGCGACCAGGCGTACTCGGCCGCATAGACCTCGCCCATGCGCGCATCCAGCAGGGCCAGCACGCGCAGGCTGTCGGGCGCGGTGCTCAGCGACTGGCGCGCCGCCTCGGCCACGGCCAGCAGGGTATCGACCGGCAGCACCGGCACGCCCGCGCCCCAGGCCAGCCCCTGCGCCACCGAGCAGGCCGTGCGCAGCCCGGTGAACGAACCCGGCCCGCGACCGAACACGATGGCCTGCAGATCGCCCAGGGCCAGCCCGGCCTGCGCCAGCAGCGCCTGCACGGTGGGGATCAGCGTGGTTGACGACTGCGCGCCGCCGGGGCCGCTGCGCGCGAAGCGCTGGCCGTCGCGGCTGCGTTGCACGGCGACCGACAGGTGCTCGGTGCTGGTATCGAAGGCCAGCAGGTTGAGTGCCGCGGTATTCATGAGTTCTTTTGGCCTCCAGCGCCTGCTGGACAAGCGCGAACAGCTATGGAATCAGGAGTTTGCTGCCGCACCGCACGCACCCCGAACAGAATGCCGGCCGTGACCAGCGCCAGCCCCGCCAGCAGGTTCCAGCCCAGCGGCTCGCCCAGCAGGGCGACCGCGCCCAGCGCCGACAGCCCCGGCACCAGCGCCGTGATCATGGTCGACTTGACCGGCCCGAAGGCGCGCACCATCTGCACGAAGGTGATGCCCGAGATGACCACCGAACCCACGCCCTGGAACAGCGCCTGGAAGGCGATTTCGCCCCACGGCGCCGTGCCCAGCCGCGTGGGCAGCACGCCGGTGCCGGTCAGCAACGCGAACAGCGGCACATAGGTGAAGCAGGCGAACACCGTGATGGCGATGGTGGCGCGCACCGCGTCCAGTCCGAATTTGCGCGCCAGCACGCTGTACACCGACCAGCAGAACGCCGCGCTCATGAAGATCAGGTCGCCCTTCCACACCTCGCCGCCGCGGAAGGCCGACAGCAGCCCCTCGCCGCCCACCAGCACGTCGCCGCCCACGATGCAGGCCAGCCCCAGCGCCCGCGCCGGGGTAATGCGGTCGCGCAGCAGCACGGCCGCCAACAGCGCCGTCCACAGCGGCAGGCTGCCCGGCATCAGCACCGAGGCGTGCGCCGCCGGCGCAAAGAAGAAACCCGCATAGCACAGGATGGCGTAGACCAGCCCGCCGAAGACGCCGGCGGTGACCGTGGGCCGCAGCGGCAGCGGCGAAAAGCCCCCAGCGACGACGAGCCGCCCTGCCGCCGCGCCAGCCACCAGCCCCAGGGCAGCAGCACCACGCTGGCACCGGCGATGCGCAGCAGCGCCAGGTCGAACGGCAGCAGCGTCATGCCCGCCGAGGCACGACCGATGACGATGAAGCCGGTCCAGATCGCCACCGTGACCACGGCCGCCGCGATGCCGACCGCACGGGGCGAGGAGAGCATGCGGGCGATTATCGGCTGCCCGCCAGCGGCCCGCCGCGGCGGCGCCGCACCCGGTCAGCGCGCGCCGCGACGCCGCTGCCGCAGGCCCAGGGCGCCCAGCATGGCGGCCAGCGCCATCAGCGCCCAATGCGACAGCGTGGGCACCGCCGTCACCGCGCCGACCGGCGCGGTGAGCGTGATGGTGGCCACGTTCGACCGGTCACCCGCCGCGTTGGCGAACGAATAGCCGACAGGGGTCGGCACGCCGCCAAAGCCGGGCGCCGGGCTGAACACCACCTCGTCGCCGTTCACCGTCCAGACGCCCTGGCCCGGCACGGTCATCTGCTGGCCGTCGGGCGTCAGCGTGGCGCCAGCGGGCGGGTTGGCCAGCAGGATGCTGCCGGGGCCGCCTGCGCCTGGCCTGGATCGTTGGCCAGCACACTGAGGGTGGTCGGGCCGCTCGCGGCCAGGGCCGCGCTGTCGTCGCGGGCCTGGGGTCCGGTGCCGGCGCTCACCGTGAGCACGGCGATATCGCACACGGCCTGGTTGGGCGCCGGGGCGCACACCTGGTAAGCCACGGTGCAACTGCCGCTGGCGGGCACATCGAACGTGGCCAGGCCCGTCGGGCCGAGCGCCGGGTTGGCGCAGGTGCTGCCGGCGCCCAAGGCGAAGACGCTGCCCGCGGGCACCTGGTCGTTGCCGGACACGTCGTGGGTCGCGGCCGTGGCGCCGGCGGGCTGGTTGACTGCCGTGTCGTCCACCGCGTCGATGATCGACGCCGCGCCGGTGTCGCTGTTGTTGGCCGGGTTGTTGTCGTTGCTGGCACCGGTGGTGGCGGTCACTGTGACCCCCGTGGGCCCCGTGTCCGTACCGCCCGCCACGCCCGGCGCGGTGAAGCTGATGGGGCAGGTGATGCTGCTGCCCGCCGCCAGCGCGGCCACCGGCAGCGTGGGCGTACAGGCGCCCACCGTGACCGGAATCGCCGCGCCATCGCTGTCCTGCGCGGTGGCGCTGCAGGTGGGCGCCAGCGCCGTGCCGGCGACCGCGGCGCACCGGATCTCGCCGCTCACGGTGCTGCCGGGGCTGACCACGCTGGGCAGGCCCGACATCACCACGCCCATGTCCGCCGGCGGTGCCCTCACCGTGGTGGGCACCGAGCACCCGCCGGCGCCGGCGCACAGCTGTTGCCCGCGGGCGGGGTGATGGTGTTTGTGATGACCGTTCCGGGGCCACGCCGGCATCCACCGCCACGCGCAGCGCCAGCGTCACGCTGTCGCCGGCGGGCACCGCAAACGGCGCGGCGTTCAGGCACTGCCCGCCCGTGCAGACGAAGTCGCCATCGACGTAGCTGGTGCCGGCGGGCAGCGTGTCGCTCAGGCTGCCGGCCGGATACAGCACCGGCGCCGCACCGCCGTTGCGCACGGTGATGCCATAGGCCACCGTGCCGCCCGGCAAGGGGTTGGCGCCGCTGGTGATGGTCTTCTCGAACGTGATGGGGCCGATGGCCGCCAGCGTGACGGGCGTGGGGGCCGGCGCATCGCTGTTGGGAGAAGCTGGCAGTGCCGCCGCGTCGGTGGATGCGTCCTGCGCCAGCAGGTTGGCGGGTGGCGCCGGCAAGCCGCCGGGCCAGCTGTGGCCCGCGTTGGCGCTACTGGCCGAACTGGCCAGGGCGGTGTTCGACTGCGCCGTGGTGGGCACGGCGGCGGCACTGGCGTAGGCCACGCGCACGGTGAACTGCACAGTGCAGCTGGCGCCGGGAGGCAAGTTGTCGGTACCGCTCAGCAGGGCGAAACTGCTGGTGCCGCCAAAGTCGCCGCTGAGGTGCAGCTGCCCGCCGTCACGCTCGGTCCGGCGCTGATGCCCAGCGTGGGCGTGCCGGCCGCAAAGGCGTTGCGCAGGTTGTCGCTGATCTGCACGTTGGGCGTGGGCACGGCCCCGGTGTTGCCCACCGTCAGGGTGTAGGGCACGTCGAAGGTGTGGCCGTTGAGCACCGCCACGGGTGCACCCGCCTGCTTCACCACGTCGACCAGCGGCACGGCGATGCAGGTGGTGCCGTCGGTGTTCGTGTTTGCATCGCCGTTGGCCGCCGTCAGCACGGTGTGGCTGCCGTTGGTCACGTTGACGCGATAGAACGCGTTGTTGTTGGCGGAGACGATCAGACCCCCGTCGGCACCCAGGTAGGCCGAGCCGTAGGTGATCAGCCTGGGCAATGTGGTGGCAATCCGCGAGGCCCTGGCCGTCGGGGTGGGCGCCGTCAGGTCCACCACGATGCGGTACAGGTAGACACCCCGTGGCGTGTCGTCCGACGCTTGCACGTTGCGCGTGCCGTAGAGCACGGCGGTCGTGGCGCTGCTTTCCGCGGGACTGTAGGCCAGGTCGCCGACGTTGATGCCACCCGTGGTGCCGTCGAGCGCAACGCCCGTATACCCACCTGGCGGGTTGGTGTCCGTCTCGATCGTGATGCGCCGGGTTTGCGGCTGCATGGTCGCCGCGCCGGTGACGAGGAACAGGCCCTGGTGGGGGAATCCAGCCATCGGCCATGAACAGGTTGCCGTGGGCATCGAAGGTGCCGCTGTTTCTGCGGTCGCTGATCAACGCCACGTCTCCACCCGTGCTGTTGGTGATCTTCGCGCTCCTCACAACACCCGCCGCATTCAGGCGATAAAGGCGCAGGCCGGCGGCGTTGGTGTAGTCGTTGACGGCGTACAGGAGCCGGTCCTGCGGGTTGAACGCCAGGCCGTTGACCGATACGCCCGGCACCGTGAACAGCGGCAACGTGCCGTGCCGGTAATCGCTGCCCATCAGCCAGACCTGCGTATCGGGCCAGCGGTGCTACCCGCAGTCATCTGGTAGAGCTGCCCGGTGCAGATCAGCGGCGCCGGCGACGCCTGGGCCTGGGCCTGGGCCAGCCCCGACACGGTCAAGGCCAGTGAAGCCAGGACGGCCGCCAGGCCGTGACGTGGTTGCATCCAACGCATGAAGTGAGTTGCCAGCGCCCTCCCCACCACACGCCCGCACCTGCCATAACCATGACGGCAGTGTGCAATACGCCCAGGGTGATGCAGGCAGCACGCCACGAGAACGCGCCCGAAGCAGCGGCGCCCCCGGCCTCGGGCGGGGTGCTGGCGCCCAGCGCGCCGGCGCACCGCTGGCCCGCCAGGGCGTCACCCGTCTGCCGCGCCACCCGCGGCCCGCGTCATGCGCGGGCCACGCGCCTCCCTAGACTTCAGCCCGTGACCTTGCGCCGACCCAGTCTTCTGCTTGCCGCCCTGCTGGCGGTGCCCGCCTTTGCCCAGGCCCCGCTGCCGCCCGAGATCGTCCAGGCCCTGTCCCGCGCGGGCGTGCCGGTCACGGCGGTGTCCATGGTGGTGGCGTCCCTGCCACCGCCGCCCGGCACGGTAACGCGCGTGCCCGAACCCGTGAACCCCGGCGGCGAGCGCAACCCCGCCCCCGCGCCCGCGCCCGCGAGCATGGCCCTGCCGCCACCGCGCCTGGCCTGGCAGGCCGATGTGCCGATGAACCCGGCCTCGGTGATGAAGTTGGTGACCACTTACGCGGGGGTCGATCTGCTGGGCCCCAACCACCTGTGGCGCACGCGCGTGTACACGCAGGGGCGCATCGCCAACGGGGTGCTGCACGGCGACCTGCTGATCCAGGGCAGCGGCGATCCCAAGCTGGTGCTGGAGCGCCTGCAGGAGCTGATGCGCGCCATCCAGGACAAGGGCATCCGCGTCATCCGCGGCAACATCCTGCTGGACAACAGCGTGTTCCGCCTGCCCGCGCACGACGCCGCCGCCTTCGACGACGACCCGCTGCGGCCCTACAACGCCGGGCCCGACGGGCTGCTGGTCAACTTCAAGGCGCTGATCTTCAAGTTCATCCCCGACCCGGCCAGCCAGCGCGCGCTGGTGGTCAGCGAGCCGCCCATCGCCGGCGTCGACATCCCCGCCGAGGTGCCCGCCGCCGCCGGCGCCTGCGGTGCCTGGCGCACGCGCCTGGCGGCCGATTTCACCGACCCCAACCGCGTCAGCTTCTCCGGCCGCTACCCGATGAGCTGCGGCGAGCAGAACTGGGGCATCGCCTACGTCGAGCCGCGCAGCTACGCCCCGCGCGTGATCGAGGCCATGTGGCGCGCCAGCGGCGGCGCGCTGACCGGGCAGGTGCAGTGGCTCGACCGGCCCGCCACCGGCCAGCCGCTGGTCACCGGCTTCTCGCTGCCGCTGTCGGACATCATTGCCGACATCAACAAGTTCTCGAACAACGTGATGGCGCAGCAGTTGTTCCTTACGCTGTCGGCGGCCGACGGGCGCGGCAGCTTTGCCGAATCGCAGAACCGCCTGAAGCGCTGGTGGCGCGAGCGCTTCGGCCTGCGCACCACGCCGGTGGTCGAGAACGGCTCGGGCCTGTCGCGCAACGAGCGCGCCACCGCGGCCTCGCTGGCCGCGCTGCTGCAGCACGCCGCCGGCCACCCCAATGGCGCGGCGTTCGAGCACTCGCTGTCGATCGCCGGTGTGGACGGCACCACGCGCCGCATGGCCGCGCGCAGCCCCAACTCGGCCGCCATCGGCAACGCACGCCTGAAGACCGGCACCCTGCGCGACGTGGTGGCCATCGCCGGCTACGCCTACGGCCTGTCGGGCCGCAATTACGCGGTGGTGGGCATCATCAACCACCCCAACGCCAGCGCCGCGCGGCCGGCGCTGGACCGGCTGGTGGAGTGGGCGGTGCGGGACCAGTGAGGGCGCCGCGAGCGCCTACTGGGAGCGGGCTTGCCCGCGGTGGGGCGTGTTGCGGGATGATGCGCTTCATCGCGGCCAAGGCCGCTCCCACAGGGTGGCCGGGTGCTCAGCACATACTCCCGATCAGCACAGCTGGTAGCGCCCGTCAAACAAGCGCTGAAGGCATATACCCCCAGATTCAAGCCGAGATCAATGCCGAGATCACCTCGCCCATCTCGGATCGGAAAGCGACGCCGAGCAGGTTCGGCCATCCATCCTGCAACCAAAGCAGCGCGCGTATTTCGATGACGCGTGGCGCAACCTGGCGACCATGCGCCAGCACTGCCCCTGAGCGCCGGTGCCGCCCTCGGCGACCGATGTTCTGACGGATGTTGTGGGAGCGGGCTTGCCCGCGATGGGGGTGTCGCGGGGTGATGCGCTTCATCGCGGCCAATGCCGCTCCCACAGGGCGGCCGGGCAGTCAGAACATACTCCCCACCACGCCATCCGCCAGCGCCCTCCAGTCAAACCCTGAAGGCATATACCCCCTGTTTCAAGCAGCGATCAACGCCGCAATCGCCTCACCCATCTCGGTCGTCGAGGCCTTCCCGCCCAGGTCCGGCGTGCGCGGGCCCTGCGCCAGGACCTGCTCGATGGCTTTCAGGATGGCGTCGTGCGCGGCCTGTTCGCCCAGGAACTGCAGCATCAGCGCGGCCGACCAGATCATGGCCACTGGGTTGGCGATGTTGCGGCCAAAGATGTCGGGCGCGCTGCCGTGCACCGGCTCGAACAGGCTGGGGAATTGGCGCTCCGGGTTCAGGTTGGCTGAAGGCGCGAGCCCGATGGTGCCGGTGCAGGCCGGGCCCAGGTCGCTCAGGATGTCGCCGAACAGGTTGCTGGCCACCACCACGTCGAAGCGCTGCGGCTGCAGCACGAAGCGCGCGGTGAGGATGTCGATGTGGTGCTTCTCGACGGCGATCTGCGGGTAGTTCTTGGCCATGCGGTCGGCGCGGCCGTCCCACCAGGGCATGCTGATCGCAATGCCGTTGCTCTTGGTCGCCACATCCAGCTTCTGGCGCGGGCGCGCGGCAGCCTGCTCGAAGGCGAACTTCAGCACGCGGTCGGCACCGAAGGCGCTCATCACCGTCTCCTGCACCACGATCTCGCGCTCGGTTCCGGCGTACATCACGCCGCCCAGGTTGGTGTATTCGCCCTCGGTGTTCTCGCGCACGACGAGGAAGTCGATCTCGCCCGGCTTTCGGCCGGCCAGGGGCAGGGCACGCCCTCGAACAGGCGCACCGGGCGCAGGTTGATGTACTGGTCGAATTCGCGCCGGAACTTGAGCAGGCTGCCCCACAGCGAGATGTGGTCGGGCACTGTGGCCGGCCAGCCGACGGCGCCGAACAGGATGGCGTGCTGCGGCTCGAGCTGCGCCTTCCAGTCGGGCGGCATCATGTCGCCCGTCCTGGCGTAATAGTCGCAGCTGGCCCAGTCGATGGGCGTGAGGTCGAGCGCGAAGCCGAACTTCTGCTGCGCGGCATCGAGCACGCGCAGCGCCTCGGGCATCACTTCCTGGCCGATGCCGTCGCCCGGGATGACGGCGATGCGGTGCGTGCGGGGGCGGGGGCGTTCATGGTGGTCTCTCCTTCGAGCCGCGAGCATAGCGCCGCTTGGGTTTGCCCTAGGCGCGCTCGGCGCGTGCGGTGTTTACGATGACCGATTGATGACCAAGAGGAGACACCCGTGCGCTTCAAACCCCTGCTGAACTGGAAGCTGACCGCCCTGGCGGTGGCCGTGGCCCTGTCCGCCTGCGGCGGCGGCGATGACGACGACGACAACCCGCTGGGCATCAACGCCGTGAAGGTGGTGGGCGATTCGCTCAGCGACAGCGGCACCTTCGCCGGCGTGCCGGGCGGCCCGCGCATCGCCAGCGTGCAGGGCTCGGCCGACGAGCCCCACGTGCTGTGGGTGGAGCGCATCGCCAAGGCCTACGACGTGAAGCCGCTGTGCCCGGTGTACAAGTTCAACGGCCAGACCTTCACGCCCAACACCCAGCCCGGCTGCACCAACTACGCCATCGGCGGCGCCCGCATCAACAACCCGGCCAGCGCGGGCGGGGCGGCGGCGCCGTTGTCCATCGTCAAGCAGCTGCAGGACGCGGGCGCCGCGGGCTGGAGCGCCAAGGACCTGGTGCTGGTGGACGGCGGCGGCAACGATGCGGCGGATCTGGTGGGGCGTACCTCGCCGGTGGCGATCCGTTGGATGCCACTTCCCTTTGGCGGACTCGTCAGCCCGCTGCTCGATACGTTCACACTCGGTCAGCAGTGGGCGCTGGGTGGAGACACGCCGGAACAGCGACGGGCTCAAGGCGGGACCTACTACATGCAGGCATTGGCCGACCATTTCGTCGGCGTCATCAAGGCGCAGGCACTCGACAAGGGCGCGAAGCAGGTGGTGGTGGCCAACATCCCCACCATCACCTACACGCCGCGCTTCCAGGCGGTGCTGGCGCAGATCGAAGGCGCCGCCGGCGCCCAGGTGCGCGCGCAGTCCGAGGCGCTGTTCAAGGGCTGGATCAGCACCTTCAACCAGCGGCTGGCGGCCAACTTCGGCGGCGAGCCGCGCGTGCAGGTGATCGACCTGGCCAGCCGCTTTGCCGACCAGGTGACCAACCCGGCGCGGTACGGCCTGAGCAACGCCACGCTGCCGGTGTGCGGCGCCGAGTGGATCACCGTGGTGCCGCACCGCCCGCTGGGCGAATGCACGGCGGCCGCGCTGTCGGCCACCACGCCGCCGCCCGGCGCGCCCACCGGCGCCAGCTGGTGGCAGCGCTTCATGTTCTCCGACGGCTTCCACCCCACGCCCTACGGCCACCAGCTGTTTGCCGAGCAGGTGATGGACGTGCTGGACGAGGTGGACTGGTACTGATGCAGCAGCCGCCCGTCAGGGCATGAAGAACCGGCCCGTGGGCCGGTTTTTGTGGCCCCAACGCCGGTTCCGGGCCCGGGGGATGGGAGTTCTTCCATTCCCACATCGAAACTTCAACCATCGTCATCCCGGCGAAAGCCGGGATCCCTGTCTGCTTTCACACGCTGTCTGGATTCCGGCTTTCGCCGGAACGACGAACCTGTTGTCGTGTTGATCTGGAAATGGAAGTCGATGTGGGAGCGGCGGCAGCCGCGAACGGACCCCATCCGCCCACCGCCGGCGGCCTTCGGCTGCCGCCGCGCCTGCGAAGGCCGGCAACCGCCCACGCCCCCGTCCTGCTCCGAACCAAAAAACGGCCCGAGGGCCGTTTTGTCGAGGCGCTTACCAGCGGTTCTTGAAGCGCTGGTAGGCGTTCTCGCCGTAACGGTCGGAGCCGAAGTGCTGCAGCGCCCGGGGCGTGAAGTGCACGCCGTCGGCGAACAGCCAGCGGTTGTAGTCGGGCGACACCACGGTGGCCGGCGTGCAGGTGCTGGCGTCGGGCGTGGTGCAGACGGGCTCCTTGCCGTTGTCGAACTGGTAGTTCTGCGGCTTGTCGTACATCAGGTCGAAGAAGAAGGCCGAGTCGAGGTACAGCACGTTGGTGCCCAGGTCGACGATGTTGGTGAGCAGCGCGGTGTTGAAGTCGATCGACAGGGTGTTGACGGCGTCCTCATGCCCGGTGCCGCGGCCCCAGGGCGAATTGCCCAGCAGCGGCACGCCGGCCACGGCCACGTGCTTGCCGCCGGCGTTGACCAGGCGGCGCACCTGCTCGGCCAGCGCCTTGCCGGCATCACGCACGGTCTTGGTGGTGGCCTCGGAGATGCCGGTGGCGTTGTAGGCCGCCACGATGTCGTGCATGCCGCCGTTGACGATGACCACGTCGTCGGTGGCGTTCAGCGTGGTGCTGGCCAGCAGGGTGTCGATCTGCGCCGTCACGCTGGGGGCGCCGGCCGGGTCGGCCGCGGCCACGCGGGCGTGGCCCTGCGCATAGGCAAAGCCGCCGGCGCTGGCGGCCGTCACCGGCTGGCTGTAGTGGCTGGCCAGCTCCTGCACCCAGTTGTTCGTGCCGTCGTTGACGGTGTAGCGGGTGCCGCCGGCCTGCCCCACGTCCATGAAGCTGTCGCCCACGGTGATGAAGCGCTTCGGCTCGAGGTCCGACACCACCGAGCCGGAGCCGCAGGCGGCCAGCAGGGTCAGGGCGCCGGCGCAGGCCACGGCCTGGGTGGCGCGGCGAAACCAGGATGCTTTCATGAAAGACTTCTCCAAATCAGGGTGGTCTAGTTTAACGAGGCGGGCGTGATCTGGCCCGCCGTGCTCAGGCCGAGGCGGCGGCGCGCTGCAGGCGGTCGCGCACGCCGTCCCAGGCGGCGTCATCGGGCGGGGTTTCGACCCAGATCAGCGCAACGCCAGCGTCGTCGAAGCCGCGCAGCACGGCGAACAGCTGCTGCGCGGCGGCGGCCGCGTCGTCGGGCATGCGGCGCAGCACCAGCGCGCGGCTGGCCGAGCGCAGCGGCGCGCGCGCCCAGACGGCGATGTTCTTCGCGTCGGCGCCCAGCAGTTCCAGCGCGGCGCGCAGCTCCTTGTCGTTCATGAGCCGCAGCCTGGCGCGCGGGGCGTAATGGGCCAAAAGTGTGCCGGGCGCTTGCGGGTCGGGTGCGGACAGCTCTTCTTTGGATAGCAAATGCTGGCCCGCCACGCGCTCGATGTCGGCCCGGGCGATCTGGCCCGGCCGCAGCAGCACCGGCGCGCCGCGCGTGCAGTCGACGATGGTCGATTCGATGCCCACGCTGCACGCGCCGCCGTCCAGCACCAGCAGGCCGTCGCCGAACTCCTGCGCCACGTGCTGTGCCGTGGTGGGGCTGATGCGGCCGAAGCGGTTGGCGCTGGGCGCGGCCAGCCCGCGCACGCCGCGCGCGGCTGCCGCCGCCAGCAGCGCATGCGCCACCGGGTGCGCCGGGCAGCGCAGGCCGATGGTGGCGTGCCCGCCCGCCGCCGCCTCGGCCACGCCGGGGCGGCGCGGCAGGATCAGGGTCAGCGGGCCGGGCCAGAAGGTGTCGATCAGCTTCTGCGCGAACGCCGGCACGCTGGCGGCGAACTCGGCCACCTGCGCCGCGCCGGCCACGTGCACGATCAGCGGGTGGTCGGCCGGGCGGCCCTTGGCGGCGAAGATGCCGCGCACCGCCGCGTCGCTGCCGGCGTCGGCGGCCAGGCCGTACACGGTTTCGGTCGGCAGGCCGACCAGTTGCCCGGCGGCCAGGGCGTCGGCCGCGGCGGCGATGGCGGCGGGGAGCTGGCCGTCAAGCACCATGGCCGGGCGCTTTCATCGGTGTGGACGGGCTGCGAATGCAGGGAGTATGTGGTCGCAGCGCTTGTCTATCAAGCGCTGGCGGACAGATTATTGGGGAGTATCCAGAATCCATGGCTCAGAAGGCTTCCATGCCCAACAGCGCCGCCGCCTGCAGCGCGCGCTGGCGTACCGCGCCGGCGTCCGGCCCGGTGAAGGTCAGGTGCCCCATCTTGCGGCCGCGCCGCGCCTCGGTCTTGCCGTACAGGTGCAGGTGCGCGCCGGGCAGGGCCAGCAGGTCACGCCAGGGCGGGGTGCGGGGCTGGCCGTCGGCGCTGAACCACAGGTCGCCCAGCAGGTTGAGCATGATGGCCGCGCTGTGCTGGCGCGGCGCGGCCAGTGGCAGGCCGGCCAGGGTGCGCACCTGCAGGTCGAACTGCGAGGCGTCGCACGCGTCCACCGTGTAGTGGCCGCTGTTGTGCGGGCGCGGAGCCATCTCGTTGACGACCAGCGAGCCGTTTTGCAGCACGAAGAATTCGACGCACAGCACGCCCACGTAGTTCAGCTCGTTTGCTATCGCCACGGTAGCGCTCTGCGCTTGCTTGACGGCGATTTCGGGCAGGTTGCCTTCATAAACCTCGGTCACGGCCAGGATGCCGTCGCGGTGCAGGTTGCGCTGCACCGGCAGGCTGACGACCTGCCCGTCGCGCCCGCGCGCCACGATGACCGAACACTCGTGCGCCAGCGGCAGCATCTGCTCCAGCACGCAGGCCACGCCGCCCATGCGCTGCCAGGCGGCGGCCAGTTCGTCGCGGTTGGCCACGCGCGCCTGGCCCTTGCCGTCGTAGCCCAGGCGCGCGGTTTTCAGGATGCCGGGCAGCAGCACGGCGGGCACTTGGCCCAAGTCGGCCTCGTTCTCGATCACCGCATAGGGCGCGGGCGCCACGCCGCTGCCGGTGGCGCAGCTGGCGAAGTGCGCCTTCTCGCGGATGCGGTCCTGCGCGATGGCGACGCACTCGGCCGCGGGCGACACCGGACGCGTGGCGGCCAGCGCGGCCAGCGACTCGGCGGGCACGTTCTCGAATTCGGTGGTGATGGCGTGGCAGCGCGCGGCCAGTTCGCGCAGCGCGTTCTCGTCGCGGTAATCGGCCTGGATGAAGTGGTGGCTCACGCGCCCCGCCGGGCTGCCGGCGTCGGGGTCGAGCACCACCGTCTCGTAGCCCAGCGCCTGCGCCGCGTGCACGAACATGCGGCCCAATTGGCCACCGCCCAGCACGCCCAGCGTGGCGGGGCGGCCGTCGATCAGGCTGCCGGGCAGCAGGGGCAAGGTGGTGGGCATCTCGGAACCGTCAAGAAAATTTGAATAAAATCGGGCCTTGGCGCCCGTCCAGACTGCGCAAGCAGCTATATGACTAATAGCAAACTACCCTGCGGGTGGCAGCGTCATGGCGCGCGCGGCGGCGGTCTGCTCGGCGCGGAAGGCTTCCAGCTTGCCGCGCAGCGCCGCGTCCTCATTGGCCAGCAACGCCACCGCGAACAGCGCCGCGTTGGCCGCACCGGCCTGGCCGATGGCGAAGGTAGCCACCGGAATGCCCTTGGGCATCTGCACGATGCTGTGCAGCGAATCGACGCCCTGCAGGTGGCGGCTGGCCACCGGCACGCCCAGCACCGGCACCACCGTCTTGGCCGCCAGCATGCCCGGCAGGTGCGCCGCGCCGCCGGCCCCGGCGATGATGGCCTTCAGCCCGCGGCCGGCAGCGGCCTCGGCGTAGGCGAACATGTCGTCGGGCATGCGGTGCGCCGAGACGACGCGCGCCTCATGCGGCACGCCGAACTGCTCAAGGATCTGGACGGCGTGCTGCATGGTGTCCCAGTCGCTGCTGGAACCCATCACCACGCCCACGCGGGGACTCGTCATGGGGCTTGTTGGCACAATGGCTGTTAGATATGTTCAATTTTGCCCCCAGATACGCCCCATGATCGACATCACCCTGCAAAACTTCGAAGCCGAGGTCATCAAGGCCTCCTGCAAACGCCCGTGCTGCTGGATGTGTGGGCCGAATGGTGCGGCCCCTGCAAGCAACTGGGCCCGGTGCTGGAGCAGCTGGAGACCGAATACGCCGGCCGCTTTGTCCTGGCCAAGCTGGACGCCGACAAGGTGCCCGAGATCGCCGGCCAGCTGTCGCAGATGCTGGGCACGCGCAGCATTCCGCTGTGCGTGATGTTCGTCGGCGGCCAGCCGGTGGACGGTTTCGTGGGCGCGCAGCCGGCCGGCACCATCCGCCAGTTCCTCGACAAGCACGTGCCCAGCGAGGGCGCGCTGGCCGCCGAGGAAGAGGTGAACGAGGCCGAGGCCCTGCTGGAAGCCGGCGACACCGACGCCGCCCTGGCCAAGCTGGCCGACGCGCTGGCGCAGGACCCGGCCAACGACGACGCCCGCGCCGACTACGCCCGCGTGCTGATCGCCACCGGCGCCTTCGCCGAAGCCGCCGCCACGCTGGAAGAACCGCTGGGGCGCGAGCCGCGCCCGCTGCGCTTCGACGCACTGCGCCGCTGGCTGGACGCGATGGAGTTCGTGCAGAACGACGAGCGCGGCAACTGGCCGGTGGAGCAGTTCGACGCCAGGATCGCCGAGAACAAGCGCGACTTCGACACCCGCTTTGCCAAGGCGCAGGCGCTGATGGCCGAAGGCCAGTGGACGGCCAGCATGGACGAGCTGCTGGAAATCATCATGCGCGACAAGAAGTGGAACGACGAGGCCGCCCGCAAGACCTACGTCGCCATCCTGGAGCTGCTGACGCCCCCGCCGCCCAAGCACGGCGCCGGCGCCGACGGCAAGAGCGCCGGCGGCATCGAGCTGACCGGCAAGGCCGCCAAGCAGGAAGACCCGCAGGCCGAGCTGCTGTCGGGCTACCGGCGCAAGCTGAGCATGGCGTTGAACTGAGGCGCTGCGCGCTTCAGGCGAGCACGGTCTGACCTCATGGCCGTGCCCAGCGGCCAGCCATGGGGCGGGGCGGCCTTGGCGGCGATGGGTGCCCTGCCGAGGCCATGAACGCTGCTTCGCGGGCAAGCCCGCTCCCACAAGCCGTGACCAGGGGAAAGATAAGGGAGTATGCGTCTGCAACGCCCGCCAGTCAGGCGCTGGCGGGCATCGACCCTACCAGTATAGGGACGGGCAACGCTGCCGGAACGCTCAGCCCAGGGCGTCGGCCAGCGCCAGGTACTCCGCCACCGGCACTTCCTCGGCGCGGCGCTGCACGTCGAACGGGCCGCCGAAGCCGCGCGCCTCCAGCCACTTGCCCAGCGTGTGGCGCAGCAGCTTGCGGCGCTGGCTGAAGGCGACCTGCACCAGCTCGGACAGCAGCGCCGGGTCGATGGGCGCGAAGTCGGGGCGCGGCACCATGCGCACCACGGCCGAGTCGACGCGCGGCGGCGGCTCGAACGCGGCGGGCGGCACGAACAGCACGTTCTCCATCGCGTAGCGCCACTGCAGCATCACCGACAGACGGCCGTAGTCCCCGGTGGACGGCGCGGCGACCATGCGGTCGATCACTTCCTTCTGCAGCATGAAGTGCTGGTCTTCGATGTGCGCGGCAAACGGCAGCAGGTGGAACAGGATTGGGCTGGAGATGTTGTAGGGCAGGTTGCCGCACACTCTCAATTTGGTAGCTGCCTGCGCTTGCTGCAGCTGCGCAAAATCCACTTTCAGCACATCGGATTCGATGACCTCGAGCTGCGGGTGCGCGCGCAGGCGGGCGGCCAGGTCGCGGTCGATTTCGATCACCGTCAGGCGCCCCAGGCGCTCGACCAGCGGCTGCGTCAGCGCGGCCAGGCCGGGGCCGATCTCGACCATCGGCTGGCCGGGGCGCGGGTCGATGGCGCGCACGATGGCGTCGATGATGGCCGGGTCGCTGAGGAAGTGCTGGCCGAAGCGCTTGCGGGGATGTGTTTCATCAGGACTGCGCGGCGCCCGTCAGTCGAACGGCCGTGGAGCGGGCTTGGCCCGGCCACTGGCGGCGTCCCCTGGGGGAAGGCGCGCAGCGCCTCAGGGGGTGCGTCATTTCGGTGGGTCGCGGTATTCGACGTAGGCGCGGCCACGCACCTCGCGCGCCCAGGTCTCGAATGCCTCCTGCGCCTTCTTCTCGCGCAGCATGTTGCGCGCCAGCTGGCGCTGCTCGGCGGCGGTAAGCACCTGCTCGCGCCGGCCGTCGACGCGGATCAGGTGCACGCCGAAGCGGGTGATCACCGGCTCGCTCACCTGGCCGGCGTCGAGGTTGTTCATGGCCTGCTCGAACTCGGGCACGAACTGGCCGGGCGGCGCCCAGCCCAGTTCGCCGCCGTCGGCGGCGCTGTCGTCCTGCGAGAACTGGCGCGCCAGCTCCTCGAAGCTGGCCTGGCCCGCCGCGATGCGGCGCCTGAAGTCGGCCGCGCGCTCGCGCGCCACCTGCTCGCTCTGCGTGGGGCCGGTGCGCAGCAAGATGTGGCGCACGTGGGTCTGCGGGATCTTGACCTCGGGCAGCTCGTTGTTGGCCTTGCGCTCCAGCACCTTGAGGATGTGGAAACCGGCGCCGGAGCGCACCGGGCCGGCGATGTCGCCCACGCGCGCGCGCTGCGTGCTTTGCAGGAACAGGTCGGGGTACTTGTCGGACGGGCGCAGGCCCAGCACTCCGCCGTCGCGGCCGCGGTTGTTGGCGTCGGAGAACTCCACCGCCAGCGCCGCGAAGTCCTCGCCGCCGCGCGCGCGGCGCGCCACCTCGTCGGCGCGGGCCTGCAGGCGCGCCAGTTCGGCGGCGTTGGCGCCTTCGGGCACGGCCACCAGGATCATGGCCAGGTTCAGGTCCACCGCGCCGGGCCGCACGCCGGTCTGCTCGCGGATGAAGGTGTCGACCTCGGCGTCGGTCACGCGCAGCTTGGGTTCGATCTCGCGCTCGCGCAGGCGCGCCAGCAGCACCTGGTTGCGCACGTCGTCGCGGAAGTCCTGCACGGCAATGCCTTCCTGCTGGATGCGCTGGTACAGCTGCTCCACGGTGGCCAGCTGGTTCTGGCGCGCGATGGACAGCTCGGCCTGGGCCAGCGCGCCGTCGTCCACCTTCAGGCCGGTTTCGCGCGCGTACTGCAGCTGCGCGCGCTCGGCGATCAGGCGTTCCAGCATTTCCTTGCGCAGCACGTCGGCCGGCGGCTGCGGGCCGCCGCGCTCGGCCAGCTGGCGCTGGGCGCGGGCGATGCGGGCGCGCACCTCGTTGTTGGTGACGGGCTCGGTGTTGACCACGGCGACGATGAAGTCGGCCTCGCGCAGCGCGGCGCTGGCGGGTGCTGGCGCGGGAGTCGCCACGGGTGCTGCCGGGACGGCAGCAGGCGCGGCCGCCGGTGCCGGCGCGGGTGTGCGCCGGGGTACCGGTTTGGCGGCGGGCTTGCGAGCCGGCGCCTTCTTGGCCGCGGGTTTCTTGGCGGCCGGCTTGGTGGGCGCGGGCTTGCGCTGCGTGCCGCTGGTCTGCGCCTGCGCGGGCAGGGACAGTGCGATGCAAGCCGCAGGCAACAGCAGCCAGCGGGAAAGAACACGAGACATCTTGTTTCTCCTAAACGCACCGAGGCCATCGTGGGATGCCGACGCGGTTCCACCGAAGGCCGCGGAGCGGGCCATGCCAGCGACCGCCGTGGCCGGACCTGTGCCGGCCACCAGCGGTGTCCCCCTTCAGGGGAAGGCGCGCAGCGACTCAGGGGGTTACTCATACTCTGTGAACCGGCTCGGTGAGGTGGTTTCTTCGCGCAGGTATTGATAACGCGGAATGTTGTTGCGCAGCGTACGCAGCGGGTTGCTGCCCAGGCGCGACAGGCCGACGAGTTCCAGCTGGAACATGATGCGCTTGGTGGACGAGGTGGTGGAGCTGGTGAGTTTTCCAGCACCACGCGGCCGATCCAGCAGCCGGCATCGTATTCGACGCCCAGGATGGCGTCGACCAGCCGGCTTTCGCGCAGGCTGTAGTTGAGCCGGCCGACGCTGTACCAGCGCCCGTTGCAGCTGCTGCCGCCGGTGCGCGCGGCGGTGGTGCCCAGCTCGCCGCGGCGGCCGGCCAGGTCGCTCAGCGGCCATTGCCAGCCCACGTCGAGGTGCTCGCTCTGCAGGTCGCGCTGGTGGCGGTAGGCCGCGCTGACGGTGCGGTACGGCCCCGGCGAATAGCGCCCCTGGAGGGTGGTGCGGGTGCTGCGCCGGGTGTCGGGGTTGTACTGCACCACGCTGTCGAACGACCAGCGCGGGTCCCAGTTGATGCCGGCGCCCAGCATGATGTCGGACAGGCCGCGTTCGGTGGGCGTGCCGCCCGGCAGCACCACCTGCTGGCCCGAGAAGCGGTAGCGCTGCGCCAGCCCCAAGCGCACCACCTCGGCGCCGCTTTCGGGGTCGAGCAGGCGCGTGGTCAGGCCGCCTGTGACCAGGTTGTTGTCGACGATGCGGTCGTTGCCGGCAAAGGCGTTCTCGGCCCAGATGGTGGCGAAGTTGAAGTCGTAGGCGCCCGAGTCGTAGTTGGGCAGCAGGCTCTGGTTGCGGTACGGCGTGTAGACGTACATCAGGCGCGGCTCCAGCGTCTGGCGAAAGCCGCGGCCGAAGTACTGCGCGTCGCGCTCGAACACCAGGCCGCTGTCGAGGCTGAAGGTGGGCAGCACGCGGCTGGCCGAGGTGCGGCCGTCGGCCAGCGGGCGGTCGAACTGGTAGCTGGTGGCGTGCAGCTGCACCTTGGGCACCAGAAAACCCCACGAACGCGTGATGGGCCGCGCCAGCTGCGCGTGCAGGAAGCTGCGGTCGGCGTTGGGCTGCTGCGTCCAGAAGCTGTCGGCCCGAAAGCGCGTGAAGTCGCCATCGACTGCGTAGTCGAAGCCGCGGTCGTTCACGCGGCCCCAGCGCGCGGCCAGCTGCGGCAGACGGTCGTAGGGCGGGATGATGGGCGCGTTCACGTCCTGCAGCGTCTGCCACTTCAGTGCCCGCGCGCTGGCCGAGAAATCGCCGCGCGACCAGGTCAGCGCGCCGTCGTTGGCCAGCAGGCGCGTGGTCAGCGACAGGCCGCCGCGCGAGAAGTCGCGCCAGTAGTCGTTGTCGCTCACGCGGTTCAGGTTCAGCCCCAGGCCCACGGCGCCGATGCCGTCGATGCCGGTGTCGTAGGTGCCGTTGTGGCGCGCGAAGTAGCCCCAGCGGTTGCGGCCGTCGCGCAGCTTGTCATTGGGCAGCAGGTTGGCGTTCAGGCGGCCCTGGTAGTTGTTCTCGAGGTAGCGGAACTCGCCGCCCATCTCGACGCCGCGGCGCAGCATGATGGCCGGCGTGAAGGTGGCGTCGCGGTTGGGCGCGATGTTCCAGTAGTACGGCACCGACAGGTCCAGCCCGCTCTTGTTGTCGAGCCCGATGGTGGGCGGCAGCCAGCCGGACTTGCGCCGCTCGCTGAGCGGAAAGCTCATGGCCGGCACCGGCAGGATGGGCACGCCCTTGAACTCCAGCACCGCGCCTTCGGCCCGGCCCTCGTCGTCCTCGCGGTCCAGCTCCAGCTTGTCGGCGCGCAGGATCCAGTCGGGCATCCAGTCCGGCCCGCCGCGCTGGCAGGTGGTGTAGGTGCCCTGCGTCACGCGGGCGCGGTCGCGGTCCAGCAGGTCCAGCCGCTCGGCCGTGCCGTGCGCGCCGCTGGCCAGGAAGCGGTACGTCGGCTGCAGCAGAAAACCGGCCATCGCGTCGATCTGGATCTGCCCCGAGGTGGCGGTGTAGCGGTCGCCCTCGGCGTTCATGCGCACGTCGCCGGTGACGGTGGCGATGTCGGTGGTCTGGTCGTACACCAGCTTGTCGGCGCGCGCCACGCGGCCGGGCTGGCGCAGCTCGGCCTGGCCTTCGATGACGGTTTCAAGATCGGTGCGGCCACTGATGCGGTCGCCGTAGACGATGGTGGGCGGGTGGGCGTTGTCGGGCAGCTTCTCGGCCAGCAGCGGCGTGGCCTGCAGCTGCAGCGGCTCGGACGGCTGCGCCAGCACCGCGCCCGCCAGCAGGGCCAGCACCGCGGCAGCCACCGGCCGCACCACGGCGGCCCGTGCGGGATGCGAAGCGTGGCGAGAAAGGGGAAAAACCGGCGAAGCCTGCACTGCGTGTGGGTCCAGAAAGCGCAAGCACTGGCCCGGTGCGGGAGACGGCTCGCTCTAGAATCGATTATCCATGAGCGACGCGACACCGGCCCCCTGTCACCATCCGTTTCCCCGCTGCCGCGCCCTCGCGCCCACCTGGGCCGATCCGGCGCGGGCGCAGGCCTTCGCCGCCTGGCTGGCACGCATCGCGCCGGCGCAGCGCCTGCAGCCGGGCAGCGTGCGCGTGGCGTCGGCCGACGCCAGTTTTCGCCGCTACTTCCGCCTGGACACCACCGATGGCGCCACGCGCATCGTGATGGACGCCCCGCCCGCGCAGGAGAACAGCGCCCCTTTCGTGCACGTCGCCGGCCTGATGCAGGCCGCCGGCCTGCCCGCGCCGCAGGTGCTGGACTGGGACGAGCCGCAGGGCTTCATGCTGCTGACCGACTTGGGTCATCGCACCATGATGGAGGAAATCGACCGCGCCCACCCCGAGGCCAACCGCCCGCGCTACCTGCAGGCGGTGGAGTTGTTATTGAAATGGCAACAGGCCTCGAAACCCGGCGTGCTGCCGCCCTACGACGAGGCGCTGCTGCGGCGCGAGCTGGCGCTGTTCCCCGACTGGTATCTGGCCAAACACCGCGGCATCGCCGTGGAAGGCGCGCTGCGCGACACGTTGAGCAAGACCTTCGACCTGATCGTCGCCCGCAACCTGGCCGCGCCCATGGTCTACGTGCACCGCGACTTCATGCCGCGCAACCTGATGGTGTCGCCGCAAGGTGCGCTCGGCGTGCTCGACTTCCAGGACGCCGTGTACGGCCCCATCACCTACGACATCGCCAGCCTGATGCGCGACGCCTTCCTCACCTGGGACGAGGAGTTCGTGCTCGACATCACCGTGCGCTACTGGGAACGCGCGCGCAAGCTCGGGCTGCTGAACTTCGAGGACTGGCACAGCGACTTCGGAAGCTTCTGGCGCGCCGTCGAATGGATGGGCCTGCAGCGGCACCTGAAGGTGGCCGGCATCTTCGCGCGGCTGACCTTGCGCGACGGCAAGCCCAAGTATTTGGCCGACGCGCCGCGCTTCATCGCCTACATCCGCCACACCGCCGCGCGCTACCGCGAGCTGGCGCCGCTGCTCAAGGCCATCGACGAGATCGAAGGCACCGAAGCGGCCAGCGGCTGGGCGTTCGGTCGGATGTGACGGCGCTTACAAGTCAAATTGGCCGCCAGCGCTTATCCAGTCAGCGCAGGCAGCTATACATAGCGCAGCACTTAAACCCCTCACCGACTGACGGCAGCCATCGGAGAAACACACCATGACACGCTCTCGCGGCGCCACACGCGCGCGCCGGTCTGCCACTGCCGTGCGCCACACGGTTGCCACGGCGGCGGGCCTGCTGGCGCTCGCCACCCTCAGCGCCTGCGGCCAGCGGCCCGAGCCGTTCGACCCCGGCCAGATCGTCGCCACCGAAGTGATCCCGCCCGGCCGGCCCATGGCTGAGTTCAACCGCCCCACCATCGTGCGCGAAGGCACTGGCGAGCCGGTGCAGGTGGGCGACTTCGTGACCCTGCACAAGTTCCGGCTGGACAAGCAGACCGGCAAGATCATCAGGGACCGCGGCGTCGGCTGGGCGTGGCTGGGATTCCTCAATGCGAGGCAGACGCCGTTCTACACCTGCCACACCGAAAATTTCACCTGCGAAGTCGATTCCGCGATCGTGGGCATGAAGGTCGGCACGGTCTTCAAGTACGACCGTGCCGATTGGCTAAGCCCATACCTCCCTCAGGATACAACGAAGGTAAGGGACGATGTGCCGGGGGAGGAGCGATTCCGATCGGCCACATAGACAACTATCGGCGTAGGGTGATCAGTCAGACCTTGGCGCTGCGCAAATCGGTTCACACGTTGCCAAACTATCTGCAGTCGCAACTGATGGATATTGAGCCGAGCATCTTTAGAGGTCCCGATAACGATACAGAGCTTCCGAAGAAATCAGTCTGGTGGCTGCAGGGGGCAGCGGGACCTACATGGTCGTTGGCAACAGTCTCTTCAAGATCGTCCAGCGCTGCCCCGCCCAATTGCTGCGCCACACCCGAGAAGTGGTGCGCACCGGGCCGATGCTGTACGGGGAAGGCTGGATTCCGACGCAGATCACGCGTGAACCGCGCCGCCTGTGGGTGAGCGAGGTCGAATTGCTGGGCCAATGCCCCGATGGCAGCACGATGTCGTTCAAGCTTGGGCCGATGGACGGCCGCCGCCCGCCCGACCGGCCCGAGAGCGGGCCCACCTACCAAGGCTACTGGGACGACTGGTTCAAGCAGGCCGGCGACCACCTGCCGCTGGCCATCCACATCACACCGGCGCCAGACATCCCGATTCCGCACGATTGCCCGCCCGAGGGGTGCGTAGTGCCGTGAGCGGTGCGGCGCCAGGGCGCAGGTGCAGCCAGGCAGGGCGGGCACTTCGCGCCCGTGCATGGGCTACCCAGTGCCTCTTTGGAAACAACGCGCCTGATCTCGCCAGCACGACGGCCGGCCCTGCATCGACATCGGCGGATTTGACGCTGGGAAAGCAGGGATCCTGAACATTGAAAGGGAGTATCAAGCGCCAGCGCTTGATGGACGGGCGCTGACGGCCGCCCTATTGGGGAGTATCCACACATCCCTGTGGGAGCGGGCTTGCCCGCGATCGGGCATCGGGTGCAGGCGCGGCGGCGCCATCGCGGGCAAGCCCGCTCCCACAAGGCTCGGCCATCACGCGACGAGCAGGGGCCGCAGCGGTGGGCTTAGCCCGCCCGCAGCGCCGCCAGCCGCGCCATCAAGTCCTGCGGCACTTCGCGCACCGTGCGCACCGCGCCGCGCCAGATGGCGCCGCTGCCGCCGTCCAGCGTCAGCACCTCGCCCTCGGCCAGCTCCTCGCCGCCCAGGCGCACGCGGCGGTGCGGGGTGTCGATCACCAGTTGCTCGCAGCCGACCAGGCACACCTTACCGAGCTGGCGCGCCACCACGGCGGCGTGTGACGTGCGGGCGCCGCGCGCCGTCAGCAGGCCGGCGGCGATGTCGAGCGCGGCCAGGTCGCGCGTTTCGGCGTCCTGGCGCAGCAGCAGCACGGTGGCGCCGGCCGCCTGGCGGGCGCGGGCAGCGGCTTCGTCGAGCACGATCTCGCCGATGGCCACGCCGTGCGCGGCGCTCACGGCCTGCGCCAGCGGCTGGGCCGCGCCGTCTTCGGTGACCACGCGCGGCACGGCCAGCTGGTCTTCACCCAGGCCCTCGGTGCGGCGGCGCGCCTCGTCAAGGCTGATGACGCCCTCGTCGGCCAGGTCGAGCGCGATGCGCGCGGTGGCCTGCGCCGTGCGCTTGCCGGCGCGGGTCTGCAGCAACCACAGGCGGCCGTTCTCGACCGTGAATTCGAAGTCCTGCATGTCGCCGAAGGCCTGCTCGAGCTGCTGCGTGGCGGCCAGCAGCTCGTGCCACACGGGCGGTGCGGCGGCGGCCAGCTGGTCGTGGCCCTGCGCGCTGCGCCGGCCCGACACCACGTCCTCGCCCTGGGCGTTGAACAGAAAGTCGACCCAGGGCGCCGGCTCGCCGGTCGAGGGTGGCGCGTGAAGCCCACGCCCGCGCCCGAGGTGCCGCCGGCGTTGCCGAACACCATGCGCTGCACGGTGACGGCCGTGCCGATGCTGTCGGCAATGCCGTTCAGGCGCCGGTAGTCGCGCGCCTTGGGCGCCTGCCAGCTGGCGAACACGGCGGCGATGGCCTGCGTGAGCTGATCGCGCGGCGACTGCGGGAAGGGCTGGCCGGCCACGCGCTGCACGCTGGCCAGGTGGGCGCGCGTGAGGGCGCGCAGCTCGGCAAAGTCCAGCTCGCGCTCGTCGCGGCCGGCGGCGATCTGGGCCAGGTCGGCCTCGAACACCGCGGCGTCGATGCCCAGCACCACCTCGCCGAAGCCGGCCACCAGGCGGCGGTAGGCGTCCCACACCAGGCGCGGGTTGCCGGTGGCGCGCAGAAAGCCGGGCAGCGTGGCATCGCACAGGCCGATGTTGAGCAGCGTTTCCATCATGCCCGGCATCGACACCGGCGCGCCCGAGCGCACCGACAGCAGCAGCGGCTGGCGCGCATCGCCGAAGCGGGCATCGCTGGCGTGCTCCAGCGCGGCCAGCGCTGGTTGCCACACCTCGGGCCTGAGCGCGGCCGGGTCGGCGCACCAGCCGGTGCCCAGCACGAAGGCTGGCGGCACCGGCAGGGCCATGGCGGCCATGCGCGCCAGGTTGTGCGCCTTGAAGCCGATGGCCTCGGGCGGCGGCACGTCCGGCGTGCGGGGCTTGGGGCCGCAGCCGATCAGCGCCACGGCGTGGGCTGCGGAGGAAGTGGGTGGTGTCGCGGGCGTTCATGGTGGGGTATCAGGGGGCGAGGGTGACGCCTACCTGCGGGCGCTCGCGCAGGCGCGGAAGCTCCCTCTCCCGCGGGCGGGAGAGGGCGGGGTGAGGGTCGGCGGTGGTGTGGGGCAGCGGGCGGCCCCACCCCAGCCCTCCCCAGCGGGGAGGGAGCGACGCGGGCGGCGGCGGCGGGGAGAGGAACGGGCGGGGTGGTGGTGGCGTTCGCCCTCACCCTGCCCTCTCCCGCCAGCGGGAGAGGGAGTGTCCGGGGGCGGTGACTGACATGGGAATGGGCGACGGGTGCGCGTCTATCGTCTGCCGCTCACGCCGCGGCCACGCCCATGCGCTGCATGGTGCGTTCGCGCAGGCCCCAGCCCAGCGTGAGCAGGGCGTCGCTGGCCTGCGGGCGCTCGCATCGGTGCGGAAGCTCCCTCTCCCGCTGGCGGGAGAGGGCGGGGTGAGGGTCGGCGGTAGTGCTGGGCAGCGGGCGGCCCCACCCCAGCCCTCCCCAGCGGGGAGGGAGCGACGCGGGCGGCGGCGGCGGCGGGGAGAGGAACGGGCGGGGTGGTGGTGGCGTTCGCCCTCACCCTGCCCTCTCCCGCCAGCGGGAGAGGGAGTGTCCGGGGGCGGTGGCCGGCATGGGGAATGGGCGACGGGCGCGCGTCTGCCGCTCACGCCGCCGCCACGCCCATGCGCTGCATGGTGCGCTCGCGCAGGCCCCAGCCCAGGGTCAGCAGGGCGTCGCTGGCCTGCTCGATGGCGGCGGCCAGTTCGTTGCCCAGGGTCAGCGCCACGGCGTCGGGCTGTTCGCGGCATTGCGTGGCCAGTTCGCGGCGGGCGCGGCGCAGCAGCTCGTCGCAGTGGCGCTCGGCCTGCTGCACGCGCCAGGCGGCCGACAGGTATTCGGACTGGTCGTCGCCGGCGCTGGCCTCGCCCAGCGTGCGCGCCACGGCCAGGGCCTTGACGTGGTCCTGCACGGCGTTCAGCACGGCGTCGGCCAGCTCGGTCAGCACCTGGCGCACGGGGGCAGTCCAGCCGTCGATGGCGGGGTGGCGTCGACATGCTCGGCCAGCAGGCTGAGCACGAAGCAGGCTTCCTCCAGCGCGTCGGCCACGTCGTCGCTGTGGTGCAGCAGCTGCATCAGCGGGCGCCATTGCGGCTGGTGCTCGGCCAGCTCGCGCGCGTGCACCACCAGCTGGTCGGCGTGGCGCTCCCAGTCCTTGGCGCGCGCGGCCAGACGCTCGGCGGCGGGGGCGTCGCGCTCCAGCCCGTGCGCCAGCGCGTCGCGCAGGCCTTGCGCCAGGGCGTGGCAGTAGGCGGCGTGTTCTTCCAGCAGGTCGTCGTCGCCGCGGCGGCCGCGCAGGCGGCGCGCCAGCTGGGCCTGGGTCTGGTCGAGCAGCAGCGCCGGCGCGTTGGGGTGGTGGGCGGCGTTGATGAGCACGCCGGCCAGAAAGTCGCGCGCCTCGGCCTCGCCCAGCACCTGGTCCAGCCGGTCACCCAGGCGGAACTGGCTGGGGCCTTGCGCGGCCATGGCGTCCCAGATCAGGCGCTCGGCGCCGGCGTTCAGCCACGCCATGTGGCCGGCGCGGGCACGCGTGCTGGCCTCCAGCACCGCCACCGCGCCTTCGCGGCTGACGAAGTGCAGCAAGCGCTTGCGCGCGCGGTTCCAGTCGATCAGGAACACGATGCGCTCGCCGATGCCTTCGAGCTGCTGCGCCAGTTCGGCTTCATCGTGCGCCTCGAAGCGCGCGGTGCCCACGTGATAGGCGTCGCCCTGGTTCAGGCCCTGGGTGGTGCGCTGCTCGGCCTGGCCCCAGTGCGCGCCCACCTCGGCCAGCAGGCGCTGGAAGAAGCCGAAGCGCTGGCGGTGCAGGTCGGAATAGGTCAGCGTGATGACCTGCGGCGCGGCGGCGGTGTCGACCTGGATCACCAGCACGTGCGCGTCGTTGGTGCCGATGTCGTTCTGGATCAGCAGCTTGTCGCCGTCGCGCGTGGCGGCCGTGTCGAGGCCGGGGTGGTCGAACTTGAGCGGCGCGGTGCGGTTCAGCCCGCGCATGAAGGCGGCGATGCGCGGGCGGTCGCTGTCGTCGCCCGCCAGCTGCCAGCAGTGCGCGCCGTCGATGCGGTCGGTGGACAGCCCGGCCGCCAGGCGATTGAGCGCCTTGTGCAGGTCCATCACCATGATGTGCAGGCTGTCGCCGCGCGCGCGCTGGCCATGGGTCAGCGCCTCGATCTGCGCGGCGGCCAGCACCGGGCCGGACAGTGCATTCAGCTCGGCATGCCAGTGCGTCACGCGCTCGGCGAATGCAGCGTCGGCACCGTCGCCTTCGACCAGCGGGCGCGCCATCACACCCAGGTCGTCGGCCAGGCGCAGCGCCAGGCGCGGCAGATCGGGCACGCGCAGGGCGCCATCGGCTTCGCTGGCGGCGGTAGCGGGCAGGTCGTGCAGCCAGTCGGCCTCGGCGCGCACGGTGATGTCGGCGGCGGCGATCTCGCGCGACAGGTCCAGCGCGGCCTCGCGCGGGTGGTGGGCATGGGCGTGCGCGGCCTGCAGCACGCTCAGGTAGAGCTTCAGGCGGTCGTTGGCCTTGAGCGCGGCGCGCACCTGCGCCGGCCGCAGCAGCGAGGCCAGCGCCGGCGCCTGCTCGCCCAGCGTGGCGACGGCATCGCTTTTTCCATGGATGAAAAGCCGTGAAATTCAGAGTCCGCCAGTCTGTGTCACGGCCGTGACCAAGGCGTGACAGCGGCGGTTGGCTCGTGCCGCTGCCACGCAATTCACTTCTCTATTGATAGCTGTTTACGCCCATCCAGTATCAAATTCAAGACAAAACAATCTGAAAACATTGTGTGAAGAGCGCAAGCAGCTCTCTTTTTGAACTACGCCCGCCCGCCCCGCAGCATGCGCAGCCCATTGGCCACCACGATCAGGCTGGCGCCCATGTCGGCGAACACCGCCATCCACATCGTCGCCAGCCCTGCCAGCGCCAGCCCCAGGAAGGCCGCCTTGATGCCCAGCGCCAGCACGATGTTCTGCCACAGCACGCCGTGCGTGCGGCGCGACAGGCGGATCAGGCCGGGCAGGCGGCGCAGGTCGTCGTTCATCACCACCACGTCGGCGGCTTCCATGGCGATGTCGGTGCCGGCCGAACCCATGGCGATGCCGATGTCGGCCGCCGCCAGCGCCGGCGCGTCGTTGATGCCGTCGCCCACCATGGCCGTGGGACCCAGGCGCGCCTGCAGCTCGGCGATGCGGGCCAGCTTGTCGCCCGGCAGCAGCTGACCGTGCGCCTCGGCCACGCCGGCGGCGCCAGCCACGGCCTGCGCGGCGGCGGGGTGGTCGCCCGACAGCATCACCGTCTGCACGCCCAGCGCGTGCAGTTCGCGCACCGCTTCGGGCGCGTGGTCCTTCACCGTGTCGGCCACGGCGAACAGCGCCAGCACCGCCGTGTCGGAGGCCAGCAGCGACACGCTGCGGCCCTGCGCCTGGTGCGCCGCCAGCCGCTCGGTGAGCAACGCGCTGCCCAGGCCCAGCGCCTCGGCGGCGCGCTGGCTGATGAGGCGCAGCCGCTGCCCGCCCACCACGCCTTCGACGCCGTGCCCCGGCTGGTCGACGAAGTGCTCGACGTTGCCGGCCGCCACGCCCTGCGCCGCCAGCCCCTGCGCGATGGCCTGCGACACCGGGTGCGCACTGTGAGCAGAAAGTGCCGCTGCCGCAGACAGGACGGTCTCTTTAAGCTCTTGATTCGATAGCAATTCATGCGCCACCAGCACCGGCTTGCCCAGCGTCAGCGTGCCGGTCTTGTCCAGCGCCACGGCCTTCAGGCGGCGCGCTTCTTCCAGGTACACGCCGCCCTTGACCAGCACGCCGCGCCGCGCCGCGTTGGCCAGCGCGCTGACGATGGTCACCGGCGTGGCGATCACCAGCGCGCACGGGCAGGCAATGACCAGCAGCACCAGCGCCTTGTAGATCGCCGTCAGCCACGTCCAGCCCGCCAGCCACGGCCCCAGCAGCGCCACGGCCAGTGCCAGCACGAACACGGCCGGCGTGTAGACCGCGGCAAAGCGGTCGATGAAGGCCTGCGTGGGCGCGCGCTCGCTCTGCGCCTGCTCCACGGCGTGGATGATGCGTGCCAGCTGCGTGTCGCGCGCGCCGGCCGTCACGCGCACTTCCAGCACGCCGGTCTGGTTCAGCGTGCCGGCGTACACCGCGTCGCCCTCGGCCTTGTCCACCGGCAGGCTCTCGCCGGTGACGGGCGCCTGGTCGATGGCGCTGCGGCCGGCCGTCACCACGCCGTCCAACGCCAGCCGCGTGCCGGGCTTGACGCGGATCACGGCGCCCAGCGGCACGTCGGCGGCCTTGGCGGCGTGCCAGTGGCCGTGGGCATCGCGCTGCTCCACGGTGTCGGGCGCCATCTCCAGCAGGCCTCCGATGGCGCCGCGCGCGCGGTCCACGGCGCGCGCCTCCAGCCATTCGGCCAGCGCGTACAGCGCCATCACCATCGCGGCTTCAGGCCACTCGCCGATCAGGAAGGCGCCGGTGACAGCCACGGTCATCAGCGCGCTGATGTTCAGCCGCCCGCGCCGCAGCGCGTTGAAGCCCTTGATGTAGGTCGACAGCCCGGCCAGCGCCACCGCCGCCACGGCCAGCGCCATGCCCAGCCACTGCACGGATTCGGGGCCGAAGGCGCTGAGCAGCTCGGCACCCAGGGCCAGCACCAGCGCCGCCACGGTGCGGCTCAGGCCGGGCGCCAGGGTCAGAGCCTGCCAGGGTGACGGCTTCGCGTCGACCGGCGCGGCGACGGCGGCGGCGCTGCCGCAGCCCGATCCGCAACAGGCGCCGCAGCTCGACGCCGCGACGCTCGGCGCGGGCGCCGCGCCCACCGTGCCCGTGGGCGCAAAGCCCGCGCCCTTCAGCGCCGCCTCGATGCCCGGCAGCGCGCCCGGCAGCGCGTCCACCGCCAGCTCGCGCGCGCCCAGGCGGAAGGCCAGCCGCTGCACACCGGCCACGTCGCGCAGGGCGTGGCGGATCTCGCTTTCCTCGGCCGCGCAGTCCATGTTGGGGATGCGCCAGGTGACGCTGTCGAATGTCCTCGTGGTGCTCATGGCTCGATTGGAAACCCTGGAGCAACTCCAGAGTCAAGCCGCCGTGCGTCCCCGCCTTTGTGGGAGCGGGCTTGCCCGCGATTCGGTGTTGGTTGAGGGCGATGCGCTGCCATCGCGGGCAAGCCCGCTCCCACACCCAGGTCACCGAGCGCGCCGCGCGCCGGGTCATTACCATGGCCCCATGAAGATCAGCGAACTCGCCCAGGCCACGGGCACCCCGGTCGACACCATCCGCTACTACGAGCGCGAAGGCCTGCTGCCCGCGCCGGCACGCGGCGACAACAACTACCGCGTTTACGGCGCCGAGCACGCCGAGCGCCTGGCCTTCATCCGCCAGGGGCGCGGGCTCGACATGTCGCTGGGCGAAATCCGCACGCTGCTGGCCTGGCGCGACCAGCCCGACGCCGACTGCGGCGCCGTCAACGATCTGCTGGACGAGCACATCGGCCACATCGCCACCCGCATCCGCGAGCTGCGCGCGCTGGAGCGGCAACTGAAGGATCTGCGTGCCCAGTGCCGCCAGGCCAGCGACACGGCGCACTGCGGCATCCTGACGGGCCTGGCGCAGGCCGCCGAGCCACCCCAGCCCGTGCGCACGACAACCACGTGCACGGCACCCACGGCCGGCCCTGACTGGGCCGGTTCGCCCGTACCATTGCGCCACTTTCCACAAGACGAGGAGCGAGGTATGAGCCTGTTGAGCTGGCAGGAGCGGCCGGCGTCGGCGCTGGCCGATGGCGGGGTGATCGGGCCCGACGAGCGGCTGCCGTGGCCGCAGACGGCGGCCATGGGCGTGCAGCACGTCATCGCCATGTTCGGCGCCACGGTGCTGGCGCCGATCCTGATGGGGTTCGACCCCAACCTGGCGATCTTCATGAGCGGAATCGGCACGCTGATCTTCTACTTCGTCACCGGCGGCAAGGTGCCCAGCTACCTGGGCTCGTCGTTCGCCTTCATCGGCGTGGTGATCGCGGCCACCGGCTATGCGGGCCAGGGGCCCAACGCCAACATCGGGGTGGCGTTGGGCGGCATCATCTTCTGCGGGCTGCTGTATGCGCTGATCGGCGCCATCGTGCAGGCCGTAGGCACGGGCTGGATCGAGCGGCTGATGCCGCCGGTGGTGACCGGCGCGGTGGTGGCGGTGATCGGCCTGAACCTGGCGCACATCCCCATCAAGAACATGGCGGCCAGCAACTTCGACAGCTGGATGCAGCTGGTCACCTTTCTGTGCGTGGCGCTGGTGGCGGTGTTCACGCGCGGCATGGTGCAGCGGCTGCTGATTCTGGTGGGGCTGCTGATCGCCACGCTGATCTATCTGGTGCTGGCCAACGGCCTGGGGCTGGGCAAGCCGATGGACTTCTCGGGCATCGTCAACGCGCCCTGGGTGGGGCTGCCCAAGTTCACCGCGCCGGTGTTCGACACCAACGCCGCCCTGCTGATAGCCCCGGTGGCGCTGATCCTGGTGGCCGAGAACCTGGGCCACATCAAGGCCGTGGCGGCCATGACGGGCCGCAACCTCGACCCCTACATCGGCCGCGCCTTCGGCGCCGACGGGCTCGCCACCATGGTGTCGGGCACCGCCGGCGGCACGGGCGTGACCACCTATGCCGAGAACATCGGCGTGATGGCCGCCACGCGCATCTACTCGACCGCGGTTTTTGGTGGCGGCCGTGATGGCGCTGGTGCTGGGCTTCAGCCCCAAGTTCGGTGCCTTCATCCAGGCCATTCCGCTGCCGGTGATGGGCGGCGTGAGCATCGTGGTGTTCGGCCTCATCACCATCGCCGGCGCCAAGATCTGGGTCGACAACAAGGTGGATTTCAGCAACCCCGTCAACCTGCTGGTGGCCGCCATCACGCTGGTGCTGGGCACGGGCGACTTCACGCTCAAGTTCGGCGACTTTGCGCTGGGTGGGATTGGCACCGCAACCTTTGGGGCCGTTCTCCTACACGCGCTGCTGCGGCGCTGAACCTAGCATGGGCGTTTGCCAACCCTGGTCCACAAGGAGAACGCCCCATGCTGAAATCAACCGCTTTGCGCAGCGCCGCGCTGCTGGCCGTGGCCGCCGGCCTGGGCGCCTGCAGCAACATGAAGAACGCCGAGGTGAACCCGCGCACCGTGGCCATCGTCAAGCTCACCTCGGCCGCCGGCGGCACGCCGCAGCCCAACCCGCAGTCGCCGGTGCAGGGCGTGATCAACTTCTCCGAGCTGCGCGGCATCACCAGCGTGACCGGCACCGTCACCGGGCTGAAGCCGAACGCGCCGCACGGCTTCCACGTGCACGAGAAGGGCGACTGCTCGACGCCCGACTTCAGCAGCGCGGGCGGCCACTTCAACCCCACCAACCAGCCGCACGGCGCGCACGGCAGCGGCCTGCACCACCTGGGCGACATGCCGCAGCTGATGGCCGACGCCAGCGGCGCGGCCAAGGTGTCGTTCAACAGCCAGACGCTGAAGCTGCGCGGGGTGAACAGCATCATCGGCAAGTCGGTCATAGTGCACCGCGACCCGGACGACGTGAACCACCAGCCGGTGGGCAACGCCGGGCCGCGCCTGGCGTGCGGGGTGATCATGCAGAACTGAGGCGCGGCCGCGTCTTGAACCCGAGAAAGCGCCTGCGGGCGCTTTTTGCTGCTGTCTTGATAGCTGCCGGCGCCCGCTCCGTGGGCGCAGAAGGCCGTTTGGACCCCAAAACGCCTGTAGGAGCGGGCTTGCCCGCGATGGCAGCGCATCGCCCACCCTGCACGCCCATCGCGGGCAAGCCCGCTCCCACAAGAGGGCAGCCTCAAGAATAGTTGGGGTATATGGATTTTGCGCCCGTCATTCGGGCGTTAGCAGCATGGATGCATGGGAGTATTTGGATGTGAACACTGCAACCACCCCGTTCCCAGCCCTTCCCAGCGCCTTACCCCGTCCCGCAACGCCGCCCGTGCGATAAGTCACCCCCAGCCCCCGCGTCGCCACCCCGCTTGACCTGCCTCAAGCCCCGCCGTGAACCCGCGCGGCCACCCGTCCTCTACACTAGGGTTAACCCTGATGACCCGCCTGCGCGCGGGCGGCTCGCTTTCAAGGATTCACCCATGCTGACCAACCCCTCCGCCCCCACCTCCCTGGCCGCCGGCCGCATCCAGCACGCCGGCCTGCGCACCAAGCTGATGACCGCCGAGCAGGCCGCCGCCCTGATCCAGCCCGGCTGGAACGTCGGCATGAGCGGCTTCACCGGCGCTGGCTACCCCAAGGCCGTGCCGCTGGCGCTTGCGCACCAGATCGAGGCCGCGCACGCGCGGGGCGACAAATTCCGCATCGGCCTGTGGACGGGCGCCTCCACCGCGCCCGAACTGGACGGCGCGCTGGCCAAGGTCGACGGCATCGACATGCGCCTGCCCTACCAGAGCGACCCCACGGTGCGCGCGCAGATCAACAGCGGCCACATGCAGTACGTCGACATCCACCTCTCGCACGTGGCGCAGTTCGTGTGGTTCGGCTTTCTGGGCCACCTGAACGTGGCGGTGATCGAGGTAGCCGGCATCCTGCCCGACGGCCGGCTGGTGCCCAGCACCTCGGTCGGCAACAACAAGACCTGGATCGACCAGGCCGACCACGTCATCCTGGAAGTGAACCACTGGCAGAACCCCGGCCTGGAGGGCATGCACGACATCTACTACGGCACCGCCCTGCCGCCGCACCGCCAGCCCATCATGATGACCGAGCTGGCCAGCACATCGGCGAACCCTACCTGCGCTGCGACCCGGCCAAGGTCATCGCCGTGGTCGAGACCAACGCCCCCGACCGCAACAGCAAGTTCGCCGCGCCCGACGCCAACTCGCAGGCCATTGCCGGGCACATCATCGACTTTCTGCAGCACGAAGTGGCCAAGGGCCGCCTGCCCAAGGCGCTGCTGCCGCTGCAATCGGGCGTGGGCAACATCGCCAACGCCGTGCTGGCGGGGCTGAACGCCGGCCCGTTCGACAAGCTGAACGCCTACACCGAGGTGCTGCAGGACGGCATGCTCGACATGCTCAAAAGCGGCAAGCTCGCCACCGCCTCGGCCACCGCGCTGTCGCTCAGCCCCGACGCGGCCAAATACTTCAACGAGCACATCGCCGAGTTCAAGGACCGCATCGTGCTGCGCCCGCAGGAAATCAGCAACCACCCGGAAATCATCCGGCGCCTGGGGCTGATCGCCATGAACGCGATGATCGAGTGCGACATCTACGGCAACGTGAACAGCACGCACCTGATGGGCAGCGCCATCATGAACGGCATCGGCGGCTCGGGCGACTTCGCGCGCAACGCCTACCTCTCCATCTTCATGACGCCCTCGGTCGCCAAGGACGGCGCCATCAGCTGCGTGGTGCCCATGGCGTCGCACGTCGACCACACCGAGCACGACGTGCAGGTCATCGTCACCGAACGCGGCCTGGCCGACCTGCGCGGCCTGGCGCCCCAGCAGCGCGCGCGCCTCGTCATCGACCGCTGCGCCCACCCCGACTTCCGCGACGCGCTGACCGACTACCTGGAGCGCGCCAAAGCCGGCGCCAACGGGCAGCACACGCCGCACCTGCTGGACGAGGCGCTGTCGTGGCACCAGCGGTATTTGAAGCAGGGGAGCATGAAGGCGGGCTGATGCCGCTTCTGGTTTGATAGCTTGCAGCGCATGGTGGGCGGGCGCTGCGGGCCGATTTGGCTTGGAATGTTGTAGACTGGATTAGCGCGGCGCAACCCGGCCACGCACCGAAGAAGAGCGCTGGGTTTCGTTCTTCAGCCCAGCCTACGACCTACACCGCTGAAGGCAGTTTTATACCGAATATCGGTAAACGGTATGCAATGCTCGCAAACCATGGCGGCCCTCTCGTTCAAGTGTCCGGACACGCAGCGCCTGTTCACCAGCGGCAAGACCCGCCGCTTCGCCAACATCCACAGCGTGGCCGAGCGCAAGCTGGCGCAACTGGACGCGGCGCAAACTCTGGACTTCCTGCGCAGCCCGCCCGGCAACCGGCTGGAACCGCTGAGCGGCGACCGCCAAGGCCAGCACAGCATCCGCATCAACGACCAGTGGCGGCTGTGCTTCGTGTGGACCCACCAAAGCGTGGCCGACGTGGAGATCGTCGATGACCACTGAAGCCGCCACCGCAACGCAAGGAGAAACCCATGTTCAAGAACGGCATGCGCCCCATCCACCCCGGCGAAGTGCTGCGCGAGGATTACCTCAAGCCGATGGACATGAGTGCCAACGCGCTTGCCAGGCAATTGCACGTGCCCGCCTCGCGCATCAACGACATCGTGCTGGAGCGGCGCGGCATCACCGCCGACACCGCGCTGCGCCTGAGCCGTTTCTTTGGCGGCGACGCGCAGTCGTGGCTGAACCTGCAAACCGCCTACGACCTGCGCGTGGCCGAACTGGATGAATCGCTGCAGGCGGCGGTGATGACGGTGCATCCGCTGGCCTTGCGTCCTGCTTAACAGCGTAGACGAAAAAATTGTAATCTGACCCCAATTTCCGCCAGTATGCCTCTATGCCCTCCGGGTCGTCCGTCTCAATGACATGAACATGCTCAAGCTCCTCGGGGAGCAGGAGCGAGATCTCTCGACGTCGGCGAGCCGTGTCGTTGGAGCGGCCAATCTTGTAATGCTGCCCGTGCTTAAGCAGGTACACGTAGCCAGTGACGGCTCGGCTGACCGACTTTGCTTCCGGGCCAACTGACGCTTTGCTTTGAGGAATGAGATGCGAAATGTCGGAAATGCCGTTGGCCTGGCAGAACGCCAACGCGACACGTGGCAAGTTGGAGAACGTGCCGCCCGCAACAGTGACAAAGGCCTCATAGCTCGGAAAGGACTTGTCCTTGGCACGAGCAGCCTTGATGTGCCCCTTGGTCGGAAAGCGTCCGATGCCGCGAATCAGCTCCATGAGTGATGCCAGAACGATCTGAGGGTCTGACGCAGGATTTAGCTTGTTCTTACCGAAGCCGGCTGCAACCAACGCATCGCTGTAGCTGGCAAAGCCGGCCGACCAAAGCGCAGAGCGACTCAAACCAGTGCTGGCCAGGAAGAGCTTCTCACCGAGCGGCTTGTGGCCATTCTCGCGAGCAAGTCGCTGAATCTCGCTAGTGACTTCTTCGGGACTCATGAGTGCATCAAAGGCCGTCTAACGTTTCGCTTGAGGGGCGCGGAGACAGCAAGCATAGCTTGCTGGCGGAGCGTCCTCTCGAAGCGATTGTTAGGCCATAAAACTTCCATTACTCACCGGCATGGGCAGTGAGAAACAGCGACTTTTCAAGTGACGCGAAGAAATCTTGATAGTGTTTTGGATCCTCGATCGGCGTGATGTTGAATTGAGCATTTGCTCTCACCAACATGCGGTCAGTGCCCTTGGGGCGAACCGATACTGTGATTTTAATTTGGTGACCATCAAGCTTGGTGCCGCTGACGCTACCAAGCATTAGGTCTGCACGATCAATGACGAAACCGAGGTCCTGAAGGGTGGAAATTGTTGCTCGTAGAACCTTCTCTTTGTCTGCTGTCTCGAATATACGTGACTGATAGCTGCGCTTCTGAAGTTGGGTTTCATCGCCGGAATCTAAAACACGTTGATTGGTTGTCGCGCATCCGCTAAGAAGTGACAGAGACAGAAGAATTGCAGTGAATAGGTATCTCATATTTTTGTGCCTCAAGAAAAACGGATTTCGATACACGCTCGTAGAAGTCTTGGTACAGCTCGGGCTCTCGAAGGGTTTGAGCTATTGTGGAATTGTCAGTGCGCCGCACCAATCGCTGAAAGGTGACACGCACAAAATGACTATCAGACATTGCTTTGCCACTGCTGTCGTTAACAGGCCGCACAACAAGTGCAACGCGAATTGTTTGGTCTTTGCTGATTGCCATTGCACCACCGCCAAGAAGAGCAACAATAATTGCTGCTGCAACCTCGCCGCCGTTAGTGGCATCACGTTGTTTGCTGGCAGTTAGAACTCCGAGTTTAGTTTCTGAATTTTCAAGATTGAACCCAAGGTCTTGAAGCACATTTGCACTTGCCGTTATTAAATCGGCTTCTTTGATACCGTCATAACGACGGGTTTCCAATTGCCGTTGCTGTAATAACTCTGGGGTAACAACAAAAGTGTTCGGCGGAACGGTCACGCATCCGGCAAGGAAAAGCGCGCCAATAAGGATTGGTAGCTTTTTCATTTGTTAAAACCTCGAAGTGTGATATGCGAAGTCACGAACTTTGCCGTCCTTATCAAATTTGATGATGACGGTAAGCGTGCGTTGACTTGTTGAAGAAGCTCCTGCCGAAGAACCGCCGCCAACACCGACACCACCTGCGGCACCACCGCCAAAACCAAGGATCAGAGCATTGACACCGCCACTGCTGGACGAATAAGCGCGGTCGGTAGCGATCTTGTCGTATATCCAGACCTCTCGGCGCTCTTCGTCGGTAGATACGATATTGGGCGAACCAAGTGCTTGAGCAACATCAGCACCACTCATTCCGACACGGATTTCCTTTTGTACCTTGCCGACGGTCATACGATCTGTCGAGTTGTCTTGAACATCCGCCCTGTGGAAGGCTGCGGATTGACACCCGGAGAGTAAGGCGGCGGTAAGTATTGCCAGGAAAGAAAAGCTTCTTCGTTTATTGAGCATCTTTGTATCCCCTTTCATAAAAACACGATTAATCATATGCCTACTGGGTTCGATGTAGGCGGCCTAACTTGATTTATCTTGCATATCCGCGCAATAACAGTTAACGCGACAGCGCACGGATGTACGACACAAGAACGTAACCCATTGAGGGAGCTCGAGTTTTCGGGTTCATCTGGATGTAAGCCCGGTATAACCTGCACGCAAGACTCATTCTTTGGCGTTTACCAACCGCTCACTCTTCCAATACACATCATCTCCCACGCTCCCATCCGCCCGATGCCGGTTCAGCACGCGGGCCAGCACGAACATCAGATCGGACAGGCGGTTGAGGTAGCGGCGCGGGGCGGCGCGCACGGCCTCGTGCTGCTCCAGCGCCACCACGCTGCGCTCGGCCCGGCGGGCGACGGTGCGGCAGATGTGGGCCTGGCTGGCGGCGCGGGTGCCGGCCGGCAGGATGAACTCCTGCAGGCGCGGCAGGGTGGCGTTGTGGCGCTCCAGCGCAGCGTCGAGCTGCGCCAGCGCGTCGTCCTTGAGCAGCTCGAAGCCGGGGATGGACAGCTCGCCCCCAGGTTGAACAGCTGGTGCTGGATGTCGATGAGCAACTCGCGCACGTCGGCCGGCATGTCCTCGCACAGCAGCAGGCCGATGTGCGAGTTGAGTTCGTCCACGTCGCCCATGGCCATGGGGCGCGCGCTGGCCTTGGAGACGCGCGTGTTGTCGCCCAGGCCGGTGGTGCCGTCGTCGCCGGTGCGGGTGGCGATCTGCGTCAGGCGCTTGCCCATGGTCAATTCCTCATTTTTTGATAGCTGCCTGCGCAGCACTGGCGGCGGCCCGCAGCCCCAGAAGGTATGAATCCACACCGAAGCCGCTGATCTGACCCCTGGCAATGTCGGCGATGTAGGACTGCTGGCGGAACGGCTCGCGGGCGTGGATGTTGCTCATGTGCACCTCGACGATGGGGCACTTCAGGATCGCCAGCGCGTCGCGGATGGCGACGCTGGTGTGCGTCCACGCGCCGGCGTTGATGACCACCGCCGCCACGCCATCGCGGTGCGCCTGGTGGATGCGCTCGCACATGGCGCCTTCGTGGTTGGTCTGGAAGCATTCGACCGCCACGCCCAGCTCGCCGGCCAGCGCGTGCAGCGCCGCGTCGATGTCCGCCAGCGTCGCCGTGCCGTATTGCGCCGGGTCGCGCTGGCCGAACATGTTGAGGTTGATGCCGTGCAGGACGAGGAGGTTCATCATGCCCGCCATTACATCAGACCAGCGGCACGGTAAGGCGAGTTAGCGCCTCGCGCGTGTCGGGGCGCACGCCGCGCCACCAGGCGAAGGCTTCGGCGGCCTGCTCGACCAGCATGCCGACGCCGTCGGCAACGCGGGCGGCGCCTGCGGCCTGCGCCAGCTTCAGGAAGGGCGTGAGGCCCTTGCCGTAGACCATGTCGTAGGCCAGCGCGCCAGGGGCGAAGGCGGCGGGCGGCACGGCGGGGGCATCGCCGCCCAGACTGGCCGAGGTGGCATTGATGACGACGTCGAACGGCGCTTCGCCCGCCAGCGCGTCGAAGCCACCGCCGGCCAGCGGCACGCCGCCCAGGTGCGGGGCCAGTTCATGCGCCAGCTCCTCGGCCTTGGCAGCGGTGCGGTTGGCAATGACGATGCGCGCCGCACCGGCGCGGGCGATGGGCAGCACGGCGCCGCGCGTGGCGCCGCCGGCGCCGAGCAGCAGCACGCGCCGGCCTTTCAGCGGCAGGCCCAGGTTCGCCTCGATGTCGCGCACCAGGCCGACGCCGTCGAAGTTGCGCGCCTCGATGCGGTCGCCGTCGAAGCGCAGGGCGTTGGCGGCGCCGGCCAGGCGGGCGTCGTCGCTGGCTTGCGTGGCCGCGGCCAGGGCCTGCAGCTTGAAGGGCAGCGTGACGTTCATCCCCTGGCCGCCCGCCGCGCGGAAGGCGGCCAGCGCGCGGGCAAAGCCGCCCTCATCCGCGCCGCCGTCGATGGCCTCGTAGGTCATCGCCTGCCCAGTGGCCTGCGCGAACAGGCCGTGGATGAGCGGCGACTGGCTGTGGGCGATGGGGTGGCCGATGACGGCGTAGCGGTCGGGCATGGCGTGCGGGTAGTGGATGGCAGACGGGGCCATCACTGTAGCGCAGGGTGGCAGGGGCACGGCTTATGAGCCAAATTGGCCTTCAGCGCCCGTCCAGCAAGCGCTAACAGCTATGCAATCAGGAGTACTCACACCCAAGCCCGCTCCGAGCGCGCTGCGCCCGATCGGCTTAAACTGGCCGATCCCCGATTGCCGCGGCCGCGCCCGCCTGGAGACACCTGCCATGAACGCCCCCACCCAGCTTGCCCACGTCACGCCCGAGATCAAGCCGCGCCCGGCGCCACCGGCGCTGATCGAGGCGCTGAAGTCGCGCTTCGGCGCGCAGTTTTCCGAAGCCATGGCGGTGCGCGAGCAGCACGGGCGCGACGAGTCGGCCTTCACCACCGTGCCGCCGCCGGCGGGCGTGGTGTTTGCCGAGAACACGACCGACGTGCAGGACGCCATCAAGCTGTGCGCGCAACACAAGGTGCCGGTGATTCCGTACGGCGTCGGCTCGTCGCTGGAGGGCCACTTGCTGGCCGTGCAGGGCGGCATCAGCCTGGACGTGAGCCGCATGAACCAGGTGCTGAGCGTGAACGCCGAGGACCTGACGGTGACGGTGCAGCCGGGCGTGACGCGCAAGCAGCTCAACGACGAGATCAAGAGCACCGGCCTGTTCTTCCCCATCGACCCCGGCGCCGACGCCAGCATCGGCGGCATGGCCGCCACGCGCGCCAGCGGCACCAACGCCGTGCGCTACGGCACCATGCGCGAGAACGTGCTGGCGCTGGAAGTGGTGACGGCGCAGGGCGAGGCCATCCGCACCGGCACGCGCGCCAAAAGAGCAGCGCCGGCTACGACCTGACGCGCCTGTTCGTGGGCAGCGAGGGCACGCTGGGCGTGATCACCGAGGTCACGCTGCGCATCTACCCGCTGCCCGAGGCGGTGTCGGCGGCGATCTGCTCGTTCCCGACCATCGCCGACGCGGTGACCACGGTGATCCAGACCATCCAGATCGGCGTGCCGATTGCGCGGGTGGAACTGATCGACGGCAACAGCGTGCGCGCCGTGAACCAGTACGCCAAGCTGAGCCTGCGCGAGGAGCCGATGCTGCTGATGGAGTTCCACGGCTCGCCGGCCGGCGTGAAGGAGCAGGCTGAAGTGGTGCAGGAGATCGCCCGCGAGCACAGCGGTGCCGACTTCGAATGGGCCGACACGCCCGAGGAGCGCACGCGCCTGTGGACGGCGCGGCACAACGCCTACTTCGCCGCCGTGCAAAGCCGCCCGGGCTGCCGCTGCATCACCACCGACACCTGCGTGCCCATCAGCCGCCTGGCCGATGCGCTGCTGGACACGGTGGCCGAGGCGGACGAGAGCGGTATCCCCTACTTCCTGGTCGGGCACGTGGGCGATGGCAACTTCCACGTCGGCTACCTGATCGACCCCGACGACGACGACGAGCGCGCCCGCGCCGAGGCGCTGAACCACCGCGTGGTGCAGCGCGCCATCGCGCTGCAGGGCACCTGCACTGGCGAGCACGGCGTGGGGCTGCACAAGATGGGCTTTCTGATCGACGAAGCCGGCGCCGGCGCGGTGGCGATGATGCGCACCATCAAGCAGGCGCTGGACCCGGACAACATCATGAACCCGGGGAAGGTGTTTGCGCTGTAGGCCGTGGGCCCAGCGATTTCAAGCCAAATTGGCCTTCAGGCCAATGCTGGCGAGCGCCAAAAGCTTCTGATTCGATAGCAAACGACGGCTGACGATGCCCTCAGCGCGGCGCCGTCAGTGCCTGGCGCGTGGCCTCGTCGAGCCGGCCGCTGTCCGGCAGCCCGTGGTCGCGCTGGAAGGCGCGCAGCGCCGCCGCGGTGCGGCGCCCGACCACGCCGTCGGCCGGGCCGGCGTCGTAGCCCATGCCGTTCAGCCGCGTCTGCGCGTCGCGCAGCGTGAGGCGCGCGGGGGCGACGACGGGCGCCGGCTCGGGCCGGCCGGGCAGCGGCGCGGTGACCACGCGGCCGTGCGGTGGCAGCAGTTGTGGCGGCGGGGTGATGGGGCCGGCGGCGGCTGGGCCGGATCGGGCTCGGGGCGCGGCGGTTCGATCGACTGGCAGGCGGCCAGACAGGCGCAGCAAAGCAGTGCGGCAAGGGTGCGGGCGGCGATGGGGCGGTTCATGGCATCGGGGTGGCGGTCGGACGACACCGATGCTATGACGGTTTCATGACCACGGCATGGCGCGCCTTGCCGCCCGATGCGGAACGGCCCATGCAAAAAAACGGCCGCTGACGCGGCCGTGATGGCAGTGGAATCGCCCGCGCGCTAGGCGATCAGCGGCGGCGCTGGGTGCGGCGCGTGGGTGCGGCCTTGCGCGGCGCGTTCTCGGGCGTGTAGGTCTGCGACGGGGCGGCGCCACCGTCCACCCCCAGGCGGCCACCGCCGCCCAGGCCCTGGCCCTGCACGCTTTGCGCGCGGTAGTTGCGCACCGAGCGCACCATCTGGTTGTAGGCGTCCATGAAGGCGGCCGCGATCACCTTGCCCTGCGGCGTGTTCTGGTAGCCGCCCAGCGAGCCCCGGCGCTGCTGCCGAACAGCTGGCCCATGCCACCGAAGTCGGTCTTGGAGGCACTGCCCTGCGAGGCGCCGACCTGCACGCCCGAGCGGTTGTCCACCAGGGTCAGCATGGCGGCGGCTTCGCGCGTCTTGGTGCCGGCCGAAAGCCCGCCCAGCACCGAGCCGGCGCGCCCGCCGATGATGCCGCCGAGCGCACCGCCCAGGCCACCGGTGTTGCCTTCGCTGAAGACGATCTCGGGCGACAGGCCGTAGTCCGAGGCCACCATCTGGCCGCCACCGAAGTTGCTGCCACCGCGCATCTGGCCGGATTGCATCAGCTCGCGCTCGCGGCTCATGGCGCGCATGCCGGCGGCGCCGCGCTCGACCACGACGAAGCAGTTGGACTGCTGCACCATCAGGCGCAGCAGGTTGGCGGTGGGGGCAGCCGGTATTCATCGCGCAGGATGGTGTACCAGCCGGCGTTCTGGTTCTCGACCAGCGACACGGTGCCCAGGGGCGAGGCGCATTTCTCAAGCTGCGAGTTCTCGCCGCTGCTGGTGGCGCCGCCGGCGCCGCCGGTGGCCACGGTGTCGGCGCCGCTGCCGCTGCCCATCTTCAGGTTGGTGGTTTCACAGCCGGCCAGCAGCATGGCCGCGCCTGCGGCGGCCAGGACGGCCAGTTTCTTCTTCGACATTGCTTCTACTCCTGGGTATGCCTTCTGCGACGAAGGCCAGACAAAAAAGGCCGCAGGATCGTGCCACGAAGCGGGGCTATGCCTACCAGCCATCGGTAGGGTGCCCGCGCCTCGCCTCCTCACTCCAATGGGCCGTGCCAAGCGGGCGATGATAAACCCAAGGTGTTACTTGATCTGTCCTACGCTGGGAGTATGCGGGCAGCCACGGCCGGTTTGCCGGGTCAAGCATGAAAAACGGCTGCAGCGCCCGTCAACAGGGCGCCAAAAGCTATCATCAAGATAGCATGTTTGCCGTCAGTTCGGCGCCACGCCCAGCGCGCGCACGGTGTCGACGTCGAGGTAGCCATGCACCGGCAGGCCGCGCGCCTGCTGGTAGCGCGCCACGGCGGCCAGCGTGGGGCCGCCAGCACGCCGTTGACGGCGCCGGGATCGAAGCCCACCGACTGCAGCGCGCGCTGCACCTCGCGGATCTTGTCGGGGTGCGTGTTGGTCTCGCACATGACTTCGCGCTTTTCCTCGCGCGGCTCGGCCACCTTGACCTGCCAGGTCAGGGTTTCGTACTGCGCCGGCACGTCGACCCAGCGCGTGCTGGCGGGCTGGTCGATGACCTGGCGCGTCTCGGTGCGGTAGACGGCGGGCACCACCTCCTCGCGCACGCCGGCTTCGCGCGTGACGATCTGGCGCGACAGCGGCTGCACCAGCTCGGGCACGGGCACCTGGCGCAGGCTGGCGGGCTGGTCGAGCTCGTAGCGGGTGATGGCCTGCACCTCGGGCGGCACCGGCACGGCGCGCGTGGTTTCGGCGCGGACCAGCACCTGCGTGGGCACCGTCTTGTAGGTGGCGGGCACCACCACGGTTTCGGTGCGGGCGGGCTCGACCATCACGCGGCGCTTGGTGGTGCGGTAGGCGGCGGGCACGTCGACCACGCGCACGGCAGCGGGCTGCTCGGGCACGTAGCGGTTGACGTTGCGGTATTCGGCCGGCACGCGCACTTCGCGCACCCAGGCGTCGCGCCCCAGGGCCAGGTACGAGCGGTCGATCTGCACGCCGGGCTGGTGGGCGATGGCTTCGGCACGCACCAGGCGCTCGCCGCTGGGGGTGGCGATCAGCTCGCCGCTGGGGTCGAACTTGTAGCCCAGCGCGCGGGCACGGTCGAAGTCGACCTCCTGGCGGTACACGCTGTGGTAGACGGCGGGCACCGGCACCACGCGCTGGGTGCCTTCGCGCACCACCACCTGCTTGGTGACGTTCTTGTACTCGGCCGGCACGGCGATGTCGCTGGTGGTGGCGGGGGCCTTGAGCACCTTGCGCTGCACCGTCTGGTACTGCGCCGGCACCTCGACCAGGCACCACACGTCGTCTTCCAGCTGGCGGTTGTCGGCCGGCGTGGCGCCCATGTCGATCACGCCGCGCGAGGCGCCACCCGTGGCCGCCGGCACCAGGCTGCGGCCGGCCACGTTGTAGCCCTTGAACTGGCCCGTCGGGTCGACCACGAAGGCGCGCAGCGGCACCACCTCGATGGCCTGGCCCACCCAGGCGCGGCCGCGGCGCCATTCGCGGTAGGGCTCGCTGATCTTGACCTGCTCGGTGACGATTTCGTAGGCGGCCGGCACCTCCATCTTGCGCACGGTGGCCGGGCGCACCTCCACGGGCTCGACCACCGTCTGCAGCACCGGCGGCACGGCCTCGATGCGGGTGGTGGCCTCGGCGCGCAGGCGGCGCTCGGGCACCTGCTTCATGGGCAGGCGCACCGGCACGTAGCGCACCACCTCGGGGCGCACCAGCACGCGCTCAACCTCGGTGCGGTAGCGCGGCTCGGCCACCTCGGTGCGGGTGGTGTCGGGGCTGACCATCACCGTCTCTTCGACTTCCTTGTAGACGGCGGGCACCACGCGCTGGATGGTGTGCTCGGGCACGTCCACCACGCGCGTCATCTCGGTCCTGTAGACGGGCGGCACCACTTCGACATGCTGTGTCGCCTCGCGCGTCACCATCTGCTCGGTGCTGGCCTTGAAGGTGGGCGGCACCGGCTCGTCGCGCACGCCGGCGGGGCGCACCACCACGTTCTCGGTCACGGTCCTCAGCTCGGCCGGCACGGCGACCTGGCGGCGCGTCTCGGGCTGCACCAGCACCTGCTCGGTCACGGTCTTGTAGGTGGCGGGCACCACCTCTTCACGGCGCGTGGCGGGGGCGATCAGCACCTGCTCGCTGCGCGTTTCGAAGCGCGCCGGCTGCAGGATGTTGGCAAAGCACTGGTTGGGCAGGGGCTGCGGCGGCGCGACGACCTGCTCGGCCACCGTGGGCAGCGGCGGCACCGGGCGCGGCAGGTTGCCGGAGAAGCCGTTGTCGCACTGCGCCATGGTGGCGCGCACCGGCTGGCCGGCGGCGTTGCTGTACAGGTTGAGCGGCATGTCGGGGCTGAACGGCACCCACTTGCCCACCAGCTCGGGCGTGATGTCGGGCCGGCCCTTGACGTGGCGGATGCCCAGGTCGCAGGCGCCGCGGGCGTAGTCGGCGGCGCTGTAGCGCAGGCCGGCGGCCTGGGCGGTGGCGCTGGACAGCTCGCTCAGCCGGATGGTGCGCACGCTGGCCTCGCCCGCCTTGCGGGCCGGCTTGCGGTCGGTGACGGGGCGGTAGAAGCGCGCCGTGCCGGCCTGCACGGCGGCATCGCATTCGGCGGCGCTGTCGTAGCCGACGTTGCCGTGCTGGTCGGTGACCATGCCGGCCTGGGCGGCGCCGGCCAGGACCAGGCTGCCACCGAGCAGCATCGCCTGCCGGATGGATGGTTTGGCGTTCTTCTGAGACGACTTCATGGTGCACTTCCTCGCGCGGACTGGCGGGCACCACGCCCGGCAGGGCGTGGGCATACAGCGTCAAATGGTAACCGCAGGTGACCGGAAAAAGGCCGATACGGCACGCACTTGCGCGCCAAACGCAACACGGAGGATGAAATATGTCGCGTGAAATGCCCGCACTGATGACACACGCGGGCTGGCGGACGCGGCCGGGCAGCCACCGGGTGCCGCCACGCAGGCTGCACCGTGGTCGTGGCGCAGGCCACTTTCATGGCACCTGTCACTTCATTATTGATAGCTGTCCGCGCTTGATGGACGGCGCCTGGAGGCCAGAATGGCTTGCAATGGCAGGCGTCAGTGCGCTGCCGCGCCGTGCCCCAGCACGTCGATGCGCGCCGGCGGCAGGTTGGCCAGCACGCGCTCGCGGGCCTGGCCGACCAGGCCCGCGCCCTGCCACAGCGAGGGCCCGCGCATGGCGTAGGTGAACTGCAGCAGGCGCCCGCCCGGCGCCAGCGCCTGCGCGCCCGCCTGCAGGATGCGCTGGCGCACCGGCAGCGGGATCGACAGCAAGGGCAGCCCGGACACGATGCATTGCACCGGCAGCGGCGCGCCGTCGGCGCCGCGGCAGGGCCAGTCGGCGCCGGCGGCCAGCCGGGCCAGCTCGGCCGCGTCGCCGTGCACCACGTGGATGTGCGGAAAGCGCCGCCGCAGGTGCGCCGCCAGCGCGGCCGACTGCTCGATCACCACCAGCCGCTCGGGCGCCACGCCGCGCGCCAGCAGCGCTGCAGTGATGACGCCGGTGCCCCCGCCCAGCTCGACCACCACGCCGGGCGCGGCCGCATCGACCCAGGCCGCCATGCGCGCCGCCAGCCGGGGCGAGCTGGCGCAGATGGCGCCCACGGTGCCCGGCTGGGTCACCAGCTCGCGCAGGAACAGGGATTGCGGCGAGCGGGCCACGGCGTGGTCCACGGCGCGGCGCACGCGCGCCACGCTGGCACGCGCCGCGCGCACCGCCAGCGGCGGCCCGCCGTTGCGCCGCGCAGCCAGGGCCGTGCGCAGGCGCGCATCACCGTTGCGGAACGCGGAACGGGGCGTGGGCAGGGGCATGGGGAATGGCGGTGGGTGGCGGGGAATGCGCGGGCAAATCCGTGCGAAGGGCGCAGCTTACAACGGCGGACGGCCCTGCACCACAGGCGCTGGCCGCAAATCTGTCACAGGAGGTGCGGGCACGCTGCCCTGCCCGCCCGCGTTCATGCGCCGCGCAGCCGCTCGATCAGGCCGTTCAGCTCGTCCAGCGAGCCGAAGGCGATGGCCAGCTCGCCCGCCTGCTCCAGCCGGCCGCCGCGCTTGGTCTTCTTCTTCACCCGCACCTCGACCTGCGCCAGCAGCAGGTCGGACAGCTCTTCCTCCACCCGGCGCACGTCGCCCGACTTGTCGGCGCCCGCGGCGGGCTTGCGGGGCGAGGTGAGGTTGAACTCGGCGTTCAGCTTGCGCACCAGCGATTCGGCCTCGCGCACCGACATCTTCTTCGCGCTGACCTGGTTGGCCGCGGTGATCTGCGCCGCGCCCTGCAGCGCCAGCAGCGCGCGGGCGTGGCCCATGTCAATGTCGCCGGCCATCAGCATGGTCTGCACCGGCTCGGTCAGCTGCAGCAGGCGCAGCAGGTTGCTGGCGGCGCTGCGGCTCTTGCCCACGGCCTGCGCGGCCTGCTCGTGCGTCAGGCCGAAATCCACCGTCAGGCGGCGGATGCCCTGCGCCTCCTCCAGCGGGTTCAGGTCCTCGCGCTGGATGTTCTCGATCAGCGCCATGGCGGCGGCGGCCTCGTCGGGCACGTCGCGCACCAGCACCGGCACCTCGGTCAGGCCCGCCAGGCGCGCCGCGCGAAAGCGCCGCTCGCCAGCAATGATCTCGTAATGCGCTTCCAAATCAGGAGCTGTCAGCGCTTGCCCCGTGGGCGTTGGCGGCCGATTTGACCCCAAACGCCGCACCAGGATCGGCTGCATGATGCCCTGCGACTTGATGCTCTCGGCCAGCTCGTACAGCGCGCCCTCGTCCATGCGCGTGCGGGGCTGGTACTGGCCGGGCGCCAGCTCGTGCAGCGCCAGCATCATCGGCGTGCCGGCAGGCGTGGCGGGTGCGCTGCCTTCGGCAGTGCCCACGGACAGCGACGGCCCCAGCAGCGCGTCGAGGCCGCGGCCGAGGCCCTTGGGTTTTTGGTGACCATGCAAATGTCCTATAGAGAGCGCAGCGCCCGCTGGCGCCTGCGCCGCACAAGCCGAAGGACTATACCGAAGGCGATCAGCCCCAGTACCGCCGCCAGCGCGAACGGCCCAACGGCAACCGCCGGACCGCCAACGCCTCAGGCGATGAACGCCACCGGGTGGCGCGTGGGTGATCGCGCCGCCAACGGTGGTGCAGATCGCCGCGCACGATGAAGGTCAGGTGCGACAGGCCGCGGATCACGCCGCGTCTTCCGCTGGCACCAGGGAAAGCAGCAGCACATGCCCTTCTTCCCAATCGCCCAAGCCCGAATCGGCATTGATGTGGCCCTTCGGCCCCAGGCTGACGAAATCCGCGCCCCAGTCGGCCGCCAGGCGGCTGGCGCCCTCCAGGCTGCCGAAGGGGTCGTCGCTGCTGGCCACCAGGATGCTGCGGAACGGCAGGCGCTGGCGCGCCACGGGGGCCCAGCCAGGGATCTGCTGGCGGTTGTCGTAGCGTTCGATGTCGGGCGGCGCCACCAGCAGGGCGCCGGCCACGCGGTCGGTGTGGCGCGAATGCGCGGCCCACCAGGCGGTGAGGATGCAGCCCAGGCTGTGCGCGGCCACCAGCACCGGGCGCCGCTGGGCCAGGATCACCTCTTCCAGCCGTGCCGTCCAGTCGCCGCGCAGCGGGCGCAGCCAGTCGTGCTGCTCCACGCGCTGGTAACCGTGGCGCGTCTCCCAGCGGCTCTGCCAGTGGCCCGGGCCGCTGCCCTGCCAGCCGGGCAGCACGAGGACGATGGAAGGAGCGACCTGGATCACTACTGTTTATATAGCTGGTTGCGCTTGATGGGCGGGCGCTGAAGGCCGATTTGGCTTAAAGAATTCATCCACGCAGACCGCGTTCCACCATCTCGCTGGCGAAGGCGACGAAGGCCTTGCTGCCCTTGGCCGAGGGTCGAACACCACGCCGGGCAAGCCGTAGCTGGGCGCCTCAGCCAGGCGCACGTTGCGCGGGATGATGGTGTCGAACACCTTGTCGCCGTAGTGCGCCTTGAGCTGCTCGCTGACCTGCTGCTGCAGCGTGATGCGCGGGTCGAACATCACGCGCAGCAGGCCGATCAGGCGCAGGTCGCGGTTCAGGTTGGCGTGCACCTGCTTGATGGTGTTGGTGAGGTCGGCCAGGCCTTCGAGCGCGAAGTATTCGCACTGCATGGGCACGATCACGCCCTGCGCGGCGCACAGGCCGTTCAGCGTGAGCATGCTCAAGGACGGCGGGCAGTCGATCAGCACGAAGTCGTAGTCTGCGCTCACTGCGGCCAGGGCATCCTTCAGCCGGCGCTCGCGGCGCTCCTCGCCCACCAGTTCCACCTCGGCCCCGGCCAGCTCGCGGTTGGCGCCCAGCACGGCGTAGCCGGCGCCGGCTTCCTTCAGCTTGTCGGGCACGGTGGCGGCCTCGGCCACGCTGGCGGATTCGAGCAGCACGTCGTACACCGACAGCGCCATCGCCCGCTTGTCCACGCCCGAGCCCATGGTGGCATTGCCCTGCGGGTCCAGGTCGACCAGCAGCACGCGCTGGCCGATCCTGGCCAGGCCGGCGGCCAGGTTGACCGTGGTGGTGGTCTTGCCGACGCCGCCTTTCTGGTTGGCGATACAGAAGATTTTCATCATTTTTGAATCGCCAGTTTCAGACCAAAGGCGAGCAGCATGGAACCGGCGATTCTATTCAACCACGCCGACGCGCGCGGGTTGGCGCGCAGGCGCTCGGCGGCGAAATGCGTGATCAAGGTGAGGCTGGCGCAATAGCCGAAGGTCAGCACCGCGATGGTGGCCGCCATGACCCCAAAGGTCAGCAGCCCCTGGTGCCGCGCCGGATCGACGAAGAGCGGGAAGAAGGCCATGTAGAACACGATGGCCTTGGGATTGAGCAGCGTGATCAGAAGAGACTGCCTGAAGTAATGGTGCGGCTGGATATCGAGCACCGGCGCACCCCCGGTCTGGCGCGCAGCATCTGAAAGCCCAGCCACGCCAGATAGGCTGCGCCGGCGTACTGCACCGCCGCGAACACCGCCGGGTTGGCCTTGAGCAGCGCCGCCACCCCGGCCACGGCCAGCCACATCAGCACCTGATCGCCCGCGATGATGCCGAAGGTGGCCGCCAACCCACCCCGGATGCGCCCCTTGCCGGTAGAAGTGATGACCGCGAAGTTGCCCGGCCCCGGAATGGCCAGGAACACGATGACGGCCGCAACAAAGGCCCCATAGTCCTGGATGCCGAACATGCTTATACGTACTCCTTTGGGCGCAGCCACAGCAGGCAGCGCTCGGCGTCCAACCCCGGCACCTCCAGTTGTTCCACGTGAAACACTTCCACGTCAGCCGGCAGGGCGGCCAGTTCGTCGTCGGGGTGCTTGCCCTTCATCGCCATCCAGACGCCCCGCTGGCCCAACGCCTGGCGCGACCAGGCGGTGAAATCGCCCAGCGAGGCAAACGCGCGCGAGGCAATCACGTCGTAGGGACCAGTCAGCGCTTCGACCCGCGCGTGAATGCCGCGCAGGTTCTGCAAGGCCAATGCGCCGGCCACCTGCTGGATGAAGGCAGCCTTCTTGCCCACGGTGTCGACGCAATCGACCTGGGCTTCCGGGCAGCAGATGGCGATGACCGCACCCGGCAGACCACCGCCGGCGCCGACATCCAGCAGGTGGATCGCCCCGCCCCGGTGTGTCGGTGCAGCGGCGCGATGACGGAGAGGCTGTCCAGCAGATGGTGCGTCAGCATTTCGTCCGGATCGCGGACGGCCGTCAGGTTGTAGACCTTGTTCCATTTGGCCAGCAGGTCGAGGTAGGCCAGCAGCTTCTGCTGTTGCTCTGCCGACAGCGCCAGCCCCAACACCTGCAGGCCCGCTGCCAGACGACTGGCCTGGGGGTGGTGGCTCATGCCGCTTCGGCAGCGCGCGGAGAGGCGGCGCCGTCGAAACCCTTGAACCCACCCTTCTTCAGGTGGACCAGCAGCAGGGAAATGGCGGCCGGTGTCACGCCGCTGATGCGGCCGGCCTGGCCGAGCGTGGCGGGCCGCTGCGCCTGCAACTTCTGCCGCACTTCGATGGACAGCGCGCCAATCTGCAGGTAGTCCAGCTCAGGCGGCAGGCGCAGGCTTTCGTAATAGGCAGCGCGCTCCACTTCGTCGCGCTGGCGATCGATGTAGCCGCTGTACTTGGCGGCAATCTCCACCTGCTCGATCACCGGATCGGTCAGGTCGCCCAGTGTTTCAGGTGAAACGTCGGTGCCGGCATGCTTGCCGCCGTCCAGGCTGATGAGGCTGGCGTAGCTCACCTCCGGGCGGCGCAGCAGGTCGAACAGGTTGTGCTCGTGCTCGATGGCCTTGCCCAGCACCCGCTCGGACTCGGCCGCCGGCAGGTTGCGCGGGTTGACCCAGGTGGACTTGAGGCGCTGTGTTTCACGTGAAACAGCATCGCGCTTGCGGCTGAACGCGTCCCAGCGCGCATCGTCCACCAAGCCGAGCGCGCGGCCGGTTTCCGTCAGGCGCATGTCGGCGTTGTCTTCACGCAGTTGCAGGCGGAACTCGGCGCGGCTGGTGAACATGCGGTACGGCTCGGTCACGCCCTTGGTGATCAGGTCGTCGACCAGCACGCCCAAATAGGCCTCGTCGCGGCGCGGCAACCACGCGCCGCCAAAGTCGTCGGCCCGGCCATCGAGCTGGCGGCATTGCAGCGCGGCGTTGATGCCGGCGAACAGGCCTTGCGCCGCCGCCTCCTCGTAGCCGGTGGTGCCATTGATCTGGCCGGCGAAGAACAGGCCCTGCACGTCGCGTGTCTCGAAACTGCTTTTCAGCGCGCGCGGGTCGAAGTAGTCGTACTCGATGGCGTAGCCGGGGCGCAGGATGTGGGCGTTCTCCAGCCCCTTCATGCTGCGCACCAGTTCCAGCTGGATGTCGAACGGCAGGCTGGTGGAGATGCCGTTGGGGTACACCTCGTGCGTATCCAGCCCTTCCGGCTCCAGGAAGATCTGGTGGCTTTCCTTGTCGGCGAACCGGTTGATCTTGTCTTCCACGCTCGGGCAGTAGCGCGGCCCCACGCCCTCGATCTTGCCGGTGAACATGGGGCTGCGGTCGAAGCCTGAGCGGATGATGTCGTGCGTGCGCGCGTTGGTGTGCGTGATCCAGCACGGCAGTTGGCGCGGGTGCATGTCGGCGCGGCCGATGAAGCTGAACACCGGCATGCGCGGGTTCTGCCCGCCCGGCATGCCGTCGCCGGGTTGTTCCTCGCAGGCCGCGAAGTCGATGCTGCGCCCGTCCAGCCGCGGCGGCGTGCCGGTCTTCAGGCGCCCCTGCGGCAGCTTCAGCTCTTTCAGCCGCGCCGAGAGCGATACCGCTGGCGGGTCGCCCGCGCGGCCCGCCTGGTAGTTGTCGAGCCCGACGTGGATGCGCCCGTCCAGAAAGGTGCCGGCCGTCAGCACCACCGTGCGGCCGCGGAAGGCGATGCCCACCTGCGTGACGGCGCCGACCACGCGCCCGCCCTCCAGCAGCAGGTCGTCCACCGCCTGCTGGAACAGCCACAGGTTCGGCTGGTTCTCCAGCCGGCGGCGGATGGCGGCCTTGTACAGCACGCGGTCGGCCTGCGCCCGGGTGGCGCGCACCGCCGGGCCCTTGCTGCTGTTGAGGATGCGGAACTGGATGCCCGCCTCGTCGGTGGCCAGCGCCATGGCGCCGCCCAGGGCATCGACCTCCTTCACCAGGTGGCCCTTGCCGATGCCGCCGATGCTGGGGTTGCAGCTCATCGCGCCCAGGGTTTCGATGTTGTGCGTCAGCAGCAGCGTCTGCGCGCCCATGCGCGCGGCGGCCAGCGCCGCCTCGGTGCCGGCGTGGCCGCCACCGACGACGATGACCTCGAAATGCTGCGGATGGGTGTAGGTGGGTGAAGGCACGCTGGTTCGCTTGCGAAAGCCTGCCATTCTAAGGCTGAATCAGCCTTCTGTCAGCGCCCATACTGCGCGAGCAGCTATATTTTTAATAGCTACCACCCAGTCGTGGGCATGCCCTGGCCTGCCGGAGCCCGGTGCTATGCTGCACCGTCAGGGTGCGCGGCCCCTTGCCTGCCGCGCGCCGACGCTTCCACGACAAGGAGACCCATGCCCCGCACCCCATCCAAGAGCGGCGCGCCCGCCGCCAGCGCCCACGCCCTGCCCTCGTACCTCGACCCGAACCACCTCGGCCCCTGGGGCATCTACCTTCAGCAGGTGGACCGCGTCACGCCCTACCTGGGCCCGCTGGCGCGCTGGGTCGAGACGCTCAAGCGCCCCAAGCGCGCGCTGATCGTCGATGTGCCGATCGAGTTGGACAACGGCACCGTCGCCCACTTCGAAGGCTACCGCGTGCAGCACAACACCAGCCGCGGTCCGGCCAAGGGCGGCGTGCGCTTTCACCAGGACGTGACGCTGTCCGAGGTGATGGCGCTGGCCGCGTGGATGTCGATCAAGAACGCCGCCGTCAACGTGCCCTACGGCGGCGGCAAGGGCGGCATCCGGGTCGACCCGCGCCAGCTGTCGATGAAGGAACTGGAGCGCCTGACCCGGCGCTACACCTCCGAGATCGGCATCATCATCGGCCCGACCAAAGACATCCCCGCGCCCGACGTCAACACCAACGAGAAGGTGATGGCCTGGATGATGGACACCTACTCGATGAACATCGGCGAGACCGCCACCGGCGTCGTCACCGGCAAGCCCGTCGACGTGGGCGGCTCGCTGGGCCGGCGCGAGGCCACCGGGCGCGGCGTGTTCACCATCGCCTGCGAAGCGGCGGCGCAGATCGGCCTGAGCATCGAGGGCGCGCGCGTGGCCGTGCAGGGCTTCGGCAACGTGGGCGGCACCGCCGGCAAGCTGTTCGCCGAGGCCGGCGCGCTGGTGGTCGCCGTGCAGGACCACACCGGCGCCATCGCCAACGACAAGGGCCTGAACGTGCCCAAGCTGCTCGAGCACGTGGCCAAGACCGGCGGCGTGGCCGGCTTCAAGGGCGGCGAGCCGATCAAGCCCGCCGAGTTCTGGGGCACCAAGTGCGACATCATGATCCCCGCCGCGCTGGAAGGCCAGGTCACGAAAGACAACGCCGGCAAGATCAAGGCCCGCATGCTGATCGAGGGCGCCAACGGCCCGACGACGCCCGAGGCCGACGACATCCTGAACGACAAGGGCGTGCTGGTGGTGCCCGACGTGATCGCCAATGCCGGCGGCGTGACGGTGAGCTACTTCGAGTGGGTGCAGGACTTCTCCAGCTTCTTCTGGAGCGAGGACGAGATCAACGCGCGCCTGGTCAAGATCATGAAGGATGCCTTTGCCGGCGTGTGGCACACGGCGCAACAGCACCAGGTGAGCCTGCGCACCGCCACCTTCATCGTCGCCTGCACGCGCATCCTGCATGCGCGCGACCTGCGCGGGCTGTACCCTGAAAGCAGGAAAGCCGCCCTCGGGCGGCTTTCCTGGCTTGACGGGCAGCGCCCTTACAAGTTCTTGCTGACCGCCTTGCCGCCCATCAGCGCCAGCACCAGCATCACGGCGGCGACGATGAGGAACAGCACGAACAGGATCTTGGCAATGCCCGCGGCCCCCGCGGCCACGCCGCCAAAGCCCAGCACACCCGCCACCAGCGCGATCACGGCAAAAATAATGGCCCATTTCAGCATGTCTATCTCCTTCTCGAAAGTGGTCTGTCTGAATGCAGTGCCAGCGGTCAAAGCCTTCGGCCGTTTTGGTCAGTCGCCCTGGGGGCCGTCACTGCATGGCTTCATGGTCGCCCCGGTCGCGGCCAGCCGCCGTCATCCACACCGGCACAAGCGCGTAGGACAGCGCAACCCCGCTGCGGCGGCCATCCGCTCGCTCGCTATGATTATGAAAGCATATGACGCTTGACCCACCTGCGCTGCAGCCCGATCCGGCACCTGACCAGGCGCTGGCCTGCCGCCCCGGCTGCGGTGCCTGCTGCATCGCCCCGTCGATCAGCTCCGCCATTCCCGGCATGCCGCACGGCAAGCCGGCCGGCGTGCACTGCGTGCAGCTGGACGACGCCCTGCGCTGCCGCGTTTTCGGCCAGCCCGGTCGCCCGGCGGTGTGCCGCCAGTTGCGGCCGGCGCTGGAGATGTGCGGCCCCGTGGCCGACAACGGCGTGCACGCCATGCGCTACCTGGCGCAGCTGGAGCGCGCCACCCGCACCCGCCCCGCCTGAGCCGCCTGCAAGGTTGCTCGGCTTTTGATATGCTGATCGGCGCGGCAACAGATGCTATTCTTTAGATAGCTGTTCGCGCAATCAGGACGGGCGCTGGAGCCCGATTCGACCCATAAAACAAAGGATGCATCCATGAAGCTCTACTACTCTGCCGGCGCCTGCTCGCTGTCGCCCCACATCGCGCTCGAGGAAGCCGGCCTGCCCTACGAAGCCATCTCTGCCCCCACCAAGACCAAGCAGCTGCCCGACGGCAGCGACTTCCGCCAGGTCAACCCGCTCGGCTACGTGCCCTATCTGGTGCTCGACGATGGCACCGGCCTGAGCGAAGGTCCGGCCATCGTCCAGTACATCGCCGACCAGGCGCCGGCCAAGCTCGCCCCCGCCAACGGCACCCTGGCACGCTACCAGCTGCAAAGCCTGCTCAACTTCATCGGCACCGAGCTGCACAAGAACTTCGGCCCGCTGTTCGACCCCGGCATGCCGGCCGAGGCCAAGGAGCGCTTCAAGGCCAAGCTGGCCGACCGCCTGCAGCACGTGGACGGCCTGCTGGCCGGCAAGACCTGGCTGATGGGCGACGACTTCACCGTGGCCGACGGCTACCTGTTCACCGTCACCAACTGGGCCCAGCCGATGCAGATCGACCTGTCGCCCTACCAGAACCTCACGGCCTACCGCCAGCGCGTGGCCGCCCGCCCGGCGGTGCAGGCGGCGATGAAGGCCGAAGGCCTGATCTGATCGACCGGGCCTGAGCGCCCGCGCGCCGTCAGAACACCGGCGGCGCCGGCTGCTTGTTGGGGTTGCGCCAGGCGTCCAGCGTCATGTGGTCCACCTTCAGGCCCGCGGCCTCCGCCAGCTGCCTGGCTTGCGGGCCGCTCACCACCTTGGCCAGCGCGCGGTCCACCGCGTCGACAAACGCCGCATCGCCCTTGCGCATCACCAGCGCATAGGGCTCCACCGTCAGCTGGTCGCGCCGCAGGGCGATCTCTGCGTCGCGCGGGATCAGCAGTTCGTCGGCCACCAGCGTGTCGATGGCGCCGCCCTTGAGCAGCTTGGCGCCCTCGTCGTAGCTGGCGAAGGGCTTCACCGGGCCCAGCGCCAGCGTGCTGGCCTTCTTGGCGGCGTACACCTGCATCAGCGTCTGCGCCGTAGAGCCCTGCAGCACGCCCGTGCGGCCGAACTCGCGCGCCGACGCGAATTTGGCGTCCTGCTTGCGGTGCGCCGCCACCACCCGCGACACGAAGAAGGTGTTGGAGAAATCCACCGCCTTGGCGCGCTCCGCCGTGTTGGCCGTGCTGCCGCAGTGCAGGTCGATCCGGCCCTGCTTGAGCAGATCGAACGATTCACCCAGCGTCACCGGCTCGAACTTCACCGCGATCGGCGTCTTCAGCTCGGCCGACAGCTGCTGCACGATGGCCTGGCACAGCGCCCAGCTGAAGCCGGCCGGCTTGCCCGCGGCATCGATGTACGAAAAGGGCGCGGCGTTCTTGCGCACGCCCAGCGTGATGGTCTTGCTGGCGCTCAGCTTGGCCAGCGTGTCGGCCAGCGCGGGCGACTGCGCGAAGGCCGGCAGCAGGGCCAGCGAAGCCGCCGCGATCAGCGTGCGGCGGGCAAGGGAATGGGCGTTCATCATGCGCATGGGAGTCTTTCGGGTGAAGTGCCGACCGCCCTGTCCGCGACAGCCAGCCGGCGGGCGCGATTCTGGCGCCGGGCCGCGCCGGCGTGCGCCTGCAGTTGCCGAAATCAACCACTTGTGTGCACTTGTCCCCAGCCGGCGCCACAGCGGCGCGACAAACATCACACACCCATGCAGTGTGCGGGCGGGGTTCAGGCCAGCGGCTTCTGGCGCCAGGCCAGCCATGCGCCCAACCACAGCGCCGCGGCCGAATACACCAGCCCGCGCGCCAGCCCGCCCGGGCCGTCGGCCACCCAGCCAACCACCGTGGGCCCCACGATCTGCCCGAAGGCGAACAGGATGGTGAAGGCGCTGATGCCGGCCGCCCACTGCGCCTGCGGCAGGTTGTGGCGCACGAAAGCGGTGGTCGACGCCACCACCGACAGGAACACCGCCCCGAACAGCAGCCCCGACGCCAGCACCACCGGCCACGCGCCGGTGAGCGCCGGCAGGATGGTGGCCACGCCCAGCAGCGCGTTCAGCAGCGCCAGCGCGCCGCCGCCCTGGGCGCGCTGCAGCAGGCCGGCCCAGATGCGCGCCGACGCCACCACCGCCAGCCCCAGCAGCGTGTAGAACAGCGTGATGGCCCCGGCGCCCACGCCCTGCTCGCGCAGCAGGGCGATCACGAAGGTCATGTAGCCGATGTAGCCCACACCGAACAGCGTGTAGCCCGCCAGCGCCGGCAGCATGCGGCGCCAGGGCAGCGGATCAGGCATAAAATCGGGCTTTTGCGCAGTACTGGCCTGCGTTGACAGCTCTTCTTTATGTAGCAATCTGGCCGGCCACACCAGCACCGCCGTGGCCACCAGGCAGGCCAGCGCCAGCCCCCACCAGGCCCAGGTCCAGCCGTGCGGCACGCCTTGCGCCGCCTGCAGCAGCGCCGGCACGCCCAGCGCCGACACCGCGATGCCCCAGCCCGTGCCGCCGTAGTACAACCCCAGCAGCAGCCCGGCGTGCGCCGGCAGGCGCGCGCCCAGCCGCGCCGCCAGCAGCCCGCCGGCCACGAACACGAAGGCGCTGGCCACGCCCGCCAGCAGGCGCTGCAGCAGCAGCGGGTTGGCCGCGGTGAAGAAGCCCGACGCCGCCATGAACAGGCTGGCCAGCAGCGCCCCGCCCAGCAGCACCGCCGCCGCGCCAAAGCGCCGCATCAGCCACGGCGTGGCCAGCGCGCCCAGCAGGTAGCCGGCGGCGTTGGCGGTGTTCATGCCGCCGGCCAGCGTGTAGCTCCAGGCCAGGTCGTCGCGCATCACCGGCAGCAGCAGCCCATAGGCGAAGCGCGTGATGCCCAGCGACACCGCCGCGCCCAGCGACAGCGCCAGGGCAATAAGCACCAGCCGGCGCAGGCGGGGTGTTTCGGGCGTGGACATGCGCACATTGTGTGCGACACCGGGCGCCTGCGGCACGCCCCGCGCTTGGCGCAAAATCACGGGCGTCAACGCAAGGATCGACCATGCCCAGCCCACTGTTTTCACCCACCCGCGCCGGCGCCATTGACCTGGCCACGCGCATCGTCATGGCCCCGCTCACGCGCAACCGCGCGCCCGGCGCCACCCCACGCCGCTGATGGCCGAGTACTACGCCCAGCGCGCCAACCCCGACACCGGCGCCGGCCTCATCATCAGCGAGGCCACCGCCATCAGCCCCCAGGGCCAGGGCTATGCCGACGTGCCCGGCCTGTACGGCACCGAGCAGCTCGACGGCTGGAAGAAGGTGACCCAGGCCGTGCACGCGCAGGGCGGCAAGATCGTCTGCCAGCTGTGGCACGTGGGCCGCGTGTCGCACCACATCCTGCAGCCCGGCAACGCCGATCCGGTGGCGCCCTCGGCCATCCGCGCCGAGGCCAAGACCTACGTCTTCAACGAACAGGGCCAGGGCCACTTCACGCCGGTCAGCGCGCCGCGCGCCCTGCACCGGCACGAGATCCCGCAGATCGTGCACGACTGCGCCGCCGCCGCGCGCAACGCCGTCAAGTCGGCCGGCTTCGACGGCGTCGAGATCCACGGCGCCAACGGCTACCTGCTGGACCAGTTCCTGAAGACCGGCGCCAACCAGCGCACCGACGACTACGGCGGCAAGATCGAGAACCGTGCCCGCCTGATGCTGGAAGTGACCCGCGCCGTGATCGATGCCGTGGGCCACGACCGCGTGGGCATCCGACTATCGCCCGTCACGCCCGCCAACGGCATCGACGACGCCGAGCCGCAGCCGCTGTTCGATTACCTCATCCGCCAGCTCGCGCCGCTCGGCCTGGCCTACATCCACGTCATCGAAGGCGCCACCGGCGGCCCGCGCGAGGTGCCCGGGCGCCCGTTCGACTATGCCGCCATGAAGGCCGCCTACCGCCAGGCCGGCGGCCGCGGCGCGTGGATGGTGAACAACGGCTACGACCCGGTGCTGGCCGAAGACGCTGTCGCCTCCGGCCGCGCCGATCTGGTGGCCTTCGGCAAGGCCTTCATCAGCATGCCCGACCTGGCCGCCCGCATCCGCCACGGCGGGCCTTACCAGGGGCTGGACAAGGCCACCATGTACGGCGGTGGCGCCCAGGGCTACACCGACTACCCGACGCTGGGCGGCTGAGGCCGCGTCCTTCAGGGCCGCCTACAACCAAAGTGGGGTGGCCCTGGCCCAATGGCTGATGGTGCACAGCACGTGACTGCGCTCCAATGGGCCTCGTTGCTCTGGGGAGGCACCATGACCACACAACAAGCGCTCGCCATCGTTTTCGCCAGTCTGCTCATCGTGGGCGTGCTGTACGCCGGCCTGGCGCCACCCCACGGCCCACCCGCGGCATCCCCGCCGCGCCGACGACCGCGCCCGCCGTGGAACCCCTCGGTATCAGCGCTCCGGGCGCAGTGCCCGCGCGTGGTGCGCCAGGTGATCGGCCATGAAGCTGGCGATGAAGTAGTAGCTGTGGTCGTAGCCGGGCTGCATGCGCAGCGTCAGCGGGTGGCCGGCCTTGTCGCACGCGGCCTGCAGCAGCTCGGGCCTGAGGTGCTCGGCCAGAAACTCGTCGGCATCGCCCTGATCGACCAGCAGCGGCAGGCGCTCGGTGGCACCGGCAATCAGCGCCACGGTGTCGTGCTGCTTCCACGCCGCCGGGTCGTCGCCCCGATACGCCTTCAGCGCCTTCTGCCCCCACGGCACCTGCGACGGCGCCACGATGGGGCTGAACGCGCTCACGCTTTTGTACTTGCCGGGATGGCGCAGCGCCAGCGTCAGCGCGCCGTGGCCGCCCATGCTGTGGCCGAAGATGCCGCGCGCGGCGCTGGCCGGAAAGTGCTGCTCGATCAGCGCCGGCAGCTCCTGCACCACGTAATCCTCCATGCGGAAGTGCGGTGCCCACGGCGCCTGCGTGGCGTTCAGGTAGAAGCCCGCGCCCTGACCCAGGTCGTAGGCGTCGTCGTTGGCCACGCCTTCGCCCCGCGGGCTGGTGTCGGGCGCGACGAGGATTAGGTTGTGCTCGGCCGCGAACTGCTGCGCGCCGGCCTTGGTGATGAAGTTCTGCTCGGTGCAGGTCAGGCCCGAGAGCCAGTACAGCACCGGGCACTGCTCGCCCTTCAAGGCGGCAGGCGGCAGGTAGACACCGACCTTCATGTCGGTGCCCGTGCTGGTGCTGGCGTGCTGCCAGACTTCCTGGCGGCCGCCGAAGCTGGCGTGGTGTTCGGTGCGTTGCATGGTGGACTCCTGTAGAGGGATCGGTTCAGGGCGGGGTCTCATCCGCTGCGAACTGCGCTGGCAAATCGCGCGCGCCATGCAGAATGCGCACGACGACGATCTCGCTGGCCGATGCGATAAAAAACCATGTAGCGGCCGTGCGCACAAGAGCGGATGCCTTCGCCCAATTCGGGACGCAGCCGGTAGCCGGTCGGGTTGCGCTTGATGCGTTCGCATTGTTGGCGCAACTCCCGCACGAAGCTGGCGGCCCGGCGTGGGTTGTCGGTGGCGATGTAGTCGGCGATCGACACCAGATCCTGCTCCGCCAGCGGCGTGAAGCCGAGGCGCATCAGCGCGCCCGGTCGGCGAATCTGGTCTCGGCGCGCGCGAAAACCTCCTCCGCAGGCCGCGGAGCGCCACTGGCCAAACCGGCGGCGATCTCGGCCCGCAGCGCGTCCAATTCCAGTTGCCGGCGCTGCTCGCTTTCTTCGAGCAGGCGCAAGCCGGCACGCACGACTTCGCTGACGTTGTTGAATCTGCCGCTCTGCACTTGCTCGCGGGCGAAAACCTCGAAATGACTGCCAAGCGCAACGCTGGTGGGCATGGGATTTCTCCTATCTGTTGTTAATAGATATTAAATCCGAGGCAGGAGCAGATCAAGCACGGGGGCATTCAAGCGTAGTGCACCACGCTCCGGATCGACTTGCCCTCGTGCATCAGGTCGAACGCGGTGTTGATCTCCGTCAGCGGCATGGTGTGCGTGACGAAGGGCGCCAGCTGAATCCGCCCCGCCATCGCATCGTCCACCATGCCCGGCAACTCGCTGCGCCCCTTCACGCCGCCAAACGCCGTGCCCATCCACTTGCGGCCGGTGACGAGCTGGAACGGCCGGGTCGAAATCTCCTGCCCCGCGCCGGCCACGCCGATGATCACGCTCTGGCCCCAGCCGCGGTGCGCGCATTCGAGCGCGGCGCGCATCACCTGCACGTTCCCGATGCACTCGAAGCTGTGGTCGACGCCCCAGGTGGTCATCTCCACGATCACCTGCTGGATCGGCTTTTCGTGGTCTTTCGGGTTCACGCAGTCGGTGGCGCCGAAGGTGCGTGCCAGGTCGAACTTGCCCGGGTTGGTGTCGATGGCGATGATGCGGCCCGCACTGGCCAGCTTGGCACCCTGGATCACCGCCAGGCCGATGCCGCCCAGGCCGAACACGGCCACGCTGTCGCCCGGCTGCACCTTGGCGGTGTTCTTCACCGCGCCCAGGCCCGTGGTCACGCCACAGCCCAGCAGGCAGACCTGTTCGGGGTTGGCATCGGGGTTCACCTTGGCCAGCGACACCTCGGCCACCACGGTGTATTCGCTGAAGGTGGAACAGCCCATGTAGTGGTAGATGGGCTGGCCGTTGTATGAAAAGCGCGTGGTGCCGTCGGGCATCACGCCCTTGCCCTGCGTGGCGCGCACCGAGACGCACAGGTTGGTCTTGCCGCTCTTGCAGAACAGGCATTCGCCGCATTCGGCGGTGTAGAGCGGGATCACGTGGTCGCCTGGCTTCACGCTGGTCACGCCCTCGCCACACTCCACCACGATGCCCGCGCCCTCGTGGCCCAGCACAGCGGGGAAGATGCCCTCGGGGTCGTCACCGCTCAGCGTGAAGGCGTCGGTGTGGCAGACGCCGGTGTGGGTGATCTTGATGAGGACTTCGCCCTTCTTCGGCGGGGCGACGTCGATCTCGACGATCTCAAGCGGTTGGCCAGCGGCAAAGGCAACGGCGGCGCGGGATTTCATGGGCGTGTCTCCTGGTGAACGGGTTTACTTGAGGTACGAGCGCACGAGCGACGAAATCTCGTCGATGGCCTCGTGCGTGCGCGCATGGGCGGGGTCTTGCAATGCTTCGATGCTGCAGTCGGCGTGGCCGAAGGATTCGCGCAGGTGGCCCTCCAGCACGTCGGCCATCAGACCGTTGACGGCGCCGCGCATGGCGGCCAACTGCTGCAGCACGGGGCCGCAGTCGGCGCCGTCGGCAATGCTGCGCTCCAGCGCCTCGGCCTGGCCGCGGATGCGGCGCAGGCGCGTGATGGCGCGCTTCTTGTCGTCGGGTGAATGGGGCATGGCAGGTACTCACGGCCAGTCTACGGGATACTGGGGTGCAGTACAAACGCCGGGCGGCAAAAGGCCGCGCGGTGGCGGCCTTTTCAGGTTCAGGGCAGGGGCCGTCAGCCGCCGCCCAGTCCGATGGGCGCGGGCGCGTTCATCACGATGCGGGTGAACAGCGCCTCGTAGGCCGGGTCGGGCTTGTACTTGCCGGTCAGTGGGTCGCAGTTCTTCTCGAACTCGGCGTCCAGCAGTGCCCAGTCAGCCTCGGTCAGGTGCTTCTCGGCGGCGGGCAGCACTTCCTGCTCTTCCAGCTGCATGTGCGCCAGGTACAGATTGACGTAGCGGGTGAACCCGTCCACGAAGGCCTGGCGGCGCGATTCGCCCATGTATTCCCACGCCATCAGCAGGTGCTGGATATCGCGCACGGCCTTCTCGGTGTACTCGTGGTCGCGGTCGAGCCGGGCAATGGCCACGCCCACCTCGGGCGCGGCGGCAGCCACGCGGGGAACAGCAGTTCCGTCTCCTTCGGGTGGTGCAGGCGCTCGGGAAACTCGTCGATGTAGAACAGCATGGCACGCAGCACGTCGAAGAAGTTCTTCGGGTCGTCGCCGGGCCCGCGGTCCACCAGCATCCGCATGGACTGCAGCATGGCGGCAAGCGACGAATGCTCGTCGCGGATGATCTCCAGACTCCGGTGTTTCAAATCAGTCTCCTCTCCGCTTGGCGGGCGTGAAATGCGAGCATGCCACAACTGCCCGCGCAGGCGCGAACGCTGGCCATCCAACCCGGTTCGAAGTTGATGCGCATCAAGCAATCACGGTCGGTTTCCGCGCCGACCGCATCAGCCATGGACGCCTCCCGTCAGGCCTTGACCAGCTCCACCCGCCGGTTGCGCGCACGGCCCTCGTCGGAGCTGTTGTCGGCCACCGGCTGGGTGTCGCCGAAGCCCTGCGCCGTCAGCCGAGCGGCTTCGATGCCTTGGCCGTTGAGGGCCGACACCACGGCCCGGGCGCGGCCTTCGGAGAGCGCCTGGTTGTGCGCGGCGTCGCCCCGGTTGTCGGTGTGACCGTTCACCGACAGGCGCAGCGCCGGGTCGTCCTTCAGCAACTGCAGCACCTGATCGATCTGCGGCTGCGAACTGGGCAGGATGGAGGTCTTGTCGGTATCGAAGTTGACGGCGATGGTGACCTTGCCGGCGCTGTCGAGCTGCTTTTTCAGCTCGCCGGCGGGCAGCAACTGGGCGCTGGGCTGGAAGGCCTTTTCCTGCCCAAGGGTCATCCACCCCTGTTCGTTGTTCTGCCCGAAGTGCACCCAGATGTTGCCGTCGTCGCGGCGCACCACATAGGTAGTGACGGGACGGTTCCACACATCACCCAGTCCGTCGATGAAGCCCTGGGTGATCTCGTCACCCCAGCTGTTGGCGGTTTCGGCCGGGAGCTTGCCCTCGCTCACCTTCACGCCGCCAAGTTGCTGCACCATGCTCTCCACGTTCTTGGCTACTTCCGGCGGTGAATACTGCGCCCCTGGCTGGGCGCTGAAGCGCCATTCATGAAACCGCCCTTCCACCCAGTGCGCCGCGCCGTTGACCCAGAACGGAAAACGGGCAAACGCCTTGGTGCGGTTGGCGCGCCCTCGGCGATATAGCCGTCGGGAAGCCCCAGGTATGGCCATTCGCCCAGCGTGACCTGGCTCAGCGGCAGCTTGGCGATATCGAAGGCGGCCTGCGGCGCGCTGGCGGCGGGCACGGGCACGGGCACGGGCACAGGCGCCGGCGCGGGGCCGAGCCCGGCTGGGGATGGGCCGGAGCCGGCACAGATTCAGTAGCGGATGGCTTGCACCCCGTGACAAGCAGTACAGCCAGCAGGGTCGTAGCCAACAAGGCGGAATGGAAGCGCATGGCGGACGTTCTTCGGCAGTCGGACACGCCGCGCAGTCTAACGGTCCACCGCGACTTATTTCACACTTTAGTCCCCACGGCCGGTGGTGGCACTGGCCGCCGGACGCCAGCGCCTCAGCATCAGGGCGTTCGTCGTGACGCTGACCGAAGACAGTGCCATGGCCGCGCCGGCCAGCACCGGGCTCAGGTAGCCCAGCGCGGCCAGCGGAATGCCGGCCACGTTGTAGATGAAGGCCCAGAACAGGTTCTGGCGGATCTTGGCCACCGTGCGCTGCGAGATGTCCAGCGCCGCCGGCACCAGGCCGACGTCGCCGCGCATCAGCGTGATGCCGGCCGCGTGCATGGCCACGTCGGTGCCGCTGCCCATGGCCATGCCCACGTCGGCTGCCGCCAGCGCGGGCGCGTCGTTGACGCCGTCGCCGACCATGGCGACGACGTGGGGCTTGCGCCCTCTCCCGCGGGCGGGAGAGGCTGGGGGCGAGGGCCGCGGCGCCTGATCGGCAACCGTGCCGTGCGAAGGCTCCCCACCCTCACCCCAGCCCTCTCCCCCACCGGGAAGAGGGAGCGTACCGGGGTGAAGATTCGGCTGTTCACCCCTTCCCCGCTGGGGGAAGGTGGGGATGGGGGCTGCGCCATTTGATCCACCGCAGCGTCATCGCCAGCGTGGCCAGCCCCCACCCCAGCCCTCCCCAGCGGGGAGGGTGCCGCGCTTCAACGCCTGCACGGCATCCGCCTTGTCGCCCGGCAGCACCTCGGCCAGCACCTCACCGTCCTCGGGCTTCAGGCCCAGCCGGCGCGCCATGGCCTCGGCGGCGGCGCGGTTGTCGCCGCTGATCATCACGGCGCGGATGCCGCGCGCGTGCAGCGTGTCGATGGCCGCGCGCGCACCGGCTTTCGGCTCGTCACCGAAGGCCAGCAGCGCCACGGCACGTGGTGCTGCGCCCTCGCCCGTGCGCACGGCAACTATTGAAATAGTAGCGTCCTGCGCTTGCTGCGCCTGCGCTGTAGCCTCAAAAGGCTTCAAATCCACGGCCAGCTCCCGCATCCAGCGCTGGCTGCCGATCAGCACGCCGTGGCCGGCCACCGTGCCTTCGGTGCCGCGGCCCGGCACGGCGCGCACGTCCTGCGGCGCATCGAAGGCCACGCCGCCATCGCGCGCCGCCGCCAGCACGGCGCGCGCCAGCGGGTGTTCGCTGCCCGACTGCAGGCTGGCCGCCGTCTGCAGCGCCGCCGCCTCGTCCACACCCGGCGCCGGCAGCAGCGCCAGCAGGCGCGGCTGGCCCTGCGTCAGCGTGCCGGTCTTGTCGAAGGCCACCGTGTCCACGCGGTGCGCCACCTCCAGCGCCTCGGCGTCCTTGATCAGGATGCCGAACTTCGCCGCCACCCCCGTGCCCGCCATGATGGCCGTGGGCGTGGCCAGCCCCAGCGCGCACGGGCAGGCGATGACCAGCACGGCCACGGCGCGGATGATGGCCGTCTCCAGCCCCGTGCCGCCCCACAGCCACCAGCCCAGAAAGGTGCCCAGCGCGATCACGATCACCACCGGCACGAACACCGCCGCCACCTTGTCCACCAGCCGCTGCACCGGCGCCTTCACCGCCTGCGCGTCCTGCACCAGGCGGATGATGTGCGCCAGCACGCTCTCGCTGCCGGCCGCCGTCACCTGCAGCAGCACGCGGCCGTCGCCGTTGATCGAGCCGCCGGTCAGCGCGTCGCCCACGGCCTTGCTCACGGGCAAGGGCTCGCCCGTCAGCATCGATTCATCCACCTGCGTGGCACCTTCCGTCACCGTGCCATCGGCCGGCACGCGCTCGCCGGGGCGCACGGCCAGCCGGTCGCCCGTGCGCAGCTCATCCACCGGGATGTCCTTCTCGCTGCCGTCCCAGTCGATCAGGTGCGCCACCTCGGGCCGCAGCGCATGCAGCGCGCGGATGGCGGCGGTGGTCTGGCGCTTGGCGCGCTCTTCCAGCCACTTGCCCAGCCGCACCAGGGTGACGACGACCGCGGCACTCTCGAAGTACAGGTGCGGCACGTGCCCATCGGCGTGCGGCTTGCCCAGCCACAGCCACACCGACAGCAGCCACGCCGCCGTGGTGCCGATCGACACCAGCAGTTCCATGTTGCCGCTCTTCGCCTTGATCGCGCCCCAGGCCGACTTGTAGAAACGCGCCCCCAGCCAGAACTGCACCGGCGTGGCCAGCACGAACTGCACCCACGGCGGCGGCATCCAGTGCCAGCCGAAGGGCATGCCCAGCATCGGCAGCACCAGCGGCGCGCACAGCAGCAGGCCCACGCCCACCGGCCAGAAGCCGGCCCACGGCCCGGCATCGGCGGCGTCGATGGCGGCATCGGCCGCGCGCGGCTCGTAGCCGGCGTCGCGCACGGCGCGGCGCAGCACGGCGGCCATGTCATCGCCGCCGGCATAGGTCACGCGGGCCGATTCGGTGGCCAGGTTCACGGCCGCGTCCTGCACGCCGGGCACCTTCTTCAAGGCGCGCTCGACGCGCGACACGCAGCTGGCGCAGGTCATGCCGCCCACGCCGAGGTCCAGCGTGGCGGTGGTGGCGATATCGTTCATGCGCCCAGTGTGAGGCTTCACCCCATGTCAAGGTCAAGCGGGCGGTCTTTTGCCCCCGGCGGGCGCCGCCTTCAGGCCGCGGTGCAGGCGTACATCACGCTGTCGATCAGCGCGCCGTCCTTGGTCACGCTGTGGCGCAGCACGCCCTCGCGCACGAAGCCGGCCTTCTCCAGCACGCGCATCGACGCCGGGTTCCACGCGAACACGCCCGCCTGCAGCCGCGCGAAGCGGCCCGAGCGCAGCAGATGCGCCTTGAACGCCAGCACCGCCGCGCTCGCCAGCCCGCGGCCCCACAACGCCTCGCCCAGCCAGTAGCCGAAATCGGCCGTCGCCACCGCGATGCCGCTGCCCGCGATGGCGCCGATGCCGCCGATCACCTCGTCATCCAGCGCAATCGCCAGGTGCAGGCTGCGTGCATCGGCTTGCGCCGTCACGATCCAGCTGTCGGCATCGGCGCGCGTGTACGGGTGCGGAAACATGCCCGTCAGGTTGCGCCACACCGCGCGGTGGTTGGCATGGCGCACCAGCGCGTCCTGGTCACCCTCGCGCCAGGGGCGCAGCGTGCAATGCGGATGCTGGTGGAGATCGGGGCGACGGTCGGGGTCATGGCGAAGCTGTTTGGAACAGGGAAGGGCGGGCATTCATGTTGGCATCTTCGGTGGGCATCTGACCCGGCTTTGGGGTTGAAGCATGAACATACTCCCAATCCATATAACCACCAGCGCTTATCCATCCAGCGCTGGCAATCGATACTCCCATTAGCTACTTGATCTAGGACTTGGATACCAGCCCCGTCCCTTCCACCCGAACAACCCGCGCGCGGCCACCGCCTACGCTACCGCAAGCCCCTTGACCTTCCCACGGTGGCAAGCCTCAGGCTATGCTTTTGTCACCCATCCATTCTTCAAGGAGACCCGAACCATGTCCCAGCAATTCACCGTCACCGGCATGACCTGCGGCCACTGCGAGGCGGCCGTCACCCGCGCCATCAAGCAGATCGACGGCGGGGCCGAGGTCAAGATCGACCGTGCCAACAATCTGGTCGAGGTGCAGTCGACCCAGCCGCGCGAGACCATCGCCGCCGCCATCAGGGAAGAAGGCTACAGCGTCGACGAATGAGCACCGCCACCAGCCCGGTCGCCATCGGCGAGGCGGCCCGTGCCTCGGGCGTGTCGGCCAAGATGGTGCGCCACTACGAGGCGCTCGGCCTGCTGGGCGCCGTGGCCCGCACCGACGCCGGCTACCGCCAGTACACGCCGGCTGACGTGCACACCCTGCGCTTCATCAAGCGGGCGCGCGATCTGGGCTTCTCGATGGCCGAGATCGCCGAACTGGTGAGCCTGTGGCACGACCGCCAGCGCGCCAGCGCCGACGTCAAACGCATCGCCACGCGCCATGCGGATGAGCTGCAAAAACGCATCCAGGCCATGCAGGACATGCGCAAGACGCTACAAAATCTATTGCATCACTGCCACGGCGACGACCGACCGGAGTGCCCGATCCTCGACAACCTGGCAGGCCACTGAGGCGCCGCCAGCGGCAGAAATTTCACCCATCTTTACAAACCGACATGCGCCGCTGATGGGCGCGATACACGCGGCGCGCAAACTTCCTTTCAAGCCGGCGCCAGGCCTTTCAGCCCACCGCCAGCCACGCATTGATCCCGAGTCCCGATCCTGAAAGGAAGCACACCATGGCTCAGACCCCGAAACGCCTCTTCATCGCCGCCGTGCTGGCCGCCACCGGCGCCTTCGCCGTCGCTCAAACCCCCGCCCCCGCAACGCCCGCCGCGGGTGAAACCACCGCCGTGCAGCAGCGCGGCCGCATGGACCCGGCCGAGCCCAGAAGCGCATGGAGCAGCGCCAGCAACGCATGGCAGAGCGCCGCGCCCAGCGCATGGCCGATCTGAAGGCGCAGCTGAAGATCACCCCGGCGCAGGAAGCCGCCTGGACCGCCTACACCGGCGCCATGCAGCCACCGGCCAATATGCGCGGCCCTGGTCAGCGCATGGACCGCGCCGAGTTCGCCCAACTCAGCACGCCGCAGCGCATCGACCGCATGCAGCAACGGGCCGACGAGCGCCACGCGCAAATGAAGCAGCGCGGCGATGCCGTCAAGACCTTCTACGCCCAGCTCACACCCGAGCAGCAGAAGATCTACGACGACCGCGCCATGCGCGGTGACAAGGGCGGCAAGCGTGGCGGGCCTGGCCATGGCCCGCGCGGTGGCATGGGCTGGCGTTGACCCGCTGACCCTTGAATAAGCGGCACCCAAAACGCGGTGCCGCCTCGGCCGGCAGGTGCCTCAAGGTGCCCGCCGGCCATTTTTTCCTGCCACCAGGTCGGCCTGGGCACCGGTTTCTCTCCGCTGAAACCCGGGGTGTTACCGTATGCGTACGGGCTACGGGCTGGCACCGCCAGTCTGCCCGTCATACCAACGCACGGAAGGAACACCACATGACTGCATCGCTGACCCGCCTGATCGCCCTGGGCGCGCCGCTGGCCCTGCTGGCCGCCTGCGCCTCCGAGCCGACCACCACCGCCACACCCCAACCCGCACCAGCGCCGGTGACGGCGCCGGCCGAGCCTGCCCCCGCACCCGCGGTCACCGCGCCGGCCGCCGAGCAGGGCCCGGTGCGCCTGACGGTGCGCCAGGCCCAGCAGCGCCTGCTGGACAAGGGCTACGACCCCGGTACGGTCGATGGCATCTCCGGCCCGCGCACGGCCAACGCGCTGCGCCAGTTCCAGCGCGACGAGGGACTGATGGCCACCGGCCGCCTGGACAGCGAGACCATGAACGCGCTGGGCCGCTGAGCCATCAACCTTCATCCAACCAACCGCCTTCGGGCGGTTTTTACATGCCCAATCGGACTCAAACGCTTATCAGACAAGCGCTAGAAGCTCCTGATAGTGTAGTGATCTCAGCGTCTGTCCGTGTCCTGAAGCCACCCACCGCACAAGACCTCACAAGGCACCCAAGCGACGCACACAGCTATACTTTTGATAGAAATCGACCGCATCGGCACTCTGGCGCCGGCGCCGGAACGGCCTTAAGCTGCGCACCGTGCCCTACACCGCTCCTCCCCTCCTCCGCTGCCGCCCCGTCCGCCGCGCGGCACCCTGAAACTGCCGGCCGTGCGCCAGGTCGAGCTGACGGCGCCGCTTGGCTGGCTCGGCCAGGGCTGGCGCGACCTGTGGCGCTGCGGCACCTGCAGCCTGGTGCACGGCGTGGCCATGGCAGTGTTCGGTCTGCTGCTGCTGTGGCTGGCGGGTGATCGTTTCTGGCTATTGGCCGGCGCGTTTTCGGGCTTTCTGGTGGTGGCGCCGGTGCTGGCCACCAGCCTGTACGCGCTGAGCCGCGCGCTGGAGCGCGGCGAGCCCGCCGGCTGGCGCACCATCCGGAAGACCTGGACGCGCTGGCAATACTCGCGCTACGCCGTGCACGGCGGCTACTGGAGCCTGGTGCGCTTCGGCCTGCTGCTGTCGCTGGCGGGCACCGGCTGGGTGCTGACCTCGGCCGCGCTCATCACCCTGATGGCGCCGCAGCCGGTGCACACGCCGATGGACTTCGTGCGCCACGTGGTGCTGGCGCCCGGCGGCCACCTGTTCGAGCTGTGGCTGACCATGGGCGCGCTGATGGCGGCGCCGCTGTTCGCCTCCAGCGTGGTCAGCATGCCGCTGCTGCTGGACCGCCGGGTCGATGTGCTGCAGGCCGTTTTGACCAGCTGGCAGACGGTGATGACCAACCCCGGTGCCCTGGCATTGTGGGCCGCGCTCATCATGGGGCTGACGCTGCTGGGCATGGCCACCGGGCTGCTGGGTCTGATTGTCATCCTGCCCTGGCTCGGCCATGCCAGCTGGCACGCCTACCGGGCGCTGGTGGACGCCGCCAGCCTGCCCGAGCGCCTGCCACCGGAAGGGATGAAATGAGCGTCGTCCCGCCCTCTCTTGTTTTGTCTGCGCCGCCCGTGCAACGCGGCGCTGTCGGGTACTGACATGTTCGGCTTCAACGAAGAGCAGATCGCCTGGTTCGGCCTCACCATCGGGGTCGGCGCCTTCATGCTCTACATGATCTTCATCGTCGCGCAGCTGGCCTGGGAGGCCAAGGCCGGCAAGTTCGGCACCTTCGTGCTGTTCCTGGCGCTGGCTTTCGGCATGGTGGGCTTCATCGCCAAGGGCATCATCCAGTGGATCATCGACAAATAAGGCCGGGGGCGGCCTGAGTCGCCCCTGCGGACAAGCCTGTGGACAGTGCTGGCACAACCGGCGCCTTATCCACAGAACCCGCGGCGGCCGCCAAGTTGTCCCTGCCCGACCCCTCCATCCCGCCCGTCTTGCCCACAGACCGCGACCGCCGGCAAACCCTTGCCGCTGCAGGCTTTGGCGGCTTTGTCCACAAAAGTGCAGGGCACCTACTACGACTACTACGCTTATATAAAAGACCTAAGAGACAAGACAGCGGAGCGCTGAACACACCCGGGCACCCTGTTACACCGCCGTACGTTTGCCGGCGTTTGCAGTGCAGTGCGGCTGGTAAGATCGCTCGGCTTTGACGTCCGCGCCGCGGACCGCCTTCACCGACGCTTTCTGCGACCATGTCCGTTGCCCTTGCCGGCCGCAGCCCTTCCACCTTCGACATCAAGAGCGCCAACCTGCCGCTGCTGGCGCTGCGCCTGAAATCAAGCGAACTGGACGTGCTGGCCGACGAACTGCAGGCGCAGTACGGCGACATGCCCGACTTCTTCGAGGACGACGGCGTGGTGCTCGACCTGGCCCTGCTGCCGGCCGAGCAGGCCGAGGCCAGCATCGACTTCCAGCGCGTGGGCGAGTTGCTGCACGAACGCCGCCTGCGCCTGCTGGCGGTGCGCGGCGGCAGCGCGCAGCAGCAGGCCGATGCGCAGGCGCTGGGCCTGCTGCTGGCGCCCGAGGCACGGGGACCCACCCCGCCCGCTGCAGACGCCACGCTGCCCACCGCCGACAGCGCCGCCACCGCGCCGGAGCCACCGCCGCCCGGCGCGCTGGTGATCGACCGGCCGCTGCGCTCGGGCCAGCAGGTGTATGCGCGCGGGCGCGACCTGGTGCTGCTGGCCATGGTCAACCCGGGTGCCGAGGTGATTGCCGACGGCCACATCCACGTCTACGCGCCGCTGCGCGGCCGCGCCATTGCCGGCGCACGCGGGTGGGCCGAGGCGCGCATCTTCGCGCGCGACATGCGGCCTGACCTGGTGTCCATCGCCGGCGTCTACCGCACCGGCGACGACCCCTGCCCGACACCGTGTGGGGCCGCGCTGCCAGTGTGCGACTGGCCTCCAGCGAGGCCGGCGACAAACTCATTTTCGAACCGATCGAATGAAGCACGCCCCTGAGTCGCTCACGCGCCTTCCCCCTCTGCTGCGCGAGGGGACAACGCCAGTGCCCGGCGCAGGTCCGGGCACGGCGTTGCCTGGCTCGGCCTGCTCCGCGGCCATCGGAATTTTTGACCTAGCCCATCCACGTTCTTCGTGCGCTGTTGCGCGCGATGGGAGCAATTGACATGACCAAAATCGTTGTGGTGACCTCCGGCAAGGGGGCGTCGGCAAGACGACCACCAGCGCCGCCTTCTCCACCGGCCTGGCCCTGAAGGGCCACAAGACCGCCGTCATCGACTTCGACGTCGGCCTGCGCAACCTCGACCTCATCATGGGCTGCGAGCGCCGCGTGGTGTACGACTTCGTCAACGTCATCCAGGGCGAGGCCAACCTGACGCAGGCCCTCATCAAGGACAAGCAGTGCGAGAACCTGTACGTGCTGGCCGCCAGCCAGACGCGCGACAAGGACGCGCTGACGCAGGAAGGCGTGAAGAAGGTGCTGGACGACCTGGCGGCGATGGACTTCGATTACATCGTTTGCGACTCGCCCGCCGGCATCGAGACCGGCGCCCTGCTGGCCATGCGCTACGCCGACGAGGCGCTGATCGTCACCAACCCCGAGGTGAGCAGCGTGCGCGACTCCGACCGCATCCTGGGCATGCTGGGCAGCAAGACGCAGCGCGCCATCGACGGCAAGGAGCCGGTGAAGGAGCACCTGCTCATCACCCGCTACAACCCCAACCGCGTGGCCGACGGCCAGATGCTGAGCCTGGAGGACATCCAGGACATCCTGCGCATCAAGCTGATCGGCGTGATCCCCGAGAGCGATGCGGTGCTGCAGGCTTCCAACCAGGGCCTGCCGGCGGTGCACCTGAAGGGCACCGACGTGGCCGGCGCCTACACCGACGTCATCGAGCGCTTCCTGGGCGCCGACATTCCGCTGCGCTACATCGAGGCCGAGAAGCCGGGCTTCTTCAAGCGCCTGTTCGGGGGCAAGTGAACATGTCCTTCCTCTCATTCTTCCTGGGCGAGAAGAAGAAGACCGCCAGCGTCGCCAAGGAGCGCCTGCAGATCATCCTGGCGCACGAGCGCGGCGGCCGCGCCGCCTTCGAGCCCGACTACCTGCCCGACCTGCAGCGCGACCTGATCGCCGTCATCAGCAAGTACGTCAAGATCGATCCGAAGGACATCAAGGTCAACCTGGAGCGGCAGGACGACCTGGAAGTCCTCGAAGTCAAGATCGAATTGCCAGAAAAATCGGCGACCCCTGAGGCGCTGACGCGCCTTCCCCTGGAAGGGGACAACGCTGGTGGCCGGGGGACCCCGGCCACGGCGTTCCCGCATGGCCTGCTCCGCGGCCGTTGGGTGGGCTGGCCGCGCAGCCCAGCGTCCGGACAGCTCCCTCTCCCTCTGGGAGAGGGCAGGGGTGAGGGCCGGCAGCGTCTCGCGCACCGCGGACATCCCGATAATCCCCCACGTGACCAAGCCCCGCATCCTGGTTGTCGAAGACGAACCCGGCATCGCCGACACCATCCACTACGCGCTGGCCAGCGACGGCTTCGAGCCGCGCGTGTGCGGCACGGCGCGCGAGGCGCTGGAGCACTTCACGGCGGCCCTGCCCGCACTGGCCATCCTCGACGTCGGCCTGCCCGACATGAACGGCTTCGAGCTGTTCCGCCGCCTGCAGGATCTGCCGGGCGGCAGGCAGGTGCCGATGCTGTTCCTCACCGCCCGCTCGGCCGAGATCGACCGCGTGGTGGGGCTCGAACTGGGCGCCGACGACTACGTGGCCAAGCCCTTCTCGCCGCGCGAGCTGGTGGCGCGCGTGCGCACCATCCTGCGGCGCAGCGGGCGGGCTGCCGCCACTGATTCAGATAAAAACGCCTCCAGCGCCCACTGCACAAGCGCAGGAAGCTATTGATTCAGGAGTAAAAAGTCTGTTCGGCATGGGCCGCTGCTGCTCGATGAAGAGCGCCGCCTGATCCGCTACCACGGCCAGCCGCTGGAACTCTCGCGCTACGAATACGGCCTGCTGGCCGCGCTGATGCAGCGCCCCGGCCGCGTGTACACGCGCGACGAACTGCTGGAGCGCGTGTGGGACGATCCCGGCGAGAGCTTCGACCGCACGGTGGATGCGCACATCAAGACCCTGCGCGCCAAGCTGCGCGCCGTGCGCGACGACGAAGACCCGATCCGGACATTGCGAGGCGTTGGTTATGCGCTGCGAGAAGAACACTGAAGGTCGGCGCGCCAGGCCCTGCGCCGGCCAGATCGTCTGGGTGGTGATGTTCGCCGTTGTGGTGGCGCTGGCGGTGGGTGCCATGCTCTCCATTTGAAGGGGAGTATGCATCGACAGCGCCCTATTGTCGGGCGCTGGGGGATATCTATAAGGGAGTATATGTTGCGTGGAGCTGCGTGCTGCCGGGCGCACCCAGCCTGCCCGTGCGGCGCGCCGGGCCCTGACTATCATCGCGCCCATGTCGCGCCGCACCCGCATCCTGCTCGCGCTGATCGCGGTGTACGCGATCGGCATGGCGGCGCTGCTGTACCAGTTGCTGGCCGACCTGGACCCGCGCTACCGCGAGTCGGCCGAAGAAGGGCTGATCGAGACCGCGCAGCTCATGGCCACGGTGATCGAGCAGGAGGTGGAGCACGGCGCCCTGCCCACCGACCGCATCGGCGCGCTGTTCCGCGACCTGTACGCGCGGCGCTTCTCGGCGCAGATCTTCCAACTGCACAAGACGCGCGTGGAGCTGCGCGCCTATGTCACCAACCGCCACGGCGTGGTGGTCTACGACTCGACTGGGCGCGACCTGGGCAAGGACTACGCCGGCTGGCGCGACGTGCGCAACACGCTGCGCGGCGAGTACGGCGCGCGCACCACGCGCGACGTGGCGCAGGACGCCGACAGCGCCGTGATGTACGTCGGCGCGCCGATCCGCTGGCAGGGCGAGATCGTCGGCGCCGTCAGCCTGGGCAAGCCGGTGCAGAGCTTCGGCCAGTTCGTCTCGGCCGCGCGCAGCAACATCCTCTACTTGGGGCTGATGTCCGGCCTGTCGGCCCTGGTGCTGGCGCTGGTGCTCTCCTTTCTGCTGATTCGCCCGCTGGGCATCACCACCGACCTGCTGGCCGCGCTGCGCACCGCGTTGTGGCACGACGCGCAGGGCCGCCGCCGCTTCAGCCCGCGCCGCGCGGGCGCGCGCTGCGGGCGCAGGCGCGCGCCGCCTACCAGGAAGTGCGCGATGCCGTGGCCGGGCGCAACTACGTGCAGGACTACGTGCAGCAGCTCACGCACGAGCTGAAGAGCCCGTTGTCGGCCGTGCGCGGAGCGGCCGAGCTGTTGCAGGAACCCAGCCTGCCCCCAGCGCAGGCCGCGCGCTTCGCCGCCAACATCGAGCGCGAGTCGCTGCGCATGCAAGAGGTGGTGGACCGCATGATGGAGTTGACCGCGCTGGAAAGCCGCCGCCTGCTGCAGGACCAGCAGCGCGTGGCGCTGGCGCCGATGCTGCACGAGCTGGCCGCCGCCGCCCGCGCCAGAGCGCCGGCGCTGCGCATCGACGTCGTGGCGCCCGATGACGTGGCGGTGGAGGGCGACCCTTTCCTGCTGCGCCGCGCCATCGGCAACCTGCTTGACAACGCGGTCGACTTCACCAGCGCGGGTGATGGCAACGTGCCCGACATCGTGCTCACGCTGGCGCGCGAAGGGCGTTGGGCGCACATTGCCGTGCGCGACCACGGCCCCGGCCTGCCCGCCTACGCCGAAGACAAGGTGTTCGACAAGTTCTTCTCGCTGGCGCGCCCCGGCTCGCAAAAACGCAGCACCGGCCTGGGCCTGTCCTTCGTGCAGGAGATCGCCGTGCTGCACCAGGGCAGCGTGTCGCTGCGCAACGCCGTGGCGCGGCGCGAACCCACGCTGGTGCCCGAGCGCGCCACGCAGGGCGCGCTGGCCACGCTGCGCCTGCCGGCGGTTAAACCTAGAAACGGCAGTTGACCGCTCGCTATCCTTGGGCAACCCGCATGAATGCTGACTTTCACGGCTTCGGTCGCGTTCACCTGTTGGGTGAGCGCGCTATGCACCCGATCGCACCGCGCTGGTCGCGCCATGCGGCGTTGCTCGTCCTCCCAGGCACGGGCCTGCCGCGTCCTCACGCCTTGCCTGACGCGCCCATCACGGCACGCTCGGGCGCATCCAACTGCCGTTTCTAGGTTCAATGAAAAACGGCCCCAAAGGGCCGTTCGTCGAAGCGGATTCGGCAGGTGCCGATCAGGCGGCCTTCCAGCTGCCGCCATCCTGCTTGAACACGATCTTCTCGGGCAGGGCCGACAGCGTGCCCTTGTAGACCTCGGCACCGTTGGCCGTCACCGCGAAGTTCTCTTCGTCCACCAGGAAGAAGGCCTGGCCCGTGGGGGCGGTTTGCAGTTCTGAACAGCCGGTGGCCTTCACGGTCACACCGCCCACGCCCTGACCGGAACCATCGACGAACTCGACGCGCACTTTCTTGGCACCCATTGATTTTCTCCTTGCCCTGGTTCGGGCTCTCAGACGTTGGTTGAAAAACGAGCCTCCAATGTGCCATCGCCCCACGATGTGTGTGCAGGCGTGACAAAGGCTTGCGCGACAAATTGCACGCTTGCCGTGCACCGTGCCGCGCCGGCGTGAGATACCTGCCACGACATATTTCACAGTCGCATGAACCAAACATGTACATGATTAACATGTGATTCGAATAGGGCTCTAACGCTGGAAAATACGGCGCGGTCAGCTCCTGATTTTGTAGCTTTCAGCAGCGCCTGAAGTCGTTCGCCACGCGGCACTTCACGGCGATTTCACGCGCACTTCACAGAGCGCGTGCGTTCTTCTCGCGCACTTCATCGCGCCTTCCCGTGGCGATTCCACAGTGGCGGTCATGCGGCGGCCGGGATGTGAGGGCCGGCGCCGCAGCCCCGCCACCTCACCACTTGAAGAAGGAAGAACACCATGCGCGCCTTTCCATCCACCAATGCGCTGACCGCGCTGCGCGAGTTGCCCGCCGCCGCGCTGCGCAGCGCGCCACCCTTGTTGCAGGCCCCGCTGCGGCGCACGCTGCGCAGCGGCCAACGTGCCGGCCAGGTCGCGCAGCGCATGGCCTGGTATGCGCTGCTGTCGGCGCTGGTGCTGCTGGCGCCGCCCACCCGCGCGCAGAACGCGCCAGAAGGCACCCAGGCCGAGAGCCCCTACTTCTTCGTGCAGGGCGCGCAGCCCGGCGTGGAGGCGCTGCCGCTGAAAAGCACCGACGTGCGCGTCGACATCAGCGGCGTCATCGCCGATGTGGTGGTGACGCAGCGCTACAAAAACGAGGGCACGGTGCCCATCGAAGCGAAGTACCTGTTCCCCGGCTCGACGCGCGCGACCGTCAACGGCCTTCAAGTCCGCATCGCCGACCGGCTGATCACCGCGCAGATCCGCGAGAAGCAGCAGGCTCGCATCGAATACGATCAGGCCAGGAAGGAAGGCAAGACCGCCGCGCTGCTGGAGCAGCACCGCCCCAACGTGTTCCAGATGAATGTCGCCAACATCCTGCCCGGCGACGACGTGCTGGTGGAGCTGCGCTACAACGAGCTGCTGGTGCCGCAGGACGGCAACTACCAGTTCGTGTACCCGACGGTCGTCGGCCCCGCTACGCGGGCACCGCGTCGAACGCACCCAGCGAAACGACCAGCGGCAGCACGCCCGCGCACGCCCAGGCCTTCCCTGCCCAGCCCGTGCTGCGCCAGGGCGAAGTCAGCCCCAGCGCGTTCAACCTGAAGGTCAACCTGGCCAGCCCGATCGGCATCCAGGACATCCGCTCGCCCAGCCATGCCATCGACACGGCCATGGACGCGGGCACCGCATCGAAACGCGCCAGCGTGCAGCTGGCCGCAGCGGCCAGCCGCGTGGCCAACAACCGCGACTTCATCCTCGACTACCGCCTGGCCGGCAGCGCCATCCAGTCCGGCGTGCTGCTGCACCGGGGCGAGAAGGAAAACTTCTTCCTCGCCATGGTGCAGCCGCCCCAGGCTGTGCCGCAGGCGGCCATCACGCCGCGCGACTACGTGTTCGTGGTCGACATCTCGGGCAGCATGCACGGCTTTCCGCTCGACACCGCCAAGTCGCTGATGCGGCAGCTGCTGGGCAACCTGCGGGCCAGCGACACCTTCAACGTGCTGCTCTTCTCGGGCTCCAACCGCATGCTGGCGCCGCACTCGGTGCCGGCCACGCCGGCCAACGTCAACGCGGCCATCCGCACCATCGAGCAGATGGGCGGCGGCGGATCGACCGAGCTGCTGCCGGCGCTGCGCCGCGTCTATGCCGAGCCCAAGGCGCCCGAGCTGGCGCGCACCGTGGTCGTGGTGACCGATGGCTACGTCACGGTGGAAAGCGAAGCCTTCGCGCTGGTGCGCCAGCACCTGGGCCAGGCCAACGTGTTCGCCTTCGGCATCGGCAGCTCGGTCAACCGACACCTGATGGAAGGCCTGGCGCGCGCCGGCATGGGCGAGCCCTTCATCGTCACCCGGCCCGACGAAGCCAAGGCGCAGGCCGAGCGCTTTCGCAAGCTGATCGAATCGCCGGTGCTGACCAGCGTGAAGGCGCGCTTCGAGGGCATCGACGTGTACGACGTCGAGCCGCAGCAGCTGCCCGACGTGCTGGCCGAGCGCCCGGTGATCGTGTTCGGCAAGTGGCGCGAGCACGCCGGCACCACGCCGCCGAACCTGATCGTGGAAGGCCGCGCCGCGCACGGCCCCTACACGCAGACGCTGCCCATCGACGTGGCGGCCGACGGGCCAGGGACCGGCGCGCTTCGCCTGCTGTGGGCACGCCACCGCATCGCTGCGCTGAGCGACGAAGAGGCACTGACCGGCGGCGAGGCGCAGAAGGCCGCCATCACCAAGCTCGGCCTCGACTACAGCCTGCTGACGCAATACACCAGCTTCATCGCAGTCGACAAGGTGGTGCGCAACCCGGGTGGACGAGGCGCGACGGCGAACCAGCCCAGCCCGCTGCCCGAAGGCGTGAGCAACCTCGCCGTGGGCGAGGCCAGCGCCCTGGGCGCGGCGGTGAGCAGCACGCCCGAGCCCGAAACCTGGGCCGCGATGCTGGTGGTGCTGGCCGTGCTGGGCGCCCAGGCTGCGCGCCGCCAGCGCCGCCAGCCGTTCACGGCCTGAGTGCCTTCTCCCTCTCCCGCCTGCGGGAGAGGGTTGGGGTGAGGGTGTCTCCCCCTCCCCGCTGGGGAGGGCTGGGGTGGGGGCCGACCGCGCATCCATTGCAACGCCGCCGCCCCTCACCCCAGCCCCGGATCAAGTCCGGGGCAGGCGCTCTCCCCAAAGGGGCGAGGGAGCCAGTCCCCGGACCACTTTGCTCCAGTATCAATAGCTTCCAACGCTTGCCAGATCAGCGCTACAGGCCAAAAAACCTCAGATCATGTCCATCACCTTCCTCACCCGCTCCCCCGCCTGCTGTCCGCTGCCATGCGCCTCGACCGCGCGCCGGCCCTCGCGTGGATCGCGCTGCAGACCGCCGCGCTGTGGCCCACCTGGCGCTGGATGGCGGCGCGCATGGCCGATGGTTCGGACGACCCGCTGGGGCTGCTGGCGCTCGCCGCCCTGGCCGCGCTGCTGGTGGCGGTGCGCGGGCAGCTGCGCAGCGCACCGCGCCTGCCGTGGCTGGCAATGGCGCTGGCGGGCACGCTGGCCGCCACGGCGCTGCACGGCCACGTCGCACCGCTGCTCGGCAGCCTGCTGGCCATCGTCGCCTGGGCGGGCGGCCTGCTGGCGTTTCTGCCGGACGAACGCCGCGGTGCCATGCAGGTGCGCGACGGCGTGCTGCACGCCGCGCCGCGCTTTCCCATCGCCGCCCTGCCGGTGCTGGGCCTGGCGGTGCTGGCGCTGCCGCTCATCGCCTCGTTGCAGTTCTATGCCGGCTACCGCTGCGCGTGCTCACCGCCGAGGTCAGCCGCTGGCTGCTGCTGCCGTGGTTCCACGTGCTGCGCGAGGGCAGCAGCCTGAACGTCGACGGCCTGCTGGTCATCGTCGATGCGCCTTGCTCGGGCGTGCAGATGGCGTGGGCCGGCTACTTCACCGCCTGCGCCGTGGCGCTGTGGGCCGGGCGCGGCGACCGCGCCTTCGCGCTGCGCCTGCCGCTGGTCGGCGCCGCCGTGCTGTTGGGCAACGTGCTGCGCAACACCGCGCTGGTGGCGCTGGAGGCCACGGGGCGTGGCACGCCGGCCTTGCATGAAGGCATCGGGCTGGTGGCATTGGCAGCCGTATGTGGCGCCGTGGCGTGGGCGATGGCGCGCGGCACATCCTTGTGGGAGCGGCCTTGGCCGCGATGAGCGCCAACCCGGCGTGCGACAGCCCCATCGCGGCCAAGGCCGCTCCCACAGTTGAAAACCGCTGATCGCCACTGCCGACGCACAAGGCCCGCCTTCTTGAAAACCCTGGAGAACACCATGCCCTGGATGCTCAACACTTTCGCCCACCGCGTGCTCGGCAAGAGCCTGTTCGGCGCTGCCATGCTGGCTTGTGCGTTGTGGGGCGCTGGCAGTGACGCAGCCATCCCCGCGCCCAGCCATGCCGCCACCGAACTGCCCGCGCACTGGCAAGGCCAGCCGGTGCGTCCGCTGGCGATGAGCGCCGTGGAGCAGCGCTTTGCCGAGCGCTTTCCCGGCACCATCGCGCGCCTGACCGACGGCCGCCAGATCGTGGTGCTGCGCGACGTGGCCGTGCCCACGCGCATGCTGCACCCGGCGGCCGACTGCTACCGCGCCATCGGCTACCGCATCGAGGGCGAGCGGCTCGAACGAACGGCGGAACACGCCGATGCGCCCGTGCAGCGCTGCTTCACCGCGCGCAAGGGCGACGTTCAGCTTCGCGTGTGCGAGCAGATCGAGGACGCGCACGGCCAGCGCTTTGCCGACACCTCGGCCTGGTACTGGGCGGCGGCGCTGGGCCGCAGCCAGGGGCCGTGGCGCGCCGTCACGGTGACGCGGGCGCTGTCCGCCGGATCCACATAAAAACGCTTGCAGCGCCCGTCCATCCAGCGCGATCAGCTATCAAATTCATATTCATCACGCCGTTTCAGGAGAGCCGCCATGACCCGTGCCGAATCCTTCCAGCGCCTGCTGCGCCGCTTCGTGCGCGGCCTGCTCATCGTCGGCGTCGCCCTGCTGCTGGCGCTGGGCGCGCTGTGGGCCACGCTGCGCATCGCGCTGATGCCGGCGGCGGGCGACTGGGCCACCGAGATCGGGCGCGGCCCGCTCACGCTGCGGGCCAGCGTGCCGCAGCTGGTGTGGCTGGCCACCACGCCGAGCATCGGCCCGCTGCTGCACGGCCTGCGCGTGCACAGCCCGATGGGGCCCGTCACCTTGGGCTGGATCGCCGCCGGCCAGGAAGGCCCCGAGCCGGTGCTGACCCTGCACTGCGAGCCCTGCACCCTGCCCCTGCCTGCCGCCGTGGGGCAGCACCGGCTGGCGGTGCCGGCGGTGCAGCTCGCGCTGTCGCGCCATGAGGTGCAGCACCTGCGCGGCACGCTGCTGCTGGGCGCGCACGACCCGCAGGGTGATGACGCCGTCATCACCGCCCGCTGGCAGGCGCGCCGCCAGGGTGCCGGCTGGAACGTGCGCCTGCAGGGCCCGACGCCCCCGCGCGCCACTGGCTGGCGCTGCTGGCGCCCGGCCTGCCCGAACTGGCCGTGGCGCGCATCGACGGCCGCATCGGCGCAGATGCCGAACTGCGACTGCCCGCGCGCACGCTGCAAGTCACGCCGCGCGTGCAGGGCCTGGCCGTCAGCGGCCTGGGCACCGAGCGCTGGGCGCACGCGCGCTCGTCCTGCGGGCCGCACCGCGTGCACGATGCGCGCGGCTGGCTGGCGCGCGCCGTGCTGGCGGCCGAGGACCAGCGCTTCTTCGAGCACCCCGGCTACGACCTGGCCGAGCTGCTCGCCGCGCTCGACGCCAACCAGCAGCACGCCGCCATCCGGCGCGGCGGCAGCACCATCACGCAGCAGGTCGCCAAGCTGATGGTGGCCGGGGACGAGCGCACGCTGGCGCGCAAGCTGCGCGAACTGCTCTACGCGGTGGAGATCGAGCAAACCCTGGGCAAGGCGCGCATCCTGCAGCTGTACCTGAACCTGGCGCCCTGGGGCGAGGATGCGCAGGGCCGCCTGCTGTGCGGCGCCGACGCCGCTGCGCGCCACTACTTCGACGTGCCCGCGCGCCGCCTCAGCCCGCGCCAGGCTGTCACGCTGGCGGCCATGCTGCGCAACCCGCAGCGCGAGGCCGCGCGCTGGGCGCAAGAAGGCAGCGTGGACCGCGACCGGCTGGCCTGGATCGCCCAGCAGGTGCGTGGCGTGCCGGTGCGCCAGCGGCGCGGGCTGGTGGCGCAGCTGCAGGCCGAGTCGTCACCGCAGGCCGTCACGTCTGTGCCAGCGGACCGTACCGCGATGATCGTGGACGGGCTGTGAATTCAGGGATATGTGGGAGTATATTACTTTAGCGCCCGACTGGCGGGCGCTGCAGAGAACCATATTGGGGAGTATGCGGCGGGCGGGGCGCCGCGCATTCAGGGCGCGGCCTTGCACTCAGACCGGCATGGCGGCGAACTCGGCGATGCGCTGCGCCAGATTGCGCGGGTTGATGGCCCAGCGCTCGGCGTCGTCGTATTCGAAATCCGCACCCACCTCGCCGTTGCTGCCGATGCGCAGCAGGCACGCAAGCCACGGCCGGCCGGTGGGGCTGGCGGCGGTCATGGCCTCGTGCAACTGCTCCAGCAAGTCCAGCGACTCGCCGCCGCGCGGCGAGGTGGCTTTCCATTGGCCCGACAGGTCAAAGCTGTACCCCGCCATGCCCGCGCTGCCACCATCCATCTCACCCACCATGATCAACTTGGACCAGCCGGGCTGGCGCTCGGTTTCCGCCAGGAGGGTCTTGCACAGCGCAACGAGCAGTTCGTCTTGGTTCATGGGCGAAGCTGTCACACGGGCATCGCCGCGTATTCCTGAATGCGCTGCTTGTAGTTGTCGGGTGTGTGGCTCCAGCGCTCGGGGTGCAGGGGCAGGTGCGCACGGAGTTTCGCAAGCTGCTGGATGGCTTTCGCCAGATCGAAAAGCAGTTCGGCCTACCGCCGAACGACGTGGCCAGCGCCGTGGCGGCCTTTCTGGCCGGCAGCTACATGGGTTACCGTAACGCCAACTTTCCCGATGAGCACTTCAAGCCGCTGGTCGCGCCCATGCGCGAGGCCCTGGCGACCGATGCGCGCTTTGCGCAAACGGGGCATGCCGAACGGCAGGACATGTTCGAGCAACTGGCCACGCTGGGCATGCTGATGGCCACCACGCAAATCGGTCTGCAGCGCCAGCCGGATGCCGGTATCGAGGCGCGCATGCGCCAGACCGGCAAGGCCTATCTGGAGGCGTTCCTGAAAACCGGCGCCGAGCGGGTGCGCCTGACCGCGGCTGGCCTGCGCGTCGACTGATTCCAATTCCGGATCAAAGCTGCAATAGCTCGTAATTCCGGCGCAAGCCGGAATCCAGACGGCGTGCGCGGAGAAACATGGATCGCGGCCTTCGCCGGGATGACGGTGATCGACGCATTGAATTGGAAATGGAATGAGCTGGCGGCTACGCCGCGGCGGCGGCTCGCCGCAGCCTGTCGCGCCGTGGCAGGCGGTGCCAGTCGGCCCAGCGGTCGCGCCCGAGCCGGAACTGCGCCGCCTGGTGGCCGTTGTAAGGCGCCAAGCCCGTGCCCTCGAAGCCCAGCACGCGCAGGCAGTGGGCGGCCGAACGGTTGGCCGGGTCGCAATAGCCGAACACGCGCTCGCGCCCCAGGCCGTCGAAGGCGCGCCGCAGCAGCCACTCGCCACCATCCAGCGCCAGAGTGCCGCCCCAGGCGTCGGGCCGCAGGCGGGCGCCGATCTCGAGCTCGTCCGGGTCGTCGATGACGTGCACCAGGCTGAACCAGCCGCTGAAGCGCCACTCCGGCGCTTCCACCAGCGCCAGCAGCGCGTCGTTGATCTCGCCATCAGCATGCGCCTGGCGCGCCTCGGCCAGCGTGGCCGCGTCGGGCGGCAGGGCGCGCTCGGCGCACCAGATGCCCGTGCCTTCGTGCCGGCGGTAGAAATCCCGCAGGCCGGCGATGAAGCGCGCCGCCGTGGCGGGCTCGTCCAGCGGCAGGTCGTCCACCAGTTGCGCGCGCACGCGCGGGTCGCGGTGCATGTCGGCCAGGTCATCCGTGTCGTGGGCGGCAAACTCACGCAGGCGCAGCCGCGCGCTGGCGGGCCAGGGCGGTGCAGGCAGGGCGGCGCGGCGGCGGTCATGGCTGCGGGCACTGTAGCCGGGGCCAATGACGGCCGCCAGCGGAGGTTTACCAACAATCTTTTGCTATTCAATAAATAGCTGCCTGCGCTTGTCGGTAAAGGCTAAAAACCCGATTTGACTCGAATTTTCTGCATGAAGCCTTCACCGCCTGCGGATGGGCCGCCTCCCGTATCATTCGCCCTTGCCGCATCCGCCGCGCGGCCTGCCCGCCGCTCTCGCCATGCCCCCGATCCTCACGACCACCCCGACCAGCCGCTGCGCCCGCCCGAGCCCGAGGCCGAACAGAGCCTGTGGCGCTGGTTGGTGGCGGCCGTGCTGGTGCTGGTCATCGTGGTGGGTGCCTACCAGGCGTACGAATGGCTGGTGAATGACGTGGAGCGCCGCCGCGCCGTGGCCGAGGCGCCCGCCGCGCCGCCACCGCCGCCCGCCGCGCGCGCGCGCCAGCCCGACGCCGCTCCGCCCGTCGGGCGCACCGTGCAGCCGGCGCAGCCCAGCGCGCCGCTCGAGGCCCCGGCGCCCGCCGTCACCGGCCAGGCCATCCACAAATGCGTGGTCGACGGCCAGGTGACCTATTCCAACCAGCCCTGCCCCGACGGCGCCGCCAGCGAAGCCCTGCAAGCCGATGGCGAAGACCCGAATGGCGTCGTCGGCTCCACCGGCGACAGCGTGCCCGTGCTGGTGGCGCGCCCGACCAGCCTGGGCGTGGGCGATCCCAGCCACCAGACCGCCGTGTGCGGCTACCTGCTGGCCGAGATCACGCGCCTGGACTTCGAGTTCAGGCAGCCCCTGCCGCCCAACGTGCTCGACCACATCTCCAGCCGGCTCAGCGCCCTGCGTGCCGAGCACGCCGCCGCCCAGTGCGCCCCGCTGCCCAAGGCGGCGGCCGATGCCAGGCCGCGCCCGCCGCGCGCAAACGCCCGGCGGCGAAGGTGGTGGACGAAAAGCCGGGCGATTGAGGGCCTGGCGAGCGCTTCAAGTTTTCTTGATAGTGCAGCAAGTTTTATAGCTGTTTGCGCAATGTAGACGGGCGCTAAAGCCGAAAAGACAAGAAAAACCCGGCCTGAACAGGTCGGGTTTTTTCATATGGCGGCGGTCAACTCGGGGCCATCGCCCCGGGCCGGCCGCACTCAGGGCCGGGTGGAGCGCGGCGCCGGCATGCCCGCCGGTTTGCCGGCGCTGGCGGCACCGCTGGCCGCGCTGGCCGGCATGGCGGGCGTCAGGTCGGCCGGCAGGGCGCTGCCGCCGCCAAAGGCCGCGCCGCCGCGGGGCCGTGTCAGCCGCTGGCGCCGGGGTGGCGGGTGCCGGTGCTTTCTGCACCGTTCCGGTGGCGGCGCCAACCGGCGCGCCCATCGTGCCCTGCGCCGCGGCCGGCAGGTTCCAGGCCAGCGCCGTGGTCATCAGCAGGGCGGCGGGGACGGTGCGAAGAATGCGTTGAGACATGCGTGAATACCTTTCGGTGGTTGAACACAAGGCGCAGTCTGCCGGCTTTGCCCGTTACATGACGGGCGCAAATGTTGGCGTTGTAACGATGTGAATGCATACTCACATTACAAGTCGCAAGGCTTGGCCGGGAGCTGTCGGCGTGGCTGTCAGCGTGTGAAAGCACCGGATCCGCGGCTTCATCCGCCGCCTGCCCTTGCCAGCCGGGGGCTGGGTTGGCTACCCTGCCGCCATGGCGCCCCGAGGCGCCGCCTGGCCCATGCACCCATGCCGAACGACCCGCCTCCCTCCTTTCTCAGGCCGCCGCCGGAGCGCGGCGTGCCCCTGGGCGCGTGGCTGACCGGCCTGGTGCTGCTGGGCGTGTTGGCGCTGCAACTGCTGCGGCTGACAGCGGCACCGGCGCCCGAGCCAGCGCCTGCGGCCGCGCCCGCACCCACCGCCCCGCCGGCCCCTGCCGCGCGGCCCGCCCCCGTGCCCGCCGCGCCCGCGCTGCCGCCGGCGCGCGTGTCGCCCGCGGTGCCGGGCGACACCGTCGTCACCCGCTGCGTGCAGGCCGGGCGCACCACCTTCACCGACGGCGACTGCGCCCCCGGCGCCCAGGCCAGCGAGTTGCGCGTGCAACGCGACCTGAACCTGGCCGACGGCGCCGCCCACCTGCCGCGTGCCCGGCCGCAGCGGGCGCCGCAGGCCGCCGCGGCGCCTGGCGGCAACGCGGCCCGGGTGGGCATCGACCGGCGCAGCGAATGCGCCGCGCTGGCCCGGCGCATCGAGCAGCTCGACGCCCAGGCGCGCCAGCCGCAAAGCGGGCAGATGCAGGACTGGATCAGCGAACGCCGGCACCAGGCGCGCAGCCGCCAGTTCCAGCTGCGCTGCTAGGCGTTGCCGAACCGCGCCGCCAGCACTGGCGCCAGACCGCCCTGCTGGGTAAAATAAAGGGTTGCCCTCACGACCCATTGGCGCGGGGGAGTGCCGCAGACAGCACGTTTTCGCCTTGTGGTTATGCCTGGTGCGCCCCTTCATACCTGCCCGCCGGCAGCGCCGCACACCGTGCCGCCACTGCCCTTGCCGATCAGCCCTGAAAGGGCGGCGGTGCCGGGCCTTCGCAGCGTCCGCGCCGGGTCCGTGCCCGACCAGCGCGCGCCGCGCAGACCGCCCTTTCAGCCCGGTCCCCGCTGTGACGCAGACAGAGTTTGTAAGCATTGAAGGATTCAGGAGAAACGATGGCGAAGGAAGAACTGATCGAGATGCAAGGCATCGTCAACGAAGTGCTGCCGGACACGCGCTTTCGCGTGACGCTGGACAACGGCCACGAGCTGGTGGCTTATTCCGCCGGCAAGATGAAGAAGAACCACATCCGCATCCTGGCCGGTGACCGCGTGACGCTGGAGCTGTCGCCCTACGACCTGACCAAGGGCCGCATCAACTTCCGCCACCTCGAGCGCCGCGGCCCGGCCCCCACCGGTGGTGGCGGCCAGCGCCGCCGCTGACGCGCGGGCCCGCAGTGACCCGCCACGCAGGCCGTCGCCTGTGGCTTCACTGCCTCATTGTTGCCGGCGCCCTCGGTGCAGTGGGGCCGGCAGCCGCTTCGCGGACGGGCGCTGCCGTGCCGCAACCCTCCACGCCTTCGGGCGTCCGCGCCATGACAACACCTGACACCCTGGATGCGGTGGCGGCCGCCTTCGCCGCCCACCCGCGCACCGGCTTCCTGCCGCCCGAAGTGCGCGATCAGGCCGGCTACGACGGCCCCTGCCCATCGGCCACGGCCAGACCAATTCGCAACCCCGCACCGTCGCCAACATGCTGCGCCTGCTCGATGTGGCGCCGGGCATGCGCGTGCTCGACGTCGGCAGCGGCTCGGGCTGGAGCACCGCGCTGCTGGCCCACCTGGTGGGCGCCACCGGCGAAGTGCGCGGCGTCGAACTGGTGCCCGAGCTGGCACGCTGGGGCGCCGCCAACCTGGCCGCCACCCAGCAGCCCTGGGCCAGCATCGTGGCCGCCACGCCCGGCGTGCTGGGCTTGCCGGCGCACGGCCCGTTCGATCGCATCCTGGTCTCGGCCGAGCCCGACACGCTGCCGCAGACGCTGGTCGACCAATTGAAGGACGGCGGCGCCATGGTGATTCCGGTCGCCGGCGAGATGCTGCGCGTGGTGCGCCGCGGTGACAAGACCGAGATCACGCGCCACGGCGGCTACCGCTTCGTGCCGTTGAAATAAGAGGCACCCCCTGAGTCGCCTGCGGCGCCTTCCCCTCTGCTGCGCGAGGGGGATAACGCCAGCGGGCGGGCCAAGCCCTTGCGCGGCGTTCACTGGCGTGGCCTGCTCTGCGGCCATTGGAAAGGGGCGGAAAGCGCGGGGTGAGTGGTCGCGGCGGGCGCCCCGATACGCCTTCTTGTAGGAGCGGGCTTGCCCGCGATGACGGCGCCTCGCCCTTCCAACCGCCCTAGCGCGGGCAGGCCCGCTCCCACAAAGCTGCTGGGGCCATATACTCACTGTCACGCAAGCCGCCAGCGCCCGTCCATCAAGCGCCGACAATGCATACTCCCTTGCCTGCGCTCCGGTCTTGTCCACTGCGGGGCCAGCGGCTACCGTTTCGAGCCCTTGAGGTGGGCCAGCCGGCCGGGGCAGATACTCCCTGCCATGCAAGCCGCCAGCGCCCGTCCATCAAGTGCTGGCGATGCATACTCCACTATTTGCGCGCCACCCGCCGCGCCCGCACCGCCGCCGCCAGCCCGTCCAGCACCGGCACCGTCTGCTCGAAGCTGATGCACGCGTCCGTCACCGACACGCCGGGCTTCAGCGCTTGGCCGGGCACGATGTCCTGCCGCCCTTCGTGCAGGTGGCTTTCGATCATCACGCCCATGATGCGCGCGTCGCCCGCCGCCACCTGCGCGGCCACGTCTTCGGCCACCACGATCTGGCGCGCGTGCTGCTTGCTCGAATTGGCGTGCGACAGATCGATCATCACCTGCGCGCGCAGGCCGGCGTCCTTCAGCAACGCGCAGGCCGCGTCCACATCCGCGGCGGAATAGTTGGGCGCCTTGCCGCCGCGCAGGATGACGTGGCAGTCGTCGTTGCCGCGCGTCTCGAACACGGCGGCCTGGCCCATCTTGGTCAGGCCCAGAAAGGCGTGCGGAGACTGCGCGGCCAGGATGGCGTCGGCCGCCATCTTCACGCTGCCGCCGGTGCCGTTCTTGAAGCCCACCGGGCAACTCAGCCCGCTGGCCAGCTGGCGGTGGCTCTGGCTCTCCGTCGTGCGGGCACCAATCGCGCCCCAGCTCACCAGGTCGCTGATGAACTGCGGGCTCAGCAGGTCGAGAAACTCGGTGCCCACAGGCAGGCCCAGCGCCAGCACCTCCAGCAGCAGGCGCCGCGCCATCTGCAGCCCTTCGTTGATGGCGTAGCTGCCGTCCATGTGCGGGTCGTTGATGTAGCCCTTCCAGCCCACGGTGGTGCGCGGCTTCTCGAAGTACACGCGCATCACCACCAGCAGGTCGTCCTGCAGCCGCGCGGTCTCGGCGTGCAGGCGGCGCGCGTACTCCAGCGCCTGGTTGTGGTCGTGGATCGAGCAGGGCCCCACCACCACCACCAGCCGGTCGTCGGCGCCGTGCAGCACGCGCGAAATGGCGGCGCGGCTGGTTTCGACCAGGTCTTGCGCCGCCTCGGGCGCGGGCAGCCATTCCTGCAGCAGCGCGGGCGTCAGCAGCGGGCGCACGGCGCGGATGCGCGTGCCGTCGATGCGGGTGGTGTCGTGGGTGGAGGAGGATGCAACGGAGGCCATGCGCCGATTATCGCCTTTGTGCCGCTGGCGCCGTGGGGCAAGCGCAGGCAGCTATCAAATTGATATTTTCGAGGATGCAGTCGGCGCTTTGACTCGAAGCATCGTGATCGCCCCGAACGGGCAGCGCACGGCGCACAGCGCGCAGCCGGTGCAGCCCGCCGCGTCATGCAGTGCACTGGTCTTGCGCCCGCCCTCGGCCCGCAGCCACAGCACGCGCGGCGCACACACCGCCACGCACCAGCCGCAGCCGGTGCAGCGCGTGGGGTTGATCAGCGGCACGGCGCGGGCAGGCGCTTTCATGATGCCTCATTCCGTTTCCACCTCAAGACGTTAACCATCGTCATCCCGGCGAAAGCCGGGATCCATGCGCTCGGCGCGCGCGTCGTCTGGATTCCGGCTTTCGCCGGAATGACGAGATTCATGTCGTTTCGATCTCGAAATGGAATCAGGGCTGCACCGTGGCGTACTGCGCCATCGCCCGCGCCAGCAGCGCGCGGCTGTCGGCAATGACCTTGGTGCGCCAGGCGGGCGACGACGGGTTGAACATCTCGCGGTAGTCGCGCTGGATGCGGGCCTGGTCGTCGGCGCTGGCGTAGCCCCATTGCGCGCCCTGGTTCTCCAGCACGGTGATGTGCAGCGACTTGATGGCGCCCAGCGTGGTCTGGCTGTCCAGCGTGCCGTATTCGAAGCCGGCCGGCAGGTGCAGCCCGCCTTCGCGCAGCGAGCCCATCCACGAGGTCACGTCGCCGGTGATGGTGTAGAAATCCTTGCCGCTGCCCCAGTCGATGGGGTGGCCCTGGAACACCGTCTCCAGCCCCTGGCGCACGCGCGGCTCGTCGGGCGGGTTCAGGAACACGTGCAGGTGCCCGCGCGCGCCGTAGCCGGTGTGCAGGTCGATGCTCATCGACACCGGGTAGGCGTTCATGATGGCGCGCAGGCGCGGCGCCAGCGCCTCGAACTGCGGCGCCAGCGCGCTGCCGCCGTAGTAGATGCCCTTGGGAAACGCGTACTGCCCCTGCAGCACCGCCTGCCGCAGCGGCCCCATGCCGTGCTGGCCGATCATGCCCACCGCGCGCAGCAGGAACAGCCGGTGCTGCACCGCGCCCAGGTCGGCCGGCTGCGTGGGGTTGATGAGGCTGTCGACCAGCGGATAACCGGCGTTGTCGGTCAGGTACAGCGCGTTGGTCTGCGCGGCGTTGCGGTTCATGTCCACGTTCTGCTCGGTGAAGCGGCGCTGCCGCGCGAAACCGTAGGGGTTGATGGCGTGCAGCAGCAGCACGCCGGTGTCGGCCAGCGCGGCCTCGCCCATGAACTCCTGCATGAACAGCCGCGTGACGGCGCTGCCCGCCGGGCCTTCCACGCCGTGCACGCCCGAGGACATGATGATCAGGCGCTTGGGGCTTTGCTGCGCCGGCACGTACAGGCCGTCGACGAACAGGCCGCTGGCCTGCGCGCTGGCCACCGGAATGGCGAAGCGCTCGACCCGCTGAAAGCGCGCGGCCAGCGCATCGCCCTCGGCCAGGAAGGCCTGGCGCGCGCCGGCGTAGTCGTCGATGAACAGCGCCTGCGCAGCCGCGTCGGGCGCGATGGCCGGATCGGCCGGCGCGTAATTGGCAAAGCGCCACAGCGCCACGGCCACGCCCAGCGCAGCCACCACGATCAGCGCCAGCAAGCCGCGCCACAACCAGCGAAGCATCATATCCTGTTCCTCCTTCGTTAAACCCGGCCACTATAGGCGGCCCGTATCATGGGCCGATGATGATCGCCGAGCTGACCCGCCACCTGCTCATCGAAGGCCGCGTGCAGGGCGTGTACTACCGCGCCAGCATGGTCGAGCAGGCCACGCGGCTGGGCGTGCGCGGCTGGGTGCGCAACCTGCGCGACGGGCCGGTGGAGGCCGTGGTGCAAGGCCCGGCCGACGCGGTGCAGGCCGTGATCGACTGGGCGCAGCGCGGGCCGGCGCAGGCGCGTGTCACGCGCGTGGCCGTGGCCGATATGGCGACGGCGGAGTTCGAGGCGTTCGAGGGCTTCGTGCAGCGCGGCACGGCGAGCGTGGGCCGGCGGCGGGCGTGCGCAACGCGCTTGGTGGGAGCGGGCTTGCTGCCGGTATACTCCCAATATACTGCCCGGCAGCGCCCGCCAGATAGGCATTGGAGTCCTATACTCCCATGTGGATGGGGCCAGGGCCTTATAGCGTGCGCCCGAACGGCGCAATGCCGATCCACGCGGCGTGGGCCCAGAACGCGAACGCCGCCCAGGCCACCACGCCCACCACCAGCGTCACCAGCGTGCCACCCATCGCGCCGGCGGCGCCGGTGGTGCCCAGCGCGCGATCACGCCTGCGCGCCGCGCGGTAGCACAGGATGGCCCACAGCAGGAAGGCGCCGAACAGCACCAGATCCGCCAGCTTGGCCGTGGCCAGCAGGTGGCCGAAAGCCCACAGCTTCACGCCCAGCACCATCGGGTGGCGCAGCTTCGCCTTGAAGTGGTTGCGCGGCACGTAGGCGGCCACGATCAGGGTGAAGGCCGCCAGCGTGAACAGCGAGTTCAGGTGCTTCATCATCACCGGCGGCTGCCACAGCACCACCGGCTGCTGGCGCGCCAGCCCGTAACCCCACACGATGAGCACGAAGCCGACCAGCGACACCAGCGAATACGCGCCCTTCCACGGCTTCTCGCCCAGGTGCGCCAGCGTGGCCGTGCGCCAGTCGTCGGCAAAGATGCGCACCGAATGCATGCCCAGGAAGATCAGCAACCCAAGAATCAGAACCAGCATGTGTTGTGGTCGCCCTGCCGGCGGTGCCGGACGCGGGGCGTGTGAAGTGAAGGATGCGGGCCATTATGGGTGCACGGGTGCCGTTGCTGCCGGCCGTGCGAAGATGGCCGCATCGCCCGCGCACCCCGCCACTGTCCTGCACTGACCGCCATGGCCACACCCGCCACCGTCTGCCTCATCGGCGCCCCCACCGACGTCGGCGGCGGCGCGCGCGGCGCCAGCATGGGGCCCGGGCGCTGCGCGTGGCCGGTCTGGTGGAGGCGCTGCGCGGCCAGGGCGTCGACGTGCTGGATGCCGGCAACCTGAGCGGCCCGCCCAACCCCTGCCTGCCGCCGGTGAACGGCTTTCGCCATCTGCCCGAGGTGGCCGCATGGAACCGCGCCGTGCACGACGCCGTGTTCGACGCCCTGCAGGCGGGCCAGCTGCCGGTGCTGCTGGGTGGCGACCACAGCCTGGCCATCGGCTCCATCAGCGCCGTGGCGCGGCATTGCCAGGCCAGCGGCCGGCCGCTGCGCGTGCTGTGGTTCGACGCGCACGCCGACTTCAACACCGTCGCGCTCACGCCCAGCGGCAACATCCACGGCATGCCGGTGGCCAGCCTGTGCGGCGACGGCCCGCCCGAGCTGGTGGGCATCGGCGGCTTCACGCCGCAGCGGCCGGCGCTGCGTGCGAGCGAGCTGCGCCAGATCGGCATCCGCAGCGTGGATGCCGGCGAGAAGCGCCTGGTGCACGCCGCCGGCATCGAGGTGTTCGACATGCGTTTCATCGACGAGCACGGCATGCGTGCCGCGATGGAGCGCGCGCTGGCCGGCGTGGATGAACATACGCACCTGCACGTGAGCCTGGACGTGGACTTCCTCGACCCCGAGATCGCCCCCGGCGTGGCCACCACCGTGCGCGGCGGCCCAACCTACCGCGAGGCGCAGCTGTGCATGGAGATGATCGCCGACACGGGCCTCTTGGCCTCGCTCGACATCGTCGAGATCAACCCCGCCTACGACACCCACAACCGCACCGCCGAGCTGGCCGTCGATCTGGTGGAAAGCCTGTTCGGCAAGAGCACGCTGATGCGCGCGCGGCGCGGCGACGCCTGAACATCCGGAGCATCCGAATGCACCTGTTCTATCCCCGCTACCACGCGCAAAGTTTCTACCGCAACACCTTCCTGGTCGACAAGCCGCAGCAGATCGCGCGCGCCGAAAAATCAGACCGCGAGTGGAACAACCTGGCGGAATCGGGCTGCCACTTCACCTGCCTGGCCATGATCGCCGGCGTGGACCCGGCCACACTGGCCGACGCCGCCATCCAGACCGGCTACTACGCGCCCGACAAGGACCTGCCGGCACGCGCGCTCGATGGCAAGCGCGGGCCGCTGGTGTGGGACCAGAACGTGCCGTCGAAGAAGGGCAGGTCCTGGGTCTTCCGCCAGGTCTGGCACCCCGACCGGCGCGCGCTGGTCGACATCGAATTCAGCTGCCAGCGCTGGGACGACCATCTGCCCCTGAAGACCGCCACCCGCCTGGCGCACGCGGCCGTCCTGGAAGGGCGCCACGTGGTCAGCGGCTCGTTCGAGCACAGCGTGCTGATCGCCGGGCTGTCGGCCGACGGCCCGCTGGTGTGGGACCCGGACATGGCGCGCGGCAGCGCGCGGCGCGGCGCCGGCTGCAGGCCATGGTCGCCGGCGGCCTGCCGCTGCGCGCCTGGGCCGAGCGCGAGAAGGTGCGCAAGTTCACCGTCGTCGAGTACGAGTTGCGGCTGCGCCAGTGATGGTGGTTCGGCGCGGACGCTGCCCGGTCGAAGCGTTTGTGGCTCAAATTGCCCCGAAGCGCCCTTGTATCAAGCGCATAAAGCTATCATTGTGATAGCTTTCGAATGCGCCGCAGCCATGCCCGCGCTTCGGCCGGACGCCGGAATTCAAGCCACTGCAGCTGCGGATAGGCATTGCCATCGCGCAACCTGGTGTAGGCGCGGCGGTTCTTCTCGAAGGTGTCCCACGACCAGCGCAGGATGCTGCCCCGCGTGAACAGCGTGCGCCGCAGCGATTCGCGGTTGCCGGCCCACAGCGGCTGGCGCAGCAGCACGCGGCGCAACGTGCGGCGCAGCACGCGCGCCATGACGGTGGCGCGGCCGTAGTCCAGCCACACCACGTGCGTGGCGTGTGGCCACAGCAGGTCGCGCGCGCTGCCGTGGTTGCCGTCGATCACCCAGGCCGGCGCGGCGGCGGCCTGGCGCACGCCGGCCTCGAAGTCGGCGCGCGGCCGCGGCGTCCAGTCGGGGCCCCAGTACAGCGCGTCCAGTTCCACGTGCGGCACGCCGAGCGCGGCGGCCAACTGGCCCGCCAGGCGCGATTTGCCGGCGCCGCTGGTGCCGACCACCAGGATGCGCGGATTGCTTCTGGTTTGATAGCTGTCTGCGCTCATCGGCTGGGAGCTACAGAGCGATTTGGCATGTAATCCAGGCGGCGCCGCCGCTTACCCCAGCGGCAGCGCGCTGCCGCTCTTCACCTCTTCCATCACCGCATAGGTGCGCGTTTCGCGCACGCCCGGCAGCTGCCACAGCACCTGGCCGGCAAAGGCGCGGTAGGCGGCCATGTCGGCCATGCGGGTCTTCAGCAGGTAGTCGAAGCCGCCGGCGACCATGTGGCATTCCATGATCTCGTCGTGCACCTGCACGGCGGCCTTGAACTGGTCGAACACGTTGGGTGTGGTGCGGTCGAGCAGCACCTCGACGAACACCACCATGCCGCGGCCGAGCTTGCCGGGGTCCAGTTCGGCGTGGTAGCCGCGGATGAAGCCCTCGCGCGTGAGGCGCTGGACGCGCGCCAGCACGGCGGTGGGCGAGAGCGACACGGTGTCGGCCAGCTTCAGGTTGCTGATGCGGCCGTCGCGCTGCAGGGCGCCCAGGATGCGCAGGTCGATGCGGTCGAGGTCGGGGTGGGTGGTGGGCATGGCTGAATATTTTGCTGCCAAAGTTGCCCATGTTGGTGATTTATTCGGTGGAGAGCATCGAACAATGGCGGCATGTTCTCCCCTGTGGGAGCGGCCTCGGCCGCGATCAGCGCCTCGTGCGATGACGGGCTGCCATCGCGGCCAAGGCCGCTCCCACACCCCTGGATGCCGCCATGACCGCCACCGACCCCTTCGCCGCCCTGCACGCCGAGATCGCGCCGCAACAGCCGCTGCGCGCCGCCATCACCGCCGCCACGCGCGTGCCTGAAGCCGAAGCGCTGGCCCCGCTGCTGGGCGCCGCGCGCCTGCCGCCCGAGCAGGCCGCCGCCACGCACGCGCTGGCGCACCGGCTGGCCAGCACGCTGCGCGCGCGCCGGCGCGAGGGTGGGCGCGCCGGCATCGTGCAGGGGCTGCTGCAGGAGTTCGCGCTGTCGTCGCAGGAAGGGGTGGCGCTGATGTGCCTGGCCGAGGCGCTGCTGCGCATTCCCGATGCGGCCACGCGCGACGCGCTGATCCGCGACAAGGTGGCGCGCGGCGATTGGCAGGCGCACCTGGGCCAAAGTCCGTCGCTGTTCGTCAACGCCGCCGCGTGGGGGCTGCTGATCACCGGCCGGCTGGTGGCCACGCACAGCGAGGCCACGCTGGGACAGTCGCTCACGCGCCTCATCGGCAAGGGCGGCGAGCCGCTGATCCGCACCGGCGTGGACCGCGCGATGCGCCTGATGGGCGAGCAGTTCGTGACCGGCGAGACCATCGACGAAGCCCTGCGCAACGCCCGCCCGCGCGAGGCCGAGGGCTTCCGCTTTTCGTACGACATGCTGGGCGAGGCGGCGCTGACGGCCGCCGACGCAGCGCGCTACCTGGCGGCCTACGAGCAGGCCATCGACGCCATTGGCCGCGCGGCCGGCGGGCGCGGGCTGATCGACGGGCCCGGCATCTCGATCAAGCTGTCGGCGCTGCACCCGCGCTACAGCCGTGCGCAGAAAGGCCGCGTGCTGGCCGAGCTGTACCCGCGCCTGCGGCAGCTTGCCGAGCGCGCGCGCGGGCACGGCATCGGCCTGAACATCGACGCCGAGGAGGCCGAGCGGCTGGAGCTGTCGCTGGACCTGCTGGAGCGGCTGTGCCACGAGCCTGCGTTGGCCGGCTGGCACGGCATCGGCTTCGTCATTCAGGCGTACCAGAAGCGCTGCCCGGCGGTGATCGACTGGCTGGTCGACCTGGCGCGCCGCAGCGGCCACCGGCTGATGGTGCGGCTGGTGAAGGGCGCCTATTGGGACAGCGAGATCAAGCGCGCGCAGGTGGATGGGCAGAGCGACTACCCCGTCTACACCCGCAAGGCGCACAGCGACGTGAGCTACTTGGCCTGTGCACGCCAGTTGCTGGCGGCGCCGGATGCGGTGTACCCGCAGTTCGCCACCCACAACGCGCACAGCGTGGCCGCCATCGTGCAGATGGCCGGGACGGCCGACTGGCGGCCGGGGCAATACGAGTTCCAGTGCCTGCACGGCATGGGCGAGCCGCTGTACGAGCAGATCGTGCGTGGCGCGCTCGGTGTGCAGCGCCCGTGCCGCATCTACGCCCCGGTGGGCACGCACGAGACGCTGCTGGCCTACCTGGTGCGGCGGCTGCTGGAGAACGGGGCGAATACGTCGTTCGTCAACCGTATCGCGGACAACGCGGTGCCGCTTGAAGCGCTCATCGAAGACCCGGTGGCGCTGGTCGAGCGCGAGCAGCCCGTCGGCGCGCCGCATCCGCGCATCCCGCTGCCGGGCGCGCTGTACGGCGCGGCGCGGCGCAATTCGGCGGGGATGGATCTGGCGGATGAGCAGACGCTGGTGGCGCTATCGAAATCATTGCTGTCTGCGCCCGTCCAGCAAGCGCTGACGCCCGATTCGATGCCGAATCCACTCCCTCTCCCGCTGGCGGGAGAGGGCCGGGGTGAGGGCTCTTCCCCTCCCCGCTGGGGAGGGCTGGGGTGGGGGCCAACCGCTTCACGTCCTGCCACCGCCGGCCCCTCACCCCAACCCTCTCCCCAATTGGGCGAGGGAGCATCCCCATCCGCAACCCCGCCGACCGGCGCGACATCGTCGGCCACGTGCGCCCCGCCACCGTCGCGGATGTCGAGCACGCGCTGACGATTGCCGAAGCCGCCGCCCCCGCCTGGGCCGCCACGCCGCCGTCCGCGCGCGCCGCCGCGCTCGAACACGCGGCCGATGCGCTGCAGGCCGACATGCCGCGCCTCATGGGCCTGCTGGTGCGCGAAGCCGGCAAGACCTGGGCCAATGCCGTGTCGGAGGTGCGCGAGGCCATCGACTTCCTACGCTACTACGCCGCCCAGGCGCGCACGCAGTTCGACAACGCCACACACGTGCCGCTGGGCCCCGTGGCGTGCATCAGTCCGTGGAACTTCCCGCTCGCCATCTTCACCGGCCAGGTCGCTGCCGCGCTGGCCGCCGGCAACGTGGTGCTGGCCAAGCCGGCCGAGCAGACGCCGCTGATTGCCGCCGAGTCCGTGCGCCACCTGCACGCCGCCGGCGTGCCGCACGGTGCGCTGCAGCTGCTGCCGGGCGATGGCGCGACCGTGGGCGCGTCGCTGGTGGCCGATGCGCGCACGCGCGGCGTGCTGTTCACCGGCTCCACCGAGGTCGCGCGCAACATCCAGGCCGCGCTGGCTGCGCGCCTGAGCCCCGACGGCCAGCCGGTGCCGCTGATCGCCGAGACCGGCGGGCAGAACGCGCTCATCGTCGATTCGTCCGCGCTGGCCGAGCAGGTGGTGCAGGACGTGATGGCGTCCGCCTTCGACTCGGCCGGGCAGCGCTGCTCGGCATTGCGCGTGCTGTGCCTGCAGGCCGACGTCGCCGACCGCATCGTCGCCATGCTGAAAGGCGCCATGGACGAGGCGACCATCGGCCACCCGGCGGCGCTGTCCCCGACATCGGCCCGGTGATCGACGCCGCCGCGCAGGCCGGCATCCAGCGCCACATCGACGCCCTGCGCGCCAGCGGCAGGCCGTGCACCAGGCCACGCGCGGTCTGCGCGAGGCGCAGGTGCACGGCACCTTCATCGCCCCGACGCTGATCGAGATCGACCGGCTGGATCAGCTGGAGCGCGAAGTCTTTGGCCCGGTGCTGCATGTGCTGCGCTATCGCCGCGCCGGGCTGGATGCGCTGATCGACCAGATCAACTCCGCCGGCTACGGCCTGACCGGGGCGTGCACACGCGCATCGACGAGACCATTGCGCGCGTCACGCGGCGCCTCCAGGTGGGCAACCTGTACGTCAACCGCAACATGGTGGGTGCGGTAGTGGGTGTGCAGCCCTTCGGGGGCGATGGCTTGTCGGGCACGGGCCCGAAGGCGGGCGGGCCGCTGTACCTGCTGCGACTGCTGTCCGCACGGCCGGCCGCCGCGGCGCGGCAGGCTGTCCGTGCGGCAGGCGACGCGGACCGGGAGCCGACGGGGTCTTCGCCCGCCTTCGACGCGCTGCTGGGTTGGGCACGGACCCAGCGCGACGACGCGCTGATCGCTGCCTGCCAGCGCTTTGCCGAACTCAACCCGGGTGGGCCGGCACGCGTGCTGCACGGCCCGACCGGCGAACGCAACCTCTACACCCTGGCGCCCTGCGCCCGCGTGCTGTGTCTGGCCGCGAACGGCGCCGATCGCCTGCTGCAGACCGCTGCCGTGCTGGCCGTCGGTGGCCAGGCGGTGTGGCCGGCCAGTGCGCAGGCCGATTGGGCGCGGCTGCCGGTGGAGGTGCTGGCGCAGGTCGCCGTGGCGGCCGACTGGCGCAGCGACACGGCCGCAGTCGACGCCGTGCTGCTGCATGGCGATGAGGCGCGGACGCGTGAAATCGCGCAGCTGCTGGCGGGGCGTGCCGGCCCCATCGTCAGGCTGGCGGCGCTGCCACCCGGCCAGGCCGACGTGCCGCTGGAGCGCCTGGTGGTCGAGCGCGCCCTGAGCATCAACACGGCCGCCGCTGGTGGCAACGCGAGCCTGATGACGCTGGGTTGAGGTCCCGGGGTTCAGTCGGCGCGATGACGGCGCCGAGCTCATTCGTGCAACGGCGCGGTGGCTGTGTCGCGGTGCTGATCCATGAATTCTTCGAGCGCGCCGATCGACATCGGCTTGGCCAGCAGAAAGCCCTGGAACAGATCGCACCCGTGATCGACCAGGAAGCGGTGCTGCTCTTCGGTCGCGACGCCTTCCGCAATCACCGACAAGCCCTGGCTGTGCGCCAGCTCGATGATGGCGCGGGCGATGGCGGCATCGCTGGGGTCGGTCAGCACATCGGCCACGAAGCCCTTGTCGATCTTCAGCTGGTCCAGCGGCAGGCGCTTGAGGTAGGCCAGCGAGGAGTAGCCCGTGCCGAAGTCGTCCAGCGACAGCGTCACGCCGAGCTGCTTGAGCGTGTCCATCTTCTCCAGCGTGATCTCCATGCGGTCGGCCAGCAGGCTTTCCGTCAGCTCCAGCTTCAGCAGGCGGGGCGCCACGCGGTGGCGCCGGATGGCTGCGATCACCTGGTCGACGAACTCGGGGTGCCGGAACTGGCGCACGCTGACGTTGACCGCGATGCTGAGCTGCGCCGTCTCCGGTCGTTCCGCCCACGCCGCCAGCTGGGCGCAGGCCTGCTCCAGCACCCAGTGGCCCAGCGGCAGGATCAGTCCGGTGTCTTCGGCGATGGGAATGAATTCGGCCGGGCTGACCGCGCCGCGCGCCGGATGGCGCCAGCGCAGCAGGGCCTCGACACCGGTGACGCAGCGCTGCTGGTTGAACAGCGGCTGGTAGTGCACGCTGAACTGGTCGCCGGCCTGCAGGGCCGCGCGCACATCGGCGCCCAGGGCCGCGCTGGCACTGACGGCCGCCTGCATCGCCGGATCGAAGAAGGCGATGGTGTCGCGCCCCGCGCTCTTGGCCTGGTACATGGCCAGATCAGCCTGCTTGAGCAGTTCGCTCACGCCGGTCGGCTGGGCGCCGAAGCCGGTGACGCCGATGCTGACGGTGCTGTAGTGCTGGTAGTCGCCCAGGTCGAACGGCTCGCTCATGCGTGCCAGCACCTTGGTGGCCACCGTCTTGGTCTTGAGGGCCGCGCTGTGCGGATCGGTGCCGAGGCCCTGCAGCATGACCACGAACTCGTCGCCCCCGATGCGCGCCACGGTATCGGCCTTGCGCACGCTGCGCTGCAGGCGCTCGGCCACGCGCTGCAGCAGCAGGTCGCCGCGCGAATGGCCCATGGTGTCGTTCAGCACCTTGAAGTTGTCCAGGTCGATGAACATCAGCGCTCCGGACTGGCCGGTGCGCTCGCTCTCGGCCAGGGCGGCTTCCAGGCGCTCGATCAGCAGCAGCCGGTTGGGCAGCTCGGTCAGCGGGTCGAAGAACGCCAGGTGGTGGATTTTTCGTCGGCTTGTTTGCGCGCGGTCACGTCGCGGCCCACCGCCACCCAGTGGGTGATCTGGCCGTCGGAAGCGCGCACGGGCACCGCGTCCAGGTCCATCCAGTAGGTGGAGCCGTCGCGGTGCTGCAGCAGCATCTCGCGTCGGCGCACGGTGAAGGTGTCGGGGTGCGCCAGCCCGGTGATGAGTTCGCTCAGGGTGTCGGCGCCCACGCCATGCGCCAGCACGCCAAGCCCCTTGCCCACCACGTCCTTGCGCGAAAACCCGGTCTGCCGCTCGAAGGCATCGTTGACGAAGGCGATCCGCGTCTGGCCGGCATCGCCACCCACGGCCTCGACGATGAGCACGATGTCGTTCAGTCGCGCGATGCCGGTCTGCAGCAGCATCAGCTGCTCTTGCGCGAGGCGCCGCTCGGTGACGTCGCGGAAGTACACCGCCAAGCCTTCGGCATAAGGGTGGGCCCGGACTTCAATCCATTTTTTCAGTGCGGGGTAGAAGTCTTCGAACTCGGTGCGCTCGTTGCGCGCCAGCGCGCCTTCCAGCTCCTCCTGCAGCAAGCCCGGGGTCTGCCCCACGAGCCAGCGATGCACCGGCTCTCCCAGCAGTTCGCCCGTGGTGTGACCCAGCAGCTGCTCGCTTTCGCGGTTGACGTACATGAACTGGCTTTGCCGGTCGAGGGTGACGAAGGCCTCGTTGATGCTGGCGAGCGTCGTCGTCAGGCGCATGGCCAGGCGCACGGTTTCTTCCTGGGCCTGCCGGCGAGTGCTGACATCCTGCACGGCGCCATGTATTTCCAGCACCTCGCCAGCGCTGCTGGTGCTGGCCTCGCCAATGAAGCGCATCCAGCGGCCCGTGGCGTCGGGTGAGCTGAAGCGCACTTCGGTGTCGATGGGCATGCGGTCGCGGATGCATGCCACGAACGCGCGGCGCAGCCCCTGGCTGTTTCGGCGGTGAAGGATTGCAGAAGGTCGTCCAGATTGCGCGGCTGTTGCGCCGTCAGGCCGAGGATCATGGCCGCGTCGGCGCTCAGGGCCAGCCGCCGCGGTGCGACGCTGTAGACCCAACTGCCCATCTGCATGGCCCGCATGGCGCCGCGCAGGCGCGCCTCGAGTTGATCGGCGGCATGGCCGTCTTCCGTCTTCGGGTGCCGGTCAACCGCCTCCGTGAGTTCGATCCAGTGGCTCAGGCGGGCGGCCAGTCGCTGAACCAGCGCTTCTGCGGTTTGATGGGGCCCCGGGTCAGAAAAGCTCAAAACCATCAGCCAACCCAGTTGATCGCCAGCCCGATTGCGCACCGGCGCCACCGCACGCTGCAAAATCCGCCGTCCTGCAATGGGTTCGTCCAGTGTCGGCGCGGGTGACGAGATGAGCTTCGTCCACATGGCCAGGACGCTGTCTTGGTCCTGCGCGTCAATGGGGATCCCGCAGGCCCCCAGCGGAGAGGCTCCGTGCCCGCGCCAGGTTGCAAGCAGATCAATGCTGCATCCAGTGCAGTCGACTCCTGCACCAGTCGCGCGATGTTGTCCAGCGAGGCTTCCCTTCTCGCGGTTGGCGCAGTTCCGCCCCCTGAGACCGGGGGACCTCGGCACTGCGCCTGGGATGTTGCGAGCTGTTCACGTTGACTGGTGAGAATTCAAGATCCCAAGAACTGCGAATCGGACTGTCGCAAATTGTGACACGGGCGCAAGCACGACCTTTGCGGCGCGGTCGAGCCAAGGATCGATCCAATCTTCGAGAATTGTGACAAAGATCACGAATGCACCCTCGCATTGATTGCAACGACTCGAGAGTTGTGCACAAGTGAGTACAGTCGGAACAGCTCATAAGAGCAAGCGACTGGTGTCGGTGCTCGTTTCAGGGAGAGCAAAACAATGAGATCCATCGCAGAACTGTGCAAATGCGCAGATATTGCTGCCCTTCGGACCGCGTTGCAGGAAATGTGTGCGCCGTTCGGTACTGTTCGTCGAATGGACATTCTGACGTCTGTACATGAAGGCAGGCAGCAGGCCATCTGCTTCTTGCGCATGGCGACGCCTGAGCAGGAGCAGGCCCTGATGAGGTTGCTGGGGTCGGTCGCTTCGGCGGCGAGATCGTCTTCGTGGTCGACCTTGATGCCCCGCCACCGAGCGAGGATTCGGGGCCTTCTTCAGCCTGGGCTGATTTCGAGGTGTTGTGATGAGGAATTCCTCCACACACTTCCAGACGGCAAGGTTCCCATCCTGATCGTCTGCGGTACGCGGCCCGAAATCATCAAGCTTGCGTCCGTCTACCATGCGTTGCGGGAGTCTAGTTGGGCCCGCCCGAGTTGGGTACACACTGGTCAGCACGGTGACATGGCTGTACAGATGCTGGCATGCTTCAACGTCAAGCCCGACCATGTTCTGGAGCGGAAAGAGGAATCTCTTCTGGACTTCAGCACAGGTTGCCGGGTGCAACTCGATGCCGTGCTGCGCAGCAAACCCTGGGCCGCCGTGATCGTTCAGGGCGATACCGAGAGTGCGTTCCTGGGGGCACTGTCAGGGTTTTACCACCAGATTCCTGTCGCACACGTCGAAGCGGGGTTGCGAACCTACAACCTGAACCGACCGTTCCCCGAGGAAGGTCTGCGCCAGATGATCGGCCGCATCGCCAGCTTTCACTTCGCGCCGACTTCGCGCGCTGCGAAAGCCCTGGAAAGGGAGGGAGTGTCGCCTCAGAAGATCATGGTCACGGGCAATACGGTGGTCGATGCTCAGTTGTGGGCGTGCGCACAGCATGATATTCGACGCCGTCTTGTCGGGAAGGGGCATCTGCTGGTGACGATGCATCGGCGGGAGAACTGGGGAGCCGACGTGGAGCACGCGTGTGCCGCTGTCGCCGACATTGCGCGGGAATTTCCTCGTTGCCGGTGCTGTTTCCGGTGCACCTGAACCCGATCATCCAGGAGCCGGTGCATCGCCTTCTGGGGGCTGGCCAATATTTGCCTTACCGAGCCGCTTGACTATCTCGCCATGCAGCAAGCCCTTGCCGACGCCTGGCTGGTGCTCAGCGATTCGGGTGGTTTGCAGGAAGAGGCGCCGACGTTCAAGGTGCCGGTACTGGTGCTGCGCGAAGAGACGGAGCGGCCGGAAGTTCTGGACGCGGGCTGCGCGCTCCTGGTCGGCACGAATCGTGACCTGATCCTGAAAACAGTGCGCCGTTTGATGACCGATGACGTCGCCTACAGGCGGATGCAGGCGCCCAGCAACCCGTTCGGCGACGGCACGGCCGGGCTGCAGATTGCCGACCGGCTGGGGTCCGCCCTGTGCGGGGAAGATTCATCCTGCGATCAGCCGGAAGGTCAGGTCAATGTCGTGGCTTGACGTCTTTACAGCCTATCTCTATGGACTGAAAGCCATCGCGATCGTGGTCGCGATCGTCATTTTCATCAGTGGCGTCGATGACCTGTTCATCGACATCGCCTACTGGGTCAGGCGCGCTTGGCGCGCACTCACGGTGTATGCACGCCACCAGCGAATGGACTCCAACGCGTTGTACGCCATCGAAGAGAAACCACTGGCCATCATGGTGCCCGCATGGCAGGAGCATGGTGTCATCGGGCGGATGGCTGAGCTCGCAGCCACCACGCTGGACTACGAGAACTACCACATCTTCGTGGGAACCTATCCCAACGACCCCGAGACCTTTGCCGATGTGGAAAAGGTGCGCAGCCGCTTTCCCAATGTTCACAACGTGGTTTGTGCTCGACCTGGGCCAACCAGCAAGGCCGATTGCCTGAACAACATCGTGGATGCGATTTTCCAGTTCGAGCAGCGGTCAGGCGTTCAGTTTGCCGGGTTCATCTTGCACGATGCAGAAGACGTGCTGTCGAAGCTCGAGTTGCGGTTGTTCAACTTCCTGGTCGACCGAAAGGACATGATCCAGTTGCCCGTCTATCCGTTGGAGCGACCGCTGCTGGATTTCACCGGCGGCCATTATCTGGATGAGTTCGCGGAACTGCACGGCAAGGATATCGTGGTGCGCGAGGCGCTGGTTGGCCAAGTGCCAAGCGCCGGTGTGGGAACCTGCTTCAGTCGACGGGCCATCACTGCGCTGCTGGCGCAGGGGATGGCATTGCCTTTGATACCCAGAGCTTGACGGAGGACTACGACATCGGGTTCCGCCTCAAGCAGTTGGGTATGAGCGAGATCTTTGTGCGTTTCCCGGTGGACGACACCAGTCACCACTCCGACCATCAGACGCCCAAACGTGTGGGGCGCAGTGCCCGTGAGGCCAGCGTGATTTCGGTGCGGGAGTATTTCCCCGATACGCTGGCGGCGGCAGTGCGCCAGAAATCCCGCTGGATCACTGGCATCGTGATCCAGGGTTTCCGCACTTTGCGCTGGACCAAGAGCGCGCCGCTGAACTACTTCCTGTGGCGTGACCGCAAGGGTGCCATCACGAACTTCGCCAGCTTTCTGGCCACGCTGCTGGCGCTGCAGTTGATTGCCATTTGGCTTTACCAGCGTTGGGTGCCGGACAGCTACAAGTTCCTTTCGATCTTCGAGGGTGACCGGTGGTTCGTGCTGCTGCTTCTCGTCAACCTGGTGCTCATGTTCAATCGCATCTTGCAGCGGATTTTCTTTGTCACCAGCTATTACGGTGTATTGCAGGGGCTGTTGTCGGTGTTGCGGTTGATCTGGGGCAACTTCGTGAACTTCCTGGCCAACTGGCGCGCGGTAGCGCAGGCACTGCGTGCCAAGGATCTGCGCCGAATGGCCTGGGTGAAGACGGATCACGACTTTCCTTTGCTGGGAGAGGGTCCGCGCCAGCGCCACCCGCTGGGACGGATACTGGTCGATCAAGGGGCGCTGACGGAGGAGCAATTGCAAGCTGCCTTGGAGAGACCCACGCGCGGCCTGCGCTTGGGCAGCGCGCTCGTTCACCGAGGCGTGATCAGTGCCGATCAGTTGGCGGCGGCTGTGGCGACTCAGGGCGAGGTGGACTGGGAATCGATGGACGGACGACCACTCGATGAGCAGGCGGCGGCACAGGTACCAGCGTCCATTGCGCTGCGATATGGCGTCGTGCCGCTTCGCGAGGACGGGCGTACCTTGGTCTTGGCCAGCGAGGCGACCATCGATCCGGTGTCTTTGGCGGCGATCGGGCGCAAGTTGAAACGACCGGTTCGCTATGTGATCGTGCCAAAGGGTCAGGTCACCGTCGAGTTGCGGCGGCTATACGCTCGTCATGGTTCCGAACCAGCGCAGGAACTGCTCGAATCGGCTGTGCGCGAGCAGCGGATATCGGTCGACAACGCCAGGTCGTTATGGCGCCACTACGTTTCTCGACAGCTTCTGCTGGGGGATGTCTTGATGGCTGTCGGCAGTATAGACCCAGCCGCGCTGGGAGCGTTGCTGCTGCGCCAGAAAAACCGAAACCAGTCTCGGCGAATTTTTGGTGCGCGAAGGTGTGCTGACATCTGGGGGACTGGATGAGGCGCTTCAGCTTCAGAAGCAATTGCAGGTGACGATGTCCCATCTGCTCGGGCAAGTTGAACCGGAGCGGGCGCATGGCACAGCATAGGCAATCGATGATGCGTACCTCTCACATTGTTCTCTTCACGCTGGCACTCGGGCCGCTTGCAGCCGTCTCACAGGTTGTGGAGCTGGGTCCGGAGATCACGCCGTTCCAGCGTTTTCAGCTCCATCCTCATCTCGACAAAGCCTTCGAGGCCATGTCTCGAGGCGATGGGCGGCGGGCCATTTCGGAGTTGGAGCAGGCCCATCGACTGGCGCCCCAAAGTGCGGTCATCGCACTCCATCTGGCGACCGCTTACAGCCGCTATGGCGAGGCGCAGAAGGCCGAGGCATTGCTGAAATCGCAGGTCAAGCGCAACCCCGGGGATCGGCGCTTGATCGAAGCCTTGCGCGGTCTGGAGCGGGCGGTCCCTCCAGTGCCGGCGCTCGCGCCGGCCTCCGAGCCCACGGCGGCTGCTCCAGTCACCGAGACAGCCCCAGCGGCTGCACCGAAGTCTGCGGCGCCGACAAAGTCGGTTGATGTAACGAGTTCTCCGGTTCCGTCTCGTGCGACACCGCGGCGCCCGGCTCAGCGCCCGGCATCGACGCCGCGACAGCGGCATGGAACCGGTCTGGTGCAGAAGACCGCACCGGCCGTCCCGGGCTATGCAGCCGCCGCCGCGGCTTATGCAGCGGTCGACAGGGGTGAGACCAGGGTAGCCCTTCAGCATGCGCGGACTGCGGCGCAACAGGCGCCAGATAACGTGGAGTACCAACGCCTGCTGGTTTACCTGCTGTTGGAGAATGGTCACGATGTCGAGGCGGCAGCCACCATGGCGCAGGTCGAGCAGCAAGCGAATCTGCAGGCTGATCCCGCGTGGCGAACATTGCACGAGAGCTTGCAGCAGCGCCGTGCCTGGGGTTATTTCGACCAAGCGCGCCAGGCGCGTAGCCGCGGCGATCTGGTAGAGGCCGTCCAGCGTGCCCAGCAGGGACTGGAGCAGATGCCCAACGTGCTTGCACACCGCCTGCAGTTGTTGGGCTTGCTGCTCGAAGGTCAACAGTACGCGCGTGCCGAGCAGGTGGCCAATGATGGATTGGCGGTTGCGGACCATGCTTCGCTGCGTGTTTTGCGCGCCGCCGCGTTGCAGGCCCAAGGGCGCACAGGTGAGGCAGCACAGGCATTCGATGCCGCGCTGACCATGCCTCACTTGACGCAGCACGAACAACAGAGCTATCGGATCATCGCCGCCGACGCAGCGCTCGCGGCCGGTCAACCTGAGCGCGCGCAAGTCTTGATCGCACCGCTCGGCGCGGGGACAGATCCGGGCGTTCTTGCCCGCCAGGCCGAGGTGGACACCGCGCTGAGGCGTGTGATTTCGCCTGCATCCCTGTACACGGCGGCGTTGCGCTTGCCCATGGTGAACTGTTTCGGTTCCGCCTATACGCCTGGGTGCGAAATCTGGCCAGGCCCCAATCCTGCAGACCCCGCCAGCGAGATCGCGCAGGCTGCATATCGAGCTTACGCATCGCGTGACTATGCGGAGGCAGCTGAGAAGGCGGGGCAGGCCATGCAGCTTAACCCTGCGCACCAACCCTATCTCCTGCTGCGCCTGCAAGCCCTGATATCGGGTGGCAACACGACCCAAGCCATCACGGAAGCTGACCGCTACCTTGAGAGTCGCCCCAGTGCGCCCGAGGTCTTGGCTCTACGTAGCCGCTTGCGGCAACAGCTTGGGCAGACCGAGGCGGCATCTTCCGATGCGCGGGCCGCTTTGCAAGCCGGCCGATTGTCGCTATCCAGTGAGGTGGATCTTCTGCTGCAGGAAGGGCGCCGCGACGAGGCTGCAGCGCTTTTTGCCGAAGCTGTATCGACGCCGGCCCTGCGCCAGAGCACGGATCCGGATCTGGCTTATCTGGCGACACGCGTTGGTGACGACCGCACCGGGTTGGATGTCTTCAATCGTGCGCATGCGGCAGGCAAGCTGCCCAGTACGTCATTGCAGGATGCCGCCTATACCGCCACCCGCATGGTCGACAACGAACGATCCATGCTCTATTTTCGTGAAGCCATTGACGCAGCTGAAGCAGGGCGTCTGCAACTCAGCTCTCGACAGAAATTCGCCACACGCAGAGAGTTGGCTGACCGTGAGCGAACGTGGGGCGTCAATGCTTTGCTCGGCTACCGCGGCATGTCGCCGGGTTCGGTGGCTGCGCAGCCTGGCGCTTACAGCGACATCGCTCAATTGGTGGGCGAAGCGTACTGGCGGCCGCAGGGCTACAGGGATGGCAGCTTCTGGGAGGTGTACGGAGGCTTGGCGCAAACCATTTACAGCAAGGATGGTGGGCCGAGAGGTGCGGAAACGATGCAAGGGGCGCTGGGGCTTCGGGTCAAGCCCTTGAGAGATCACAATCTGGTGCTGGCGATCGAGCGACGCATCAAGATCGGCTCCCTCTCGCACAACGACTGGCTGGTGCGTGCCGGTTATTCCGGCGGATTTGGCACCGATCTGCGCGTCGACGTGCCGCACTGGAATACATTGAACGTGTACGTGGAGGCCGGTCGCTTTCTGCGGCGCAAGCAGGACTACCTGACGTTCGAAGCTCAGGCAGGACGCAGCTTCCGCATGGGCGATCCGGATGCACGCTGGGTGCTGTTTCCGCACGCAGTGCTGGGTGTTGATTACAACTCGTGGCGTACCGCTGCGGGCTACAACGGCGCGGCGGGCGCGGGCATCGGTCTGGGTGCCCGTTACTGGTTCCGCGAAGACAAATACCACGCACCGCGCTCCTACCTCGACCTGTCGCTGCAGCATCGCTGGCGGCTGGCGGGCGACGAGCGCGGCAAGGGGTGGTTTCTGCGCGCTGCGCTGGTGTATTGACCGACCCGATTCTTGCCAATGACGACGGCCTGACCATAGGTGTCGGGCCGCAGGAGAGCACATCGTGATTCAACGCCTTCTTCGATACGCATACCTGCTCATGGTTATTGCCCTCACCGCCTGCGGCGGTGGGTCTGACCCTTCTACAGCCAGCCACCCGCTGGGCCGGGCGGCGGAGCGACGCCGCCAGTCTTTCCCTTCGGCACCAATGTGCCCGTGCCACGCGCGCCCGTTGCGGCACTTCCTGCGCCCGTTCGCACGCCTCCTGCCGGACCGCGGGTGTTGATCTTGTACGACGAACCTGAGGACAACCAGTACGCCAGGCTCGGGCGCGGCTTCGGGATCATGCTGCAAAACCTGCTGGGCCATTTCGACGCCGAAGTCCAGGCTATCCCCGTCCAACAGTATCGCAACGGCTCGGTCAACGAGTACCACACCACGTTCTATATCGGCTGGGCCACCGGACAGACTGTACCCACGAACTTCCTGAGCGATGTCAGCAGAACCAACGCGCGCGTGGTGTGGTTGCGCAGCAATCTGGAGCAGATGAACCTGCTCGACGGTTTCTCCACCAGGTCACGCTGGGGCTTCGTTCCCTGGGGCAGCCGCTTCTTTGACGCAGGGCCAACCCCTGCCGGCAGCGTGCCCAGCTTCTTCAGCACCGTCTACTACAAGAACCTCTCGTTTCAGAAGCGTGCCACCATCTATGAGGGGAAATCGCTGCCGATCCGGAAGTGTTCATCACCGAGGTCACCGACCGCACGCGGGCGCGGGTGCATGCGGTGATCGGTAATCCAGCAACTGGAGCCACAGCGCCGTATGTCCTGCAATCGGACAACTTCTGGTTCGTCGCCGAATCTGCCATTCAACTACATCCATGCCCGTGACCGGTATCTGGTGTTCGCCGATCTATTGCACGACATGCTCGGCGTCGACCATGCCGAGTCGCACCAGGCCATGATCCGCCTGGAGGATATTGATGCCAAGGTTGATCCGGACAACTTCAAGCCGGTCGTCGACTATCTCCATGCACGCGGCATCCCGTTTTCGATGGCCACGATCCCGCATTACAAGGATCCCTATGGTTCGCAGAACAACGGCGTGCCCACGGACATTCCGTTGGCCGAGGCCACCACCCTGCGCTTGGCGCTGGATTACGCGCTGGCGCGGGGCGGCGAAATTGTGCAGCATGGCCTGAGCCATCAGTCCGATACCTATCGCAACGGCTTTCCCGGCACCGGGGGTCAGGCCTTGACTACGAGTTCTGGGACGTGATGCGCAATGCCCCCATGGCGGGCGATTCAGTGGCCTGGGCACTCAATCGCGTCAACACCGGGTTGCGTCAGTTCCTCGATCTCGGGTATCAGCCCGTCGCCTGGGAAACCCCTCACTACCATGGTGCGCCGTCCGTCCTGCAAGCCGTTGAACAGGTCTACCAAACTGCCTACCAGCGCCACACCTATTACACCTCCGGCACCCCCAACCTCACGCCAGGCCTGGGTGCCGACTTCGAGCTGTGGCAGTTCTTCCCCTACGTGATCGAGCGCGATATTTACGGTCTGCGCGTGCTGCCGGAAAACCTAGGCAACCTTCAGTACTACCAGTTCGGCGTCGAGGAGGAACTCACGGCACAGGATGTGGTCCGCAACGCCGAATACGCTCGGGTTGTGCGCGATGGATTCGCCTCGTTCTTCATTCACCCATTCCTTATCGGTGAAATCACCGGCGGCCGTGGCATGCGCGATCTGCAGGAGATCGTGACAGGCCTCGAGGCCCTGGGCTACACATGGACCTCGCCCAGTCGCCTCGACAATCGCTAGGAAGGGCGCGTGCCCTGACACGTCGCACGGTGCTGGCCACGGCTGTCGCTGTCACAGCGTCGGGAGCGTGCGCTGGTCAGCCAAGTTCGGCCGCGCGCCGTATCGACGGCATCGTCTGGCAACTCAGTCGTCAGACTCTGCGCCCCCGTGGCGGATGGGAGCGCTTAGGTGTCAGACGGTTGCTGGTCCAATGGTCGGCCGTGGATGGTCAGAGCTTTGTCGAAGGCGCAGGACTTCCGCTGATTGGCCCGGACTTGCCTGACTGGTACCGGATCGCCAGTGAACCCTGGGCGCGCGACGTCATTCTGGGCCTCTCGGGCCTGCACGACGAAGCATGGTCACGTGCGTCGCTGAAAGAACTGGCGGCGCAATCGCGCGCGCTGGCGCTGGCTGCAGCTCCCTTGCCGCTGCGGGTCAGCGGCTGGTATTTCCCCGCCGAGGTCGACCCTACCTGGGCGGGCCCCGAGTTGCTTGCCGAGGCGCTGCGCGAGCTGCCGCGCCCGCTGTGGATCAGCGCCTACGACAGCGCCAACCTGGGTCCCGGCGCCCTGGCCGACTGGATCGAACGCTGGTTGCCACGCGACGTGGGCGTATTCTTTCAAGACGGCGTGGGCGTGCATGCGCGCACCCCGAGGTGGCGCGCGACTATCTTGTGCACCTGACACGCCGACTGGGGCCCTCCCGCGTGCGCGTCATCGCGGAAGCCTTTCGCCCGGCCCCTAACGGGGGTTCCGCAGTGCCACGGCGGACGAATTCCTGCCCCAGATCGACGCCTACCAGGCATGGCCGATCTATGCTTTTGACGGTCCGCACTACCTGGGTGATGAGCGAGTGCGTGAACTGGTGGCGCGTGGCGTGGGTCCTGGCTAACTCTGCCTGAGGCCGCCAGTCCTCGGCCACCACGCATGAGCCCTGGGCCAGTTCACTCGACGCGGCAGAGGGGAGGGGTCGTCTGACACACAGCAGGATGACGGTCGACTCGCGGTGGGGCAGTGCCGCACCCGCGATGAGGGGGCACGAAGCAAAATCCGGCTCGCTGTCGAGCAGAAACACCATCCAGCAGAAAGACTTGGATGCACAGGTGGCCGTCGTCCACGAGCGGCCGTGCCTTGGCAGCCTTGCCGGCACCTGCCGTCATGGCGACACTCAGCATCAGCTTCACGTTCAGACCGAAACGCCGCACAGCACGAACACTGCGCGGGGCCAAGCTTGTGGGCGGGCTATTGTCGAAAAACTGACGCCGATGCCGGCAAGCTCACTACTGGCAGGGCAGAACCAACCGGAGCGGAGAAGGGCAGGGCACCGATTTCCATGAGTGCCGCGAAGGAGCGCTCTTGCGTGTAAAGTGAATCGTTTGAGGCTGGCACACTGCCAGCTGTGCCCCACCAAGGAGACTGCCATGCCCGGCCTTTTGCCCCACATCGATCCCGACGGCCTGCTCGAATTTTCGGTCGTCTATACCGACCGTGCCCTGAACCACATGTCCAAGAAGTTCCAGGGCGTGATGAAAGATCTCTCCAGTCTGCTGAAAGAGGTGTATCACGCCGACGCCGCCGTGTTCGTGCCCGGCAGCGGCAGTTTCGGCATGGAGGCCGTGGCGCGCCAGTTCGCCGACGGCCAGAAGGTGCTGGTGATCCGCAACGGCTTTTTCAGCTTCCGCTGGAGCCAGATTCTGGAGATGGGCAAGCTCACCGCGCCCGCCAACATCACCGTGCTCAAGGCGCGCCGTGCCGGCGATAGTCCTCAGGCGCCGTGGGCCCCGCGCCCATCGACAAGGTGGTGGCCACCATTGCGCGCGAGAAGCCGGCGGTGGTGTTCGCCCCGCACGTGGAGACGGCCAGCGGCATGATGCTGCCCGACGACTACATGCGACAGGTGGCCGAGGCCACGCACGCCGGCGGCGGCCTGTTCGTGCTGGACTGCATCGCCTCCGGCGCCATGTGGGTGGACATGAAGGCCATCGGCGTCGACGTGCTGGTCAGCGCGCCGCAGAAGGGCTGGAGCAGCTCGCCCGCCGGCGCCATGGTGTGCCTGTCGGAGCGCGCGCTCAAGGTGATGGAAGGCACGACCAGCACCAGCTTTGCTGCCGACCTGAAGAAGTGGCACCAGATCATGCAGGCCTACGAAAACGGCGGCCACGCCTACCACGCCACGTTGCCCACCACAGCGCTGGTAGAGCTGCGCGATGCGATGCAGGAAACGCGGGACCGCGGTTTTGCGACCGTGCGCGAGCAGCAGATGGCGCTGGGCCAGAAGGTGCGTGCGCTGCTGACGTCGCGCGGCATGCCTAGCGTGGCAGCAGAGGGCTTCCAGGCACCGGGCGTGGTGGTCAGCTACACGACCGACCCCGATATCCAGAGCGGCAAGGCCTTCATCGCCCAGGGCCTGCAGACCGCGGCCGGCGTGCCGCTGATGTGCGACGAACCGTCGGATTTCCGCACCTTCCGCCTGGGCCTGTTCGGGCTGGACAAATGGGCGGATGTCGACCGCAGTGTCGGTCAGCTGTCCAAGGCACTGGATGCGATCGGCGTGAATGCTATAAATAAAGAAGCTGTCAGCGCTTGATGGACAGGCGCTGGAAGCCGATTTGACCAATATTCTTCTGGTCCTCGCCAGCGTCGGCACGCGCGCCGATGCCGACCGGCTGGCGCGCGCCGTGGTCGAGCAACGCCTGGCTGCCTGTGTGCACATCGAAGCCATCGACAGCGTGTACCGATGGAACGGTGCCGTGCAGCAGGAACCCGAATTCCGCCTGCTGTTCAAGACCACACCCGAACGCAGCGCACCACTGCAGGCTGCGCTGCGCGAGCACCATCCTTACGAGCTGCCGGCCATCGTCTGCCTGCCGGCGCAGGCCAGCAGCGAATTCGCGGCCTGGGTGGCTGCCGAAAGCACCGCGCCGCAGTAATTCCAATTCCAGATCAAAACTGCCATATCTTGTCATTCCGGCGCAAGCCGGAATCCAGACGGCGTGTGCGGAGAAACATGGATCCCGGCCTTCGCCGGGATGACGGTGGTTGACGCATTGAATTGGAAATGGAATAAGCCGCGTTCCAAACCAAGCCGATGAAGACGCAGCGTGTTCGCTGCCGCCAACGCTGCGTCAAAACCGCTCCAGCTCGGGAAACGGCAGCCGCCCGGCGCGCACCAGCATCTTGCCGTATTCAGCGCAGCGGTTCAGGGTCGGAATCACCTTGCCGGGGTTGAGCAGGCCCTGGGGATCGAAGGCGCGCTTGATGCCAAACATCTGCTCGTTCTCCTCGGCAGAAAACTGCACGCACATCGAGTTGAGTTTTCGACGCCGACGCCGTGCTCGCCGGTCACGGTGCCGCCCATGGCGACGCTGGTTTCCAGGATGTCGGCGCCGAACTGCTCGCAGCGGCGCAGCTGGTCGGGGTCGTTGGCGTCGAACAGGATCAGCGGGTGCAGGTTGCCATCGCCGGCGTGGAACACGTTGACGCAGCGCAGGCCGTACTTCTGCTCCATCTGCTGGATCGCTAGCAGGATGTCGGCCAGGCGCTTGCGCGGGATGGTCGAATCCATGCACATGTAGTCGGGGCTGATGCGGCCGCTGGCGGGGAAGGCGTTCTTGCGCCCGCTCCAGAACTTCAGGCGCTCGGCTTCGGATTCGCTCACTGCAATTTTGGTAGCGCCTGCCGCTGTCAGCACCTGCGACATACGGCCGATTTCCTCTTGCACTTCTTCCGGCGTGCCGTCGCTCTCGCACAGCAGGATGGCGGCGGCATCCAGGTCGTAGCCCGCGTGCACGAAGTCCTCGACAGCGGCGGTCATGGGCTTGTCCATCATCTCCAGCCCGGCGGGGATGATGCCGGCCGCGATCACCGCCGCCACCGCGTCGCCGGCCTGCCGCACATCGGCAAAGCTGGCCATGATGCAGCGCGCCAGACGCGGCTTGGGCAGCAGCTTGACGGTGACCTCGGTCGTCACCGCCAGCATGCCCTCGCTGCCGTTGATCAGCGCCAGCAGGTCGTAGCCGGGCGCGTCGAGCGCCTCGCTGCCGAACTCGATGGGCTCGCCCTCGATGGTGAAGCCTTTCACCTTCAACACGTTGTGCACCGTCAGCCCGTATTTCAGACAGTGCACGCCGCCCGAGTTCTCGGCCACGTTGCCGCCGATGGTGCAGGCGATCTGGCTGCTCGGGTCGGGCGCGTAATACAGGCCATGCGCGGCGGCCGCCTCGCTGATGGCCAGATTGCGCACGCCGCACTGCACCTGTGCCGTGCGCGCCAGCGGGTCGATCTCGAGAATGCGGTTGAACTTGGCCAGCGACAGCGTCACGCCACGCTCGTGCGGCATGGCACCGCCCGACAGCCCGGTGCCCGCCCCGCGCGCCACCACCGGCACGCCCAGGCTGTGGCAGGTTTTCAACACTTGTTGAATCTGTTCGTAACTCTCGGGCAGGGCCACCACCAAGGGCCGCTGGCGGTAGGCGGTCAGCCCGTCGCATTCGTAAGGCGTGGTCTGCTCGTTGCTCCACAGCAGCATTTGAGGCGGCAAAAAGGCCTGCAGCGCTTGAACCAACTGCGCCTGAAGCTCTGTTTTTGTAGTGTTCGAGAGGGGTGCTGGGCAGTATCGGTATCCACGGGGCGGCTCTTGAATGCGTTCAGCCCACTATAGGGCATGGCGCCGCGGTTCGGCCGTGCGTCACCGTGCTGTAGATCGGCGCGGCGAGAATGGCCGGGCCGGTGTCAGGGTGCCGGCGCCGCGCCTGCATGGGTCGGCGTGTTGGAGTCGAACAAGCAGTGTGGTGCAGCGATTGAGTGCGATGAAACGATGGGTGGCCTGCGGGCTTGTGTGGGCGGGCGGTGCAGGCGCGCAGTCCGCCACGCCCCCGTTGGTGTATCCGGACGAATTGCTGCCGACGCGGATGGTGTTGTGCCAGCGCGAGGTGGGCGCGGTGGAGCGCGACCGCAAGGGCAAGCTGCGCACCTGCCTGGCGCGTCGCCTGGAGGGCGAACGCATCGTCGAACGCAACTGCAAGCGACAGGCTGGCGGCGTCAGCGGTGTCGCCGCGCGCACCCAGGCACAGCGCGACTGTGAGCGCCAGGCGCTGGCCGTGCCCTCCACCGAGTTGCCGCGCCGGCCGCCGCCACCGCCGCGGCCCAGGCCGGCAGCGGATGCCGTCACCGATGCGAAGCCTTCGGTGTCGACGCCGCAACCTGCAGCGGGCGAGCAGTAGGCGGCAGGCGTGCGGCGCCTCCAGCAAAGAAAAGCCCGCATGCAGCGGGCTTTTCTTTCTGATGGGCAGCGCGGAGGCTGTGCCGCGTCAGGCAGCGCTCAACCAGTACCCGGCGTTGAACGGGCTGCTCATGCGCAGCGCCAGCGGGAGATGTCCACCAGCTTGTCGGTCGGCATCTTTTCGCTGCCATCCACCTCGATGTTGTCGGCGGGCGCGGTTTCGCCCTGGGCCTCATTCGCCCGTTCTGCTTGGCCAGCTGGTGCAGAACGGGCTACCGAAAAGAATAGAAGCACCTGAACGGTATCTTCCGGTCGTTCCAGTAGTCGGCGGCGTCGCGGAAGATGTCGAGCAACTGCTCGCGCGCTTCCTTGTCGAATTTGGCGGTGGCCGGGATCTGTTCCAGCACGACGATGAAGCCAGGCTGCGGGCCGCTCTTGTGCAGCGGATCGGTCATGCAGTCGTACAGCGCGTCGAAGTTCTTGCCGAAGTGTGCCGGGAAGGTGAACTGCGCGGCGATCATGTCCAGCACGTCCTGCTTGGTCTGCGCGTTGGCCAGGTTGGCGTACAGGAAATGCTGGCCGAGCTGCGCCGCCGCATCCTGCAGGTCATGCACGTGGAAGGCCCGGATCGATTGCACGATGTTGGTGCGCACGCCCTTGAGCGGCGTTTCCTGGGGCGGGCGTTGGGGTTGATCCATCTCCGCTGCTTTCTCTGAAGTCAATAACCGGTTTTCGCCCGGCGCGACGGCCGGAGCGGGTTGAAACTGTTCGAATGCTTTCATTGCACGATCTTCCTGAAGCTCGAATAGTGATCGCTCGTGTACCAGCAGGCATCGGGCGTGGTGCGCCGCTTGCCGCCGCAGACGATGCGGCGGGCGCCACGGTCGCGTGCCCCGGGGTCTCGACGGTGTATTCGCGGTAATAGCCGCGCCGCTCACGCGGCAACAGGCGCTCCCGGTTGCCGAACACCGATCCGTCCTTGCCGAAGGGAAACGGGCCACCTTGCAGGATGAGCTGATACGTCTGCTGGCCCTGCCTGGGAGATCCGCCACCGCGACGGTCGGCTCGGCGGTCTTCCAGGGCATGTCGCGCGCTTCAGCCACGCTCCCCAGAGAGAGCGCGACCGCCAGCATCGGGACTGCCAAAAAGACCGAGGTGACCGAGTCGATCGGACAGCATGCGATGCCGCTGTTCGCAACATGAAAAACACCTTTCGGAAACCTCCGGGTTAACCCGAAAATTCCAAGGCGGTAGTGTGACGCATGGGCCACGAAAAAGCAAGCGCTTGCCTAAAATTCAGGCAATGCGAACAGGGGCATGCACGCCTGATGAGTGGGCGCTCACTGATTCGATGAGGCCGGTGTGTTGGCGTCTGCCACGGCCAGTGCCGTCATGTTCACGATGCGGCGAACGGTGGTGCTGGCCGTGAGAATATGCACGGGTTGGGCGGCCCCCAGCAGAATCGGCCCGATCGCGATGTTGCCCCCGGCCGCCACTTTGAGCAGGTTGTAGGCAATGTTGGCCGCGTCAATGCCTGGCAGCACCAGCAAGGTGGCGTCGCCGCGCAGGCTGCTGTCGGGCATCAGGGCGCGGCGTTGCGCGGCGTCCAGTGCCACGTCGCCGTGCATTTCTCCGTCCACTTCCAGCCAGGGGCCTGCTCCTGGATCAGGGTCAGCGCTTCGCGCATCTTGACGGCGCTGGGCAGGTTGGACGAGCCGAAATTGAGTGCGACAGCAGCGCCGCCTTGGGCTTGAAGCCGAAGCGCTGCATCTCCTCGGCCGCCATGATGGTGATTTCGGCCAGCTGCTCGGCGCTGGGGTCGGCGTTGATGTGCGTGTCGACCATGAACACCTGGCGGCCGGGCAGCATCAGGCCGTTCATGGCGGCGTAGGTGCGTGCCCCGGGTTTCTTGCCGATCACCTGGTCAATGTAGGTCAGGTGCATCTGGTTGGTGCCCCAGGTGCCGCAGATCAGGCCGTCCACGTCGCCCGAGCGCAGCAGCATGCAGCCGATCAGCGACAGCCGGCGCCGCATCTCGATCTTGGCGATCGGCACCGTGACGCCCCTGCGCTTGGTCAGCTCGTAATAGGTTTGCCAGAAGCCGCGGTAGCGCTCGTCGTGCTCGACGTTGACCACGTCGTAGTCCACGCTCTCCTTCAGCCGCAGGCCGAATTTCTCGATGCGCTGGGCGATGATGGCCGGGCGGCCGATCAGCGTGGGGCGGGCGATGCCTTCGTCCACCACGATCTGCGCGGCGCGCAGCACGCGCTCCTCCTCGCCCTCGGCGTAGGCCACGCGCTTCCTGGTGGCGCTGCGGGCGGCGTCGATGATGGGCTTCATCGTTGTGCCCGAGGCGTAGACGAAGGTCTGAAGCCTGTCGCGATAGTCGTCCAGATCGGCGATGGGGCGCTGCGCCACGCCGCTGGTGGCGGCGGCCTCGGCCACGGCGGGCGCGATCTTCATCATCAGGCGCGGATCGAACGGTTTGGGAATCAGGTATTCCGGCCCGAACGACAGCGTGTGCCCCGCGTAGGCGCGCGCCACCACCTCGCTCTGCTCGGCCTGGGCCAGGTCGGCGATGGCGTGCACGGCGGCGATTTCCATTTCCTTGGTGATCGTCGTCGCGCCGCAGTCCAGCGCGCCGCGGAAGATGTACGGAAAACACAGGACGTTGTTGACCTGGTTCGGATAGTCGGTGCGCCCGGTGGCGATGAGTGCGTCATTGCGCACGGCCTTCACGTCCTCGGGCAGGATTTCGGGGTTGGGGTTGGCCAGCGCCAGCACCAGCGGGCGCGGCGCCATGCGCGCCACCATGTCGGCTTTCAGCACGCCGCCGGCCGACAGGCCCAGGAAGATGTCGGCCCCGTCGATCACCTCGCCCAGCGTGCGCTTGTCGGTGGCCTGCGCATACACCGCCTTGTCGGGGTCCATCAGCTCGGTGCGGCCTTCGTAGACCAGGCCGTGGATGTCGGTGACCCACACGTTCTTCAGCGGCACGCCCAGCTTGACCAGCAGGCCCGTGCAGGCCAGCGCCGCGGCGCCGGCGCCGCTGACCACCAGCTTGACCTGGTCGATCTGCTTGCCCACCACCTTGAGCCCGTTGACCACCGCCGCGCCCACCACGATGGCGGTGCCGTGCTGGTCGTCGTGGAACACCGGGATCTTCATGCGCTCGCGCAGCTTGCGCTCGACGATGAAGCATTCGGGCGCCTTGATGTCCTCCAGGTTGATGCCGCCGAAGGTCGGCTCCAGCGCGGCGATGATCTCGACCAGCTTGTCCGGGTCCTTCTCGTCGATCTCGATGTCGAACACGTCGATGCCCGAGAACTTCTTGAACAGCACCGCCTTGCCTTCCATCACCGGCTTGCCGGCCAGCGGGCCGATGTCCCCAGCCCCAGCACGGCCGTGCCGTTGGTGATGACGCCGATCAGGTTGCCACGCGCGGTGTAGCGGAAGGCGGCCGCCGGGTCCTTGACAATCTCCTCGCACGGCGCGGCCACGCCCGGCGAATAGGCCAGCGACAGCTCATGCTGGTTGACCAGCTGCTTGGTGGCCGTGACGGCGATCTTGCCGGGCACCGGGTGCTCGTGGTATTCCAGCGCGGCGCGGCGCAGTTCGGCGCGTTTTTCTTCGCCGGCGTTCTTGTCGGTGGGGGTCATCGCTCGCTGGTCCTGTGTCTCTTCGGGTGCGTGGGATTCTAGGCCTCGGGCGACATTCACGCGGGTTCTGGCGCGGCTTCGACAGCGCCGACGGCCGGTGCGGCCTCGCGCCGGGCCCAGGCCTTCTCGTGGAAGAAGAAGGCCACCGCCTGTACCGTGGGCTCCAGCAGGCTGAGCGTGATGGCGGTGATCGCGTCGCCCGTCACCAGATAGGCCACCGCCATGGCCACCGTGATGTGCATGACGTAGTAGCTGGCGGTTTTCTGCAGGGTGAGCCGGTGGCGGCGGGCAAAGCGGGACATTGGGAACTCCTTGGATACTTCATCAAATGATAGTCATTCTCATTTAAAAAGGCCAATCGACTTTTCCGAAGGCGCCGATAGCCCGTGCCGATGGGTGGCGCGGCCGCTTCACGTTGCCATGCGTATCATCCGCCGAGTTTCACCCCGCGGAGGCAGACATGGCGCTGATGGATTTCATCGACAAGCCATGTATCGGCGTCGGGCCATGGGCCGAGCACGGCGAAGACACGCTGGCCTGGCAAGCCAGAAAACCGTTGTGAACTGAACGCGTCGGAGTCCGAGCATCGTTTACTATCTAAATAGTAGCTGTCAGCGCTTGTCCATCAAGCGCTGGAGGCCGATTTGGCTTGAAATCCGTTGGCACCACGCTGCAGGCAGCAACGTGAACGCGACGGCGCGCGCCGTCGCCCGTCTGCCATGAACAGCGGCGTCACGGCCGCCCTGCTGGCCTACGGGCTGTGGGGCCTGATGCCGCTGTACTTCCGCCTCATGGCGCCGGCCACCGCGATCGAGGTGGTGGCGCACCGCATCGTCTGGTCGCTGGCGCTGCTGCTGTTGTGGCTGGGTGTGCTCGGGCAGCTCGGTCCGCTGTGGCGGCGGCTCGACGCGCGCCTGCTGGCCCGCCTGGCGCTGGCGGCGCTGCTGGTCAGCATCAACTGGCTGACCTACGTCTGGGCGGTGACCCATGGCCGCACGCTGGACGCCAGCTTGGGCTACTTTCTGCTGCCGTTGTTCAACGTGGCGCTGGGCGTGTTGCTGCTGGGCGAACGGCTCACGCGCGGCGAATGGATCGGTGTGATGCTGGCAGCGCTGGGCGTGGGTTATCTGGCGCTGGTGTCGCCACGCCTGCCGTGGGTGGCGCTGGTGCTGGCCGCGTCCTTCGGCGTCTACGGCCTGGTCAAGAAGCAGACCGAGCTGCCCGCCGCCGAGGGCATGGCCCTCGAAACCGGACTGATCGCCCTGCCCGCGCTGGCCGTGCTGGGCTGGCTGGCCACGCGCGGGCAACTGGCGTTCGGCCAAGCCGGTGCGGGCACCGACGCCTTGCTCATCAGCACCGGCCTGATGACCACCGTGCCCCTGGTGGCCTTCGCCGTGGCGGCGCGCCGGCTCACGCTGGCGGCGCTGGGCATGCTGCAATACATTTCGCCCACGCTGCAGTTTCTGCTGGGCGTGTTCGTGCTGCACGAGCCGGTCGATGCGCAGCGGCTGGCCGGCTTCGCGGCCGTGTGGCTGGGGCTGCTGGTTTTCAGCGCCGGCGCCTATCGCCGCCACCGCACTCGCCTGCGTCACGCCAATGCGGCATGATGTAACGTAATGTCAGTCCACGTGCCCAACACCCTGGCCACCGCCCAGCCGCCTGCCCGGCGCTGGGCATGCGCCTTGCTGCTGGCCGGCGGGCTGGGCGCGGGGCCGGCGCTGGCCCAATCGGCGCCGGCGTGGGCCGAGGGCGAACAGCTGCTGTCCGCCGGCGATACCGCCGGCGCGTGCCGCCACCTGCTGGCGCTGGAGCCGCAATCGGCCGGCGATCCGGCGTTCGACGCGCTGCTGGCGCGCGCCGCCCTGGCCTGCGGCGATCCGCAACGCGCCGTGTACGCCCTGCGCCGCCTGGTGGTGGTGCAGCCGCGCCATGTGGCGCACTGGCAGCAACTGGCCTTGGCCGCTGCAGCCGCCGGCGATGCCCGCGGCGCCCGCGAGGCCCGCCAGCGCGCCCATGCCCTGCAGGCCGAGGCTCCGCTGCCGCAAAGCCACGGCGCACCCATCGCACCAGCACGGCGCCCGCCCGCAGCGGCTGGGCCTACGTGGAAGCCGCGCTGGGCCACGACAGCAACGTCAACAGCGCCACTCGCCTGACCGGCGTGGTGGTGCCCGCATACGGCTACGAGGTGCTGCCACTGGCGCCCGATGGCATCCGGCGCGGCGATGCCTACGCCATGCTGGGCGCCGGCGCGGGCGGGCCCTGGGCGGCCTATGGCTCGCTGCAGGGCAGCACCAGCCTGCATGCCGATCACAGCCGCCTGGACAGCAGCTGGCTGGCGGTGCAGGCCGGGCTGGCCTGGCAGGCCGGCGCGCACACGCTGAGCGCGGGCCTGCATGGCGAGCGCCACGGCCTGGGCGGCAGCCTGGGCAAGCAGGCGCTGCGCAGCACGCCGGGGCCGCTGCTGCAGTGGCGCGTCGCGCTGGGCGAGCGCAGTGCGTTCAGCCTGTCGCTCAAGCACGCGCGGGTGCACGAATTCACAGTGAACCGGCACGACCTGCGCCGCACCGTGGTGGGCGGTACTTTCGTGCATGAAGCACCGGCGATGGACCTCAAGGGCTTGACGAGCCTGTGGTGGATGCGTGATCGTCCGGTATCGGAAGCCATGGTGCACCTGGGGCGCAGCAGCGTGGGCGCACGGCTGGGCCTGGAGCAACTGGGCCGCAGTGTGGGCGGGTACGGCTGGGTGCAGCACCAGCGTCACCGGCACCGGGCAATCGACCCGCTGTTCCTGCGGCGCCGCCATGACCGGGTGTCCGACCTCACCCTGGGCGTGCGGCTGGCGCTGTCGTGTCACTGGTCGCTGCGCCCGCAGGTGAGCTGGATCCATGCCCGCTCGAACGTCGAGCTTTACCACTATCGCCGCACGCTGTTTCAGGTGACGGCATGCAGTTCTGAGCCATGCACACACCCACCCAGTTTCCAGGCGGCCGCTGCAGGCGCCTGTCATGGGCCGCGCTGGCCTGCGGCGCCGCACTGGCCACCGCAGCCCAGGCGCAGACCGCCGCGGCGCCCGTGGCCGATGGTCGCGCGGGTGTGTTCCTGTTCGCCCATGGCCCCGTCAGCGTGCAGGCCGGCGGCATGGCCAGCGCCGTGGTGCGCGGCACCGTGGTGCACGAGGGCGACGTGGTGGAGACCGGCCCCGGCGGCCGCGCCCAGCTGCGCATGGTCGACGGCGCCATGATCGACCTGGAGCCCGGCAGCACCCTGCGCCTGGCCGAATACCAGCTGGCCGCCCAGCCCGCCAACCACCGCAGCCTGCTGGAGCTGGTGCGTGGCGGCCTGCGCACGCTGAGCGGCGTGATCGGCCAGCAGGACCAGCCCGGCTACGAACTGCGCGTGCGCACCGTCACCATCGGCGTGCGCGGCACCGAATACCGCACCGAACTGCAGGGCGAGCAGGTGCTGCTCGACGTGCTGCAGGGCCGGGTGGCCCTGTGCAACCCGGCGGGCTGCGTCGACGTGGCGCGCGGCGAATCGGCGCGCGCGCCCCTGAGCGGCGCCTTGCCGGCGCGCACCGCGGCGGCCACCGTGCCCGGCGGCGCGGCCGCTGGCGCGGCAACCCCTGGCGCTGCGCTGCCGACCGTGCCGGGCGGCTCGACCCCGGGCCTCGGCGCGGTGCCGGTGCCGCGCGTCAGTGTCGACGGACAGCCGGTGCCCGTGACGCTGCTGCCAGCAACCCCAGCCGCGCCTGCCACGCCAGCGGGGCCATCCGGGCCAGCCGCACCGGCGTTGCCTGCGGCACCGGGCCAACCGGTGGCGCCCGCCGCGCCGGCCGATCCCGGCTCGCCCGCCACGCCGACCCCACCGGCTGGCCCTACACCGACCACGCCCGCCAGCCCAGGAGGGCCGGGCCAGCCGGCCACACCGGCACAGCCCGGTGGCCCCGGTACCGGCGCGACGCATGCCACACTGGCCAACCCGGGCGGTGCGGGGCAGCCGGCGACGCCCGCCACACCTGCCCAGCCCGGTGGCCCCGGCGTGCCGGCCACGCCCGCCAACCCGGCCCGCCCGGCGCGCTGAGCCGACGGCGGCCCCGCCGTGTCGGACAAGGCCGCGACTTGGTGGCCCGTCACAAGCTGGCCGTCGGGGCGCGATTACCATGGCCGATTCACCCCGGCGCGGGCCTGAACGGGCTGCGCCATGATCGTCCCGCTTCCAGAAAGGAATTCCCCATGGCCCTCTTCGACGTCCTGCAGCAGATTCTGAACAGCGCCAAGGCGCCCGAGCCGCAGCAGATCGACCAGATCACGCGCGAGGCCTCGCGCGATGAGCTCAAGAGCAGCGTGGGCGAGGCCCTGCGCTCCAAGGAGACGCCCCAGCTGTCGCAGATCGTGGCCGACATGTTCGAGCGCGCCTCGCCGCAGGACCGCGCCGACATCCTGAACACGCTGGTCGAAAAGCTCGGCCCCGGCGCGCTGGCCGGTGTGGCCGGCGGTGCGCTGGCCGGCCACGAAGGCCCCGACAGCCCGGTGGTCACGGTCGACAAGGCCACCACCATCACGCCCGAGCAGGTGCGCGATGTCGTCACCACCGCCCGCACGGCCGACGAGCCGGGCGTGTTCGACCGCGTGAGCGACTTCTACGCCCAGCACCCCGATCTGGTGAAGACGCTGGGCGCCGGCGCGCTGATGATCGCCCTGGCGCGCATGAAGAACAGCATGATGCGCTGAGCGCAGCTGGCCCGGCGCGGCCGGGCGCTCAGCGCCATTGTGGTGTCGTGCTGCGGAGAGCATACTCCCCGGTATGCTATAGGCCAGCGCAGTATTGACGGGCGCTGAAGGCGCATACTCCCTGTTTTTTATTGAGAAGGCCACATGCCGCCGGCATGCTGAAGCGCGCGCGGCCGCCGCATCGCGCCTCGTAGGACGGGGCTGACAGTGCGACGGCCTGATGGCCGCCAGCCGCGCTGAGCGCGGCGGCCTAAGCTGGCGGCTCAGCGCGTCGGTCCATCCGGCCGGCCGCGCCGCAACAGACACCGAGGACGCCATGAACGCATCTGCCGCCAAACGCCCCAGCACCCGCCTGGCCCTGGACGAAGCCGCGCTGAAGAAAGCCAAGTCCAGCCTGGACGATGGCGCCGTCACGCCGCACATCGATGGCCCCTGGGTCAAGGACATCATCAAGTTGCTGAACGACTCGCTGGCCACCGAGCTGGTGTGCGTGATGCGCTACAAGCGCCACTACTTCACCGCCAAGGGCATCAATTCGCCGGCCATTGCCGACGAGTTCCTGGTGCACGCCAACGAGGAAGCCGCGCACGCCGACCGCATTGCCGAGCGCATCGTGCAGCTGGGCGGCGAGCCCGACTACAACCCCGCCTCGCTGCTGGCGCGCAGCCACGCCGACTACGACGACTCGGCCGACCTCAAGGCCATGATCAAGGCCAACCTGATCGCCGAGCGCGTGGCCGTCGAGGCCTACAGCCAGATGATCGACCTGGTGGGCGACAAGGACCCGACCACGCGCCGCATGCTCGAGGAAATCCTGGCCGACGAGCAGGAACATGCCGACGAACTGGCCGACTGGATGTGACGGGCGTGGCGCGCAGCATCATCGTGCAGTGCACGCTCTGCGCAATACGTCACACCGGGTTCACACTTCTTTACCTCGAGGGGCTGTCGCCGTCGGAACTTACCCGGCAACATGCCCTCTCAATCAACGTGATGAGTGGGATTGAACCCGTTGATTGCATTACGCTGCCAAGCCTGACGGCCCAGCCGATTTGAAAACCTGAAGCGCACTTCCTCCTCCCTCCCTCCTCCTCCTTCGTTTCAGGCCGCTTCGGCAGCTTTTTATTCAGAACGCGCCGCCCGGGCTTCAGGCCCCGGCGGCGCTTCGCTTTGAAGGTGTCGGAAAGTGGCGCGGCAGCGGCCGCCTGCGTCAGGCCGGTGCCGTGTCGGCGAAGGTGGGGCGCTGCATCAGCTTGTCGTCCAGCAGCCGCGCCAGGTTGGGGTGGCGCTCGCGCCAGTCCAGTTCGGGAAAGCGGAAGTCCAGATAACTCAGCGCGCAGCCCACGGCGATGTCGGCCAGCGTGATGTGCACGGCGGGCGAGCACCAGGGCTTGTCGCCCAGGCCGCGGTCCATGGCGGCCAGGGCATCGTCCACCTTCTTCATCTGGCGCGCGATCCAGGCCTCGCTGCGCTCGCCCTCGGTGCGGCCGGGCCAGGTGCGCTCCAGCCGGGCCAGGATGGCGGCGTCCATCAGGCCGTCGGCCAGCGCCTCCCAGGTCTTCACCTCCACCCGCTCGCGGCCCGACGGCGGAATCAGCCGCCCCACGGGCGACAGCATGTCGAGATATTCCACGATCACGCGCGAATCGAACACCGCGTCCTGCCCGTCCATCACCAGGCAGGGCACCTTGCCCAGCGGGTTGGCGGCGGCGATCTGGGTGTCGTCGGCCCACACGTCCTCGGGCACGAAGCGGTAGTCCAGCTTCTTCTCGGCCAGCACCACGCGCACCTTGCGCACGTAGGGGCTGGTCACGGCACCGATCAATCGCATCGACATGGCTGAACTGCTTCGAAATGTGACAGGGTCGCGGCATTCTAGGCGAAGGCCAGCCCCGCGCCATTCGTTGCATGGGCGGTGGATCAAGGTCTCGTCAAGGGGCGGCTTCTACAATCCGGGGCATGGACCTGACCTCTCTCACCGCCGTTTCGCCGCTCGACGGCCGCTACGCCGCCAAGCTGGCGCCCCTCCGTCCCATCATGAGCGAGCTGGGCTACATGCAGCGCCGTGTGCAGGTGGAGCTGGCCTGGTTCATCGCCCTGTCGGATGCCGGTTTCGACGAATTCAAGCCGCTGTCGGGCGAAGCGCGCGCTTACCTCGCCGAACTGCTGCGCGACTTCTCCGAAGCCGATGGCGCCGCGATCAAGGCCATCGAGAAGACCACCAACCACGACGTGAAGGCGGTCGAATACTGGATCAAGGACAAGTTCGAGGGCCGGCCCGAGCTGCAGGCCGCCGCCGAGTTCGTGCACTTCGCCTGCACCAGCGAGGACATCAACAACACCAGCCACGCCCTGCAGCTGAAGGCGGGGCGCGACACGGTGCTGCTGCCGCAGCTGGATGCCGTCGTTGCCAAGCTGCGCGAGTTGGCGCACGCTTATGCTGCCGTGCCCATGTTGAGCCGCACCCACGGCCAGACGGCCAGCCCCACCACGGTGGGCAAGGAGCTGGCCAACGTGGTGGTGCGCCTGGCGTCCGCGCGCGATCGCATCGCCCAAGTCAAGCTGCTGGCCAAGATGAACGGCGCCGTGGGCAACTACAACGCACACCTAAGCGCCTGGCCCGACTTCGACTGGGAAGCCTTCAGCCGCCGCGTGGTCGAGGCGCCCGCCGCCGGCGAGCCCGGATCGAACGCGGCCAAGCCGGGCCTGGGCCTCACCTTCCAGCCCTACAGCATCCAGATCGAGCCGCACGACTACATGGCCGAGCTGTTCGACGCGGTGGCCAGAGCCAACACCATCCTGATCGACCTGGCGCGCGACGTGTGGGGCTACATCAGCGTCGGCTACTTCAAGCAGAAGACCAAGGCGGGCGAGATCGGCTCGTCCACCATGCCGCACAAGGTCAATCCCATCGACTTCGAGAACGCCGAGGGCAACCTGGGCCTGGCCAATGCCGTGTTGCGCCATTTGAGCGAGAAGCTGCCCATCAGCCGCTGGCAGCGCGACCTGACCGACAGCACCGTGTTGCGCAACATGGGCGTGGCGCTGGGCTACGCGGTGCTGGCCTACCAGTCGCTGATGACCGGCCTGAGCAAGCTGGAGCTGAACGAGGCGGCGTTGGCCGCCGACCTCGACGCCTCGTGGGAAGTGCTGGCCGAGCCGATCCAGACCGTGATGCGCCGCTTCGGCGTGCCGGGTGCGTACGAGAAGCTGAAAGACGTCACCCGCGGCCAGGCCGTGACGCGCGAGGCGCTGCACGGCCTGATCCGCGGGCTGGACATTCCGCAGCCCGAGAAAGACCGCCTGCTGGCGCTCACGCCCAGCGGCTACATTGGTAAGGCGGCCGATCTGGCGCGGCGGGTCTAGGAATCTTCGACCATCCCGCCGGAAGCCAGAAAACGTGATATTCGCTCTGCACACTGCGGTGTGCTGATCGGAGCGGCAGTGACCGAGATCCCATCGGCGCACCGCGCAGCCCTCTGCCATTTGATCTTGCAATGCCCATCCCATGAAATCTTTTGAACAGCGTCTCGAGCGATTCATGTTCGCCAGCCGATGGTTGCTGGCGCCGTTTTATGTCGGGCTGGTGGGCGCCATCGCCATCCTGCTGTTCAAGTTCATCAAAGAGTTCGTCATGCTGCTGCCCCAGGTGGCGACGCTCGATGGCGGGCAGATCATGGTGAGTGTGTTGACGCTGGTGGATGTGGCGCTGGTGGCCAATCTGCTGCTGATCATCGTTTTTGCGGGCTACGAGAACTTCGTTTCAAAAATCAACACGGAAGACAGCGAAGACCGGCCCGAATGGATGGGGCACGTCACCTTTTCCGATTTGAAGATCAAGCTGATCGGCTCCATCGTCGCGATTTCCGGCATCGAACTGCTCAAGGCTTTTGTCAACGTCGAAAGCTACACCGACAAGCAGCTGGCCTGGAAAGTCGGCTTGCACTTGACCTTCGTGCTGTCCGGCGTGTTGTTCGCCTTCATGGACCGCCTGACCGCCGGAAAACCCAACGGCCATTGAGGCACCCCAGCAGCCCCGCTCGCAGCCGCTCCCGATGGCCCTCAAATCTACGGTCTTCAAGGCCGACGTGCAGCTCGCCGACATCGACCACGGCTGCTACACCGATCTGCCCCTTACGCTGGCGCGCCACCCCAGCGAGACCGACGAACGCATGATGGTGCGCCTGGCCGCGCTGGCACTGAATGCCCACCAGGTGCAGGATGTGTGCGGCGGCGACGCGCGCATCGGCTTTGGCGCGGGCCTCTCCAGCCCTGACGAGCCCGATGTGCAGCTGGTCGATTTCACCGGCCGCACCCGCCTGTGGATCGAAGTCGGCCAGCCCGACGACAAGCCGCTGGCCAAGGCGTGCAGCAAAGCCGATGCGGTGATCGTCTACGCCTTCGGCCCGGCGGCCGATGTGTGGTGGCGCGGCATCGAAGGCAAGCTGGCGCGGCTGGACAAGCTGCAAGTCTGGCGCTTGCCCGCCGCCGACGCACAAGCGCTGGCGGCGCTGGCCGAGCGCGGCATGGCCTTGCAAGCAACGCTGCAAGAGGGCGTGCTGACCCTGTCCAGCGCACGCGGCAGCGTCAGCACCGAGCCGCTGCGCTGGAAGTAAGCGCCCTCACGATTTTGGTCAAATCGGCCCGCAGCGCTTGCTGGACAAGCGCTGACAGCTACGAATTCAATAGTGATGGCATCAACGCCCCGCACGCCCAGCACTGCTCGAAGCCGCCCTCAATCTGCTCGCCGCAGGCCGCGCATTGCCAGCGGCGTTGCGGCACCTGCGCCAGTTCGGCCAGCAGCGCGCGCGCGGCGGCGTGGTGTTCGTCGTGGCGCACCCACAGCTCGGGCAGGCATTGGTCGGGCGGCAGCTCGCCGGCCACGCTGGACAGAAAGCGCCGCTCCACCGTCGTCGGGTAACCGGCCTCGCACAGCAGATCGGCCCAGATCTGCGCGATGGCGGCGTTGGGGGCGTGGATCAGACGGCGCATGTGGCGGTGAGGCGAGCGGGCAGAAAATCGGCTCTGGCGCTTATCTGGCTTGCGCAAGCAGCTATCAAAAATCAAGTGACCAGCCTCGGCAGGCTTATTTGCGCACGCGCCCCACACCCACATCTGCGGTGCCGTAAACGGTGACGCCCGATGTGGCGCCAGCGGTGTCGGGGTTGTGCGGCGTGGCACCGCAGCCGGCGAGCGTCAGCGCGGCGGCCAGCAGGCCGGCGCAGGCGATGAATGGGCGGATGAATCGCATGGCGGGTACTCCTTCAGTGTGCGGCCAGTATGCCCGCTGGCCGCCGCGCGCGGCGCCGGCGTGCCGGGCAATCGTGACCAGACGTGAGGGCCGTCAATCCGCAGCCGGCGCCCGCGGCAGCTTCCAGAACGCCAGCGTGCCCATCAGCACCACCGCGCTCATGGTCAGCAGCGCGGCGGTGAAGGGTTCGACACCGAAGCGCGGCGCCAGGCTGGCGGCCAGGCCGCTGGCCCACTGCATCAGCGCAATGCCCAGGAACATCGCCATGGTGAACAGCGACAGCGCCCGGCCGCGCACGTGCTCGGGGTAGGCTTCGCGCACGTAGCCGTACTGCAGCACGCCGTAGCCCGACAGCGCGCCGTAGCCAATGGCCAGCAACACGTCGGCCCAGGCCACGTGGATCAGGCCCATCGCCCCCAGCATCAGCACGGCCACGACGGCAAAGCCCAGCAGCCAGCGCACGCGCTGCGCGCCACCGGGGTCGATGCGGCCAAAGATGGCCGGGCTGGCCATGCTGGCCAGCGTCATCACAAAGGCCACGTTGCCGCTTTGCACCAGGCTGAAGCCGTGGCGCTCCACCAGCAGCGGCCCCAGCCACAGCCCGCGCAGGGTGATGAAGCCCGCGTACGCCACCGCCGCGTAGGCCACCAGACCGGCCGTGTGCGGCAGGGCGAACAGGCGCAGCAGATCGCGCAGCGCCGCCAGCACGCTCTGGCGCTCAGTCGCCGGCTGTGCGGCGCTGCTGCCGCGCGGCGCGCGCACCAGCCACCACATCGCCAGCCACGACGCGGCCGAAGCCACCGCCAGCACGCCGAAGCCCCAGCGCCAGTGGCTGACCTCGATCAGCCAGGCCAGCGGCGTGGCCGTGGCCAGCACGCCCAGGCCGCTGATGCTCATGATCAGCCCCGATGTGGAGGTGAAGTGCTGGGGTACGAAGTACTTGGCGATGAACACCGTGCACACCAGGAAGGCCGGCGCGCAGCCGGTGCCGATCAGCATCTGGCCGATCAGCAGCACCGTGTAATTGGGCGCCACGGCCGACACCGCGGCGCCCAGCACCGCCATGGGAAACGCGGCGAGGATGGTGCGGCGGATGCCGAACAGGTCGATCGACACGCCCATCACCAGCTGCATGATGCCGAACGAGAAGTGGTACGCCGCCGCCCACAGCCCCAGTTGCTGCGGCGACAGGTGCAGCTCGCCCGCCAGCGGCGGCCCCATGATGGCCGCCACGGTGCGGAACGACTGGCTGAGCGTGAAGCCGCTGGCCAGCGCCAGCAGAATGGCCCAGGCCACGCGCGGTGGCAAAAGAGGGTTGGCGGGCGGGGGCGCGGCGCTGGACATGGCGGCGCGAAGCCTAGCGCAAACGGGGCAGGCACGCAGTCGCGCAAGCGGCTGATAGGGTATGTCGCTGTTTCACCCCACGCCGGCGCAAGCCCATGGGCGCTGCTTCACGGGGACCACGGCTGAAAACTTCCTTGTCATTCCGGCTTGCCCCGGCGGACGGGGGATCTCAAGAGGTTAGAAGCCAAATCGGGCTTCAGCGCCCGTCTGGCAAGCGCTGAGGGCTATTTAAAATGTAGCGAAATCATCAATGCTGGTGCCCATGCGCACCATGCACATGCCCGTGGGCAATCTCCTCGGCCGTGGCGGCGCGCACGGCCGTCACCGTGGCGGCAAAGCGCATCGCCTGCCCGGCCAGCGCGTGGTTGCCGTCCAGGTGCACCTCGGGGCCCTTGATCTTGACCACGTTGTAGACCACCGGCGTACCCTGCGGCCCCGCGCCCTGCAGCTGGCCGCCCACCTTCACGCCGGGCGGGAATTCGCTCTTGGGGATGGTGCGCACCAGCGCCTCGTCGCGCTCGCCGAAGGCCTCGGCAGCGGTCAGGTCGAGGCTGACGCTGTGGCCCACGCCCTGGCCGTCCAGCGCCGCCTCCACCTTGTCGAACAGGTTGCCGTAGCCGCCGTGCAGGTAGGCGGTGGTGCCGCTGTCCAACGGCTTGCCTTGCGGTGAAGTCATGCGGTAGGCGATGGTGACGGCGGTGTCCTTGGTGATGTTCATGGGATGCGTCTGATTCGGGTGAATGGGCGGGAGTTTGACAGCATCACGCCGCATCCGGCGCCAGCGGCGGGCACAGGCCGCGCGCGCGCAGCAGCGGCAGCACCTCGGCGGCGGCGGCGCGGCCGGCGTCGATGGCCTCGGCCGCGCGGTGGAAGTCCAGCAGCCCCAGGTGCGCCAGGCGCGGCGCGATCGTCGTCTCGGGCGGGTCGCCCGCCATGCGGCTGCGCGTGATGCGCACCTGCATCACGTGGATGCTGCTGGCCAGCACGTCGAGCACCGAGGGCAGGCCGCGCGGCGCCGTGGCCGGCGCGGGTTCGGCAGCTGGGGCGTCGGCCGGCGGCTCGGCGCCATGCGGCATCAGCGCGCTCATGCGGTTCTGCAGCGACTGCATCCACGGCGCGCGCGGCGCCGGCGCAGGCTCGGCGCGCAGCAGGCGGCCGGCAATGTCGGCGTTCAGGTCGACGGCGATCACCACCTCGGCGCCCAGCGCGCGCGCCAGCGACACCGGCACCGGGTTCACCAACCCGCCGTCCACCAGCAGCCGGTCGTCCTGCCACACGGGCGTGAACAGCCCAGGCAGCGCGAACGAGGCGCGCACCGCATCGGCCACCGAGCCCTCGCGCAGCCACACCTCGTCGCCCGTGCGCAGGGCCGTGGCCACGGCGCCAAAGCGCAGCGGCAGCGATTCGATGGCCGGATCGGCAAAGTGGTTGCGGAAAAACGCCACCAGCTTCTCGCCCTTGAGCATGCCGCCGCCCAGCCCGAAATCCATGAACGACCACACGGCGCGGGCACTGAGGCGCCGCACCCATTCCTCGAAGCGGTCCAGCTCACCCGCCGCATACGCCGCGCCCACGATGGCGCCCACCGACGCGCCGGCCACGATGTCGGGCTTGAGCCCCGCCTCGGCCAGCGCCCGCAGCACCCCGATGTGCGCCCAGCCGCGCGCCGAGCCGCTGCCGAGGGCGAGGCCGATCAGGGGCGGCGCGGCGTCACGCGTTGAAATCCCAAGGGTTGAGCAGCCGCACGCCGGTGCCGGTGAAGTCACCGACATTGCGCGTGACGACCGTAAAGCCATGCTCCAGCGCCGTGGCGGCGATCATGGCGTCGCGAAATGATCGCGGATCAGGCACGTGCAGCGCGGCGCAGAACGGTGTGGTGAATTCGGTGAAAGGCAGAACGCGGCCGGTGAACTGCGCCAGGACCAGCTGGCGCCAGGTGCGCAGCACGATGGCCTGCGCCGGGTCCCTGCGCGCCAGGCGTAACTCGCCCATCTCCAGTTCGAACTTGGTGACCACGGACAGGAACAGGCTTTGCGGCAGCGCGGTGCCGGCCCAGGCCAGCACGGCAGGATCCGGGCGAGGCTTGCCCTCCCGCAGTTCCGAGATGACGTTGGTGTCGATCAGGTACACGTGCGGCTCAATCGGCGTCGAAATCGAACGGTTTCGCGACGTCGTCCAACTTGGGCGGCTCGAACTCGAAATCGCCGCCAGGGATGGATTGCATGACTTCGAGCAAGGTGCGCGGTTGGCTGCCACCCCGAAGCCGGTGGTACTCCTCGATGCTGAGCAGCGCATACGCCGGCTCACCACGGTCGGTGATGAACACCGGGCCGTTGGCGGCTGCGCGCTTGGCTGCCGCCACGTCGCGGGTGAACTCGCGGCTGGTGTAGGTGGTGATGGGGGCGGGATGGGCGCTCATGGGCAGCTCCACATGGGACGGAATGAATGCTTGTATGTTAGAGCATTCATCGCCGCCGGACAACCGCGCGCTCCTCAGCTCAGGTGCCCGCCCACCAGCCCCGCCAGCTTGAACATGCCCACGCTGTCGGCGCCGAACACGGGCTTGAGCTTGTCGTCGGCCAGGATGGTGCGCTTGTCGTTCGGGTCCTGCAGGTTGTTCGCCTTGATGTAGTCCCACAGCTTCTTCATCACCTCGCCGCGGCCGAAGGGGCCGGGGCCGATGACGGCGGCCAGCGCGGGGCTGGGCTGCAGGTTGCCGGCGCGCGGGGTCTTTTCGGTCTTGGCGGCGGTTTTCTTGGTCGGTGCCTTTTTGGCAGCTTTTTGGCTGCAGCGCCCGCCCCTTCAGCGCGGGCAGCTCCTGATTTGGAAGCGGTCTTGGCCGGTGCGGCGGCGGTCTTGCGCGGCGGGTACTTGCGGCCGCCTTCGCGCGGCTCGAACTCGAACACCACCTTGCCCTCGTCGGGGCTCCAGGCCAGGCGCGCCTTGAAGGGGCGGCGCGTGCGCATGCTGACGAACTTGTCGAGCAGGTCGGTCTTGCCCTCGTTCAGCAGCTTGGCCATCTGCTCGGGCTCCACCGGCTGCTGCAGGATGACCTGGCCGCTCTTGAAGTCGCAGCTGGGCGCGGGGTGCTCGTGCGAGGGCACGCTGCGGGTGCAGACGTAGCTCTTGCCGAAGGCCTTCACCGGGTTGCCGCACTTGGGGCAAGGGCCGACGCTGGGTTCCGCCGACAGGTCGACGATCTCGCCGGTCTGCTCGGCCTTGGCGTCGTCGCCGAAGTCGAATTCGAGCTTGTAGTTGCCGCTTTCCTCGTCGCGCACCAGCGCCAGCTCGGCCACGAAGGGCCAGCCGGCCTTGCTGCGAAAGCCTTCCAGCGGGCCGATCTTGTGGTTGCTCAAAAGGCTTCGGCCTCCTCGACGGCGAACGTGCGGCCGGCGGGCGTCTTGGTGAACGAGAAGCCGCAGCCTTCGCCCGCGCCGCTGGCGCCGGTGCAGGCATAGCGGCGGTAGTTCTCTTGCACCACGCCGCCGCAGTTCGGGCAGGGCGTTTGCAGTGTGGCGTAGTCGCCGGGCACGGTGTCGCGGTCGTATTCCTTGGCCTTCAGCACGATGCGCTCGGTCATCGCCGCGATCTCGCGCATGAAGGCTTCGCGCGAGAGCTGGCCTTTTTCCATCTGCGCCAGCTTGTATTCCCAGTCGCCGGTCAGCGCCGGCTTGCTGAGTTCTTCCACTTGGAGCCCGCGCAGCAGCGTCATCAGCTGGAAGGCCTTGGCGGTGGGGATCAGCTCGCGCCCCTCGCGCAGCATGTATTTCTCGCCGATCAGGCCTTCGATGATGGCGGCGCGCGTGGCGGGCGTGCCCAGGCCTTTTTCCTGCATGGCCTCGCGCAGCTCGTCGTCCTCGATCCACTTGCCCGCGCCTTCCATGGCGCCGAGCAGCGTGGCTTCGGAATAGCGGGCGGGCGGGCGGGTCTGCAACGCCTTGGGCTCGACGTGTTCGTTGCGCACCATCTCGCCCGGCTTCACCGGCACCAGCGACTTTGACTGCTCGCCTTCCTTCTTCTCCATTTCGGCGTCGGCTTCCTTGCCGTAGATGGCCAGCCAGCCGGGCCGCACCAGCACCTTGCCGTTGCTCTGGAAGTTGTAGCTTTGGCCCTCGTGCGACGCAGTCGTGATGCGCGTCGTCACCTGGTATTCGGCGCTGGGGTAGAACACCGCCATGAAGCGGCGCACCACCAGGTCGTACAGCTTCTGCTCCGCTTCCGATAGCGCGCCGGGCGCCTCCAGCGTGGGAATGATGGCGAAGTGGTCCGACACCTTGCTGTTGTCGAAGATGCGCTTGCTGGGCTTGACGTAGCCGTCATCCAGCGCCTTCTTCGCGTGCGGTGCCAGATGCCGCTGGCCGCTGGTGGCCAGCATTTCGAAGGTCTTGCGCGCCACGGCCAGGTAGTCCTCGGGCAGCCAGCGCGAATCGGTACGCGGGTAGGTCAGCGCCTTGTGCCGCTCGTACAGGCTTTGCGCCAGCGCCAGCGTGGTCTTGGCGCTGAAGCCGAACTTGCCGTTGGCCTCGCGCTGCAGCGATGTGAGGTCGAACAGCAGCGGGCTGGCCTGCGTGCTGGGCTTGCTCTCCTCGGTGACGCTGCAGGCCTTGCCGCGCACGGCGTCGGCAATGGCCTGCGCGGTGTGGGCGTCCCACACCCGGTCGGCGCGCTTGTCGGCATCGCCCGCGTCCTTCTTCCAGGCCGGGTCGAACCACTTGCCGGCGTACTCGCCCGCCTCAGCCAGGAAGGTGGCGTGAATCTCCCAGTAGTCGCGCGCCACGTGCCGGCGGATCTGCTCCTCGCGCTCGACCACCACGGCCAGCGTGGGGGTCTGCACGCGGCCCACGGTGGTCAAGAAGAACCCGCCGTCGCGCGAGTTGAAGGCCGTCATGGCCCGCGTGCCGTTGATGCCGACCAGCCAGTCGGCCTCGCTGCGGCTGCGCGCGGCGTCGTGCAGGCCCTGCATCTGGGCGTCGGTGCGCAGGTTGTCGAAGCCGTCGCGGATGGCCTGCGGCGTCATGCTCTGCAGCCACAGGCGCTGCACCGGCTTGCCCAGCGGTTTGCCGCCGCCGGCGTACTGCTCGATCAGGCGGAAGATCAGCTCGCCCTCGCGCCCCGCGTCGCAGGCGTTGATGAGCGCGCCCACGTCCTTGCGCCTGGCCTGCCGCACCACGGCGTTCAGGCGCGTCTTGGTCTTGTCCACCGGCTTCAGCTCGAAGTGCGGCGGAATCACCGGCAGGTGGGCAAAGCTCCACTTGCCGCGCTTGACGTCGTACTGCTCGGGCGCCTGGATCTCCACCAGGTGGCCGACGGCGCTGGTGACGACGTAGCGCTCGTTCTCGAAATGCTCGTCGTGCTTGTCGAACTTGCCGGCAACGGGCGTGAGGGCGCGCACGATGTCTTGCGCGACCGATGGTTTCTCTGCGATGACCAGTGTTTTCATGTGGCTAGAATCCGGCTCCTCGCGCGTGCGCACACGCGCACCCGCACTCGCGCGCCCACGCCCACGCATGCGCGCGCACTCAAACCAACATAGCAAAAACTTTCCGTGGCCAGCAAAAACCCCGCAGATTCGTCGGCCACGCGCCGCATCGAGGTGCGCCGCTCAGGCGTGCATGGGCAGGGCGTGTTCGCCCTGGTCGACATCCCCAAGGGCGAGCGCATCATCGAATACGTGGGCGAGATCATCAGCTGGAACGAGGCGCAGCGCCGCCATCCGCACGACCCGGATGACCCCAACCACACCTTCTACTTCCACATCGACGAAGACCGCGTGATCGACGCGCTGTACGGCGGCAACGATTCGCGCTGGATCAACCACAGCTGCGACCCGAACTGCATCGCCGACGAGGACGAGGGCCGCATCTTCATCACGTCGCGCCGCAAGATCAAGGCCGGTGACGAGCTGAACTACGACTACGGCCTGGTCATCGACGAGCCGCTGACGCCCGAGCTGAAGGCGGACTACCCCTGCTGGTGCGGCAGCAAGAAATGCCGCGGCACGCTGCTGTCGTCCGACCTGGAAACGGCGGAAAGCGGTGACAAGAAAAAGAAGAAGAAAAAGAAGAAGGCCAAAGGCTGACGCATGCCCCACCCCACCCTTGCCTGGCCCCTGGATGCGCTGCGCACGCAACTCGCGCCGCTGCTGCCGGGCGTGGCGGTGGAGGTGGTGGCCGGGATCGACTCCACCAACAGCGAGCTGATGCGCCGCGCGCGCGCCGGCCGCACGGCGCCCACGCTGCTGGTGGCCGAGCTGCAGACCGCCGGTCGCGGCCGCCTGGGGCGCGGCTGGCAGTCGGGCGACGGCGAGCGCGGCGGTGCGCTGGCCTTCTCGCTGGGCCTGCCGCTGGTGCCGTGCGACTGGTCGGGCCTTTCGCTGGCCGTGGGGCTGGCGGTGGCAGAAAGCCTGCACCCGGACATCCGCCTGAAGTGGCCGAACGACCTGTGGTGGCAGGGCCGCAAGCTGGCCGGCATCCTGGTCGAGACGGCGGGCACCGGGCAGCCGGGCACGGGGCGCTACGCCGTCATCGGCATCGGCGTCAACATCGCGCCGTTGCCGGGCGAAGGCTTTGCCACGCCGCCCGCGTGGCTGCAAGAGTTGTTGCCGGGCATCGACGCGCCCGCCACGCTGGCGCGCATCGCCGCGCCGCTGGTGCAGACGGTGCGCGGGTTCGAGCAGGGCGGCTTCGCACCGCTGGCCGAACGCTTTGCCGCGCGCGACCTGCTGGCCGGGCAGGCGGTGCGGCTGTCCGATGGAACGGAAGGCGTGGCGCAAGGCGTCGGCCCCGGCGGCGAGCTGCGCGTGCACACGCCCGCCGGCCTGCGCGAGGTGCACAGCGCCGAGGTCAGCGTGCGCCCACAGGCGCCACAAGGAGGTGGGTGATGGTCGGTCGTCTGGTCGTGCTGCTGCTGGTGGCCAACGTGGCCTGGTTCGCCTGGTCGCAGGGCTGGCTGCGCGTGCTGGGCCTGGCGCCCACGGTGCAGGCCGAGCCCGAGCGGCTGGAGCGCCAGGTGCGCCCCGAATCGCTGACGCTGCGGCCGCTGGACGCGGCCTCGGCCGCAGCGCCCGCGCCGGCACCCGCATCGCGGGCCTCCCGGCCAGCCCCGGCCCCCGCACCTGCGCCGGCACCGGCGGTGCCCGCACAACCCGCCCCCGCGCCGGAGCCACCCGTGGCCGCCGCGCCCCGCCGCCGGCCCCGGCCCCCGGCGTGTGCCTGCAGGCCGGCGTGTTCAACGAGCAGCAGGCCGACGCCGTGCGCCGCGCCGCCGCCAGCCTGCCGGCCGGCAGCTGGCGCCTGGAGCCGGTGCAACTGCCCGGCCGCTGGATGGTCTACGTCGGCAAGCTGGCCGACGCGGATGCCGTGCGCACCAAGCGCAGCGAGCTGCGCGACCTGGGTGTCGACACCGACCGCCCCGGCGCCGCGCTGGAGCCGGGCCTGTCGCTGGGCCGCTTTTCCAGCGAGGAGGCCGCGCAACGCGCCCTGACCGACCTGGGCCGCAAGGGCGTGCGCACCGCCCGCGTGGTGCAGGAGCGGCGCGACACGCCGGCCTACCTGCTGCGCCTGCCGAATGCCGATGCGGCACTGCGCCAGCAGGTGCGCGGCCTGCGCGGCGCGCTGGCGGGCAAGGAGCTGCGAGGGTGTGAATAGAAGAACAACCCCTGAGCCGCTGACGCGGCTTCCCCTTCTCTTGCTGCGCTGCGCTTCGCGGGAAGGGGACAACGCCAGTGGCCGGGCCAAGCCCGCTCCACGGCGTTCGCTTGATGGCCTGCTCCGCGGCCGTTCGATTCACGAAGGGGGCGTCTGGCCCTGAAACTCCCTCGCCCGCCTGCGGGAGAGGGCGGGGGTGAGGGTCGGAGACGCATCCTCCCGTAGCTGGCTAATCGATCAGGCGCTTTTTAATTGATAGCGGCTTGCGCTTGTCCATCCGTGATTTCAAGCCGAAGCCATCTGAAACCATTGATTGACCGGCGCAGGCAGCTATCTTTATTGATGTTCGGCGCCCCGCCCGCCGCGCTATGCTCAGGCCCTTGCCTACCCACCGATCCACAGGAGACTTCCCCATGACCCTCAAGCTCTACTACGCCTCCGGCGCCTGCTCGTTCGTGCCGCACAGCATGCTGGAGATGGCCGGCGCCACTTTCGAGCCGGTGGCGGTGAAGCTGCACCGCAACGAGCAGAACAGCCCCGAGTACAAGGCCATCAACCCGCGCGGCCAGGTGCCGGTGCTGGTGGACGGCGGCGAGGTGATCACGCAGATCATGGCCATCATTGCCTACATCGACGCCAAGTTTCCCGAGGCCACCTTCATCCCCAAGGACCCGCTGGCGCGTGGCCGCTTCGTCGAGGTGCTGGCGTGGATGAACAACACGGTGCACCCCACCTTCACGCACATCTTCATGCCGCACAAGTTCACCGGCGACGAGGCGGCGCAGGCCGCCATCAAGACGCACGCCGTGGGCCAGTACCGCACGCTGATGGGCGAGCTGCAGGACTTGGTGAAGAAGGCGCACGCGGAAGGCCGCGACTGGCTGGGCGGCGTGCACTGCGGCCCGCTGGACACCTATGCGCTGACGCTGCTGCGCTGGGGCACCATCGCCGGCATCAACCCCGAGGACTTTCCCGAGCTGTGGGCGCATGTGCAGCGCACCGCCCAGGTGCCGGCGGTGGCGCGCGCCATGGAGCGTGAGAAGCTGCAGCTGAGCCTGTACAAGCCGGCCTGAGGCGGGCGGAGCGGCCGCTTCGATCATCCTGGCGTGCAGAGGCGCTGCATGGCGTCGGTGCGAGCGGACTGTAGGGGGTATGCGGCTCCAGCGCCCGCCAATAGGGCGCTATCGGCTTACTTATAGGGGAGTATGTGGTGACCGCGGGCTGTGGGAGCGGGCTTGCCCGCGATGCGGCGTCGCCTCGCGTTCAGTGCTTCATCGCGGGCAAGCCCGCTCCCACGAAAAAGCCATCGAGCCGTGGCCTGCCTGGCGGGGCGATGATGCCCGAATCCTGCGCCGACGCCCGCCCGCCGGGCGCCTCAAGCTATCGACAAGATAGCGCCATCAACTTGCCCGAAAACGCACCGTGAAGCACGCGCCCGGCGGCTGCTGGCCGGGGTGGGCGTCGTCCACGCTGACCTCTGCGCGGTGCTGCGCCGCGATCTCCTGCACGATGGGCAGCCCCAGGCCCGAGCCGTGCACGTTGGTGCCCAGCGCGCGGTAGAAGGGCTGGAACACGCTGGCGCGCTCGGCCTGGGGGATGCCGGGGCCGTTGTCCTCCACCTGCACAGCCAGCGCGCGGCTGAACGGCTCCACGCGCAGCCGCGCGGTGACGACGCCGGGCGATTCGGGCGTGGAAGGCGTGTAGTGGATGGCGTTTTCCACCAGGTTGCGGATCATCTCGCGCAGCAGCGTGGGGTTGCCCAGCAGCGTCAGCTCGGGCGCGCCGGGCGCCGGGCCGTCGTAGCCCAGGTCGATCTGCTTGTCCATGGCCTGCGGCACGGCCTCGCGCACCACGTCGATGGTGAGCTGCGCCAGGTCGCACGGCTGCTGCGCCATCACGGCGCCGCCGGCCTCGGCACGGGCCAGCGCCAGCAGCTGGTTGACGGTGTGCGTGGCGCGCACGCTGGCGTGGCCGATCTGCTGCAGCGACTGTTTCAGGTCGTCGGCGCTGGCGTCCTCGCGCTGCGCCAGGTCGGCCTGCATGCGCAGCCCGGCCAGCGGCGTCTTCAGCTGGTGCGCGGCGTCGGCCAGAAAGCGCTTCTGCGTGGCGATGGAGTCCTTCAGCCGCGTCAGCAAGTCGTTGACCGAGCCGACCAGCGGCCCCACCTCCTGGGGCACGGCGCTTTCGTCCAGCGGGCTTAGGTCGTCGGGCTTGCGCGCGCGGATGCGCGAGGCCAGCGCCGACAGCGGCCGGATGCCGCGCACCAGCGCCAGCCACACCAGCAGCACCGCCAGCGGCAGGATGGCGAACTGCGGCAGCATCACGCCCTTGATGATCTCGGCCGCCAGCACGCTGCGCTTCTCGCGCGTTTCGGCCACCTGCACCAGCGCCTGGGCGCCGCTGTCGCCGATGGGCACCCACAGGTAGGCCACGCGCACCGGCAGGCCGCGGAATTCGGCATCGCGCAGCTGTGGCTCTTCGGCCAGTTCGCCCGTGCTCGGCTCGTGGCCCGCGCGCGGCGGCGCGGGCAGTTCGCGCTCGCCCGACAGGTATTCGCCCTTGGCGCCCAGCACCTGGTAGTAGACGTTGTCGGAGTCGTCGGCGCGCAGCAGCTCGCTGGCCGGCTGCGGCAGCAGAAAGCGCACGCGCTGGCCGGGCGTGACCTGGATGAACTGCGCCAGCGCCTGCACGTTGTAGACCAGCGCGCGGTCGAACGGCTTGTTGGCCAGGTTCTGCGCCACCAGCCAGGTCAGCGCCAGGCTGACGGGCCACAGCAGCAGCAGCGGCGTGAGCATCCAGTCCAGGATCTCGCCGAACAGCGAGCGCTGGGCGCGTTGGAATATCTTCACTGCATTGCTGCTGTTTCGGTAGCTGCCAGCGCTTGCCCAGCAAGCGCGGGCGCCTGATTCAACCCGGAATCTTCTCGAGGCAGTAGCCCAGCCCGCGCACCGTGGCGATGCGGATCGGCCCCTTCTCGATCTTCTTGCGCAGGCGGTGGATGTAGACCTCGATGGCGTTGTTGCTCACCTCCTCGCCCCACTCGCACAGGCGCTCCACCAACTGCTCCTTGCTCACCAGGCGGCCGCTGCGCTGCAGCAGCACCTCCAGCAGGCCCAGCTCGCGCGCCGACAGGTCGACCATCTTGCCGTCGATGCTGGCCACGCGGCCGGTCTGGTCGTATTCGAGCGGGCCGTGCTTGATGGTGGCGCTGGCCGCGCCCATGCCGCGCCGCGTGAGGGCGCGCACGCGCGCTTCCAGCTCGGTCAGCGCGAACGGCTTGGCCATGTAGTCGTCGGCGCCGTAGTCCAGGCCCTTCACGCGCTCCTCGATGCTGTCGGCCGCGGTGAGGATCAGCACCGGCAGCGTCTGCCCGCGCGCGCGCAGGCGCTTGAGCACCTCCAGCCCGTGCAGCTTGGGCAGGCCCAGGTCGAGGATCAGCAGGTCGAACTCGGTGTTGGTGAGCAGGGCGGTGTCGGCCTCGGTGCCGGTGGCCACGTGGTCCACCGCGGCGCCGTGGGTGCGCAGGCTGCGCATCAGGCCATCGGCCAACACCTGGTCATCTTCGGCGATGAGGATGCGCATGAAAGTCTCCTGTGGCGGCGCCGCGCGCCGCATCGTTGTACTGGGCGTTGGCAGCAAATTCTAGAGCGCCGCCGCGGGGGCCGCGCTGGGGTTGTCCCCGCATCGGCGGGGTGGGCATGCGGGTGCGCGGATGGTTGCGCGGGGCGAGCAGCGCAGGCCACGCCATTCGCTATCAACAAGATAGCTATCGGCGCTTGCTGTACAAGCTCTGAAGGCCGATTTCGCCTGAAACATCAGGCCGCATACGCCTCCAGCCCCAGCGCCACCACGGTGGCGACCTCGTCGCCCACGGCGGCGCGGAACTCGGCCTCGGCCTGCGCCACGGCGTCGCGGAAGGCGGCCAACCAGTCCAGCCCCGTCGGCGTGAACACGATGCGCCGCGCCCGGGCGTCGCGCGGGTCGGGCTCGCGCGCCACCAGGCCCCAGGCTTCGCATTGGTCCACCAGATCGCCCATGGACTGCTTGGCTATGCCGGCCCAGGCGGCCAGCTCGGTCAGCCGCGCGCCGCCCAGCGGCAGGTGGCGCGTGATGTGGATGTGCGCCGCGCCCACCTTGTCGCGCGCCGCCAGGTTGGCCAGCGCCAGCGGCGCCTGCTCGCTGGCCGCCATCAGCTGCAGCACGCGCTCGTCGAAGCGGCGCATGGCGTGGCCGAGCAGGCGGCCGAGGTGCGTCTCGCGCCAGCGGTCATCGTCGGGCTCATTCATGCGCTAGATAGTAAGGCAAACTGACCATAAATCGGCTTTACGGCAATCAATGGATTGATATACAGTCCTGTTCAAGCATCCAGTTGATTCGGGTGCATCCGCTTCAACCCATTGATCTCAAAGGAAAAATCATGGACATGGCCGTCGCCGACAAGACCGAAAAAGCCAAGGCCCTGCAGGCCGCGCTGGCGCAGATTGAAAAGCAGTTCGGCAAGGGCACCATCATGCGCCTGGGCGAAGGCGAGGTGGTCGCCGACATCCAGGTCGTTTCCACCGGCTCGCTGGGGCTCGACGTGGCCCTGGGCGTGGGCGGCCTGCCGCGCGGCCGGGTGATCGAGATTTACGGCCCGGAATCGAGCGGCAAGACCACGCTCACGCTGCAGGTCATCGCCGAGATGCAGAAGCTGGGCGGCACCTGCGCCTTCATCGACGCCGAGCACGCGCTGGACACCGCCTACGCGCAGAAGCTGGGCGTGAACCTGCAGGACATGCTGATCAGCCAGCCCGACACCGGCGAGCAGGCGCTGGAAATCGTCGATTCGCTGGTGCGCTCGGGTGCCATCGACCTGGTGGTGGTCGACTCGGTCGCCGCGCTCACGCCCAAGGCCGAGATCGAGGGCGACATGGGCGACAGCCTGCCCGGCCTGCAGGCGCGGCTGATGAGCCAGGCGCTGCGGAAATTGACCGCCACCATCAAGAAGACCAACTGCACGGTGGTGTTCATCAACCAGATCCGCATGAAGATCGGCGTGATGTTCGGCAGCCCCGAAACCACCACCGGCGGCAACGCGCTGAAGTTCTACGCCTCGGTGCGCCTGGACATTCGCCGCATCGGCACCATCAAGAAGGGCGACGAAGCCATCGGCAACGAAACGCGCGTGAAGGTGGTCAAGAACAAGGTCAGCCCGCCCTTCAAGCAGGCCGAGTTCGACATCCTGTTCGGCGAAGGCATCAGCCGCGAGGGCGAGATCATCGACATGGGCGTGACCGCCAAGGTGGTGGACAAGAGCGGCGCCTGGTATTCCTACCAGGGCGAAAAGATCGGCCAGGGCCGCGACAACGCCCGCGAGTTCCTGCGCGAGAACCCCGATCTGGCGCGCGAGATTGAAAATCGTGTTCGTGAGTCGCTAGGCATCGCCGGGCGACCCGCAGCGGTGGAAGCCGCTGCGGAAGAGGCGTGAGCCTCTTGAACACGATTTCAGTGCAGGCTCATATTGGCGCAGCCTATGTGAAGGCCGCGTCAGCGGCCGTGCCGAAATTAAAACAAGGTGCGCGAGTCGCTCGGCATCGCCGGGCGACCGGCGGCGGCGGAAGCCGCCGTCGATGAGGCGTGAGCCGAATTCGCACCGCAGTTTCAGCGCAGGCTCACGTGCGCGCAGCGCACGTGAAGCCGCGAAGCGGCGTGCCGGAGCTAAAACCGGCGTCCGTGAGTCGCTCGGCATCGCCGGCAGGAGGCTGACGCTCTCTTATTGGGAGCTGCTTGCGCCTTCTGCAAGCGGACTTCATAGTGATTTCATTATGAAATCAAGTGTGAATCGGCGCGAACAGCCATCAAATTGATAGCATCCAGCAGCCCATGACCCCACGCCCCGCGCAGACCCTCTCCCTCAAGGGCCGCGCCCTGCGCTACCTCGCGGCGCGCGAGCATTCGCGCGCCGAACTGGCCACAAGCTGTCGCGCCACGTGGGGCCCGAGGACGACCCGGACGCTGTGGCGCGCGTGCTCGACGAACTGGCCGCCAAGGGTTTCATCGACGAGGCGCGCGTGGCCGAGTCCGTGCTGCACCGCCGCGCCGGGCGCCTGGGCGGCGCGCGCGTGCTGCAGGAGCTGCGTGCCAAGGGCCTGCCCGACGAGGTGGTGGCCGACGCCGCCGCGCAGTTGCGCAGCACCGAACTGGCACGCGCGCAGGCCGTCTGGCGCAGAAAGTTCGGCCAGCCGCCCGCCGACGCGGCCGAGCGGGCGCGCCAGCTGCGCTTTCTGGCCGCGCGCGGCTTCAGCGGCGACGTGGCGCGCCGCGCGCTGGGCGGCGCTGCGGACGACGACGATTTCTGACGCCGCGCGCACCCGCCACCACCCCTTCAAGTGCGGGCTTGACAGCCGCGCGGGTTGCCGCCGCAATCACCCCGCCAGCGTCATGGTGATGGAGGCCCTTGGGCCGCACCCACATGGGCTGCAGGGAGAACAAAACAATGAGAATCGTCTACGCCTTGAGCGACAAGGGCGCGCGCGAGTGTGCCGCCGCGCACAGCACCTTGCCGGTCGAATTGCATGGCTTGCTGCGCATGGTGGATGGCCGGCGCACGCGCGAGGATCTGCTGGCCGCCACCGGCAAGAGCGCGCTGACCGCGGGCGGCCTGCGCTGGCTCAGCGCCTCGGGTTACATCCAGCCTTCCGAGATGGCCGACCTGGACACGCGGCCGGCACCAGCCACAGCGCCTTTTGCGCCCTCCGCGCCAGCGCACAGTGCGCCATCGCCCCTGTCGCGCCGCCCCGACGACGTGTGCCACGCCATGTCGAACTTCATGATCCGCTCGATCCGCCGGCACCTGGGCCGTTATGCCTACGAGCAGCAGATCGCCACCGCCACCACGCTGGGCGAGTTGCTGCCGTACCTGCACCCGCTGATCGACGCCATCGTGGCGCGTGCCGGCACCGAGGCCGGTGCCGAGTTCGCCGACTCGGCGGCCTTTCTGCTGCAGCCGCCGCGCCGGGCGCAGCGGCGCTGATCCTGCGCCGCCGGCGCCGATTCAGCGCGCGCCGGTCACAGCCCCAGCATCAGCCGCAGGTTCTGCACCGCCGCGCCGCTGGCGCCCTTGCCCAGGTTGTCCAGGCGCGCCACGCACACCGCCTGCTTCGCCTCGTCGTTGCCGAACACCCGGATTTCGAGCTGGTTGGTGTTCTTCAGCGCCACGGCATCCAGCTTACCGGATTCGGGCGCCGCTTCCACGCTGACGGCCTCGGCGCCCGCGTAATGGGCGCGGTAGGTGTCGAGCAGCTGCGCGGCGGTCGGCTGGCCGGGCAGGGTGTCAAGGTGCAGCGGCAACTCGACCAGCATGCCCTGGTCGAAATTGCCCACCGCCGGCACGAAGATCGGGCGGCGCGTGACGCGACCGTACTTCATGATCTCCGGGATGTGCTTGTGCTTCAGGCCCAGCGCGTACAGCTCGTAGGCCGGCGCGCCGCCGGCTTCATAGGCCTCGATCATCTGCCGGCCACCGCCGGAGTAACCACTGACCGACGGCAAGGCGACCGGGTAATCCGGCGGCAGCATGCCGGCGTCCACCAGCGGCCGCAGCAGGGCGATGGCGCCGGTGGCGTAGCAGCCCGGGTTGGCCACGCGATCGGCAGCCTGCACGGCGGCGCGCTGGTCCTTCGACAGCTCGGGAAGCCGAACGTCCAGCCCTCGGCCACGCGGTGCGCCGTGCTGGCATCGATGATGCGCGGCTTGCGGTTCGGCAGGGCGTCGATCATGGCCACCGACTCGCGCGCGGCGTCGTCGTGCAGGCACAGGATCACCAGGTCGACCGCGGCCATGATCTCGCGCTTGGCCTCGGGGTCCTTACGGCGCGCGGGGTCGATGCTGACCACCTCCACGCCCGGCATGCCCTGCAGGCGGTCGCGAATCTGCAAGCCGGTGGTGCCGGCCTCGCCATCAATGAATACCTTGGCCATTGCTTGAATCCTTCCATCGCGGGGCCTGCGTCATGGCAGCGTAAGGCCCTCGCGCACAATTGGTGCGTCGCACCATGATACATTCGCCGAGGCGGCCCGCTGGCCCTGCGGCAGTGCGGCGCCCGACGGCCCACCGGTGGCCCGACCGTTTTCTCTCATCACACCAACACTCCTCAGAGGGGCCTCATGAAGATCCACGAATACCAGGGCAAGGAGATCCTGCGTCAATTCGGCGTGCCCGTGCCGCGCGGCATTCCCGCATTCACCGTTCAGGAAGCCGTGGAAGCGGCGCAGAAACTCGGCGGCCCGGTGTGGGTGGTCAAGGCGCAGATCCACGCCGGCGGCCGCGGCAAGGGCGGCGGCGTGAAGGTGGCCAAGTCCATCGAACAGGTCAAGGAACTGGCCACGCAGATCCTGGGCATGCAGCTCAAGACGCATCAGACCGGCCCCGAAGGCCAGAAGGTGCGCCGCCTCTACATCGAGGACGGTGCCGACATCCAGAAAGAGTATTACGTCTCCGTGGTCACCGACCGCGCGACGCAGAAGATTGCCTTCATCGCCAGCAGCGAAGGCGGCATGGACATCGAGGAAGTGGCGCACAGCCACCCCGAGAAGATCATCAAGGTGTTCGTCGATCCGCTGCAGGGCATGACCGACGCGCAGGCCAAGGAACTGGCCGACGGCATCGGCATCCCGGCCGACAGCACCGCGCAGGCTGTGGACGTGTTCAAGAAGCTCTACACCTGCTACATGGACACCGACGCCTCGCTGGTCGAGATCAACCCGCTGAACCGCGACAGCAAGGGCAACATCATCGCCCTCGACTCGAAGTTCAACTTCGACAGCAACGCCCTGTTCCGCCACCCCGAGATCGTGGCCCTGCGCGACCTGGATGAGGAAGACCCGGCCGAGATCGAGGCCAGCAAGTTCGACCTGGCCTACATCAGTCTCGACGGCAACATCGGCTGCCTGGTCAACGGCGCCGGCCTGGCCATGGCCACCATGGACACCATCAAGCTGTTCGGCGCCGAGCCGGCCAACTTCCTCGACGTGGGCGGCGGCGCCCCCCGAGAAGGTGACCGAGGCGTTCAAGATCATGCTCAAGAATCCCAAGGTCAAGGCCATCCTGGTCAACATCTTCGGCGGCATCATGAAGTGCGACACCATCGCCACCGGCGTCATCACGGCCAGCAAGGCGGTCGACCTGAAAGTGCCGCTGGTGGTGCGCATGAAGGGCACCAACGAGGAACTGGGCAAGAAGATGCTCGCCGAAAGCGGCCTGCCCATCATCAGCGCCGACACCATGGCCGAAGCGGCTCAAAAAGTGGTTGCCGCCGTCAAGTAAGGAGCCCTGAACATGTCCATCTTCGTCAACAAAGACACCAAAGTCATCACCCAGGGCATCACCGGCAAGACCGGCCAGTTCCACACCGAGAAGTGCCAGGAATACGCCAACGGCAAGAACTGCTTCGTCGCCGGCGTGAACCCCAAGAAGGCCGGTGAGTCGATCTTCAACATCCCTATCTTCGCCAGCGTGAAAGATGCGGCCAAGGAAACCGGCGCCACCTGCTCCGTGATCTACGTGCCGCCAGCCGGCGCCGCCGCCGCGATCTGGGAAGCCGTGGAGGCCGACCTCGACTTCGTCGTCTGCATCACCGAGGGCATTCCGATCAAGGACATGCTGGAAGTGCGCAACAAGATGAAGCAGAAGGAAGAAAAAGGCGGCAAGAAGACGCTGCTGCTCGGCCCCAACTGCCCCGGCATCATCACGCCCGACGAGATCAAGATCGGCATCATGCCCGGCCACATCCACAAGAAGGGCCGCGTCGGCGTGGTCAGCCGCTCCGGCACACTGACCTACGAAGCCGTGGCACAGCTGACCGAGCTGGGCATCGGCCAGTCGAGCGCCGTGGGCATTGGCGGCGACCCGATCAACGGCCTGAAGCACATCGACGTGATGAAGGCCTTCAACGACGATCCGGATACGGATGCCGTGATCATGATCGGCGAGATCGGCGGCCCCGACGAGGCGGAAGCCGCCCGCTGGTGCAAGGACCACATGAAGAAGCCCATCGTCGGCTTCATCGCCGGCGTCACCGCGCCCCCGGCAAGCGCATGGGCCACGCCGGCGCGCTGATCAGCGGCGGTGCCGACACGGCCGACGCCAAGCTCGCCATCATGGAAGAGTGCGGCTTCACCGTCACGCGCAACCCGTCCGAGATGGGCAAGCTGCTCAAGGGCTTGCTGTAAGCAGATCGCGGGCCGAGGCCGCCCTGAAGCGGCCTCCATGCTGCAGCCGGATGCCCCGCCAGGCCATCCGGCTGTATTATTTGAGCCGCCCCAAGTTCCTAGGGAAGAGACAAAGTGGAAGAATTTTTCACCGCCCATTTCTGGGTCGCCGTCGGTCAGATCATCATGATCGACATCCTGCTCGGGGGCGACAACGCCGTGGTGATCGCGCTGGCCTGCCGCGGCCTGCCGGCGCACCAGCGCACCAAGGGCATCATCTGGGGCACGGCCGGTGCCATCGTGCTGCGGGTCATCCTCATCGCCTTCGCGCTCGCCCTGCTGCAGGTGCCCTTCCTCAAGTTCGTCGGTGCGCTGCTGCTGATCTGGATCGGCATCAAGCTCATCGCGCCGGAAGAGGAAGACGCGCACGGCAGCATCCAGGGCAGCGACAAGCTGTGGGGCGCCATCAAGACCATCATCGTGGCCGATCTGGTGATGAGCGTCGACAACGTGATCGCCGTCGCCGGTGCCGCGCAGGGTGCGGGCGAGCAGCACCAGCTGCCGCTGGTCATCTTCGGCCTGCTGGTCAGCATCCCCATCATCGTCTGGGGCAGCCAGCTGGTGCTCAAGCTGATGGACCGCTTCCCCATCATCATCCTGCTGGGGGCATGCTGCTGGGCTGGATTGCCGGCACCATGATGCACTCGGACCCGGCGCTGGTGCCCTACATCCCGCAGGACAAGACCGTGCACTACGCCATGGGCGTGGCGGGCGCGCTGCTGGTGCTGGCCATCGGCAAGTGGGTGCAGAGCCGTCGCAGCCCGCCACCCGCCTCGGCGGCATGAGGGCCCGTTGCATGTGGCTTTGCCCCTCGGCCCCCGGTTGATCGCAGCGACGGCCTGACATGGAGTTCGAGTACGGCGCACTGTCCGACGTGGGGCGCGTGCGCACCAACAACGAGGACGCCGTGATGGTCGATGCCGCGCACGGCGTGGCCGTGCTGGCCGATGGCATGGGCGGTTACAACGCCGGCGAAGTGGCCAGCGCGCTGGCGGTCGAACTGATCGCCGGCGAGATGGCGCGCTGGCTGCACGAGGCCTCGCCCGTGGCCACGCTGCGCGACGTGCGCCGCGCGATGGAAATCTGCGTCGACAACGCCAACCGCGCCATCTTCGACGCTGCCAACACGCACGCGGCCTATGCCGGCATGGGCACCACGCTGGCCATGGCGGTGGCGCATGGCGGCAAGTTCGTGATCGGCCATGTGGGCGATTCGCGCGCCTACCGACTGCGCGAGGGCGTGCTGGAGCAGCTCACGCGCGATCACTCGCTGCTGCAGGAGCAGGTGGACATCGGCCTGATCACGCCGGAAGAGGCCGCCGCCTCCGGCAACCGCAACCTGGTCACGCGCGCCCTGGGCGTGGAAGACACGGTGCTGCTGGATGTGCGCGAGGTCGACGTGCTGTGCGACGACCAGTTGCTGTTGTGTTCCGATGGCCTCAACGACATGGTGCGCAACGACGAGATCGCCGAGATCCTGGCGGCAGACCTGACGCTGGATGCCAAGTGCCAGCGGCTGGTGGGGCTGGCCAACGAACGCGGCGGGCGCGACAACATATCGGTGGTCATCGTCAAAGCCCATGAACCGCCCAAAAGTCCGGGATGATGGCCAAATTGTTGAGAAAATAGGCAATAGTTGGCTTGTCGGCGCCCCAGCGGCTACGCTCCAATAGGCCACTCATACCAGTACAAGCCAGAAAACGGGAGCCGTTCATGCCGAAGTTGATCGTTTCGATCGACGGTGTCGTCGTCAAGGAATACCAACTGATCAAGGATCGCTCGACCATCGGTCGGCGGCCCTACAACGACGTCGTCATCGACAACCTCGCCGTCAGCGGCGAGCACGCCGTCGTGCAGATGGTGGATGGTCGCGCCGTGCTCGAGGATCTGGGCAGCACCAACGGCACCTACGTCAATGGCAAGGCGATCAAGAAGCAGGAACTGGCGCACGACGACACCATCGAGGTCGGCAAGTACAAGGTCAAGTTCGTCGACGGCGACACCATGTCTGCGCCGGTCAGTCTGCCCGGCGCCGGCCTGTCGGTGCCCATGGGGGTGGATGTCGGCTTCGGCCCCGAGGCCACCGGCCCGCGGGTGCGCGTGCTGAACGGCTCCGCCGCCGGGCGCGAGCTGCCGCTGACCAAGGTGGTCACCACCATCGGCAAGCCCGGCCTGTCGGTGGCCTCCATCACGCGCCGCGTGCATGGGTTCGACCTGGCGCAGGTCGAGGGCACGCACGTGGCGGCCGTCAACGGCGTGGCCGTCGACGCGGGCCCCATCACCCTCAAGAACCGCGATCAGATCGACCTGGGCGGCATCCGTCTGGAGTTTGTCGACCGCTGACACGGCGCCCCGGCGCGGGCGATGACAACGCATGGCTTGGGCTGGCTTGAAGCGCCATCGAAAGCGCACGCTGGCCACAGCGGTGCTGGTGCTGCTGGCGATCCTGCATGCATCCGGGGTGTGGAGTTTCGCCGCGCTGCACCGCGTGGACGAAGCCCTGTACGACCTGCGCCTGCGGCTGACGATGCCGCAGACATTCGACGAACGCATCGTCATCATCGACATCGACGAACGCAGCCTGGCGCGCGTGGGCCAGTGGCCCTGGAGCCGCGCCCGCGTGGCCGCGCTGGTGCGCGAGCTGACCGAGCGTCAGCAGGTGGCGGCGCTCGCGCTGGACGCGGTGTTTGCCGAACCCGACCGCAGTTCCGGCCTGCAAAACCTCGAGCGCCTGGCCCGCGAGGACCTGCAGCACGACCCTGCGTTTGCCGACTGGCTGGCCCGTGCCGCGCCGCAGCTCGACTACGACGGCGTGCTGGCCCGCGCGCTGCAGCAAGGCCCGGTGGCGCTGGGCTACTACCTCAGCAGCGACCGCGACGCGCGGCGCAGCGGCACCCTGCCGCGCCCGCTGGCCGAGGTGGATGCGCCGCCGCCCGGCATGCTGCACTGGGATGGCTACGGCAGCAACATCGCGCCGCTGACCGCGGCCGCCCCGCGCGCCGGCTTCTTCAACTCGGTGGCCGACCCCGATGGCAAGGTGCGCGCCGTGCCGCTGGTGGCGGCGTTCGAAGGCCGGCTGTACGAATCGCTGTCACTGGCCGCGCTGCGGCTGGGGCTCGACAACCCGCCGCTGCGGCAGAGCGCGTGGCCGGGCAGGCGGCAGGCGGCCTGGCGGCCGTCACCCTGGGCTCGGGCGCGCAGGCCCTGCGCGTGCCGGTGGATGCGCGCGGTGCCGCGCTGGTGCCTTTCCGCGGGCCGGGCGGCCCCGGGGCGGCTCGTTCCGTTACATCTCGGCGCTCGACGTGCTCGAAGGCCGTCTGCCCGCCGGCGAGCTGAAGGGCCGCTACACCCTGCTCGGCTTCACGGCGCCGGGGCTGATGGACCTGCGCGCCACGCCGGTGGGCGAGGTGTATCCGGGGTTGAAGTGCACGCCAACCTGCTCTCGGGCATGCTCGACGGCCGCATTGCCGTGCGGCCCGACTACGCCGCCGGCTACGAAGTGGCCCTGCTGCTGGCCCTGGGGCTGGTGCTGATCCTGGGCCTGCCGTTGCTGCCCGTGGCGGCATCGCTGGGGCTGGGGCTGGCCTTGCTGGCCGGCATTCTGGCGCTGGATTTCTCGCTCTACCTGGGCGCCGGCCTGGCCATGCCGCTGGCCACGGCGCTGGTGCTCACGCTCACCGCGCTGGCCGTCAACATGGCGCTGGGCTACTTTGTCGAAAGCCGCGCCAAGCGCGAGCTGGCCCAGCAGTTCGCCACCTATGTGCCGCCCGAGCTGGTGCGCCAGATGGTGCGCAACCCCGAGCGCTACGGCATGCAGGCGCGCGCCGAAGAGCTCACCGTGATGTTCTGCGATCTGCGCGGCTTCACCAGCCTGTCGGAAACCATGGAGCCGCTGGCCCTGCAGGCGCTGCTGAACGACGTGCTCTCGCGCCTCACCCACGTCATCCGCGCGCACCAGGGCACCATCGACAAATACATGGGCGACTGCGTCATGGCCTTCTGGGGCGCGCCCGTGGCCCAGCCCGACCACGCCCGCCTGGCCGTCGATGCCGCCGTCGCCATGACCGCCACCATGCGCCAGTTCAATGCCGAGCGCGCGGCGCGCGGCGCGCCGTCGGTGTCCGTCGGCATCGGCCTGAACACCGGCGTCATGTCGGTCGGCAACATGGGCTCCGATCTGCGGCGCGCCTACACCGTCATCGGCGATGCGGTCAACCTGGCGGCTCGGCTCGAAAGCCTTTCGCGCGTGTACCAGGTCGACATCGTCGCCAGCCAGGCCACCGTCGACCACGCCGCCGCCGGCCAGCACCTGTGGCAAGAGCTGGATCGCGTCCGCGTCAAGGGCAAGCACCAGGCCACCACCATCCACACCGTGCGCGCCGCACCCGGCCAGGCCAGCGCCGCGCTGCAGGCCGAACTGGCCCTGTGGCAGGCCGCGCTGCCCCTGTGGCGCGCCGGCAGCTTCGAAGAGTTTCGAACAAAAGTTAACGAGCTTCAGCAAGCGAATGCCAACTTTTTCCTTTACCGGCTGTATGCCGCACGCGTAGCCTCACAGCTTCAAACACCGCCCGGCCCCGGCTGGGACGGCACCACGGACTTCGACGCCAAATAACAGCGCGGGGAGCTGAACATGAGGGTGCGTGTGCTCGGCTGCTCCGGCGCCATCGCTCGCGATTGCAAGACAACGTCGTTCCTGGTCGATCAGGACGTGCTCATCGACGCCGGCACCGGCGTGGGCGACCTCACGCGCGAGGAAATGCTGCGCATCGAGGACGTCTTCCTCACCCACGCCCACCTCGACCACATCGCCTGCCTGCCGCTGATGGTCGACACCATCGCCGGTGCGCGCGCCGGCCAGCCACTGCGCGTGCACGCCCTGCCGCACACCCTGGCCGCCCTGCGCCAGCACGTCTTCAACGACCTCATCTGGCCCGACTTCACGCGCCTGCCCTCGGCCGCGGCGCCCTGGTCACCTTCCACCCGCTCGACGTCGGCGCCGTGCGCCACGTCCAGGGCCGCGCCATCGAGGCCCTGCCGGCCGAGCACTCGGTGCCCGCCGTCGGCTTTGCCGTGCGCGGCCCGCAGGCCGATGCGCCCTGGTGGGTCTTCAGCGGCGACACCGTGGGCAGCCCGGCCTTCTGGCAGCGCGTCAACCAGCTCCACGTCCACAGCCTGGTCATCGAAACCGCCTTCTCCAATGGCGAGCGCGCACTGGCCCAGCTGGCCCGCCACCTCTCGCCCGCCGCGCTGGCCGACCAGCTGGACCAGATCGACCCCGCACGCCGCTACCCCATCTACATCACCCACACCAAGCCGGCCGAAACCGAAACCATCATGCGCGAGATCGCCCAGTTCGACCAGGTGCGCCCGCCGCGCCGCGAAGCCGCGCACGACATCCGGTGGCCGAGCGCGGGGCATGTGTTCGAGTTGTAGGGGCGTGGTGCTGGATTGCATGCCAAATCTGCCTTCAGTGCCCTCCAGACAAGCGCTGACAGCTATCGAAAATTGAGTTGCACCGCGTCGACTTCATCTTCGTCCTCGGGCATAGACTCCAAAATATACGTTTTTAGCGTATAGTCCGCCCATGTTCACCGTCAGCGAAACCCGCGCATTCGTTCGCTCGATGGAGAACATCTGGGGCGAAGGCGAGCGCGCTGAATTCATCAACTGGATTGCCGCCAATCCGACCGCTGGCGATGTGATCGTCGGCTCGGGCGGTTTGCGCAAATTGCGCTGGTCGCGTCCGGGTCAGGGCAAGCGCGGCGGTGTGCGGGTCATCACCTATGCGCGCGCCGAGGGCGGGCAAGTGTGGCTGTTGATCGGGTACACCAAGGCCAGGTTCGACAAGCTACCCACCGAATTTTTAGTGAACTTGCGCAAGGAGATGGACGATGCCCAAGACGATGGACCCTGACATGCAAGCCTTCCAGGCCGAACTGCTGGAGGCCGTGCGCGACATGAAGGTCGGCCGCGCGGCGCGCACCACGCAGGTCGAGGTGCCGAACGCCGCCGACGCCCGTGCGCGGGTCGGCCTGTCGCAGTCGCAGTTCGCCACCTTGCTGGGTGTGTCGGTGCGCACGCTGCAGAACTGGGAGCAAGGCCGCAGCCAGCCCTCCGGCGCCGCGCAAACCCTCATCCGCGTGGCGATGACCGCGCCCCAGGTGCTGCGCGCAGTGGCATAGCGTTCGCCGTACCATCGCCCCCATGCTGCTCGATGAACTGAACGCCCAGAGAGACGCCATCGCGGCGCTCGGCCGGCGCTATGGTGCGCGGCGCATCCGGGTCTTCGGCTCGGTGGCGCGGCGGCAAGAAACCGCCGGCAGCGACATCGACCTGCTGGTCGATCTGCCGCCCGGCTACGACATGTTCGGCCAGCGCCTGCCACTGGCCCAGCAGCTTGAGCAGCAGCTGGGCCGCCGCATCGAACTCATCCCCGAGCACGAGCTCAACCAGCACATGCGCGAACACGTGCTGCGCGAGGCGGTGGATTTGTGAGCCTCGCACATTCCGTGGCGCGAAATCTCCGGGTTTCGCAACATCCTCGCTCACAACTACCTGGGCGCCATTGATCCCCAGACCGTCGCCCGGGTGGTTGCGCACGATCTGCCTGCCCTACAAGCCGCCATCCAGTTCCTGCTGAGCTTGCCGCAGGAATGAGGCCGGCCGTGTACTCGGGGCAAGAGGCCCTGGACGTGGCCTTGAGCTTGGGGTTGCGGCCATCGAAGGCCGGTGCGCAGGCTTCCCTGTCGGGGTTATCGCTAGATACTCCCATGCCAGACGGCATCCAGCGCCTGTAATTCAAGCGCTGGAAACGTATACCCCCATCAACCTGGGCTTCTGCTGCTTTGATGCGGCCTGGCCATGCGCGCTGCAGGGCACGCAGCGCAGCGCCTGTATCGCCCGCGCCGGGGTAGTGACAAATCGTGTCACGCCGCCCGGCTGGGGCGCCGACCGACCAGATTTGTCAATCCTCTGGGCGCCTTGGGCGTCGCAAATTGTCACCTGGCACGCCCCGCCTGGCGCTGACCGTGAACTGCCGCACGAATCACCGCCCCCACGCGGGTTGGCACGGAACCTGCAAAGAAAGGGTGCGCGGTGACGCACTGACAAGCGAAGTGTTTCCCGGTTAGCAATCAATTTCTTCCAAAGGACTGAACCATGAACAAGACTCTGCAAAAGGCTTTACCCTGATCGAATTGATGATCGTCGTGGCGATCATCGGTATTCTGGCTGCCGTGGCGCTGCCTGCGTACCAGGACTACGCCATCCGTGCGAAGGTGTCTGAGATCGTCCTGGCTGCTTCGCAGTGCCGTACCAGCGTGACCGAAACGATTCAGTCCTCGCGTACGGCGTTTCCGGCAGCCAATGCGTGGGGCTGTGAAGCTAGCGCACCGACCAAGTATGTGGCCCGCGTGGCGACCGATGGTGTGGGCGTCATTACCGTGACGGCGGCGAGCGCAGCCAACGCTCCCGATCTGAAAGGCGCAGCAGGTGGCGTTATCACGCTGACGCCCTATGCCAACAACACAACTGCCATTGCAGCCACCGACCTGGGCGCAACGGTGTTCAAATGGGTTTGCGGCCCTGCCTCGACCGGTGGCATGCCTGCCAAGTACCTGCCCGGTTCCTGCCGCGGTCAGTAATCCGTCAAGCCTGACGGCCTGAAAGAGCATAGCCCGCAAGGGCTATGCTCTTTGCTTTTTCTTCTTTTGTTCGCCACTGAAGCTGGATTTGCCCTGATGCGTGCCGAAACGTTCAAGCCCCTGGTGGCGCTGCTGGCCGTGCTGGTGGCGCTGTACGCCTTCGGCAGCGGCGGTATTTTTTCTTTGACGACGCGCCGTCCATGGACGGCATGCTGGCCGTGCAAGACCGCATGGGCGCGCTGGCCTACATCTTCTCCGGCGATGCTGGGCCCCTGGGCCGGCCGGTGGCGCTGGCCACCTTCTTGTTGCAGCGCGGCGCCTACGCGGCGGGCAATGCCGACGCCTTCTTGTGGGTAAACATCGGCATCCACCTACTCAACGTGGCGCTGCTTGGGTGGCTGGTGTTTCGGTTGCAGCGGCAATGGCCACAGCACCTGGGCCGCAGCGAATGGCTGGCGCCGGCCGTGGCGTTTTTCTGGGGTGTGCTGCCAATCCTGGCTTCGGCCTCGCTGATGATCGTGCAGCGCATGACCACGCTCAGCGCATTGTTTGCGCTACTGGGCATGCACGCTTACCTATGGGCGCGCGACAACGCGGCCTGGGGGCGCTGGCCCGGCATGCTGGCGGCGCTGGTCTGCCTGGGGCTGTGCACGCTGCTGTCCGCCCTGAGCAAGGAAAACGGCGTGCTGCTGCCGCTGCTGCTGCTGGTGCTGCACAGCGTGCTGCTTCGCGCCCCCACGCGCGGAGCGGCAGGCGGCGCGCTGCCTGCCGACGGGAATCGGCGCCTGGGGTGGGTGCTGGGGCTCGCCCTCTGGCTGCCCAGCCTGGCGGTGCTGGGCTACGTGGCCAGCCGTCTGCCTACCATGGCCGGCACTTACTGGCTGCGCCCATTCACCTTGTCAGAGCGCTTGGCCAGTGAGGCCGTGATTCTGTGGGAATACCTGCGCGTGGCGTTTTTGCCGCGCCTGGCCGACCTCAGCCCCTTTCACGACGACTATCCCGTTCGCCATTTTTCCGACGGTGTCGTGCAACTGGCGCTGGCCGCCTGGGCAGCGGTGCTGGTGGCGGCGGCCGTGCTGTGGCGGCGGGGCCAGCCCCTGCTGCTGTTTGCGGTGCTTTGGTATTTGGCGGGGCATCTGCTTGAGTCCAGCGTTTTTGCGCTTTTCCTGTATTTCGAGCACCGTAACTACGTGCCGCTCATCGGCCCGGTGCTGGCGCTGGCGGCCTGGTTTGCCCAATGGTCGGCAGTGCCAGGCCGCATACGCGGGCTGATGGCCGGGGTATACGGTGTGTTTCTGGCCTTCATGCTGTGGCAGACCACCAGCATGTGGGGTAGCCGCCAGCAGCTCGTCTGGGCAAGGGCGCATCCGGATTCGCCGCGCGCCTTGCAGATGCTGGCCGGGGCCTACATGCAAGCGGGCAAGGTCAAAGACGTCGACACGATGTATGAAGGCGCCATACGCCGCAACCCGCGCCTGACCAGCGTGGCCATGCAGGGCCTGCGGGCCAGTTGCTACTTGAACGACGAAGGCCAGGCCACGCGCCGGTGGCTGGGGCATGCGCGGCAATCGCTGCCCACGGGGGTGCACAGCCATCTGACGGTGAGTTCACTGAGCGCCGTGGCGCAGTTGCAGATGCAGGGGCGTTGTGTGGGACTGGCGCCGGCAGACGTTCTGGCGCTGGCCGGCCTGATGCAAGGCAACCCCGTATTCCGTGGGGTGGATGATCGCCAGGGCCTGAGCGCCATCCGCGCCAATGTGCTGCTGTCAACAGGCGACGTTTCGGGTGCAATGGCCGAGTTGCGCCAGGCGCTCAAGGTGCAGCCAGACATGGATACCATTCAGGCGCTGTACGGTTTGATCATGTCAACACAGGGCCACGCAGCAGCGGACGCGTTTTTGCAGGAAGCCAGAGCCATCCAGCCCACTGGAAGCGCCTACGCGCGGCAGCAATGGCAACACAAGCTGGATGTGCTGGGCAAGCCTTGAGCGCGGCGAGCATCGTTCATCGGCACAAAGGATTCGGTTGGTCTATGTGGTTGGCAAAGATAAAGGCGTTTTCCTTCATTTCGTGGTCACCGCACTGGTGGCGGTGCTGGCCGCATGGCTGGTATTCGCTCTGTGGTACCCGGCCCCCTTTGCAGAAATGATGGGTGGCATGAAGCTGTTCGTGCTGGTGGTGGCCTGCGACCTGGCGCTGGGGCCGCTGATGTCGCTGGTGATCTACAACCCCAAAAAAACGCAAGGAGCTTCTGACGGACTACGCTGTGGTGGTGGCGGTTCAGCTCGCGGCCTTGGCCTATGGCCTGAATACCGTGGCGCAGGCGCGGCCGGCGTTCCTGGTGTTCGCGGTGGATCGCTACACGGTGGTCAGCGCCGGGGAACTGCCGGCGAGCGAACGGGAGAAAGCCGTGCGCCCGGAGTGGCAGAAATCCAGTTTGCTGGCCGGCTACCAAACGGTGTACGCGCTGCGCCCGACCGATCCGGATGCCTCTTTTGATCTGATCATGAGCGCGCTGGGCGGTGGGCGTGATGTGCAGCACATCGTTGAAAACTACCGGCCGGTGGCCGAGCACCTTGGCGATGTGTTGCACGCGGCGCAGCCGGTGGCCGTGCTGCGCGAGCGCCATGCCGCGCAGGCTGCGGCCATCGATGCTGCTGTGGCGAAATCCGGAAAGGCAGAACAAGCGCTGCGCTGGCTGCCGGTGCAGGCCGGCACCGTGTTCTGGACAGCTTTGATCGACATGCAGACGGGTATGCCCGTGGCGTGGGTCAATGTGGATCCGTTCTGATCATAGGATTTGTGTTTGGTTGAGTCAGGAGTGCGCAGCGTGAGCGTCAGTGTCGTCCTCCCCGCAAAGAATGAATCCGCAGCGCTTGGCTTGACCATCCGTGGCATTCGACAGGTGCTGCCCGATGCTGAGGTGATCGTGGTCAACGACGGTTCTACCGACGACACCGTCGAAGTTGCCGGCATTGCAGGCGCCCGCGTGGTCAGCCATCCCTACAGCAAAGGCAACGGCGCGGCCATCAAGACTGGCGCCCGCGCGGCTGCGGGCGAAGTCATCGTGTTCATGGATGCGGATGGCCAGCACGACCCGGCCGATATTCCCCGTCTACTTGCGTCGTTAGCGCAAAGCCACGACATGGTGGTCGGCGCACGGCAAAAAGGCTCGCAGGCCAGCATGGGGCGGGGGCTTGCCAATGGCCTGTACAACCGCCTGGCGAGTTGGATGACCGGGCATAAGGTAGAGGATCTGACCTCGGGTTTTCGCGCTGTGCGCGCAGATAAATTCCGCGAGTTTCTCTATTTGCTGCCAAATGGATTCTCATACCCAACGACCAGCACCATGGCTTTTTCGTGCCGGATATTCGGTGGCGTATGTGCCAATTCATGCTGCCAAACGCTTGGGCAAAAGCCATATCGGTTATTCGGGGTCAGATCACGATTTCAACCCACCAGCTCTGGTTATTCGGGGTCAGATCACGATTTCAACCCACCAGCTCCGGCAAATCGGCGTAGATAACCCGAAGGCCGACGCTGGCCCGCAGGCAGAGCCGGTTGAAGGCGTCGTCCGGCTGTGCCAGCCGCTGGTGCGTCCAGCCGCCATCGTCGCCGCGCTGGAGTAAAAATGGGGTAAAAATGGGGTCAGATCACGATTTTTGGTCCGCCCACCCGGGGTCACGCGACGCTCAAATCCGCTAGGTCGACATAAATCTCGCCCAGCGTGACATGAGCACCCAGGCATTCCAGCGTGAGCACGTCGCCCGGCGCGGTCAAGCGTTGGTGCTGCCAGCGGCCATCAGCGGCACGCTGATACAGGTCGGCTTGCAGGCTGTCCTGGCGCAGCAGCAGGTATTCGCGCATGCTGGGCAGCAGGCGGTAGGCCAGCAGCTTTTCGCGCGTGTCGATGTGTTCGGTGCTGGGCGAAAGCACTTCGACAAGCAGGCAAGGGCGGCGCACGTAAAGCGGTTCGCGGTCGGTGGGGTCGCAGGCGAGCACCAAGTCGGGGTAATAGAACCAGCTGCCGCTGTCGTGGTCGATACGCACCTTCATGTCGGCTGTGAACAGCTGGCAGCCCTTGCGGCGGGCGTGGGGCAGCAGCAGGCCACCGAGGCCGATTTCGAGCGCGTGCGCCGGCTGCTGCCGCAGCAGCGTTTCGATGCGCAAACTCTTTTGGGCGTCCGGACCATCGTGGCGGTGCAGCTCGAATCGCCCGATTTCGCGGCCAGCCGCCGGCACACGCTGGGCCTGCTGGACGAGATGCGGGCGATCCCGAGGTTCCGGGCTGCCCATTTGTTCAATCGCGTGGAGCCGTACCTCAGGGGCTGCTGTTGATGGCAGAAGGTGAGCCAGACGCGGCCATGCCACACCTGAAGGTGTCCATGCAGCGCTTCAACGACATCGACAATGCCTTGTCCACGGTCGCCAACATGGCCAACAGCGGTTATGTTTCGCATGCGCTGCTGCTGCTGGACGAAGCGCAGCAGGTGCTGGACCGGCAACCAGACGTCCAACTGGTGCGCAGCAGAGGTGCTTACGAAATGGAAGTCCAACGCGCCAGAGGAGTTGCAGCAGGCCCTGAAAACCCAGGAAGGAACACCGCATGGTGAGCGTTAGCGTGGTCATGCCCGCGAAGAATGAGGCGGGCGCCATTGGTGGCGTGGTCAAAGCCCTCAAGGCTTTGATGGAAGAAGTGGAGGTGATCGTCGTCAACGACGGCTCCAGCGACGACACCGCCGCCGTGGCCACTGCTGCCGGCGCCCGCGTGGTCTCGCACCCGTATTCCAAGGGCAACGGCGCTGCCGTCAAGACCGGCGCGCGCGCCGCCACGGGCGAGGTGATCGTGTTCATGGACGCCGACGGCCAGCATGACCCGGCGGATATTGCACGCTTGTTGGAAAAAATGGCCCAGGGCCACGACATGGTGGTGGGCGCCCGCCAGAAAGCGCTCGCAGGCCAGTGTGGGCCGGGGATTTGCCAACGGCCTGTACAACCGCCTGGCCAGTTGGATGACCGGGCACAAGGTGGAAGACTTGACTTCGGGCTTTCGTGCCGTGCGGGCGGACAGGTTTCGCGAATTTCTCTACCTGCTGCCCAACGGGTTTTCGTACCCCACCACCAGCACCATGGCGTTCTTCCGCGCCGGTTATTCGGTGGCCTACGTGCCCATTCACGCAGCCAGGCGGATCGGCACGAGCCACATTCGCCTGCTGCGCGACGGCGCGCGGTTTTTCTCATCATCTTCAAGATCGGCACCTTGTTTTCGCCAGTGAAGATTTTTGCGCCGGTGGCGCTGGGCATGTTCCTGCTGGCGACCGGCTGGTACGGCTGGACGTGGTGGCATCAGGGAGATTCACCAACATGAGCACGCTGCTCTACACGGGCAGCGTGATGGTGTTTCTGATGGGCCTGATCTCGGAACAGATCACGGCGCTGATGTACAAGGATTCGGCGTGAGTGCGCCTGTCCCTGGATCGTGCGACAAGCACCTACAGCCCATACAATCTGACGATTGAATCATCGAATTGTATAAAAATGTTTTCGCGCCAACTCGCCGATACGCTGAAACGCCTGGCCACCACCTTTCCCGTGGTGGCGGTAACCGGCGCGCGCCAGTCTGGCAAGACCACGCTGGTGCGCCAACTGTTCCCGGACAGGCCCTATGTGAGCCTGGAAGACCCGTCCGAGCGCGCCTTCGCGGCCGAGGACCCGAAGGGCTTTCTGGCTCGCTTCTCCTCGGCGGGGGCCATCTTCGATGAGGCGCAGCGCTGGCCGGATCTTTTCTCCTGGCTGCAAGGCATGGTGGATGCCGACCGCGCCCCCGGGCGCTTCGTGCTGACCGGCTCGCAGCAGTTCGGCCTGCTGTCCGGCATCAGCCAGACCTTGGCCGGGCGGGTCGGGATGACCCGCTTGCTGCCCTTGGCGCTGGGTTCCGAACTGCCGCTGGCGCAAGTGCGGCAGCCTGGCCTGGATGCCCTGATGCTGCGCGGCTTTTACCCGGAGCTGCATGTGCACAACGTGCTGCCGCAGGACTGGTTTGCCAGCTACGTGGCCACTTACGTGGAGCGGGACGTGCGCCAGGTGCTGCGCGTGCAAGACCTGGCCACCTTCCAGCGCTTTCTGCGCCTGTGCGCGGCACGCACGGGGCAATTGCTCAATCTGAGCGCATTGGCGGGAGAAACCGGCATTGCGCACACCACGGCGCGGGCCTGGCTGTCGGTGCTGGAAGCCAGCGACATCGTGCACCTGCTGCCGCCGTACCACCGCAACTTCGGCAAGCGCCTGGTCAAGATGCCCAAGCTGTACTTCGTGGACGTCGGTCTGGCCAGCTGGCTGCTGGGCATCGGCAGTGCCGATCTGCTGGCCTTGCACCCGCTGCGAGGCGCGCTGTTCGAAACCCTGGTGGTGGGCGAGTTCATGAAGGCGCGCCTGCATGCCGGGCAGCCGCCTCAGCTGTATTTCTGGCGGGACAACAACGGGCTGGAGGCCGACCTGGTCTTCGAGGTGGGTACCCGGCTGCAAACGGTGGAGATCAAGTCCGGGCAAACGGTGACGCCCGACTACCTGCAGGCCGCCCGCAAGGCCACGCGCTTTGCCGGTGACGAGGCTCTGCAGCCCTGGCTGGTGCATGGCGGCAGCGACAGCTACGAGCGCAGCGGCGTGCGTGTGCTGGGTTGGCAGGACGCGCCATACCAGGACAAGCCATGACTGGTGCAGCGGCTCGGCGCCCCGTTTTGCTGGTTCTTGCGTCCACCTATCCCCGATGGACGGGCGACCCCGAGCCCGGTTTCGTTCACGAACTGTCCAAACGCCTCGCCGATGACTTCCGGGTGATCGTGCTGGGCCCCCACGCACCCGACGCCAAGCCGCGCGAGATGCTGGAAGGCGTGGAAGTGGTGCGCTACCGCTATGCGCCCGAGCGTTGGGAAACGCTGGTCAACGATGGCGGGATCGTCACCAACCTGAAGCTGCAGCGCTGGAAGCTGCTGCTGGTGCCTGGCTTTGTTCTGATGCAGGCCTGGTGCGCGTGGCGCTTGTGCCGGCGCGAGAAGGTGGACGTGGTCCATGCGCATTGGCTGGTTCCGCAGGGGCTGATCGCCGCCGGGCTGGGTCGGCCGTTTCTGGTGACTTCGCATGGCGCCGACCTGTACGCGCTGCGCAGCGGGCCCATGCAGGCGCTTAAACGCCTGGTGCTGCGCCAGGCGCAGGCGGCGACGGTGGTGAGCCGCGCCATGCGCGATGCCGTGGCAGCGCTGGGCGCAGATGTTTCAAAGGTGTCTGTGGTGCCGATGGGCGTAGACATGGCCGGGCGCTTTGTGCCCGACGCTGCGGTGCAGCGCTCGCGCAGCGAGCTGCTGTTTGTGGGCCGTCTGGTCGAGAAGAAGGGGCTGCGCTATCTGCTGGACGCCTTGCCCGCCGTGTTGCGCGAACGGCCCGACGTGACGCTGAGCATTGCCGGCTTCGGGCCGGACGAAGAGCGGCTGAAGGCGCAGGTGCACGAACTGGGCTTGCAGGATGCGGTGCGCTTTCTGGGCGCGGTGGCGCAAAGGATTTGCCCGCGCTGTACCGGCGCGCGGCGCTGTTTGTCGCGCCCTTTGTGAGGGCGGAATCCGGCGACCAGGAAGGGCTGGGCCTGGTGCTGGTGGAGGCCATCGGTTGCGGCTGCCCGGTGCTGGCCGGTGACGTGCCCGCTGTCAGCGATGTGCTTGCCGAGAGCTGGCGCATCGATGTGCGCGACACACGGGCGTTGGCCGCACGCATCGTGCAGATGCTGGCTGATCCCACCGCATCGATGAACCAGGCCCAGGAGGCGCGTGGGCGTCTTGTGAGCCACCTAGGCTGGGATCAGGTGGCTGCGCGTTACGCAGGTTTGCTGCAGAGCGCCTTGCCTCGTGACGGCGGTATGACCCCATGAGCGACCAGTCGGCTTTCTTGCCCCCGGAGCCGCAGAACGATGTCGAATGGCGAGCGGATCGAAAAAACCCATGCGTGCTGGTGCTCGTCGACGCCTTTCCCGTGCCTTCCCAGACTTTCATTCTCGATCATGTGCTGGGCCTTGCCAGGCACGGCGTGCACGTGACGCTGATCGCGCGAAAGGTGGACACGGCGGCAGCCGAGCGCCTGCAGTTGCCCAACGATCGGATTCAGCTACACGAGGCGCCACGGTGGTCGCTGCGCGCTTTCAGGAATCTTGCCGGGGTCATGCTGGCAAACCCCCGTTGCGCCCTCAGCCTCCTGCTGCTTCGCTGCGCCTGGCACGCGGCGCGCCTGATGGACACGCCTGCTGCGGCTGGTGACTGGGATGCCGTGCATGCCCATTTCGCCAACAACGGCATCGTGGCGCTGCTGGCCTGCCCCGGCTGGAAGCGGCGCTTGTTGGTCAACTTTCACGGTCACGATGCCACCGCCCTGCCGCATCGGTACGGCTGGTGGTCGTTGCGCGTCATGCTAGGGTCTGGCCATGCCATCGTGCACAGCGATTTCATGGCCAGGCGCATCGCCGCCCACACATCGATGAACGTCCACCGCGTGACGATGGGTGTGGATACGGGCAGGTTCTGCTCGCCCATGCGTGGACGCGAATGGCCGCGCCCACTGAGGCTGTTGTTCGTCGGTCGATTGGTGCCAACCAAAGGCGCCGACGTGGCGCTGTCGGCATTGGCGCTTTTTCGCGAGCGCCACCCTGAATACGACGCCCGGCTTTGTCTGGTGGGCGACGGGCCGCAGAAGCCTGTGCTTGAGCGCCTCGTCGCCGAACTGGGGCTTGAAGCGGTGGTGGAAGGGCCATCCCTCCTTCCGTATGGGCAAATGCCTGACGCCATGGTTCGGGCGGACGTCCTGCTGATGCCGTCGCAGATTGGACTGGACAAATCGCAAGAAGCGTTTGGGCGCGTGGCCATCGAGGCGATGGCCTGCGGCATCCCCGTCGTGGGCTGCCCGAGCGGTGGCTTGGCCGACACCATCGGGCCGGGCGGTGCTGTGGCAACCGGGTTCGACGCTTCTGGTCTCTGTGAAGCCCTACATTCCGCACTTGTCCAGGCCACTCCCGAGGCTTGGCAACGGGTGACGACGGCGCGCGCGGCAGCGCAAAGCCTTGGGCGGATGGAGGCCGACTACCTTGGCCTGCTCGCGATGATCGAGAAGGAAAACCGCCAACCATGAACGCACTTTCAACCGGACAGCCTGTACTGTCCATTCCCTATCTCAGATTCTTCGCAGGCCGTCTTCGGATGTGGGTTTCGCGCAAGCTGGAGTTGGGTGCAGGCCAGCGCCGCATCCGCCTGTTCACGCTGGACAACGACGTCATCGGCCGCCGGATACGTACCCAGGGTGCCTATGAGCCGGAGGTGCTGGCGGCCATCGATGCCGTCGCGGCAGGTGCTGGGCGCAGCGCGGGTGTCGCGCTCGATATTGGCGCCAATATCGGCAACCATGCCGTCAGCATGGCTCGCAGCTTCTCGCGCGTTGTTGCCTTTGAACCCCACCCGGTCATGGCAGCGGCCTTGCGCGCCAATGCCCTGCTGAACGGCTGCAGCAACTTGCAGGTGATGGAGATGGCATTGAGCGCGCACGTGGGGGATGGCGTCCTGCAACAGCAGCGGCCCGATAACAGCGGCACGCTTGAGCTGGCGGCAGATGGCGCCTCGGCGATGGATGCGCCTGGCCGGGTGGCCGTGCAGTTGATGCGTGGCGACGATGTGCTGGACAGGGTGCTTGAGCCCGGCGAGCGCGTCACGTTGATCAAGATCGATGTCGAAGGGGCGGAGCTGCCGGCCTTGCAAGGTTTGGCGGCCTGTTTGCAGCGCGATCACCCGGTGATCTGCTTCGAGGTTCGCCATCCTGCCGAAGGTCAACTGGTCCGCGCCTTCCTGGAAGATGCCGGGTATCGGGATTTCAGGCCATTCGCGCATCCCGCATCGGGCTGGGCTCGCTGCACCGCTTGCTCACCCGCGCCGGGCGCAGCAAACACTACCAGTTGGAGCCGGTCGCCGAGTTCGAGGATCGCCACTATGCGGCGGTGTTTGCATTCGCTGCGCAGTCCGCATGACGCACCGCATGGGCGCGGAAGCGCTACGGCAGTTTCTTCGCCGCGCACTGGATGGCCCGCAGTTGTTCGTGGTGGCCTCCCAGTTGATGCGGGTGGGTTTGTTGACGCTGTATCTGTTCGCCGGCACGCGGCTGCTGGGGCCGGGTGGGTATGGCGCGCTGGCCACCGCAGTGGCACTGGCGGCCATTGGGGCCACGCTGGTGGGCTTGGGCAGCGGGATTGGCCTGGTGCGGCTTGCATCGCGGGACGCGGCGGTGTTCCCCAGGCTTGGGGTGCATGCCTGGCGCGGCATGTGGCCAGCGGGCTGCTGATCTTGTGCGCCTACGCGCTTTTTGCGGGTCAATGGCTGTCCGGCCCGCTGTTCGCCGATGCCTTGGTTCCAATCGGCATTGCCGAGCTGTTGCTGGTGCCGCTTATCTCTGCCGTGGGTTATGCCTTCATTGCGCATGCGCGTTATCGCATGGGCGCCCTGATCCAGAGCCTGCCAGCGGTGGCGCGGTTCCTGGTGGCGGCTGTGCTTTTGTGGCGGGGTGCCGCTCCCGATGTCGGCGCATTTGCCCTTTGGGTATTGCTGGCAATGGCCGCAGCTTGCGTCCTGGCGATCTTGCTGGCCTGTGCATGGCTGCCATGGCCCGCCTGCCCGCGCTTGCGGGCGGTGCTGACGCCGGATTACAGCGTGGCCTACGCCGGATCGAACCTGGTGAACAGCCTTGCAGGCGAGGCGGACAAGTTGGCCGTGTACCGTCTGACTTCCGCCGACCAGACGGGCATCTATTCGGCCACGACGCGCATCATGGCGGCCTTTGCCATCCCGTTCGGTGCGTTAATCCAGTCCCGCAGCCACCATTTGTTCGCACTGGGAACGGCCATCGGGCCAGGCCACATGCAGTTCTTGCGTCGCTATGCCATGGCATTCGCGGGTTATGGGGTGATCTGCGTGCTTGTCAGCCTGCTGGCGGCGCCTTACCTCGTCCGCTGGCTGGGGCCGGGGTTCGAGGCCGGCGGTGCGCTTGTGGCGATATTGGCGTTCTGGGTACCGCTCAATGGCTTTCGGCAACTGGTGGGCAGCCTGCTCACCACCAGCGACCGGGCCTGGCGCCGTTCCTTTTCCGACATTCTCACGACGGGGGTGTTCGTCGTTGCCGCCCTGGTGCTGGTGCCTGCCAATGGCGTGACAGGCGCAGCCGAGGCCAAGCTTGCGGCCGAGTTCATCGGCTTGATGGCGACGTTCCTCATCTTCATGCACGCCCGCAAGACTTCCCGATGAATCTCTCCGAACACGTTCCCCAGATCAGCGTGATCATTCCGGTCTTCAACGACTTGAAAGGTTTGACGCGTTGCCTGCAACGGCTGGCTGATCAGCAACCGGATACGTCTGCCTTCGAGGTGATCGTGGTTGACAACGGTTCCACACCGCCGATCGAGGTGGCTGCGGCGCTGCCATTCCCGGTCAAGCTGGTACGCCATGAAACGCCGGGTTCCTACGCGGCGCGCAATGCCGGTGTCCGTGCATCGAGCGCGGATGGCCTGGCGTTTACCGATGCGGACTGCTTGCCGGCGCCCGATTGGCTCCGCGCGGGCCATGCCGCGCTGCTGGCGGGCAACGGTGGCCGCATCGTGGGCGGCGAGGTTTTGTTCACGCCCGAAAGCAAGCCGACGGCCGTGGCGATGTACCAGCAACTGATGGGGTTCGGGCAGGACAGCAACGTGAAGGAAAAGGGCTTTACCGCCACGGCCAATCTTTTCTGCACGCGTGCGCAGTTCGACGCGACAGGCCCTTTCGAGGAGCGATTGCTCTCTGGCGGCGACCGGGAGTGGTGCTGGCGCGCGACGAAACAGGGCTTTGCCGTGTGTTACACGCCGGAGGCCGTCGTGATGACCCCGGCCCGATCCAGCCTGCGCAGTGCCATGAAGCAGGCGCGACGGGTGGTGGCGGGTAGAAGATCCTTGCGCCAGCTTGGCTTGGCCCATGCCGGTACCGCCGCTCTGGCCAAACAGCGGTCAGCATGGCAGGCGGTCGGCTGGATCCTGTCGAATCAAGACATTGGCTTCTTCGACAGGTTGCGCGTTCTGTTCGTGGCGGTTCTGATCAGGGTGGTTGCCATGCTGGAAAGCCTGCGGCTCATGCTGGGTGGCAAGCCCGAGCGCCTTTGAGGGCGGCCCCTTGTTCCAAGGCGGTGCTGTAGAGATGGGCGTAAGCGTCCACCATGGCTTCCACCGAAAAGGTTGATTCAATGCGCCGGCGTGCCGCGGCTGCCATGTTGGCGCAAAGCGCGGGGTCCGCCGCCAACATGCGCGCAGCCGTGGCAAACGCCTGCACGTCGTCTTGCGGGCACAGCAGACCGGTCACGCCGTCCTGGACGACTTCAGTGAGGGATGAGCCGCGTGTCGCGATCACCGGAAGGCCGCAGGCCATGGCCTCTGCCGCCACCAGCCCAAAGCCTTCGCTGCGCGATGGAAACAGCAGGGCGTCTGCGGTCTGCATGGCGGCCACGACGGCAGCGTCGCCTTGCAGGCGGCCAATGTCGTGCATATGGGCTGGCAGGTTCTGTTTGTCTTGTGCAGAGGCAGGCCCGTCGGTGTAGTGCAACTCAAAACCCTCACCCAGTTCGCGCAGGATGGGCGCGAGCAAGTCCACGCCTTTGCGCGCCATCCAACTGCCCACGTACAGCAGCCGAAAAGGTTCGCCCGTACCTCGCTGGCGCACACCTGGCACGAACAGGGCGGTATCCACGCCGTTGTAAATGACGTGCATGGGGGCATCCAGCAGGGTTTGCCGAGCGGTATCTGCGACGAACTGGCTCACTGCGGATATGCCGTTGGCGCGGCGCAGAACACGGCGCTCGTTGGGTGCAATCCACAGGCGGTGATAGGCAGAGCGCAGCACGCCTTTGTAGGCGCTGGCGGCCGGGTGATGCACGGAATGGTGGAGGGTGGCGAGGATGGGCAGTTTCGGGGGCAGAAAGCGCGGGTGCAGCCAGGTGTTGACATGCGCGATGTTGGCCCACGCCGGTGGCTGCGGTATGGCCACTGTCCAGGGGGCATATTCGGCACGCAATGGCAGCCAGGTGATTGCTGCGCGCAGGCCGCGCGCCTGCAAATCGGTTGCGAGGCGCTCGGTGAAGACGTCGGTGCCGGTGCCCGTGCGTACTGTGGGAAACCAGATGGCGGGTTGCCTATTCATGTGCAATGCAGATTGACAGCGGCGGCACGCGTCACGCCAAGCACCTGCCGTGTGTCGTCCACCCCGATCACCAGCCGCCCGTCGCATTGGCGAAGGCCACGAGCGTTTTGAGCACGTTGCGCGGCGATGACAGGTCGCGTTTGAACTCCAGCATCTTGCCTTCGGGTTGCTTCAGGAGTGGAGCGATCATGGGGGCAGGCAAGGCAGGCAGATCAGCCTACGCGCTGACGATGTTGGGTGCGGACGTCCAGCGTCCCCGCGTGTCCACGATCAGCTGCGCATGGCTTTTCAGCAGCGCGTAGTCAAATCCATCGTGATCGGTGGCGAGTATCACGCAGTCGTAGCTGGCCAGGGTTTGGGCGCTCAATGGCACCGACTCCAGATCGAAGTGATAGTCCCGCTTGCGCGGGAACACCGGCACGTGCGGGTCGCTGTAGCCGATGTGCGCGCCCCTGGCTTGCAGCAGGTCCATGATTTCCACCGCAGGCGATTCGCGCGTGTCGTCGATGTTCTTTTGTAGGCCAGCCCCAGCACCAGGATGCGGCTGCCCTTGACGGCCTTGCCACGCTCGTTCAGCGCGTCGGCCACCTTGCCGACCACCCAGTGCGGCATGTGGTGGTTGATCTCGCCGGCCAGCTCGATGAAGCGGGTGTTGACGCCGTACTCGCGTGCTTTCCAGGTCAGGTAGTAGGGGTCGATGGGGATGCAGTGGCCGCCCAGGCCGGGGCCGGGCTTGTAGGGCACGAAGCCGAAGGGTTTGGTGGCGGCGGCGTCGATGACCTCGTGGATGTTGATGCCCATCTTGTCGGCGACGATCTTCATCTCATTGACCAGACCGATGTTGACGCTGCGGTGGATGTTTTCCAGCAGCTTGGTCATTTCGGCAGCGCGGGTGCTGCTGACGGGCACCATGGTTTGAATGGCGTGCTGATAGAGCGCTGTTCCCAACTCCAGGCAGCGCGCAGTGGTGCCGCCGATGATCTTGGGGATGTCCTTGGTTCCGTAGTGGGGTTGCCTGGGTCTTCGCGCTCGGGCGAAAAGACCAGGGCGCAGTTGACGCCGGGCTCCAGCCCGTGCGCGCGCAGACGCGGCGCCAGCACTTCGTCCGTGGTGCCTGGCCAGGTCGTGCTCTCCAGGCTGACGAGCTGTCCTGGGTGTGTGTGGGGCAGCGCTGCTTCGACGGTATTGACAATGAAGCTCAGGTCCGGCTCGCGGTGGCGGTTCAGTGGTGTGGGAACGCAAATGATGAGGGCGTTAACTTCAGAGGTTCGGGCAAAGTCGGTTGTGGCCTCGAAACCCTGGTCGAGAGCGTGCTGTATGCGGTCCGGGGTGATGCGCTCGATGTAGCTTTGACCTGAATTCAGCAGCGCTGCCTTGCTTGTGTCGATGTCAAAGCCGACGACTTTGAGCCCGACCTCACTGAATCTGAGTGCCAGTGGCAAACCGACGTAACCCAGGCCATAGATGCCGACGACGGCGGATTTCTGGGCAATGCGGTTTCGTAGGACGTGAAGAGTTGACATGGGGCGGATCTGGGGCGGGACGTGTGAATGCCAGTGCCCATGGCACATGCATCCTGCATGATGCCAGCACTGACGCGCTCGTTTATCAACGCTTGGTGTTTGTCGCTGAGATGTCGATGACAAACTTCTCGCTTTATCGACGCTGTTGCATCAAGGGCAAATGCCGATCGAACAGGCTGGGCAGCCGATATGCCATGGAAGGCATGGGCGGCGTGTGCAAGCTGCGTGGGCGCCGGGAAATCGCTGCAAGAGCGGTGGCGTGCGCGTCATCTAGTCGTCCACGCTGATGGGCACAAGACGGGTGGCGGGCGGTGATGACATGGCACCGTCCTCCAGGGTATGGGCAGTCTAGCTGGGGCGCTGCGCGGGTGCCGAGCCCGCGACGCCGCTTCGGCACAATCCGCCCCCATGCAACCCTTGGTTCGACGCACGCTGCTGGCGTGCCTGCTGGCGCTGCCCTGGCTGTGGCCGTTCACTTACGGCCCGGTGGCGGCGACGCTGCCCTACCTGGCTTCGGCCGTGCTGGCGGCGCTGGCGCTGGCGTTGTGGCCGGCGCGCGATCGCGCGGGGGCGGTGGCTGCGGTGGCGGGCGGCTGGCTGGCGGCGGCGCTGCTCAGCAGCGGGGTCGCGCTGCTGCAGTACTTCGATCTGGAGGCGGCGCTGTTCCCTGGGTCAACATCGCGCAGCCGGGGCAGGCGTTCGGCAACCTGCGGCAGCCTAACCAGCTGGCGTCGCTGCTGGTGATGGGGCTGCTGGCGCTGCGCTGGTGGGTGCAGGCGGGGCGCGTGCCGATGGGCGCGGCGCTGGCGCTGGGCGCGCTGCTGGTGTCGGCGCTGGCGGCCACGGCCTCGCGCGTTGGGCTGGCGGGAAAATGGGGTCAGATCACGATTTCAGACTTCATTCGTCATATGGGCGCGGACTTGCCCGCGATCAAGCGTTCGTGGCGAAGCGTCGTCTTATCGCGGGCGAGCCCGCTCGTGCTGCGCTGTCTGAGGCTTTTCGCTAAAAACTTGCCTCTCAGGCGCCGCGCAGCGCAGCGGCCACAAAGGCTTCGGGGGTGAGCACGGGGCCAGGCGCAGCTCGGCATGGGCGGCAAGCAGGTTTCACAACAGCCGCACGACGATGGTTGACGCCGGATCTTAGCCAGACTAAGCTAGTCTTCCTTCATAAGGAGTTCTGCTATGCAACCCGTCAACATGCTGGAAGCCAAGTCGTCCCTGTCGCGGCTGGTGGAGGCCGTGGAACAGGGGCAGGTGCCCGAGGTCGTGATCGCCCGCAATGGGCGGCCGGTGGCGCGGCTGGTGCCTTTGGCCGACGCACCGGTGGGACGGCGAATTGGCGTGGCGCGCGGTCGGTTCGTGGTGCCGGACGACATTGACGTGCACAACGCCGAGGTGGCGCGTCTGCTGATGGGCGGTGCGGCGCGATGAACCTGCTGGGAAAATTGGGGTCAGATCACGATTTCAGGCCGTGACCTTGCGTGACACGCTCGCTGCCACGGTGGACTGCTCATCACCGCAAGCGTTGGGCAGGCGGGCTGGCCCCCGCCTGAACACCCGCCTCAAGGCCGGGCCTGCAAGGACAGCTTGTACCCCATGGCGCGGATGACTTTGAACAGCGTTTCGCTGCTGGGCGCGCGTTCGCCCGACAGGCTTTCGTACAGGCTTTCGCGCGACAGGCCCGTGTCGCGGGCCAGTTGGGTCATGCCGCGGGCGCGGGCAATGTCGCCCAGGGCGGCGGCCAGTTCGGCCGGGTCGCCGTCTTCGAGGGCCTGACGCAGGTACTCGGTGATTTCCGCCTCGCTGCCGAGGTAGTTGGCCATATCAAACGGCCGGGTCTTGATCCGGATGGTGCGTTGCTCATCTTGCAACTCCAGCGCCATGGCTTTGGCGCGCTCGATATCGCTTGTTGTACAGCTCGGCGTGCAGGGTGTCCTGTGGTGCAGCTGCAGGTATTCGTGCAGGCTGCTTGGCGGAAGCATCAAGTCGCCCTCCGGGGCCGCACCAGCTGCGTCCGCCAGGGTCGATATGCGTGATGTGTTAGCATCAAGCATCACATCAACATGCAGGACACAGTCATGCGAACTACCCTGGACATTGCGGATGACGTCTTGTTGGCGGCGAAGGAGTTGGCCCGGCGGCAGAAAAAGCCCCTGGGCGAGGTAATCAGCGAGTTGGCGCGCCAGGCGTTTGCCGCGCCAGAGGCGCCGCCGGTGGTGGTGTCGCGCACGGCAGAGCCGCTGGCGGCTTATGGCATTCATCCGCTGCCGGCGCGGGGAGCCATCATCAGCAACGCGCTGATCGACCGCCTGCGCGACGAAGAGGGTGTGTGAGGTGCGGGCGCTGCTCGATGTCAATGTGCTGATCGCGCTGCATGACAGCGATCACGTGCATCATGGCTTGGCTTCGCGCTGGTTTCAGGCGCATGCCGGGCAGGGTTGGGCCAGTTGCCCGCTGACGCAGAACGGCTGCCTGCGCATCATGGCGCAGCCGGGTTACCAGCAGCCGCAACCACTGCGCACGTTGGTGGCGATGCTGGCGCGCTCGACAGCGGCACCGTTCCACGAGTTCTGGCCGGACGATGTCAGCCTGCTGGATGCCGCGCGCTTTGAGCACGGCCATATTCACAGTCCGCGCCAGTTGACCGACTTGTACCTGCTGGCGCTGGCGATGCGGCACGGCGGGCGACTGGTCACGTTTGACCGGCGCATGCCCTTGAGCGCGGTGCCGGGCGCATCAGAGGAGCATCTGGTGGTGCTGTGAGCGCCGAAATCCAGCAGAAGCATGGCGCTTGGTTATTCGGGGTCAGATCACGATTTCAACCCACCAGCTCCGGCAAATCGGCGTAGATAACCCGAAGGCCGACGCTGGCCCGCAGGCAGAGCCGGTTGAAGGCGTCGTCCGGCTGTGCCAGCCGCTGGTGCGTCCAGCCGCCATCGTCGCCGCGCTGGAGTAAAAATGGGGTAAAAATGGGGTCAGATCACGATTTTTGGTCCGCCCACCCGGGGTCACGCGACGCTCAAATCCGCTAGGTCGACATAAATCTCGCCCAGCGTGACATGAGCACCCAGGCATTCCAGCGTGAGCACGTCGCCCGGCGCGGTCAAGCGTTGGTGCTGCCAGCGGCCGTCAGCGGCACGCTGATACAGGTCGGCTTGCAGGCTGTCCTGGCGCAGCAGCAGGTATTCGCGCAGGCTCGGCAGCAGGCGGTAGGCCAGCAGCTTTTCGCGCGTGTCGATGTGTTCGGTGCTGGGCGAAAGCACTTCCACCAGCAGGCAAGGGCGGCGCACGTACATCGGTTCGCGGTCGGTGGGGTCGCAGGCGAGCACCAAGTCGGGGTAATAGAACCAGCTGCCGCTGTCGTGGTCGATACGCACCTTCATGTCGGCTGTGAACAGCTGGCATCCCTTGCGGCGGGCGTGGGGCAGCAGCAGGGCGCTGAGCGAGAGGGCCAGCAAGCCGTGCGCGCGACTTGCGCCGCCCATGGCGACGATCTGGCCGTCGAGGTATTCGTGCTTGACCTCGGCGCGCTGCTCAGCTTGAGATAGTCGTCCACGCCAAGGCGTTCGAGCGGGTGGATGGCGGCGTTCATGGGCAGTCCTTCGAGGGCTAGGCCGTCAGTGTAGGCGGCGGCGGGTGTTTTGCCCACGCCGGGCAGGGCCGAGGGCATGGGCACAATCCAGCCCATGTCCTTTGTTCCTCTGTGCGCACTGCTGGTGGCGCTGCCCTGGCTCTGGCCCTTTACCTCTGGCCCCGTGGCGGCTACGCTGCCGTATCTGGCGGGCGTGACGGTGGCGGCTGTGCTGCTGCTGGCGTGGCCGGCGCGGGCTTCGGGGCGAGATGCGCCCCTGCGCGCAGTGGCCGCGGGCTGGCTGGGGGCGGCGCTGGTCAGCAGTGGGATCGCGCTGCTGCAGTATTTCGATCTCGAGGGTCCGCTTTTCCCCTGGGTCAACATAGCCGAGCCGGGGCAGGCGTTCGGTAATCTGCGCCAGCCCAATCAATTGGCTTCTCTCCTGGTGATCGGGCTGTTGAGCTTGCGCTGGTGGTTGCGCAGGGGCCTGAGCAACCGGCTTGCGGCGGGCATGGCCACGCTGCTGCTGACGGGACTGGCGGCCACGGCCTCGCGCGTGGGTCTGGGGGAAAATTGGGGTCAGATCGCGTGCGGCCTTGGCCAGCCAAATGCACGGGAAAATGGGGTCAGATCACGATTTCAGACTTCATTCGTCATATGGGCGCGGACTTGCCCGCGATCAAGCGTTCGTGGCGAAGCGTCGTCTTATCGCGGGCGAGCCCGCTCGTGCTGCGCTGTCTGAGGCTTTTCGCTAAAAAAACTTGCCTCTCAGGCGCCGCGCAGCGCAGCTGCCACAAAGGCTTCGGGGGTGAGCACGGGGCCAGGCGCGGCTCGGCATGGGCGGCAAGCAGGTTTCACAACAGCCGCACGACGATGGTTGACGCCGGATATTAGCCAGACTAAGCTAGTCTTCCTTCATGAGGAGTTCTGCTATGCAACCCGTCAACATGCTGGAAGCCAAGTCGTCCCTGTCGCGGCTGGTGGAGGCCGTGGAACAGGGGCATGTGCCCGAGGTCGTGATCGCCCGCAATGGGCGGCCGGTGGCGCGGCTGGTGCCTTTGGCCGACGCACCGGTGGGACGGCGAATTGGCGTGGCGCGCGGTCGGTTCGTGGTGCCGGACGACATTGACGTGCACAACGCCGAGGTGGCGCGTCTGCTGATGGGCGGTGCGGCGCGATGAACCTGCTGCTGGACACGCATGTGGCGTTGTGGGCCCTTGCCGACAGCCCGCGCCTGAGTGATCGTGCGCGCGCGCTGATCGAGTCGCCGGCGGCCACGGTGTGGGTGAGTGCGGCAACGGTGTGGGAGATCGCCATCAAGCATGGCCTGGGGCGTGGCGACATGCCGGTGTCGGGGCAGGAGGCGCTGGGCTACTTTCAGGAGTCGGGCTATCGGCTGCTGGCAGTCTTGCCGGAGCACGCCGCAGCGGCGGCGGACCTGCCGCCCCATCATCAAGACCCTTTCGACCGCCTGCTGGTGGCGCAAGCCCTGACGGAGCCGCTGCGTTTGCTGACGCACGAGGCGATGGTGGCGCGGTACAGCGACACGATCATCGAAATATAAAAACTGGAACGCCTCGAGGCTCGGTCGCGATTTCAACCCATGAGCTCCGGGATATCGGCGTAGATGTCCCGCAGGCTGACGCTGGCCTGCAGACAGAGCAGGCTGAAGGCGTCGTCCGGCTGTGTCAGCCGCTGGTGCGTCCAGCCGCCATCGCCGCCGCGCTGGTACAGCTCGGCGTGCAGGGTGTCCTGGCGCAGCAGCAGGTATTCGCGCAGGCTGGGCAGCAGGCGGTAGGCGAGCAGTTTTTCGCGCGTGTCGATGCGTTCGGTGGAGGGCGACAGCACTTCGACGAGCAGGCAGGGGTGCGCCGGTACAGGGGTGATTCGCGGTCGGCGGGGTCGCAGCTCAGCAGCAGGTCGGGGTAGTAGAAGTAGCTGGCACCGTCGTGGTCCAGGCGCAGCTTCATGTCGGCCACGAAGAGCTGGCAGCCCTTGCGGCGTGCGTGGGGCAGCAGCAAGCTGGCAAGTGACACCGTCAGCAGCCCGTGCCGGTCGCTCGCACCACCCATGGCGACGACCTGGCCGTCCAGGTACTCGTGCTTGATGTCGGTCTGCTGCTCGCCGAGCAGATAGTCGTCGACGCTGATGCGCTCGAAGGGGTGGGTGACGGCGTTCATGGCTGTGGCAGGTGGAAAGGGTGCGGCCTGACAGTGTAGGTGCCGACGGCGGATTGCCCAAGGCCGCGGCGGCTGCCCGCGCCCGGCCTGCCGCGCTGAAGACGAACCTCAATGCAGCGCTGCCCCAGCCCCCGCGTTGGGCACAATCCGCCCCCATGCCGATCATTCCCCTGTGCGCCGTGCTGCTGGCGCTGCCCTGGCTGTGGCCGTTCACCGCCGGCCCCATGGCGACCACGCTGCCGTATCTGGTGGCGGCGGGCGTGGCGGCGGTGCTGCTGGTGCTGTGGCCGCGCGATGCCGAGCGCGGCGCGACGGTGGCGGCCACGGGCTGGCTGGCGGCGGCGGTGCTCAGCGCGCTGATCGCGCTGCTGCAGTATTTCGATCTGGAGGCGCCGCTGTTCCCTGGGTCAACATCGCCCAGCCGGGGCAGGCCTTCGGCAACCTGCGGCAGCCCAACCAGCTGGCGTCGTTGCTGGTGATCGGCGCGCTGGCGCTGCGCTGGTGGGTGCAGGCCGGGCGCGTGCCGGTGGGCGCGGCGCTGGCGCTGGGCGCGCTGCTGATGGCGGCGCTGGCGGCCACGGCGTCGCGCGTGGGGCTGGTGGCGCTGTTGTCGTGCGGCATGCTGGTGGCGTGCTGGGCGCTGCGGGCCGGCCGCGGGCAGCGCGCGGTGCTGGCGGTGGGGGCGCGGTGGCGCTGTATGTGCTGGCGGCGCTGGCCTTGCCGCAACTGGCGCAGTGGGCCGATGGCGTGGCAGGGCGCGACATGCTGGAGCGCCTGCGCACGGGCGAATCGACCTGCGGCAGCCGCCTGATCCTGTGGCGCAACGTGCTGCACCTGATTGGCCTGAAGCCGTGGACGGGCTGGGGCTGGGGCGAGCTGGATTACGCGCACTACATCACGCTGTACGAGGGCGCGCGCTTTTGCCACATCCTGGACAACGCGCACAACCTGCCGCTGCACCTGGCGGTGGAATTGGGCGTGCCGGTGGCGCTGGCGGTGTGCGGGCTGGTGGCCTGGCTGGTCTGGCGCGGACGCCCGTGGGCCGAGCAGCACCCACGCGCCAGCTGGCCTGGGGCGTGCTGGCGGTGATCGGCATTCACAGCCTGGTGGAATACCCGTTGTGGTACGGGCCGTTCCAGATGGCGGCGGTGGTCTGCGCGTGGCTGCTGTGGGCCACGCGCGATGGCGCGCGCGATGCGGCGCCGGGGCTGCGCGCGCTGCGCTACCCCGTGGCCGCGGCGATGCTGGCGGCGGTGGCCTACGCGGGCTGGGATTACCACCGCATCAGCCAGATCTACCTGCCGCTGGAGCAGCGCGCCGCGATGTACCGCGACGATGCCATGGGCCACGCGCAAAAGTCCTGGCTGTACGCCGACGCGGTGCGCTTTGCCGAGGTGACCACGCGCCCGGCGGTGCGCGACAACGCCGCGTGGATGCTGCCTGCCGCGCTGCGCACGCTGCACTTCTCGCCCGAGCCGCGCGTCGCCATCAAGGTCATCGAAAGCGCCACGCTGCTGGGGCGCGACGATATTGCGCTGGCGCACCTGGCGCGCTTTCGCGCCGCGTTCCCGAAGGAGCACGCGCAGTGGGTGCAGGACAACGCCAAGGTGCTGCAAGGCGCGCGAGAGCAGTTGCAGGGGCGAGTGCGCCGTAAGCCAGTGTCGGCGCAAGCAGGACTTGCGCAGGGCGGGCACTGCATCGCGGCCAAGGCCGACCCTACAGGTCAAGCATTTATTGGGGGAGTATGCGGTGCTAGCGCCCTACGGACGGGCGCTGCAGGCTGCCATCATGGGGAGTATAGGCTTCCTGTGGTGCGCAACGTTCTGTGGGAGCGGGCTTGCCCGCGATGGGGCGCATCGCCTCCCGCAGAGGTCGAATGCGTCACCCAGCCACGTAGCTGCCCGACTTGCCGCCGTGCTTCTCCAGCAAGCGCACGCCGGTCATCACCATGCCACGGTCCGCCGCCTTGCACATGTCGTAGATGGTGAGCAGGGCGACCTGCACCAGAGGGAAGCCGCCATTTCAAACAGCCAAAATTCAAGGATCGACCCAACGCGGGTTGGACAAAAATTGGACAAGGAAGCCTTGTCCGACAATTGTACGTTGCGCCGCTGCAGGATGACCTCGGTAGCGGTCAAGCGCCCTTTCTCGGCTGGCGCAGCACATAGTTCACTGGCGAAGAGGCATTCTTCGACTTGGCCCGCCACGGATAGTGATCCAGCGGCTCCTTGGCTCCATGGCTGCGACCGAGCTAATTCATGATGCCATCGAGCATCGACCTCCTTGAACCGGCTGAGTGCTTCCAAGGTCCGAGCCACCTAAATGAACAGGAACATGCAACCATCATTCAGATACCAAGTGAAGCCTGATCGGTATCCAGATACCCTTGGAAGGGCCGTAGACGATGTTGTGAAGGCGACTGGTGCACCGCGGCCCCTTGTAGAGTGTGCTGCACTGGGCGCACTGGCTGTCGCTGGGCAATCAATCGCTCGGGTTCAGCGTCCAGGCCTGCCTGGAACACCGCTGGGACTCTTCATTTTGTGGTCGCTGAGTCCGGCGAGCGCAAGTCGACGGTCGATGCAATTTTCAGGAGAGATCTCCAAGAGTTGGAGGCCCGTTGGATGGCAGAGCACGACGGTGCTCAGCATCAGAATGCAGCTCAGGTCATTGCTTGGAACGAGCAAGTCAAAGGCCTAAAAGCAGAGATTCGGCGGGCTGCGGTGAGGAGGCCGGAATCTATCCAGGAGCTACAGCGACAGCTGGAGCGGGTGTTGGCAGGCCGGCCCGTGAAGCCGGCGCAGCCCCGACTGTTCTATGACGACATCAGTCCGCGTGCATTGCTGGAAGGTATGCAGCAATGGCCCGCTGGGGAGTGTTTTCTCCAGAAGGGGCTAGGCATCTGACGGGTCAAACAATGAGGGATCTCGAAACCCTCTGTCTCCTGTGGGGCGGGGAGATGGCGCGTGTGGAAAGAAGTCGAACGACGTTGATAGAGACGATTGATACATCCTTGACGATTTCTGTCATGGTTCAATCCAAAGCTTTCAAGCAGTTCTGTCAATCCAAGGATGAGATGGCCCGTAGTTCGGGTTTCTTGTCACGCTGCCTAGTCATCAATCCAGAATCCACTCAAGGTACGCGCACTTCCGGAGTGGCATTGGGTAACAGGGATGGTCTAGATAACTTTCTAGCGAGACTGCGTGAATTGGCAGAAGAGTCTCGCGCGACAATCAAAGGGAAAGAAGTCGGAGAAAGTTGTTTTTTCTGAATCTGCCCAAGACGAGCTGGATTCCTATGTGAACAAGAGCGAAAGCGGATCTCTTGTGGATGCAAAGTACGGGGCTATCAGGGACTGGGTTTCCAAATCGGGTGAGCATGTGACTCGTTTGGCTGGCTTGTTTCATCTTCTTGAATCAAGCGGCGACGAGATTGGAGAGGATATCCTCAAAAGGCGATAGCATGGGTTGAAGATTTCAAGGGCGAGCATCTTCGGCTGTTTGGATCATTTGGGGTTTTTGTGGAGGATTATGAAGATGCAAATACTCTTTCCAAGTGGCTGAGGAAAAAGAGAGATAATTATCCGGCTAGGGCAACGTGGACTGTTCGTGAGTTGAGGCAATATGGTCCCGTGTTTATGCGCGCAAAATCCAACGGGAGGCTGGAGCGCGCGCTGGAAAATCTCCGGGAGAATAACATCATAAGCTTTCACTCTCTGTCGAATGGCGTGGAACTCTGCTACCTAAGGCGTGATTGGGATTTTATTCGGTTGGATCCGCAGGTGGTAAAGGAAATAAGCGATAGAGAAGCAAATATCAACAGAAGGAAACCTCAGGCTAAAGCGCACACAGGAGCTTTCGGCCTCATGGATAGCTCCAAATATGACCTCCTGTAGTGCACCCTTCCAGTGCGCATGCACTGCTGTCTCCTCGTTGTTTTTCGGGCATTACGATTCTGAGCAGTTACATTGCTCTAGGAAGAGCCCTGCCGTAGTGTTTCAAAGAAATCTATGACGTCATAAGCGACCCGGCTACATCTGCTACGCGTAGCAGATGTAGCGGGATGTCTTGACGTTATTTGATTAGAAGACGAACACGCCGGGGCCCGAGGTGTACTTCTGGAGCATCAGCTATCCCGCGCTGAATGTGAGACCTGTGATCTACACGACTTTCGTGACCATTTTGCTCTAAGTGACAATTTATCAGTCGTGCACACTCTGCACGCAACGCACTGACCTCTTTGGTGAGAGCGTTACGATCCTTGCCGCCACTTGTTTTTCTGCATCCGCCCAATCCTGGGTCGCGCGCGTTGTATCGCCTGAAGTGAGCCTCTGGCAACCTATCGATGCCGTCGGTTACCCTGTCAGAAAACATCAAATGAACATGAGGCTGCGGTCCACCCTCCAAGGCCGCTGATGGGGAATGAATAGCCCATTGGTAGGTTTTTCGCCGATGACGCTCTGAACCAAATTCTTTACCAGCTCTATATTTTGTTCGTTGCTTAGCTCCCTGGGTAGAGCAAGCTCTATTTCTCGATATGCTGCTCCGTTGAGACGCTCATAGCGGTCTGCAGTGCGCCAGAATGTTCTTGGTGAGCCGTGCGCCCAAAAGGGAAGATTCCCTGATTCCTGGGCCACCAGGTGATCGGCTCCCGGCTTTCTTCCAAACCTTCCTATGCGTGCAATGTAGTCTGAATGTGGCAGGGCCTGTCCCCGCTTTCCGCTCTTGATGCTCATGTGAAATGTCGCCATTCGTGTACTCCAAATGAATAAGGCCTCTTTAAGGGACTTTGAGTGGGGATTGATGAGAAACGGTAAGTGCGCATCCATTTCTACTCTCTGTAGAACAAGAATCTGAGCTCTTATCGATGAATCCATTTCCCATAGCATTTGGTTATGAATAATTATTTCATTGAATATATCTTCTTCGTATTGATTGGCAGGAATGCAGACTGATTTCAAAATATACTTTTATATACATATGAGAGGTCTTTGCCTTTCGGTTCCATATTGTTATATTTAAAAGGAGTTTGACATGCCAGCTGCCATTCCAGTGGTACTTGACCACAAGACCTTCACCAGTCAGAACAAAGCCCGTCTGCACTTTTCTGAAATGCTTCACAGATACAAGGTGGGCGAGACGGTGAGCGACGTCGACAGGCAGGAGCTACAAAGCCTGCTCAAGCACCATCCACTTCACGACGCGACTGCGGCGATTGATCACATTGCTGTAGCCAAGAGCGGCTTTGGCCGCGAATGCTTTATGGCCGTAAGGCCGGACTGCACAACGCAGCGGCTTTCCTACGTGGGTTGCATTCGCCACAGCGCGCAGCCCGAAATAGAGGAGGAGCCGCATCAGCCGGCACCACAGCAGGCTGCTCAGGGCAAGGAGTTGTCGCCGACGCCTCAGAGGAAAGCAGGCAAAAACAAACCGAGGGAAAGCAATGACTGCGCCCATGCTGGTATCGAAGGTGCGCGATCCCTGGGAGCGGGATGTCTTGACTCGCTTGGAGCTCTCTTGAAGCAGCTGGGGGCGAAGCCGGGCTCCATCACAGAGGTGCGGTTCCGATGGGGTAGCCGGACCATTCAGCTGTCGGACTATCTGCCCTTGGTAGACGACGGCGTAGTTGCTCTGCACTAGAGTGCTCCCAAGCCCAGAGCCGAACTCGCCCCTTGCTGTTCTGGGCAGATGCCGATCAACCGGGAAGGCCGGCTTTGTTCTGGTCGCACAGTTTCGGTCGAAGCTCGGCCATCAACGCCGTTGAATCTCGGGACTTCATTTCCGCTAGTCCTGCACCGCCAGTGGAAGCATATGAAGCACACGTGCCGGCTATCGGCGTTCTTGCCGCGGATGTAGAAGCACATGGCTGGTAGCTCATCGGACACGATGCGCTCCTCCGTCGCACCCACACAAAACACCAAAAAAGAACCCCGAGAACGCCAAAGCCCTCGGGAGTCCTTCAAGCCTAGAACCGAGACCTGGCAGCAGACTCTGAGGGCCTTGCACGCACCTCATGGATCTCCTGTGACCCGCTCCCCTGCCGCCGCAGCCTGCGCTCCAGCTTGGCTTCCAACGTGGCCCTCGAGGCTTCATCGGCCTGGGTCTCCTGCCCATCGGCGTCCGGGTAGAACTCCTCCACCACGGCCGCCCCTTCTTCTTCCGACTCCTCGAACGCCCCGGCCGCATAGCCTTCACGAGCGGCCTCATCCAGCGCCCACTGGTCAAACCCCAGCTGCTTGCGCCGTTCATCCTCCTCGCCGGCCTGCACGATCGCCTGCTCCAGGCTCATGCCCGCAGGTGTCGTCAGATCCACGTAGTAGATCGGCGTGCGGTGCGACATCGTCGTCGACTTGCCCCTCAGGCGCAGCGTCAGCGGCAAGGACGCCAGCATCCCGCCCGACACCGCCTTGAAGTAGGCCAGGCGCGCTGCCAGCGTGCGGATGCTGTTGAAGCCCGTGGTTCGGAACACAAAGGTTCCCAGCCCGTCGTCCTCTCCTGCGCCCGCTCCTGCACCTGCTTCTACTTCCGGCGCCATGACCCGCACATGCAGCCGCCCATACGGCTTGCAGCGCCCCTCCTGCCCCAGGGGCAGGCCGCCGGCGTCGGACACGGCAAACTCTCGATGCCTTGCTCGGTCACCCGCTTGCAGCGCTCCCCATCGCCCACGCACCAGGGCCGGCCGGTGCTCCGGTCGAACAAGGTGAAGCTCGCCCGCAGGTTCAGCTCCGGCGCGCCGAACACCAGCCGCACCGGAATGCTGCGCAGCTTGGCCCCGTCCTGGCGCAGCGCCGCATCCAGCGGATGCCGCACCCAACCGTCGAGACCCTGCACCTGGCTGGTCAGGGTGAACTCATCGTCCTTCTCCGGCAGGCGCTTGCCGTTTCGCTCCACCACGCGCCCAATCGAAATCCGCCCGATCACGGGCGGGGTCATGGCCAATCCTTTCAACATGGCTGTTTCTCCTTCATTCAGTTGGTTCGGTTGATTCGGTTGATTCGGCAGCTGTCATCAGAAACCGCCGGCTGCCCGGCCTGCGCTTGCCATAGCTCTCCATCAGCTGCGGCTGCTCGGCCAGCAGCTGCCTGGTGTCCAGCACCACGCTGTCCCTGGCCCGGCGCCAGCTCACCTCGCCGGTCTCGAACACCGCCTTGGACGCCTCGCCCATGCGTTCCTCGATGCGCTGGCGCAGCCGCGCTTCCTCCAGCGCGCAGGCCTGGATGCGCTGGCGGATGGCCTGCAGGTCGGAGAAGGTGCTGCCCATCTCCGTGTCCTGCGTGAAGTCCAGCGTCTGCCCGTCGTCCTGCGGGTACAGCGCCCGCAAGGCGGCCTCGGCCGAGTCCGAACCGTCCGCCGGTGGCGCCTGCCGGCTCTCTACCCGCTGCCAGAACGCCGCCTCCAGCGCGATCAGCCGCTCGATCACCGCCTCATCGCGCTCGATGCGGTGAATGCGCAGCTCCTGCCCGCCGATCAGCACCGCCACGTCACAGGCCGCCTTGCCCGTGACGGCCAGCTGGTGCATGACCTGCAACTGCACGTACTCCGGTACCCCGTCCTTCCACAGTCGGGCGCCATGGATGCCGGCGGTCTTGCACTCCAGAAGCTGCACCTCCGGTGACCCCATGACCTCGCGGTCCACGTTGGCCAGCATCCAGGGGTGGCGGGGTGTTGCAGCACCGCGTTGATGCGGCGCACGCGCCGACCGGTGCGCCGGGTGTAGTGCGCGGCCACGATGGGTTCCAGCAAGGTGCCCCAGTACATGGGGTGGCGGTCGTCCTTGGGATCCGGCTCGGGAAACCGCGCCTGCCCGGTCTTCTCGGCCCACAGCTGCAGGGGCGACTTGTACGGGCTCAGGCCCACGGCCGCGGCGGCGTCCGAGCTGCCGATGCCCTGCTGGCGCACCTGCAGCCAGTCCTCACGGCTGAGTTGCTGGGTCTTGACCAGGCGCAGGGCCGGTCGGGGTTTGGGCGCCGGACTGGAGGCCGGCGTCGATTCGATCAAGGGATTCATGATTCACACCTTCAGATGGAAGAAAGCCCCGGCGCCTTGCGATGCCGGGGCCTGTGACAAGGTTGAAACAATGGGCTCAGGCCACCATGGCCAGGGCCTGATCCAGCGCCCGCTGCTTGAGCTGGGCACCGGGGCCGAACCAGGCGCTGTCGAGCCGGTACTCGGGGCTGCGGGCACGCCGTTCGTGGTCGACGAACTCGGTGATGGCGCACAGCAGGCCCCAGGCGGTGTCCTGGGACGCGCCGACTTCGGCACCGCGCCCGCGGCCGTCGTACAGGGCCTGCACCTTCTTCAGGGCCCGCTCGTTGCTGAGCTTCATGCGACCATCGCCCGGGCCATCGGCATGGCACAGCACCTTGAGGAAGTAGTTCATCGCCTCGTGGCGCTTGACCTTGCGCTCGGCCAGGGTCTTCATGCGGTACATGAAGCTGTCCCACTGGGAGACGGCCACACCCAGCTGTTGCTTGACGGCCTGGGCGTCGAAGCGGGTCGAGTGCGGCACCTTGACGGCCCCGGTGGCGCCGTTCAGGGCGATGCCGAGGGTGTTCTGGCACACCACGCGCACGGTGGTCGGGGTGGCGGTAGTGGCCAGGCTGCCATCGCAGGAGCTGGCCAGCAGCAGGTAGCCGCGGACCAGGTCGCGCCCCTTCAGCACGGTCTCCTGCCCGGTGCGGGCCAGGGCCCAGAACCTGCGCCCGGCCTTGAGCACGCCGGCGGTTTCCAGCTCGTAGCCGGAGACGGCCACCAGGTCGCGGTAGAACTCCAGCACTTCACGGGGTTGCACCACCTGGTAGCGCGCGCTCACCACGGACAGGGGCAGCTGGGTGTCGCTGCGGTAGAGCACCTTCTGTTCGTCGAAGGTCTGGATGGCACCGAGCGCGCCGGCCTGCTCGCTGAGAAAGCGCACCGGGGTTTCACGGATCTGCCAGTCCATGCCGGCAGCCCGTGCCCAGGCCTCGATGGGTTGCTTCGGGGGCAGGTTGCTGCCCAGGGTTTGCCAGGGGTTTCGGCAGGGGTGATGGTCGCCAATGCAACAGACATGGGAATGCTCCTTCAAACAGACATGAAAAAAGGCCCCGAGGGGCCCACGCAAAACAAGATCAAAGAGAAAGGGACAGCTGGATCGACAGCTCAGACAGCCAGCCGCGGACTGAAGTGGTGGCCACAGACCACGCAGGCGTGGCTGTCGAGCCAGTGGGTGTCGATGGTGTTGCCGACTTCGCGGCCGAATTCGTGGCCGATGGCGCCGCCGATGAGGCCGCCGATGCAGGCGCCGGCGATGGCGCCCACGGAGGCACCGGCGGGGCCGGCGATGAAGCCGACGGTGGTGCCGGCTTCGGCGCCCACGCTGGCGCCGCGCAGGGCTGCAGCGATGCCGCTGGCAGCGCCGGCCACGGAGCCGATGGCGCCGCCGGTGTCGCGCCCGAGGTGGCGTTCGACAACGCGGGTGGATTGGCAGTTGGGACAGGTGTGCATGCAAGATTCCTTCAGTCAGATGGAAAACCCTGACGGCAGACAGCCCGGCGATCCGCTGGGGATGGCCGGGCTGCTGAGGTCGTCAGGGTGTGGTGAGCTTTGGAGGCTCACCTCAGTAATATGTGACTGAAAAATCTAGACTGAGACGGCAGCCGAGATGGGGCTGTCGGCCAGGCTTTGCCAGCGGGCTGCGCCGATACACTCCGTCACATGGCCACCCAAGCAGCCCTGTCCTCCTTCATCTGGTCGGTTGCCGACCTGCTTCGCGGCGATTACAAGCAGTCCGACTACGGCAAGGTCATCCTGCCGTTCACCGTGCTGCGCCGTCTCGACTGCGTGCTCGAACCCACCAAGGACGCCGTGCTGGCCGAGCTGGCCGCCAAGCAAAAGCTGGGCGTCAACCCCGGCCCGTTCCTGCAGCGCAAGACCGGCCTGCCGTTCTTCAACCAATCCCCGCTCGATCTCAAGAAGCTGCTGGGCGACCCGAGCAACGTCGAGCAAAACCTGCTTACCTACATCCAGGGCTTCTCTTCGGAAGTGCGCGACATCTTCGAGCGCTTCGAGTTCCAGACCCAGGTCGAACGCCTGTCCAAGGCCGGCCTGCTCTACCAGGTCACCGAGAAGTTCTGCCAGATCGACCTGCACCCCAGCCGGGTCAGCAACGCCGACATGGGCACCGTGTTCGAGGAGCTGATCCGCAAGTTCGCCGAACTCTCCAACGAAACCGCCGGCGAGCACTTCACCCCGCGCGAGGTCATCCGCCTGATGGTGAACCTGCTGTTCGTCGAAGACAGCGATGCACTGTCCAAACCCGGCGTGGTGCGCACCCTGTACGACCCGACGGCGGGAACGGGTGGCATGCTCAGCGTGGCCGGCGAATACCTGGCCGAGCTGAACCCCCGCGCCAGCCTGAACGTCTACGGCCAGGAGCTCAACCCCGAGTCCTACGCCATCTGCAAGGCCGACATGCTGATCAAGGGCCAGAAGGTGGAGAACATCGTCTTCGGCAACACCTTGAGCGACGACGGCCACCACGGCGAGCACTTCGACTACATGCTCTCCAACCCGCCCTTCGGCGTGGAATGGAAGAAAGTCGAGAAGGAAGTCCGCCGCGAGCACGAAACCCAGGGCTTTGCCGGCCGCTTCGGTCCCGGCCTGCCGCGCATCTCCGACGGCTCCATGCTGTTTCTGCTGCACCTGATCAGCAAGATGCGCCCGCTCAAGGAAGGCGGCAGCCGCTTTGGCATCGTGCTCAACGGCTCGCCGCTGTTCACCGGCGGCGCCGGCTCGGGCGAGAGCGAGATTCGCCGCTACGTGCTGGAAAACGACCTGCTGGAAGCCATCGTCGGCCTGCCCACCGACATGTTCTACAACACCGGCATCGCCACCTACGTCTGGATTCTGTCCAACAAGAAACCCGCCGAGCGGCGCGGCAAGGTGCAATTGATCGACGCCAGCGGCATGTGGCAGAAGATGCGCAAGAGCCTGGGCTCCAAGCGCAAGGAGCTGTCCGACGCCCACATCGAGCGCATCACCCGGCTCTTTGGCAGCTTCCAGGAAGCCAGGGACGAAGACGGCACGCCCATCAGCCGCATCTTCGACAACGAGGACTTCGGCTACCACAGCATCACCGTGGAGCGGCCGCTGCGCGACGAAGCCGGAAATATCGTGCTGGGCACGCGTGGCAGGCAAAAAGGCAAGCCCCAGCCTGACAGCAAGCTGCGCGACACCGAGAACGTGCCGTACAAGGAGGACGTGGCCGAATACTTCGAGCGCGAGGTGCTGCCGCACGCGCCCGATGCCTGGATCGACCCGGACAAGACCCGAGTGGGTTACGAGATTCCGTTCAACCGGCACTTCTACGTCTTCAAGCCGCCCCGGCCGCTGGCCGAGATCGATGACGACCTGAAAGCAACCACCGACCGCATCCTGGAGATGATCAAGGGGCTGTCGGCATGAGCTTCCCAAGTACCCAGCCTACAAGGACAGTGGGGTGGAGTGGCTGGGGAGGTGCCGGCGCATTGGGATGTCGTCGCGCTGAAACGACTGGTGAGCATGCGAAGCGGTGATGCCATCACTGCAGATTCGATAGACGAAATTGGCAACTACCCCGTGTATGGAGGGAACGGCCTGCGCGGATTTACCAATGCGTTCACACACGATGGTCTCTTTGCGCTGATCGGGCGGCAAGGAGCGCTCTGCGGCAACATCAATTATGCGGAAGGTAGGTTTTGGGCATCTGAGCATGCTGTCGTTGTGACACCGCATGTATTTGTCCAAGTGCGCTGGCTTGGGGAGCTGCTTCGCGCGATGAACCTTGGCCAGTACTCCGTTGCCGCAGCCCAGCCGGGGCTGGCTGTAGAGATTATTGGGAACCTGCGAATACCCCTGCCAGCAGCTGAGGAGCAGTCGGCCATCGCCACCTTCCTCGACCGCGAAACCGCCAAGATCGACGCGCTGGTGGCCGAGCAGGAAAAGCTGATCGCGCTGCTGAAGGAAAAGCGCCAGGCCCTCATCTCGCACGCCGTCACCAAGGGGCTTGATCCGTCGGTGCCGATGAAGGATTCGGGGTGGAGTGGTTGGGGCAGGTGCCGGCGCATTGGGGAGTGCTCGCCCTCAAGCGCCTAACGCCAAGTATGACGGTTGGGATCGTGATCAATCCGTCGGACTATGTTTCTCAAGAAGGCCTACCGTTCATCTACGGTGGAGACATCCGCGAGGGCACCATTGATTACGAGAACGCTCGACGCATCACCGTTGACGACAGCGCGCGGCAGTCCAAGACGTATCTGCGAGCTGGGGACTTGCTGACAGTGAGTGGGGGCACCCGGCGTGACTGCGGTCGTGCCGCCTGAATGCGAAGGCGGCAACTGCGCCTCCGTCATGCTGATAAGAAAAGGCCACTTCGACTCGGACTGGCTTTGCTATCTGATGAACAGCAAAGTAGTGAGATATCAGGTTGAGGTGGTTCAGTACGGCGCTGCTCAGGAGCAGTTCAATATCAGCCACGCAGTCGAGTTCAAAGCGCTAGTGCCTCCGCTGGCTGAGCAGCAAGCAATCGCGCAATACCTTCGGACGGAGGTTGATCGAATCGAGCGCTTGGCAGACATGGCAGGTGAAGCTGTTCTCCTTCTCCAAGAGCGTCGTTCCGCCTTGATCTCCGCCGCCGTCACCGGCCAGATCGACGTGCGCGGGCATGTGCTTGCTCGAGAAGGCCCATGAGCTTCAACGTCAGGAGCTTGTGGCTCCCCTTGGGGTTTGAGGAGCAGTGGGGAGCCATGACGGACGAGCAGCCTGCGTACCGTTACGCTGCTAAAGGCTTTGAGCTGAGCGCTGCCCGCGTCATGAACAAGTGGTTCGAACCGTGTTTCTTGGTTCATGGCCATGCGCAGAGTGCGAGATCGCTAGCCCGGATTCAATTTGAGATGCCCGTTGACGTTGAATCGTTCGAGCAGGGCTTGGCGTGGCTGGCCCATGGCGTGGGCACCTGCGTTCCAGACAGCGAAGCGCCGAGGTGGTTGCTTGAAGGGCGGCTGCTGCAAGATCACTTGCCCTGGGTGCGCAGGCAGCAGGCATACGAAAGGCGGCCTCAGTGCTGTGTGGAAAAGGATTGGTTCAAGCTGGCCGCCAAAGCATTGCGCCCATTGGCTGCGACCGCTGCTGAGACAGATCCCGCCATCTTCTCCTTTGATGGAGCGGTTTTTCGGGTCGAGGCCTGCTCTGAAGTGATCGCCATGCCTGGAATCGGTGCGCCGTGGCCTGCGAGTTTCGCGATTCCGGCGATTCATCTGGATCACTTGCCCCAACGTTATGCCGGGGCATCGGTACATGTTTCGGTGTTCGACGGTCGTCTGACGATTGCGAACCGTGCCTGGCATCTGATCGAGGTTGATCAGTCGGCAAACAAGCCTGAGCACTAAACCCCGGACGGAGGATCGATGGCCGTACACAACGAAATTGCGTTCGAAACCGACATCTGCACTCACCTCGCCGCCCACGGCTGGCTGTATTCCGAGCCCGGCACCGAAGGCGACGCGCGCAGCTACGACACCCCGCGCGCCTTGTACCCCGCCGATCTCATCGCCTGGCTGCAAGCCACCCAGCCCCAGGCCTGGGAAACCCTGGTCAAGAACCACGGCGCGGCAGCCGAAGCCATCCTGCTCGACCGCCTGCGCAAGGCCCTCGACACCCAGGGCACGCTGGATGTGCTGCGCCACGGCTTCGACATGCTCGGCCTGCGCGCGCCCTGCGCATGGCGCAGTTTCGCCCCGCGCTGGGCATGAACCCCGAGCTGCAGGCGCGCTACGCCGCCAACCGCCTGCGCGTGCTGCGCCAGGTGCGCACCAGCCATGACGACATCATCGACCTGGTGCTGTGCCTGAACGGCATCCCGGTGGCCACGGCCGAAATCAAGACCGACTTCACCCAGGACGTGAACCGGGCCATCGACCAGTACCGCTTCGACCGCCTGCCGCGCCCCAAGGGCAGGGCCAGCGCCGAGCCCCTGCTCGACTTTCCGCGCGGCGCGCTGGTGCACTTTGCGCTCAGCAACCGCGACGTGCACATGGCCACCCGCCTGCTGGGGCCGGCCACCCAGTTCCTGCCCTTCAACCTGGGAGACCGTGGCGGCGCCGGCAATCCGCCGCATGCGGACGGCCACCGCACCCACTACCTGTGGGAGCAGGTCTGGCAACGCGACTCCTGGCTGGAGATCATCGAGCGCTACCTGGTCACCCTGCGCGATGAGAAGAAGCGCATCCGCGCCATCATCTTTCCGCGCTACCACCAGCTCGACGCCACCCGCCGCCTGGTGCAGGCAGTGCTGGCCGACGGCCCGGGCGGCAAGTACCTGATCCAGCACAGCGCGGGCTCGGGCAAGACCAACTCGATTGCCTGGACGGCGCACTTTCTGTCCGACCTGCACGACGCCGGGCACCACAAGCTGTTCTCCAGCGTGTTGGTGGTGAGCGACCGCAATGTGCTCGATGTCCAGCTGCAGGACGCCATCTTCGACTTCCAGCGCACCACCGGCGTGGTCGAGACCATCACCGGCGACGATGCCAGCAAGAGCCAGCAACTGGCCCAGGCGCTGTCGGGCGGCAAGAAGATCATCGTCTGCACCATCCAGACCTTCCCTTTGCCCTGGAGAAGGTGCGCGAGTTGGCCGCCACCGAGGGCAAGCGCTTTGCGGTGATTGCCGACGAGGCCCATTCCAGCCAGACCGGCGAGGCCGCCGCCAAGCTGAAGGAGCTGCTGAGCGCCGAGGAGCAAAGGACCTGGCCGACGGCGGCGAGGTCAGCCACGAAGACATCCTGGCCGCACAGATGAGCGCCCGCGCCGGAGCGGATGCCGGCATCACCTACATCGCCTTCACCGCCACGCCCAAGGCCAAGACGTTGGAGCTGTTCGGCAGGCGCCCCGACCCCGGCCAGCCGGCCGGCCCCACCAACCTGCCGCAAGCCTTCCACGTCTATTCCATGCGCCAGGCCATCGAGGAGGGCTTCATCCTCGATGTGCTGAAGAACTACACGCCGTACCGGCTGGCCTTCAAGCTGACCCACGACGGCAAGGACTGGACCGACACGGAAGTCGAGCAAAGCGCAGCCGTCAAGGGCCTGATGCGCTGGGTGCGCCTGCACCCGTACAACATCAGCCAGAAGGTGGCTATCGTCGTCGAGCACTTCATCGACAACGTGCAGCCCCTGCTGGGTGGCCAGGCCAAGGCCATGGTGGTCACCGCCAGCCGGTTGGAGGCGGTGCGCTGGAAGCGCGCCATGGACCAGTACATCCAGGAGCACCGCTACGCCATCGGCACCCTGGTGGCCTTTTCGGGCGAAGTGCTCGATGAAAGCACCGGCGAGCCGGTGTCCGAGCGCTCGGCCGAGCTGAACCCTGGGCTGGACGGCAAGGGCATTCGCGAGGCCTTCAACACCGCCGCCTTCCAGATTCTGCTGGTGGCCAACAAATTCCAGACTGGCTTCGATCAACCGCTTTTGTGCGGCATGTACGTGGACAAGCGCTTGGCCGGCATCCAGGCGGTGCAGACCCTGAGCCGGCTGAACCGCGCCTACAACGGCCCGCACGGCCAGAAGGACACCACCTATGTGCTGGACTTCGTCAACGACCCGGACGAGGTGCTGGCCGCCTTCAAGACCTATTACGAAACCGCCGAACTGGCCGGGGTGACCGACCCGAATCTGATCCTGGATTTGAAGGCCAAGCTGGATGCCAGCGGGCATTACGACGAACACGAGGTCGAGCGCGTGGTGGCCGCCGAGCTGAACCCCAGGGCCACCCAGGCCATGCTGGTGGCGGCCATCGAGCCGGTGGCCGATCGTCTGCTCAGGCGCTACCGGGCCGCACAGGACAAGCTGCAATCGGCCAAGCCGGAGGGCCCCGAAGCCCAGGCGGCCCGGGACGAGCTGGATGCGCTCTTGCTGTTCCGGCGCGATCTGGGCACCTATGTGCGGGTCTATGCCTTCCTGAGCCAGCTGTTTGACTACGGCAACACCGCCGTAGAGAAGCGCGCCCTGTTCTTCAAGCGCCTGTTGCCGCTGCTGGACTTTGGCCGCGAGCGCGAGGGGATCGATCTGTCCAAGGTGGTGCTGACCCACCACAAGCTGAAGGACCAGGGCCGGCGCGATCTGGCGCTGAATGAAACGGAAGGCGAATACCGCCTGCAACCCATGACCGAGACCGGCGGTGGGCAGTTGCAGGACAAGGAAAAGCGCCTGCTCTCGGAAATCCTGGAGCGGGTGAACGACCTCTTCGAGGGCGAGCTCAGCGACGAGGACAAGCTGGTCTACGTCAACAACGTGATCCGCGGCAAGCTGATGGAATCCGAAGTGCTGGCCGAGCAAGCCAGGAACAACACCAAGGCGCAGTTTGCGGCGTCACCGAACTTCGATGCCGAGCTGATGAACGCCATCATCGAGGCCTTCGAGGCGCATCAGATCATGAGCCGGCAGGCGCTGGAGTCGGAGCGGGTGCGGGCCGGGATGAAAGGTATTCTGCTGGGGCCGGCGGGGCTGTATGAGGGGTTGCGGGGGCGGCGGATCAGGCGGTGGGTGCGTGGGGGAGGGACGGTAGGATTTCTCGACGCTCCAAGTGGAGAGAGGCCACTGGGTGGTTCTTGCTACGGCAGCCTACATGTCAGCATCAGGCTGATTGCGGCCGTTCAACCATGGGCCAACCAGTGGTAGCTATCGCACTCAGCGGTTGCTCGCCAATGTGCGATGACACAGTCCGCAGTGGCCAGCCTGCCCCGTAGCCCATGGGCAAAAAATTGGCGCAATAATCGTCACTATTGAGGCCAAACGCCGAGCTTTTTGGATGTGTTGGTCCTTCATGGCTCCATGACCGTATGCAGTACGGACTTCTCGAGACAAATGCCTTTCCGTTGCTTTGGGCACGCACCAGACACTCGATGACTGCAAATACGTTGCCGGAACCACCGCTGCAGAAGGTTCTAACGGATCTTTTCCATGACTTCGAGGGTGACGAGACCGGCGGCCGGCATGCCATCAAGGGCTTCAGCTTTCAGGTATGGCTCGCGGTCCTGGAGGCAATGCGCGCGCACCGGAAGCCGGGCGACTACGCCGTCGTCCTTGAGTGGCAGCAGGACATTGCTCTTCTGAACTCCTCTACCGATCCGACGACGGTGCGGTTCGTCCAGCTTAAGAAGAACGAATCGTCCTTCAGGTGGACGCTACGGAGCTTGCTGGCGGTAGAGAAGCCAGAAGACGAGGCTGCGAACGACCCTAGCGCTGGCGGCCAAACTGACGCAGCCGCCGCGCTCGCCGCAGGCAAGGGCAAAGCGGGCAAGAAATCCAAGCCAAAACAGGCGAAACCGTCGATTCTTGCGAAGCTGTACGTCCATCGCCGCCGGTTCTCGGACTTGACAAAGGTGGAACTCGTCTTTGCGTCTGACGCATCCTTCGAAATCCCTAGGGCCGCAGGCGGAACGGTGATGGTCAGCAGCGTGGCCCTGAGCGCGCTGCCGGACGCTGCCAAGAAAGATATCGAAGCAAAGCTCCGCGCGCAGCTAGATGTTCCGGCCGAAGAGGCAATCGACCTCGACGACTTCGAACTCCTTGTTACTGACTGCCCTGTAGTTGACCCGCACAAATTCGTGGCAGGCGAATGCGCTGAAATGCAGCTGGCGACGGGGCTTGAGCTCAGCGGGAAGGCCACGCTCCTGGCGGTGTTGATCGTCGCATCATATGTCAACCTGCGCGCCGCGAGCACGCGTCACGCGAAAAACTTCCCCGAGCTGCTCGCGAGAGCCGTCACACGGGCTGACGTCACGGAGTACCTCGCCGCGGCGAACGACAAGGCAATCCCCACGTCCGACCATGTGCAGTCGGTTATCAACCGGTTCAATGCTGAGCTGGCACCTCCAGCGGTCGTTCGCCAGATGCGCCGGGAGATGGCACGAGCCTGCGTTCAGATATCGGATCGCACGACCTCAACGCCCATGCTTGCCTCCCGGCTGAAGGATGTCTACACGGCCAAGGGCGAGTACGCAGACGTCGTCCGTCTCACGGATATGTTCGAAACCTGGTACCGCGACCTGGAGAAACTGTCGCCCCCTGACTTTGGATTATTCAAGCGCGAATACCTCTACTGCCTCATGGCGATGATTTACGAAGATGCAAACCCAACCAAACATCTACCACCTGTTCCGGCTGATTCGCAACCTGAGAACGCGAAATGAGAGCGATCGTCACCTTTCACGCGCTCTGGCTCGTGTCCGAAAGGGACGCGAGCGCTCGAAGGAGACCTTCAGCCCGACCAAGAACCTGCTAGCGGGGATTAACGAGACTGGGAAGTCGCGCGTCCTCAAGCATATGGTCTGGACGCTTGGATGTGAGCCCGCCGCGCGCAACGCCGGCTCATGGGACTCGAACATTACAGCAGCTACTGAGCTGTCTATCGGGAGCAAGAAGTACATCTTCCTGCGCTCGGGGCGGCACCAACGCGCGGCATTCGACGCCGACGGCAAGCTCGTCATTGGAACCGAGAGCGCCAAGGTCTGGACGAAGTTTTTGTCGAACTTTTCGACTTCCCTCTGAAGCTACAGCGCCAGCAAAGGCCTGTTCGGACTTGCAGGGCCCGAGTACGCCATACTGCCCTTTTACATCGACCAAGAGGGTGGCTGGAGCCGGAGGTGGGCCGCGTTCTCTGGCCTTGGGAAGTTTCTCCGCTGGGAGCCCATTGTCTTCGAAGCGTTTACCGGGCTGCGCCCGCAACGCTACTTCCTCGCCCAGCTGCGTCGAGACGAAATCGACTACAAGCTTCGCGAAGCCAAGATACAGGCGCGCCTGCAATCCAAGGCTTTCGAGCAGGTCAGCGCAATGCTGCCCGAGTCCAGGGCGACGCTCGACGAACATGTTTTCGCCAACGAGCTGAGGGAGCTCGCAGACCGCGCTGCCGCCCTGTCTAAGGAAGAAGACGAAATCCGTTCTGCACTGGTCGAAGCGGTCGAGGACCGACAAATCAAGGTCGCCGAGCTGCAGATGGTGATGCGCGCCGAGGAAGACTTGGTGGGAGACCTGGCGTACCTGTCGAAGATCCCCGACGAAGGTCAGCTTACCTGCCCCACCTGCGGGCAGGTGCACGACAGTTCTTTTCGAGCCAAAGTGGAGCTCGCGACCGACGCGGAAGATGCTCACCAGTTGGTCATCTCTGTGCGCAGTCAGCTTGCATCTGTTCAAAACCGAGAGCAGGATCTGCGCGCCAAGCTCCAGGCTGTCTCCTCGAGCCTGAATGAGCTGCGCGTGTTGATGGCGCGTGAGAGGAAGGTACGACAGTTGGTGACATCATTGCTGCGAAGAGCCGAACCACGCTCGAGCAAGCCTACGACCGCACTAAGCGGGATCTGTCCGCACAGATTGACGAGTTCAAGGTAGAGCGAGACGCGCTCCAAGCAGAGCTTGCGGGGCTCACAGAGAAGGGGCGCGAGAAGCAAGTCCGCAATGAGTTCAAAGACGAGTTGAACGCCTACGCCGACCGACTTGGCATCTCCAAAGCTGAGATTGGCCCCGTGAAGATTGGCGCGCGCCCGGGGGCGAAGGCTTCGGGCAGCTCCAGCCCTCGCATCTACTTGGCTATGCACATGGCGCTGCTAGCCTTGAACCGGCGCTACGGCAATGGGCCCGCCTTCCCGTTCATGGTCGACACTCCTCGACAGCAGGGTTTGGACGACGCGAACACCGCCAAGCTGCTCGACACTATCTACACGCACGCACCGTCGCATCAAGTGTTCGTGGCCAATGAATCGGTCCCGCAGGGTTGGACTCCGCCCGAGGGATGTAAGGTCATCCCCTTCGTGCGCAAGCGGCAGCTACTAAGGACTGAGGAGTACAAGGACGGCGTTGCAGCGTTAGAGCCGCTGGTGACTCAGATGCTTGCAGCGATTGAAGCGGAGCGCGAGGCGAAGGCTCAGGCTGAGCAAGCCGAAGGCGAAGAGGAGCACCTCATCGTACTGCCGTCCGACTCTGAAGAGGTGGACGACGCTGATGATGCCGGCGAGTTGGCCTAACGGGCGGCTACTGGCTTCGTCTAGCGAAATTTAGGTCAGCGACCGCTTGATGCTGATCAGCGTGAGTTCACACCAAGGAAGCAACGGACTGCAGCAGTTGCAAAGCCAATCTATGCCAATAATTCCTGTGGCGCCAGAAAAAGGGCGTCAGAACCAAGATAGCCCAATATAGTCCACCTTCCAGGTTAACCTCCTGATTCTTGGCGCATGGGCATTCTCGTCGGTTGGATCAAACGAACTTGCCTACCAAGCCGCCGTCAACCAGCAGCTCCGTACCTGTGATGTAACTGGCCGAGTCCGAGGCCAGAAACGCGCAAGCGTTGGCTACCTCCCAGGCAGTGCCCATGCGTTGCATCGGAACCTGCCGAGCACGTTCAGCCTTAGCCTCGTCCAGATTATCTGCAAACATGTGCGCCACGTTGGCCGTCACCCGTGGGGTGTCGATCAGCCCTGGTATCACCGTATTGGCGCGAATGCCGTAAGGGGCGTACTGCTGCGCAATCATGCGCGTCATCTGGATGACGGCCGCCTTGGTTGTGCAATACGCGAGATGAGGATAACCAAGGTAACGAAGCCCCGCGACTGATGCAATCGAGATAATGACTCCAGTGCGGCGCTCCACCATGCTGGGAAGCACGGCTTGGCAGCTCAACATCAAGCTTTTGACGTTGACGGAGTGGATGCGATCCAAGTCTTCAGCACTGGTTTCCATGGGTCCGCCGGTCTTGCCGATGCCGACGTTGTGATGAAGCACGTCGAGTGGTGCATGGCGCATAGCCAAGGAACGAAAAGTGTCCACGATGTCTTGCTCTCGCGCCATGTCGGCCTCATAGGCATACGCTTCGCCGCCCTCCTCGGTGATGAATCGAGCTGTTTCCTGCGCGGAGGACAGGTCGCGATCGAGCACAAGCACGGTGGCACCCAAGCGAGCATAGGTCACGCAGGCGGCACGCCCAATGCTCCAACCGGGAGCGACCGATCCCCCACCGGCCACCGCCACCGTCTTTCCGGCGAGATCCCACGGCCCACGTGGTGTAGACCTCACTAGGTCACTCATGATGCCAATCCCACGGTCATGCCTCCGCAAACATAGATCACCTGGCCCGTGACGAAGCCTGCACGTGTATCTAACAAGGAGGCCACCATGTGAGCGACTTCTGAAGGCAAGCCCATCCGACGCAGCGGGATCGCCTGCATAATCCGCTCTGTCGCAGGCGACCTTGGCGGGTTGACTTTGGTGAAAAGCTCGGTGGCGATTGGGCCCGGACCTACAGCATTCACAGTGATGCCATGGGCGCCCACTTCAAGCGCCAATGCCTTGGTAAAGCCATGCAGGGCCGCCTTGCTCGACGCGTAGGCGATGCGTTCTGTCTTGCCCAGCGCAGCGCGGCTGGAAATATTGACGATTCGTCCATCGCCTGCCGCCATCATCCCCGGGAGAAGTGCCTGCGCGCACACCACCGATGCGGCAAGGTTCACGTCCATCACGGCGCGCAGATCGTCGGTGCTGACTCTGTTGAGAGACTGAGGCCGCACAATGCCGGCGTTGTTGACCAGACGGGTGATTGGTCCGCTCTTCAGTGCGTCGTCGAGCGCGTGGCGTAGTGCAGCCTCGTCGCTGACATCGACGCACAGGTACTGTTCGTCACAGGCCATTTGCTCAGGCGGCTGCAGGTCGAAATTGACAACCTGATGACCATCCTCGCTCAGACGATCTACCACTGCGCGACCGATTCCGCGACTGCCTCCAGTCACCAGAATGCGGGTAACCATTTCAGGGCTTGTCGGCTTCGCTGGGGCTAACGAAGGGGATCGCTTTTTCCACCGTGTCCCAGATGAATCGTCCAGATGGATCGTGCTGTTCTTCGACAATGTGCGCCACCAGCCCTGCTGCACGCGAGACGACCGCAAAGCCGCGCATGATTGCTGTGGGCACTTCGATTTCGCCTAGCAGCGCGGCGACAGCACCGGTGGCGTTGATGGTGATTGGGCGCCCGGCCACCTCGTCTACGGCTTTCGAGAGCGCCTCCAAAGCACGAATGCGGTCGCCCTTCAGGTCGGGCTCATCACGACCAATCTCCAGCAGCTTGTAAGCGCGCGGATCAACCGGTTTGTGCAGGTGGTGGCCAAAGCCGGGCACGGGTAGCTTGAGTGCCTTGTAGTGGAGTGCAATTTCCATGGCTTCAGCTTGCGAATCGGGGGCTGCGATGATGCGATCGAGCAATCCCGAGCAGTTCTCCATAGTGCCAACAAAGGAGCTTCCCACGGCCAGCAACCCGGCTGAGACTGCGCCTTGCAGGTTCTCGGGGCGCTCATATAAATCAGTCGCGTGGCAATGGCGCTGGGCGTGAGACCGTGCTCCATCAGCACGATGAGCACCACATCGGTGATCCGCAGGTCAACCGGGCGCGGTTTGCGTCCCAGAACCTGCATCAGCATCACCTCGGTGAAAGTAGCCTTGCCCATCAAGTCGTCAACCAAGTTGGCGTTGCGATAGGTGAGGCTGCTAAGGGTGTGGGTGCACAAGCTGGTAGTAGGAGTCTTTTTGATGGTGCTCATACGAAGAAAGAGTTCATAGTTGCCCGCTCAGAGCCATATCGCGCACGGCGTTCTTCAATACTTTGCCCACAGGTGAGCGAGGAAGATCGTTGACAAAGTGGATGCGCTTCGGTGTTTGCACAGGGCCCAGGCGCTCGCGCACAAAGGCGGCCAGTTCGATCTCGCTGGCGTGGTGCCCGGGACGTAGTTGCACGGCGGCGTTGACGCTCTCTCCCCACTTGTCATCGGGAACACCAAATACGGTCGACTCATGCACGGCGGGGTGCTGAGAAAGCGCGTCTTCCACCTCGATGGGGTATACATTGAAACCGCCGGTGATGACCATGTCCTTGAGGCGATCCTTTAAGTACAGATAGCCTCTCGCATCGAGCAGCCCCCGGTCACCCGTATGGAGCCAGCCGTCCACCAAGGTTTCGGCAGTCTTCTCGGGCAACTTCCAGTAACCCGTCATCACTAGCGGCCCACGAGCGACGACTTCGCCCACCTCACCTGGGGGTAACAACCTGCCGTCCGGGGACATGATGGCCACGTCGCTGTACCAAGTGCAGCGTCCTACGGCGGCCCAGTTAGCTTCGTCGTCGAAATCCTCAGGGCGCATCACGGTCAGGATCTGTGGCGCCTCCGTCTGTCCATATGTCGTGCCCAGCACGGGACCGAAGAACGCTCGCACTTCGCGTATCTTCTCGGGTGGCATGGGAGCTCCCCGTAGATCAAACGCTTAAGCTGCGGAAAGTCGGCGCGGGTAACATCTTCGAGCCCCATCAGCATGTACACCAAAGTGGGCGGCATGAAGCACACGGTGCCGCCTCGGAGCTTGAACGCGTCACGTACAGCAGTTGCACCTGTGCCATTCATGATGACGTGGCATCCACCCTGAGCCAGAACTGGCAGTACATAGGTGGAGGTCCCGTGAGTGATGGGAGCAGCCATCACATAGCGATCGTTCTCGTCGAATGACCAAGCATGGATTTGGTTGACGATGTTGGTCATCCAGGCCCGATAAGGCTGCATCACGCCTTTAGGAGCACCGGTGGTTCCGCCCGTGAACTTGATGGCTTGCGTTGCGTCTCCATCCAAATCCAGCACTGGCAGGATTGCGTCGGCGTGAGCTCGCGCCAGAACGTCCAGAGTCCTTTGCCCACCGTTGGCCGCGCCGATGAGGATGCGGTAGGCACTTTCGTCGGTCACAAGTGCCTCATAGCCTGACTCAATGATCAGAATGCTCGCATCGATAGAGTCGGTTATGCGGCGGATCTCGGACGGCGTGCTCTTGGGGTTCAAGGGAACCCATATCTTGCCGCAGGCAAGCACAGCCAGCAGGGCGACGATGTGCTCTGCGGTATTTGTCGCGCAGATGCCCACTCGCGACTGCGGAGTGGGATCAAGGTGGATCAGTCCAGCAGCCACCGCGCGCACCCGCTGCGCTAGCGCGCTGTATGTGATGCGTTCGGTTGGCGCATCGATGGCTGTTCGGTCGGGCCAGCGCTGCGCAGCGCGCCAGAAGAAGTCAATGGGATGCATGGTTACAGAGCAGTCAGTATGCTTTAGCGCCGGATGCCTTAACCACTTCGCCCCAGTTCTTCAGCTCACTGGCGACAAACTTACGCATGTCATCTGGCGTTCCAGGTGAGGTCGTGGCCACGAGTTCCTCTAGTCGCCGTTTAAAGGCCGGGTCGTTCAGAGCAGTGTTGAGCGCTGTATTCAAACGTTTGATCACGGGCTCAGGAGTGCCGGAAGGGGCTGCCATGCCAAACCACGATTGCACCTCAAATCCTGGGAAACCCGACTCGGCTATTGTGGGCACGTCGGGCAGCAAGGAGACCGTTCCTTGCTGGTTATTGCCAATGCACGCAACTTGCCAGCCTTCACATGTGGCATGGCTGAAGGAGAGTTGTCGAACATCGACTGCACTTGACCACCCAGCAGATCAGACACAGCGGGGCGCTGCCACGGTACGGAACGTGCAGCATGTTCAATCCGGTTTTCATCTTGAACATTTCACCCGAGAGATGGATGGACGAGCCGCTGCCAGAGGACGCAAACGTGATGCCGTCTTTCGCATCCTTGGCGTATTTGATGTACTCCTGCACCGATTGCACAGGCAATGCAGGATTGACCACCAGCAGGTTCGGAATCTTGGCGATCAGGCCGATCGGCTCGAAATCCTTGACTGGGTCGTAGCCTAGCTTGTTGTACAACGAGGCATTGATCGTGTTGGCAATCGTAAAAACATACAGCGTGTGACCATCGGCAGCCGAGCGCGCCACGATTTCGGCGCCGACGTTGCTGTTGGCGCCGGTGCGGTTATCCACGACCATCGGCTGCCCCAACTCGGTCGCCATGCGGGTGACCACTAGGCGCGCCAGCACGTCAGTGGCACCCCCAGCTGCGTAGCCGACGACGAGCTTGATCGGCTTGGTTGGCCAGTTCAGCTTGTCGGCAAAAGCTGGTGCTGAGAACGTCGCGTTCACGGCGGCCAGCAGGCTCAAACAAATCGTTCTGCGCTTGATGTGGGGCTTCATTTTTCGTCTCCTTGACAGTAAATTCGTGGTCTGCGTCTGTGCTCACCACGTGATAAATCTCCACGGGTTGATGGGCATTGTTTCAATGGAACCGATAAACGAATGACCAAGAACGTCCGACATGCGGACAAAAATACCTCGGGAAACCCTCACCCCCGAGGAGGCTCAAACCTTGAGCCGTGGGCTGAAGGTGATGGATGCAATCCTTGCTGGTCCCCCAGAAGGGCTGCGCGTCATCGCGTTGTGTCGCCAAACCGGCTTGGAGCGGGGCACTGTGTATCGGCTATTGCACGCGTTGCAGGCGGCAAGGTATGTCAGCGTGGTATCTCGTTTTCATTACGGTCCAGGCGAGCGTTGGGGGCTCTGGGGCGCTCGTCCAAGCAGCGCGAAGACCTGGCCGAAACGCTGTCACCTGTGTTGGCTAGCGTGAGCGCGGGGTGTGGTGACGCGGCTTTTGCAGTGGTGCGCGAGGGGGCTGTCGCATTGCATCGCAAGGCACGTGGGCAGCTACCCGGTGCAGGTGCTCGTTATCCAGGTGGGAACTCGACAGCCATTGGGCGTAGGCGCGGCTGGCTTGGCGCTGCTGTCAGCTCTCGAAGATCGCGAGATGGAAGCCGTGATTGAGGTCAATGCGCCGAGCTTGATGCTGTACGGAGGCATGACCCAGGCGCGCTTGCGTGCGTTGGTAGACGCCACGCGAGAACGTGGTTGGTCGGTGGTAGGAAACCACGCCACGCGGGGTCCTCGCCGTAGGCCTGCCAGTCTTTAACAGCGCCGGCGATGTGGTAGCGGGCATCAGCGTTGCCACGATCGAGGCACGCATGCCTAAAGAGCGCCAGAGGAAGATCGTGCAGTTGATTCGACAAGCGCTAAGACACCATGGATTTGTAGCTTACTGAGACGTTTTGGCATTCCAGAACGGCGCGGTTACGGTGGAACACGGAGCTCTTGCAGAGGCTCCGCAAGCGTCCGCGCAAGGCTGAGTTCGGTCTTTTGCCTAAGCACAATCTGCGCCAGCAATCCCGCTGAAGCGCGTTGTTGAATCGACAGGTCGGGGAATAGCGCGGACCCTACCGACTGGACCACGGGGCGAATCGAGACTTTTACGCTGGCAGCGCGGTCCATGTCAGCTCGAGGAAGCTATTTGGCGGTGCTGCTGGATGCTTGCAGCCGCAAAGGAGTGGGTCATGGGATCTCCCGCCAGGTCGACACACAACTCTGGTGCTGGCTGCGCTCAACGCGGCAGTGTGCAGCCGCGCCGCCCGAACCTCGAGTTGATCTGCCACGCGGCATGGGCTCGCAATATGCCAGCGAAGCGTACCGACGAGCTCTGGCTGAATTCAGCTCGCGAGGCTCACTGAGCATTTGCTTGCATTCTGTTATGGTCAGTGAATTCGTTGGTTCCTGAGCGATAGAGGGGAAGAATTGCCGGCAGTCGATGAATGGCTCCATGCATTCTTGAAGTCACGAGGCATGGACAAAGCAAACGGCCAAATGCTTTTCCGTTACCGTGTCTCTCATTCGGAGTACCAAGAGCTAAAGGACCTTCTTTCTGACCGGCTTAAGAACATGGCTGGCTCGCCTTGGCGAGTTCAGTCCGACGCCGAAGCGGCCCTGTTCGTTTTATATGCCTCCGAGTGGTGGCGGCGCGAGTACGCTGGAGGCGCATGGCGTTGGACGAGCATCTTCGAATCGCTAACGCTGGGGCCGTACCGAGTGGATCCGTTGGACCGCTCTGTCATTGTTGAGCGCGGTTTAAGTGCCTGGAGACACCGCCCCAGTGAGGATGGGAAGAAGTATCTCGGAGCCATTGTCGCCCACGGTGGATTGCCGCTGAAACTCATTGCGCGCGGAGACGGAGTGATTTCTCGTCTCCTGCTGAGCGCGACGCGTAGGGCCCAAGTGTTGACTTGGGGCGAGCCGCAGTTGCTCGCTTACTTCGAAAGTCAGCGTGACGACTTGGTGCAGCATCTGCGCGCCCCCGAAATTTACCGGCTGTTGTCCGAGATGGTCTTGACCGTTATGTCGCTGCGCGGCGAGCACAAGCTTTCCGGTGTGGGCAATCCCGTCGCGGTACTTGACCAAAGGGAGCCCAAGTGGCGGGAGCGCTTTCCGATCGCCGTGGATGACCAATCCGTCGAGTCCTTGTTGGCTGGTCTGGTGCGGGAGGTGTCGCGTCAGACGAAGACAAGCACTGCGTATCCCGTCTCCGTGGTGCGCACCCTCGTTCAGTTAGCAGATTCAGGTAACTATGCACTGTCAATGTCGGTGAGTGTGGTCAGCACGATCTCAGTCGATGCATTTGCTTCAGCCATGCAAATGTCCTCGTCCGAAGTTCCCCTTCATTCGTTCTCGAAATGGCCGGTGATCATCGGTTGCCCTTGGGGCAGGGTCGACAGCTACTGGGCGCGCAGTCGAGCACTGTTTTGCTTACCGGGCGATCTAAACGATTTATCGGCGCCGAAGCATGCCAGGAGGTGTTGCTCACTTTGCGCAGTGTTGGTGCGGATCTTGCGCCGCCTGTATCCGTTCCTGGGGGCGAGGCTTTGGAGGATGGGCAGCCGTGGACGTTCTCAATGGTGGAGGAGACGTTGACGCTGGTAGGCGTTGGCTCCAGCAAGGTCGCCAGCAGTGCCGCGTATGTTTTGGTTCCAGATCACTTCAGCCTGCTCCCCGAGGGCGGTGGATCGGTGGATTTGGTCGGGCTAGTGGAGGATCTGTCTGAGCCTAGATGGATGTACAAGGTGCAAGGACCAGTAGCGATCAGCGCTGACGATGAACTTTATTTCGTACAAACAGATGCGCAGAGCGAAGCGGATGAGCGACTGTTGTGGAAGGAAGTCGCCTATGGTTTCATTCGTCGCCGTTTCCGGTGTACCAGGGCGTTCCAAAGCTATACCGCCTGAACGAAGAAGGTGAACCTTTTCCGATCCCTGACAGAGAACTTGAGTGGACGCGGGCCGTTCGAAAGGGAGAGCGGCTACCGAACGTCAAGGCGCATCGTGGTCCGGTTGATGCTTGGTGGTTGGTCGATGGTCAGCGCCGACGCAAGTTTCGAATGGTACTCGTGGCGCCAGATGCGCGCATCGCATTCAAGTCTGGGGAAGCGAGTGTGAGGGAACAATCGAGTTCCGTGGTTGGAACGTGATGGCCTTGCATGCTAGTGCCGAGCTGACTCCTACACGCACTGAGATAGGGGACTCCTGCAGCTTGCACCTAGACGCGAAGGAGCATCCGCCAGCGAACGTCAGTTTGACCGTCGAATGGTCGCCGGCGCTTCCTGTCTTGCGCGTAGATTTGCCGTTTCCAGCCTCCGGAGGACGATTCACGAGATCGAATGGCGGTGTCCTGCCAAACGGCGCATCACTGACGCTCAAGCGAGCGCACGACGTGCATGTTCAGGTCTTTGACCAGAATCCAAGCACGCCCAGAAGATATCGACTTGAACTGCACTTGCAAGGTGAGAGCCAAGGCAGCCGGTTACGTCGCGCAGAGATTGAGGTGCCGCTGGACGTTCATGGCGTCGGAGATCTCAGGTTGTTCGAGATTGAATCAACCTTGAACGGGCTCTTCAGCCAAAGCGACCATCTGGATGCATGTTTGGAGGTGAACCTTCTAGCTGGGTCAGTAACGATCAGAACCTTGCGTGTGAATCGCTACGACGTGGAGCTAGAACGCGAGCATCAGAAGTTCACCTTATCTTCCCTGCAGCTGGCGGCGACGTCGCCGGACCAACTGCGATCAGTTGACTTTCGCGCCATCCCACTCCTCGACCGGGATCAGGAGCCACGTCAGTTGCCTGAGCTGCCGGCGGACGAGCAGGCTGGAAGAAGTTGGAGCGTGGCGGAGCTTCCGGCGAGTCACAGCCCTTGGCTCGTCTACTCTGGCGAAGCGTCGACCCTCATGGCGAGGCCAACCCTTTGGGCCTCGTCCGCTTTTGACTGCTTGGGAACTCTCCTGACTCTTGGCGACAAAGCGTGCCCATTGGCCAGGGCCATGAGTTCACCGATAACAGATGTTCGTGATCGAGAGCTCGTGAAGGTGGTCGCTGCCATGACCGATCAGTTCGATCACCCGTCGTGGAGGCTCATATCTCATCACTACGCGCATCTCAAGCACCTCCCGCTGAACACGCTGGACTACTGGAGGGTGATCGGGCGAAGTCAAGATGCTTGTCTGGCAGCACTATTGAAGTTTCCCGCTGACACGTACGAGTTGATGGCACACATGAGGGACGAACTTGGCGTGATGTGGGAGTTCACGTCGAGGTCGAGTTTGCTAAGAGCTACGGGGCCTTCTCGGCCTCATTGCTGACGCAATTGGGCCCCGGCGTCACGCAGGCTTTGATAGACCCGATCGTGACTGATGCATTCCAAAAGATGGGCCTCATGGACGAGTCGATGGCCATCCAGATCGACCGAATCTTGTTCGAGAAGACTGGGGCCCGAAGCGAGCGTTTCGAACGGTTGATCTCTGAGTTCCAGCGTGCACCCGACGCCATGCTGCAACAGCTTTGGCAAGGTGAGGACAGCCATGTGCAACGGGTGCTGCTGCGCAATCACGCCGATGCAGCTAGTTGGCCGTCGTTCAAGCTTTGCGAGGGATTGCTCAAGGAAATCTCGGAGCGATGCGAGGGAGCACCATTGCAGCTCATCAAAGCACTGGGCCGTCAACTCCTGTGGGCTCCCCAGGATTCTTCCGGTGGTCCCACAAACAACCCGAAACTGGATGTGGCAAATGCTCCGCTGCTTACCGGCTTTCTAGTTCAGGCGTGCGATGCAAATAGATGGCTTCAGTCACGCGACCATCTTGCCGCGCTTCGTCAGATAAAAGCGTTTGATCCGACCTGGTTCGAACTGGGCCTTCGAACTGGAGCAATCCTGGCAATGAAGGCTTCCCATCAGCAGACTGAACCGCCCCGGGTTTAGAGGAGTCTCCATTCTCTGAGAGGATGGAGTCATGAGAAAGTCAGTGAAGTATTCGCCCGAGGTACGCGAGCGTGCTGTGCGGATGGTGATGGAGCATCAATCGGAATACGCCTCGCAGTGGGCTGCCATTGAATCGATAGCAGTGAAGATCGGCTGCACCGCTGAGACGCTGCGCAGTTGGGTACGCCGGCATGAACGCGACACAGGCCAGCGCGAAGGAGTCACCACGGCCGAAGCACAGCGCATCAAGGACCTGGAGCGAGAGAATCGGGAACTGCGCAAGGCCAACGAGATCCTGAAGCTGGCCAGTGCTTTTTCGCCCAGGCGGAACTCGACCGCCGACTGAAGTGATGTACGCACTCGTCGATGAGCACCGCCATGCCCATGGGGTCGAGTCGATCTGCCGGGTGCTGCAGATTGCCCCTTCAGGTTACTGGCGGCATGTTCAGCGTCAGCGAGAGCCAAGTAGACGAAGTCAGCGCGCCAGGCGCGATGATCACCTGATGCCCCACATCCAACGCATCTGGCAGGCCAATCACGGCGTTTATGGGGCGCGCAAGGTCTGGCGCCAGATGCTGCGCGAGGGCATCACGGTGGCGCGCTGCACCGTCGAACGCCTGATGGGACGCCTGGGCCTGCGCGGGGTCATGCGCGGCAAGGCGTTGCGTACGACGATCAGTGATCCGAAGGCGCCGTGCCCACTGGATCGGGTCAACCGCCAGTTCCAGGCCGAGCGGCCCAACCAACTGTGGGTTTCCGACTTCACGTACGTCTCGACCTGGCAGGGTTGGCTGTACGTGGCCTTCGTCATTGACGTGTTCGCCCGGCGCATCGTGGGCTGGCGTGTCAGCAGTTCGATGACCACCGACTTCGTGCTCGATGCGCTGGAGCAGGCCTTGTACGCCCGCCAAGGCGAGCGCGGGGGCAACTCATTCATCACTCCGACAGGGGTGCGCAGTACGTCAGCATTCGCTACAGCGAGCGCTTGGCCGAAGCGGGGATCGAACCCTCGGTGGGCAGCAGGGGCGACAGCTACGACAACGCGCTGGCCGAGACCATCAACGGCTTGTACAAGGCCGAGGTCATCCACCGCAAAGGACCCTGGAAGACGACAGAGGCGGTGGAGATGGCCACGCTTGAATGGGTGGCCTGGTTCAACCACCATCGGCTGATGGCCGCACTCGACTACCTGCCACCGGCGGAGTTCGAGGCCAACTACTATCGTGATCTTGAGCAGCAGACCATACCGGTCTGACTCAAGCCAAGGAGACTCCACGAAAACCGGGGCGGTTCAGACAGGACTTCGCCGCGCTGTCTAGGTCAACCTCAAGGGCTGTTTCTTCTCGGCCCACTTCAAGTTGCGCACTACCTCATGAAATCCGAGTTCTTCTCGTCACTTCTTCCTGAGCTAAGCACGCGTGCCTCACGAGCCACCGTGGGCATCCTCGGCTTCTCGAATGAGCCCTTGCGTCGGCATCTGTTGTCATTGTTTTCTCGGGGATATGGCGCGCCCGGCTGCTTTCTGGCTGACCCTGTATTCGAGGCGACGTTCGGTTGGAAGACGACGGATGAAACGATGTCTCAGCTGTCCGGCAAGCTGTTGCACCCCGATGTCGTGAAGGCCATGGACAAGCCTTGGGGAGAGTCAGCTAAGGACTATCGGTTCCCGGCAGATGCAAAGCCCTACTCGCATCAACTGGCGGCCTGGTGCGCTCTCCTTGGGCCTGGATGCCAATCAGTGATGGTCACCAGCGGCACCGGCTCGGGCAAGACCGAGTGCTTCATGGTTCCGGTGCTGAGCAGCATTGCCCAGAGAAAAGCAGATGGAGCTAAGGGAGCTGGCGTCCAGGCGATCTTCTTGTATCCACTCAACGCCTTGATTCAGTCGCAACGTGAGCGCCTGCGGGCATGGACGGGACCTTTTGGAGGCGATCTTCGCTTCTGCCTATACAACGGCATGACGCCAGAGGAAGCGAAGGCTGATCGGTATCGCGACGCTCCGAATGAAGTGCATGACCGAGCGACCTTGAGGGACAGCCCACCGGAGATCCTGGTCACGAACCCAACGATGTTGGAGTACATGCTGGTCCGAGCGCAGGATGCACCGATTCTGGAGAAGTCCAAGGGCAAGTTGGGCTGGATCGTTCTGGACGAGGCTCATAACTACATTGGATCGCAGGCTGCCGAACTGGCCTTACTGCTCCGACGCGTACTCCACGCCTTTGGCACATCTGCGGACCAGGTGCACTTTGTCGCTACGTCTGCCACTATCGGGGCCAGCGACGAACCGGCCCGCCGGCAACTGCAGGAGTTCCTCGCAAGCTTGGCGGGAGTCGGCTCAGACCGGGTGACCGTGGTTTATGGTGAAAGGGAAATTCCAATAATTGAGACCACAGGGGACACAGGGGTAGCCCAAACAATCGATGCGTTGCGGGATTCCAGTCAGGGCTCCGACGACCTGTACAAGCGGCTCTCCGCTCATCCAATAGGCAGGCGCCTGAGGTCGTTGTTTGTACCGACACAAGGTGGCCGTGATTTCCAGCTGCTGTCGGAAGTCGCGACGGCGCTCGGGTCCGCTGGAGCGGATGCGCACTATCGTGATCCACTCAAGTGGCTTGATCTCCTCACGAGTGCAGTAGCGGGCGAAGGACGAACCGCCCAGCCATTCCTTCCGCTCCGAATGCATGTGTTTCACAACACATTGAATGGAATGTGGGCGTGTCCAGATCCACAGTGCGATGCCAAGCGAAGCACCGAACTGGACCACCCCGACTGGGCTTATGGCGCCGTATACACGGAAGAACGAAGACACTGCGCATGCGGTGTGCCAGTCTTTCCGCTGGTTTCGTGCAATGACTGCAATCAGACGTTTCTCAGTGCCGATCTGGTGCAGACGGGTTTGAGCCAGCGGCTGGCAGTACCGATTGAAGAAGATTCGGACGAGTTCATGTTGGATCGAGATCCAGATGAGCCGAGCGACGAGGTGGAGGAGGGCTCGGAAACAGGGATCTTGGACGGACCCTCGAATCGAACACACGTGCTGATCTGCAACGGTCTGACGCCCAGGCCTTCCGTGCTGCTCAAGCGTGACTCGATGGAGGTCGTTTCAGAAGCATCTGAAGAAGCCATTGCCGTCTGCATCCAGGATGTCTCGGCCGACGAAGATCAGAGCTTGGTTCTGAGATGCCCGGAGTGTAGCGGCCATGACATGCCAGCCCGTCAGTTTCGCAAACCAAGACTCGGTGCACCCTTCTATCTAGGCACCGTGATTCCAACACTGCTGGAGTATTGCCCGGATGGGGACACGCCGCTGGACATGCCTCGTAGAGGCAGGCGGATGATCACCTTTACAGACAGCCGGCAGGGCACGGCTCGTATCGCAGCAAAGCTGCAGCAAGACGCTGAGCGAAATGCACTGCGTGGTGCGGTATATCGAAAGCTTGTGTCAGACACGGCATCGTCCCTCGGTGAGAGGCAAAACCTCAGAGCGGAGATTGAGCAGGTCCGGCGACTCGTTCCTCAGGAAGACGGTCAGCTGCGGACCTTGCTGCTGACGCAGATCGAGGAAAAGGAATCAAAATTAGCTCAGCTCTCTGCAGGCAAGCCCGTTGGGCACGAAGAGATGGTGGCTTGGCTGTCGTCGCAGTCTGCTGACATCAGTCACTGGATTCGCACTGCCTACGCGGATGCGGATCAGGCGTTCAAGAGTAGCAAGGGCTCTGAGCTACTGGCGAGAATTCTCTTGTGCCGTGAGTTCGGTCGACGCCCGAAACGTCAGAACAGTTTGGAAACGCTTGGCTTAGTTTCAGTGCAGTACCCAAAGCTGGGCCAGGTGACGACGAGGCGAGTGGCTGTCGAGCAAGCCGGCTTCAGCCTGGACGAGTGGCGCTCCTTTCTCAAAATTGCGTTGGACTTTTTCGTTCGACAGCATTGGGCAATACAGCTTCCATCCAGCTGGCAACGTTGGGGGCAGAACGAGTGTTCCCGAGGCAGATCCTGGCGCCGACCTCCGTTGAAAAGCAAACGCACAAGCTGATCAAATGGCCAAAAGTTTCCAAGGGCAAGAGAAATAGTCGCCTAGTCAGAATTCTTGCCCATGTATTGAAGCTTGATCCTCAGTCAGTTACGGGAGGTGATCGTATCAATGCCCTGCTGCTGGCTGCCTGGGAGGACTTGACCTTGACATCCGGTTTGCTTCAGATCGGGGGCGACCAGGGTAGGTATCTTGATTTGTCTGATGTTGCCTATCAGAACATCACTAAAGCGTGGTTTTGTCCCGTCACACGCAGGGTTCTGGATGTCACGTTGCGCGGCGTCACTCCTTATCTGCCCCAGAATATTGCTACCGAGGGCTTGACGGAGTGCCGCCCAATAACAGTCCCCGTTTGCGACGTGATCGTGCGAGATTTCGCGAGCGACGATGAGCGCGTTGAAGCCGCGCGTGAATGGCTGGCAAAACACCCCGCGTTGCAAGAGGCGCGGATCGAAGGAACATGGTCCGATCTGAACGAGCGCATCATCGAAGGTGCTGGGTTCTTCCGGGCCGTGGAGCACTCTGCCCAGCAAAGCGGAAGTCGCCTTGAACAGTATGAAGCTTTGTTCAAGAAGGGTCTGATTAACTTGATGAGCTGTTCGACCACCATGGAAATGGGCGTGGATATCGGCGGCATCAACATAGTCGCGATGAATAACGTTCCTCCCCATCCGGCGAACTATCTGCAGCGCGCTGGACGAGCGGGCCGCAGGGCGGAAACGCGCTCTATCGCACTGACCGTCTGCAAAAACAACCCGCACGACCAGCACGTGTTTCATAACACCGCGTGGCCCTTCACCACGCGATTGAGAACACCCGGCATTTCCTTGTCCAGCCCCTTGATCGTGCAGCGCCACATCAACTCAATGCTGCTCGCAAACTTCTTGCGCATGCAAAGCAGGGAGGAAAACTCAACAAGCTGACTTTGGAGTGGTGGATGTTGCCTCGCGGCGAGAGTCGCCAGGAGCGCTTCGTCGCATGGTGCGAGTGCTTCGATCACTCGAAGCACTCCGAGTTGTGCACTGGCGTGCGGTCCCTGACGGCACGAACGGTCTTTGAAGGTCGCAGCGTAACCGCTTTGGTCGCAGAGGCTGGACTTACTGTGGCGCGGCATGCGATGAGGTGGATTGAAGAGACGAACGCTATCGAAGCGCAGATGTCCGAGCTCCGCGCCAGGGACGCTGAAGACAAGGTGCCCATGCGTGCCCTTGAGGTTCAGTTCAAGCGCCTTAAGGGCGAATACCTTCTCCGTGAGCTGGCCACGAGTGGTGTGTTGCCCGGTTACGGCTTCCCAACAGATATCACTACTTTCGAGACCCTCAACAAAGATTCGCGCGAGATCCAGCGGCAGCGGGAACATTCTGAGACTGGCCGGGAGGACAATAGGTTCCAGCGGCGGGAGCTACCCAGTCGAGACACGGTGACGGCGCTGCGGGAGTACGCGCCAGGAGCAAGCGTCGTCATCGATGGCCTTGTGTATCAGTCAGCAGGCATCACGCTGAACTGGCATGCGCCAGCAACACTGGATCAGGCACGCGAGTTGCAGAACCTGCGACAAGCTTGGCGATGTGGTCGGTGCGGAGCTAGCGGCACCTTCGTGCTGGCAAAAAGCTCGAGACTTGTCCGGAGTGCGCGCATGAGCTGGAAGATGGCGTCCAGTACAACCTCCAGTACCTAGAGCCAGCGGGCTTTAGCGTGGACATTTTCGCGGAGACCCATAACGACATCACATTGCAAGAGTACGTTCCTGTCGAGATGCCATGGATCACTGCAACCGGAAGCTGGGTTCCACTGCCCAAACCTGAACTAGGGCGCTTTCGCGCCACGCCGCAGGGTTCGGTGTTTCATCACTCATCCGGCAAACACCGATCAGGTTACGCCCTGTGCTTAGAGTGTGGACGCGCATCGCCCATGGGGAACGAAGAAGACCCCGATGGGATACCCAAGGTCTTCCAACGTCCGCATGCTCGTTTGAGAGGGGCAAGACTGCAGGCAGTTGGATGTGTGGCGGCAGTGACAACCCTTTCAAGATCAAGGCCGGCATACGGTTTGGTCGTGAGTACAAGACTGACGTTCTGGAGATTGTGCTCAACGATGTAGAGGGTCAGCCTTTGGTGGACTCGGCGGTTGCCTACACCTTGGCGGTAGCCTTGCGAAGAGCAGTGGCTGAGAGTCTTGGGGTTGAGGAAACTGAACTGGGATGCGACACCAAGATGCTGCGTGACGACTTCTATCGCAAGGCGCGCGTCATTCAAGTCTTTGATGTTCGTTCGGCAGGTTACTCAAGCCTTGTTGCTTCTGAACTCCCCAGGCTCATGCGCATAGCTAGGAGCAAGCTTCAGTGCGAAGCAGGCTGCGAAGGCGCTTGTCAGATGTGTCTCCTGACCTTTGATACGAGGTATCGTGCTGACGAACTGGACCGGCAAGCCGCACTGAACTTCTTGTCCGATGATTGGCTCGCGTCGCTGGCGTTGGATGACAGGTGCCAACTGTTTGGCGCAGCTTCAAGCCGGAGTTCCAGCCGATCGATGAAGCGATTTCGCGAGAGTTGAATCGTGGGGATGCTCAGCGTCTGGTTGTTTACTTGAACGGAAGTCCAGCCGATTGGGATTTGCCGGCGTCGCCCTTGAGGCGATTGATGCACAGACTATCCGTCAGGGATGACACAGAACTGTTCCTGGTTGCCTCCAAAGGTGATCTAACGCAATTGTCGCGTGAGAACGCAGCTGTTCTTCGAAGCCTTGAGACGCTAGGTTCCGTGAGAGTGATTGCCGGTACTGCGCCGGCGTTGTCCAAGGATGGCTACTGCATCGCAACAATAGAGCGCTCCGACCGTACCTATTCGACTTGGGCTACTACCGAGCGGCAGTGTGCTAGTAGTGATCGCCACTGGGGACAGTTGGTAGACGGCATCGTCGTCTCAGCGCCCACAGTTGGCCCACACCTTTCGGGTGAGGACATCACACTGCCAGCCACAGATGCCGCGGGCGTCCAGTCGTTCGAAATCAGCAGCGAGCTGAATGGGAAAGGGCTTGGCTTCGGCGAGCGCTTCTGGAAGTACATTGGTCGAGGGGACATATCGACGCTGTTTCCAAGCGGCGCCGTTCCGACCGCGATCGAGTACGAAGATCGCTATCTGGCGACACCAATTGCCTGCGCTCTACTGGTCGAAGCAGTTTCGGCAATTAAGTCATATTTCCAAGCTACAGGAGAATGGCCCGATGTTCGAGTCAAAGTGGCCACCATGCTGATAGACGAGGGCAAAACTCAGCGCAATAGAGGTGCGTGGTGGTCGGATTGGGGTCTGACCAAACAGAGGGATCAGGCGCTTGAAGCGGCGTTTAAATACTGTGGAATTGAGGCTTCGGTCAAGTCAACAGATCGGCGAAATCTGATCCATGGACGCCGACTAAGCGTACATCTGCAGGGCGGTGGGCAGCTCGTGGTATGGCTCGATCAAGGCTGGTCGTATTGGTCCATGGCGAACCATCATCGGCATACCATGTTGGCGTCTTTCGACATGCGCGCCCCCGTGCCGACCCTTGGCGAAACTTTGGCGGAGTTCAGACTCGACATTCAGGGGCATGAGTTGCCGACGCAGGTTTTCGTGGAGCGGCTAGAGACTCTGTAGATGTCGTTCAGGCTGAATACAGACCTCGGTATTGTGTGTACGACGACCATATCAAGTCGCAAGCTGGCATCTGAAGTACAGTCTTTGACTGCAAGCCGCTATCGCCGAGATAGCGGACAGCAAGGCGCTGAACTTGCTTACGAAGCCGATGTCGTCGAAGTCATGCCTAGAGTGAGTCCCATAAATGACCGGACGCGGTGCGCTCGCGTACCTCGGGCGAATACTTCACTGACCTTCTCATGGCACCATCCTCTCAAAGAATGGAGACTCCTCTAAGTCCAGGGCGGTTCATTCCGACACTAGGAGCATGCATGAAAGAAGCCGTCAATCAAGCTTGGCTGCCAATGCAGAAGGGTCTGGATGGTAGTAGCGCTTCAGCATCTGAAGTGTTCTGTGGCCAGTGACTGCTGAAAGCTCCAGCACGTTGTTCAGTTTCGTCGACAAGTGTGTCGCGGCGCAGTGTCGAAGGTCATGGAAATGGAAGTCCTCCAGCTTGGCACGCAAACAGGCACGCTTGAAAGCTGCATGAAGTGCGTGCGCTCCAATCGGAAACACCAGTTCTTGGCCTGGCTGTCGATCCAGAGTCATCAGTACTTCGACTGCACGCCGTGACAGTGGCACAGCACGAGAGTCACCATTCTTGGAGATTTCCACAAAAGCGACCTGGCGATCGAGGTCGATCTGCCGCCAGCGAAGTGCGAGCAGCTCGCCACGTCGCATAGCGGTTTCCAACGCCAGAATCACCAGCGGGTACATCAGGGGTTGCGTCGTCCTACGGGTTTGAGCTCATCGAGCAGCCTGTTGCGCTCATCCACCGAGAGCAGTCGGGTGCGCCCTGCGGGCGCCCTCGGACGTCGCACCAGAGCAAAGGGATTGGCCCCAGCCGCACCCCATTCCCGCCTCGCGTGGTTGACCACGGCCGACAGCAAGGCCAGATCACGAATGACGGTGCCTGCGCCGACCTTCGTCAGGCGGTGGTCACGAAAATCTGCGATATCGGAAGGGGTCAACGCATGCAGAGAGAAGGATGCGAGGCGCGAGCGCTGCAATGCGCGGATGCGAATAGCCTCATCCTTGCTGCCGCGCTTGGTGGGAGTGACTTCCCTCAGGTAGCGAGCCATCAGCTCCCGCAGTAGCCAGTCGTCGACCTCACCGTGTCTCTGGTGGACCCGGCGGTCCATGCCGCTTTCCACTTCGCGCGCCCATCGCAGCGCTTGGGTGCGCGTGTCGAAGGTCTTCGTTTCTTCAGGGTAGCCCTTTCGAATGATGCGTGCCTGCCACTTGCCGGCACGCTGCCTGATCGATGCCATGCGCTTCTCACTTGGACAAGCGTTGGACAAAATCCTTTTTGGCGCTCTGGTGACGGGTGAGAACCACTGGCCCCACCGGCGTGGAGATGGAGGCTTTGACGGCTAAGTGCCTGTCGCGACATAGCTTCCCGACTTGCCCCCGTGCTTTTCCAGCAGCCGCACGCCGGTGATGGTCATGCCGCGATCCGCGGCCTTGCACATGTCGTAGATGGTGAGCAGGGCGATCTGTACGGCCGTCAGGGCTTCCATCTCCACGCCGGTGGGGCCGGTGGTCTCCACGGTCGCGGTGCAGACGACGGCATCGGCGCCCGCCGCATCGGCGCGGACAGCTTCGAAATCAATAGCGACTCGGCTCAGCGCCAGCGGGTGGCACAGCGGAATCAGATCGCTCGTCTTCTTGGCCGCCATGATGCCGGCGATGCGCGCGATGCCCAGCACATCGCCCTTCTTCGCCGTGCCGGATTCGATCAGCGCCAGCGTGGCCGGCAGCATCTCGATGCGGCCGCTGGCCACGGCCACGCGGTGGGTGGCAGGCTTGGCGCCCACGTCCACCATGTGGGCCTGGCCGTGGGCGTCGAAGTGGGTGAGGGGCTGGGAGGGGTGTTCATGGGTAACGGCGGGGAACGTCGTGCGGGTGCGGGCATCATACGCAGCAGCCTCCTGCCTGACTGCCTGCCCATGCACCGCCTGACCTGTAGCTGTCTCTGTCTCAACCGCCGTCACGCCACCGGCTGGCTGGCCCTGGCGCTGTTGGCGTCGCAGGCGCGGGCGCAGGGCGATGTCGCGGCGCCTGTGGGACGCAGTGGCCTGCCCTCGCTGGGCGATGCGGGCGCGATGACGACGCTGGAAGAGCGCAAGCTGGGCGACGCCATCATCCGCGAGCTGTACCGCGACCCGGACTACATCGACGACCCGGTGATCGGCGAATACGTGGACGGCCTGTGGCGCGCGCTGCTGGCCGGCGCGCGCGCGCGCGGCGAGCTGCCGCCCGAGCTGGACGAGCGCTACGCCTGGGCAGTGCTGCTGGGGCGCGACCGCAGCATCAACGCCTTTGCGCTGCCGGGCGGCTACTTCGGGCTGCACCTGGGGCTGGTGGGCGCGGTGGCCTCGCGCGACGAGCTGGCCTCGGTGCTGGCGCACGAGCTGGTGCACATAACGCAGCGCCACATTCCGCGCCTGCTGAGCGCGCAGGACCGCCAGGCTCCGCTGCTGCTGGCGGCCATGGTGCTGGGGGCCATTGCCGCCAGCAAGAACCCGCAGGCCGGCGCGGCGCTGGCGGTGGGCGGGCAGGCGGCGGTGATCCAGCAGCAGCTGAACTTCTCGCGCGACATGGAGCGCGAGGCCGACCGCATCGGCTACGGCGTGATGACGCAGGCGGGCTTTGCGGGGCAGGGCTTCGTCAGCATGTTCGAGAAGCTGCAGGCCGCCTCGCGCATCAACGACAACAGCGACTGGCCCTACCTGCGCAGCCACCCGCTGACCACGCAGCGCATCGCCGACATGCAGCAGCGCCAGCAAAGTCTGGCGCGCCAGGCGCCGCCGGTGGACCTGGAGGCGGCACTGGTGGCCGGCCGCGCGCGCGCCCTCAGCCGCCCCGGCGTGGACGTGCTGCGCGCCTGGGCGGGCGAGCCGGCGCAACCCGGCTTTGCCAGCCGCCCGCTGGCGCAGCGTGCGGGCGCGCTGTACGCCGCCGCGCTGGCGCAGGCGCAGCTGCGCGATCTGCCCAAGGCGCAGGCGCTGGCCACGCAGCTGGCGCTGGCCGTGGCGGGCGATGGCCCGGCGGCGCAACAGGCCCGTCTGCTGCAGGCCGAGCTGGCCCTGCAGGCCGGCGAGCCGGCGCAGGTGCTGAAGCTGCTGAGCGGCGCCCCGCGCCCGGCCAGCGCCGACGTGCAGGGCCAGGCCGGCCGCGCCGCGCTGCTGCTGCGCGCGCAGGCGCTGGTCGGCACCGGCCAGGCGACCGAGGCGGCGGGCGCGCTGCAGACCTGGGTGAGCGACCACCCGCGCGATGCTGGCGCGTGGCAGGCGCTGGCGCAGGCCCACGGCGCGGCGGGCCGCACACTGCGCGCGCTGCGCGCCGAGGGCGAAGTGCCGATGGCGCACATGGACTACGCCGGCGCCGTGGACCGCTGGCGCGCCGCGCAGGACTTCTCGCGCCGGCAGCCGGGCGACAACGCCGACCTGATCGAGGCCAGCATCGTCGACACGCGGCTGCGCGCGGCGCAGGCCGCGCTGAAGCAGCAGCAGCTGGACGAGATGAAGCGGCGCTGAGGCCGAGGCCGAGGCGGGGGCACTGAGGGAGCAGGCTTGCCCGCGATGGGGCGATGCGCCACAACGGCGGCCTGATCGCGGGCAAGCCCGCTCCCGCAGGCGCCGCAGGCAGAGCGCAGCGAAACCTGGCGATGCGCTGTGCCGCTGGGTTCCTTGACTCAATCGAGCCTGCTCATCATTTGATAGTGATTGCCGCAGTATATGAGCCGATTTCAAGACGTATCGGCCTGAAACTGGCTTGCAACAGGCGCAAGCCGCTATATATTCGAGAGCGTTTGGTGGGCGAGCGAGCCGCCCGCCCTCACTTCACCACCGCGTCGATCACCACGCCCAGCGCCGAATAGATCAGCGAGCCGATCAGCGCGGCCCAGAAGCCGTTGACGTGAAAGCCGCTCAGCACGCCCGAGGCGGCCCAGAACATCAGCGCGTTGATGACGAACAGGAACAGCCCCAGCGTGAGGATGGTGACCGGGATCGTCAGCACCACCAGCACGGGCCGCACCAGCATGTTCAGCAGGCCGATCACCAGCGCTGCGACCATCGCCGCGCCAAAGCTCGCCACGCTCACGCCGCTGCTGTAGATGTAGGCCACCGCCAGCAGCGCGGCGGCCGAGAGCAGCCATTTCAGGATCAGTTTCATGCCGCCAGCATAGCGCAGCGGCATGGCGCGGGCGACGCTGCGGCGCCCGCGTCGCGCGGCGTCAGGCCTGCGCCGAGTCGTCGGCCAGTGCCGGCTTGCGGCGCGTGGCCAGCCAGGCGGTGCCCAGCACGCCCACGATGCACAGCACCGTCAGGCCCCAGCGCAGCAGCTGCTCGGGCGCCTCGCGCGGGCCGAAGATGCCCGACAGCAGCTGCTCGTTCACGATCATCTTGGCCGCCGTGAAGGCCAGCACCGCCGCGCCCAGCTGGATGATGATCGGGAAGCGCTCCACCAGCTTCAGCACCATGGTGGAGCCGAACACCACGATCGGCACGCTGATCAGCAGGCCCAGCACCACCAGGTCCATCGCGCCCTGCGCCGCGCCGGCCACGCCCAGCACGTTGTCGATGCCCATCAGCGCGTCGGCGATGATGATGGTCTTCATGGCGCCCCAGAAGGTGGTGGCGCCCGGGCCGTGGCCTTCGTCCTCGCCGCCCTGGTCGGCGATCAGTTTGTAGGCGATCCACAGCAGGCCAACGCCGCCCAGCAGCATCAGGCCGGGTATCTTGAGCAGCCACACCACGATCAGCGTCATCGCCGTGCGCACGCCGATGGCGCCCACGGTGCCCCAGATGATGGCTTTCTTCTGCAGGTGCTTGGGCAGGTTGCGCGCGGCCAGGGCGATGACGATGGCGTTGTCGCCGGCCAGCACCAGGTCGATCAGGATGATGGCCATCAGCGCGGACCACCAGGCGGTTGAGAACAGTTCCATGAGAAACAAGGCTCCGAAGTGCGTGCCGGGCAGGGCACGGGTCGATGAAAACCCGCCATGGCCGTGGCCGGGCGCCAGCGCACACTCAGGGGACACACGCGCTGCAGCCACGGGGGCAGACAGCGGGCAGACCCGGACGCTTTCGACCAGCCTCGCCAGACGGGGTTGATCGAAGGTCTTGCTCGGCAGGCGATGCAGCGGACTGCGCCTGCCCGACGGGCCGGAAGCCGCGGTCTGCCAGGGCAGAAGGGCTTCGTATTGACGACCGGACGAGGGCCGCCCGGGGTGGGCGGCGGGAGAGCTACTCCCCTTCGGAACGCGCGATTAAACCACCGTCCGCGCGGCGCGGCAAGTCGCCCAGGCGTCTTGTTTCAAGTCAAATTGGGCTGCGACGCTTGCTGGACAAGCGCTGGCAGCTATCAAAAGGATCAGCCGGCGGACCGGCCGGTGCTGCCGTCGTGCGACGGGCCGGGCGCCGGCGCCTCGCGGGCGCGGTCGGCGTAGCGGTTGAAGCGCCAGGCCGTGCCCTCGGCCGTGATGCGGCGCCACACGGCGCGCTTGGCGAAGGGGCTCAGCGCGGGCCAGTGCTGCACTTCGCCTTCGGTGCGGCCGCAGCCCTTGCACACGGCGTCGCCCTGCGCGGTGGAGCAGATGGCGATGCAGGGCGCGTCGGGCGTGGTGGCGTACCAGGCCAGCCAGGCGGCGCGCGCGGCGGCGGGCAGGTGGGCGGCGTCGGCCTGGTGCTGGCGGTGGAACACCATGCGCGCATACACCTCGGCCAGCGCCGCCACCTCGGGCGCCAGCGCGGCGCCGGTGGCGGGCTGGCGGGCGCGCCAGTGGTTGATGGCGGCTTCGAGGTCGGTGATGTGGATGGCATCGCGCATGACCGGGGCATGATAGGCGCCACCGCGCCTGAACCATTGCGCGCCGCGCGGCACCAACTCTTTCTGGCCGCCAAACCCACCAGGATGCTTGATCCGCAACACAGCGTTGTGGGAGCGGGCTTGCCCGCGATGCGGCGCCTCGTCGCCACAAGCGCTTGATCGCGGGCAAGCCCGCTCCCACACTCGCGGATGCGGTCCGCGCGGCATCGGAGACCTTTTGATAATCCAGCAAGGATGTGAACCGTTTTGAGCCCTGAAACGCCCCCGCCCAGCCCTCGCCCGCGCCCCGCCGTCGCCGCCACTGGCTGGTGCTCAGCCTGCTGGCCAACGCGCTGCTGGGCTGGTGGCTGTGGCGTGCGCAGCCGCCGGCGCCGCCCCGCTGGCGCAGGCCGTGGGCGAGGCGGTGGTGCTGCGCACGCCCGGCGGGCGGCTGGAGGTGGCCGAGCTGAAGCAGGTGGAGACCTTCGAGGTCTCGCGCGACCACGACGTGCTGGGCGTGCCCGTGGGCAGCACGTTTTCGCGCATCCGCGTGCCGGCGCATTACCGCAGCCATGTCGATCTGGCGCCCGAATGGCGCGTGAGCGTGCGCCCCGACGGCAGCGTGCGCGTGATCGCGCCGCGCCTGCAGCCCACGCTGCCGGTGGCCATCGACACCGCGCGCATCGAGAAGGAATCGCGCGGCCTGTGGTCGCTGTTCACCGGGCCGGAGCAGCTGGCGGCGCTGGAGCGGTCGATCACCGCCTCGCTGGCGCGCAAGGCCGCCACCGCGCCCGTGCTGGCGCGCCAGCGCGAGGCCGCGCGCGCCACCGTGGCCGAGTTCGTGCAGAAGTGGCTGATGACGCAGACCGCGTGGCAGCCGCACGGCGACAAGCCCGTGCAGGTGCTGTTCGCCGACGAGCCGATCGAGGCGCTGGACGCCGCCTGCGACGCCCAGCCGGGCTGCGCGGCGGCCTGGGTGGGCGCGGCGGGGTTGTGAGGGCTGAATCCGCTTCCACTTCAGAACGTGAACAACCGTCATCCCGGCGAAAGCCGCGAGCCGGGTGTTCTGGCACACGCCGCCTGGATTCCGGCTTTCGCCGGAATGACGGATTTCTGGCTGTTTTGATCGGGAATTGGGCTGAATAAGGCGATAGCGATTTAGTGCGGGGTGGCAGTCCTGAATTAGTAGCTTCTGGCGCCCGATGGATGGGCGCTTAAGCCAATTTTGCCATCAGAAAAATTTGACAAGTCCCCCCTGCAGCATCGGTCTGTCACGGCGGCCGGGCGCCGGGGCGCGCCAGCGCGCGGGGTGGACGCCAAAGGTGTGTGTGGGAGCGGGCTTGCCCGCGATCAAGCGTTGGTTGCGACGAGACGCCCCATCGCGGGCAAGCCCGCTCCCACAACACCGCTGACCGCGCACGCCTGCCGGGCAAAAACGCCGCCCGGCGGGTGGCGCAGGCGGCGTGGGCAGCGGCGGCAGGCTCAGTCCGCCTTGGCGCCCGACTGCCTGACCAGCTTTTCCCAGATCGGCGCATCGCGCTTGTAGACAGCGGCAAACTGCGCCGGCGTGCCGCCCACGGGGTGAAGCCCATGCTGACGATGCGCTCGCGCACCTCGGGCAGGGCCATCACGGCCTGCACCTCGGTGCTGATGCGCTCGATCAGCGCCGGCGGCAGCTTGGCCGGGCCGCCCAGGCCGACGAAGCCGACGATGCGGTAGGCGTCGTCCTTCAGGCCCTGCTCGGCCAGCGTGGGCAGGTTGGGCAGCACGCCCATGCGCGTGTCGCCGGTGGCGCCCACCAGGCGCAGCTTGCCGGCGTCGGCGTGCGGCTTGGCCGACAGCGCGCTGGTGAAGGCCATCTGAATCTGCCCGCCGATCAGGTCCTGCAGCATCAGCGCCTCGCCGCGGTAGGCCACGTGCGACATGTCGGCGTCCTGCGCCAGGCTCATGGCGGCGCCGCCCAGGTGCGCGTACGAGCCCACGCCCCACGAGCCGTAGGCCACCTTGCCCTTGTTGGCCTTCACCCAGGCCAGCAGCTCGGGCCCGGTCTTGGCCGGCACGCTGGGGTGCACGGCCAGCACCACCGGCGCCTTGGCCAGCTGGCTGATCAGCGCCAGGTCGGTCATCGGGTTGTAGGGCATCTTGGTGTAGAGGTACTGGTTGATCAGCATCGAGGTGCTGAGCGAGACCAGCAGCGTGTGCCCGTCGGGCGCGGCCTTGGCCACGGCGTCGGTGCCGGTGATGCCGCCGGCGCCGCCGCGGTTGTCGACCACGAAGGGCTGGCCCAGGCGCTTGGACAGCTGTTCGCCCAGCACGCGGGCGGTGATGTCGGTGGCGCCACCGGCCGGGAAGGGCACGACCAGCCGCACCGTGCGCTGCGGCCATTTGTCGGCCTGCGCCTGGGCCAGGCCTGGCAGGCCGGCCAGAACCATCAGGCCAGCGGCGGCCAGCACGCGGCGGCGGGGAAGCAGGGAGCGGAAGGCGGCAAGGGTGTTCATGGCGGGGGCAGGTGCAAGGGTGGAAAGGGACCCGCGGCCCTCCAGGCCGTGGGCGAGCGGGGTGTGCGGAACTGCAAGGTTCCTGCAGGCCGGCGGCGCCGGCGGGCCGCGCCGTCACTGGGGCGACGGCGCACAGGGGACAGCAAGCGGCGGGTTGCGCGCGCTGGGGTGGCGCCGTGCCGCTGTGCCATGTCCAGAGCGAACCGACATCCATGTCGTCATTCCGGCGCAAGCCTGCAATCCAGGCGGCGTGCGCACGGGGACATGGATCCCGGCTTGCGCCGGGATGACGAATGTTCACGTGTCGAGGCAGCAATGGCATGACGCCAGCGCCGTCCGGGCCGCTGCGCGACGCACAACGGCGCCGCGCCTCAGCCTCATACTGTTTGTTTCGCGTTCAAAAAGATGGCTGCTGGCGCGCGATGCGACGACGAAATGACCTTGCTGCGCTTCGATGACGGCGGCTGCGCCGCCAACACGCCAGCCAAGGGCGAGGCATTCCGCGCATCACTGACGTCATTTCGTCATCACGCCGCGCAGCGGCGAAGTCATGGCGTCACCCCGTCAAAAGCTGAGGTTTGGGGCGCGAAACGGCTTCAAGGCCAGCGCAGCACAGGATAGGGGTTCAGCGCCTCGCCCTTCCACCATTCCTTCTTCGGCCCCAGCTTGAAGATGGCGAAGTGCAGGTGCGGTGCCTGCGGGCTGGCGTTGCCGCTGCTGCCCACGTAGCCGATCAGCTGGCCGCGCTTCACCGCCTGGCCTTCCTGCAGGCCGTCGGCGTAGCGGTCGAGGTGGGCGTAGTAGTAGGCGAATTCCTCGCCCGGGTCGAACTGGTAGATGGTGATGCCGCCGCCGCCCTGGCTGAAGAACAGGCGGGCGATGCGACCGTCTTCCACCGCCAGCACCGGCGTGCCGATGGGCGCCATGATGTCGATGGCGTCGTGGCTGCGCGCACCGTTGGCGCGGGCGTCGGTGTAGGTGTCGGTGAGCTGGTGGGCGGCGATGCCCTGCACCGGCAGCGTCAGGCGCCGCGCTGCCAGCCGGGCCGTGTCCTGGGGTGACGGATCGCCGGCGCGCGCCGCCTGCTGCGCGGCCTGCGCCGCGGCTTCGGCGGCGGTGTCGGCGCGGGCCTTGGCGCCATCGCTGGCGGCCAGGATGATGGGCGCGGCGGCTGTCGGCGCGGGCTGGACGCGGCTCGCGGGCACAGGCACGGCGGGCGGTGTAGGTGCGCTGGCTTCGGGCGGACGAACCGATGGCGCCGGCGCCTGGATGCGGCTGGCTGTCGGCGCGGGGTCGGCAGCGCGGATCAGTGGCCGATCAGCCTGCCGCAGCGCCCAGCTGGCGCCCAGCAGCAGCGCGGCCAGCACGGCGAACCAGCCCAGGGCCTGGCGCCAGCCCGGCGGGCGACGGCGTGTGTTCGGTGGCAAGCGGGTGGGCTCCGCGTGATGGCCGCCGCGCTCAGGGCCGCACGTCGACCTTGGCGCCCACCTTGACGACCTTGGCCAGGCGCTCGGCGTCCCAGTTGGTCAGGTGGATGCAGCCGTTGGTTTCGGAATGGCCCACCTTGGCCGGCTCGGGCGTGCCGTGAATGCCCCAGTGCGGCTTGGTCAGGCCCAGCCAGATGGTGCCCACGGGGTTGTTGGGGCCGCCGGCGATCTCGACCTTGGCGGCATCCTTCGGTGCATTCTTCAGGATCGCCGGGTTGTAGGTGAAGCTGGGCATGTCGACCGCGTTCTTGATCGCCATCTGGCCGATCGGCAGCGGGTCGTTCATCTCGTTGCCGATGCTGATGGGAAAGCCCGCCGCGGGCTTGCCGTCGCTGTCCAGCACGAACAGCACGCGTTCGCCCTTGTCGATCTCGATGCTCTGCGACGCGCGCGTGGGCGCCTTGCTGTCCAGCACGTTGGGCACCACGATCTCGGTGCCGGCGGCCAGCGCCTTGCCGCCGTTCAGGCGCTTCAGATAGGCGGGGTTGACGTGAAAGCGCTCGGCAATGGCCTCGTCCAGCGACTCGTACACCAGCGCCTTGAGCTTGGCGCGCTCGGCCATGTCGGCGGGCGTTTTCTCGAATGGGCCGGCGGCGTCTTTCTCGGTGATGGTGTAGCGCGTCAGCAGCGGCTCGGCGCTGGCCTCGCGCAGCGACTGCCAGGTGGCGGCGTCGACGCTGCCGGTCTCCTTCAGGCTGTTCGACCGCTGGTAGGCGCGGACCATGCGCTGCATGTTGCGGCCGAAGGCGCCGTCGATCTCGCCGGGCGAGAACCAGGCGCGGTCGAGCAGGACCTGCGCGCGGGTCACGGCGGCGCCGCGGCTGCCCATCCTGAGCGCGGGCGTGTCGGTGGCGGCGTTGAAGGCGTCGAAGTCGAGCGTGTCGGCGGCCGCCTGCGCGGCGCCCTGGCGGGCCCAGGCGGGCAGGGCGGTGAAGGCGCTGGCGCCCAGGCCGGCGATGAGAAAGCGGCGGGTGACGGTCATGGTCGGTGACTGCAAGGGTGGCAACATGGCCTGCAGTGTGGGCCGCGCCGCGCCGGCCGACTGTAGGAAGGCGCCCGCTCTGCCTGGCGGCGACGGGCGCGGCCTGGCGCCTTGATGGCGCGCTGTGGCCAGTCGCGCGCTGCACCCGGCGGCGGTTCGCCCCGGCTGGCGCATTCACCACCCAGTGGCGTGGAGGTCAGTCTTTGGCGGGGAGTATGTAACTTTGTCGCCCGTCCGGCGGGCGCTGGCGGTCGGCATGGTGGGGAGTATATGGGGTGCAGCGCACCGGGCTGCATTCGACCAGAGCATTCATGCCGATGGCGCGCGCTGGCGCCCGAGGGCGCCCGGCCCTCAGGCCGCCCCGGCGCGCCGGCGCCGCGCCCAGGCGCCCAGTGCCAGCGCCCACAGACCCAGGCCCCACAGCAGGCCGGTGCTGCCGCCGCCATCGTCGTCGTCATGCCAGTCGCCGCCACCGCTGCGCGTGGTGACGGTGACGTAGTTGTCGGCCGAGCGGCCGGCCGAGTCGGTGACCAGCAGGCGAAACACCCAGTCGTCGCGCGCGCCGGCCGGCAGGGTGACGGCCAGCGTCGGCCCGTTGGTGGCGCCCAGCGTGGCCGGCGGGCCGGAGACCTGGCTCCACTGGTACGCGGTGATGCTGGCGCCGCCCACGGCCGCGCTGCCGCGCCCGTCCAGCGTGAGGCTGCTGCCCGGCGCCACAGTACCCACCGGCGCGATGACCACGGCCGGGCTGTAGGCCAGCTGCAGCGCGCCTTCGGCGTCCAGCAGGCCGGGGCCGCAGGTTTCGCGCGTGCAGTTGCAGGCGCTGTTGGTGGGGGCGCTGACGTTGCAGGTGGGGTAGCCGGGGCTGCTGGGGAACGCGCGCGCGCCAGCCTGGATGCGCGACACCAGTTCGGACGGCGTCAGCGCCGGGTTCACCGACAGCATCAGCGAGGCCACGCCCGCCGCCAGTGGCGACGCGAAGCTGGTGCCGTCCTTGCTGTCGTAGCTGTGTTCGGCCGGGCCGCGCGTGCCGGTGTTGGCGGTGGAATACAGCCTGGGCCCCACGTCGCGCCCGCCCGGGCCGCCGGGCGCCATGATGCCGACGTTGCGGCCGTAGTTGGAGTAGTAGGTCTTCAGCCCGTCCTGCCGCACCGCGCCCACGGCCAGCACGCCGGCGCAGTCGGCCGGGCGGGTGAGCGGGCCGTTCTCGTTGCCCGCGGCCACCACCACCAGGCTGCCCACGGCGCCGGCGTCGTCGATGGCGTACTGGTACGCCGGCGTGCAGGCCGTGCTGCCGCCGAAGCTGACGTTGATCACCTTGGCCGGGTTCGGGTTGGTGGGCACGCCGCTCACCGGCAGGCCGGCGGCCCAGCGGATGCCGTCCACCACGTCGGACAGCCAGGCGCCGCACTTGCCCGACACGCGCACCGGCAGAATCTTCGCGCCCCAGCTGACGCCGGCCACGCCGACGCCGTTGTTGGTCAGCGCGGCGATCTGGCCGGCGATGAAGGTGCCGTGCCAGCTGCTGTCTTCGGCCGGGCAGCCGGGGTAGCGCGCGGAATTGGCTTCGGTGTCGCTGATCCAGTCGCCCGGGTCCGAGGCATCGGCGTCGCGGCCGTCGCCGTCGTTGCTGGTGTCCAGATCGCTGATCAGGTCGTAGCCGGGCAGCAGCTTGCCCTGCAGGTCGGGGTGGCCGGGAACCGTGCCGGTGTCGACCACCGCCACCACCTGGCTGGGGCTGCCGGTGCTGCGGTCCCAGGCGGGCGGCAGGTTGAGGGCGCCCGCACCGCCATCGGCCGGGCGGCGCAGATGCCATTGCGTGCCGTTGGCGTAGTAGGGGTCGTTGGGCTCGGCCTGGCGCTTCAGGCGCACGTCGGGCTCGACGCTGGCCACCAGCGGGTTCAGGCGCACGCGGCGCTCGGCGGCCTGCAGCGCGGCGCCGGTCAGCGGTTGCGCAAAGTGCAGCAGGTGCGCGCGCGAACCCACCGGCATGGGTGCCTGCGCGCCCGGCAGGCCGGCGTCGGTGGCCACCGTCTTCAGGCGCTCACGCGCCGCCTGCGGCGTTTCGCGGCTGCCGTCGGCGGGGGCCTTCAGCGTGACGATCAGGCCGCGTGCCACCGGGGCATCGCCCGGCGCGGCATGGGCAGCCGTGGCCAGCAGCGCGGCCGACAGCCACAGGACAGAGGTGCAATGAAAACGGCTCATGCCAGCTTTCTAGCATGAGCCGTGCGGCCGGTAAATCCGGCCGGAGCGAAAAGCGCCGGGCTTTACTTCTTGGTGACCACGCGCACCATGTCGAGGCAGCGGTTGGAGTAGCCCCACTCGTTGTCGTACCAGCTCACCAGCTTGACGAAAGTGCTGTCGAGCGCGATGCCGGCATCGACGTCGAAGATCGAGCTGCGCGCATCGCCGCGGAAGTCGGTGGCCACCACCTTGTCCTCGGTGTAGCCCAGGATGCCCTTCATCTTGCCCTCGCTCTGCGCCTTCATCTCGGCGCAGATTTCAGCGTAGGTGGCGGGCTTTTCGAGTTCGACCGTCAGGTCGACCACCGACACGTCGGACGTCGGCACGCGGAAAGACATGCCCGTCAGCTTGCCCTTCAGATCGGGCAGCACCACGCCGACGGCCTTGGCAGCGCCGGTGGACGAGGGGATGATGTTCTCCAGAATGCCGCGGCCGCCGCGCCAGTCCTTATTGCTGGGGCCGTCCACGGTTTTCTGCGTGGCGGTCGCGGCGTGCACGGTGGTCATCAGCCCGCGCTTGATGCCCCATTTGTCGTGCAGCACCTTGGCCAGCGGCGCCAGGCAGTTGGTGGTGCAGCTGGCGTTGCTGATGATCGGCTCGCCCGCGTACTTGGCGCAGTTCACGCCGTGCACGAACATGGGCGTGTCGTCCTTCGACGGGGCCGACATGATGACCTTCTTGGCGCCGGCGTCGATGTGCTTCTGCGCGGTTTCCTTGGTCAGGAACAGGCCGGTGGATTCGATCACCACCTCGGCGCCGACCTCGCCCCACTTCAGGTTGGCCGGGTCCTTCTCGGCCGTCAGGCGGATCTTCTTGCCGTTGACCACCAGCGTGTTGCCGTCCACCTTCACGTCGCCCTTGAAGCGACCGTGCACGCTGTCGTAGGTCAGCATGTAGGCCAGGTAGTCGGGCTCCAGCAGGTCGTTGATGCCCACGACCTCGATGTCCGAATAGTTCTGCACCGCCGCGCGGAACACCATGCGCCCGATGCGGCCGAAGCCGTTGATGCCGATCTTGATGGTCATTGCTTTCTCCTGAAGTTAATTGATATGATAGGCGATATGAATTCGGGGGCGCTGTGGCGTGTGGTGCTGGACACCAATGTTTGGGTGGCCGCAGCGCGCAGCGCCGACGGATCGGCCGCTGCCGTGGTGCAGGCCCTTTGGAAGCAGCGCTATCGTCTGCTGCTGTCGGTTCCGCTGGCGTTGGAGTATGAGGCGGTGTTGAAACGACCGGAGCATCTGGGTGCGCGCCCCCGGCGCAGATCGATGCGCTGGTGAACCGCCTGTGTCAACTGGCCGCGCCCGTGGAGCGACATACGCGGTGGCGCCCCCAATTGCAGGACCCCGCCGATGAGATGGTGCTGGAAACCGCGCTCAATGGCGCCGCTCACGCGCTGGTCACTTTCAACGTGCGCGACTTCAAGCTGCGGCGATGCGCTTTCGGTTGCGGATCTGCACCCCCTGGAGTTCTTGCACATACTTGACCGACAGGAGAATCAGCATGGCTAACTATGCGCTTCGTGTACCTGAATCATTGATGGAATACGCCCGCCAGGTGGCGCAGGAAGAAGGCGTGTCGATGAACCAGTTCTTCGTCACGGCCATCGCGGAGAAAGTCTCGGCCCTCAAGACCGAGGCCTTCTTTCGTGAGCGTGCCGCGCGGGCCAGCGAATATCCGGGCGATGCGCTCGCCGACTGGCTCGCCGCCAGCCCCCACGTTCCGCCCATGCCCGGCGACGAACTGCCGCCCGGATATTCCGACTGAGTGCGGGTGCCGCGCATGACGGCCCTAGCGGCCCAGCACCGCGCGCACAGTGTCGGCCACGTTCTCCGGCGTGAAGCCGAAGAACTCGAACAGCTTGCCCGCCGGCGCTGATTCGCCGTAGCGGTCGATGCCGACCACGGCGGCGCAACCGTATTTCCACCAGCCGTCGGTCACGCCCATCTCGACCGCGATGCGCGGCAGGCCAGCCGGCAGCACCGATTGCTTGTATTGGACGCTCTGGCGGTCGAAGGCGCTGGTGCTGGGCATGGAGACCACACGCACGGCGATCTTTTGCGCGGCCAGCAGCGCCTGCGCCTTCAGCGCCAGCTGCACCTCGGAACCGGAGGCGATGATGACGGCGCGCGTCTTGCCGTGCAGACGGAGGTCGGCGGGTTCGCTCAGCACATAGGCGCCGCGGCTGATCTCGCCCAAATCGCGCTTCGGTGCATAGGGCAGGTTCTGGCGGCTCAGCAGCAGGGCGGTGGGCCGGTCCTTGTTCTCCAGCGCCACGGCCCAGGCGATGGCCGTTTCGGCCGTGTCGGCGGGGCGCCAGACGTCCAGGCCCGGGATCAGGCGCAGGCTGGCGGCGTGCTCGATAGACTGGTGCGTGGGGCCGTCTTCGCCCAGGCCGATCGAGTCGTGCGTGAACACGTGCACCACGCGCTGCTTCATCAGCGCTGCCATGCGGATGGCGTTGCGGCTGTAGTCGCTGAAGGTGAGGAAGGTGCCGCCGTAGGGGATGTAGCCGCCGTGCAGTGCGATGCCGTTCATGACGGCGGCCATGCCGAATTCGCGCACGCCGTAGTTGATGTGGAAGCGCGCGCCGATGGCCGGCGCAGCGGCCTTCAGGTCCACTTCGGGCAGCGGGGCGGGCGCGCTGGTGGTGGCCTCATCTTCCTTGCCGACGCCGTTGTTGGCGCGTTCCAGTTGCGTCTCGCGTTCCGGCTTGGCCTCGGGCAGCACCACGCTGCCATCGTCATGGAAGCGCAGCGGCGTGGTGAACGAGGTGTTGGTCAGGTTCGAGCCGGTCAGGTCGGCGCTGCCGCCGATCAGCTCGGGCAGCGCGGCGGTGAAGGCTTCCAGCGCGATCTGGCTGGCCTTGCGGCTGGCCACGTTTTCGGCCTTCTTGTGCGCCTCGACCGCGGCGTCGACGGCGACCTGGGCGAAGTTCTTCGGCAGTTCGCCCGCCATGCGGCGTTTGAAATCGGCCGCCAGGCGCGGGTGGGCGGCGGCGTAGGCGGCAAAGCGCTCGTCCCACTTCTGCTCGGCACGGGCACCGGCGTCCTTGGCATCCCACGCGGCGTAGACCTTGGCGGGGATCTCGAATGGGCCGTGCTCCCAGCCGATGGTCTGGCGCGTCAGCGCGATCTCGGTGGCGCCCAGCGGCTCGCCGTGCGCCTTGGCGGTGTCCTGCCGGTTGGGGCTGCCCTTGCCGATGTGTGTGCGGCAGATGATGAGCGTGGGGCGGTCGGCGCTTTGCCTGGCCTCGCCGATGGCGCGGTCCACGGCGTCCACGTCGTGGCCGTCGATCGGGCCGATCACGTTCCACTGGTAGGCCTCGAAGCGCTCGGCCGTGTTGTCGACGAACCAGGGCGCCACCTTGCCGTCGATGCTGATGCCGTTGTCGTCGTACAGGGCGATCAATTTGTTCAGCTTCCACGCGCCGGCCAGCGCGCAGGCTTCGTGGCTGATGCCTTCCATCAGGCAGCCGTCGCCGATGAAGGCGTAGGTGTGGTGATCGACGATGGCGTGGCGGGGCCGGTTGAACTCGGCCGCCAGCAGCTTCTCGGCCAGCGCCATGCCCACGGCGTTGGCAATGCCCTGGCCGAGCGGGCCGGTGGTGGTTTCCACGCCGGGCGTCAGGCCGTGCTCGGGGTGGCCGGGCGTCTTGCTGTGCAGCTGGCGGAAGTCTTTCAGCTCCTGCAGCGGCAGGTCGTAACCCGTCAGGTGCAGCAGCGCATAGATCAGCATCGACGCGTGGCCGTTCGACAGCACGAAGCGGTCGCGGTCGGCCCACAGCGGGTTGGCCGGGTTGTGCTTGAGGTGCCGGCCCCACAGTGCGACGGCCATGTCGGCCATGCCCATGGGTGCGCCGGGGTGGCCTGAGTTGGCTTGCTGGACGGCGTCCATGGCGAGGGCACGGATGGCGTTGGCCAGGAGAGAGGTGTTCATGGGCGCGCGGGGGCAGGGCAGCTGGGGAACCCCGATTCTATCGGCCGCACCAGCGCGGCCGGACCCGGCCGGTCGCAACGCCAGCGGTTGCACCCGCATCCGCTAAAGTGCGGCGAATGCCTGATCCGCTGATCGCCCCAGCCTGTGACGACACCGCGGCGCGCGCGGCACCCAAAGCATGAGGCTGCCCGCCGCCCCGGCTGTGCCCGTGCACCCGCGCGCGCTGATCCTGGCCGCCGGCCGGGGCGAGCGCATGCGGCCGCTGACCGACCACACGCCCAAGCCGCTGCTGGTGGTGCGCGGCAAGCCGCTGCTGCAGCGCTGGGTGGAGACGCTGCGCGCCGGCGGCGTGGAGCAGATCGTCGTCAACACCGCCTGGCTGGGCGAGCAGATTGAGAGCCATTTTGGCCTTCAGCGCCCGCCAGATGGGCGCGAGCAGCTATTGAATCAGGAGTATTCGCCGGCTGCCAGCCCGCTTCGCTTCTCGTGCGAAGGCCGCGACTTCGGCTATGCGCTGGAGACGGCGGGTGGCATCGCCCGCGCGCTGCCGCTGCTGGCGGCGCGGGCCGACGACATCTTCTGGGTGGTGGCGGGCGACATCTTCGCGCCCGAATTTGTTTGCGCGCCCGCGGCGGTCGAGCGCTTTGCCGCCAGCAGCCGGCTGGCGCACCTGTGGCTGGTGCCCAACCCGGCGCACAAGCCGGAGGGCGACTTCGCCATCGGCGACGGTGGCCTGGCGCTGAACGAGGCCGCGCCGGGTGGCGTGCGCCACACCTTCAGCACCATCGCGCTGTACCGCCGCGCGCTGTTCGAGCCGCCCTGGTGCGACATCCTGCCCGGCAATCCGCAAGGCACGGCCGCGCCGCTGGCGCCCCTGCTGCGCCAAGCCATCGCGGCGGGGCGGGTCAGTGCCGAGTTGTACGAGGGCGCGTGGACGGACGTCGGCACGCCCGAGCGCCTGGCGGCGCTCAACGGCGGGGCGTGACGGCGCTCAGTTGGCCTTCTTGTCGCCCAGCCACTCCAGCAGCTCGAGCAGGCGCTGCTGCGAGTTGGTGTCGAAACCCTTGAGGCCGATGGCCGCCAGCGCCTTGGCGCCCTGCTCGGTCTTCGACAGCGCCACCAGCTCCGCGCCCAGTTCACGCACCTTGTCGGCCGGAATCCTGGCACCGGCGATGAGCGGCAGGTACGGCTGCGGGCGGCTCTTGTGCAGCACGCGCAGGCCTTCCTTCTGCAGCCGGCCGGCCACGCCCGAATACGAGGCGATGCCGCCGATGTGCGACAGGTTGTTCTTGAGCGCGAACGGGATCGCGCCCTGCTCGCGCACGAAGGTCACCTCGCCCGGCGTCAGCGGCAGGCCTTGGTCGCGCAGCTCGGCCAGGCAGAACTTGGTCATGTAGGCGATCTGCTCGGGCAGGATGAAGCGCTTGCCCTTCATCTCGTCCAGCGTCTTGAAGGGGCTGTCTTCCTTCACCACCAGCAGGCAGTGGCCATCCGGCTGGGTGGTGGTGACCACGTTGTAGCCGTAGTCGCGCAGGCCGCGGGCGGGGTAGTCGCTGGGGCGAGCGATGACGAGGTCGAAGCGCGCGTTCTTCATGCCGTCTTCCAGCATGCGGAAGTCGCGCACGTAGCGCACGGTGATCTTCTGGCCCAGCACGCGCTCCATCACCTCCACCACGGGCCGGTACTTGGTGGCCATCTGCTCGTCGGTGACGGCCGAGCCGCCACCCGACGTGCCTTCGCTGACCGCGAACAGCAAGGGCGCTGTCGGCTGCGCCGTCGCAGCAACACCCCAGGCGAGCGCAGCCAGCGTGAGCGCCAGGCGGGCGGCTTGTCGAACCATGGTCGAGAGGGGTGCTTCACGCGTTTCTCCAGTGCGGGCAAGATGTAAAAATATTTAACAAGGGTCTTAGGAAGCAAACCTCTCTACCAAGTGAGCTAACTTCCTATCGTGATTCAGAAAACAGGTACTTCAGGCGTTCCAAGATCAGTGAAGCGAAGTTTCGCCAGCTCGTGCGCTACTTCGCCATGGATTTGACGGCCACCGACTGCGCCCAACTGTGCGGGCTGTCGCTGCGTTCGGTCAACAGCATCTATCTGCGCATGCGTGCTCGCATGGCCGAGCACTGTGAAGCGCGCTCGCCCTTTGTCGGAGAGCTCGAAGCCGATGAGTCCTACTTCGGTCCCCGGCGCGTACGCGGCTTGCGCGGCCGCGGCGCGGGCCGCAAGACGGTGGTCTTTGGTTTGTTCAAGCGAGGCGACTGTGTCTACACCGAGATCGTGCCCGATGCCTCCAAACGCACCTTGCAGGCCATCATCCGGGGCAAGGCCGACATTGCCAGCATCATTCACACTGATGGCTGGAGAGGCTACGACGGGCTGGTAGACGTGGGCTTTGACAAGCACTTTCGGGTCAGCCACGGGGCCAATGAGTTCGCACGTGGCTCGGTGCATGTCAATGGCATCGAGAGCTTCTGGAGCTTCGCCAAGCGGCGACTGGCGCAGTTCAATGGCGTGCCGCGCAAGACGTTCTATCTGCACTTGAAGGAGACCGAGTTTCGCTTCAATCATCGAAATCAGAACCTCTACCAAGCATTGCTATCCTTGCTCAGAAACAATCCGCTTTGATAGCGTTTGCTTCCTAAGACCCTTAACAAAACCAGCGTGAATCTAATCGAACTGTTTATTTAAGTCCACACTTATGTGTGCCTGCGTCCCGCGATGGGGGTTGCATGTGGGGGGCGAACCATAGGAAAGCGCCTGCATAAGCGGGCGCGGCGCGTGCAACGCAATCGACTAAGCTGCGGCTCCATGAACCACGAGCCCTATTCCAGCCGCCGCGCCCGCGTGGCGGCGCAGCTTGGCGAAGGCGGCATCGCCATCGTGCCGACCGCCCCGAGCGCGCGCGCAACCGCGACAGCGATTACCTGTACCGGCACGACAGCTACTTCTATTACCTGACCGGGTTTTCCGAGCCCAACGCCTGGCTGGTGCTGACGGCCGATGGCCGCAGCCTGCTGTTCTGCCAGCCCAAGGACCTGGAGCGCGAGATCTGGGACGGCATCCGCCTGGGCCCGGAGGCCGCGCCGGCCGCGCTGGGCGTGGATGAGGCGTTCTCGGTCGAGGAGCTGCACCAGCGCCTGCCCCAGCTGCTGGAGAACCGCACCACCGTGTGGTGGCCGTTCGCCACCCACACGGGGCTGGAAGGCCGCATCGACGGCTGGCTCACGAGCGTGCGCGCCCGCGTGCGCTACGGCGCGCTGGCGCCCGAGGGCCAGCGCGACCTGTGCGCCATCCTGGACGAGATGCGGCTGGTGAAGGACGCGCACGAGCTGGACATCATGCGCCGCGCGGCCCGCATCAGCGCCGGCGCCCACGTGCGCGCCATGCAGCGCTCAGCCGCCATGCTGCGCGCCGGCCAGGACGTGCGCGAATACCACCTCGACGCCGAGCTGCTGCACGAATTCCGCCAGCACGGCTCGCAATACCCGGCCTACGGCAGCATCGTCGCCGCCGGCGCCAACGCCTGCGTGCTGCACTACCGGGCCGACAACGCCCCCATCCGCGACGGCGAGCTGGTGCTGATCGACGCCGGCTGCGAGCTGGACGGCTATGCGTCGGACATCACCCGCACCTTCCCCGCCAACGGCCGCTTCACCGGTCCGCAGCGCGCGCTGTACGAGCTGGTGCTGGCCAGCCAGCAAGCCGCCATCGACGCCACGAAACCCGGCGCACGCTTCACCGACCCGCACGAGGCCACGGTGAAGGTGCTGACGCAGGGCATGCTCGACCTCGGCCTGCTCGACAAGCACCAGCACGGCACGCTGGAAGACGCGATCGCCAACCGCCACTACTTCGCCCACTACATGCACCGCACCGGCCACTGGCTGGGCATGGACGTGCACGACGTCGGCAGCTACGTGGAGCCCAGCGAGATCGGCCAAGTGAGCGAGCGCACCGATCCGCTGTCGGGCGAGCTGATCAAGGACCGCCCCAGCCGCATATTGCGCCCCGGCATGGTGCTGACCATCGAACCCGGCCTGTACGTGCGCCCCAGCGACAAAATCCCCAAGGAGTTCTGGAACATCGGCATCCGCATCGAGGACGATGCGGTCGTGACCGAGACCGGCTGCGAGCTGATCACGCGCGACGTGCCGGTGGAGCCGGACGCCATCGAGGCGCTGATGCGCTGAGCGCCGCCAGCGCGGCGCTTGTTGCGTTTGCGATACGGCCGTGCTCAGTCTGACCGTTCTCGCGCGCAAGTGCGGCGATCGTGCGGACTTTTTCCTTGCGCCAACGAAAATGGCGGTTTGGCCGCGGGAGCGTCGGTCACCGAACGCGTCCCGATCCCTGTTCAAGCCCATCGTTCGCCATGCGCTATTTCACCGGCTCTGTTTCGTCCTCGCTCGCCCGCCGTGTGCCGCCCGCGCTGACGCTGCTGCTGGCAGCCGCGGCCGTCAAGGCCCAGCCGGCCCCGCCGGTGTTCGTCTGCCCCACCGTCAGCCCGGCGCCCGCTGGCACCGTCAACGACGTGGGCACGGTGCTCAACACGACGGCTGTCAGCGAAGCGGATCGCGGCAACCAGCCGCGCTGGGAGGCGGCCATTGGTGCGTCCGGCTTTCCCAACCCGTTGCCAAGCACCGTGCCGAGCAACCTGACGTTCGGCTACCTGAGCGGTACCGAGATCGCCAACTATGTCGGCGGACTGTCCGCCCCCAATTCGTTGGCGCAGGTCGGTTTCTACCCCTATCCAACGGGTTTCGTGGCGCCGGCGACGATGTACTTCCGCTATCGCTTCCAGCTTGATCCCACGGTCGATCCGGCGACCTATCTGCTGACCCTGAATGGCATCTGGGCCGATGACACTGTCACGGCCATCTACATGAACGGCGTGCGCTGGACCGGCAACGCCACGCCCGCGTTGCCGACCACCTATGCCAACACTGCCGGCTCCACCGCCACGCTGGGCGGCGGCAGCACCACGGCGCAGCAGTGGAAGGCGGGCGCCAACGAGGTCACATTGTTGGTGTACGACTCAGGCGGCGCGGCCGTGCGCTTGAGGGTTGCCAGTTCGTCCGCCCAATGCCCCAGCGGCCCGGTCGCCATCACCATCGCCCCGGCGCCCACTGTCACGCTGGCGCAGCCCTTCGCCCTGTCGGGCACCACCAGCGGGCTGGCAGACGGCACCCAGATCACGGTCACGGTGGTTGGCACGGACGGCGTGCCGCACAACTATCCGGCCACCGTCACGGGCGGCGCTTGGAGCGTCAACGTGCCGGCCGGCACGCTGCCGGCCGGCAGCTACGATGTGACGGCCACCACGCCGTCCGGCCTGCCGGCGACCACGCAGGGCACGGTGCTCGCACCCGTGCTTGCGCCAGCGCCTCTGCCGGCCACCATCGGCCCGAGCGAAACCGTCAACCTGTCGGGCACGCTGACCAACGTTCCGGTCGGCACGCCGGTGACGATCGAGCTGGCCGGCCCGGGCGGCAGCGTGCAGACCTTCACCACCCAAACGACCGATGCCGCTGGCAATTACGGTCCGGTGCCCGCCGGCCCGCTGGCGCCCGGCAGCTACACCGCCACCACCTCGGCCACCGGCGTCACGCCGCAGCAGCAGACTTTCTCGGTGGTCGCCCCGGCCGTGCCGGTGCTGAGCCCGCGCCGCTGCCGGCCACCGTCGGCCCGAGCGACAACGTGGACCTCTCCGGCACGCTCACCAACGTGCCCGCAGGCACCACCGTCACCATCACCATCACGGGGCCGAACGGCTTTACCCGGACGCTGACGGCCACCACCGATGGCGCCGGCGCCTACGGCCCGGTGCCGGCCGGAACACTGCCGGCTGACGACTACACCGTGACCACCACCGCTGCGGGTGTGGCCCCGGTGGCGCAAACGCTGGCGGTGCGCGCCGCGGCGGGTGCCGGGGCCGTGCAGGCTGTGCCGACGCTCGGCACCTGGGCGCTGGGCCTGCTGGGCTTGCTGCTGGCAGGCGTGGCGGGCTGGCGTCGTCGATTCCAGTGACAGGGGCAGCACCTCAGGAGCGGTCCGACCAGCCAGCCATGGCCGCGTACCCGCCGATCCGGCCATGAGTCCACTGCCCCGGGTGTGATCGAAGCGCTGATGCGCGGCTGATCACGCCGGGTCGCGGCGCTCGGCCAGCAGGCGCTCGATCTCGGCGTCCTTCTCGGCCCACAGGTCGGCGAGCCAGCCGTGGATCTGCGCGCGGAAGGCGGCGTCGGCGCTGTAGTCGCCGTGGCAGAAGGCGGGCGGAATGGGGCGGCGGTGCACGCGCATCACGATCTCGGGCACGCGCCCGCACATGAACTGCCAGAACGTCGGTCGGCCGTGCGGGTAGACGATGGTCACGTCGATCAGCGAATCGAACTTCTCGCCCATGGCGTGCAGCGACAGCGCGAGCGCGCCGGCCTTGGGTTTGAGCAGGTGCCGGTAGGGCGAGGCCTGCGCCGCGTGCTTAGGCAGAGTGAAGCGCGTGCCCTCGGGGAAATTCATCACGCTGGTGGGCACCAGCGAGAACTTGGCGCAGGCGCGGCGCGTGGTTTCGCGGTCCTCGTCGCGCAGCGCCGGGTTGGCGCGCAGGGCGGCGGGCGAGTGCCGCTTCATGAACGGAAACTCGAGCGCCCACCACGCCAGCCCCATCACCGGCACCCAGATCAGCTGCTGCTTCAGGAAGAACTTGAGGAACGGGATGCGCCGGTTCAGCGTGTACTGCAGCGCGAAGATGTCGACCCAGGACTGGTGGTTGGCCTGCACCAGGTACCAGCCGGCGTAGGGCAGGCCGTCGATGCCGGCCACGTCCCAGCGCGTGGGCTGGGTCAGGCGCATCCAGGCGCTGTTGCCGGCGATCCAGCGGGTGGCGATGCCGTGGATGGCCGGATCGAGCGCCAGCCGCACGCCGCGAAACGGCAGCACCAGCTTGAGCAGCGCCAGCGCGAACAGCGGCGTGCACCAGAACAGGGTGTTCAGCGCCAGCAACAGGGCCGCGATGACACCGCGCAGGACGGGGGCAGGAAGCTCAGCATGACGGCGCGCATCTTGCCCCAACTGACGGCGGCCGCGCATGCACAATCCGGGCGCCATGCCTGAACCTGCCCCTTGCCCTGTTCCGCGTCTGCTCAGCGTCAACGTCGGCGCCGCGCGCCTGCTGCGCGTGGGCGGCCGCACGGTGCTCAGCGGCATCCGCAAGTCGCCGGTCGACGGGCCGGTGGCCGTGGGCGCGCTGGGGCTGGCGGGCGATGAGCAGGCCGACCTGAACGTGCACGGCGGGCTGCAGAAGGCGGTGTACGCCTACCCGAGCGAGCACCTGCCGTACTGGCAGGCGGCGCGGCGCGCGGGCGGCGCCAGCCTGTTCGACGAGGCGCTGCCCGCCGGCTTCATGGGCGAGAACCTGACGATCTGCGGGCTGCTGGAATCCGACGTGTGGATCGGCGACACGCTGCACGTCGACGGCTCGGGCTGCGTGCTGCGCGTGACCATGCCGCGCGAGCCCTGCGGCAAGTTCACCGCCGTGATGGGCCTGGCCGACGCTGCGCAGCGCATGGTGCGCGAGGCGCGCAGCGGTTTCTATCTGGCGGTGGAGGTTCCCGGCGACCTGCGCGCGGGCAGCGCGCTGCGGCTCATGCCCGGGCCGCGGCGGCTGTCGGTGGCTGAGGCGATCCGTGGCAAGTGGGCCAGGCACCGCAACGGGTAGCGCCACCCGCTGGCCTTGCCGGCGGGTACGCCGTGGAAGAATTTTGATAGGGAGTATGAGGTTCTAGCGCCCGTCCAGTAAGCGCTGACGGCTTGCTATAGGGGAGTATGCTTTCGCCCTGCCTTGCATCAATCGTCTGCGCGGCGCTTTGATCGCCGCAGCCGCTCAGAAACGCCTCGACGCCGGCGGCGCATGTCGCCGCGGGCTGGCCAGCAGCCCCACCACCTGCAGCGCCAACGCCAGCGCCGCACCCACGGCCGCGCTGCTCAGGTGCGCGGCGAACACCACGTTGAAGCCCCAGCCGCTGTCGAAACCCACCGGCACGGCCCAGCCGCGCTCCAGCGCCAGCTTGATCAGCAGCCCGCCCGCCAGCAGCAGCCCCAGCCAGCGTGTGGCGGGCGCCTGCAGTGCGCGCAGCGCCAGGATGGCCGCCGCCGCGTGCACCGGGCCCGACAGGCCGTAATAGCCGCCCACCGCTGGCCAGGCCAGCAGCGCCAGCGTGCCCAGCGGCCAGGCCAGCAGCAGGGCCAGCGCGTCGGCGCGGGGCGCGTGCAGCGCCGCGCCCAGCACCGCCAGCGCCGCCAGCGCCAGCGCGTTGCCGGCCAGGTGCGCGCCCAGAAAGTGCAGCAGCGGGCCGGTCCACAGTGTCCACGGCTGGCGGGGCCAGAAATCGGCATGCCACAGCCAGTGCTGCGGCACCACGTGGCCGCTGATGCCGGCCAGCCACAGCGCCACGCTGGCCGCGATCAGCAGCGCGCAGGTAAGGGGCCAGGCGCGGTGGTGCATCAATCAGGGTAGGGCGTGCCGCCGCGGCGACGCGCAGCGAACGGCGGATGGCTGGAGGTCAGTTTGAAATTAATAGCGCCTTGCGCAGATCGGACGGGCGCCAGACGCCATTTTCATCCAAAACCGTGTGCCACAGCTGCTGGATGGCGAGGCGCTCGGCAGCCAGGGTGTCGGGCGCCACCTGGGTCGGCTGCTCGTCCAGCCGCGCGCGGTGCTGCACGCGCCGCAGCGCGCGGTAGGCATCGGCCGCGGCCTGGCCCACGCCGGCGGGCAGCAGGCCGGCGTCCTCGGCGCGGCGCAGCAGGGCGATGTTGCCCAGGTTCGGCGCCAGCTCGGGGTGCTGCGCGGTGTGCGCCAGCACCAGGTACTGGGTGACGAACTCGGCATCCACCATGCCGCCGGGGCTGTGCTTGACGTCGAACAGCCCGTCCCGGATCGGGTGGGCGTTGCGCATCTTCTCGCGCATGGCGATGATCTCGCCGCGCAGGGCGGCGTGGTCGCGCGGCGCGGTGATGACGGCGTGGCGCACGGCGTCGAAGCGGGCGGTGAGCGGGTCGGATGGCGAGGAAGCGCCGGCCGTGGGCGCCGACGGCGGCACCATCCTGGCTCTGGTCATCGCCTGGTGCTCCCAGGTCCACGCGGTGTTGCTGCCGCGGTTCTCCTGGTAGTCGGCGTAGGCGTCGATGTCGGTCACCAGCAGGCCCGAGTTGCCGTTGGGCCGCAGCGCGGTGTCGATCTCGAACAGGTCGCCCTCGCCGGTCTTCACCGTCAGCCAGGTGATCAGCTTGCGCACGAAGGCGGCGTAGATTTCCTGCGCGTCCTCGTGCTCGTCGTCGAACACGAACACGATGTCCAGGTCGCTGCCGTAGCCCAGCTCCTTGCCGCCCAGCTTGCCGTAGCCGATGACGCCGAAGCGCGGCTCAGCGCGGTGCTTCTGCCGCAGGCGCGGCCAGCACCAGCGCATGGTCAGGCGCAGGATGGCGTCGGCCAGCGCCGACAGGTCGTCGGCCACCTGCTCCACCGTGATGCGGCCTTCCACGTCGCGCGCCAGGGTGCGGAAGGTCTCGGCATGGTGCGCGCGGCGCAGCAGGTTCAGCAGGCTTTCCTCGTCGTCCTCGCCGCCGCGCGCCAGGGCTTCGCGGCGCAGCTCCAGCTCCTGCTCGAACGCGGCGGCGTCGAAGCGTTCGTTCAGCAGGCTGGGGCTGGCCAATTCGTCGATGACGCCGGGGTGCTGCATGGCGTAGCGCGCCGGCCAGCGCGCCGCGCCCAGCACGCGCAGCAGGCGCTCGTGCACGGCGGGGCGCTCCAGCAGCAGGGCGATGTAGCTCTCGCGGCGCAGCAGCGGCTCCACCCAGTCGGCCAGGCGCAGCACGCCGTCCTCGTTCACGCGGCCTTCCTCCAGCCATTGCGCGGTGCGCTGCAGCAGGCGCGTCAGGCGGCCGCGCGCTTCGTCGCGCAGCGCCAGCACGCGCGGGTGCTCGGGCCACTCGGCCAGGCGCTCGCGCACGCGCTCGGGGAAGGCGGGCAGCACGGCGTCGATGTCGGACGGCGCGGCGCGCGCCTCGCCGCCCGCGCCTTTCTGGCAGCTCTTGCAGGGCGCGTCGCCGCCCAGCAGGCGGTCGAACTCCTGCGCCACGAACTCGCGGTGTGTGTCCAGCTCGGCCAGGAAGGGGCAGACGCCGTCGTAGCCCAGGGTGCGCGCGATCCAGTCCAGGTCGGCGTCCTGCGTGGGCAGGATGTGGGTCTGCTGGTCGTCCAGGTACTGGATGCGGTGCTCGACCCGGCGCAGGAACACGTAGGCGCGTGCCAGCGCGTCGGCGGCTTCGGGCGGCATCAGCTCGGCACGGGCCACGCGCTGCAGCGCCTCCAGCGTCGGGCGCGTGCGCAGCTCGGGAACTGGCCGCCGCGCACCACCTGCAGCAGCTGCACCGTGAACTCGATCTCGCGGATGCCGCCGCGCGACAGCTTGACGTCGTTGGCGCGCTCGGGCCGGCCGGCGCTGCGCCGGCTGGCGTGGCTGCGGATCTGGTCGTGCAGCGTGCGCAGCGACTCGAACACGTTGTAGTCGAGGTACTTGCGGAACACGAAGGGCAGCACCACGCCGCGCAGCCCCTCGGCCGAGCCGCCGGCGATGGCCGCGCGCGGCGCCACCACGCGGCTCTTGAGCCAGGCAAAGCGCTCCCACTCGCGCCCCTGCACCAGCATGTATTCCTCCAGCGCGTCGAGCGAGCACACCGTGGGGCCGGAGTTGCCGTTGGGCCGCAGCGCCAGGTCGACGCGGAACACGAAACCGTGCTCGGTGGTGTCGCCGATCAGGCCCTGGATCAGCTTGACGGCGCGGGTGAAGTATTCGTGCACCGTGATCTGCCCCCGCCCGTCGTCGCGGCCGGTGGTTTCGCCATCGTCGTCGTAGACGTAGATCAGGTCGATGTCGCTCGACACGTTCAGCTCACGCGCGCCGAACTTGCCCATGCCGATCACCCACAGCTGGGCGCGCTGGCCCGCCTCGGTCAGCGGCGCGCCGTGGCGCTCGTCGAGCTGGGCGAAGGCGTGGGCGCAGGCGGCGTCGAGCGCCAGTTCGGCAAGCTCGGTGACGGCGCGGGTCACCACTGCGAGCGGCGCGGCCTGCTCGCAGTCCAGCACCACCAGCCGTTCCATCACCAGCTGGCGCAGGATGCGCAGGCGCGCGCCCAGTTCGTCGTGGCCGCGTTCGGCCAGCGCGGCCAGGCAGGCCGCCATGCTGTCCTGGGTGGGCGCGCCGGGCGGCAGCAGGGGCAGTTCGTCCTCGTAGCGCCTGCGCAGGCGCTGCACCAGGCGCGAATGGCTGGCGCTGCCCGGCAGGCCGGGGAACGGGGTTAACAAAGATTCACGGTTGGCGCAAGAACCTTGCGCAGCGCCACGGGTCATAATTTCTTCAGTCCTCCGGGGCAGGTGCGTGGCCGTTGATCGGCCTGGCCTGCCCGTCCGCTCCAAGCCCCTTCAAGCCGTTGCTCCAGTCGTCTCTCAAGATCGCCGCCATCGTCATGCGCTGGACGGTGCGCGGTGTCGGTGCGCTGCTGTTGCTGATGCTGCTGGCCGGGGCCGTGCTCCACTGGATCATTGTGCCGCGAATCGACCAGTTCCGCCCCCGGCTGGAGCAGCTCGCCTCGCGCGCGATCTCGGCCCCGGTCACCATCGGTGCCATCGAGGCCGAGTCCAATGGTCTCGTGCCGGCGGTGTCGCTGCGCGACGTGCGCGTGCATGACCCCACGGGCCGGGCCGGCTTGCATGTGCCGCGCGTGCTGGCGGCATTTTCTGTGCTATCGCTGGGCCGCGGCGCGCTGGAGCAGCTGGTCATCGACCAGCCCGACCTGGAGCTGCGCCGCACCACCGACGGTCGCCTGCTGGTTGGGGGCATCGACCTGTCGGGCGATGCCGAGGGCGACACCGGCGCGGCCGACTGGTTCTTCTCGCAATCCGAGTTCCTGGTGCGCGGCGGCCGCGTGCGCTGGGTGGACGAGCGCCGCAGCGCGCCGCCGGTGGCGCTGAACGACGTGCAGTTCGTGGTGCGCAACGGCTACGGCCGCCACCAGCTGCGACTGGACGCCACGCCCGACACCGCCTGGGGCGAGCGCTTCACGCTGATCGGGCAGTTCCGCCAGCCGGTGTTCTCGCGCCATCCGGGCTTCTGGCGCGACTGGGAGGGCCATGCCTTCGCCGATTTCAGGCGCGTCGACGTGTCTCAACTGCGGCAGTACGCCGACCTGAAAACCGACTGGGGCGTTGATCTTCAGGGGGCCATGGCGCGCTGCGCCTTTGGGCCGACATGAAGAAGGGCGCGCTGACGGCCGCCACGGCCGACGTGGCCCTGGGCGGCGTGTCGGCCACCTTTGGCCCGAAGCTGGAGCCGCTGGCCTTCGCTGCGCTGACCGGCCGGCTGGGCTGGCGCAACGTGGGCCAGGGCATGGAGGTGGACACGCGCAACCTGCACTTCGTCGATGCCGACGGCCTGGCCTGGCCCGGCGGCAACGTGCAGCTGAGCTACCGCGACGACGACGGCGGCGAGCTGCAGGGCGACCGCCTGGACCTGGCGGCGCTGGCCAAGATCGCGCAGCGCCTGCCGCTGCCGCCCGCCGTGCACGAGCGCCTGCAGGCGCACCCGGTGCAGGGCCTGGTCGAGCGCATCCAGGCGCGCTGGAGCGGCCCGCTGGAGGCGCCGCGCGACTGGCGCGTGCAGGCTCGGGCCAGCGCCATGACCGTGGGTGCGCGCCCCGCGCCGCCCCGGCCCGATGGCCAGCCGGTGGAAGGCATTCCGGGCGTCGAAGGGGCTACGCTGGAGCTCGAGGCCACGCCGGCCGGCGGCCACGCGACGCTGGCCATCCGCGACGGCGCCCTCAGCTTTCCGGGCGTGTTCGACGAGCCGCGCATCCCGCTGGCCGAGCTGGCCACCCGCGCCCGCTGGCGCGTGCAGGGCGGGCAGGTCGAGCTGGACGTGGACGAGCTGAAGCTGCGCAACGCCGATGCCACGGGCACCTTCAAGGCGAAATGGCAGACCGTGGCCGGCCAGCAAGGGGCGGCGCGCTTTCCGGGCGTGCTGGACCTGTCGGGCAGCTTCAGCCGCGCCAACGGCGCGCGCGTGCACCGTTACCTGCCGCTGGGCATTCCCGAATCGGCGCGCCGCTACGTGCGCGAGGCGGTGGTCAAGGGCGAGGCGCGCGACGTGGCGGTGCGCGTGAAGGGCGATCTGCGCCACATCGCCAGTTCGAAGGCACCGCCGGGCAGCGAATTCCGCTTTGCCGGGCAGGTGCACGGCGTCACGCTGGCCTACGTGCCGCCCAGCCTGCAGCCCGCCGGGCAGGTGCCCTGGCCGGCGCTGGAGAACCTGTCGGGCGAGCTGATCTTCGACCACAACAGCATGCAGGTGAAGAACGCGAAGTCGCAGGTGCGCGGGCACCCCGGCTGGCAGTTCACGCGCGTGCAGGCGGGCATTGCCGACCTGGGCCACACGCGCGTGCTGGTGGATGCCGAAGGCACCGGCCCGCTGGCGGCGGCGCTGGGCATCGTGCGGCAGTCGCCGGTGTCCGGCTTCACGCAGCAGGTGCTGGACCGCGCCCAGGCCAACGGCAACGCGGGCCTGCACCTCAAGCTCGATTTGCCGGTGAACCGCATCGAGGATTCCAGGGTGGAAGGCCGTGTCAGCCTGGCCGGCAACGACCTGCGCATCACGCCCGACACGCCGCTGCTGGGGCAGGCGCAGGGCGCGGTCAGCTTCAGCGAAACCGGTTTCACCATTCACGATGCGCGCGTGCACCTGCTGGGTGGCGAGGCGCGCCTGGCCGGCGGCAGCCAGTCCAGTGCCGGCGGCGCGCCCGCGGTGCAGCTGCGCGCCAGCGGCACCGCCACCGCCGAAGGCTTGCGCGACACCGCCGACTGGGCGCCGCTCCCCGCCATCGCGCGGCGCGCCAGCGGCAGCGCGGCCTACCAGGCCGTGATCGGCTTTCGCGCCGGCCAGCCCGATGTGCTGGTGACCAGCGACCTGCGCGGCATGGCCGTCGATCTGCCCGCGCCGCTGGCAAGCCGGCCGACGCCGCCTGGCCGCTGCGCTACGAAAGCGCGCAGCTGAACGGCAGCGGCCGCTCGCGCTTTCGCGTCGACGTGGCCGACCAGCTGGTGGTGGCGTATGAGCGCGATGCCGCCTCCGGCCGCGTGGCGCGCGGCGTCATCGGCGTGGGGCCGCAGGCCATGCCGCAGCTGGCCTTGCCGGACAGCGGCGTGGTGGCGCGCCTGCACACGCCCCGGCTGGATGCCGAGGCCTGGGACGAGGCGCTGACCAGCCTGTTCGGCGACGACGCGGCCAGCGCCGCCGCGCCCGCAGCAGCGCCCGACCACGGATTCGTGCCCACCGTCTGGTCGGTGCGCACCGGGCAGTTGCTGGCCGACGACCGCACGCTGTACGACGTGGTGGCCAGCGGCACGCGCGATGGCCGCGTGTGGCGCGCCGACGTGCAGGCGCGCGAGTTGGCCGGGCGCGTCGAATACAGCGAGGGCGCCGGCGGCCGCGCCGGCAAGGTGCATGCGCGCCTGGCGCGCCTCAGCATTCCCGCCAGCAGCGCGGGTGACGACCAGACGCTGCTGGCCCAGCCGCCCGCCAACATCCCGGCGCTGGATGTGGTGGCCGAGCAGTTCGAGCTGCGTGGCAAGAAGCTGGGCCGGATGGAGATCGAGGCCATCAACCGCGACGTCGCGCCGACGCGGCAGGGCGGCGGCCTGCAGGAGTGGGAACTGACGCGCCTGGTGGTGCGCGCGCCCGAGGCCACCTTCAGCGCCAGCGGCCGCTGGGCCACTATTGCGCGCGGCCCGGCCCTGCCGCTCAATCCGCGGGCGCCGCGCACACCGGGCGATCCGCGGCGCACGGCGCTCGACTTCAAGCTCGACATCCGCGACGCCGGCAACCTGCTGGCGCGCTTCGACATGCCGGACGTGCTGGTGCGCGGCCGCGGCCAGATCGAGGGCAACCTGAGCTGGCGCGGAGCGCCGTTCTCGCCGCACTGCGCCAGCATGGCGGGCCAGCTGCATGCCGATGTCGGTGCAGGCCAGTTCCTCAAGGCCGATCCGGGCGTGGCCAAGCTGCTGGGCGTGCTCAGCCTGCAGGCGCTGCCGCGGCGGCTCACGCTGGATTTCCGCGACATCTTCAGCGCCGGCTTCGCGTTCGACTTCATCCGCGGCGACGTGAACGTGGCGCGCGGCATCGCCAGCACCAACAACCTGCAGATGAAGGGCGCCAGCGCCGCCGTGCTGATGGACGGCAGCGCCGACATCGACAAGGAGACGCAGGACCTGCGCGTGCTGGTGGTGCCCGAGATCGACGCCGGCACCGCCGCGCTGGTGGCCACCGCCATCAACCCGGCCATCGGCATCGGCACCTTCATCGCGCAGCTGGTGCTGAAGCGGCCGCTGATCAAGGCGGCCACGCGAGAATTCCACGTCGGCGGCAGCTGGGCCGATCCGCAGGTCACGCAAGTCAAGGCGCGCAGCGACGCTGGCGCGGCCGGCGCCGCCAGCGCCGCCAGCGCGCCGGCCGCGGCCGCTTCTGCCGCCGAGCCGGCTGCTGCGCCCATCAACGAGGAGACATCGTGAAAGTTGCCGCCATCCAGATGGTGTCGGGCACCCGCATCGACGACAACCTGCGCGACGCGCACGCGCTGCTGCTGCAGGCCGCGCAGGCGGGCGCCGAGCTGGCGGTGCTGCCCGAATACTTCTGCGTCATGGGCCAGCGCGACACCGACAAGCTGGCGTTGCAGGAATTGCTGGGCAAGGGGCCGATCCAGGACTGGCTGGCCGCCACGGCGCGCGAGCTGGGGCTGTGGATCGTCGGCGGCACGCTGCCGCTGTCGAGCGAGCCGCGCGACGAGGCGCGGGTGCGCAATGCCTCGCTGGCCTTCAACCCGCAGGGCGAGCGGGTGGCGTGCTACGACAAGATTCACCTGTTCCAGTTCGACGACGGCACGCGCATCTACGACGAGGCGGCGGTGCTGGCGCGCGGCAGCGTGCCGACGCTGTTCGAGCTGCCGTCGCGCGACGGGCACACGTGGCGCATCGGCATGAGCGTGTGCTACGACCTGCGCTTTCCCGAGCTGTACCGCGCCTATGCGGCGCAGGGGGCCGACGTGCTGCTGGTGCCGAGCGCGTTCACCTACGTGACGGGGCAGGCGCACTGGGAGGTGCTGCTGCGGGCGCGGGCGATCGAGAACCTGGCGGGCGTGATCGCGGCGGCGCAGGGGGCACGCACGAGAACGGGCGGCGCACCTGGGGGCACAGCATGGTGGTGGATGCGTGGGGGCAGGTGCTGGGCTTGCGGGCCGAGGGGCGGGGGTGGTGGTGGCTGATCTGGACGCGGATGCGCTGGCGGGGCGGCGGGCGCAGCTGCCGGCGCTGTCGCATCGCAGGCTGTGATGGGCCTTGGGGCGTTGGATGCGCTGCTGGCCGGGAGTTCGCCCCGGCGGGCGACCTACTTTTCTTTGTCTCGCCAAAGAAAAGTAGGCAAAAGGCGACCCCACTGGCCGTGTCCCTTCGCTTCGCTGCGGGCAACCTGCGATGCTCGGGCGCGGGGCGGCGCTGCGGAACTCGCTTCGCGCTTGCGCGCTCCGCTCAGACAACCGCAGCGAGTCAGAGTACGAAGCATGGGCTTGCTGCGCAGCCCATGCCCGCCCCACGCCCTGCGCTTCTCGGCACGGCCAGAGGGGAGGTGAAGTCCACTCGGGCCATCGCTGCGCTCGGCCTTTGGTTGGTCAGCGCCGCTGCTTCGCGCGGCGTGCCTTCTTGCCCCCTCTCCCACTGGCGGGAGAGGGTTGGGGTGAGGGCAACTCGGTTCAAAAATAATAGCTGCTTGCGCCTGAGCTACGGGCGATACAGGCACTTTCCGCTTGAATTTTCAGGGCGGCCGTGCCGAGCCCTCCCGGGGCACTTGCATGACCTCGCCCGATGCACCCGCCGGCGCACTGGCGCGGCTGCGCGGCGCGTGGCGCCGCTGGGCCTTGTGGTTCGCGCTGGTGCTGGTGGTGGTGGGGCTGCTGGCCACGCTGGTGTGGCTGGCGCGTGGGCACGAGATCGAGCAGACGCAGCGCGATCTGGATCGCGACAACGCCGACGCCGCGCAGGTGCTGCGCCAGCGGCTCGCGCGCAACCTGCAGGATTTGCACGGCCTGGCGGCCACGCATGCCGACCCGATCAGCTGGTGGACGGGCGCCACGCAACTGCTGCACGAGCACCGCGAATGGATGCGCCTGCAGTGGCACGACGCGGCACTGAACCTGCGCGCCGTGGCCGACAGCCCGTTCTACCCCGCGCTGGCACCGCCGCCGCCCGACGGCAGCACGCACCATCCCTCCGACATCGCCAACCTGTGCGGCCAGGCCAGCAAGCTGGGCGCGGCGGCCTATGCGCCCAGCCGCTTCGTGCCGCGCGCCGGCGGCCTGGGCGAGGAGGTGCTGGAGCTGTGCCTGCCCGTGCGGCAGGGCGCGCAGCTGCAGGGCTACGTGGTGGCCACGCACACGCTGGATGGCATGCTGGCGCTGCTGCCCAGCAGCCTGACGCGTGGGCAGAGCGTGGGCTTCACCGAACTGGACGGCACGCGCCTGGCCATGCAGGGCGTGCCGCGGCGCGGCGCGCGGGTGTTCGTCGCGCAGCAGGTCATCGACCTGCCCGGCGCCCCCATCGTGCTGCGGCTGGAGGGCTCGCGCCAGCTGCCCGACGTGTTCCCCAACGTGCTCACGGCGCTGGTCACCGGCCTGTCGATCGCGCTCATCACCGTGCTGGTGCTGCTGGCGCGCGACTTCCGCGCCCGCCAGCAGGCCGAATCGGAACTGGCGCAGGCGCTGGCCTTCCGCAAGGCGATGGAGGATTCGCTGGTCACCGGCCTGCGCGCGCGCGATCTGGAAGGCCGCATCACCTACGTCAACCCGGCGTTCTGCGACATGGTTGGCTTTGCCGCCGACGAGCTGATCGGCCAGTCCAACCCCGTGCCCTACTGGCCGCCCGAGATGGCGCAGGACTATGCGGCGCGCCAGGTGCAGCGCCTGTCGGGCCTGTCGCCGGTGCGCGAAGGCGTGGAATCGGTCTTCATGCGCAAGGACGGCACGCGCTTTCCGGTACTGATCTACGAGGCGCCGCTGATCACCACCGTGGGCAAGCACACCGGCTGGATGAGTGCCGTGCTCGACATGACGGCGCAGCGCCGCGCCGAGGAGCTGTCGCGCGCCAGCCAGGAGCGTCTGCAGGCCAGCGCGCGCCTGGCCACGGTGGGCGAGATGGCCTCGCTGATGAGCCACGAGCTGAACCAGCCGCTGGCCGTCATCTCCAGCTACGCTACCGGCTCGCTCAACCTGCTGCAGCAACCGGCGGGCGATGCCGCCACGCTGCACGACGTGCGCACCGCGCTGTCGCGCATCGCCGAGCAGGCCGGCCGTGCCGGCAAGGTGATCCACAGCGTGCGCGATCTGGTGCGCCAGCGCAGCACCTCGCGCCAGGCGGTGGCGCCGCGCGTGCTGTTCGACGCCGTGCTGCCGCTGGTGCAACTGCAGGCGCGCAAGCTGGGCGCCACCGTGCACGTCGACGTGCCGGCCGATCTGCCCGCCGTGTGGTGCGAGGCCACGATGATCGAGCAGGTGCTGTTGAACCTGGCGCGCAACGGCCTGCAGGCCATGGCCGAGGCGCCCGCGCCTCGGCTGTTGCGGCTGCAGGCGCGGCTGGGGCCGGCGCACACGGCGGTCGAGTTCGTGGTGGCCGACAGCGGCGAGGGCATCAGCGACGACGTGGCGGCGCAGCTGTTCACGCCCTTCTTCACCACCAAGGACGAGGGCATGGGCCTGGGCCTGTCGCTGTGCCGCACGGTGGTGGAGCAGCACGGCAGCGCGCTGCAGCACCAGCCGCAGACGCCGCGCGGCACGGTGTTCCGGTTCACGCTGCCGGTGGCGGGGTAATTCAATAATGATAGCTGTTTGCGCTTGTCATTGGCCAATTTCAGATGCTTTTCAATCTGAATTCGTCTTGTACAGGGCGCAAGCAGCTATCAAAAATGCTTGATTCGCAACCAGTCTCAGACAGTGTGGTGGGAGCGGGCTTGCCCGCGATCAAGCGTTCGTTGCGACGCGGCGCCTCATCGCGGGCAAGCCCGCTCCCACACAGCGGATGAGTTCCGCAAGTCATTGGGGAATCCTTGATCATCAAGAAAAATCAAGCGACTGCATGGTGCTCATGCCCCATGCGCCGCCAGCAATGCCTGGTGAAATGCCAGTGCCGCGCGCGAAGGCTGGGGCGAGCGGCGCAGCACGCTGACGAAGTCGCAGGCGTAGGTCAGCACGCGCGGCGCCACGGCCCGCATCTGGCCGCGCTGCACGAAGGGCTCGGCATAGTGGTCGGGCAGAAAGCCGACGAAGCGGCCCGACAGGATCAGCGTGGCGATGGCCTCCTGCTCGTAGGCGGTGGCGCGGCGCTTGAGCTGCTCGCCGTGCGCCAGCTCCATGTTGGGCGAGTGGTAGCCCAGCCCGGCGAAGTCTTTTCGGGCCCGCAGCGCGGGCCAGTCGAGCGCGGCGTGCTCCTCGTTGAATAGCGCATGGGTCGTGCCGCAATACAGGTACATGGTCTCGCCGAACAGGCGGTCGTAGCGCAGGCTGGCCGAGGCGCGGTGCTCAGGGATCACGCCGATGGCGAAGCTGCCGTCCATCACGCCGCGCTCGATGTCCTGGATGCTGCCCACGTGCAGGTGCAGCCGCACATCGGGTGCGTGGCCGGCGAAATCGGCGATGGCCGCATGGATGCGCGCGGCCGGGTTGCTGGCCGTCTTGTCGAACAGCGCCACGTGCAGCGCGCCGCCCATGCGGTCGTGGATGTCGTCGACGCTGGCGCGAAAGCCATCGACGGCGGCCAGCAGGCGCAGCGTCTCGTCGTACACGCGCTGCCCCTCGGCCGTCAGCGCAAAGCCCGCGCGCCCGCGCCGGCACAGCGTCAGGCCCAGGCGCGTTTCCAGGTCCTTCACGTGACGGCTGACGGTGCTGGTGCCGATGTTCAGCTCCAGCTCCGCCGCCGACAGCCCGCCGCATTCGACCACCGCCTTGAACACTTGCAACAGGCGCAGGTCCATGTCGCTCACCTGGCCGAGCACGGCGCGGGCGCGTTTGGCGGGTGCGCTCATGGCAGGCTTTCCCTCCTTCCCCGCTGGGGAAGGCCGGGATGGGGGCCGACGGCCGATGGACGGCGTGGCTGGCCCCACCCCAGCCCTCCCCAGCGGGGAGGGAGTTCGGATCGTCATTGCTTGCATAAATCGGCAACCAAACTTGAATGTTGGCCTATTTAACATATTAACGGCGCGGCCGACAATGCCCTCTTGCCGGCCCTCGGCCGCCTTGCACCGACCGGAAGGAGACAAGCCATGAGCGTGACCACCGCCACCCCCAGACCGCCGCCCACCCGTCCACCCGCCAAGACGCCGCTTGGCTCGACGCGCACTGGATGCCCTTCACCGCCAACCGCCAGTTCAAGCGCGACCCGCGCATGATCGTGGCCGCGCAGGGCGCCTACTTCACCGACGCCGATGGCCGCCAGGTGTTCGACGGCCTCTCGGGCCTGTGGTGCACGGGCCTCGGCCATGGCCGGCGCGAGATCGCCGAGGCCGTGGGCAAGCAGGCCGCGCAGCTCGACTATTCGCCCGCGTTCCAGTTCGGCCACCCACTGTCGTTCGAGCTGGCCAACAAGCTGAAAAGCCTGACGCCCGCGGGGCTCGATCACGTGTTCTTCACCGCCAGCGGCTCCGAGGCCGCCGACACGGCGCTCAAGATGGCGCGCGCCTACTGGCGCCTGAAGGGCCAGGGCGGCAAGACGCGCCTGGTCGGCCGCGAGAAGGGCTACCACGGCGTCAACTTCGGCGGCATCTCGGTCGGCGGCATGGTCGCCAACCGCAAGGTCTACGGCCAGGGCATCGAGGCCGATCACCTGCCCCACACCCAGCCGCCCGCCGGCACCTTCGCCAAGGGCCAGCCGGCCGAGGGCGGCAAGGCGCTGGCCGACCGCCTGCTGGATCTGATCGCGCTGCACGACGCCAGCAACATCGCCGCCGTCATCGTCGAGCCCTTCAGTGGCTCGGCCGGCGTGGTGATTCCGCCCGTGGGCTACCTGCAGCGCCTGCGCGAAATCTGCACCCAGCACGACATCCTGCTGATCTTCGACGAAGTCATCACCGGCTTCGGCCGCTGCGGCACCATGACCGGCGCCGACGCCTTCGGCGTGGTGCCCGACATCATGACCTTCGCCAAGCAGGTCACCAACGGCGTGCAGCCGCTGGGCGGCGTGATCGCCAAGACGGAGATCTACGACACCTTCATGGCCGCCGGCGGGCCGGACTACATGCTGGAGTTCGCGCACGGCTACACCTACAGCGCGCATCCGGTGGCCTGCGCCGCCGGCATCGCCGCGCTCGACCTGCTGGAGCGCGAGGACGGCGTGGGTCGCGTCAAGGCTCTGGCGCCGCACTTCGAAGCCGCCGTGCACAGCCTCAAGGGCGCCAAGCACGTGCTTGACATCCGCAACTACGGCCTGGCCGCCGGCTTCACCATCGAGGCATTGCCCGGCGAGCCTGCCAAACGCCCCTACGAGATCGCCATGCACTGCTGGAAGCAGGGCTTCTACGTGCGCTACGGCGGCGACACCATCCAGCTCGCGCCGCCCTTCATCAGCACGCCGGCGGAGATCGATCGGCTCGTGGGCGCGCTGGCGGAGGCGTTGGACGCAGTGGCGTAAAAGTATCCAATCGGATACGATGCGCGCATGAACACCTTTCTTCGGACGGAGGTCTTTGACGTTTGGCTCTCCGCGCTGAAGGACAAGATAGGACGGGCCCGCATTACCCACCGCATCCGCTCCGCCGAGCACGGCAATTTTGGCGATTGCGAGCCAGTAGGCGATGGCGTTTTCGAGATGCGCGTGCATGTCGGCCCCGGTTACCGCGTTTACTACACGCGCCGGGGCCAGGTGATCTACCTGCTTCTGCTGGGCGGCGACAAGTCGACCCAGAAGCGCGACATCAAGCGGGCCATCGAGATGGCGCGCGAACTGGACAAGGAGTGAACATGGCGACGCACATCGCACCCTTCGACGCTGCAGACTATCTGGACGATGAGCACACCATCGCCGAATACCTGACCGCCGCATTGGAAGACCCGAACCCCGATGTGTTTCTGACGGCGGTGCGCGACGTGGCGCGCGCGCGCGGCATGGCGCAATTGGCCAAGGATGCGGGGTTGGGGCGGGAAAGCCTTTACAAGGCGCTGACGCCGGGAGCCAAGCCGCGCTATGACACGGTGCTCAAGCTGTTGAACGCGCTTGGCGTCAGGCTTTCGGCGACGCCTGTTCAGTCATGAGTTCTAGTGCGACGCTTTGAGAGCATACCCGCTATGGCTGCTCATTCACTCGCGCCAGGCTCTCGCGTGCGCCTGAAATCGCTTCCAGATTGGCTGCTGAAGGACTTGCCGGATGGCGATGTCGCCGCTTTGCAAAGATTGCTCGGCACTAAGGTCTACGTCCATTCGCTGGATTCCCACGGCTATTTATGGTTAGGCAGTGAGCCAGATCAGCAGTGGTTTTGCGTTGAGCTTTCCTGCATTGTTTTTCTTGAGACTGTTTATGAACCACGACAAACCCGTCACCCAAACCATCGGCCACCTCATCGACGGCCAGATCGTCAACGACACGGCGCGCACTCAAGCCGTGTTCAACCCCGCCACGGGCCAAGTCAGCGGCCATGTGGCGCTGGCGAGCAAGGCCACCGTCGAGCAGGCCATTGCCTCGGCCGAGAAGGCGTTTCCGGAATGGCGCAACACACCGCCGCTCAAGCGCGCGCGGGTGATGAGCAAACTCAAGGTGCTGCTGGAGCAGAATGCCGACAAGATCGCCGCCATGATCACCGCCGAGCACGGCAAGGTGCTGAACGATGCGCATGGTGAGTTGCAGCGCGGCATCGAGAACGTCGAATACGCGAGCTACGCGCCCGAGTTGCTCAAGGGCGAGCATTCGCGCAACGTCGGCCCCGGCATCGACTCGTGGGCCGAGCATCAGGCGCTGGGCGTCACGGCCGGCATCACGCCGTTCAACTTTCCGGCCATGGTGCCGCTGTGGATGTGGCCGATGGCGGTGGCCTGCGGCAACACCTTCGTGCTGAAGCCTTCGGAGCGCGATCCGAGCAGCGCGCTGTTCATCGCGCAGCTCGCGCTGGAGGCCGGCCTGCCGCCGGGCGTGCTGAACGTGGTGAACGGCGACAAGGAAGCCGTCGATACGCTGCTGCACTCTCCCGCCGTGAAGGCCGTCAGCTTCGTCGGCTCGACGCCGATTGCCGAATACATCTACAGCGAGGGCACCAAGCATGGCAAGCGCGTGCAGGCGCTGGGCGGCGCCAAGAACCACGCCGTGGTGATGCCCGACGCCGACATCGCCAACGCGGTGAACGCCATGATGGGCGCGGCCTACGGCTCGTGCGGCGAGCGCTGCATGGCGGTGCCGCTGATCGTGGCCGTGGGCGACGAGGTGGCGGAGAAGATGATCGCCGGGCTGAAGACCGAGATCGCGAAGATGAAGGTCGGCCCCGGCACCGACAACGCCAACGACATGGGGCCGCTGGTGACCAAGCCGCATTTCGAGAAGGTGACTGGCTACGTCGACCAGGGCGTGAAGGAAGGCGCGACGCTGTTGGTCGATGGGCGCGGGCTGAAGGTGCCCGGCCACGAGGACGGCTACTTCCTCGGCCCTTGCCTGTTCGACCACGTCAAGCCGGGCATGGTGATTTACCAGGAAGAGATCTTTGGCCCGGTGCTGGGCATGGTGCGCGTGAAGACGCTTGAAGAGGCGATGCAGCTCATCAACGACCACGAATACGGCAACGGCACCTGCATCTTCACGCGCGACGGCGAGGCGGCGCGCTACTTCACCGACCACATCCAGGTCGGCATGGTGGGCGTGAACGTGCCGCTGCCGGTGCCGGTGGCGTACCACAGCTTCGGCGGCTGGAAGCGCAGCCTGTTCGGCGACCTGCACGCCTACGGGCCGGACGCGGTGCGCTTCTACACCAAGCGCAAGACCATCACGCAGCGCTGGCCTTCGGCCGGCGTGCGCGAGGGGGCAGTGTTCAGCTTCCCCAGCAGCCGCTGAGCGGCAGCGCCTTTCGTGGCACAGTGCCGTCCACCGACGGCACTTTTTCTGGCCGGCGGCGCAGGGTGCGTTCAGCGGGGCTTCATGGTTCTGGCGCACACTGCAGGCACACAGTCGAAAAGCGACTGTGGCCACACACAGGAGATCCCTCATGAAATCGACCACGCTTCTGGCCGCCATCGCCTTGCTGGGCGCCACCGCCTGCACGCCGTTCATGGTCGGCGATCGTGATGCCGAGCCCGTCCACGTCATCAGCGGCTATGACCACGGCATGGTGCCCGTGTCCAACCCCGCCACGGCCCGCGACCGCGCCCATGGCTGGCGCTACTTTTCCGACCCGGCCACCGACCGCTCGGTGGTGATCAGCCCGCAGGGCGACTATTACCTGAACCGCGGCAACGGACTGCGCTGGGTGGCCGGGGTGCAGACGGGTATCTGATTGCTCTGTTATTAATAGCTACTGGCGCAGACAGATAAAGCGCTGGAGCCCGATTTGGCTTGAAATCCAGGGCGCGCGCCAGCCGCCCTCACAGATCGCGCGCCAGCCGCCCCATGCGGTCGACGGCGAAGCGGAAGTACTCCGGCACGCAGTCCAGATGGCCGAACTTGGGCGTGGTGCAGTCGGTCAGGCTGACCTCCGTCGCGCCGGCTTCGCGCAGTGCATCGCGCGCCGATTCGGCGGCCGAGTACGGCACCGTCAGGTCGCCCCGGCCGTGGAACAGGTACACCGGCACGGCGGGCGCCCAGCCCAGGTGCACGCTGTGCTCGGCGGTGATGGCGTCGCGGTCGTCGGCGAGGTAGCGGTCCAGGAACAGCGTCTGGTAGCTCACGTCGCCGTCTTCCGGCACCATCTGGCGCAGCAGCAGGCGCCGCACCTCGTCGCGCACCGTGCTGCCCAGGTGGCGCAGAAAACCGGGGTTGATGGCCGCGCCCAGCACCGGCACCAGCTTGCGCACGCGGTCAAGCTGTTCGTCCAGCGTTTCCAGCACGTCATACGGCCCGGCGCCCGGCACGGCAGCCTGCAGGTGCGCCTTCAGCGCGTGGCCCGACTGATGCAGCGCGCGGTGCGCGGCCATGGTGGCGTAGCCGCCTTCCGAATAACCGGCCAGGAACAGCTGGCGGTTGTCGGCCACGCCGTGCTGGCGCCGCCAGTGCAGGGCGGCCACCTGCATGTCGATGACGGCGCGCGCCGTGGGCTCGGCCGTCAGGTACGGGTGCTCGACGCCTTTCGAGGCGCCGAAGCCCACGTAATCCGGCGACACCACGATGTAGCCCAGCGAGGCCAGCACCAGCGGCGGCTCGAACGCCTCGACCTTGTTGGCCGGCGCCTCGGCGTCGTGGAAGGTGGTGGCGTGCTGGTAGCCCAGCACCGGGCTGGGCTGGCCCGCGGGCTTGAGCGGCACGCTGACCAGGCCCGAGGCCATGACCTCGACGCCGTGCTTGTCGGTGGTGGTGTAGGTGATGCGGTACGAGGACACGTCGTAGCGCGGCACGACGCCTTCTTCCACCTTGCTGTCGGGCGAGCGCAGGGCCTGCGTGATGTCGGCGGCGCTGAGGGTCTTGACGAATGCGCCCGATAGCAGCGCGCCGGGGCCTTGCTGCACCACGGGCGGATCGGGCGGCAGATCGGCCGGCGTGGCGGCCGGTGCGTCGCCGCCGCCGCCACAGGCGGACAGGGCGGCGGCCAGCAGCAACGGGATGAGCGAGAGGCGCGGCGCGGCGGAAGTGAACATGGCTGGGCGAAGTGAAGCAATGGAAGGCGGCCCTTCGGCCGCGACAACCCGATTTTCGGGCATGGCGGGCATGGGCGGCGGCCAAGTGCTGCGGGGTGCTGCCGTGGCGAGGGTACTTCTAGAATCCCTGCATGGCCGCAACCGACGCCATGGTCTACATCGTCGACGACGACGCCAGCGTGCGCGAGGCGTTGGCGTGGCTGCTGCGCTCGCGCCGCCTGCTGTCCGAGGCGTTCGACAGCGCCGAGGCCTTCGAGCAGGCGCTGGGCGATGCCGTGCCCACCACGCCCGCCTGCATCCTGCTGGATGTGCGCATGCCCGGCGCCAGCGGGCTGGCGCTGTTCGACCGGTTGCTGGAGCGCGGCGTGGCGCAGGCCTGGCCGGTGATCTTCCTCACCGGGCACGCCAGCGTGGCCACGGCGGTGGAGTCGGTGAAGCGCGGCGCCTTCGATTTCTGCGAGAAGCCGTTCTCCGACAACGCCCTGGTCGACCGCGTGGAGCGCGCGCTGGCGCTGTCCGAAGAGCGGCTGGCGCAACTGATCCTGCAGCGCGCCCTGCAGGCCCGGCTGGACGAGCTGACCGAGCGCGAGCGCGACGTGCTGCGGCTGGTGGCCGAGGGGCGGCCGAACAAGCTGATCGCCGATGAACTGGGCATCAGCGTGCGCACGGTGGAGGTGCACCGCGCGCGCGTGTTCGAGAAGATGGAAGTGAAATCGGCCGTGGAACTGGCGCAGAAGCTACAAAAACTGGAGCTTTAAGCGCAGGCGGGGCGGGCGCTGGGGGCTGATTTGGCTTGCTCTCGGCGGCCTTCGAGGGTGGCTGCGGCAGCGCCCGGCGGCCCCGCCGGCGCTGCATAATTAATAGCTTGCGGCGCCGATCCATGCTGCGCCGCAGGCCTGAAACCACTCAATCATGAGCGTCGCGTGGCGGCGTGTCGCGGTCGTCCGCGGAGGGTGTGTCGTGCTGGCCGGGCAGCTCGCCCTTCTTGCGGCCGGCGAACATGGTCCACCAGACGATCAGCAGCAGGATGACAAGCGCCGCCAGCGCTTCCAGCAGAATCACGAGCATGAAGCAAGCATTACGGTTTCTTGGGGCAGCGGTCATTGTAGGAATGCTGGCCAGTTGCGCGGTCAAGCCGCCGCCCAAGCCCCCGCCCCACCGCCCAGCACCGAGCCAGCCCTGCCGCCGCCCGGCCCGGTGGCCGACAGCGCGCCCATCGGCCCGGCCATCGAGCGCGCGCGCAGCCGCTGGGTGCCGGTGCGCTGGTCCGATCTGCCCGGCTTCGATCAGGACAACACCACAGACGCCTGGAACGCCTGGATCAAGAGCTGCGAGCGCCCCGGCCCCACCTTCGGCCGCCTGTGCAGCGAGGTGCGGCGCCTGTCGCTGGCCAGCACCGAGGACCAGCGCAACTGGATGAAGACGCGCCTGCAGCCCTACCGCGTAGAGCCGCTGGGCGGCATGGCCGCGCCCGGCGCCGAGGGGCTGCTGACCAGCTATTTCGAGCCGTTCTACGAGGCCTCGCGCAGCGCGCGCCCCGGCTTCGGCGCGCCGCTGTACCGCCCGCCCGCCACGCTGGCGCAGCGCAAGCCCTGGTACACGCGGCAGGAGATGGAAACCCTGCCCGAGGCGCGCGCCCAGCTGGCCGGCAGCGAGATCGCCTGGCTGGCCGACCCGGTGGAGGCGCTGATTCTCCAGATCCAGGGCTCGGGCCGCGTGCGCGTGACCGAGGCCGACGGCAGCCAGCGCCTGGTGCGCCTGGCCTTTGCCGCCACCAACGAGCAGCCCTACCGCAGCCCCGGCAAGTGGCTGATCGACCAGGGCCTGCTGCGCGGCGATGTCACCTGGCCCGGCATCCGCAACACGCTGGCGGCCAACCCGCAGGTGCTGCAGGGCTTTCTGTGGAGCAACCCGCGCATGGTGTTCTTCCGCGAAGAGGCCTTGAGCCCGCTGGACGCGCAGTTCGGCCCGCGCGGCGCGCAGGGCGTGGCGCTGACGCCGGGCCGCTCGATCGCCGTCGACCCGCAGAGCATCCCGTACGGCACGCCGGTGTGGCTGGCCTCGCAGGGGCCGGTGGCCAACCTGCAGCGGCTGGTGCTGGCGCAGGACACCGGCAGCGCCATCGTCGGCGCGGTGCGGGCCGACTACTTTGCCGGCTGGGGGCCGAGGCGGGTGAGTTCGCCGGCCGCATGAAGCAGCCGCTGCGCCTGTGGGTGCTGTGGCCTAGATGAGCTCTCCCCAGGCTCCACATGCTTCGCATTGTTTCGCCACCCCCGCGCCGGGGCGCGCCCGATGGCCAGGGGAACCCCGGCCATGGGCGCCCCGGCCACCGGATCGCGCCGCTGCGGCGCGCCGCGGTCTTGCCCCTCTCCCTCTGGGAGAGGGCGGGGTGAGGGCCGCGCCCGTTCGTCGGTCTCCGGCGCCGCGCGTGGGCGCACTGCTCCAATTCAAGCCGAAATGGCTGTTGGCGCCCGTCCAGCAAGCGCCATCAGCTTCTTATTCGATAGCAAAAACTGCTTGCTCGCCCTGTCGCTGCCAGCTCTGCTGTCCGCCTGCGCCGCGCTGCAGGACGCCCCGCGCCTGAGCTACCTGTGCCCCAACGACCTGCGCTTCGAGGCGCGCCTGTACCAGGACATGGCCTTGCTCGAAGGCCTGCGCGGCCATGCCGTACTGGAGCGCGTGGCGGACCACCACGATGGCGAGGGCGACGGCGCGCTGCGCTACGCCGACCCCGCGGTGCGCGCGCAGTTCGGCCTGGGCGTGCAGGGCCGGCTGGCGCGGTTGGACTACACCAACATCCCCGAGCCGGTGTACTGCGAGCGCGCGGCCACGCCCGACGACGCCACCCCGGTGCGCGCCCACGCCCGCCCCGGCCCGCGCCCCGCGCCGCCGTTCGACCCCAACGCGCCGGTGCAGACCAACATCCGCGTGGGCGATGGCGACAACGGGCCGGGTTGAGCGGCGCGTTGTCTGGGTGAATGGGGAGTGCTCTGCCAGGGATGCCCCTCTCGGCAGATACTCCTGCATATCTATCCGCTAGAGCCTGTCTGCCAAGCGATGGAGGCAGATACTCCCATGGTGCTTGGCGAGTCTATGCCCTCATGACCTGCTTTTGGCGTGCAGGCCGGTGACAACGCACCGCACCAGGCAGCGCGTGCGGTAGGAGCGGCGGAAGCCGCGAATGCGTCCCATCGTGCATCCAGCCGTTCGCGGCTTCCGCCGCTCCTACAGTGCAGGTGGATCAAGCGAAAAGGCCTGAAGCGCTTGCTGCATCAGCGTATGCAGCTTCTGTTTTTATAGCTCCGGACGACGCTGGCGCGGCCAAGGAAAAGGCCCGCACGCGGCGGACCTTGGGTGCGCATGGGCGCTGTGCACATCACGCAGCGCCGTGCGCCATCGTCAGATGCCGATGGTGCCGCCGTCGGTGCGCGTCACCACCACGGTGGCCGAGCGCGGGCGCTTGTGGCCGTGGTGCAGCGCATCGCTGGCGGGCGCCTGGTTGCCGGGCCAGTGGCTGGTGAAGGTGTTGGTCGTGAAGTCGCCCTTGTCCTCGCCCGGGTGCTGCACGTTGAAGAACAGCGTCTTGCCGTCGGGCGTGACCACCACGCCGGTGATCTCGCAGTCGAACGGGCCGACCAGGAAGCGGCGCACGTTGGCATCGGTGGGCTTGGCGCCCATGATGGTCTCCTGACCTTCCCGCGTCTTGATCTTGCCGCCGTCGCCCACGTGGCCGGGCAGGGCCGCCAGCATCATGCAGTTGGTCACGTCGGTGTAGGCGCCGTCGTCGGTCTGGATCCACAGCAGGCCGTCGGTCTGGCCGTTGCGCTGGTCGAAGTACAGGCCGTCGGGGCTGGAGAAGTCGTTCACCGCCGTCAGGCCCGACAGGTTCTCGCTCTGCTTGCCGTCCTCGCGCGCGCCGAACAGGTACACGTCCCACTCGAAGCTGGTGCCGGCCTGGCCGCCTTTTTCCTTCCAGCGGATGATGTGGCCGTTGGTGTTGCCCTTGCGCGGGTTGGCGGCGTTCAGCGGCATCTTCTCGCCGTCGCGCTGCGAGTTGTTGGTCATGGTCATGTAAACCTCGTTGTTCAACGGGTTCACGCCACCCCACTCGGGGCGGTCCATCTTGGTGGCGCCCATGAAGTCGGCGGCCAGGCGGCAGTGCATCACCACGTCGCCCTGGTCGGCGAACGGGTACAGCGTGTTCTTGTCGTCGATGCCGTTCTTGCCGTGCGTCAGCTCCAGCCACTGGCCGGTGCCGTCGTCGTTGAACTTGGCGGCGTACAGCTTGCCCTTGTCCAGGTACTTGGCGCCCATGGCGGTGCCGCCGTTGATGTCCTTCGGGTCCCACTTGGCGTCGGACACGAACTTGAACACGTACTCGTTGCGCGCGTCGTCGCCGGAGTAGATGACGATGGGCTCGCCCGCCTTGGCCGGGGCTGGCCAGGCGCCTTCGTGGTTGAAGCGGCCCAGCGCGCTGCGCTTGACGGGCTTGCTCTCGGGGCGGAAGGGGTCGATCTCGACCACCCAGCCGAAGGTGTTGAAGCTGTTGCGGTGGTCTTCGGCCGCGCTGGCGCCGCTGACCTTGCTGTTCCAGCGCTGGTACTGCTCGCCATCGGGCGTGTCCCAGCCGTAGGGGTTCTTGCGGCCGGCCGGCAGGCCGTAGCGCTTGAGCGCCACGATCTCGCTGGCGCTGCGCTGCTCGTCGTCGCCGGCGGCGCGGCCGATGACGTTGAGGTAGTTCTCCTCGCAGGTCAGGTAGGTGCCCCAGGGCGTGTAGCCGTTGGCGCAGTTGTTGTTCATGCCGAAGGCCAGCTTGCCGTCGGGCGAGAGCTTGTTGACCAGCTTGGCGTTGCCGGCGGCCGGGCCGCCGAAGTCCATCTCGGTGGCGCTGGTCACGCGGCGGTTGTACTTGGAGCCGCGCACCATCTCCATGTCGTTGCTGCCGGACTTGCGCTTGACCTCGACCACGCTGACGCCGTGGGCGCGGATTTCCTTTTCCACCTCGTCGGCGGGGCGCTGGTCGCCCACCTTGGTGGAGCCAGCGGGGTGCAGGCCGTAGGGGGCCACCACGTATTCGTGGTTCACGCACAGCAGGCCGCGGTCGGAGCGGTTGGCGTCGAACTTGCCGTCGTCGCTCAGGCCGAAGTAGTACATGCCGTCGTGGCCGTCGCCGATGCGGCGGTCATACGACTCGGCGGTCTCGGTGCCGGCGTCGCTCCAGCTGGTGTCGCCGAACATCATCGGGTCGCCCAGCGCGTGCAGGATGCTGACCTGGTAGCCGGCCGGCACGCTCACGGTGTCGGCGTTGGTCTTGGCCACAGCGGCGAAGTTCAGCGACTTGGGCGTTGGCGCGGGCGCCGGTGCCGGGGTGTCGTCGTCGCTGCCGCCGCAGGCCGACAGGCCCACGCCACCCAGCAGCGCGGCCGTGGTGGCGCCAATGCCGCCCTTGAGCGCGCCGCGGCGGCTCAGGCGCGCGGCCAGGATGGTGTCCATGTGGGGGTTGGACGAATGGTTGACGATCTCGTTGTCGTCGTACTCGGAAACGGAAGGGGTCGTGTTCATGACAGGTGGGACTTTCGTGGAGAGAGGCGAACCTTGCGGAAGGCCGGATCGTGCAGTCCCAATGTGGCAATGTCGTGACACTGCCGTGACGGCGGTCAGCAGGCGCGCCGCGGCGGCTTCAGCTGCGCCAGGGGCAGCGCGCCCCGGCCTTCACCTCGCCCAGCGAGAAGCTGGTGTGCATGTCCTTCACGTTCGGCAGGTGCAGCAGCACCTCGCGCGCGAAGCGGCTGAACTGCTCCAGGTCGGCCGCCACCACCTGCAGCTCGAAGGTGCCGGTGCCGCTGATGTAGTGGCAGCTGATGATTTCGGGCCGCTCGCGGATCGCCTGCTCCAGCCCGCGCATGGATGCGGCGCCGATCTGCGCCGCATCCAGTCGCACGAAGGCCAGCACGCCCAGGCCGATCTTGTGGCGGTCGATCTCGGCGCGATAGCCGCGGATGAAGCCGGCCTGCTCCAGCGCACGCACGCGGCGCCAGCACGGCGCGGCCGACAGGCCCACGCGCTGCGCCAGCTCGGTGTTGGTCAGGCGGCCGTCTTCTTGCAGATGTTGCAGGATGGCGAGGTCGTAGGCATCCAACGTTTCCATAGTGGGCCAATTCTAGAAAGAATCTTTCTTTTCTGTGCTTGAAAAGGAGCGCAAAGAAAACACTTATCGTCACAGGCGGCATACACTTTGCTTTCAAATGACGGACAGGCCTGCCCACACGGCGCGCCACACCCCGCTGCCCACGAAGCGGCGGCCCACCAAGGAGACAAGCACATGAACGCCCCCTGCCCGATCACATCCGCAAGGCACTGGAAACGGTGACCCTGGACGACAAGTACAGCCTGGATTACGGCCGCGCCTTCATGAGCGGCATCCAGGCGCTGGTCAAGCTGCCCATGCTGCAGCGCCAGCGCGATGCGCTGGTGGGCAAGAACACGGCCGGCTTCATCAGCGGCTACCGTGGCTCGCCGCTGGGCGGCTACGACCAGGCGCTGTGGGGCGCGCGCAAGCACCTCGAGTCGCAGCACATCGTGTTCCAGCCCGGCGTGAACGAGGAGCTGGCGGCCACCGCCATTTGGGGCACGCAGCAACTGGGCTTTGCGCCCGCGGGCACCAACAAGTTCGACGGTGTGTTCGGTATCTGGTACGGCAAGGGGCCGGGCGTGGACCGCTGCTCCGACGTGTTCAAGCACGCCAACATGGCGGGCACCACGCCCTGGGGCGGCGTGATTGCCGTGGCCGGCGACGACCACGTGGCCAAGAGTTCGACGGCCGCGCACCAGAGCGACCACATCTTCAAGGCCTGCGGCCTGCCGGTGTTCTTCCCTTCCACGGTGCAGGAAATCCTGGACCTGGGCGTGCACGCCTTCGCCATGAGCCGCTATGCCGGCGTGTGGACGAGCATGAAGACGATCCAGGAGATCGTCGAATCCAGCGCCACGGCGATGATCGACCCTGAGCGCGTGCAGATCGCGCTGCCGACCGATTTCGAGATGCCGCCCGGCGGCGTGCACATCCGCTGGCCCGATGCCGCGCTGCCGCAGGAAGAGCGCCTGTTCAACTGGAAGTGGTACGCCGCGCTGGCCTACGTGCGCGCCAACCGGCTGAACTACAACGTCATCGCCACGCCGCACGACCGCTTCGGCATCATCGCCAGCGGCAAGGCCTACAACGACACGCGCCAGGCCCTGATCGACCTGGGCCTGGACGACGCCACCTGCCGCCAGCTGGGCATCCGCCTGCACAAGGTGAACGTGGTGTGGCCGCTGGAGGCGCAGATCACGCGCGACTTCGCCACCGGGCTGAAGGAAATCCTGGTGGTGGAAGAGAAGCGCCAGGTGATCGAATACCAGATCAAGGAAGAGCTGTACAACTGGCGCGCCGACGTGCGCCCCAACGTGCTGGGCAAGTACCACGAAGGCCCGGACGGCAGCCTGTCGGGCGGCGAATGGTCGCGCGGCAACCCCACGGCCAACACGCTGCTGCGCGCCACCGCCGACCTGACGCCGGCCCTCATCGCCCGCGCCATCGCCGAGCGCCTGAAGAAGCTGGGCCTGGACGCCGACATGACGGCGCGCATCGACCGCCAGCTGGCCGTGCTGGACGCCGCCGAGCGCGGCATGCAGGCGCTGGAGATCGGCGGCAGCGGCGCCGACCGCATGCCCTGGTTCTGCTCCGGCTGCCCGCACAACACCAGCACCCGCGTGCCCGAGGGCTCGCGCGCCATGGCCGGCATCGGCTGCCATTTCATGAGCATCTGGATGGACCGCGCCACGGTGGGCTTCACGCAGATGGGCGGCGAGGGCGTGCCGTGGGTGGGCCAGCAGCCGTTCAGCAAGGAGCAGCACGTGTTCGCCAACCTGGGCGACGGCACCTACTACCACAGCGGCTCGCTGGCGGTGCGCCAGGCGGTGACGGCGGGCGTCAACATCACCTACAAGATCCTCTACAACGACGCCGTGGCCATGACCGGCGGCCAGCAGATCGGCGAGCGGCCCGAGGGGCTGTCGGTGATCCAGATCGCGCAGAACATGCGCGCCGAAGGCGCCGCCAAGATCACCATCGTCACCGACGAGCCCGAGAAATACGCCAACGCCACGCAGCACGGACTGCCCTTGGGCATCGAGATCCAGCACCGCGACAAGCTGGATGCCGTGCAGCGCGAGTTCCGCGAGATCCCGGGCACCACGGTCATCATCTACGACCAGACCTGCGCCACCGAGAAGCGCCGCCGCCGCAAGCGCGGCACCATGGTCGACCCGGCGGTGCGCGTGATCATCAACGAGGCCGTGTGCGAAGGCTGCGGCGACTGCAGCGTGCAGAGCAACTGCCTGAGCTTGGAGCCGCTGGAGACCGAGTTCGGCCGCAAGCGCACCATCAACCAGAGCACCTGCAACAAGGACACCAGCTGCCTGAAGGGCTTCTGCCCCAGCTTCATCACCGTCGAGGGCGGCCAGCTGAAGAAGAAAGCCAAGGCCAAGGCCAGCGTGTCGCCCGCCGAGCTGGGCGCGCTGCCCGAGCCGGTGCAGCAGCAGCCCGCACCGGGCGGCGCCTGGGGCATCGTGGTGGCGGGCGTGGGCGGCACCGGGGTCATCACCATCGGCCAGTTGCTGGGCATGGCGGCGCACATGGAGGGCAAGGGCATCGTCACGCAGGACGCGGCCGGCCTGGCGCAGAAGGGCGGCGCCACCTGGAGCCACGTGCTGATCGGCGAGTCGCAGGACGACATCCGCACCACGCGCGTGGGCATGGCGGCGGCCGACTTGATCCTGGGGTGCGACCCGATCGTGGCCGCCAACAAGGAGACCATGCTGCGCATGCGCGAGGGCCGCACGCACGTGGCGCTGAACTCGCACGGCACGCCGACGGCGGCGTTCGTGAAGGATGGCGCGTGGCAGAACCCGTCGGAGCGCTGTGCCGCCGACATCGCCCGCGCCGTGGGCCCCACCGGCCTGTCGCGCTTCGACGCCGATGCCGTGGCCAGCCAGCTGCTGGGCGACACCCTCTACGTCAACCCGATGATCCTGGGCTACGCCTGGCAGAAGGGCTGGGTGCCGCTGCGCCGCGAATCGCTGCTGCGCGCCATGGAGCTGAACAACGTGCAGGTCGAGAACAACAAGGCCGCCTTCGAGTGGGGCCGCCAGGCGGCGCACGACTTCGCGCGCGTGCAGAAGCTGCTGACGGGCGCCGGCGGCGCGCAGGTGATCGAGTTCAAGAAGCGCGAAACACTCGAATCCATCATCGCGCGACGGGTGGAGTTCCTCACCGGCTACCAGGACGCGGCCTACGCCGACCAGTACCGCGACTTCGTGGCGCAGGTGCAGCAGGCCGAAAGCAAGCTGGGCGGCAAGACCCTGCTTTCCGAGGCCGTGGCGCGCTACCTGTTCAAGCTGATGGCGTACAAGGACGAGTACGAAGTGGCGCGCCTGCACAGCGACCCGGCGTTCCAGCAGCGCATTGCCGACATGTTCGAGGGCGATTACAAAGTCAATTACCACCTGGCCCCGCCCATGACGGCCGACCGCAACGACAAGGGCGAGCTGCTGAAGAAGAAGTACGGCCCGTCGATGCTGCGCAACTTCAAATTGCTGGCCAAACTGAAAGGCCTGCGCGGCGGCGCGCTGGACATCTTCGGCAAGACCGAAGAGCGCCAGACCGAGCGCGCGCTGATCCAGCAGTACCGCGCCAGCATCGAGGAGGTGCTGCAGGGCCTGAACAGCGAGAACCACGCCACGGCGGTGGAGATTGCCCGCATTCCCGAGCAGATCAAGGGCTACGGCCACGTGAAGGAGCGCAACCTGAAGGCCGCCCGCACGCGCTGGGCCGAGCTGATGGCGCAGTACCGCGATCCGCAAGGGGCGCGGCAGGTGGCCTGAAGCGGGCGCCGGGGCAGCAAGCCCAAAAATAGTAGCTGCTTGTGCCCGCCAGTAAAGGATTTCAGCATTAAATGATGCTGAAATCCTTGTACATCAAGCGCAAGCAGCTATCAAAATAGAGAATACCCTTCGCCATCGCCTGACGGGCCGTGGCGCACACGGGTGCCGCTTAAAATGGCGGGTTGCCAGTCGGGCCGCCACCGCGCGCCTGCAGCGCCGCCGCGCGGCCCGTGCCCTCTGTCCTTTCATCCCCTTTTCCGCCATCGGAGTCTGCCTGTGTTCATCTCAAACGCCTTCGCCCAGACCGCCCCGGCCGCCGCATCCGGCGGCGACATGGGCTCCTCGCTCATGAGCATGCTGCCCCTGGTGCTGATGTTCGTGGTGCTGTACTTCATCATGATCCGCCCGCAGATGAAGAAGCAGAAGGAGCACCGCGCCATGATCGACGCCCTGGCCAAGGGCGACGAAGTGGTCACCGCCGGCGGCCTGCTGGGCAAGGTGAGCACGCTCACCGACAGCCACATCGGCCTGCAGATCGCCAACGGCGTCGAGGTGCAGATGCAGCGCAGCGCCGTGGTGCAGGTGCTGCCCAAGGGAACCATCAAGTAAGCGGCGAATCGCACCGCCGCGGCCCGCCAGCGCGCGGCAGCCAGCCCAGGGCCGCTCTCGCCGGCCCGCTACCGACCCCTCTTCATGAACCGATACCCCTTCTGGAAATACATCATCATCCTCATCACGCTGCTGGTGGGGGTGATCTACACGCTGCCCAACTTCTTCGGCGAGGCGCCGGCGGTGCAGGTGTCGGCCGGCAAGGTGACGGTGCGCGTCGATGACGGCACCCTGTCGCGGGTCGAGGCGGCGCTGAAGACCGCCAGCCTGGCGCCCACCCGGCTGACGCTGGAGGGCAACTCGGTGTGGGCGCGTTTCGACACCACCGACAACCAGCTCAAGGCCAAGGACGCCATCGAGCGCGCCCTGAACCCCGACCCCGCCGACCCCTCGCACATCGTGGCGCTGAACCTGGTGCCGCGCTCGCCCGCCTGGCTGGCGGCGCTGAACGCCAAGCCCATGTACCTGGGCCTCGACCTGCGCGGCGGCGTGCACTTCATGCTGCAGGTCGACATGCGCGCGGCCATCACCAAGCGGCTGGACACGCTGGCCAGCGACATCCGCCTGACCCTGCGCGAGAAGGACGTGCGCCATGGCGGCGTCAGCCGCGAGGGCAACTCCATCGAGATCCGCGCCCGCGACGCCGCCACGCTGGAGGCCGCGCGCCGCGCCATCACCGACAGCCAGCCCGACCTGCAACTGGCCGAAAGCTCCGGCGGCGAGCCGCGCCTGGTCGCCACCTTCAAGCCGCAGGCGCTGCAGGCGGTGCAGAACGACGCGGTCAAGCAGAACATCACCACGCTGCACAACCGCGTCAACGAACTGGGCGTGGCCGAGCCGGTGATCCAGCAGCAGGGCGCCGACCGCGTGGTGGTGCAGCTGCCCGGCGTGCAGGACACGGCCAAGGCCAAGGACATCCTGGGCCGCACGGCCACGCTGGAAATGCGCCTGGTGGACGAAAGCACCGAAGGCCGTGCCGCCGAACTCAGCAACGGCCCCGTGCCCTTCGGTTCGGAGAAGTTCCTGCTGCGCGACGGATCGTCGGTCATCGTCAAGCGCCAGGTCATCCTGACGGGCGACAGCCTGACCGATGCGCAGCCCGGCTTCGACTCGCAGACGCAGCAGCCCAAGGTCGACCTGACGGTGGACGCCAAGGGCGGCCGCATCATGCGCGACGTCAGCCGCGAGAACCTGCGCAAGCGCATGGCCATCATCCTGTTCGAGAAGGGCAAGGGCGAGGCGTTGACGGCGCCGGTGATCCAGGCCGAGCTGGGCACGCGCTTCCAGATCTCCGGCTCGATGACCACGGTGGAGGCCAACGACCTGGCGCTGCTGCTGCGCGCCGGCTCGCTGGCGGCGCCGATGGAGATCATCGAGGAGCGCACCATCGGCCCCAGCCTGGGCGCCGACAACATCTCCAAGGGCTTCCACAGCGTGATGTGGGGCTTCGCGGCGATCGTGGTGTTCATGATCGTCTACTACCACCTGTTCGGCGTCTTCTCGTCGATCGCGCTGACCTTCAACCTGTTGCTGCTGGTGGCCATCCTGTCGATGCTGCAGGCCACGCTGACGCTGCCAGGCATCGCCGCCGTGGCGCTGACGCTGGGCATGGCCATCGACGCCAACGTGCTGATCAACGAACGCATCCGCGAGGAACTGCGCGGCGGCGCCTCGCCGCAGGCGGCCATCCACTCGGGCTACGACCGCGCCTGGGCGACGATCCTGGACTCCAACGTCACCTCGCTGATCGCGGGCTTGGCGCTGCTGGCCTTCGGCTCCGGCCCGGTGCGCGGCTTCGCCGTGGTGCACTGCATCGGCATCCTGACCTCGATGTTCTCGGCGGTGTTCTTCTCGCGCGGGCTGGTCAACTGGTGGTATGGCCGCCAGAAGAAGCTGAAGACGGTGTCGATCGGCACCGTGTGGCGGCCCGAACACGACAAGAAACTGGCCGACGGCAGCGGCGCGGCCGGCTGAGCGCTGGGAAAGCAAGACCATGGAATTCTTGGTTCCGGCATCACATGCGCTTCGCGCACATGTGGGCCTGCACTGAAAACTCCAACAGAAGCCTAGGAAAGTCAGATGGAGTTTTCAAGATCGGACGGGACATCCCGTTCATGCGGTATGCGTTGATCTTCAACGTCATATCGATCGCCACCTTCGTGCTGGCGGTGTTCTTCCTGATCACGCGCGGCCTGCACCTGTCGGTCGAGTTCACGGGCGGCACGGTGATGGAGGTCAGCTACAGCCAAACCGCCGACCTGGCCAAGGTGCGCAACACCGTCGGTTCGCTCGGCTTCGGCGAAGCCCAGGTGCAGAACTTCGGTACCTCGCGCGACGTGCTGATCCGCCTGCCGGTGCAGCAGGGCAAGACTTCGGCGCAGCAGAGCGAACAGGTGCTGCAGGCGCTGAAGGCGGCCTCGCCCGACGTCGAGTTGCGGCGCACCGAGTTCGTCGGGCCCCAGGTGGGCCGGGAGCTGGCAGCCGACGGCCTGAAGGCGCTGGCCTTCGTGGTCATCGGCATCATGATCTACCTGTCGATGCGCTTCGAGTGGAAGTACGCGGTGGCCGGCATCATCGCCAACCTGCACGATGTGATCATCATCCTGGGCTTCTTCGCCCTGTTCCAGTGGGAGTTCTCGCTCTCGGTGCTGGCGGCCATCCTGGCGGTGCTGGGCTATTCGGTGAACGAGTCGGTGGTCATCTTCGACCGCATCCGCGAGAACTTCCGCCGCTACCGCAAGATGAGCACGGTGGAGATCATCAACAACTCCATCACCGCCAACATCAGCCGCACCATCATCACCCACGGCTCGACGCAGATCATGGTGCTGTCGATGCTGCTGTTCGGCGGCGAGACGCTGCACTACTTCTCGGTCGCGCTGACCATCGGCATCCTTTTCGGGATCTACTCCTCGGTGTTCGTGGCCTGCGCCATCGCCATGTGGCTGGGCATCAAGCGCGAAGATCTGATCAAGAGCAGCCGCAAGGAAGGCGACGCGAACGATCCGAATTCGGGCGCCGTGGTGTAAGTCACGCGCGACCCGAGCGCCGGCAGTTCGCCATGCGATACTGCCGGCGCATTCCGTTACGCTCCGCGCCATGGCCACATCCTCCCAGGCTGTCCTCCAGTACCGAATTGCCCGCCAGGTGCGCGAGCAGTTCGTGAACACGCTGGATGCGTCGATCATCGAACTGATGGGGCTGATGCAGAATCACCTGAGCCAGCTGGCGCAGGGCGGTGGGGCTGGCCGCTCGGTGGCCGAGATTCAGCTGGCGATGGAGGCGGCCGCGCTCTTCCGGGCCGAACGGCAGCACTGGGTGGCAACGGTGCGCAGGGAGTGGCGCGAGGCGCTCATCCGCATGGGCAGCAAGACCGGCAATACCGACATGGCCGGATTGAGCCTGGTCGACGATGAACTGGTGGAACGCAAGATCGCGGCCTCGCGCCTGGCTGCGGCCGTGGCGGAAGCGGCGGGCGCCGAATTCAACAACCTGCGCCTGCGGATGCAGTTTCTGGAGCGCCGCTCGGACCTGCCGGCCGACGACGTGCTCAAGCCCGAAACGCTGGCGCAGATCATGGTCAAGGCCTGGACCGACTGTGGGCTGACCCGGCCCATGTGGGCGCTGGTGCATCCGGCGGTGCAGGCGGGGCTGGCGCGCCGACTGCCCGAAGCCTTCCGCCAGGCCAACGAGTGGCTGGTGCAGCAGGGCGTGATGGCCGAGATCGACCTCAAGTCTCTGGTGCGGCGTGCCGACGGCGAGGCGGGGGCAGTGGCGCGGGCGCGGGGGCCTCCGGCGGAGCCGGGCAGCGGCCATCGGCCTGGGGCGGATCACCGCAACCATCGGCACGTGGCCCCGGCACAGGCTGGCAGGGCGGTGGCACCCGCGCTGCGCCCGCCACGCGCCTCGACGCGCCAATGACCGCGCCGATGACGGCGCCAATGGGGGCACGGGTTATTCGGGCGTGCCCGATGTGCGGCCCTCGGCACTGGCCCGGGCCGAGCAGGAAACCCGCATGCTGACCGCCGCCACGCCCATGACGCGGGTGCGCCAGCGCGCGCAGGGCGTGCTGGGGCAGCTGCGGCGCCTGCTGACGGATCGCGTGGCGGATTTCGAGTCGGGCGTGCCGGCGGGCCCGCCGTCGCCACAACTGGCCCAGGCGCTGGCTGAGCCGGCCACGCCGTTCGCCGTCACCGAGCTGATGGATTCGCGCGGCGGCGCCGTCACCCGGACGCTGCCCATGGCCAACGTCGAGGTGGTGGCCACCCGCCTGCGCCAGCGTGCGGCCGAGCTGAAGGAAAAAGCCGATAAACCCAGCGAGAAGGCGATCATCGAGATCGTGGCGCTGATGTTCCAGGCCATCCTGGCCGAAGAGCGGATTCCGGCGGCCATCCGCGTGTGGTTCGCCCGCCTGCAGATTCCGGTGCTGCGGTTGGCACTGGCCGAGCCGGACTTCTTTGCCTCGGTGCAGCATCCGGCGCGGCAGCTCATCGACCGCATGGGCGCGTGCGCGCTCGGTTTCGATGCCACCACCATCACCGGCAGCCGGCTGGAGCGCGAGATCAAGCGCATCGTGCAGGTGGTCGAGCAGTACCCTGAAACCGGCCGGCGCGTCTATCAGCTGGTGCTGGACGAATTCAAGAAGTTCCTCGGCCGCTCGCTCACCGAGGGCGGCAGCGCTCAGCAGGCGGCCACGCTGGCGCAGCAGGTCGAGCAGAAGGAAGCCCTGGCGATCCAGTACACCATCGAGCTGCGGCGCATGCTGGCGTCGGTACCGGTGCCGGACGACGTGCGCGAGTTCCTGTTCCGCATCTGGTCCGAGGTGCTGGCCATGGCCGCCGTGCGGCGCGGCCCGCAGGCCGAAGAAACGCTGCGCTACAAGCAGGCCGCGGCCGATCTGCTGTGGTCCGTCAGCCCGAAAATGGACCGCACCGAGCGCAGCCGGGTGGTGCAGCAGCTTGCCAGCCTGCTGCACACGCTGCGCGACGGCATGGGCACCCTGGCCATGGACGCGGACGAGCAGGACGGGCACATCAAGCTGGTCAACGACGCGGTGATGCAGGCCTTCGTGTCGCGCGGCGAGGGCATGTCGCCCTCAAGCTGGCCGAGCTGTCGCACAGCCTGGCCGGGCTGGAGGATGTGGTCACCGACGACCCCGAGGGCGATGTGCTGCTCGATCCCGGCATGATCGAGCTGCTGTTCGGCGTCGAGGGCGACGCGCTGGAGGTGATCGCCACCGGCGGCTCGCAGCCCAGCGAGGGCATGCTGCATTGGGCGCACGAACTGGAGCTGGGCGTGTGGTTCGCGCTCGATTACCTGGGCGACGTGGTGCAGGTGCAGTACGTGTGGCGCAGCCGGCGTGGGCAGCTGCACCTGTTCTCGGCCGGGGCCAACCGCCACTACCTGGTGCAGACGCGCCGCCTGGCGTCCTACCTGCAGGCGGGCCTGCTGGTGCCGGTGGAGGACGAGGCCCTGACCATCCGTGCCACGCGCGAGGCCCTCACCAAGCTCAACGTCGAGCCGGATCGCCTGCTGCACTGACCGGCCGGGGCGCGCTTGCTCAATGCGGCAGCCGGTGCCGCGTGTCGTCGCACAACTCGTCGATCACCAGCATGTCGGGCGTCATGTTCACGCGCCAGTAGACCATCATGACGATGATCTTCAGGTCGTCCAGGCCCAGGGGTGATTCGGACGCCGCGAGCGCGCGGTCGATCACCACCTCGCGCAGTTCGGCCGACAGCGCGCCAGCGTCTTCCAGAAAGCGCAGGCAGGCGATGCCGTGCGGGCCCAGTTGGTCCATTTCCTGCGGCGTGTACACGCGCAGGCTGCCGGCCGAGGCGGGCCAGCTGGGCAGGGCGGGCACGGCAGAGGCTGATTCGTCCTGCGGCGGCAAGCAGATGCTGTCGGCCGCGCAGTCGAGCCCGTCGAGCCAGTGCAGCGCCTGCACGATGTCATCGCGCCCGAAGCCGGCGCTGCTCAGGCGGCGGCCCAACTGCTCGCGGTCGGTGTCCAGGCCACCGCCGCCGTAGTTCTCGTACACGTACACGAGCACTTCATACATGCGGCCAATATAGCGCATGGCTGCGGCGCCGCGCGCTGCCATCGGAAGTGGTTGCGCGCCCGGCGCTGGGGCCTCGCTCAGGCCTGCCCCAGGCGCTGGAACAGGCCGCCGGGCAGGCGCCCCACCAGGCCGTCGAGTTCCAGCTCCAGCAGGCGCGCCTGCAGGGTGGGCGTGTCGAGGCCGGTGCGGGCCTGCAGGGCGTCCAGGCTCACCGGGTCGGCGCCCAGGGCGGCCAGCAGGCCGTCGGGGTCGGGGGCGGGCGCCGCGGGCGCGGCCGACGGCGGCGCGGCGAGCGCGACGGCACCGGGCCAGCGCAGTTCCTCCAGCACGTCCTGCGCGGTCTCCACCAGCTTGGCGCCCTGGCGGATCAGGGCGTGGCAGCCGCGTGACTGCGGGCTGTGGATGGAGCCGGGAATGGCGAACACCTCCTTGCCCTGCTCCACGGCCAGCCGCGCGGTGATGAGCGAGCCGGATTGCAGCGCTGCCTCGACCACCAGCGTGCCCTGCGACAGCCCGGCGATCAGCCGGTTGCGCTTGGGGAAGTTGCCGGCCAGCGGCGGCGTGCCCAGCGGGTATTCGCTGACGATCAGGCCCTGGCGGGCGATGCGGTGCGCCAGCTCGCGGTGCTGGCGCGGATAGACGCGGTCGATGCCGGTGCCGATGACGGCGATGGTGGCGATGCCGCCCGCGGGCGCGCCCTCCAGCGCGCCTTCGTGGGCCGCGCCATCCACGCCCAGGGCCAGCCCCGACACCACGGTGATGCCCCCGCCCGCGAAGGCGCGCGCGAACTGCCGCGCGTTCTGCGCGCCCTGTGGCGTGGGGTTGCGGCTGCCGACCATGGCGATAACACGCCGGGGCCAGTTGGTTGCTTCACTATCAATAGCTGCTTGCGCCCGTGGGTTGGGCGCTGAAGGCTGATTCAATCCATCATTTTTTCACCCAGGTCCCCCAGCACGTACAGCACGCACGGCGGGTCTTCGGTGGCCAGCAGGCTGGCGGGGTAGGCCGCATCGCCCAGCGTGACGACGCGGCGCCCGATGCCGTCCTCGGCGGCGCCCAGCCAGTCCAGTGTGGCCTGCAGTTGCGCGGCCAGCGCCTCGGGCACCTGCTGCAGCGCGCTGGCCTGCGCCGGTGTGAGCAACTGGCGCAGGGCGGTGGCGGGTTGCTCGAAGATGGCCTGCGGCAGGCCGAAGGCCGCCAGCAGGCGCCGCGCGGCGTCGTTGCCGACGCCCGGGCTCAAAGTCAGGCGCAGCCAGGCTTCGAGTTCGGCGCGGTCCATGCGCTGCGCTGCCACGGCCGGCGGGGCCGCGGCCTCAGTTCGGGTTGACCAGCTTGTCGCCCACCTGGATGGGCGTGGCGCTTTCCATGACCAGCGCGTACGACACGCGCTCGAACATGCGGAACACCATGGCCACGCCGTTGTGCTCGTCCGGCAGCTGGATCACCGAGCGCGCCTTGTCGGTCTTGTCGACCAGGCGCGGGCCGGTGGTCAGCACCGACAGCACGTGGCCGTGCTCGATGCCATCGCGCAGGCCCTTGTTGATGACCACGATCTGGTTCTGGCCGGCGTAGCGCACCGAATTGCCGTGCACCAGCACCACGCGCGCTTCCACCGGCAGATCGGGCGCGTGCGGCACGTAGCTGCGGTATTCGCGTGGCGGCTCGGGCAGCAGGCGGTCGCCGGCCTTCATTTCTTCCTTGCTGCTGACCACGTCGATGGTTGCCGGCACTGGCATCAGCCGGGGCACGCTGGCGTCGGCCTTGGGCGGCTCGATCTCGGCATCGCCGCTGGCCGGCTGCGCGACGGGCGCGTGGCGGCTTGGGGTCTTGGTGAGTTCTTCCTCGGTCTCGCTCTCGCCGCGCGCCAGCCAGGCCTGGCCGACGTACTGGCCTTCGTAGCCCAAGATCTCGCCCGTCACCGGGTCCTTCAGCGGCGTGGCGGTGCGGAACACGCGGAAGTCGGTCGGCAGGCCCGGCGCCTTCAGCAGCGGCGCATCCACCGGGCCGCGCACGTAGGCGCGATCACCCTTGGCCACCAGCACGCGGCTCTGCTCGGCCAGCGCCACGATGCGCGGCGCGCGCTGGAAGGTGTCGTCATCCACCACCAGCGGCTCGGTCAGGAAGGGCTCGATCAGGTGCGGCTGCAGCGTGGGCAGCGGGTTGGCGTCCAGCGCCTCGATGCGGTTGCGCGGCGACACCCGGATGGTGGCGCCCGGCTGGCCGTCGACCCCGCGGCGCGCGCGCAGGAAGGCGCGGTCGCCCACGCGCTCCAGGTACAGCTGCTGGCCGGGGTAGATCAGGTGCGGGTTGCGGATGTCCTTCAGGTTCATGCCCCACAGCTCGGGCCAGCGCCAGGGCGACTTCAGGAACATGCCGGAGATGCGCCACAGCGTGTCGCCGCGGCGCACGGTGTATTCCTCAGGGGCGTTGGGCGCCAGCGCCGACAGCGGCACGCCCTGCGCGGCCACCTGCTGCGCGGTGGCGCGTTGCGTGGGCGTCACGGGGCGGTTGGCGGCGGATTGCGCGGCCACCGGCTGCGCGGCCAACAGGGCCGCCGCCAGCAGGCTCAGCGGCGCGACCAGGGCGCGCGTGGCGCCAGGAAAAGAATGTTTCATTGTTTTGCTGTGAGCGGCTGCTGACTTGACAAAGCACTGGACATTCTGCATTCAAGCCCTTGATCCGGCAACGGAATCGCCCCCAGCCGACAGCGCGAAACACGAAAAGTAGCGAAAATAGCCACATCTGCTGTCTTCGCTCCCATGGCCCTGCTCTCCATTCTCCGCTACCCCGATCCGCGCCTGCACAAGGTGGCCACGCCCGTCGCCGCCGTGGACGACCGCCTGCGCGCGCTCATCGACGACATGTTCGACACCATGTACGACGCCAAGGGCATCGGCTTGGCGGCCACGCAGGTCGACGTGCACCAGCGCCTGATCGTCATCGACGTCTCGGAAGAGCGCGACCAGCGCCTGGTGCTGATCAACCCCGAGTTGGTGTGGACCAGCGACGAGCGCGTGAAGGGCGACGAGGGCTGCCTGTCGGTGCCCGGCATCTACGACGGCGTGGAGCGCGCCGAGCGGGTGAAGGTGCGCGCGCTGGACGAGCAAGGCCAGGCGCGCGAGATCGAGGCCGACGGCCTGCTGGCCGTGTGCATCCAGCACGAGATGGACCACCTGATGGGCAAGGTGTTCGTCGAATACCTGTCGCCGCTCAAGCAGGGCCGCATCAAGACCAAGCTGCTCAAGGCCGAGCGGCAGGAGAAGGCGGACAGGGCCAAGGAGCCCGCATGAGCGCCCTGCGGCGCGCCGGCTTCATCGGCGCCGCGCTGGCGCTGGTGTTGCTCGGTGGCTGCGCGCTCTTCACCAACCCCGACAGCGTGGCGCCCGGCACGCCGGCCGCCGCCGTGGTGCAGCAACTGGGCCGCCCCACGGCCCAATACCCGGCCAGCGCCAACGCCGGCGAGCGCCTGCAATACACCTACCAGCCCGCCGGCCAGCGCGTCTACAACGTCGACCTGGACGCCCAGGGCCGCGTGGCGCGTGTCGAGCAGGCGCTGAGCGAGGCCCTGTTCGGCCAGCGCATCCAGCCGAATGTGTGGACGCGCGCTGACGTGCTGCGCGAATACGGCCCGCCTGCGCGCACCATGGGCGTGCACAACTTCCAGGGCGATGTCTGGGTGTGGCGCTACCTGGACGGTCCGATCTGGCGCCTGCTGTACATCGACATCGACCGCGCTGGCGTGGTGCGCGGCTGGTCGAACGGCGACGAGGACCTGCCCGATCCACCCGATCCGCGTTAAGAATTCAAGCCAAATCGGCCTCCAGCGCTTGTCTGGCAAGCGCGAGCAGCTATCAAATCATGAGTATCAGAGTCGCCTTCGCCGGCACGCCCGAATTCGCACGCGTGGCGCTGGAGCGGCTGCACGCGGCCGGTTTCACCATCCCGCTGGTGCTGACCCAGCCCGACCGCCCCGCCGGCCGCGGCATGAAGCTGCAGGCCTCGCCCGTCAAGCAGTTCGCGCAGGCGCAGGGCATCGCCGTGGCGCAGCCGCGCAGCCTGCGGCTGGACGGCAAGTACCCGGACGAGGCTGAAGTGGCGCGCGCTGCGCTGCAGGCCGCGGCGCCCGACGTGCTGGTGGTGGCCGCCTACGGGCTGATCTTGCCGCCCTGGGTGCTCGATTGGCCGCGCCTGGGTTGCCTGAACATCCACGCCAGCCTGCTGCCGCGCTGGCGCGGCGCGGCGCCGATCCACCGCGCCATCGAGGCCGGCGACGCCGAGACCGGCGTCACCATCATGCAGATGGACGCCGGCCTGGACACCGGCGACATGCTGCTGATCGAACGCCTGCCCATCGGCCCGCGCGCCACCACCGCCACGCTGCACGACGAACTGGCCGCGCTGGGGGCCGGATGATCGTCGAGGCGCTGGAACTGGCGGCCTGCGGCGGCCTGGCGCGCACGTCGCAGCCGGCCGAGGGCATCACCTACGCACACAAGATCGAGAAGCACGAGGCCGCCATCGACTGGCGCCAGCCCGCAGCGGTGATCGAGCGGCGCATCCGCGCGTTCGACCCGTTTCCGGGTGCCAGCAGCGCGCTGGGCGCGGACATCATCAAGATCTGGCGCTCTGAAATCGAGAGCTGCCCGCGCCCGTCGGACGGGCGCCCAGGCCAGATTTTGCAGGTCAACGACGAAGGCATCGACGTGGCCTGCGGCGAAGGCACGCTGCGCCTGACCGAGCTGCAACGCCCCGGCGGCAAGCGCCTGCCGGTGCGCGAGTTCCTGCGCGGCCACGCGCTGCAGCCCGACCAGCGCTTCGGCGTCGAAGCTGACGAAAGCCCCGCCCCATGAACATGCCGCTGCCACCCGAGCCGCGGGACGAACTCACGCCCCATGGCCGGCTCGGCAACTGGGTGGCGGGCCGCATCGAATCCTTCGCGCACACCGCGCGCCACCCGCTGTTCTGGGTCGGCGCGCGAGAGATGTCGGGCATTTCCGTCGGCCTCACGGCCTGGTCGTTCATGACCGGTGTGGCCATGGTCAAGAGCGGCATGAGTCTGACCGAGGCGGTGCTGATGTCGTTGCTGGTGTTCGCCGGCAGTGCGCAGCTGGCGGCCATTCCGCTCATCGCGGCCGGGGCGCCGCTGTGGGTCATCCTGGCCACAGCCTTCTGCGTCAACCTGCGATTCGTCGTCTTCAGCCTGCATCTGCGCGACTACTTCATGTTTCTGCCGCGAAGTCGCCGGCTTTGGCTCGGTTACTTCACGGGCGACGTAACTTATGTGCTGTACACCCGGCGCTTTCCCAAGCCGGCCGAGACCGAGCGCCAGCGCCGCGCGCAGATGTCGTACCTGTGGGGCGGCAACGTCTGCAACTGGGTGTTCTGGCAGACCTTCGGCTTTGCCGGCATCTTTCTGGGCGCGGCGCTGCCCGAGCGCTGGGGGCTGGAGTTTGCCGGCACGCTGGCGCTGCTGGCCGTCACCTGCTCGCTGGCCACCACGCAGATGCGCGCGCTGTCGGCGCTGATCGCCGCCGCCGCGGCCGTGGCGCTGTTCGGGCTGCCCTACCGGCTGAACATCGTCGCCGCCATCGTGGTGGCGGTGGCGCTCAGCCTAGCCATCGAGCCGCGCCTGCGCAAACCGCACGGAGGCGGCCATGCGTGAAACCGACGGCTGGACCCTGTTGGTGATCGTCGGGATGACGGTCATCACCGTCGTCACGCGCTGCTTCTTCTTCATCAGCGAGCGCGAATGGCGCCTGCCCGGCTGGGCGCAGCGCGGCCTGCAGTACGCGCCCATCGCCGCGCTGGCGGCGGTGATCGCGCCCGACCTGGTGCTGACCGACGGCGTGATCGGCAACCTGCTGACCGACGCACGCACCTGGGGCGGGCTGGCCGCGGCGGCGTTCTACTTTGGCGCCGGCACTGGAGCTTTGCGCTGGTGGGCGCCATCGCCGTCGGCATGGCGGTCTACCTGCCGTTGCGCATACTATTGAATTGGTAGCTGCTGGCGCTTGTGTGGCAAGCGCTGCAGACCGATTTCATCCAGAGACATGCCTGCGTGCCGCCCCGGTGGCGCGCCGTAGAATGACAGCGTCGTCACACTCGCGTGGCGCTGCGCTGTTTTTCCACTTCCCACTCTTCGAGCACCACCATGAACGTTCTGCGCTTCTCCGATCTGTGCGCCCAAGGCAAAGCCAAGGGCCAACGCGTCTTCATCCGGGCCGACCTGAACGTGCCGCAGGACGACAGCGGCGCCATCACCGAAGACACCCGCATCCGCGCCAGCGTGCCCTGCATCCAGCAGGCGCTGGATGCAGGCGCCGCCGTCATGGTCACCTCGCACCTGGGCCGCCCGACCGAGGGCGAGATGAAGCCCGCCGATTCGCTGGCGCCGGTCGCCCAGCGCCTGGGCGAGCTGCTGGGCCGCGAGGTGCCGCTGGTGGCCAACTGGGTCGACGGCGTGCAGGTGGCGCCCGGCCAGGTCGTGCTGCTCGAGAACTGCCGCGTCAACAAGGGCGAGAAGAAGAACGATGAAGCGCTTTCACGCAAGATGGCGGCACTTTGCGACATTTACGTCAACGATGCCTTCGGCACCGCGCACCGCGCCGAGGGCACGACCTACGGCATCGCCCAGTTCGCCCCCATCGCCTGCGCCGGCCCGCTGCTGGCGGCCGAGATCGACGCGCTGAACCAGGCGCTGGCGAATCCGAAGCGCCCCTTGGTCGCCATCGTGGCCGGCAGCAAAGTGAGCACAAAACTCACCATCCTGCAGTCTTTGGCGTCCAAAGTCGATCAACTCATCGTCGGCGGCGGCATCGCCAATACCTTCATGCTGGCCGCCGGCCTGCCGATCGGCAGGAGCCTGGCCGAGCCCGATCTGGTGGGCGACGCCAAGGCGGTGATGGAGGCGATGAAGGCGCGCGGCGCCGAGGTGCCGATCCCGACCGACGTGGTGACGGCCAAGGAGTTCAACGCCGATGCCCAGGCCGAGGTGAAGGCCGCCGCCGACGTGGCCGCGGACGACATGATTCTCGACATCGGCCCGCAAACGGCTGCCAAATTGGCCGATCAGCTTCGAAAAGCCGGCACCATCGTCTGGAACGGCCCGGTCGGCGTGTTCGAGATGGCGCCCTTCGAGGGCGGCACCAAGGCCATCGCGCAGGCCATCGCCGAATCGCCGGCGTTCAGCATCGCCGGCGGCGGCGACACGCTGGCCGCCATCGCCAAGTACGGCATCGAGAAGGACGTGGGCTACATCTCCACCGGCGGCGGCGCGTTCCTGGAAGTGCTGGAAGGCAAGACGCTGCCGGCGTTCGAGATCCTGATGAAGCGCGCGGCCGGATGACCTCGCTTCGCTCCATGACCCGCGCTGCGTGCGATGACTTCGCCGCCGTGCGGCATTCATGACCCATGACCGGCCGGGGTGATGGCAATCGCCAGCCCGCATGGCTGGGCCATGGTGGCGCAGCCGCCGTCATCCAGGCCGCGCGGCGGCCCGATCATCGAGCGCAGCGAGGTCATCGCGCATGCCTTTGAGACGCGCCGTTCGCTGGTCGCTCATCGCGTTCATCGTCCTCGCCCTGCTGTCGGCGCTGGCGCTGTGGTCGTGGGGCCGCTTTGCCGCCGGTGCGCAGGGCGATGCCACGCAGGCGCTGCCGGTGGCGGCCGCCGACACGCGGCTTGACCGGCTGGTCCAGCCGCTGCTCGATGTGCACCCGCCCGAGGCCAGCGGCGCCGCCCTGCTGGACGACGCGGTGCAGGCCTTCGTGGCGCGCGCCCGCACCGCGCGCGCGGCCGAGCGCAGCCTGGACGTGCAGTACTACATCTGGCGCCACGACCTAACCGGCCGCCTGCTCGAGCACGAGCTGATGGCCGCCGCCGAGCGCGGCGTGCGCGTGCGCCTGCTGATCGACGACATGGGCTCGCCCGGCCGCGACGACGCGCTGCTGGCCATGGACGCGCACCCCAACCTGGAGGTGCGCCTGTTCAACCCCGCGCGCAACCGCGCTGGCGGCTTCCGGCGCGCCATCGAAATGGGCCTGCGCTTCGTCGGCTTCAACCGGCGCATGCACAACAAGGCCTGGGTGGCCGACAACCGCGTGGCCATCGTCGGCGGGCGCAACGTGGGCGACGAGTACTTCGACGCCTCCGACGCCATGAACTTCCAGGACGCCGACCTGCTGCTGCTGGGCCCCGCCGTGGCGCAGACCAGCGTCATCTTCGATGCCTTCTGAACTCCGCCGCCGTGGTGCCGCTGCGCGCGCTGCACGCCCAGGGCTCGCGCTGGACCGACGACGACTTCGCCCAGCGCCGCCGCCAGTGGCAGGCCGAGGCCGCCGAATCGGCCTGGGTGCGCGCGATGGCTGGCCGCGACGACCTGGACGACAAGCTGGCGCGCGGCGGCCTGACTCTGCACTGGTCGCCCAGCATCCGCGTGCTGTCCGACCCGCCCGAGAAAGCCGCCCCCTGGCCAGCCAGCGCGACCGCCCGGCCTGGCTGCTGTACGACCTGATGGCGCTGCTGTATTCGGCCGAGCGCGACAGCTGGCTCATCTCGCCCTACTTCGTACCGGGCGAGGGCGGCACGCTGCTGATGGCCGGGCAGGCGCGCCGCGGCGTCACCGTGCGCGTGCTCACCAATTCGCTGGTGGCCAACGACGTGCCGCTGGTGCACGCCGGCTACCGCGACTACCGCGCGCCGCTGCTGGCGCACGGCGTGCAGCTGTACGAGCTGAAGCCCGGTGCGCAAGGCCCGGCGCGCGAGCTGATCGGCTCCAGCGGCGCCAGCCTGCACACCAAGGCCTTCGTGGTCGACGGCGCGCGCGGCTTCGTCGGCTCGTTCAACTTCGACCCGCGCTCGGCCCAGCTCAACACCGAGATGGGTGTGGTGTTCGACCACCCCGCGCTGGCGGCCGAGGTCAAGCGCCTGTTCGACCACGGCACCCGCCCCGAGGCCGCCTGGCGCGTGACGCTGGACGGCGGCGCCCTGCGCTGGCACGGTGCCGATGAGCGCGTGTGGACGCACGAGCCCGAAGCCAGCCGCGGCCTGCGCGCGCTGGTGTGGCTGCTGAGCTGGCTGCCGATCGAGTCGCAGCTGTGAGCGCGCGCGGCGTGGCCACGCGCCGGTGATGGGGCGGTGTGGCTGCCCGATGGTGTGCGCGGGCGTGGTGAATCCGTTGGCCTTCATATACTCCCCATATGGAAGGCCGACAGCGCCCGTTGCATGGGCGCCAGCAATAGATACTCCCTAATAGTATGGAATAAGACTGGCCCGCGCCGGCTGACTGCGGCGGGCTTTCGCCGCGCGGCGCGCTGCGGGGCGGCGCGGTCACACGCCCGTGCCAGAATCGACGCACACCTTTGTCGAGACCGCTCACCATGACCCACCGCGCCACCAAGATCGTTGCCACCCTCGGCCCCGCGTCCAGCGAGCCCGCGCTGCTGGAGGACATGATCCGCGCCGGCGTGAACGTGGTGCGGCTGAACTTCAGCCACGGCACGGCGCAGGACCACATCGACCGCGCCCGCCTGGTGCGCGAGGTGGCCGAGCGCGCGGGGCGCGAGGTGGCCATCATGGCCGACCTGCAGGGCCCCAAGATCCGCGTCGGCAAGTTCGCCGAAGGCAAGGTGCAGCTGCTGCCGGGCGCGCCCTTCGTGCTGGATGCGGCGCGCAAGGCGCCGGGCGACGTGGCCGGCGTCGGCCTCGACTACAAGGAGCTGCCGCGCGACGTGAAGCCCGGCGACACGCTGCTGCTGAACGACGGCCTGATCGTGCTCACCGTGACCGAGGTGCGCGGCGAGGCGGTGCACACCACCGTCAAGATCGGCGGCGAGCTGAGCAACAACAAGGGCATCAACAAGCAGGGCGGCGGCCTGACCGCGCCGGCGCTGACCGGCAAGGACATGGAGGACATCAAGACCGCCATGGGCTTCCAGGCCGACTACGTCGCGGTGAGCTTTCCGAAAAGCGCCACCGACATGGAGATGGCGCGCCAGCTGTGCAACGTGGCCGGCGCCGAGCATGGGCACCGACCGTACCTGATCGCAAAAATAGAGCGCGCCGAGGCCATTCCGCGCCTGACCGAGATCCTGGCCGCCAGCGACGGCATCATGGTGGCGCGCGGCGACCTGGCGGTGGAGGTGGGCAACGCCGCCGTGCCGGCGCTGCAGAAGAAGATGATCCGCATGGCGCGCGATGCCGACAAGCTGGTGATCACCGCCACGCAGATGATGGAAAGCATGATCACCAACCCGGTGCCCACGCGTGCCGAGGTGAGCGACGTGGCCAACGCCGTGCTCGACGGCACCGACGCCGTGATGCTGAGCGCCGAGACCGCCGCCGGCAAGTACCCGCTGGAGACGGTGCGCGAGATGGCCGCCATCTGCCAGGCCGCCGAGGAGCACGACCCGGTGGAGCTGGACGCCGACTTCACCGGCGCCACCTTCCACCGCATCGACCAGTCCATCGCCATGGGCGCGCTGTTCACCGCCTTCCACCTGGGCGCCAAGGCCATCGTGGCGCTCACCGATTCGGGCTCGACCGCGCTGTGGATGAGTCGCCACCGCGTGCGCATCCCCATCTACGCGCTCACGCCCAAGGTGACCACGCAGCGCAAGATGGCGCTGTACCGCAACGTGCGCCCGATGCTGATGGACACCAGCGCCCACCGCGACGAGGCGCTGGCACAGGCCGAGGCCTACCTCAAGCGCCAGGGCGTGGTGAACGCCGGCGATGTGTACGCCATCACCTGCGGCGAGCCCATGGGCGCGCCGGGCGGCACCAACATGCTGAAGATCTGCCGCGTCAGCTGACGGCGCGGTCGCGCGGTCATGAGCTTTCTGCTGCACTGGCCTTTGTGGGCGTCCGCCCTGCTGGTGTATGCGCTGTTTCTGGCCGTGGCGCTGGGACTGGTGTTCGTGGTTGGCCGCTGGGTGCGGCGCCAGCCGGCGCGCGAGACCGTGGTGGGCGGCCTGGTGCCGCCGGTCGGCGCCGCGATGACGGCGGGCTTCCTGGTCTGGATGGCCTTGCTGGCCAACACCGAGGTGCGCGACATCGACGACGCCGAGCGCGCCGTGCACGCCGAAGCCGCCGCGCTGCACGCCCTGGGCGTGCTGGGCAGCACCGCCGCGCCCGCCGCTGCCGCCGGCTGGAACGCACAGCTGGCCGACTATGCCCAGCGCGTGCTGGCGCACGAATGGCCGCGCATGGCGCAGGGCGGCGATGACGGTACCAGCCAGCAGCTCGACCGCCTGCGCACCGAATCGCTGACCCGCTTCGCGGCCGAATCGCCCGAGTTGCGCGCCGCGCTGCGCCAGGGCGTGCAGGCGCTGGCCGAGGCCCGCCAGGCGCGCCTGCGGGTGGCTGCCGATCACATTCCCGGCGTGATCTGGTACGCGCTGCTCATGAGCGCCGTCATCGTGCTGGCGTTCTCGGCGCTGATTCATGCCCGCCAGCCGCGCGCCGCGCGCTGGATCGGCACCTTGCTGGCGTTGCTGATTGCCGTGCAGGTGCACGCCGTCTACGTGATCGACCGCCCCTTCGTCGGCGCCATCGCGGTCGGCGAAGGGCCGTTGCGCAGCACCCTGCAGCAGCTGCAGACCGGACCCGCGCGCTAGCGCCCCGCCACGGCTGGATCAGCCCCGCCGCCCGAAATGCAGGAGCAGCGGGCGCCACCTGTTCGGTGCTGGCAGCCGTTGCACCGCCAGCGCGCACAGCGCGCCCAGCGCCCAGGCCGCCAGCACGTCGGACGGAAAGTGCAGGCCCAGGGCGATGCGGCTCCAGCTCAGCGCCAGTGCCGCGGCGCCCACCAGCAGGCGCGCCGGCCAGCGCACCGGCGCCAGCGCCGCCGACACTGCAAAGGCCATCGCCGCGGTGGCGTGCGAACTGGGAAAGCCCGCCGACTTGCCATGCGGCAGGCACTGCGTGCCCAGCCCCAGCGCGAAGGGCCGCGCATGCTGAAAGCCATGCTTGAGCAACGCCGCCGCCACCGCCGCCAGCGCCATGCTCAGCAGCACGCGCCAGGCCTGCGGCCGCCACGCCGGGCGCCCGGCCAGGGCCACGGCCAGCGTGGCGGCGATCATCCAGTGCGGCAGTTGCAGGCTGGCCAGCCGGGCCACTTCCACCAGCTTGGGCGGCGCCGTTGCGCCCAGGTTGAGCCACAGGAAGACGGTTTGATCGAGGCCGTTCATGCCCGCACCTGTGCGCTTGTCACCGTGGCGTCGGCCCGCCGCGCGCGCCACGCCTGCACCGCGAACCAGAACAGGCCGCCCGCCAGCCAGCAGAACCAGCCGGCCCACAGCACGTGGCTCAGGTAATGCGCGCCGCGCGCCATCTGCACCGCGCCGAAGCCCAGGCCCGCCAGCAGCGTCAGCCCCAGCCACCAGCGGGCGGCCCGCGGCGCCCAGGGGCGCAGCCAGAAGAAGGCGGCCAGGAACGCGAACGCCGTCGACGCGTGCCCGGCCGGAAAGCAGTGCCCGCCGCCGCCGTCGGCCACGCCCCAGCGCCAGTGCGACACGTAGCGCGCCGTGCCGCCGAAGTCCTGCAGATCCCACGGGCAACTGGTCAGGCTGCTGCGCTTGAGCACCTGCACCACCAGCGCCGCCAGCAGGATGCCGAACACCAGACCGGCGCGGTCGGCCTTCGGCAGCGCGCGCAGCGGCCCCAGCGGGCGCCAGACCATCACCACCAGCGCCAGCAGCAGCGCCCAGGCGGCCTGGCGCGCGCCGGTGTGCAGCACGTTCTGCAGCCACCAGTCGTGCGTCAGCGCAAAGCCCTGCGCGGTGCCGAACCAGCGCGCCAGCGGCAGGTCGAGCGCGCTGGCGTCCCAGGCCAGCGCCAGCGCCAGGGCGGTGGCCGTGCAGGCCAGGAAACGGGTGAAGGTGAGCGTGGGGGCTTCGGCATGGGCGGGCCGCGCGCCGGATGGGCCACGCGGGAGCGACACGGTAAGGCGCCGGCCTGAACGGTGGCTTAAGCCAGGGCCGGTGGCCAGGGGTGGCCGGGTAAACTTGCCGGATCAACGGGCGCTTGCCGCCCGCCGCGCCGCTTCTCTTTGACTCCCGGAGGATTTGCACCATGCCACTCGTTTCCATGCGCGAGCTGCTCGACCACGCAGCGGCCAACAACTACGGCATCCCCGCCTTCAACGTCAACAACCTGGAGCAGGTGCAGGCCGTGATGGCCGCCGCCGACGAGGTGGGCGCCCCGGTCATCCTGCAGGCCAGCGCCGGCGCGCGCAAGTACGCGGGCGAGCACTTCATCAAGTACCTGATCCAGGCCGCCTCCGAGGCCTATCCGCACATCCCCATGGTGATGCACCAGGACCACGGCACCAGCCCGGCCATCTGCAAGGGCGCGCTGGATCTGGGCTTTGGCTCGGTGATGATGGACGGCAGCCTGAAGGAAGACGGCAAGACCCCGCCGACTTCGACTACAACGTGCGCGTGACCAAGGAAGTGGTCGACATGGCGCACAGGATCGGCGCCACCGTGGAGGGCGAGCTGGGCTGTCTGGGCAGCCTGGAAACCGGTGAGGCGGGCGAGGAAGACGGCGTGGGCGCCGCCGGCAAGCTGACGCACGACCAGCTGCTGACCGACCCCGAGGAAGCCGCGCAGTTCGTCAAGGCCACGCAGCTCGACGCGCTGGCGATTGCCATCGGCACCAGCCACGGCGCCTACAAGTTCACCCGCCCGCCCACGGGCGACGTGCTGGCCATCAGCCGCGTGAAGGAAATCCACGCCCGCATCCCCAACACGCACCTCGTCATGCACGGCTCCAGCAGCGTGCCGCAGGAGCTGCTGGCGCTGATCAACCAGTACGGCGGCAAGATGAAAGAGACGTATGGCGTGCCGGTGAAGGAAATCCAGGAAGCCATCAAGCACGGCGTGCGCAAGATCAACATCGACACCGACATCCGCCTGGGCATGACTGGCGCGGTGCGCAAGTTCCAGGCCGAGAACCCCGACAAGTTCGACATGCGCGAGTGGATGAAGCCCGCGCGCGAGGCCGCCAAGGCCATCTGCAAGCAGCGCTACCTGGAGTTCGGCTGCGAAGGCCAGGGCGGCAAGATCAAGGGCATGCCGCTGTCGGTGATGGCCGAGAAGTATGCCAGGGGCGAGCTGGCGCAAGTGGTGACCTGATGGCCGCAGCGGGCGGTCGATGCTGAGCCGCCTCAAGCGCTGGTGGCGCAACCTGTTCGCGCGCCACAACCGCTTGTGGGCGACGCAGGTGGTATCCAGCATCGCCGCGGTGCTGCTGGCACTGGCGGCGTCGTGGGGTGCCTACTTCGTGGCCGAAGGCACCTTCCCCGACATCGAGCGCGAAACCCTCGACGACCTGCTGACGGTGATCGCCTCCAGCATGCTGGCGGTCACCACCTTCTCGCTGTCGATCATGGTCGGCGCCTTCGGTGCCGCCGCCGGCAGCGCGACGCCGCGGGCCACCCCTGCTGATGGCCGACGATGGCACGCGCACCGCCATCGCCGCCTTCCTGTCGGCCTTCATCTACGCGGTGGTGGCCAAGATCGCGCTCGGCATCGGCTACTACGGCACCAATGGCCGCTTCATCCTGTTCCTGGGCACGCTGGCCGTGCTGGCCTGGCTGCTGGTCACGCTGGTGCGCTGGGTGCGCACCTTGTCGTCGCTGGGCTCCATGACCAACACCTTGCGCAAGGTGGAGGACGTGGCTTTCGACACCCTGGCCGACTACTGGCGCCGCCCGTTCCTGGGCGCCGCCCCGGCGCGCCCGAGCACCAGGGCGAGGCGCTGGGCCCGCCCGTCTACGCCACCCGCACCGGCTACCTGCAGCACATCGACATGCCGGAACTGCAGGCCTGTGCGCGCCAGGCGGGTTGCAGCCTGCATGTGCGCGTTCGGCCCGGCGCCATGGTGTGGCCCGGCGCGGTGATCGCGCGCATCGGCACGCCCGCCGCGGAGCGCCCGCCCGAGGACAGCGAACGCCTGTCCGGCGAGGCGCTGGCCGAGCGCGTGCGCGACGCGCTGACGGTGGGCGACGCGCGCAGCTTCGACCAGGACCCGCGCTTCGGCCTCATCGTGCTGGGCGAGATTGGCCAGCGCGCGCTGTCCGCCGCCGTGAACGACCCCGGCACCGCCATCGACGTGATGAACCGCCTGGTGCGCGTGCTGATCGACGCGCAGCGCGCCGACGACGACGATGCGGCGGCCACGTCATCCGCCGCCGAAGCGCCGCAGCACGACCGCGTCACCCTGGTTCCCCTGGACGAGGCGGCCCTGGTGTACGACGCCTTCGAGCCGCTGTCGCGCGATGGCGCCGGACTGATCGAGGTCGGCATCCGCATGCAGAAGCTGCTCGGCATGCTGGCCATGGGGTCGCGCAGCGGTGCCGTGGCCCGCGCCGCGCGGCGCCAGGCCGAAACCGCCTGCGAGCAAGCCCTGGCGGCGCTGACGCACGCACCCGACCGCGAAGCCCTGAAGGCCCAGTGTGCCGCGCCGCAGATCTGAGAAGCTGTCCCGCGCGACAATGCCGGATTTCCTCGCCACCAATCCGCACGTCCCATGAACACCCCCGCCCTGCACACCAGCCAACTCACCAGCCTGCCCCTGCTCGCGCGCGGCAAGGTGCGCGACAACTACGCCGTGGGCGACGACCGCATCCTGATGGTCGCCAGCGACCGCATCAGCGCCTTCGACGTCATCATGGGCGAGCCGATTCCGGGCAAGGGCGCGCTGCTGACGCAGATGGCGCTGTGGTGGTTCGAGCAGTTGAAGGACATCGTGCCCAACCACCTGACCGGCGACGCGCCCGAAAGCGTGGTGGTGCCGGGTGAGGTGGCGCAGGTGCAAGGGCGCAGCATGCTGGTGAAGCGCCTGCAGCCCATCCCGGTCGAGGCCGTGGTGCGCGGGTATCTCGCCGGCAGCGGCTGGAAGGAGTACCAGGACAGCCGCAGCGTGTGCGGCGTGCCGTTGCCCGAAGGGCTGCAGAACGCCAGCAAGCTGCCCGCACCCATCTACACGCCCGCCGCCAAGGCCGCGGTGGGCGAGCACGACGAGAACATCACCTTCGAGCGCACCGAGCAGATGATCGGCCCCGAGCTGGCGGCAAAGATCCGCGACGTGAGCATCCGCCTGTACGAGCGCGCCGCCGCCATCGCGCTGGCCAAGGGCATCATCATTGCCGACACCAAGTTCGAGTTCGGGCTGGACGACGCCGGCCAACTGGTGCTGATGGACGAGGTGCTGACGCCCGACTCGTCGCGCTACTGGCCGGCCGACAGCTACCAGGAGGGCAGCAACCCGCCCAGCTTCGACAAGCAGTTCCTGCGCGACTGGCTGGAGACGGCGCAGGTCGACGGCCAGCCCTGGGCCAAGTCGCCCCCGGCGCCGGCGCTGCCGCAGGCCGTGATCGACGGCACGGCGGCCAAGTACCGCGAGGCGCTGCAGCGCCTGCTGGGCTGAGGCCGAGACGCGCCACGCGCCGATCCGCGGCCCGGCTTCGTGGGGCGGTGAGGCGGGTAATGCCGTTGCTGCTTCAAAGCGTTGACCATCGTCATCCCGGCGAAAGCCGGGATCCATGCCCTCACCACGCGCGTCGTCTGGATTCCGGCTTTCGCCGGAATGACGGAAGCAAGGTCGCTCCGATCTCAAAGTGGAATCGTGGGGGTATATGCTTGTTGCGCTTGTTTGGTGGGCGCTGCGGTCTGTCTATATGGGGAGTATGTGACGCTGGCCGCTTGCGCAGCCGCACGCTGTCCACACGTCCAGCGTGCGCGGCGCCCTGTGGGGCGCGCCCGGCTCACCAGCCCCGCAGCAGCCGCGCCTGCTCCTGCTCGGCGCTCAGCGCGCCGGCGGGCAGCTCGCGGGCGATGAAGGCATCCACCGCTTCGTGCAGCGCCGTGCCGGCGGTCTGGTAGCCGCCACCGGGCGTGGCCGCGTGCGGCGCGTGCCGCAGAAAGGCCAGGCGCCACTGGCCGTCGGCCTCGCGGCAGGCCACGCCCACCTCGTCGCGCGCCACCGGGGCCGGGCGCGTGGCGGCAAATTCGCGGCACACCTGGCCGTCGGCGCGGGCAAAGCTGGCCACCAGTTCCACTTGCCCATCGCCCGTGGCCAGGTGGCGGCCGCTGGGCGCGGCCTCCAGCGCCAGCGCCAGCGCGGGCTCGCGCACGATCTGGCCGGCCTCGGCCAGCACAGGGCCGGCGGTGCCAGGGCCTTGCCAGGCGTGGCCCAGAAAGCCGCCCACAGCCAGCAACGCGACCGAGGCGAAGGCCGCGGCGCCCCAGTTCAGGCCACCGTTCAGGCCCAGCCAGCCGCTCAGGCGTTCACCCAGGCTGGGCGCGACGGGTGGCGGGCGGCGCGCACCGGTCGGCGCGGGTTCGGGTGCCGGCGCGAGGGTGGCCTGCAGCGCGGTGGGCAGCGGCGCGTTCAGGACGGCGGCGATCAGCGCCGGCGGCACCGGCGCCTCCAGCACGGCGTCGAAGGCGCGGCGCGCCTGCTCGCCGCTGTCCACCAGCGCCTGCAGGCGCGCGCGCAGGGCGGGCTGGGCGGCCAGCGCGTCCTCGACGGCGACGTAGCGCGCCTCGTCATCGAACTGCGCGTCCAGGTAGGCCAGCAGGGTGTCGTCGTCGATCAGCGCGGGGTTCATGGCGCGTCTCCGGCGCTGCGGCCCAGCCCGTCGGCCAGCTTGCCGCGGGCGCGCGCCAGCCGGCTCATCACGGTGCCCACAGGCACGCCCAGGGCCGCCGCCGCGTCCTTGTACGACAGGCCGTCCACCGTCACCATCATCAGCACCACTTTCTGCTCCTCGGGCAGGGTCGCAATCAACCGTCGCACGGCGCGCGCATCGCTGCGGGCCTCCAGCACCTGCCGGCCGTCCTCGCCCACCACGTCGGCCAGCGCCTCGGTGTCGGTATCGGTCTGCCGGCGCTGGCGGGTGCGGTGCTCGTCCAGCCAGGTGGTCTGGATGATGCGGAACACCCAGCTGGCCAGGCTGGTGCCCGGCTGCCACTGGTGCCAGCGCTCGATGGCCTTCAGGCGCGCCGCCTGCACAAGTCGTCGGCCGCGTGGCCGTCGCCGGTCAGGCCGTGCGCAAAGCGCCGCTGCCGGGGCAGCAGACTGACCAGTTCGGCACGCGGATCGGTGGCGGGCGACATGCGCTCTCGTGCTTGGGGAGACAACGTGGTGGGGCTGGGTTTATTCCGCCGATCCGGTGGCGCGAAGGGAATGAACCCCCGCGCCTTGCGTTATCGTGCGGCGTGGGCATGCTAACGCAAGCCCCGGCGTGCCCCCTTGACGCCGATTCAGCACCCTCCGATTCATGCCAACGCGAGTCCTCACTTTCGTCCGAAGCCTCTTGCGCCTGTCTCTGGCGCTGGCCCTGATGCTGGCGCTGCCGATGCTGGAATGGCGCGGCTGGGATGGGCAGTGGCGGCACGGCGCCGCCGCCTGGGCCGACGATGGCGATGGCGGTGATGGCGGCGGCGGTGCCGATGGCGAGGGCGGCTTCACCTTCCCGTGGCGCGAGCCCAGCCGCCCCGCGGCCCGGCCCACGCGCCCGCCGCCGCGCCGCACCCAGCGTGCCCCAAGCCGCCCCCGCCGCCCGCCGACGTGGTGCCCAACGAGCTGCTGGCGCTGAACCCCACCCCCGCCGCGCTGGGCCGCGCCACCGCCCTCGGCGCCACCGAGGTGGAAACCGTGGCCGCCGGCGCGCTGGGGCTGCGCGTGGTGCGCCTGCGCCTGCCGGCGCGGCTGAGCGTGCAGAACGCGCTGGCCCAGCTGGTGACCACCGATCCCGGCGTGTTCGAGCGCCACCACCGCTACACCCTGCAGCAGGCCAAGGCCGCCACCCCGGCGGCCGACCGCTGCGAGGGCCCGGCCTGCACCATGCCCGGCCGCCTGGCGGGGCTGATCGACTGGCCGGCCGATGCGCGCCAGTGCGGGCGCGGCCAGGTGGTGGGCATGGTCGACACGCCGGTGCAGGCCAGCCACCCGGCGCTGGCCGGGGCCGAATTGCGCGCCGAAGGCTTTCACGACGCCGACCGCACCGCCGCGCCGGCCGACCACGGCACCGCCGTGGCCGCGCTGCTGGTGGGCCGGGCCGACGACGCCTTTGCCGGCCTGCTGCCGCGCGCGCGGCTGTTCACGGCGGCGCCGTTTCACCAGCCGGCCCAGGGCGAGCCCATCGCCGACGCCAGCGCGCTGGTCAAAAGCCTGGACTGGCTGGCCGCGGCCGCCGGCAACGGCGGGCCGAACGCGGCGCCGGCCTATCCGGCGGCGTTCGAGCGCGTGCTGGGCGTCACCGCCATCGACGCCAAGCGCCAGGTCTACCGCCGTGCCCAGCGTGGCGCCCACATCGACTTCGCGCTGCCCGGCGTGGAGGTGTGGACGGCCGGGCTGGACGGCCAGGGCCGGCGGCGCAGCGGCACCTCGTACGCCGTGCCGTTCATGGTGGCCTTCGTGTCGCAGTCGCTGGCGCAGCGCAGCATCGGCCGCGACGAACTGCTGCAGGGCCGCGCCGGCCCCGTGCTGGACCTGGGGGCGCCAGGGCACGACCCGATCTTCGGCTGGGGGCAACCGCGGTTCGAAGGCAAGTGCTAGTTTGCTACTGATATGATAGCTGTCGGCGCCCTGTGGATGGGCGCTGAAGGTCGATCTGGCTTGAAAAACAGCGCCCGTGCGATGCGGTCCGCACCGGCCAAACTCCTTGTTACATCCTCGTGCCCGATGACGGAATAAGCCGTTTGCCGGCCCGTTGTCGGAATGCGGAGGTGATGGATGGCTCCGCGCTTCCTTCACGCATTACAAGGAGATCGCCATGAGGATCGAACACGGACTGATTGCATTGAGCTGCGCCCTGCTGGTGGCCTGCGGCGGCGGTGACGATGACAACCCCAGCGCGCCCGCCACCCCGCCGGGGGCCGGCACCGGAGACACCGGCGGCACCGGCGGCACGACCACGCCGCCGCCCACTGGCGGCACCGGCGGCACCACCACCCCGCCGCCCACCACCCAGCTGCCGGTCGACCCGGCGCCCACCGGCGGTACCTACCAGTGCCGCAACGCCACGCTGCTGGCGGTGCGCATCGACAACCTGGAAGTGCCCGCGGGCTTTCAGTGCGCGCTGCGCGGCACGCAGCTCATCGGCACGGCCAAGGTCAACCAGGGCGCGCTGCTGGACGCGCAGGACGTGCGCATGAACGGCAACATCCAGGCGCAGGGCGCGGCGCACGTCACGCTGGTCGGCAGCAGCTGGATCGGCGGCTCGGTGCAGATCGAGCAGGGCCAGTCGGCCTCGCTGACCGGCGCGCGCATCGACGGCGACATCCAGCTGACCGACAACCGCGGCGCGCTGAGCGTGGAGCGCAACCAGGTCGGCCAGAACGTGCAGATCAAGCAGAACCTGGGCGGCGTCAGCGTCAACGGCAACCGCGTCGACGGCAACCTGGAATGCCAGGCCAACCAGCCCGCGCCCACCGGCGGCGGCAACACGGCGGCGCTGAAGACGGACCAGTGCCGCGCGCTGTGAGCGGGCCAGGGCGCCTGCGGACTGCACGGCGCCCTAGGCTTGCTACCAAACAAGAAGCTGCCGGCGCTTTTGTGGCAATGGTTTCAGGCTGTTTTGGTTAAAAATCAGGCCGTCTGCACCTGCGCATGCGCCCACTCGATCCAGGGCATCAGCGCGCGCACGTCATCCGGCTCCACCGTGGCACCGCACCAGATGCGCAGGCCGGGCGGCGCGTCCTTGTAGGCGCCGATGTCGTAGGCCACGCCTTCGGTCTCCAGCAGCTGCGCGATGCGCTTGACCTGCTCGGGCGGCAGGTCGAGCGTCAGGCACACGCTGGTGCACGAGCGCGTGTCCTCGCGCCGCGCGAGGAAATGCAGCCACGGGTGCGCGGCGACGAAGTCCTCGATCACCTTCAGGCTCGCCTCGCTGCGCGCCTTCAGCCCCGGCACGCCGCCCTGGGCGTCGGCCCAGGCCAGCGCGTCCAGGTAGTCGGCCACGCACAGCATGCTGGGCGTGTTGATCGTGTCGCCGACGAAGATGCCCTCCATCAGCTTGCCGGCCGAAGTCATGCGGAAGATCTTGGGCAGCGGCCAGGGCGGGGCGTAGCTTTCGAGCCGTTGCACCGCGCGCGGGCTCAGCACCAGCATGCCGTGCGCGCCTTCGCCGCCCAGCGCCTTCTGCCAGCTGAAGGTGGCCACGTCCAGCTTGTGCCAGGGCAAGTCCATGCTGAAGGCGGCGCTGGTGGCGTCGCAGATGGTCAGGCCCTGGCGGTCGTCGGCGATCCAGTCGGCATGCGGCACGCGCACGCCGCTGGTGGTGCCGTTCCAGGTGAACACGATGTCGCGCGCCGCATCCACTTGCGACAGATCGGGCAGCTCGCCATACGGCGCCTTGAACACGCGTACGTCGGGCAGCCTGAGCTGGTTGACGATGTCGTTCACCCAGGTCAGGCCGAAGGTTTCCCACGCCAGCACGTCGACGCCGCGCGCGCCCAGCAGGCTCCACAGCGCCATCTCCACCGCGCCGGTGTCCGACGCCGGCACGATGCCCACGCGGTAGTCCGCCGGCAGGCCGAGGATGCGCGCGGTTTCGCTGCACGCTTTGCCCAGCAGCTCCTTGCCCAGCGCCGAGCGGTGCGAGCGGCCGAGCGCGCGCAGATCGAGTTGCGACACGTCGTATCCCGGCCGCTTGGCGCAGGGGCCGGAGGAAAAGTGGGGGCTGCGGGGACGAGCGGCGGGCTTTTGCATGATGGCTGAACAGAGTGGCCGCGCACGGGAGCGCGAAGCCATGGATTCTAGAATCCGCCCCATGACCTTCCTCGACCAGCTGCGCGAAGCCGAAACCCTGAACCAGTCGATGCTGTGCGTGGGGCTGGACCCGGAGCCCAGCCGCTTTCCCACCGGCATCACGCGCGATGCCGAGGGCATCCATGACTTCTGCTTGAAGATCGTCGAGGCCACGGCCGATCTGGCGATCGCCTTCAAGCCGCAGATCGCCTACTTCGCCGCGCACCGCGCCGAGCCGCAGCTGGAGCGCCTGATCGCCCGCATGCGCGAGATCGCGCCGAAGGTGCCCGTCATCCTGGATGCCAAGCGCGGCGACATCGGCAGCACGGCCGAGCAGTACGCCAAGGAGGCCTTCGAGCGCTTCGGCGCCGACGCGGTGACGCTGTCGCCCTTCATGGGCTTCGATTCGGTCGAGCCGTACCTGAAATACCAGGGCAAGGGCGCCTTTCTGCTGTGCCGCACGTCGAACCCGGGCGGCGACGATCTGCAGAACCAGCGCCTCGCGTCGGTCGAAGGCCAGCCCTTGCTGTACGAGCACGTGGCCAGGCTGGCGCAGGGGCCATGGAACCTGAATGGCCAGCTGGGCCTGGTGGTGGGCGCGACCTACCCGCAGGAGATCGAGCGCGTGCGCGCGCTGGCGCCGACGCTGCCGCTGCTGATCCCCGGCGTGGGCGCGCAGGGCGGCGATGCGGCGGCCACGGTGCAGGCCGGCTGGCGCCCCGACGGCCCCATCGTCGTCAACAGCTCGCGCGCCATCCTGTACGCCGGCAAAGGCAGCGACTTCGCCGATGCCGCGCGCGCCGCGGCGCTGGCCACGCGCGACGCGCTGAACGCCGCCCGCCCGGCGTGATGCTTTTGATTTGATAGCTTCCGGCGCCCGCCAAATAAGCGTTACAGGCCATTTTCGCAAGTAACAGCCATGGAACTGCGCCAACTGCGTTACTTCGTCAAGGTCTGCGAAGCCGGCAGCATGGGCAAGGCCGCGCTCGACCTGGGGCTGGCCACCTCGGCGCTGAGCCAGCAGATCAGCCGGCTGGAGGGCGAGCTGGCCACGCGCCTGCTGCAGCGCCAGGCCACCGGCGTGGTGCCCACGGATGCGGGCCTGGCGTTTCTGCAGCAGGCCCAGCTGACGCTGCGCCACGCCGACGACGCGGTGCATGCGGCGCAGACGGCGCGCCTGTCGGGCCACGTCAGCATCGGCCTGGCGTCGACCACCGCCTCGGTGCTGGGCGTGCCGCTGATGCAGGCCATGGCCGAGCGCTACCCGGCGGTGCGCGTGCACCTGGTCGAGGCGCTGTCGGGGCACCTCACGACGATGCTGAACGCGCGCCAGCTCGACTTGGCGATCCTGTTCCGCGACGACGCCGCGCGGCGCTGGAGCGTGACGCCGTTGCTGGAAGAGAAACTGTTCGTCATCGGCGCGCCCGATCTGCCCGGCATGCCCGCCGGACCGCGCGTGCGGCTGAAGGACCTGCGCGCGCTGCCGCTCATCCTGCCGTCGCCCAGCCACGGCCTGCGCGCGCTGACCGACGCCGCCTTCGCGCGCCAGCGCATCACGCCGCGCGTGCAGGCCGAGGTGGATGGCCTGTCGCTGCTGATGGACGCGGTGCGCGCGGGGCTGGGCGCCACCATCCAGCCCGGCGCCGCCACGGCGCGGCTGCCCGAGGGCGCGGTGCGCAGCGTGCTGCTGGCCGATGCGCTGACGGGGCGCCGCAACCTGCTGGCCAGCCTGTCGGACGACGAGCTGTCGCCCGCCGCGCTGGCCGCGCGCGTGGTGCTGGCCGACGTGGCGCGGGCGCTGGTGCGCGCCGGGCGCTGGGCCGGTGCCACCCTTCACAAGAACTGAAGACCCGTTGCCGCGCGCCGTCTTGTGCGTGCGCGCAGCGGTGCCTACAGTTCGCCCCTGCAAACCTGAGGAGACACTCTTGGTCGATGTGCTTGTCATCGGCGGCGGCAACGCCGCGCTGTGCGCCGCGCTGATGGCGCGCGAGGCCGGCGCCAGCGTGTTGCTGCTGGAGGCGGCGCCGCGCGCATGGCGTGGCGGCAACTCAGGCCACACGCGCAACCTGCGCTGCATGCACGACGCGCCGCAGGACGTGCTGGTCGACGCCTACCCCGAAGACGAGTACTGGCAGGACCTGCTGAAGGTGACCGGCGGCCAGACCAACGAGCACCTGGCGCGCCTGGTGATCCGCCATTCCGCCACCTGCCGCGATTGGATGCGCGCGCACGGCGTGCACTTCCAGCCGCCGCTGTCGGGCGCGCTGCACGTGGCGCGCACCAACGCCTTCTTCATGGGCGGCGGCAAGGCGCTGGTCAATGCCTACTACCGCAGCGCCGAGAAGCTGGGCGTGCAGATTCGCTACGAGGCGCCGGTCGACCGCATCGAGATCGAGAACGGCCGCTTCGTCGCCGCATACGTGAAGGGCGAGCGCATCGAAGCCAGGACCTGCGTGCTGGCCGCCGGCGGCTTCGAGTCCAACCGCGACTGGCTGCGCGAAGCCTGGGGTCGCAACGAGCGCGGCGAATGGCCGGCCGACAACTTCCTGATCCGCGGCACGCGCTTCAACCAGGGTGTGCTGCTCAAGCACCTGCTGGATGACCACGGCGCCGACCGCATCGGCGACCCGACGCAGGCGCACATGGTGGCCATCGACGCGCGCGCGCCGCTGTACGACGGCGGCATCTGCACGCGCATCGACTGCGTCAGCCTGGGCGTGGTGGTGAATCGCGAGGCCGAGCGCTTCTACGACGAGGGCGAGGACTTCTGGCCCAAGCGCTACGCCATCTGGGGCCGCCTGGTGGCGCAGCAGCCGGGGCAGATCGCCTGGTCGATCATCGACGCCAAGGCCATCGGCCGCTTCATGCCGCCGGTGTTCCCCGGCGTGGTGGCCGACAGCCTGCCCGCGCTGGCGCGCAAGCTGGGGCTGGATGAGGCCACCTTCATGCGCACGCTGAACGCCTACAACGCCGCCTGCGTGCCCGGCACGTTCGACCACACCGCACTCGATGATTGCCACACGCAAGGGCTGACGCCCGCCAAGACCCACTGGGCGCGCCCCATCGACACCGCGCCGTTCTACGCCTACGCCGTGCGCCCGGGCGTGACCTTCACCTACCTCGGCCTGCACACCGACGACACGGCCGCCGTGCGCTTTGGCGACCAGCCCAGCGCCAACCTGTTCGTGGCCGGCGAGATGATGGCCGGCAATGTGCTGGGCAAGGGCTACACGGCCGGTGTCGGCATGTCTATCGGCACGGCGTTTGGCCGCATCGCCGGCGCCAATGCGGCGCGGGCAGCCATGAATCAAGGAGCATTGCATGGCCTCGCTTGAAGCCCTCGCACGCAACGCGCGCGCCCTGGCCAACGGCGAGGTGGTGCCGATGACGGCCGCCGAGACCGAGGTCGCGCGCCAGCTCACCATCTGCAACGCCTGCCGCTACTGCGAAGGCTTCTGCGCCGTGTTTCCGGCCATGACGCGCCGGCTGGAGTTCGCCAAGGCCGACGTGCACTACCTGGCCAACCTGTGCCACAACTGCGGTGCCTGCCTGCACGCCTGCCAGTACGCGCCGCCGCACGAGTTCATGGTCAACGTGCCGCAGGCCATGGCCACGGTGCGCGGCCAGACCTATGCCGACTACGCCTGGCCACCGGCGCTGGGCCGCCTGTACAAGACCAACGGGCTGATGCTGTCGGTGGCGCTGGCGCTGGGCCTGGCGCTGTTCCTGGTGCTGGCGGTGATGACCCGGGGGCCGATCTGGGGCGCGGGGCTGGGTGGCGACTTCTACGCCATCTTTCCGCACAACCTGCTCGTCGGCCTGTTCGCGCCGGTGTTCGGGTTCGCGGTGCTGGCGCTGGGCATGGGGGTGCGCGGCTTCCTGCGCCAGGTGAAGCCCGCCACCAGCGGCGCGGCGGCCAGCGGCGCCGCGGCGGCCGAGGCCACGCACGACGTGCTGCGCCTGAAGTATCTCGACGGCGGCCACGGCGACGGCTGCCACAACACAGACGACGAATACACGCTGAGCCGCCGGCGCATGCACCACTTCACGTTCTACGGCTTTCTGCTGTGCTTTGCCGCCACCAGCGTGGGCACGCTCTACCACTACCTGTTCGGCTGGCCGGCCCCGTACGACCTGCCTTCGCTGCCCAAGCTGCTGGGCGCGGTCGGTGGCGTCAGCCTGGTGATCGGCACCGTCGGCCTGTGGCGGCTGAACCGCGCGCGCCACCCGCTGCATGGCGATGCGGCGCAGAAGCCGATGGACCTGGGCTTCATCGCGTTGCTGTTCCTCGTCAGTCTCAGCGGCCTGCTGCTGTGGTGGGCACGCGGCAGCCACGCCATGGCCCTGCTGCTGTGCCTGCACCTGGGCGCGGTGATGGCGCTGTTCGCCACGCTGCCCTACGGCAAGTTCGCCCACGGTGTCTTCCGCAGCGCGGCCCTGCTGCGTTATGCGGTGGAAAAGCGCCAACCTAACCCGATCGGCCTCGGCGCCGACTGATCCGACTCACTCAAGGAGACAAGCGATGAACAAGCGTCAACTGATGCGCGGTGCCACCGCGCTGGTCTGCGCGGCCCTGGCCGGCGGCCTGGCCCAGGCACAGGACTTTCCGCCCAAGAAGCCGGTGACCCTGGTGGTGGGCTTTGCCGCCGGCGGCGCGGCCGACGCCGCGGCGCGCCTGATCGCCAAGAAGCTGGGCGAAAACGTCGGCCAGACCGTGGTGGTCGACAACAAGGCCGGCGCCGGCGGCAACATCGCGCACCAGTTCACCGCCAAGGGGCCCGCCGATGGCTCGCTGCTGCTGTTCGGCTCCATCGGCCCGCTGACCATCGCGCCGCACCTGATGAAGGTGGGCTACGACCCGTTCAAGGACTTGGCGCCGGTGTCCGGTGGCGTCAACTTCCCCAACGTGCTGGTGGTGCACAAGGGCGTGGGCGCGAAGACGTTGGCCGAGTTCGTCGCGCTGGCCAAGAAACCGGGTGCCAGGGTGGAGTTCGCCTCCACCGGCGCCGGCTCGGCCTCGCACCTGGCGGGGAGATGTTCAACCAGGCGGCGAAGGTCGACATGGTGCACGTGCCCTACAAGGGCGGCGCACCGGCGCTGCAGGATCTGCTGGGCGAGCGCATCAGCTCCTACTTTGCCGCGCCGCCCACGGCCATGCCGCACGTCGAGGCCGGCAAGCTGATTCCGCTGGCCACCACCGGGCTGAAGCGGCCCGCCTACCTGCCCAACATTCCCACCGTGGCCGAATCGGGCTACCCGGGCTTCGAGGCGCTGAACTGGTACGCCTTCGTGGCGCCGGGCAAGACGCCGGCACCGATCCTGGACCGCTGGAACACCGAGATCGTCAAGGTGCTGAACGACGCCGAAGTGAAGAAGGCGCTGGAAGGTCACGGCCTGACGCCGCAGCCGACCACGCGCGCCGAACTCACCGAGTTCATGAAGAAGGAAGACGCCAAGTGGTCCGGCATCGTCAAGAGCCGGAACATTCACGCCAACTGACGCGCTGGCGCGTCCTCAGCGCCGGGCGCGCGCCTGCTCGTAGAGCGGCAGCACGCGCGGCATGGCGTTCTGCAGCGCGGCCATGCGGTCGCCCGAGTTGGGGTGGGTGGACAGGAAGCTCGGTCCGCCGCCACCGCCCTGCTGCGCCATCTTCTGCCACAGCGTGATGGCCGCGCGCGGGTCGTAGCCGCCGCGGGCGGCCAGCTCCAGGCCGTACAGGTCGGCCTCGCTCTCCATGTGGCGCGAGAAGGGCATGTCCAGCGCCAGCTGCTTGCCCAGGCCGGCCAGCTGCTGCGCGCCTTCGCCCACGCCCAGCAGCGCGCCGCCGATGGCGATCGCCATGTCGCCGGCGGCGCTTTGCGAGATCTTCTCGCGCGTGTGCTCGCGCAGCGCGTGGGCCATCTCGTGGCCCATGATGGCGGCGATCTCGTCATCGGTCAGGCGCAGCTTGCGGATGATGCCGGTGTAGAAGGTGATCTTGCCGCCCGCCATCACGTGGGCGTTGACGGTGTCCTCGTCGATCAGCACCAGCTGCCACGGCCAGCGCGCGGCGTCGGGGCGGAAGGTGGCCACATGCGGCACCAGGCGCTGCATGACGGTGTTGACGCGGTTCCACTCGGCGCCGCTGGTGACCAGCTTGCCCTGCGCGCGCGCCTTGGTGTTCTGCTGATCGTAGTACTGCAGCGACTGCTGCATCACCTGCTCGGGCGATACCAGCAGCAGCTGCGAGCGCGCCGAGCCGCCCGAGGCGACGCTGCCGGTGGTGGTGCTGGCGCAGCCGGCGGCCAGCAGGGCGGCGGCGAGGACGGCGCTCAGGTGGGCACGGTATTTCACGGGTCACTCCTTCGTCAGGGATGTGCGCCGACACCGCCGGCGCAGGATCGGGTTGACGGCATTTTGCCTGCCGCGCGGCGTGGCGGATGTCGGACGCCGCCCTGCGTGCAGGCGCCCGCTGGTTTCAAGCCAGATTGGCCTTCAGCGCTTGCTGGGTGGGCGCTGACAGCTATCAACAAAGGAGTATTCTGCGGTGTGCCGGCTCACTTGGGCATGGCGCAGTGCCCGCCCGACACGGCCTGGCCCGAGCCGGCGGTGATCATGGGCGGCTCCAGCCGCAGGTTGACGGGATCGGACTGCGCGAAGTCCCAGGCGATGAAGCCCACGAGCAGGCCCCAGAACAGCAGGCGGCGGACGTTGGTGGCGGTCATGGTGTGTGCTGCCTTCCGATCAGAAGCCGAAGCGGCGCCGCACGCGGATGCCGATCAGCGTGCCCAGGAAGGCCATCGGCACCCAGATCCAGCCGTGCAGGCTGCCGGTGCTGATGCCGCTGACCATGGCGCCCACGTTGCAGCCAAACGCCAGGCGCGAGCTGTAGCCCATGATGAAGCCCGCCGCCAGGCCGATCAGCCATTGCTGGCCGGTCAGCGGCTTGGCGTCCTGCGGGCGCCTGGGCGCCACCCACAGCGCGCCGGCCAGGATGCCGATGTTGGTGATGCTGGTCACGTCCAGCAGCAGCGTCTGCGAAAGGCGCTGGGCGTGGCCCGGGTCGCTCCAGAAGGCGTTCTGCGCCGGGTCGAACAGGCCCAGCGCCGTGGCGCCCTTGGCTGCCCACAGGCCGAAGCCGTACACCACGCCCCAGGGCTGGCCGGCGATCAGCAGGTTGAGCGCGGCGAACAGCGCCAGCACCACCGCGCCCCACACCCAGCGGCGCGGCATGCGCCTGAGGCTGAAGCGCTGGCCGCTCCACAGCCCCACCCCCACGGCCACCACGGCCAGCGCCGCCAGCGTGGCCAGCAGCGCGCCGGTGGCGCCGAACGATTGCACCAGCCCCACCGGCTCGGTGGCGCCCAGCGCCAGCCAGCCGTTGAGGTGCACCGAGCCCAGAAAGCTGCCCAGCGCGAACAGCGGCAGGATGCCCATGTTCAGCGGCACGCCCAGGCCCGCCTTGTACAGCGTGCCCGAGCCGCAGCCGTCGGCGATCTGCATGCACAGCCCGAACACGAAGGCGCCGACCACCAGGCTGATGGAGGGCGGCCCCAGCGCGGCGTGCGTCTCGGGGAAGTGCGCCAGCATCGGCATGCTGACGGCCGCCAGCAGCGCCAGCAGGATGATCTGGCCGTACACGCCGGATGGGTCGCGCTGCTCCACCAGAATGCGCCAGCCGGTGGTGAAGCCGAAGCGCGCCGCCGCCAGCCCCCAGCCCAGGCCCACGCCCACCAGCAGCAGCAGCGCCTGGCGCGACGAGACCGACCACAGCAGCCAGCCGAACAGCGCCAGCACGACGATGGCGATGGGCAGGCGCTGCGCCCACAGGCTGGGCGCGCGCGTGGCGCCAGCGGCGACGGTCGCGCCGGGTGAAGTGACAAGCGTGCTCATGGTGCCTTGGTTCCCAGGTTGCGGTGCGACCAGCCCAGCAGCTGGTAGCGCAGTTGTGCCAGCCGGCCGGGCTCGTTGGCCATGGGCAGTGGCGTGGCGGCCTGGCTCCACTCGACCATCGAGCCGGGGTAGAGCTTCACGTCGGGCTGGCCCAGCACCTCGGACAGCACGAACCAGTCGGTGGCGGCCCAGTGGCCGGTGTTGCAGAAGGCCACGGTGGCCTGGCCGGGCCGCGCGTGCAGGGCCGCGGCCTCGCTGGCCAGCTGCGCCTTGTCCATCAGCGCGGCGCTGCCGGGCTCGAAGAACAGGTCGCTGTCGAGGTTGATGGCGCCCGGCAGCGTGCCGGCGGCCTTGGCCGCGCCGTGCGACTTGCGGCCCTGAAAGAACGGCGCCGGCCGCGAATCGACCAGCACCGCGCCCTGGCCGTGCAGGTCGCCTTTCACGTCGTCCTGCGTGGCCAGCCACTGGTGGCTGAAGCGGGGCTGCCAGCTGCTGGCGGGCACGCTGGCCGGCTGCGCCGTCACCGGCAGGCCGGCGGCCTTCCAGGCGTTCAGCCCGCCGTTGAGGATCGACAGCTCGCGCATGCCCAGGCTCTTGAGCGTCCAGTACACCCGCGCGGCCGAGCCGAAGTCGGTCGAATCGACGCCGGTGTAGACGATGACGGCGTGCGTCTCGGGCGTCAGGCCGAGCTCCTGCACCAAGGCCGTCAGCTGCTTCATCGGCGGCAGCTGGCCGGGGTTGGTGGCCGGGCCGCGCCAGCGGCCGTAGGGCGCCGACACGGACCCGGGCAGGTGCTGCAGCGCGTACGCTGGGCCTTCGCGCGTGTCGACGATGCGCACCGAGCCCGTCAGGCGCAGCGCCTGCAGCTCGGCCGGTGTCAGCAGCGGCGGCGCGGCCCAGGCCGAGGCCGCCAGCAGCGCGCCGGCCAGCCAGGTGATGAAAAACGAGATCAGGGTTCGCATGCAACCAAACCAGCAAGGCAAATAAGCAAAGCCTGATATTTTCGCCAGTCGGGGCTGGCGGCCAAATACAGTTTCGTCACATGCTTATGCCGCGGGCGCAGAAACCTGCCGTGCGCGGCGCGTGAGCCGCTGTCCGACAGCCGCGGTGCGCCCGGCCCGACGATCAGTGCCGGGGCGCGGCCTTACGCTGTGTCGAGGCGCCTCGCCGGGGTGTTGGCGTTGGAAATGCTGACGAGCTTTACCCGCGCTTCACCGGGATCCGGCGCTGGCCCCTCAACCTTGGCGGGGTGCCACGCGTTGAACAGGCCAGCGGACGCCGACCGTGGATCGGTGCCCTGCATCGAAGGAGAGCGACATGACACAGACCCCTTCCAACTCCCGTATCGCCCGCCGCGGTGTGGCTGCGGCACTGGCCGCGCTGCTGGGTGCGGGCGTGTTCGGCCTGTCGGCGCCGGCCGCCGCAGCCGATGGGCGCTACTACCGAATGCCCGATGGCTCGGTGCAGTACGTGCGCGACCGCGACCTGCCCGACTCGCGCCGTTGGCAGGACCGCCGCTGGCGCGATGACGACCGGCCGCGGCGGTGGCGCAACGACGGTTACTCCTACGGCCAGGGCCGCAACAGCGGTGAACTGGGCGATGGGCGCCGGCGCTACAACGCGCCGCGCAACAGCGGCGAGCTGGGTGACGGCCGTCGCGACTGGCGCTTCGACGACCGTGACTGGCAGCGCTCAGCACCGCGCAACGGGCGCGGATACCAGTATCCGGCCGACGGCGGCTGAAGCCCGTCAGCCTTCCAGCATTCTTTTCAGATAGCGCCCGGTGTGGCTGGCCGGGTGGGCCGCCACATCCTCGGGCGTGCCCTGCGCCACCACGGTGCCGCCGCCATCGCCGCCTTCCGGCCCCATGTCGATCAGCCAGTCGGCGGTCTTGATGACGTCGAGGTTGTGCTCGATCACGACGATGGTGTTGCCCGCGTCGCGCAGCTGGTGCAGCACCTTCAGCAGCAGTTCGATGTCGGCGAAGTGCAGGCCGGTGGTGGGCTCGTCCAGGATGTAGAGCGTGCGGCCGGTGTCGCGCTTGGACAGTTCCAGCGCCAGCTTCACGCGCTGCGCCTCGCCGCCGGAAAGCGTGGTGGCGCTCTGGCCGAGCTGGATGTAGGAAAGGCCCACGTCGAGCAGCGTCTGCAGCTTGCGCGCCAGACTGGGCTGGTCCTTGAAGAAGGCGTGGGCCTCTTCCACCGTCATCTCCAGGATCTGCGCGATGTGCCGGCCCTTCCACTGCACCTCCAGCGTCTCGCGGTTGTAGCGCTGGCCGTGGCACACGTCGCAGGGCACGTAGACGTCGGGCAGGAAGTGCATCTCCACCTTCACCACGCCGTCGCCCTGGCAGGCTTCGCAGCGGCCACCGCCGCTGGACTGCGGCACGTTGAACGAGAAGCGCCCCGGCCCGTAGCCGCGCTCGCGCGCCGTGGCGGTCTCGGCCATCAGCTCGCGGATCGGCGTGAACAGGCCGGTGTAGGTGGCCGGGTTGCTGCGCGGCGTGCGGCCGATGGGCGACTGGTCGACCGCGATCACCTTGTCGAACTGCGACAGGCCCAGGATGGCCTGGTGCGGCGCCGGCTCGGTGTGGGCGCGGTGGATGTCGCGCGCGGCGGCGGCGTACAGCGTGTCGTTGACCAGCGTGGATTTGCCCGAGCCCGACACGCCGGTCACGCAGGTGAACAGGCCCACGGGGAAGTCCACCGTCACGTTCTTCAGGCTGTGGCCGCTGGCGCCGACGATGCGGATGCGACCGTCGATTTCAGGCGTTTTAGGTGCTGAAGCTCCGTCTGACGGGCGTGAGAAGCTATCAACCTTGTAGCTTAGTCGACGTCGCTTCGGTATCTCGATGCGCCGCTCGCCACGCAGGAACTGCCCGGTCACCGAATCCCGGGCCGCCGCCACGTCGTCGAAGCGGCCCTGCGCCATCACCCGGCCGCCGTGCACGCCCGCGCCCGGCCCCATGTCGATGATGTGGTCGGCGGCACGCATCATGTCCTCGTCGTGTTCCACCACCAGCACGCTGTTGCCCAGGTCGCGCAGGTGCTGCAGCGTGCCGATCAGGCGGTCGTTGTCGCGCTGGTGCAGGCCGATGCTGGGCTCGTCCAGCACGTACATCACGCCCGTCAGGCCGCTGCCGATCTGGCTGGCCAGGCGGATGCGCTGCGCCTCGCCGCCGCTCAGCGTCTCGGCGCTGCGTTCCAGGCTCAGGTAGTTCAGGCCGACGTCGTTCAAGAACTTGAGGCGGTTGCCGATCTCGCGCACCACCTTGTCGGCGATCTCGGCCTTGGCGCCGGCGAGCTGCAGCGCGTCGAAATACGCTTTGGCTTCGCCCAGCGTGACGTGGCTGATCTCGTAGATGGCGCGGCGCTGCCCGGCCTCGCCCACGAACACGTGGCGCGCCTCCTTGCGCAGACGCGTGCCGCCGCAGGCGGTGCAGGGCTGCGTACCGCGGTAGCGCGCCAGCTCCTCGCGCACGATGGGCGAATCGGTCTCGCGGTAGCGCCGCGCCATGTTGGGCAGGATGCCCTCGAACGGGTGCTTCTTGTTCACCTTGCGGCCGGCCGAGGCGCCGCTCTCGAAGGTGTAGCTGAACTTGATCTCCTCGTCGCCCGAGCCGTGCAGGATGGCGTGGCGCACCGCCTCGGGCAGTTGCTCGAATGGCGTGTCGACGCTGAACTTGTAATGCTTGGCCAGCGATTCGATCAGCGCGAAGTAATAGCCGTTGCGCCGATCCCAGCCCTTGATGGCGCCGCTGGCCAGGCTGAGCGAAGGGAAGGCCACCACGCGTTCGGCGTCGAACACCTCCGTGGTGCCCAGGCCGTCGCAGCTGGGGCAGGCGCCGGCCGGGGCGTTGAAGGAGAACAGGCGCGGCTCCAGTTCGGCAATCGAATAACCGCACACCGGGCAGGCGAACCTGCTGTTGAACAGGTGCTCCTGGCCGCTGTCCATCTCCAGCGCGATGGCGCGCCCGTCGGCCAGCCGCAGCGCGGCCTCGAAGCTGTCGGCCAGCCGCGAGGCGATATCGGGGCGCACCTTGAGGCGGTCGATGACCACGTCGATGTCGTGCTTCTCGGCCTTCTTCAACGCGGGCAGGTCTTCCACCGCCAGCACCTGGCCACCGACGCGGAAGCGCACGTAGCCCTGCGCCTGCATCTGCTCGAACAGCTCGGTGAACTCGCCCTTCTTCTCGCGCGCCACCGGCGCGAGGATCATGATCTTCGTGTCCTCGGGCAGCGCCAGCACCGCGTCGACCATCTGGCTTACCGTCTGCACGGTGAGCGGCAGGTCGTGCTCGGGGCAGTACGGCGTGCCGGCGCGCGCGAACAGCAGGCGCAGGTAGTCGTGGATCTCGGTCACCGTGCCGACGGTGGAGCGCGGGTTGTGGCTGGTCGCCTTCTGCTCGATGGCGATGGCGGGCGACAGGCCCTCGATCAGGTCCACGTCGGGCTTGTCCATCAGCTGCAGGAACTGGCGCGCGTAGGCGCTCAGGCTTTCGACGTAGCGGCGCTGGCCTTCGGCGTATAGCGTGTCGAAGGCCAGCGACGACTTGCCCGAGCCCGACAGCCCGGTGATCACCACCAGCTGGTGCTTGGGAATGTCGAGGTCGATGTTCTTCAGGTTGTGCGTGCGGGCGCCGCGGATGGCCAGGCGCTGCGCGCGCAGGGCGGCGGCCAGCGGCGTGCCGGCCTCGGGCTCGGCGGAAATCGGGGGCTTGGAAAGATCGGTCATGACAGCGGTGCCCTGGCGCAGGGCAACCGACCATTATCGGTTTTCAGGCAAAAGATTGCAGGCGCGCCAGCCTGCCATCAGCCGCGCCGGGTGCGGCACCGTGATGGTTCGGCCGCTGACCTGCAGCAGCTCTGCCTGCTGCAATTCCTGCAGGATGCGCGAGAAATGTTCCGGCGTCAGGTTCAGGTGCGAGGCGATGGCGCGCTTGGTGGAGGGCAGGGTGACGACGAAGGGCGCTCCGGTGTCGTCGCAGCGGCGCAGCAGCCAGGCGATGAAGCGCTCGGTGCCATTGCTGAGGGCCTGCAGCGCTAGCTCCTGCACCAGGCTCTCGACGCGCCGCGACAGGCCGACGATGATGCCCCGCGCCAGCAGAGGGTTGCGCTCCAGCTCGTCGAACAGCGCCTGCTTGGGGATTTGCAGCAGCAGCGCATCGCTGGCGACTTCGGCGGTCACCACGGCGGTGTGGTCGAGAAACGCGAGCGGTTCGGCAATGCTGTGGCCGGGCCCCGCGATGCCGGTCAGCCGCTGCGCGCCTGGTGGCCCGGCGCCCAGCAGGCGAATCTGGCCGTAGACGACGACATACATGCCGCCCAGCGGCTCGCCATGGCGGAACACCTGTTCGCCGCGCTTGAATTCATGCCGCGTGGCGACAGCCGCCAGCCGCGCCAGCGTGGCCTTGTCCAGCGCGCTAAACAAGGGCAGGCGCGCCAGCAGGGTTTCAGGGGGACTTCGCGCCGGGCCATGCCCGACAGCGTACCGCGAACGCGAACGGGGGCGTCAGGCGGCCGTCTCGACCCACTCCGGCGGGCAGGCCGGGTCGGTCATCTGCTCTACCCAGCCGCTCCAGCGCTGGGCGAAGGCGCGCCGGGCAGCTTCGGTGGCCTCGGGCGCCACGGCGGCGCGCAGGAGTTGCGTCAGTTCGGCCGAACGCGGCACGGCAAAGCCCTGGCGCGTGAACTCGACCGAACGGCCGTCGTCCAGTCTGGTGAAGCGGATGTCGCCGCGCATCGGCACGCCAAAGGCCAGCAGGTCCTTGCGGCCATGGCGGCCGGCAAAGCCCTTGAAGCCGCCGGCATTGGCGGCGCCCGTCACCAGCGAGACGACGCTGGCGATCACGCCGACCACCCCGTCATCGAGCGACTCCCGCAACTCCACCCTGATCTCGCCGCGCCGTGGCGTGCCCTGCGGGTACAGGCGGGCCAGCGCGTCGCGTGTCAAGCGCCACGCGCCGGCCACGGTGGGGCAGGAGTGGCCGGTCAACTTGACGGCGTCGAGGTAGCGGTATTCGAGCGTGCCGCCCTCGGCCGAGCCGAGCGTTTCGGCCAGCGGGTCGGTCATCGTGATGGGCGGCACGGTGTCGTAGTAAGCGGGCGTGTTCATGCTGGTCTCTCTACCGCGAATGGCAAACCACGCTGCGGCCACGACCAGCCGCGGCCAATGAGGCGCCCGATGAGCGCCGCGCGGGCGATGTAGGGCTGGCGCCAGCTGCGGCTGTCGCTGGAGGCGTCGCGATGGTCGCCCAGCAGCAGGTAGTGGCCAGCGGGGACGTGAAAGGTGTCGGTAAAGACGGAACGGCTGGCGTAGGGTTCGGCCAGCGGCTGGCCGTTGATCGACACCCGTCCTGCCTCGATGGCGACGGTCTCGCCCGGCAGGCCGATGACGCGCTTGACCACGTGCCGGCCCAGCTCGCGCGAATCGACCACCACCACGTCACCGCGGCGCACCGGGGTGCGGCGCCACAGCCGGCGCGTCAGCGCCAGCGCGCCGCCGGGCAGCGTCGGGGCCATGGAGTGCGATTGCACGCGGGTGAGCCACAACATGCCGGTGATCCCTTTCCGATCAGTGGTGGTCGCCGCCATGACCGTGGTGGCCGTGCCCATGCTCGTGGTCGTGCCCTTCGGCGTATTTGAAGAAGGACACGTAGGCGTCCATGTAGGTGCGCGCGGCGGGCAGGTCGTCGTCGTCGAAGTGCTTCAGCGCGATGGCCTTGTCGAAGCGCTTTTCCAGCTCGGGCCAGCGCTCGGCGTCGATCAGGCCGCGCAGCGGCTCGATGCTGCCCTTCTCCAGCGCCTCGTCGGCGGCACGCACCTGGGCCGGGACATGGGGCCAGCCGGCTTGATGCCGTCGTAGCCCGCGCCTTCGCCGGCCCGGTGGATGCGCACCATGTTCTCCAGGAACCACTGCTCGGCCAGCGCGGCCGCTTCACCGCCCACGGCGCGCACGCGCTGGGCGCGGTCGAAGGCGGCACGCAGTTCGTCCTCGCCCTCGGGCATGACCCATTTCAGGGCGATGTTGACGTTGCCCTGGCTCAGCGCGCGGCGGCCATCGACGACGGCGGGGCCGTCAGCCGTGTCGCAGTGCGCCGAGGCGGGGCGGATGACGAGGCTGGTGATCGACGATGCCAGCGTGCGAAGGAAAGTGGTGAAGGTCATGATGGTCTCCTCAGGTGGTGGTCAGACGGGCCATGAAGCGCTCAGTGCGCGATCGGGAGGGCACGAAAGCCCGGGTGGTCGAAGTAGTGGGGGTATTGGTTGACGGCGTGCGTCACCTTCAGCAGTCCATCGACCGGCCGGGTGTCGGCGGACTTGCCGTTCAAGGCGTCGACGCCGGCGCCGATCTCGGCGATCAGGCCGTGCAGCTGGGCGTCGGCGGCGGGCTCCAGCTTGCAGTTCTCCACGATGCCGGCGACTTCGCGTTCGATCTTGCCGGCCAGTTGCTTGTATTGGGCGGCGCTGAGCTTGCCGGCGTGCGCGGCCTTCAGCTGCGGTGCAACCAGGCCCCGGATGCCATCCATGCCCTTGCGCAACGGCGCGTCGGTGGCCCATTTCTGGCCCTGGTTGAGCGTCAGCGACTGCGGCGCGCTGCCGTGGTCGTGGGCGGCGGTTTGGGCCTGGGCGTGGATCGGCGCGCCCAGCGTCATCAGCGTGACCACGGCGGTGGCCGCGAGCGTCCATTTCAGGGCTTTCATCCTCATCTCCTTGACGTCAGGCGGACATCGCCTGCATGGAACGTCGGAGGGCGGGATTCAGCGCGCGTTCCTGCGAAGCTTCCGATCCTTAGCAAACATCAAGAACGCGGCGTGTTCGGGCGCGCTCAGCGCCGCGTTTCAACGCCCGCCCAACCGGCGTCGGGATAGCGCCCGCCCTGCGCCGCGCCGGGCGCGAACACGGCTTCGATGCGCGCGGTCTGCGCCGGCGTCAGCGCCACCGCGCGGCGGCCAGGTTCTCCTCCAGCCGGGCGATCCGGCGCGTGCCAGGGATGGGGATGGCGTGCGGCTGCCGGGCCAGCATCCAGGCCAGTGCGAGTTGTGCCGGCGTCAGTCCCCACTCGCGCGCCAGTGCGCCCAGTTGCTCGACCAGCGCTGCGTTGGCCGCAGCCGCTTCGCCCTGAAAGCGCGGGTTGTTGGCGCGGAAGTCGCCCGCTTCCAGCTTGGCCGTATCGAGCGCGCCGGTCAGCATGGCGCGGCCCAGCGGGCTGTAGGCGACGAAGGCGGTGCCCAGTTCGCGGCAGGCCGGCAGCACGTCGGTCTCGGGCTCGCGCGTGAACAGCGAGTACTCGCTCTGCAGCGCGGCGATGGGGTGCACGGCGTGGGCGCGGCGCAGCGTGTCGGCGCTGACTTCGGACAGGCCGATGGCCTTCACCTTGCCCGCGCGCACCAGCTCGGCCATGGCGCCCACCACCTCCTCGATCGGCACCGCCGCATCGCGCCGGTGGCAGTAGTAAAGGTCGATCTGCTCCACGCCCAGGCGCTGAAGCGATGCCTCGCACGCGGCGCGGATGTAGGCGGGCGAGTTGTCGATGCGGCGCTCATACGTGCCGGCCTGCCGCACGATGCCGAACTTGGTGGCGATCACCATGCGCGCGCGCCGCGCGGCGCGCCTTCGGCGATGAAGCGGCCCAGCAGTTCTTCATTGGCGCCCAGGCCGTAGGTGTCGGCCGTGTCGAACAGCATCACGCCCAGCTCGACGGCGCGCGCCAGCGTGGCCAGCGATTCGGCGTCGTCGCTGGCGCCGTAGAACTCGCTCATGCCCATGCAGCCCAGCCCGATGGGGAAGACGGGCGGCAGCGTGGAACCGAGGGGGCGATGGGTGGCGGTCATGGCGGGTCCTTTTCTTCAATGAGGGTTCAGCTTACGCCGGCCGGCTGCGTTTGATAATCGCCCCGCCATTCATCGAATTGCTGAGCCACTTTCACCAATGACCTTGCCGGACGCCCCGCTGAACGAGCTGCAAGCCTTTGCCGCCGTGGCCGAGGCGGGCAGCTTTCGCGCCGCTGCCACGCGCTTGGGCGTGACGCCCTCGGCCGTCAGCCACAGCCTGCGCACGCTGGAAGCGCGCCTGGGCCTGCGCCTGCTGCACCGCACCACCCGCAGCGTGGCGCCCACCGAAGCCGGCGCGCGCCTGCTGGCCACGCTGGCGCCGGCGCTGGCCGACATCCGCCGCGCGGTGGGCGAGGCGCGCGAGGCCGCCGACACCCGCGGGGCACCCTGCGCCTGACCGCCCCGCGCACCGCCGCCCACCTGGTGCTGATGCCGCGGCTGGCGCGCTTTCTGGCCGCGCACCCCGGCATGGCGGTGGAGCTGAGCTGCGACGAGGCGCTGGTCGACATCGTGGCCGCCGGCTTCGACGCCGGCCTGCGCTTTGGCGAGAGTCTGCAGGGCGACATGGTGGCGCTGCCGGTGGGCGCGCCGCAGCGCTTTGCCGTCGTCGCCGCGCCCGCTTACCTGGCGCGCCACGGCACGCCGCGCACGCCGGCCGAGCTGATGGCGCACGCCTGCATCCGGCTGCGCTTTCCCAGTGGGCGGCTGTATGGCTGGGAGTTCGTCGCACCGGACGGGCGCGGGTTCGAGGTGCAGGTGGCGGGCGCTTTCACCGCCAACGACCAGACGGCCATGCTGCTGGCGGCCGAGGCCGGCCTGGGGCTGGCCTACGTCTACGAAGGGCAGGCCGCGCCCGCCGTGGCCGCCGGGCGGCTGGTGCGGGTGCTGCAAGACTGGCTGCCGCCGGCCGAGCAGCTGTACCTGTACCACCCCAGCCGGCGCCTGCAGCCGGCGGGTTTGCGCGCGCTGCTCGATCTGCTGCGCAGTACCGAAGATTCGGCATGAAAATGGCCTTCAGGCGTTACCAGTACTGCGCAGGAAGCTATTGAATCGGGAGTATTTCTGCGGCACACGCTGCCTGCCTTGTGAGCAACGCCCGTGCCTGCTGGTGTCACCCCAGCAGTCCTCTATCGCTCTTTTTGGATAGCTTCCAGCGCTTTCTGGACGGCGCCTGAAGCCCGATTCGATGCCTTGTCCGGCAGCTACGCGCCGATGATCGACAATACCGGGCGCGGCCCGCGGGGCCGCGTTCTGCCCGGCTTCGTTGTTCAATTCGCGTGACCGCTGCTTCCTCCTCCTCCCCGTTTCCCACCGCATGACGCCGGACGAGCGGCGCGCCAGCCTGTCGCTGGCGGGCATCTTCGCGCTGCGCATGCTGGGGCTGTTCCTGGTGCTGCCGGTGTTCGCGCTGGAGGCGGCGCGTTACCCCGGCGGCGACGACCCGGCGCTGGTGGGGCTGGCGATGGGCATCTACGGGCTGACGCAGGCCGTCATGCAGGTGCCGCTGGGGCTGGCGTCCGACCGCGTGGGGCGCAAGAAGGTCATCGTGGTCGGGCTGCTGGTGTTCGCCCTGGGCAGCGCCGTCGCGGCGCTGGCGGGCAGCGTGCAGATGCTCATCATCGGCCGCGCCATCCAGGGCGCGGGTGCGGTGTCGGCAGCGGTGACGGCGCTGCTGGCCGACCAGACGCGCGACGAGGTGCGCACCAAGGGCATGGCGCTGGTGGGCATCAGCATCGCGGCGATGTTCGCGCTGTCGCTGGTGGCGGCGCCGCCGCTGGCCGCGGTGATCGGCCTGGGCGGGCTGTTCTGGCTGACCTGCGCGCTGTCGCTGGCCGGCATCGCCGTGGTGCTGTGGTGGACGCCGGCCGAGCCGGCCAAGCACGCCGACGTGCCGCGCGGCCGCCTGGCCGACGTGTGGCTGCACCCGCACCTGTGGCGGCTGGACCTGGGCGTGTTCGTGCTGCACACGGTGCAGATGGCGATGTGGGTGGTGGTGCCCGCGCTGCTGGTGCAGGCCGGGCTGCCCAAGGCGCAGCACTGGCACGTGTACCTGCCGGCGGTGCTGGCCTCGTTCCTCATGCTGGGCGGGCTGTTCGCGGCCGAGCGGCGCGGTGCGCTGCGCGGTGCTGCGCACCGGCATCGCGCTGCTGTTTGCCGTGCAACTGGCGCTGCTGCTGCTGGCGCCGCGTGCGCCGGGGCTGTGGACGCTGGGCGCGCTGCTGTTGTTCTTCTTCATCGCCTTCAACCTGCTGGAGGCCACGCAGCCGAGCCTGATCTCGCGCCTGGCGCCAGCGCATGCGCGCGGCGCGGCACTGGGCGTCTACAACACGCTGCAGTCGCTGGGCCTGTTTGCCGGCGGCGCGCTGGGCGGCTGGCTGGTCAAGGCCGGGGCCGCAGGCGGTGCTGGTGGCAACGTCGGTGTTGGCGCTGCTGTGGCTGCTGCTGGGCTGGGGGCAGGTGATGCCGGCGTCGAAGGCATCGGCTGCGCCATCTGCTGCTCGGGCGTTCTAGCGGTGGCGTCGGGCGCCAGGCGCGCCACCAGTTGGTCGGCGATCGTTGCGTACAGCGGCCGGCTGACCATGCGCGACACCAGGCTGGCCAGCAGCGCGCAGGCCATCAGCCCCAGCACCATGGCGTAGCCGTCCACCATCTCCATCACGATGATCATGGCGGTGATGGGGGTCTGCGTCATGGCGCCCAGAAAGCCGGCCATGCCCAGCGCGATCAGCACCGTGGTGTATTCGGGCGCCAGCAGCTGCGCCACGTCGTGCCCCAGGCTGGCGCCGATCGACAGGCTGGGCGTGAACAGCCCGCCCGGCACGCCCGACCAGGCCGACAGCCAGGTGGCGACGAACTTCAGCAGCGTCCACAGCAGCGGCGCGTCGGGCGATTCGCCCGCCAGCAGCGTGCGCGTGTGCGCATGCCCGCCACCCACGGCCGTGGCCTGCGTCACCAGGCCGATCACCGCCACCGCCAGCCCGCAGGCGGCGGCAAAGCGGATCGGATGTTGGCGACGATAGGCGCTGAAGCGGTCGGTGCCGCCGAACAGCGACACGATGAGCAGCCGCGCGAACAGCCCGCCCACCAGCCCGCAAACCAGCGCCAGCGTCAGCCCCGGCAGCAGCACGCCCCATTCCACGCGCTCGATGCGGATGCGCCCGAAATACGACAGGTTGCCGAACGCCGCCACGGCCACCAGGCCGGCCATCACGATGGCGCCCAGCATCAGGCCGGACGAGCGCGTCTCCAGCCGGCGCGACAGCTCCTCGATGGCGAACACGATGCCGCCCAGCGGCGTGTTGAAGGCCGCCGCGATGCCCGCCGCGGCGCCGCCACCAGCAGCTCGCGCGCGCTGATGCCCGAGCGCGGCGACAGAAAGCGCCGCGCGGCGTACATCACGCCCGCGGCGATCTGCACCGACGGCCCCTGGCGCCCGATCGACAGCCCTGCCAGCAGCCCGCCCACCACCGCCAGCGCCTTGGCCAAGGAAATCTTTAGCGACACCAGCGCCGAGCGCGAGGACGCGTCCAGCCGCGGATCGAGCGCCGCCAGTGCCTGCGGCGGCCCCGAGCCGCCCGCGCCGGGCGCAAAGCGCGTGGTGGCCCACACGATCAGCGCCGTCAGTGCCGGTGTCCACAGCAGCGGCCACCAGCGCCCGCTGGCCTGCATCGACTTGAAGGCCTGCTCGGCCGCGTCGGCCAGCAGCGTGAACAGCACCACCGACAAGCCGGCCAGCAGCGCGAACAGGCCGACGACGAAGCGGTCGATCCAGATGCGCGGGTCGGTCACCTCGCTGCGTACCTGGTCCAGGAAATCCGGATCGTCCTTCATGCGGGGCATTCTGGCATGGGCGTTGCGGCACAATTGCCAGTTTCGTTCAGTTCAACCGCTGTTTCCCTTTTCACTTTCACAGGAACAAGCCATGGCCTCCGTCAACAAAGTCATCCTCGTCGGCAACCTGGGGCGCGACCCCGAGATGCGCACCTTTCCCAGCGGCGACCAGGTGGCCAACGTGACGCTGGCCACCACCGACAAGTGGCGCGACAAGCAAAGCGGCGAGCCGCGCGAACACACCGAATGGCACCGCCTGGTGTTCAACGGCCGCCTGGCCGAGATCGCCGGCCAGTACCTGCGCAAGGGCAGCCAGATTTACGTCGAAGGCAGCATCCGCACCCGCAAGTGGCAGGACCAGGCCACCGGCCAGGACCGCTACAGCACCGAGATCCGCGTCGACCAGATGCAGATGCTGGGCAGCCGCCAGGGCATGGGCGGCCCGTCGGACGATGGCGGTGGCGGCTACGGCGGTGGTGGTGATGGCGGTGGCTACGACGCCCCACGCCGCGCGGCGCCGCCCCGCGCGCTGCCCCTGCACCGCGCGCACCGGCGCCTGCCGCGTCAAAGCCCGGCTCGGGTTTTGACGACATGGATGACGACATCCCGTTCTGATGCTCCCCCTGAGGCGCTGACGCGCCTTCCCCTGTGGGGGACAACGCTGGCGGCCGGGGGACCCCGGCCACGGCGTTCCGGCATGGCCTGCTCCGCGGCCTTCTGAGCGGCTTGCTGCGCAGCCTGGGATGAAGTGGGCGGTCATGTTTTTATGAAACAGGCCTCCAGCGCTTGTCTATCAAGCGCGAACAGCTATCATTTTGATATGACCCACACCGTCTCCCGCCGGCACTTGCTGGGGGCCGCCGCATTCGCCCCACTCGTGGCGCGAGCGCAGGACACGGCGCCAGCCCCCATCTTCGGCCAGCCCGGCAAGGACGTCATCTGGGCGCCCACACCCGATGCCATGGTCGATCGCATGCTGCGGCTGGCGGGTCTCAGGCCGCGCGACTTCGTGATCGACCTGGGGGCGGGCGACGGCAAGATCGTCATCGCCGCCGCCAAGGCTGGCGCGCGCGGGCTGGGCATTGAATACAACCCCGAGCTGGTGACATTGGCGCGGCAGCGCGCGCAGGCGGCCGGCGTGGCCGAGCACGCGCGCTTCGAAAAGGCCGACATCTTTGAATCCGACTTCTCGCGCGCCAGCATCGTCACGCTGTACCTGCTGCCGCGCCTGAACCTGCGCCTGCGCCATCGCCTGCTGGCGCTCACGCCGGGCACGCGCGTGGTGTCGCACTCGTTCGACATGGGCGACTGGCGGCCCGACGAAGTCACCAACGCGGGCGGGGCGACGGCCTTTTTGTGGCTGGTGCCGGCGAACTTTGGCGGTGAATGGGCGCTGCGCTTTCCGCTCGCCGATGGCAGCGAGGCGCGCGGTTTGCTGGAGGTCGATCAGCGCTTTCAGCAGGTCGGCGGCGCCGCCGTGTTCCGCGATTTCACCGCCAGCCTGCGCCAGCCGCTGCTGGCCGGCGACCGCGTGCGCTTCGCGCTGACCGATGCCGAGGGCCAGCTGCGCGAGTTCGACGGCCGCATCGCCGGGCGCGAGCTGATCGGCAAGGTGACGCAAGGCGATGCGCGCGTGCCGTTTCGCGCCGACCGCACCGATGCGGCCATCCCACTCATCGGCGGCAGCGAGCCGGTGCGGCCGCCCCGCGATTGATTTTCAAGCCAAATCGGCCCCTGGCGCTTGTGTATCAAGCGCCAGCAGCTATCAAAAACAGAGTATTCGCGGATAGGGCCTAGGCCGCTTTCACGCACAGCACGGGGCACGACACCGTCATCAGAATCTCCTGCGCCGTGCTGCCCAGCAGCAGCTTGCCCACGGCGGTACGGCGGCGCAGGCCGATCACCAGCACCGACACGTCCAGGTGGTTGACCAACGCCTCGATCTCGTCGACCGTGCTCTTGCCGCGCACGAAGTGCTTGAACTCGGCGGGCACCGGCAGCTTGGCCAGGCGCTCGGCCAGACGCTCGCCCTCGTAGCCGTCGACCACGCCGGTGTCGTCCTTGCCGCCCGGGCCGGCGTTGACCACCACCAGCGGTTCGTTGCGGCGGGTGGCGATTTCAATGCCTTTGTCGAGCGCGGCCTGGCCTTCGGGGCGGGCAACGTAGGCAACGAGGATGGTCATGGCGTGCGATCCTTTCTTTTCGAAATATGGGCAGGTGATGAGCTGGATGCCGCAGGCGTCCGGCCCGGCAGCACAGCGCGGCATGGCCAGGAGGGCCAAACCGTGTCGAAAGCACGGCGGAAAGCACCAGGCGCATCCTAGAATTTGAAGCAACTTATCAAGGGAGGGACTACATGCCGTCAAGAAAAGACACACTGCGGGCTGCTGCCGCCTGCGCGCTGCTGGCCTGGGCTGGCTGGTTGCACGCCGCCGAGGGCGTGACGGCCCAGCAGGTGCTGGTGGGCCAGAGCATCACGCTGCAAGGAGGCAAGAACGCCTACGGCGCGGCCGTGATGGACGGTGTGCGCACCTACCTGGACAAGATCAACGCGCAAGGCGGCGTGCATGGCCGCCAGGTGGCGCTGGGCACGTTGGACGATGACAGCCAGGCCGCCAAAGCCGAGGCGAATGCGCGCCAGCTGGTGGAAAAAGACCGGGTGTTCGTGCTGTTCGGCTCTGTTGAGGGCGGCCCCTCCACCGCCGTGATGCGTGTGGCGGTGTCGCACAAGGTGCCTTTTATCGGACCCATGGCCGGCTCACCCAGCTTGCGCGTGCCGCACCAACCCATGGTGTTCCCGGTGCGGGCCGAGCACAAGGAGGAATTCCGCGTGCTGCTGGAATACGCCAAGATGACCGGCATTCAGCGCGTGGGTTTCATGCGCGCCGATTCCGATACGGGTCAGCAGCACCTGAAGAACGTGCAGGCCCTGTGCCAGCAGCTGGGCTTGCAGTTGACGGCTGATCTGCCGTTCAAATCGGATGAGAGCGATGCGCAGATCGCCGCGCTGGCCCAGCGCCTTGGCAGCTCCAACACGCAGCTGGTGTTCAACCACGGCGGCATTGGCGTGTATGAAAAGCTGATCCGCCAGGCGCGCCAGCAGGGCGTGAAGGTGCAGTTCAGCGCCGTGAACTCAGGCGCCACCCAACTGGCGGCCAACCTGGGCCCGCTGGCGCAGGGCATGGTGGTGGCGCAAGTGGTGCCCAGCCCGTGGGAGCGCAAGACGGCCATCGCCCGCGAGTACCAGGACGACTTCAAGCAACGCCATCCCGGCAAAGCGTTTTCCTACGGCAGCCTGGAAGGCTACATCACGGCCAAGGCGCTGGTGGCGGCGCTGCGGCTGGCCGGCCCGCAGCCCACGCGCGAGAGCCTGGTGACCGGCATTGAAAAGGCGGGGCAGCTGGAGCTTTCCGGCTTGCGCAACAGCTACCGACCCGGCCAGCACTTGGGCATGCAGTTGGTGGATCTGTCGCTGGTCAACCCGCAGGGGCGCTTTGTGCATTGAGCGCTCGGCCTGTGCGCTGGGCGCTCAAATCATCGCCGCCGGGTCGTCTACCGTTTCCAGAAACACGCGCGCCTTGCGTGGTGACACCCGCACGCTGTCGCCTTCTTGCACGCCCAGTTGGCGGAATTCGTTGGCCGGCAGGTGCGCTTCCAGAATGTGGCTGGGGTTGTCGTGCGGCGTCAACTCCAGCCGCGCCAGGGGGCCGATGAGCAGGGCGCGGTCGAGCCGGGCGGCCAGGCCGCTGGTGGCGCCGGCGGCGTAGGGGCCACGGTCAGATCGCTGGGGCGCACGAAGGCCATGGCTTCGGCGTCCAGCGCGTGGGCGTGCTCGGGCGCGGCAATTTGCCAGTCGCCCACCTGCACCTGCCCGCCCGTGGCGCGGCCACGGAACAGGTTCACATCGCCCAGAAAGCCATAGACGAAGGGGCTGGCGGGGTGTTCCCACACCTCTTGCGGGGTGCCCACTTGCTCGATGCGGCCCTTGTTCATCACCACCACGCGGTCGGCCACTTCGAGCGCTTCTTCCTGATCGTGCGTGACGAAGATGCTGGTGACGTGCAGCTCGTCGTGCAGGCGGCGCAGCCAGCGGCGCAACTCTTTGCGCACCTTGGCGTCGAGCGCGCCAAAGGGCTCGTCGAGCAGCAGCACCTTGGGCTCCACCGCCAGCGCGCGCGCCAAGGCAATGCGCTGGCGCTGCCCGCCCGACAGTTGCGACGGGTATCGGTCGGCCAGCCAGTCGAGCTGCACCAGGCCGAGCAGCTCGTGCACCTTGGCCTTGATCTGCGCATCGCTCAGGCGCTCGCGGCGCGGCTTGACGCGCAGGCCGAAGGCGACGTTCTCGGCCACCGTCATGTGGCGGAACAGCGCGTAGTGCTGAAACACGAAGCCTACCTGCCGCTCGCGCACGTGCACATCGGTGGTGTCGGCGCCGCTGAACAGGATGCTGCCCGCGTCGGCCGATTCCAAGCCCGCGATGATGCGCAGCAGCGTCGTCTTGCCGCAGCCCGAGGGGCCGAGCAGCGCGACCAGCTCGCCCGAGGCAATGTCGAGGCTGACGTCGTTCAGCGCACGGAAGGCGCCGAAGTGCTTGGTGACGTGGCGGATTTCGATGCTCATGAGGGGTGGCTTTCTTGATACCGAATACCGGACGCAGAGGACGCAGAGGTTTCGCAGAGGACGCAAAAGAAACAGCCAAAACTGGTTTTCCTTTGGGCGTCAACGCCATCAGCCGAAAGAAAGTCTTGGCTGTTTTTCTGCGCCTTCTGCGAAACCTCTGCGTCCTCTGCGTCCGGCTGTTGGGTTGTTCGGTCTTCATGCCGGCCGCTCCGGCGGCAGCTCGGCGATGGCTTTCATCTCGCGCTCGTGCCGCCACTCCACCACCGTCTTGACGATGAGCGTGACGATGGCCAGCAGCGCCAGCAGCGAGGCCACCGCGAATGCGGCCTGGCCCTGGTATTCGTTGTAGAGCACTTCCACGTGCAGCGGCATGGTGTTGGTCTGGCCGCGGATGTGGCCGCTGACGACCGAGACGGCACCGAATTCGCCCATCGCCCGCGCGTTGCACAGAATCACGCCGTAGATCAGCCCCCACTTGATGTTGGGCAGCGTCACGTGCCAGAAGGTCTGCCAGCCGCTGGCGCCAGCACCTGGGCGGCCTGCTCCTCGTCGCTGCCCTGCGCCTGCATGAGCGGAATCAGCTCGCGCGCGATGAACGGAAAGGTGACGAACACCGTGGCCAGCACGATGCCCGGCACGGCAAAGATGATCTTGATGTCGTGCTCGGCCAGCCACGGGCCCAGCCAGCCCTGCGCGCCGAACACCAGCACGTAGACCAGGCCGGCGACCACGGGCGAGACCGAGAACGGCAGGTCGATCAGTGTCGTCAGAAAGGCCTTGCCGCGGAACTCGAACTTGGCGATGCACCACGCCGCCGCCACGCCGAAGACGAGGTTCAGCGGCACGGCGATGGCGGCGGTGAGCAGCGTCAGGCGGATGGCGGACAGCGCGTCGGGCTCCTTCAGCGCGGCCCAGTACGCGGTCCAGCCGGCCTTGAGCGCCTCGACGAACACGGCCGCCAGCGGCAGCACCAGGAACAGCCCCATGAAGCCCAGCGCCAGCGCCGTCAGCAGCCAGCGGATGGCGGGCGACTCGGTGGTGCGCACGCGCCGCGCGATGCCGGCGGCGCTCATCCCGCACCCCCGTAGCGGCGACGGCCCCAGGCCTGCAGGCCGTTGATGATGAGCAGCAGGATGAAGGAGATCAGCAGCATCACGCAGGCCACGGCGGTGGCGCCGGCGTAGTCGTACTGCTCCAGCTTGCCGATGATGACCAGCGGCGTGATCTCCGACACCATGGGCATGTTGCCGGCGATGAAGATGACCGAGCCGTATTCGCCCACCGCGCGGGCGAACGCCATGGCAAAGCCGGTGAGCAGCGCCGGCGCGATGGCCGGGAAGATCACGCGCCAGAAGGTCTGCCAGCGCGTGGCACCCAGGCAGGCCGCTGCCTCTTCCAGCTCCTTCTCGGTGTCTTCCAGCACCGGCTGCACGGTGCGCACCACGAAGGGCAGGCCGATGAAGATCAGCGCGATGACGATGCCCGCGGGCTGGAAGGCGAGCTGGATGCCCAGCGGCTCCAGATATTGCCCGATCCAGCCGTTGCCGGCCAGGATGGCGGTGAGCGCGATGCCCGCCACGGCCGTGGGCAGCGCGAAGGGCAGGTCGACCAGCGCGTCGGCGATCTTCTTGCCGGGGAACTGGTAGCGCACCAGCACCCAGGCCACCAGCAGCCCGGCCACCACGTTGACGCAAGCGGCGATCAGAGACGCGCCGAAGGTGAGCCGGAACGAGGCCAGCACGCGCGGCGCGCTGACGGCGGCCCAGAAGTCGGCCCAGCTCATCGACAAGGTGTGGATGACCAGCGCCGACAGCGGGATCAGCACGACGAGGCTGAGGTACAGCAGCGTGTAGCCCAGCGTGAGGTTGAAACCGGGCAGCACGCGGCGCGCGCGGCGGCGGGGCGTGGCCGGCAGTGGGGGCGCGGTGAGGGCGGCGGCGGTCATATCAAATGAATAGCGGCTGGCGCAGGTTCAGCGGGCGGTGGCGGCTGTTTACTCCCTCGCCCCTCTGGGGAGAGGGCTGGGGTGAGGGCTGCGGCGCTTCTTGTCGCTCAGACGCCGTCAGCCCCACCCCAACCCTCCCCAGCGGGGAGGGAGTGAAGTCACCCTCACCCCGGTCCTCTCCCGCCAGCGAGAGAGGGAGTGAGAAACCTCACTTGCCCGGCTGGTACAGCTTGTCGAACTGTCCGCCGTCGTTGAAGTGCACTTTCTGAGCCTCGGCCAGCGAGCCGAAGTACTGGTCCACCGTGAACAGCTTGATCGGCTTGAACACGTTGGCGTGGGACTTCAGGATGGCTTCGTTGCGCGGACGGATGTTGTGCTTGGCGGCGATCTGCTGGCCTTCGTCGGAGTACAGGAAGTCGAGGTAGGCCCTGGCCTCGGCGGCCGTGCCCTTCTTGGCCACCGTGCGCTCGACGATGGCGACCGGGTTCTCGGTGACCAGGCTCGCGCTGGGGTGGATGGCATCCACCTTGCCCTTGCCGAACTCGTTCTCGACCGACACCACTTCGGATTCGAAGGTCACCAGCACGTCGCCCAGGTTGCGCTGCAGGAACATGCCCGTGGCATCGCGCCCGCCGCGTGCCAGCGCCGGCACGTTCTTGTACAGCTTGCCCACGAACTCGGCCGCCTGCGCATCGCTGCCGCCCTTGGCGCGCACCTGGCCCCAGGCCGCCAGATAGGCCATGCGGCCGTTGCCGCCGGTTTTGGGGTTGACCACCACCACCTTCACGTCGGGGCGGATCAGGTCGTCCCAGTCCTTGATGTTCTTCGGGTTGCCGTGGCGCACCAGGAACAGCATGGTCGAGGTGGTGGGCGAGGCGCCATGGGGAACTTGCTGCGCCAGTCCTTGGCGACCACGCCGCGCTCGGCCAGGAAGTCGACGTCTGTGGTGGTGTTCATGGTCACCACATCGGCCGCCAGCCCGTCGGCCACGGCACGCGCCTGCGCGCTGGAGCCGGCGTGCGACTGGTCGACCTTGATGTCCTTGCCCGTGGTCTTCTTGTAATGGGCGACGAAGGCGGTGTTGAAGTCCCTGTAGAACTCGCGTGCCACGTCGTAGGAGACGTTGAGCAGCGCGGTCTGGGCGCTGGCGGCAGCGCTGAAGCTGCCGGCCGCGGCCAGCGCGAGGGTGGAAACAAGAAGGCGGAACGAGGTTTTCATGGCGAGGCTTGTGAAACAGCAAGGCCGGCGAAGTGCCGGCCGCAAGCGGTAGTCTGTGTGCCACGCCTTAAAGCTCAAACTACTTTTTTATTGTTTCTTTATATCCAATAGGGAATGAAAAAGCCCCGCATCGAACGGGGCTTGGGCGTGGGCAAGCCGGCCGGGCCGGCGCGGTGCTGTCCTCAGCCCCGCACTTCCCCTTCGCCCAGCACGATCCACTTCAGCGAAGTCAGCCCCTCGATGCCCACCGGCCCGCGGGCGTGGAACTTGTCGGTGCTGATGCCGATTTCGGCGCCCAGGCCATACTCGAAGCCATCGGCAAAGCGCGTGCTGGCGTTGACCATCACGCTGGCCGAATCGACTTCGCGCAGAAAGCGCTGGGCGTGGACGTGGTCGGTGGTCAGGATGGCGTCGGTGTGGTGGCTGGAATAGCGGTTGATGTGCGCGATGGCCTCATCGACGCCGGCCACCACCTTGATGCTGATGATGGGCGCCAGGTATTCCTCCGACCAGTCGGCGTCCTGCGCAGGCTTCACCAATGCTTCAATATCAATAGCTGTCTGCGCTTGACTGGCGGGCGCTGGAGGCTGATTTTGCTTGAGAATGTCGGTGGCCTCGGCATCGCAGCGCATCTCCACGCCCTTGGCCGCGAAGAGGGCGCCGATGCGCGGCAGGAACTGCGTCGCCACGCCGCGCGCCACCAGCAGGCTCTCGGTGGCGTTGCAGGGGCTGTATTTCTGCGTCTTGGCGTTGTCGGTCACCTTCACGGCCAGGTCGAGGTCGCACGGGTCGTCCACATAGGTGTGGCAGTTGCCGTCCAGGTGCTTGATCACGGGCACCTTGGCCTCGGCGCTGATGCGCTCGATCAGGCCCTTGCCGCCGCGCGGATGATGACGTCGACGAACTCGGGCATGGCGATGAGCTGGCCCACGGCGGCGCGGTCGGTGGTGGGCACCAGCTGCACCGCCTCGCGCGGCAGGCCGGCGCTTTCAAGCGCCTGCTGCACCAGCGCGGCCAGCGCCTTGTTGGAGTCGATGGCCTCGCTGCCGCCGCGCAGGATGCAGGCGTTGCCGCTCTTGATGCTCAATGAAGCGGCCTCGATGGTCACGTTGGGCCGGCTCTCGTAGATCATGCCGAACACGCCGATGGGCACGCGCATCTGGCCCACGCGGATGCCGCTGGGCTGCTGCTTCATGCCCACGATGTCGCCGATCACATCGGGCATGGCCGCCAGCTGCTCGCAGCCTTCGGCGCAGGTCTCGATGATTTTCGGCGTGAGCTTGAGGCGGTCCACCATCGGCTCGGCCAGGCCGGCCTCGCGGGCGCGGGCCAGGTCGCGCTCGTTGGGCGCTTGCAGCGCGGGCACGTTCTCGCGCAGCAGGCGCGCCAGCGTGCGCAGCGCGGCGTTGCGCGCGGCGGTGCCGGCGCGGGCCATGGCGCGCGAGGCCTGGCGGGCCTGCAGGCCCAGGGTGTGCATGGTGTCGGCGACGTTCGGGGCGTTCATGCCCCGATTGTCCAAAAAGCCGCTTCAGCGGCAGGGCGCCGCCTGCGCTTCACCTTTCAGTTGCGACAGCGGCGCAAAGCCCAGCGCCTGGGCGCGCGGCAGGTCGGCGGCGGCGATGTCGAACAGGTTGATCTCGTCCGTGCCGGCGCCGCACACCGCCGGGCGCATGCGGCCATCCGAGCCGCAGGCGCTGGCCTGCACGCGCACGCCGGCGCGCTCGAGTTCGGCACGCATGGCTTCGGGCGCGGTGCCGCGGCCTTCGCACTGCACGGCGCCGCGGCTCTTGAACACCTTCACCACATCGCCTGCGGGCGACGATGCCGGTGCGTGCGCCGCACAAGCCGAAAGCACAGACAGCAAGATCAAGGATGAAGCTGCAAGAAAGCGTCGATAGACCATGGTTGTGAACTAGTTGCGGGTTGGCATGCGGCCATCGTAAGACAGTGGCGGCCGGTTGCTGCGCTAAACATCGAATCCATCACGAGAAGCGGCCGCAAAGGCGCGGCGGTGCATTGCGACGCCCATGATCCGCGAATTACCATGCCATCAGCATGTAACGCATTGCAATGTGCTGCGAAGCAAGCGAACCCCTCAATCCATTGGCCAAGAAGGAAACGAACATGGCGACCATCAAGCAAACCCTCGACGAACTGATGACCCTGGATGGCGCCATGTGCGCGGCCGTGGTCGACTCTGCCAGCGGCATGATGCTGGGCTCGGTCGGCTCCGGCGTCGATCTGGAAGTGGCTGCCGCCGGCAACACCGAAGTGATCCGCTCCAAGATGAAGACCATGCGTTCGCTGGGCCTGAACGACGTGATCGAGGACATCCTGATCACCCTGGGCAAGCAGTACCACATCCTGCGCCCGTCGGCGCGCAAGGACGGCGTGTTCGTCTACTTCGTGCTGGACAAGCAGCGCGCCAACCTGGCCATGGCCCGCCGCAAGGTGCAGGACGTGGACAAGGAAATGAACTTCTGATCTGGCCCTGGCGCCACATCGAATGAACGAAGCCCCGGCATGCCGGGGCTTTTTCGTGGCCCATCGGAGAGCCGATGGCGCAGCCGCGGGCGCGACGCGTCAACGCTTCATGCGGTTCGGGTTTTCAAGTGGGAAGCAGAGGGTGTCAGTCCTGCGATGCCATCGACGACGGCTGCTGGTCGTCGATCTCGCCGGGCGCCCACTGCACGCCGTGCTGGCGCAGATGGTCGCGGATCAGGCGGCGCACCACCTGCGACGGCGTCACGTCCTGCGACGCGCACAGCGCCTCGAACGCCTTCTTCTTGGAAGGGTCGATGAGCACGGTCAGCCGGGCGGTTTTCTGTTCGAGGTTGCGCATACGCGTTGGATTGAACTTGCATTCTAACGAGCATGTCATTCAGAGCTGCATCCACAGGGCCTGGCGGCCAACGCAGCGCAGACAGGCGTGAAATCGTACCGCGCTACCGCCGCGCGGCCGGTTATCGGGCCGCGCCGCCGCAGGCGCCACACAGGCTTTGCGCCAGCCGGTGCAGTGCGGGCCAGGGCTCCTGCGGCCAGCCAGGGTGCTTCAGGCCCTTGACGATGCCATCCACCTGGTGCGCCGCATGCAGCAGGTTGGCCAGCTGCATGTCGGTCAGGCGCGGCAGGACGCGCTCGAACAAGCGCTCGCGCAAGCCCCACACGCGCTGCTCGCGCAGCGCCATCGGCAGCGGCCGGCCTTCGCCCACGGCGTCCTTCACGCGCTTGAGGGCGCGGATGTCCTCGGCCAGCGCGTAGTGCACCAGCACCTCGGCCTCGCCCTCGGCCTGCAGGCCGTCGAGCATGCGCTGCACGCGCGCGCGCTGGCCGCCCAGCACGGCTTCGGACAGCTTGAAGACGTCGTAGCGCGCCACGTTCAGCACCGCCGCCTCGATCTGCTCGACGCTCAACTCGCCCGCGGGGTACAGCAGCGCCAGCTTGCTGATCTCCTGGTGCGCGGCCAGCAGGTTGCCTTCCACGCGGTCGGCAAAGAAAGCGAGCGCGCGCTGCCCTTCCTCGCCCGGCATCACCCGCTGCCCCTGCGCGGCCAGGCGCTGGGCGATCCATTGCGGCAGCGCGGCGCGTTCGATGCTGTCGATCTGCACCGTGGCGCCGGCGCCGTCGAGCGCGGTGAACCAGGCGCCGGATTTCGTCTGCTTGTCCAGCCGCGGCAGCAGCACCAGCGTCAGCGTGCTGTCGTTGCCGGCGGCGCTGTCGGCCAGTTGCTGCAGCGCGGCGCTGCCGTCCTTGCCCGGCTTGCCGGACGGGATGCGCACCTCGACGATCTGCTTGTCGGCGAACAGGCTCAGACTGCTGCCGGCTGCCAGCACCGCGCTCCAGTCGAAGTGCGCGCCGGCGACGGTGTGCACCGTGCGCTCGGTGTAGCCTTGCGCACGCGCCGCGGCGCGGATGGCGTCGGCCGCCTCCTGCTGCAGCAGCGGCTCGTCACCGTGCAGCGTGTACAGCGGGCGCACGCCCTTCTGCAGATGGTTCGCGAGTTGCGCGGCGGCGAGTTGCATCAGGCGCTCTTTGCCAGAAGGCGCGCGGGCGATGGACGCGTGCCCTCACCCCAACCCTCTCCCGCACGCGGGAGCGGGAGCACACGGGCTGCGCAGCAAGCCCGAACCCAAGGCCGCGGAGCAGGCCATGCGAGAACGCCGTGGCCGGACCTGCGCCGGCCACTGGCGTTGTCCCCCTTCCCGCAGAGAGAAGGGAAGCGGCGCAAGCCGCTCAGGGGATGTTCGAATCCTGGGGAAGGCGCCGCAGGCGACTCAGGGGGTCATATTTTTACTGTCGCCAGCCGCCGCATCACCTGCTGCACGATGTCGCTCTGCATGTTCTGGTACAGCATCAGCGCCTCCTGCTCCTTCGACAGCGCGGCGGATTCGCTGTAGCTCTGGTCGATCTGGCGCAGGATCTCGGACATGGGCAGCAACTCGCGCCCCTCGGGCGTGCGCAGCCTGAAGCGGAAGCGGATGCGCAGCTGGAATTCGCGCACTTCGCCGGTGGCGGTGACGCTGACCACCGTGCGCTCGCGCTGCTCGCCGGGGCTTTCCAGCACCACCTCGGCCTTGCTCTGGTCGGCCACGATCTCCAGCCGGCCCGTGCCCTCGAGCTGGCGGCGCAGCTCGACCGCCAGTGACGACGCGGCGGGCAGGGCCAGGGCGATGCGGCGGAATGCGAACTCGGGCGCGCGCCGCAGCTGGAAGCCGCAGGCGCTGAGCAGCGGCGCCGTGGCAGCGGCCAGCAGCAGGGCGCGGCGCGGCGGCATGGCCATCAGCCCACCACCACGTTGACCAGGCGGCCGGGCACCACCACCACCTTCTTGATCGCGCCGCCGCTGCTGTGCCTCAGGAAGGCTTCGCTGGCGAGTGCGGTCTGCTCGATGTCGTCCTTGCTGGCGCTGGCCGGCACCAGGATGGCGCCGCGCAGCTTGCCGTTGATCTGCAGCATCAGTTCGATCTCGTCCTGCTTCAGCGCCTCGGGGTCGATCTGCGGCCAGGGCGCGTCGAGCAGCTCGCCCTGCACGGCGGCAAAACCCAGTTGCTGCCACAGCGTGTGCGTGATGTGCGGCGTGACCGGGTACAGCACCCGCAGCAGCTTGCTGAAGCCCTCGGCCAGCGCCGCGTTGTCGCCGGGCGAGCCGTCGCCCTTGAAGGCTTCCAGCGCGTTCAGCATCTTCATCGCGCCCGACACCACGGTGTTGTACTGCAGGCGCTGGTAGTCGTAGTCGACCTGGCCGAGCACGCTGTGGATCTCGTGGCGCAAGGTCTTGGCGGTCTTGCTGAATTGAATGCCATTCTGGGCTGCAGCGCCCGCCAATAGGGCGCTGGCAGCTACATTTTCAATAGTATTCAGCTTGAGGCCGAAGTTCCACACGCGGCGCAGGAAGCGGTAGCTGCCTTCGACGGCGGCGTCGTTCCACTCCAGCGTCAGCTCGGGCGGCGAGGTGAACATGGTGTACAGGCGCGCGGTGTCGGCGCCGTACTGGTCGATCAGCGCCTGCGGATCGACGCCGTTGTTCTTCGACTTGGACATGGTGCCCACGCCCTCGTAGTCGATCAGCGTGCCGGCGGGCAGGTTGCCCACGTCCTTGTTCAGGCGCGCGGCCACCTGCTTGCCGTCGGCGTCGATCACGGGGTCGACGTCGGCCGGCCAGAAGTATTCGATGCCGCCCTTCTCGTTGCGGCGCGAATAGATGTGGTTCAGCACCATGCCCTGCGTGAGCAGCCTGGTGAAGGGCTCGTCGATCTGCACCAGCCCCAGGTCGCGCATCACCTTGGTCCAGAAGCGTGCGTACAGCAGGTGCAGGATGGCGTGCTCGATGCCGCCGATGTACTGGTCCATCGGCATCCAGTACTGCGTGCCGCCCGCCACCATGGCCTGGTCGTTGGCCGGGTCGCAGTAGCGCATGAAGTACCACGACGAGTCCACGAAGGTATCCATGGTGTCGGTTTCGCGCCGCGCCGGCTTGCCGCATTGCGGGCAGGTGCACGCCAGGAAGGCCTCGCATTTGTTCAGCGGGTTGCCGCTGCCGTCGGGCACCAGGTCCTGCGGCAGCACCACGGGCAGGTCCTGCTCGGGCACCGGCACGGTGCCGCAGGCCTCGCAGTGGATCATCGGGATCGGCGTGCCCCAGTAGCGCTGGCGGCTGATGCCCCAGTCGCGCAGGCGCCAGGTGGTCTTCTTCTCGCCCAGGCCCTGATCGGCCAGTGCCTTGGCGACGGCGTTCACCGCCTCCGGGTACGCCAAGCCGCTGAAATTTTCGGAGTTGATGGTGACGCCGTTCTGCTTGTCGGCGTACCAGTCCTGCCACTGGGTGTAGCTGTATTCCTGCCCGTCGACATGCACCACCTGCACGATGGGCAGGCCGTACTTCAGCGCGAAGGCGAAGTCGCGCTCGTCGTGGGCGGGCACGCCCATCACGGCGCCGTCGCCGTAGCTCATCAGCACGTAGTTGCCCACCCACAGCGGCACGGCCTCGCCGGTCAGCGGGTGCGTCACCGTCAGGCCGGTGGGCATGCCCTCTTTTTCTTTCAGCGCCAGCTCGGCCTCGGTGGTGCCGCCTTGCTTGCACTTCTCGATGAAGGCGGCCAGCTCGGGGTTGCCCTTGGCGGCCTGCGCGGCCAGCGGGTGCTCGGGCGCCACGGCGCAGAAGGTCACGCCCATGATGGTGTCGGCGCGCGTGGTGAACACGTACATGCGCCCGTCCTGGATCAGCGCGCCGTCGTCGCCCCGGATGTCGTGCGGGAAGGCAAAGCGCACGCCTTCGCTCTTGCCGATCCAGTGCTCCTGCATCAGGCGCACGCGCTCGGGCCAGCCGTCGAGCGTGGCCTTGGGGTTGCCGATCTGCACGTGGTCGAGCAGCTCCTGCGCGTAGTCGGTGATCTTCAGGTAGTAGCCGGGGATCTCGCGCTTTTCCACCACGGCGCCGGTGCGCCAGCCCTTGCCGTCGATGACCTGCTCGTTGGCCAGCACGGTCTGGTCCACCGGGTCCCAGTTGACGACCTGGGTCTTGCGGTAGGCGATGCCCTTTTCCAGCATCTTCAGGAACAGCCACTGGTTCCACTTGTAGTAGCTGGCGTCGCAGGTGGCGACTTCACGGCTCCAGTCGATGGCCAGGCCCATGGCCTGCATCTGGCCCTTCATGTGGGCGATGTTGTCGTAGGTCCACTTCGCGGGCGGCACGCCGTTCTTCAGCGCGGCGTTTTCGGCCGGCAGGCCGAAGGCGTCCCAGCCCATGGGCATGAGCACGTTGAAGCCCTTCATGCGCAACTGGCGCGCCAGCATGTCGTTGATGGTGTAGTTGCGCACGTGGCCCATGTGCAGCTTGCCGCTGGGGTAGGGCAGCATGGAGCAGGCGTAGTACTTGGGCTTGGGCGCGCCCTGGGCGTTGCGCGCGTCCTCGGTCACGCGATAGGCATCGCGCGCCTGCCAATGGGCGTGCGCCGCCCGTTCCACGTCGGTGTGGCTGTATTTCTCTTGCATGGGCAAATTGTAGGCGGGCGCGTGGCGGGGTTGCGGCGCCGGCGCCTCTCGTTGATGCTATCTGGTTGATAGCTGCCGGCGCTTGCCGTGTCTGCGCAAACGCCCGAAAAGGCTCTGAATCAGTTGGAGGCTGCCGGCGTCGGTGGCGCGGCGCCGGCCGGCGCCTCGGCCACGAAGCCGATGCGGTTCAGCCCGGCCTTCTGCGCCTCGCCCATCACCTCGACCACGCGGCCGTAGGGCACGCCCTGGTCGGCGCGCAGCTGCACCTCGGTCTCGGGGTTGGCGCGGGCGGCGTCCTGCAGGGCGGCGCCCAGCTCGGCCTGCGTCACCGGCCTGTCGTCGAAGAAGGCCTGGCCGGCCTTGTCGACTGCGACGGTGACGAACTTGGGCGGATCGCCCGGCTTGGCGGCGTCGGTCTTGGGCAGGTCAAGCCGGATCGAGCTGGCCAGCAGCGGCGCGGTGATGATGAAGATCACCACCAGCACCAGCATCACGTCGACCAGCGGCGTGACGTTGATGTCGCTCATGGGCTCGCTGCCCTTGGTGCGTTCGAGTCGTCCGAATGCCATGAGTCACATGCCCCCACGCTTCGCCGCTGCGCGTGCTGCGCTGCCCCCGAGGGGCCGCGGCCGCCTTGGGCGGCCCGGCGGCGTCCGGTGGGTGTTGGATAGGTTGATGAACATGTTCGGGTGCATCAATGTTTTGCCAGCAGTTCGCGCAAGTCGCGCGCAAAGCCTTCCAGCTCGGCCTCGATGTTGCCGATGACGCGGCCGAACCAGTTGTAGGCCAGCACGGCCGGGATGGCCACCGCCAGGCCGGCGGCGGTCATGATCAGCGCCTCGCCCACCGGGCCGGCCACGCGCTCGATGCTGATCTGCCCCGAGCCGGCGATGCCGATCAGCGCATGGTAGATGCCCCACACCGTGCCCAGCAGGCCGACGAAGGGCGCCGTGGAGCCGATGGTGGCCAGCAGCACCTGGCCGAACTGCAGCCGCCCCATGACGGCGTGCAGCGCATCGCGCAGCGCGCGCGTGAGCTGCTGCGCACGGTCGCCCGCCGCCGCCAGCGTGCCGCCGGCGGGCGCCTGGGTGGACTGGATCAGCGGCAGCACCAGCTGGCCGCGGTCGAAGCCGCCGACGCGGCCGGCCGCATCGGCCAGCGAGGGCGCCTGCCAGAACGCCGCCACGCTGCGCGCCACGTCGCCACCGGCGCGGCGCAGCATCCACGCCTTCCACAGAATCACCACCCAGCTGGCGATGGACATGAGCAGCAGCAAAATCGCCACGGCCTTGCCGATGGCGTCGCTCTGCATGAAGACTTGTTGCAGGTTCATGGGATGGAGGTCAACGTGATATGAAAATCATAGCTGCTTGCGCTTGTTATATCTCGATTTCAGGTTGTTTTCATGCTGAAATCGTTATATATCAAGCGCTGGCAGCTATCAAAATAATGAAGGCCGGTCACTTCAGGCCCAGCACATCGGCCATGTCGAACAGGCCGCTGCGCTTGCCGGCCAGAAAGCGCACGGCGCGCAGGCTGCCCTGCGCGTAGCCCTGGCGGTTGCTGCTCTTGTGGCTGATCTCGATGCGCTCGCCGGTGCCGGCGAACAGCACCGTGTGGTCGCCCACGATGTCGCCGCCGCGGATGGTGGCGAAGCCGATGGTCGACGGGTCGCGCTCGCCGGTGTGGCCGTAGCGCTCGTACACGGCGCAATCCTTCAGCTCGCGCCCCAGCGCGGCGGCGATCACCTCGCCCATCTGCAGCGCGGTGCCGCTGGGCGCGTCCACCTTGTGGCGGTGGTGCGCCTCGATCACCTCGATGTCGTAGCCGGTGGACAGCGCCCTGGCCGCCATCTCCAGCAGCTTGAGGGTGACGTTGACGCCCACGCTCATGTTGGGCGCCATGACGATGGCGATGTCCTGCGCGGCAGCGGCGATCTCGGCCTTCTGCGCCTCGCTGAAACCGGTGGTGCCGATCACCAGCGCCACGCCATGGCGGCGGCAGGCGGCCAGGTGCACCATCGTCGCCTCGGGGCGGGTGAAGTCGATCAGCACCTGCGCGCCCTGCAGGCCGGCGTCCAGGTCGGCCGTGACGGCCACGCCGCTGGCCCAGCCGGCAAAGCCGCCGGCATCCTGGCCCAGCGCGGGGCTGCCTTCGCGGTCCAGCGCGCCGGCCAGGGCGCAGTCGCCGGCGGTGCGCACGGCCTCGATCAGCATCTGGCCCATGCGGCCGGTGGCGCCGGCAACGGCAACGCGCAGCGGTGAAGTGGTGGTGGTCATTGGCAGATGAAGTCCAGTCAGACAACCGGCCCGCGGGCCGGCGCGGGGCGTGCGCTCAGCGCGCCGGCTCCAGCGGCGGGTAGCTGCCCGCCGGCTGCGCGGACGCGGGCGCGGCCGAAGCGGCACCGGCCGGGCCGGCAGCGGCGGGGAACTTGGCCAGCTGCTCCTCGGTGGCCTCGAGCCGCGGCACCTTGACCTTGCGCTCGCGGCTGATGCGCTGCACGAACTCGGTCTCGCTGGGCATGTCGTCGCCCTCGAAGCGCTCCAGCACGTCGCCCTGGAAGAACAGCGTGAGCCGGAAGTTCTGCGGCTCGACGCGCTGGCGCCGCATGGTGAACACGTAGTCCCAGCGGTCGCCGTGGAACAGGCTGGTGACCAGCGGCGTGCCCAGGATGTCGCGCACCTGCAGCCGCGTCATGCCCGGCTGCAGCGCGGCCACCTGCTCCTTGGAGACGAAGTTGCCCTGCACCACCTCGGGTTTGTAGAGGGTGATGGCATCGGCCAGGCTGCGGGTGCCCTGGTCGAAGCTGCTGCAGGCGCCCAGGGCCGCGGCCAGCACGGCCAGCATGACCCGCGCGGTCATGCGGGCATGGGTTCGGTGAATGACAGACATGCGTCGCGGCTCATGCACAATACGGCCGGTCATTGTAGCGGCGGCGCCACGGCGCGCTGTGACGAGACGATCCGGCATGGACATGATCGACGAACTCAAGAGCACCGGCCTCAAAGCCACCCTGCCCCGGCTGAAGATTCTGGAGATCTTCCAGAAGGCCGAGCAGCGCCACATGACGGCCGAGGACGTCTACCGCGTGCTGCTGGCCGAGCAGTCCGAGATCGGCCTGGCCACCGTGTACCGCGTGCTGATGCAGTTCGAGCAGGCCGGCCTGCTGAGTCGCCACCACTTCGAGGCCGGCAAGGCGGTGTACGAGCTGCGCGAGGACGAGCACCACGACCACCTGGTGTGCCTGGACTGCGGCCATGTCGAGGAATTCCACGACCCCGAGATCGAGAAGCGCCAGACCGCGGTGGCCAAGGCGCGCGGCTTCACCATTGCCGACCACGCGCTCAGCCTGTACGCCCACTGCACCAAGGCCAAGTGCCCCTACCGCGACAGCGGCACGCCGCCGGTGCGGCGCTGAGGTTTCAGGTCAAAAAGGCCTCCAGCGCCCGCCGGTAGGGCGTAAGCAGCTATCAAGACGGAAGCGTCAGGCGTCGCCGCCTTTTTCCATCGCGCGGCGGTGGCGGTCGACGAACTCCTGGTAGGTGTCGATGCCGCGCAGCTGCAGGATGTGGTTGCGCACCGCCGCCTCCACCAGCACGGCGATGTTGCGGCCGGCCACCACCTGGATCACCGCCTTCTGGATCGGCACGCCCAGCACCTCCTGCGTCAGCGGCTCGTAGGGCAGCCGCTCGTAGTCGCGCTCCATGGTTTCGCGCCGCACCAGGTGCACGATCAGGCGCAGCCGCATGTGGCGGCGCACGGCGGTCTCGCCGAAGATGGCGCGGATGTCGAGCAGGCCGATGCCGCGCACTTCCAGCAGGTTCTGCAGCAGCTCGGGGCAGCGGCCCTCGATGGTGGCCTGGTTGATGCGGAACAGGTCCACCGCGTCGTCGGCCACCAGGCCGTGGCCGCGCGAGATCAGCTCCAGCCCCAGCTCGCTCTTGCCCAGGCCCGATTCGCCGGTGATCAGCACGCCCAGGCCCAGGATGTCCATGAACACGCCGTGCATGGTGGTGCGGTTGGCGAAGTGCTTGGACAGGTAGGCGCGCAGCACGTCGATGACGAAGGCCGCCGATTCGTGCGTGGCGAACATCGGGATCTGCGCCCGCTCGCACATCGACAGCAGCGCGTCCGGCGCGGTCTGGCCGTCGCACAGCACCAGCACCGGCGGCTCCAGCGTGACGATGCGCGCCACACGGCGCGCGCAGTCCTCGGGCGAGCCGTTGGTCAGGTAGGCGACCTCGCGCTCGCCCAGGATCTGCACGCGGTAGGGGTGGATGTAGTTCAGGTAGCCGACCAGGTCGGCACTGGAGCGCGCCTGGCTGATGGCGGCATCGTCGAAGCGGCGCTCGGAGGCCTCGAGCCCGGCGATCCAGTGCCAGCGCAGCGTGGCGCGGTGGTCCTCGAACAGGACGTCGGCACTGATGACGGTGGGCTTCATGGCCGGCGCTGCGTCGCGTCAGCGGCGCGGGCAGGGCCCGCGGTCACGGGGCAACCTGGGCCGACTGCCACTGCGCGATCAGGCCGTGCAGCTCGGGCACCGAGCCCGCCGCCTTGATGCGCTCGCGCAGGCCCGAGTCGCTCAGCAGCTCGGCGATCTCGGACAGGATCTCGAGGTGCTTCTGCGTCGCCGCCTCGGGCACCAGCAGGAAGATCAGCAGGCCCACGGGCTGCTCGTCGGGCGCGTCGAAGCCGATCGGCTGCGCCAGTTGCAGCACCGCGGCCATGGGCGCCTTCAGGCCCTTGATGCGGCCGTGCGGAATGGCCACGCCGTGGCCCAGGCCGGTGGAGCCCAGGCGCTCGCGCGCGAACAGGCTGTCGGTGATGAGCGCGCGCGACAGGCCGTGCAGGTTCTCGAACAGCAGGCCCGCTTCTTCAAAAGCGCGCTTCTTGCTGGTGGCTTCGACACCCACCAGCACCTGCGATTCAGGAAGGATGGAGGCTAGACGGTTCATGGGCATTGACCCTGCAATTATGCGCCTGTGGCGCGCGGCATTTCATGGCGGCGCCGCCACCGCGTGCAGGCAGGCATCGCCCAGGGGGCGAGTTCGGGCACTTCACCGGGTACGTGCACATCTCGGACTGAAAGAAAGCCGCCCGGCAGGATGCCGGGGCGGCTTGCAAACTGGAGTCTACAGTCTTCGCTCGTTGTTGTTACACGATACTACATCAAATGCTTGGCGGCCGCCCTGTCGTGGGATTGCAGCTTCTCCTTGTGCTTGGCCACCTGACGGTCGAGCTTGTCGACCAGCTCATCGACGGCGGCGTACAGATCCTCGTGGGCACTTTCGGCAAACAGGTCGTTGCCCTTGACCCCGATGCGGCACTCGGCCCGCTGGCGCTTGTCCTTTTCCTGCTTGTTCTCGACCGAGAGCAACACCTTCACGTCCACCACCTGGTCGAAGTGCCGGGTCACCCGGTCCAGCTTGCTCGTCACGTAGCTGCGCAGCGCAGGAGTGACTTCGAGATGGTGTCCGCTGATCGTCAAGTTCATAAAGGAGTCTCCTTCTGGGATGACGGCCCCGGACCGGAGCGCCCGGTGGCCAGGAACACAGCACCTGACGGGGGCGTCATGGCACTGTCACGCCAAGCCACTATGCGCCGGTTCGGGGGCGAAAGCAATCCCGCCCGGCAAATCCCTTTCAGGCACACGGTTCGGCCGTGGCAAGGTTGACAGCGGCGGCGCCGTGCGCTTCGCGGATCATGGCGCAGTGCCATAATCCGCCCCGTCCTGATCGTTCAACGAAAGCCCGCCTTGGAACCCGTCCCGAGTCGATAGCTTTCGCCTCCCTGGGAACCGCTGGCGCGCGGGGGCCGAAAGCCACCCACCGCCCGCCGCGCCACACCCGCCTTCACCGCCCAGGAGTCTTGCCATGCTCAACGTCTTCACGCTGTCCAACGGACGGCTGTTCCAGGAAGAGATCGAATCGCTGGAGGAACTGTCCAAGTTCCTCCCGATCTGGGTCGACCTGGAGGACCCGACGCCGGAGGAAAAGCGCTGGGTCAAGCAATACTACGGGCTGTCGATTCCCGAGGACGCGACCGACGACGACATCGAGGAATCGGCCCGCTTCTACGAAGAGGACAACGGCGAGCTGCACATCCGCAGCGACTTTCTGGTGGCCGACTTCGACGAGTCGCGCCAGGCGCGCGTGGCCTTCATCCTGAACAACGTCAACCAGCAGCTGCGCAGCCATGGCGTGCTGTTCTCGATCCACGAGGAGACGGTGCCGGCCTTTCGCCTGCTGCGCATGCGCGCGCGCCGCATGCCCGGCCTGCTGGACGACGCCAAGGACGTGCTGCTGGCGCTGCTGGATGGCGACGCCGAATACTGCGCCGACACGCTGGAGGGCGTCTACGACGCGCTGGAGGCGGCGGGCAAGAAGGTGCTGGACGGCAACGTGGGTGACGAGGTGGCCGGCGAGGTGCTGGCCACCATCGCCCGGCAGGAAGACATGAACGGCCGCGTGCGCCGCAACGTGATGGACACGCGTCGCGCGGTGAGCTTTCTGATGCGCAGCAAGATGCTGGATGCCGAGCAGTTCGAGGAAGCGCGCCAGATCATGCGCGACATCGACTCGCTGGACAGCCACACCACCTTCCTGTTCGACAAGATCAACTTCTTGATGGACGCCACGGTCGGTTTCATCAACATCAACCAGAACAAGATCATCAAGCTGTTCTCGGTGGCCAGCGTGGCGCTGCTGCCGCCCACGCTGGTGGCCAGCCTGTACGGCATGAACTTCAAGCTGATGCCCGAACTGGAATGGCAGTACGGCTACGCCTGGGCGCTGGGGCTGATGGCGGTCAGCGCGCTGCTGCCGATGTGGTACTTCCGGCGCAAGGGCTGGTTGAAATGACGCCCCCTGTGCCGCTGCGCGGCTTCCCCACTGGGGACAACGCCTGCGGCCGGTGCAAGCCCGGCCGCGGCGTTCGCGCGTGGCCTGCTCCGCGGCCTTCCGATCGCGCTTGCTGCGCAGCGCTTTACTCCCTCTCCCGCTGGCGGGAGAGGGTTGGGGTGAGGGCTGGTTTCAATAAAAAGCGGTCGTGGCCCAGAACCGGCAAGCGCTAGAAGCTACCTAAATCATAGCGTTTCGAAGTAATGCTCCAGGATCGCGGCGCTGTAGCGGCTGGCGACCTGGTCGATGAAGCGCATGAAATCGACATGCGCGGCGTCGTCGGCACGGTCGCTGACGGTGCGCACGGCGGCGAAGGGCAGGCCGTAGTCGTGGCACACTTGGGCGACGGCGGCGCCTTCCATTTCGACGGCCAACGCATCGGGCAGGGCGGCGCGCAAGGCCGCGCTTTCGGCGCTGGTGGCGACGAAGCGGTCGCCGCTGACGATCAGGCCTTGGTGAACGCGCGGCGCGCCCAGGCCGAACTCGGCCACCGCATCGGCACCCAGGGTGACCATCGGCGCAGCCACCGCGCTGCGTGCGGCCTGCGCCAGCGCCTGGGACAAACCGGCGTCCACCGCGAAGCGCGACTGGCCATACAGCGGCACCTCGAAGCGTGGGAACAGCGGCGAGGCATCCATGTCGTGCTGCATGAACGCGTCGGCCACCACCAGGTCGCCCACGCGCACGCCTTCCGCCAGTCCGCCCGCCGTGCCGGTGAAGACGATGCGGTCGACACCGAAACGCTCGATCAGCGCCGCCGCCGTGGTGGCCGCGGCCACCTTGCCGACGCGCGACAGCACCGCCACCACCTCGTGCCCGTGCCAGTGGCCGACCCAGAAGTCGCGGCCGGCCACGCGCTGGCGCTGCTCGTCGGGCAGGCGCGCCAGCACGGCCGACAGCTCCTGCTGCATCGCCGCGACAATGCCGGTGCGACCGTGGGTTTTCATGTCAAATCGACCTTCGGCGCTTGTCTGGCAAGCGCTGATAGCTATTTTATCAATAGCAAACGTCGATGGTGCCGGGCGCTCAGTTGACGGATACGCCCGCGGCCTTCACGGGTGCCGGCTTGTCGCGCAGCTCGCGGCGCAGCACCTTGCCGACGGGCGTCTTGGGCAGTTCGTCGCGGAACTCGATGACGCGCGGGCGCTTGTAGCCCGTCAGGTTGTCGTGGCAGAACTTGCGCACCGCGTCCTCGGTCAGGCCAGGGTCCTTCTTGACGATGACCAGCTTCACGGCCTCGCCCATCTTCTCGTCGGGCACGCCCACGGCGGCCACTTCCAGCACGCCGGGCATGCCGGCCACCACGTCCTCGATCTCGTTGGGGTAGACGTTGAAGCCGCTCACCAGGATCATGTCCTTCTTGCGGTCGACGATCTTGGTGTAGCCGCGCTCGTCCATGATGCCGATGTCGCCGCTCTTGAAGTAGCCGTCGGCGGTCATGACCTTGGCGGTCTCGTCCGGGCGCTGCCAGTAGCCGGCCATCACCTGCGGGCCCTTGATGGCGATCTCGCCCGCCTGGCCCAGCGGCACCTCGTGGCCGTTGTCGTCCAGGATCTTGATGTAGGTGCTGGGCAGCGGCAGGCCGATGGTGCCGCTGAATTCCTTCGACGTCACCGGGTTGCAGGTGGCCGAGGGGCTGGTCTCCGACAGGCCGTAGCCTTCGCAGATCGGGCAGCCGGTCTTCTCGAGCCACAGCTTGGCCACGGCGCTCTGCACCGCCATGCCGCCGCCGATGGAGACCTTCAGGTTGCTCCAGTTGACGGTGTTGAAGTCGGGATGGTTGGCCAGGCCGTTGAACAGCGTGTTGACGGCCGGGAAGCTGTGGAAGGTGTGCTTGCTCAGCTCCTTCAGCACCGCCGGCAGGTCGCGCGGGTTGGGGATCAGGATCACCTTGCCACCGTTGCGCAGGCTCAGCATCATGTTCACCGTGAAGGCGAAGATATGGTAGAGCGGCAGCGCGCACACGCTGGTGGACTGCTCGCCGGCCGGGATCTGCTTCATCACCGGCTCGTTCAGGCCTCGGACTGCAGCACGTTGGCGATCAGGTTGCGGTGCAGCAGCACGGCGCCCTTGGCCACGCCGGTGGTGCCGCCGGTGTACTGCAGCACAGCCACGTCGTCGGGGCCGATCTGCGGTGCACTGAAAGGCGCGCCCTGGCCCTTGGCGATGGCGTCGTTGTAGCGCACGGCGCCCGGCAGGCTGAAGGCGGGCACCAGCTTCTTGACCTTGCGCACCACGAAGTTGACGATCATCCCCTTCAGGCCGCCCAGGCGGTCGCCCATGCTGGCCAGCACCACGTGCTTGATCTGCGTGTTGGCGATGCACTTCTGCAGCGTGGCGGCGAAATTCTCGATGATGACGATGGCCTTGGCGCCGGAGTCCTTCATCTGGTGCTCGAGTTCGCGCGCGGTGTACAGCGGGTTGACGTTGACGATCACGTAGCCGGCGCGCAGGATGGCGGCCACCGTGGCCGGGTACTGCGGCACGTTGGGCATCATGATGGCCACGCGGTCGCCGCGCGCCAGCCCCAGGCTCTGCAGGTAGGCCGCCAGGGCGCGGCTTTGCGCGTCGGTCTCGGCGTAGCTGATGTCCTTGCCCATGAAGCTGTAGGCCGTGCGGTCGGCGTACTGCTTGAAGCTGTTCTCGAGCAGCGCCTCCAGCGAAGGGTATTGCGACGGGTCGATGTCGGCCGGGACACCTGCGGGGTAATCGGCGAGCCAGATGCGCTCAGTCATGTCGTGACAACTCCTGGAGGCTGCGCCACGGGGCGTGGCGGGTAGAAGAAATGATGCACGGGTGGGCCGCGAATGGCCACCCCTGTGCACCATTGTGTAACGTCATGCTGCGCTGCGGTACTGGCGTTTACCAGAATCCAGCGTCGCGCGACAAAAAGTAGCGCGCAATGATACTTTTCGCACGATCGTGCGATTCAGCATCGTGTGCCGGCCAGCGACCCGGCCGGCGTGGGGTTATTCGATGGCCTTGCCGATGTCCTCGACCACCTTCTTGGCGTCGCCGAACACCATCATGGTCTTGTCCATGTAGAACAGCTCGTTGTCCAGGCCCGCATAGCCGGCGGCCATGGAGCGCTTGTTGACGATCACCGTCTTGGCCTTGTAGGCCTCCAGGATCGGCATGCCGTAGATCGGGCTGCCCTTTTGCAGCGCGGCCGGGTTCACCACGTCGTTGGCGCCCAGGATGATGGCCACGTCGGCCTGGCCGAACTCGCCGTTCACGTCTTCCATCTCGTGCACCTGGTCGTAGGGCACCTCGGCCTCGGCCAGCAGCACGTTCATGTGGCCCGGCATGCGGCCGGCCACGGGGTGGATGGCGTACTTGACGTCGATGCCCTTGTCGACCAGCTTGTCGACCAGTTCCTTCACGGCGTGCTGCGCGCGCGCCACCGCCAGGCCGTAGCCGGGCACGATGATCACGCTGTCGGCGTTGCCCAGCATGAAGGCGGCGTCGTCGGCGCTGCCGCTCTTGACCGGGCGCTGCTCCTGCGCGCCGGCCGGACCCGCGCCCGCCTCGCCGCCGAAGCCGCCCAGGATCACGTTGAAGAACGAGCGGTTCATGGCCTTGCACATGATGTAGCTCAGGATCGCGCCCGACGAGCCCACCAGCGAGCCGGCGATGATCAGCATGCTGTTGTTGAGCGAGAAGCCGATGCCCGCCGCCGCCCAGCCCGAGTAGCTGTTCAGCATCGACACCACCACCGGCATGTCGGCACCGCCGATGGGGATGATGATCAGCACGCCCAGGATGAAGCTCAGCGCCAGCATCAGGTAGAAGGCGGTCCAGCTCTGAGTGGCCATGAACCACAGGCCGCAGGCCACCGTGGCGATGCCCAGGATCAGGTTCAGCATGTGCTGGCCGCTGAACACCACCGGCGCGCCCTGGAACAGGCGGAACTTGTACTTGCCCGACAGCTTGCCGAAGGCGATGACCGAGCCGCTGAAGGTGATGGCACCGATGGCCGCGCCGAGGAACAGCTCCAGCCGGTTGCCGGCCGGGATCGGCTGGCCGTGGGCCGAGATGCCGAAGGCCCAGGGCTCGGCCACCGCGGCGATGGCGATGAACACCGCCGCCAGGCCGATCATGCTGTGCATGAAGGCCACCAGCTCCGGCATCTTGGTCATCTCGACCCGCTTGGCCATGATGGCGCCGGCCGTGCCGCCCACCAGCAGGCCCAGCAGCACCCAACCCAGGCCCAGGGCCGAGCCGGCCAGCGAGATGATGAGACCGGCGGTGGTGAAGATGGCGATGGCCATGCCGACCATGCCGAACAGGTTGCCGCGGATCGAGGTGGTGGGGTGCGACAGCCCCTTCAGTGCCTGGATGAAACAGACGCTGGCCACCAGGTACAGCAGGGCGACGAGGTTCATGCTCATGTGGAATGCTCCTTATTTCGTAGCTGCTCAGGCTTTCTCAGCCTTGGCAGGACGCTCTTTTTCTTGAACATTTCAAGCATGCGCCGGGTCACCAGAAAACCGCCGAACACGTTGACCGCCGCCAGCGCCACGGCCAGCACGCCCATCGTCTTGGCGAAGCCGCCTTCGGTCAGCGCCGCCGCCAGCATGGCGCCGACGATGACGATGGCCGAGATGGCGTTGGTCACGGCCATCAGCGGCGTGTGCAGCGCCGGGGTCACGTTCCAGACCACGTGGTAGCCGACGTAGATCGCCAGCACGAAGATGATGAGGTTGAAAACGATGGGCGAAATGGCTTCCATGCGGGTCTCCGTGGGTCTCGGGCTCGTGTGGGGAATGGTTGAAAAGCGTTATTCGCGGTCGCGGCGCGGCGCCTGCACGGGCGGGCGTGGCGGCACCTGCGTGGCGCGGGCGGGCGGCGGCGGTGCCACGACGGCCGGCGGGGCCGGTGGCGCCACCTGCGGCGCAAACGGGAACGGCGGCACGTTCAGCACGCCGCTGCCGCTGGCCGCGCGCGTGGCGGCCGCCAGTTCGCGTGCCCATTGCAGGCCGGGCTGGCCGCCGGCCAGGAAGTCGGTGTTGTTGCGCGTGGTCGGCTCAATCAGCGACGGGTCGATCAGCGCGTGTGTCTCGATGGCGCGACCCCGTCGGCCGGCACGCGGTAGCCCACCCAGGCACGTGGCTGCGAGGTCCAGCCGCGGCCGTCCAGCCAGTGGTAGAGCACCGAATGCTGCTGTTGCAGCCAGCGGTCGAAGTCGGCGTCGCGGCGCAGGCGCAGGCAGCCGTCGGCGGTGGTGCCGGTGTCGACCACGTGCAGGCTGGTCGGCAGCGGGCACGGCGCGCCGCCGGCGGGCGCGGTCTGCGTCAGCACGATGGCGAGCCAGCGGCCGTCCTCGCGGCGCAGGCCGGCCACGCGCGTGGGTGCGGCCGGACCGCTGACGGGCACGGGCGCATCGCCGGCCATCCAGGGCGCCAGCACATGGCCGAGGTCGAACCAGGTGCCGACGCTGGTGGGCGGCACCTGGATCAGCGGCGCGGCGGCGCTGCCGGCCACGGCCGCCGGGCTGCCGCGGTCGGGCCACTTGGCCGACCATGTGCCCGGCGAGGCACAGCCAGCCAGCAGGGCGGCGCCGGCCAGGGTGGCCAGCGCCAGCGCGCCGCGGGTGAATGTCGGGGTGTGAACGGTCATGAGGTACAGCCTGTTCTCTTACTTGCGCGTCACCGCGCCTTCGTGCGCCATCAGGCAGGCGGCGACGATGTCGTCCTCCATGTCGATGCGGAAGCTGGCCGGCGGCTCGCCCTTGGCGGCGGGCGGCAGCAACAGCTTGAGGAAGTCGAGCACGTTGCGCGCGTACAGCGCCGAGGCGTCGGCGCCCACCAGGGTCGCCAGGTTGGTCTCGCCCACGATGGTCACACCGTGCTTCTGCACCGTCCTGTCGGCCTCGGTCAGCGGGCAGTTGCCGCCCACGCTGCCGTCGGGGTTGGGCGCGCCCTTGCCGGCGGCCATGTCGATGATGACGGAGCCGGGCTTCATGCTCTTCACCATGTCCTCGGTGATCAGCACCGGCGCGGCGCGGCCGGGGATCAGCGCGGTGGAGATCACCACGTCGGCCTGCGCCACGCGCTTGGCCACCTCGACCTTCTGGCGCTCCAGCCAGCTGGGCGGCATGGGGCGGGCATAGCCGCCCACGCCTTCGGCGGCTTCCTTCTCCTCGGCTGTTTCATACGGCACGTCGATGAACTTGCCGCCCAGCGATTCGATCTGCTCCTTCACGCTCGGGCGCACGTCGCTCGCCTCGATCACCGCGCCCAGGCGCTTGGCCGTGGCAATGGCCTGCAGGCCGGCCACGCCCACGCCCAGGATGACCACGCGCGCCGCCTTCACGGTGCCGGCGGCGGTCATCAGCATGGGGAAGAACTTCTGGTACTTGTCGGCCGCCATGATCACGGCCTTGTAGCCGGCGATGTTGGCCTGGCTTGAAAGCACGTCCATGCTCTGCGCGCGCGTGGTGCGCGGCGCGGCTTCGAGCGCAAAGGCGGTCAGGTTGGCCGCGGCCAGGCGTTGCAGGCCCTCGGCGTTGAACGGCTCCAGCATGCCCACCAGCACCGTGCCCGGCTTCATGGCGGCGATTTCGGCGGGCGAGGGTTGCGCACCTTCAGCACCATCTCGGCGCCGAAGGCGCCCGCGGCATCGGTGATTTCGGCGCCGGCGGCCTGATAGGCCTCGTCCGTCGCGCTGGCGCGCAGGCCGGCGCCGGACTGCACACGCACCGTGTGGCCCTGGCCGACCAGCTTCTTGGCCGTTTCCGGGGTCACGGCAACGCGGGTCTCGCCAGCCGCCGTTTCGGCAGGTACGCCAATCAGCATGAAACGTCTCCTCGTGGGGGCAGCGGGCCGGCCATGCCTGGCACGCTGTACTGGGTTTGTATAAGTGAGAGCTTATCAAAGCAAACTCCCTCGAACCGATTATGCTTTATTTTGGTGCCGCCCCAGCGCCTTGCGCGACACCCCGGGCGGGCCGCAAGCGGCGCGCCGGCTGGCGGGCCACATAATCGCCCGCCATGAATTCGAGCCGATGGAAACCCAGCGTCACCGTGGCCGCGGTGATCGCGCACGAGGGCCGCTACCTGCTGGTCGAGGAACAGACCCGCGACGGCCTGCGCCTGAACACGCCCGCCGGGCACCTGGAGCCCGGCGAGTCGCCGCAGGACGGCGCGGTGCGCGAGGCGCTGGAGGAAACCGGCCGCGTGTTCACGCCCGAGGCCTTGCTGGGCGTGTACATGGCCGCCTCGCACGACGCGCGCGGCGAGCCGACGACCTGGCTGCGCTTTGCCTACTGCGGCCGCGCCGGCGAGGCCGACCCGGCGCGCCCGCTGGACGACGGCATCGTGCGCACGCTGTGGCTGACCCCGGCCGAGATCGAGGCCAGCCAGGCGCGCCACCGCAGCCCGCTGGTGTGGCGCTGCGTGCAGGACCATCTGGCCGGCCGCCGTTTTGCGCTGGACGCGGTGCACATGGACCCGTCGGCCGGCGCACCGGGCTGAAGGACCGCGGGTTCTGCTAGAGGGCAGTGCATTGATGTGGGGGTATACGGTTTTAGCGCCCGAATATCAAGCGCTGTCGGATGGGTGTATGGGGAGTATGTGGCGCAGCAGAGCGCATCTTGCCTTGTGGGAGCGGGCTTGCCCGCGATGCAGGGTTGGACGGAGGCGCCGCCGCATCGCGGGCAAGCCCGCTCCGACAGCATCGCCTCTGAGCAGCCGCTGAACCGCGCCAACGGCCCGGCTGCAGCGCGCTGTCTACACTGGCTGCGCCCGCCACCCTGGCATTCACCTCGCCTCGCATGGATCCGATCCTCAACTTCGCCCTGCTCGCCGCCGCGGCCTTCGCGGCCGGCGTGCTGAACGCCATCGCCGGCGGCGGCACCTCTCACCTTTCCGGCGCTGGTGTGGGCGGGCGTGCCGCCGATTGCCGCCAACGCCACCAGCGCGCTGGCCGTGTGCCCCGGCTACCTGGGCAGCGCGCTGGGCTTCCGGGCCGAGCTGGCGGCGCTGCCGCGCGCGCTGCTGGTGCGCGAGGTGGTGCTGAGCGCCCTCGGCGGCGTGGCCGGGGCGCTGCTGCTGCTGGTCACGCCCGCCAGGGTGTTCGCCGGCGTGGTGCCGTGGCTGCTGCTGTTCGCCACCGCGCTGTTCGCGCTCGGCCCGCGGCTGGCGCGCTGGGCGGGTGGCGGGCACGGCGGCGGCCTGGCCGGCTGGCGCAGCGTGGGCTTGCTGGCCGTGGCGGTGTACGGCGGCTACTTCAACGGTGGCCTGGGCATCCTGCTGATGGCGCTGTACCTGCTGGTGGGCGAGCAGCGGCTGAACACCGTCAACGCGCTGAAGAACCTCAACTCCTTCGTGCTCTCGGTGGTCTCCGTCATCGCCTTCGCCATCGGCGGCGCCATTGTCTGGAAGCCCGCGCTGCTGATGGCCGTGTTCGCCACGCTGGGCGGCTTTGCCGGCGCCGGCCTGGCCAAGCGCCTGCCGGTGCGCGTGGTGCGCGCCATCGTCATCGTGACTGGGCTGGTGATGAGCGCGCTGTTTTTGCGCGCAGCGGCTGAGGCGGCGGCGCCTCAGCGCCTGAAGCGGCCGTCGCTGCCGATGATCGACAGTTCGACGAAGTTCAGGCCGGTGCGGTCGCCCGGCCCGAAGCCCAGTTCCAGCCCGCCCAGGTCGTAGTGGCTCATGTTGCCCAGCGCCGCCACGATGCGCTCGCGCGTGGGCTTTGGGCCGGCGCGGCGCAGCGCCTCCACCAGCACCTTGGCACCGGCAAAGCCTTCCATCATCTGCGGCGACAGGGCCACGTCGCCCTTGGCCTTGGCCAGCGCGTCGGCCTCGCGGTTGATGCCGTAGCCCATGGCGCGCACGTTGGGAAACACCTGCGTCACGATCACCCCGTGCGCCGCGTCGCCCAGCTGCTTGATGAAGCCGCCCGAGGCGTTGTTGGACACCGTGACCACCTGCGCCGCCGAGCCCGCCGCCCGCAGCGCTTTCACGCCGCCGCTCACCGCCACGCTGGAGCCGATCCAGATCACCGCCTGCGCCTTGGCGGCCACCAGCTCCGGCACGATGGCGGCGTAATCGGGCTTGGCGCGGTCGGCCTTGATCACGGTGACGGGCTGGAACTTCAACCGGTCGAAACCCTTCATGGCGCCGGCCAGGCAGTCTTCGCCGAACGAGTCGTCCACGTGCACCACGGCAATGCGCTGCAGCGTCAGCGTGTGCAGGTGCTCGACGGCCTTTTCCGTCTCGGCCTGGTAGCTGGAGCGCACGTTGAACACCAGCGGGTTGACCGGCTGGTGCAGCACCATGGCGCCGGTGGAGGGCGCGATGAGGGCGATCTGGTGCTTGGCCAGGTGCGGCAGGATGGCCTGGGTGTGCGGCGTGGCGCGGCTCATGAACAGCGCCGCCACCTTGTGCTCCTCGATCAGCTGGCGCGCGTTCTCGCCCGCCAGCTTGGGTTCGAACTTGTCGTCCAGCGTGATCAGCCTGATCTGTTCGCCATGCACGCCGCCGCGGGCGTTCACGTGGTCAAGGTACAGGCGCACGCCCACCAGCGTCTCACCCACGCTGGCGGCCACCGGGCCGGTGACGGCCGTGGTCTGGCCGATCAGGATCTGGGCCTGCGCGGCCACCCCGCCCACGGCCAACAGCAGCGCGGCCGCTGCGCGGCGCCAGGCAGGCCGCACAGCGAAGGAACGCGGTCGAAAAGCGGCAGCGTAGGGCAGGGTGTTCATCGGCTTCATCCGGGGGCGTGCAAGGTGGACGGGGCAGGCTGCACCCCTTGAATGAGGGGTGATTGTTAAAAAATGTGCACTTTTTATCTATGGGTAAATACCCCCAGGCCGTTGCCACCGGCCGTGTGGGCTTGGACGGCGCGCGCGCAGGGCCGCGGTGGCCACACTCGATAATCCCCGCACCATGCATGCCAAACACCGCGTCGTCGTCGGCCTGTCCGGCGGTGTCGATTCCGCCGTCACCGCTTACCTGCTCAAGCAAGCCGGTCACGAGGTGGTGGGCATCTTCATGAAGAACTGGGAAGACGACGACGACAGCGAATACTGTTCGTCCAACGTCGATTTCGTCGATGCCGCTGCTGTGGCCGACGTGATCGGCATCGAGATCGAGCACGTCAACTTCGCGGCCGACTACAAGGACCGCGTGTTCGCCGAGTTCCTGCGTGAGTATTCAGCCGGCCGCACGCCGAACCCCGACGTGCTGTGCAACGCCGAGATCAAGTTCAAGGCCTTCCTCGACCACGCCATGCGGCTGGGCGCCGAGAAGATCGCGACGGGTCATTACGCAAGAGTGCGGTTCAACGAGGCGCTGCAGCGGCACGAGCTGCTCAAGGGTCTGGACCCGGCCAAGGACCAGAGCTACTTCCTGCACCGCCTGACGCAGGCGCAGCTCGGCAAGACGCTGTTCCCCGTGGGCGAACTGCACAAGACCGAGGTGCGCCGCATCGCCGCCGAGATCGGCCTGCCCAACGCGAAGAAGAAGGATTCGACCGGCATCTGCTTCATCGGCGAGCGGCCGTTCCGCGAGTTCCTCAACCGCTATCTGCAGACGAAACCCGGCCCGATCAAGGACGAGCGCGGGCGCAAGATCGGCGAGCACGTGGGGCTGAGCTTCTACACGCTCGGCCAGCGGCAGGGCTTGGGCATCGGCGGCGTGAAGGAGAAAGGTGCGCAAAGGGGCGGAGGCGACCACGCGCCGTGGTTCGTGGCGCGCAAGGACATGGCGACCAACACGCTCTACGCCGTGCAGGGCCACGACCACCCGTGGCTGCTGTCGCACGGGCTGGTGTTCGACGACGCGGCGTGGACAGCCGGCGAAGCCCCGGCGCCCGGCGCCTATGCGGCCAAGACGCGCTACCGGCAGCAGGATGCGGCCTGCACTCTGGCCGCCGGCGATGCGCCGGGCACGTTGCGCCTGCATTTCCCTGAGGCCCAATGGGCCGTCACGCCCGGCCAGAGCGCCGTGCTGTACGACGGCGAGCGCTGCCTGGGTGGCGGCGTGATCGCGTCGGCGGTCACGCTGGCCTGATACCGCGCGCGCCGCTCCACGCTTTCGGCGGAAAGGCTGAAAACAGGGGAGTATATGGATGCGACGACCATCGCACGGGCGCTGGCGGCCATCAACCAGGGAGTATATGGTCCGCATGCCTCAGCCCACCATGCCCGTGCCGAACAGCTTGCCGATCAGTGCCGAGGCGCCCATGGCCAGCGCGCCCCAGAACAGCACGCGCGCCGCGCCCTTGCCCATGGGGGCGCCGCCCAGCTTGGCGGCCACCGCGCCCAGCACCGCCAGCAGCACCAGCGTGGCGCCCACCAGCAGCGTGGTCAGGCCCGGGCCGTGGTACAGCAGCACCACCAGAATCGGCAGCAGCGCGCCGACCACGAACGACGCGGCCGAGGCCAGCGCCGCCTGCAGCGGCCGCGCGGCGCTGTGCGCGGTGATGCCCAGCTCGTCGCGCAGGTGCGCGCCCAGCGCGTCCTTCTCGGTCAGCTGGCGCGCCACCTGGTCGGCTAGCTCGGGCGACAGGCCGCGCTGCACGTAAATCTGCTTGAGTTCGTTCAGCTCCCACTCGGGGCGCTCGGCCAGTTCACGCGCTTCGGTGGCGCGGTCGGCCTGCTCCACGTCGGCCTGCGAGCTGACCGACACGTACTCGCCCGCCGCCATCGAGAACGCGCCCGCCGTCAGCCCGGCGGCGGCCGTGAGCAGCAGCGTCTTCAGCTCGGTGCCCGCCGCCGCCATGCCGACGACGAGACCGGCGGTCGAGATCAAGCCATCGTTGGCGCCCAGCACGGCGGCGCGCAGCCAGCCGGCGTTGTGCAGCTTGTGGGATTCGCGATGGGTGGTGCGGGGCATGCAGGCACGCGCCGGAGGCGCGTCGGGAAGTGGGCCAGGCGGGCATTGTCGCCGCCCGCCTGCGCCGTGCGCTCATGGCTTCGAAAGAAAGCCACTTGAAAAACCCTTGAACGCAGAAGTCGCCAAGGCAGCGCAGAAGACGCAGAAGCATCGTCTGACGCTCATCAAGGAAGCTTGACTGTCAAGCAGTCTCCGACCCTGTTGTGGGAGCGGGCTTGCCCGCGATCAGGCGCCTCGTCGCCACCAACGCTTGATCGCGGGCAAGCCCGCTCCCACACGGCGGATGCGGCCCGAGCGTCATCTGACGCTTCTTGATCATGAAGCAAGGAAGATCGCCACCCTCACTTGTGAAACCTGAAGCCGCGCAAGGTTTTCACCATCTCGTTCTGCGCCTTTTGCGAAGTCTTGGCGTCCTCTGCGTTCAAGAATTCAGCGCATCTTCCAGTCGACAGCTCTCCCATCAACCCGCTGTGCTGAAGGCGCACCTGCCTGCGCGTCCGTTGCCGGGCACGACGCGGCGCCGATGCTTCATGGCTTGCGCGCCACCGGGCTCAGCCCGGTCGATTCGATCACGCCCGCCGCGGCCGGCGAGGCCAGGTAGCGGATGAAGCGGCGCGCGCCCTCGGGGTTGGGCGCGTCCTTCAGCACGCCGGCCGAGAAGAACACCTTCTGCTGCACCTCGTCGGGCAGCGGGCCCAGGTAGTCCAGCTCGGTGAAGGGCAGCAGCTCGCTGGCCTGCTGAAAGCCCAGCTCTGCGTCGCCGCGCGCCACCACGGCGCCGACGCGCTCGCTCATGATCTTCTTCGCCGTCACCTTCATGCGGTCGGCCACGCCGAGCTTGGGGAACAGCTCTTCCGACAAATAGGTGCCGCTGGCGCTGGCCGAATAGGCGACCGACTTGGCGTTCAGCAGCGCGGCCTTCAGCGCCGGCACGCTGCTGATGTCGGGCTTGGGTGTGCCCTTCTTCACTGAGGCCCCGATCAGCGAGCGGCCCAGGTCCACGCGGCTGCCCGGCACGGCCTGGCCCTTGGCGATGAAGCCGTCCAGCGCCGAATCGGCCAGGATGATGATGTCGAACTTCTCGCCGCGCGCCAGCCGGCTCGGAATCGAGTCCGGCGCCGTGCCCATCGAGGCGCCGTAGCTGCTGACGATCTTCACGCCGCTGGCCTGCTCGTACAGCGGCGCCAGCACCTTGTAAGCCGCGGTGAAGCCGCCCGAGCTGACCACGCGCACCTCGTTGACGGGCGCGGCAGCCGGCGCCTGCAGGCTGCCGGTGCTGCTGCAGGCGCCCAGCAGCGCCACGCTGACGGCGACGAAGGCGCGGCGCGTCAAGGTGGCTGCGGCGCGCGCGGGTTGGCGGGGTGGGGTGGGGTGCATGGGGTGTCTCCTGGTGGTGCTGGCGTGGTTCATGCGGAAGCCGGGCGCGATGCTAGGGTTTGTCGCCTGCGATGTGAATTGCATCTTTCTTCAAAATTGATGCATGAAACGCATGAATTTCGATCTGGCCGAACTGCAGGCGTTCGTCGCCGTGGCCGAGCGGCAGAGCTTTCGCGCCGCGGCCGAGGCGCTGCACCTGTCGCAGCCGGCGCTCAGCCGCCGCATCGACAAGCTGGAGGCGGCGCTGGGCACGGCGCTGCTGGCGCGCACCACGCGGCGCGTGGCGCTCACCGCCACGGGGCGCGACTTTCTGGCGCCGGCGCGGCTGGCGCTGGGCAGCCTGCAGGACGCGGTGCTGCGCCTGGCCGGCGACAAGGCGCTGCGGCGCGGCCAGGTGCGCGTGGCCTGCGTGCCCACGCTGGCCACGCAGGTGCTGCCGGCGGTGCTGCGGCCGTTCGCGGCGCGCTTTCCGGGCGTGCGCGTGCAGCTGCTCGACGGCAGCGCCAGCGCCGTGCTGGCGGCGGTCACCGGCGGCGAGGCCGATTTCGGCATCGACTTCGTCGGTGCGCAGGCGCCCGAGGTGCGGTTTGCGCAGCTCGGGCGCGAGCCCTACGTGCTGGTGCTGCCGCGCACGCACGCCTGGGCGCGGCGGCGCCAGGTGCGCTGGGCCGAACTGGCGGACGAGCGCATGGTGGCGGTGTCGCGCCGCAGCGGCAACCGCGTGCTGATCGACCAGGCGCTGGCCGAGCTGCCGGCGCGCCCGGAAGTCTTCCACGAGGCCGAGCACGTGGCCGGCGCGCTGGCGCTGGTCGAGGCCGGGCTGGGCCTGGCCGCGCTGCCGCGGCTGGGCGTGCCGGCGCGCCATGCCACGCTGGCGGCGGTGCGGCTGGTGGAGCCGGTGGTCGAGCGCGTGCTGGGCCTCGTCACGCCGGTGGACCGGCCGCTGCCGCCGGCCGCCGCGGCGCTGCACGATCTGCTGGCCACCGCGCTGCCCGGTCGCTGGCTGACGCCGATCGCCCCTAGCGCTGCGCCAGCGCGTACGCCAGCACGATGAGCAGCGTGATGAAGCTCAGCCCGCCGATCAGCGCCCAACGCCAGGCGGCCGGCGCGTGGCGCAGTTCCATGAACTCCAGGATCACGCCCACGCCCTTCAGCCAGGCCAGCCCGAACACCAGCGCCACGATGGACAGCCGCGGCACGGCCAGCGCACCGGTGTGGCCCAGCCACCAGGTGAAGGCGGTGGCCGCCAGCAGCAGCAGCCAGATGAGGTCAAGCAGCTTCGGTTTCATCGCAGTCACCGCATGACGTAGACGAGGGAAACAGCACCAGCCACAGCAGATCGACCAGGTGCCAGAAGGCGGCGGCCGTCTCCAGCGCGTGGCCGTTCAGCGCGTCGCGGCGCTGGCGCATCAGCCCCACGCCCACCAGCCCCAGCGCCAGCAGGCCGGCCAGCACGTGCAGCAGGTGGAAGCCGGTGAGGATGAAATAGAAGTCGAAGAACAGGTTGTCCTGCCCCAGGCCGATGCCCTGGTCGAACTTGTCGCCGTATTCCTTCAGCTTCAGCCCCACGAAGCCCGCGCCGCCGGCCATGCCCGCGGCCAGCCAGCCCAGCGCGGTGCCGCGCGTGCCGCCGCGCACCGCCAGCACGGCGCGCGCCACGCACCAGCTGGCCGTCAGCAGCAGCGCGGTGTTGATGGCGCCGGCGCTCAGGTCCAGCTGCTGCTGCGCGGCGTTGAACAGCTCCAGGTGCCGCACCCGCGTGAACGCGAAGGCGCCGAACAGCACGCAGAAGGTGGCGCCCTCCAGCAGGATGACGTACCAGATGAACACGTCACCCGGCAGGCGTGGGGCAGGGCGGGCGGCGGCGGGCATGGGGCGATCAGGCGGCGGCGGGCGGGGCAGGCGGCCGGTGGCTGACGATGAAGCAGGCGATAGCCATTTGGCGGGCTTTACCGATTCATGAAAAAGAGCTGCTGGCGCCCACTGTTCGGGCGCAAGCGGCGTTTTCATGGTCAAGAAAATCTGACAAGTCCCCCCTTCCAGCCGCCGGCGGCGCTGCGGCCCGCTCATTGCGGCCCCGGCGCCGTGGGGCTGCCCGGCACGGCGACGATGGCGACCGGCTCGGGCTGCAGCAGGCTGCCTTCGCGCCAGCCCTTCCAGGTGGCGATACCCAGCACCACGGTCACCAGTGAGGCCAGCGCCAGCGCCATCATGGCCGGCGCCTGCGCGCCCGGGTGCTGCACCGCCAGCCGCAGGCTCAGCGAGGCGAACGCCGCCAGCGGAAAGCCCATCGACCAGAAGGCGATCGAGAACGGCTGCGCCAGCATGCGGCGGCCGATCTGCGCGCTCCACAGCAGAAAGAACAGCGCCACGCCCCAGCACATCCAGCCCAGTACCACGGGGCCGCCCAGCTGCAGCGCCGCGGTGCCGATGACCGCCGGCGGCGCGATGCTGATGAAGGTGGTGGGCAGCAACCGCTCGGGCCACATGCCGTGCGTGGCGATGCGCGCGAACAGCAGCGCCAGCAGCACCGGCCACAGCAGCAGGCCGATGCCGAACTGCGCCGCCGCCCAGGCGCCCGCGCCCAGGCTCGTGCCGGCCAGCGGCGCCAGCACGTTGCCCACCACCGGCACGATCAGCACCGGCGTCAGCGCCGGCCAGCTGAAGGCCTGGGTCTTGTCGGCGCTCAGCCAGCGCGCCAGCACCCACAGCGTGACGCCGAACTGCGCCAGCGAGCCCAGCCACCACAGCCCCACCACCCACCATTCGGCGCCGAACAGCGAGGCCGCCACCGTGGCCACCAGGATCAGCGACACCGGCAGCGTGGCGATGAAGCCGTGGCGCACCGGGTGCTTCATGTCGCCCGCCACCGCCTCGGGGTAGTGCTGCCAGCGCATCCACGACAGCACCAGCAGGCCCAGCAGCGCCAGCGCCGCCGCGGCGCCCAGCACCAGCGCGCCGGCGCCGGCCATGTCGCCCAGGATCGGCGTGGCCCGCCCCCAGGCCAGCGACAGCCCCGCCAGCGTCATGACGACGGCAAACCAGTTGAAGGCGAGGTACTTCAGGGCATCGGGGCGTTGCGGCATGGGGTGATGATGCCACGATGGACGCTATTTTTCAATAGCTTCAGGCGCCGTGTGGTCAAGCGCTGCGGCGGCATTTCATTCAATGCCTTGGGTAAGCCGGCGGCGCCCGGCATAAGCAAACAAGAAAGAATCGTTCCCGCGCGCGGCGTCCGCCGGCAGCATCGCGGCCTTCTCAACACGATTGGTCTGCAGGAGTTTCGCCATGTCCCTTCGCCGCCGCACCGCCCTGCGCGCGCTGGCCGCCGCCACCCTGGCCGCCACCGGCGCGCCGGCGTTCGCGCAGCCCGCGCCCGTGACGCTGCTCAACGTCAGCTACGACCCCACGCGCGAGTTCTACGTCGCCTTCAACCAGGCCTTTGCCGCGCACTGGAAGGGCAAGACCGGCCAGGTCGTCACTATCAAGCAGTCGCACGGCGGCTCGGGCAAGCAGGCGCGCGCCATCATCGACGGGCTGGCCGCCGACGTGGCCACGCTGGCGCTGGCCGGCGACACCGACGCGCTGCACGCGCACGGCGGCTGGATCCCGAAAGACTGGCAGAAGCGCCTGCCGCACAACAGCGCGCCCTACACCTCCACCATCGTGCTGGTGGTGCGCTAGGGCAACCCCAGGGGCATCAAGGACTGGGAAGACCTGGCCAAGCCCGGCGTGAAGGTCATCACCCCCAACCCCAAGACCAGCGGCGGCGCGCGCTGGAACTACCTGGCGGCGTGGGAATACGCCCGGCGCAAGCTGGGCGGCGACGCCAAGGCCAAGGACTTCGTCGCCCGGCTGTACGCCAACGTGCCCGTGCTCGACACCGGCGCGCGCGGCTCGTCCGTCAGCTTTGCCCAGCGCGGCCAGGGCGACGTGCTGATCGCCTGGGAGAACGAGGCGCACCTGCTGAACAAGGAGTTCGGCGGCCGCTTCGAGATCGTCTACCCCAGCCTGTCGATCCTGGCCGAGCCGGCGGTGACCGTGGTCGACCGCAACGTCGACCGGCGCGGCACCCGCGCCGTGGCGCAGGCGTACCTGGACTACCTGTACAGCGACGAGGGCCAGGACTTGGCCGGCCAGCACTTCTACCGGCCCACCTCCGACAAGGCCGCGGCCCGGTATGCGAAGCAGTTCCCCAGGCTTCAGCTCTTCAGCATCGACCAGGCCTTCGGCGGCTGGGCGCAGGCCAGCCAGGCGCACTTTGCCGACGGCGGGCACTTCGACCAGATCTACACCGCCCGTTGAACGTGGCGCGGCGCGCCGCGGCAGCCCACTACACTGGCGGGCACTGTCGCCTCACGCCCGCCGCCCATGGTTCCTCACCTCGTCACTGCCCTGTCCGGCCCCATCAACGAGCTGGAGCAGCGCATCCTCGACGCCACGCCGGTGATCGAGCGCTGGTTCCGCCTGGAGTGGATGGAGCACACGCCGCCGCTGTACTGCTCGGTCGACATCCGCAACGCCGGCTTCAAGCTGGCGCCGGTGGACACCAACCTGTACCCCGACGGCTGGCACAACCTGTCGGCCGACGTGCTGCCACTGGCGGTGCAGGCGGCGCAGGCGGCCATCGAGAAGATCTGCCCCGAGGCGCGCAACCTGATGATCGTGCCCGAGAACGGCAAGCCCGGCAGCTTCTACCTGGCCAGCCTGGCGCGGCTGCAGGAGATCTTCCGCATGGCGGGGCTGAACGTGCGCTTCGGCTCCATCGACCCGGCCATCAAGCGCAGCAGCACCATCGCGCTGCCCGACGGCGAGACGCTGACGCTGGAGCCGGCGCAGCGCACGCGCTACCGGCTGGGGCTGAAGCACTTCGACCCCTGCACCATCCTGCTGAACAACGACCTGTCGGCCGGCGCGCCCGGCATTCTGGAAGACCTGCACGAGCAGTATCTGCTGCCGCCGCTGCAGGCCGGCTGGAGCGTGCGGCGCAAGAGCCGCCACTTCCAGTGCTATGAAGAAGTGAGCAAGCGCTTCGGCAAGCTGCTGGGCATCGACCCGTGGCTGATCAACCCCATGTTCGCCAGCTGCGGCGAGGTCGACATCCGCGAGGCCAGCGGCGGCGAATGCCTGCGCACCAACGTCGATGCGCTGCTGACCAAGGTGCGCCGCAAGTACAAGGAGTACGGCATCAACGAGAAGCCCTTCGTCGTCGTCAAGGCCGACCAGGGCACGCACGGTGCGGGCCTGCTGACGGTGCGCGACGTGAAGGATCTGGAGCCGCTGCTGCAGAAGCCGCGCGCCAAGGCGGCGCAGATCGTGCCCCGGGGCGAGGTGATCATCCAGGAAGGGGTGCTGACGCACGAGCGCATTCACGACGCGGTGGCCGAGCCGGTGGTGTACATGATCGACCGCTACGTGGTGGGCGGCTTCTACCGCGTGCACGCCGAGCGCGGCGAGGACGAGAACCTGAATGCGCCCGGCGCGCACTTCGTGCCGCTGGCCTTCTCCAGCGCGGCGCAACTGCCCAAGCCGGGCGCCAAGGCGGGCGCCAGCGCGCCCAACCGCTTCTACATGTACGGCGTCATCGCGCGTCTGGCCATGGTGGCGGCCAGCTACGAGCTGGAAGCGACCGACCCGGAGCTGCAGAGCTGGAGTGAGTCGCCACGAACGTGTCGCCGACCCTGTGCAGGGTGCAAAACAAGTGATAGCGATTTGAAGCCATGTGTTGCCATCAATATGGGAGCTGCTTGCGCCTGATTTTCAAGCGCGAGAGGCTGTTTTCGATATCCGAATAATTCGGTAAGTCCCCCGGCCTTGATGCCCCGTGCCACCGCACCTGGCCCGCGCAGGTCGCCGGTGACATGCACCCAGTTGCCGGCGCACGACAACCACCGCACCGGCTCGCCAAAAAGACCGCCACAGCCGCGCCGCACCGGCGCACAATCGCGCCAACGCATTCTTGGCGCCGCGCCCCACCCCGCTGTTTCAGGCCAGGGCCGGCGACTTTCTGTGTCCGCCTCCAAATCCTCTCTCGGCGCCCTCACTCTGGGCGCCATCGGTGTCGTCTACGGCGACATCGGCACCAGCGTGCTGTACACCATCAAGGAGGTGTTCGGCTCGGGCCACGTACCGTTCACGCATGGCAACGTGTACGGCGTGCTGTCCATCGTGTTCTGGACGCTGACCATCATCGTCTCGCTGAAATACGTCACCCTGGTGCTGCGCGCCGACAACCATGGCGAGGGCGGGCTGGTCGCCATGCTGGCGCTGGCCTCGCAAAGCGTGAAGGACAAGGCGCCCGCGCTGCGCAAGTGGATGCTGCTGATCGGCATCTTCGGCACCTGCCTGTTCTATGGCGACGGCGTCATCACCCCGGCCATCACGGTGCTGTCGGCGGTGGAGGGGCTGGACGTGGTCTCGCCCGCGTTCCGCAAAGCGGTGATACCGGTCACGCTGGCGATTCTGTTCGTGTTGTTCTGGGTGCAGAAGCGCGGCACGGCGGGCATCGGCCGCTTCTTCGGGCCCGTGATGGTGCTGTGGTTCCTCGTCATCGCGGCGATGGGCGTGTGGCACATCATTGACCACCCCGAAATCCTGTGGGCACTCAGCCCGCACCACGCGCTGCGCTTCATCTTCGCGCATCCGGGCATCACCTTCATCATCCTCGGCGCGGTGGTGCTGTGCGTGACCGGCGGCGAGGCGCTGTACGCCGACATGGGGCACTTCGGCAAGAAGCCGATCCGCGTGGCCTGGTTTTCCATCGTCATGCCCTGCCTCACGCTCAACTACTTCGGCCAGGGCGCGCTGCTGCTGGCCGAGCCCGAGGCGGTGGAAAACCCTTCTTCCACATGGCGCCCGAGTGGCTGACGCTGCCGCTGGTGGGCCTGGCCACCATGGCGGCCGTGATTGCGTCGCAGGCGCTCATCAGCGGTGCCTTCAGCGTCACCAAGCAGGTCATCCAACTCGGCTACCTGCCGCGCCTGCAGATCCGCCACACCAGCACCAAGGACACGGGGCAGATCTACATGCCCTTCGTCAACTGGGGCCTGTTCGCGATGATCGTGCTGGCGGTGGTGCTGTTCCGCTCGTCCAGCAACCTGGCGGCGGCCTACGGCATCGCGGTGACGCTGGACATGACGATCACCACCGTGCTCACCTTCTTTGTCATCCGCTACGGCTGGGGCTATCCGCTGGCGCTGTGCATCGCGGCCACGGGCTTCTTCTTCGCCATCGACATTGCCTTCTTCAGCTCCAACCTGCTCAAACTGTTCCAGGGCGGCTGGTTCCCCATCCTCATCGGCGGCGCCATCTTCATGCTGATGACCACCTGGAAGGACGGGCGCGAGCAGCTCAACCAGTCGCTGCGCGACACGTCCATCGACCTCGCGTCCTTCCTCGAATCGGTGTTCGTCAGCCCGCCGGCGCGGGTGGATGGCACGGCGGTGTTCCTCACGGCGCAGCCCGACATCGTGCCCAACGCGCTGATGCACAACCTGAAGCACAACAAGGTGCTGCACCAGCAGAACCTGTTCGTCACCGTGCGCAGCCACGAAGTGCCGTGGATCGGCATGGACAAGCGCCTGAGCGTGGAGCCGCTGGGCCACGACTGCTGGCAGGTGACGCTGAACTACGGTTTCAAGAACGACATCAACCTGCCCAAGGCGCTGGCGCTGCTAACCGGGCGCGGCATCGACCTGAACCCGATGAGCACCAGCTACTTCCTCTCGCGCGACATCGTCACGCCCACGCTGGGGCAGGGCATGGCACTGTGGCGCGAAAAGCTGTTCGCGCAGATGCACCACAGCGCCACCGGCGCGGCCGAGTTCCTGAACCTGCCCAGCAACGCGGTGGTGGAACTGGGCAGCAAGGTGGAGATCTGATGGGCTGCCATATACTCCCAATGCATATGGCCGCTGGCGCCCTGAAACAGGGCGCTAACATCTTATACTCCCGATCAATCCATGCGGGATGGTGGCGTTGCGCCCCACCGGCCCCGGCTCATTCGTCATGCCGGCGCCAGCCGGCGGTCGTTCGTCATTCGTCATTCGTCATTGGGCCAGCCCTCAGTCCGCCTCGATCTGCGACGCCTTGATGACGTTCGCCCATTCGGCGTAGTCGGCCTTCACCTTGTCGCCCAGCTGCGCGGGCGTCTGGTAGTCGGCCGTGGCGCCTTGCTCCAGCGCCTTCTGCTTGAAGGCCGGGTCGGCCATCACCTTCTGCACATCGGCGGCCAGCTTGGTGGCGATGTCCTTGGGCATGGCGGCGGGCGCGAACAGGGCGAACCACGACGTGGGTGTGAGCTTGGGGTAACCCGCCTGCGCGGTGGTCGGCACATCGGGCAGGCTTTGCAGGCGCTCGGCGCCCGTCACGGCCAGCACGCGCAGCTTGCCACCCTGGATGTGCTGCATGAAGGGCGGCGCGGTGCCGAAGGTCAGCTGCACCTGGCCGGCCAGCAGATCCTGCAGCGCCGGGCCGGTGCCCTTGTACGGCACGTGCACCATCTTGATGCCGGCCTGCTGCTCGAGCATGGCTCCCGTCACGTGCTGCAGCGAGCCGTTGCCGGACGAGGCGTAGTTCAGCTTGCCCGGGTTGGCCTTGGCGTAGGCCACCAGCTCGGCCAGCGTCTTGGCCGGCACGTCGTCGCGCACCACGATGATCTGCGGCGCCGACAGGATGTTGGCAATCGGCTGGAAGTCGGCCAGCTCCCACTGGCGCTGCTTCATCAGGTGCGGCGAGATGACGTGGTAGCCCGAGTACTGCATCAGCAGCGTGTAGCCATCGGCCGGCGCGCGCTTGACGATGCCCGCTGCGATGGCACCGTTGCCGCCGCTCTTGTTGTCGACCACCACCTGCTGGCCCACCACCGTGCTCAGGCCCTGCGCCAGCATGCGGCCGGCCAGGTCGGTGGTGCCGCCCGCCGCGGCGGGTACGACCAGCGTGATCGGCTTGCTCGGGTAGCCCTGCGCGAACGCGCTGCCGGCCACCAGCGCGGCGGTCAGGGCGATGAAATGCTTGCGGGTGAGTTGCATGGTCTTGTCTCCTGTTGACTATGAATTAAATAGCTGCTCGCGCTGGATGGGCGGGCGCTGAAGGCTGATTTAGCTTGTTTTTCAGGTCAGTCCACCTTGGCGCCGGTGTCGGCCACCACCTGCTTCCACTGCGCGAGGTCGGATTTGACCAGGGCGCCCAGCTGCGCCGGCGTGCCCTTGAACGGCTCGGCGCCCACGCCGGCCAGCTTGTCGATCACGTCCTTGTCGTCCAGCGCCTTCATCACCTCGGCATTGAGCTGGTCGACGATGGCCTTGGGCGTGCCCGCCGGCGCGAACATGCCGTACCACGGCGTCTTGCCGAAGCCCTTGATCGTCTCGCCGATGGTGGGCGCATCGGGCAGCGCGGCCACGCGCTTCTCGTTCACCACGCCCAGCACCTTCAGCTTGCCGCTCTTGATGAAGGCAATCGACGACGGCAGCGACTGCACCGACAGCGGCACCTGCCCGCCCACCACGTCGGTGGCGGCGGCAGCCGAGCCCTTGTAGGGCACGTGCGTCAGTTCGATGCCGGCGGCCTTGCCCAGCATCTCGCCGATCAGGTGGTTCAGCGTGCCGTTGCCGGCCGAGGCGATGTGGTACTTGCCCGGGTTGGCCTTGGCCAGCGCGATCAGCTCCTTCACGTTGTTGGCCGGAAAGCTCGGGTGCGCCGTCAGCACATAGCCCGCGTGGGCCAGCGGCGCCACGGGTTCGAAATCCTTCACCGGATCGAAGCCGGTGCTCTTGTACAGCCAGGGGTTGATGACCTGCGCGCTGTCGGCCTGCACCAGCAGCGTGTAGCCGTCAGGCTTGGTCTTGGCCACCCAGGCCGTACCCACGTTGCCACCCGCGCCCGGGCGGTTGTCGATGACGACCGACTGGCCGATCTGCTGCGACAGCTTCTGACCGATGACGCGCGCGATGGCGTCGTTGGCACCACCGGCGGCCTGCGGCACGACGATGGTGATGGGCTTCGATGGAAAGCGCTCCTGCGCCGTGGCACCGAAGGCCGTGACACTGGCGAGCATCAGCACGGCCAGGTGGCGGCGCCGCAGGGTGGGGGTGGTCATCAAGGGTCTCCTGTTCAACTTCAGTCAAGGGTTCAATTGTCATGCCCCGCCTGCAGGCGGGCGGAACGCAATTCAGGCCCGGCCGCCGGCACCTTGCCACGGCCTGCTCACTGGATGATGGCCTTGTCGCGCAGCGTCGCGATCTGCTCGGCGCTCAGGCCCATCTCGCGCAGCACGGCATCGGTGTCGTCGCCCACATGCGGCGCGTTGCTGCGCACGGTGCCGGGCGTGGCCGAGAGCTTGGGCACGATGCCGGGCACTTCGACGGTGTAGCCGTCGCGCGTGGGCTGCTGCAGGATCATGTCGCGGGCGCGGTAGTGCGGGTCTTCGGCGATGTCCTTGGCGGTGTAGACCTTGCCGGCGGGCACGCGCGCGGTAGCCAGGGCGTCCAGCACCTGCTGCACGGTGCGCGGCTTGGTCCAGTCGCCAATCGCGGCGTCGATCTCGGCCACGCGCGCCACGCGGCCGGCGTTGTCGGCCAGGTCGGGCGCCGCGCCCAGGTCGTCGCGGCCGATGGTGGCCATGAGGCGCTTGAAGATGCTGTCGCCGTTGCCGGCCACCAGCACCCAGCCATCGGTGCAGGCGTAGGCGTTGCTGGGCGCGATGCCGGGCAGGGCGCTGCCGGCGGCCTCGCGTACGGCGCCGAAGGCGCTGTATTCGGGGATCAGGCTTTCCATCACGTTGAACACCGCCTCGTGCAGCGCCACGTCGATCACCTGGCCGGCGCCGCCGTTCACCTTGCGGTGGTACAGCGCCATCATCACGCCGATGACGCCATGCAGCGCCGCCAGCGTGTCGCCGATCGACACGCCCACGCGCACCGGCACGCGGCCCGGCTCGGCCGTGAGGGCGCGCAGGCCGCCCATGGCTTCGCCGATCACGCCGAAGCCCGGCAGGTCGCGGTACGGCCCGGTCTGGCCGTAGCCCGAGATGCGCAGGATGACCAGGCCCGGGTTCAGCGCATGCAGTTCGTCTGGCGACATGCCCCAGCCTTCCAGCGTGCCGGGGCGGAAGTTCTCCACCAGCACGTCGGCCTCGGCGATCAACTGACGTGCGAGCTGCTGCCCCTCCGGCTGGCGCAGGTCGATGGCCACCGAGCGCTTGTTGCGCGACTGCACCTGCCACCACACCGAGGTGCCGTTCTTGATGAGGCGCCAGTTGCGCAGCGGATCGCCCGCGCCGGGCGGTTCGATCTTGACCACATCGGCGCCGAACTCGCCCAGCGTCTTGCCGGCGAACGGGCCGGCGATGAGCTGGCCCATCTCGACCACGCGCACGCCGGCCAGGGCCATGGGGGCGGGGGCATTCATGTTCGTCTTCTCCGTGGGTGGGCGGCAGCGCGGGCGGCCGCAGGTTGTGAAGTCTTCTATCCTACGGTGCGCCGCGCGCGCGGTCACGTGCAGGTGGTGCTGCTGCAGTGTGGCAGCTGATTCATGGTCAAATCGGCCTCCAGCGCCCGTCCTGAAAGCGCGGGCAGCTATCAATAACAAAGCATTGTGGCCTTGCGCCAAGCCCTTCTTCAGCCATGCGCTTTTTCAAGGACCTGAGCCCTTCGGCCGCCACCGCCGGCGTGGTGGCGGTGCTGGTGGCCTACAGCAGCTCGGTGGCCATCGTGTTTCAGGCGGCGCGCGCGTTCGGTGCCACGCCGGAGCAGGTCGCCTCGTGGATGTGGGCGCTGGGCCTGGGCATGGGGCTGTGCACCGCGCTGCCCTCGCTGGTGCTGCGCCAACCGGTGATGGTGGCCTGGTCCACGCCCGGCGCGGCCGTGCTGGCGACGGCCGGGGTGGCGGGCGGCTTCGGCATGGGTGAGGCCGTGGGCGCTTTCATGGTGTGCGCGCTGCTCATCGTCGTGGCCGGCGCCACCGGCTGGTTCGAGCGCGTGATGAACCGCATCCCCATGGCGATTGCCGCAGCGCTGCTGGCCGGCGTGCTGGCGCGCTTCGGGCTGCAGGCGTTCGAGGCGGCGCCCGCAGCGCTGCCGCTGGTGCTGACGATGCTGGGCGTGTACCTGCTCGGTCGCCGCCTGGCGCCGCGCTACGCCGTGATGGCCACGCTGCTGGCCGGCATCGCGGTAGCCGGGCTGGTGGGGCAGATCAGCTCGCCCGGCATCGCCAGCGTGGGCGATGCGCTGGCGCGGCCGGTGTTCATGGCGCCCGTGTTCACCTGGCAGGCGGTGGTCAGCCTGGCGCTGCCGCTGTTCGTGGTGACGATGGCCTCGCAGAACCTGCCCGGCGTGGCGGTGATGCGCGCCACCGGCTATGCGCTGCCGGTGTCGCGCCTGATCACGCTGGCGGGCATCGTTACGCTGCTGCTGGCGCCGTTCGGTGCCTTCGCGCTCAACTTCAGCGCCATCACCGCCGCCATCTGCATGGGCGACGAGGCCCACCCCGACAAGGCGCGGCGCTACACCGCGGCCACGGTGTGCGGGCTGCTGTACATGGCGCTGGGCGTGTTCGGCGCGGTGATCGCGGCGCTGCTGGCGGCCTTTCCGAATGCGCTGGTGCTGGTCATCGCCGGGCTGGCGCTGCTGGGCAGCATCGGCAGCGGGCTGACGCAGGCGCTGCAGGAAGAGGGCACGCGCGAGGCGGCGCTCATCACCTTTCTCGTCACGCTCAGCGGTGTCGTCATCGCGGGCATCGGTTCGGCCTTCTGGGGCGTGGTGGCCGGCAGCGTGGCGCTGTTTGTGCAACAGTACGGCCGAAACCAACCCACCGCACCATGAAACTGCTCTTCGTCGCCGACCCCATCGAATCCTTCAAGGCCTACAAGGACACCACCTACACCATGATGCGCGAGGCGCAGCGCCGCGGCCACGCCATTGCCGTGTGCGAGCCGCGCCACCTGCGCTGGCAAAGCGGTGGCCAGGTGATGGCGCAGGTGCGCGACATCCGCCTGACGGGCAATGAGGATGACTGGTTCACCGAGGTCGGCACGCGCGATCTTGCGCTGAGCGAATTCGACGCCGTGCTGATGCGCAAGGACCCGCCCTTCGACGCCGAATTCATCTACGCCACGCACCTGCTGGAGCAGGCCGAGCGCGAAGGCGCGCGCGTCATCAACAGCCCGCAGGCGCTGCGCAACCACCCGGAGAAGCTGGCGGTGATGGAGTTCCAGCAGTACCTTGGCCCGACCCTGGTCACGCGCTCGCCCGAGGACGTGAAGCGCTTCCACGCCGAGCACGGCGAGATCGTGCTGAAACCCCTGGACGGCATGGGCGGCATGGGCATCTTCCGCGTCGGGCCCGACGGGCTGAACTTGGGGTCAATCACCGAGACGCTGAACCACCACGGTGCCACCACCTTCATGGTGCAGAAGTTTCTGCCCGAGATCGTGGCAGGCGACAAGCGCATCATCCTCATCGACGGCCAGCCCGCGCCCTACGTGCTGGCGCGCATTCCGCAGGGCAGCGAAGTGCGCGGCAACCTGGCCGCGGGCGGCAAGGGCGTGGCCCAGCCCCTCACCGACACCGACCGCGCCACCGCGCTGGCCATCGGCCAGGTGCTGGCGCCGCGCGGCCTGCTGCTGATCGGGCTCGACATCATCGGCACCAAGGTGACCGAGATCAACGTCACCAGCCCCACGGGCTTCCGCGAAATCCTCGACCAGACGGGTTGTGACGTGCCCGCGCTGTTCGTCGATGCGGTCGAGCGGGCCGTGGCACGCTGAGTCCGCCTCATGAGCCGATCAGACACCGCCACCGACGACCCGGCCACGCCCGACAAGGACACGCCGCTGCGCGACGACATCCGCCTGCTGGGGCGCATCCTGGGCGACACGCTGCGCGAGCAGGAGGGGCAGGCGCTGTACGAACTGGTCGAGCAGGTGCGGCGCACGGCCATCCGCTTTGCCCGCCACAACCACCCCGAAGCGCGCGCCGAGATGGCGGCGCTGCTCGACCCCTGCCGCAGGACCAGGCGCAGGTGGTGGTGCGCGCCTTCAGCTACTTCCTGCAACTGGCCAACATCGCCGAGGACGAGCACCACGTGCGCCGCCGGCGTGCGCACGACCTGGCGCAGTCGCCGCCGCGCGAGGGCAGCCTGCCCTTTGCACTCGACCGCCTGGCGGCCGATGGCGTGGCCGCCGATACGCTGGCCGAGCTGCTGGGCCGCGCGCTGGTGGCCCCCGTGCTCACCGCGCACCCCACCGAGGTGCAGCGCCAAAGCCTGATCCACAACCACCGGCTGATTGCGGACCTGCTGGACCAGCGCGAACGCCTGCAGCTCACCCCCGACGAGGCCGCCGACAACGACGTGCAGCTGACCGATGCCGTGCTGCGCATGTGGCAGACGCGCATGCTGCGGCCGGTGCGGCTGAACGTGATCGACGAGGTACGCAACGGCATCAGCTACTTCGAAGAAACTTTCTTCACCGAGTTGCCCCGGCTGTACCTGCAGGCCGAGCAGCAGCTGCGCCAGCGCTATCCCGAACGGACGTGGCAGCTGCCGCCGTTGTTTCGCGTCGGCAGCTGGATCGGCGGCGACCGCGACGGCAACCCTTTCGTCACCGCCGAGACGCTGCAGCAGGCCATGCGCCTGCAGGCGTCGATGGCCTTTGCGCACTACGAGGCCGAGGTGCACGCGCTGGGCAGCGAGTTGGCGCTGTCCGAACTGTTCCTGCAGCCCACCGCCGCCTTGCGGGCGCTGGCCGAGCGCGCGGGCGATGCGTCGCCCCAGCGCGCCGACGAGCCTTACCGCCGCGCGCTGATCGGCATCTACGCGCGCCTGGTCGCCACGCAGCGGGGCTGAACCCCGACACGCCGCCGCGGCATGGCGTGGCGGTGGCCGAGCCGTATGCCGATGCCGACGCACTGGGCGCCGATCTCGCCGTGCTGTCGGCCTCGTTGCGCAGCCACGGCAGCGGCGCCCTCGCGGCTGGCCGGCTGGCCCGGCTGCAGCGTGCGGTGCAGGTGTTCGGCTTTCACCTGGCACCGATCGACCTGCGCCAGAACTCCGACGTGCACGTGCGCACCGTGGCCGAACTGCTGGCGCTGGCGGGGCGTTGCGCCGATTACGCGGCGCTGCCGGAAGCAGCGCGCGTGGCCCTGCTGACGGAAGAGCTGGCATCGACGCGGCCGCTGCGCTCGCCGTACCTGGACTATTCCGAAGAGACACGCTCCGAACTCGCCATCTTCGACGCGGCCCGCGAACTCCGCGCGCGCCATGGCGCGGCCGCCATCGTCAACTGCATCATCTCCAAGACGGATGGCGTGTCGGACATGCTGGAGCTGGCGCTGCTGCTGAAGGAAAGCGGCCTGCTGCGCCCCGGCCCGAAGCCTCAGGCCGACGTGAACCTGGTGCCGCTCTTCGAGACCATCGAAGACCTGCAGCGCAGCGCGCAGACCATGGACGCGCTGTTCCGCCTGCCCGGCTACCGCAGCCTGGTGGCGGCGCGTGGCGACGAGCAGGAGGTGATGCTTGGCTATTCCGACAGCAACAAGGACGGCGGCTTCCTGACCTCGGGCTGGGAGCTGTACAAGGCCGAGATCGCGCTGGTCGAGGTCTGCCGCGCGCACGGCGTGCGGCTGCGCCTGTTCCATGGCCGGGGCGGCTCGGTCGGGCGCGGTGGCGGGCCGTCGTACCACGCCATCCTGGCGCAGCCACCGGGTGCGGTGTCGGGCCAGATCCGGCTGACCGAGCAGGGCGAGGTGATATCCGCCAAGTACGGCACGCCCGAAACGGGCCGCCGCAACCTGGAGGTGCTGCTGGCCGCCACGCTGGAGGCCAGCCTGGCCCGGCAGGAGGGCGAGGCCGCGGCGGTCGATCAGTTCCAGGCCGTCATGGACGATCTCTCACAACGCGCCTTCCAGGCCTACCGCGCGCTGGTCTACGAAACACCGGGGTTCGCCACCTACTTCCAGCAGTCCACCGTGGTGTCCGAGATCGCGGCGCTCAACATCGGCAGCCGCCCCGCGGCGCGCAAGTCGTCGCAGCGCATCGAGGACCTGCGGGCCATCCCTGGGTGTTCAGCTGGTCGCAGTGCCGCCTCATGCTGCCGGGCTGGTACGGCTTCGGCTCGGCGGTGGAAGGCTATCTGCAGGCGAACCCGGATGGTCTGGTCAGCCTGCGCTGCATGCGCGCGTCGTGGTCGTTCTTCGCCAGCCTGCTGTCGAACATGGACATGGTGCTGGCCAAGACCGACATGGCCATCGCCTCGCGCTACGCCGATCTGGTGACGGATGCCGAACTGCGCGCCAAAATCTTCGAGCGCATCTGCGCTGAGTGGGCACTCACACGCCGCCACCTGCTGGCCATCCTGGAGCAGGATGAACTGCTGGCCGACAACCGCCAGCTCAGCCAGTCGCTGCAACTGCGTTCGCCCTACATGGACCCGCTCAACCACCTGCAGGTGGAGTTGCTCAAGCGCTACCGCGAGGGCGACACCAGCCCGCGCCTGGCCACTGGCATCCACATCACCATCAACGGCATCGCGTCAGGCTTGCGCAACAGCGGGTGAGGGTTCTCTGTGGTTGAAAATCGAGGAGGTATAGGGTGTTTAAGTTTATCTGATAAGCGCTAACAGCCTGAATGTATGGGAGTATATGGTGCGCCGGCACGGGCACGCTTCATAGCCTGTGCCAGATCGAATCGCACGCGTTCCACATAGTGATCCGACGACGGTGGCACGGAGCGAGGCAGGCGGCACGGCGGCAAAACCGATCCCCCATTCGCGCCCTTCGCTGACATCGCCAGCCGCCGCGCTCAGGCAGACTGGCTTGATGAGCGAAACAGCAGCGCCGAAGAAAAAGCCCTTCTCGATGATCCGCGAGTTCCACCTCGCGGACTGGTTCACGCTGGCCAACGCGGTGTGCGGGGTGGGGGCGATGTTCGCCATCATCACGTTCATCCAGACCGGCGAGGTGCACCACGTGTACTACGCCTGCGCGCTGGTGCTGGCGGCGCTGGTGTTCGACATCTTCGACGGCCGCGTGGCGCGCTGGCGGCAGAAGTCGTCGCTGCTGGGGCGCGAGCTGGATTCGCTGGCCGATGTGATCTCGTTCGGCGTGGCGCCGGCGCTGATCGCCTACGGCGTCGGCATGCAGGGGCTGTGGGACCGCATCATCCTGTGCTTCTTCGTCGCCTGCGGGGTGTCGCGGCTGGCGCGCTTCAATGTCACGGCCGAGGCCATGTCGGCCGGCGGCGACAAGGTGAAGTATTTCGAGGGCACGCCGATCCCCACTTCGATCCTGCTGGTGGCGCTGCTGTGCGTGGCCGCGGCCGTGGGCGCCATCGGGCCGGCCCTGTGGGGTGGCTCGCTGAAGATCGCCGGCTACACGCTGCACCCGCTGGTGCTGCTGTACGCGCTGTCGGGCTCGCTGATGATCAGCCGCATCCGCATCCCGAAGCTCTGATTCTTTACAAGTCAAATCGGCCTCCGGCGCCTGTCAATCAAGCGCAGACAGCTATTGATTGAATAGTGTCAGGCGCTGCGCCCCGTGGCGCATTGGCCTATCATCGGCGGCTTCCCATGCCCGATTCCGATCGCCCGGCGGCCGCGGCCGCCCCTCATCCGCCGACCTTGGCCCGCTGGCGCCGTTCCAGCACGGTGTGTTCACCATGCTGTGGAGCACCTGGCTGATCGCCAACCTGTGCATGTGGATGAACGACGTGGCGGCGGCCTGGCTGATGACCACGCTGACTTCCACGCCGATCTGGGTGGCGCTGGTGCAGACGGCGGCCACGCTGCCCGTGTTTCTGCTCGGCCTGCCCTCGGGCGCGCTGGCCGACATCCTGGACCGCAAGCGCTTTTTGTTCTTCACCCAGGTGTGGGTGGCGGTGGTGGGCGGGCTGCTGGCGCTGGCGATTTTTCTGGACGTGGTGACGCCGCCGCTGCTGCTGGTGCTGTTGTTCCTCAACGGCGTGGGGCTGGCGCTGCGCTGGCCGGTGTTCTCGGCCATCGTGCCCGAGCTGGTGCCGCGTGCCAAGCTGCCGGCGGCGCTGGCGCTGAACGGCGTGTCGATGAACGCCTCGCGCATCATGGGGCCGCTGATCGCCGGTGCCGTCATCGCCAGCCTGGGCAGTGCCTGGGTGTTCCTGCTGAACGCGCTGCTGTCGGTGGGCGCGGCGGTGGTCATCACGCGCTGGCGGCGCGAGCACAAGCCTGACCCGCTGGGGCGCGAAAGCCTGCGCGGCGCCATGCGCGTGGGGCTGCAGTACGTGGCGCAGTCCTACCACCTCAAGGGCGTGCTGCTGCGCATCGGCATCTTCTTCTTCCACTCCACCGCGCTGATGGCGCTGCTGCCGCTGGTGGCGCGCCACATCAAGGGTGGCGATGCCGGCACCTTCACCGTGCTGCTGGCGGCCATGGGGGCAGGTGCCATCGCCTCCACCTTCGCGCTGCCGCGGCTGCGGCAGACGTTCTCGCGCGACAAGGTGGTGCTGCTGGGCGCCGGCGTGCAGGCGGCCACCATGGCCATCATGGCCGTCAACACCAACATCTGGCTCGGCGTGCTGGCCATGGCGCTGGGCGGCGCGGCGTGGCTGACCACGGCCAACACGCTCAGCGTGTCGGCGCAGATCAGCCTGCCCGACTGGGTGCGCGCGCGCGGTATGTCGATGTACCAGATGGCCATCATGGGCGCGTCGGCCTCGGGCGCGGCGGTGTGGGGCCAGGTGGCCACCTGGAGCAGCGTGCCCGTGGCGCTGGGCCTGGGCGCGGCCAGCGGCATCGCCGCCATGGCGCTGGCCAGCTGGCGATGGCCCGACCGCGGCGTGATGGAAGACCCCACGCCCGCCGGCCCCTGCCGCGCCCCAACGTCACCGCGCCACCAGAGAGCGGTCACGTGCTGGTGACCATCGAATACCGCATCGACCCCATCGACGCGCCGGCCTTCCGCGCGCTGATGGAGGAAAGCCGCCGCTCGCGCCTGCGCCAGGGTGCGGTGGGTTGGGAGCTGCTGCACGACATCAACGAGCCGGGGCGCTTTGTCGAGGTGATCGAGGACGCGTCATGGACCGACCACCTGCGCCGCTTCGAGCGCGTCAGCGCCGCCGACGTGGCGCTGCGCGAGCGCAAGCTGGCTTACCACCTGGGCGATGAACCGCCCGTGGTGCGGCGCGCGGTGCGCGAGACGACGGTGCGGGGGCTTGAGCATGGGGCTGCGGGTGTAGGCAGGGTATTTGTGCATACTCCTGCATAGGTGACTGCTTGCGCCCGACTATCGGGCACAAGAGCAATATACTCCTGTTTGACGCTGGTGCTGCGACGCTGCCTTCAGGCTTCCAGCGGCGCCCCATCCACGAACACCTTCAGCTCGCCGGGCGCGAACGGCGTCCACTGCTCGTCGCGCGTCAGCGGCGTGGTGGCCACCACAGCCACGCGGTCGCTGGGCGTGGTGTGCTCGGCAAAGTTGACCGACAGGTCCTCGTCCGCCAACTGCGCGCTGGCAAACGGGTGCTGGCGCACGATGTAGCACAGCTTGGTCGAGCCGTGCGCCCACAGCGCCTCGCCGTTGGAGAGCAGCATGTTGAAGGTGCCGTGGCGCGCCACCTGCGGCACCAGCTCGCGCAGCGTGCGCGTCAGCTCATCCACCGGCGGCACACTGGCGTGGGCCTTGGCCAGCTCCTGCATCAGCCAGCAGAAGGCCTGCTCACTGTCGGTGCTGCCCACGGGGCGGAAGTGGCCGTGCAGGCGCGGCGCGTAGTCCTTCAAATCGCCGTTGTGGGCGAACACCCAGTAGCGGCCCCACAGCTCGCGCACGAAGGGGTGGCAGTTCTCCAGCGTCACCGCGCCCACCGTGGCCTTGCGGATGTGCGAGATGACGTTGCGGCTCTTGATGGGGTAGCGGCGGATCAGCTCGGCCACGGGCGATTCGGCCGCGGCACCCGGGTCGACGAACAGGCGCGCGCCGCGCCCTCGAAGAAGGCAATGCCCCAGCCATCGGCATGGTGGTCGGTGCGGCCGCCGCGCTGCGCGAAACCGGCGAAGCTGAACGTCACGTCCGTCGGCGTGTTGCAGTTCATCCCCAGCAGCTGGCACATGGGGCGATTATGCGATCCGCTCCGGCGGCTGCACGGGTTGGTTCAGGTGCCGCGCGGCCAGCATGGCCAGCCCGCACAGCGCGGCCAGGATGAGGAATACGTCGTCGAACGCCGCCAGCCGCGCGGCGCTGGGCGGGCCGTCGGTCAGCGAGGCCCCGCGCGCCACCAGCCGCCATTCGAGCAGGATGCCGCACAGGCTGACGCCCGCCGCGCCACCCAGCATGCGCACGAAGTTGATGGTGCTGGAGCCCTGCGGAATCAGCGCCTTATCCAACCCGCGCATGGCGCCCAGGTTGAGCGAGGGCAGGATGAAGCCGAGGCCGATGCGGCCGATGACGGTGATCGCCATCAGCAGCCACAGGCTGGATTGCAGCCCGATCACCACCATGGCGGCAAACGATAGCGCCAGCAGCGACAGGCCCATGCTCACCAGCCCGCTGGCGGGTTGCCGGTCGGCCGCGCGCGCCGCCAGCGGAATCGCCAGCGCCAGCACCAGGCCCGAGGGCAGCAGAATGCTGCCCACCAGCGAGGCCGACAGCCCCAGCCCCATCTGCATGTACACCGGCAGCAGGTAGGTGGAGCCGAACAGGGCGGTGCCGTAGATCAGCGCCACCAGCGCGCCCATGGCAAACGGCCGCCAGGCAAACAGCGCCAGGTTCATCAGCGGCGCCTGCCCCGCCGCGCGCGCCGCCGCTGCCAGGCAATGAAGGCCACCAGGCACACGGCCGCCAGCGTCAGCAGCAGCGCGGCCTCCATCGGCGGGCCGCTGCGCAGCGCCACCAGGCCGTTGAGCAGGCTCAGCGTGCCCATGGTGCCCACCGTCAGGCCGATCCAGTCGAGCGACTCGGCCCGGCTGGCCGCTGCGCCGCCCGGCCCCGTGGTGGGCACGTAGCGCCGCGCCATCCACAGGCACAGCGCACAGAACGGCGCCACCATGAAGAAGATCGATCGCCAGCCGAAGGCATCGACCAGCAGGCCGCCCACCGACGGCCCCAGCGCTGGCGCCAGTACCACGCCCATGCCGAACAGCCCGCTGGCGCGGCCCTGCTCGTGCGGCTCGAAGGCGCGCATGATGATGATGGCCGGGATCGGCTGCACCACGCCCGCGGCCAGCCCCTCGGCCACGCGCGCCACCAGCACCAGCGGGTAGTTTTGCGCAAAGCCGCCCAGCAGCCCGCCGGCCAGCAGCAGCACCATGCAGCCGTTGAAGGTGGCGCGGTAGCCGAAGCGCGCCAGCAGCCAGGGCGTGACCAGCATCGACACCGTGCTGGCCACCATGAAGCCGCTGGTGACCCACTGCGCGCGCTCCTGCCCCAGCGCGAACTGGTGCGACAGCCCCGGAATCGCCACGTTGACCACGGTGGACGACATGATCGAGGCCATCACCCCCACCATCACCGTGGCCAGCAGCAGCCAGCGGTAGCGCGGGCCGTAGCGGGCGCGCAGCGCCTCGCCCGAACCGGGCACGGGCGCTGGGCTAGAGGGGCTGGACATGGGGTGGGCGCGGGCCAAAAGGGACTGAGCATAACGGCGCCGCAGCGCTATCATGGCCGCATGAAAACCGCTCCCTGGGCCTTGGCCACCTTCTCTGCCGCCGTGCTGGCCCTGGCGGCGCTCCAACCCGCGCAGGCGCAGGACGCAGCGGCGGCGCAGCCGCGGTCGGGCATGCCCGTCGGCTCGGCGCTGGCGGCCGACATGGGCTGCCTGAACTGCCATGGCACGCCGCCGCGCGGCGACGCGCCCGCCTTCAAGGCCATGCGCGAACGCGCCGCCAGCCGCGAGGGCGACCGCAGCGGCATCGCCGCCCACTGGGTGGAGGAAATGCGCGCCACCACCAGCGGCTGGCGCACCATCGTCGGCCACCGCCAGGTCAGCGACGAGACGGCGCGCGCGCTGGCCGACTGGCTGGTGCAGCCGCTGCCGGCCAAGCCGGTGAACTGATCAGCCGGGCGCCGGCGCGGCGCGTTCGGCGCAGGTGCGGCAGATGCAGGCCTGCCGGCGCGCTTCGGGCGGCAGCCGATCCAGCAGCGCGGGCGAGAAATCCACCTGCGTGCACCAGCAAGGCGGCTGCGGCTGGCCGCTGGCGCGCTCGGTCTCCATGGCGCAGGCGTTGGACTGGCCGCACAAGGGGCAGCGCGTGGGATCGGTCACGGTCTGGGGGTGCATGCGGGTGGTATTCTGCGGGACAGGCGCCTGCCGCAGGCGGCGCAGTCGAGTTTGTGCTTTTTGATGATTGCAGGAGAGAAGAGATGAGCGATGCCCTGACCCCGGCCCAGCTGAAGGAGCTGAAGGATCTGCTGCTGGCCCGCCGCAAGGAGCTGCAGGACGAGATGGAGCAGAACCTGGCCAACCTGGCGCCGGCCGAGCGCACCAGCAGCGTGTCGCAGGACGAAAGCGCGCGCCTGAAGAACCAGACGCGCGAGGTCGATTCGGTGCTGACCACGCTGGACGCGCAGGAACTGGCGCGCATCGACCGTGCGCTGGAGGCCATGGAAGCGGGCGACTACGGCCTGTGCGACGAGTGCGGCTGCAACATCCCGTTCGAGCGCCTGAAGATCGAGCCGATGACCCAGCACTGCGTGGCCTGCAAGTCGGCCTGGGAGCAGAAGCAGGGCATCCGCGGCTGAACGCGGCAGCGCGGCCATGCAGCAAAAGGGCGCCGGCGGCGCCCTTTTGTTGGTCTGGATATGGGTATGCATCGCCAGCGCTTGTGCAGCAAGCGCTGGCGGATGACATATGGGGAGTATATGCTTCCCTCCGAATGCTCAGGCCCCCGCCTTCACCTTCTGCCGCCAGGCGTGCAGCAGCGGCTCGGTGTAGCCGCTGGGCTGTTCGACACCCTTGAACACCAGATCGCACGCGGCCTGGAAGGCGGCCGACTTGGCGAAGTTGCCGTGCATGCGGCGGTACAGCGGGTCGCCGCCGTTCTGCTGGTCGACCAGCGCGGCCATGCGCTCCATCGTGGCCTGCACCTGGCCCTTGCTGACCACGCCATGCAGCAGCCAGTTGGCCATGTGCTGGCTGCTGATGCGCAGCGTGGCACGGTCTTCCATCAGGCCGATGTGGTTGATGTCGGGTACCTTGGAGCAGCCCACGCCCTGGTCCACCCAGCGCACCACGTAGCCCAAGATGCCTTGGGCATTGTTGTCCAGCTCCTGCTGCTTCTCGTGGTCGGTCCACTTGGCCTCGGGCACCACGGGGATGGTGAGCAGGCCGGTCAGCAGCTCGTCGCGCAGGACGTTGACGTCGGCCTTGGCCAGCTCGGCCAGCAACTGCTTCTGCACGTCGCTGACCAGCACCTGGTGGTAGTGCATGGCGTGCAGCGTGGCGCCGGTGGGGTTGGGCACCCAGGCGGTGTTGGCGCCGGCCTTGGGGTGGCCGATCTTCTGCTTCATCATCTCGGCCATCAGGTCGGGCGCGGCCCACATGCCCTTGCCGATCTGCGCCTTGCCACTCAGGCCGCAGGCCAGGCCCACCAGCACGTTGTTGCGCTCATAGGCCTGGATCCAGGCGCTGGTCTTCATGTCGCCCTTGCGGTACACCGGACCGGCCTGCATGCAGCTGTGCATCTCGTCGCCGGTGCGGTCCAGAAAGCCCGTGTTGATGAAGGCCACGCGCGATTTGGCGGCGTCGATGCAGGCCTTGAGGTTGACGGAGGTGCGGCGCTCCTCGTCCATGATGCCCAGCTTGACGGTGCTGTCGGCCAGCCCCAGCAGCTGTTCGACGCGGCCGAACAGCTCGTTGGCGAAGGCCACTTCGGCCGGGCCGTGCATCTTGGGCTTGACGATGTACAGGCTGCCGGTGCGCGAGTTGCGCAGGCCGTTCGCGCCCATGCCGCGCAGGTCGTACATGCCGATGGTGGTGGTGATGGCGGCGTCCAGGATGCCTTCGGGGATTTCCTTCCATTTGCCGTCGCTGCCTTTCCACAGCACGGCAGGGTTGGTCATCAGGTGGCCGACGTTGCGCACGAACATGAGCGAGCGTCCGTGCAGCGACACCTCGCGCTTGCCGTTGGCGGCGGTGTAGACGCGGTCGGGGTTCAGGCCGCGCGTCATCATCTTGCCGTCCTTCTCGAACGACTCGGTCAGCGTGCCGCGCAGGATGCCGAGCCAGTTGCGGTAGCCCAGCACCTTGTCCTCGGCGTCGACGGCGGCCACCGAATCCTCCAGGTCGAGGATGGTGGAGACGGCGGCCTCGACCACCAGGTCGGCCACGCCGGCCGGGTCGTTCTTGCCGATGGGCGACTTGGGGTTGATGCGGATGTCGAGGTGCAGGCCGTTGTGCACCAGCAGGATCGAGGTGGGCGCCTTGGCATCGCCCTGGTAACCCACGAACTGGCGGTTGTCCGCCAGCTTGCTGCTCTTGCCGCCCTTGAGCTTGACCACCAGCTCGCCGTCCTTGACCACGTAGCCGGTGGAGTTGACGTGCGAGCCCTTCTTGAGCGGCGCGCAGCGGTCGAGCACGTGGCGTGCCCACTCGATCACCTTGGCGCCGCGCTTGGCGTTGTACTTGCTGCCTTTTTCCAGGCCCTTGGTTTCGGCAATCACGTCGGTGCCGTACAGCGCGTCGTACAGACTGCCCCAGCGCGCGTTGGCGGCGTTGAGTGCGTAGCGGGCGTTGAGGATGGGCACCACCAGCTGCGGGCCGGCCTGCACGGCCAGCTCGTCATCGACGTTGGCGGTGGTCACCTGCACGCTGGCGGGGTTGGGCACCAGGTAGCCGATGCCTTCCAGAAAGGCGCGGTAGGCGCGCATGTCCTTGATGGGGCCGGGGTTGGCGCCGTGCCAGGTGTCCAGCTCTTTCTGCAGGCGGTCGCGCTCGGCCAGCAGGGCGGCGTTCTTGGGCGCCAGGTCGGTCACGAGGCTGGAGAAGCCCTGCCAGAAGGTGGCCGGCGCCACGCCCAGGTCGGGCAGCACCTCCTGGTTGACGAAGTGGTACAGCTCGTTGGCGATCTTCAGGTCGCGGACGGTGGTGCGTGCGGTCATGGCGGGCCTCTGGTGCAAAAAACAGGAATCGGGCGCCCCATGCACCCGCTGCAGACACTGTATTCGAATTGTTTTGGGCAATAAATGGCAGGCAGATTGAAAAACCTTTGACTTTTTCGCAATGATTAGTCGTGCCTTCGATCTCGACTGCAGGCGTATGCTGCGCTCCACACATAGAACGAGGAGACGCGCATGCCCGGCTTCGATCCGCACCAGATCCACCACAGCCCGTACAAGAACAAGATCGTCACCGCCGCCGAGGCCGTGCAACTGGTGCACGACGGCGACACCGTGGCCACCGGCGGCTTCGTCGGCATCGGCTTTGCCGAAGGCGTGGCGGTGGCGCTGGAAGAGCGCTTCCTCGCCTCGCAGCACCCGCGCGACCTGACGCTGGTCTACGCCGGCGGCCAGGGCGACGGCAAGACGCGCGGGCTCAACCACTTCGGCCACGCGGGGCTGCTCAAGCGCGTGATCGGCGGGCACTGGGGCCTGGTGCCCAAGGTGCAGAAGCTGGCTGTGGACAACCAGATCGAGGCCTGGAACCTGCCGCAGGGCGTGATCACGCACCTGTTCCGCGACATCGCCGCCGGCAAGCCGGGCACGCTGACGCGCGTGGGGCTCGACACCTTCGTCGACCCGCGCCACGGCGGCGGCAAGCTGAACGCGCGCACCACCGAAGACCTGGTGCAGCTGCTGCGCGTGGGCGACGAGGACTGCCTGCTCTACAAGGCCTTCCCCATCCACGTCGGCATCATCCGCGCCACCACAGCCGACCCGGACGGCAACCTGACCATGGAGCGCGAGGCGCTGACGCTGGAGGCGCTGGCCATCGCCATGGCGGCGCGCAACTCGGGCGGCGTGGTGATCGCCCAGGTCGAGCGCCTGGCCGAGCGCGGCACGCTGCACCCGCGCCAGGTCAAGGTGCCGGGCGTGCTGGTGGATGCGGTGGTGGTGGCGCACGACCCGGCGCACCACCAGCAGACCTTTGCCGAGCCCTACAACCCAGCCTTCGCCGCCGAGATCCGCGTGCCGGTGGACCGGCTGGCGCCCATGGGCCTGTCGGAGCGCAAGATCATCGCCCGCCGCGCGGCGCTGGAGCTGCGCCCGCACCAGGTGGTCAACCTCGGCATCGGCATGCCCGAGGGCGTGGCCAACGTGGCGGCGGAAGAGAAGATCATCGACCTGCTGACACTCACCGCCGAGCCCGGCGTGGTGGGCGGCATCCCGGCCGGCGGGCTGAACTTCGGCGCCGCGGTGAACCCGCAGGCCATCATCGACCAGCCCTACCAGTTCGACTTCTACGACGGCGGCGGGCTCGACCTGGCGGTGCTGGGCCTGGCGCAGGCCGACAGCCAGGGCAACCTGAACGTCAGCAAGTTTGGCCCGCGGCTGGCGGGGGCGGGCGGCTTCATCAACATCAGCCAGAACGCGCGCACGGTGGTGTTCGTCGGCACCTTCACCACCGGGCAACTGGAGGTGCGGCTTCAGGATGGGCAACTCGCCATCGTGCGCGAGGGCGGCGCGCGCAAGTTCGTGCGCGCCGTCGAGCACCGCACCTTCAGCGGCGCCGAAGCGGTGCGGCGCGGCCAGCGCGTGCTGTACGTGACCGAGCGCGCCGTGTTCCGCCTGGTGCCGGCCGAGGACGGTGACGGCGGTGCGCTGGAGCTGTTCGAGATCGCGCCCGGCATCGACCTGGAGCGCGACGTGCTGGCCCACATGTCGTTCAAGCCGCACATCGCGGCCGATCTGAAGACCATGGACGCGCGCTTGTTCGTGCCCGAGCTGATGGGCCTGCGCAGCGATCTGCTGGAGCGCCCGCTGGGCGAGCGCCTGCACCTCGACCCGGCGGCGCGCGTGCTGCACATCGACTTCTCGGGGCTGCAGGTCAACTCGTCGGCCACCATCGTCGCCATCGACTCGGCCGTGCGCGCGCTGCTGCAGCCTTTCGGCGAGCGGGTGGACGTGGTGGTCAACTACGACCACTTCGGCATCGTGCCCGAGCTGGTCGACGCCTATGCCGACATGGTGCACGGGTTGACGGCCGAGCTGTACAAGCGCGTCACGCGCTACGGCACCACGGGCTTCGTCAAGTCGCGCCTGAAGTTCGCGGCAGGCGACTGATTGCTAATGAATTGATAGCTGTTTGCGCTTTCTGGACGGGCGCTGGAGGCTGATTTGGCTTGAAATCACTCCAGCGGCTCGCGCACCGAGCGCACCGCCATCCACAGCGCGGCGATCCACACCGGCGCCGCCTGCACCAGCGCCAGGCCGAAGCTGCCCTTGGCGATCTGCCAGGCCCAGGCCAGCGCCACCAGCAGCAGCACGCCATGCAGCACCATGGCCCAGCGGCTGCACTGCAGCAGCAGCCAGCCTACGGCGGCCGAGCCGACGCCGCACAGCAGGTAGTACAGCCCGCCGCCGCGCGACAACATCACCAGCCCGCCGAACATCAGCATCACGCCCCAGGCGATCAGCACCAGGCCCACCAGGCGTGGCGGGCCGTCGGCGCGCGAGCGCGCCTCGTCCTGGCGCGCGATCAACTCCAGTTGCTGCACCAGTGCGTCGTGCGGCGCGGGGGCCGGGTCGTCGGCAGGGGCCGGCGGCGCCAGGGGCGGGTCGACCGCGCCGCGCAGGGGCTGCGACGGCGCGCTCGGTCAGGGTCGGGATCGGGCCAGCCGGCGGGCGCGGGGCCGACGTGGGCCTGGGCGGCGTGGCGCTGGGCATCGCGGCCGGGCTGCTGCCGGTGGCTGCGCGCATGCGGCCTTCCAACTCGGCCTTGGCGCGCCGGCTGCCGCGCTCAGCCAGCTTCTGCAGCTGCACCAGCTCAGCGTGCGGACATCGACGCTGGATTTGGCGGAGGACGAGGACGGTGCGGCGGACATGGTGTAACAAGGCGCGACAGGCGCGCGCCATGATCGCACACCCCGCCAGCACCACCAAAGGCCGTGTGGCGCCCGCGCCGCACCTGTGCGCGGCCGCTGCGGATAATTCCCGCCCATGGACAAGCTCAAGGCCTTCGAGACTTTCGCCTCGGTGGCTGCGCGCGGCTCGCTCAGCGCCGCCGCCCGCGCCGAAGGGGTGGCACCGGCCGTCATCAGCCGCCGGCTCGACGCGCTGGAAGAGCACCTGGGCGTCAAGCTGCTGGTGCGCACCACGCGCCGCATCGCCCTCACCCATGAGGGCACGGCCTTTCTGGACGACTGCCAGCGCATTCTGGCCGAGGTGGCGGGGGCCGAGGCCAGCGTGTCGGCCGGCGGCGTGCAGGCCAGCGGGCATTTGCGCATCACCGCGCCGGCGGGCTTTGGGCGACGGCACGTGGCGCCGTTGCTGCCGGATTTTCACGCCGCGCACCCGCGGCTGCGCATCTCGCTCAACCTGTCCGACCGCGTGATCGACCTGGCCGGCGAAGGCTACGACTGCGCCGTGCGCGTGGGCGACCTGCCCGATTCGTCGCTGGTCAGCATCCGCCTGGCCGACAACCGCCGCATGGCCGTGGCCGCGCCCGACTATCTGGCGCTCCGCGGCACGCCGCAGCACCCGCGCGATCTGGCGCAGCACGATTGCCTGGTGCTGTCGTCCGACGCCTCGCAGACGCGCGGCTGGGCATTCGCGGATGAGGACGGGCAAGTGACGTACCTGCGCCCCGGCGGCCCGCTGGACTGCAGCGACGGCCAGGTGCTGCACGACTGGTGCCTGGCCGGCCACGGCATCGCCTGGCGCAGCACCTGGGAGGTGGAGCACGAGATCGCCGCCGGCCTGCTGGTGGAGGTGCTGGCCGACTTTGCCGCGCCGCCCAACGGCATCTACGCCATCCTGCCGCACCCCACGCGCCACGCGCCGCTGCGGGTGCGGCTGTGGGTGGATTTCCTGCGCGAGCGCTACGGCGATGCCGCCTTCTGGCGCCGCGCGGGCTGAGGCGGCGGTTAGCATCGCGCCATGCTCGAACCCTGGCTCGCCTTCTTTCACATCAGCGCCTTCCTGGGCTGGATCGTGTTCGCCTCGGCGCAGGCCGCGCTGTGCCGCACCGAATGGCTCAACGCCGCCGTGGTGCCGCGGCTGGTGCGGCTGGACGTCATCCTGTGGATTGCCACCGCCGCCGTGCTGCTGTCGGGCCTGGCGCGCATCTACTGGGGCGCCAAGGGCAGCGCCTGGTACTGGAGCAACTGGCTGCTGCATCTGAAGCTGACGCTGTTCATCGTCGCCGCCATCATGCAGATTGGCCCCGCGCGGCAGTACCGCCGCTGGCGCGACCGGCTGGCCGCTGGCGGCGCGCTGCCGTCCGACACCGAAATCCGGGGTGCGCGCCGGCTGGTGATGCTGGCCACGCACGTGGTGGCGGTGATCCCGCTGGCGGCGGTGTTCCTGGTGCGGGGCTGGGGCGCCTGAAGCGTCGATAGCTATCGTATAGATAGCTGATTGCGCTTGCCGGATAAGCGCTGAAGGCCGATTTGGCTTGTAATCCAGGGGCGGCGGTGCCGGCCGCCTAAAATCCGCCGATGCAATCCGTGAAGAACGAACTGCTCGCCGCGCTGGCGGCCGAGCTGGACCAACTCTCGCCCGGCGCAGGCGAGAAGGCCGCCTTCGAATCGCCCAAGCAGGCCGCGCACGGCGACCTGGCCTGCACCGCCGCCATGCAGCTGGCCAAGCCGCTCAAGAGCAACCCGCGCGCGTTGGGTGAGCAGCTGAAGGCCGCGCTGGAGGCCACGCCGGCATTCCAGCGCTGGGCCGACGCCATCGAGTTGGCCGGACCGGGCTTTCTGAACATCCGCCTCAAGCCCGCTGCCAAGCAGCAGGTGGTGCGTGATGTGCTCTCTGAAAAAGCGCGCTATGGGCAGCAGCCGCCACGCAACGAGCGTGTGCTGGTCGAGTTCGTCAGCGCCAACCCGACCGGCCCGCTGCACGTCGGCCACGGCCGCCAGGCGGCGCTGGGCGATGCCATCTGCAACCTGTTCGCCACCCAGGGCTGGCAGGTGCACCGCGAGTTTATTACAACGACGCGGGCGTACAGATCGAAACGCTCACCACCTCGGTGCAACTGCGCGCCCAGGGCCTGAAGCCGGGCGACGCGGGCTGGCCCGAAGCCGCCTACAACGGCGACTACATCCAGGACATCGCGAACGACTTCCTGGCAAAGAAGACGGTGCAGGCCGACGACCGCAGCTTCACCGCCAGCGGCGACGTGAATGACCTCGATGGCATCCGCCAGTTCGCCGTTGCCTACCTGCGCCACGAGCAGGACAAGGACCTGCAGGCCTTCCGTCTGAAATTCGACGAGTACTACCTCGAGTCGAGTCTCTACACCTCGGGCCGTGTCGAGGCCACGGTGCAGAAGCTCATCGACGCCGGCAAGACCTACGAGCAGGACGGCGCGCTGTGGCTGCGCACCACCGACTACGGCGACGACAAGGACCGCGTGATGCGCAAGTCCGAGGGCGGCTACACCTACTTCGTGCCCGACGTGGCCTACCACATCACCAAGTGGGAGCGTGGCTACCCCAAGGTCGTCAACATCCAGGGCACCGACCACCACGGCACCATCGCCCGCGTGCGCGCCGGTCTGCAGGCGGCGGGCGTGGGCATCCCGGCCGGCTATCCCGACTACGTGCTGCACACCATGGTGCGCGTGATGAAGGGTGGCGAGGAGGTCAAGATCAGTAAGCGCGCCGGCAGCTACGTCACGCTGCGCGATTTGATCGAGTGGACCAGCGCCGATGCCGTGCGCTTCTTCCTGCTCAGCCGCAAGCCCGACACCGAATACACCTTCGACGTCGACCTGGCGGTGCAGAAGAACAACGACAACCCCGTGTACTACGTGCAGTACGCCCATGCGCGCATCTGCTCGGTGCTGGAGGCCTGGGGCGGCGACGCGGCCACGCTGGCCGATGCCGATCTGGCGCCACTCGATACGCCCGCCGCGCAGGCCCTGATGCTGCAACTGGCCAAGTACCCCGACATGCTCACCGCCGCCGCGCAGGACTTCGCGCCGCACGACGTCACCTTCTACCTGCGCGAGCTGGCCGCCAGCTACCACAGCTACTACGACGCCGAGCGCATCCTGGTGGACGACGAAACGGTGAAAAAGCCCGCCTCGCCCTGGTCGCCGCCACGGCGCAGGTATTGCACAATGGCCTGTTGGTGCTGGGCGTGTCGGCCCCCACCCGGATGTAACGCGTTATCCCACCATGATTTTTCACTTCAACGATCGGGCCGTGCCAAGGCGCGCCGCGGGCCATCAGGGCGGCGGCACCTTCCTCGGCATCATTCTGGGCATCGTCTTCGGCCTGGCGGCGGCGCTGGGCGTGGCCATCTACGTGGCCAAGGTGCCGGTGCCCTTCGTCAACAAGAACACCTCGCGCACCAGCGGCCAGGACGCCGCCGAGGCCGAACGCAACCGCAACTGGGACCCCAACGCCACGCTGCGCAACCGCAATGGCGCGCGGCCCAGCGCGCCCAACGGTGGCGTGGCCAGCGGCACCGTGGCCCCGGCGCCCGAGCCGGCGCCCATTCCCGCGCCGGCCGAAGTGGCGCGCCCCGCGCCGCGGAGTGCGCCCACGCCGGCCGAGGTGAAGCCCGCCGAACCCCGCACCGCCGAGGCCAAACCGCCCGCGCGCGCGGCGGAAAAGCCGCCGGCCGAACCCACGCCGCCCGCCGTGGCCGAGCGCAAGCCCGCACCCGCCCCGGTGCCGCCGCGCGCCCAATCCAACGACCCGCTGGGCGATCTCGCCGCGGCACGCGCCGGCACCACGCCGCCTGCCGCCACGGTCGATCCGTTCACCTACTTCGTGCAGGCCGGTGCCTTCCGCACGCCCGACGATGCCGAGGCGCAGCGCGCCCGCCTGTCGCTGATGGGCGTGGAAGCCCGCGTGACCGAGCGCGAGCAGGCCGGTCGCACCGTGTACCGCGTGCGGGTGGGCCCGTTCCAGAACAAGGACGCCGCCGACCGCGTGAAAGACCGCCTGGACGGCAATGGTTTCGACTCCGCGCTGGTGCGCGTGCAGCGGTAAAGTTTCACAAAGCTGGTCGAGTCGCGAAGCTGCTGAGGAACTTCGCGCCGGCGGGCCGGCTCCATCAGCCGCATTCCCGAATTTGGAGAACAACACATGAATCGTCGCGAATTTGCCTTCGGTGCTTCGGCCCTGGCACTGCCGGGCCTGCTGGCTCTGCCCGCCCATGCCCAGTCGGGCGTCGGCTACACCACGCTGAAGGACCGTGCCCCCGTCGAGGCGCCCGCAGGCAAGGTCGAGGTGGTCGAATTTTTTCGTATGGCTGCTCGCACTGCAAGAACTTCGAGCCCATCTTCACGGCCTGGAAGAAAGCCGCGCCGGCCGATGTGGTGGTGCGCCGCGAGCACGTGGGCTTCCAGAGCAGCTTCGAGCCGCTGCAGCGCATCTATTACGCGCTGGAGTCCATGGGCGAGGTCGACAAGGTGCACGCCAAGGTGTTCGAGGCGCTGCAGACGCAGCGCAAGCGCATCGACAAGCCGGAGGTGCTGTTCCCCTGGATCGCCGAGCAGGGCCTGGATCGCGCCAAGTTCGAGGCGGCCTACAAGTCCTTTGGCGTGGCCACCAAGGTGCGCCGCGCGGTGCAGTTGCAGGACGCGTACAAGGTCGAGGGTACGCCCGCGCTGGGCGTGGCCGGCCGCTACTACACCGACGGCTCGATGGCCGGCGGCTTCGAGCGCATGATCCAGCTCGCCAACAACCTGATCGCCCAGGAGCGCAAGCGCGGCTGATGCAGCGGTTGCCACAAGGCGTCTCCAAGCCCGCTTCGGCGGGCTTTTTCACGCCTGTGCACCCGCGCGCGCCGTGGCCCGCGCGTACAATGAAACGAGCCATAAAGCAAAAACGTGCCTTCCATGAAGCCTTCCGTTTTCACCCGTACCGGCGCGGCCGCCGCCCTGTGCATCCTGTTGACGGCGCCCGCGTGGGCCGAACGCGCCGACCGCGACAAGCCGATGAACATCGAGGCCGATGCGCTGCGCTATGAGGATCAGAAGCAGCTGTCCACCTTCAGCGGCAACGTGGTGGTGACCAAGGGCAGCATCGTCATGCGCGGCGCGCGCCTGGAGGTGCGGCAGGACGCTGCAGGCAACCAGTCGGGCACCATGTTCGCCGAGTCGGGCAAGCGCGCGTTCTTCCGCCAGAAGCGCGAGGGCGTTGACGAATACATCGAGGGCGAGGGCGAAACCATCGAATACAACGGCAAGGCCGACACCGTGCGCTTCGTGCGCCGTGCCGAGATGCGGCGCCTGGCCGGCGCCACCGTGATGGACGCGGTCATGGGCAGCCTGATCGTCTACAACAACACCACCGAGGTCTACACCGTCGACGGCACGGCGCGCGCCGACGGCACGCCATCGGCCGCGCCGGGTGGGCGCGTGCGCGCCACGCTGGCGCCGCGCAGCCATGGTGGTGCGGCCCCTGCGCCCGCACCGGTGCCGCTGCGGCCGTCGACCACGCTGCCGCCAGGGGCCGGCCAGTGAGCGCAGTGGCCATCGACGACCTGGCCTCCAGCTTCAGTGCCACCGCGCCGGGCGCGCTGGCGGCCGCCCCGGGTCAGAGCCGCCTGGAGGTGCGCGGGCTGCGCAAGAACTACGGCGCGCGCCGCGTGGTACACGATGTGTCGCTCGACGTGGTGAACGGCGAGGTGGTGGGCCTGCTGGGCCCCAATGGCGCTGGCAAGACCACGTCCTTCTACATGATCGTCGGCCTGGTGCGGGCCGACGCCGGCACCATCGCCATCGATGGGCAGCCGATCCACGACATGCCGATCCACCAGCGCTCGCGCCTGGGCCTGTCGTACCTGCCGCAGGAGGCGTCGATCTTCCGCAAGCTCACGGTGGCCGAGAACGTGCGCGCCGTGCTGGAGCTGCAGGTTGGTCCCGATGGCCGTGCCCTGCCGCGCGCCGAGATCGAACGCCGCCTGACCGAGCTGCTGGAGCAGTTGCACGTGAACCAGCTGCGCGACTCGCCCGCGCCTGCGCTGTCGGGCGGTGAGCGGCGCCGTGTCGAGATCGCCCGCGCTCTGGCCACGCAGCCCCGCTTCATCCTGCTGGACGAACCCTTTGCGGGTATCGATCCGATCGCCGTGATCGAGATCCAGCGCATCATCGCCTTCCTCAAGAGCCGGGGCATCGGCGTGCTGATCACCGACCACAACGTGCGCGAAACGCTGGGCATCTGTGACCACGCCGTCATCATCAGCGAGGGGCGCGTGCTGGCCACAGGCACGCCGGCCGACATCGTGGCCAATCCCGAGGTGCGACGCGTCTACCTGGGCGAGCACTTCCGCCTGTGACCGCGGAGGCTGGGCAGTAGGCAGTGAAACCCGGGCTTTCCCTTCGCGTCTCGCAGCATCTGGCGCTCACGCCGCAGCTGCAGCAATCAATCCGCCTGCTGCAGCTGTCGACGCTGGAGCTGGCCAGCGAGGTCGAGCAGATGCTCGACGACAACCCTTTCCTGGAGCGCGATGACGAGGCCGCGCCGCGCGAGGAGTTCGGCCTGACCCGGGCCGATGCGCGCGTCAGCGAGGGCGATCGGATCCAGGAAGTCGCTTCTGAATCGATAGCTGCTGGCGCAGATGGGTCAGGCGCAGAAGCCGAATTTGGCACTGAATCCCCGCTGCCGGACAGCTGGGACGGCGATGGCAGTGTCGAAGTGTCGCCCGACGACGGCGAATGGGGCGGTGATGCCCCGGCGCGCGCCAACAACCTCGACGGCGACGACGAGCTGGACCCGGGCGAGCGCGCCCGCCCGCAAGAGTCCCTGGCCGAGCACCTGCACCGCCAGGCGCTGGCGCTGCGCCTGTCGCCCGAGGACACGGCGGCACTGCGCTTTCTGATTGAATCGCTCAACGACGATGGTTACCTGGAAGATTCGCTCGCCCAGCTGGCCGCCACGCTGACCGACGAAGGGGACGACCTGGAGCATCTGGAAGAACTGGTGCACCGCTTCACCCTGGGGCTGAAGCTGCTGCAGTCGCTGGAGCCGGCCGGCGTGGGTGCGCGCAACCTGGCCGAGTGCCTGACGCTGCAGCTCAAGAGTCGCCAGGCCGAGCGCGACGTGGACGCGGTCGAGCAGGCGTGCATCGCCGCCGCGCTGCGCATCTGCGCCCAGCATGGCGCCGTCGATCTGCTGGCGCGGCGCGATGCCAAGCGCCTGGCCCAGCTCACGGGCGACGGTGAAGACGCTGTGCGTGCCGCCATGCAGTTGATCGGCCGGCTCGACCCCAAGCCGGGCCGCCAGTTCGCCGACGTCGAACGCAACACCGTGGTGCCCGACGTCATCGTCAGCAGCGTGGGCAGCGGTGCGGCGCAGCGCTTTCGCGTGCAGCTCAACCCCGACGTGATGCCTAAGCTGCGCGTGCACGACATCTACGCCAACGCACTGCGCGGCGGCAAGGGCGGCGAGAACCACCAGGCGCTGGCCCAGCGCCTGCAGGAGGCGCGCTGGTTCATCAAGAACATCCAGCAGCGCTTCGACACCATCCTGCGCGTCTCCACCGCCATCGTCGAGCGGCAGCGCAATTTCTTCATCCATGGCGAGCTGGCCATGCGCCCCATGGTGCAGCGCGAGCTGGCTGATGAACTGGGCGTGCACGAGTCCACCATCAGCCGCGTGACCACCGCCAAGTACATGGCCACGCCGCGTGGCACCTTCGAGTTGAAGTATTTCTTCGGCTCGGCCCTGGGCACCGAGGCCGGTGGCAACGCCAGCAGCACCGCGGTGCGCGCGCTCATCAAGCAGTTCATCGCCGCCGAGGACACGGCCAAACCACTGTCCGACAACCAGATCGCCGACATGCTGAAAGAACAGGGCATCGACTGCGCGCGCCGCACCGTCGCCAAGTACCGCGAGGGCCTGCGCATTCCCATCGCCAGCCTGCGCAAGGCCACGGCGGGTGCCGCATGAAGACGCTCACCCTGTTCCTGCCCTGTGCCGGCGGCGTCGAGGACTTCCTGGCCGACGAAGTGCACGGCCTGACCGGTCTGGTGGGCGAAGACCTGCTCACCGTGCGTGGTGGGGTGCGTGTGCGTGGCGACTGGGCGCTGGCCCTGCGCCTGAACCTGCACAGCCGGCTGGCGCAGCGCGTTCTGGTCGAGCTGGCGCACGCGCCGTATGCCGACGAGCACGACCTGTACCACCTGGCTGCCGGCGTGGCGTGGGAGGAGTGGTTTACACCGCGCCAGAGCTTTCGCGTCGACATCACCGCGCAGGGCAGTCCGCTGCGCAGCCTGAACTTCGCCACGCTGCGCGTGAAGGACGCCGTGGCCGACCGTTTTCGCGAGCGCGCGGGCGGCGTGCGCCCGAGCATCGACACGCAGCGCCCCGATGCGCGCGTGACTGCACACCTCAGCGCCAGCCACGCCACGCTGTACATCGACACCAGCGGCGAGCCGCTGTTCAAGCGCGGCTGGCGGCAGGACAAGGGCGACGCGCCGCTGAAGGAAACGCTGGCCGCCGCCATGCTGGCCGCCAGCGGCTGGTGGCAGCCCGCTATGCGGCAGGTGTTGCCGGTGCCACTGTACGACCCCTGCTGCGGCAGCGGCACCATCGTCATCGAGGCGGCGCAACTGGCGCTGGGCCTGCCGCCAGGCGGGCAGCGGCGCTTTGCTTTCGAGCGGCTCAAGCCCTTCGATGCACAACAATGGAATGCTATCAAGAAAGAATCTGCTGGCGCAGTACCCGCGGGCGCTGAAGGCCAAAATGGCTTGAAACCCACGGTGCATGTCTTCGGCAGCGACGTGGCGCACCGCATGGTCGACTTCGCGCAGCGCAATGCCGAGCGCGCGGGCGTGGCCCATGCCGTGCAGTTGCGCGGCGGCGATGCCCTGCAACGCATGCCGCCCACCGAACAGCCCGGTGTGCTGCTGATGAACCCACCCTACGGCGAGCGCATTGCCGCCGCCGGTGTGGCGGGGCGCCGGGCGGGCGGGCGCGAAGCGTTCCAGAGTGGCACCCTGGCGCGCCAGCGCAGCGATGATGTCGCGCCCGCGCTGGAGGTCAACGCCGGTGATGAATTCTTTACCCGCCTGGCCGCGCACTGGAAGGGCCACTACGCCGGCTGGACGGCGTGGCTGCTCACGCCCGACCTCAAGCTGCCGGGCCGCCTGCGCCTGAAGGAATCGCGCCGCGTGCCGCTGTGGAACGGGCCGATCGAATGCCGGCTGTTCCGCTTCGACCTGACGGCACGGCAGGTGAATTTCAAGCCAAATCAGCCTTCAGGCCAGGAATGACAGGCGCGAATAGCTATCAATATGATAGTTATGAAATGCTTTCTGGTCGCACTCCGGCCATGTACGGCGAGATCGTCATCGACACCAACTGCGTGCTGGACCTGTGGGTGTTTCATGACCCGGCCGTCGACGCGCTGCGTGCTGCCCTGACGACCGGTCGGCTGCGCTGGATCGCCACGCCGCCCATGCGCGAAGAACTGGCCCGCGTGCTGGCCTACCCGCGCATCGCAACCCGACTGGGCCGGCCAGGTCCGACCCGCGATGCGGTGCTGGCGGCCTTCGACGAATGGGTGGTGCCGGTCGACGTGCCGGTGCCGGCTTCTGTGCGCTGCCGTGACCCGGACGACCAGGGCTTCATCGACCTGGCGGTGGCCCGCCGCGCGCTGCTGCTCAGCAAGGACGCCCGCGTCACGGGCCTGGCGCGTCGCCTGGCGCCACTGGGCGTGCACGTGCTGCGCCGGTGGCCGGTGGTGTCGCCGGCCAAGGCAGACAAGCCAGCGTGAAGCGAACGGAAAACGGCGCCTTTGAGGCGCCGCTTTTTCTGACCATGGGGTGATCAGAGCGACTTTTTGATCGCTGCCCCGATTTCGCCCACGATGCCGCGGCGGAACAGCAGGACCACGACCACGAAGATGATGCCCTGCACGATGGTGACCCAGGCGCCCAGCTGCGCCAGGTAGTTCTGCATACCGACCATGATCGCAGCGCCGATCACCGGGCCGAAGATGGTGCCCAGGCCGCCCACCAGCGTCATCAGCACCACCTCCCCTGACATGCTCCAGTGCACGTCGGTCAGCGAGGCCAACTGGAACACCAGCGCCTTGGTACCACCTGCCAAGCCGGCGATGGCTGCCGACAGCACGAAGGCGCGGTGCTTGAATTTGGCGGTGTCGTAACCCAGCGAGGTGGTGCGCGGCTCGTTCTCGCGGATCGCCTTCAGCACCTGGCCGTAGGGCGAGTGGATGATGCGGTAGATCAGCAGGAACCCGCCCAGGAAGATGGCCAGCACGAAGAAATACATGGCCAACGGCTGCGACAAGTCGATCAGCCCCAGCAGGCGCCCGCGCGGCACGGCCTGGATGCCGTCCTCGCCACCGGTGAACGGAGCCTGCAGCGCGAAGAAGTACACCATCTGCGCCAGCGCCAGCGTGATCATCGTCAGGTAGATGCCCTCGCGGCGAATGGCCAGCTTGCCCGCTATCCAACCCAGCACGGTGGCAGCGGCCACGCCCAGCAGGATGGCCAGTTCAGGCGTCAGGCCCCACACCTTGGCAGCGTGGGCGGTAACGTAGCCTGCACTGCCAAAGAACATGGCGTGTCCGAAGGACAGCAGGCCCCCAAAACCCAGCAACAGGTTGAAGGCGCAGGCGAACAGCGCAAAGCACATCACCTTCATCATGAATACCGGGTACAGGCCCACGAAGGGCGCTGCGACCAGCACCGCGGCCATGATGAAGAACAGGATGCGGTGCAGGCGGGCGTTGTCGGCCGGAGCGGCGGCGCGTGCAGCGGCGGGGAGGAAACGGTGGTAGCGGTGGCAGACATGTCGGTTCTTACTTCTGCGTGCCGAACAGACCGGCCGGACGGATGAGCAGCACGATCGTCATGATGATGAAGATGACGGTGGTCGAGGCTTCGGGGTAGAACACCTTAGTCAGGCCCTCGATCAGGCCCAGGCCGAAGCCGGTGACGATGGCACCCATGATGGAGCCCATGCCACCGATCACCACCACCGCAAACACGACGATGATCAGATCAGCGCCCATCTGGGGGCTGACCTGGTAGATCGGGGCGGCCATCACACCGGCCAGTGCCGCTAGCGCCACGCCGAAGCCGTAGGTCAGCGTGATCATGCGCGGCACGTTGATGCCGAACGACTGCACGATCTGGGGATTCTCGGTGGCAGCACGCAGGTAGCCGCCCAGTTTGGTGCGCTCAATGATGTACCAGGTGGCCAAGCACACCACCAGCGAGGCCACGATGACCCAGGCACGATAATTGGGCAGGAACATGAAGCCCAGGTTCTGACCGCCCTGCAACTGCGAGGGCATGGAATAAGGCAGGCCGGTGGAGCCGTATTCGTTGCGGAAGATGCCCTGGATGATGAGCGCCAGGCCGAAGGTCAGCAGCAGGCCATACAGGTGATCGAGCTTGTATAGGCGCGACAGCATGGTGCGCTCGACGAGCACGCCGGTGGCGCCCACCAGGATCGGCACCAGCAGCAGCGACCACCAGTAGCCGAGGCCCAGTTTGTTGAGCAGCAGGTAGGCGCCGAAGGCACCCAGCATGTACTGGGCGCCGTGGGCGAAGTTGATGATGTTGAGCAGGCCGAAGATCACCGCCAGCCCGAGCGACAGCAGGGCGTAGAACGAGCCATTGATCAGGCCAATGAGCAACTGGCCCATCATGGCCTGGATCGGGATGCCGAAGAGTTCCATAGATCGTTCGCCGCCGTGCGGTCGCTTGGGTTCAGGCTGTGATTACTTCTTGGCGACCAGCGGGCAGGCGCCTTCGCCGATCGGGCGGAACGCCTTGTCGGCGGCGATGGTCTGCTGCAACTTGTAGTAGTCGTAGGGGCCCTTCGACTCGGACGGCTTCTTGACCTCGAACAGGTACACCGGGTGGATCTTGCGGCCGTCGGCGCGGATGCTGCCCTTGCCGAACAGCGGATCGTCGGTTGGCAGTTCCTTCATCTTGTCCACCACCTTGGTGCCGTCGTCGGTCTTGGCGGCATCGACGGCCTTCAGGTAGTGCAGCACGCCGGCGTACACGCCAGCGTGGTCGGACGACGGGTACTTGCCGCCGTTGGCCGCCACGAAACGCTTGGTCCAAGCGCGGCTGGCGTCGTTCAGGTCCCAGTACCAGGACTCGGTCACGTTCAGGCCTTGCGCCGTGGCCAGGCCCAGGCCGTGCACGTCGGGCAGGAACACCAACAGGCCGGCCAGCTTCTGGCCGCCCTTGACGATGCCGAACTCGGCTGCCTGCTTGATCGAGTTGATGGTGTCGCCGCCGGCGTTAAGCCGATGATCTTGGCCTTGGACGATTGCGCCTGCAGCAGGAAGGACGAGAAGTCCTGCGTGGCCAGCGGCACCTTCACGCTGCCCAGCACCTTGCCGCCGGACGCCTTGACGACCTCGGAGGTGTCACGCTCCAGCGCGTGGCCGAAGGCGTAGTCGGCGGTCAGGAAGTACCAGGTGTCGCCACCGTTCTTCACCACCGCGCTGCCGGTGCCGTGCGCCAGCATCCAGGTGTCGTACAGCCAGTGCACGGTGTTGGGCGAGCAGTCCTTGCCGGTCAGGTCGGACGTGGCGGAGCCGGTGTTGATATAGGCCTTGCCCTTCTCCTTGGTGACCTGGTTGATGGCCAGGCCGACCGACGAGGTGGGCACGTCGATGATCATGTCGACGCCGTCGGAGTCGTACCACTTGCGGGCGATGCTGGAGCCGACGTCGGGCTTGTTCTGGTGGTCGGCGGAAACCACCTCGACCTTCAGGTTGGACTTGGTGGCCTTGATGTAGTCCTCCACGGCCATCTTGGCAGCCAGCACGGAGCCGGGGCCGCCGATGTCGGCATACACGCCCGACATGTCGTTCAGGACGCCGATCTTGACGAGGTTGCCCGAAATCTGGGCTTGCGCTAGGCCGGCGCTAGCCAGGCCGATACCGGCGATCAGGGCGCTGAGCAGTTTGCGTTTCATCGATACATCTCCTTAATGGATGGACTGCCAAAGAAAAAGGACAGGGGAAAAAGGGACAGGGAAAAACAATCAGGGACTCAGACCCCGAGGTACTCTTGCAACATTTCCATGTTGTCCTGCAACTCGGTGGCGGTGAACTCGCGCACGATCAGGCCGCGCTCCATGATGTAGAAGCGGTCGGCCAGCGGCGCGGCGAAGCGGAAGTTCTGCTCCACCATCAGCACGGTGAAGCCGCGCTGGCGCAGTTCCTTGATCATGCGGGCCAGCGCCTGCACGATCACGGGTGCCAGGCCTTCGGAGATTTCATCCAGCAGCAGGGTCTTGGCGCCCGTGCGCAGGATGCGGCCCACGGCCAGCATCTGCTGCTCGCCGCCCGAGAGGCGCCCGCCGGGGCTGTTCTTGCGCGCCTTCAGGTTGGGGAACATCTCGTAGATCTCGTCCACGCTCATGCCGCCCTCGGCCACCTTGGGCGGCAGCATGAGGTTTTCCTGGCAGGAGAGCGAGGCCATGATGGCGCGCTCTTCCGGGCAATAACCCAGGCCCAGCCGGGCGATCTGGTGCGGTGCCATCTTGATGGTCTCGACACCATTGACCTGGATCGAGCCGGTGCGCTTGCCTGTCAGGCCCATGATGGCGCGCAGCGTGGTGGTGCGGCCGGCGCCGTTGCGGCCCAGCAGCGAGACCACCTCACCGGGCATCACCTCGATGTTGATGCCGTGCAGGATGTGCGATTCGCCGTACCAGGTGTGCAGATCCTGGATGCGGATGGCGGGGGTGGTGTTGCTCATCTCAGTGTGCCCCCTGCAAGACTTCGTCGGCGCTGCCCATGTAGGCTTCCAGCACCTGCGGGTCCTTCGATACCTGCTCGTATTGCCCCTCGGCAATCACCTGGCCGAACTGCAGCACGGTGATCATGTCGGCGATCTTGCCGACCACGCCCATGTTGTGCTCGACCATCAGCACGGTGCGGTTGGCCGCCACCTTCTTGATGAGTTGGGTGACCATGTCCACGTCCTCGGAGCCCATGCCCTGCGTCGGTTCGTCCAGCAGCATCAGCTTCGGCTCCATGGCCAGGGTGGTGGCGATCTCCAGCGCGCGCTTGCGGCCGTAAGGCAGCTCCATCGCCTTGTGCTGCGCGAAGTCGGCCAGGCCGACGAAGCCCAGCAACTCCATGCAGCGGTCGTTGAGGCGATCGAGCGTGCGCTCCGAACTCCAGAAGTTGAACGCCGTGCCCAGCTGCTGCTGCAGCGCCACGCGCACGTTCTCCAGCACCGTCATGTTGGGGAAGGTGGAGGAAATCTGGAACGAGCGCACGACGCCGCGGCGTGCGATGTCGGCCGGCTTCTCACGCGTGATGTCATGCCCGTCGAACAGGATCTGGCCGCGGGTCGGGTCCAGGAACTTGGTCAGCAGGTTGAAGCAGGTGGTCTTGCCGGCGCCGTTGGGGCCGATCAGCGCATGGATCGTGCCGCGACGCACCTGGAGGTTGACGTCGTTGACGGCTACGAAGCCCTTGAACTCCTTGACGAGTCCACGCGTTTCCAAAATGTTGTCCGAACTCATGCGGCTCGCGGTGCCTTGAAGACTGTGAAAAACGGGCGGATTATGCGTGACGCACTGCAGCATTCAGCTAGGGTTTTTACCCGCCATGAACATGCGTGAACGCTTATTTAAAAAGGACTTGCACAGGCCTTCAAAACGCCTGCCGTGCAGGGTGTGTTGACGAGGAAAACCCGAATGCGCCGACAGCGCCCGCTGCAACACTGCAAGCCCTGTTCAACGTGCATCGGAGCCGCGCCATGCATCGGGCACTTCGGTGGCCGATGCCGGCGTGGCCGCATCGGGCGAGGCTTGCGTGGGCTCGATGGTGCTGCGCGCCGCCGGCCCGGGCGCCTGCGCCGGGCGCATCTGGCGTGCCACCTCGTAGGCCGAGGGCGGCGCGCCGGAGGGCCGCACGCCGCTGCGCACGCGCAAGTCGGGCGGCGCCTCGCCGGGCGCCGGCTCGCGCGGATCGAAGCTGTCGGCGCTGGCCAGCGGCCAGTACAGCCGGTACACGTTGGGCAGATGGCCCAGGTCGTTGAGGATGGCGCCGGGCGCCATCTGCGGCATCAGCGACGACAGCAGCCGCACCTCGGCATCGTCGATGCGGCGCACGATGTGGTGTGCGGTGATCTGGCTCGGGTGCGTCAGCCCGGCCGCCTGCAGCAACTCCTTCAGCGCGTGCATGGTGTTGGCATGGAACTGCGCCACGCGCGGCGCCTTGTCGGCCACCACCAGCGCGCGCTGGCGCGCCGGGTCTTGCGTGGTCACGCCGGTGGGGCAGCGGCCGGTGTGGCAGGTCTGCGCCTGGATGCAGCCCAGCGCCATCATGAAGCCGCGCCCGGCATTGGCCCAGTCGGCGCCCAGCGCGACCATGCGCGCGATGTTGAAGGCGTTGGTCACCTTGCCGGCGCAGCCCAGGCTGATGCGCTCGCGCAGGCCCACGCCGACCAGCGTGTTATGCACCAGGCGCAGGCCCTCCTGCAAGGGCGTGCCGACGTGGTCGGTGAACTCGACCGGCGCCGCGCCGGTGCCGCCCTCGGCGCCGTCGACGACGATGAAGTCCGGCGTGATGTCGGTGGCCAGCATGGCCTTGACGATGGCGAACCATTCCCACGGGTGGCCGATGCACAGCTTGAAGCCCGTGGGCTTGCCGCCCGACAGCTGGCGCAGTTGCGCGATGAACTGCATCAGCTCGATTGGCGTGGCAAAGGCGCTGTGCGCCGAGGGCGAGATGCAGTCCATGCCCACCGGCACGCCGCGCGCGGCGGCGATCTCGGGTGTGACCTTGGCCGCCGGCAGCATGCCGCCGTGGCCGGGCTTGGCGCCCTGGCTCAGCTTCAGCTCGATCATCCTGATCTGCGCGTCGCGCGCCTGCTCGGCAAAGCGCTCGGGGCTGAAGTGGCCGTCGGTGGTGCGGCAGCCGAAGTAGCCGGAGCCGATCTCCCAGATCAGATCGCCCCCGTGCACGCGGTGGTATTGCGAGATGGAACCCTCACCCGTGTCGTGCGCGAAGCCGCCGATCTTCGCGCCCTGGTTCAGCGCCAGGATGGCGTTGGCCGACAGCGCGCCGAAGCTCATGGCCGAGATGTTGAACACGCTGGCGCTGTAGGGCTGCGTGCACGGCGCCACGCCGGGCAGCGGCGCGCCGGGGCGGCCGCCGATCCAGAGGCGGAAGTCCTGCGATTCGATATGCGTGGTGTGCAGCGAGTGGTTGATCCATTCATAACCTTCGACACCCACGTCGAGTTGCGTGCCGAAGGGCCGGTTGTCCGGCTCGCCCTTGGCGCGCTGGTACACCACCGAGCGCTGCGCGCGCGAGAACGGCTGCGCCTCGGTGTCGCTCTCGATGAAATACTGGCGGATCTCGGGGCGGATGAACTCCAGCCCGAAGCGCAGCCAGCCCACGATGGGGTAGTTGCGCAGGATGGCATGGCGCGTCTGGTTCAGGTCGTGAATGCCCAGCGCCACCAGCGCGCCCGACAGCACGAACCACGGCAGGCCGCGGCCGAAGGCGATGAGGGCAAACAGGCTGAGCACGAACACCAGCACGCACAGCGCCAGCGTGCTGTAGCGCACGGTGTTGGTGAAGGTCAGGGTGGGGGCATCGGCAGTGACTCCGCAAGGGCGGGCGCGGCGCCGGCAGGCCGCGCCGAACATCGGCAGGCCGCGCTGCACCGCCAGGGTGCGGCCGGCCAAGGGTGGGGCACAGCCTAACACCCGCGGGTTGCGGTGGGCGGTTGGCATCAAAAACACTTGATCATCAACAAGTCGCCAATGACGGGCGGACCGCATCCGCTGTGTGGGAGCGGGTTTGCCCGCGATCAAGCGTTGGTGGCGACGAGGCGCCTCATCGCGGGCAAGCCCGCTCCCACAACGTGGTCTGATACTGGTTGCCCATCACGCAAAAACAATAGCGGCCTGCGCCCTGTTTGAAATGATTTCAGGATGAAATGCCTTGAAATCAAGTTTCTGCGTGCGCAAGCAGCTATCTTTTTGATGTGGCCGCCCCGCTGCGTCAGGGACTTCCCTCTGTGTCGGCGGCCCTGCAGCTTGCATACTGACGCGTTTTGCAACCGCACAGGAAGGGCCAACAACATGAACATCCGCACCCTCTCTCTGGCCGCGCTGGCCGTGTGCTGCGCGCTGCCGCTGCACGCCAAGACCTTCCGGTGGAGCAGCGCCAGCGACATCCCCACGCTCGACATCCATTCGCAGAACAACGCGCTGGGCAACGGCGTGCACGCCGCCATCTACGAATCGCTGGTGTACTACAACAGCAAGAGCTTCAAGATCGAGCCCATGCTGGCCACCGCCTGGAAGCAGGTCAGCCCCACGCACATGCAGTTCACGCTGCGCGAGGGCGTGAAGTTCAGCGACGGCAGCGCGCTGACGGCCGAGGACGTCAAGTTCTCCATCGAACGCGCCATGGCCAAGACCTCGAACTACCACGTCTTCACCCAGGGCATCGACCGCGTCGAGGCCGGCGCCGGCAGCATCGACATCCACACCAAGTCGCCCAACCCGGTGCTGCTGAACCAGCTGACCGAGCTGCGCATCATGAGCAAGGCCTGGGCCGAGAAGAACAACTCCACCCAGCCCAAGGACATCAAGACCAAGGAAGAAAGCTTTGCCCACCGCAACGCCATGGGCAGCGGCCCCTTCATGGTGAAGGAGTGGCAGCCCGACCAGCGCCTGGTGCTGGTCGACAACCCGAACTGGTGGGGCCACGCCGCCAAGGCCAAGCCGGGCAACGTCACCGAGATCGTCTACAGCCCCATCAAGTCCGAGGCCACGCGCATGGCGGCGCTGCTGTCGGGCCAGGTCGACCTGGTGCTCGACCCCACCCCGCAGGACCTGCAGCGCGTGCAGGCCAACAAGGCGCTGAAGGTGGTCACCGGGCCCGAGAACCGCACCATCTTCTTCGGCATGGACCAGCACCGCGACGAACTGCCCGGCTCCAACATCAAGGGCAAGAACCCGCTGAAGGACCAGCGCGTGCGCCAAGCGCTCTACCAGGCCATCGACATTGACGCCATCCACAAGGTGGTGATGCGCGGCCAGAGCCAGAACACCGGCACGCTGATCGCGCCGCAGGTGGCCGGCTGGACCAAGCGCGCCGACCAGCGCTACCCCTTCAACCTGGCCGCGGCGCAGAAACTGCTGGCCGATGCCGGCTACAAGGACGGCTTCGAGGTCGACTTCGCCTGCCCCAACAACCGCTACATCGCCGACGAGCGCATCTGCCAGGCCGTGGCCGCCATGTGGTCGAAGATCGGCGTCAGGGCCAAGCTGCGCACGCTGCCGCTGGTCACCTACTTCCCCATGATCCAGCGCTACGAGGCCAGCATCTACATGCTCGGCTGGGGCGTGCCCACCTTCGACGCGCTGTACAGCCTGCAGTCGCTGGTGCGCAGCGTGGGCGCCGGCGGCGACGGCAACTACAACGTCGGCCGCTACAGCAACCCGCAGATGGACGCGCTGATCGAGCGCATCAAGGTCGAGGTCGACCAGAAGCGCCGGCTGGAGCTGATCGAGCAGGCACTGATCCTGGAGCACCAGGACGTGTCGCACCTGCCGCTGCACAACCAGGTCATCCCCTGGGCGATGAAGAGCAACGTCGACGTGACGCACCGCGCCGACAACCGGCTGGATTGGCGGTTGATCACCGTGAAGTAAGCGCGCACAGCCCGTGCCGCCAAGGGCTGCCCGCGGGCAGCCCTTTTGCATGGGCGCGCGGGCCACGCGGAGGACGCCCCGCAAAAGGGGGGCTTGAAAATTATTCAAGGCAAGAAAAAGGCCTTCAGCGCCCATAAGCCGGGCGCAAGAAGCTACTTTTTTGACGGTTCAAACGGCGTCAAAACGCTATCGCCTGTGATTCCATTTCCAGTTCATACCGTTTCGGGTTCCAAACGTTAGCTCTTGACGGATGACGCAATGAATTCGCTGCGCGGCGTGATGACGAAATGACACCGCTGATGCGTGGACTGCCTTGCACTTGGCTGGCGTCATGGCGGCGCAGCCGCCGTCATGGAAGCGCAGCGAGGTCATTTCGTCATCGCATCACGTGCCAGCAACCATCTTTTTGAACGCGAAGCAGTATCAATCGCCGCCGTGCCGGCGAAGGCCGGGATCCATGTTGCTCCGCACACGCCGTCTGGATTCCGGCTTGCGCCGGAATGACGAGCTATTGCAGCTCTGATCTGGAAATGGAATCAGGCCTCGGCCGGCCCCTGCAAGCGCTGCACCAGCCGCGCCAGCGCATGCGCCACCGTCTGCGCACGCACGGCGGCGCGGTCGCCGTCGAAGTGCTGGCGTTCGGCGAACGTCTGCCCATCCACGCACCAGCCGAACCACACCGTGCCCACTGGCTTGCCGGCACTGCCGCCGCTGGGCCCGGCGACGCCGGTGACGGCCACGCTGAGCTGGGCGCGCGAGTGCGCCAGGGCGCCTTCGGCCATGGCGCGCACCACCGGCTCGCTGACGGCGCCGTGCGCTTGTATCAGCGCGGCGGGCACGCCCAGCAGCTCGGTCTTGGCGGCGTTGCTGTAGGTCACGAAGCCGCGCTCGAACCAGTCGCTGCTGCCGGCCAGATCGGTGCAGGCGGCGGCGATCAGGCCGCCGGTGCAGCTTTCGGCGGTGGCCAACAGCCAGCCGCGCCGGCGCAGCAGGGTGGCCAGGTCTTGAACGATTTCGGCTTCCAGCGACCGCCCAGAAAGCGCAGACAGCTCATTGTTTTGTAGCATCCGGCGTCACCATGCGCGCCACAGCGCGATCACCACCAGCGTGCAGAAGGCGGCCACCAGGTCGTCCAGCAGGATGCCGAAGCCGCCTTTCCAGCCGCGCGCGCTGTGCAGCAGGCGGTCGGCCCAGCCCACGGGGCCGGGCTTGGCGGCGTCGAAGAGGCGGAACAGCGCGAAGGCCACGAACTGCGCCCACAGCCCGGCCGGCAGCAGCAGCCACAGCACGAGCCAGAACGAGACGATTTCGTCGATCACGATGGCGCTGGGGTCGGCGCTGCGCAGGTGGCGCGCGGTCACGGTGCTGCTCCACACCGCCAGCGGCAGCGATGCGGCCAGCAGCCAGCCCAGCTGCGCGGGCGTCAGCCACCAGCCCAGCACCACCCACGCCAGCCAGGCCCACAGCGTGCCCGCTGTGCCGGGCGCCACGGGCGACAGGCCGGCGCCGAAGCCCAGCGCGATCCAGTGCGCCGGGTGCGCGCGCATGAAGCGGGCGGTGGGCCGCACGGCGCCGGCGGGTGGTGGGCCGTCGCCGGGGGCGCGGTGGCTTCCAGGTCGATGGGAGGCGCCGGGCCGCGGCGGCCGGCTTCCGGCGCAGCCGGCTCCAGCGGCCGCGCGCGCACGTCGCTCACGTCGTCGCGCGGGGCGTTGGCCAGCTCATGGGCGCTCGCGCAGCCGCGCGTCCTTCGGCCAGGTGATGACGTGCTCGGCGCTGAAGCGCTGCGTGGCACCGGCGGGCAGCGGCTGCGCCCACAGCACGGTGCCGGGCTGGTCGTTCCAGCGCTGGCTTTGCGGCTCGGGCTGGTAGCGCGATTCGACGCGCACGTCCTCGTGCTCGGGCACCGGCGCGGCGTCCAGCACCTGCAGCGTGATGCCGTCGCGGTGGCGGTTCTCCACTGTGTACAGGCGGCTCACGCGGCGCTCGTTGCGGCTGCCGATGAAGCCGCCCGTGCCGTCGGTGCGCTGGGGTTGCTCCATGCGCACGCTCACCAGCTCGTCGCGCCCGAAGGCCAGGCCCTGGCGGCCGAGTTGCGCGGTGTCGAAGCGGCCGTTGCCCACGTAGGCGCCGTCGCGGTACAGGTTGACTGGGCCGGCCGGCCACACGCCGGGCGGCGGGGCGATCTCGGCGATCAGGTAGGCCGTGGCATCCAGCGCGGGCGTGGTGCGCACCTTCAGCGTGGTGTCGGCCAGGTGCTCGCCCAGCGACAGCGTGACGCGCTGGCCGCTCGAAGGCACGCTGATGCGCTGCGGCACGGCGAATTCGGTGGCGAAGCTGCCGTCGAACACGCTGACGTCGAAGCTGGGCATGGCTTCCGCCGCGTCGGTGGCGGCCACGCGCGCGCGCGACATGGGCGCGGCCGCCAGCGCAGGCGCAGGCGCCATCGCCGGGGCGGGCATGGGCTGCACCGGCGGCTCGATGCCTACCCGCCACGGCCGTGGCAACGGCCCCTGCGTGGCCGCGCCGGGCTGGCCGGTGGACAGGGTGAGCTGCACGCCGTCCCAGTCCTCACCCGTGGCCTGCGCCACCAGCGCCTGGCGTTCCAGCCGCACCTGTTTCGTGGCGCTGTCCAGCGTGGCGCGGTAGCTGGGCTGCCAGCTGGGGCCGCGCACCTGGTACGACAGGCGCAGCTCGCCACCCTGCGGCGCGGCCAGCGTCACCTGCACGGTGCTCACGCGGGCGCCCTGCGCGCCGGCGCGGTCGCGCTCGGCCAGCAGCGGCTTCAGGTCGCGCTCCAGCGCCTCCTGCTGGCGCTTGATCTGGTGCTGGCGCGTCAGCGCCTCGCGGGCCGACTGGCGCAGCGCCGTCACGGTGGCACCGATCTGCGCCGGCGGCGTGGCGCGGCCTTCGCCGTTGCCGGCGTTCTCGAAGCTCTTGAGGTAACCCGCCGCGTAGCCGATGCCGGCGCTTTCGGCCTGCAGTGCGGCGATCTGGTCTTCCAGGCCGCGGATGCGCTCATCCAGCGGGCTGGCGCAGGCGTTGCCCAGCAACTCGCGCGCCTGCTGGCGCACCGCCAGCTCGCCCACGCGCACCGTGGCATCGCTGCTCACCTGCAGACTGGCGGCGTCCAGCCCCGCCGGCAGGCAGGCAAAGATGGCTTGCCGCGCGCCGGGCGCCAGGCGCAGCGTGCGCTCCACGGTGGCGCTGCCGGGGTAGACCTTGACGCGGACCACGCGCGAGGCGTCGGCTCGCGTCTCGGTCGATTGCGCCTGCGCGGGCGACAGCGCGCACAGGGCCAGCATCGGCAACAGCAGGCGCCAGCGCGGCCCTGAATGAGCGAGAGACTTGAGGTGCATGGCCTGCATGCTAGCAGCGCGGTGGGTGGCTTCGTGTTTTTGAATCAAACAGGCGCCTGGCGCTTGTCCATCAAGCGCAAGCAGCTATGAATTCGGGAGTGATTGGGTGCCGGATGAGCGCGGCTGCCGCGTGGCTTCCTGCGCCGCAGCGATGGCGCCGTGGATTGCCGTCCGCGCCTGCGGGCTGTTGTTCCAGCAGCTCGAGCCCGCCAATGCCGCGCCGCGCGCCAGAACGTCGGCAGCGTTGGCGCGCGCCAGGTGCGCCAGCGACTCGATGCCCATCTGCTCCAGCCGCGCGATCACGGTGGGGCCGACGCCCTTGACGGCCAGCAGCGCTTGGCGCTCGCTCGGCGCGAAAGGCATCAGCCGGCCGGCTGCAGCTTGGCCGCGGCTTCGTCGTCGATGGCGTTGGCGCGCTGGGCTGCCGGGCGCCTGGCGTGCAACTCGGCAAAGCGCACGAATTCAGGCCGTGGCTCCAGCATCTTGAACTGCAAGTAAAAGCCGATCGACGCGGCGACGAACAAATCGGCGGCGGTGAAGTGGTCGCCCGCCAGATGGTCACGCCCTTTCAGCGCACCTTCGAGCGTGGCGAGCACGTCGGCTTCGGAGCCGTAGCCGGCCTGTTCGGGCTTGGCCAGCGCGCCGGCGCTCTTGGCGGTGAGCATCGCTTCCAGCGGCGCCATGAAGGCGATCCAGCGGTAGTAGGGGCCGCGCGCCGGCGTGCCCACGGGCGGCGCCAGCTTTTTCTCGGGCACCAGATCGGCCAGGTACAGCAGGATGGCGGCGTTCTCCGTCACCACGGTGTCGCCGTGCTGGATGGCCGGCACCTTGCCCATCGGGTTGATGGCGCGGTAGTCGGGCGCTTTCATGGTGGTGCCGTACTCGAGCAGCACGGTGTCGTAGGGCAGGCCGGTTTCTTCCAGCATCCAGCGCGCCACGCGGCCGCGCGACATGGGGTGGGTGTAGAAGGTGAGTGGGGTGGTCATGAGTTTCTCCTTGGTAGTGCAGGCGTGGATATGTCTTGCACACGGACAATGTCGAGCGCGCCCCGCACGGCGTCGTGGAACGTCGTGGTTTATTCGAAACGGTTGGTGCCAAGCGAAACGTGCGACAGAGCCGAGCGCTGTGCGGTCATGGCGAGCTCTTGGTTGGGGAGCGTCATCGTGGCACGCGTCGATGACGGTTTCTGTCAGCAGCACACTCGGCCGCGACAGCGCCAAGCGCCAACGCACGGTGCCCTACCAAAGACGCAAGATGAGTTGACCAAAAACGGCCAGTATGGGCGCGTTTCCCATGTCGTAAGTGTTGGATGAATTGGCATTAATCGGCCCGGGCCTTGACCTGCAGCAGCAGCGCACGCGGGAACACCAGCGCCGTGCCGATCCAGTTGGATTTGTCGACGATGCGCAGGCCGTCGGGGTCACCGTCGGCTACGAAGACACGGAGGGAGAAGGGGCGTTCATGCCGAAGATCGCGGCCAGAGCCTCAGCGCATGTTCAAACAACATTTCCGCCCGCTTTTGGATCTCTGCTTCATTCCAAAGTGATGTTGCGGTCAATGTTCTGTTGAGCTGTAAATTCGAATGCTCGAACAATGCCTGGCGCTTGACCGCGAACTCTTTGTTTTGCACAGACCGGTTCACGCCGTAGTGAACCATCGTGAGATTGCCAATTGTCGGCACTGATGCTTCGCGCTGCGCGATCGCCTTGGCCTTATCGGTCAACTCGGTGGCAGTGAGGGATAACAACCTCGCATCGCCGACTTCCTGGGCTGACACCATGCTGCCATCAGCCAGTGACCAATGAGTGCTCCATGTCTGCGGAAGAATGTGATCGATGTCGAGATCATCAAGCGACAGCACCACCCGCTCCTCCGACTTGGCCGATCGCATCGCCACCTCAAGCCGATGAAACATAAAGCGAAGCTTTGCGGCATCTAACCGGCCAGGGAAAACGGCACCACTGAGCCACTGTTTCTTAAACTCGTCATCGGTAGGCCAGCGGGATGCTTCCCGAAAGCTCTGCCAGAGCACGCCTGAAAGATTTCGCGTCTCCACCAGAATCGGTCAGCTTCTTCAACTGCTGCGCGAAAACTTTGTTGTAGTTCTTTCGTGAGAGGCCGCATACAGCCCGACGAACCAGATACGACTCGATGGCCTCGAAAACAGCGGCCTGCTCGTCCGCAGGCAATGCACCTGCGGCCACCCTCAGAGCCAACGGATGTGTGGGAGAAGCATCCCAAGCCGACATGTGGCGACCAAACTCCGCGATGGGCGAACTACCTGTGCCCGTCACCAAGGCTCTGTAGTGCTCGGCATAGCGGTTCAAGAATTTCAACTGGTCACCGGCAGAGGAAAGTGCCGCGTCACCCTCGACGCATCGTCGATACCCAGCATAGAGACGCCCTATGTCAATTTCCTCGCCCGTCTGCGCCTGTACTGCGGTCTGCACAAACCACTCCAGCCGAGGGCGATTCAAACGGCCTCGCTTCTGTTGCTCGGCCCACAGCGGCGCCTCGAACTGGCTCCATAGCGTTGCGTACAAATCGTCGGCATCTGTCCCTGCGCGCATAAAGATGAAGTTGCGGATCAGGTCAGTGGCGTGCAACTCCGCTCCGCGTCCGTTCAGTGTCTCGAAGATCACCTGTGCGTCGTCCTCTTCTCCCAGCGAGATGCAAACGATGGCCAGATCGGTCAGTACCGCTGAAACAAGGGCCGATGTCCGCTCGGGCAAAGGTTCCGCATCAGGCTCTCTCGCCCATTCCAGCATGACTTCACGGAAATAGCAGATGGCTTCGAGGGCGGGCGGATGATCCGCGCCGATCTTCTTAAGTGTCCCGCCACGGGTAAAGCTGTCCGGAAACCGCTCTTTGAGCTTGTCGATATCTCCGGCCGTCATGGCCTTGATGTACTGCTCGCGGTCTCGGAAGGTCGGCCAGAGCTTGAATCGCTCCACCTCCTTGTCTTCCATGGTTTCCGGGTTGGCGTTCACGAGGCAGTTCTCGACTAAGGGCAAAAGTGCTTTCTGATCCAGTTCACGCAAGACGAGACAAAGCGCTTTGAATACGTACTGCAATGTCGTCAGGCGTTGCTGTCCGTCGATGATGTGATGCCGTTCAACTCCCAGCAATCCTGCCTTCTTTTGGGGCTCCAGCACAACGGCACCCATGAAATGCGGCACGGGCTTGCCGCCTTGCAAGCGAATTTCTGCCTTCTCCTGAATGTCTACCCATAATGGCTCCCACTGCTCCTCGCGGTTCCAAACATATGCCCGCTGATAAAACGGAACGCGATACTGGCGGCGGTCCTGGTAAATCTGGTGAACGGTGTAGGTCCTCGAATCCATGTTTCCTCTCTGAGGTTGTTGAATGTGCTGCGACTACTTAAAACTCGTGGCCAGAACCGCCTGCCGCAGTTCGCACCAGGCGGCGATCAGGCGCGCCTGGTCGAAAAACGCCATGGCGAAGGGCCAGATGCGGCGCTGCGTCACGTGGCCTGCCTCGTCGCGGTAGTCGAGCTGCAGCACGTGCTCGTCGCGGATGGCGCGGCGCAGTGTTGGCAGCCACGGCGCGGGGGCGGGCCGGTAGCAGTCGTGCGGTGGCGGCACGAACAGGCCGCTGGTTTCCACCGCCAGGCGCAGCGCGGGTGGCAGCACGTTGCCGATGCGGTTCATCACGCCGTGGGCGGCCTGCGCCAGCTCGGGGTCGGCGGCGTGGTTGGCCACCCAGCGCGTGCCGAGGATCAGGGCTTCGAGCTCGTCCTCGCTGAACATCAGCGGCGGCAGCGTGAAGCCGGGGCGCAGCAGGTAGCCGACGCCCGGGTCGCCGTCGATGCGCGCGCCCTGTTCGCGCAGCGTGGATACATCGCGGTACAGGGTGCGCAGGCTGATGCCCAGTTCGGCCGCGAGCGCGGCGCCGGGCACGGGCTGGCGGTGCGCGCGCAGGCGTTCGAGCAACTGCAGCAGGCGGGCGGCACGGCTGGGCATGGCGGCGCGCAGATCAGGCGAAATGGTCGAAGGCGCGGGCGGCCAGCGGCGTGGCGCGGCCATGGGCGTCGATGAGGCGCAGGCCGGGTTCGGCCTCGATGCGGCCGATGCGGGTGACCGGGGTAGCGGCGCGCTGGGCGGCGGCCTGCACGGCGGCGCGGGCGGCGGGCGGGGCGGTGAAGGCCAGTTCGTAGTCGTCGCCGCCGGTGAGGATGAAGGACAGCAGGGATTTCAAGCCAAATGGGCCTTCAGCGCCCGCCAGCAGGGCGCGAGAAGCTATTAATTTAGAAGCGTCCACGGCTTCGATGGCCGCGCCCACCTGGCTGGCTTTCAGGATGTGGCCCAAGTCGCCGGCCAGCCCGTCGCTGACGTCGATGGCGCTGTGGGCGATGCCGCGCAGCGCGGTGCCGAGCGCCAGGCGGGGCGTGGGGCGCTCCAGCCGCTGGCAGGCCTGGGCCAGCGCTTCGGCGGGCAGGTCGATCTCGCCGCGCAGCGCGGCCAGCGCCAGGCGCGCATCGCCCAGCGTGCCGCTGACCCACAGGTCGTCGCCCGCGCGCGCGGTCGCGCCGCAGCGCGTGCCCGGCGGGCACCTGGCCGAAGACGGTGATGCACAAGGTCAACGGCCCGGCCGTGGTGTCGCCGCCGACCAGCGCGCAGCCGTGGGCGTCGGCCAGCGCGAACAGGCCTTGCGCCAGCGCGGCCAGCCAGGCTTCGTCCTGCGCGCGCTCGGCGGCAGCGCCAGGGCCAGGGTGAAGGCCAGCGGCTCGGCGCCCATGGCGGCCAGGTCGCTCAGGTTGACGGCCAGCGCCTTGTGGCCGAGCGCGGCCGGGTCGACGTCGGCGAAGAAGTGGCGGCCTTCGACCAGCAGGTCGGTGCTGACGGCGAGCTGCATGCCGGGCGCGGGCTGCAGCAGGGCGCAGTCGTCACCGATGCCAAGCGCTATTGAATTAGGAGCTTCTGGCGCAGTGGGGGCGGGCGTTGCAGCCTGATTTCGCTTGAAAAACGTTCGATCAGTTCGAACTCGCCCATGGCCGGATGCCCCGTGTGGCGGGGCCTCAGAGGCCGATGCGCGCGCTGGCGCGCTCGCGCACGCGGGCCATGCCGTCGGCCAGGCTGCGCACGCGGCCGGCGCGGCGCATGGCGGCCTTCAGAAAGTCCATCATCAGCGGGCCGCTGTCGAGCACGCCGTCGCCGGCCTCGAAGCCGCCGCTCATGTGGAACTCGGGGTGCCACTGCACGCCCATGACGAAGCGGTGGCCGGGGTGGCGGATGCCCTCGGGCACCAGGTCGATGGGGCTGCGCGCCTCCAGCACCAGGCCGGTGCCCAGCTTGTCGACGCACTGGTGGTGGATGCTGGTGATGCGGCGCGGCTCGTAGCCGTAGATGTCGGACAGGCGCGAGCCGGGCATGAAGTGCACTTCGTGGATCAGCCGGTCGTAGCGCTCGGTGTCGTTGTGCAGGATGGCGCCGGGCCACTGGCTCGGGATGTCCTGGATCAGCGTGCCGCCGAAGTACACGTTGAGCAACTGGCAGCCGCGGCAGATGCCGAGCACCGGCTTGTCGGCGGTGATGAAGCCGCGCAGCAGCTCCAGCTCGTACTCGTCGCGGATCGGGTCGTATTCGGCCTTGTCCTGCCAGGGCTTTTCGCCGTAGGTGGCGGGGCTGATGTCGATGCCGCCCTGCAGCACCAGGCCGTCCAGGTTGTCCACCAGGTCGTGGATCGGCGGGCGCTTGCGCATGCCGGGCATGCGCTGGTCGATGAACGGGATCATCAGCGCCAGCACGCCGTGCGACATGATCCATTGGGCCATGCCGCTTTCGAGGAACTGCAGCCGCTTGGTGGGCAGGCCCAGGCCGGCGGGCGGGTTGTGCAACAGGCGGGCGGAGATGCCGATGCGGAGGGTCATGGATGCAATGACGAAATGACGAAATGACTGCGCTGCTGTGCAACGCCAATGCAGAACGCGGTTCGCCGCATGCCGGTCAGGGGCTCGGTCATGGCGGCGCAGCCGCAGTCATCAAAGCGGCGCAGCAGCAAGATCATTTTGTCATTCACCACGAAACCTGAGCGCGGCCTGCCTGATGACCTCGCCCAGCAACTGCTCCCTGGCCTGGCGCTCGCGCAGCCAGCGGGCGTCGTTGCGGTTGTCCTGCACTTCCTGGCGCAGCAGCGCCAGGGCATCGCCGGCCTGGCACTGTTCGGCAAACGGCGCCAGCCGCTGCATGGTGGCCAGCAGGTGCTCGCGCAGCGGCAGATGCTCGCCGCTGGCCGGGTCGACATACACGGCATCCAGCCCGAAGCGGCAGGCCTGGAAGCGGTTGTAGCTGTAGACGAGGTAGTCGTCCTCGCACGGGGTGAAGGGCCGCTCGTGCTGGAACCACGCGGCCAGGCACTGCACGTAGCCGGCCAGCGCGGCGGCGCGCTCCACCGTCAGCGGGGTGTCGAACACGCGCACCTCGATGGTGCCGTATTCGGGCTTGGGGCGGATGTCCCAGTAGAAGTCCTTCATCGACTTGACCACGCCGGTGCGCGTCATCTTGTCGAAGTAGTGGCCGAACTCGTCCCAGGTCAGCACGCAGGGCGCGCGGCCCGACAGCGGAAAGGCGAACACCGAATTGAGTCGCGCCGAGTCGAACGCCGTGTCCTGCCCCTGCACGTAGGGGCTGCTGGCCGCCAGCGCGATGAAGTGCGGGATGTAGCGGCTCATGCAGTGCAGCGTGTAGAGCGCGGTGTCGGCGTCCGGGCAACCCACGTGCACGTGCTGGCCGAAGATGGTGAACTGCTTGGTGAGGTAGCCGTACAGGGTCGACAGCTCGTGAAAGCGCGGCTTGTCGTAGATGCGCTGCTGGTGCCACTGCTGGAACGGGTGCGTGCCACCGCCCACCACGGCGATGTTCAGCTTGTCGGCGCACTGCACCAGCGCGTCGCGGATCTGGCCCAGCTGCGCCAGCGCCTCGCCGGAGGTGCGGCACACGCCGGTCGATATCTCGATCATGCCGGCCGTCATCTCCGGCACCACGCTGCCGGGCAGCTGGCGCTGCGCCATCAGGCGCAGCATGTCGTCGGCGTAGTGCGTCAGGTCGTAGTTGTTGGTGTTGACCAGTTGCAGCTCCAGCTCCACGCCGATGGTCAGCGGGTCGGACTGGCCGAAGGCTTCCAGCGTCATGGGCGCACCTCCGCGTCGGCGGCGGTGCGCGAGCCGCTCTGGCGCCACGGGCGCACCGATTCGCCGGTGCGCGCCAGGGCGATGCTGACCAGCGCCGCGCCCAGCAGTTCGGTGATCAGGATGGTCGGCAGCGCGATGGCCGCCACCTGCGCGCCCACGCTGTGCGAGGCGGCCACGAACTGCGAGGTCAGCAGCAGCGCCACCGACGACATGGGCACCATGGCGATGCCGACCCAGAACGCCTGCTTCAGCGCCATGCCGCTGCCGGCGCTGGTCAGCAGCAGGCTGCCCACCTTGGCCAGCAGGCGCACGCCGATCAGCACCAGCGCCGCCCAGGTGATGCCCGCGCTCCAGTCGGCCTGCACCGCCATGCTGGACACCAGCACGAACATCAGGATGGTGAGCATCGACGCCGCCGTGCCCAGCTGGCGCGGCCACACCCAGGGCCGCGGGTGGAACTGCTTGAGCAGGATGCCGCCCAGCAGCACCGCAAGCGGTGCCGAGCCGCCGAACGACGGCGCGATGACGGCGCAGGCGGCGATCAGCGCCAGCATGACGATGGCCGTGTCCTGGCTGGTCGGGTGCAGCAGGCGGAAGGCCGCGAACAGCAGCGCCGCCAGCACGGCGCCGAACAGCAGCGACACGCCCAGCACCGCCACCGACGACACCATGGAGGCGACCAGCGTGCCGTCGCCGCGGTCGATGGTGCGCAGCATGGCGGTGCCCAGCGTCAGCGCGTACAGCGTGTTCAGCGTGGCCAGCGCGATGGCGCGGTCGGTCACGGGGCCGTTGCCGCGCAGGTCGCTGACCACGCGCATCAGCACCGCCGGCGAGGCGGCCATGGCGATCACCGCCAGCGCGCGCACCACGGGTACCTCCAGCCCCAGCGCGCGCAGCGCCATGTAGGCGGCGGCATAGGTCAGCAGCGATTCGGCCAGGCTCTGCACCAGCACCATCGGGTTGTGGCGGAACCAGCGCAGCGGCAGGCGCGCGCCGGCCTCGAACAGCATCACGGCAATGCCCAGCTCGAGCAGGAACATGCCCACGCCCGACAGCGGCCAGGCCGCGCCGGCAAAGCCCAGACCGCCGGCCAGGGCGCCGATGACGGCGTAGCCGATGATCTTGGGCAGGTGCGTGTAGCGCTGCACCAGGTGGCCCACCAGCGCTGCAAGCGCCAGCAGCAGCGCCCATTCGAGCGCCAGCGAGCCGGGGGTGAAGGGCAGTCGGTCGGCCCAGGGGCGATCCAGGAGTCGGTCAAGCGGCAGGTTCTCCGGTCAGGTCGCGGTTCGCCATGCTAACCCGCATCGGCGGGCGGCTCGGCGGCGGGCGCGGGCGGCGCGGTGTGGCGCACCCGCACCGGCAGCAGGAACGAATGCGGCTGGCGCAGCAGGCGCCGGCCCATGGCGGCGTAGACGCGGCGGCGGTCCACGGCCGGCACGTTCTGCGCCGTCAGCGCCAGCCTGAAGGCCAGGGTGAAGCTGGCCGCCAGGTTGGTGAGGCCGGTGACGGCGATGCCGCCCACGGCCCACCACAGGGCCGGCTGCCGCAGCACGCCGGCGCCCAGCTCGTGGATGGCGGCGGCGATCTGGCCCGCCACCAGGGTGACGTGGCGCACCTCCATCGGAATGCCGAAGAAGCTGACGATGGGCGGCACCAGCCCCAGCATCAGGCCGAGCGAGATGTTGGCCGTCCAGCTCGACACGTGGTTGCGCCAGTACAGGCCCCAGCGGCGCGCCCGCTCGGCGCCCAGCCGTTCGGTGACGCGCGGGTGGAAGGCGATGACCGAGTCGAGCCGGTGGAACACGAACCAGTTCTCGGCCCAGCCGGCGATCAGGCTGGACAGGAACAGCAGCCCGCCGGTGGCCGCCGCGTACAGCACCGTGGGGCCCAGCGCGTGGTGCTGCGCCAGGATGTACTGGGCGTGGTACGGGTCCATGGCCTGGCCCCAGCCCAGCCAGGCCAGCGCCATCGCCAGCGCGAACACCACCGGCATCACCAGGCCCACGTTGCCCAGGATGGCCACGGCCTGCGAGCGCAGCAGGTACACCACCTCGTCGACGAAGTTCTCCACCGCGTCGGGCGCCTTCATGTCCTTCAGCCGCGCGGCCATGGCCGGCGCCGTCATGGCCGGCTGCTTGGTGGCCACCGTCCAGCCCATCAGCATGATGATGACGAAGGACACCGCGTAGTTGATGCCCGACCACCAGCCGCCCCAGAACGCCGACAGGCCGATGGCGCCGATGGCCAGCTTGATCCAGGTGGTGAACGCCAGCAGCGTGCCGCCGCCGGCCGCCGCGCCCAGCAGGCGCCAATAGTCGCCGGCGCTGCGGGTGATGTAGTGCTCGCCGGTTTCGGCGTTGCGCTCGGTCACCTTGGCGGCCAGCAGCTCGGTGCTGGTGCTCAGCAGCGCGCGCAGGCTGCGGCTGTCGTGGTTCACGCGCACCAGGTGCGACAGCAGCTGCGCCGTGGCCTGCGCCGGCGCGTCGGTCTCCAGGCACAGCAGCAGCGCCTTCACGCGGATGATGCGCTGGCGCATCTGTCGCAACTGGAACTCGATGTGCACCGAGATGCCGTGCTCCTGCAGGTGCGTGTACACCGTGGCGGCGCCGGCGCGGCAGGCGTCGAGCTGCTCGCGCAGCTGGCCCACGGCCACCAGCGCCGGCGCGCTCTGGCGGCCGTGCGCCACCACCGCCTCGCGCAGCGTCTCGAAGACGATGGGCAGGTCGAGAAACGGGCGCCGGGCCTTCACCTCGGGCGACAGGCGCGCGCGCACGTCGGCAGACTGCCCGACGGCGCTGATCTGGCTGATGGCCGAGGCCAGCGCGTCCAGCAGCGTGCGCAGCGCGTAATCGCCGACGCTGGGCCGCTGGTCGCCCGCGCCCAGGCGCGCGTCGGCGCGAAACAGCGTGGTGCGCAGGCGCCGCAGCGTGCGTTCGTCCAGTGCGCGCAGCCAACGGGCGTCCAGCTCGCTCGGAAACAGCAGGCCGAACAGCTCGCTCAGGTCGGTGGTGTCGGGCGACATCGGCAGCAGCTTGCGGCGCAGCCGGTGCCCCAGCTCGCTGGAGAAGGAGCCCTGCGGCGCAAACCCCAGGTGGGCCAGCAGCGGCGTGGCGTCCATGTCGGTCAGGAACTCCTCCCACCAGTGGTGCCACAGCTTGAGGAAGTCGGGGCGCAACTCGGCGGCGTCGATCAGCATGCGCACGCGCGCCACCGCCACGTCGGGGTTGTCGGTGTCGCCGCGAATCCAGCCGAGCAGCCGGATCAGCCACAGGTGCCGTTCGGCCAGCGGCGCCTCCGGGTCGAGCGCGCGCAGCAGGCCGATCAGGTCGAGCTGAGTGGTTCCCATGCCGGGCGGGGGTGTTCAGTGCAGCACGCGGGTGCTGCCCACGCCGCCGTCGCCGGCATCCAGCACGAACATCGGGATCTCGACCTCGAAGCGCTCGCCATCGGCCGCCACGCAGAAGTAGCTGCCGTGCATGGTGCCGCTGGGCGTGCGCAGGCGGCAGCCGCTGGTGTACTGGAAGGATTCGCCCGGTGCCAGCAGCGGCTGCTGGCCCACCACGCCCAGGCCCTTGACCTCCTCGGTGTGGCCGCGCGCGTCGTTGATGACCCAGTGGCGCGAGATCAGCTGCGCCGGCACCTCGCCCGTGTTGTGCACGGTGATGGTGTAGGCAAAGCCATACAGCTCGCGCGCCGGCTCCGATTCGTGCGGCAGAAACTGGGGCTCGACCTCGACCCTGAACTGGTATTTCGGCATGCGACGATGGTAACGGCGCGAAACGCCGGCGTCCGTGGGTGAAAATCGCCGCCCATGAGCACCACCTACCGCATCGCCCCGTCCATCCTCTCGGCCGACTTCGCGCGGCTGGGCGAGGAAGTGAAAACGTCATCGCCGCCGGCGCCGACTGGATCCACTTCGACGTGATGGACAACCATTACGTGCCCAACCTCACCTTTGGCCCCATGATCTGCCAGGCCATCAAGCCGCACGCCGTGCGCGCCGATGGCACGCCGGTGCCGATGGACGTGCACATGATGGTGCAGCCGGTGGACGCGCTGGCGCAGGCCTTCGCGCAGGCAGGGGCCGACCTGATCAGCTTTCACCCCGACGCCACGCCGCACCCGCACCGCAGCGTGCAGGCCATCAAGGCCGCCGGCTGCCAGGCCGGGCTGGTGTTCAACCCCGCCGCGCCGCTGGATGTGCTGGACTGGCTGATCGACGACATCGACCTGATCCTGATCATGAGCGTGAACCCCGGCTTCGGCGGGCAGTCGTTCATCGACAGCGCGCTGCGCAAGGTGGAAGCGGCGCGCCAGCGCATCGACGCCTCAGGCCGCGACATCCGGCTGGAAGTGGACGGCGGCATCAAGGCCGCCAACATCCGCCAGGTGGCCGACGCCGGGGCCGACACCTTCGTCGCCGGCAGCGCCATCTTTGGCCAGCCCGACTACGCGGCCGTCATTGCCGACATGCGGCGCGCGCTGGCGGGCTGAGGCGCCCGAATCAGGCGATAGCCATTTGGCGCCATCTGGTAGTTCAAAAAAGAAGCTGCTGGCGCCCGGCGGACGGGCGCTGAAGGCCTTTTGATGCTCTGAAAAATCTGTAAGGTCCCCCTCCTCCAGGCGGGGCCCGTCGCCGCCCCTCAGGGCTTGATGTAGGCAAACCCTTCGCGCGTCTGCAGCTCGGTGATGCGCGCCACGCCCGAGGGCACGAAGTCGGCATCCATGGTGAACTGGTCCTTCTTCAGCCCTGCACCGGTAATCGTGATCTCGCAGATCTCGAACCGCACGCCGCGCGACTTCAGCGCGTTCACCAGCGCGTTGTAGTCGATGTCGGCGTTTTTCTTGTCCTTGGCGCCCTCGCGCAGAAAATCGATGCCTTCGGCGTGCGTCACCACCACGATCTGCGTCTTGGGCGCCACATCGAGGTGGTTGCGGATGTTGCGCAGCCCGGCCGTGGCCTGCGCCTCGGCGTTGTTGATGTGGTACACCACCTTGTCCTGCGCCCAGGCGACGGTGGTCGCACAGGCCAGGCCCAGGATCAGCACACCGCGCAGTGCGCTGGCGCGCAAGGTCTTCAAGCGATCAAACACATCAGTCTCCTCTTATTAATGACGGTTCGCAAGCTAACACAAGTCATCGATGCCTGCATCATCGACCTCGACGGCACCCAGGTCGACACCCTGGGCGATTTCGAAGTCGCGTTGGGCCGCATGCTGGCCGAGCTGCAACTGCCGCCGGTGGCGCGCGACTTCATCGAGCGCGCGGTCGGCAAGGGCTCCGAGCACCTGATCCGCAGCGTGCTGGCCGAGCAGATGCGCCTGGCCGACCTGAGCGGCGGCGCCATCGGCGCCAGCTGCCCGGCCACGCAACCCGAGGCGCGCTACGAACAGGCCTGGCGCAGCTACCAGCAGCACTACCTGGCCATTAACGGCCAGTTCAGCAGCGTCTACCCCGGCGTGGTGGCGGGCCTGCAAGCGCTGCGCGAGCTGGGCCTGCCGCTGGTGTGCCTGACCAACAAGCCCTTGTCGTTCGCCAAACCGCTGCTGGCCGCCAAAGGGCTGGACGGCTTCTTCGTCCACGTCTTCGGCGGCGACAGCTTTGCCCGCAAGAAGCCCGACCCGCTGCCGCTGCTCGAAGCCTGCAAGGCGCTGGGCACCGCGCCGGCGCACACGCTGATGGTGGGTGATTCGCAGAACGACGCGCAGGCCGCGCGCGCCGCCGGCTGCCCCGTGGTGCTGATGACCTACGGCTACAACCACGGCGAGCCGGTGCGCGGCGTCGACGCCGACGGCTTTGCCGACACCATGACCGCGGTCGCCGCAGGGCTGACGGCGCAGCGGCAGAATCAGCCCCGAAAGGAAGGATGAGGCGGGTGAGTGTGGATCACGAACTGCTGCGGCGCGCCGTGGCCGACCCCGAGGTGCTGCACTGGCACACCTGGGCGGCGCTGGCGCCGGGGCCATCGCTGGTGGTGCTGGGTGCGGTGCACGGCAACGAGGTGTGCGGTGCCCACGCCATCGTGCGCGCCATCGACGACCTGACGCATGGCCGCCTGCGCCTGCTGCGCGGCCGCCTCACCCTGGTGCCGGTGGCCAACCCGCTGGCCTTCGCGCAGGCCACGCGCGAGGGCGAGCGCAACCTGAACCGCCGCTTTCTGCCGCAGCCCGAGCCGCAGGACTACGAAGACCGCATCACCCGCCAGCTGGCGCCGCTGCTGGCGCAGCACGAGGTGCTGCTGGATCTGCATTCCTTCCACACGCCGGGCGACCCCTTCGCCATGGTCGGCCCGCGCAACAACAGCGGCGCGCGCGAGCCCTTTGCCCGCGCCGCCGAAGAGATGGCGCTGGCCCGTGCCCTGGGCGCGCAGCAGGTGGTCGAAGGCTGGCTGGAGGTGTACGACCGCGCCGCCGGGCTGCGCGGCGAACTGCCCGACGACGAAGGCATCGGCACCAACGAATACATGCGCAGCCAGGGCGGCTACGCCGTCACCATCGAATGCGGTCAGCACGAAGACCCGGAGGCCATCGACGTGGCCACGCGCGCCATCCACGGCGCGCTGGCGCACCTGGAGCTGGCGCACGTGCCCGCGCCACCGCGCTTTGCCGGCCCGGCCGCGCGGCTCAAGGACGTGGTGCTGCGCGAATCACCCGCCGACCGCCTGGCGCAGGACTGGCACAGCTTCGACGCCGTGCAGGCCGGCGACGTCATCGCCCACCGCGCCGACGGCACACCCGTGGCCGCGCCCTACGACGGCTGCGTGCTGTTTCCGCACCCCGAGGCCGAGGTGGGGCAGGAGCTGTTCTACCTGGCCGAGCCGGACGCGGGCTGACGCCCGCGGCTCAGGACGCGGCGCCCTCGGCCTTGCCCAGCAGCGCGTCCTTCAGCTTCCAGTCGGGCGGCTTGGTGCCCAGCCAGATGCGCATCAGCGCGGCGAAGAACTCGGGCTCCTTGAACGGCTCGCCGGCCGACTTGCCGTTGACATGGATCGTCATGCCCGTGCCCGGCACCCAGTCGATGTCGATCACGTCGCCCGCCTTGTTGCGCTTGAAGTCGGTGAACACCTGGCTCATGCGCATCACGCCCGGCACCAGCTTGGCGAACGCGTTCCTGTCCATGTTGTCTTCCATGCCGCGGTAGAACATCTTGCCGAACTCGGCGGCGTCGATGTCGCGCAGCATCGTCAGCTGCAGGCGGCGTGGCTCGGCGCCGACCTTCAGGATCTCGTCCACCGAATGCGTCTTGCGCGGCAGGTACAGCCCGGCGACATAGACCTTGAACACGGCGCGGTAGCGCGTGCCCGCCCCGTTCAGCACCAGCGGCTGGCCCGCCACGCTGATCTGCTCGGCCAGCTTGACCCCTTCCACCTCGGCCGCCTGCGCGCCGCGCGGCACGGCGGCGAGCAGGGCGCCCGCCAGCATCCAGGCCATGACCAGGTGGGGAAGAAACCGGACACCCGCTTGCTGCATGTGCATCGCCATCACCTTTGAAAAGAACGACCGTTCGTTTCATGATGACATTTTGTTACCGGCATGCCATCGGTGAATACCCGTGCCCGGCGGCGGCGGTCAGGGCGCCGGCTGGGGTGCAGCCGGCGCCACTTCGTCGGTGATCACCTCGAAGCGGTTCAGCTGGCTCCAGCCGAACACCATGGTGATCGGCACGTCGGCGGCGTCGCGCCCGCGCGCCATCAGCACGCGGCCGATGCGCGGCGTGTTGTTGCGCGCGTCGAAGGTGTGCCACTGGCCGCCAAGGTAGACCTCCATCCAGGCGGCGAAATCCATCGCCGCATAGGGCGGCGGCATGCCGATGTCGCCCAGGTAGCCCGTGACGTAACGCGCCGGAATGTTCAGGCAGCGGCACAGCGTGACCGACAGGTGCGCATAGTCGCGGCACACGCCCACGCCCTCCTGCCAGGCCTGCAGCGCGGTGCGGTTGGCGCGTGCCTGCATGTAGTCGAAGCGGATGTGCCGGTGCGCGAAGTCGCAGATGGCCTGCACGCGCGCCCAGCCTTCGGGCAACTGGCCGAACCGGTTCCAGGCGAAGGGCATCAGTTCGCTGTCGACCTCGCAGTAGCGGCTGGGCAGCAGAAAGCGGAACACCTCCAGCGGCAGCTCGTGCAGCGGGTGCTGGCGCGCGTCGGCATGCACCGGGTCGGGCAGGCCGCTGTCGGCCACCACGGCGTGGTTGGTGAAGCGCACGCTGCCCACGCCAGCGGGCACGTCGACGCGCGTGATGGTGTTGTCGAAGCCGTCCTGGTAGTTGAGGAGCGGCAGCGCCGGCTCGACGGCGAATTGCTCGGGGGCCTGCAGGTCGCCGGCGCGCGAAGGGTGCACGTGCAGCGCCGCGAGCACGGTGGTGGGGGCGCTCAAGGCCAGTTCGATGTCGTAACCAATCCGGATCAGCATGGCAGTCTCTGTTGCCCGGCCTGGCGGCCGGCGGGGTTGAAGCAGGGAGGGGAGCGGGTGGCGCACGGGCGCGCCCGATGGCCCATTGGGCACGGCGGCGGGCCTGTTGTAAGCAAGACAATGCCCACCGGCCTGGTCGGCGTTCAGGCTGACATGCGCAAAACCTGTTTGCTACACTAGGCCGCATGTTCTCTTCCCGCAACGTCATATCACCACTGGGCGCCGCCGTCCAGGGGCGTGGCCCTGGCGCAAGCCTGCACGCTGACTTTGTGATTCGCGCCCGCAATGGGCGCTGGGCGCGGCGCCACACCTTCCGGTGCCGCAATGAAGGAAGACGAAACGGCCGGGCCCCATGCCCCGCCAGCGAGCATGGAGGCTCGACCCTGTGATCACCGAACTTGAATTCAAGAGCCTGGCCAGCCAGGGCTACAACCGCATCCCGCTGATGAGCGAGGCCTTCGCGGATCTCGAAACGCCGCTGTCGCTTTACATGAAACTGGCCGCCGGCGCAGGCGGGGCGGGCGGTGGGCGCTATAGTTTTCTGCTCGAATCGGTCATCGGCGGCGAGCGCTTCGGCCGCTACAGCTTCATCGGCCTGCCGGCGCGCACTTTTCTAAGGGCCAGCGGCTTCGGCGCGGCTGCGCGCACCGAGGTGGTGACCGACGGCCAGGTCGTCGAGACGGCGCCAGGCAACCCGCTGGACTTCGTCGATGCCTACCAAAAGCGCTTCAAGGTCGCGCTGCGCCCCGGCCTGCCGCGCTTTTGCGGCGGGCTCGCGGGCTACTTCGGCTACGACGTGGTGCGCCACATCGAGAAGAAGCTGTCAGCCAGTTGCCCGCCCGACACCCTGGGCACGCCCGACATCCTGCTGATGCACTGCGAGGAGCTGGCCGTCATCGACAACCTGTCGGGCAAGCTGTATCTGATCGTCTACGCCGACCCGGCCCAGCCCGAGTCGTACAGCAACGCCAAGAAGCGTCTGAAAGTGCTGCGCGAGCAGCTGCGCTATTCGGTGGCCGCGCCACAGGTGAAGCCGAGCACCAACTATCCCGCAGAGCGCAGCTTCGCCAAGGCCGACTACCTGGCCGCGGTGGAGCGCGCCAAGGAACTGATCGCCGCCGGCGACTTCATGCAGGTGCAGGTGGGCCAGCGCATCAGCAAGCGCTACACCGAGTCGCCGCTCAGCCTGTACCGGGCGGTGCGCTCGCTGAATCCGTCGCCGTACATGATCTATTACGACTTCGGCGACTTCCACGTGGTCAGCGCCAGCCCCGAGATCCTGGTGCGGCAGGAGCACACCGCCGAGGGCAAGAAGGTCACCATCCGCCCGCTGGCCGGCACCCGCCCGCGTGGCGCCACGCCCGAGTTGGACAAGGCCACCGAGGAAGAACTGGTGGCCGACCCCAAGGAGCGTGCCGAGCACGTGATGCTGATCGACCTGGCGCGCAACGACATCGGCCGCATCGCCAAAACCGGCAGCGTGAAGGTCACCGAAGCCTTCGCGGTGGAGCGCTACAGCCACGTGATGCACATCGTCAGCAACGTCGAGGGCATCCTGAACGAAGGCATGACCAACATGGACGTGCTGAAGGCCACCTTCCCTGCCGGCACGCTGAGCGGCGCGCCCAAGGTGCACGCCATGGAGCTGATCGACCAGCTCGAGCCCGTCAAGCGCGGCATCTACGGCGGCGCCTGCGGCTACATCAGCTACGCCGGCGACATGGACCTGGCCATCGCCATCCGCACCGCCATCGTCAAGGATCAGACCCTGCACGTGCAGGCGGCGGCCGGCGTGGTGGCCGACAGCGTGCCCGAGATGGAATGGAAAGAGACGGAGCACAAGGCGCGCGCGCTGCTGCGGGCGAGCGAGCTGGTGGAGGAGGGGCTGGAGTGATGATGCCCTTGCCGAACAGCCAACAGCCATACGCAGAGGACGCAGAGGTTTCGCAGAGGACGCAGAAGGAACAGCCAAGAATCGAGAATGATTTTTCGCATGAGGTGATCGGCGCCGCGGTAGAGGTGCAGCGTGTGCTGGGTGTGGGGTTGCTGGAAAGCGCCTATGCGGGGGCGTTGTCGATCGAACTGGCGCAGCGTGGTTTGCGTTTTCAACGCGAGGTGCCCGTTGCCGCGCGCTACAAGGGGTTGGATGTCGGGCTGGCCTACCGGGCGGATTTCATCGTCGAAGAAGCGGTGATTGTGGAACTGAAGGCACTGGACAGCTTGATGGAAGCGCACCGCGCCCAACTGCTGACCTATCTGCGTCTGTCGGGCCTCAAGCTCGGCCTCCTCATCAATTTCCATGCCTTTCCGGTCGTCAAGGGCATTCAACGCCTGGTGAACAAGCTATGAAATTTCTTTGGCATTTCTTTTGCGTCCTCTGCGAAACCTTTGCGTCCTCTGCGTATGGAAGTCCGGTATTGAGGAGCCAGGCATGAACGTGCTGATGATCGATAACTACGATTGAGGTCCACTGGCTTCCATCAACCTCCACGGAGAAACTCTAAGTCCTTGTTTTTAAAGGGTTGATCGTCCATCGAGCGATTCTGAAAGCTGGACAAATCCAGTGCTCATGTGTGTAATGGAGTGTGTAACGGGCCAATTTGGAGGCGTTATACACATGGCACTCACAGCACTCAATCTTCTCTCGGCGCGCAAAGTGGAAACGGCGCAGCCGAGGCCGAGGGTGTACCAACTACGGGACGGCGGCAGCCTCTTTTTGCGCGTTCAACCTAATGGCTCCAAGCTCTGGTGGTACCGCTACCGGCTGGGTGGTGCTGAGCAGGTGTACTCAATCGGGGTGTACCCAAAGATCACGTTGGAGGCGGCTCGTGCTGAACGTGATCGAGCGAAGACGCTGGTCAGGAAGGGGCTTGATCCCATCGTGGAGAAAAAGGCGGCCATGGCCCTCCAGGCCGACACATACGAACGCACGTTCGAAGTTGTTGCTCGGGAATGGATCGCAGCCAACGCCCACTGGAGCGAGTACTACACCAACCAGGTCACCAGCTACCTTGAAAAGGACGTCTTCCCACGGATCGGGAAGTTGCCGATCAGCTCCATCAGGGCTCCCCATCTGCGACCTATCATCAAGGATGTGGCTGCTCGGGGAGCGAAGACTGTGGCGATTCTCATCCGCCAGTGGTGTGGTCAGATCTTCAGCTATGCGGCTGCCCAAGGTGTCTGCGAATTCGATCCCGCCTCCTTGCTCAAGGGGCTGGTCAAGCGTCCTCAAGTCCGTCATAACCCTCCGCTGACATGGGCAGAGATCCCGGACTTTCTGAATCGGGTGGACAACGAAGGAGGGTATCGAACGACGGTGCTTGCCCTCAAATTGATGGCATTGACCTATGTGCGCACGGTCGAACTTCGCAAAGCGTCGTGGGAAGAGTTCGATCTGAACAATGCCATTTGGTCAATTCCCGCCGAGCGCATGAAGATGCGGCGCCCTCATCTGGTTCCGTTATCGCGGCAGGCAGTGGCTGCGCTTAGGAACTCTATGCGCTCACCGGTGGCGGAAAGGTATTGTTCCCGAGCTACAGGAAGCCGGGGCAGGTGATGTCGGCGACGACGCTCAATCAAGCACTCAAGCGCATGGGTTATGGAGGACGTTTTTCGTCCCATGGATTTCGTTCCACTGCTACGACGATTCTTGGGCTGCTGGGCTATCCTGAAAAGCGAGTTGATCTCCAACTTGCACATTCCAAGAAGAACAAGGATTCCTCGCGTGCCCCCTACGACCACACGAAGTTCGTGGAATCGCGCAAGGTGATCATGCAGGACTGGGCTGACATCCTCGATGCTTTGCAGGCTGGGAAGAGTGTTGAAGATGTCACGAAGGCATTTGGTCCCATGTCGAAGCGTAGAACCGCACTGCTCCGGGTCATCGAGCGCGAGTGACCTCTACTACTCAGCGCGACCGGGTGTCGCCAAGTGACTCCGGCCATAGAGGGATTCACCACGCGGAGCCTGTCCCGGCAACTTGCAGTGCTCTCTGCTCGAATCGCTCGATAACCGAGTCAACTTGTGCGTAAGGCCGTTGCAGGTATGTCACGACCTTAAAGGGGCCGTCTGCGAGCGGCCGCATAGTGAACCCCAGCCATGAGCATGGTCTATGCGCGATTGCGCGGATAGCCCAACGCCGTAGCCGGCAGCAACCCATAGCGCCATCATCTCGAACGAAGGCACCCGCTGGACGTTCTCCCGGTCCACAGGCATGAGCGAAATCAAGCTCTCATCTAGCAGGGGACAAGCTTCCGCCTGCCACCGATAGATCGTGTGATCCTGGAGATCTGCGATGGTGAGCTTCGCCTGGTCGAGTAAGTGGAACCGTGGTGCTATGGCCACGGCCATGTCCTCAATCCATAGGGGTTGCGATTTGAGGGCTGGGTCGCTGGCATCCTGAAGTGACACCCCAATGTCGAAGCGGCCCTCAAGAAGTCCCTGAAGCAGAACGTCGCCTGTAACCTCGAAAAACGCGAGCGCGACATCTGGTTCTTCCGCGCGTTGTCGCGCGAGAAGCGCCGAAAGGTGTGATGACGGTACGCCCGGTGCTACGGCAAGTTTAAGGGTGGACCGACTGGTGGCCTCGTGCATAACAGCCCCCAAGAAGAGAATTGATAAACAAGGCAATCCAATATGATACTCGTGAGTTAAATTTAACGTGGTTAAATTATCGTGACTGCTCGACGCTTCTGCTGATGCAGAAGCGTAGTGTTCAACGAGGCCGCCCCCGGGCACAACCAGATATGAAGCCGAGCCAGCCCTGGCTTTCGGCAAGGCTGTGCGCGCCTTTCGTATGGATCAGGGTGTTGCTCAAGAGGAACTGGCCGCGCAGGCCGGAATCGAGCGTTCGCACATGAGCAAGATCGAGCGAGGGAAGCATTTGCCCTCGCTGACCGTCATACTGAAGGTTGCCGTTGCGCTCAAAATGAGCGGCACCGAGTTGATGGCTGCGATGGAACGCAATCTTCATGCTGATGCCGAGGCAGGCTGAAGCCGCACCGGAAATAGACTATCCGTTTGACCTGCCCCCATTGACCGTACCAACGGATTGGAGAAGTCCGGGGTGAAGGTTAATCGAAGTTTTGTTTCTGCTCACTGTCAGCAGCACCGCCCGCGCGCTGGCGGTGCTGCTGTGCGAATCGTGCCGGAGGGATGCGCCCCAAACTGCTGTGCGGCCTGACCTCGTTGTAATCCCGCCGCCAATGCGCAATGCACTCCCGGGCCTGTGACAACGATTCAAACCACTGCTCGTTGAGGCATTCATCTCTGAACTTGCCGTTGAAGCTCTCGATATAGCCGTTCTGCATGGGCTTGCCCGGCTCAATCAGGATGTGCCGAATCCCATTCTTGTGCGTCCAGGCCAGGAACGCCCGACTGGTGAACTCCGGGCCATTGTCCGTTCGCACGGCTGCCGGATAGCCACGGAACCTGGCCACTTGGTCGAGCACGCGCGTGACGTACTGGCCCGAGATGCCGTAGTCCACCGTGATGTCCACGGACTCCTTGCTGAAGTCATCCACCACCGTCAGACACTTGATGCGCCGTCCACTGGACAGGCTGTCCGAGACGAAATCCATGCTCAGCACCTCGTTGATATCCCTGGCTGCGCATTCCACTGATGGCGGACAGTGATTCCATTCCCATCGCGGACAGCGTTCCAGGCGATGGCGGACACGTTGCGCGGGTGTCCTGAGTGACGCTCAAATCGTAGCCGAAGTGTCCGCCATCAGCGTGGAATGGCGGTCGGCGCGGCCGGCTCAGACGGCCTTGGTGAGCTTGCGCATCGACTCGCCCTTGAGGGCTATCTTGTGCGAGCCGTGCACGATGCGGTCCAGGATGGCGTCGGCCAGCGTGGGCTCGTCCAGCCAGGCGTGCCAGGCCGTCACCGGCAACTGGCTGGTGATGAGCGTCGAGCGCGTGCCCACCCGGTCGTCCAGCAATTCCAGCAGGTCGTTTCGCTCGTGCGCGGCAATCGGCGCGATGCCGAAGTCGTCCAGGATGAGCAGGTCCAGCCGCGCCAGTTGCGCCAGCCGTTTGCCCAGGCTGCCATCGCCGTGGGCCACGTGCAGCTCCTGCAGCAGCCGTGGCGCGCGGGTGTAGAGCACCGAGAAGCCCAGGCGCGCGGCCTGCTGCCCCAGTGCGCAGGCGAGCCACGTCTTGCCGCACCCGGTGGCGCCGGTGAGCAGCACGTTGTGGCCATGGCGCAGCCAGTCCCCGCCGGCCAGGCTGGTGATGACCTCTCGGCTCAGGCCCCGGCTGGCGCGCCAGTCGATGTCCTCCAGGCAGGCACTGGAGACCTTCAGGCGGGCCGCCTTCAACAGGCGCTCCAGGCGCTTGCTGTCACGCCAGTCCACCTCGCGCTGCACCAGCAGCGCCAGGCGTTGTTCAAAGGGCAGCTCGCTGGCCGTGATGTGGGTGGCCGCGTCGCTGAGGGCGGCCACCATGCCGTCCAGGCGCAGGGCGCGCAGTTGGTTCAAGGTCTGTTCGTTGAGCATGGTTCTTCCTTGTTAGGTTTGCTTGCACGTTGGAGTTCAGTGGTAGTAGCCCGGCCCGCGCACGTTCTCGTGCAGCGGCAGGCTCGCCTGTGCGGCCATCGGCGCATCCAGCGGCCGCTGGTCCAGGCCGCAGCCCAGGATGGAGGCGATGCTCTTGTAGGACGGTGAGCGAATCGACTGCGCCCGCGCACAGGCGGCCTCCAGCCGGTCAGCCCCGTACTCACGGCCCAGGCGCATGAGGCCCAGACAGGAGCGGTAACCCTGCTCGGGATGCTGGCGGTGCTCCATCTGCCAGCGCACCACGGCGGCGGTGGCCGCGCCCACGCGCTCACCCCAGGCGATGAGCTTGGCCGGCGTCCACTGCAGGTGCGCCCGGTGCGAGGCCGGCATGTGCTCGGGCGTGGTGGTGTGTGCACCCCGTCGGGGATTGAGGGCGTGGGCGGCCACGCGTTTGCTGCCGTGCAGGACTTCGAGCGTGCCGGCCGTGATGCGCAACTCCACCGGCTCACCCACCAGGGCGTGGGGCACCGAGTAGTAGTGGCCATCGAGCTCAACGTGGTAATCGATGTTGACGCGGGCGGGTTTGAAGCGCGCGATGGGCATGCGCACCGGCGGCAGGGGGCGCAGGGCTGGCCGGTCGAGTTCGGCGAAGGCGCTGGTGCGGTTGCCCGGCAGCTTCTTGAACGCGCGCTGGTTCAAGTCCACCAGCAAGGCGGCAATCGCCCGGTTGAGCTCGGCCAGGCTGAAGAAGGTCTGGTGGCGCAGCCTGGCCAGAATCCAGCGCTCGACCACCTGCACAGCGACCTCCACCTTGGGTTTGTCGCGTGGCTTGGCCGGGCGCGCGGGCATCACGGCCAGGCTGTAGTGCGCACAGAGCTCTTCGAGCAGGCGGTGCGCGGTGGGCTCGTAACGGTCGGGTCGGGCCATGAGGGCGCGCGGCTGGTCAGGCACCAGCAGGCGGGGCACGCCGCCGATGAACTCCAGCGCGCTAATGATGCTGGCCACCCAGTCGGTGGCCTTCTGGCTGGCGGTGGCGCAGGCGTAGGTGTAGTTCGATGCGCCCAGCACGGCCACGAAGACCTGGGCCTGGCGTATCTCGCCAGTGTCGGCATCCACCACGGGAACGGTCTGGCCGGCGTAGTCCACAAAGAGCTTGTCACCGCCCGTGTGGGTCTGGCGCATGGAGCGCTGCAGGCGCCGGGCCCAGGCCTTGTACTTCTCGCAGAAGGCGCTGTACTTGTACGCCTGCCCGCTGTGCTGTTGCTGGTATTCCTCCCAAAGCAACTGCAGCGTCACGCCAGGTCGGCGCAGTTCGCGGTGGATGTGGGCGTGGTCGGGTTCAAGGTGCCGGGACTCGCGCGCCACGGGTGGCTTGTAGAGCCGGGCCTGGAGTTCGTCGTCGTTCAGGCTCTGGGCCAGTGCCCAGTCCACGCCGGCCACGCGCGCGTAGCTGGCTATCTCGCTGACAGTGGATTTGGAGATGCCGAGGGCGGCACCGATTTGACGGGTGCTCAAGGCCCCGCGGTGCAGCAGTTGCAGTGTGTGTCGTAGTTTGCTCATGGTGACCCTGGGTGTGGGCATCGCTGGTTCCGGTCAAAAAACCGGGCAGCGTATGCCGCGTTCGGGTCACTCAGAACACCCCGCAGGTGTCCGCCATCAGTTTGGAATGCTGTCCGCCTTCAGCGTGGAACACTGTCCGCCATCACGCTGGAACACTGTCCGCCATCAGCATGGAATCGTGTCCGCCATCGCGTGGAATACGCACCATGCACGATGTGGTCGGCGCCCGGGTTCTGAAACCACAAGACACCACAGCGTTCGCCAGCCGGCGCAGCCTGGACGACCGCCCGTCTATCGAGTCATTTTTTCGGCGACTGGCCGACGGTGGATTCCACCGGCTGTCGCCAACCACGGGTGGCTCACCCAAAGATGTCCGGCGCGCCGACCCGGATGCGGCAGCCAAAGCAACTCAGTTCCAACTCGAATACGCCGCTGAGTTGCTCGACACCATCATCGCCAACTACAACGCGACACCCCACAGCGGCCTGGGCACCGCAGTCCACTCGACCAGCTGGAATGGTTGACCGCAAAGGAGCGACACCCCTGCGCCTGGCCGACCCCGGTGCAGTCCGCAGAATGGTGGGCGTTCGCAAGTTGTGCACCCTGCTCGGCGGTGTTGCGACCGGACGGCGCCCCCATTTCAACTTTGCCAACGCCCGGTATTCGGCCGAATGGCTGTGCCTGCGCACCGACCTCATCGGCAAGAACCTCTGGCTCCACATTGAGGATGAAGACGACGCCCGCTACGCCAGCGTCTCAACCGCCCACGGCCTGTACCTGGGCACCGTGCGTGCGGCCCCACCGTGGCATCAATCGCCTCACACGCTGTACATCCGCCAAGCGATACGTGCACTGCACAAGCGGCGCTTGCTGCACCTGTCTACCCACTGCGACGCCATCGAAGAACTGGTGTGGGTCCGATCGTTGCTGGCGACAAGGTGACGATCGCGATCGAGCAGGTGGGTGAGATGACGTTGTCGGTTGTCGAGGCGGACGAGGTCGCGCCGCGTCCGTACTGAGAAGCAGCAAGGAGACAAATGTGAACAAGATGTCCTCCCCTCTCAAGATCATGCTCGGCGTGGTGGCACTGGTCGCCATGGGTGTGGCTGGTGCGCAGGCGGTTCCCTACCCGAGCAAGCCCGTGCGCGTCATCGTGCCTTTCGCCGGAGGCGGCATTGACGTGCTGGTACGGGCGCTCGGTAACGAGCTCTCCCAGAAATGGGGGCAACCCTTTGTCGTCGAGAACAAGCCGGGCGCCTCGACCTTCATCGGCGCAGAGCTCGCTGCCCGCTCGCCGGCGGACGGATATACGTTGCTGGCAACGACAGATCCGACATTCACGTCGAACCGGCACCTGTTCAAGGCGCTTCCCTATGACCCGGATGGCGGATTTGAACCAGTGATCCAGATGGTCAAGGGCGACAACCTCGTCTTCGCGCATCCGAACGTACCCTTCACGGATCTCCAGGAGATGGTGGCTGCGGCGAAGAAGGGGCGGCAGCATTTCTCCTTCGGCTCATACGGGAACGGCACGCAGCCACAGTTGGTGTTTGGCTACCTCAACAAGCGTGAAGGTGTTGACCTGTTGCATGTGCCCTACAAGGGTATCGCTCCGGTCATGATGGGTGTGGCCTCTCGGGAGGTCGACTTGAGTGTCGCGAGTCCAGGCGTTGCCGGTGAGATGATCAAAAGTGGTCGCGTGCGTCCGCTGGCGGTGGCCGGGGACAAACGACTGCCTCAGTTCCCGAACGTAAAGACGACGGCGGAGCAAGGCTTCCCGTACCTGAAGTCGTTCATCTGGTACGGCTTGTTCGCGCCAAAGGGGACGCCACCGGAGATTGTCAACAAGCTGAACGCTGAAATCGCGTCGATCTTACGCAGTTCGGCCTTTGCCGAGCAGCAGGTGAATTCCAAGGGTATGACTGTGATGGCGGGGTCTCCGCGGGAATTCGCCGCGGTGATCAAGCAGGACACGGCCTTCGTCGGCGAAATGGTTAAGGCGGCCAACGTCAAACCTGAATAGGTGCTTGAAGCCTTGTTACTTCTCTTGCGCCAGTAGCAAATAGGGATTGTTTGGCGGCGTCTCGGCAAACAGCAACCGGGCATTGCCCAGCAGGTAACCGTGGAGGCCGCGAGACTTCCTGGGACCAGTGACCTCGCAGCTCCAGATGTTCAGGCCGTTGGGATGCTTGCGGTGGTATTGCAGCCGTTCGAAGCGCTTTTGCACCCACTGCCAATCCTGCTGGCTTTCCTGTTTCGCCAGCGTGCCCACTTGCGGGTGCTCCTGCGCATATCGCTGGAAGACGCCGGGGCTGACGAGGTAGGCGGTGTCGCCCACGGTGTGTACGAGCGCCTTGGCGTCGTTGATGATGAGCCGCCGCGAAGCGACACCTTGTTGCAGCCATGCCATGAAGTGCTCACCGGATGGCTGCGCGGCAGTGGACGCGGGCGCTGGTGACGGAAGCAGGGGTTCGCCAGGGGCGGCGCAGGCGTTTCGGGGCCTACGGCAGGCGCTTCGACCGAGACGGCTTCTGCATCCTGCCGGGCGGCGGGCAAATCACCCATTCCCACCATCGCCAGCATGTCTTCCATGACGTCGGGCACGGCTTGGGCGGCAGGCGGATGAGCCACGGCAGCGGCGCCGCTGGCTTCCTCCCAGGGAGCGGGCTGCTGATCTTCGGCGGGCGGCACCGCCGCGATCGCTGGTGCTGGCACTGAAGCATCGGCATCTTTGTCTGCTGGTGTCGTGTCGATCGCCACCGTCCCGGCGAACGGCGTCGGCCGCTCGCCAGGCTCCCAAATCAGCGCAGGTGCCAGCCGCAACAGGGTGAACGAGTGGGACCAGCCGGTCGAACTGGTCACGGTCGCGCGCCAGATCGCCTTGCCATCGGACGTCGGCTGCAACATGCCGTGGTCCTGGAGCACGTTGAACACCGCGGTGTTGTTCGCGGGGATGCCATCGACCCCCTGGGACAGCAGGTGCGCGCGCAGCTTGTCCGATACCGTCTTGCTCACCAGCCACAGCGCGTCCTCGGTGAGCCAGCCATCGGAGGCTTCGGGCTGGTTCAGTTTCAGCTCTTCCTTGAGCAGGTAGCGCAGCCCGTTGACCAGCTTGCGTTGGAGCGAGTGCTTGGGCGCGGCCATGGCGCGCGCGGGGTCGCCGCCCAGCTCCTGGGCGACGGAGGCGCGGTCGGCCTGCACGACCAGCTCGCCCAGCACCCCGGCGTGCTCGTACTGCCCGGCCAGGACGTAGAGCAGCGGCGCCCACAGGGACGGATAGCCGCTGAGCCAGTCCAGCAGATCGCGGTCGAGCAGTTGCCGGTAGAGCAAGCCTGTCGCGGCGCTATGGAGCCGGTACTCGCGGTCGGGGTTGTAGCGGAAGCGGTACGGCTGACGCAGCGGCCCGTGCCACGGGTGCCAGGTGCTGCCGTCGGCCAGTTCGACGTGCAGATCGACCGCCACCTTGCCGATGTCATGGAGCAGCGCGGCATAGGCGACGGCCGCAGTCCAGGCTTCGGCCTGCGCCGCCTGGTCTTCGGGGCTGGCGCCGATGGGCAGCAGATGGGACTGCCGCAGTTTCAGGCTGTAGGCGACGATTTCGAGGCCATGGTCGAGCATGCCGCCCGGGTAGGCGTGGTGGTGCGCTTCGGAGGCCGGGAAAGCCTGGACCAGCTCGGCGTAGCGCTCCAGCGGGGCGCGGTAGAGGGTGGCGAACTGCCGGCGCGAGAGCGACGTGCGCTGCCAGATGTGTTCCAGCAGCTTCTGCCGGCGCGGGGTGGCCAGCAGCGATGCGGCCGACTCCGGTCGCACCCACCCTTTCGGGAGGTCGGTGTCGGGTACTGGCGACGGCGCGGCAGCGACCGGGGGTCGTTTTCGCTGGAACAGGGAGAGCATGTCGGTGTCCTGATGGCGGGCCGGGCGGGAGGCCTTTTGGCCTTTTCGAGGTAGGGCCTTTCCCCTTGCACCCCATTCCCTTGCCGTTTCGACCCTTTGGCCTTTAACCGTTTCGGTATAGCGGGGCCTGGGCTACGGCTCCAGCGTCAATGTGGAACCCGCACGAATGGATTGGACGGCGACCTGGCGCTGGCCCGGGCCCATGCTCCCAAGACGCTGCCCCGCCAGGTAGGCTTCCAATAAGGCGACAAAGTTGACAAGAGAGACAAAGGCGACTAGAGTGAATCCTGTCTCAAACCTACCTGGGAAATGACCATGCCCACTGCCATCGAATTCATTGCCGATCGTCTGCCGCGCGTCACGGTGGAGGATGTGCGCCGATTCGCGGATACCGTCGAAATCCGGGATGCCCCGGCGTTCGCGGCCGAGTTGCAGGCGTTCATCCACGAGCGCGTGGAGGCGGTGAAGCTGCCCGCCAACCTGGAAGGTGAAACGGTGGCGCAGGCCTTGCAGCGCAAGGCGGCCGCGCTGCGCGCCGACACGCGCTGGGCACCGACTGAAACCGACGTCCAGAGAGGCCGCGCCGTGCTGCTGGAAGCCTTCAACCAGCCGGACAACCTGCCGCCTGCCGAGTTCGCCAAGCTGGCGGACAAGTCGCGGCAGCAAATCTACAAGGACATCCTGGCCCGTCGTCTGCTGGCGCTGAACGTGGGGCCGCGCGGCCAGAAGCTGCCCGACTGGCAGCTCGACCCGGTGAAGCAGCAGTTGACCCAAGCCGTGCTTCAGGAGGTCGAGGGCATCGACCACTGGACGATCTACCGCGCGCTGTCCGAACCACTCGAAGGCTTGGGCGGTCGCTCGCCGGTGGATGCGGTGACGCATGGCACGATCGATGACGTGGCCGAGGCCGTGTTCAACGTGCTGGGCGTCCAGGTGCATTGAAGCGAGATCGCCATGAGCCACGAGCTGCCTTCGTTCCTGATCGATGCCGGTGAACTGCTCCAGCATGTGAGCCGCGTCGTCTATCGGGGCAGTCCGCTGTACTTTGGCCGCAGCAGCACGAATCGCTACGATGACCCGGCGGGGGCCTATGGCGTGCTCTACCTGGGGCGCGACCTGCCCACGGCGCTGATGGAGTCGGTGTTTCACAAGCACCAGTGGCTTGAAGACACGAAGCGCTCCATCGCCCTGAAGGAAGTCCAGGTCCGGATGGTGCGCGCAGTAGGCGTGCTGGACGATGTGCTCCTGGCCGACCTCACGGCGCCGGGCGTCATGGCGGGCTACTTCGGTCTGAACCTGGAGCAGTTGGCCAGCCGCGACTACACGCACACGCAGCAGGTGTCCGCCCAGGTGCATGCGATGCGCGGAAACGACGGCCAGCCCCTGTTCGACGGGGTGCTCTACCCGTCGCGCAACAACTATCCCGCCAAGAGCATTGCCCTGTTCGAGCGTGCGGGAGCCAAGGTCAGCGTTGTCGAGGACATCGAGCTGGTTGACCATGTGGACTGGCCGCAGTTCGTTGCCACCTACCGCATCGGCGTGGAACCCGATCCCGGCCCGGTGGAGCCGGAGGACGAAGCGTCCTGAAGCAGCAAGAAAGCGCATTGAAGCCTCAAACCGAATGAATTGGAGCAAACTGGAATAGGCATTCCTCAACAGCAGGAGACGACCATGAACACGACGACCCGCACCAGCACCGCAGAACGCCTCGGCCGCGCCTTTGGCCGTGGATGGCGTGCCTATGCGCGCGGCGAACGGCGGGCGTCGAACTGGCTGGCCTCCAAGGGAGTGCCGCTGGCCGGTGCCGCTGCGCTGCTGTGGGCGATCAAGTTGGTCGTGCTCGGTGTGCTGCTGTACAGCACGGCTTGGCTGGCGCTGCTGCTGGTGTTTGCGATGGTGGCCGCCTGGGTGGCGCGCAATGCTGGGCTGGACGAAGACTTGCCCGAGCCAGAATGGCGCAATGGACCTGCAGGATTCGGCCTGTACACCTACGACGGTTTTCGCATTGATCCGCACGTCGAGGACGCCTAGCTGCGCCTACTTCTTCGACACGGCATTGATCGCGATGCCGCCACCCCTCCCGCCAGCAGCCTTGGCATCTCCCGTCGCGCCGGCGAGGCCTTGCAGGACGTTGCCGGCGCGGATACCTGCCCAAGCCAGCGCCATGATCCAGAACGTGGGTAGCACGATGAACATCGTCCCCATGACGAAGTTCAGCAGCATGTCGCCAAAGGCATTGTTCAGCCCCACCAGTGGATCGAAATTGCTGTGCGGCCGGTTCCAGCCCCAGCCCCATCCATAGAGCGCATCGAGGATGGTGCTGTCGATCCAGCGGGCCAACTGGAACCAGAAATCCACGAAGAACAGCGCGAACTGCACGACGCTCACGGTGACGACCGTCTTCAGGTCATAGGTGCCTACGACTAGCCCGGATATTTCACCGTAGTAGAGCCACAAACGAGTACGGCATTGCCCTTGTGTGCCCGAAAATCCAGGTGTCGAATCTTGATCAACGAGCGGGCAATGCCGAAGCCAAACTGTACCGAAGAAATTGACGTTGGGAGCATGGACTTTGGCCGGTTGGGCCGGCGCGTGGTGCAGGGGTGTTTTGACGGCGGCAGCATGACCAGCGATGGTGGCGTGATGCTGCTTGGCCAGGTCGATCGCAAGCTGGGCTTGATGGATGCGGCGGCGCGCTGCATCGCCGATCCGCGCAATCCGCTACTGATCACGCACGACGTGCGCGACATGTTGCGCCAGCGGGTGTACGGCCTGGCGCTGGGCTGGGAAGACCTCAACGACCACGGTGCTCTGCGCTGTGACGTGGCTGTGCAGACGGCTGTTGGCGTGGACCACGAGATTGCCAGCGCGCCCACGCTTTGCCGACTGGAGAAATGGGCCGACCGTGCCACGGCGTGGCGGCTGCACGAGGTGTTGGTCAATCAGTTCATCGCCAGCTTCGAGAGCGCGCCCGAAGAGTTGGTGCTGGACTTTGATGCCACCGACAACCCGTTGCACGGCCAGCAGGAGGCACGCTTCTTCCATGGTTACTACGACAGCTACTGCTACCTGCCCCTGTACGTGTTCTGCGGCCAGCAACTGCTGTGCGCCTACTTGAGGCCCAGCAACATCGATGCGGCGCAGCACGCTGGGGCCATCCTCAAGCTGCTGGTGCGCAGACTGCGCCAGAGTTGGCCGCAGGTGCGCATCGTGTTTCGGGCCGACTCCGGGTTCTGCCGCCAACGCATCCTGAACTGGTGCGAGCGCGCCGGCGTGCACTACATCGTGGGTCTGGCGCGCAATGCACGGCTGCAGGCGCGCGTGGCGTTTGCCGAACTCTCAATGAAAGACGAATACGAGCGCAGCGGGGCCAAACAGCGCATGGTCGATGAATTCGACTACGCCGCACAGAGCTGGCCGCACGAGCGGCGCGTGATCACGCGGCTTGAATGGGGCGCGCAAGGCTGCAACCCGCGCTTCATCGTGACAAACCTTGCCGGTGATCCCCAGGCGCTGTACGACGGCGTGTACTGCCAGCGCGGCGAGGCGGAGAACCGGATCAAGGAAGCGCAGGTAGGGCTGTTCGCCACGCGCACGAGCTGCCATGTGCTGCGCTCCAACCAACTGCGCATGCTGCTGGCCGCGCTGGGCTACGTGCTGGTAGAGAGGCTGCGCGCGTTGGCGTTGCAGGGCACAGAGCTGGCCACGGCGCAGATCGACACGCTGCGCATCAAGCTGCTCAAGGTGGCGGCAGTGGTGACGCGCAACACGCGGCGCATCCGCCTGTACCTGGCCTCCAACTGGCCCAGTGCGCAGACCTTCGCGCACGCCATGAGCCAGCTGCGCTCACCCTGAACACACCAGCAGCGCCTGGCCGGCGCGATGACACAAAAACGGCCCGCAACCCAAGCCGGGGTGGGGGTCAGTGCGACGGCATTGCGCATGCCGACCATCACACCCATGGCTGCGGCCAACATCGTGGCCTTGCTCGCTCAAATCCGCGCCGCGATGCCCCGCTGCGCACGCCGTTGGCTACATGCGTGAAATATCCGGGCTAGCACCAATGGGATGCAGATCACGAGCGCCATCTTGAGGAGCGCAAGCACCATCGGCAGCGCTTGGCGCACCACGTCCATTGCCGGGAACGCCGCGATACCCCCGACGGCCATCCCCACGTCGCCGGCAGCGCGCGTGATGATGTTCGGCAAGGTCTTGTCGATCTGGCCGCCGTAGTCCGTATAGACGCTGCCCTGGTTCAGCTTCTGCTGCCGCGGTGACGCGATCGCGCGGATCACCGAATCGTCCACTTGGGCACGGCTCAAAAACCCGCCCAGCCCGCCAGCCGCGTGAGCAGGCTCGGGTCCACCTGGCCCAGCAACCGCGCCCGCAGGCCGTTGCTGCCATCGGCCCACCATTGCCTGCAGGTCGGATAGCCGCCGCCACTGGCGACCTGCGCCAGCCCGGCGTCGCGGGTACTGTCGTAGGGCCAGTTGTCGCGCGGTGTGGCGGACCGATAGCTGTCGTAGTAGCCAGCGGTGTCCGTGAAGAAGCGCGAGCCGATCCAGGTGACATCGTGCATCTGCGCCTCATCGAGATCCGGGCGCTGCATGAAAAGTTTGGCGCGCGCCGGCCCGTAGCAGTTGTGCGTGAAATCCGCCACCTCCTGAGCCAGTACCGGATCGTCGATGCGCGTGGCATCGATCTCCATCCTCATCTGCCGAAGGTCTGTTCCGCACGGGATGGCCGCCACCGAGGCGCCCGTGACGGCACGTGATAGCGCGTGCATGAAACCCCACCAGACCGGCACCTTGGCGCTCTGGTTGTTGAGCGTGCTGAAAGACTGCGACCAGCCTGTATCCGTGGGTTGAGGCACGCTGACCTGGCACTGGGCGGAGCGCGAGCTGTCGTACTGGATGGTGTTGAGGTCCACGTCGATGAACGGGATGCCGGCGAACATCACGACGACGATGGCGACGAACACCCGGTTCTCGATGCGCGCAGCCGAGAGCACGCCCTTGTTGCCTTCGTCGGCGCCTTCCGCACGGGCCTTCAGCCACTCCTGCACGATGATCGCCACGAAGGGCAGCGCGGACACCCCGCTGGACACCAGCACCGCCCAGATGCCGTTGTTGATGATCCAGGACACGAGGGTCAGGTAGTACTCCAGGTAGTCGGTCGTGAAAAGAGTCATGGCCTGAATCTCCCCTCAGCCCCGCATCAACAGGCTGGCTTCCAGCGCCACGATGGCAACGACGCCAGCGATCTCGCTGCGCATCAGGCGCCGCCGCGCCTGCTCGTCGTCTTCGCGCGCCAGCAGCCGGCGGCGCATCCACACCCATCCATAGGCCGTTGCCCCATACAGGCACAGCCGCCACACCAGGAAGTAGCCTGAAGCTGCCGCCAGCCACTGCTCCCAGCCGGCAACGCTGCCCAGCAGGTAGATGCCCACGATGTTTGCGCCCACGGCAGCGGCGACGAGCGCCACCGCCCACAGCAGCGCCTTTGCCGCGCGCCGGCTGAACAGCCAGCGCGGGTGCAGCCAGGTCGTGTTCATGGCCTGCCCCGGGATTGCCCTTCTGCAACCGATCGAGGCGGTCGGGCACCGGATCGCCTTCGTAGATGCCGCGCGAGCCAGCCGCCCGCGTGCTGTGGCGCTGGATGATGGCCATGGGCGAGTTGTTCGCCAGTTCGCGGCGCAGTTCCAATTCGGTCTTGAGGTTGCGGATGTCCTGGTCGAGCGTGTCGCTCTCGTGGTTCACGGTCTCGACCGCCAACTGGTTCGCCGCCACGTTGGGCTCCTTCTTGCCGGTCAACAAAGTCCGCTGAAGCAGCAATGCCTTCTCCAACACGGACGACAGCGCAACTTCGGAGGCAAGGCGCCGCGCCAGCAGGTCCTGGTCCGGCTCGTCACGCAGTGCCTCGATGACGCCGCGCGTGATCGGCAGCGAGGTGCTGCCGGCAGCGCGCAGGTTCTCGAACGTCGTGTTGCGCGCCCCCGAGACCAGTTCCTGCAAGGCTTCCAGCTTCGCCTCGTATTCCTCTTGGATCAGCGGCGTCAGCCCAACGCCGGGTACGGTCTCGGTCTTGGTGCAGGAATCGCACGTGCGCTGCACCTGTTCCCCGAGGACCCGCGTGGCCCATTCGGTTGCTTGCTGTGGCGAGGTCCAGGTCTGGCAGGACAGGCTGGCGCAACTGACGGGCGCAATGGAGGACGTGTCGGTCACGCCGCGGCCATTGACCAGGTTGTAGCCCGCCCGGGTGACGTCGCCGACCACGCGGATGGCGGTCTGGCCTGCGCCGCCGGCATTGTTGCCGCCTACCCAGGGCACGCCGTCGTTGCCCCGGCGCGTCTCGGCCTGCTCGACGGCCGACACGGCGTCGTTGCTCCCCATCGCGTCACGCAGCGCCATGCCTTCCGCCATCTGGCTCCAGCCAAGCTGGCCCCCGCCGTCTCGGCCATCTTTTCCGCCATCGCGCGGCACGTCAGCTTGGAACGGTCGAAATCCAGCCGCGCCTGCAGCACGCCGTTGGTGAGCAGGTTGTACAGGCCAGGATCAGCGCGCTGGATGATCAGCGCAGGCAGGGACGCCACGGCACTCGTGGCGCTCTGGATCACGTTGCTCATGATCTGCTGAAAGCCGTTCGTGATGCCGTTGAGCTGGTTGCGCAGCGTGGTCTGGATGCTCATGTCACCGCAAATGAGGTTGCTGTTCCAGCCCACGCCGACCCCGATCGAGCGCATGCCGGCCGCACGGCCCATGGACACCGCGCTGCCGCCACCGATGGAGTACATGACCTCATCGCCGATCACCGGGCCGCTGGTCTGGAATCCCGTCTGTGCCCACGCCAGGCCGCAGCCCAGCGCGAGCGCGCCGGCCAGGATCGCCGGACGCAGAAGGCGACCCGTCTTGGTGGAGAGGTTCGTCAGTTCAGGACGCTTCATCGCCGTACCCTCAATAGAAATCGACGCTGCCGAGGAACACCTGGCCCCTGCGTTCGCAGCACGCATAGGGCCGCCACAGCGCCCAGGCGTAGTCGCCCTGTTGGGCCTGGGTCAGGAAGCCGCTGCGAGGGAAAACCGTGCAGGACGAGGACAGGACGGGCGTGAGTTCCTGCCACTTGCCGGTCGAGGCGTCGCCCTCCATCAGCGCGCCGGCAGGCCAGTAGCCGTCGCGGGAGCTGGCGAGCAGCGGCTGATAGACGTGGATCTGCCCGCGGCGCGTGACGACATCGCCAGCGCGTTGTGCGACTACTGCGCCAGCCTTAAGGTCGTCGCTCTGGTGCAAGAAACCGCCGCGGGGATACACGTTGCCCCAGAGGTTCATCGTGGCGCGCGCACCGACCTCGCGCCGGCCCGGAATCAGCGCTTCCGGATAGGCCATCTCGGGCACGTTGTAGCGCCAGGCCAGCGTGTCCAAGGTGCTGAGCAAGTACGGCATGAATGCCGTGCCCGCGCCCTCGCAGAAATAGCCCGAGGACGAGATGAATTGGTTGAAAACCTCGACGCCAGGGTGGCCGATCACGTCGGCGTTCTTGAACTTCGCGAGGTTGTTTTCGTGATCCTCGTTCGTGGTTCCATCGCCGCCTGCCTGGGCGGACGGGTTGGGCGTGCTCATTGCCCGGACTTCGACCCAGGGGTTCTCGCCGGTGTTGCTGTAGCTGGAGACGACTGCATCGGGAACGTAGTGGCGAACCTTGGTGGACGTGCGCACCGTGCAGCCCGTCCAGGTGCAGTAGAGCCAGTAGCAGATGCCGACGACGCGGTATTCGAGGCAATCGGGCGAAGCCACCGAGCCGACGATGGTGGCGGTGTTGAGGGCGTAGCTGCCGGTGGCACTGAGCAGCAGCACGGACGCCACGCTAGCGTGCAGGCGGCGCATCAGGTCGAATGCTCGGGTCACGGCTGGGTCCTCCGGTGCTGCTCGATGCGCGCAATGGCGCGAGCCACGTCCGGCTCGCCATAGGCCACGTAACGCTGGTCCACCACGACTGCTGGGAGGCTGGTGACGCCCAGGCTCCATGCGTCGGTGACGCCCTGATATGCGGAGGCGATGCGGCGCTGGAGGTCGGCGCCGCCGCTTGAGAGCCGGCGCTTGACGATGGCCGTCGCTTGTTCGGGATCGGTGGGCAGTTCCGCTGAAAGCTCCGCTTCAATCCTGTGAGCTTCGTCCAGCTCGATCAGCCGCTCGCCGCCCATGGTCTTGACCGGGTGGCGGCTGTCGGTGACGACCACCACGTCGGCGGCGAAGGTGGCCGGGCTGAAAACGGCCAGGGCTGCCGGCAGCGCCACGGCCAGGCCGAGGGTTCGCCAGCCCGGCGCGAACCTGGAAATAGATGCTGGCATGTCGCGTGCCCTTGAAGTTGATCAGAGCAGTAGTCAATCGCGAAGCCGACGCGGCCCCAACAAACAATGCGCATCGCGCACTGCCCGCATACCTGCTTGTCTCGCGCCCATGAAAAAGCGGAGGCCGAAGCCTCCGCGTGGATTAGCAAGCCGATGCCATCGCTACAGCAGGCCGGATTCCGCGAACGAGTACGGCGTGCCCTGGCCGACGATGAGGTGATCCAGCACCCTCACATCGATCAGCGCCAGCGCGGTCTTCAGCGTCTGGGTCATCGCGCGGTCCGCGCTTGACGGCTCCGTGCAGCCCGAAGGGTGCTGGTGCGAAAAAATGACCGCAGCGGCGTTAAGTTCCAGGGCGCGCTGCACGATTGGGCGCGCATGCACCGTGGTCGAATGGACCGTGCCCTTGAACATCGGCTCGTAGGCCAGCACCTCGTGCATGCTGTTGAGAAAAACGATGGCGAAGATTTCGTTGGGCTCGGCGGCCAGTTTCAGGCGCAGGTAGTCCTTGACGGCCGCAGGCCTCTCCAGGGATGGCCCCTTCTTGAAGACCCGCTGCTCCAGCAACGCGATGGCTTGCCGGATGATCCAGTCATCGGATTGGGACGCGGGGAAAAACGTGGCTCCACGCAGGAGTCGTTGGCGACGAGAGACATGGCGGACCTCCAGAAAGTGAGCGGAGGGCGCCCCCTGGGAGGGCAAGCCCTCCTGGGGATGGAAACAGCGGAACAAGGTGCATCCATCACCGCGCGGCGGTGATTGTTCGCGGCCAGGATGCGAAAGCGAACGGGTAGCGGTCAGCGCGGCAAGCCGTGCCGTAGCCTCCAAGACCGAGGGCTACCTGGGCATGTCGCCGACAACGTCGGCAGGCATTTCGGATGTGGCGGTGGCGGGTGAAGCCGCCGCGTCGCTGGCCATGTCCCCAGCCGCCAGCATGTCCATGGCCGACAGCAAGGCATCGCCCTCGATAGGCCCCTGCAGCAGGATGGCCTGGCCCGTCTGGCGATCGAGCAGCCGCAGCGACGGTGTGGCGGTCACGCCGCTCTTGGTGGCTTCTGAGGACTGGACGCGAATGGCGGCGCCGGGACGTTCGCTTGCCATGCACTGCTCGATGGCTGGCGTGGATTCGGGGTACTGAAGCCCGTCGGGCAATCCTTGGCCGTCGCTGCGCGTATGGGCATAGACCCATTCGACGGCTTGCCAGAACGCAGCATGCCCGCCAGCTTCAGCGGCGCACTCGGCCAGACGTGCCTCGGCCGACGCGGCCGGCTCGTGCGCAGCCAGCGGCTGGTGGTGCCATTGCAGTGCGACGTCGGTGTTGTTGCCGACCCAGCGCTTGAGCTGCGGGAAGTACTCCCGGCAGAACGGGCACTCCAGGTCGGCATAGAGCGTCAGCGTGAAGCGGCCCTCCGGGTTGCCCATCTGCCAGGGCGGCCCGGAAGGCTGCGTCATGCTGGCCGACGCGGGCGGCTGCGGCGGGGATTCGCCGGGCGACCGGAACACCAGCCAGATCAGCAGCAGCGCGACCAGCGCAGCAGCCAAGACCCAGGGCCAGCGAGGCCGCCGAGTGCGGCCGCGGAACGCCTGGACCTGCATCGGGATGGAAGGACGTTTCGGTTCCATGGCGTTCTCCGGCTTACGACAGTTCCAGGGCCGGCGACTCGATGCCGCGCGCCTGGTCGATCTTCTCGGCCACCTTGAAAGCCGCTTCCAGTTCGGTGCAGCCGTACTGCTGCATGAGTTGGTAGCGCTCGGCCTTCTCCTCTGGTTCTGTCTGCGCGAGCGCGAGGTACAGGCTCGGTGGCACGGCGCGGAACAGCACTTCCATGCTCTTGGAGAGGATGACGCCTTCGGTGAATTTCCCCGCCTCTTTGCGGGCCGAAAGCATCAGCGCCTTCTGCGCGGGCGAGAGTTCGCGGAACCGCGCGATCTTCTCGACTTCATCGGGCGGCATGCTGAGACAGATCCACCACTCGATCATGTTGAGCATGGGCTCTGCAGCGCGTGGCAAGTCGTCGATATTCTGCGTTGCGAGCCAGAACCAGGCCCCCAACTTTCTCCACATTTTTGTAATTTTCACGACATAGGGCGCGAGCAGCGGGTTCTTCGTGATGATGTGCCCTTCGTCGGTGACGTTGATGATCGGGCGTCCCAGGTACTGATCGCGCTCGGCGATGTTGTTCACCGTGCTGATCAGGCTGATGTAGGCGATGGAGAGCTGGGCGTTGTAGCCCTCGCGGGCGTAGGTTGCGAGGTCCACCAGGGTGATGTCCGCCTCGGGCCACGGCGTGCCGTCACGGTCGAACATCTCGCCGTCCGTGCCTTGGCAGAACATGTCCATCGCGTCCGCCATCTCCAGCAGCCGCACACGCCGCATCTCGGGCAGCGTCGGGTCCTGGCCGCGGGTGCGCAGCGCGTTGCGCACATCGCGCGTGAGCACCGTGCGTTTCTCGGCCACGCAGTGCTCGGCGGCGTCGAGGATGCACTGGCGGACCAGCGAGCGGTCGGCCCGCGTCATCCGAGCTTCTTCCTTGTCCTCGCCGCCGGTGATCATCAGCCGCGCCGTGATCTCCAATTCGCCCAGCACGTCGCGCTGCTCGTCCGCCTCCATGGCCGAGGCATCCGGGGAAGGTCCTCGTCCAGCGCGTCGGCATCGAGCGTCTGCACGTCGCTCGGCGTTTCGATCAGCCGGCGCGCATCGGCGAACGGTGCCAGGCTGATGCCCGAGCCAGGGGCCAGTTTGACCCGGTTCACGGTCAGGCCCAGCCGCTTGGCGAAATCGCTGAACAGGCCGAAACTGTTGCCGGCCTCCACGATGAACAGCCGCGGCCGATAGATGGCCGTGACCTGATTCAAGAGGTTGTTGAGCGTCGCGGACTTTCCCGAGCCCGTAGGGCCGAACAGAAACAGGTGGGCATTCATCTGCCGATCCAACCTGTTCAAGGGGTCAAACGTAATCGGGCCGCCACCGCGATTGAACATCGTGATGCCGGGGTGCCCCGTGCCTTGGGCGCGGCCCCACACCGGCGACACGTTCGCGATGTGCTGCGCGAACATCAGTTGGGTGTACCACCTACGCCGGTCCTGACCGGGGTTGTAGCAGCACGGCAGCCAGCGCAGGTAGCTGTTGAGCGGTGCCACCTCGTCGTCCTCGCGCACCGGCTGCAAGCCGGCGTTGAGCATGACGTTCGCCAGGTCCAGGCCGCGCCGGTCCAGCTCCGCTTCGTCGCGCCCGCGCAGGTAGAACGCCAGCGTCCCCGGTAGAGCTTGTGTGCGCTGCCGATCAGGAGCGGGCTTCCTGCACGTCCTTGAGCGTCTGCTCTGACGCCAGCGTCTCGCCCACGGCCTTCTTCGCCAGGTGGTTCAAGTCCGCTTCCAGGACATCCTGCGGCGTGGCGACCATCGTGAGACAAAGCAAGGTGTCTTCCGGCATCTGGTCGAACAGCGTGTTGATGGCATCCCCTTTGCGGGTCTCGCCGGTCAGGTGTCCGGTGCCGGGCGGCATGCGCAGCCGGTCGGTGATCAGCACGCGGTGCGGCATGCCATCGAAGTACCAGGTGCCACGCTCCACGTCGGAGCGTGGCTGGCCGAAGAACAACCGCTGGCTGAAATCCCGACCGCTCGCCAGTTCGATCTCGCCGTCCTCGGTCTCGTCGGGGTAGCGCGCCAGCGCGTAGAAGCGCTCCCGGTCCTCTGCACTCGGCCCGAGCATCGCGGGGCGCGGATTGAACCAGCGCAGCAGCCAGTCGTGGACGTCGGCTGCGACCATGCGCCGTGCCTGGATGCCTGCGTTCGCCAGCCCGCCGCACAGGCGGTCGCAGACGATGTTCAGCATCTGCTCGGGCGTCTGGCCGCGGCGGCTTGCCTGCCCGGTGGCACGGCGATAGATCACCATGCGCACCCGCCGCGTCTGGCCGCGCCAGCGCAGCCGCGTGACCACCGTGTCCTCGAACAGGCCGCCCGGCTTGGCGACCGCGCGCAGGTGGTGGCTGAAGAATCGAAGGTAGAACTCCGTGAATGCGGTGCCGCGGGCGCGCGGCTGCACGTAGTTGCGCAGGTTCTCCATGTACTGGTCGAAGCTGGGTTCGTCCTGGGCGTAGAGCTGGAGCACCCAGGGTTCTCGTCCAGTTCATCGAAACTGTCTTGCAGCGCGTTTTCGAGCGCATCGCGGGCATGTGCCAGCCAGCCGGGTTCCCGCCCCTCGGTGCCTAGCGGCACCAACTCGTAGAAGGCCGCCACGGATTGCCCGTCTTCGAGCAGCATGGACTTCGACTGCGGCAAGAACTCCACCCAAGGCAGCAGTTCCGCGAACGACGGCGCGACGTCGTACAGCGCCTGCTCGTCGGCTACCGTCGCCGGCCTGCGGTCCTGGACCGCTGCGCCGGGTTCAGGGACGCCGGCCTGGCGCAAGGCCTCGACGTGGCGCTGACAGCCGTCCGGCTTCTCTTCGTCGCCGGTGCCGGATGCGGCCAGCTTCGGCCAGGGAAGTTTCCAGCGCATCAATAGTCCTCCAGCCGTTCACCGGGCATGGCGTACTGCACGCGCTGGTACAGCGGGAAGACCGTCGTGTAGCCCGGAACCGGCACGGGGTCCGTGCCCGCCAGGTGCGGGTACACGTACATGACGAGATCGGGGTTGGGCAGGCGCTGGAACTGGCGATAGACCTCGTTGCGCGCGGTGCGCGTGTAGCGCATCTGCTCGGCCGGTGCGGCCTGCACATCGGCGTCGGTCAGCGGCCGGCGCAGGCGCTGGCGCGCGTCGAGCAACTGCCGGCGGGCGACCTGGCCGGTGCCACTGCCGCCGCCGCCCGTTTCCTGCTGCCAGATGTCCATCATGGTGCGGTCGCTATGGGTCAGCAGCTCTTCCTTGCTGGTGGCGCAGCCGCCGAGCACGGCGACGGCCGCTGCCAGCGCGAGGCCTTTAATCGAGTTCGAGCGCATGGCTTTCTCCTGCACGGTGATCGACGCGCCGGCCTTCGGGGTCGTGATCGATGGCGAGCGGCTTTTCGAGGTGGACGGCGACCTTGGCGCCGGGCTGCACATAGACGGCGGCGAAGGCCTGGCCGTAGAGCTTGTTGACCCAGGCCGACATGTCCCGCACGCCGCCCGCGAGGATCTGGCCGACCGCTTCCTGGCCGCTGATCCCCACGGTGCCGATGGCGCCGTCCGAGCCGACGTAGGACATGCGGCCGCTGTCGCTCTCGATGAGCGAGGCGACGCCGGCACCGGCCGCCGTGATCAGGGCCTGCGAGCCGAGGTATTGCTGGGCGTTGCTGCGCCGCTCGCCGCTGACGCAGGGGATGCCGTGCGGATCGATGATCCAGCCCAGGCCGTCGCGTTGCTGGTTGTTCTGCTGGTTGCCTTCACGGTCTTCGGGGATGGTGCGGATCGTGCCGTCGTTGAAGACGAAGGTGATGCTGCGCACTTGGCCGCGCACGCACGAGAGCGTCCAGTCACCCGATGCGGTTCCGCTGAACACCGCACCGGCCACGTCGGGAATATCAATCCCGTTGGCCGTGAGGTTGTCCGGCCCGACCAACACTTTGAAGGGGTACGGATCGTTCACCGTCCCGTCGATCGGCACACGACCGATCAGCGCCGTCATCGCGACCGACCCCATCAGCGTCGAGTTGGTCGGCACGGTATAGACCGGCTTGGCCCTCTTGACGCCTGCCGCACGTGCGCCGGCGTTCGCCACGGTTTCCGCGGTGGTTTCCAGCGTGCTTTGCGCGGGGCCGAAGCTCGTCGGGAAGCTCATGCCGTTGCCCGTGCCACGACTGCCATTGCGGCCCTCGGCCTTCTTCGCGTCGTCCGGTTCGACCCATCGCATGCCGCCTTCCATGCCGGCCTCGTCGCCATCACGCAGCCCCAGGCCCACCGGCAGATCAGCATGGCCGCCGCCGCGCCCGCCGATGCTGTCCAGGCGCCGCTGCAGGTCGGCGAGCAGCCCCTCGGTCTGCTGGCGCGCGCTGGCCGCCTGTTCCTGGTCGCGGCGCAGGTTGGAGCGCTCGGATTCGAGGGCCGAATTGATGCGCTGGTCGATGGAGTTTTCGCGCTGGCGCAGCCGCTGGTTTTCCTCGCGCTGCGACTTGTTGTCGGTCAGCGCGGTCTGAAGCTCGGTGCGCAACTGCTTCACCTGGGCCACCAGGGTTGCAACGGTGTCGCGCGGGGTATCGCCTTCGATGCCCAACGCCTTCATTTCCTCGGGCGTAAGCTTGGAGCCGGCATCCGCGGCGGGCGGTGCCGACGTGCTTCCGCCGGAGAACAGCCGGATGGCAACGAACAGCACCAGCAAGGCGACCGGGATCATCAGCCACTTGAGCAAGCCGTTACTGCGCATGGCGGGCCTCCTTGCCGTCGTCGGCTTCCGCTTCCGGCTGCGGCAGATGCACGGCCGGGTCGAAGCGGTGGATCGCCGGCAGCAGCGATTGCGCGAGGCCGCGTCCGCGCGTCACCAGGTACAGGACGGTCGTGTCCTCGGGCGTCCCGCGGGGGCCGAGCGCTTCGTGCTGGAAGGTGGCGGTGAGGAAATCGCCTTGCAGCACGCGCGGGTCGAGCGTGACCCAGCCGCTGCTGCTGTTGGTCAGGCGCACGGCGGTGACCCACTGGTCTTCCAGACGCCATGACGCAAGCGCGACCGCGCGCACGGGCAGCGTCGGCATCAGCGTGCCCAGGTCGAGGTCGCGGCGCAGGTTCACCCGCATGACGCCGGGCAGCGGCTCCACGGTGCGCAGGGGCGCGTAGAGGTTCTGCGCGGCGAAGCGCGTCAGGACGACCGAAACCGGCGTCTCGCGCCGCGCTGCCCGCGTACCTGTCTCATCCTGGGCGCGTGCTGGGGCCTCATTGGCACCGCCTGCCTGATCACCATAGCGTGCCGGGGTGCTGCTGCCCTCGACGATGCGCACCGGCTCCAGCTCGGCTTCGCCGTCCTTGGGCGGCTCGGCCGCGATGTCGAGCAGGATCAGCGCGCCCGTGTCGGCGTCCTGCAATTGCAGCCGCGTGGGCTCGATCGGCTCGCTGGCGCGCAGGTACACCGCACCACCCGCGCTCTGCACGCGCAGGCGTTCGCCCACGCCCGCAGGCACGCCCACGCGGACGTTCCGATCGATGAACACGATGCGCTCCTGGCCGACCTTCAGCGGCACCGCCAGCGGCATGCGCTCCCAGCGCAGAATCTCCACAGCATGGGAGACGGGTGCCGCGGCCGCGGCCAGCAGCCCCAGCAGCACGAGTACAGGATGCTTCATGGGGTGTTTCCTCCTTGGGGCGCTTGCGGAGACAGGCCGTCAGGCGCCGGGCGCGTCGGCTCCGGGGCGCTGATGCGCTGGGGCGCACCGTCGTAGCAGTCCAGCGCCAGGCCGAACGGATTGCGGGCGGGATCGACGTCCACCCGCGTGACTTTCACCGGGTAGCGCACGAGCGCGCGCTTGACCTGCTCGGCGCCGTAGTACTCGTCGGCGGTGATGTCGAGCGTCACCACCCAGTCGCGGTCGGAAACCACGCGCACGCGCGCCGTGGGGTCGTCGCCGTAGCCGCGGCCGGGGATTTCATAAATCCCGCGCACGCGCTGGCGCAGTTCGCCCGTGCTGCGGCGGTAGTCGTAGTCCGCGCGCAGGAAGGCTTGGCAGGACGGGGTGAGGTACGGCGAGAGCGTGTGGAGGTTGCGCGCGTAGTCCTCTTCGCCGTTCGTCGGCCAGCGGTTGAGGGTCTGGAACACGTAGAACGTGAACGCATAGACCGATTCGGGCGGCACTTCCCACCACTTCCGGGTACTGCCGGAGCGCAGGTCGGGCGGGACGTGGATGGTCAGGTCGCGCGGCGCGCTCCACCAGCCACCGCCCATGACCAGGGCGACGATGACCAGCGCGCCAGCGCCCAGGCGAAGCGTCTTGATGTGCGCCTGCAGGTGGATGATCTCGTTCTTGAAGCGGCTCATCGTGCCCCCTTGCAACGGACCTTCGGGTGGACCAGAAGCCGGAGCGCGAGATCAGCACGTGCCCGCCTACCCAGCCCGCCATCAGCGGATGGCGCGTGGCGATGCGCCATTGCAGTTGCCGGTACAGCCAGGTGTCGGGACGCCCGCGCTTGAGCCGGCGCAGGATGCCGCCGCCGATGAAGACGCCCAGGGCCACGCCCAGGACGACGAACGTCGGCGCGATGGCGATCGTGCGGAACACCCAGGACAGCGGCGCACCGACCAGCAGGCCGGCGGCGCCGGACAGGCCGCAGCAGATCCACAGTTCGTCGGCGGTGAGGCCGCGCACGACCACGGGGTGGCGGTTGAGCCGATGCGGAAGGAACGTGACCGTCCCGTCCGCACGGATGTGCTGCTGGTCGGACATACCGGCCTCGCCTTACAGGATGCCGGTGGCTTCGGTGAGCAGCCAGATGCCGATCACCAGCAGCACGGCACCGATCGCGACGGTGAGGCCGAACTGGCCCCAGGTCTTGCGGCCGGTGTGGATTTCCGCGTAGGTCCCGTAGGCGTGGTAGCAGACGCCGATGAACATCGACGCCACGACCAGGAGGGCCACGAGCATGATGATGTCGTAGCCGTAGTTCCTGATCGTTTCCATGATGCCGTTGCCGGTGCCGCGGGTTGGGTTCTCCAACTGCGGCAAGCCTTGCGCGAACGACAGCGCGGGCAGCGCGGCGGCGCCCAGTGCCACAGCGGCGCGCTGGGCAAGACGGGAATGGAGGATGCGGTTTTGCATGGTCATGCCTTTCAGGTCAGGAGAGGAGGAAGAAGCTCAGGACGAGGTACATCGCGACGAAGCGGATGCAGACGCCGAGGAACTGGCGCTGGTTGAGGCGGCTCTCGGACCACCCCACGTAGGCCGTTCGGATGGCCCAGACGCCCCAGACGAGCAGGACCGCGAACACGGCGCCGACCAGGACGGTCGCCATCGCCGACGGCGCGATGCCGCTGTTGGCTTGAAATGCCGAGACCTGGGCACCGTTCATTGCTTGCCCTCCGCAGCCGTCGTCGGCGATGGCGGAGCGGACCGCTCGGTGCGGTAGTCGCCGGCCAGTTCGGAGGATCGCGCGGCTGGGCACGCGACGGTGTGAGATGGGCTTGGATGCCGGCGCGCACGCGCGCCAGGTCAGCCAGCAGCCGCGGGTAATCGAAGTGGTAGCGCTCGCCCGGCTGGACGGGGGCATGCGCGGCGCTGTCGGCGACGGTGCGCTCCAAGGCGTCGAGCTGGCGCAGCGCGGCGACCAGCTCCTGGCGCTGTGCGGGGACTCGGCCAACGCCATCGGGGACTGACCCAGCAGCAGGGCCGTCACGAGAAAAATGGGCACGCCGCGATGCGCGGCGCGCTGCCAGATCGGAGCCAACATCGCGCCATTCCTGTGTGATCAGCAATGGCTTGATCGTGGGCAGCGAGGGGCTTTAGGCCGCAAACAATAGGAACTCGCGCATGCCCGGATTGATGGCCTAGAGGTACTTCTTGAAGCTGCCTGCGGTCAGGCTCACGGCCAGTCCCAGCAAGGCGGCGCTGGGCAGCAGGATCAGCAGTGGATGCACCGAGATCGGCAAGGCCAGGTACGTGACCCACGGCAGCACGGCCAGCGGCATCAGGCTCGCCTTCGCGCGGTGGTAGATGAAGCCGGATTCCCGGCCTGCGCCGAACCGGCGCACGTCCCGGCGCACAAGACCGTCGATCAGGCCGACGAACGCCGCGGTGAAGATCAGCGGCAACGTGAGCACCAGAGCCAGCAGGCGCACCAGGAACGTGAGCGTGGTGAAGGCCGCGGCAATCAGGTAGTTCTCGGCCCAGACATAGACCTGGCTGATGTAGTAGCGGAAGTTGCGCGTCTGCCCGTGGCTGGGTGCGCGGGCGCGCTCGGCGGTCTGGCTCATGCGCTCCAGCAGCCCGGAGCGAACGAATACCCATTCGTAGCCGGTATCCACCAGTTCGTGCGCGGTGCGCCCCGGCTCCTGCACGACGACGCTACGCGTGAAGTGGCTGGACAGGTGCCCCAGTTCGTACTGCAACATCTGCTGCGAGTGCCGCCAGCCCTGGTCCTTCCAGAACAGGTGCATGCCTACGCACTCCACGACGATCGAGAACAGCAGCGAGCCGATCAGCACCCCGAGCAGCCGGAACGGCAAGGTGATGGTGCCGACGATCAGGCCCTGGCGCTGGTTCTGCTCCCGTTGTGCAGTCGAGGCGGCGTCCTTCATGGCGAGGCCTTGTTGCCGGTGTCCTCGTCGGTGGCAATGGCCACCGCGGGAGGTTCGGCCGCAGCGGCGTCATCCAGCAGGTCGTCGGGCAGGCCCGTGTCCTGCAAGGCGGGGAACTGGTGAACTCCCACCACTGCGTCGCTTCGCTGTAGCTCTGGCGCATGTACCCGGCCAGTTGCTGCAAGTCTGCCGGCATCACTTCGTCCGGGTCCGGCGCCGGCAGCGGCATGCGCACTTTCCAAAGCTGGCCGCCCTGCAGCAACGCGAAGCACTGGCCTTTCGGCAGGCCGACGACGTGAGACGGCTCGATCATCGGCACGCTGGACATGCTGATGCGGTCCTGAGTGTTCGACGTGAAATCCGTCGCCCCGCGAATGTCCGAGCTGTCGGTCGCGCCGCTGACGATGGTGGTCGTATAGACCTCGACCTTCGGCAATTGCCGGGTCAGCAGTTCGGCGGTCGCGGTCTCGCGCACGCGCAGCATGAACAGGTTGTTGAAATTTCCGATCACCTGACCGGCCTTGGCGCGGTTGCCGATGCGGGCCTCGATGTCCGAGAGGGTCTGCGTGTACGCAGTGACTTGCAGGCCGGCACCGCCGCCCTTGTTGATCAGCGGGATGAACTCGTCTCCCATCAACTCGTTGAACTCGTCGGCGTGGACATTGATCGGCACGCGCGCACTGGCCGATGCCGACATCGAAGTGTTTGGCAGGCCATCGTCGATCCCATGCTTGTAGATATGCCCGGCGACCGACACGAGATCGCTGAAAATCGAGTTGCCGACCGCTGCGGCGACCTCGGCGTCGGAGAGCGCATCCAGGCCCACATAGACGATGGCCCTCTTACGGATGATCTGCATCCAGTCGAAGATCGGGCGCGGGTCGGCCAGGTCGGAGTAGTTCGGAGCCAGGAGCTGGGCGATCTTGCCGCTGGTGAGCTTCTCCAGCAGCGGCAGCAGCGATGCGACGATCTTGTCGAAGTACGTCTTGTCGTAGCGAACCGCCGTGCGCAGGCCATCCAGCACCGGGTCGTAGTTGCGCGCCTGCGAGAGGTACTGCTCCAGCGCCACCACGCGCTTCTCGCGCCCGATCATGTTGCGCGGGATGTTCTTCTCGTTGATCTTGGCCTCGATCTGGACGATCACCTCCCAGGCCTTGGGCTCGGTCTTGGCGAAGTAATGCTGGGCGTACTCGATGAACAGCGCGTCGATGTTGATGACGTGCCGCTGGATCAGCATGTAGTCCGGGCGCTGCCCCAGCTCCACCAACGCGCGCGCAATGATGTTGACGAAGCGCCAGGCGAACTCGCGGAACGCCGCGCTGTTGCCTTCGCCGGAAAGCTGCCCCGCGACGCGGGTGGCCACCTCGCTGATGCGCCCAAAGCGGCCCACGGCGTTGTAGCGCGCGGAAATGTCCGGCCAGCCCAAATGAAAGACGTAAACTCGCCTTCGCGGCCCGCGCGCTTGGCCTCTACGTACATCCGCTTCAGGAGATCGGCATCGCCCTTGGGGTCGATCACGATCACCACCTCGTGCTCGCCCGCAGCGTTCACGCGCCGGATGTCCTGGGTCACGAACAGTTCGGCCAGCCGGGTCTTGCCGACGCGCGTGGTGCCCAGCACTAGCGAATGCCCGACGCGCTCGCCCAACGGCAGGCTGACATCCACCTCCTCGGGCTCGATGCCGTGCAGGCGCGGCAGACCGCCCACAGGCGGCAGCGGCCGCACCGGGTTGAAAGGCACGTCCCAGCCGGTGAGCGCTGGCAGCCGGGACAGCGGGAACGGCGCGAACTCCAGCCGTTCTTCCAGACGCCGCGCCAGCCGGTACGCGGGCGTCGGCTCGACGTAGCGGCGGAACTCCGGCCGGTACGTCTGCATCAGCCTATGGGTGTGCTTCTGCTCCCACAGGAAACCGCGCCCGACGAACAGCCGCTGCTGGCTGACCGGCACGTCCTTGCTGGTCATCACGTATCGAGGCAGGCGGCGGATGTTGCGCCGGTAGCGCAGGATGACGCGGGCATCGCGGTAGCGGATGGCACCGTAGGCGCCGAACGCCAGCGCGCTGCCGACGCCCATGGACGGGCTCAGCGCGAGCGACCATGGGGCCACCAGGGACAGAAACGCGGCGCCCGCGCATGCGGCAACGGTGTATAGCTCCACCGCTGGGCGTAGCAGTACCTCGACCGGCTGTTTCCCCGACATGGCTTCATTGCTCGATGCCGGTGGCCGTGATCAGCGCCGGGTAGTGCCGCAGGCCCAGACGCTCGGCCAGGTCGTCGCCGGACACAGGCGCGAGCGGCACACCGGGCACCAGGGCGCGCAGCAGCGCCAGGCCCTGCACGGTCTCGACGTTGACCACCAGGCCGACCGCGCCGCGCTCGCGCAGCGCTGCCGCCTGGCTGCGCAGCCAGGCCGGGATGCCTCGTCGTCGCCGACGACCACGAAAGGCCGCAGGCCCGGTGCCTCGATGACCCGCCGCGCGACGGTGCCGGGCGTGAGCTTGGCGCTGCGCACGGGTAGCATCGCGGCCTCGTCCGCCGGCGTGGCGAGAACCTGGGGTGTCGGGATCGGCGGCCGGGCCGGCGCGTTGGCGCGCGGCTGGAGGTTCAGGGCTTCGTAGTACGGCAGCGCCGACGCGCCGCCACGGTCTTCGACCACGATCAGCGGCTCGCCGGCAAGCGAGGCCAGCGGCAGGCCCGCCAGCAGTACGAGCAGGCCCCGCAAGGCCAGATGGGATGTCGTCATGGGGATGTCTCCTGGCGTGCGGCGAGAACCGCGGCGGTTGGGCGTGCGCCCTGCACCCGGGCGAGGTGGCGCGACACGCTGCGCCGGTAGCGGGCGGCAGGCTCGCCGCCCGCAGGACGGTGGTAGCGGCCGATCGCCAGCAACCAGTCCTCGCCGGGGGTGTGCTGCTCGCGCAGGATCTCGGCAGCGATGGCGAGGTTGCGGTACGGGTCCAGCAGGTCGCACGCGCTGGCGTAGCGCTGCTGGTGGTAGCCGAGGTTGATCTGGCCCAGGCCGGCGTCGATGCGCGTGTGCGGCGTGGAGCGCATCACCTGCTGCAAGCCCGCGCAGGCATCGGCGCGGGTTGCATAGCGGCGCGACTGGCCGGCGACATTGAGCGACCACGGCCACGGTACGATGCGCCCGTTGCGCCGGATGCCGCTCTCCTGCAAGGCGACGGCGTAGAGCACCGTCGAGGGGATGCCTGCGCGCTGTGCGGCGAGCTGGTAGGCCGGTGGCGGAACCTCCTGGGCCTGGGCGACGCAGGCGCACAGGCCAGCGGCGAGCATCAGTGCGCGCAGGAGTGCGGCTATGGCTGGCGCTGCCATTGGCCGTTCACCTCGCGCACGACCGCGGGCAAGTCGCCGGGCAGGCCCAGCGACAGCCAGCGGCCGCCGTCGTGGTTGAGCGTGATGGTGCCGCTGCGCACGCGCGCCGGATCGACGTTCGCGCGTTTGGCCCAGTCGCGGATGCGCGCATCGTCCTGGCGGCTGCCGACCATGTACAGGTCGAACTCGGTCCCCGAGGATTGCAGGCGCTGTACGAGCTGCCCGCAGGCTTCGCAGCCGTCCTTGACGAACACCGCCGTGCGGCCGGAGCCGCGCGTGGCTCCCGCGACCGGCTTGTCGTCGGGCATGTTCACCCGCTGCATGCCGGGGTTCAGACGCTGCCAGGCCTCGTCGTAAGCCCTCTGGTAGGCGAGCAGCTTCTCCACGCGGCGCGCTTCGACCTGCACCTGCAGCTCGGCGTAGCGGCGCCGTTCTTCATCGGTGCGCGCCTCGATGCCCAGGGCCGACAACGGGTCCAGGTTGGGCGAGTAAATTCCCAGCGGCCCGTCCATCAGTTCGCGGTAGCGCGTCCACTCCTGCGGTTGCAGGCCCCAGTCGCTCGCCACCCGGTCGTCCAGAACGCGAGCGGCCAGCGGGCGCTCCTGGCTCTGCGCATTGCGGGCGGGAGCCGTGGCGGGCTGCTGCCCCCACGCGGGCCCCTGGGTGGACGCCAGCAGGAGCGCGGAAAGGATGATCGATGGCTTCATGCGATCTGCTCCGGTCAGGAATCGCCACGCGGCGGGTCTGGTCGCCGGCCTGGAACACCGCGGTGTTGCCTTCGATGACCTGCAAGCGCCACGGGCCGACGGCATCGCCGGGTAGCAGCACCTGAAGCTGGTCGGGCGTGAAGTCGCCACTGCTCGGCGCGACGGACACGCTGCGCTCGCCGGCGCGCAGTTCGGCACCGACGATGCGGAACGGGAGCGGCGGGGGTTCAGACTTGGCGGCTGACTTGCTCGGTGCGCGCGGCTGGGCGGGTACTGCGGCGCGTGCGGCGGTCTGGCGCGCCTTGACCTGCTCGACTTCGGCGCGCAGTGCCTGAAGATCGTCGGCAGCGGCATAGGCGCTCAGCGATTTCTCGACCTGGGCCGCGCGTGCTTCCAGGATTTGGTGGGTGTCTTTGAGGTCTGCCGCCGTGGCGACAGCCGGACGCTGCTGGATGGCCTCGATGTTCTCGGCCAGGCCTGTCGCCTGCGCTTCGAGGCGTTGCAGGCGGGAATCGAGGCGCTCCTGGTCGGTCTGGTCGTTCATCGCCTGGTAGCCGAGGGCGACGAGGACACTCAGGCCGATCAGCCAGAGCCACATCAGGCTCTGCACCACCACGGCGGCCGTTGAACGATGGGCGGGCTGCGGGGCGTTCATGGCTGGCCTCCCGATGCCGCGGGCGCCAGCGGGAACGTCTGCACCACCTCGGCGGCGGGCGGCGCGGGTACGTTGTCGGCGGTCATGCTGTCGCCGGGCCGCTCGAAGCAGACTTGCCGCGCGCGGTCATCCGCGTGCAGTTCCCAGGCCGGACCAGCCAGGGTGAGCAGCGCATCGCGCAGGGTCATGGGACCGAGGTGCAGGTGCACCGCCGGCAGTGGCAGTGCGTACAGCTCGATCACGGCGTGCGCCGTCTGGCACAGGCCGTAGCCGCTGCGCTTGAGCACATGCCGTAGCCCGTCGCCGACCGTGGCGCGGGCATCCTCGGGCATCGACACGTCGATGGTCTGCAACAGCAGGTCGCGCTGCGCTGCCGTCGGTGCCAGTTCCACGAGGGTGTAGCGGCCGTAGCGCACGACGGGGATGTAATCGGGCGCCTCGGGTACGGGCGCGGCCGAGATTTCCTCGATGGTGTCGGGCGCGACCGGCGCGCTCGTCGTGGCGCAGCCGCCAGCCAGCACCGACCAAAGCAGGCCGAGAAAACCCGCCAGCAGGCGGCGTTCGGGATGGTGAAACCAGGGGGAGAGGGGCACATGGCGCGTCGTCCTGAAACATCGAGCCCTCACCATCGCCGCTCGGGCCACGAGCGGCAGCAAACAATGCGAACCAGGCAGCGCCCGATTTCCCGGCAGCCTCCTCCAAAGAAAAAGGCCCCCGAAGGGGCCAGTGAAGATGCAGCCACGTCCACGGAGACCGTGGGCGTGGCTGCAAGGTGGAACAATGGAAAGCCGGCGGCGCGAGGCCGGCGTTGGCGTGGGGATCAGGCGGCGACAAGTTGCCGGGCCAGTGCGACCTCGACGGAATCACCGTCTTGGTTGAGCACATCGAGGCCCGATTCGGGCACGTCGCCCGAGGTGGACTGCGAGACCATGATCTTCTTGGCCATCAGCTCCAGGCAGGTCATCTGCGAGGAACCGGCGTAGCCCAGGTAGATCACGCGCACCGGCTGTTTCTGTCCGATGCGCCAGGAGCGGCGTGCCGCCTGCTGGAGCGAGTACACGTTGTAGCCCGACTGCATGAAAACGATCGTCGGGAAGTCCAACAGATCCAAGCCCGTCTTGACCAGCTCGGGGTTGGTGATGAGCACGTCGATGCCACGGTCCAGTTGCTCGGCGATCCAGTCCTCGCGGCGGCTGGCGTCCACGCTTGCGCGCAGCACCGCCACCCGAAAGCCTTCTTGCTCCAGCAATACCTTCAAGCGCGACGTGGTGTCGCGCGTGCCGGTATAGACCGTGTAGGCCAGAACCTTGCGGCCCTGCGCCTTCTCTTCCTTGCAGATGTCGATCAGCTCGCGCTCTTTCGGCGTCACCTCGAACTCGTTGAACTGAGCCGGGACGAACGCCAAGGTGTTGCGCGTGCGCGGATGCACTACGGTTTCCGACCGGAAGCAGCAGTCCGGCCAGGCCAGCAGCACGTTGAGCACCACACCCAGCAGCGTCGTATCGCGTCGCGCCAGAGCCTGTTTCAGCTCTGCGGTCAGCCGACCCGCCAGGTCGCGGTAGGCCGCGGCTTGCGCCGTGTCCATTGCGACTTCGCGGAACTCCTCGTCATACGGCGGCAGGACGTTGCCGCCGATGTCCTTGAGCTTGAGGAAGATCGTGAACGGCAGGATGCACCGCAAGACCCCTTTGGCCCGAAGCCGGGAGCCTTGACCGTGCGCACCGATACCTTGGTGCCCCTGGCCGTCTTGTGCGCCGTGCCGGTGCTTTCGGAGTAGATGTCCTTGAGGACCCCGTGGTCCCTCATGAACGCCATGGCCGCCGAGGTCATGCTGCCGCTCGTGGTCGGGCGGTAGCCGTCTTCGATCATCCGCCCAGGCAGGGCTCGGAACAGCAGGTAGAACAGGTCGTCCCCGTAGCCGCCCATCAGCGTGCCTGTCAGCAGCAAGGTCTTGCGAGCCTTCGCCGCCAGCACGCCCATAGCCTGACCCTGGGCACTGCCACCGTTCTTGTACTCGTGCGCCTCGTCCGCGATGCACAAGTCGAACGTGCCTTGCGGCAGATAGCGCTTGATGAACTCGGACGGCTGGTAGCCGCCTTCGCCAAAGCCGAACTCCATGTTCGCCATCGCTCTTTCCATGCGATGCGCCTGGCGGTCAGAGAAGACCAGTTCGCCGTTGCCATCCATCAAGTTGATGAACTCGTGGATGTTGTCGCCCAGCATCGACGCCAAGAACCCGTCGCCGAACTTCTGCATCAGCTTCTGCGCAGTGACTTCCCCGATCGTCGGGATGCGCTTCAAGGCTTTCAGCACGGCCGAGGACTGGTCGCTGCCGGACAGGCTGCGCGGGCGGATCAGTGTCCACAGGGGGCGGCGCAATGGCTGCACTTCCTGCGGTATTCCTCGGCTTGGAGCGCGACCGGGTTGACCGGCTCGCCGTCGAGGTCGGTGATGACCGTGCCGCAGTCCGGGCACGCCGCCACGTTGCCGTGACGGGTACGCCGCTGGGTGAAGACGGGCTTCCAGTGGAACCCCATCCGCATCCTGACCCGGCCCAAGACAAAGAACTCCTGGCCCGTGGGCTGGACATTCAACTGCTCGCGCAGCTTGATGAGCTTGACGAGCGTGTCCGGCCCGTTGAGCACCCACACCTTGGCGCCTGCCACCGTCTCCTGGATCTCGCGCCGCCACTTGTAAACAAGGTGCGGCGGCGAAAGAACCAGGGTGCGGCGGTAGCCTTCGGCGTTGAGCACAGCGGCCGTGGCGATGCCGACGGTCGTCTTGCCGCAGCCCATTTCGCCATTGACGATCGCGGCGCGTTCGCCACGGTCGATCAGCAGCTCGGCGGCGGCGTGGACGACTTCGGCCTGGGCCGGGAACAGCTTGCGCTTGAGGCTGGCGACGACGAGTTGCCGGTGCGCCTGCGGCTGGCCGTTATAGACCGGCGGGTTCGCGCTGTTGAGGGCGTCGAGCAGTTCGTCGCCGAACTCGCCGACGAAATCCTGAAGGCTCAGGGTCAGAGGGGAAGATTCCGCATCGAGCAGTTCGCCCTGTACGGGCGCGGCTTCAACGGCAGTGGTTTCGAGATCGAGGGACATGGTGATGCTCCAATGAAAAATGGGGCATGCACCACCCCAGCGGGGCAATGGCATGCCCCGCAGTGGGAAGGAAATCGGCGCTTGGCCGAGGTGGTCGAAGTTGCCGGCCGTGGCGGCCTGCTGGTGAATCGTGCTCAGTCTTCGGACGGCAGCACGATGACGGTGGCGCTGCGCTGCGCATCGGTGACGATGCGGATGGCCAGCCCCGGATGGATCACGTAGCGGGATTCCAGCGATGCACCGGATTGCAGTGCAGTGCTGTTGGCCTGCCATTGCTGGATGTTGACGTCGCCCCAGTCGCCACGGGTGTGGCGCCTGAAGTACGGGATCGGGTCGAGGCGACCCGTTCGGACCAGGCGATCGATGCCCCTGCTGAAGATGAGCGCACCGATTGGAAACGCCAGCCTGTGGCAGTAGGTTTCAATGCGATGTGATGCCATGGGCTCCTCCTTGATGAGTCATTGAGCCACGACACCCTGGCGGAGTGAAGTGGCTCCGGCAGGTGGATGAAGACGACAATGGTGCTGTCAGATCATGTCCCGTTCTTCGGGAAGCTGGATCACCGTGGTCTGGTGGTCCTCGCTGGTTTTGACGATCAACACCAGTTCGGGCGTGATCCTGAAGTGGGAGATCATCGGATCGTCCCCACGGATTGCGACATCGTTGGCTTGACGGGTGGCCTCATCGGTCTCGCCCCAGTCACCGCGCACATGGCGCTGGACAAGAGCCAAGGGGTCGATCAGGCCTTTGCGGGCCAGCCAATGCACCTTTTCGCTCAACTGCAACGTACCTGGTGCGAACAACGGTTGCTTCTGCGGCGCGGGCCGCTTGAACAGGCTTGAGAACATGGGTGTTTCTCCTTCGAGGTGGTACAGCAGGACGGCAGCGCGTCCGGTGGACTAACGGATGGTCAGGACCTCGCCCCGTGTCGCGGAGCCAGGCGTCATGTCCCACGCGCGGATGACGGGTACGAACTTGTCGGTGAGGATGCGGGTCTCGGCGATCGAGCCGTCTTCGCGTTCGGTGAATTCCCGCTGGAGCGTCTTGTCCTTGTGGGTGTCACCTTTGACGACGAGCACGCGCCCGGTCTTGGAGCGCACAACCCCGAGATCGCGCCCGCGGCCAGAGCCAGGGCGAGATGCCAGTGGGACAAGGCACGCGCCGGTGGACGCAGCGATTGCTGCGCGGCCCCCAGGTGCGTGTCCAGCGACGGCCAGAGGCCTTGCAGCCGACCGACCTCATCGGCGAACTGCTCCGGCTCCATCGTCACGCGGAAGAAATGCTCCGGCTCGGCCGGACTGGCGGGGACGATGTACGGCAGGAACGGCCAATCGCTCGGCAGTTCCTCGGCTTCGACTTCGCCAAGCCCAACCTGCAGCAGCAGATTGCGCACGGCCTTGACGCCATCGGGTGCCTGCTCGCGCTGACGCACCCTGCGACCGAAGATCACCACCTGCTTGAACTGCGTTTCCACCGCTCGGTAGATCCGCAGGTCGGTGTAGTGGCGCGTCAGCCAGCCGACCAGCTCCGCGTCGAGCACGTAGCCGGGGACGATGAAGACCAGCACGCCGCCGTACTGCAACAGCGACAGGCTGCGCTGATAGAACAGTTTTTCGAGGCGGGCACGACCCTGGCCCTGATAGCCGATGTTGCCGTTGACGTCCTTGGACAGGTCGCCATACGGCGGGTTGAGCCAGAGCAGTCCGAACGACTGCTTGGAGACCATCGTGTCCATCAGGTCCGCGTGCAGGCAGTGATCGACCAGGCCACGGGCATGGCGTGCCCGCTCCGCGTCGAACTCAACGGCGAACGCCTTGGCCTGCTCGCGCCCGAGGGCGTGGGCGGCTTCGGCGATCGCTACGCCTTCGCCGGCGCAGGGATCGAGGATGCACATCGGCCCGTCGCTGGGCATCAGTGCGTTGAGGGCTCTTTCGAGCGTGGGTTCGTCGGTCGGGTAGTAACCGTTCTTGGCGAAATTGCGGGCGAGCCGCGGGAACATGAGGGCCATGGAAGTCTCCTGGTTGGCGGGGATGAAGGGCGAAAGCACGCCTTGGCGTGCTCTCGCGGGTGGGTCAAGCCGCTACCGCTTCCGGCGTCCAAATCTTGGCCGGATACGGATAGGCGGTGAGCACGTCACTGCGGATCAAGGAGCCCAGCGCCAGGGTCAGCGCCGGCACGTCGATGGCGAGCCGATGGCCTTCCAGCGGCCCGAGGGCGAACGGAAGGCGGGCCAGCATCTCGCGGGTCTGTAACAGCTCCAGCACGGTTTCGCGCCAGTGGTCGAGCAGCGGCAACGGGCAGGTGTCCCGCACCAGCATCCACAGGCGGTCAAGCCTGTGGGCGCTGTCGCGTGGCAGCAGTGCCAATGCGCTGGCGTTGGCCTTGTCGGGCTTGACGCAGCGCCGGTCGAACAGCCACACGTTGGACAGCGAGCCGAACAGCGTCCGCCGGTACGCGCGCGTGATGCGCTTTTCCAGGCGATCGACGTTGCCGATGAATACCGGGACGCTGCCGCCCTGGTCGGTGATGACGTGGAACTGGTCCAGTCCCTGCTCGTCGCGCCCGAGGGTCAGGCGAGCGAGGAACTGCTGGACGGCGGTGTCCCGCGCCCAGATGGACAGGAAGATCAGGTTGCCCTGGTCATCGCCGACGCAGGCGTCGGCCATCACGTCCGGGCATTCGTCGATGCGGTACAGCGTGGAAGAAGTGTTTGCGGGCATGGTGGTGTCCTCGGATGAACGGGAACAGCACCGCCCGCTGGGGCAAGTACTGCCCCAGGGGTGGAAGAAAACCGCTCAGTCCGGCTCGAACTGCCGGGTGTGCGGGTTGAAGTGAAGCGCCTCATCTACCGAAGTGATTGGCGTGAAGCCCTCCAGGTAGATGTTGTTGAGGTACGGGTCGCGGTAGGTCAGTGCCTGCCGCGCCTGTTCGTCGGTGAGGCCGTTGCTGATGAAGTACTCCAGCATTTCCTCGTCGGAAGAAACTTCGTCGTTGGACAAACTCCCTTCAACGAGCTTCAGCAGCAAGGGCGGGAGCGCAGCCAGGATCGGGTCCATGTCGGTTCCTCCTGGCTCAGGCCATCAGCGCTGCGGTGGGTGCCGCAGGTGCCATGGGTGTGCGCCGCCGCGCGTGGTAGGCGCGAACGCCTGCACGCCAGTCGGCGGACTGTTCTGGTGCGAGGTCCAGATAGGACAGCGGGCACGAGTAGTGGTACGGGTGCATGGACTCGTCCAGCGGCTTGTAGCCCCACTGACCGCCGCTGCGTTCGAGAAGATCGCAGCGGATGTAGCGCAGGGATTGGCCCGGCGCCAGATGACGATGCACGCCTTCGACCTTGGCCGTCACTTCCGTGACGGACCAGAGGACGTTGCCGCGCAGCGCGTGGGCAATGACCTTGACGCTGGCGCGCTCGGTCTCTTGCGGTGCGATCAGTTCCGCGATCAGTTCAGATCGCGATTGGGGGAAAAATACCAGCCCATGAGAGGCCTCCTGAAGAATGGAGCCGGAGGCCTCCCCGTGGGGAGAACCCCCAGCGGGTGATGGAATGCCGCGCGTGCGGCGAAGGAACCTATGCTTTGCCCTTAGTCCCAGTCGTCATCGTCGCGATCACAACCGGCCGGGCAGTAGCCGAACTCGATCCCGTGAGAGCAATAGCCATGCTCCGCATTTCAGTCCTGGGTTTCCTGCCTTTCGGCAGGCGTTGCGTAGTCCCATTCCCGGGCTGCGATTTCCAGCGCTTGAGTGCGCTGGTCCTGCGGCAATCGACTGGCTTGCGCGTCGATTTCCGAACTGAAAAGCGTGACCCAATGATCCCAGGACAGGCCGCAACCACGCTGGGCGCGCTCGGCGGCCGTCTTGCAGACAGCGCGCCAGGCGGTTTCGTCCAGCGTGGAATGAGGTGCATCGCAAGCGATGGTGGACATGATGGAGACCTCCAGAAGAAAGCCGGAGCCTCCCCGCATGGGGAAGGAACCCCGGCGGGTGGATGAAGAACACCGCAGGTGCGGCGTCTGCGATCACGCAGGTTGCAGTTCGGCCTGGCGGCTCCACTCCTGCGTCTTGAAGTCCAGCGTGTAGCCCAGTTTGCCCAGGCGGGCGATCTGCGCGCGCAAGGTGCGGCGGTCGATGGTCGAATCCAGTTTCACGGACTCACCCAGCGGCCAGAGCAGCCCGAACAGTGCGGCGTCGCCATCTTCGGTGCTGCCGGGGGCAGCGGCCGCAGCGGGCGTCGGCGCATCCACGCCGAAAGGCGTGGTATCGACCATCGGGTCCGCGGACGCCTGCACGGATGCGGGCTTGGCGGGTCTGGATGCCTTGGCGGGCTTGGCCGGCGTTGCCGCAGGCTGCGCCCCCAGTTCTTCATCGAGCGGATCGATGTCCTGGGTGGAAAAGCTGCGAATATCGTCGCGGCTCAGTTTGTCAACGCCGAAGAGCGTCATTCCATCAAGTTGCAACGAATCTCGAACTTGATACCGCCCCGCATGGGGATCGGATTCGGAAAGATGTAGCGGATCACGAACTCCCCGTCGTACTTGCCTTCGGGGTATTGCTCCAGCTCCGCGTCCTTCACCGCGAAGTTTCCGATAGGAGTGACGAGGTAGCCGACGCAGAACGGACCATTGCGGCCGTGGATTGTGCGAATCGAAAGCTGACCCGATACGACGATGGGCGGGACTGACCTTGCGGATGCCGATGTGACTGCCATGATGGTTCTCCTTGGGGAATAGGAAAGGCAAGGCCCCGTGAGGGGCCATGCCGGATCAGAACGAAGCAGCCAATGCTGGCTCCTGCTCCTCGACTTCACCTGCGGGCTCGCGCTCGGCGGGCTCGACAGGCTGGTCGGCAGCGGTGTCGGCGGCAACCTCGGCTTCGGGCGCGGGTGCGTCCTCGGCTTGCGGCGCCTCGGCTTGCGCCTGGCTCGTCGGATAGACCTGGGTGCCGTCGATCTTGATGAGACCGATGTGGACCAGCGTCGATTCCAGGCTCGCTCCCGGTTCCCCGGCGCGCTCGCCCTTGGTGCGGATGTACGGATCGATCTTCATGTCGTTCAGACGGAAGGCGATCAGCACCTTGCGGTCCCCTTCGATGGCCTGCACGCACCGGCGAACCAGGTGCTCGGCTTCGGGGGTGGCGACGATGGTGTCGAAGTACCGATATTCCGGTTCACCGACAGGCCCGGCCAGTGCCGCGACGCAGCACGACAGGAACGGATCGCCATCCTTGGGGAGACGTCCTTCGGACGGCTGAGGTAGCCGATGCCGCGGGTGATCAGCTCGTGCTGCTTGATCGAAGCCAGTTCGGCCCGGTCAAGTGGCTCGGCCTTCAGCAGTCGCGCCTTCAGAGACGCGGCGGCCTGGCCCTTGTGCTCACCCTTGTCGCGGATGTACGCATCGCCCCAGAGGTCGCCGAGGCGGAAGCGCACCAGCGGCCGCTGCTTGGGATCGTCAACGCCGATGTAGCGCTCGACCAGTTTCTTGGCCTCGGCACCCGAGACCTTGACGTCGAAGTAGCGGTAGCTGGGGTCCTTGGCGGAACCGACCAGTGCGGCGATGGTGCATGCCAGAAAGGGCTGCGCGCGGCGGCCGCCCCGGACGGGAACCTCGCGGGCTCGCTGGATGTAGCCGATGCCCGAGGTGTGGAGGTCGAAATACGATTTCTCGTTGGACGTGGTGCTCATGGTGAATCTCCATTGGGATGAAGCGGAGACACACCGGCCCCACGCATGCGGGGAAAGGTGCGTAACCCCGCGGTGGGTTGATAAGGCGAAAGCATCCGCCACCAGAGACTGGTGGCCGCTCGCGGACGGATGCGGTGCGAGCTGGCTCGGTCACGCAGTGGGAACTGCGTCGCAACCTCGAAGACCGATGGTTGCCTGGCATGTCGCTGACAACGTCAGCAGGCATGGGGGCAGCATGTCCGGGCCTCGCGCGCGCGGCAGCAATCAATCTGCATCCGGGCGTTTCCCTTTGTCCGCACCGCCCGGTGCTTGCCACAAGCACTTAGGGCCGCGCAGGTGGTCGGGGGTGTCAGCGCGAGGACGGCTGGGGCGACTCCAGGCACCGCCGCCGCGCGTTCCGAGCAAATGCCAGCCGGCGGCGCGCAGGCTGGCACCACCTTCATCGAGCAAGGTGTAGGTGATCAGCCGCGTGTAGCCCAAGGCCTTGGCCGCCTTCCAGGCCGCGCCGTAGAGCTTGCTGCAGGCGTTCGGTGCGCCATCGGTGCAGAGCCGGGTGACTTCGAACGTCCAGCCGTCATCCAGGTGGCGGGCGACCGGGCGGCCGACGATGGCCACGCCGCAGATGCCATCGGTGGCGGACAGCGTGACCGCCAGGGCGAACTTCGCTCCCTGAACCGGACGGTGGTGGCGGTGGTGCTTCTGCACGAAGGCATTGGCACAGCGCAGGGATACCGGCAGCAGTCGCAGCGATGGCGAGGTCGATGGCCCGGCCATGGCCGTCAATCACCGCAGAAGCAGGCGATCGGTTCCTCGGCGTCGTCGAACAGGTCGCCCTGGTCGGCGGCGAAGCGTGCCAGGTCGGCGTAGCTCGGGCCATCGGCGCGAAACCGGGCGCCGCTGGGCTTGCTCGCCAGGTTCAGCGATTCCATGCGAATCCACCACACCGCGGCCTCGGGTCGAGCCTTGATGAGGGCCAGGCGCTGCCCGCGCGGCTTCAGGAAACACAGGTCGCAGTTGCCTTCGAGCGTGCGCCCGTTCACCGTCAGCAGGTCGAGGTCGAACGCTTGCGCCTGCCAGAACGCGCCCACGTCGCGCACGGTGACGCCTGCGTCCGCCAGGGGCATGCACATGGTCTCGTGGGTCGATTCGGTGGAATGGCCGCGCGCGCGAATCTTGGCGACGCGACGCTGCTCGTCGGCGCGGATGCCGATCATCTGGTCCCAGTCCGTCCAGCCCAGATGCCGCAGGTAGCGGTGCATCGGTCGAATCTTCAGGCTGGTCGTGCAGCCGCGCGCGACGGGATTGGGCAGGTACTGACGCTTGCGGATCAGCGCCTCGAACGGCTCGCCCTGACGGCTGGCCCGATCGAAGTCCACCAGCGTGAAGCCTGGCTCCCTGGGCAGGTATTCCAGCCAGCGTATCGGCACCTGCCAGTGCCCGGCGCAGTCGCGCACAAAGCGCAGGGTCGCTTCCACCTCCTTGCCGGTGTTGGCGAAGCAGACCACGGTGTCGGCAGGCAGGCCGCCATTGGCCTGCAATACGCGCCAGAGCATGTAGGCGCTGGTGCGCCCGCCCGAGAAGCTGATGCAGGTCGGTTGGGTGATCTTGAACGGGTCGTGCATGCGGTCGTCTCCGTGGGTAGGTCGGCGGGCGAGCCGACGCGGCGGGCCATGGCGGCCGGAGACGAGCACGCACGCGGCGAAGGCCGCAGTGCGGAAAGGAAGCCCCCAAGAAGGGGGCCGTGAGGATGGTGGTAGTCGTTGCGCTACACCGATGGCACCACCTCCAGCGACAGGTGCGTCGTGGTGGCAGACAGCATCAGATCGTCCGTGCCGTGCAGGATGCGTGCGAAGACGTCTTCCTTCGGGTCGAAGAACTCGCCGAAGTCGTCGCCACCCAGCTCGGCGCGCGCCAGTTCCCACCAGTCGTCAAACGGGTCGGTATCCGGGTTGCAGCCGACGGCATAGGCCAGCAGCTTCACGCGGCCATCGGGACGGCGCTCTCCTGCTCGGCGAGGAAGTACACGCCCTGGTCCTTGGCGAGGACGACGCGGCATTGGTTGGCAACGGCCTCGGCCAGCACGGGGCGCAGGTCGGAGCCTTTGAATCGCAGTGACATGGTTGATCTCCTGAAGAAAAAGGCCCTCCACCCGAATAGATGGAAGGCCCATGGGGGCAAGTCGCCGGTAGGCTGCGATCAGCCGTAGCGCCGCTTGGTTGCCTTGGCGTCGATGACGCTCACGTCGATCAGACGCCAGCGTCCGTCGTCGATAAGCCGCTCCAACACTTCACCGAGCATGTCGAAATACACCTCGTCGTGCCGATCGACCAGTTCACCGTCGCGGCGCATCTCCACCACGTAGGTGTCGCCGCCGCGGTCGTAGAGGATCGTCACCTGGCCCTCGAACTTCGCGGTCGAAACCGTGAAGCTGATTGCCGGGGGCGTCTCGATGATCTTGGACGGCTTCGGATCGACCCAGGTGAAGTCGCGGGCGCCCGCATCGACCAGCATGTGGGTGATGCGCCGGAACCCGTCGGGAGCCGGCATTTCCTCCAACTGCTGGATGAGCTGCCCCAGTTCCATGCACTGCGGCTCGGGGATGGGCAGCTTGGCAGGCGCGGAGCCGAGGATGTGCCTGGTGATGGTGTAGGGAACACCGTCCGCGGTCTTCTCGGTGATCACTTCCGGGGTGTCCGCGCGCAGGCCGTCGAAGCGGCGGCGGGCATACGGTTGGACATGCACCTTGGCGCCTTCGCTGGGAACGGTAGTCACCAGGTTGGGATCGAGCACCGCGAACTCGCTGGGCTTGAGCTTGACGACGATGGCGTCGTCGTTGGCCGCGACCACCTTGCCGTCGAAGGGCTTGGGATCGATGGCAAAGCCCAGCGTCGAGGATTGCGGCTGATCATCGAAAAAGCGGTACTTGATCGACCGCACGTTGCGGGGCACATGGCCTGCGACAAGCGAAGGCATCATGGTTTTGATGAGGGAACGGTCCATGGGAATCTCCTTGAGGAAGAACAAGGGATTCCCCGCCCGCAAGGGAGAGGTCCCTTGTGGGTAGATGGACGCGGTGCGTCCGTAGGAAGAAACGACCAGCACGGCTTCCCGTGCTTGCAGCCTCGAAGGTCTCGGCTGCCTGGGCATGTGTCGGCAACACCGACGAACATGGGGTAAGGATGGCCCTAGAGTGCTCGGCCGGCCTGCATGAAACGGCACCACACCGCACCCGGTTTCTTCCTATGGTCTATGCCATTTGCTTCCTCAGGATTTCATGATGCTGTCTTCTGGAACAGGCAGAAAACGAACTGCTGCACTGTCCCGAAGGGCGTGTGATGCGCCTGGCGCTCCTGCCGCAGCATCGTGAAGGCATCGCCGAACTGCGCATGCAGCTCGTCCGGGCTGTAGCGCGTCACCGGCAAGCCGCTGCACTGCTGCGGCCCGTCGTCCGCGAAGGTGGCGATGATGGCGAAGCCGCCCGGCCGCAGGGCATGCAGCATCGTCCGCACATAGGCTTGGCGCTCCTGCGGCGCCGTCAGGAAGTGGAATACCGCCCGGTCGTGCCACAGGTCGTAGGCCAGCGCGGGCAACTCGACCTTTGTAATGTCCCCGACCATCCAGGCCACCGCCTGGGCGCGCTCGCCCAGCCGCGCCTGGGATGCCGCCAGCGCGGCACCCGACAGATCCAGCACGGTGAGGCTGGTATGGCCCTTGTCCAGCAGGTCGTCCACCAGCGTCGAGGCACCGCCGCCCACGTCGATGATCGGCACATCGAGCGGCACGCCGGTTTCCCGGATCAGCACCAGTGAGTGGCTGGCGTGCGGCTGGAACCAGCTCACGCCGGTCGGCTCCTTGGTCCGATAGACGTGATCCCAATGCTCTCTGGATGGCATTTCCTGTTCTCCCGCGCCGCAGGCGCTACGCGGCCGGTGGCGAAGTGTCGAAGTCCACCACCAGCGGCTCGCGCCCGCACGAGCGCATGAAGGCCACCAGTTCCTGCGGCGCCAGCCCGACGCTCTCGGTCTGCCGCAGCGGATGGAAGTTCAATTGCGCATCGCCCATCAGCGAGGCATCGATCACCACCGTCACCACGCCTTCCTCGTCCTGCATCAGGCCCAGCGGCGTCAGCGCGCCCGGCTGCACGCCCAGCAGCGCCTGCATGCGCTCGCCGGCCACGAAACTCAGGTGCCCCTTGCCGCCCACCAGCGCGGAAGCCGCCTTCAGATCCAGCGTCCGGTCCTCATGGATCGCCAGCAGGAAGTGCCGGCCCTTCTTGTCCTTGAGCAGCAGGTTCTTGGTGAATGTCCCGGCCATGGCGCCGCGCAGCGCCTTGCCTTCCTCGACGGTCGCGTGTTCGGGATATGGCACCACCTTCGCGCCGATGCCCAAAGATGCGAAGCGCTCGAACAGGCAGCGGTATGCGGTTTCATCGGTCGTTTCCCGGTTCATGCGCCCACCTTCGCGGCTTTAGACCGCTGACGCATCCCCAGCCACAGCAGCGACAGCGCCGCCAGCGCCAGCCACGGGATCAGCGCCAGGTTCATGGTCTGCCAGCCCAGGGCTTGCAGCAGCCCGCCCGCGCTGAAAGAGCAGGTCAGTCCCACGGCGAAGATCGTCATGTCGTTGATCGCCTGCGCACGCCCCTTCTCGGCGGTGGTATAGGTGTCGGTCAACAGCGTGGTGCCGCCGATGTACATGAAGTTCCAGCCCACACCCAGCAGCACGAGCGCGCTGGCGAAGGAGCCGAAGCCCGTGCCGGTGAGCGTCGTCAGGATGTGCGCGATGAACAGCACCACGCCCGTGAGCATGATGCGCAGCACGCCGAAGCGCGCGATCAGCGAGCCGGTGAAGAACGACGGCAGGAACATGCCCAGCACGTGCAACTGGATCACCGTGGCCGCCGCACCCAGTTCGTGGTGATGCAGCCGCATGGCGATGGGCGTCGCCGTCATCGCCAGGATCATGATGCCGTAGCCCGTGGCAGCGCCGAACAGCGCCACGAGATAGGCGGGCTGCGCGACGATCTGCTGCCAGGATCGGCCCTTGTCCACCGGGCCGGTAGACGCGGCAGGCGCAGGGATGTGCAGGTTCAGCAGCACGCCCGCCGCCACCATCGACACCACGGCCAGGATCAGGAAGGAACCCAGGTACTCGGGCGAGAGCAGCGGCCCGCCCAGCCTTGCCAGCAACGGCCCGGCCAGCGCTGCGACCACGCCGCCGGCCATCACCAGCGAGATCGCGCGTGGGCGGAAAGCCGCGTCCGCCACTTCGCTGGCCGCGAAACGGTAGAACTGCGCGAACGCCTGGTAGCAGCCCACCAGGAAGGTGCCGAAGGACAGCAGCGGCAGCGAAGCCTGATGGATGCCCCAGGCACCCACCAGGCCCCCGCCACGCCCAGCGTCGTGCCGATCAGGAACCCGGCCCGGCGGCCGGCGCGGGCCATCCACATCGAGGCCGGAAACATCATCGTGGCCGTGCCGAGGAACATGGTGGCGATGGGCAGCGTGGCCCAGCGCGGCGATGCGGCGATCTGCCCGCCGGCCAGGCCGCCAACGGTCATCACCATCACCGACACGATCTGGAACAGGGCCTGCGCGCAGGCCAGGATCAGCACCTGGCGGTGCATGGGGTTCTTGAGCATGAGTTTCTTCGCGTTGTTGTTCTATTCATCGACTCGCGATGGCGCGCAAGCGCTCGGCCACGGCGTCGATCTCTGCTTGCGTGGTGCCGCGCCCCAGGCTGAAGCGCACTGCGCCCATGCCGACCTGCTCGGGCACGCCCATGGCGGCCAGCACGGGCGAGAGTTCCACGCGGCCCGCATGGCAGGCCGAGCCGGTGGAGGCGGCCACGCCGTCCAGATCGGCCAGTACCTCGGCGCCGATGCGGCCGGCGAAATTCACGTTCAGCGTGTTGGGCAGCCGGTGCTCGGCGTGGCCGTTGAGCACCACGCGCTCACCGAAGATCGCTTGCAGCGCTTGCCAGAAGTGATCGCGCAAGGCGCGCAAGCGCTCCGGCTCACCAACATCGAGATTCGTTCTCGCCAGTTCGCAGGCCGCGCCCAGCGCCGCAGCCATCAGCACGCTCTCGGTGCCGGCGCGGCGGCCCGCCTCGTGGCCGGCGCCGTGGATCAGCGGCTCCAGCGCCGTGCCGCGCCGCACGTACAGCGCGCCTATACCCTTAGGCGCGTAGAGCTTGTGCCCGGCGATGCTCAGCAGGTCCACGCCGAGGTCGTCCACCTTCGTCGGCAGCTTGCCGACGGACTGCGCCGCATCGGTGTGGAAGCGGATGCCGTGTTCGCGAGCGATGGTGCCGATGACCTTGATGGGTTGCAGCGTGCCCGTCTCGTTGTTCGCGTGCATGACGCTGACGAGCACAGTGCGCGGTGTGATGGCGCGGCGCACCGCCTCGGGATCGACCCGGCCCGTGCCATCCACCGGCAGCCGCGTGACGCTCGCCCCCAGTCGCTCCAGAAAGGCCAGTGGCTGCAACACCGCCGGATGCTCCGTGGCCTCGGTGATGATGTGCTCGCCGCACTCGCGCAGCGCGAAGAAGCTGCCCTTGAGCGCGAGGTTGTTGGCCTCGCTGCCGCCGCTGGTGAAGACGATCTCATCCGGCGACGCGCCCAGCAGCCCCGCCACCTGGGCGCGGGCATGTTCCAGGGCCGCCTTGGCTGGGGTACTGGCCCAATGGCCGCTGGATGGGTTCCCGTAGGCCGTCTCCAGCAGCGGCAGCATGGCCGCCTGCACTTCCGGCGCGATGGGCGTGCTGGCGTTGTAGTCGAGGTAGATGCCGGCCATCAGAACACCAGCACCTTGTCGGCGGCCACGGTGGCGGCGGCCAGTTCATCCATCGTGCTGCGGCGTGCGCCGGGCATCACTTCCTCGTCCTTGATGCCGCGCGCATCCAGGCAGGTGCCGCACAGGAGCACCTCGCCCTGGGCATTGTTCGTCACGCGGCGCAGCATGCGTTCAACGTTGTAGTAGCCGTCGGGGTCTTCTGACCGGCCTTGCAGCCGGAGACGGCATCGGCCATCAGGAACACGCTGACGTGGTTGGCGGCGTCCTTGAGCAGCGCGGAAGCCAAGCGCAAGGCGTTGTACATGCGCTCGGTGCCGTAGGGCGGGTCGTTGATGATCAGGAGGGTTTTCATGGAGTCTCCAGCGGAGAAAATGGCTTTTGTCCCGGATGGCTTGATGCTGGGCAGCAATCATGCCATCATTCAATCAATGTGTTGATTGTGTAATTGTGAAATCCATGTTGTCAACCTCATCCGAAAGCCCCAAGCACGTGGTGTTCGAGAACCTGGCCGCCGTGGCGCAAGCGCTGGGCCATGCGCATCGGCTCGAACTGCTCGAAGGCATGGCGCAGGGGCCGCGCAGCGTCGAAGACCTGGCCGGACTGGTCGGCCTGTCGATGGCCAACGCCTCACGCCACCTGCAACTGCTGCGGCGCGCGCGGCTGGTGGAGGCCGAACGCCAGGGCAAGCGGGTCTTCTATCGCCTGGCGGGCGATGTGGAGGTGGTGGCGCTGCTCAAGGCGCTGGGCCGCGTGGGCGAGCGCAACATCGCAGAGGTACGCGGCGTGATGCGCGACTTCTTCCATGACCGTGACGCGCTGGAAGCCGTTTCGCGCGAAGAACTGGCCGAGCGCCTGAATGCCGGCCAGGTGACGGTGCTGGACGTGCGCCCGGAAGCGGAATACGCGCTGGGCCACGTGGCGGGTGCCATCAACATCCCGGCCGACGAGCTGGAGCGTCGCCTGGCGGACTTGCCCAAGGGCCACGAAATCATTGCCTACTGCCGTGGGCCGTACTGCGTGATGTCCTTCGAGGCCGTGGCGGCGCTGCGCGCCAAGGGCTTCAAGGTGCGACGGCTCGAAGACGGCTTCCCGGAGTGGAAGGCGGCCGGGCTGGCCGTGGAGGCTTGAGCCTCGCCGTTGTGCAATCAAGGATCGACATGCAAGCCATCCAAGATCATTACCCGGCCGAATTCGCGCACTGCTACGGCTGCGGGCCAGCCAACCCCAGGGGCTCCATCTCAAGAGCTTCATCGAGGGCGAGCGCACCCATGCGCGCTTCTCGCCGGCGACGATGTACAGCGGCGGCTATCCGGGCAACGTCTATGGCGGCATGCTGGCCTCGCTGCTGGACTGCCACGGCACCGCCAGCGCGGCGGCCTTCGCATACCGGGTGCAAGGTCGCGTCATGGGGGATGGTGGCCCGCCGATCCGCTTTGTCACCGGCTCGCTGAAAGTGGACTACCGGCGGCCCACGCCGCTGGGCGTCGAATTGCTCATCGAGGGCACGTTACGTTCGCTGGAGGGGCGCAAGGCCATCATCGATTTGACACTCAGCGCCGGCGGCGAGGTGTGCGTCACAGGCGAGATGGTGGCCGTGCAGTTCGCGGCGAAAGCCTGAAAACAAGCAGCCCCTCGGATGAGGGGCTGGCAGGTCAGGCTTCGTACACGAAGTAGTGCTCGCGCTGACGAGGGAAGAAGACATGCTTCCATGTGTCGCCGCTGGTGTTGCCACCGTCGAAGACGACCATTTCGTAGTCATCAATGTCGGTGTCCATCAGGTCGGCGCTGACGATATGGCGCATGTGCAGCGCGCCGTGCGTGCGCTCGAATACCAGGATCTGGCCGATGGCGTCGTCCTGGCTCATGGCGTTGACGCAGGCTCCAAGCTGATGCTCGAAGTCGGCTGCGGGCGAGATGAGGTCGGGGAACATGAGGTTGCGCCTATGAAAATGGACCAGCCCGGCTCCTGGGGAAACGGGCTGGCATGGGGGACAATGAGGAAGGCCGGCGTGTCGCGCGGCTGCTAGGACTCGGCCAGCGGCAGGCCCAGCAGCGCGGGTGCGTCGGCGTCGAGGATCAGAATGCGCACATCGGCCTGGCCGGCCAGTTCAAGGATGTTTGCCAGGTCCTCCGGCATGCCCTTGTTCCGGTGCTCCTGCCGAAGCTGCTCGGCGGTGATGCCCTCGGCGTGCTCCAGGTTCTGGTCCGTCCAGGGCGTGGAGATCAGCTTGACGCCGATCGCCGGGCTGTACGGCACACGGAAGGCGATGAACAGCATGGCCTCCGGCGTGGCGATGTCCGCCAGGTCGGCGAGGTAGTGCCAGGTATCGACCGTGATGTGCTCGCGGCTGATCTCCCAGCACCGGCTGTAGTAGCCGGTCTCGAAAGTCAGGCGCTGCACCACTTCCCGCGCAGCCTCGGCCGAATAGGCATCGCCGACGTGGACTGGGCGACCGTCGAAGTCCTCGCCATGGATGGCATAGACCACGGCACCAATCACGCCTTCGCCGCTGACGCCTTCACCGGCGTCGCATTCGGCCAGCACGTCGTCGCTCAAGGGTTCAGGGCCGTTGCTGACCACGGCGAAATCGTTGGTGACGATGCAGGACGATGAAACCAGTTCTTCGTCGGAAAGGAATTGCTGGCTCGCGTGGATGTTGCGCCAGACATGCGGGCTTCCATCGTCGTAGCTGATGCACAGCGTGCGGACGATTTTCAGATTCCAGTAGCCGCGAAGGAAGGGATTAGGATTCTGGGACATGGGATCTCTCCAGATTGAATAATGGAGCCAATCCCCGCCACCGGGAATTGGACCCGGTGGGTTGAAAAATGGAAAAAGCGTCAGGCAGCGCCGACCATGGCGTTGTCAGCACTGCGCTGGACTACGGGAAACAAAATGAGGGGCACGGCCTCGTGGGCGCGTGCCCCTCGTGGGGAGTGAACGAAGACGTGGTGGTGTGCCGGAGACCGGCTCACCAGCCGTTGTAGTTCACGAGCAGGTCGGCGAGGACCTTACGGCGTTGCAGGTCGAGACCGTCGAAGTCCGACAGTCCGTTGAAGTGGCAGCGCTTGAGCATGGCACCGCCCTCGCGCGCGTTGTAGAAGCTGACCATGGCGGACAGGAACATGCGTTCGCCGCTGCTCAGGACGCCGAGGGCATCGTTGAGCCGCAGCATGTTGGGACGCAGATCCCACTTGCTCTTGGCCTGGTTCAGACCTTCACGGGTGCCGTCACCGAACCATTCGGGGCCAGCGATCTCGACACCGCGCTTCCAGGCCTCGAAGAAGGCTTGGGGCGCGGCCGCGAAATGCTGTTCTTCCCGCATGATCTGATCGACGACTTCCCGTGGCAGTAGCTGGTTCATGACGTGATTCCTCCAGTTGGATCAGGGAATGGCGAGCTGGGACCAGCCGCCTCTTTCGAGGGCACGTTGAGCCGCGGCATGGCTGCGGAAGTACTCGCGGGATTCCCGCGAAACGGGCCCTTCGGTATCGCGCGTGCCGATGTAGTGACCGGCGGCGCTTTGCAGGACTTCGAGCGGCAGGAACTTGCCGCAGTAGGTCGAGGCCAATTGGCCGAAAGAGGCTTGCTGGGACATGGACGGGCTCCTTGGAAAAGCGGGGCCTCGTCCCTCACGGGATGGCAGCTCCGCACGCGGTTGAAAAATGCATCAGCGTCATGGGGACGCGCGTCCGCAGACTTGATGCGATGCGGACTGGTGGGCAACGCGGGAGAGACCCGCGGCAGCTTGAAACCCTGGCTGCTGGCATGTGCTGACGAATCAGCGAACATGCGGGCAGCTTCGTGCGCGGGCCGCGTCGCGTCAGTTGGAAAACGGCATCCGGCCCACCCCCGATTGATGCGCGCAGAGAAAGAAACCCCGCATCGAGTGCGGGGCTGCCAGGAGAGTGCGTCGGTGCTGGGTCAGTCGGGCTTGTCGCCCAGGACATGCTGCTTCCACAGGTCGAATGCCTGCTCGGGCGCAAGCTCGGCGAGGATGACGATGGGCTGGGCCTGCCGAGCGCGCAGCGAAGCGAAGTACGCCTTGCGGTCAGCAATGGCCTTGAGCTTGATGCCCTTGATGAACAGCAATTTGCCGTCCTTGATGAACAGCACCTTGTTGCCGATGTCGCGGTTGAACGCGGCTCGCACCTTGCGTTCCGCGTGCATGGCGTCGGCAAGTTCATCGACCAGGAAGTCGAGCGTCATGTCGATGTAGTGAGGGTCTTCGCCCTCCTGGCCGAGGTTGAGCGGCGCAGGCGGCAGGCCCTTGGCGAAGGCTTCGGCCTGAGCCAGCAACGCCGCCTTGCCGCTGAGCGCGCGCAGGAACGTCGAGCCGCCGTGGCCGTCGTTGCGGGCCTCGGCGATGGGAGTGCCGTCGAACACGACGGTGGCGCTGAAGCACATCGTTTCTTCGCTGGCGAAATCTGCCACCTTGAGGCTCTTCAGCGTGATGCGGTTTTGCTTGGTGATGTTGTCCATGGGAAGTCCTGAAATCGACCGGGTGGCGACATGCCCCTGACGGGACGTGGCGGCCATCCCGTGGGTTGGAGAAAGAGGCATCGGTGCCCCGGTGGGCAGCGTTCGCCGGTGAGATGCCGAGGCGAACTGGCGGGTGGCGCGGGTGGAACCCGCGGCAGCCTTGACACCCTGGCTGCGGGCTGCTGCCAATACATCGGCAATGCAGGAGGGAGAATGGCGCGGCCCGCAGGCTGCGTCGCCGATCAATCCGAAGCGGTCGAGCCCGTCTTGTGCAGGTACTGCACCAGGCGCTGGCCCAGCCATGCCATGCACGGTACAGCCATGGAGTTGCCGATCGCCTTGTAGCGTGGAGCGTCGGCGGCGGGCTTGCCGCGGTAGGTGATCAGCGTGTAGTCGTCGGGCATGCCTTGCAGCCGCTCGCACTCCACGGGCATCAGCCGCCGCACCCGCCAGTGCGACCAGTCGCCGGGGCCAGGGCCGTTCCAGTCGTAGCGGAAATGCGCCTCGAAGTCGGGAGCCAGCACATGGGGCTTGTCCGCGCCGCCGCCGCTGGTGCGAAGTGCGCCCGCTACGGTGCCGCCCAACTCGGCGGCAAGGCCGTTCTCGCGGCCACGCAGAGATACGCAGGCTACCATCGGCACGCCGTAGCCCGGCTTGCCGTTGGACAGCACGGTGCAAGCCACCTGTCCATGGCCGGATTCGTAGCGCACTTCACCGCGGTTGTTCTGCGCGAAAGCGATGGCGGGCACGACACCGGCGTTCGCATGGCTGTTGCGATGGCCGCCAGCGCGCAGCGTCGGCGTCAGGTCGAACGTGGCATCGGCGCCGCTGCCCTGGGCAGTAAAGGCGATGATCGGAACACCCTTGCCGGTGCCATCCTCGCTGCTGCCCCTGCCGTTGTTGGCGGTGTCGAGGGTGTGGGCGATGCTGCCGACGACCGACTGCACCATGAACGTCTCGGTGCGAATGTCGTGCTTGGGGCCAGCGGCCATCAGGCACGCCGCCACATCGACGGGGCCAATGCCGCCGCTGAATCCGAACGTCGTCGTGACCTTGCCGTAGGGCTGCTTCAGCCCTGCGAATCCTGCAAGTCCTGCGCATGCGCCTGCTGCTTCAGCACCCGGTCCAGCATCGTGGGCAGCTTCTTGCCACGGCGCGCGGCCCGCACAAGAATCCCCGAGCAGGCCTGCGCGCTCAAAAAGTACTTCTGCGGGATCGAGGTCATCTCCACCACTTGCCACAAGAAACACGCGCTTGCGGCGTTGGGCGACACCGAAATATTGAGCGTCGAGCACGCGCCACGCGATGCGGCGGCGGGGTCCAGACACACAACCAGCGTGCGCCCACCGATCCCCTGGCGGCTGGAGCGCACGGCTTTCCCCGACCAGTGCCCCCAGGAAATGCCCGAAGGCATTGCTGCGGTCGTTGAGGACGCCGGGGACGTTTTCCCAGACGAGCGTGGCCGCCGGGCGGCGGTCTTGTTGGCGGGTTTGGTCGATGGCATTGGCAAGCTCCACATAGGCAAGGGAAAGGGCTCCGCGCGGGTCATCCAGCCCGCGCCGGCTACCTGCAACGCTGAACGACTGGCACGGCGTGCCGCCGACCAGGATGTCGGGCGCCGGCACGGTGCCGGCGCGCACCTGGCGGGCGATCGCGGTCATGTCGCCCAGGTTGGGCACGTGGGGGTAACGGTGGGCGAGCACGGCGCTCGGGAACGGCTCGATTTCGGCGAACCACACGGCTTCGAGGCCGAGGGGTTGCCAGGCGAGCTCGCGGCCTCGATGCCGCTGCACACGCTGCCGTACAGCAGTGGCGCGGCCTGGGGCGCACCGCGTGAGGTGCGAGGTTGCGGGTTCATGTCGGGTCTCCTGTTCGTGTGGCCCTGGACCGTGTGGCCGGGCCGGGACGTTGATCGGCAGGAGAAAGGCGCCGAAGGCCGTGTGGCCTTCGGCTCGGGAGGACGGAACCACCCGTGGGCTGTTGCAGGCCCGGTCGTCGCTAGAACCGTCTGCTGTCAGCAATCGCACCCGGCGCATGTCGTGGTTGGCGCCGGCATCTTCTGGCGCACATCCGCGCACAAAAGGAGCCCAGTTTTTCGCCGTTGGGCACGGCATCGAATACCGCTGACCACGAAGGGTCTCCGGGTGGCTCGCAGGCCGGCAAGCCACCGGGGACCCTTCGCAGAGGCGGAAAATGCTGATCAGCAGAACGCGCCGGGAAACCCCGGACATGGTTCGTGGAGAAGATACCTTCAGGTCCCGCGGCTGGGGGACGGCTGGGCGGGACGCGCACACGGACAAGAGAAGGCGTTGCGCGCTGGGCGTCCCGCAGGGCGTGCGGGACATGGGCCACGCCGCCGATGGCGGGCACGGCTCTCGGGGAGCGGGGTCGGTCAGGAGCCCTTGCGGCCGCTACTGCGCGGGCGCGAGGCACCGCGCTTGGACGTGCCGGGATCGACCGGCAGCGTGCCTTTGCAGTCGGGGTAGCGACTGCACGACCAGAAGGGGCCGGTCTTGCCGGTGCGCTGGCGCGTCGGTGCGCCGCACTGCGGACAAGCAGGCCCCTGGGGAACCTCGATGGACAGCGAGGTGCTGCCGTACTGCACGATCAGTTGCGAAATCCATGCGGCCTGCTTGCCGATGAACACATCCAGTGTGAGTTGTCCGGCCTCGATCATGTCGAGCGCCTGCTCCCACACGGCGGTGGTTCCGGGGTCGGCAATCGCCGCGGGTACGGCATCGATCAAGGTGAACGCCGCATCCGATGCGCGAATGGAGCGCCCCTTCTTCACGATGTAGCCGCGGGTGATCAGCCCGCTGATGATGTTGGCCCGTGTCGCCTCGGTGCCGATGCCGACCGTATCCTTGAGCTTCTGCTTCAGGCGCGGGTCCGTCACCAGCTTGGCGACCCCCTTCATGGACTTGACCAGTTCGCCCTGCGTGTACGGCTTGGGCGGCATCGTCTTGAGCGCCTTGATCTCGGCCTCGGCCACCTGGCACGCCATGCCCTCGCGCAGCGGGGAGTACCTGGCTGCGCGCCGTGGCTTCACCGTCCTCATCCGCTTGCGGTTCGGCCAGCACCAGGCGCCAACCCTGGGCGACCATCTGCTTTCCGGTGGCCGCCAACTTCTGTTGGCCGCAGGACAGCTCGGCGACAGTGCGGTCGAACTCGTGGTGAGGGAGGAACTGCGCCAGGTAGTGCGCCCGGATGAGCCGGTACACGGCCAGCTCCTTCTCGCTCATCGCAGAGAGGTTCGCGGGTTCGAGCGTCGGGATGATGCCGTGGTGGGCTGTCACTTTGCCGTCGTTCCAGGCGCGCGAGCGCTGGTAGCGGTCGAGTTGGCCCATGATCGGGCGCAGCGAGGGATCGGTCTTGAGCAGGCTGTCAAGGACAGTCGGCACTTCCGCGAACATGCTTTCGGGCAGGTAGCCGGAATCCGAACGCGGGTACGTTGTGGCCTTGTGTGTCTCGTACAAGGCCTGCGCGATTTCGAGGGTCTCTTGAACATCCAGCCCAAGCTGCTTGGAACAAACCTCCTGAAGCGTTCCCAGGTCGAACAGCAGCGGCGGACCTTCGCGCACGCGCTCGGTCTCGACTAATAGGACCTGGGCGCTGCCCGCAGCGCGGATCTGCTGCGCGGCCTGCTGGGCGATCGGCTGCTGCAGGCAGCGACCGGCGTCGTCGGTGCAGCCATCGGGCGGAACCCACTGCGCGCTGAAAGCCTGTCCACCTGCGGACAGGGACACGTCGATGGCCCAGAACGGCACCGACTTGAAGGCCGCGATCTCGCGGTCGCGGTCCACGACGAGCTTCAAGGTCGGCGTCTGGACGCGACCGACGGACAGCACGCCGTCGTAGCCGGCCTGACGCCCGAGCACCGTGAACAACCGGCTGAGGTTCATGCCCACGAGCCAGTCTGCGCGTGAGCGCGCAAGCGCCGAGTAGTACATCGGCAGCGTGTCGGATGAGGGCCGCAACTTGCCGAGCGCGGTGCGGATCGACGCATCGTTGAGCGCCGACAGCCATAGCCGCTCGATGGGGCCGCGGTAGCCGCACAGGTCGATGATCTCGCGGGCGATCAGCTCGCCCTCGCGGTCGGCATCGGTGGCGATGACCAGATGAGTCGCCTTCGCCAGAAGCGCTTTGACGACCTTGAATTGCGTGGCGGTCTTCGGTTTGACCTCGACCCGCCACTGCTGGGGAATGATGGGCAACTGCTCCAGCGACCAGCGCTTGAGCGCCGCGTCATAGACCTCGGGAGCTGCCGCTTCTACGAGATGGCCGATGCACCAGGTGACGGTGACGCCGGAGCCGCTGAGACAGCCTTCACCGCGCTGCGTCGCGCCGAGGATTCGACCAATGTCTTTGCCTTGCGATGGCTTCTCGCACAAGAACAGCCGCATGTCCGTCCATCCGAATTCCGTGGTTCATTGAGTTGCTGGAATCGAGGATGCCGAGCATCACCAGGGGCAGCAGCAAACAAGCCGCATGCGGTGGCGACCACTTTCATGGGATGGAATGGCCGGGACGGAAGTGGCGTGCGGCCGGGGGTGTGCGGGCCGGGAGCCACGATTTTTGGAGCGCGCGGACGCCGGTGGACGTTGATGGAGCTATCCCCTGGGGATAGCTCGCGAGGGCGTGGGGCGACGGACGACTGCCGCCGCCCCATGCTGCATCACTTCCTGCGCTTCGGCTCCTTCGGCGCGGTCGGTTCCTGGGCGGCCTGGGAATTCGGCTGCGTGTCCTGCGCGGTCTCCTGCTGCCTGGGGCTGAGGGTCACCGACTCGATGCGGAACGGCAGGATGCCGACGCTGCGCGCGTTGATCTGCCAGGTCTCGCGCGGCTGATCCTCGTTGTCCGTCCAGGGTTCGCGCTCCATGCGGCCGACGACCAGCACGCGCATGCCTTTCTGGTACAGGTCCTTCCAGTGCGCGGCGTCGCGGTGCCAGATTTCCACCGGCGCCCAGAAGCCGCCGCGATCCTCGAAGTCGCCGCCCTTGGTGGGGACGGGGTTGTCGAAATACACGTTCAGCCGCAGCAAGCGCCGCGGTTCGTCGTTGCCGTTGGGAAACTCCCGGTACTCGGGGGCGAACCGATGTTGCCTTCGCCAGAAAAATGCGTGCTCATGTTGCAATCTCCGTGGTGGTTGAAATACCCGCACCTGGTCGGCGGCGGGCGCGTGCTGGGGTGCCTGGCGCGATCACCGATCACGCATGGCGGATGGCATGGACTTGAGCCGGCGCAGGTAGGCGTCTTCCGCGTCGGCGGCCTTGCTGGCGCACTCCTGGGCCTGCCTGCCCAAGGTGTGCAACAGGCTGATCTGCATGTTCAGCGTGATGCGCTGAAGCTCGATCGCGTGCAGGTCGGCCAGGAGGTTGACCGGCGTGCTGGTGCTCGCCATCAGCTCCTGCCACAAGGCGACGCCCATGGCCGAGCGGTCGTGCTTGCGCCAGCGAAGAAACGCCGTGCCTGCGCCAGTGGTCTGCTGGGCCAGCTCGATTGAGAGCAGGTGGAAGGGATGCCCGACGGCCTGTGGCAGCACCTGTCGCTGCGCCAAGCCAATCAACTCGTCGCGCATGGCGAAGCACTGGCTGGCCCAGGCCTCCAAGTCCCCTTTACCTTTAAAGGGCTTTAAAAGGCCTTTTAGAGAGCCTGCGTGTTCCAGCCGCATGAAGGCGGTCTGTTGCAGCGGGCGGAAGTAGCGGGTGTCGCGGTTCGGGTCGCTCATGGCTGCGCGTCCTCGTCGGCGGCGGCCTCGGGTGCCTCGGTGGTGGCAACCTCGTCGGTGGGCGATGCGGCTGCGGCAGGACCGTCACCGCGCTGCTGCAGGCCACGGCGCACGATGGGCGGCGCAAACTTCGAGCGGCGCGTGCCTTCCAGCACGTCCTGCGGCAACTCGCCGAACTTCTCCAGCGCCGCCCGGGCTGCGGCGTTCTTCGCGGCGAAGTCGTCGCGGGTGCAGCCCGAGTAGCGGTACTGCTGGGCCAGCGAGAACAGGCTGCGCAGTGCATGGGCGCCTTCGTTGAGCCAGCGTTCGAGCGTCGAGCGATCGATCAGCGCGGTGTGGTGCGCGAGGATCAGCTTGCGGGCGATGTCGTCGTAGTCGGCCAGCAGATACACCGCGGCAAAGCCCAACTGCGCATTGACGAACAGCGGCAGCTTGACGGGCTGCACGTTGAGGTTCTCGCCCAGGGTGAGTGCCGGCGGCACGCTCGCCAGGGCCTGGTCCACCTGCTCGCGCAGCGATTGCAGCGTGGCCTTCGTCTGGTCGAGCTTGTCCTCGATGCGCAGCATCCAGAAGTCGCTGTACGGGTCGTCCTGCTCCGAGCCGCGCCGCATCTTGTTCATCTGGGCGATGTAGCCGTTCAGGCCGACGATGCCGGGTCGCCCCTCGCCGGCGGCGCGACCGTGCCAGATGCGCGAGGCGTGGTGAGTGTGCAGCGTCAGCGACATCGCGCTGCGCAAGGAGCCGAGATTCAGTTGCAGAGGTTCGTTGGTCGTTGCCATGGTGTCCGCTCGTTGTTGGAAAAGAGCGGCCAGCTTCGGCAGGAAGCGGAAGGCAGTCAGTCAACAAACCGAAACCCGCCCGTCCCCGGTTCAGGCCGCGGCGGGTGCATGAGACGCGAGCTATCCCCAGGGGATAGCTCCATGGAGCGCCAAGGAACGCTGCACGCCCGGATCAGCGCGGACAAGGACGATCTCGCGGCAAGCGATCGGGGCTTGGCGTGCAGCGGTTCGACGTCGTAGCCGTCAGTGGAACTATCCCCAGGGGATAGTTCCATGGAGAGCCAAGGAACGCTGCGCGCCCGGCTCAGCCCGGACAAGGCCGATCCCGCCGCAGGCGATCGGGGCCTGACGTGCAGCGGTTCGACGTGTAGCCGTCAGTAGAACTACCCCCTGGGGATAGCTCTGCTGGAAGCCACTGGCATCCACTTCACCGCCTTGCAGGCCCGCTCACTTGCTGGCGAGCAGGTTGCGCAGCCGCTCGATGTGCTGTTTGGCGACTTCTGGCGGCACCGGCTTGCCCTGCGGCTGGGATGGTGGCGGTGCTGGTGGTGGCCGCTCATTCGGCGGAGCGTATGCAGATGGCGCGTCTTTCTTGGCCCAGGCGTTGAACTCGCCATGGATGGCCCGTTGGATGATGCCGAACAGATACCCCGCAGGATTGCGGATGCCGTGGCTGCTGCATCGCGTGGCCCATTCGTCCAGCACGGCCTGCCTCAGCGAGGCATCGACCTGCTGCAACGCCACCCGCGCACCTGTCTGCTGCTCTGCCTTCAGTTCCGCGAAGCGTTTGGGCCATTGCAGGTCGCCCAGCACGCGCGCCTGCGCGGTAGTACGTACTTCATTAATACGACGACTACGTACTGTACGGGCCTGCTTCGGATTCCGAAGAGAGGCGTCTGGCGCGGGTTTCGGCCCTGCTTCGGAGTCCGAAGTGGGGTCATCAGGATTCCGAAGAGGGCTCGCAACCCCTTCTTCGGAATCGTGAGTGGCATCCTCTTGTGGATAACTTTCGGTCGCCGTGATGCCTTGGCTGGCGAGACGTTCGGCCAGGACCTGCAGCCGTGACGGCAGTGTGCGGCCGGACAGCAGCGGGTCTTCCGCGATTTCCTTGAGTGTGTTCAGGCCCACGATCTGCACGGCTTTGGCCGAATGGCCGAGCGCCTGGCTGACGAGTTGCAGGTAGTCTGGGTCGAGCTGCATCGCTTCAAAGGGGGTCAGCGGCTCGTCGTGCAGGACATAGAGGTTGCCGAGGATGCGGCCGGTCTTGGGCTCGCGGCGGCGCCGCACCAGGCTCAACCATCGGGTGAGGCGCAACAACGTCAGGGCACGCGCCACGGTTTCGTGCGAGGCTTGCCCGGCACAGGGCATCGACGCTAGCCAGGGCCGAAGCTGTTCATACGTCGGGAACGCCGTCACGCCATCGTCGTTGAGCATCAGCCGGAAGACCTGCCAGGCGTTGCGCTCCAACGGCGTCAGGCGACGGTCGAGGAAAAGGCGCCGCGGTACGGTCTCGTGCCGATTGCCGCTGAACAGGAAGGCATCGCCAGACGTCGGGGTCGTGGGCATCGCGACAGGCGTGGGTGTGGACGGGGGCGTCGGCGTTGGGCTTGGGCGCAAGGTCTTTCAGCGCAGCGTCGAACAGGTCTGCGAGTGCGATGGGGCCACGACGTGGTGCGGTGTCGTCCACGGCCATGGTCAACCCAACCCCTGATCGACCCAGCTCTTGATTGAGGCCCAGACCACCGACAGAGGCAGCAACATGCCTTCGGCCAAGTCCATGGCGGCATCGAGGATGGAGGTTTCGTCTTCGAGATCGACGTTCCTGCTGCTGGTCACTGCCTTCCACTGTCGCCACAGTTCCGTGTCCTGCTTCTCGTCTAGGACAGGGTGACGCCCCTTGCGCTTGGGCAGGCCCAGCACCTCACGGCGCAGGGCGACTTCCTGATGGGTCAGGCCATAGAAGCGGCTGACCATCTCCGTGCTGGCCCCCAGGCGCAACATGCGATCGACGGTCGCGATTTCCTTCTCCACGTCCTGCGCCTGCGAGAGCAGACGCCGGAGCACCTCGCGGTTCACGGACACGGAACACCACGAGACATTGGCGTTGGCCAGCACGCTCACCATGGCGGGATGCTTGAGCGCATCCAGCTCGGCCTCGCTGAAGCCCATCGCCTTGCAGCGGCGCAGTTGGCCGTTGCGCAGGTCGTAGAGCGCCTGGGCGATGACGGCCTGATTGAGCGGGTGCGGGGCGGCCATGCGGGTCTCCTTCCTTCATGCCCCAGGGCCTGCGGCACCGGACTCCAGGTCCAGCAGGCGCCGGGCCAGGCGCAGCAATCGGAACAGCTTGACCAGCGCGGTGTCGCTCAAGCGGCGGGTCGCATCGCCTTGGCCGTGCAGCAGCGCCGGCAGTTCGGCGGCAAGCTGCCCGCCGTCCAGATCGGCATCGGTGAAGCTCTGGCCTGCCAGGCTCGCCAGCAATGCCAGCACGACGCGGCCCTGCGGTGATGGGGGCTGTGCGTTGGGATGGCATGCGAAGCCCACACCGTCCGCGCGGTCCTCGATGCACTGATCGAGGCCTGCCTCGCCCGCGATCTCGCGTGCGAACTGCGCGATGTGGATGCGCAGGCGATCGGGCGTGTCCAGGCCCGCGTCGATGTGCCAGACGTCGGAAATCGGGTAGAGACCGCCCGCCTGGACGGGAATGGACTGCAAGACGTTGGCCGAAAAATCGGGCAGCGCATCCCCCAGCTCGTCGGCGACCATCCGCTGAATGGATTGCAGCCGCTCCGTCGTCGGTGCAGGCGAAACGATGTGCCCCTGCAGCAGATCACCAGGAGCCGCCACGGGGCTTCCTGCGGGCGAGCCGTCCGTCCCCGAGCCGCCCTCGCGCTCGCGCGACCCAGGTGTGGTCGCCGGCGTCGGGGCCGATGGGGCCGGCGCGGCGGGCGGGCGTGCCACGGTGCCGGGCTCAGGCAGCGCGGGCGGTGCCGATGGTGGGGTCGGGTCGCTGATCAGGGCGCGATGGCGGCTTTCGGATTCGGTGAGGTCGAGCGCCAGTACGTCGTAGTCGATGCCGAGCAGTTCGGACATCTGGCCGATCAACTCGTCCTGCACGCGCTGGGGGCGAACTCGTCGGCCTGCGTGTCGAACTGCGACAGCACCTCCTGAAAGAAGTCGTCGAAGTCCTGCACCAGCGTGCGGCCCTTGGCGTAGCGCTCCCACGCGAGCATGCAGGCCTTGCGCGTGACCGACAGGCGTTCGACTTGGTGGCGGCCGAGCCCGCCATAGAGCACGGTCGGGATCGCCGGCAGGAGGTAGCGCACCGCGTCGTTCATGCGGCTGATGTGCGACTGCTGGACTGGGAAGCCGTCGGCAGCGAGCCGGCGCGCCAGCTCCGACTGGCTGAGGGCGGCGCCGCTTTCCTGCTCGTAGAACTCGCGGACTTTCTCGACGCCGAGGGCGCGCTCGATGAACGTCAGGCCCCCGCGCAATTCGTTCTCGGCCAGGTGGCCGGTCAGCATCACGACTTCGCCGCGGCTGGGCCACGGGCGGAACAGGCACGATATGCGGAAGAACCGCTCGTCCTTGGTCTCCGACCACAGTTCGCGCAGGATCGCCAGGCGCGTGTTGCCGCCGTTGCGGATGATGTAGTGGTCCTCGCCCGGGCGCCGGGTGATCGCCGGCGCTGCGTCCAGGCCGCGCTCACGGATGGACGCCTTGATGTCCTCGTAGGCTGGGTTGCGCTTCTTCCTGGGATCGTGGTCGTAGGGGCGCAACTGGTCCAGGGTCACGACCATGGGCGTGTCGGCGATCGGGTCGCTCAAGGCCGAGGTGGACGGGCCGCTGCGCTCGAACCCGGCCGCGAGCAGCTTGCCGGCCATCTGCTGGGAGGTCATTTCAGCCATGGCGGCCTCCCTGCGCTTCGGACCGGGCCTCGCGCTCGGCGCGGCGGATCTGCGCGCGGGCGTTGAGGGCGGCCCGGTGGTCGCTGGCCGTCGAACTGGTGTAGATCGCGGCGCAGCCTGCCTTCGTGAATTTGAGGTGGCCGCCTGGCGTGCGCTTGACGTGCCAGCCCTCGCCGACGGCGAACTCGATCAGGGCGCGCAGCCGCTTGTGGCCTCGGGCCAGTTCATGTGCGTTCGCCATGGGGCCTCCCGGTATCAAGAGGAAATGGCGGGCGGCCGGACACGCGAGCCAGTCGGTGCTGCCATTGCGGGAACAGTTCGCCGGCGAGGCCGCGCATGGTGTCGAGCGCGGCGGGGGCGACTCTGCCCGGTGGCTGGCGGTACTCGACGCGATGCACGGGCAGGCCGCGCGTCGCGGCGCGTGGATAGGCTTCGATGGCCGGCACGTCGGCGGCCAGCACGCGGATGCCGGTGTGGTCCTGGAACAGGTCACGCAGGGCTTGCTGGATCAGCCGGGCGTTCGCCGACACCGGGTGGACCCGGTTGATGAGCAGATGCAGCGGCGGCGGCTCGATGCCCAGGTGCCGGTACGGCGCGATGTCTTCCAGCAACTGCATGGTGCCGCGCCGCAGCTCGCGGGCGGCGAGGATTTCCGGGGTGACAGGCGACAGCGCCAAGTCGGAGGCCAGTACTGCCATCTCCAAGGTCACGCTGCGCGCGCCTGGGTGTCGATCAGCACCAGGTCATAAAGGGGAGCCAGCATCGGCAGCAGGTGCCGCAACCGCAGGCGCCCATCCGGCGCGTGCAGCAGCAAGGTGTTCAGCTCGCCCCGATGGTCGTTGGACAGCACCAGGTCCAGGCCTGTGATGATCGTGCGGGACACGAGCTGGCCGAGGTCGCGCTCGTTGAAGGCCAGCAATTCATAGATGCCGCCGGGCGCGCGGTGGGCCAGCTCGTAGTAAGAGGACAAGGTGGGCTGCACGTCGAGATCGAGCAGCAGCACGCGCAGTCCCGCATCGGCGGCTAGCCCGCCCAGGTTGGCGGCCGTGGTCGTTTTACCGACGCCCCCTTTGGTCGAGACAATGGATACAACCTGCATGGCGTTCTCCGGGTGAGGATGGGAAGTCCGTGGGAGAACGGGTCAGGCCCGGTTGTTGACGCGCTCGGCGATCCACTGGTCGATTTCGATGGAATCCCAGCCGACGGCGCGCACGCCCAGGCGCAGCGCCTTGGGGAACTTGCCGGCGCGCATCAAGTTGTAGAGGTGGGCACGCTTGAAGCCGGACTTCGCTTCGACTTCTTCCAGGCGCAGGATGCGGCGCTCGTTGGGCGGCAGTGCAGGTGTTGGCGACATGGCGGTCACTCCTGAACGCTCAGTGGCGTTTGTTGGCGTGACCTCTATTCAATAGACGCGGCTGCGGAAAGACATTGCCAATGCAATCTCCGCGGCTGCCTAAACAAGCTGGAAAACCTTAGAGGATGGCGCTATGTAGCCGGCGCCTGGCTGTGGCGAACTTGCCGTTCAATGTCCGCTCCGCGATCCCCATGACGCCGTGGTGATGGGCGACCAATGCGCTGACCACGGCCTCCTGCGTCTTGAAGCTGGAGTACGGCGTGCCCGAGGGCGACTGGCCGAGTATCAACTCCAGCATGCCCCCGATGATGTTCAGGTAGGTGGTCTCGGCCCGATCGCTGATCGAGCATTGCGCGCATGCGGGGATCACCGAGGACTGCTTGAGCAGCGCGTCGTGCGTGTCCTGCAGCTCGCGAAGTTGGCGCTTGGACTGCTCCAAGGCGGATTTCAGGGCGAACTGCTCAACCAGCATGGCTTGCCCGGTTTCCAGTGAAATGGAAGGATGGGCGATGCGCTCGCTACGGGAAAAGAGAAAGCCTGGTCGGTGTTCGGGATAGTGCTGGCGCATCCAGCGCTTCAGATCGACATGGCGGACGGTGAGATCGGGAGAGTCGATCAGTTCGGTATCGTGCGTCGTGATGCCGTCCCGTCCGAAGGGAAGTTCCCCATTGAGGATGCCGTCATAGATGCGTTCGGTGTACAGCCGCAGTTCGCCCCAGCGCGGGCAGTCCATCGAATGTGGCAGGTTCCGCGCCGACGAGATCGACGCCAGGATCACCTGTTTGTATCGCAGTAGCCCGGCCCAGCGGATGGACGCTTCGATCGGGCGATAGAACACCTTTGATTTTGGTGCATTGTTGTTCATGCTCCCATCCCCTTCCAGGAGAGTTACATGGCCGACTCCTTTGGTGCCAACCGCATGGTCGGCCTGTTGTCTGTGCATGAAGCGGGGGTCAGGGACCCGCTTCGTCGTGGGGTTTGAGCCTTCTCACCAGCTCTTGCAGGTAGCCGTCGCGCGCTCGATGTGCAAAAATATGTGAGCTATCCAGATGACTGGGCCTTGGCAGGTATGGCTCAACAGTGGCCTCACACTGGCAGCGTCATGGGTTGCAGCGATCTACGCAAAACCGTTTGGGTATGGCCTGATAGCCCAGTGGTTTCAGAAGCCGCAAGCAGCGTCAACTGCTGCTTGGAACCTTGGATTTGCAGGGAGAATCCAGTGGGGCGATATCTGATTAGGATGCTGATATATCGAGATAGCATTACGCACGAGCAGTTTGTGGTGACAGCGAACCGCAGATTTGACGCTCACCAAGCCGTTGCTTCATGTTGCTGCTGGTGCGGTTGGAGGCCGCAACGTGGAGCGGGGATGCTGAGTAGCCACTTTGGCTCAGTAGCTTGCCCTTGTTGCGGTTGAGATCACATCAGAGGGCGAATAGCTCGCAGTTCTCTGCATACCGAAGGATGAGTTGTCTGTTCTCTAAGAGTGGACTTTGGCTAGCATGCCCGTGGTAAAATGAGAACGGCTGATACAGGAAGTGCGTTCGGAAGTCACCGGATTGGTTTCCAGCGTTTTAATTCAACACTTTGGTCTGTCCATGACTCGTACCGCTTCGACCAACATCGCTCTGTGGTGGCGCTTCCAATAGGAAGCGGCATGTCGTTGCGGTCTTGACCGCACCTTGCCGCCGTACCGGCAGGCAAGGTTTCAAAGAAGGCTACTCCGGCACGGCGGCTCCAAGATTTGAGGAGATTGCCCGATGCCCTTAGCACCCCAGCCCCATCTTCGAGCTCAGGCCCCGCGCGCCGCGTCGCCGCGGGCCGTAAGCTTGGCCGTTTTGTCTTGGCCCTCAAGCCAGCCACGCGAGCGGAGGCGCTTCCTCAGTACACCGTGTCGGCGCACCCTACGGCCTCTCTCAAAATTCATTGTGACCCAGTGCCGACCTCTACCTGCGCTTCGTCCATCGCAATCGACCGTCGATGTGTGTAATGATGTGTGTAATGGAGGTGGTGTGTAATGAAAAACATCAATAAAAACAAGGAGTTATGATGATGAAAGTCCTGATGATCGACAACTACGACAGCTTCACTTTCAACATCGTGCAGTACTTCGGCGAACTGGGCGCGCAGGTCACCGTGCTGCGCAACGACGAGGTGACGCTGGAGCAGCTCAATGCGATGTTCCAGCGCGGGGAATTCGACCGCCTGTGCATCAGCCCCGGTCCGTGCTCGCCCACCGAGGCGGGCGTGTCGGTAGTGGCCATCCAGCACTTCGCCGGCAAGCTGCCCATCCTCGGCGTGTGCCTGGGCCACCAGGCCATTGGTGCGGCCTTCGGCGGCGACATCGTGCGCGCCAAGGTGCAGATGCACGGCAAGACCAGCACCATCAGCACCACGCAGCAGGGCGTCTTCGCCGGGCTGCCGGCGCAGTTCACCGTCAACCGCTACCACTCGCTCGTCATCGACCGTGCCACCTGCCCGAAAGAGCTGGAAATCACCGCCACCAGCGACGACGACGGCGAAATCCAGGGTGTGCGCCACACCGGCTACGCCCACGACGTGCGCATCGAAGGCGTGCAGTTCCATCCGGAGAGCATCCTGACGGAGCATGGGCATGCGATGTTGGCGAATTTCCTGCGCTGAACGCCGCCGTGGAGAGCATGCCATGCTGAAATCGCTGTTCGAGTACAAGCGTTGGGCCAACGATGAACTGATGACATTGGGTGAGATGGCGCAGTCCACTTTGACTGCTACTGACCTTCAGCTTTTCATCCGTATCCTCAACCACACGTTCGTGGTGGACCGCATCTTTGCGGGTCATTTGGTCGGCGAGCCGCACGGTTATGCGGCCACCAACACCGACGAGACGCCCGACTTGCTTGCGCTGAAAACCAAGGCGCGTGTCAGTGACGATTGGTACGTGCACTACGTGGATGGTTTGGCGCCAGCGGCGTTGGCTGAAGTGCTCTCATTCCGTTTCACGGATGGCGAGGCCGGGCGCATTTCGCGCGGCGAGATGCTGCACCATCTGATCGCGCACGGTGCTTATCACCGTGGTGCCGCGGGTCGCATTCTGGCGACCCATGGCATCCAGCCGCCGCGCGATTCACTGACCGTCTTTTGCACCGCACCCAGCCCCAGCGGCGGGGTTGAATCCCATGCCCGACGCTTCGCACCTGCTCGTCTTCATCGCCGCCGGCCTGCTGCTCAACCTGACTCCGGGTCCTGACGTGATGTTCATCGTCGCCAACGCCGTGCGCGCCGGGGCGCGGGCGGGCGTGGCGGCGGCGCTGGGTATTTCGGCGGGCTGCCTGGTGCACGTGGCCGCCGCGGCGCTCGGCGTGTCGGCGCTGCTGGCGGCCAGCAGCACGGCGTTCGGCGTGCTGAAGTGGCTGGGCGCGGTGTATCTGGTGTGGGTGGGCGTGCAGATGCTGCGCTCGGCGATGGGTCAGGATGCTCCTGTAAAAATAGCTGTTGGCGCTTATATGGCGGGCGCTGAAGGCCGATTTGATACTGAATCCGCGCTGGCCATCGTGTTCCGCCGTGGCTTTCTGACCAACGTGCTCAACCCCAAGGTGGCGCTGTTCTTCCTGGCTTTCGTGCCGCAGTTCATCGCGCCGGGCACGGCGCACACGGGCGGGGTGTTTCTGGCGCTGGGGCTGCTGTTCACCTTCAACAGTCTGCTGGTGTGCATCGGCTGGGCGCTGGCGGCGGCCTGGCTGGCGCGGCGCGCCGGGGCGTTGCAGCGGGCCACGCGCTGGCTGGACGGTCTGGCCGGCACGCTGTTCATCGGCTTCGGCATCAGGCTGGCGCTGACCGATGCGCCGACCGCGCGCTGACTTTCTTTCTCAACTTTCAAGATTCCAACCATGACCATCACCGCACAAGAAGCGCTGCAGCGCACCATCGAACATCGCGAAATCTTCCACGACGAAATGCTGCACCTGATGCGCATGATCATGCAGGGCGAAATCTCGCCGCTGATGGTGGCGGCCATCACCACCGGGCTGCGCGTGAAGAAGGAGACCATTGGCGAGATCACCGCCGCCGCGCAGGTGATGCGCGAGCTGTCGACCAAGGTGCAGGTGGCCGACACCAAGCACCTGGTGGACGTGGTGGGCACGGGCGGCGACGGCTCGCACACCTTCAACATCAGCACCTGCAGCATGTTCGTGGCCGCGGCGGCCGGCGCGCGCGTGGCCAAGCACGGCGGGCGCAGCGTGTCGTCCAAATCCGGCAGCGCGGACGTGATCGAGGCGCTGGGCATCGCGCTCGACCTGACGCCGGAGCAGATCGCGCGCAGCATCGCCGAGACGGGCGTGGGTTTCATGTTCGCGCCCAACCACCACCCGGCGATGAAGAACGTGGCGCCGGTGCGCAAGGAGATGGGTGTCAAGACCTTCTTCAACATCCTGGGCCCGCTGACCAACCCGGCCGGCGCGCCCAACATCGTGATGGGCGTGTTCCACCCCGACCTGGTGGGCATCCAGGTGCGTGCGCTGCAGCGGCTGGGCGCCGACCACGCGGTGGTCGTCTACGGCCGCGACGGCATGGACGAGTGCAGCATGGGTGCCGCCACCATGGTGGGCGAGCTGAAGAACGGCGAGATCAGCGAGTACGAGATCCACCCCGAGGACTTTGGCCTGCCGATGCAGAGCAACCGCGCCATCAAGGTGGAGACACCCGAGCAGTCGCTGACCATGCTGAAGGGCGTGCTGGCCAACCAGGACGGGCCGGCCAAGAACATCGTCATCCTGAACGCCGGCGTGACGCTGTACGCGGCGGGCGTGGCCAGCACCATCAAGGCCGGCATCGACCGCGCGCGCGAGGCCATCGAAACCGGCGCCGCGCAGGCCAAGCTGGATCAGGTGCTGGCGTTCACCCAATCGCTGGCCAAGGCGGCATGATGTGGCAGGACGAGGGTGTGTGGATCGCCCTGGGCGTGACGCTGATCACGCTGGTGGCGGCGGTTGTCATGCACCGGGTTTTCGTCAAAATTCTGAAGCAACCGGCGCCGGAGCAGCGCGAGGAGCTATCAAAAGATGAGTGATATCCTGGACAAGATCGTCGCCGTCAAGCGCGAGGAAGTGGCGGCGGGGCTGAAGAAGGTCTCGCTGGCCGCCATGCGCGAGGACGCCGAAAGCCGCGTGCTGACGCGCGATTTCATTGGCGCGTTGCGCCGCAAGATCGACGCGGGGCAGTCGGCGGTGATCGCCGAGATCAAGAAGGCCAGCCCCAGCAAGGGCGTGATCCGCCCCGACTTCGTGCCGGCCGACATCGCGCAGAGCTACGCGGTGGGCGACACGGACAGCGGCGGCAAGGTGAGCGCGGCCTGCCTGTCGGTGCTGACTGACAAGCAGTTCTTCCAGGGCAGCGTCGACTACCTCAAGCAGGCCCGCGCCAGCTGCGAGCTGCCGGTGCTGCGCAAGGATTTCATGATCGACCCGTACCAGGTGTACGAGGCGCGCGCCATCGGCGCCGACTGCATCCTGCTGATCGCTGCGTGCCTGGGTGACGGCCAGATGCAGGAGCTGGAAGCAGTCGCCCACAGCCTGGACATGGCCGTGCTAGTGGAGGTGCACGACGGCGCCGAGCTGGAACGCGCGCTGAAGCTGAAGACACCGCTGGTCGGCATCAACAACCGCAACCTGCGCAACTTCGAGGTCAGCCTGAACACCACGCTGGGCCTGCTGAAGGACGTGCCGGCCGACCGCCTGCTGGTCACCGAAAGTGGCATCCACACGCGCGACGACGTGCGCCGCATGCGCGATGCGGGCGTGAACGCCTTCCTGGTCGGCGAGGCCTTCATGCGCGCCGACGAGCCGGGCGAGGCGCTGGCGCAGTTGTTTGTCTGATTGCTATATTAAAGATAGCTGTTTGCGCTTGATGGACGGGCGCTGAAGCCTGATTTGATGCCTGATCCTGAGTCCACGCTGCAACGCTGGCCACCCGACCTTGATCAGGTGGCCGCAGGGTGGCGCCCCTTGGTGCACCAGTTTCTGCATAGCCAACAGGGGCGTCGGCTGGGCGCGGAGTTGAAGGCGCAGCTGGGCCAGGGCGCCAGCATCTTCCCGCCACAGCCCCTGCGTGCGCTGGGACTGACGCCGCCCGAGGCGGTGCGCGTGGTCATCCTGGGGCAAGACCCGTACCACGGCCCGGGCCAGGCCAACGGGCTGGCTTTCGCTGTGGCGCCCGGCGTGCGGCTGCCGCCCAGTCTGCGCAACATCTACAAGCAACTGCAGCGCGAATACGGCCGCGCCCCCAGCCCGAGGGTCTGCTCGACCGCTGGGCGCGCCAGGGAGTGTTGTTGCTGAACGCCAGCCTGACCGTGCTCGCGGGCCAGGCCGGCAGCCACAGCCGGCTGGGCTGGCAGGCGCTGACCTCCAGCATCTTTCGTGCCCTGGTCGAAAGTGAGCGGCCGCTTGTTTTCATGCTGTGGGGCGCCCACGCGCAGGCCATGCGGCCTGCTGGCAACGAAGCCGAGCGCCATCTGTGGCTGTCGGCCAACCATCCTTCGCCGCTGTCCGCGTCGCGTCCGCCGGTGCCTTTCATCGGCTGCGGGCATTTCGGTCAGGCGGACGCCTTCCTGCTGCAACGGGGCGAGCCGCCGATCGACTGGCTCGGCGCAGCGTCGTGACCGGCCTACACCACTTGCCGGGGCCGGTCAATTGGTGGCATAATTCATGGTTCCCTGCCGGAGAGGTGGCCGAGTGGTTAATGGCAGCAGACTGTAAATCTGCCGGTTTACACCTACGCTGGTTCGAATCCAGCCCTCTCCACCAGCAGGCTAGGCTGTCACACGCGGCTGACACGATGAGCGTTAGGATGGGCGGTTGCTCGGCGAGGGCTGGGTGCATGGGCTCACGCAAGATGAACGCGCCTTGAGGCGTGTCTTTGCGGGAGTAGTTCAATGGTAGAACCTTAGCCTTCCAAGCTAATGACGCGGGTTCGATTCCCGTCTCCCGCTCCAGTCGGTCGGTTTGTGTGTCGGGCTTGAGTTCAGGTTTTCGCCCTTGTGGCTCAGTGGTAGAGCACTCCCTTGGTAAGGGAGAGGTCGTGGGTCCGATTCCCACCAAGGGCACCATTCCAGAGGCTGTGGCGCACGCGTCCTGGCTGTCGTTTGTTGATGTTGAGTTAATTTTTCGGAGTCGAAGAAATGGCAAAAGAGAAATTCGAGCGAAGCAAGCCGCACGTGAACGTGGGCACGATTGGCCACGTTGACCATGGCAAGACCACGCTGACGGCGGCCATTGCCACCGTGCTGGGCAAGAAGTTCGGTGGTGAAGTCAAGAGCTACGACCAGATCGACAACGCCCCCGAAGAAAAAGCGCGCGGCATCACCATCAACACCTCGCACGTCGAGTACGAAACCGCCAACCGCCACTACGCCCACGTCGACTGCCCCGGCCACGCCGACTACGTCAAGAACATGATCACCGGTGCTGCCCAGATGGACGGCGCCATCCTGGTGTGCTCCGCCGCCGACGGCCCCATGCCCCAGACCCGCGAGCACATCCTGCTGAGCCGCCAGGTCGGCGTGCCCTACATCATCGTCTTCCTGAACAAGGCCGACATGGTCGACGACGCCGAACTGCTCGAACTCGTCGAAATGGAAGTGCGCGAGCTGCTCTCCAAGTACGAATTCCCCGGCGACGACACCCCCATCATCAAGGGCTCGGCCAAGCTGGCCCTCGAAGGCGACACCGGCGAGCTGGGCGAGCAGGCCATCATGAAGCTGGCCGAAGCCCTCGACACCTACATCCCCACGCCCGAGCGCGCCATCGACGGCGCCTTCCTCATGCCCGTCGAAGACGTGTTCTCCATCTCCGGCCGCGGCACCGTCGTCACCGGCCGCATCGAGCGCGGCATCATCAAGGTCGGCGAGGAAATCGAAATCGTCGGCATCAAGGCCACGCAGAAAACCACCTGCACCGGCGTCGAAATGTTCCGCAAGCTGCTCGACCAGGGCCAGGCCGGCGACAACGTCGGCATCCTGCTGCGCGGCACCAAGCGCGAGGAAGTCGAGCGCGGCCAGGTGCTGTGCAAGCCCGGCTCCATCAAGCCGCACACCCACTTCACCGGTGAGGTCTACGTGCTGAGCAAGGACGAAGGTGGCCGCCACACCCCGTTCTTCAACAACTACCGTCCGCAGTTCTACTTCCGCACCACCGACGTGACCGGCTCCATCGAACTGCCCGAAGGCAAGGAAATGGTCATGCCTGGCGACAACGTGAGCATCACCGTCAAGCTGATCGCTCCGATCGCCATGGAAGAAGGCCTGCGCTTTGCCATTCGTGAAGGCGGCCGCACCGTGGGCGCGGGCGTGGTGGCCAAGATCATCGAGTAATCGAGGTCTAGGGGTATAGCTCAACTGGCAGAGCGTCGGTCTCCAAAACCGAAGGTTGGGGGTTCGATTCCCTCTGCCCCTGCCACTGCTCTGCAGTGGCCTTTGAAGCCCGCCAAACCCTTGGCGGGCTTGTGTGTTGAATCGATGCGTGTTTGAAGTTCTGTCTTTGCACGCCATCTCTGGAAATACTGCCCAAGCATGGCAAGCACTCAAGTTGAAACCGTGAGCTCCGGTGCCGACAAGGCGCGACTGGCGATCGTCGGTCTGCTGGTCATCGGGGCGCTGGTGGCGTTCTATCTGCTGGGTGCCCAGGGTCCGCTGGTCCAGTGGGGTGGTTTGATTGCCGGTCTCGTGCTGGCCGCGGTGGTTTTCTTCACCTCCGAGTACGGCAAGCGCCTGGTCGCCTTTGGTCGTGATGCCTGGCGCGAGGTCAAGAAGGTCGTCTGGCCGTCGCGCAAGGAAACGCTGCAGACCACCGCTTTCGTGTTCGCCTTTGCGGTCGTGATGGCGTTGTTCCTGTGGCTCACCGACAAGACGCTCGAGTGGGTGCTGTACGACCTGGTTCTGGGTTGGAGGGTTGATGAGCGACATCGCGGCAAATGAGATGGCGGCGGGCGAGGCGCGCAACCCCGACCTGAAGTGGTACGTCGTCCATGCCTATTCGGGCATGGAGAAGGCGGTGGAGCGCAATATCGTCGAGCGCATCAACCGCGCCGGCATGCAGTCAAGTTCGGCCGCATCATGGTGCCGACGGAAGAGGTGGTCGAGATCAAGAGCGGCGTCAAGCGCACCACCGAGCGCAAGTTCTTCCCCGGCTATGTGCTGGTCGAGATGGTGATGGACGACGACACCTGGCACCTGGTGAAGCACACCAACAAGGTGACCGGCTTCGTCGGTGGCGCCAAGAACCGCCCGGCCCCCATCTCGGAAGACGAGGTCATGAAGATCGTCAACCAGATGCAGGAAGGCACCGAGAAGCCGCGCCACAAGGTCGAGTTCGAGGTGGGCGAATACGTCCGCGTCAAGGAAGGCCCGTTCACCGACTTCAACGGCACCGTCGAGGAAGTCAACTACGAGAAGAGCAAGGTGCGCGTGTCGGTCACGATCTTTGGTCGTGCCACGCCGGTCGAGCTGGAATTCGCCCAGATCGAGAAGGCCTGATATTGTTTTTATAGCTGTTGGCGCTCTCCGACTCTGCGCTGGCGGCCTTTTTGACCCAGAGTCGACAACCCCGGGGAGCTTGGGATTGAAACCCAGGCGCATGTACCCGCAAGGAGTAAAGCATGGCGAAGAAGATCGTCGGCTTCATCAAGCTGCAAGTGCCGGCTGGTAAAGCCAACCCGTCGCCGCCCATTGGCCCTGCCCTGGGCCAGCGCGGTCTGAACATCATGGAGTTCTGCAAGGCGTTCAACGCCCAGACCCAGGGCGTCGAGCCCGGTCTGCCGCTGCCGGTGGTGATCACCGCCTTCGCGGACAAGAGCTTCACCTTCATCATCAAGACGCCGCCGGCGAACGTGCTGATCAAGAAGGCCATCAAGCTCGACAAGGGTTCGGCCAAGCCGAACACCGACAAGGTCGGCAAGATCACCCGGGCCCAGCTCGAGGAAATTGCCAAGACCAAGATGAAGGACATGACCGCCGCCGATCTGGACGCCGCCGTGCGCACGATCGCCGGCTCGGCCCGTTCGATGGGCGTCACCGTGGAGGGCGTGTAAATGGCCAAGCTGACCAAGAAACAGAAAGCCCAGGAAGGCAAGGTCGACTCGACCAAGCTGTACCCGCTGGCCGATGCGCTGGCGCTGGTGAAGGAGCATGCCACTGCCAAGTTCGATGAATCCATCGACGTGGCCGTGCAACTGGGCGTCGACGCCAAGAAATCCGACCAGGTCGTGCGTGGCGCTGTCGTGATGCCCAACGGCACCGGCAAGACCAAGCGCGTGGCCGTGTTCGCTCAAGGGCCGAAGGCCGAGGAAGCCAAGGCCGCCGGTGCCGACGTGGTCGGCATGGACGACCTGGCCGAGCAGGTGAAGGCTGGCAACATGCCCTTCGACGTGGTGATCGCAGCCCCCGACGCCATGCGCGTGGTCGGTACGCTGGGCCAGATCCTCGGGCCGCGCGGCCTGATGCCGAACCCCAAGGTCGGCACCGTGACGCCCGACGTCGCCACGGCGGTGAAGAATGCCAAGGCCGGTCAGGTGCAGTTCCGCGTCGACAAGGCCGGCATCATCCACGGCACCATCGGCCGTCGTTCGTTCGACACCGAGAAGCTGCAGGGCAACCTGGCCGCATTGATCGAGGCCCTGAACAAGGCCAAGCCCGCCACCAGCAAGGGTGTGTACCTGCGCAAGGTGGCGGTGTCGAGCACGATGGGTGTGGGCGTTCGCGTCGACACGCAGAGCATCAACGCTTGAGGCAAAGAATTCGGAGGCTGTCCGAAAGGTCAGCTTCCGACGTGGTGGGCCGGACTGGCTGCAAGCCGATCCGGGTCATCCAAGACCGCTGGTGCAGGGTGCAAACCCTGTTTAATGTGCTCTGATTTTCGGAGCTACCAGCGCAGATGGCGTACCCGCTGCAAAGGATTTTTCCTTGAAAGCAGTAGGTCGCTGCAAGAAGGCGCGCCGCCAGGCGAACGGCCATACGGCCTTCAGTCGAACGGCGCATTTTGAAGGAGTAGACCTTGAGTCTGAATCGCAGTGAGAAAGAAGCGGTCATCAAAGAAGTGACCGGCCTCGCCGCTAAAGCTCAAACGCTCGTGATGGCGGAGTACCGCGGCGTCACGGTGGCTGACATGACCAAACTGCGCAGCGAAGCGCGCAGCAACGGCGTGGCCCTGAGTGTGTTGAAGAACACCCTGGCCCGTCGTGCTGTCGCCGGCAGCGGGTTTGAAGTGGCAGCTGACCAGATGACCGGTCCGCTGATCTACGGCTTCTCCGAAGACGCAGTGGCCGCTGCCAAGGTGGTGGCCGATTTCGCGAAGACCAACGACAAGCTGGTCATCCGCGGTGGCGTCTACGGTGGCAAGGCCCTGGATGCGAACGGCGTGAAGCAGCTGGCCAGCATTCCCTCAAGGAAGTGCTGCTGGCGCAGCTGTGCGGCTTGCTCATGTCGCCCGTTTCCCGCACCGCCGTGGTGCTGGGCGCGCTGGCGGCCAAGAAGGGCGAAGGCGAAGCGGCCGCTGCCTGAACAGGGCGCGGCTGATTGGTAACCCATACTGTTTTCTAGGAATTGATCATGGCATTTGATAAAGACGCATTTCTGACCGCGCTGGACAGCATGACGGTCATGGAGCTCAACGACCTGGTGAAAGCCATCGAAGAGAAGTTCGGCGTGAGCGCCGCAGCCATGGCTGCCCCGGCAGCCGGTGGTGCCGGCGGTGGCGCAGCGGCCGCAGCCGAAGAGAAGACCGAATTCGACCTGGTGCTGACGGACGCCGGCGCCCAGAAGGTGGGCGTCATCAAGGCCGTGCGCGAGATCACCGGCCTGGGCCTGAAGGAAGCCAAGGACCTGGTGGACGGCGCACCGAAGACCGTCAAGGAAGCCATGCCCAAGGCCGACGCCGAAGCCGCTCAGAAGAAGCTGGTGGAAGCTGGCGCCAAGGCCGAGCTCAAGTAAATCGGCCTGGAGCACTCCGCGCGGCGCGTTTTCCCTCGCTCCGCGCGGCAGGTTCCACCGATTTGCAGGCTGGTTGGTCAACCAGCCTTTTGCGCTTTCAGAGCGCACCTGAAAATCCCGCGCCAAAGTGGGGTTTTCAAGTGTCTTCTGATCCCGACTGCAGAAGACCACTTGGTTCGGGCCGCGTGCAATGCGCGGTCGTCCGCCATCGGCTGGTAGTGGCCAGTCACCAAGCATTGATCAGGCCGCGCCGCGCCCTGATGTCTTAGTCGCCAGATGTCCAGGACTTCCTCAGTCAACGCCCGGAGATTTCATGGCCTATACCTTTACCGAACGCAAGCGCATCCGCAAGAGCTTTGGCACCCGCGAGAGCGTGCTTCAGGTGCCTTATCTGCTGCAGATGCAGAAAGATGCCTACACGGCCTTCCTGCAGGCTGACACGCCACCCAAGAAACGCACGCATGAAGGCCTTCAGGCCGCGTTCGAATCGGCCTTCCCCATCGTCTCGCACAACGGCTTCGTCGAGATGAAGTTCGTCGAGTACAACCTGGCCAAGCCCGCGTTCGACGTGCGCGAATGCCAGACGCGCGGCCTGACCTTCTCGTCGGCCGTGCGCGCGCGCGTGCAGCTCATCATCTACGACCGCGAATCCTCCACGCCGCAATCCAAGGTGGTCAAGGAAGTGAAGGAGCAGGAGGTCTACATGGGCGAGGTGCCCCTGATGACCGACAAGGGCTCGTTCATCGTCAACGGCACCGAGCGCGTGATCGTGTCGCAGCTGCACCGCTCGCCCGGCGTGTTCTTCGAGCACGACAAGGGCAAGACCCACAGCTCGGGCAAGCTGCTGTTCTCGGCGCGCATCATTCCCTACCGCGGCTCGTGGCTGGACTTCGAATTCGACCCGAAGGACATCCTGTTCTTCCGCGTCGACCGTCGCCGCAAGATGCCGGTCACCATCCTGCTCAAGGCCATCGGCCTGAACCCCGAGCAGATCCTGGCGAACTTCTTCGTCAACGACAACTTCCGCCTGATGGACAGCGGCGCGCAGATGGAGTTCGTGGCCGATCGCCTGAAGGGCGAGGTGGCGCGTTTCGACATCACCGACAAGTCTGGCAAGGTGGTGGTGGCCAAGGACAAGCGCATCACCGCGCGTCACACGCGCGAGATGGAGCAGTCGGGCACCACCCATATCAGCGTGCCCGAGGACTTCCTCGTCGGCCGCGTGGTGGCCAAGAACGTGGTCGATCCCGACACCGGCGAGATCATCGCCAAGGCCAACGACGAGCTGACCGACGCGCTGCTGAAGAAGCTGCGCGAGGCCGGCGTGCAGGAGCTGCAGGCCATCTACACCAACGAGCTCGACCAGGGCGCCTACATCTCGCAGACGCTGCGCGCCGACGAGACCGCCGACGAGTTCGCCGCCCGCGTGGCCATCTACCGCATGATGCGCCCCGGCGAGCCGCCGACCGAGGACGCCGTGCAGGCCCTCTTCCAGCGCCTGTTCTACAACCCCGACACCTACGACCTGTCGCGCGTCGGCCGCATGAAGTTCAACGCCAAGGTGGGTCGCGATGAATCCACCGGCCCGATGGTGCTGACCAACGAGGACATCCTCGCCGTGGTCAAGATCCTGGTCGAGCTGCGCAACGGCCGTGGCGAGGTGGACGACATCGACCATTTGGGCAACCGCCGCGTGCGCTGTGTGGGCGAACTGGCCGAGAACCAGTACCGCACCGGCCTGGCGCGCATCGAGAAGGCCGTGAAGGAGCGCTTGGGCCAGGCCGAGCAGGACCCGCTGATGCCGCACGACCTGATCAACTCAAGCCGATTTCCGCGGCGCTCAAGGAGTTCTTCGGCGCGTCGCAGCTGTCGCAGTTCATGGACCAGACCAACCCGCTGGCCGAGATTACGCACAAGCGCCGCGTTTCGGCCCTGGGCCCGGGCGGCCTGACGCGCGAGCGTGCCGGCTTCGAGGTGCGCGACGTGCACGTGACGCACTACGGACGCGTCTGCCCGATCGAGACGCCGGAAGGCCCGAACATCGGCCTGATCAACTCGCTGGCGCTGTACGCGCGCCTGAACGAATACGGCTTCATCGAGACGCCGTACCGCCGCGTGGTGGATGGCAAGGTGACCGACCAGATCGACTACCTGTCGGCCATCGAGGAAGGCAAGTACGTCATCGCGCAGGCCAACGCCGTGCTCGACAAGGAAGGCCGCCTGACGGGTGAGCTGGTCTCCGCGCGTGAAGCCGGCGAATCCATCCTGGTCGGTGCCGAGCGCATCCAGTACATGGACGTGTCGCCGGCGCAGATCGTGTCGGTGGCGGCATCGCTGGTGCCCTTCCTGGAGCACGACGACGCCAACCGCGCACTGATGGGCGCCAACATGTCGCGCCAGGCCGTGCCCGTGCTGCGGCCCGAGAAGCCGCTGGTCGGCACCGGCATCGAGCGCGTGGCCGCCATCGACTCGGGCACCGTGGTCACGGCGCGCCGTGGCGGCGTGGTCGACTACGTCGACGCCACCCGCATCGTGATCCGCGTCAACGACGACGAGGCCGTGGCCGGTGAAGTGGGCGTGGACATCTACAACCTCATCAAGTACCAGCGTTCCAACCAGAACACCAACATCCACCAGCGCCCCATCGTCAAGAAGGGCGACAAGCTGGCCAAGGGCGACGTGATCGCCGACGGCGCCTCGACCGACCTGGGTGAGATCGCCATCGGCCAGAACATGCTGATCGCCTTCATGCCCTGGAACGGCTACAACTTCGAGGACTCGATCCTGATCAGCGAACGCGTGGTGGCCGACGACCGCTACACCAGCATCCACATCGAGGAACTGGTGGTGATGGCGCGCGACACCAAGCTGGGCGCCGAGGAGATCACGCGCGACATCCCGAACCTGAGCGAGCAGCAGCTGAACCGCCTGGACGAGTCCGGCATCATCTACGTGGGTGCCGAGGTGATGCCCGGCGACACGCTGGTGGGCAAGGTCACGCCCAAGGGCGAGACCACGCTGACGCCCGAGGAGAAGCTGCTGCGCGCCATCTTCGGCGAAAAGGCCAGCGACGTGAAGGACACCTCGCTGCGCGTCGACCAGGGCTCCCAGGGCACGGTGATCGACGTGCAGGTGTTCACCCGCGAAGGCATCCAGCGCGACAAGCGCGCGCAGCAGATCATCGACGACGAGCTGAAGCGCTACCGCCTGGACCTGAACGACCAGCTGCGCATCGTCGAGGCCGACGCCTTCGACCGCATCGAGAAGCTGCTGGTGGGCAAGGCCGCCAACGGCGGCCCCAACCGCATCGCCAAGGGCACCAAGATCGACAAGGCCTACATGGCCTCGGTCGACAAATACCACTGGTTCGACATCCGCCCGGCCGAGGACGACGTCGCCGCCCAGCTGGAGAGCATCAAGGCCTCCATCGAGCAGCAGCGCCACAGCTTCGATCTGGCCTTCGAGGAAAAGCGCAAGAAGCTCACGCAAGGCGACGAGCTGCCCGCCGGCGTGCTGAAGATGGTCAAGGTGTACCTGGCCGTCAAGCGCCGCTTGCAGCCCGGCGACAAGATGGCCGGCCGCCACGGCAACAAGGGCGTGGTGTCCAAGATCGTTCCGGTCGAGGACATGCCCTACATGGCCGACGGCACGCCCGCCGACATCGTGCTCAACCCGCTGGGCGTGCCCTCGCGCATGAACGTGGGCCAGGTGCTCGAGGTGCACCTGGGCTGGGCCGGCAAGGGCATCGGCCAGCGCATCAACGAGATGCTGCAGGGCGAGCAGCGCGTGGCCAAGGTGCGCAAGTACCTGGAGGAGCTCTACAACAGCACAGGCCGCACCGAAGAGCTGTCGAAGCTGAGCGACGAGCAGCTGCTGGAAATGGCGGGCAACCTGACCGGCGGCATGCCGTTCGCCACGCCGGTGTTCGACGGTGCCGACGAGCAGGAAATCCTCGACATGCTCAGGCTGGCCTACCCTGAAGAGGTGGCCCAGGCCAAGGGCCTCACGGCCACGCGCACGCAGGCCTACCTGTACGACGGCCGCACCGGCGACGCCTTCGAGCGCCCGACGACCATCGGCTACATGCACTTCCTTAAGCTGCACCACCTGGTCGACGACAAGATGCACGCGCGTTCCACCGGCCCGTACTCGCTGGTCACGCAGCAGCCGCTGGGCGGCAAGGCGCAGTTCGGCGGCCAGCGTTTCGGCGAGATGGAAGTGTGGGCGCTGGAGGCCTATGGCGCCTCGTACACGCTGCAGGAGATGCTGACCGTGAAGTCCGACGACGTGCAGGGCCGCACCAAGGTGTACGAGAGCATCGTCAAGGGCGAACACTCGATCGACGCCGGCATGCCCGAGTCGTTCAACGTGCTGGTCAAGGAAATCCGCTCGCTGGGCCTCGACATCGAGCTCGAGCGTTCCTGAGGCGCCACGGCTGCAATGAAAAAGTGAGCTGTTTGCGCCCGTCTGTAAAGGATTTCAGATGGTTTTCTATCTGAAATCCTTGTATATAAAGCGCAAACAGCTATCAAATTTTGAGATGAAAAGGGCAAGAGTCACATGAAATCGCTACTCGACCTGTTCAAGCAATTCACGCCGGATGAGCACTTCGACGCCATCCGCATCGGCCTCGCCTCGCCCGAGAAGATCCGTTCGTGGTCCTTCGGTGAAGTCAAGAAGCCGGAAACCATCAACTACCGCACCTTCAAGCCCGAGCGCGACGGCCTGTTCTGCGCCAAGATCTTCGGCCCGATCAAGGACTACGAGTGCCTGTGCGGCAAGTACAAGCGCCTGAAGCACCGCGGCGTGATCTGCGAGAAGTGCGGCGTCGAAGTCACCCAGACCAAGGTGCGCCGCGAGCGCATGGGCCACATCGACCTGGCCGCGCCCTGCGCCCACATCTGGTTCCTGAAGTCGCTGCCGTCGCGTCTGGGCATGGTGCTCGACATGACGCTGCGCGACATCGAGCGCGTGCTGTACTTCGAGGCCTACGTCGTCACCGACCCCGGCATGACGCCGCTGAAGAAGTTCAGCATCATGAGCGAGGACGACTACGACGCCAAGCGCAAGGAATACGGCGACGAGTTCGTCGCGCGCATGGGCGCCGAGGGCATCAAGGAGCTGCTGGAAGGCATCGACCTCGACATCGAGATCGAGAAGCTGCGCGGCGACCTCACGGGCTCCGAAGTCAAGATCAAGAAGAACGCCAAGCGCCTGAAGGTGCTGGAGGCGTTCAAGAAGTCCGGCATCAAGCCCGAGTGGATGGTGCTGGACGTGCTGCCCGTGCTGCCGCCCGACCTGCGCCCGCTGGTGCCGCTGGACGGCGGCCGCTTCGCCACGAGCGACCTGAACGACCTGTACCGCCGCGTCATCAACCGCAACAGCCGCCTGCGCCGCCTGCTGGAGCTGAAGGCGCCCGAGATCATCGCGCGCAACGAAAAGCGCATGCTGCAGGAAGCCGTGGACAGCCTGCTGGACAACGGCCGCCGCGGCAAGGCCATGACGGGCGCCAACAAGCGCGCGCTGAAGTCGCTGGCCGACATGATCAAGGGCAAGAGCGGCCGCTTCCGCCAGAACCTGCTGGGCAAGCGCGTCGACTACTCGGGCCGTTCGGTCATCACCGTGGGCCCCACGCTCAAGCTGCACCAGTGCGGCCTGCCCAAGCTGATGGCGCTGGAGCTGTTCAAGCCCTTCATCTTCGCCCGCCTCGAGGCCATGGGCATCGCCACCACCATCAAGGCGGCCAAGAAGGAGGTGGAAGCCGGCACGCCGGTGGTGTGGGACATCCTGGAAGAAGTCATCACCGAGCACCCGGTGCTGCTGAACCGTGCGCCCACGCTGCACCGCCTGGGCATCCAGGCGTTCGAGCCGATCCTGATCGAGGGCAAGGCGATCCAGCTGCACCCGCTGGTGTGCGCGGCCTTCAACGCCGACTTCGACGGCGACCAGATGGCCGTGCACGTGCCGCTGTCGGTCGAGGCGCAGATGGAAGCCCGCACGCTGATGCTGGCCTCCAACAACGTGCTGTTCCCGGCCTCGGGCGAGCCCTCCATCGTGCCTTCTCAGGACGTGGTGCTGGGTCTGTACTACACCACGCGCGACCGCATCAACGGCAAGGGCGAGGGCCTGGTGTTCTCCGACGTGGGCGAGGTGCAGCGCGCGCTGGACGCGGGCGTGGCCGAACTCACCGCCAAGATCAGCGTGCGCATGACCGAGTGGTCCAAGGACAAGACCAGCGGCGAACTGGTGCCCTCCACCAGCCTGGTCGAGACGACCGTGGGCCGCGCGCTGCTGAGCGAAATCCTGCCCAAGGGCCTGCCGTTCTCGCTGATGAACAAGGCGCTGAAGAAGAAGGAAATCTCGCGCCTGATCAACGCATCCTTCCGCAAGTGCGGCCTGAAGGAAACCGTGGTGTTTGCCGACAAGCTGCTGCAGAACGGCTTCCGCCTGGCCACGCGCGCCGGCATCTCGATCGCCATCGAGGACATGCTGGTGCCGCAGGAGAAGACGCACATCATCGAGCGCGCCGAGAAGGAAGTGAAGGAGATCGAGCAGCAGTACGTCTCGGGCCTGGTCACCGCCGGCGAGCGCTACAACAAGGTGGTGGACATCTGGGGCAAGGCCGGCGACGAGGTGTCGAAGGTCATGATGGCCCAGCTGGCCAAGCAGAAGACCACCGACCGCCACGGCAAGGAAGTCGAGCAGGAGTCGTTCAACTCCATCTACATGATGGCCGACTCGGGCGCGCGCGGTTCCGCGGCGCAGATTCGCCAGCTGGCCGGCATGCGCGGCCTGATGGCCAAGCCCGACGGCTCGATCATCGAGACGCCCATCACGGCCAACTTCCGTGAAGGCCTGAACGTGCTGCAGTACTTCATCTCGACGCACGGCGCACGCAAGGGCCTGGCCGACACGGCGCTGAAGACCGCCAACTCGGGCTACCTGACGCGCCGCCTGGTCGACGTGACGCAGGACCTGGTGGTGACCGAGGACGATTGCGGCACCAGCGACGGCTCGGTGATGCGCGCCATTGTCGAGGGTGGCGAGATCATCGAATCGCTGCGCGAGCGCATCCTGGGCCGCACCGCGGCCGAGGACCTGGTCAACCCCGAGAACCAGGAAGTGGTGGTGCAGGCCGGCCAGATGCTGGACGAGGACGCCATCGACGAGCTGGAGAACGCTGGCATCGACGAGGTGCGCGTGCGCACCGCGCTGACCTGCGCCACGCGCTTCGGCATCTGCGCCAAGTGCTACGGCCGCGATCTGGGCCGCGGCGGCCTGGTGAACATGGGCGAGGCCGTGGGCGTGATCGCCGCGCAGTCGATCGGCGAACCCGGCACGCAGCTGACCATGCGCACCTTCCACATCGGCGGTGCGGCGTCGCGCGCGGCGGTGGCCAGCAGTGTCGAGGCCAAGTCCAACGGCTCGATCGGCTTCAACCCGACCATGCGCTACGTGACCAACAGCCGCGGCGAGCTGGTGGTGATTTCGCGTTCCGGCGAGATCACCATCCACGACGAACACGGCCGCGAGCGCGAGCGCCACAAGGTGCCCTACGGCGCCACGCTGACGGTGAAGGCCGACCAGGCCATCAAGGCCGGCACCATCCTGGCCAACTGGGACCCGCTGACGCGCCCGATCATTACCGAGTACGCGGGTACCGTGAAGTTCGAGAACGTCGAAGAGGGCCTGACGGTGGCCAAGCAGGTGGACGAGGTCACCGGCCTGTCGACGCTGGTGGTGATCGATCCGAAGCGCCGCGGCTCGGCCAAGATCGTGCGTCCGCAGGTCAAGCTGATCGACCTGGAAGGCAAGGAAGTCAAGATTCCCGGCACCGACCACTCGGTGACCATCGGCTTCCAGGTGGGCGCGCTGATCCAGGTGCGCGACGGCCAGGAAGTCGGCCCCGGCGAGGTGCTGGCGCGCATTCCGGTGGAAGGCCAGAAGACGCGCGATATCACGGGCGGTCTGCCGCGCGTGGCCGAGCTGTTCGAGGCCCGCACGCCCAAGGACAAGGGCACGCTGGCCGAGCAGACCGGCACCGTGTCGTTCGGCAAGGAGACCAAGGGCAAGATCCGCCTGCAGATCACCGACCCGGATGGCAAGGTGTGGGAAGAGCTGATCCCCAAGGAGAAGAACATCCTGGTGCACGAAGGCCAGGTGGTGAACAAGGGCGAGCACATCGTCGACGGCCCGGCCGACCCGCAGGACATCCTGCGCCTGCTGGGCATGGAAGAGCTGGCGCGCTACATCGTCGACGAGGTGCAGGACGTCTACCGCCTGCAAGGCGTGAAGATCAACGACAAGCACATCGAGGTGATCGTGCGCCAGATGCTGCGCCGCGTCGTGGTCGAGAACCCTGGCGAGTCGTCCTACATCGCTGGCGAGCAGGTCGAGCGCTCGGAGATCCTCAACACCAACGAGGCGCTGCAGGCCGAGGGCAAGATTCCCGCCACCTACTCCAACGTGCTGCTGGGCATCACCAAGGCCTCGCTGTCCACCGACAGCTTCATCAGCGCCGCGTCGTTCCAGGAGACGACCCGTGTGCTGACCGAAGCCGCCATCATGGGCAAGCGCGACGAGTTGCGTGGCCTGAAGGAGAACGTCATCGTCGGCCGCCTGATCCCGGCGGGCACCGGCCTGGCCTACCACCAGGCGCGCAAGGTGAAGGACCAGATGGACGAGGCCGAGCGCCGCGCCATCGCCGAAGCCGAAGCCGCCGAACTGGCCGAGGCCACGGAAGCAGGCGAGGCCGGCGAAGTCACCGCCACCGGCGAGGACGCCGCCGCGGATTGATCGGCCCGGCCCTGCCGCAGGAGCGCCCTGCCGTTTGCACCCGCAGGCGGCAGGGCGCTTTATTTTGGTAGCTGCTTGCGCCCTTCATATAACGATTTCATAATGATTTGTATATGAAATCAAGGCATAGCAGGCGCAAGCAGCTATTATTTTGAGGCATCATGTTCAGCTTCTCGCTCTGGTTCTGGGCCCTGCTGGCGCTGCTGTTCTTCTGGGCCATCGGCGCCTACAACCGCCTGGTGCGTCTGCGGTCGGCGGTGGTCAAGGCGTTCGCCGTGCTCGACGAGCAACTGGTGCGGCAGCTGGTCTGGGTGCAGGGCTGCCTGCCCGAGGCCATGCGCGGCGGCGCCGTCACGGCGCCGGGCGAGCTGCAGGACGAGGTCACCGCGGCCTGGGCGCGGCTGCACGCGGCCAGCGAGCAGTTCGCCGTCGCCCTGGCGCAGGCGCGGGCGCAACCCATCGACGTGCCCGGCATGGCCAGTCTGGTGATGGCGCACGAGGCCTTGCGCACCGCCTGGGCCAGCGCGCTGGCCGACGCCGTGCCGCCCGACGCCGTGCCCTCGGCCGAACGGCTGCAGTCGCGCTGGATGCGGCTGCTGCACCAGTCGCTGCCGCTGCGCACGGCCTTCAACGACGCGGCCCAGGCCTACAACCAGGCCATCGCGCAGTTTCCCGCCGCCGTGGTGGCGCGTCTGTTCGGCTTCAGGCCCGCCGGCACCGTCACGCGGCTGGCCGAGGGGCGTTGAGCGTATGAACCCCGGGCCGAATCCGCGCCGCCGCTGTGGCGACAGCTGCAGCTGGTGGCGCAAGCCGTGCAGGGCGTGCGTGAAGGGCGCTCGCTGTCGGCCCAGCTCGAGCAGGTGGAGCCGGCGTTGCGCCCCGGCGTGCAGGCGCTGTCGTTCCATGCCCTGCGCTGGCTGGGCACGGCCGAGGTGCTGCGCCGCGCGCTGGCCCGGCGCGCACCGCCGCCGGCCGTCGATGCGCTGCTGTGCACCGCGCTGGCGCTGGCGCAGCCCGAGCCCGATGCGCTGTACGAGCCGTTCACCCTGGTCAACCAGACGGTCGAAGCCGCGCGCCGGCAGCCGGCACTGCGTGTGCAATCCGCCTTCATCAACGCCTGCCTGCGCCGCTTTCTGCGCGAACGCGCGGCGCTGATGGCCACGGCCCTGCAGGACCCGGTGGCGCGCTGGAACCACCCGCGCTGGTGGGTCGAGCGCCTGAAGCGCGATCACCCGGGCCACTGGCAGGCGATTCTGGCGGCGGCGCAGCAGCCGGCGCCGATGGACTTGCGCGTGAATCTGCAGCGCACCAGCGTCGAGGCGTTCAGCGCCGATCTGGCGCGCCACGGCCTGCAGGCCGATGTGCTGGGCGGCGCTGCGGTGCGCCTGCACAAGCCGCTGCCGGTGCAGGCCATTCCGGGTTTCGCCGAAGGCCACGCCTCGGTGCAATCCGCCGCGGCACAGCGCGCGGCGCCCTTGCTGCTGGACGGCTGGCAGGGCGCTGCGCCTGCCGTGCTGGACGCCTGCGCCGCCCCCGGCGGCAAGACCGCGCACCTGCTCGAACTCTGCGCCGATGCACGGGTCACGGCGCTGGAGATCGACGCCGTGCGCAGCGCCCGCATCCGCGACAACCTGCAGCGCCTGGGCCTGCAGGCCGATGTGCGCGTGGCCGATGCGGCCGACTTGCCCGGCTGGTGGCGTGGCGAGCGCTACGACGCCATCCTGCTCGACGCGCCCTGCAGCGCCTCGGGCATCGTCAGTCGCCACCCCGATGTGCGCTGGCTGCGCCGCGAGTCCGACATCGCCCAGCTGGCGGCGCAGCAGGACCGCCTGCTGCAGGCGCTGTGGCCGCTGCTGCAGCCCGGCGGGCGTCTGCTGTACTGCACCTGCTCGGTGTTCGTGCAGGAGGGGCGTGACCGGGTCGAGGCGTTCCTTGCGCACCACAGCGATGCCCGATTGCTGCCCTCCCCAGGCCATTTATTGCCTGGGGCGCCCGAAGGGGCGGGCGCGCTTGGCGACAATGGGGCCCGTGACGATGGCTTTTATTACGCGCTGCTGCACAAGCGCCCTGCCTAGCCGCCGGCTGCTGGTTTGGCTGCTGACCTGCTGCCTGGGCCTGGTCGGCGTGGCGCGTGCCGAGAACGCCGAGCTGGCGGCCCTGCGGGTCGAACGGGCCGACGATGGCCTGTTCCTGACCGCGCGTGTCGATTTCCGGCTGTCCCCGTGGTCGAGGACGCCTTGCACAAGGGCATCGCGGTGCATTTCGTGGCCGAGGCCGAGGTGATGCGCGAGCGCTGGTACTGGTACGACCAGAAGGCGGCGTCCGCACACCGCTACATGCGCGTGACCTACCAGCCGCTGACGCGGCGCTGGCGCCTGAACACCTCGTCCGAACCGCTGGTCAACGCCGGCCTGGGCGTCAGCCTGGCCCAGAACTACGACTCGCTGGAGGAGGTCATCGCCGCCGTGCAGCGCATCGGCCGCTGGAAGATCGCCGAGCCGGGTGAACTGGGCGGCAGTGGCCGCCACATGCTGCGCTTCCGCTTCCGGCTCGATGGCAGCCAGTTGCCGCGCACGCTGCAACTGGGCTCGGTCGGGCAGCCGGACTGGGTGGTGTCGGTCGAGCGGCGCATCGACCTGACGCAGGAGCTGGGCCGGTGACCGAGGCGCCGCTGGTCGTGCCGGGTATCGAGGATTCGCGCCGCAAGCGGCTGGGGCGCTGGGCGCTGGCGGTGGCCATCGCGCTGCTGGTGGGCATCGGCCTGCTGCTGATCTTCCTGCTGGCCCAGGCCACCAACAACCGCCTGCTGTACGAGCGCTACTACACGCGCCTGTTCGCCATCAACGTGGCAGTGGCCGGCGTGCTGCTGCTGGTCATCGGCTGGGGCATCTACCGCCTGGTGATGCGCTTGCGCCGCGGCAAGTTCGGAAGCCGGCTGCTGATCAAGCTGGCGGCCATCTTCGGCCTGGTGGGCGTGCTGCCGGGGCTGCTGATCTACGTCGTGTCCTACCAGTTCGTGTCGCGCTCCATCGAGTCGTGGTTCGACATCAAGGTGGAGGGAGCGCTCGAATCCGGCCTGACGCTGGCGCGCACCTCGCTGGACACCCAGGCGCGGGATTTCGGCAACCAGTTGCGCGCCGCATCCGCCGCCGTGGCAGAAACGCCTGAAGCCCTGGCCGCCTTGCCGCTGGAGAACCTGCGCACGCAGCTGGGCGCCAGCGACGTGACGCTGTGGAGCGGGGCCGGGCGCCTGATCGCCAGCGCCGGGCAGTCGCGGTTTCAGCTGACCCCGGAGCGCCCCAGCGCGCAGATGCTGCGCAACCTGCGCGCGCAGGGCATGGCCACGCAGATCGAAGGCCTGGACGATGTCACGACCGGCGAGGCCGCCCCTGCGGCACGCATTCGCGCCCTGGTGCTGGTCAGCGGACGTTCGATAGGGCTGGTGGGCGAGCAGCGCCTGCTGCAGGCCGTGCAGCCGCTGCCCACGGCGCTGGTCACCCATGCGCTGGCAGTGCAGGAGGCCAACCGCGAATACCAGGAGCGGGCGCTGGGCCGCGAAGGCCTGCGCCGCATGTACATCGGCACGCTCACGCTCAGCCTGTTCCTGTCGGTGTTCGGGGCGGTGCTGCTGGCGGTGGTGCTGGGCAAGCAACTGGCCACGCCGCTGCTGATGCTGGCGGACGGCGTGCGGCAGGTGGCGGCCGGCGACCTGACGCCCAAGGTCATCCTGCGAGGTCGCGACGAACTGGTCGGCCTGACGCGTTCGTTCGCCGACATGACGCAACAGCTGGCGGATGCCCGCGCCGCCGTCGACGCCAGCATGCGTGAGGTCGATGCCGCGCGCGCGCACCTGCAGACCATCCTCGACAACCTGACGGCGGGCGTCATCGTGCTCGACCGCCAGGGCTTCATCCAGTCGGCCAACCCCGGTGCCACGCGGGTGCTGCGTGCCCCCTGGCGGCCAGCACCGGCCGCCCGCTGGGCAGCCTGCCTGGCCTCGAGGACTTCGGCGCTGACGTCGATGCCCAGTTTGCCGACTTCGAAGGCCAACGACTGGAGCACGGGCTGGAGAACTGGCAGAAGTCGTTCGAGCTGTACGGCCATGCCGGTGGTGGTGTGGCCGCCGACGCCGTCACCCTGATCGCCCGCGGCGCGGCGCTGCCGGGCGGGCTGCGTCTGTTGGTGTTCGACGACATCTCCGAGATCGTCTCGGCCCAGCGCGCGCAGGCCTGGGGCGAGGTGGCGCGCCGCCTGGCGCACGAGATCAAGAACCCGCTCACGCCCATCCAGCTGTCTGCCGAGCGGCTGGAGCGCAAGCTGGCCGACAAGCTGGCCGAACCTGAACATGCCCTGCTCACCAAGGCCGTGCGCACCATCGTCGATCAGGTCGACGCGATGAAGCGCCTGGTCAACGAATTCCGCGACTACGCCCGGCTGCCCAGTGCCGAACTCAAGCCGGTGGACCTGAATGCCCTGGTCGGCCAGGTGCTGCAGCTTTACGGCGGTGCGGCCGATTCAGGCCAGGAATGGCGGGTGCCCCTGCGCTTCGAGTGCGATGAGTCCTGCCCGCCGATCCTGGGCGATGCGCAGCAATTGCGGCAGGTGATTCACAACCTGGTGCAGAACGCGATCGATGCATCCGGTGAACCATCGGACGGCGAGGCCGAGGAGAGCGATGCCCAGGTCGTGGTACGTACACAATGGCTCGAGGCCACGCAGCGCGTTCGCCTGAGCGTGATCGACAGTGGCCACGGTTTTTCAGATGCTATCCTCAAGCGCGCCTTCGAACCCTACGTGACCACCAAGGCCAAGGGCACGGGCCTGGGCCTGGCAGTGGTCAAGAAGATCGCCGAGGAACACGGCGCGCGCCTCGATGTATCCAATCGCATCAGCGATGGCCGAATCCTCGGGGCGCAAGTATCGTTATCATTCGAGCCGGCTTCGCGCGAGGCCGATGCTTCCGCCTAGAACGACACAGAGAACAAACACTGCATATGGCCAACATCCTGGTGGTTGACGACGAACTCGGCATCCGGGATCTTCTTTCGGAGATCCTCAATGACGAGGGGCACACCGTCGAACTGGCAGAGAACGCTGCGCAGGCGCGCACGGCGCGCCAGGCCAATCGTCCCGATCTGGTCCTGCTCGACATCTGGATGCCCGACACCGATGGCGTGACCCTGCTGAAGGAATGGCGTGGCACGGGCCTGCTGACCATGCCGGTGATCATGATGAGTGGCCACGCCACCATCGACACGGCGGTCGAGGCCACGCGTATCGGCGCACAGTCGTTCCTTGAAAAGCCGATCACGCTGCAGAAACTGCTCAAGGCCGTCGACCAGGCCCTGTCACGCGACCTGCCCGCGCGCAAGACCACAGACGCCGCAGTCGAAATCAGCGTGGCCGCGATACCCGCCGCCGAACTCACGGTGGAGGCTGCCATGATGGGCGGCCAGACATTGCCCGCGGTTGTCGACCTCAGCCCGCATGGCCAGCAGACGTTCGATCTGGACAAGCCCCTGCGTGATGCGCGCGATGCGTTTGAAAAGGCGTACTTCGAATTCCACCTGGCGAAGGAAGGTGGATCGATGACCCGGGTGGCTGAAAAACCGGGTTGGAGCGCACCCACCTGTACCGCAAGCTCAAGCAACTCGGTGTCGATCTGTCTCGCGGGCGCCGCGGCTCGACAGCGACGGCGTGAGATGCGGCGCAAACAGTGCTAGAATAAAAGGCTTCCGGCCCGGTAGCTCAGTTGGTAGAGCAGCGGATTGAAAATCCGCGTGTCGGTGGTTCGATTCCGCCCCAGGCCACCACTATTCAGCGCCCAACCGTTCTCGGTTGGGCGTTTCCATTTCCGGGGTCCGCAGACGACGCGGGGTTCCGGGCCATTCTGCGTGTGCCGCCAGTCGTCGGACAAGGGGCCATGACGCGATCGGTTCGCCTCTGTTCCGCCCTATCTTCTCTCGAAACCTGCGCCAACTTCTTCGTCGTGGCACACGCACGCGGCCTTGTGTGCCCGCAACTTGCGCGCGTGCCATTGCCATCGGTTGTCCAGCGAACTTGGAGCAGGAATCCATCACGCCAACGCGCCCGCCGCGCAGGGCATCGAGTACAACCCTGCGCGTTGCTGCGTGACCACGAGGGCAACGTAGGCGGCGTGCTGCGCCGCAGGTTCCGGCTTGCCCTTGTCCTTCGACTTGATCTTGAACAGATCGCTTGGTTTCGCGCTGTCCAAGCCTGCGCGCCGCATGATCCGTTCCGCCGTCGTGGCCTCGCCCTTGAACGACCACAGCGCCTCGAACACCTTGGCCTGACCGTCAGTGAACCGGATCGGTGTGCCGTTGCCGTCCGGCAGTGTCGCCCACTTGAAGTCCGCCGAGAACGGCCCGTTCACCGGCATGGCCGGATCGGCGACCATCGGTTGCGCGGACGGTGACGGTGTGCCGACGAGCGCGATCCCGCCGCCGTAGAACGTGAAGCGTTCCTCCAGCGCCAGCCATTCCACACCCGCGCCGAAAGGCGATCCGCGCGTCGTGCGTGGCCTCGGCGCAATCACCCGGATGTCGCCGCCCGCCACTCGCACTCGATCCAACAGCGCGGGTTCTTGCTGCACCCGCGCCAGATCGCGGGCGAGCAGCACGGGCGAGCGTCGAGCATCGCCGAGCCGCCACACGCCGTCGCCCAGATCATCGATGCCGTCCCGGCTTTCGATGTCGAGCGCGAGGCGCAGCTTCTGGCGTAACCATTCCTCGTCCAAGGCCACGGCCGCACCATCGTTCGCTTCGACGGCGACTGGCCCGCACTCCGGGCAACGGCACATACGTCCCCGCGACCATCGCCCCAGACCTGCGCCCGATGCTGCTGACAATGAGGACAGAGGATGAACGACTGATCGACGACCGTCGGCTTGACGGCCTTGCCGAGGACCGACAGCGCAGCCAGCTCGCGGGACGGCAGCGTGGTTCGCAGCACGGGCGTGCCGCCCGCGAACAGGCGGCAGACCAAGGCCCAGGCATCGTGCGCCGGCATCGATCAGTCCTCGAACGCCGACGAGGAACTGATCGCGTCCGCTTCCGGCGGAAGCTCCTGCGCGCTCAGGGTCTGGCCCTTCTGCAAGATGCCCACCGAGACCAGATACCCTTCCAGCTGCGCCTGCATCTTGGCGTCGAACTTGTGCAGGTTCAGACGCCCCTTGCTAGTCACTTCGATGGTGACCACCTTGGCACGCGTGCGGCCCGGCTCGGGTGGATAGTAGAGATTGACCTGCGCCGCCGTCACCGCCCATTGGCCTTCCAGCGGGCCGGGCAGTTTCTCCTTCAGCAGCTCATGCACGGAGCGTTGCTGGCTGGACTGCATCGCGGTGCATTCGATCTTCAGCGCGGCGTCCGGGCTGAGGAGCGTGAGCGCCTTCAGTTGCACCATCGAGAAGCCGTCCTCGAACGCCTCCGGCACGTCGAAGCCGGTGCGTAGCATCGACAAATTCAGCGTCGGCGACTTGAGCCGGTGTGCGCTCGCCTTGACGCCCAGCACATGCTCGGCGAAGGCCTCGACCAGCATCTGCTGGTATTTCTGGCCGCCGCGCACCAGCGTGCGCACCACGCCGGTGGACTTGGCGTACTCCAGCACCATGTGGATATTGGGGTTGCCGACGCGGCGCTTGAGGGTCGAACCCTCGAACTCCAGCCGCAGCATGGCCATGTCCTTGACGTGGACGGTCAGCAGGAACACGCCGGGGCTACGCTCGACCAAGTGCGCCACGCTGCTGTCGCCGCACTGCATCTCGCGCTTGTAGAACGCCGATATGGCGTGGCGCAGTGCGGTCAGGTTCGTGTCCGAACCGTTCGGCTGGCGCTTCAGGCCCAGATCGTATTGCTGGGTCTGCGGCCCGTGGTGCTCCCAGAAGCTGAAGTCGTAGGCGCGCTCGAACAGCGAAGGATGGTTGACGTAAAGCCAGAACGAACGGTGGACGTCGCTGCGGCACAGGGTCAGGCCCGCCAGTGCGGCACCGTCCGCCACTCCGGCCTCGAACATCGCCTGCTTGCCCGCCGCGTCGCCCAGTTGGACGGCGGCCATGAGGTTGGCGATCATCTGGTCGCGGGCGGCGGTGTCGGGCCACACCTTGACCGCCTCGACCAAGAACTGGCTGGTCTCCGGCGTGTCGTCCCACGCGAACCCGTCCGGCACCGGCAGGCCATGCGAGGTCAGGAAGTCGCGCAGCGTGGCGTCCACCGGCAGCTCGAGCATCACGTCGACAAAGGTCTTCTTCATCTTGTTCGTCCTTTCTGGATCGGCGTCGGAGGTCTGCGACCGATGTACGGGCTGCACGGGCCAGCGACAGGGTTACTGAACACGTATCTCGCGTAAGTAAAGTAACGAGATACAAGCGCGATTCTGAACCGCAGATTTCCGCTTGTCAATCAATGGGGCACATCTAGACCTTTTATGTATCTCGCGGCTATACTGACAGCCTTGAATTCATTCACTGGCTGTTTAGCCACTACAGGAGCATCGCCATGGCTTCGGCGTTTGGAGCGCGCCTGCGGCGCTTGCGCGAGGCGAAGAAGTTGACCCTGCAACAGGTCGCCGACGCGGTCGGCTGCACCAAGGCCTACATCTGGGAACTGGAAATGAAGGAGGGGCAGCGCCCCACCGCCGAGCGGATTCAGAAGATCGCTCAGGTGCTCGGCGTGACGATGGAGGATGTGATGGGTACGCCCATGCAGCAGGCACCCGAAGCCAGTCCCGAGGACGTAGCTTTCTTCCGTGAGTACGCCGGGATGACGGACGAGGAAAAGGATCGCTACCGCCAGGCACTCAAGATCATGTTCCCCGACAAGGGCCACGGCGGGGACTAAGGATTGAGCGCAGCGCAGACCCTCACTGGCTCCATTGCCGCCAATACCGTCCAGAAGTGGTTGCGGGCGTGGTACAGCACGGGCATGCCCGACGCCATGGATTTGGAGATCGTCCGGCAGATGCTGCCGAGCACGCCCTACGGCACGGGCGTTCGGGAGATCAAAGCGCCGATGGTGCTCGACATCGACAGCTGCGAAGGCATGCTGGTGCGCAACCCGAAGGACACCGCCGAGTGGGGCATCTTCTACAACGGCAAGGCCAGCTCTGAACGCCGACGCTTCACCATCGCCCATGAGCTGGGCCACTTCATCCTCCATCGCGGCCAGCAGCAAAGCTTCAACTGCGACAAGGAAAGCGTCTACTCCGGCGTCGACACCATCCGCGCCATCGAGCGTGAAGCTGACGACTTCGCCAGCAACCTGCTGATGCCCGGCGATCTGCTGCGCGACTGGATTTCGAACCAGCGCATCGACCTGCACGTCCTCAGCGCCATCGCCAAGCGGTTTCAGGTTTCGTTCGAGGCGCTGTGTATTCGCTTCATCAAGTTCACTACGCAGCGCGCGATCCTCGTCTATTGGGACAACGGCTACGTGAAGTACGAATGGCGCAGCAGCAGCGCCGTCAAGACGCGGGCGCGCATCCGGCGCAACGCCGATCCACAGGAACCGCTGCCGGGTACGCTGGCAGCCGACGCCAGCGTCGAGCAGGAATGGGATGGCACGGAGATGTCCGCCGCGATCTGGTGTCCGGAGGAGGCGCAGCACATGAAGCTGCGCGAGTTCAAGCACAGCTACGGCGCGCGTGATCGCATCCTCACGCTCCTCCTGCTTGAGAGCGCCGAGCCGCGATCATGGGATCGGTCGTGGCAGGACGGCGACAACCTCGACGCACTCAATTGGCAACAGTCCGCCACCTAGCAATCGTTCTGGAGGGATTCCCATGCTCTTGTTTGCTACCGAGTTTTCCGTTAGCGCGGACCGAACCACGGCGGACTTCCTCAATGCGATGGTGACGTGGATATCCGGATCTCCGCACACCAGCTTGTCCGCTGAAAGGCTCCGGGAACTGCTGCAGAAGGATGAAGCTTTCCTCCAGGACGGCAACGAGAGAGTTCAGTCGCTCGTCAGCAGCTCGGCCGACGTCGATCTCGCGGGCATTCGTTACAGCAGACACGATGACGATCTGGAATGGCTGACCACCGTCGTGTTTTCAAGAACGGCGTCCGACGCCTGGGTAGGCGTCCGAGTCGAATGCGAATCTCAACACGCCGCGGCTCGTCTACCGCCGGCAAAGAAGCCAGTCGTGGTGAGGACTGTGCTGGAATCCCTCGGTGGAGCAGCAGATGGTCCTCTACCGATTCGCGATAGGGCACACGTCCTCGCCAATGCTGACATCGACCTCGCCGCTAAGCTGATTCGCGGCGATGCCGGCTGCCGACTGCCCATCGTCTACGTCAGTGCACAGTTTCAAGGCGGACACATCCTTGACGTCAATCGTCTGGCAGCGGACCTGTCTGGGATGGCGCATGTTGTCGTCGAGCCCAACAGACCGTTTTCGGTTCGTCTGCAACTCGAAGTGGATTCCGAGAATGTCTACGGCGGCACTATCGGCATCTACTGGCCTGAAGGTGGCGGACGTCGAGCCTTCTTCTTGGGGGAGAGTACCCGACCCCTGGCCATCTGGCGGGCGCCATCAAAGATGAGATCCGAGCTGCATTACTGAATCGGCGTCCGATCACCCGATGTACTTGGGCGTACGTTCGTGAAACTGCGTCTCGACAAGCCATACAGTCGCTCAAGGCCTCCGGGTCCAAGGCGATCGACGATTACGTCAAGACGTTCGACCAAGAGATCGAAGCCAAGAACCAGCGCCTCGAAGATGCCGAAAGGGAGATTCAACGGCTGCACAACGAACTCAGGAAGTACGAGGCTCGGGCAGGATCTGCAAGTGGTGGTCTTCTTAGGCTTGGCCGGGAGCGAGATGTCTATGCGAACGAAGTTCTCGGCATACTCCTCGAGGTGATCGAAGATGCTGTCACCCGGGTTCCTCAGGACAGTCGTCGCCAACATGTGCTGACGTCGATCCTCGAAACGAACAAACTGGACGACAACCCCTCGAAGGTCGTCGAGAGCAGCTGAAGAAACTGCTCCGGGGAATGAGCACCATCGACGGAAAAATGCGACGCGAGCTGGAGGACATGGGATTCTCCATCTCCGAAGACGGCAAGCACTTCAAGCTCGTCTTCCAGGGCGACGACCGATACACCTACACGTTGCCCAAGAGTGGTAGTGATTGGCGAGGTGGGCTGAATGCAGCCAGCGACATAGCCAGGCTGTTATTCTGACGATTCCAGACATCAGCTGCGTCCAACTCCCGTTCCACAGGTGTGGCTTCAATCAGCGCATCATTCGCGCGAGACCGCGCAAGTCCGCCAAAACACGTTACGCGAAGTGCCCTCGGTTTCTAGCATGAGCAGCGTTTTCCATCGGAACGCCTGCCATGTCCGAACTCGAACCCATCTCCATTTCCCCGCCGTCTGACCATCCCCGGCACCCGCAGCAGGAAATCGCCGACCTGCTGGCCGCAGCACTGCTGCGCCTGCGCGTGCGTCCGGCCAGCCACACCCTCGAAAACAGCGAGCGCGTTCGCCTTGGCTTCTCCGGCCAACAGCGCGTGAATGCGAACCCCGATCACCACTACGGAGTTCGCCCATGACGGCACACGCACCACCACCCGCCACCACGGTCGCCGCCCAGGTCGCCGGAATCCCCATCTGTCGATGGGCGATCTCTGGGCACTGTGGGACGAGCATTTCGACGAGCGGCCCGGCCACCATCATCGCGGCTGGCTGGAGAGCCGACTGGCCTACCGGATTCAGGAGCGCGCCTTCGGCGGCTTGAAACCCTCGCTGCGCAAGAAGCTCGAGGACGTCGGCCAAACCGGCATCCTGCCCAAGCAACTGCGCGGCGACAGCCAGCGCCTGCTGCCCGGAACCATCCTCACGCGCATCTACGACGACGTCGAGCATCGCGTCCTGGTGCGCGGCTCGAACGACTTCGAATACCAAGGGCAACGCTTCAAGAGCCTGTCCGCGATTGCGGGCCACATCACCGGCAGCCACTGGTCTGGCCCGGTGTTCTTCGGCCTCAAATCGCCCGCCTCGAAGAAGGTGACGGCATGAGTTCGCCGCGCGCCAATCCGATGCCGACGGTCACGCCGAAGAAGCGTTGCGCCGTCTACACCCGCAAATCCACCGACGAAGGACTGGATCAGGAATACAACAGTCTCGAAGCGCAGCGCGACGCAGGCCTCGCCTTCATCGCCAGTCAGCGGCACGAAGGCTGGATCGCCGTCGGCGACGGCTACGACGACGGCGGCTACTCCGGCGGCAACATGGATCGTCCCGCCTTGCGCCGCCTGATGGTCGACATCGAGGCCGGGAAGATCGACACCGTGGTCGTCTACAAGATCGACCGCCTCACGCGCAGCCTGCCGGACTTTGCCAAGTTGGTCGAGGTGTTCGACCGCAACGGCGTGTCCTTCGTCTCGGTCACCCAGCAGTTCAACACCACGACCTCGATGGGGCGGCTGACGCTCAACATCCTGCTGTCCTTCGCGCAGTTCGAGCGCGAAGTGACCGGCGAGCGCATCCGCGACAAGATCGCCGCCAGCAAGGCCAAGGGCATGTGGATGGGTGGCATCCCGCCCTTGGGCTACGACGTGGTCGAGCGCAAGCTCGTCGTCAACGAACGCGAGGCGGCTCTGGTGCGCGACATCTTCCGGCGCTACGCCGAGCATGGATCGGCGGCGCGGCTGGTGCGCGAACTGGACATCGAAGGCCATACAACCAAGGCCTGGGTGACGCAGACCGGGCGCGAACGCTCGGGCCGCACCATCGACCAGCAGTACATCTTCTCGATGCTGCGCAACCGCATCTACCTGGGGGAAATCCGCAACCACGGCACCTGGTATCCCGCCCAGCACGAAGCGATCGTGCCACAGGGTTTGTGGGACGCGGCGCATGCCTTCATCGAACGGCGCAAGCAAGCGCCGCGCGAGCACGCCGCCAAGCATCCGGCGCTGCTGGCGGGCCTGCTGTTCGCGCCCGACGGGCAGCGCATGCTGCACTCCTTCGTCAAAAGAAGAACGGGCGGCAGTACCGCTACTACGTTCCCTACCTGCACAAGCGGCGCAATGCGGGTGCGAGCCTGTCGCCCGGTGCGTCCGACGTGGGTCATCTGCCCGCCGCCGAAATTGAGAACGCGGTGCTGGCGCAAATCCACGCGGCACTGTCGGCTCCGCAGATGCTGATCGCGGTCTGGCGCGCCTGCCAGCAACATCCCGCAGGTAGCACGCTCGACGAAGCGCAGGTGGTGGTGGCGATGCAGCGCATCGGCGACGTGTGGGCGCAGCTGTTCCCCGCCGAGCAGCAACGCATCACGCGGCTGCTGATCGAGCGGGTGCAACTGCACGGGCACGGGCTGGACATCGTCTGGCGCGAGGACGGCTGGATCGGATTCGGTGCCGACATCGGCGCGCATCCGTTGGTCGAGGAATCCAGCGAACAGGCCGAGGCACTGGCATGAGCACCGAGACCAATCCGCGCAAGCGCACCGTCCGCATCGAGGTCGGAGCCGACGCCCGCAGCTACGTCAGCGACGGCCAGCGCGTCACGCTGGTACCGCTGACGATCAAGCGCCGCCAGAACCGCAAGCTGCTGATCCCGCCCGCGCCCGATGCCGCCACTGTGACGGGTGGCTTCGACGTGCCGATGATCAAGACGCTCGGCAAGGCGTTCTACTGGAAGCGGCTGATCGACGAAGGCGTCTATCCGACGACCGCCGACCTGGCGCGCGCGCTGAAACTGGAGCCAGGCTGGGCGGCCGAGGTGCTGCGCATGACCATGCTGGCACCGGACATCGTCGAGGCGATTTTCGAGGGCCGCCAGCCCCGGCATCTGAATCTGCACACGCTGCGTGGCCGCCAAGACCTGCTGCCTCGCGACTGGGGCGAGCAGCGTCGGCTGCTGGGCTTTCCTTCAGCTTGAGACTGGCGCTCAGCTGGCGCAACAACTACCTCTGCCACGCTCCTGGATTGGTGGGCACGGCACAGTGCCGTAGGAGCAATAGACGCAGCAGTCCCCGGGCTTGGGCTTGAGTATGGCGTGGCAGGCCTCGCACTCATAGAACCACTGGCAGGCATCGGTAGGCATGGTCTCGGTCTTGGTGTGACCGCACTCCGGACAAGTCAACGTCGATTCCAGAACGACGGCAGTCACTTCACGCTCCCGACCACCGTCGAGGGGTAGCCGGCATCCTGGGTCGCCCGCGTCAGCGCCTCTACATTCGCCCGCGCGTCGTCGAACGTCACGGTCGCCTGTCGTTTGTCGAGGTTCACGTCCGTCTTGGCCACGCCCGGCACCTTGCCGAGCGCCTTCTTGACCGTAATCGGGCAGGCGGCGCAGTTCATGCCCGGCACTGACAGGGTGACGGTCTTTGTCGCGGCGATGACTGGCACGCTCACGATCAGGGCGAGCGTCAGCATCGGAAAACCAAGCAATCTCTTCATAAAACCTCCGTTCAGTAAAACCAGGGCGCGACCAGCGGAAGCCGAGCGCCACGATCACCAGGGCGACCACGATCCCGAACAGCAGCTCGTAGCCGCGCCGAACCGACGGCACCGCGCAGGCCTGTCCGGGTTCGCACGCCGGGGCTTTCGTCCAGAGGCGTCGCCCGGCGAGGAACAACGCGACGAGGGCCGCGCCGATGAAGATCGGGCGGTAGGGTTCGAGGGCCGTCAGGTTGCTGATCCATGCCCCTGAGAAGCCCAGCGTGATCAGCACCAATGGCCCGAGGCAGCAGGTCGATGCGAGGATGGCCGAGACGAATCCGGCCGCGAGCGCCGCACGGCCGCCTCCGGTACTGCCTTGCGCAGTTGGGGTGTCTGGTTTCATGGAGTAAGCTTACTTCCGTACTTAAGTACGGAGTCAAGACCATGAACAGCACGCCCGAGATCGAGGCGATGACGATCGGCGCGCTGGCGCGCGCGGCTGGCGTCAATGTCGAAACCATCCGCTTCTACCAGCGCAAGGGGCTGTTGCCCGAACCAGATCGGCCGCAGGGAAGTATCCGCCGTTACGGCGCCGACGAGCTTGGCCGCGTCCGCTTCATCAAGTCGGCACAGCGGCTGGGCTTCAGTCTCGACGAGGTGTCCGAACTGCTCAAGCTCGAGGACGGATCGCACTGCGCCGAGGCGCGTGCGCAGGCTCAGCGCAAACTCGTTGACGTTCGCGAACGACTGGCTGACCTGCAGCGCATCGAAGCGGCGCTGTCCGAGCTCGTGCAGCGCTGCAATGCCATTCGCGGCCGGGTGCGCTGCCCTTGATCGCCGCCTTGCAGGCGGAGTGACGCACAGCCGTCCTTGACTGATCCTCGACCATGACGGCGGGCCTTGTGCCCGCCGTTTTCGTATCGGCGAGAACTTTGGCGAACCCGAAGTTCCCGCGTGGTTCGCCATTGCGTCCCTTAAAGGTTCGCCACCCGAAGTCTGGAATGACACCTGTTCCTCAACAACGCAACAGGAGCGTTCCATGCAGACAGCAGCAAGCACCATCCCCGGTCGCCGCATCAGGCGATCAACAGCCTCTCGCCCGGCGACCGCCGGGTGCTCAACGAAAACGAGCTCGCGCAACGCTGGGGCGTCAGCCCCAAGACCCTGCAACGCTGGCGCAGCGAAGGTCGCGGCCCGCGCTACCTGAAGTTGTCCAAGCGCGTCGGCTATCCCGTGGACGCGGTCATCGAGTTCGAGCGCCAGGCGCTGCACGACTCGACGTCCGAGCGCGCGGCGGTCTGAGGAGCGATGCCATGAACGACATCACCCTCTTTCCCGCCGACATCGCCGCGATGTCCGTCAGCCAGTTGGCGGCGCTGCCCGCCGCGCAGAAGGCCGAGATCGACAAGAACCTCGACGAGGCCCTCGACTGGCTCAAGAAGGCGCGCACCAAGTTCGACGCGGCGCTCGATGCCGCCTACGGCGAGCAGGCCCGCACGGCACTGCGCGATTCGGGCCGCGACTTCGGCACCGTGCACCTCGACGACGGCCCGCTGCACATCAAGTTCGAGCTGCCCAAGAAGGTCAATTGGGATCAGAAGAAGCTCGGCGACATCGCCGCCCACATCGTCGCCGCCGGCGACAAGGTCGAGCACTTCATCGATGTGAAGCTGGCGGTTTCCGAATCGCGCTTCACCAACTGGCCGCCGACGCTCCAGCAGGAGTTCGCCGCTGCTCGCACGGTCGAGCCGGGCAAGCCGTCTTTCACCCTTTCCCTCGATTCGGAGCACTGATCATGAGCACCAACCTCATCGCTTCGCTGCGCAAGCAGCTGCCGTCCATCTACGGCGAACACCTTCCCGATGACATCCGCTATCGCGGTGCCGACGGCCACGACGTCGTCGTGGCGCTCGACGCGGCCACGGTGGACGAACTGGCCTTCGCCATCCAGACCGCCAACGCCGAAGCCCTGGCGCTCGGCCGCCGCCGCACCGCACTGGAGGAACTCCACACCGAGGCGCGCAAGCGCGCCGCGCGCGGGGCCGACCGCATCGTCGACGTCGCGTGGGAGGACTGATCATGAGCGCGATCATTCCCTTCCAGTTCGAGGCGCACGCCGTGCGCGTGCAGGTCGACGATGCTGGCCTGCCGTGGTTCAACGCCAGCGACGTCTGCGACGCATTGGAGATGGGCAACCCGTCTCAGGCGATCAAGTCGCACGTCGATGCCGATGACCTCCAGAAATTGGAGGTCATCGACAACCTCGGCCGCACGCAGCGCGCCAACCACGTCAACGAATCAGGCCTCTACGCCCTGATCCTCGGCAGCACGAAGGACGCCGCGAAACGCTTCAAGCGTTGGGTGACCAGTGAGGTGCTGCCCGCGATCCGCAAGACCGGCGCGTATTCCGCCCCCGGCGCGCTGGCTTCCTTGCCCGCGCCGACCCACGACCGCGTGAGCGCGATCCTGCTGATCGGAGAGGCGGTCGCCAAGGTGCCGGGCGTGAAGACCGGCATTGCGATGGCGGCGACGTTGACCTGCATTCAGGAGAACACTGGCCTCACCACAGAGGTGCTGCGCCGCGCCCTTCCAGCCAAGAGCGCTGCCGCCAACGAGCCGATCTGCTCGCTCAACGCCACCCAGCTCGGCAAGCTGCTCAACCGCTCGGCCAAGGCCACGAACCAGTTGCTGGCATCACACGGCTTCCAGTTCCGCAACGACCGCGACGAATGGGAACTGACCGAGGTCGGTGAAGCATGGGCCGAGGCCATGCCGTACTCGCGCAACGGCCACAGCGGCTACCAGATTCTCTGGAATCCCGCCGTCGCCGAGCAGTTGAAGGAGGTGGCGTGATGAGCCTCCCGATCATCTCCGCGCAGCAGCGCATGGCCGAGCGCAAGGGCGTCAAGCTCCTGATGCTCGGCAAGTCCGGCATCGGCAAGACCACCCGGCTCAAAGACCTCGACCCGGCGACCACGCTGTTCCTCGACATCGAGGCGGGCGACCTGGCCGTGGCCGACTGGCCCGGTGACACCATCCGTCCGGCCTCGTGGCCCGAGTCGCGCGACTTCTTCGTGTTCCTCGCCGGGCCGGACAAGGCCCTGCCGCCGGAGGCCGCGTTCTCGCAGGCGCACTACGACCACGTCGTCGAGAAGTTCGGCGATCCGGCGCAGCTCGACCGCTACCAGACCTTCTTCCTCGACTCGATCACGCAGCTCTCGCGCCAGTGCTTCGCGTGGTGCAAGACGCAACCGGGGGCGGTCAGCGACCGAACCGGCAAGCCCGACATGCGCGGCGCTTACGGCCTGCTCGGTCAGGAGATGGTCAGCGCCTTGACCCACCTGCAACACGCGCGCGGCAAGAACGTGGTGTTCGTCGCCATCCTCGACGAACGGCTCGACGACTACAACCGCAAGGTGTTCGTGCCGCAGATCGAGGGCAGCAAGACCAGCCTCGAACTGCCCGGCATCGTCGACGAGGTCGTGACGCTGGCCGAGATCAAGGCCGAGGACGGCAGCGCCTACCGCGCCTTCGTCACCCACACCGTCAATCCCTACGGCTACCCGGCAAAGACCGCAGCGGTCGTCTCGAACTGCTCGAACCGCCGGACCTGAGCGCGCTGATCGCCAAGTGCGCGGGCGCAGCCATGTCCGCCAGTTCCGCAGCCCATTCCGCCATTCCCGCACCCCACGAATCTCAGGAGTAATCGCCATGACCAGCAACTGGAACGACTTCAACGACGCCGAACAGCAACAGGGCTTCGACCTCATCCCCAAGGGCACGCTGGTGCCGGTGCGCATGACCATCAAGCCCGGTGGTCACGACGATCCGGCACAAGGCTGGGGCGGCGGCTACGCCACCGAATCCTTCGAGACCGGCGCGATCTATCTCGCCGCCGAGTTCGTCGTCACTGGCGGTGAGCATGCCAAACGCAAGATGTGGTCGAACATCGGCCTGCACTCGAAGAAGGGCCCGACCTGGGGCCAGATGGGGCGCAGCTTCATCCGCGCCGTCCTCAACAGCGCGCGCAACGTCCATCCGCAGGACAACAGCCCGCAAGCCGCCGCCGCGCGCCGCATCCAGGGCTTCCACGAACTGGACGGCATCGAGTTCCTCGCCCGCGTGGACGTCGAGAAGGACACCAAGGGTCTGGATCGCAACGTCGTCAAGCTCGCGGTCGAACCCGACCACCCCGAGTACGCCAAGCTCATGGGCGTGCCGCCCAAGGCCAAGACCGGCGGCGGCACCTCGGGCGCTCCGGCGCAAGCCACGCCTCCCCATGCAGCTACCACGCCCGCGCCTCAGCGCGCGCCGGTGACCGGCAAGCCCGCTTGGGCGCAGTGAGGGGGTGGATGAAATGCTGGGTCTGCAAACGACAGGCGCGCGGCTACGGCCACACCGATGGCCGGTTCAAGACCGCCGATCCGCGCCGCTACGTGATCGACTGGGTGTTCTGCTCGCGCCGCTGCCAGGACGCCTTTCACATGCTCTACGGCAACTGGACGCGCGCGAAGGAAGGCCGCGTCGGCATCGGGGAGGTCTCCATGATCGATCCCTCTGATGTCGAACTGGCCGCGATGCGCAAATGCCTCAAGGCCTTCGGCGAGGCGGCGGACGAGATCGGCTTCGGCAAGCCCCTGGGCGACTACGCGGAAGCCGAGGCGATGCGCGTCATCGACGCCATCGTCACCTGCTACACGGAAGCGATGGTCGAGCACCACGAGGCAACCAAGTTCCCGCCCGTGCGCGGCATGGTTCCGACGCGCGACCCGATGGCCAATCCCTTGGCCGATCTGGAGGACGACCTTCCCTGGGAAGAGCCGAAAGGGAGGAAGCCATGATGGATTTCAATTCCTCGTCCAGCCTGTCCGGCCAGATCACGGCACTGGTCGATCTCGGCATGCAACGCGTCCGCGCGCAGCAGCCCGCGCGCGACTACCTCGGCGCGTCGCGTCTGGGCGCGGCGTGCGAGCGCGCCTTGCAGTTCGAGTACGCCAAGGCTCCGGTCGATCATGGGCGCGACACCGAAGGCCGGATGCTGCGCATCTTCGAGCGTGGCCACGTCATGGAGGACTGCATGGTGGCGTGGCTGCGCGACGCGGGCTTCGACCTGCGCACGCGCAAGCCCGACGGTGGGCAGTTCGGCTTCTCCGACGCGCACGGTCGGCTGCGCGGACACGTCGATGGCGTGATCGTCGGCGGGCCGGAGGGCTTCCGCTACCCCGCGCTGTGGGAGAACAAAGCCTTAAGCGCGAAGTCGTGGCGCGAGCTGGAGGCGAAAGGCCTCGCGGTCGCCAAGCCGGTGTACGCGGCGCAGGTCGCGCTGTATCAGGCGCACCTGCAACTGCATGAACACCCGGCGCTGTTCACCGCGATCAACGCCGACTCGATGGAGATCTACGTCGAGTTGGTGCCCTTCGACGCCGCGCTCGCACAGCGCATGACCGACCGCGCGGTCAAGGTCATCACCGCGACCGAGGCCGGCGAACTGCTGCCCCGCGGTTTCAACGATCCCACCCATTTCGAATGCCGCATGTGCGCGTGGCAAGACCGCTGCTGGAGGACGCCGACATGAACAACACACCCTTGAATCAGGTGCTCGGCGAGCAACTGATCGACGTGCGCCAGGCCGCGCTGATGTTCAACCTGCCGTCGTACTGGCTCTCCCAAGCCAAGGAACGCAAGGCACGCCGCATCCCGCACTACCGCGTCGGCAAGCTCGTTCGCTTCAAGCCCAATGAACTGGAAGCGTGGATCGTCGCGCAGCAGCTGCCCGGCGAGGAGGCTGCGGATGCTTGATTTCAACGACACGCAGACGCCCGTTCCTCGTGATCTCGATGCCGAACGCGAAGCCATCCGCGCCGAACTGCGCGCGCGTCTGGAGTCGGTGCTGGCCGCGCTGTTCCCGGCAGGCAAGAAGCGCGGTGGCAAGTTCCTCGTCGGCGACGTCCTCGGTAGTCCGGGCGACAGCCTGGAGATCGTGCTCACCGGCGACAAGGCGGGCTTGTGGACGGATCGCGCCACGGGCGACGGCGGCGACATCTTCACGCTGATCGCCACGCACCTCGGCATCGACGCCCACGCCAATTTCCCGCGCGTGCTCGATGCCGCGACCGAACTGCTCGGGCGCGCTCCGGCAGCACCGGCACGCAAGAGCAAGAAGGACGCGCCCGTCGACGACCTCGGCCCGGCCACCGCGAAGTGGGACTACCTCGATGCCTCCGGCAAGCTGATCGCGGTCGTCTACCGCTACGACCCGCCCGGCCGCAAGAAGGAGTTCCGCCCGTGGGACGCGCGCCGCCGCAAGATGGCTCCGCCCGATCCGCGCCCGCTCTACAACCAGCCGGGCATGACCAGCGCCACGCAGGTGGTCTTGGTCGAAGGCGAGAAATGCGCGCAGGCGCTGATCGAGGCGGGTGTCGTTGCGACGACGGCGATGCACGGGGCGAACGCCCCGGTCGAGAAAACCGACTGGTCGCCACTGGCGGGCAAGGCCGTGCTGGTCTGGCCCGACCGCGACAAACCGGGCTGGGAGTACGCGACGCAAGCGGCTCAGGCCATCCTGTCGGCGGGCGCGAAGACCTGCCACATCTTGTACCCGCCCGAGGAAGCGGCGGACGGCTGGGACGCGGCAGACGCCGTGATGGAGGGCTTCGACGTCGCGGCCTTCCTCACCCACGGCCCGCGTCTCCAGATGCACGACGTCGCCGACGACGCCGAGCCGGTGGTCAGCAGCGACGAATCGGTGTGGGGCACGGAGGATGCGCTGGCGTTGGCCTTCACGCGGCGCTACCACCGCGACTGGCGCTACGTCGCCGCGTGGGGCCGCTGGCTGGTGTGGGACGGGCACCGCTGGCGCACCGAGGACACGCTGGCGGCCACCGACCTGATCCGCAGCGTCTGCCGTCATGCCGCCGTCCACGCCGACAACCCCAAGATCGCCGCCAAGCTGGCGAGCTCGGGCACGGTCGGCGGCGTCGAACGGCTGGCGCGCGCGGATCGCAGACACGCGGCAACTACCGCCGAATGGGATGCCGATCCGTGGATGCTCAACACGCCCGGCGGCGTGGTTGATCTCAAGACCGGCAGGCAGCGTCCGCACGACCGCGCCGACCGGATGACCAAGATCACTACGGCCACGCCGGGTGGCGACTGCCCAATCTGGCGGCAGTTCCTGGTGGAGATCACCGGCGGCGACGCCGAGCTGCAAGCCTACATGCAACGGATGGCGGGCTACACGCTCACCGGCTCGACGCAGGAGCACGCGCTGTTCTTCCTGTACGGCACGGGCGCGAACGGCAAGTCGGTGTTCGTCAACACGCTGGCCACGATCCTCGGCGACTACGCGACCAACGCGCCGATGGACACCTTCATGGAGACACGCACCGACCGGCATCCGACCGACATGGCGGGCCTGCGCGGCGCGCGCTTCGTGTCCGCCATCGAGACGGAACAAGGGCGGCGCTGGGCGGAATCGAAGGTCAAGAACCTCACCGGCGGCGACAAGATCTCCGCGCGCTTCATGCGGCAGGACTTCTTCGAGTTCTTCCCGCAGTTCAAGCTGGTCGTGGCGGGCAACCACAAGCCCGCCATCCGCAACATCGACGAAGCGATGAAGCGGCGGCTGCATCTGATCCCGTTCACGATCACCGTCCCGCCTGAGCGCCGCGACAAGCATCTCCAGCAGAAGCTCTTGGCCGAGCGCGACGGCATCTTGGCGTGGGCGGTTCAGGGCTGTCTCGACTGGCAGCGTCTGGGTCGGCTCGATCCGCCACAGCAGGTGCTCGAAGCGACCGAGGAGTATTTCGAGGCCGAGGACGCGCTGGGCCGCTGGCTCGACGAACGCTGCGTGCGCGAAGCCAACGCGAAGTCGCTGACCGCCGAGCTGTTCAACGACTGGAAGCAGTGGGCCGATTCCGCTGGCGAGCTCATCGGCTCGCAGAAGCGGTTCTCCGATCTGCTCATCACCCGTGGCGTCGAGAAGTGGCGCAACACAGCGGGCCTGCGCGGCTTCCGTGGCGTGGGCCTCAAACATCCGCCCACGGCCGCTTACACCCCTTACGCCGACAACTGACCGCCATGCCGACACACCCGACTGACGGATTTGACGGACTACGTCGTAACTCCTACGCGCGCGTGCGCGCACACGCACCTCACGGGAGTTTCGATGTGATCCGTCCGATCCGTCAGTCCGCACCGAACAAGGACTGCAAACATGACCACGACCATCCTCGCCCTCGACTTGGGCACCATCACGGGCTGGCGCTGCGCGGCAGCGACGGCAGCATCACCAGCGGCAGCGAGAGCTTCCGTCCGCAACGCTTCGAAGGCGGCGGCATGCGCTTCCTGCGCTTCAAGCGTTGGCTCACGGAACTGAAGGCCGTGGCCGACGGCATCGACACGCTGCACTTCGAGGAGGTGCGCCGCCACGTTTCGACCGACGCGGCGCACGCCTACGGCGGCTTCCTCGCCACGCTCACCGCGTGGTGCGAGCACCACCAGATTCCGTATCAGGGCGTGCCGGTCGGCACGATCAAGAAGCACGCCACCGGCAAAGGCAACGCGGGCAAAGACGAGGTGACTGCCTCCGTCACCGCGCGCGGCCACGCGCCCGGCGATGACAACGAAGCCGACGCACTGGCGCTGCTGCACTGGGCCATCGCACAGCACGATCTGGAACGGGAGGATTGAGATGAAGATTCCCACGCCCACCTATCGCTGCCCGTTGGGCCGCGTGCAACCCGAGATCACCGACCTCGAGGCGATGAAGCAACGCGGCTGGCGCGACCAGCACATCCTTGTCGTCAACGCCGCCGACGAACGCCTCGACTTCATCGAGCGCGAGTTCGTGCGGCGCATCGGCGAACGCCTCTACGGACAGGAGGCGCACGTCATGGCTGATCGTCGCGCTGCTTGGACAATCGAAGACGTCGCCGCGCGCTTCGAGGAAGCGGCCAGCACCGGACGACGCCTGCCGCCCGTGCGCGTGCAGGGCTACTTCAACACCTGGCCGATCATCGTGCGCAAGGAGTGGGAAGCCTTCGCGGCCGACGAGACGGTCTATCGACCGTACCCGCCCAGCCCGGACGCCATCGAGCGGATGCTGGAGACGATGAAGTGGGTGCAGTGGCTGGAGGTCGAGCAGCGCCACCTCGTGTGGATGCGGGCCAAGCGCTACGGCTGGCGCGACATCACGATCCGCTTCGCCTGCGACCGCACGACGGCATGGCGGCGCTGGCAGCGCGCCTTGCAGACGGTCACCGACCAGCTCAATGGCGTCGTCACTGCGTAGGGATTTGGCGTGATTTGGCGCAGGTGGTCGGCAATGCGCGGGCATCGGCGGCATTGAGCGGTTTTTGACCCCGCAACAAATCAGCCCGGTCGGGGTAGTATTTCAGCTATCTTCTGGACAGCGGCGACGGCGCGGCGAGCGGCCCGAGGCAAAAGGGGTCCTTCCTGCCGAAATCGCAATGCGGGGGCGCGAGCGCGACGCTTTTTAGCGTCAGGGCGCGGGCAAGGTTACCAGTCGGCCAGGTTACCGGCTCCGGTTACCACCCCCAGGCGCAGTTACCACCCCACCAGAATCTTCATTCAACCAACCCGCCCGGCGGCAACGCTCAGCGGGTTTTGCTTTGGGATTCCCACTTTGAACACGCTCAACGTCGAGTACCGCAAGGTCGAGGCGCTGATTCCTTACGCCCGCAATCCGCGCACGCACGCCGAAAGCCAGATCGCCAAGATCGCGGCCAGCATCGTCGAGTACGGCTGGACGAATCCGATCCTGGTCGACGGCGACAACGGCATCATCGCCGGGCACGGGCGTTTGGCCGCTGCGCGCAAGCTCGGCCTGGATCAGGTGCCGGTGATCGAACTGGCCCACCTGACCGTCGCGCAAAAGCGGGCACTGGTGATTGCCGACAACCGACTGGCACTGGATGCAGGCTGGGACGAAGAGATGCTGGCCTTGGAGCTGGCCGAGTTGTCCGACGCGGGATACGACCTCGCTCTGACCGGCTTCGAGGAAGCCGAGATCGAGGCACTGCTCACCGGCGCGGTGGCCGTCGCGGATGATGAATCAGAGTCTGAAGCCGACGAGTCTGACGCGGCCGACGACGTGCCGGAAGTACCCGTCATGGCGGTATCCCGCCCCGGCGATGTCTGGGCGATTGGCCCGCACCGCCTGATCTGTGGTGACGCCACCGACCGGGACGTGGTCGCTGCGCTGATGCAAGGCGATGCCGCGCGGCTGTGCTTCACATCGCCGCCCTACGGCAACCAGCGCGACTACACCTCTGGCGGCATCGCCGACTGGGACGGCCTGATGCGCGGCGTGTTCGCGCACCTGCCGATGGCAGGCGACGGTCAGGTGCTGGTCAACCTGGGCCTCATCCACCGCGATAACGAAGTGATCCCGTACTGGGACGCTTGGCTGGGTTGGATGCGCCAGCAGGGCTGGCGGCGCTTTGCGTGGTACGTCTGGGATCAGGGGCCGGGGATGCCCGGCGACTGGGCAGGCCGCTTCGCGCCGAGCTTCGAGTTCGTCTTTCACTTCAACCGGGAGAGCCGTAAGCCGAACAAGATCGTCCCCTGCAAGCACGCAGGCCAGGAATCCCACCTGCGCGCCGACGGGTCGTCCACCGCGATGCGCGGCAAGGATGGCGAGGTGGGCGGCTGGACGCACAAGGGGCTGCCGACGCAAGACACCCGTATCCCCGACTCGGTGATCCGCGTGATGCGCCACAAGGGCAAGATCGGCCAGGACATTGACCACCCGGCCGTGTTCCCGGTGGCGCTGCCGGAATTCGTGATCGAGGCTTACACGGACGCGGGCGACATCGTGTTTGAGCCCTTCGGCGGCAGCGGCACGACGATGCTGGCCGCCGAGCGCACCGGTCGGATCTGCTGCAGCGTGGAGATCGCCCCGCAGTACGTGGACGTGGCCATCAAGCGGTTCCAGCAGAACCACCCCGGCATACCGGTCACCTTGATCGCCACCGGTCAGTCCTTCGAGCAGGTCGCCGTTGAGCGCGCCACCACCCCGGATGCCGAGGTGGTGGCATGAACTGGCTGGCCGACAAGATCGAACAGTGGCCGACCGCCAAGTTGCTGCCCTACGCCCGCAACGCGCGCACCCATTCCGAGGAGCAGGTGGCGCAGATCGCCGCCAGCATCGCGGAGTTCGGATTCACCAATCCGATCCTGGCGGGCAGCGACGGCATCATCGTCGCTGGCCACGGTCGTCTCGCTGCCGCCCAGAAGCTGGGTCTGGAACGGGTACCGGTGGTCGTGCTCGATCACCTGACGCCGACCCAGCGCCGGGCCCTGGTCATTGCCGACAACCGCATCGCAGAGAACGCAGGCTGGGACGATGCGATGCTAAGGATCGAACTGGAAGCATTACAACTCGAAGGCTTCGATCTAGACATCACCGGCTTCGACGCCGACGCGCTGGCTGAACTGATCGCGGGCGACGAGCCGGACAACGAGGGTCAGACGGACGAGGATGCGGTGCCCGAGGTCAGCGAGACACCCATCTCGCGTCCGGGCGATGTCTGGATCATGGGCCAGCACCGGCTGCTGTGCGGCGACTCGACCGTGGCCGAGAGCTACGACCACCTGATGCAAGGCGCGGTGGCGGACATGGTCTTCACCGACCCGCCGTACAACGTGAACTACGCCAACAGCGCCAAGGACAAGATGCGCGGCAAGGATCGCGCGATCCTGAACGACAACCTGGGTGACGGCTTCTACGATTTCCTGTTGGCGGCACTGACGCCCGCCGTGGCCCATTGCCGGGGCGGTATCTACGTGGCGATGTCCTCCAGCGAACTGGATGTGCTGCAGGCCGCCTTTCGCGCCGCCGGTGGCAAGTGGTCGACCTTCATCATCTGGGCCAAGAACACCTTCACCCTGGGGCGCGCCGACTACCAGCGCCAATACGAGCCGATCCTCTACGGATGGCCCGAGGGGGCGACACGCCACTGGTGTGGTGACCGCGACCAGGGGGATGTCTGGAACATCAAGAAGCCGCAGAAGAACGACTTGCACCCGACGATGAAGCCGGTGGAGTTGGTCGAGCGCGCGATCCGCAATTCGAGCCGCCCTGGCAACGTGGTGCTCGATCCCTTCGGTGGCTCTGGCACGACGCTGATCGCAGCGGAAAAGTCAGGCCGTGTCGCGCGGCTGATCGAACTCGATCCGAAGTACGTGGATGTGATCGTGCGTCGGTGGGAAGAGCTCACCGGGAAGCAGGCCACTCGCGAGGCGGATGGCGCGTTGCTTGATCAGGCGGCGAGCGACTCGTCGACGATCTCGCAGTGAATCACGAAGCCCGTCAGGTAAGGCAGGCCGCGCGGGATGCCGTATTGCTTGCTGGTCTGGCGGCCAATCGTCCAGCCCATCCAGCGTTGGGTGGCTGCGTTGATCGCGTCCGCCAGGGCCTTGCCCTCGTAACGCCCGTTCTGGACGTCGTCGGCAAAGTGGCGTCCGTGGCGGCTGTCGAGGAAGGCCCGAACCGATTCGAGCGGCTGGCTGGTGGCGTCCGAGATGGCGGTCATCGCCAAGGGCCATGCGGCGCTGGCGTGTTCGTTCATCGTGCCCCAAAAGCCCCAGGCTTCGTTCTGGGTGGCGGGGATCTGCGTGGTGGTGTTCATCTCTGGCTCCTTCGGGTTGATCGTTGCGACACCCGTAGTAACGCGCTGTTCGATTGAGAAGCCAAGCGCCGCTTGGCCTCTTTCTCGATCTTTCTGATCAGGCGATGCGGTACACCCGCTCGCCGCCCTGCGGTTTGTCCGACACGATGGTCAGGCCCAGCTTCTTCTTGAAAGCCCCGGCGAAGGTGCCGCGCACCGTGTGCGCCTGCCAGCCGGTGGCGGTGCAGATCTGGCCGATGGTTGCGCCTTCGGGGCGTTGCAGCATCCGGATCACTTCGGCTTGCTTGCTGTTGTCGCGGGTGCGCGGCTTGGCCTGCGCCGGTGCTTGCGTCCACGTCGCTTCGGCGGTGGCCACAGCGTGCTCCAGTTCGGCATCGACTTCCGGTATCGGCGGGGTGACGTCCGGGCGTTTCATGCCCAGTGCGTCGTAGCCCTCGGCGGCGACGAACCAGTCGGTGCCGTCGTTGGTGATCAGGGCACGGTTGAACATCCCGTCGAGCACCTTCTTGCGCGCGCCGCCTTTGATGTTGTCGGGGAACCAGTCGATCTTGCCGCTGCTGGTGTTGATGGCCTTGGCCAGGATGGCGTGCTGGGCCGTGGTCAGGTTGGTGGTGGTCATGGGCTGCTCCTTCGGGGGTGGTGGATGACGATGTGATGAACGCGCTGTCCGGGACTGAAGCCAAGCGCTTTCTGCTTGGCTTGGCGGCTTTCCCGTCAGTCCTTGGCGATTTCCGCTTCCGCGGCCTTCGGGCTCGATGCGGCAAATTCGACGCCCGCCTTGAAGGCCGCTTCCAACGCGTCCTTGAGGCACCACACCGCCGTGTCGTGGAAGTCGAGGCTGTCGGCGTTGCGGGTCTGCAGGGTTTCGATGCCGAGATGCTTCTGGGCGATGAGGGTGAGGATGGTGTCGATCTGGCTCATGGCGTTTTCCTTTCGGGGTTGGTTGGCGTGACGTGATGAACGCGCTGTTCCCGATGGAAGCCAAGCTCAATCTGCGGACATGACGAACAAATGATTGAAGGTGACGATGGGACTTTCCATTCGCGCCTACGCGCGCCACCGTGGCGTGTCGCACGTGGCCGTGAAGAAGGCCATCGACACCGGGCGGATCACACCGCGGCCAGACGGCACGATTGATCCGGATACCGCCGACGCGCAGTGGGCACAAAACACATTGCAACCCCGCAAGGCGGCAGCGCCGGAGAAGGTCAGCCCCGCGAAGGCGCGCGTACTGCCTGAGCGTGAGGTGCCCGAACCCGGCACCCCACCGTTGTCGACGGGCGGGACATCGCTGCTACAGGCACGCACCGTCAACGAAGTGCTCAAAGCCCAGCTCAATAAGGTGGAGCTGGCGCACCGCAAGAAGGAGCTGGTGGATCGGGCGCAGGCCGTGGCCCACGTGTTCAAACTTGCGCGCATCGAGCGCGACGCGTGGTTGAACTGGCCCGCGCGTATCTCGGGGCAGATGGCGTCCACGCTCGGTGTCGATGCGCACCAGATGCACGTGGCCCTGGAGGCTGCCGTGCGCGAGCACCTGATTGAGCTGGGCGAGCTGCGCCCGCGCGTGGATTGATGACGATGGACTACGAAGGCGCGCAGGAGATCGAACGGGCGTGGCGCGACGGGCTTACTCCCGACCCGCTGCTCACGGTATCGGAATGGTCAGATCGCCACCGGATGCTCTCCAGCAAGGCGTCTGCGGAGCCGGGGCGCTGGCGTACCAGCCGCACGCCGTACCTCAAGGCCATCATGGATTGCCTGTCGCCGACCTCGCCGGTCGAGCGTGTGGTGTTCATGAAGGCAGCGCAGCTCGGTGCGACCGAAATGGGGTCGAACTGGATCGGCTACGTCATTCACCATGCGCCGGGGCCGATGATGGCCGTCTGGCCAACGGTGGAGATGGCCAAGCGCAACTCCAAGCAGCGGATCGACCCGCTGATCGAGGAATCGTCCGCCTTGGCCGAACTGATCGCCCCGGCGCGCTCGCGCGACTCGGGCAACACCATTCTGGCCAAGGAGTTCCGGGGCGGCGTGCTGGTGATGACCGGGGCGAACAGCGCGGTAGGCTTGCGCTCTATGCCGGTGCGCTACCTGTTCCTCGACGAGGTTGACGGGTATCCGCTGGACGTCGAGGGTGAAGGCGATGCGATCTCGCTGGCCGAGGCGCGCACACGCACCTTTGCCCGGCGCAAGATCTTCATCGTGTCGACGCCGACGATTTCTGGCGCCTCGGCAATCGAGCGCGAGTACGAGGCCAGCGACCAGCGCCGCTACTTCGTGCCATGCCCGCACTGCAACCACCCGCAATGGTTGCGCTTCGAGCAACTGCGCTGGGACAAGGGGCAACCGGAAACCGTCGCCTACGTCTGCGAATCGTGCGACACCGCGATTTCCGAGCATCACAAGACGTGGATGCTGGAGCGTGGCGAATGGCGTTCGATGGCACAGGGCAAGACGGCAGGCTTTCACCTGTCGTCGCTGTACAGCCCGGTGGGCTGGCGCTCCTGGCGTGACATCGCTGCCGCGTGGGAAGCCGCCGTCAACAAGGAGTCGGGATCGGCCGCCGCGATCAAGACTTTCAAGAACACCGAGCTGGGCGAGACCTGGGTTGAGGAAGGCGAAGCGCCCGATTGGCAACGGCTGGTCGAGCGCCGCGAGGATTACCGCATTGGCAGCGTGCCGCTGGGCGGCCTGCTGCTGGTGGGCGCGGCCGACGTCCAGAAGGACCGCATCGAGGCCTCGATCTGGGCCTTCGGGCGCGGCAAGGAGTCCTGGCTCATCGAGCACCGGGTCTTGATGGGCGATACCGCCCGAGATGCGGTGTGGAAAGCCCTCGCCGGGATGTTGGCCGAAAACTGGACACACGCCTCGGGCGTGACGATGCCACTGGCGCGCTTCGCGCTGGACACCGGCTTTGCCACGCAGGAAGCCTACGCCTTCGTGCGTGCCTGCCACGATGCGCGCGTGATGGCGGTCAAGGGTGTGCCGCGCGGCGCGGCCCTGATCGGCACGCCCACGGCCATCGATGTCTCGCAGGGCGGCAAGAAGCTGCGCCGGGGCATCAAGGTGTTCACGGTGGCGGGCGGCATCGCCAAGCTGGAGTTCTACAACAACCTGCGCAAGAGCGCGGACGTCGGCGAGGACGGCTTGACCCCGGTGTTTCCTGCCGGGTTCGTCCATCTGCCGAAGATCGACGCCGAGCTCATCCAGCAGCTCTGCGCGGAGCAATTGATCACCCGCCGCGACCGCAACGGCTTCCCGGTGCGCGAGTGGCAAAAGATGCGCGAGCGCAACGAGGCCCTGGACTGCTATGTCTACGCCCGCGCGGCCGCATCCAGCGCGGGACTTGATCGCTTCGAGGAACGCCACTGGCGCGAACTGGAGCGGCAATTGGGGGTAGCACCCCCACCGGATGAGCCACCGCCCATCCACGACATCGAATTGAACGAGGCCACCCAACGCGGTGGCCTCGCTGCTTCTGGCACCCGCAATTCCGGTCGACGAGTCATCCGAAGCCGTTGGCTTCGCTGACGGCGGCGGCTTCAAACCAAGGAGAACACATGAGTCTTGCCACCCGCATCGAGAGCCTGGTCATCCGCGTCGCCCAAGAGTTCAACGACGTCCGGGCGACCGCAGGCAATCTCGCCAGCCTGTCCACCACCGACAAGTCAAGTCTGGTCGCGGCGATCAACGAGCTGAAGGCGGCGGTGCTTGCCGCCACCGCCATCGACGACAACCAGATCGCCACCTCCACCACCTACTCGTCGAACAAGATCGTGTCGCTACTCGACGCGCTCAAGGCCGACATCCTCGGTGGCGCGGACGCCGCTTACGACACTTTGGTCGAGATCCAGCAGCTCCTGCAGAACGGCAGCACGGGTCTGGACGCGCTCCTGGCCGCCGTCAATCTGCGTGTGCGCTTCGACGCGGCGCAGACCCTGACGGTCGCCGAGCAACTGCAGGCCTGCACCAACATCGGTGCGGTCGCGGCCAGCGATGTCGGCAACACCGACACCGACTTCGTCGCGATCTTCGACGGGGTGCTGGCCTGATGAGCCTCGCCTCCAGCATCGCCGCCTTGGCGGCGCGCATCGGCTTCGAGGTCAAGTCCAAGATCGACGCCACACATCCCGGCCTTGCCCGGGTGTGGGTCAGCTTCGGCTACGTCAATGGCCAGGTCGTGATCGCCAGCGCGCGCAATGTGGCCAGCGTCGTGCGCACGGCGGCGGGCCGATACCGCGTGCATTTCGCCGTGGCGATGCCGGACGCCAACTACTGCTGGACGGCGCTCGCGCGCAGCAGCAGCAACAGCGGCCAGCAGCGTGTAGCCGTTTTACGCGCCAGCTCTGACCTGAAGACCGCTCAGTACGTCGACATCTCCTGCGCGACGACAGCAACGTCGTTCGATGACTCCTCCGAAATCAATCTCGTGGTGTACCGCTGATGGCCTATACAGAAACCCAGCTCCAGGCCTTGGAATCCGCGCTCGCCAAGGGCGAACGGCGCGTGACCTTTGCCGACAAGACGGTCGAGTACCGCTCTGTCGACGAATTGATGGCCGCCATCCGCGAAGTCAGGCGGGGACTGCTTCAGCAGGCGGCTGAGACCGGGCTGTTGCCCGGTGCGCCCCGCCAGATCCGCATTACCACGCGCAAGGGGTTCTGAGATGGCGTGGTTCTCCCAAACGGTGCGCCGGTTGTTCGGTGCCTCGCCGGTACACGAAGCCGCAGGTCGTGGTCGTCGCTCGCTGGCTTGGATGCCCGGCAATCCGGGTGCGGTCGCCGCGATGCTGGCGACTAACGCCGAACTGCGCGGTAAGAGCCGGGACCTCGTTCGGCGCAATGCCTGGGCGCAGGCCGGTATCGAAGCCTTCGTAGCCAATGCGGTCGGCACTGGCATCAAGCCGCAAAGCCTGTCTGGCGACGAACGGTTCAAGGCCGAGGTGCAGGCACTGTGGCGCGATTGGGTCGAGGAAGCCGACGCGGCCGGACAGACCGACTTCTATGGCCTGCAGGCCCTGGCGTGTCGGGCGATGCTCGAAGGTGGCGAATGCCTGATCCGACTGCGGCCACGCCGTCCGGAGGATGGCCTGTCGGTGCCTCTGCAGCTCCAGTTGCTGGAGCCCGAACACCTGCCCATCAACCTGAACACCGATCTGCCGTCCGGCAACGTCGTGCGCTCTGGCATCGAGTTCGACAGCCTGGGGCGGCGCGTGGCCTACCACCTGTACCGATCACACCCGGAGGATGGCCGACTGGCCCCGATGTCGGGCCAGGGCGGGATGGACACGGTGCGCATCGATGCCAAGGAGATCATCCATCTGTTCCGCGTGCTGCGCCCGGGCCAGATCAGGGGTGAGCCGTGGCTGTCGCGGGCCCTGGTCAAGCTCAACGAGCTCGACCAGTACGACGACGCCGAGCTGGTGCGCAAGAAAACCGCCGCGATGTTCGCGGGTTTCGTCACGCGCGCCAGCCCCGAGGACAACCTGATGGGCGAAGGCGCATCGGACGCCGACGGGATTGCGCTCGCCGGGCTGGAGCCGGGAACGCTGCAGATTCTGGAGCCCGGAGAGGACATCAAGTTCTCCGATCCGGCCGACGTTGGCGGTTCGTACTCCGAATTCCTGCGCACCCAGTTCCGCGCGGTTGCCGCCGCCATTGGCATCACCTACGAGCAGTTGACCGGCGATCTGACCGGCGTGAACTACTCGTCCATCCGCGCCGGGATGCTGGAGTTCCGGCGTCGCTGCGAGATGGTGCAGCACGGCGTGCTGGTGCATCAGATGTGCCGCCCGGTCTGGGCGGCCTGGATGAAGCAGGCGGTGCTCGCCGGGGCCCTGGATGCCCCGGGCTTTGCGCGTGGTGGGCCAGCCCGTCGCCGCCAGTACCTCGCGGTGAAGTGGATTCCCCAGGGCTGGCAGTGGGTTGACCCGGAGAAGGAATTCAAAGCGATGTTGCTGGCTATCCGCGCCGGCCTGATGAGCCGCTCGGAAGCCATCTCGGCCAACGGCTACGACGCCGAAGACGTCGACCGTGAGATCGCCGCCGACAACCAGCGCGCCGACGACCTCGGCCTGATCTTCGACTCAGATCCTCGCTACACGTCGAAGGAAGGCGGCGGCTCGGAACCCAACCGCAGCGCCAACGCGCCGGACATCACCGGTAGCCAATCGCTTCCCTGATTCGCTGCCTGACCGCTTTCCCGAAGGATTCCCATGACTTTGCTACCTCATCTGGCTGCGCGCCTGTTCGGCGTGCCGCTGGCGATTCATCGGCCGAAACTCGACATCATCCTCTCCGTGCTCGGTGCGCGCATCGGCCTCGCCGACCTCGCCGCGCCCGTGGGTTACACGCCTGCGGCCCGCGCGCCTGGGCCTCCGATCGGCAAGGTTGCCGTCATCCCGATCCACGGCACGCTGGTGCGCCGAACCTCGGGCCTCGAGGCCGAATCGGGTCTCGCCAGCTACACCGGTATCGCCGCGCAACTGGACGCCGCGCTCACCAGCCCCGAGGTCGCTGCGATCCTGCTCGACATCGACTCGCCGGGTGGCGAGTCGGGTGGCGTGTTCGATCTGGCCGACCGTATCCGCGTGGCGTCGCAAGTGAAGCCCGTCTGGGCCGTGGCCAACGACATGGCGTTCTCGGCGGCCTATGCGCTGGCGTCCGCCGCCACCCGCGTGTTCGTCGCGCGCACCGGCGGTATCGGCTCGATTGGCGTCATCGCCATGCACATCGATCAATCCGTCAAGGACGCCAAGGACGGTGTTCGTTACACCGCCGTGTTCGCGGGCGAGCGCAAGAACGACCTCAACCCGCACGAGCCGCTCTCCGACGCCGCGCACGCGGTTCTCAAGGCCGAGGTGGATCGCATCTACGAGCTGTTCGTCGAGACGGTCGCTCGACATCGCGGCCTCGATGCGGACGCCGTGCGCGCCACCGAAGCGGGCCTGTTCTTCGGACCGGACGCCGTTGCCACCGGTCTTGCCGATGCCGTCGGCAGCCTCGACGACGCGCTCACGCAACTCACGCAATCGCTTTCCCCACTCCCGACTCAGGTGGCTCCGGCCAGCCAAGCGGGCTTTCTTCGCAACCACCAGATGGAGTCTTCCATGAATGATCGAACCGACCCCGCTGCTCCTGATCGGCCTCTTGCTGATCCTGCTGGCAGTCCTCCTCAACCGTCCGCCGCCTCCACCGCCACCGCGCTGAGCGTGGCCGACGCCGTCGAAATCGCCCAGACCTGCACGTTGGCCGGGCGAACCGACCTGATTGCGGGCTTCCTCGAAGCCCAGTCCTCGCCCGCCAAGGTGCGCAGCCAACTGCTTGCGGCGCAGGCCGAAGCCAGTCCCGAAATCACCAGCCGCATCGCCCCCGATGCCGCGCGCCCTGTGGCCAGCAATCCGCTGATCGACGCCGCCAAGCAGATCGCAGCGCAATCCACCAAGAAGGAGATCTGAGATGCCCGCTCTCGCCGAACCTCTGAACCTGGGCGACCTGCTCAAGTACGAAGCCCCCAACCTTTACTCGCGCGACCGCGTCACGGTCGCTTCGGGCCAGAACCTGCCGCTGGGCACGGTGGTCGGCATCGTCACCGCAACGGCCAAGTTCAAACAGCTCGATCCGTCCGCAGAAGACGGCACGCAGGTCGCCGCTGGCGTGCTGCTGCAGGCCTGCGACGCCACCTTGATCGACCGTGACGACGGTCTCGTCGTCGCGCGTCACGCCATCGTCGCCCACCATGCGCTCGCGTGGCCCGACGCCATCACCACCGCCGAAAAACTCACCGCCATTGCGCAGCTTAAGGCGCTGGGCGTGCTCGTTCGCCAAGGAGCCTGACCATGAACAACCCCTTCAGCAATCCCGCCTTCTCGATGACGGCGCTGACCGCCGCCATCAACATCCTGCCCAACCGCTACGGGCGTCTGGAAGAACTGAACCTGATGCCGTCCAAGCCGGTACGGCAGCGCCAGATCGTCGTCGAGGAAATGAACGGCGTGCTCAACTTGCTGCCTACGCTGCCACCGGGTTCACCCGGCACGGTTGGCGTGCGTGGAAAACGCAAGCTGCGCTCTTTCGTGGTGCCGCACATCCCGCACGACGACGTGGTGCTGCCGGAGGAAGTCCAAGGCATCCGTGCCTTCGGCTCGGAAACCGAAACCGAGACGGTGGCAGGCGTGATCGCGCGCCATCTGGAGACGATGCGCAACAAGCATGCGATCACGCTGGAGCACCTGCGCATGGGTGCGCTCAAGGGCGTGATCCTCGACGCGGACGGCTCGGTTCTCTACGACCTGTTCGATGCCTTCGATATCACCCAGCAGGCGGTGGCCTTCGAGCTGGGCACGGCGGGCACCAATGTGAAAGCCAAGTGCACCACGGTGCTGGCAACCATCGAGGAGAACCTCAAAGGCGAGTTCATGAATGGTGTCCATTGCCTGTGCTCGCCGGAGTTCTTCGCCGCGCTCACCGGCCACGCCAAGGTCGAGAAGGCCTTCGAGAACTGGCAGAACGGGGCAATCCTCATCAACGACGTGCGTCGCGGCTTTACCTACGGCGGTATCACCTTCGAGGAGTACCGGGGTCAGGCCACCGATGCCAGCGGAACCGTACGCCGTTTCATCGCCGCTGGCGAGGCTCATGCCTTCCCGCTGGGCACCATCGACACCTTCGGCACCTACTTCGCACCGGCGGATTTCAACGAAACCGTCAACACGGTCGGCCAGCCGCTGTACGCCAAGCAGGAGCCGCGCAAGTTCGACCGGGGCACCGATCTGCACACGCAGTCCAACCCGCTGCCGATGTGCCATCGTCCGGGTGTGCTGGTGAAGTTGACGGTGGCGTGATGAGTCTCGTCGAGCAGATCTACGAATCGGCCGCCAATGCCGGGCTCTTGAAGGACTGCCTCTGGCGTCCTTCGGACGGCACGACAGCGCAGCGCCACCCGGTTGGCTTCGCCGCTCCGGACGACACCGTGTTCGACGGCCTGGCCTCGACCACCGACTATCAGATGTCGTATCCGGCCTCGGTGTTCCTGGGGCTGGTTCCGCGCGAGGCGGTCGAGATCGATGGCGTGATCTATCAGGTACGTAGCACCCGGGCCGTGGGCGACGGCTCGGAGATGCGCGCACAGCTCACCCGGGTGTAGTGCCGTGTCCGGCAACTCGATCCGCGAACAGATTCTGCTCGCGGTGATGGCGGCTGTCCGCACGCCGGTGGAATCGCTCGGTGCCACGCTACACCGCTCGCCCACGGTGGCCATCAGCCGGGAGCAATGCCCGGCGCTGGTGGTGTTTCCCGAGTCCGAATCGATCACCGAGCGCGCCAACGACCGCGTCACACGCGAGCTCACGGTGCGCCTCGTCGCGCTGGCCCGCGCGGTACCTCCCGCCATTCCGGAAACCGAAGCCGACCGGCTGCTCACCGCCGCCCACGCCGCGCTGCTGGCCGACCGGAATCTGGGTGGCCTTGCCTTGGGCATCCGCGAGCAGGAATGCGAGTGGGACGTTGAGGACGCCGATGCGGTGGCCGCCACGATTCCGGCGCGCTACGCGATCACTTACCGGACGCTCGACACCGATCTTTCAGCCAAAGGATGACCCCCATGACTTCCATCGTTCTGACCCAACCGCACACCCACGCGGGCCAAGCCCACAAGGCGGGCGAACGGCTCGATGTGGATGGCAGCACTGCCGACTGGCTCATCGCCAACGGCATCGCCCGCCACGACCGCCAGCGCGTACCCGAGCCCCAGCCGCAAGGCGACGGCACACCCATTGAGCCCATCAGACCCATCACCACCCAACGTAAGGAATCCAAATCATGAGCACCTACGCCAGTTTTCAGGGCCGCGTCTTCCTCGGCAAGCGCGACGAGTCCGGCCTGCCCATCGAAGTGCGCTCGCCCGGCAACGTCGCCGAGCTCAAGCTCTCGCTCAAGACCGACGTGCTGGAGCATTACGAGAGCCAGACCGGCCAGCGCTCGCTCGACCACCGGATGGTCAAGCAAAAGTCGGCCACCGTGAATCTCACCATCGAGGAGTTCACCAAGGAAAACCTCGCGCTGGCGCTGTACGGCAACCACGTCACCGGCAGCACAGGCACTGTGACCGCCGAAACCATCGGCGGCGCTGCTCCGGTGGTCGGCGACCGCTACTTCTTCGCCCATCCCAAGGTGTCGGCGCTGGTGGTGACCGACTCGGCGGGCACGCCCGCGACGCTGGCCGCAGGCACGCACTACACCGCCGACACCGACTTCGGTGCCCTCCAGTTTCTGGATATCACCGGCTTCACCGCACCGTTCAAGGCCGCCTACAGCTACGGCGTCGCCACCGAGATCGGCATCTTCACGCAGGCGCTGCCCGAGCGCTACCTGCGCCTGGAAGGCATCAACACCGCGCAGGGCAACGCCAAGGTGCTGGTCGAGCTGTACCGCGTGGCCTTCGATCCCTTGAAGGAAATCTCCTTCATCTCGGACGAGTACAACAAGTTCGAGCTGGAAGGCTCGCTCCTGGCCGACACCACCAAGCCTTATGACACGGTGCTTGGCCAGTTCGGCCGCATCGTGCAACTGTGATGGGGACTGCCATGAGCGATCTGGAAACCCTCATCCCGCAAGCGGTGGAGCTGGTCATCGACGGGGAGCCGTTGGCTATCAAGCCACTCAAGGTCGGCCAGATGCCCGCCTTCCTGCGCGCGATCACGCCGGTGATGCAGCAGATCGGCGGGGATGGCATCGACTGGCTGGCACTGTTCGGCGAGCGCGGCGACGACCTGCTGACGGCTGTGTCCATCGCCGTCAGCAAACCGCGCGCGTGGGTCGACGCGCTCGATGCCGACCAGGCCATCTTGCTGGCGGCCAAGGTGATCGAGGTCAACGCCGATTTTTTTACCCGGACGGTCATGCCTCGGCTCGACGGGCTGATCGCGCAGACGAGCGCGGCGGTGGCAGTGACCACGGCTGGTTCGACGCCGTCCAACTCCTGATCGCCCACGGCCACCGGCTGCCGGACATCCTCGACTACACCCTGGCGCAGGTGCGCGGCTTCGCCGCCGCCACCGCGCGGGAGGATGCGGCGCGCGATGCGCGGCTGCTCTCGCTGATCGCCATCGGCGCACGCGGTGACGCCCGCCACATCGACCAGACCCTCGACAGGCTCCAAGACCATGCGCATCTCGGTTCGCATCGATAGCAAGGCCGCGCAGGCGCAGTTGCGCCGCTGGGGCGGCGAGTTCCGCGAGAAGGTGCAGAAGGCGGTCGCGCGCGGCATCGCCAGTGAGGCCGCCGAACTCAAAGAGGACGTGCGCAGCCACGTTGCAGGCCAGATGGCGGTGGTCAAGAAATCCTTCGTCAAGGGTTTCACCGCCAAGGTGCTCGACAAGGATCGGAGTCGGCTGCCCGCGCTCTACGTCGGCTCGCGCATCCCGTGGTCGGGCATCCACGAGCGTGGCGGCGTCATTGGTGGCCGGATGCTGATCCCGCTGCACGGGCGCGTGGGCCGCAAACGCTTCAAGGCGCAGATCGCTGAGCTGATGCGCGGTGGCAATGCCTATTTCATCAAGAACGCCAAGGGGAACATCGTGCTGATGGCCGAGAACATCAAGGAACACGACCGGCCACTGTCGGGCTTCAAGCGCCGCTACCGCAAGGCCGAGGGCGTCAAGCGCCTCAAGCGCGGCGCGGACGTGCCCATTGCCGTGCTGGTGCCGCGCGTGCAGCTCAAGAAGCGTCTGAACGTCGAACGCATCGTCGCAGGGCGCATTCCGCGCCTCTCCGCCCGCATCGAGAAGCAATTGTGGCTGGTGGACTGAAGATGGCGAACCGAATTTCCATCCTCGTTGCGCTCGAAGGGGCCGATGAGGGGCTCAAACGCGCCATCACCTCTGCCGAGCGCAGCCTCGGCGAGCTTGGCTCGAACGCCAAGACCGCTGGCGACAAGGCCGCCGCTGGGATGGCCGAGGTCAAGGCCGGGATGAACGCCTTCGGCGATCAGGTCGCCAAGGCCAAGACGCAGTTGCTGGCCTTCCTCACCCTCAACTGGGCGGCGGGCAAGGTGCAGGAGATCGTCCAGATCGCCGACGCCTGGAACATGATGTCCGCGCGCCTGAAGCTCGCCACCGCAGGCCAGCGCGAATACACGGTCGCGCAGAAGGAGTTGTTCGCCATCGCGCAGCGCATCGGCGTGCCGATCCAGGAAACCGCCACGCTCTACGGCAAGCTCCAGCAGGCCGTGCGGATGCTGGGTGGCGAGCAGCAGGATGCACTCTCGCTCACCGAAAGCATCTCGCAGGCGCTGCGCATCTCGGGCGCATCGGCCACCGAGGCGCAGTCCTCCCTGCTGCAGTTCGGGCAGGCGCTGGCCTCGGGCGTGCTGCGCGGCGAGGAATTCAACTCCGTCGTCGAGAACAGCCCTCGTCTGGCCAAGGCGCTCGCCGATGGTCTGAACGTGCCCATCGGACGGCTGAGGAAGCTCGCCGAAGAAGGGCGGCTCACCGCCGACGTGGTGGTCAACGCGCTGATGAGCCAGAAGGACAAGCTGGCCGCCGAGTATGCGCAACTGCCGATGACCGTTGGCCAGGCCTTCACGCGTCTGTCGAACGCCTTCGGGCAGTGGGTCAGCAAGCTCGATGAATCGACCGGCTTCACCAAGAAGCTCGCCGAGGCCCTGACGTGGTTGTCGGAGAACCTGGACACGGTGATGAAGTGGCTGGGCCGCATTGCCGAGGTCGGCCTCGCGGTGCTGGTCTACCGCCTAATTCCGGCGCTGATCATCGCGTGGCAGACGGCAGGTGCGGCGGCGGTGACAGCGGCCAGCACCACGGCGGCCGCGTGGGCAACGGCCAACCTATCGTTGTCCAATGCCATCGCTACGGTGGGCAAGCTTCGCGTGGCGTTCGGGGTGCTGGGCGCGGCCATCATCGGCTGGGAGATCGGGACGTGGCTGTCGGAAAAGTTCGAGATCGTCCGCAAGGCGGGCATTTTCATGGTCGAGGTGCTGATGAAGGGCATCGAGCACCTGCGCTTCCAGTGGGAGGTGTTCGCCGCCATCTTCACGTCCGACACCATCGCTGAAGCCACCAAGCGCCACGAACAGCGGCTCGCGGAGATGAATCGTATCTTCGCCGAGATGTACGCCGACGCCACCGAAGGTGCGAACGCAGCCAAAGGCGCGATGAACACCGCTGCGACCGCTGCCGAGGAAATCGCCAAGCGACTCGAAGCCGTGCGCCAGGGCACGCAGGAAGCGGTCGGGCGTGGCATCGAGGCCGTGCACGCCGCCCTGGAGAAGCTCAAGTCCCGGCTGGGCGAGGTCGAACAGGCGGTCGGCAAGGCCCAAGGTGTGGTGGGCGACGCCACCGCCAAGATGGCCGAAGCCTACAAGGGGCTGACCGCCATCGTCGAGGCGAGCCTCGCGCAGCAGGTACAAGCGGTGAAGAACCGCTACGACCAGGAGAAGGCGGAACTGGAGCGTACCCAGCAGTCCGAAACCGCCAAGATCACCAAGTCCACGCAGCTCCTCACCGAGGCGCTGACGCAGCAGACCACGCTGCGCCGTCAGGCCACGACCGAGACGCTCGGCCTGATCGATCAGGAAACACAGGCGCGCAAGGACGCTGCCGCCCGGCAAGGTCAGACCGAGGAGGAGCGCCGGGCCAACGTGCAGCGTGTCGAGAACGACATCCTCGCCACCAAGCGTCAGACCCTGTCGCAGGCGCTCTCCGAGTACCGCCAACACATCGACGCCCTCAACGCCGAAGCCAACCGGCATCTGGCGGAAGTGCAGCGCATCGAGGAAGCCAAGCGCCAGTTGTCGATGTCCACGGAGGAGCGCATCCGCGACATCCGCCGCCAGGGCATGACGGAGTACGAGGCCACCGAGGATCGCAAGCGCCAGATCGCCGAGATGCAGGAACAGGCGCGTCGCGCGCTGGCCAACGGCGAGTTGGAGCTTGCTCGCCAGCTCGCGCAGAAGGCGATGGACATGGCCGCGCAGGTGGCCACCAGCCAGACCAACGAGGCCAAGCGCGGCGAGGAAGCGCGCAAGCAGTCCGAGCAGGCGGTGTCGCAGGTCACGCAGCTCGAAGCGCAGTCGCGCGAGGCCTACCGCAGGCAGGAGTACCAGCAGGCCACCGATTTGATGCGGCAAGCCGATCAGTTGCGCGCGGAACTGGCGCAGAAGGCCAAGGATGCCGACGTGCAGGCCGCGCAAGGAAAACAAGGGGTGCGTGACGCCATCGACCGCATCCGCCAGTCTGAGGAAATCCTCAACCAGGCGCTGGATGCCGAGGCCAAGGCGCACCAGACCGCTGCACGCGAAGCGCTCAGCGCGCGTGACCAGATTCGCCAGACGCTGGAGCAGACGCAAACCCAGATCGACCAGGTCACCGCCAAGCTCAAGGACGGCCTGAAGGTCACGCTCGACGCCGACACCACGCGATTCGACCAGGCCATCGCCGATCTGGACAAGGCGCTCGCCGAGAAGGAGTACCTTCTCAAGATCCAGGCCGACCTGCAGGAAGCGGAGAAAAAGCTCAAGGAATACGAGCAGTTGCTCAAGGAGGGCAAGACGCTGCCGGTCGATGCCGATGTTTCCAAGGCCAAGGAAGCACTGGACAAGCTCAAGACCTACGCCGATCAGAACGCGCAGTTCGAGCTGAAGGTGGCGACCGAGAAGGCGCAGGCGGCGATCACCAACGTTGAGGGGATGATCAAGGCGCTGGATCGCATCCAGACCGAATCTCAGCATCAGGTGGCCAGCAACGTCGGCGCGGTTCGCGGGGAGATCGACAGCCTCAATGGGCGTAACACATCCAGCACCCACACCATCTACGTGACCAAAGTGGAAACCAATGCCACAGGCGGTCTGGTTGGCGGTGTGCGACGGTTTGCCGACGGCGGCGCGGTGGCTCCGGCCTTTCCCCGGATGAGCGGTGGCTCGGTGCCCGGCTCCGGCCACCACGACACCGTGCCGCGCACCCTGGATGCCGGGGCCTTCGTGATCCGCAAGGGGGCGGTGCAGAAGTACGGCAGTGGCGCGCTCTCGCGATTGGCCAATGGCGTCGCCCACTTCGCGGTCGGTGGGCGCGTTGCCTCGTTGGGCGGTACCGGCTCCACAGGCCCGATCCCCACGACAAGCCGAGCAGGCCCAAGAAGAACCGCGAAGCGTTCGAGGCGCTCAAGATGATCGACCTCGGCCTGCAGGGAATGAACGAGTACACGAGCTGGCTGCAGTGGAACTACGGCGCATCGGTCAGTCTGGATATGCGCAGCAAGACGATGGACAACTACGGCAAGCAGGCGCAGCAGGATCGCCGCACGCTGGAAGACTTCATCGGCCGCAAGACGCTGACCGGCAACGAGCGCCAGAACCTCGAACGCATCAAGCAGACGTGGCGGCAGGCGATGGCCCAGCCGCTGCTCTGGGGTAAAGACCTGGAGCGCGAGCTGATCGACTACATGGAGCAAAACCAGGGCGAGTTTTACCGGCGCGGTGGCTTGGCGAAATCCGACACCGTCCCGGCGATGCTCACCCCGGGCGAGTTCGTCGTGAACCGGCAGGCCGTCGCCCGCTACGGCGCTGGCTTCTTCGAAGCCATCAACAACCTGAGCGCTCCGGCGCAGGCACTGGCCGGGCGTGCGCTGGCGGGCATTCAGGGCTTTGCCTCGGGTGGTCTGGTGCAGCCCGCAAGCCGCAGCCTGCCACGTCCCTCGTTGCCCGAAGGTACGCCCACCCGCACCGTGCGCGTGGAACTGTCCTCGGGACAACAGAAGGTCAACGCCACCGTCGATGCGCGCGACGAAGCGCGACTGCTGCAACTGCTGGACGCCGCCCGCGCCCGCACGGCTTGACCGTGCGCTCCTGTTTCTCTGCCTGAGGGTTTCCCGATGCAACTGAAGAACCTCGACAGCGGGGTGGCTCTGCCATTGCCGGACGACTTGCTCTGGAGCGACGAGCACGCGTGGTCGCCAGCGGTCGCCAATGCGTCCTACCTGATCACCGGGGCCTTGCTGATCCAGTCGGCCGCCCGGCAGGCAGGTCGGCCGATCACCCTGGTGGGAGCACCCGATATGGCCTGGGTGACGCGTGCCGCCGTCGAGCAGTTACGCGCATGGGCGGCGATTCCGGTGGGCGGCAGCACAGGCCGCTTCGAACTTACTTTCGCCGATGGCCGGGTCTTCACGGTCGCTTTCCGTCACCAGGAGGTCGCCATCGAGGCCGAACCCGTGCTGGGCATCCCGGCGCGATCCGGCAACGACTTCTACCGCCTGACCCTTCGATTTCTGGAGATTGCCTGATGCCAATTCAATCTGGCGACGTGAAGCTGCTCAAGTCCGCCGTGATGGCGGACGTGCCCGAAGGCGGCGGCGCGCCCACGGGCCTCGTGATTGCCGATGGCGTATCGAACGCCATCTTCCCCGACATCTCCGAGCTGGATCGCGCCGGAGGCCGTGTCAACCTGCGCAAGAGCTTCGTGCAGGTGGCCACGGACGATACCGACACCTACTTCGGGGCCAACGTCATCGTGGCTGAGCCGCCGCAGGACGTGCGCGTCAGCGTCACGCTGTTTTCCACCCGCAAGACCTTCGACACCCGTGAGCAGGCGCAGACCCGCATCGAGGCCTACCTCAACAAAGGGCCGGAGTGGGCGGGCTACCTGTTCGAGAACCACATCGCGGGCCAGCGGGTGATCCAGCTCTTCCAGCGCCTCAGCGATGCCGTGCCCAACGTCGGCCAGACCCTCGTCCTGATCGAGAACGAGGGACTGCCCACGCAGAAGGAGCAGTACATCCGCGCCACCGCCGTGTCGGTGGTCGAGCGCAGCTTCACCTACAACACCGACCAGGACTACAAGGCGGCGGTCGTCACCGTCGCCATCAGCGACGCGCTGCGCTTCGACTTCACGGGCTCGCCCGCCAGCCGAACCTTCACGCGGGCGACCAACAGCACGAAAACGCGCGACACGGTGGTGGCCGACGCGGGCACCTACGTCGGCGTCGTGCCGCTGACGCAGGCTGCCAATGTGGGCGACTTCACCATCAAGGGCGCGTCCATCTACACGCAGCTCGTGCCCAGCGCCCAGACCGAGACGCCGATCTCCTTCGTGCCACCCTACGCTGCAGCAGGCTTGCCGGTGCCGGGCGCGGCACCCGTGAGCTACACGGCCAGCCACGCCTGGAACACCAGCATCAAATTCAACCTGCCGGGTGGCTGCCTGCCGGGGTCGCTGTCCATCGTCACCGATGGCATCACGATCTTCGACGATGCGGGCCTACTCAAGACCGCCAGCGGCACGCTGGGCACCATCGACTACGCCAACGGCATCCTGAGCCTGAACTCCGGCTCGATGTCCAACAGCAAGGCCATCACCTACACACCTGCTGCACAACTGCAGCGCGCGCCGCAAAGCGCGGAGATCGCGGTCACGCCGGAATCGCGCAGCCAGTCCTACGTCGGCACCGTGAACCCGGTGCCACAACCCGGCACGCTTGCCATCAGCTACATGGCGCAGGGCCGTTGGTACGTGCTTTCGGATGGCGGCAATGGCTCTCTCAAAGGGCTGGATGCCAGCTACGGCGCGGGTACTTTCAACAAGAACACTGGGGCCTTCGTCGTGACCTTGGGGGCACTGCCCGACGTGGGCTCCTCGCTGATCCTGACGTGGAACGTGCCGACCCAGGAAACGCAGCAGCCAACCGCCGCTCTGAAGGCATCGCAGGCCTTGCAGCTTGCCCCGCCCGAAGGCAAAAGCGTTCAGCCAGGCACGCTCACCATCACCTGGCCACACGAGAGCGGCACGGGCACGCGCACGGCGTCCGCCACCACGTCTGGCGAGCTCAGTGGTGCTGCCACCGGTAGTCTGAACGTCGCGCAGAACCTCTTGAGCTTCGCGCCGAATGTCCTGCCGCCAGTCGGCGCACTGCTGACCGTGGACTACGTTGCGGGCCCCAAGCAGGAGGACAGCTTCGCGCACCCCTCGCGCGATGGCCAGGGCAAGGTGCCGGTGACTGCAACCCTGGGCTCCATCGAGCCGGGTTCATTGGAGATCGAGTGGAACACCCTGACGGACACCGCCGTACTCGGGGTCTACACGCTGCAGCAGATTCAGGCGATGGGGCTAGGCCTGTGGAACGGGGTCGATCCGACGCAATACGCCCGCGACGATGGTGCGGGCAATGTGCTGCGCGCAGGCCAAGTCATCGGTAGCGTCAACTATGCCACCGGGGCGGTGCAGTTCCAGCCCGACGTCACGGTCAAGATTCCAAGTCCCGTCTACGGGGCGCAGCGCCTTGGCTGGGCGTCGGGCGTGGGCCAGATGTTCCGCCTCAACTACGGCGGCATCAACTACGTGGATGCGCCGTCGCTGTACCCGAACGACGAGTCCGGCTACGTCAAGCTGCGCTACAACAGCGCGGGCTCGACCAGCAACCACAGCGAGACGTTCGCGTTCAGCCCATCGTTTCGGCTGGTGCCCGGCGTCAACGCGCAGGTGGTGACGGGCACGGTGTTGCTGTCCATCGCGGGCAGCCAGCCCTGGGGTGACAACGGTCAGGGCACGCTGCGCGAATTCACACCCAGCGGCTGGGTCACGCGCGGCAGCATCAACTACCTCTCTGGTGCGGTGACGCTCACCTCGTGGTCGGCGGGCGCGACCAACAGCATCACGCGCGCCAGTTGCGTGACCACTGTGGGCGAGAACATCTCCAGTGAGTACGTGTTCCGCACCGGTGCTGCGCCACTTCGCCCAGGATCGCTCTCCATTCAGTTCGCCCGCGCCGTGGGTGGAACCCAGACCGTGACGGCAGGCATCGACGGCACGATCACCGCGTCTGGCGTCATCGGCAGCGTCGATTACGACACTGGCCTTGTGCGAGTGCGGTTTGGCACCGTGGTCACGGCGGCGGGCAACGAGAGCGAGCCGTGGTTCGACGCCGAGAACGTGCGGCCAGACGGCAAGATCTTCCGGCCAGAGCCGGTCGCGGCTTCCAGCCTGCGCTACAGCGCCGTGGCCTACAGCTATCTACCCTCGATGCGGCGCTGCTGGGCATCGACCCGGTGCGCCTGCCCAGCGATGGGCGGGTGCCGATCTTCCGTCCAGGAGGCTTCGCCGTCGTCGGCCACACCGGTCGCATCACTGCCTCGGTCAGCAACGGCCAGACCATCGACTGCGCGCGGGTGCGTCTTTCGCGCGTGCGCGTGGTCGGCCACAACGGCGTGGTGATCCACACAGGCTACGTTACCGATCTCGAAGCAGGCACCGTCACGTTCACCGACGTGACCGGCTACAGCCAGCCAGTGACCATCGAGCACCGCATCGAGGACATGGCCGTGGTGCGCGACGTGCAGATCAACGGCGAGATCAGCTTCACGCGCCCGCTGACGCACGCCTATCCGCTGGCCAGTGCCGGCGATCCGGTCTCTGGCAGTTTCGTCTCCAGTGCGCTGGTGGCCGGTGACCTGTTCGCCCGCGTGAACCTCGTGTTCGACCAGAGCACCTGGAACGGCAGCTGGTCGGATGAACTGATCGGCAGCGCTGCCACCGCCACCTTCAACCACACCCAGTACCCAATCACGGTCACCAATCGCGGGGCGCTCACCGAGCGCTGGGTGGTTCGGATGACCAACAGCACCTCGTTCGAGGTCATCGGCGAGAACGTAGGTGTGATCGCCACCGGCAATACCAGTGCCGACTGCGCCCCCAACAACCCGGCGACCGGCGTGCCGTACTTCCGTCTGCCCGCGCTCGGCTGGGGCAACGGCTGGGCCACCGGCAACGTGCTGCGCTTCAACACCATCGGCAGCCAGTTCCCGGTCTGGGTGGTGCGCACCGTCCAGCAGGGACCGGAGTCCGTGCCCGACGACCACTTCACGTTGCTGATTCGCGGGGACGTCGACACGCCCTGATGGTGTGGGTGCCCCTGATCTTTGAACCCTTCTCGCAGGAATTCCTATGACCGACCTGACCGTCAAATACTTCAGCAGCGGCATGACCGGCGCGCCCCAGATCGCCAACAACTGGGGCGATCTGGTGACGATGCTCGATGCGTGCCTGATCAATGGCTTCGCCTTGAAGGCCATCGATACGTTGACCTTTGCCGACGGCATCGCCACGGCGACCATTTCCTCGGGCCACGCCTATCGGCCATTTCAGGTGGTCGAGATCGCTGGCGCTGAGCAGCCCGAGTACAACGGACAGTTCCGCGTGCTGACGGCGACGATGACCACGTTCACCTACGCGGTGACCGGCACGCCCGTCTCGCCTGCCACGACGGTGACGAGTCTCTCGGCCAAGGTCGCCCCGCTGGGGTGGGACAAGCCGTTCTCGGCTACTCACAAGGCTGCCTACCGCAGCAAGAACCCGCAGTCACCGCAGAACCTGCTGCTGATCGACAACAGCCTCAAGACGCCCAACTACACGACGAGTTGGGCCAAGTGGGCCAACGTCGGCATCGTCGAAGACCTGTCGGACATCGACACCATCGTCGGCGCGCAGGCCCCTATGACCCGAACAACCCGACGCAGAACTGGAAGCAGGTCACCGCCAGCCAGTGGGGTTGGTACAAGTGGTTCCACGCGCGCGGCCCCCAGTACGAGAGCAATGGCGACAGCGGCGGCGGTGGGCGCAACTGGGTGCTGATCGGTGACGACCGCCTGTTCTTCCTCTTCTGCACCAACGCGGCGGGCTACGGCTGGTATGGCCGCAACAGCTACTGCTTCGGGGACCTCATCAGCTTCAAGCCGGGTGACAACTACGCCACGGTGCTGGCTGCCGATGACAACTACTCGGGGATGAGCAACTACTGGAGCTATCCCGGCCAGTTCAGCGGCTACGGGTTGGTCTCGTCCCTGGACTTCACGGGCAAGGTGCTGCTGCGCAACCACACCCAACTCGGCAACCCGGTGCGGTTTGGGCTCACGTCCCTGAACACGAACAACGGCCAGCAGATCTGCGGCCGGGGCCCGACACCGTTCCCGAATGGAGCCGACTACAGCTTGTGGCTGCTGCCCACCTACGTGCGGCAGGAGGATGGCCACATGCGCGGCATCCTGCCTGGAATGCTGTGGATGCCCCAGGATCGTCCGTACAGCGACCAGACCATCGTCGACAACGTCGTCGGTCAGGAAGGCAGAAGGTTCCTGTTGGTCAGGACGCAATACAGCTCGGAAACCGAAGGCGCGCAGATCGCATTCGACATCACCGGGCCTTGGAGGTAAGCGATGAGCTACCCGCTGAGCGAGTCCTTCGCCACTGCGCCTGCCACCGGCTACACCGCAGTCCTGGGCGGAATGTCCGCGACGCACAACAGTGCGCAGCAATCCATCGACATTTCGGCTCCCAACAGCCAGTCCATCCTGCGCTTCAATGAAACCGCCCACGGCGATTTCTGGTTCGAGGCCGACGTCGAGTTGCTGACCGACCCAAGCGCCCGCAAGCACATCGGGCTGTGGATGACGACCGGCAATGGTTCCGAGGGCTACCGGTTCGCACACCTCGACGGGGGTGGAGTGTTTCCCGCTGGAACAGTGGTTTCGGTGACGGGGCTGCGGTGACGGGCGGGGTCAATGATGGGGCGAGGCCTATCGCTGGGTTGGCCGACGTGGCTCCGACCTTCAACGTCGGCCAGCGGTTGACCCTGCGCTGCGAGGTCATCGTCGGTGCCTTGATGCCAACGGCGTGCCCTGGGCGCGGTTGATCCAGTTCAAAGCGGATGGCGTGCTGATGTTCCAGGTTGGCGATGCCGCCTACCGGGGCAAGCTGATTCCTGGCGTCTTCTTGTACGGAGCCACGGCACGGGTCCACGCTATCGCAGGCGACACCCCGTCTGGCTTGCCCGCTTTTCCGACGACGGTGGGCGTGAACGCCGACGACGATCTCCTGCCCCTGGCCGGGGCTCGACCTCGGTGCCGCCCAATCCCGCCGCCAACATCGGCGTCAATGCCCAGGTCGACTTGTCGCGTCTCAACAGCCCGTCGAGCAATCTGTGGAACCGAGGTGGTGGCTACGACTGGCAGTTCCATCCAATTCCGAACGGTCGCAAGAACATCCACTTCAGCGGCCACGGATTCATCGTCGGAACGGTCAAGGAGAAGGGACAACCCGACCAACCGCTGGTGCGGAGGGTGCAGCTCATCAGCGAGAACACCCGCGTCCTGGTCGCCGAGACCTGGTCAGGCATCGGAGGTAACTACCGATTCGAACTGCTGGACCCGGCGCAGCGATACACCGTGGTGAGCTACGACCACAAGCAGATGTACCGCGCCGTGATCGCGGACAACCTACGCCCGGAGATGATGCCGTGACCGTTGCCATCACTGTCGAACACAACGAGGCGCGGCTGGCAGGCACCTTGGCCTTCCTCGACGCAGGCAACAACCCGGCGCGCCTGCGCATTTACGGCGGTACGCGTCCCGCCACCCCGGCGACGACGCCCGCGAGCGCGATGCTGGTCGAGATCAGGCTCACCAAGCCCGCAGGCACGATTGCGGGGGACTCCTCACCCTGACGCAACAGGAGGACGGCTTGATCACCAGCACCGGCGTCGCCACGTGGGCGCGGCTGGTCAACGGCAACGAAGTCACGGCTTTGGATCTGGATTGCAGCGGTACCGACGGCGATGGCGATGTGAAACTGGCCGCTACCCAACTCTATCTGGGCGGTGACGCCCGGATGGTGTCGGCCATCCTGGGGTAAGCCGTGCCTGCCGTGACCAACGAGGTGACCTTGGTCGCCACGTTGCCCGCGCCCGCCGTCACCGTGGTGGTCGGTCCGCCCTTGGTAGATCTGCTCTTCGATCAACCCGCTGCCACCGACGCCAATTTGGTGTTCGGAGCCAACTACATCGCCCCGCGCGACGATGTGACGGTGCGGGCCACGCTGCCGCTGCCGGTCGTCACGATCAAGTTCATCCCACCGGCCCGGGCAGAGTTGTTGGCCCAACTGCCGGGCCTGACGGTGCAGTCACTGGTCTTGCGCCCGAGCGTGCCCTTGAACGTGGGGGCTGGCGCTGGCGCAAGCCTGCCCGGCGTGGTGTTCACCGGAGAGGTCAGGTACGCGTCGCACACGCAGCGTCCCACGGTGGGTCGGACTTCGCACCTCTGGCAGGTGGCTAAGCAGACGGAGGACGGCGCGAAGCAGGGCCAGCAGGATGCGGCTGCAACGCCCGCAGGCTGGAAGACGTTCTGGCGGCGCATGATTGCCGTGCCTCAAGGCGTCGACCATCAGTTACCCCCGGTCTTGGCCTCGCTGCCTGCGCAGCATCGCACCGGCCAGCAACAGGCTCGGCGCTTCCACGACTTGACGTGGTTCGCGCATCAGGATGGCACGTATCTCGAATTGGCTCGACTGAGCTTGTTTCAGAACGCGTCCCGCCTGCGCGATGTGACGGGGTTTCGTCATCAAGACGGCGACCGCACCAAGCGCGCGGGACGGGTGAGCCCTTGGCAAACCGCGCGGCAGCTCGCCCAGCGCCAAGGGAGTGATTTTCAGAGCGCGAGTCCATCAGCGAGGGGTTGGCGTGGCCGGTACAGGCAAGCCGCTCCGCCACCGCCGGGGATCAGCATCTGGGTGATCCCAGAGCCGCCCGCGCCACAACCTTGCTACACGCCGAGCGCCCACCTGGTGTTCGCGGCATTGGCCCCTGCGGACAGCCACTTGCTGTTCGTTTGTGAAAACCACATCGACCCGCCACCTCCCGATGGGGAGCCGGTGGTCGTTCCCGTTCGGAGGGTGTATTTCGTGATCAACAACGTGACCTTGCATCGGCTGCCAGATGGTCTGCCGGTGCCGGTGTTCAGCCTTTCACTGGCGCTCGATGCCGCCTCCTGGACGTGGGGCTTCGATGCGCTGCTGCCCGCCGCCGCAGAAGCTCTTGTCGCCCCCGGAAGCAACGGCGGCCCGGTCGAACTGGTAGCCAGCGTCAACGGCAAGCCGTTTCGCGTGTTGGCCGAGAGCATCAGCCGCGAGCGTGTGTTCGGCGACGCGAGCATCCGCATCTCCGGAAGAGGACGCAACGCCGTACTGGCCGTGCCCTATGCGCCGGTGATGAACTTCCAGCAACCGCAGGCGCGCACGGCGCGGCAGTTGATGGACGACGTACTCACGCTCAACGGCATCCCGTTGGGCTGGAGCATCGATTGGGGCCTGACCGACTGGAACGTCCCTGCCGGGGTGTTCACCCAGCAGGGCACGTGGATGGAAGCCCTGGTTGCCATTGCCAGCGCGGCCGGAGGTTACCTGATCCCGCACGCGTCCAACCAGAGCATCCGTGTGCGACACCGGTATCCGGTCGCGCCGTGGGAGTGGAACACCGTCACGCCAGATTTCGTGCTGCCCGTCGATGCGGTGGCCCGCGAATCGCTGCGCTGGGCGGAGAGGCCCGCCTACAACCGCGTGTTCGTGTCCGGCCAGGATGTCGGTGTGCTTGGGCAGGTGAGTCGGGCTGGGACTGCCGGGGATGTGCTGGCCCCGATGGTGGTCGATGCGCTGATCACCGAAGCCGCTGCGGCGCGCCAGCGGGGCATCTCGGTTCTAGCTGATACCGGGCAACAGATCGAGGTGACCCTGCGCCTGCCGGTGCTGGCCGAGACGGGAATCATCGAGCCGGGTGCGTTCGTCGAGTACCAGGACGGCAGCGTGACGAGGCTGGGCATCGTGCGCTCGACGCAAGTCGAGGCAGGAATGCCGGAGGTCTGGCAGACCTTGGGGTGCAGAGCCATGCATAACCTCTACGAGCAGTTCCGCCAACTTATCCCTGATCCGCCATTGCAGGCGGGCACGGTGGTGGGCGTCGGCTCCGGCGTCGTGACCGTCGCCTTGCCCGGCGGCGGCTTGATCCACGCACGCGGCAGCGCTGCCATCGGCCAGAAGGTGTTCGTGCGTGATGACGTCATCGAAGGCGGCGCACCCAGCTTGACGCTGGAAATCATCGAAATCTGAAACCTATCTTCCTGATCACCCCTGAACCCGCCTTGGTGCCACGTGCATCAGGCGGGTTTCGCATTTCTGGAGACCTGCAATGACCGAACCCGAACACCAACCCGCCGCCCTCGTGGAAAACATGCTCCTGTTGCGCCGCGAGGACTTCGACGAACTGCTCGACCGTGCCGCCGAACGCGGAGCCGAGCGTTGCCTTGCCCATCTCGGGCTGGAGAACGGCAGTGCGGCGAAGGACATCCGCGAACTGCGCGATCTGCTGGAAGCGTGGCGCGATGCCCGCCGCACGGCGTGGCAGACCACCATCAAGGTCGTGACCACCGGCATCCTGGCCGCGCTGCTGGTGGGGGCCGCCATAAAGTTGAAGCTGATGGGAGGCGTGCAATGACCGCCAAGCCGAAGATCTGCCTTTTGGACGACTGGCGGCGCGTGTTGCGACGTGCCTGGAGTATCCGCTTCTCGCTGCTGGCCGCTGCCTTCACAGCGGCGGAGGTGGTGGTGCCGCTGTTCGGGGATGTACTGCCGCGCGGTGCGTTTGTGCTGCTGGCCTTTGCCGCCAGCATCGGCGCAACCGTTGCTCGCATCGTGGCGCAGCCGGAGATGCACCGATGACCCGGACACCATCACCCGTGATGCGCAGGACGGTGGCCGGACTGACGCTGTCCGCCGCCGCCCTGGTCGGCATCGTGCTGCACGAGGGCTACACCGATCGCGCAGTGATCCCGGTCAAGGGCGATGTGCCGACCATTGGTTTCGGCACCACCACCGGGGTGAAGCTGGGCGACACCACCACGCCGCCAAAGGCGCTGGCTCGGGCACTTACCGACGTACAGCAATTCGAGGGGCGCTCAAGCAATGCGTGACTGTGCCCCTGGCCCAGCACGAGTACGACGCGCTGGTGAGCTTTTCCTACAACGTCGGCAGCCGCGCGTTCTGCCAATCCACACTGGTCAGAAAACTCAACACCGGGGACTACGCCGGGGCCTGTGCCGAGCTGCTGCGCTGGCGCTTCTTCCAGGGTAAGGACTGCGCGCTGCCCGCCAATGCGCGCCTGTGCGGCGGGTTGGCCACACGGCGCGAGGCCGAGTACCGGCAGTGCATCGGGGAGGCATCGTGAGTGTGATTCCATGGCCGTACCGGCTGCTGGCCCTCGCGGTGCTCGGCGTCGCCCTGGTCGGCTTCGGCTGGATCAAGGGCGCAAGCCACGTTCAAGCGCAATGGGATGCCGCCGTCCAGCAACAAGCCCTACAGACCGCAGCCATCCGCGAGCGGCAGGCGCAAGCCACCGTCAAGGTCGTCACCCAGTACGTCGACCGCGTCCGCGTCGTCCGCGAGAAGGGCGACACCATCATCAAGGAGGTTCCCGTCTATGTGCCCGTTCAAGCCGATGCTGCTTGCACTATCAACCGTGGCTTTGTGCGCCTGCACGACGCTGCCGCCGCCGGTGAACTGCCCGAGCCCGCCCGAGATGCTGATGCGGCCGCCGCAGGCCTTGCGCTCTCTGCCGTCGCCGGAACCGGTGCCGCCAACTACCAGACCTGCCACGAGAACGCCGAGCAGCTAAGGGCGTTGCAAACGTGGGTCAGGGAGATGAAGGTTGCCAGCGAGCAGTAGGGTTCAGCACCGCATCATGGATTGTTCCAGCATCCAGGGCTTCGCGAATCGAAGAACATCACTTCTGTGTCAGGCAAGGACCGGCCAGCAGCCTTAAGCACTTGGTGGCAGAACGCCTGCTGATCTCCATCTGGCTGACCAGTGAAAACCGAGACGGCCATTCGCTTTGGCGGACTCGATGCGATGGCGTCGAGCACGTGTTGGTCTCGCTCGTCAAAGCTCCAGCCATATACGACCAGGCTCTCTCCAAGGGCGGGCAGCACCTCTTCATATACGTTCGTCAGGTAGTGACTTCGGCGAATCGCAGCGACCTTCTGATGACTGGTTCCCTCGCTAACAAACACGGGCACATAGTGCCCGGATGCCCACATCCGGGTTATGGTGCCAAGCAAGTCACCTGCGCCTCCCGCGCCTACAGAAAGCTTTGTCTCATCACCAAGGTAGTCACGAGCAACCGCAAGACTGCCGTGAGGGTAGAAAACCAATGTTGCTCCTGCAGCGTGCCCATAGGGTCGCCGCAGATATTCCCAATCCGTCTGGAACTCCCCGTCGTGGAATGCGTCCTTGAACCAACTCCCGTTCGCCGCGTTGAACAGCAGCATGGCCCAGTACAAGGTGAGGTCGTAGTTCAGGCTGACGACAGTGGGAAACGCGCTCGCAAACGCACCGACCAGTTGCAGGTCGGCGGCAACATCGGCATGCACCGGATGCACACTGTGCACAGCTTCGATCAGTGCTGTACGGACCTCCTCATAGGCTGCGGAGATGGCGGCCGACGGCGTCCCCAATGCCCCGTTGACGTGCTCGGCATACCAGCACGCGAGCAGAACATGCTCGAAATCGGTTGTCCCGAGCTTGGCGAATATTGGGGCAGTGGTGGCGAGCAGTCCTTTTGCATCAGCGATGCCATGGAGTGTTGGGTATGCGAACTCCTTGTGGATGGCGATACTGGCGCCGTTGCCCAGAAGGAGGAACTCCAATCTTCAGCGCTGATGTTTGCCCAGGTGCCAATATCGATTCTGTCCATAATCTTCACGGGACGTCATTGTGGGTTGATCTCGCCATGCGAGCCGCCACAGCTATGCAACCCAACCCATGCCGCAAGATCCGGTCTCGTGCAGCCATTCGTGGCCGCACACTTTGCAGCGGTAGTACGCCTCATCGGCAGCGCCCATCATCGACGAGACCTTTCTGCCGTCCTTGTACTCGAGATTTGCATGAGGCTTCGTGCTTCTCGACGCGCCAATCAAGGCCTTGCAGTCATCGCACATCGGCGCAGGTGCTGATGCATTACTCATATCGATAGACCCCATCATCAGACGTCAATTGGCGTCGTCTTCCAGACTTCCTGCGCCAGCGCGATGAGCAGCGCGTGGCGCTTCTCGATGGACGCGGCATTCCACGCAGGAAAAGCCTCCAGCTTGGCGTTGATCCGGGAAATCGATGTGTTCTGTCCGACCTCGGTCAGCGCCACCAGACTGCGCGTCAAGTAGTTGCCGCTCTTGCCGTACTCGACTTGCTTGGCCGTGTAGAAGTCATTGCCCGCGACGATGTTGATGGGCTTCTCCAGCAAGGTCAGGTTGCCCAGCCGGTTCTTGTAGTCGTCGTAGACCGCATTCGGGTTCTCTGCTGCCCACGTGGCACGCAGCTCCGCCTTCGGGTTGTCGGGCAGGATGTGCTCGATTTCCAGATTGGTGAACGGCTCTAGGCTGCCCGGCACCTTCAGCCCGCTGAAGGCCATGTCGACGTGCTGCGTCAGTCGCGCCAGCAGGTAGCGCGTGCGGTACTGCTGCATCGAGTACAGCGTGAAGCGCTTGAGGGCGTCGGCCAGCTCCTGTGATTTGCCCGCCATGTTCTTCTCAAAGCGCTCGGCAATGAACGCGTTGAGCTGCACCTTTGTTTCACCGGATCGCTGGTCTCGGCAATCACGCGCAGCTCGTCGGCCCACTGAGAGAAGCTGCGTTCCAGATCCTTGGTCGGTGTCTTGGTGAAGATGTAATAGAAAAGGAAGCTCTCCAGCTGCGCCACGAAATGGTCGAACAGCGGCTTGGGAAATTCGCCGCTGCCAGCAGCAGGACGAAGTGCAAACTGAACGCGCCGCCTGCCAGCCGCTTGAGGCTGTCCATTGCCAGACTCGGCTTGCCATCGTTGCCAAGCCCGTTGGCAAAGGCCAGGTAGTGCTCGACGTTGCGGATCACTTTGCGCACGAACTCGAAGGGCTTGCCTGCGTAATCGCACAGCGCCGCGTTGTCCTTGGCGACGAACCAGTCGTAGATTTCGTCCTCGCGCACGACTGAGTCGCCGCGCTCGTTCTTGATGACGTAGTTGGCCATCAGGAAGTAGCGCAGGAAGCGCAGCGGCTTTTCCTTCTCCTTCTCCAGCGGCTTGGTGATCTTCTTCCACTCGTCCTTGAGCTGGGTGAACTGCGCTTGCTTGACCTGCGTGAACAGCAGGTTCTTGAGCAAGTCCATCGGGTTCAGGCCCACGCCGCGCTCGTTGATGGTCTCGAAAATCTTCAGCGCGCTGCTGACGTCGGTGGATATCTGGATGAACACCACGTTATTGGCCAGATAGCCCCAATACTTCTTCAGTTTGGGCGCATCGTCGTAGTTGTCCTTCAGGTAGCGATATAGCGTGCTGTAGGCGTTGACCAGATTTTCCAGGGAGCCGAAGCTGGCGATCCCAGCTGCCTGAATGCCTGCGCGCACGGCCTGCGGGTCGGCGTCCAGCTCTACCAGCTTGGCCATCACTTCGCCCGCGCTTTCGTAGCGCGGCTCCAGCTTCAGGTTGGTGCGCACCTCGCCGTCACTGTCCACATAGCTGGTTGAGATCAGCCCGGAAATCATCTGCCGCTGCGGCTCGCCCTGAAACAGATGCTTCAGCGCGCACAGCAGCAGGAAGAAGGTGGTCAGGCGCTGCTGGCCGTCGATCACCTCGTAATGGTTCTTCTGGTCGGTCGGCGACACCAGCACGGTACCAATGAAGTATTCGCGCGTGGTGCCCACATCGATCTGTTCGCCGATGTCCTCCAACAGCTGATGCACTTCCTTGTCCGTCCAGACGTACTCGCGCTGGTAGTCCGGGACGATGTAGAAGCATTCCCTGAAGGCTTCCTCGATGCTGTATTTGTGATTTTCGATGCGGGCCATTTTTCGTCTTCTCTAAATCTTTCAATGCACAAAGCTGGGAACTAGCGATCTCTCAGACCAGCACCCGGAACAACTTCTTCAAGTAGGCGCTGGCACCATCCTCCATGAACAGCACGTTGCGGCTTTCCAGATCGGCTTTCTTTGTCGAGTCGCCCACGTTGAGCAGGTCGGCGAACTTCGTTGGCGAGAGGACAAAGGCATTCAAGACCAGCGGCGCTTCGCTCGCCTTGGCCTGCCCCGCCAGCGTCGTTTCCAGAGTCTTCACTTCCTTGTACAGCCCCAGCTTGGGGTGCGACAGGTCGAGATTGCGCAGCCCCTTTGGATCGACAAAGGTCAGCCACTGCTTGCCGCTGGCATCGTCCACCAGCCACAGCAGGAAGTCAGGATAGAAGTTGCCCGCCAACGCGAAGCCCAGACCTTTCTCTTCCCGATCCGCATTGCGCAACAGGTACAGACTGCGCGGGCCAATCGCTTCCTTGCCTTCGCTGGAGTTGTAGAACGCCTCCAGATCGCGGACAAACTCCCATTCGCTGGGCGCGTCAAAGGCCAGCGGACGCAGTTTCAGCGGCACTGCACCCTTGTCCTCCAACGCCAGTAGCGGGTAGTACAGGTGCCGGTCGAAGCTGATGGCCACCATGTGTGGCGCATTCCATTTGCTAGCCTCGCCGATTTTGCCGTCCGCCACCAGCTTCTTCAGCACTTCCAGCTTCGCCTGATACTCCAGACCGTCGTCGCTGTTCTCGATCTCGAACTGGTACAGCTTGAGCATCGACCCGTGGTCTTCATCGATGTGGGTGATGTCGTAGAACTGGCCTTCGTAGCCGGACTTCAGGGCCTTGTAGAAGCGGTCGGTGTAGTCCGTCAGCAGTCGCAGCAGGATGTCTTCCTGCTTGCGGATGTCGGCGAAGGTCGTCACATTCAGTTCCGCCGCCGGAATGAACAGCGTGTACCAGTCCTGCGCGCCCGCGCAGAAGTCGATCAGCTTCTGCTGTTCCAACCGCAGGTTGCTCCAGCTGCGCTGCAGCTTGTAATCCTGCAAGGCCAGATAGACCCGATCCCAGTTGAAAGCCGGGAACAGTGTCTGGTTCAGCTTGCCCTTGTTGCGGGCTTCCGTCGTGGAGGCTGTGCCCTTGTCCTTGCTGGACAGCGCCTCGACGCGCGGGTACAGGTCGAGCACCACATGGGGTGGCTTGATCTTGCCCTGGAACTGAGCTGGAATTTCGTACAGCCACGGGAAGTGCGTGCGCTTGAACCCGAGTTTCTGGTTGTCCTTGTAGCCATCCTTCAGCGTCAGGGTCTTGAGCTTGCCCTTGGGCAGGTTGGCACGGGTCGGGAAGTCCAGCTCCAGCACTTCATCGCTGGGCGTGATGCCTTCTTCACGCAGGTAGTCCTTGAACGCCGCCATGTAGCTGGCGCGCACCCCGAAGATGTTCAGCGCCTCCAGCTTGTCCAGATGCACGCCCTTGGGCCTGTCTTGCGGCAAGGTGCGCTTGAGCGAGAAACCCTTGCCCTTGAGGCGCACGCCGCGCCCGAACAACTGGATGATCTGCGAGCCTTCACCCTGGCCCATGTTCAGCAGGCCCATCGTGGACACGCGCCAACTGCTCCAGCCTTCCGTGAATTTGCGCGAGCCGATCAGCACGTTGAGGCGGCTGTCCTTGTTGTTCAGCGTGCCGAACAGCGCGCCGCCGAAGTCGTCGCGTTCGCTATCGAAGGCCTCCACGTCCTCCGCCATCCCGAAGAAGCCCGCATCGTCGCCGATGTTGATGAGGCCGAAGGGCTCTGCATCGCCCACGCGCAACGCCAGCTCACCCTTGCTGCTCTTGATGTTGACCAGTTTCAATCTCTGGCGGGCCGAGGCATTGAACACGCGCAGCAGGATGTCGGCGTACAGATCATCCACGCGACCGCCGAAGCCCATCAGGGGCGTGAAGCGCCCGCTGAAGATGTTGTTGCCCTTGGCATCCAAAATCTGCGCCTTGTCCGCAATCAGGTCGGTCAGCCAGCTCTTGATCTGCGCTTCGCTGTTCAGGAAGTCGGCGAGGAAGTTCACCACTTCCAGGATGTCCGACTCCTCGCCTGACACCGTGTTGCCCACGAACACCCACAGCGGCTTTTCGATGTTGAAGTCGGCAAGCGCCGAGCGGTGAGTGCTCCACAGCCAGAGCTGCTGGTAGTAGGCCAGCAGGCAGGCGGTGAAATACTTGCGCGCGTTATCCGCCTGCTCGTAGGCCTCGCCGCTCATGTTGAGGATCAGCGACTCTTTACCGTAGCCGTCCTCATAGAAGAACTTGTATGAGTAATCGAACAGGATGCACTTGGCGTAAATCTCGCGCGTCGCAGTGATGCGCGCGCGGCGCTTGTCCTCGGCGGTCAGCGCAAGTTGTGCCTTCTGCCCGTCGTCCAGGCTGCGCAGACTGGTGGTGTTGAACAGCATCTTGGCGCGCTTCTTCTGGATGTCTTCTTCCGCCGCCGCCACGGTCATGCCCTTAGCCACTGCCTGCCCGAAGGTGGCCGAGTACTCGAAGGCAAAACCACCGCGCACCAGCGCATCGCGCCGCGCCATCCACGCGCCCGCCGCCGTGCCCGTACCACGGTGGCCTTCGTCCACCAGCACGAGGTTGTTGCCCTCGAAGGCATCCACAGCGACGGTCTTGTCGCCCATCTCATCGCCCAGCTTGTTGATGTCGATGATCTCGATGGTGCCGCGCGCGGGTGACTGAGCCTTATTAAAGAACTGCGAGAAACCGAAGCCCGACAGGTGCAACTCCTCCAAGTGCTGGCGTGACAGCCCCTCGTTAGGCGTGAGCAGGATGATCTTGTCGGGAAAGTGATCGCTGCGCCCCGCCTGGAAGTAGTGCAGGTACTGGCGGATGTTGACGTGCAGCAGCAGGGTCTTGCCGCTGCCGGTGGCATTCCAGAAGGCGATCTTGTTCAGGTCGTCCGCTTCGAAATCGCGGAACGGTTCCGCGCCCGTCTCGGCGCGGTAGCGCGTCATTTCCTCGTTCAGGCCATCGAGCAAGTCCTGACGGTGGTTGAAGTACCAGTCCAGATACAGCTCGGTGAACAGCAGCGAGAGGTACTGGAAGTACTTCATCTGCAGTTCATGGCCCTCCAGTTTGTTGCGCTGGGCGGTGATGGCCTGCCAGTGGGCGACGACGTTCAAGTCGTAGCGCCGCAGATCGGCCTCGGGCACCTTGTTGGGATCGAACAAGCCTCGGATCAGTTCGTGGAAGAACTTGGTCTGGCCATCCTCGTCGATGCCCTCGAAGCGGTCATCGCCCAAGCGCATCTTCAGCGCCGCCAGCGTGCCGCCCAGAAAGAAGCCCAGCACCCAGCGATTGAGCACCAGCTCCTGATGGAAGCTGCGTTTCTTCTGATTTTTGGTTTGCCGTGCCATTTCAATTACCCCATGCCTGTAGATGAGCAACCCAGGCATCGAACTGCGCACACTTCTGGCGCATCGCGTCAATCCCGATGGCCTCAGCGATCAACGGGCCATGCTCGGGCTTTGAATACGTGCCCTCGGGAAAGATGCTCAGAATCCGCTTGGATGGTGCGGTCTCGGGACTGTCGTTGATGTCTTCCGGATTCGGGAACGCCTGTGCCACCGCCATCAACTTCGCTTTCACGTCTTCGCTCCAGCCGTCTTCTGCCCATTCAAAGTGCGTGGGGTTGGTGAACAACAGGCCCTCGAATTCGTGCATCTGCACATAGGGCAGCACGTAGCGCGGGTCATAGCCCGTGGTGATGTCCCGCGCAGCTGCGGCAATGTCGGCCTCCAGTTGGGCGCGGGTGCGGGCTGCGCGGTCCTGAAAACCGTAGAAATCAACCAGCGTGGAGACGCGATCGGCCTCGCTGTAGTGCAGTGAAATCTTTTGGCCAGCCGATCCACGGTGACACGCCCACCCCGATGCCGCCCTGATCTGGCGCTCAACACGGTGCCGTAGGCGCTGACGCCACTGGGCCTCAGGTAGGGCTCCAGGCAGCGGTTGACGAACTCCACCTCGGTGGGGCCTTCGCAGATGATGCAGAGCCGGATCATTCGGCCTGCCCCGCATCCTGAGAACCTTCCCGCTTGACGGGCTGGTGCTCACCCAGCCAGGCCACGCCACCTGCGGCCTGCTGCAACCAGATGTCGGACAGCTGGTATTCCTCGTCCAGCCAGCGCTGATAGTGCTCGCGCGGCAGATTGCGCAACACGGTCTCGCCATTGCTGGCGCTGGCCACGATGATGTTTTCCAGCTCGAAGCAATCCACCAGGTAGGGCGACTGCGTGGCGATGAAGATCTGCCGCTTCTTCGACAAGCGTTTGAACATCTCGGCCACCAGGGTAATGGCGTGCGGATGCAGCCCCAGTTCGGGCTCATCGAAGAACAGCACGTCCGGCAAGCGCTCGGGCGGCAGGTTCAGCAAAGTCAGCAGACAGAACAGGCGCAGCGACCCGTCCGAGGTGAGATGAGAGCCGAACACCTTGTCGCTTTGCCGCCCCACCCAGCGCAGCAACACCTTGCCGGCTTCTTCTTCCAGTACAAAATCCTTGAACGCCGGCAACACCCGGCCAATCTGCTTGACGATCAGCTCGTAGCGTTTGCGGTCGCCATTGCGCAAGTCGAGCAGCACAGCCGCGAGGTTGCCGCCGTCCGAGCGTAGGCGGAACGACTCGGTGACATCCCAGCGGTTGTGAATGGCGGCGTTGATGGATGTGTCGTGAAACTGATAGGTGGAGCACTGACGCAAAAGGTTGACGATGGTCTGGGCCGTCTTGCTCTTCTTCTCCAACAGGCTGGACTCTTTTCCCACCCCTTCAATCTCGGTCCACTTCGCCTTGGTCGGGATGTCATGCGCCGAATACCGATAGGCTTCGTTCATCACCATCACGGAATCGCCGGCCGAGATGTGGGCCAGATCAAACCGATAGTCGTTGTAGCCCGATGCGGTTTCAAGGCACAACTCGGCATGGATGCGCGAGGTCTTCCGGGCACCCATGAAAAACTGGTCATCGCCGCCGCCGTGGCGCAGCACGAACTCCTGCAGGTTCTTCGCCTTGAGCATCCAGCTCAGCATCTCGAAGAATCGGATCAGGGTGGACTTGCCTGCGCCGTTGGCCCCAATCAGCACCGTGAGCTGCGGCAGCTCCAGATTCTGGATACTGCGCAGGCTGCGGAAACCCTCAATGGTGACGGACTTGATGCGTGCCGGTTCTGGCTCTCGTTGCTGAATGCTAGGGGTTCCAAAATTAGCCATCACACATCCTCCACATCAAACATGCGCGCCAGAAATTCCGGCTCGATCTGGCGCAGCTTGAGCACGCGGGTGGCACCGCCTTCCTCGGCCGTCTGCGTCAGCACGGTGGGAATGTTGTGGTCGCCGTTGATGTAGACCACGTCAAACTCGTTGTCCGCCGGGTTGATGGCCAGCTTGTCGCAGAGCTTGCTGATGCCTTCGTAGTCCAGCACATCGCAATCGCGCCACAGCACGAGGCAGCTTTCACCGCTGGGCAGCGTGCCGGTGACGGTGACGAAGCCGCGTTGCGGCTGCGCATCAATGTGCTTGACGCGCAGGCCGATCAGGTAGTTGAAGGTTTCGACCAGATCGATCTTGCGCGGCTCGAACGCACCTGCCGAATCCACGGCGATGTTGAGCTGATAGTCGAACGGCTTCTTGAAGTCTTCCACCGACAGCAGCGAACCGCGGCTTTCCACGTCCAGCATGTAGTGGAGCAGGTAGTCGTCGCGGGCCTGTTGCGGCAGGGAGTTCAGCAGATCACCCTGCGCCGGGGTGCGGCGCAGTTGCAGGTTGTTCAGGGTGTCTTCGTAGCTTTCGAGTTTGATAACCTTGAAGCAGTGTGAGATTCCTGTTGCTGGAGCGGTTGGCTTTCCGCCTTTCCACTCAGCGGAGTACACGACCTTCTGCATCCTCGGCTTAGTTACCAGGTCAAAATACTCGCCTTGCTCGATCAATACGTATTTGCGAGAGCCGCCATCTGCCCGGTTAAGCGTGACCACTGCATGGCCGGTTGTTCCCGAACCAGCGAAATAGTCCAGAACAATAGAGTCTGGTGACTTCCTGACAACCGAAGAAACAGACGCTACGGTCGCATGAATTGATTTGGGGTATCCAAAAGCTTCTGCCCGCCAAAAAGTCGGCCAGAAGATTCGTCCCGTGACTTGACGCATCGTACTTTGAATCGACCCAAACCGTCTTCGGCTTTCGACCCTCCTTGATGCGATCTTTAAGTTGGACAGTGATTTCGCCATTGCCTTTCCTTTTAACGACAAATTCACCATCTCTCGCGTGTTCGAGAATCTTCTTTCTGTCTGACCACCTCCATACTCTTCGCTCACCATCAGAATCCAACGGCAGGAATTCAACGCAGCCAGTTCGCTTCAAATAGTTTGAGTAATCCTCCTCGACGACATCTCCTGCATCGTTTAGCCATAGGGCCAAATTCGTGCAATAAGTAGACGGGTAGTCCTTAGTGCGCGCGCCACCAACCCCGATAATCGCTAGAGTGTTGGGGTTTAACAGGAGGCTAAATTCTGAATTGGGGCGATCAACAGGGGTGGAGAGTCCGCCACTTCTCCGGAAAGGCAAAAGGCGGTACTCCGATTTCTCGTCCGAGAACTTGTATCCTCCTCATGCTCTTCGCTGAGTAGCTCATCACATATCTCTGCTTTAGCAGGGTTATTTGCATACGCGAGTGCATATTCGTGGCTGGTGGCAAAGAAGCTATTAATACCTCGCCCCCTTGGATTGCTCTGAATGACTACCGTCCCAATGTATCGTTCCTCTCCAAGCAGAGAGTCGACTTGCCCCTTCAGCCTGTAGAGTTCCTCGTCATCGATGGTAATCTGAAGGATTGCATCCTCGGCCATCAAGCTTAGGGAGCTTTCGATCCGAGAATTCATCATGGCAAGCCATGATGAATGCTTGTACTGATTTTTGTAGAAAAATGTGGCCTCAGATGTGTTGTATGGTGGATCAATGTAGATGCACTTAATCTGCTCCTTGTAGCGATTCCTGATGGACCTTAGCCCCTGAAAATTATCGCTGTGTACAAGGACGCCGTTAGTTGCCGAATCCACATCTACTGATTGCAGTAGCTTGAACTTAAAATCCTCGCAATACAGGCTCGTATCTACCATCCGATACAGCGCAGCCTTCAAATCCTCCAGCGTCCCCGGCGCGTCGCCATCCCAAACGCCCAGCTGTTTCCACCGCGCCCATTGCTGCGGGTTCGCTACCACTTCCGGCCACAGCGCTTCCGGTACCCGATCCAGCGTGATGCAGTAGTGACTGGAGACAACGAACTTCTTTTTCAGCCACAGCTTCTTCTGAAAATCTTCCAACTGGGCCAAGAAAGAGATCAGCTCCAACGCTATGCTGCGCAGGCACTGGATCATTCGCAGGTTCTTTTCGATGTCCGCGAACGCGCCCGCGTTCTGCACATCGTCCAGGTGCATGACTTCGTTCTTGATGTAGAAGTCCAGCTCGCGCCGGAGGAAACCACCCAGATCCTTGTGGATGAAGTAGTCCGCCGTGTTTTTGGTGGTGTAGTCGGAGAGGTGCTTTTCCAGCAGAGTGCGCTGCGGGTTCTTTTCCGTTGGCGCGCGGTTTCCCAGGGCCAGCCAGCGGGCCTTCACGGCGGCGTCCGCCAGCACTGCCTCTACAGCCTTGGTGACCAGCGCCTCCTGCTTGGTGCCTTTGGGCTGGACGGCATACTCGAAGCGGATGATCAGTTCCTGTTTGCCGTCACTGCCCGCAACTTCCTCCACGGGCACGAGCTCTTCCTCGTACTCGTCGCCGTTTTCATCCACGCGGGTCACGGTCTTGGCCGCCACCAGGGCAAAGCGGCGCTCCTTGTCGTTGTCCTTGCGGTTGTCTTTGGCGGTGTCGGCGGCGGCAAGGCGGAAATGCACCGTGCGGCCATCTTCGAGCTTGAAGCTGTAATTGCTGAAGTTCTCGCCGCTCTTGGTGTAGTACTGATCCTTGTTGGCCCAGTGCAGCATCACCTCTTCGCCCGCGTAGGGGATGGCGTAGGTGTCGCCCTTGTAGCGGCGCTGGCTGATGAAGTCGCCATTTTGGTAATAGCGCGAGAAAAAGGTCAGCAGGTGCGAGAACACGGCATTTTCGTGTTCGCTGGCACCGGTGCTGTACTGCGCCAGCTTTTGGCGCAGCTCTTGCACTTTCGGGACGGTGGCCGGATCGATGCCGTCTGCCTGGTATTGCGCTTCCTTGTCCTTTAGCTCGCGCGCCACCTGCTCTTGCTGTGCAGCGCCACCTTGGCTAAGTGCGGCTTGCACCTTCTCGGCCAGCCGGTTTTGCAGGTAGTCGTTGATCTCGCCCGCGCGGGCGTTGAGGATGCGGTAGATGCCGAAGTCCAGTTCCGGGCGGTCGATCTGGAAGATCTCGCGCAGCTTGGCGACGAGCTCCTGGAATTTGGGATTCTGTTTGTTGGTCATGGTTTGCCCTGATCTCGGGATTTCTGATTCATTGAAGGATTTGCGTTTCAGGTGACCTGCCAGCGGATGCTGAACAGGGTCTCGTGGCTGGTTTTTCTTGCAGGCGCTGCTGGAGCGAGGCAATCAATTCGTCGCGCTTGGCGATGATTTCGTCCTCCACAGCAAAGATTTCCTGCCGTAGGCGGCGCTGCTTGCGCTCCAGCTCAGACAGTTCGCGCTGAATGCCGTCTTGCTCCTGCAAGGTGGCGGCCTTGCGGGCGTCGCGCTTCAATTGGGCGATGCGCGCCTTGGTGTTCTTCAGGGCTTCCTCTGCGGCCAGCAGCTTGTCATCAGCCCAGCGTTCCAGCTTGTCGCGTTCTTCATTGAAGAGGCGCTGGTTGGCTTCCAGTACCTGGGCAATCGTGGCGGCGACCGCACGCTGGCTGTTGCCAGCAGGGCCTCGGGGACGGCGGTGTTCAAAGGAGTGGGTTTGCCCGCTGCTGGAATGGCCATCAGCTTTTCGCAGGTTTCCTGATCCAGTACCTGACCATCGTCAGTGAGGCCGGAGAACAGCAGCGCCTCGGTGGTCTCGAAGGCAGTGATTTCCAGCCGGACCAGCGTCAGCCAGCCGGACTTGCCGCGCAGTTTTTCGATCACGGAGACGCGCGCGCCGTGTTTGTCGTAGTCGAGCTTCAATGTGGCGACGGGCGTGGCCGCATTAAGACTCGTTTCAATGCTCCATTCCCCCAGCGGGTGGCTGAGGCGGTAGGCGTGCGCCAGCATGTCCGGCTGCGCCGCACCGCGAATGAGCTGATAGCGACCTGTGGCGATTCCAGTTGGCGGCGTGCTCAGAGAAAACGCGTAGGACTGCTCGTCGAAGCGCGCGCGGCCGTCCAATGCAAAGCAGGTGACACCCCAGAACCAGCGCCCCAGCTTGTCCAGGCGTGCTTCGGCCTCGTCCAATCGCAGCTTGAGCCGGTCGTGAACGTCTTCGTCAAAATGCTCCAGCAGCTGGGACTGGGTGTCTTTGATGCGGTCGGCTATGGATTCTTCTAGCTCCGCCTGCAGGGCATTGAAGGCGGCTTCGATCTGCTCGGGCTGGCGACAAGTGTCGTAGATCTGGAGGACGCGTTTCTCGAAATCGAGGCCGCCCTCGATGCGACCCAGCACTTCATCGCTTGCCCCGAACACGCCAGAGAACAGGTTGAATTTCTCTGTGAGCAGTTCCAGAACGCGCTGGTCGGCCTGGTTGCGGGTGTTGAGGAAGTTGATGACCACCACATCGAAACGCTGACCGTAGCGGTGGCAGCGGCCAATGCGCTGCTCGACGCGCTGCGGGTTCCACGGCAGGTCGTAGTTGATGATCAGCGCGCAGAACTGCAGGTTGACGCCTTCGGCAGCCGCTTCGGTGGCGATCATGATTTCCGCACCGGTGCCGTCTTCCTTGCGGAAGTGGTCGATCAGGGCGGTGCGGCGATCTACCTGCGGCGAGCCGGTGACGCGATCCGTGCCTTTGTACTCTTCCAGCCAGCGCTGGTAGATGGCGGTCGATTCCTCGTGGGTGTTGGTGCCACTGAACAACACCAACTTGCCCGCGTGGCCGTTGGCTGAGAGGAAGCGGTGCAGGTACTCCTGCGTGCGCTTGGACTCTGTGAAGATGATGGCCTTGCGTGGCGCACGTAGCTCGGCCATCTTGCCGAAGCCCAGGCTGAGCGCCTTGAGTAACGCCTGTGCCTTGGTGTCGGTTTTCAGGGCTTGGGCGGCATCGACGAACGCAGTCAGCTCCGCGATCTCTGCGGTGATGGCGGCGCGGACGGCATGGGCATCTTTTGCGGCGCCCGGCTTACCTTCTTCGGCTGGCTCAGGCGTCGGGACTTCGTCGTTCTCTTCTGCCTCGCTGGCTTCCTCTTCCAGGTAGTCCTGCTCCAGGTCGTCCTCGGCAATGAGCTGTTCGACCAGCTGGCTGCCATCGTCTTCCGCTTTGTCTGCTGTGAGCAAGCCCCGCAGGCGCTCGCGGATGGTGACCAACGTGGCAGCGACGGCGTGCGAACTGGAGGCCAGCAGCTTGCGCAAGATCAGTGCTGTGAGATGGCGTTGCTGCTTGGGCAGGGCGTAGGAGTCTTCCTTTTGCAGAAAGGCCGAGATGCGCTCGTACAGCGCCTGCTCGTCGTCGGTGGGGTTGAACGGCTGGGTGAGCGCCTTGCGCTCGGTGTACTTGATGTACTCCAGCACGTCACGGCGCAGTGTGCGTTTGGCGAAGCTGGCAAGACGCTCACGCAGTTCGTCAAGACCCGTCCCGCTGTTCATGAACTGCTTGCGGAAGACAGTTTCGTCGCCGAACAGGTGCTCGTCGATCAGCGTCGACAGGCCGTACAGCTCCATCAGCGAGTTCTGCAGCGGCGTGGCGGTGAGCAGCAGCTTCTTGCGGCCTTGCAGTGCGCGCTTGAGCGCCTGCCCGGTACGGTTGCTGGCACGGTGTGCGTTGCGCAGCTTGTGCGCTTCGTCGATGACCACCACATCCCAAGGCACGGCGCGCAGCTCGGCCTCCAGTTTGGCGGCGAACTGGTAGGACATGATCACGACCGCCTTGCCGACTTGCCGTTGCAGGGTGGCGAGCATGTCGCCAGCGGACTGCTTGCGCAGAGAAACGGCATCCACCACGGTGGTGGGCACGGCGAACTTGTCGTGCAGCTCCTGCGCCCATTGCTTGCGCAGGCTAGCCGGGCAGATGACCAAGAGCCGACGGCGGCGCTCAGCCCAGTATTGGCAAACCACCAGCGCGGCTTCGATGGTCTTGCCCAGCCCCACCTCGTCAGCCAGCAGTACGCCTTCCTGCAATGGGTTCCGAAGGGCGAACAGCGCCGCCTCGATCTGATGCGGGTTCAGATCTACGCTGGCATCGAACAGCGATTGGGAGAGACGATCTACCCCATCGGCGGTGTGTCGTCGCGTCAGCTCGTGGGCGTAGTACTTGGCGTGGTAGGCGGAGATCAACCCTGACCTCCATCCAACTCTCGCCCCGGTGCTGCATAGCCCGGCGCTAACACTGCGTTCTTGACGCCGTAAAGCGCTAGGTGGTCCCTCAACCAGAGCCGAAATTCGTATCCGCGCAAGCTGTGATCCGGGGAGCAGTCCACACTCCATTTGCGCAGGATGTATCCAGCCGTGGCAGCGCGCAGCTTCATCCGCAGCACGCCGTCGCGCATGCCGTAATCCATTTCGGTGATCTCCGGCCGGGGCTGATCCGGGTGCGGCACCAACTCCAGTTCGACGATCCGCGTCCACTGGATGTCTTGATCGCTCATCTCATGGGCTGCAACTGGCTGCCCCTTGAGCACCACCGGGCGCTTGATCCGGGTGATGACGAAATCCCGGAACTCTTGGGATTTGCGGTCGAAGGCGCGAACGTGCCAACGGAGGCCGTTGTCGATCAGCGCGAACGGGACGATCTCCGCTCGGTGCGGCCACTGGAGATGGAGTGGTACTCGATGCCGAGCGGACACTCTTGGTGGATCGCCCGGGTCACGCTCGCCAGCACATCCAGATCCGGATGCGTGAGCCGTGACGGGCTCTCGCTGGCTACCCACGCCTTGAGCCGCATCGGCTCACCATCGCCAAAGCCCTGGGTCAGCCACGACAGCACCCGCTCTGGGGGAAAGTCGAATACGGGCCGGAAGTCCGGCCCCAAGACGTAGGACTTGCCCTTGGGGTCGTAGTCGATGTTGCCCGGGGCCAACTCCTTGTACAGCGCCAGATCCCTGGATGCGGCGGCGGACTGGATGCCAAACCGCGTGACCAAGTCCTGACGACGTATCTCCCCGATGAAGCGCACGCGCAACTCCACGAACGCGAGCCGGTCGCGTTGTGGCTGGGTTAGATCTGCAAGCTGTTCGTTCGACATCCTGGCTGGCTCGTTCGGGTTAGCGAATGCTTGTGCGGGTTATTGCGGAAAGTATATTGTCTGCCCTAGAATCTGTCCATGACTCTATTTTGATTTGTGTGTGCGTCGTATTGTGATAACCACAAGCGGCGCAGCGATAAAAGGATCGGTACGGGCGCCATGCAGAATTTCGCAGAGCTTCACCTCAAGCCAGAGACGCTGGCGCGGTACGGATTGCCGGACATCCCGTACCCCATCCCAGCGGCCGATCTGAAGTCGGCCTTGCTCGACAACGGGGATCTTCCGCTGGCCGCGATGCTGCTCGGCCTGCAACAGCGTAGCCGGGATGGGGAGGCCGAATGGCAGCAGCTCGAACCCGCAATGGATCGGCTTGCCGAGCTGTTGGCGCCCGACGATGCCCGCGATGTCATTTCAGCGGCCGGGGACCACTGGTGGCTCGAGGTCGGGCCCGTGGACCTCGGCGGCCAACTGGTCACCATCCAACGTGGCGATGCTCTGATCGCTGCCATCACCGCCCGGGACGACGGACGCTTGCGGGTGGCCGTGTTTCACCCGTTGGACGCCAAGAGCGCGGAATACCTGATCGGGCTGGGGCAAGTGCCTCACCCTGAGCACGGAGTCTGCATGCGCGAGAACAACTGGGAGTACGCGCTCGACTGCTCCGCCGGCAACGGCAACTACTACGCCGCCGACCGGGGCGAGGCCTATCTGTCCTACTGGGAGAAAGGCCTGGGCATCAGTTGGGATGGCCCAATGTGCCCGAGTGGCGTAAGCAGCTGGACCTCGTCGCCCGGCCCGCCACCCGCGTAGTCGCAGAGTTGGGCGTCTACTACACCCTGTCCGGCAATGAGGACGAGGAGCCTGTTGCCGATGCGGGCGCGGCGGAAGAATTCGAGACACCGGCACCTCCGGCCTGGCGCAGCAAGCGCCAGCAAAAGCGCACGGTCCAGGGGCGGTTTCTGGGCTGCCTACTAGGTGGTGCAGTCGGCGATGCGCTGGGCGCACCGGTTGAGTTCATGAAGCGGACCGAGATTCTGCGTCGCTTCGGCCCGAAGGGAATCACCCAGTACGCACCGGCTTATGGTGGCATTGGGACGATCACCGACGACACGCAGATGACCTTGTTCACCGCCGAGGGGTTAATCCGAGGCTGGGTGCGCGGCTGTTTCAAAGGCATCACGACCTATTCCGGGGTAACGGCGCACGCCTATTTGCGCTGGCTGCAAACCCAAGGCGAACGCCCGACATGCGACATCGACTTCGGCACCGATGAGCCTGGCTGGCTGTTTCAGCAGCGTCAGCTGCACAGCCGTCGCGCACCGGGCAACACCTGCCTATCGGCCCTGCGGGCGATGAACTCCCTCGGGGAGCCGGCCCGCAACGACAGCAAGGGCTGCGGGGGCGTCATGCGGGTTGCGCCGGTCGGTCTGTTCGCCTGGCGTATGCGTCAGTACGAATCCCCTCAAGACGCCTTCCGGCTAGGTACCGAGTTGGCTGCGCTGACCCATGGCCACCCGACCGGAGCCCTGACCGGTGGTGTGCTGGCGGTGCTGATCCTGGCACTGACCGATGGCGCGTCGCTGCGCGAGGCATTGGCCGCCGCCAAACTCCTGCTTCGAGCCGAGCCCGGCTTTGAGGAGACGCTGCGGGCAATCGAAATGGCTGAGGAGTTGGCCGATTCCGGTTTGCCACATGAAGAAGCAATAGCCCGGCTGGGCCAGGGCTGGATCGCCGAGGAGGCCCTGGCGATCTCCATCTATTGCGCGCTGGTCGCCCGCAATTTCAAACATGGCGTGATCCTGGCGGTGAACCACGATGGCGATTCCGACTCGACCGGAGCAATCGTCGGCAACCTGCTGGGCGCGATGCACGGCGTGAAGGCGATCCCTGCCGAGTGGCTGGAGCCGCTGGAGCTGCGCGACGTCATCACCGAATTGGCGGAAGACCTCTACGCCTTCAAGGATTGGGCAATCGGCGAGTACAGCGACAACGCAGAGCTGAACCAGCGGATCTGGCGGAAGTACCCAGGGTTTTGATCGATAGTAAGCAAAAATCGTCGAAGCCTTGTTTCTGGGACAAGACGGTTCATTTGCTTCAGCAAGCGAGCACTGTTTAGGTCTATTGCTCCGCCACGAAGACTGGGTCGCCAAAAACTGAAAAAGGTGCCGCTGTTCGCCCAGGCGCAGGCCCCGATGCGCGTGGGCAGGCCAGCGGCAAGCCTGTCGGTCACCGCCCTTGATCACGGAGTGAAGCAGAAACTCCGTTTTGGGGGCGATGACCCAGATGCTTCCAGATTGTTAAAGAACCGTGTGCCGCCTGCGTGGACGCCATCACGACCTTCCGGTGGGAAGGATTTCGCTCACTACGCCGATTGCGTGCCGCTTATTTGTCCAGCGCCACCATACGAACGATGCTGTCGAACTCGTTCAGCACGTCGGGGTGGTTCCTGGTCAGGTGACGCAAAATGGCTTCGTTCGCCATCAACTTGGCAAGATAGCCCTTGGCCAGCACCAAGTTGAGGATGTCCTGCCCGTAGGTTTGCTCGGCGAGCTTGAACTGCTCGTGGAGGTTGCCCATCTCCCTCTCCATCTTGGCCATCTGGTCGGCGCTGACGCCGGTCATCTTCTTGGGCTTGGTCTCACCGACGAGCAGGTTGCTGGGTGTGGCAGCAACCAAGGCCTGGGCATAGGCGACCGTGATGTTGTTGGCACTGACCATCAGTTCGACGCACTCAACCTGACGCGTCGGCTTGAGCTTGCGCAGGACCGCACCAAGATTTGCCGAAAACGTCTGGTCGCGCAGTAACTCGGCGGCCTCCGGGCAGATTCCTTCCAGCAGGTTTAGCTTCTTGATGATGTGGCTGATGTCCACGTCCAAGGCCTTCGCCAGCTTTTCTGGGGTGACACCCCGTTCGACAGCGCGACGGATCATGAGGTGCTCCTGAATGCTGGAGAGGCGATTGATCCGGTTGTTGTAGGTGTAGCTTTCGTCATCCGTGGCCACCAGGCAGGAGCCTTGTCGAAGCCCAGTTGTTTCAGCGCGACCAGTCGTGTGTGCCCGTCCAGCAAGATGTGCTGCCCCTCGCGGTTGGGCTTTCCCACCGACAGGGGTTCGATCAGCCCGACCGCCTCGATAGATGCGGTGATCTGCTTGAATTTCCGTGAGGCAAGCAAGCCTTCTGGCGTCTTGCGCGAAGGCAGGATGGACGAGAGGGGCAGAACCAATGGCTCCGGCACGAAGCCCAAGGGCGGTTTGCTCATGCGCCACTCCCTCGAGCCCAGACCCGCTCCGCCAGATACTGGGGCAGTGTGTCCAGCCCCTCCGCGCGCAGCAGGGTGGTGAAATTCTCGTCGGCCAGCAGTTGGCGCAGGGCCCCGACAATGAACAGTAAGTTGCGTTGAGCGGTCTCTGCTTTCCTGACCAGCAGCTTCTGTCGCTCGACTTCCCGCTGGTAGTTCCTCACCAGGCTGGACGTGGTGACATCCTCATTGGTCTTGCGCGAGGTCATCCTGCCGCCGATGGATTTGCCTTGGGTGCGGCGACGTTCGATCACACGACGGGCTTGGATCAACTGGCTGCCACGCAGCTTTCCGGTTTCGTAGGCATCTTGCAACGCGGCTTGAATGGCTTTCTCGTCGCTGCCCGCGCCAGCGATGGTGATCGCCGCGTTGAGAGGGATGCGCCCGCTGCCGACGGCCATCAGCAGTCGCTGTTCACCGTTCTGCAGCAACTGCAGGATGCCCTGCACGTACTCCGGACTCAGGCCTGTCTTTTGGGCAATGGACTTCTTGTCGTAGCCCTGATCCCGCAGCTGCTCGATGCCGGACAGCAATTCCAACGGGCTGAATTTTCGTCGGGCGATGTTCTCGGTGAGGCTCATGATGAAGGCCGATTCGTCATCGACGTTAATCACCATTGCCGGGATCTCTTGATGCCCGAGCGTCTTGAAGGCTTTGAACCGCCCCTCGCCGCAGATGAGGAGATAGTGCTCGCCATTGCTCCCTGGACGCGGCGTCACGATGATTGGCTTTTTCAGGCCAATGTTCTGGATGTTGCCGACGATCTGCTCGAAGACCCGGCTGTTGCGCTCTCGGGGTTGAGAACCTCAATCCGGTTGAGCGGAATCATCCGCAACTCCGAATGCCGATGCTCTTTGTCTTGACTCATGCGGCCCTCCGTATGCGGATGCGCCGCGCCATGCCGTAGAGGTAGTCCAGACTGTCGAAGCGATAGCACTCAAACTCGATGCCGTTGTGGTCGGCCAAATGGATGCGTGCCTGACCGAAGTCCAGTCGCGGAAGCAGGTAGTAATCCAAGGCAGCCTGGTTGCTGTCGTCCAGCCGCACTGCCACCGTGATGTCGGGCGCGAGGCTGGTGTCGAAGCGCACCTTCCAGCGCCGTCGCCCGTTGTCGAGCAATTGGCACCGCGCCAGCACCAGCGAAACAGTGAATTCGCGATTCACGGTGAGAAGGTCGGTGGCCGGATCACGTTCGACGCTGCCGCCGACCTCGGCAATCATGCGTTCGGTCTGGCTGACGATCTCTGGATGCAGTCTGCGCAGAAACTGATTCACCTCCAGATACTGATAGTCGCGATCCGGGGTGAAGCCCACCGCTTGGTAGGCGCGAACCAAACTGCCGAATCGATGTGCATAGGCCGCCGCAGACGGCATGCCATCTGCCTCATCGATGATCAGGCCGGAGAGGTAACCGTGGCGCTGGTACAGATTGCGCAGCTTCTCGATCAACTCCTCGTCGCTGTAGCGATGTGCCCTTGCCCGCAAGATGCCCTGCGCCGTGTAGAAAAGCTCCGGTGGCACGATGCCCTCGAACGCACCTTCTTTTTGATCCACATGTCGGGGCTGTTAACCACCCGGAGCTTCTTGAGTTTGAAAGACCGACGGTTGTAGATGTTGTTGCCGATGTATTTTTCGTTGGACAGCACCTCGCGGACGGTCGCTCGTGTCCAATCCCGCCCAAGGTCAGTACGCGTTCCTTGTGCGTTCAGCCGTTCGGCGATGTCCAGCTCCGTCAGGTTGTCGGTGACAAACCAGCGGTAGATCTGGTTGACCACGGCGACCTCATCATCCGGTCCCGGCTGAAGAATGACGCGGTCGGTTTGCAGGCTCTTGTGCTCGCCGCGAGCCAATTCACCTTTGAGCGTGCCGGACTGATCGATCAGAACGCGTCGCAGCCCGTAGCCAGCCGGGCCACCCTGGCGGAAACCCAACTCAATCAGGCGGCACTGCCCGGCGAATACCTTGGCCGACAACTCGCGGCTGTATTCGCCTGCCATCGCACGCTTGACGCCCTTGACGATGGTCGACACAGGCGAGCCGTCGTTTTCGAACTGCTCGGCGCAGTACGCGACCTGGATTCCGGCGCGGCGGCAGATGTATTCGTAATAGGCGCTCTCATCGGCATCCTGAAACCGGCCCCAGCGGCTGACGTCATAGACCAGAATGATCTGGAAATCCGCGATGCCTGCCTCGACGTCCTTGATCAGCTGCTGCAGCGCCCGCCGCCCATCGATGCGCAAGCCGCTCTTACCCTCGTCGGCATAGGTGCGAACGATTTCGATGTTGCGCCGAGCCGCGTACTCGCGGATCTTGTCGGCTTGGTTTTCCGTCGAATACTGCTGGTGCTCGGTCGACATCCGCACGTACTCGGCGGCCCGAAATGTCGGTGGCTGATCCGCCCCGGAATGGAGAACTCTTCTGCCTGCATAGACCCGATCACTTTATGTTGTGTGAACTTGCTCGGGCCTGCCTTTCACCTCATTGGCATAACCGTGACCTGCACTGCGCGGCCGGAATGCACATGGTTGAAATTGTTGCCATCCAGGATGATCGAGAGCCCATTTGGGCTTGAAGTTAAGGCTGGATTCCTGGGTGTCGATCTAGTCATCTCTTGACGCATCCATCTTGCATTCGCAGGTTTCGCACAGCAGCGTGATTTCAACCACCCAAGAGCCCGGTGTTCCATTGGGAAACTCCGGACGTCTTGTGATCCGGTAGATGCCGGAAGGCAGCGCTGACACGTCCATCTTTACCGGATCGATGACTGGCTGCCGATGGGCGGCGGTAGGTTGATCCCCTTGATCGCCGCTGGCCTGTTGTGCTTCTCGGTGATTGCGCCAATAGTCGTGATTGCGCTGTGACCACGCGCGCTGGGCCGCCTGCTGGTTGATGCGGTAGTCAGGATCGGATTGGAGTTTTGCCCGCTGCCAGTCGCGCTTGCGAGCCCGCTGGCATTCAGGGTCGGAGCAGAACGCTTGGTCGGGAACCTGTGGGCGGGGTTCGAAGGGGTGGCCGCAGTGCGCGCAAAGTCGAGTAGTCATCGTGGTCTCCATGCAAAGTCCGTATGGAGACCGCCACTGACCGTGGCGAGGTGCGCGAAGCTGCTGCCCTATGAAGGGATATTCAACGAGCGACGGTGTTCAACGCGGGTGCCAATGCCACGCTCAAGCGGCCAACGATGGCGGGCAAGGGTTCTGGCGGAAGTTCGTTCTTCTTGAGAAATGCCAGCCACAGCGCCTGGCGCGAAGCGTCGTGCGCAAACTCGTCCGTCAGGCCGACTGGCAGCGCGTGAGGAACCGCCATGCCGCGTCTTTCGAATGTGGCCTTGATCGCTTGGGCCAGCAGATCAGTGTCCAGAGTTTCTCGTTCCAACAGCACCGACAGATCGAAGTAGTCCTTCAGGCGGCTGTTGGTCATACCCAGCAATGCGATGGCGTGGAGCTTTTCCGCGATGACGGTGTACGTTGGGTAGGCCCGCAGCCGTGGCGCGGGCATTTCCTCCAGCAGTACTGGGTAGACCGAATCAACAGGCGCCGGGGTGACGGCGTCGCCGAAGCCGACATCGATTTGGGTCTTGCAACGTGCTCTGGCCAGATCGCCTGCAATCATCACGCGAACGCCGCCGTAGCCAGCTTCCTTGCGGATCTCCTCGACTGTGACCGAGGCTGGGTCGAACACGATACCGTCGTCGACCGGTACAGCTGCGATGTCCCGGAATACTTGGGCCACTGACTCCAGATCACTGGCACCGAAACCCAACAGATCGGCGTCGCGTGTGGCCCGGTGTGGCATGTCGTACCAGAGCGTGAATAGCAGCGCACCTTGAGCAGAAAACGGTCCGCGTGCGGCGACTGGGTCAGCCGATAGAGGATGCGCTCCAAGGCGAAGCGCACCAGCACCTGGTTGAAATCGACGCCTTGCGCCTTGGCGACATTGAGCAGACGCGCACGGACGGATGCCGCGACATTTGGGGTGGCCGCACTCATCCGACACTCTCCAGGTAGGGTCGCATCACATTGGCCACGCGGCATATCTTGGCGAAACGCCAGATGTCGTCGACGGAGGCCTTGCTGCGCGCCCGAGCGTCCTTCAGCGCCTCCAGCGCCACATCCAGCCCGATCTTGTTGCGGTGCTTGAAGCAGTCCGCCACGGTCTTGGCCACGCCGTACACTCGAGCCTGACACCGTCGCGTTCGACTTCCTCAATCCCTGCCGAGTAGGCATCACCCGTGAACTGCACCATCTTGACGGGCGGGTAGTCGACACGGGGCGGGTGGCTGCCCCGAGGCATGGCGATCCAGATCTGACGCGGCAGCTGCGTGGTCAGCTCATGAAACTGCAGCGCCGTAAGCAGGCAGAACACCGCTTGAGGTACCTTGGTGGCGATGGTGCCAAGGCTCTCGAATTCCGAAACCTGTGCATCCGGCAGACGGTACAGGCCACGCCCCACCTTCTCTAGTAGACCCGCAGCGGTCAGGCGCGTCAGAACGACCCGAGGCGCACTGATGGCGTCCAGGTCGCTGGCGCGCAGTAGCCCCTTCTGGCTGGCCAGATCGAGGACGCGTTGATTGTGGGTACTGGAGAGCATGGGTGGAGTATGTTCCATATTTTCGTTCAATGCAATAATTGGACGAAATATAGGAACATGCAGCTTGAATCCTCGATCTGCCAGCGTGGCGGCCAACCCGCTGCCTTCCATTTAGATGGTCGGTGAGTACGCCCTTTGTTCTTTGACATCAGTGTCCCTGGCGACCGGGTACCGGCATGGACGCAGGTGATGCATCTCCCAGAGGAAGAGTTCCTCGATGCTGAAGCGAATGACGTCACCGTTTGCGATCCGGTAGAACGGAATGCCGAGCCGCAGGCGTTCCTGATTCTGGTGAATCCAGTAACCGGGCAAGCCAGTGATGTCGACCACCTCTTTGGCGGAGTAGAAAACCCGATCACGGCGTTCAGGTCGTTTCCGCATCATCTGCTCAATGGCGTCTTCACGTGCCGTGGGCGAGGATTCGGACAACGGGCGTCCGGTAGGGATTTCAAGTGACCCGAGCCTTGCGCTCGAAGGCTTCAACCTCCATCAGAAGGTAACGGACAGATCTGTTGAGGTGCCAGGCGGGCGGGCCGATTCCTTCCGAGCGCCACTTTTGCAGCGTCTTGGGTGAGAGATTCCACCTCAAGGACAACTGGTTTTCATCGAGGACCGGATACGTGATGACTGGCTCTTCCGGGCTGGCCACAACACCCTGTCTATCGGCATCAACCTTGGGCTTCATCGCGCGCCTCCGTCAGCGCGGCCTCGGCCGCTTCAAGACTGCCATACTGCGCGATGAGTGCGAAGGCCTCGCTCAAGTAATACCGCTTTGGTTCGGGGGCGGCGGGCGCGGGAGATTCGACAACGGGCTGCGAGTCGCACAAGGATGGCAACGGCGCTTCGTTGGACATGCCCTGGCGGATTGCCTGCTCATAGGTGACGATCTCATCGACTGGATAGCGGACGGCCTTTGAGAGCTTGATGTACGGCGGGCCGCGTTCTTCGCTGCGCCAGCGTTGCAGGGTCTTGATGCTGACGTTCCACCGACGTGCGAGCTCCGTTTCGGTGAAGGCGGGTTCGGTTTGCATGGCATTTCCTTTCGTCGTTCGTGCCGGGCATTACGGCGACAAACGAGAGGAAAGCCAAGTTGCAGCCCCCAGATTCCCTGGCAGTTGCGGCAACTGCGAGTGCCAATCGGCCTCTCCGAACTTACAATCATGGGCATGTGCGGTTGCGCGAAATCCTTCCCCGGAATCGCGCGAGGGTCTCAAGGCTTCCGACCGGGGCTGAGAGACTGCTGATATGTGGGTTTGGTTTTCTGTTACACTCCACCACCAAAATTCAAAAACCAACCGTTCTCGGTTGGTTTTTTCGCCCGTTTCCCAGTGTTGGCGCCGGTTCCGGGCATGGCCTGGCGAGCGCCACCCCGCGAAGTCGGCGTTTTCGCCTCTGCATACGCCTCTCTGTTCTCCGTTTTCTCTGGTGGTCTCGCGAGCGTTCTCGAGGCCGCTTCCTTTGTTGGCGCGGGTTTAGAGGCGGTCGGTTGTAGTTGGCAACTCCTGTAGTGGTAGAGACCGAGCACGACGCGGACGCAAAAACCGCCCGTAGGCGGTTGCTGGCGCTGGGTGCGACGCGCTCACCCGGGTGGCGCGAGCACGCGTATCTGGTCGACCCAGGCGTTGGGCCAGGGACGGCGCATCACCTTCTCCAGTACAGCGTCGGGCGAACCCGCCAACCGTTCCACAACCTCTGGGGCCAGGAGCGTCAGCCGCATGACCCGGCGCCCCTGCGTCACGTCCATGCCTTCGGCCTCGGCGATCTCGGTCACCGATGCCGCCCGCTGCTCGTCCAAGAGGCGTTGCCAGTGGTGTGCCAGTCCGAGCGCCCGCATCAACGCGGTGTCCTGCGCGGCCGACCGGGCTTCCCGCTCCCGGGTGGCCTCGGACAGAAATTCCTGCGGCGCGTCCAAGGGCGTGATGACCTGCTTCTTCAGCCCCCGCTTCACCAGCGTCCAGGGCACAAAGGTTTCAGGCCCACGCCGCGCTCGTTGATGGTCTCGAAAATCTTCAGCGCGCTGCTCACGTCGGTGGAGATCTGGATGAACACCACGTTGTTGGCCAGATATCCACGGCTTTGCATCAGACCGTGGGCGGCGTGCCGCCGATCGAGGACCGGGCCTACATCCGCGAACTGCTGCAACTGGCCGTGGTGGACGACCTGCTCGGCCCGGCGGGTGGCCCGAACGAGCACATCGTGGACATGAGCGTGCGCGACCGCTATCTGGTTGGCAAGTTGGCACCGCGCGAGAATGCTCGAGACGGTATCGAAGGGCTTGAAGGCCCGCTGGCCGAGGAGGATGTCGAGGAACCCACCGACCCCATCGTGCCCGGTCAGCACGAACCTGGTGCCGAGTTTGGGACGGCGACCGGGCGGGTGGAACCCGAATCGGATGGATCGGACGAGATCGACGCTGCCAGCAATCAATCGCTGGTGCCTAGCAGCTTCGGCATGACTTTCTGCGTCGATGGCGACGCCGAGCACATCGAGGTCGAAGCGCGTTGGGGCAGCTACGAGCGCGTACCAAACGACGAACACGAACTGACCCGACCCAATGGCCAGAAAGCCAAGGTCTGGCAGCGCATCCCCTGCGGCGGGAAGCTGGTGCTGCCGCTCTCCGAAGGCGTGATTCCCCATCAGGCACCGGATGCGAGCCGTCCGGCAGTGCGGATTCAAGGCTCCATCCGCGCCAAGAACGCCAACGGCGACCGCTTGGTGACGCTGTTCCTGATCAACGCACAGGAAGAACCCGACACCAACCGCGACACGGCATGGCTGTTCCAGCCGGAGCTGATCGTGCGCGCGGAGGCCGAGGCATCCAAGCGCGCCATCTTCCGTCGCCGCCCCGTGTTGGACGCCGATGGGAACGACCCGGAGCGTGAATCGCTGGAGATGATCTACCGCAACCGCGTGGAGTTCGCGGTCGGACATGGCGTTGCCGTCCACGCCGAGACGGCGGACGACGTGACGTTGGCCACCGAGGTGCGCACCACCGTCTTGCCGCAGTACGAAGTGCAGGTCACGGAGACGCCGGGCCTCTATCCCGCCGACCGTCCGGCTATGAAGGAGATGCTGGCGAGTGGCCTGCTCGACATGCAGCGGCTCGCTACGCTTGGTGTCACCGAGTTGGTCGATGCCCTGAACGTACTGACGAAGGACTACGCGGCGTGGATCGAGGAGCAGCGCGAGCGCATCGGCGAGGACGTGGTCGGCTACGACGCGCAGGCCACGCAGGCGCTGGATCGGTGTCAGAAAATCCAGACGCGCTTGCAGCAAGGCATCGACACGCTGAAGAACGACGAAAAGGCGTTGGCCGCTTTCCGCTTCGCCAACAAAGCGATGGCGATCCAGCGCGTGCGCAGCCAGTACGCGCTGGAAGTGCGGCGCGGACGAGACGTGACGGTCGATCAGTTCGACCAACAAAAGAACCGGAGTTGGCGTCCGTTCCAGTTGGCGTTCCTGCTGCTGTCGATCCCATCACTGGCCGACCCGACGCATCCCGACCGCGTGCAGCCGATGGAAGCCCACGCAGACCTGCTGTGGTTCCCCACCGGCGGCGGCAAGACCGAAGCCTATCTGGGCGTGGCTGCTTTCACGATGGCAATCCGCCGTTTGCAAGGCAAGCTCGGCGGCTACGATGGCTCGCGCGGCCTGGCCGTGATCATGCGCTACACGCTGCGCTTGCTGACCTTGCAGCAGTTCCAGCGCGCCACCGCGCTGATCTGCGCGATGGAGAAGCTTCGGCGCGATGCGATCGTCCAAGGCGACGAGTCGCTCGGAAAGGAGCCTTTCACCATCGGTCTGTGGGTCGGCAACAAGGTGACGCCAGGCACGACCGAGGAAAGCCATTACGCCATTCAAGCCTTGCGTGATTCGGGGAAAAACAAGGCAGGACGTACTTCTCCGCTCCAGCTCACCAGTTGCCCTTGGTGCGGCTCCGGCATCGACCCCGGGAAAGACGTCGTGGTCGATAAGGAGCGCGGTAGAACAATCGTTTACTGCGGTGACAAGAAGAGCAGTTGTACGTTTTCTCGCGGCAGATCGAGTAGCTCACCGTATCCCGGCATCCCGGTGCTGACGGTGGACGAGGAGATCTACCACCGCCCGCCGACGATGATGATCGCCACCGTGGACAAGTTCGCCATGATGGCGTGGTGCGGTCAGGTGCGCACGCTGTTCGGTCGTGTGCATCAGGAGTGCGAACGCCACGGTCTGTTGTGGCCCGACTGCGATTGCACAGGGAATCACACCGCTGGGAAAGGTCTGCCTGCGGTCAAAGTCAAGAATGTCGCACCGATCCGCCCGCCCGATTTGATCATCCAAGATGAGTTTCACCTCATCAGCGGCCCGCTCGGCACGATGGTCGGCTTGTACGAATCTGCCGTCGATGAACTTTCCGGTTGGACGCTCGACGGCAAGACGGTCAAGCCGAAGATCGTCGCGTCCACGGCAACGGTGCGCAAAGCCAAGGAACAGGTGAACAACGTGTTCATGCGGCGCGTGTCGGTGTTCCCGCCGCACGGCTTGGACGTGGAGGATAACTACTTCTCCGTGCAGCGTCCGATCGAGGAGCGGCCCGGGCGGCGCTATCTCGGCGTGTGCTCGCCTGGCAGCTCGCGGCCTGCGATGCTGATTCGCGTCTACACAGCCTTCCTCACCGCCGCCCAAGCCCTGTTCGACCGCTTCGGCGAACCCGCCGACCCGTACATGACGACGGTCGGCTACTTCAACTCGCTGCGCGAACTGGGCGGGATGCGGCGCTTGGCCGAGGACGACGTGCAGACACGTTCCTACCGCGTGCAGATGAGCATGGTCGAACGGCCCGCGCTCGCGCAGCGCAGCGTCAACAACATCCGCGAGCTGACCTCGCGCGTCTCCAGTCAGGACATCCCGAAGTACCTCGACGATTTGGAGGTCAAGTTCAAGGCCGCGTTCGATCCAGCTGCAGGGAAGTTCGTGACGAAATGGAACGAGGGCGACACTCGGGCGATCGACGTGGTGCTGGCCACCAACATGTTGTCGGTGGGCGTTGACGTGAATCGCTTGGGCTTGATGGCGGTGAACGGCCAACCCAAGGGCACGGCGGAATACATCCAGGCCACCAGTCGCGTGGGGCGTTCCTTCCCCGGCTTGGTCTGCACGGTGCTCACGTGGGCGCGTCCGCGCGACCTCTCGCACTACGAGACCTTCGAGCACTACCACGCGACCTTCTACAAGCATGTGGAGGCGCAGTCGGTGACGCCTTTCTCGCCGCGTGCGATGGATCGCGGCCTGACCGGTGCGTTGCTCTCCCTGATGCGCTTGGAGAACGACACCTTCAGCCCAAACGTGGGCGCGGGCGAGCTGGACAAGTCCGACAAGCCCGAGATCACCGATGCCATCGACGTGCTGGTGCGGCGGGCTTGGAACGTCAGCGAGACGACCGCCATCAAGAGCCTGGCTGAGCGTGAACTGAAAGAGCGCGCGGACGAGTGGGCGAAGCAAGTGAGCGTGCCCGGTCGCACGCTGGCCTACGAGAAGCGCGGCGCGCAGGCGGCGACGATGGTCGGGCTGGTCAAGTCGCCGGGCATCCATGCGTGGGACAACTGGACGGTGCCGATGTCGATGCGTGAGGTGGAGCCGGGCGTGCGCCTGATCATGAACACGGGACACATCTCGGACGACCACGGGTGGAAGCCGCGTCCAGTGCCGAAGGACGAGGACTGACCATGACCACCAATAAAACACCCGTCGGGGAAGTCCGCCCCAGTCAATTGCTCTGGACATACGGGCCGGGTGCGCTGATCGACCTGCCGAGCCTGTCGGTGGTGACGCTGGGCATCGACCAGTGGGAGAAGGATCGCTGCCAGCCCATCGCCGAGCCGCGCCTGCTCGCCGCTGTGCGCAAGGTGCTCGGCGCGCAGGTGGAGAACCTGCGCGTGCCGCCGTTCCAGAAGAGCGAACTCGTCGATCCGTGGTCGGCGGAAGCGAACATCGGGGTGCCCGTGCGTCCGTTTCCGCGTTGGATGCGCTGCGTGAAGTGCGGCCTGCTGTCTCCCTTTGACGCGGGGCTGTTCGAGATTAAGGAGAACCGCTTCCGTCCGGAGAGAACCCGCTTCGTCCACAAGGGATGTCGTGGCTCCAAGGGCGATCAGCCTGCGAAGGATGCCGATGCCGTTCCGGCGCGTTTCCTCTTGGCTTGCCGCGACGGCCACCTCGATGATTTCCCTTGGCATTACTTCGTCCACGGTGGCAACAGCTCGTGCAAGGGCACGCTGCGCTTCTTCGAGAGCGGGGCTTCGTTGCAGACCGAGAACCTGTGGGTAAAGTGCGATGCCTGCGGCGCATCGCGCAGCATGGCGCACGCCTTCGGCAAAGCCGGAAAGGAAAACCTGCCGAGCTGCCGAGGCAGACATCCCCACCTCGATCATTTCGACGAGGAGTGTGATGAGGAGGCGCGGGCAGTCCTGCTGGGTTCGACGAACAGCTGGTTCCCGATCACCCTTTCGGCGCTCGCCATCCCGCAGGCCAAAGACCCGCTCGGCCAACTGATTCAGGACGGATGGGAGTTCTTCGACGATCTGGATTCCGAGGTCGCCGTCGCGGTGACGGTGAAGGCGCTTAAAAAGACCGGAGCCTTGCCAGGCATCGACAAGTACCCGGCATCGGACATCTGGGCAGCCATCGAAGCGCATCGCAACAGCGGCGTCCAGGAGACGGTTGGCGAAGCTGACATCAAGGGGCCGGAGTGGGAAGTGCTGACCGCGGCAAATCCGCCCACCGACTATCCGCATTTCATGAGCAAGAAGGTCGCCACGCCGCCCGGCTTCGAGAGCCGGATCGCCAGGGTGCTGTTGCTGGAGAGGCTGCGCGAGGTCAACGCCTTGTTGGGCTTCACTCGCGTGGAAGCGCCCGAAGAATCGAGCGATCCGAACGAGCGCCCGCAGATGGCGGGCCTCTCGCGACGCAAACCGGATTGGGTGCCCGCAAATCAGGTTCACGGTGAGGGCATCTTCATCCAGTTCGATGAAGCGGCACTGCAGGCGTGGGAGGCGCAGGCTGGCGTCCAGCGCGTGGACGGGATGCTCAGGGCTGGTCATGGAGGATGGCGCAATTCGCGTCACCTCGATCCGAACGATGGCTACCCTGGCATTCGCTACGCTATGCTCCACACGCTCTCGCACCTGCTCATCCGCGAGCTGGCGCTGGAATGCGGCTACAACGCGGCGAGCATCCGCGAACGCATCTACGCCGACGTGTCGAGCGCGAACCCGCAAGCGGGCATCCTCATCTACACGGCGGCTGCCGACTCCGATGGGACGCTGGGTGGCCTCGTCGATCTCGGCAAACCGGAAAATCTCGGTCGGCTGCTGCGGCAGGCGCTGAACCGGTCGAAGATCTGTTCGTCCGACCCACTGTGCTCGGAGCACGATCCGGGCAAAGACCGCTCGTTGCACGCGGCGGCCTGCCATGCGTGCAGCCTGGTCGCCGAGACTTCGTGTGAACGGGGTAACCGTTATCTCGATCGCTCGTTGCTGGTGCAGACCCTCGATCGAGGGGATGCCGCGTTCTTCGCGGGGCTATGACATGGAAAGACTGCTGGAAGCCGTCACAGCCGTGGTCTGTCTCGTTTCGCCGGAGAAGGTTCGGGCGCTCGCAGGAGCGGTTCGGAAGATCGAGGACGCGAAGGCGAACGTCGCTCTGTCTGATGTCGTCGGCACGGCCACGGCCAAAGCCGTCGTCGAACGGCTCGTCGATGCGTGGCATGCTACTTCGGTCGGTTCCGGCGAGTTGGCGTCGATGCTGCTCGCCGCCAGCCATGCGTTCGAGAACGTGTCGAAGCACCAGTCCACCGAACTCGTGTGGACGGGGCCGACGACGCCCTTCGTTTCCGCGCGCCGTACCGAGCAGGCGCTGCTGCAAGTCATCGGCGCAGCCAAGCAGACCTTGTTCGTCACCAGCTTCGTGGCCTACGACGTCTCGACCATCGTGAAGGCGCTGAACGACGCGAGCACGCGCGGCGTGAGCATCTCGATGCTGCTCGAATCCTCGCAGGATCATGGTGGCAGCATGTCGTTCGATGTGATCGGCAGGATGCGGACGCTGGTTCCCACGGCGAAGCTCTACGCTTGGCGCGAACGGGCGGCGCAGTTCGCCGACGGGCGGGTTCACGCCAAAGTCGCAGTCGCCGATGGCAGCGTGTGCTTCATCACCAGCGCCAATCTGACCGGCCATGCGATGGAGCAGAACATGGAGGCGGGCGTGCTTCTCACGGGTGGGCAAATCCCGAAGTTGCTGCACGACCACTTGCAGGCGCTGATCGATACGAAGACGGTGTCACCGGTCTGAATGAATTGCATACGGTTCCGGCGAAATTAGAGAAATCAGAGAAATTAGTGCCGTGACAAGCACTTGCGACCGATCCGCCCCGGCGAAATCAGCGAAAAATCCCCGCACTACCCCGTCGCCAGCCGGTACACCCGCAGCGGTGCGCCCGGCGCACCATCGGCACGCTCACCCCACTGCACCGTGATCTTCGGCGGCGTGGCCGCCAGCAGGTGCCGCAGACTGGCGTCGAGCCGCGCCTTGGGTACCTTGCCCCGGGAACACTCGGCGCTGATCTGGCTGCGCGTCGCCTGCCCGCGTTCGCGCAGGAAGGCCAGCACGCGGTTCGACAGTTCCAGCACCTGCGCGAGCTTGGCTTCCTCGGCGGCGCTGACGAACACGAAGCGCACAGACGCCGTGGCGTGCCGAACCCACGCCATCGCCGCGTCGATGTGCTGGGCGTCGATGCGGGTTTGCAGGTCGGTCAACGCCATCAGCATGGCCAACCGCAGCAGCATTGGGGCGCGGCGTTCCAGCAGCGCGCCGATGACGCCATCACCGAGGTCGTCGTTCAGCTCACCCCGATAGAGCTGGGCGTAGCGCCACTGCGCCTGCGGCGACAGTTCCATCCGCAGGTGGTCGCGCTCGTCGTGCTGGTCGGCGCCGACGAAGGCTAGCACCTCCAGCGTCTTGCGCGCCAACTGCTCGACCACGGCCTGCGGCGTTTCCTTCGGGAACGGCAGCATCCTCGTGCGTTCGGCCCAGATCATCAGGAAGCGGTTGGCGAAGCCATTGGTCAGTTCGCGGGCGCTCATCAGGCTGGTCAGCTCGCCCGGCGAGATCGCCCCGCTCAGGCAGACGTGCGGATCGCTGGCGTAGAGCCGGTTCGACTTGGTGGCGGGCTTGAGATCGACGCCATCCCAACAGTCTCGCAGCGCCGCCGACAGCGTGTTGCCATCGCGCCGCCCCTGATGCAGCACGTTGGCGAACTCCGATTCGACCACCCACAGGCGCTTGTCCTCGATGGCGGGCACGTCCTGCCGACCTTGCCGGTAGCCGTCGTGGATCAGCGCCGCCAGCCCTTCGCGTGTGGACAGGCCGCCACGGTGAATCTGCGGCGCGAAGGCGTCATCCATCGCCCGCAGCGCCTGATCGATGCGCAGCACCAGCGACACCGCGTCGCCCTTGCGGCCACGGCCCTAACGCCCGATGTGCAGGCAGAACAGCCGCGTGTGGTGTCGGGTATTGCCGATGGGCAGGTACACACCGCGCCCGACCGCGCAGGACAGGTAGGCCATGAAGTTGGTGGCGATGGCGACGGCATTGGTCTCGGTTCCGTCGCTGCCCGCGCGGGCGACATCGCCGATCAGGCCGTAGAGGCAGGTCGAATCAGCGTCCGGGGCATTGCGGTGAGCGGCCACGGCTGCGCCGTCGTCGTCATCGGTGGCGTCAAGCGGTGACGTGGCATGAGATGCCGGGGTGACATCGACGATCCGGCGCATTCGTCATTTGCCGTCCAGCGCCACGGTCTGGACGATATTCTCGAACTCGGCCAACACGTCCGGTTGGCGTTGTGACAGGAAGCGGAACACGGCTTTGTTGCCGATCAGCTTGCCAAGGTAGCCACGCGCCAGCGTCAGGAGCAGCACGTCCTGACCGTAGGACTTCTCGACCAGCTTCAATTGGTTTTGGATGTTTCCCATTTCGCGCTCCATCTTTACCATCTGTTCCGCCGTGACGCCGGAGAGCTTCCGGGGTCGCTTTTCGCTAACCAGCAGATGTGGCGGCGTTGCCGCCAGCAAGGCTTCGGCATAGGCGACGGTCATGTTGTTTGCGGTCAGCATCAGTTCCACGCACTCGACCTGCCGTGTGGGCTTCATCTTGCGAAGCACCGAGCCGAGGTTGGCCGAAAAATGCTGATCCTTGAGCATCTCGACCGCCTCCGGGCAGATGCCTTCAAGCAGGCCGACCTTCTTGTGGATCTGGCTGATGTCCACGTTCAGCGCCTTCGCCAGCCGATCTTGCGTCACGCCACGCTCGACCGCGCGCCGGAGCATGTGGTGCTCCTGAATGGACGAGATGCGGTTGATCCGGTTGTTATAGGTGTAGCTTTCATCGTCAGTGGCAATCAGGCACGGCGCGTCGGTGTAGCCGAGCTGCTGCAACGCCAGCAAACGCATGTGGCCATCAAGCAGGACGTGCTGACCGGTTTTCTTGTCGGCCTTGCCCACGCTCAGGGTTCGATCAGCCCGACAGCTTCCATCGAGGCCACGATCTGCTTGAACTTCCGCGATGCCTGGAGACCTTCCGGCGGTTTTCGGGACGGCAGAATCCGATCCAGCGCCAGTGTGATCGGCTCCGGAATGAACCCCAGCGGTGGTTTGCTCATGCCGCGTGGCCTCCGCCCCAGACGCGTTCCGCCAGCTGCTTGGGCAAGGTGTCCAGCCCTTCGGCACGCAGCAGGTTGGAAAAATGCTCGTCGGCCAGCAACTGGCGCAGCGCTTCGATCACGAACAACATGCGCTGCTGCGTAAACTCAGCCTTTTGATGGTCAGTTTCTGTCGCTCGACCTCGTTCTGGTAGTTGCGCACCAGACTGGAGGTAGTGACGGCCGCTCCCTTGCGTGCGGGCCGGTGTTTCAGCGTCTTTCCGAGAGTGCTGCGCCGCTGAAGCACGCGCCGCACCTGCATCAACTGCCCACCGCGCAACTGGCCGCTTTCGTAGGCATCCTGCAAGGCGGTCTGGACGGATTCTTCGTCGCTTGCGCCCGCGATGGTGATGGCGACGTTGAGCGGAACCCTTCCGGACTCCACGGCAGCCAGCAGCCGTTCCTCACCTTCCTCAAAAGAAGCAGGATGCCCTTGATGTAGTCGAGGCTCAGGCCGGTCTTCTGGGCGATGACGCGCTTGTCGTAGCCCTGTTCGCTCAACTGCTGGATGCTCATCAGCAGTTCCAGCGCGCTGTATTTCCTGCGGGCGATGTTTTCGGTCAGGCTCATCATGAAGGCGTCCTCATCGTTGACCGCAAGGACCAGCGCCGGGATTTCCTTCTCGCCAAGCGACTTGAACGCCTTGAGCCTGCCTTCGCCGCAGATCAGCAGGAAGCGTTTCCCGTCCTCCAGATCGTCACGCTGCGTGACCGTGACGGGCTTTTTCAGGCCAAGGCTTTTGATGTTGCCGACGATCTCCTCAAACACACGGCCATTGCGGTCGCGTGGGTTGAGCACGGCGATCTGATCGACCGGGATCATTTGCAGGTCAGTGGCGTGGTGCTTCTTCGTCATGCGACTCTCCTCAAGCGGCTGCGCTCGGCCATGCTGTAGAGATAGTCCAGGCTGTCGAAGCGGTAGCTCTCGAATTCAAGTCCGTTGTGATCGGCCAGATGGATGCCCGACTGGCCGAAGTCCAGATGCGGCAGCAGGTAGTAGTCCAGCGGTGCCTGGTTCGTTTCGTCGAGCCGGACGGCGACGGTGATGTCCGGCGTCAGGCTGGTGTCGAAGCGCACTTTCCACCGCCTGCGTCCGTTGTCTTGCAACTGGCAGCGCGAGAGCACGAGCGAAACGGTGAATTCGCGGTTGACAGTGAGCAGGTCGCTCGCCGGATCGGGCACGACCGCGCCGCCGACCTCGGCGATCATCCGCTCGGTCTCGCCGACGATCTCCGGGTGCAGGCGGCGCAGAAACTGGTTGACCTCCAGATACTGGTAGTCCCGATCCGGCGTGAACCCGACCGTCTGGTAAGCACGAATGAGACTTCCGAAGCGATGCGCGTAGGCCGCCGAAGACGGCATGCCTTCCGCTTCGTCGATGATCAGGCCGGAGAGGTAACCGTGCTGCTGGAACAGCCGCCGCAGCTTCTCGATCAATTCCTCGTTGCTGAAGCGATATGCCCGTGCGCGCAGGATGCCCTGCGCGGTGTAAAACAGGTCGGGCGGCACGATGCCCTCGAACGCGCCTTCTTTCTTGATCCACATCTCCGGCTGGTTCACGACCCGCACCTTCTTGAGCTTGAAGGAGCGCCGGTTGTAGACGTTGTTGCCGATGTACTTTTCGTTGGAGAGGACTTCCCGCACCGTGGCCCGCGTCCAGTCGCGCCCGAGGTCGGTCTGGATGCCCTTGGCGTTGAGCCGTTCGGCGATCTCCGACTCGAACAGCGCGTCCTCGACGAACCAGCGATAGATCTGGTTCACGACGGCGACCTCGGCATCCGGGCCTGGCTGCAAGATCACGCGGTCGGTTTGCAGGCTCTTGTGCTCGCCGCGCGAAAGCTCGCCTTTCACCGAACCGGACTGGTCGATCAGCACGCGACGCAGGCCGTAGCCCGCTGGCCCGCCTTGGCGGAATCCCAACTCGATCAGGCGGCACTGGCCCGCAAACACCTTCGCCGACAGCTCGCGGCTGTATTCGCCCGCCATCGCGCGCTTGACGCCCTTGACGATGGTGGACACGGGCGAGCCGTCGTTCTCGAACTGCTCGGCGCAGTAGGCGACCTGAATCCCGGCGCGGCGACAGATGTATTCGTAGTACGCACTTTCATCCGCGTCCTGAAACCGGCCCCAGCGGCTGACGTCATAGACGAGGATGATCTGGAAGTCAGCTTTGCCCGCCTGCACGTCGGCGATCAGTTGCTGGAGCGCCTGCCTGCCGTCGATGCGCAGTCCGCTCTTGCCCTCGTCGGCGTAGGTGCGAACGATCTCGATGTTGCGCCGGGCGGCGTACTCGCGGATTTTGTCGCCCTGGTTCTCCGTCGAGTATTGCTGGTGCTCGGTGGACATGCGCACGTACTGCGCAGCGCGGTACGTGGGGCCAGAGCCTGTCGGGCTTGGAGAAGGTTCGTTCGCTTGCATAGACCCAGTCACTTCGATGGTTGACGTTGCGGGTCTGCCGCTCCTCATTGGCTGCGTTGCCGCTCCGTGAAGATCACGAGAACGGTCGCGCAGACGGTTGGAATCGTTGCCATGCAGGATGTTCGAGAACCCGTTTGGAGGCGAAGTTACGGGGAGATCGCCGAGGCGTCGATCACGTCCTCTCTTGACACGTCCATCTTGCGCGGACACGTCACGGCCACCGGCGTGATCTCGACGACCCACGAAGCGCCGCTTTCCTCGGAAACGCCGGGTGGCGTGTGATGCGGTAGAGGCCCGGCGGCAGGTCGCACACGTCCATCGTTGCAAGATCGTCGTTTCGGGCCTGATCGCGCGACCGCTGCTGCTCACGGTTGCGCTGTGCGTAGTCGGGCTGGGCGTCGCGGTAGCTGCGCCAGTAGTCTGGGTTGCGCTGCGACCACGTCTGCTGCGCGGCGCGCTGGTTATCCCGGTAGTCGGGATCGGACTGGAGCTTGGCCCGCTGCCACTGGCGCTTGCGGGCGCGCTGGCAGTCGGGCGCGGAGCAGTAGGCTTGGTCGGGAACTTGCGGGCGGGGTGACAAAGGCTTGCCACAGCAGGCGCAGCGTCGGGACATCGTCGGGATCTCCATGCAAAATCCGCATGGAAGCCGCGACCGAATCATCGCAGCCGGGCGATTACTCACACTCGATCAAGTGGATCGTCGCCTTGCCGTAGATGCAGGGTGTGGGTAGGATTCGCGCAATGGCCCCACCGGAGATCGCATCTCCGGCCCAACGCCTCTTTTCACGGAGGCGTTTTCCTTTGCCCCGCCGAGGTGAGCAGCCTCGGCCCGACGCCTCCCGTGTGGAGGCGTTTCTATTTGCGCGATCACTCGTGGGCGACCACTTCCATATAGGGGCGCATCACGTTGGCGACCCGGCAAACCTGGGCGTAGCGCCACAGGTCGTCCGCCGAGGCCTTGCGCGCGCGCCAAACATCCTTCAGCGCCTCCATCGCCACATCCAGACCGATCTTGTTGCGGTGCTTGAAGCAGTCAACGACCGTCTTGGCCGCGCTGTAGACCCGCAGCGTCGCGCCGTCGCACGAGTGTTCCTCGATGCCCGCCGTGTGCGCGTCGCCCGTCATCTGCACCATCCGGATCGGCGGCCAGTCCATGCGGGGCGCGTGGCTGCCGCGCGGCATGGCGATCCAGGTCTGGTGCGGCAGTTGCGTGGTCAGCCCGTGGAATTGCAGTGCCGTCAGCAGGCAGAACACGGCTTGCGGCACCTTGGCTGCCACCACCGCGAGGCCTTCGTGCTCCGAGACTGGATGGTTGGGTGGGCGGTAGAGGCCGCGTCCAACCCGATCCAGCAGACCGGCGGCGGTGAGGCGCGTCAGGACAACCCGTGGAGCACCGATGGCGTCCAGATCGACGGCGCGCAGCAACCCTTGCTGGCGTGCCAGATCGAGGACGCGCTGGGTGTGGGTGTCGGCGGGCATGATCGGCAGATGTTCCGTTCATTCTTTCAATATAACATTTGGGAGATAAAATGGAACATCAAGTCGTCGCTGACCCGATTGCTTCGAAATTGTGTCGCCAGCGCCGACACAATTTTCACCGGTCACTCGGCGAGTGGCGAATCTCCAGCCGGTGGTTGGAGAATTGCCTGCCTTCGACACGTGCCACCGGGTGGTTGCACAGGTCGACCGGCTTCTATGCCATTTGCGTTTCAGGCCGAGGCCGCCGCCGTTCTTTGGGTCACCCGATGCGGAGATTGGCGGCGTCATTCACCGCATTAGACGCGGTGAATGACTTGCGGATGCGGAGAATTGGGTGTTTAATCTCCGCATGAACTACGGAGAAAGGCGCTACATCTGGCAGGCCGACGACTGGCCGAGCTGGCGCTACGACCTGTCCGCGCTGACGCTGTCGTTGACCGAGGTCAGTCGCGCCCAAGGCCTGCTGCTGGGCCGTCTGGCCGACGTGGGGTTGGCGCTGCGCGATCAGGCCAGTCTCGCCGCACTGACCGAGGACGTAGTCAAGACCAGTGAGATCGAAGGCGAAGTGCTCAGCGTCGAATCCGTGCGCTCGTCCATCGCCCGCCGTCTGGGTGTGGACATCGGCGCGGTCGCGCCGGTGGATCGGCACGTCGAAGGCGTGGTCGAGATGGTGCTCGATGCCACTTCCCATGCCGCTGTCCCGTTGACCGCCGAACGGCTGTTTGGTTGGCACGCGGCTTTGTTCCCGACCGGCTACTCCGGCATGAACAGAATCGCCATCGGCCAGTGGCGTGATGATGCCGACGGGCCGATGCAGGTGGTGTCCGGCCCGGTGGGGCGACGCAAGGTTCACTTCCAGGCCCCGCCCGCCGAGGCGCTGCCCGCCGAGACGGCGAAGTTCCTCGCATGGGCGAACGAAGAATCCGGCGAGCCTGCGCTCGTGAAAGCAGGCCTCGCACATTTGTGGTTCGTGACGCTGCACCCGTTCGACGACGGCAACGGGCGCATCGCCCGCGCCGTGGGTGATCTGTTTCTCGCCCGCGCCGATGGCAGTCCGCAACGCTTCTACAGCCTGTCGGCGCAAATCCAGCGCGAGCGCAAGGACTATTACGACGTGCTGGAGCGCACGCAGAAAGGCACACTCGATGTGACGGGCTGGTTGTCGTGGTTCCTCGGCACCCTCGGGCGCGCCGTCACGAGCGCGCAAGGCACGCTGGACGGCGTGCTGGTCAAGGCGCGCTTCTGGCAACGCTGGGCAGGCACGCCGCTGAACGAACGGCAGGTGAAACTGCTGAACCGCCTGCTCGACGGCTTCGAGGGCAAGCTCACCAGCAGCAAGTGGGCGACCATCGCCAAGTGTTCGCCGGACACCGCGCTGCGCGACATCACGCAACTGCTGGAACTTGGCGTGCTGAAGAAGTCACCCGGCGGCGGGCGCAGCACCGGCTACGAGCTGGCAGGCCAGTAGGCCGGTGGCGCGGATGCGGCGGTCAGACGGGCAGCGATGCCAAGGCCTGCTGCAACGATCTGCGCTGCTCGCCCGGATCAATTTTTGCGTGGATACCCTGATCCTCCGCGTCTTGCGACCAGCGTTTGGCCCATGCTATGACTTCTTCGTAGTCGAAGCGGATGAGTTTCTCAACCCGACGATGCGGGATGCCCAACGCCTCACGCACCTGTTTTTGCGTGAAGACGTACAGAGGCAACGCCGTCACATAAGAAATCTCGCGTGCATCCATCAGCTTCGATCCATCCGGAAAGACGACGTCGGTCGCTCTTGCCCAAGTTGCCGAGTGGAGAGCTCGGGACTCGAAATCGAAGACTTCGTCGATGGGATACACGACACGCTTGGACATCTTCATGTATCTGGGGCCACGTCCTTCGCTGCGCCAGCGTTGAAGGGTCTTGGGACTGAGGTTCCAGCGCGCGGCCAGCTCGGTTTCGTTCATCATCATCTTCTGCATGGTTGACTCCGTCAGTGGTTGAAGGCAACGCATTCAGGCGTGACGTCGGCCATGAAGCCAAGGCCTCGGCGGGCCTTACATGCAGTTTCAGCGCAATGCGAACATCAGCGGTTCACGCATATGTCCCCGATCCAGCCTGCTGATGCCCACTTCTATGGGGACGTATCGGCATGCGTGGAGATACCCGGTTCCATTTGCTGTTAAAATACACCACCATCACACTGTTTTGGGTAGTCCAGTAGCGTCTATCTTAAACACTAAGCCCTAGGTGAATCAAGCACTTAGGGCTTTTTTTCGTCCATACCCGTCCCCACACGGCCAGCGACAGCCGGCCCCTTGAAGGGGTAAGAAACACGGGAAAAGGTGGATTACCCGGTCGGTGGGGTAATTTTTACCCGCACCTACTGCACCAACAGGTGGGACAACTTGTCCCAGCTGTTGGGTATGGCCCTCTCGCGTCTGGGCGGGCCTCCCACGCGCGCGCGGGGATCACGCCACCCGCTTGCACAGCAGCTCAACTTCCCGGTTGGCGCTCTTGGTGTTGATGACGGTGGCAATGCTGTAGGTGTCGCTGCCGTGCTTAATCCGCATGGATGCCAGCACGCCCGGTCGATACCGCAGCTTCACCAGCACGTCCGTGATGTTCGCCACAGCGTCAGCGCGAATCACTTCCCGGCCCCGTAGCGGCTCTACAGCCGCCCAGGCATCAAACACCGGCATCCAATCCTCGAAGGGCTGGCCAGCCTCGTCCTGGCCCTCCACACGCTGTTCCAGCGTCACCCGTTGATCGAGCGTGCCGGCTCTCATACCGACAGGCTCCGGTACGGCGCCAGCAGGCGGGCGAAAGTCGGGTTGTCGTACAGACTGCGATCCGTGACGGCTTCGCGGTTCTCGTACAGATCGGCCACGCGCAACAGAATGGCCGCTTCCACTGGTGCCGGTGGCGCCAGCAGTTCCATATCCTCGTGCGCCATGTCCAGGTAATCCGCTACGGAATACGTAGCAGCTTGAATCATGGATTGGATCAGCGCATCTTCATCGGTGTGCTCGACGCGAAGATGGGCTTTGGCTTGTTCAAGTGTCGGCATGGTTCATCCTCATGAATAGGTGCCGGTCGCGCGTGGGAGAAAGGACGATGTGTCCGCAGACACAAAGGCCACGCCACCGGCTGACGGGGTTGCTGGCTGTGCGGTACTGGCCGTCTGATCCGCATCCGGGGCATTGCCTTGCGGCCCCTCCCGGCAAGGGAATAGGTGGGAAGGGCTGATGGCAGACGCGCCGGCCCTTCCCGGTGCGAGCGGTGCCAGACGCGGCGGCTCACACAAAACAAAATTCACTCGCTGCATGGCCTTGTTCTTCCCCAGCGGCGACGGCAACACCTATCGCCATCGCAAGGGCTTGCATGCCGTCGATTCGTCCGGTCGCACGCGACTTGTCCAGCTTGCGGTTGCCCGTCATGACCGTCGTCTAGACTTGTTCCCCACAGGTTTCAACTCAAGGAGATGCTTCATGACTTATCCCGATCTGGCACAGAAGGTGGTTCTGATTACCGGGGGCGCGCGGCCTGGGTGCGGCGGCGGCGAAGGCGTTTCTGGCCGAGGGCTGCAAGGTGGCGATCGTGGATATCTCGGGCGAGACGCTGGCGCAGACGGCGGCCGAGCTGGGCGCCGGGGCGGACCGCTTGATCACGGTCACCGCCGATGTGTCCAAGGAGGAAGATGTCCAGCGTTACGTGGCTGAAACGGTCGCGGCCTTCGGCACCGTCGATGTGTTCTTCAACAATGCGGGCATCGAAGGCAAGGTGGCGCCCATCGTCGATCAGAAGACCGAGGACTTCGACCGCGTGATGGCCATCAACGTGCGGGGCTGCTGGCTGGGCCTGAAGCATGTGCTGCCGCTGATGTATGCGAAGAAGTCCGGCAGCGTGATCAATACGTCGTCGATCGGCGGCTTGGTGGCGGGGCCGATGCCGGTGTCGCCCTACGTCACGTCGAAGTTCGCCATTCACGGCATGACCCGCGTGGTGGCCAACGAAGCGGCGGCGTATCAGGTGCGGGTCAACTCGGTGCACCCGTCGCCGGTCAATACGCAGATGATGCGTTCGCTGGAGCAGGGCGCCGGGGCGTCACAGGAGGCCATCGCCAGCGCCATCCCCCTGGGCCGGTATGCCGAGAGCGAGGACATCGCCAACATGGTGCTGTTCCTGGCCAGCGAGAAGTCCAGCTTCGTGACGGGCTCGCAGTTCCGCGTCGATGGCGGCATGCTGAGCTGAAAGGGGCGCCCCCGCCGACAAGGGCGCAGCGCACGGTTTCGCGTGCTCGCGGGTCGGCGCCAGCCGTTTCCAGGTTCAACCCAGCAGCCAGCCCGCCACGCCAGTGGCCAGCACCACCCCCAGGGCGGCAGCTTCCAGGCCATCAGGGCGACCAGGGCGGTGAGGGCAAGGGCAAAGTCTTTCGGGGTGTGGATGGCGGCGGTCCACACCGGGTCGTACAGCGCGGCGAGCAGCAGGCCGACGACCGCGGCGTTGACGCCGGCCAGGGCGGCCTGGGCAGGCGCGTGTTGCCGCAGGCGCTCCCAGAACGGTAGCGCGCCCGCCACCAGCAGGAACGAGGGCAGGAAGATGGCCGCCAGGCACAGCAGGCCGCCGGCCCAGCCGTTGGGCGCGGTGGTCATGGCGGCACCCAGGAAGGCGGCGAAGGTGAACAGCGGGCCGGGCACGGCCTGCGCGGCGCCGTAGCCGGCCAGAAAGCTGTCGTGGCCGACCCAGCCGGGCGGCACCACCTCGGCCTGCAGCAGGGGCAGCACGACGTGGCCGCCGCCGAACACCAGGGCGCCGGCGCGGTAGAAGGCGTCCAGCAAGGCCAGCGGCTGGCTGGGCACGGCGGCGGCCAGCAGCGGCAGGCCGATCAGCAGGGCGAAGAACAGCGCCAGCCAGGCGCTGCCGGCGCGGCGCGTGATGGCGGTGGGCATGGCTTGCTCGGGCGCGGCGGGCGCGGGCCGCAGCAGCGCCATGCCGGCCAGCGCGGCCACGCCGATGATGCCGACCTGCACCCAGGCGCCGGGCAGCAGCAGCGCGGCGCAGGCGGCGGCGGCCATGAAGGTGATGCGCGGCACGTCGGGGCACAGGCTGCGGCCCATGCCCCACAGCGCCTGCGCCACCACGGCCACGGCAACCACCTTGAGGCCGTGCAGCGCGCCGGCGGGCAGCAGCTGGCCCTGGCTGCTCAGGCCCAGCGCGAACAGGATCAGCAGCGCGGCCGACGGCAGCGTGAAGCCGGCCCAGGCGGCCAGCGCGCCACCATAGCCGGCGCGCGACAGGCCCAGCGCCATACCCACCTGGCTGCTGGCCGGGCCGGGCAGAAACTGGCACAGCGCGACGAGGTCGGCGTAGCTGCGCTCGCTCAGCCAGCGGCGGCGGGCGACGAACTCGTGGCGGAAGTAGCCCAGGTGGGCGACGGGGCCGCCGAACGAGGTCAGGCCAAGGCGCAGAAAGATCAGAAACACAGCCCAGGGGCTGCGGTCGGGTTCGGGGGCATGGGCGCGGCGGGCGGGGCGGAAGACGATGGCGGCCCATGCTAGCCGACGCGGGTGACAGGACACGCTGCCGGGCGTTGAACAACAGGGATGACGGCGGCGGAATGCATTCCAGGCGCCGCGATGGCAGCGGGTGCGCTGGAATGGCGCTGGCCCGCATCACCGAGGTCGTGTCGTCATGCCGCGCGGAGGCCAAGTCCTTGCGGCGTACCGTTTCTATTGACAACTCCGTCATACATGACACGCTGCCGGCCCTCACCCCAGCCCTCTCCCAGAGGGAGAGGGCGCTTTCTTTGGCGCAGCATGCGCTGTCATGCTTTTCTGACTATCAAGAAGTCTCAGATGACTCAAGGACCTCATCCGCTGTGGGAGCGGGCTTGCCCGCGATCAAGCGTTCGTGGCGACGAGGCGCCTCATCGCGGGCAAGCCCGCTCCCACAACACGGTCTGAGACTTCTTGATAGTCAAGCATGCTGTTGGAAAACGTCAATGAGCGTTGGTGTTTGATGGATGACGCCATGACTGCGCCGCTGCGCGGCGTGATGACGAAATGACACCAGTGATGCGCGGAGTGCCTGGCACTTGGCTGGCGTCATGGCGGCGCAGCCGCCGTCATCGAAGCGCAGCGAGGTCATTTCGTCATCGCATCGCGCGCGAGCAACTGTCTTTGGGAGCGCGAAGCAGTATCCGCCATCGGCCACCACGGTCTGGTGTGCCCAACGGCACGGGGGCGCAGGTTGAAAGCAAGGGGGACTTCCCAAATTTTTAGGTGGTCAAATGACATTCCAGCGCCCATTTGCCGGGCGCGAGCAGCTTCTGTTATTGAACTGCAATACAGCGCCAAATCGTTATCGCTTGATTTGACGCTCTTCAGCGCCTTTTCAGCGCGGGCGATGGTGGCGTGGCCGCCGCACCGCGTCAGGACTGCTCGCCCGCGGCCGGGCGAGGGCCGCCGGCGCGGCAGCCGGCGCGCTGCGGCGCGGGTCGTGGATCACCGTGCCCGTGCCCACGCCCACGCCGACCCGCGCACCGCCGCCCACCGGTGCACTGGCGCCCACGCCGGCGCCGGCGCTGACCTGGCCGTGCTGGTTCACGCCCACGCCGACGCCCACCGGCCCGGCACCCGCGCCGACCCCGACCTGGACGTTGCCGCCCGAGCCGACCCCGACGCCCAGCGACACGCCGGGCAGGATCGGCACGCCGATGCCGATGCCGGCCGAAGCACAGCCGCCCAGCACGGCCGCCGCCGCCAGCAACGGCAGCAGCACGGCGCGCTGGCCGGGCGACGACGGTTGTGGTGCAGCAGAACGCTTCATGCCCGCCATCCTACGCCGCCCGGCTCACCAGCAGCGCGTTCACGCGCCGCACGTAGGCGGCCGGGTCGTCCGGCAGGCCGCCTTCGGCCAGCAGGGCCTGGTCGAACAGGATGTGCGCCAGGTCGTCGAAGTGCGCATGGCCGTCGAGCTTTTTGACCAGCGGGTGCTCGGCGTTGATCTCCAGCACCGGCTTGCTGTCGGGCACGCGCTGGCCGGCCTGCTTCAGCATGCGGGCCAGCTGCATGCTCATGCCGGCGTCCTTCACCACCAGGCAGGCGGGCGAATCGACCAGGCGCGTGGTGACGCGCACGTCTTCCACCTGCTCCTTCAGCGCCTCTTTCAGCTTGTCGAGCAGGGGCTTCACGCTTTCGGCAGCTTCTTCGGCAGCCTTCTTCTCGGCTTCGTCCTGCAGGTCGCCCAGGTCCACGGCGCCCTTGGCCACCGATTGCAGTGGCGTGCCATCGAACTCGCGCAGGTACGAAAGCGACCACTCGTCCACGCGGTCGGTCATCAGCAGCACCTCGATGCCTTTCTTCTTGAAGACTTCGAGCTGCGGGCTGTTCTTCGCTGCCGCCAGCGTGTCGGCGGTGATGTAGTAGATGGCCTTCTGGCCTTCCTTCATGCGCGCCTTGTAGTCGGCCAGCGACACGGTCGCGGCATCGCTGGTGGTGGAGGCATAGCGCAGCAGCTTGGCGATGCGCTCGCGGTTGGCGTGGTCTTCGCCCAGGCCTTCCTTCAGCACGGCGCCGAACTCGCGCCAGAAGGTGGCGTACTTGCCGGCGTCCCTGGCCTGCTCCTCGGCAAACTTCGCCGCGGTGTCGGCGGCGGTGGGCGCCTCGTTCTTGTCGACCACATCGGTCACGCCGCCGTCGGGCAGCTCGGTCGGCTCGGGTGCGGGCGTGCTGTCGCCGCTGCCGATGTCCACCTTGCCATCGGCCGGCGCGGCGTCGGCTGCGGCGGCATTGGCGCCGGGGGCGGTTTCGGCCTTGACCATGTCTTCCAGCAGGCCCAGCACGCGACGCGTGTTGCCTTCGCGGATGGCGCGCACGTCGCGGCTTTCCTGCAGCAGCTCGCGGCTCACGTTCAGCGGCAGGTCGGCCGAATCGACCACGCCCTTGATGAAGCGCAGGTAGCGCGGCAGCAGCTGCTCGGCGTCGTCCATGATGAACACGCGCCGCACGTACAGCTTGATGCCCGCCTTGCGGTCGCGGTCCCACAGGTCGAACGGCGCGTGGCTGGGCACGTACAGCAGTTGCGTGTACTCGGTCGAGCCTTCCACGCGGTTGTGGCTCCAGGCCAGCGGCGGCTGCCAGTCGTGCGCGATCTGCTCGTAGAAGCCCTGGTACTGCTCGTCGGTGATGTCCTTCTTGGGCCGCGTCCACAGCGCGGTGGCCTGGTTGACGGTGTCCCACGCGCCGGTCTTCACCATCTGGCCGGGCTGGCCTTCCTCCTTGCCGTCTTCCCAGGTCTCGCCTTCCATCTTGATGGGCAGCGCGATGTGGTCGCTGTACTTGCCGATCAGCTCCTTCAGCTTCCAGCCGTCGGCAAACTCCAGCGCGTCGTCACGCAGGTGCAGGATCACGCTGGTGCCGCGCTCGGGGCGGGTGATGGTCTCCACCTCGAAGTCGCCCGCGCCCTGGCTGACCCAGCGCACGCCCTGCTCGGCAGGCAGGCCAGCGCGGCGCGATTCGACGGTGATGCGGTCGGCAACGATGAAGCCGGAGTAGAAGCCCACGCCGAACTGGCCGATCAGCTGCGCGTCGGCCTTCTGGTCGCCGGTCAGGCGGTTCATGAAATCCTTGGTGCCGCTCTTGGCAATGGTGCCCAGATGCTCAATGGCCTCGGCCTCGCTCATGCCGATGCCGGTGTCGGTCACCGTCAGCGTCTTGGCGGTCTTGTCGAAGCTGATGCGCACTTCCAGCTCGGGCTGGTCGCCGTACAGCGACGGATCGGCCAGCGCCTCGAAGCGCAGCTTGTCGCAGGCGTCGGAGGCGTTGGAGATCAACTCGCGCAGGAAGATCTCCTTGTTGGAATACAGCGAGTGTGTGACCAAGTGCAGCAGTTGCGCCACCTCGGCCTGGAAGGAATGGGTTTGCTTGCTCATTTGCTTGGGAAGAAAAGGGAAAAACAAAGCGGTCGCCCGCAGGGGGCCGGTGCCTCAGGTGCGGGCGCTCAGGGCGATTATCAAGGGCTGATGACGCTACCTTAAGGATAGCTGTCGGCGTTTGAAAGTCGGGCGCTGGGGACTGTTTTGATGAAGAAATGACCTCGGCCGCGCGTTCGATGATGGCACTGCCCGCCATGACGGGCGCCGCGGCGTTTCGTCATTTCGTCATCGATGGCCGCAGGCCGATGTCATGCGCCGCCAGGCGCGTCATGGCGTCAGAACCGCTCGTGCTCGCCCAGATAGCGCCACTGCCCCTGCGGCAATTGGCCCAGCAGCACGCGGCCGATGCGGATGCGCTTCAGGCCCGTCACCTTCAGCCCCACCTGCTCGCACATGCGGCGAATCTGGCGCTTCTTGCCCTCGCGCAGCACGAAGCGCAGCTGCTCGGGGTTCTGCCAATCCACCTGCGCCGGTTTCAGCGGCTGGCCGTCCAGGCTCAGGCCGTGGCGCAGGCGCGCCAGCTGCTCGCGCGGAAAGGCGGCCTGCACATCGGTGGTGATGTCGCCGTAGGCCACGCGCACCAGGTATTCCTTGTCGATGTCCGAGTCCTCGCCGATCAGCGCGCGCCACGCGGCCGTCCTGCGTCAGCACCAGCAGGCCGACCGAGTCGATGTCGAGCCGGCCCGCCGGCGCCAGCCCCTGAGCTGCGCGGGCGAAAAGCGCGTGCGTGACGCATCGCCGCGCCAGTGGCTGCGCGCGTTGACCAGCGTGACCGCCGGCTGGTGCCCATCCTCGGCCTGGCCGCTGACGTAGCCCACCGGCTTGTGCAGCAGGATGGTGACGCGCTGCGCCTGCGCGGCCTCGGCCTCGCGCTGCACCGTCACGCGGTCTTGCGGCGCCACCTTGGTGCCCATGGCGGCCACGGCGCCGTTCACGCGCACCCAGCCGCGCTCGATCCACTCATCCGCCTCGCGGCGCGAGCACAGGCCCATGTCGGCCAGGCGCTTGTTCAGGCGCACCGTGCCGTCGCCGGCGGGTGCCGACGGCGCGGCTTCAGGGCGCGGCGCGCGGCGGAAGGTGGGGGCTGGGTCATGGTGGCGATGAAAGAGTCAGTTCAATCTTAATAGTGGCTCGCGCTTGTCCAGTATGGATTTCAAGCCAAATGATGCTGAAATGTATGTATATCAGGCGCGAGCAGCTATTGTTTTTGCTTGATGGTCAGGTGTTTTTGATGATGCCCTAGAACGTCTGGTGCCGCAGCGCCGGCAAGTCGAGGATGCGCAGCCCGCCGTATTCGATCTGCAGCAGGCCCTGCGCCGCCAGCGCCTTCAGCGCCTCGTTCACGCGCTGGCGCGACAGGCCGACCAGGTAGGCCAGCTCCTGCTGCGTGATGCGCAGCACGCCGCCCACGCCGGGAAACAGCACCGGGTTGACCAGCGCCGCCAGGTTGCGCGCCACGCGCTGTTCGGGGCTGGGCGTGCGGTCGGCCTCGATGGCAAGGATGAAGTGCGCCAGCCGCTCGTTCAGCTGGTTCATCACGAAGCGGTTGAAGCCGATGGAGTGGTCGAGCAGCCAGTGGAAGGTGTCCACCGGCAGGCCCGCCACGTGGCTCTTGCGCAGCGCCTGGATGTTGTAGCGGTAGGCCTCGCGCTTCATCACCGTGCCCTCGCCGAACCAGCCGCCGGGCGTGAGGCCCGAAAAGGTGATGCTGTGGCCATCGGCCGTCTCGGTGCTCATCTTCAGCAACCCGTCGACCACGCCGAACCAGTAGGTGGCGCGCCGGCCCATGCGGCAGATCACGTCGCCCGCCGCGGCCTCGCTGATGCGCAGCTCGGCCACCACGCGCTCGTGCTCGGCCGGCTTCAGGTGCGACAGCCAGGGCACGCCGGCCAGTTCTTCGTCACTGAGCAGGCGGCGGCGTTCGTGCAGGGTGGAGGGCATTCGGGCGGTGCGTCGAGGCGGATGGCATCAGGGGCGGGCGCGGGCGGGCCGGCAGCCTCGCCCAGCGCGGCTGTGCGGGTCATGGTGCCCCAGACCTGCTGCTTGCCGCGCATCCAGCGCCACAGGCCCTGCAGGCGCCACAGGCTGACCATCTGGCGGTAGCCCAGATTCTCGGCCAGCGCCATGGCGGCCAGCACCGCGATCTGGCGCGGCCGCGGGTACAGGCCGGAGGCCAGCGCCTCCAGCAGCAGGGCCAGCGCGGAGATCATGAAACCCAGCGACAGCGCCAGCAGCAGCATGGCCAGAAAGCCCGTCCACTGCACCCAGCCCAGCACCGCACCCACCAGCAGCGCCACATAGCCGAACAGCTCGATCACCGGGCCGAGCAGCTCGAAGGCGACGAAGAATGGCATGGCGATCCACCCCAGTTGCCCGCTGCGCGGTGCAGCAGCAGCCGGCGGTGCAGCATCAGGCTTTCGGCCAGGCCGCGTTGCCAGCGGGTGCGCTGGCTGCGCAGCACCGAAAGGGATTCGGGCGCCTCGGTCCAGCACAGCGGCTCGGGCACGCTGGCGATGCGGTAGGGCGCGCCACGCAGGCGGTAGCGCTCGTGCAGGCGCACGATCAGTTCCATGTCCTCACCGATGGTGTTGGTGCGGTAGCCGCCCGATTCGATGATCACCCGCCGGCCGAACAGGCCGAAGGCGCCGGAGATGATGAGCACCGTGTTCGGCAGCGTCCAGCCCAGCCGGCCGATGAGGAAGGCGCGGATGTATTCGAGCACCTGCATGCGCGCCAGAAAGCCGCGCCCGAGGTCGATGCGTTCGAGCTGGCCGCCGCTGATGCGGCAGCCGTTGGCGATGGCGATGGTGGCGCCCGAGGCGATCACGCGCGAATCGTCGACAAAGGGCTTGACCACGCGCGACAGCGCATCGCGCCGCAGAATGGAATCCGCATCCACCACGCACACCAGCCCGTGGCGGGCGCAGTTGATGCCGGCGTTGAGCGCATCCGACTTGCCGCCGTTGGCCTTGTCCACCACGCGCAGGTTGGGGTAGCGGCGCGAGCGGTAGATGGCGCGTATCTCGGCGCAGGGCAGCGGCTGGTCGATGGCTTCGGGAAACACCTGCAGTCCGAAGTGCCGGATCAGCTCCTGCAGCGTGCCGTCCTTCGAGCCATCGTTGATGACGACGATCTCGTAGCGCGGGTAGTCGATCTGCAGCATCGAGCGCACCGATGCCACGATGCCCGCCGCCTCGTTGTAGGCCGGCACCAGCAGGCTGATAGGCAGGTTGAACTCGCCATGCGACAGCGGCAGCAGGTTGAAGCGGCGCCGGTCGCGATAGCGCCGCAGCGCCCTGAAGGCAAACCAGCACAGGCCCACGGTGGCGAATTGCAGGACCAGCACGTAGGCCAGCAGCACCCACTGCAGCGCCAGGAACACCGGGCCGACGAGTGCGTCGATGGCGCCGGTCAGGGCGCTCAGCCATTCCATCAGGCCTCCTTGCCCGCTGCGCGCAGCGCGTGTTCGGCGCGCGCTTGCGTCAGCACGGCATGGCCCGGGCCGGCGGGCACGGCGGCATGCAGCGCGGCGAGGTGCGTAGCCGGCAGGCCGGGCAGCTGCGCCAGCGCGCGCGCTGCCTGATAGCGCACCTCGCCCTCGACATCGTTCACCATGATCGACAACCCGAGGGCGTCATCCTGTGTGCCGACGCGGCCCAGGGCGGCCGCGGCCTGCACGCGCACGCGTGCGTCGGGGTGGCCGCGCAGCGCGCGCACGGCGCCCGCCAGCTGCGGCGAACGGGTGAGCATCAGCGCCGCCTCGAGCACGTCCGCCGGTTGCACCAGGTGCAGAAAGCGCACCAGCGTGGGCGCGTCGCCGTCGATGCGGGCCGTGCGCAGCAGGCGCAGCAGGCGCGCCGCGCTGCCGCTATGGTGGTCCTGCAGCGCCTGGCGGAACAGGGGTGCAGCACCTCGGTCGGGACTTCTGCCAGCATGGCCGCGATGCGCACCAGCGGCCAGTCGGGCCGCAGCGCGATCTGCGGCAGGAAGTGGGGCAGGAAGCCCGCCGCATCGATCTGCAGCAGGCTGCGCACGGCCATCAGCGACAGCACCGGGTCGGGCTCATGCGTGATGCGCTCCAGCGGCTGCAGCGCCTCGCGCGCGCGCATGCGCCCGAGCACGCTGACGGCCAGCATGCGCCGGTGCAGCGCCCGGTGCCCGAGCCAGGTCAGCGCCGATTTCTCGAACCGCAGCTCCTGCGCCAGGGCTGCCAGGCGTTCGCGTGCGGCGCCTTGCACCAGCTCCGTGATCTCCAGCCACAGGTGCAGCACCACCCCTGCATCGCCCTGCGACCATGGTGGCAGCGGCTGCGGTGCGCCCGACATGGCGTGAAAGAACAGCGGCTTCCAGCGGGCGCGCACCTGCTGCAGCGCACGCTGCTGCCGGCGCGCCAGCACGTGCACGCCGGCCGTCGCCAGCAGCAGCAGGGCCGACAGCCCGAAGGTCAGCGCGGATGCGGTCAGCAGCGCGTCGACCGAAGGCTCAGAAAGTCCGCCGTACTCCCAGGCGGACACCCGTTCGAGCGTAGCCTTGACGGTAGCGATTCCATCCCACATCCCAGATCAACGCCCATTGAGTTGAGAGTTCATGCCGACCCGAAAGCCCCAACGCCCGGAAGGGCCGCGTTTGCAGACGGTTGCCGTCGTGTTCGGTCTCGCGTCCCCAGCCCACGGTCAGGCCCACCCAGTCGCGGTCGGTGCGGTGGTAGGCCCATTGCAAGCGGTGCGCGAGGGCCGCACGCGCGCCCTCGGGCGCTCCCATGAACAGCGTGTAGCCAAGCCGTTGCTGGCCCCGATAGTGTTCGACCCCATGTTGGCCTGGTAGGAGCTCCCAGAATCATAGCGCGCGATGCGTGCGCCAGCGCCGATCTCCCAGCCGCGCGGTAGCGCGTGCTGCAGCTGCACGAGCAGGCGGTTGGACGGCCGCACCCGGTGGGTCGGGCTGAACGCGCCTTCGATCTGCAGCGTGGTCAGCGGTGCCAGCGGAACGAGGCCACCGAGTTGCGCGAAATCGTCGCGCAGCCCGAAGCGGCGCCCGTGCTCGACGCTGCCATAGACGAGGCGCCGCTCGCCCAGGTGCTGCTCCAGCGCGAGCTGCACCACCTGCCAGTCCCCGCGGCCGCCGTTCAGCGCGTCGTGCGAGCCGCTCAGCTCGACCACGGTGCGCCGGGCGCCGGTTAAGCCCGCGCGTGCAAGGCGGCCCAGCGCCACTTCGGCCGCGGGCTTGTCCAGCGCCGGGAACAGCCACCCGCTTTGAGCAAAGGCGTGGCGCGCGCGTTCGCGCAGCGTGCGCGCCTGGTCGCGCAACGCCGGGTCGCCGGTTTCGAGCAGGGCGCTGATTTCGGCGCGCCAGACATCCTGGTACGCCGGTGCCAGGGCGCGGGCGCGGCCCAGCAGGGGCAAGGCTGCGCGCGGCTGGCCGCGGCCGCGCCAGACCTGGGCCATGCCGAGCAGGTAGTCCGTGTTGTCGGGCGCGCGTGCCAGCAGCTCGTCGTAGATCGGCTGGGCTTCATCCCAGCGCTGCTGCCAACTCAGTGCGCGCGCGAGATCGAAGCGGGCGGCTTCGTCGTCCGGATGGACCGACAGGCGCTGGCGCGCGTCGCTCTCGAGCTGCTCGCCCGACGGGGCGGCCATGGCCGTGCCGCTGCAGGCCAGCAGCGCCCAGCCCAGCAGGCCCGCCAGGAGCGCGCGTGTCATCGTCATGGCCGCGCCACGCGGATGCGTCGCCGCACCCGGGCCTTGAGCTCTTCCAGCTGGAAGGGCTTGACGATGAAGTCGTCGGCGCCGGCATCGAGCGCGCGGGCGATGTCCAGCTCGGTCCCCTTGGACGAGAGCATCAGGATCGGCACGTCGCGCCAGCGCGCGTCGGCCCGAATGGTTTCGATCAGCTCAAAGCCGTCGTGGTAGGGAAGGTCGATGTCCAGCACCGCCAGTGCTGGCGGTGCCGACTGCTCGATGGCCTGCCGTGCCAGACGCCCATCCGCTGCATGCGTCACGACATAGCCTTCGCGCTCGAGGATGAAGCGCAGCATGTCGGCGGCCAGGCCATCGTCTTCCACCATCAGCACCTGAAGTCCTCGGTCGGCGGATGCGGCCGGCGGGCTGCCGTGCGGGGCGGATGCTTGCTCGGGCGTCATTGGTCAGGGGTGCCGTCGAGCCCATGCAGGGCCACGCCGGCGAAACTGGGCCAGGGCCACCAGTCGGGCGACAGCGCTTCCACGGCGGCGGCCAGGGCCTCGGGGCGACCGGCAAAGCTGATGTTGTCGCCGGCAAAGGCGCGCTGGTGCGTGAAGCGGAAGGACTGGCCAGGCAAGCCGGCACGCGCGTCATTCAGCAGCACGAGCGCGAAGTGCGGCCCCACGGGCAGCAGCCACAATTCGCCGCCGTCCGCGCTGGGCTGGTAGTGGCGTCGTACTTCATCCGGTATGGGGCCGTATTCGAGCGCCATGGTGACCTTGCGGCCCTGGCGGGCCCCAGGCCAGGAAAGGTTGCGCCCCCTGCGCACCGCCTGCAGGTCGGTGCGATAGTTCATGATCGTCAGGCTCACGCCCAGTGGGGCGAGCCGGTCGAGCGCGCTGGGGCCCCAGTGCGGGTCGCTGCCCCACCAGACGGGCACCACCAGATCCAGTGGCCAGCCGTCACCCAGCGTCTGGCGCGCCAGGGCGGCGAGTTGCAGATAGCGGTCGCGCCAGGCAGCGGGATCGAGCCGGTAGCCGGGCAGCAGGTAGGGCTCGATGTCCAGTTGCACGCCTGCCAGCGCCGCGTCCGGTGGTGCATCGCGGTTGTAGGCGCGGTACGCCTGCAGGCGCTGCACGAGCGCTGCTTGCTGCGCTGGCAGCACGTCGGCCGGGTCGCCAATCACCGCCCACACGCGCAGGCCGCGCTCGGACGCGCGTGCCAGAAAGTCGCGCAGCAATGGTTCGTTGCGCACCTGGGCGCCTTCGGTCGGCACGGTGATGAACACCGTGGTCAGGCGATGCCGCTCCTGCAAGGTCCAGATGCGCTCCGGCGTGTCGCTCCACATGGCCGGTGACCATACCCAGCCCGCGCGTTGCGGCAAGGTCGGCCGCAGCGCAAGCGCGGCGATGTTGATGCGCGCGCCCTCCGGCGGGCAGATCACCGAGAGCGCGCGCCAGGGCTGGCTGCTGGCGGGAACCTCGAAGCTTGAAGTGCGCAACGCATTCCCCAGGGCCGAGGTGCCGAGCACAAGGGGCACCTCGCGCTGCTGGCGCGGTGCATCGGCGATGGCCCAGGTCACCTGGCCGTGTCCGTTGGCCTGCAACAGCAGATGGTGCGGGCGATCACCGGGCCAGCCGTCTTCGGGCATCCAGACGAACCCGGCGGGCGCCAGCCCCGCCGCGCAGATCAGCAGTTCGCCGTCGACGCGCGCCCGTTCCTCGCTGCCGAAGGCGCGCCAGACGGGGCGTGGTGGCGCCAAGACCGTTTCTGGCGAAGCCGTGGGATCGCTGTCTGGTGCAGCGATGGCGATGAGATCGCTGACCTCCAGCTTCTGGCCTTGGACCACACCTTGAAGGCCAATGCCTGCTTTCAGCCGGAGAGCGTCCTGGCGGGAAACCAGGGTGCTCCAGGCCACGTCGGCGCCGCCGATGGGCAAGGCAGTCGCGCTGCAGGCGCGCGCGTTTTCCGGCAGGGGAACATCTGACAGCCGCAGCGTGATTTGCCGTCCGTCCGCTTCAAGAAAGCGTTGCTGCACAGGCGCTGCGGCAGACGGTGGGTGCGCGTCGATCGATTCGCACACGGTGAGGATGCCCGCCTGAGCGATGGAAGCCAGCGCCAGCAACGATCCGCCCAACAGAAGAAGCAAAGACGCGACCGTGTTCATGGTTCAGGGTGGAGGCGACATCGAAGCCAATGACCCGACGCGCCGGGAGCTCGGGATTCTAGGGGTTGGGCATCGTCGCGCAGCCCTGGGGCACGCGGCGGCGGTTAGGTAAGACCGGATCAAAACGGCTATCAATTGTCGTCCAAACGACAACATGGCGTCAAAGTGCCGCCGTACCATCGAACTCATTCAGCGGCCCGGCGAAGTACCGGGTCGCACAGCGTAAGGAGACAACGCCCTCATGGCGACCACATTCCCCGCCTGCTGCAAAAGCACGCCAGCGAGCGCCCGCAGGATCCGGCGCTGCGTGAGAAGGAATACGGCATCTGGCAGACCTGGAGCTGGCAGCGCGCGCTGGGCGACGTGCGCGCCCTGGCCTCGGGCCTGGCGGCGCTCGGCTTCACGCCGGGGCAGAACCTGGCCATCGTGGGCGACAACCGCCCGCACCTGTACCTGATGTTCATTGCCGTGCAGGCACTGCGCGGCGTGCCGGTGCCGATGTACCAGGACGCGGTGGCGGCCGAGATGGCCTTCGTGCTGGAAGACGCCGAGGTGCACTTCGCCTTCGCCGAGAACCAGGAGCAGGTCGACAAGATGCTGGAACTGCGCGAGTCGGTGTCCGGCCTCACGCACATCATCTACGACGACCCGCGCGGCATGCGCAACTACAGCCAACCGGGTCTGATCAGCGTGGACGAGCTGATGGCACTGGGCAGCCAGCACGACCAGGCGCATCCGCAGCTGTTCGACGACTCGGTGGCGCAGGTGCAGTCCGATGATGTGGCGGTGATCCTCTACACCTCGGGCACCACCGGGCGCCCCAAGGGCGTGTGCCAGACGCACGCCAGCTTCATCGGCTCGGCCGAGGGCGGCGTGCTGACCGACGGGCTGACGGGCAAGGACAACGTGCTGTCGTACCTGCCGCCGGCCTGGGTGGGCGACTTCCTGTTCTCGCTGGCGCAGTGGCTGGTGGCGGGCTTCACCATCAACTGCCCCGAGTCGAGCGAGACGGTGAGCATCGACATGCGCGAGATCGGCCCGACGTATTACTTCGCGCCGCCACGCGTGTTCGAGGGCATGCTGACCTCGGTGTCGATCCGCATGGAGGACGCGGCCAAGTTCAAACAGTGGATGCACCGCAGGTTCATGGCCGTGGCCGGTCGCGTGGGTTCCGACATCCTGGACGGCAAGCCGGTGGGCGGCGCCGACCGCCTGATGTACGCGCTGGGCAACTTCCTGGTGTACGGCCCGCTGAAGAACGCCATGGGCCTGTCGCGCATCCGCGTGGCCTACACGGCCGGTGCGGCCATCGGGCCCGAGCTGTTCAAGTTCTTCCGCTCCATCGGCGTGAACCTCAAACAGCTGTATGGCCAGACCGAGACCTGCGCCTACGTCTGCATCCAGAAGAACGGCCAGGTGAAGCTGAACAGCGTGGGCCAGGCCGCGCCGGGCATCGAACTCAAGATTGCCGACAACGGCGAGGTGCTGGTCAAGGGTGTCTCGGTGCTCAAGGAGTACTACAAGCGCCCCGACGCCACGGCCGAGGTGATCGACGAGAACGGCTACTTCAAGACCGGCGACGCGGGCGTGCTCGACCCGGATGGCCATCTCATCATCATCGACCGCGCCAAGGACGTGGGCAAGATGGCCGGCGGCGCCATGTTCGCGCCCAACTACATCGAGAACAAACTCAAGTTCTTCCCGCAGATCAAGGAAGCCGTGTGTTTCGGCCATGAGCGCGACAAGGTCTGCGCCTTCATCAACATCGACTTCGAGGCCGTGGGCAACTGGGCCGAGCGCCAGGGCCTGCCCTATGCGGGCTACGTCGACCTGGCCGGCAAGCCCGAGGTGCTGACGATGATGAAGGACTGCGTCGAGAAGGTGAACGCCGACCTGGCCAGCGAGCCAGGCATGGCCGACACGCAGGTCCAGCGCTTCCTGGTGCTGCACAAGGAACTGGACCCGGACGACGACGAGCTGACCCGCACGCGCAAGGTGCGCCGCGGCTTCATCGCCGAGAAGTACGGCGTGCTGATCGACGCGCTGTATTCGGGCAAGGCCGAGCAGTTCATCGAGACCGCGGTGAAGTTCGAGGACGGGCGCACCGGCAAGGTGTCGGCCAATCTGCAGATCCTCGATGCCAAGACTTTCGCCCCTGTGAGGAGCGCGGCATGAGTGATGTGAATGCTCCTGAAATGGTAGCTACCAGCGCCCGTCCCGCAAGCGCTGAAGGCCAATTGGGCTCAAAAATATCGGCGACGTGATTCTGGACATCCAGAACATCAGCCTGCGCTTCGGCGGCGTGAAGGCGCTCACCGACATCTCGTTCAACGTCAAGGAGCACGAGATCCGCGCCATCATCGGCCCCAACGGCGCCGGCAAGTCGTCGATGCTCAACTGCATCAACGGTGTCTACACGCCGCAGGAAGGTTCGATCACCTTCCGCGGCAAGACCTTCAGCCACATGAACTCGCGCCAGGTGGCCGAGATGGGTGTGGCGCGCACATTTCAGAACCTGGCCTTGTTCAAGGGCATGAGCGTCCTCGACAACATCATGTCGGGTCGCAACCTCAAGATCAAGAGCAACATCCTGCTGCAGGCGCTGCGCATCGGCCCGGCCGAGCGGGAGGAGATCCGGCATCGCGAATTCGTCGAGCAGATCATCGACTTCCTCGAGATCCAGGCGCACCGCAAGACGGCGGTGGGCCAGTTGCCCTACGGCCTGCAAAAACGCGTCGACTTAGGAAGAGCGCTGGCCATGGAGCCGCAGGTGCTGCTGCTGGACGAGCCGATGGCCGGCATGAACGTGGAGGAGAAGCAGGACATGAGCCGCTTCATTCTCGACGTCAACGAGCAGTTCGGCACCACCGTCGTGCTGATCGAGCACGACATGGGCGTTGTGATGGACATCAGCGACCGCGTGGTGGTGCTCGACTACGGCAGGAAGATCGGCGACGGCACGCCGGATGAAGTGCGCAACAACGAAGACGTGATCCGGGCCTACCTGGGTACCAGCCACTGATCGCGCGGAGACAAGACAAATGGGATTCTTTCTCGAAACCCTGCTCGGCGGCCTGATGACCGGCATGCTGTACGCGCTGGTCGCGCTGGGCTTCGTGCTGATCTTCAAGGCCAGTGGCGTGTTCAACTTCGCGCAGGGTGCGATGGTGCTGTTCGCGGCGCTGGCGATGGCGCGCTTCTCGGAGTGGATTCCGCGCTGGCTCGGCATGGAGCAGGGGTGATCAGCGTGCTGCTGTCCATCGTGGTCAGCATCGTCATCATGATCGGCGTGGCCTACGCAGTAGAGCGACTGGCGCTGCGGCACCTGGTCAACCAGGAGCCGATCACGCTGCTGATGGCCACGCTGGGCATCGCCTACCTGCTCGACGGCCTGGGGCCGATGATCTTCGGCAGCGCCGTCTACAGCATCAACGTGGGCATGCCCAAGGAGCCGGTGTTCATCCTCGAGGGCCTGTTCGACGGTGGTGTGCTGGTCAGCAAGGAGGACCTGTACTCGGCCATCATCGCGGCGGTGCTGGTGGCGGCGCTGACGCTGTTCTTCCAGAAGACCAAGACCGGCCGCGCTCTGCGTGCGGTGGCCGACGACCACCAGGCCGCGCAGTCCATCGGCATTCCGCTCGGGCGCATGTGGGTCATCGTGTGGTCGGTGGCCGGTGTGGTGGCGCTGGTGGTGGGCATCATCTGGGGCAGCAAGCTGGGGGTGCAGTTCTCGCTCTCTCTGGTGGCACTGAAGGCACTGCCGGTGGTGATCCTGGGCGGCCTCACCTCGCTGCCCGGCGCCATCATCGGTGGGCTGATCATCGGCGTGGGCGAGAAGCTGTCGGAGGTGTACCTCGGCCCGATGATCGGCGGGGGTATCGAGACCTGGTTCGCCTACGGCCTGGCGCTGTGTGTGCTGCTGGTGCGCCCGCAAGGCCTGTTCGGCGAAAAATTATTGATCGCGTATGAAATTCGCGATGACAGCACCGAAGGGGCTTCGCGGCTTGCCGCGAAGAAAGAATTTTTCGGCGAAGACTCACTTTGCGTCAGCAGGGTTAAGCGAAGCGGGTCGGAGCCAAAAATCATCGATCGCGTCTGAGCGGCGGCGAGAAGAGAGACAAGCCATGTTCTACCGAGAAAACGGCCAGTTCAAGACGAGCTACCGCGCGGACCAGCAGATATTTCCCATCGCGCAGGACCGCGTGGCCATCTTCGCGGTGCTGGTGCTGGCCTTCGTCGTGGTCCCGATGCTGGCCACCGACTACGTGTTCCAGGCGATGCTGATCCCCTTCGTCATCATGGCGCTGGGCGCGCTTGGGCTGAATATCCTGGTCGGCTACTGCGGCCAGATCTCGCTGGGTACCGGCGCCTTCATGGCTGTGGGGCGTATGCCGCCTTCAACCTGCAGGCGCGCTTCGACGGCATGCCGCTGCTGCTGGCGCTGCTGGGGGCGGGCTCATCGCCATGGTGTTCGGCATGGTGTTCGGCCTGCCCAGCCTGCGCATCCGCGGGTTGTACCTGGCGGTGGCCACGCTGGCGGCGCAGTTCTTCATGGACTGGCTCACCAGCCGCGCGGCGTGGGTCACCAACCACTCCTCGTCCGGCTCGGTGAGCGCCGGTCAACTGTCGATCGCCGGCTGGCAGATCGACACGCCGATGGAAAAGTACCTGCTGTGCCTGGCCATCCTGTGCCTGATTGCCCTGGCCGCCAAGAACCTGGTGCGCAGCGCCATCGGGCGCGAGTGGATGGCCATCCGCGACATGGACGTGGCCGCCGCCGTGATCGGCATCCGCCCGATGTACGCCAAGCTCAGCGCCTTCGGCGTCAGCAGTTTCATCGTCGGCGTGGCGGGGGCGCTGTGGGCCTTCGTGCATCTGGGCGCGTGGGAGCCGGCGGCGTTCAGCATCGACCGCTCGTTCCAGTTGCTGTTCATGATCATCATCGGCGGGCTGGGCTCCATCGTCGGCAGCCTGTTCGGCGCCGCGTTCTTCGTGCTGCTGCCGCTGTTTCTGAACTACGTGCCGCACTGGCTGGGCCTGCCCCTGTCCACCGCCACGGCCACCTACCTGGAGCACATGATCTTCGGCGCACTGATCGTGTTCTTCCTGATCGTCGAGCCGCACGGCCTGGCACGCCTTTGGTCCACGGCGCGCCAGAAGCTGCGCGTGTGGCCGTTCCCTCACTAAATATGCACCTCCCTGAGTCGCTTCGCGCCTTCCCTCCTCTCCTGTCGGAGGAGGGGCAACGCCAGTGGCCGGCACAGGTCCGGCCACGGCGTTCGCTGGCCTGGCCTGCTCCGCGGCCATCGGTGGTGGGGGTGCTTGATCCCTGCTCTGGTTCACCCTGACATCCGGTCGTTTCGCTGAGTCGTTTTTCCGTTGCTTCAATCAACACCGAAGGAGACATCCATGAAGCTTTCCAAGACCTTGATCGCCGCCGCCGTGGTCGCGGCCTCGACGCTCAGCTCCGGCGCTGCGTTCGCACAGGAGCAATTCATCCCGCTGCTGGTGTACCGCACCGGCCAGTTCGCCCCGCTGGGCATTCCATGGGCCGACGGCAAGCAGGACTATCTGAAGCTGGTCAACGCGCGCGGCGGCATCAACGGCGTGAAGATCGCCTATGAAGAGTGCGAGACCGCCTACGACACCGCCAAGGGCGTGGAGTGCTACGAGCGCCTGAAGAACCGCGGCGGGGCGCGGCCGGCTTTGACACGCAATCCACCGGCATCACCTTCGCCCTCACCGACAAGGCGGCGGGCGACAAGATGCCCATCATCACCATGGGCTACGGCCTGTCGCAGTCGGCCGACGGCCGCGTGTTCGAGTGGAACTTTCCCTTCATGGGCAGCTACTGGACGGCGGCCGACGCCATGATCCAGGACATCCTGAAGAAGGAGAAGGGCAGCCTGAAGGGCAAGAAGATCGCACTGGTCTACCACGACTCGCCCTACGGCAAGGAGCCGATCCCGCTGCTGCAAAAGCGCGCCGAAAAGGAGGGTTTTCAGCTGCTGATGCTGCCCGTCACCGCGCCCGGCGTCGAGCAGAAGTCCACCTGGCTGCAGATTCGTCAGCAGCGCCCCGACTACGTGCTGCTGTGGTCGGCCGGCGTGATGACGCCCGCCGCCATCCGCGAGGCACAGGCGACCAACTTCCCGCGCGAGAAGATCTACGCCATCTGGTGGGCCGGCTCCGACCACGACGTGAAGGACATCGGCGCCGGTGCCAAGGGCTACAACGCCGCCACCATCCACAACACGGCCGAGCGCGACAAGGTGCATGACGACGTCAAGGCCATGCTCTATGACAAGGGCCAGGGCACTGCCAAGGACCCGAAGGAACTGGGCGCCATGGCCCACACGCGTGGCATGGTCATCTCGATGCTGCAGGTGGAGGCCATCCGTGCCGCGCAAGAGAAGTTCGGCAAGGGCAAGGTGATGACGTCCGAGCAGGTGCGCTGGGGCTACGAGAACCTGAACCTGACGCAGGAGCGCCTGAACGAGCTGGGCTTTGGCAAGATCCTGCGTCCCATCCAGACCAGCTGCACCAACCACCTGGGCACCGACTGGGCGCGCATCGCGCAGTGGGACGGCAGCGGTTGGAAGGTGGTGTCCGACTGGTACCAGGCCGACAAGTCGCTGGTCGAGCCGCTGGTCAAGGAGTACGGCGAGCGGTATGCCAAGGAAAAGAACATCAAGATGCGTGACTGCAAGTAAGGGGCCGAGGGCGGCGCCCGTTTCGGCGGGCGCCGCCGGTACTGAATCTGTTCTGGAGCCTGCATGAGCCAGCTTGTCACCGAAGCCCCCGCCACGGCGGCCGCGCCTGCCGGCGCGGGGGCGCCGTTGCTCGTTGTCAACGGCATCGAGGTCATCTACAACCACGTGATCCTGGTGCTCAAGGGCGTCTCGCTCACGGTGCCCAAGAGCGGCATCGTCGCCATCCTGGGCGGCAACGGCGCGGGCAAGACGACCACACTGCGCGCCATCTCCAACCTGCTCAAGGGCGAGCGCGGCGAGGTCACCAAGGGCAGCATCGAGTACAAGGGCGAGCGCATCGAGGCGCTCACGCCGGCCGATCTGGTCAAGCGCGGCGTGGTGCAGGTGATGGAGGGGCGCCACTGCTTCGCCCACCTGACGATCGAGGAAAACCTGCTCACCGGCGCCTACACCCGCACCGACAAGGCCGAGATCGCACGCAACCTGGAAAAGGTCTACGCCTACTTCCCGCGCCTGAAGACGCGCCGCACCAGCCAGGCGGCCTACACCTCGGGCGGCGAGCAGCAGATGTGCGCCATCGGCCGCGCGCTGATGTGCAATCCCGACATGGTGCTGCTGGACGAACCCAGCATGGGCCTGGCGCCGCAGATCGTGGAAGAGGTGTTCAACATCGTCAAGGACCTGAACAGCAAGGAAAAGACCACCTTCCTGCTGGCCGAGCAGAACACCAACATGGCGCTGAAGTACGCCGACTACGGCTACATCATGGAAAGCGGCCGCGTGGTGATGGACGGCAAGGCCAGCGACCTGGCCAGCAACGAGGACGTCAAGGAGTTCTACCTGGGCGTGGGCGGTGGCGAGCGCAAGAGCTTCAAGGACGTCAAGAGCTACAAGCGGCGCAAGCGGTGGCTGGCTTGAAGCAGCCGGACAGCCGAACAGCCGGACGCAGAGGACGCCAAGGTTTCGCAGAAGACGCAGAAGAAGCAGCCAAGAAATGGGTTCTTTGCAGTGCGAATGGCTTGTGTGCAGGCGCGGCGCTTGCGCCCCATGAAACCCCTCTCCCGCTGGGAGAGGGCGGGGGTGAGGGCCATTCCGGCTCCATCGAGATATGTGGATGAAAACAGCTGCCAGCGCTTTTCCCTTCAGCGCCGGAAGCTATCAAAACAAAAGCAATCGCCAACCAAGGATGACGCCATGAGCGAATTCTTCGACGCCCTGGAAACCCGCGACCCTGCCGAACGCGAGGCCGCGCTGATGGCCGCGCTGCCGCGGCAGATCGCGCACGCGCAGGCGCACAGCGCGGCGCTGGGCGAGATCCTGGCTGGTGTCGATGCGGCGGCCGTCACCTCGCGCGCCGCGCTGGCGCGCCTGCCGGTCACGCGCAAGAGCGAGCTGCTGGCGCGCCAGCAGGCCAGCCGTGCGGCGGGGCGCGACGCCTTCGGCGGCTTTGCCGCCGTGCGCTACGGCCCCGCCATGCCGCGCCTGTACGCCAGCCCCGGCCCCATCTACGAGCCAGAGGGCACGGCGCGCGATTACTGGCGCGCCGCCCGCGCCATGGTCGCGGCCGGCTTTCGCGCCGGCGACCTGGTGCACAACGCCTTCAGCTACCACATGACGCCCGGCGCCTTCATCATGGAAAGCGGCGCGCACGCCGTGGGCTGCACCGTTTTCCCTGCCGGCACCGGGCAGACCGAGCAGCAGCTGCAGGCCATCGCCGACCTGAAGCCGCAGGCCTACCTGGGCACGCCCAGCTTTCTGCGCATCCTGGTCGAGAAGGCGGCCGAGAGCGGCAGCGACATCGCCAGCCTGAAGAAGGGCCTGGTCGGCGGCGAAGCCTTTCCGCCCAGCCTGCGCGACTGGTTCAGCGAGCGCGGCCTGGCCGTCTACCAGAGCTACGCCACCGCCGACGTTGGCCTGATCGCCTACGAAACCGCGTCGCGCCAGGGCCTGGTGCTGGACGAGCACTGCATCGTCGAGATCGTGCGCCCCGGCACCGGCGACCCGGTGGCCGAAGGCGAGGTGGGCGAGGTCGTCGTCACCGTGTTCAACCCCGACTACCCGCTGGTGCGCTTCGGCACCGGCGACCTGTCGGCCGTGCTGCCGGGCACCTGCCCCACCGGCCGCACCAATGCGCGCATCAAGGGCTGGCTGGGCCGCGCCGACCAGACCACCAAGATCAAGGGCATGTTCGTGCACCCCGGCCAGGTGGCCGAGATCGTCCGGCGCTTTCCTGAAGTGACGCGCGCGCGCCTGGTCGTCAGCGGCGAAATGGCCGACGACCGCATGAAGCTGCTCATCGAATCCGCCGGCGCGCAGGGCCTGGGCGAGCGCGTGGCCGAGGCCGTGCGCGACGTCACCAAGCTGCGCGGCGAGGTCGAGGTGGTGGCGCCTGGCAGCCTGCCCAACGACGGCAAGGTCATCGAAGATGCGCGCAGTTACAAGTGAGTTGGCGGCAAGATGACGCCGAAGCCGGCATCTTGTTTGCGGATCGTCAAACATCGGTAAACGCCCGGATAGCCAGCGGCGTTATCAATCGTTACCATTCGCCGTTTTTTGACCATTCGCAAGGAGTCCTGTCGATGTCCCCTCTGTTCAAACTCTCGCTCGCCGCCGGCGCAGCCGTCATGGCCCTGGGCGTGCAAGCGCAGGGCTTTCCCGCCAAGCCGATCACGCTGATCGTGCCCTTTGCCGCTGGCGGCCACCGACAAGGTGGCGCGCGACCTGGCCGAAGCCCTGCGCAAGCCCTGGGCGGCGCCACCGTGGTGGTCGACAACGCGGCCGGCGCGGGCAGCACCATCGGCACCGCCAAGGCCTTCCGCGCGCCGGCCGACGGCTACACGCTGCTGGTGGCGCACATCGGCATGGCCACCACGGCCACGCTGTACCGCAACCCCGGCTTCAAGTACGACGAGTTCGAATACCTCGGCCTGATCAACGAAGTGCCCATGGTCGTCGTCGGCAAGCCCGGCCTGGCCGCCAAGAACTGGGCCGAGCTGAGCAGCTGGATCACCACCAACAAGAACAAGGTCAACCTGGCCAACGCCGGCCTGGGCGCCGCCTCGCACCTGTGCGGGCTGATGCTGCAGAACGCGCTCAAGACCGAGCTGACCACCGTCCCCTACAAGGGCACCGCGCCCGCCATGACCGACCTGCTGGGCGGCCAGGTCGACATCATGTGCGACCAGACCACCAACACCACCAGCCAGGTCGAGGCCGGCAAGATCAAGGCCTACGCCGTCAGCACCGCCAAGCGCCTGACCACGCCCGCCGTCTACAAGGACCTGCCGACGCTGGACGAGGCCGGCCTGAAGGGCTTCGACGTGTCGATCTGGCACGGCCTGTACGCGCCCAAGGGCACGCCCGCCGCCGTGCTGAAGACGCTGAACGATGCCCTGAAGGCCGCGCTGAAGGACCCCGAGTTCATCAAGAAGCAGGAAGGCCTGGGCGCCGTGGTGGTGAACGACGCGCGTGCCAACCCGGCCGAGCACAAGAAGTTCGTCGCCGCCGAAGTCGCCAAGTGGGGCGCCGTCATCAAGGCCGCCGGCCAGTACGCCGACTGATGGCCTGATCACCCGACCGACCGGGTGATAACCTGAAGCCGCGCGAGGGTTCGTCCCTCACGCGGCTTCTTCTTTCCGGGGCATCCCATGAACCCGCCACCGCTGCGCATCGTCGATTCGATCACCGAGCTGAAGCCCGGCCTGGACGCCGGCTGCCTGGCCGTGAGCGGCTCGCACGGCGGCATCAGCTCGGCGCAGTACGCGCTGGCGGCGCGGCCGCTGATCGCCGTGTTCAACGATGCCGGCGTGGGCAAGGACGAAGCGGGCCTGGCGGCGCTGCCCTTCCTGCAGGGCCACGCCATCGCCGCCTGCACCGTGGCGCACACCAGCGCGCGCATCGGCGAGGCGCACAGCACGCTGGCCGATGGCCTCGTCAGCCACTGCAACGCCGCCGCGCGGGCGCTGGGCGTGGCGCCGGGGCAGCGCTGCCAGGCGTTGGTCGAGGCGCTGCAGGCACGCTGCTGAAGGCCGCGGCGGATTCGCTGATCTAGGGGAGTATATGCATCCAGCGCCCGTCCCTCGGGCGCTAGCAGCTTGGCGGGTGGGGAGTATATGAAGCGCGCGCCGTCACACGCCCCACACCACGTCCTTGCCGGCGGCGGCGCTGCGCTCCAGCAGTTCGATGAAGGGCGTCACGCGCTGGCGCAGAGTCACCAGGTCGGTCCTCGCCTTGGCCTCGTCGACCTCGTCCTGCGGCGAACGCTCGTCGCTGGCGGCCTGCGGCTGGCCCATCGCCTCGCGCCGCTGCACCTCGGCCTTCAGCGCGGCCACGGCGGCGGGCACCTGCTCCACGGTGATGATGCCCGTGGGGCTGGCCGGCTTGCCGATGATCTGAAGCACCTCCTCGGCGTTCAGCTTGAGCATGATGACGTCGGCGGCTTCCTGGGATTTGAACTTGTAGAGCATGGCTTCTCTCCTCGGTGGTTGATTCGTGCGCGCGACCCATCGCCCGCAGATGCCCATCCATTGTGCCGCGAGCCGCGACCCTGCATGACAGCTGCATCACCGAATCCTGAGAAGCCCTCTTGACAGTCGATTGTTCATGTCTAAACAATGTAGACATGAATCAAATGTCCTGCATCGTGTGCATCGGCGGCGGCCCGGCGGGGCTGTACTTCGGCCTGCTGATGAAGCAGCAGCGCCCCGACTGCCGCGTGGTGGTGGTCGAGCGCAACCGCCCCTACGACACCTTCGGCTGGGGCGTGGTGCTGTCCGACCAGACGCTGCAGAACATGCTGGTGGCCGACGCCGAAAGCGCGCGCCTGATCGGCGACGCCTTCAACCACTGGGACGACATCGAGGTCTTCTTCAAGGGCCGCAGCGTGCGCTCCACCGGACACGGCTTCTGCGGCATCGGGCGCAAGCACCTGCTCAACATCCTGCAGGACCGTTGCCAGGCGCTGGGTGTCGAACTCGTGTTCGAGACCGACGTGACCGACGACCAGGCCATCGCCGCGCAATACGGTGCCGACCTGGTGATCGCCAGCGATGGCCTCAACAGCCGCATCCGCACGCGCTACCGAAGCGTGTTCCAGCCAGACATCGACACGCGCCTGTGCCGCTTTGTCTGGCTCGGCACCCGGAAGACCTTCGACGCCTTCACCTTCGCCTTCGAGCAGACCGAGCACGGCTGGTTTCAGGCCCACGCCTACAAGTTCGACGACAGCACCTCGACCTTCATCGTCGAGACGCCCGAGGCGGTGTGGAAAGCGCACGGACTGGATCAGATGAGCCAGCAGGAGGGCATCGCCTTCTGCGAGAAGCTGTTCGGCCAATACCTCGATGGCCATCCGCTGATCAGCAACGCGACCCACTTGCGCGGCTCGGCCATCTGGATCCGCTTTCCGCGCGTGATCTGCAAGACCTGGGTGCACCGCGAGCGCATCGGCGGCAAGACGGTGCCCATCGTGCTGATGGGCGACGCGGCGCACACGGCGCACTTTTCCATCGGCAGCGGCACCAAACTGGCGCTGGAGGATGCCATCGACATGGCGAATCAGTTCGCCGCGAGCGGCGAGGAATTCGCCACCGGCGCCGACATCGACACCGTGCTGCAGCGCTACGAGGACACGCGCAGCGTGGAAGTGCTGAAGATCCAGAACGCCGCGCGCAACTCCACCGAGTGGTTCGAGAACGTCGACCGCTACACGGGCATGGAGATCGAGCAGTTCGCCTATTCGCTGCTCACGCGCAGCCAGCGCATCAGCCACGAGAACCTGCGCCTGCGCGATGCGGCCTGGCTAGAGGGCTACGAGCGCTGGTTCGCGCACACCCGGCCGGCGCCCCGGGGTCTTGAGCCAAATCGGCCTCTGGCGCCCGCTCCGTCTGCGCAAGCAGCTATTCAAAGTGAAGCAATCGTGCCGCCCATGCTCACGCCCTTCACGGTGCGCGGTCTGACGCTGAAGAACCGCATCGTCGTCTCACCCATGGCGCAGTACAGCGCGCGCGATGGCGTGCTGGGCGACTGGCACCTGATGCACCTGGGCGCGCGCGCCGTGGGCGGTGCGGCGATGACCATGGTCGAGATGACCAGCCCCACGCCCGAAGGCCGCATCACCCCGGCTGCCCGGGGCTGTACAACGACGCGCAGCAGGCGGCCTTCCAGCGCATCGTCGACTTCTTCCACCAGCAGAGCGACGCCGCCATCGGCCTGCAGCTGGGCCACAGCGGCCCCAAGGGTTCGACCCAGCTCGGTTGGGAGCAGATCGACGAGCCGCTGAAGGATGGCAACTGGCCGCTGCTGGCCGCCAGCGGCGTGCCCTATGGCGAGCAGAACCAGACGCCGGGCGAGATCACGCCCGCCGAGATGGCGGCGCTGAAGGCTGCCTTCGTTGAATCCACCCGCCGCGCCACCGCCATCGGCTTCGACTGGCTCGAGCTGCACTGCGCGCACGGCTACCTGCTGTCGTCCTTCATCAGCCCGCTGACCAACCGGCGCAGCGACGAGTACGGCGGCTCGTTGGAGAACCGTTGCCGCTACCCGCTGGAAGTGTTCAGTGCCATGCGCGCAGCGTGGCCGGCCGACAAGCCGATGAGCGTGCGCATTTCCGCGCACGACTGGGCGCCGGGTGGCCTGACACCGGACGACGCCGTGCGCATCGGCGCGCTGTTCAAGGCCGCGGGTTGCGATGTGATCGACGTGTCCAGCGGCCAGACTACGCGCCAGGCCAGGCCGGTGTATGGCCGCATGTACCAGACGCCGTTCGCCGACCGCATCCGCAACGAATCGGGCATCGCCACCATGGCCGTGGGCGCTATTCAAGAGGCCGACCACGCCAACAGCATCATCGCCGCCGGCCGCGCCGACCTGTGCGCCGTCGGCCGTCCGCACCTGGCCGACCCGGCGTGGACGCTGCACGAGGCCGCCAGACTGCAAAGCCGCGCCGTAACCTGGCCGAACCAATACCTGAGCGGACGCGACCAGCTGTACCGCGAGATGGAAAAGCAAAAAGCGATGCAAGCGCAGGCGGGGCAGGCGCTGGCAGCTATGGATAGTGAAGCTAACGGGCAGCGTGCCTGAGCATGGACCTGGAAGCCCGCGCCCACGCCGAACACCCCGAGGAGCTGCGCCTGTGGCTGCGCCTGCTGGCCTGCACGCAGCTGATCGAAAAGCAGATCCGCACTGACTTGCGCGAGCATTTCGATACCACGCTGCCGCGCTTCGATTTGATGGCGCAATTGGAGCGCGCGCCCGATGGCCTGCGCATGAACGAGCTGTCGCGCCGGCTGATGGTGACCGGCGGCAACGTCACCGGCATCACCGACCAGCTGGAGGCCGAGGGCCTGGTCGAGCGCGCCGAGGTTGAGGGTGACCGCCGCGCCTACCTGGTGCGGCTCACGCCCAAGGGGCGCAAGCAGTTCAACGCCATGGCGCAGGCGCACGAGGCCTGGATCGTCGATGCCTTCGCGGGCTTGAGCCCGCGCGACATCCAGACGCTGCACGCGCTGCTTGGCAAGGTCAAGCAACATTTTCAGGAGACGGCATGAAGCACTACATCGGCGCGGGCAATCCCATGCGCCCGCAGTTCGACGCCCGCGCGGCCTACCAGGCGCGGCACTTCAGCTGGCAGTGCGATGCCGACGGCGTGGGCACCGTCACGCTGAACCGGCCCGAGCGCAAGAACCCGCTCACCTTCGACAGCTACGCCGAACTGCGCGATTTGTTCAACGGCCTGCGCTATGCCACCGACGTGAAGGTGGTCGTGGTGACGGGCGAGGGCGGCAACTTCTGCTCGGGCGGCGATGTGCACGACATCATCGGCCCGCTGACGAAGATGACCATGCCCGAACTGCTGGAGTTCACCCGCATGACGGGCGATCTGGTGAAGGCCATGCGCGGCTGCCCGCAGCCCGTCATCGGCGCCATCGACGGCGTGTGCGCCGGCGCCGGCGCCATGATGGCCTTGGCCTGCGATTTGCGCTACGGCACCGAGAAGACCAAGACGGCGTTCCTGTTCACCCGCGTGGGCCTGGCCGGCGCCGACATGGGCGCGTGCGCGCTGCTGCCGCGCGTGATCGGGCAGGGGCGCGCCAGCGAGTTGCTGTTCACGGGCCGCGCCATGACGGCGCAAGAGGGCTTCGCCTGGGGCTTCTTCAACGCGCTGCACGACAGTGGCGAGTTGCTGGACAAGGCGCAGGCCATGGCGCGCGAGCTGGCCGCCGGCCCGACGTTTGCGCACGGCATGACCAAGACCATGCTGAGCCAGGAATGGGCCATGACCATCGAGCAGGCCATCGAGGCCGAGGCGCAGGCGCAGGCCATCTGCATGCAGACGCAGGACTTCCGTCGCGCCTACGAGGCCTTCGCGGCGAAGCAAAAGCCGGTGTTTGGGGGCGACTGAAGCCAACAGCCAGTACGCAGAGGACGCAAAGATCACGCAGAGGACGCAGAAGAAGCCAAGAAGAATGTTTTCTGACTCTTTTGCGACCTCTGCGAAACCTTTGCGTCCTCTGCGTCCGGTATTCATGAAAGCGCCACCTGAACCATGACCCCTCCACCGACCACCTCGCCCTGCCGTTCTTCGACGCCGCCCACCGCGACATCGCCGCGCGCCTGCCCGAGTGGGCCGCCGCGCAGGACGTGGACGAGCGTGACGACCGCGCCGCCTGCCGCGACTGGGTACGGCGGCTGGGCGATGCGGGCTGGCTGCGCTACTGCGTCGCCGCCGAGCACGGTGGCGCATTGCCCGCGCTCGATTCGCGCGCGCTGGTGGTGCTGCGCGAAACGCTGGCCTTCCACTCGCCGCTGGCCGACTTCGCCTTCGCCATGCAGGGCCTGGGCAGCGGTGCGATCTCGCTCGGCGGCACGCCGGCGCAGCGGGCGGCCTACCTGCCGGCGGTGGCGCGCGGCGACAAGATCGCGGCCTTCGCGCTGTCGGAGCCCGACGCAGGCTCCGACGTGGCCGCCATGCAACTGCAGGCCACGCCGGCGCGCGCTGACTGCGTGGCCGATGAGCCCGACGGCGCCCTCATGCTGGATGGCCGCAAGACCTGGATCAGCAACGGCGGCATGGCCGACTTCTACTGCGTGTTCGCCAAGACCGACCCGCAGGCCGGCAGCCGCGGCATCACCGCCTTCATCGTCGACCGCGGCACGCCGGGGCTGGATGATTCGGCCCACATCCACGTGATGGCACCGCACCCGCTGGCTGAGCTGGTGTTCACGCGCTGCCGCGTCGAGGCCGACCAGCAACTGGGCGAACGCAATGGTGGCTTCAAGCTCGCCATGCAGACCCTCGACATCTTTCGCGCCAGCGTGGCCGGTGCCGCACTGGGCATGGCGCGGCGCGCACTGGCCGAGGCCATCGACCACGCACGGCGCCGCCGGATGTTCGGCCAGACGCTGGCCGACTTCCAGCTGACACAGGCCAAGCTGGGCGAGATGGCGGCGCTGATCGACGCCGGCGCGCTGCTCACCTACCGCGCCGCCTGGATGCGCGACACACAGCAAGGCTCGATGAAGGAGCGCAGCGTTGCCGCCGCCATGGCCAAGATGACCGCCACCGAAAACGCCCAGCGCGTGATCGACATGGCCCTGCAGATGCATGGCGGCCTGGGCGTGAAGGTGGGCACCAAGGTCGAATCGCTGTACCGCGACATCCGCAGCCTGCGCATCTACGAAGGCGCGACGGAAGTGCAGCAACTCATCATCGGCAAGGCGGTGCTGGCATGACGGCAGCGCCGGCATGTCACTCCCTCCCCGCTGGGGGAGGGTTGGGGTGGGGGCCGCGCCCCTCCAGCAGCCAGCGCTGCCGCCCTCACCCCAACCCTCTCCCCAGCGGGGCGAGGGTGCAAGACAGGAGTGACGTCATGACCCGCAGCGCCCAGACCGACCGCTTCGTCCACGACCGCCTGCCGCCGCGCGCGCCCGAGCTGCGCCACGACTTGCCCGAGCTGCAGTTTCCCGACCAGGTCAATTTGGTCGAGCGCCTGCTTGATGGCGCCGCCGCCAAGGGCTGGGCTGATCGCCCGCTGCTGCGCTCGCCCCAAGTGACGTTCACCTATGCCGAAGTGCGCGAACGCGTCGACCGCATCGCCAATCACCTGATGCACGGTCTGAAACTGGAGCCCGGCAACCGCGTGCTGCTGCGCGGCGGCAATTCGATCGGCATGGCGCTGTCGTGGCTGGCGGTGGTCAAGGCCGGCCTGATCGCGGTGGCGACCATGCCGCTGTTCCGCGCCGCCGAGCTGAGCAAGGTGATCGACAAGGCGCAGCCCGTGGCCGCCATCTGCGACGCCAGGCTGCTGCCCGAACTGGAGCAGGCGCAGCGCGCGCACCCGGACGTGCTGCAGCACGTGCTGCGCTTCAACGCGCCCGACGACCCGCAGGACCTGGGCGCGCTGGCCGCGCGCCAGCCGCCCCGCTTCACCGCCTGCCCCACCGCCGCCGACGACATCGCCCTGCTGGCCTTCACCAGCGGCACCACGGGCGCGCCCAAGGCCGTGGTGCACACGCACCGCGACGTGCTGGCGGCCTGCGAATGCTGGCCGCGCCACGTGCTCAAGCCCACGCCCGATGATGTGGTGACCGGCTCGCCGCCGCTGGCCTTCACCTTCGGGCTGGGCGGGCTGCTGCTGTTCCCCATGTGGGCGGGTGCCAGCATCTTCTACCCCGACGGACCCTACAACCCCGAGAGCATGGTGCGCCAGATGCGCGCGCACGGCGTCACCACCTGCTACACCGCGCCCACCTTCTACCGCCAGATGGCGCCGCACGCGCAGGCCATCGGCATCCCCAGCCTGCGCACCTGCGTCAGCGCCGGCGAGGCACTGCCCGACGCCACGCGCCAGCTGTGGAAGCAGGCCACCGGCATCGAGATGCTCGACGGCATCGGCGCCACCGAGATGTTCCACATCTTCATCTCCTCGGCCGGGGCCGCCGTGCGCGCGGGCGCCATCGGCAAGGTGGTGCCCGGCTACCAGGCCAAGGTGGTGGACGGCGAAGGCCACGAGGTGCCGCGCGGCACCATGGGCCAGCTGGCCGTGATCGGGCCCACCGGCTGCCGCTACATGGACGACGAACGCCAGGCGCGCTACGTGCCCGATGGCTGGAACCGCCCTGGCGATGCCTTCGTGCAGGACGCCGACGACTACTTCCACTACCAGGCGCGCGACGACGACATGATCATCACCGCCGGCTACAACGTCGGCGGCCCGGAGGTCGAGGACTGCCTGCTCACCCATCCCGCAGTGGCCGAATGCGGCGTCATCGGCAAGCCCGACGAGGCGCGCGGCATGCTCATCAAGGCCTTCGTCGTGCTCAAGCCCGGCCACGCGGGCGACGCCGCCATGGTGAAAGCGCTGCAGGAGCACGTCAAGCAGACCATCGCGCCGTACAAGTACCCGCGCGAGATCGAGTTCATGACCGCGCTGCCGCGCACCGAGACGGGCAAGCTGCAGCGCTTTCGACTGAGGCAGAACACATGACACACCAGGTTCTTCACCCCGCCGGCTGGGTGCCCGCCAAGGGCTACGCCAACGGCATCGCCGCGCGCGGCACGCAGGTCTTCGTGGGCGGCCAGATCGGCTGGAATGCCCAGCAGCAGTTCGAGACCGACGACTTCATCGCGCAGACGCGGCAGACGCTGCAGAACGTGATGGCGGTGCTGAAGGAGGCCGGCGCCGGCCCCGAGCACATGGTGCGCATGACCTGGTACGTGATCGACCGCGACGAATACAACGCCCGCCTGAAGGAGCTGGGCGCGGTGTACCGCGAGGTGATCGGCAAGCACTTTCCGGCCATGACCTGCGTGGCCGTGGCGGCGCTGATGGAGTCGCGCGCCAAGGTCGAGATCGAAGTGACCGCGGTCGTGCCCTGAAGGCGCTGCCGCAGGCGCCTCAGCGCACGGCTTCGATGCGGTTGCCGCCGGCCGCCTTGGCCTGCTGCAGGGCGCGCTCGGCCGCCGTCAGCCATTCGCGGATGCCCGGATAGGCCGGGCTGGTGGCCACCAGCGACACGCTGCAGGTGGCCTGCAGCCCCGGCCAGTCGGCCAGGCGCAGCGTGCCGATGGCGGCGAGCAGGCGGCGCGCGGCGTGTTCGGCATCGGCCAGCGGCGTGGCCGGCAGCAGCACGGCGAACTGGTCGGCGCCGTAGCGCCCCACCAGCGTGCCCTGCCGCACCGACTGGCGCAGGCGCAGCCCGACCGCGCGCAGGTACTCGTCCGCCGCCTGGTGGCCGAAGACCTGGTTGACGCGGCGAAAGCCGTCCAGGTCGATCAGCGCCAGGCTCGAGGGCATGTCGCGCGAATGCGAAAACGCCAGCGCCGTGGCCGCGCGCGCGATCAGGCTGTCGCGTGCCAGCAGGCCGGTGGTGGGATCTTCCTGCGCGGCCTGCTCCAGCCGGCGCGACTGCTCGCTCACCATTTCGCGCTGGCGCCAGTTGGCGCGGATCGCGGCCAGGAAGTGCAGCGCCAGGAAGGGTACCGTCGCCAGCTCCACCAGCAGCGGCGTGTCGAACTGCAGGCGCGGCTGCACCACGGCGTAGCCCAGCAGCGCGCCGCCCGCGAGGAACGGCAGCGCATGCGCCAGCAGTGCGCGCCGGCGCGGGGTGATCTTGTCCATCAGCGTGACGGTCAGCACCGCGGCGCAGGGCAGCAGGTGGAAGGCCATCAGCGGCAGCATGGCGCCGGCCAGCGCGGCATCGCCCTGAACGGCATGGCGCTCGATGCGCGCGGCATCGCGCAGGCGCGGGGCCATGGCGCGCAGGATGACCGGCCACAGCGCGAACGACAGCATCAGCCCCCACTGCCAACCCGGCGCCTGGCGTGCGTACAGCGCGACGCTGCCCATCAGCCCCGCCAGCGCGTAGGCCGACAGGTGCAGGACGAAGGGGCTGAAGAAGGATGAAGAAAAACGGAGCGACATCGACAGCAGGCACCTCAGGGCAGCACAGCCCCGATGGCCGTGGCGAGCTTAACCGTGGAAAGCGCCAAACCCATGCGAAAAACTTCGCGCAGGTGGCCCCTGGGCGTGGCGCGTGCCGACGCATGCTGTTTCGCGTTCACCAAGACAGCTGCTTGCGCGCGCGATGATGACGACATGACCTCGCTGCGCTTCGATGACGGCGGCTGCGCCGCCATGACGCCAGCCAGGTGCGAGGCATTCCGCGCATCACTGATGTCATTTCGTCATTTCGTCATCGAAGCCGCGCAGCGGCGAAGTCATTTGTCATTTGTTTGAACGCGAAACGGTATCAGGCCCGCGCCATCAACGCGCTGCGCACGCGCTCGAAGGTCTTCCAGAACGCGGCGTCCTGCGTGGTGGCGAAGTTGATGCGCATCAGCGGGCTGGGCTGCCGGCTGGCGTGGAACAGCGCGCCGGGCGCCAGCAGGTAGCCCTGGTCGAGCATGCGCAGCGCCAGCTGGTCGGTGTCCACATCGGTGTCGACCCAGCCGAACAGGCCGGCCGGCTCGGCCGCGAACGTGCAGCCGTGCTGCAGCGCCAGCCGCGCGCTGCGGCTGCGTGCGGCATCCAGCCTGATGCGCAGGCGCTCGGCGTGGCGGCGCAGCTGGCCGTGCTCGATGCAGTGGGCCAGCGCGCGCTCCAGCAGGCTGGGCGTGGTCAGCGTGGCCAGCAGCGGTGTCGAGCAGGCGCTCCACCAGCTCGGGCGGCGCGGCCAGAAAGCCCACGCGCCAGGCCGGCGCCAGCACCTTGGCGAAACCGCTGACGTAGATGGTGCGGCGCAGGCCGTCCAGCTGCGCCAGCCGCGTGGCGTGCTCGGGGGCCAGATGGTGGTAGGTGTCGTCCTCGACGATGTGGAAGTCGTGCTGCTGCGCCAGTTGCAGCACGCGGTGCGCGCTGGCGGGCGACAGGCAGTAGCCCGTGGGGTTGTGCAGCACGCTCACGCTGACGAACAGGCGCGGCGCCTGCGGCGTGCCGGCGTGTGCCTCGCAGTAGCGCGCCATCACCGCCAGGTCGGGCCCGTCGGGGCCGCGCGGCACCGGCAGCATGCGCATGCCCAGCGAGGCCAGCCGCGCGAACTCGACCGACCAGCCGGGCTCCTCCACCAGCACCGTGTCGCCGGGGCGCAGCAGGGTGCGGCTGACGATGTCCAGCGCCTGCGTGGCACCCACGGTGGTGACGATCTGCGCCGCGTCGGCGTCGATGCCCTGGCTGGCCAGCCGCGCGGCCAGCACGCGGCGCAGGCCGGCGTCGCCCTGCGGCTCGCCATAGCGCACGGTGGCGTCGAGCAGCTGCGCCGGCGTGCTGACCTTGCGCACGGCGGCGGCCATGAAGTCGGCGCCCAGCCAGTCGGGCGGCAGCACGCCCATGCCGGGCTGCGGGCGCGCGTCGGCGGCGTGGAACATGCCGCGCATCAGCGTGGCGGCGCTGATCGGCGCGTTCAGGCGGCGGGCGTCGGCCGGGTCGCTGAATGCTTCGGATTCGATGGCTGCGCGCGCCTTGCGCTGGGGCGCTGCGGCCGGCCGCGCCACCGGGTGGCGCACGAAGAAGCCGCGCTGCGGCCGCGCCTCCACCAGGCCCTGCGCCAGCAGCTGGTCGTAGGCGGCCACCACGGTGGACGGGCTGACCCGGTGCAGCGCCGCGCACTGCCGCACGCTGGGCAGGCGCGAGCCGGGCGCCAGCAGCTTGTCGCGGATGCGCTCGGCAAAGCGCTCGGCCAGCTGGTCGGTCAGTGACTGGGTGGGGGTGCGCAGCAGCATGTGCAGAGGTGGAGCGTTGGGCGCTGGGCGTTCAGCGTGAACATCGGGAAGTCACTTTTGATAGTGGCTTGCGCTTGTCCTGATTGGATTTCAAGAGAAAACATCTGAAACAAAGCAATGACGGGCGCGAGAAGCTATTGTTTTTGATTGATTGTCAAGAAGTCTCTGATGCCGCGCGGATCACCTCCGCGGTGTGGGAGCGGGCTTGCCCGCGATGAGGCGCCTCGTCGCAGCCAACGCTTGATCGCGGGCAAGCCCGCTCCCACAACGCAGTCTGCAACTGGCTGCCAACCAAGTGTTCTTGTAAATGGCCGCCGATCCGCTGGCACCGCTGTAGCGTCGCCGCAAACCATACAGTTCAGCCACTGACCTCGTCAACTGTATTGAATCTGTACGGCTGCGCCGCGCTACATTGCAGTGCATGACCGCCGCTGAATTCAGTGCCCTGCTGGTGCTGGCCACCGCCAGCAGCTTCACCCCGGCCCCAACACCACGCTGTCCACCGCCATCGCGGCCAACCGCGGCCTGCGCGGCGCCATGCGCTTCGTCTGCGCGGTGCCCACCGGCTGGGCGGGCCTGTTCGTGCTGTGCGCGCTGGGCGTGGGCGCGCTGGTGATGGCGGTGCCGGTGCTGCGCTGGGGCATTCTGGCGGTGGGCGTGGGCTACATGCTGTGGCTGGCCTGGCGGCTGGCCGGCAGCCGCACCCTGTCGCAGGCCGACGAGCGGCGCTTGCAGGTCAGCTTTGCCGAAGGCGTGGGCCTGCAGTTCCTCAACATCAAGGCGTGGATGCTGGCGCTGTCCATCGTCGCCGGCTGGGTGGCCGGCCGGCCCGACTGGGTGGCGCGCCTGCTGATGGTGCTGCCGGTGATGCTGTTCTTCGGCTTTGCCAGCAACTTCACCTACGCGCTCATCGGCTCGCTGCTGCGCGGCTGGCTGGCGCAGGGGCAGCGGCTGCTGTGGTTCAACCGCGTGATGGCCGCGGCGCTGGTGGCCACGTCGGCGTGGATGGTGTGGAGCGCGCTGGCCGCGCCCTCGACTGCTCCTGAAAACGCAGCGGCCGGCGCCCGCCCGATCGACGCGCAAGGCTGATCGGCATGAACACCCTGCAGGGCGATGCGCGGCTGCTGGCCGGCTTCTGGCTGGGTGTGCTGGGCGTGCTGATCTTCGCCATCACGCTGCCCGCCACGCGTCTGGCCACCGGCACCGACGCGGCGCCGCAGCTCTCGCCCGCCTTCGTCACCGCCGGGCGCGCGGCGCTGGCGGGGCTGCTGTCGGCCGCGTTCCTGCTGCTCACGCGCGCGGCCTGGCCGCAGCGCGCGCACTGGCGCCTGCTGGGGCTGGCGGTGGCGGGCAACGTGATCGGCTTTCCGGTGCTGCTGGCGCTGGCGCTGCGCAGCGTCACCGCCACGCACGCGGCGGTCATCATGGCGCTGGGGCCGCTGGCCACCGCGGTGGCCGTGGCGCTGATGATGGGGCAGCGCGCGCGCCCGCCTTCTGGGCCTGTGCGGTGGCCGGCAGTGCGCTGGTGATGCTGTTCGCCTGGCTGCGCGCGCAGGGCGCGGGCGGCTTCGGGCTGGCCTGGGCCGATGCGCTGTTGATTGGCGCCGTCATCGCCGCGTCCGTCGGCTACGTGGCGGGCGCGCAGGTCAGCCCGGTGCTGGGGGCCGAGCAGACGATTTGCTGGATCTGCGCGCTGGCACTGCCGCTCAGCCTGCCGGCGGCGTGGTGGCTGTGGCCGGCCGATGTCGGCGCCATCCGCCCCGCTGCCTGGGCCGGCTTCGTCTACGTCGGCGTGTTCTCGATGTGGGCCGGTTTCTTCGCCTGGTACCGCGGGCTGGACTGGGGCGGCGCCCTGCGCGTCAGCCAGGTGCAGCTGCTGCAGCCCTTTTGTCGATGCTGTTCGCCGTGCCGCTGCTGGGCGAGCGGCTGGACGCGATGTCCATCGGCTTCGCCCTGGCCGTGGTGGCCACCGTGTTCCTCAGCCGCCGACTGGCGCGGCCGGTGGCCAATTGATGCAAATAAGGCGACAATTGACGCCAAAAATGCAACCCTCTGCCATCTCCGTCCTGCTGCCCGAATACCGCCGACGCGTGCTGGGCCTGCTGTTGCTGCACCCCGACGACGCACTGCACGGCCGCGAGATCGCCCGGCGGGCGGGCCTGCCGGCGGGCACCGTCACGCGCGAGTTGGTCAAGCTGGCCGACGCCGGCCTGCTGCAACGCGAGCGGCGTGGCAACCAGCAGATCTACAGCGCCAACAAGGCCCACCCCATCTTTGCCGAACTGGCCAGCATCCTGCGCAAGACCTCGGGCCTGGCCGACGTGCTGATCGACGCACTGGCGCCGGTGGCGGACCAGCTGCGCGCGGCCTTCGTCTTCGGCTCGGTGGCGCGGGGCGAGGAGACGGCGGGCAGCGACATCGACCTGATGCTGATCGGCGAGCTCGACTTCGCGCGCGCGGTGCAGTTGCTGCATCCGGCGCAAGCGCAACTGGGCCGCGAGATCAACCCCAAGGTGTTCAGCGCGGCAGAGTTTGCCAGCGCCGCCGACGGGCCTTTCCTGCGCGACGTGCTGGGCAAGCCCAAGATATTCCTGCTGGGAGACGAGCGTGAGCTTGAAGAACTTGGTCGGCGTCAGCCTTGATGTCATCACGCCCGACAAGGCGCAGGTGGCCCACCTGCTGGCCGCGGCCCGCCGCAACATCGCCGACGCCCAACTGGCGGGCCTGAGTTGCGAAAACCGCTTTGACGCCGCCTACAAGGCCGTCATGCAACTGGCCATGGCGGGCCTGCATGCCAACGGCTACCGCACGCTGACCAGCAAGCCGGGCCACCACCAGACAGCCCTGCAAACCCTGCCCCTCAGCGTGGGGCTGGCCCCGAAGCGGTGTGGCCGTTGGACGCACTGCGCAAACAGCGCCATCTGGCCGACTATTCCGGCGACACCGTGCCCGAATCCGCGGCGGCAGCCTGCCTGCAGTCGGCCCGGATGCTGCAGCAACACGTGCGCGACTGGCTGCGTGCGCACCACCCCGAATTGATGCCCTGACCCGAACAACAGGAGAAACCCCATGAACCCCAACGACCTGCAACCCACCACCCCTGGCACCTGGCCGAGCGCGCCGAGGCCATGAACCCTCCGCCATCCGCGAAATCCTGAAGGTGACCGAGCGCCCCGGCATCCTCAACTTCGCCGGCGGCCTGCCGTCGCCCGAGACCTTTCCCGTCGACGCCATGCGCGATGCCTGCGCCACCGTGCTGGGCAAGGACAGCGCCATCGCCAAGCCGTCGCTGCAATACGCGTCGAGCGAAGGCCTGCCCGAGCTGCGCCAGTGGGTGGCCGATGAAATGGGCAAGCACGGCGCCACCGTGTCGCCCGAGCAGGTGCTCATCACCACCGGCAGCCAGCAGGGGCTGGACCTGATCGCCAAGGTGCTGCTCGACAAGTGCTGCCGCCTGCTGGTCGAGTCGCCCACCTACCTGGGCGCGCTGCAGGCCTTCACGCCCATGCAGCCGGTGCCCGAGAACGTGGCCAGCGACGATGGCGGCGTGTCGCCGCAGGCATTGCGCGAGGCGCTTCAAAAGGCGAGCGCCCGCGCTTCATCTACCTGCTGCCCAACTTCCAGAACCCCACCGGCCGCACCATGGACGAAACGCGCCGCCAGCAGGTGATCGCCGTCTGCCGCGAGTTCGGCCTGCCCATCGTCGAGGACAACCCCTATGGCGAGCTGTGGTTCGAGCAGACGCCGCCTGCGCCCTGCTGGCGCGCTGGCCCGAGGGCGTGGTGTACCTGGGCTCGTTCAGCAAAATCCTGGCGCCCGGCCTGCGCCTGGGCTACCTCATCGCGCCGCCCGCGCTGTATCCCAAGCTGCTGCAGGCCAAGCAGGCGGCCGATTTGCACACGCCCGGCTTCAACCAGCGCGTGGTGGCCGAGGTGATTCGCGATGGTTTTCTCGACCGCCACGTGCCCACCATCCGCGCGCGCTACCACGCGCAGCGCGACGCCATGCTGGCCGCGCTGGAGTGCGAACTGGGCCCCACCGGCGCCAAGTGGACGCGCCCCGCCGGCGGCATGTTCGTGTGGGTGAAATTGCCCGAGGGCCTGAACGCCCAGACGCTGCTGCCCGCCGCCGTCGACGCCGGCATGGCTTTCGTGCCCGGCGCGCCGTTCTACGCCCAGCAGCCCGACACGCGCACGCTGCGCCTGTCCTTCGTCACCTCCACGCCGGCCGAGATCGACCGCGGCATGGCCGCGCTGGGGCAGGTGGTGCGGCAGGCGCTTTCAAGGTGAAATCGGCCTCCAGACCTTGACCAGAAAGCGCAAGCAGCTCCTGATTCTATAGCTATCACACCATGACCCCTCGCCCCTTCGCCCAGATCGACGTCTTCACCGACACCCCCGGCTACGGCAACCCGGTGGCCGTGGTGCTGGATGGCAGTGGCCTTGACGACGCCGCCATGCAGCGCTTCGCGCGCTGGACCAACCTGTCGGAAACGACCTTCGTCCTGCCGCCCACCGAGCCCGCGGCGGACTACGCCCTGCGCATCTTCACGCCCGGCGGCGAGCTGCCCTTCGCCGGCCACCCCACGCTGGGCTCGTGCTTTGCCTGGCTGGCGGCGGGCGGGCAGCCGCAGCGCGGCGACGTGATCGTGCAGCAGTGCGCCAAGGGGCTGGTGCCGATCCGGCGCCAGGCCGTGGATGGGCGCGAGCACCTGGCCTTTGCCGCGCCGCCCAGCACGCGCAGCGATCCGTCGCCGGTGGTGCTGGCCCAGGTGGCGCAGGCGCTGGGCGTGCCCGCGGCGCAGGTGCAGCGCGCGCAGCTGCTCGACAACGGCCCCGCCTGGCTGACGCTGCAGCTCGACAACGCCGATACCGTGCTGGCGCTCGAGCCCGACCAAGCGCAACTGGCCAGGCTGGGGCAAAAAGTGGGCGTGGTCGGCATCCACCAAGCGCAGGGTGCTCTGCCCTTGATAGCGCGGTCGAGCCGCGAGGCGCGTGCCTTCACCGCCGCGGCCGGGCGCGAGGCGGCGCCGCTGATCGAGGTGCGCGCATTCGCCGCGCCCATCGGCGTGACCGAAGACCCGGTCACCGGCAGCCTGAACGCCAGCCTGGCGCAGTGGCTGATCGCGGCGGGCGAACTGCCCGCCAGCTACATCGCCGCGCAGGGCACGGCGCTGGGCCGTGCCGGCCGCGTGCATGTCGAGCGCGACGCGGACGGCCAGGTGTGGGTGGGCGGCGACTGCGTGCGCATGGTCCAGGGCGAGGTGCTGCTGTGACCGCGCCGCTGCACGACCGCCCGCGCCTCGACCATCTGGTGGTGATGGCCGACACGCTGGCGCAAGGCGCCGCGTGGTGCGAAGCCACGCTGGGCGTGGCGGCCGCGCCGGGCGGCGAGCACCCGCTGTTCGGCACCCACAACCGCCTGCTGACCATCGAATCGCCGGCGTTTCCGCTGGCATACCTGGAGATCATCGCTATCAATCCAGAAGCAACTGGCGACCGCCAGACGGGCGCTGCAGGCCTGAAGCGCTGGTTCGACATGGACGACGCGGCCCTGCGCGAGCAGGTGCGCGCGCACGGCCCGCGCCTCATCCACTGGGTGGCGCGTGTGCCCGACCTGCAGGAGGCCGCCGCGCGCCTGGCCATGCTGGAGATTGACCGCGGCGAGCTGCTGCACGCCAGCCGCGACACGCCGGCCGGCCTGCTGCAATGGCAGATCACCGTGCGCCCCGACGGCCGCCGCCTGTTCGACGGCTGCCTGCCCACGCTAATCGAGTGGGGTGCCACGCACCCGGCCGCGCGCCTGCCGCCCAGCGGCGTGACCTTGCACGCCCTGAGGCTGAAGCACCCGCGCGCCGCCGCGCTGGCCGAAGCCTGCAAGGCGGCTGGCCTGGGCGACACCGCCATCGAGCCCGCACCGCAGCCGGCCATCGAAGCCGTGCTGGCCACGCCGCGCGGCGTGGTCACGCTGTCGTCCATCGGTCAGCCCCGCCCCTGAGTCCCCTCATCCTTCGGGGCCGATGCGGCGTGATACTCCCTTATATATATCTCCCGGCGCCCGATGGGAGGGCGCAAAAGCATATACTCCCCACATTTTGGGTGAGAGGAAACTCCCGCATGCCCACGCTGCCCACGCTGGCCGAGATTGAAGCCGCCGCGCAGGTGGTGTACCGCGCCTTCGCGCCCACGCCGCAGTACCGCTGGGCGCTGCTGCAGGCGCACCTCGACCACGTGGTGCAGGTCAGCGACGACGAGGCGGCCCACGCCATGCGCGCCCTCTACAACGACACCCACAACGTCGCCGAAGGCGCCGGCGCCGCCGCCTTCGCCGCCGCGCTGCAGCAGCGCGACCGCCTGCGCGGCCAATGCGTCGGCGTGAGCCTGACCGGCGCCAACGTGGACGCGGCCGTGCTGGCCCGCGTGCTGCAGCAGGCATAGCCCGTCACCCACGCCGCCCGCACTCCGTGGGGCAGGGCAATTGCTTGTCATGCCGTTTCGCGTTCCAGACGTCGGCTTTTTGACGGATGACGCCATGACTTCGCCGCTGCGCGCGTGATGACGAAATGACGTCCGTGCTGCGCAAAATGCCTCGCACTTGGCTGGCGTCATGGCGGCGCAGCCGCCGTCATCGAAGCGCAGCGAGGTCATTTTCGTCATCGCATCGCGCGCGAACAGCTGTCTTTTTGAACGCGAAAAAGTATCAGCGCCTTGTGCGAGCGGGCTTGCCCGCGATGGCAGCGCACCCACGCCATCACCACCCCATCGCGGCCAAGGCCGTCCACACAAAAAGTGCAAAACACAGGAATGGGCCGCGCCTGTCACGTGCACGACCGGCCAGCGCATCACACGGCCGCCCGCGCCGCCACAATCCGCGCATGGGAACCCTCTACCTCGTGCGCCACGGCCAGGCCAGCTTCGGCGCCGACGACTACGACCAATTGAGCGAGCTGGGCCAGCGCCAGAGCGTGCGCCTGGGCCAGTACCTGCGCGAGCGCCTTGGTGATGCCCTGCACTTCGACGCCGTGCTCACCGGCACCCTGCGGCGCCAGCTTGGCACCTGGCAGGGCATCGCCGAAGGCGGCGGCATCGAGGCGCCAGCACCGCGCCGCGCCGGGCCGCCCCAGGCGGCGAGCGCTCCTCGGGGGCAGCGCCGACACGCCAGCGCGAAGCGTGGGGGCGCACATTCTGTGGCCCGGCCTGAACGAATACGACAGCCACGCCGTCATCGCCGCCATCCACCCCCAGCCCCTGCCCAAGCCCGACACGCCCGAGCTGTACCGCCAGCACTTCCGCCTGCTGCGCGACGGCCTGGCCGCGTGGATGGACGGGCGCCTGCAGCCCGTGGGCATGCCCAGTTATGTGGACTTCCGCGCCGGCGTGGTCGGCGCGCTCGACCACGTGCGCGAGCACTACGAGGGCAACGTGCTCATCGTCTCCAGCGGCGGCCCCATCGCCACCGCCGTGGCCCACATCCTGGACGCGCCCGCCGCCACCAGCATCGAGCTGAACCTGCGCATCCGCAACACGGCAGTCACCGAATTCGCCTTCAACCCCAAGCGGCACCATCTGGTGACCTACAACACCCTGCCGCACCTGGACGCGGCGGCTTTCAGGGACTGGGTGACCTACGCCTGAAGCTGCGTGGCGCAGGCTTGCGGCGGCGGAGTTGTGCCGGGGGCTGGTTGTCGACAGCCGTCGGGCGGGCTTTGGCCGGAATCGACCCGAAGCGGACATACGACGCTGATGCGCGTATGGCGGGTCTGCAGCGATTGCATTCGTTCAAATGCGTTGTGGGACCGGCAACTCTTTGAACAATTGCGGTCATTCGCCATACAGATTCAAGTGACTGCTACCAGCCCTTCCATCGTTCTGACGGGCACAAACCCTGCTATTGATCGATAAGTCCTACTTGGAATGGACAAGAAAAGCCGTAGAACTCTCCTCCGAGTGCTCGTTTGCCGCGCGTGCATCGGGTAGCCATCAGTCCAAGGTTTCGCCCGCCGCAGCCAAGACCGGCTTCCAGCGCTGCATCTCCTGTGTCATGAATCTTCGATGGGCCTCTCGGCCGGTGCGCTCATCGGTGACAACGACCGCACCCAGGTCAGCCTGACGCTTCTGGAACTCCGGATCTTTCAGGCTCATCTTGAGCAACTCGTTGAGCTTTGAGACAACCGGCACAGGAGTGCCTTGGCGAGTTGCCAGACTCCAGGTTGACTGCCCGCCTGCTCGCACACAACCAGACGGTATTGTGCGCCTCGCCAAGCTATTTGAAGCGGGCGGGCTGGCCTGCGTCGCCACGCGATCTCACTCATCACGCCTGCCTGTTCATTCGAGAAAACGACGAGACGTTCGGTAGTTGGCACTTGCGTCATGGCAGCAAGAACGAGACCGTGAAGGTCAGAGGCCCGTTGGCCTCCAACGATGGCGAATGTGTTCTGAGGTGGGGTTTGGAAGAACACGGGATTCTGATGCGGTCACTTTGGGAGGTGGCTCCACTGCTGAAGTCTGGGAAGCTTCGACGTGTTCTCGCGGCATGGGCTTTGCCTCCCGCAGACATCTATGCCGTGTTTCCTTCTCGAACGCATTTACCGGCCAAGACGCGCGCATTGGTGGATTTTCTGCTCGTCTCATTTGAGCGCCACCGGCTCTCAGCAGACGGAGATTGGGCGCAATCAATCTGACATCGGATCCTTTGCAGCGGCGGCTTTCGATGGTGGAGCAGGCTTTTGCCCGCTTCTGTTCATCGCCCTCAATCAGCCTAGAACTCAAGCTGGCTGAAAGGTGTTGAGCGGCTGTTCCTAGCCGGACGCCAACCTCGGCGGCCCTCGGCGATCCCTGCCCGCGCTACCCGCTCACCTCGGCTCGAACCCGCTCTCCGCAATGATGCGCGACCACACCTTGGTGTAGGCGCGCTCGCGCTGGTCGAGCTGGCGCGGGCTCATGTATTCCACCGTCAGGCCCAGGTCGACGAGCCTGGCGCGCACGTCGGGTTGCGCCACCACCTGCTGCAGCGCGCGGCTGAAGCGGTCGACGAAGGTGCGCGGCGTGCCCTTGGGCGCCCAGATGCCGTAGAAGGGCGTATCTTCCAGGCCCTTCACGCCCAGTTCGCTGAAGGTGGGCACGTCGGGCATGGCGGCCTGGCGCTGGCCGCCCAGCACGCCGATCATGCGCAGCTTGCCGGCGCGCTGGTATTCGATGAAGTCCTGCACCGAGCCGACGCCGGCGGCGATCTGGTTGCCCAGCATGTCGGCCATCATGGGCGCGCTGCCCTTGTAGGGCACGGCCACCAGGTCGAGCCCCAGCGCTGGGCGATGAGCTGCACCAGAAACTCGGGCGTCGAGGCCGGCGCCGGGATGCCGACGGCGCTCTTGCCGCCCTGGGCCTTCACCCATTCCACGTACTCGGGCACGGTCTTGACCGGTGTGCCGGGCGACACCGCGATGCCGTTGACGAAGGTGGCGAAGCCGCCCAGCGGCGTGAAGTCCTGCTGCGGCGCGTAGCCCGGCTTCTTCACTACCTGCGGCAGGATGGAGATGCTGTGGTCGTGCGAGAGGAACACGGTGGTGCCGTCGGCGCGCGCGGCCTTGAGCTGCTGCGCGGCGATCTGGCCGCCGGCGCCGGGGCGGTTGTCCACCAGCACGGTGCGGCCCAGTTCCTTTCAAGCCGCTCGGCCAGCAGGCGCGCGATGACGTCGGAGCCGCCGCCGGCCGGAAAGCCCACCAGGATGTGGATGGGCGTGTCGTTGGCGGCCCAGGCTGAGGGCGCGGCGGCCACGGCGGCGGCGCTGAGCAGGGTGGCGGCGAAACGGCGACGACTGGTCATGAAGACTCTCCCGGATGAACTGCGAAGCGCCTGATTTTAGGGAGGGGCCTGCCGCTGACTTGAAGGATTGAACGCAGAAGTCGCCGAGGCTTGGCAATAAAACGCAGAGGAGCGGCGGCTGAAGACGGCTGATTCCAGTTCCAGATCAAAGCTGCCATAGCTCGTCATTCCGGCGCAAAGCCTGCCCCGTACCGCGATACGGGGCCGGAATCCAGACGGCGTGTGCGGAGAGCCATGGATCCCGGCCTTCGCCGGGATGACAGTGATTCACGCATTGAATTGGAAATGGAATGATTCTTCCGCGCCTTCTGCGCGGCCTGCGCGAGCGTCGCGCGCGAAGCGGGCTACCCGGCTTTCAGCGTGTCCGCCGGCAGGCGGTCGATTTCCTTCAGCAGATCGGCCAGGGCGCGGCCGGCGGCGTCCAGAAGGGCCATGCCGTCGTCCACGTTGGCGGCGGCGGCGTTGCCGGCGGCGCCTTCGTGGTTCAGGTCTTGCGCGGCCCAGGCCAGCTTGGCGCTTTGCCGTTGCCCAGGATGCGGTGCGCCGCCGCGCGCGCCTGCGAGCTGGATTCGAACGCCTGCATCTTCGACTGGCGCACCAGCCGGGGCTTGAGCGCCAGCATCATGGCCGTCTCCATCTGCCCCGCGTGCACACCGAAGCGCCGCTCTTCGGGCGAGAAGCGCGCCAGGATGTCCTCGCCGTCGGGCCCGTGCAGCGGCAGGTTGAACCAGCTCACGCTGTACACCAGCATGCCCAGCCGGGTGCGCAGCTCGCGCCCCACCACGTCCATCAGGCCCATGTTGCCGCCGTGGGTGTTGAACAGCACCAGCTTGTTCACGCCGCTGGCCGACACGCTTTCGGCGATGTCGGTCCACAGGCGCATAACGGTGTCGGCCTTCAGGCTGATGGTGCCGGCGAAGGCCGCGTGCTCCGGGCTGTAGCCGATGCGCTGCACCGGCAGGAAGAGCACCGGCAGGTCGGCCGGCAGGTGCGGCGTGGCGGCCTGCACCATGCTGTGCGCCAGGTTGGCATCCACCGACAGCGGCAGGTGCGGGCCGTGCTGCTCGGTGGCGCCCAGCGGCAGCACCGCGATGGCGCGGCCGAGGTCGAGCGAGGCGAAATCCGTCGTCACCAGGTCGGACCACTGGCGGGTGCGGGGCGGCAGGGGCGGGCGGGTGCTCATGGCGCGATCTTATTCCCAGCATGCACACCAAAGCATGACGCCGCTACCATGCGGCCATGACCGAAGAACTCTTCCGCCACGACGCGACGCTGACCGAATGCCCCGCCACCGTGGTGGCCGTGGGCGAGCAGGCTGTGGTGCTCGACCGCACCGTGTTCTACCCCTGGGCGGCGGCCAAGCCGGCGACACGGGTTGGCTGCGACTGGCCGACGGCACCGAGCTGGCGGTGGCGGACACGCGCAAGGAAACCGGCGAGGACGGCCTGCCCACGGGCCGTATCAGCCATCTGGTGGCGCCGGACCAGCGCGAGCAGCTATCGAAAATAAAGCAAGGTGATGCCGTCACCGCGCGCATCGACGCGCCGCGCCGCCAGCGCCTGATGCGCTTTCACACCGCCTCGCACCTGCTGTGCCACATCGTCGGGCAGCCGGTCAACGGCTGCTCGATCACGCCGGACTACGCGCGCATCGACTTCCACATGACCGAGCCGCTAGACAAGGCCGCGCTGACCGAGCAGCTGGCGCGGCTGGTGGCCGCCGCGCTGCCGGTGACGGTGGGCAGCGTGACCGAGGCCGAGCTGGACGCCAACCCGCAGCTGGTGAAAAGCATGAGCGTGCAGCCCCGCGCGGCAGCGGCGTGGTGCGCACCATCCGCATCAGCGGCGCGGGCGCGGGCGATGCGCTGGTCGACCTGCAGCCCTGCGGCGGCACGCACGTGGCCAGCACGGCCGAGATCGGCCCCGTGGTGGTGACCAAGATCGAGAAGAAGAGCGCCCACAGCCGGCGCGTGGTGCTGGGGTGGGGTGACGGCGCTTCATAAGCCAAATTGGCCGCCAGCGCCCGCCAGACAAGCGCAAGAAGCTATCAAATCAGGAATTATCGGGCGGCCCCAGCGCGCGCCCCACCAGCCAGCGCGCCAGCAGCGCCAGGCCCAGCGCGGCCAGCAGCACGTAGCCGGCCAGCACCCAGCCGAAGCTGGTGAGGAAGGTGGCCTGCGGCGCGATGTCCAGCGCCATGGCCACCGTCAGCGGCGCGGCGCCGTCGAGCGGCATGCGGATCAGCATGGCGCTGCCGCGCCAGGCGTGGCCGTCCTGGCGCCAGGTGACCAGCGGCGCGGGCTGCGCGGCGGCGCTGGGGCGGGCCAGCAGCGCCTCGGGCAGGTCGGTGTCGGGGCCTTGCTGGTACAGCGGCTGGCCCAAGGGATCTTGCACGCGCACGGCCAGGTCGGCTTCGTCGCCGAAGTGCGCGCGCAGCTGCGCCGGCAGGCTGGTCAGCGCGGCGGTCTGGTCGACCCGCGCCAGCAGGGCGCGCGCCTCGGCCAGGTGCGCGTGCAGGCGCTCGCGGTCGCGCGATTCGAAATGCAGGTTCAGCGCCAGCAGCTCACCGCCGCCAGCAGCGCCAGCGCCAGCGTGCAGGCGGCCGTCAGCCACAGCGCCAGGCGCGTGGCCGACGGCGGTGGGCGCGTGTCGTTCAGGGTCTTCAAGTCGGCAGGACAATGGTGCACATGCGCGCCAGTGTGCCCGTGTCGCCGGTGGAACCCGGCGCGGGGTGGATGATTGGCGCCTGAACCAGGAGATTCACCATGCAAAAGTCACAGCAACGTCGCCGCCACGCACTGCGGGCGCTGGCCCTGGGCGCCCTGGCCGGCGCCGCGCCGTGGGCCTGGGCGCAGAAGCGCGCCGAACCCATCGCCGTGGAGGTGTGGAAGGACGCCAGCTGCGGCTGCTGTGGCGACTGGATCGCGCACATGGAGCAGAACGGCTTCAAGGTGACCACGCACGACACCGGCAACAACGCCGTGCGCGCGCGGCTGGGGTTGCCGGCCAGGCTGGGCTCGTGCCACACCGCGCTGGTGGGCGGCTACCTGGTCGAAGGCCATGTGCACGCCGACGAAGTGCACCGCCTGCTGCGCGACAAGCCGGCGGCGCTGGGGCTGGCGGTGCCCGGCATGCCCATCGGCTCGCCCGGCATGGACGGCCCGGTGTACGGCGGCCGGCGCGACGCCTACGACACGCTGCTGGTGCTGCGCGATGGCAGCACGCGCGTGTTCAGGCGCCACGCCTGAGCCACCGCATGGCGCAGGCCAGCACGGCGCGCGGTATTTTCCTGACACACTTGGCAGGTGCCGCGCGGCGCGCTGGTGCCCGGCCAAGCCTGGCCGTTCCTACCGTCCAACCCTGAAGGAGCTCTTCTCGCATGTACACCCGAATCCTTGTCCCGGTCGATGGCTCTTCCTTCTCGAACCAGATGCTGCCGCTGGTCGGCGCCATCGCCCAGACCACGGGGCGCAGCTGGCGCTGTACCGCGCGGTCGAGAAAAGCGACAAGCTGGCCGACGTCGAACGTGAGCTGCAGGCCGTGGCCGGCCAGCACGGCGCGCAGGCCGTGGCTGCCGAGGTGCACGGCGACGTGGCCGACGCGATCCGCCAGGAGGCCGACCGCGTGCCCGGCACGCTGGTGGCCATCACCTCGCATGGCCGCTCGGGCGTGATGCGCGCGGTGCTGGGCAGCACGGCGCTGAACGTGCTGCGCGCCGGCGGCAAGCCGATCCTGGTGTACCGCCCCGACGAGCGCCACCCCGCGACCGGCGCGGCGGCCGCCATCCAGCACATCGTGATGCCGCTGGACGGCAGCCCGCTGTCCGAATCCATCATCCCCGAGGCCGTGCAACTGGCCAAGTGGCTGAAGGCGCGGCTGGTGGTGGTGTCGGTGATCGACCCCGAGGCCACGCGCTCGGCCGGCATCGTGGCCGGCAGCGACGTGATGGAATCCGCCTACGTGCACCGCCAGGCCAGCAACATCCAGCGCGACCACGGCATGCACGTGGGCTGGGAGGTGCTGCACGGCGATCCGCAGGAGGCCATTCCGCAGTTCGTGCGCAGCCTGCCCAACGCCATGCTGGCCATGACCACGCGCGGCCGCAGCGCGGTGCAGTCGGCGCTGCTGGGCAGCGTGACGGCCGCCGCCCTGCGCGAGGGCGGCGTGCCGGTCTACACCCGCATGCCCTGACGTGACGCGGCGCGGGCCTGGCCCCGCGCCCACGGGGCGCGCCGGCTGAAGCGCACAGGGGGCCTCGTCCCACAAGCGCCGGCCGCCGCGCGGGCCAGACTGTGCCCATGAGCCAGAGCCAACCCACCCCACCCACCGAGCCCATCGAGACCACCACGCCGCTGCAGCCCGCCACCGGCACGCGCGAGACCGTCGACCTGACCGAGGCCGCGCCGACCGACGCCCAGTTGCTGCCCACCGAACGCGAGCAAACCCCGGCAGCCAGGCCCCCGCCGCCGGCCAGGACAAGACCCAGGAGGCGCGCACGGCCTACGACGACGCCGTCAAGGGCCGGCCCGACACCTCCAGCGCACCCCAACTGCAGCGCTCGCCGAACGCCGATCCACGGCAGTCAGATTAAGAGCCGAATCGGCCTTCAGCGCCCGTCCATAGGGTGCTTTCAGCTATCAATTCAGAAGTAAAGGGCGGCTGCACGAAGCTCATCCGCTGTGTGGGAGCGGGCTTGCCCGCGATGCAGCGCATCGTTGCGTGCAGCGCCGAATCGCGGGCAAGCCCACTCCCACACCGGTGACGGGCCGTACCCCAGCGGCAGTGCCTGATACAAATTCGTCGCTTCAAGAAATGACGAATGACGAATGACAAATGACTTCGCTGCGCTTCAATGACCAATGGCGCATTCGTCATTGGTCATGCGGCGCCAGCCGCGGTCATTTGTCATCGGTTTTGAATGCAGAACGGTATCAAGCGCTGTGCGCCAGCGCCGCCGGCTTGCGAAATTTCGCTTTGCGTAGTTAAATTACGCGTTTGATCTTTCATCAGGCTGCCGCGCCATGTCCCTCGCATCCACCACCGCCCGCTGCCCCATCGACCACGCCGCCCTGACGGGCCAGACCGGCCCCACCGGCTGCCCCATCAGCGCCGGCGCGGCCGAGTTCGACCCCTTCGCCGACGGCTACCAGCAAAGCCCGCCCGACTACGTGCGCTGGTCGCGCGAGCAGGAGCCGGTGTTCTTCTCGCCCCAACTGGGCTACTGGGTGGTCACGCGCTACGACGACATCAAGGCCGTGTTCCGCGACCACGAAACCTTCAGCGCTTCGATCGCGCTGGAGAAGATCACGCCGACGGGCGACGAGGCCAACGCCGTGCTGGCCAGCTACGACTACGCCATGAACCGCACGCTGGTGAACGAGGAAGAGCCGGCCCACATGGCGCGCCGCCGCGTGCTGATCCAGCCCTTCACGCCCGAGGCGCTGGTGGAGCACGAACCCATGGTGCGCCGCGTGGCGCGCGAGTATGTGGACCGCTTCATCAACGACGGCAAGGCGGATCTGGTCGACCAGATGCTGTGGGAGGCGCCGCTCACCATCGGCCTGCACTTCCTCGGCGTGCCCGAGGAGGACATGGCCCAGTTGCGCCAGTATTCGATCGCGCACACCGTCAACACCTGGGGCCGGCCCAAGCCGGAAGAGCAGGTGGCGGTGGCGCACGCGGTGGGCAACTTCTGGCAGCTCTCGGGCAAGATTCTGGAGAAGATGCGCCAGAACCCCGACGAGCCGGGCTGGATGCAGTACGGCATCCGCAAGCAGAAGGAGTACCCCGAGGTCGTCACCGACTCCTACCTGCACTCGATGATGATGGCCGGCATCGTGGCCTCGCACGAAACCACGTCCAACGGCATCGCCAATGCGCTCAAGCTGCTGTTGCAGCACCCGGCGGTGTGGCAGGAGCTGTGTGACGACCCGAGCCTGATCCCCAGCGCGGTGGAGGAGTGCATTCGCCACAACGGCTCGGTGGCGGCGTGGCGCCGCATCGCCATGCGCGACGCCACGGTGGGCGGCGTGCACATTCCGGCTGGCAGCAAACTGCTGATCGTGATGGCCTCGGGCAACCACGACGAACGCCACTTCGCCGATGCCGACCGGCTGGACATCCGCCGCGACAACGCCAGCGACCACCTGACCTTCGGCTACGGCTCGCACCAGTGCATGGGCAAGAACCTGGCGCGGCTGGAGCTGCAGGTGTTCCTGGAAGAGTTCACCAAGCGCCTGCCGCACATGCGCCTGGCCGAGCAGCGCTTCGACTACGTGCCCAACACGTCGTTTCGCGGCCCCAAGCACCTGTGGGTGGAATGGGACCCGGCGCACAACCCCGAGCGCGCCAACCCCGCCATCCTGCAGCAGCAACTGCCGGTGCGCCTGGGCGAGCCGTCGAAGCAGACGGTGACGCGGCCCATGGTGGTGGAGCGCGTGACGCGCATCACCGACGACACGGTGCTGCTGCGCCTGGTGGCGGCCAACGGCCAGCCGCTGCCGAAGTGGCAGCCCGGCGCGCACATCGACATCGAATGCGGCGACACGGAGCTGTCGCGCCAGTACTCGCTGTGCAGCGATCCGGCCGACCTGAGCGCCTACGAGATCGCCGTGCTGCGCGACCCCGAAAGCCGCGGCGGCTCGACCTGGGTGCACGACCAGTTGAAGGCCGGCGACACCGTGCGCATCCGCGGCCCGCGCAACCATTTCCGCTTCGACGAGACGGCGAAGCGTGCCATCTTCATCGCCGGCGGCATCGGCATCACGCCCATCGCCGCCATGGCGCGCCGCGCGCGGCTGCTGGGCATGGACTACGAGATCCACTACAGCGGCCGCGGCCGCGCGTTGATGCCATTGCTGGAGGCGCTGGTCGCCGAGCACGGCGAGCGCCTGCACGTCTACGCCAAGGACGAAGGCCAGCGTGCCGACCTCACGGCGCTGCTGGCAACACCGCACGACGGCGTGCGCATCTACGCCTGTGGCCCCGAGCGCATGCTGAGCGCGCTCGAAGCCTGCACCGCGCACTGGCCCGACGACGCACTGCGCATCGAGCACTTCCAGACCGAGCCGCCCACGCTCGATCCGAGCAAGGAGCATGCCTTCGAGATCGAGCTGAAGGACTCCGGCATCACCCTGCAGGTGCGCGCCGACCAGACCATCCTGTCGGCGCTGAAGGGCGCCAACATCGACGTGCAGAGCGACTGCTGCGAAGGCCTGTGCGGCTCGTGCGAGACGCGCGTGCTGAGCGGCGCCGTGGACCACCGCGACGTGGTGCTGACGCGCGGCGAGCGCGACGCGCAGGACCGCATGATGGTGTGCTGCTCGCGCGCGGCGGGCGACAAGCTGGTGCTGGAGCTGTAGGCGTTGCAGGCGGTGGGGTGGGGTGCTGCGCGGCCTATACTCCCCTATAGGTCGTCTGCAGCGCCCGTCTGACGGGTGCTGCAGGCATATACTCCCATGTTTTTCGGGTTACGCCGTTGGTGGGAGCGGCTTGCCCGCGATGCAGCGCCTTATCTCACCATCACGCCCCATCGCGGGCCAGCCCGCTCCCACAGCGCTGTCGACCTGAAAGCGCCTCCTACGAAATCGCTTTCAAGAATGACGAATGACCAATGACTTCGCTGCGCTTCAATGACCAATGGCGCATTCGTCATTGGTCATGCGGCGCCAGCCGCGGTCATTTGTCATTGTTTCGAATGCAAAACGGTATCAGCCCCGCTCCCCGTCAAACCCCAGCGCCGCGCTGATCGCATCCGCCTCCTGCCGCACGCGCGTGGCGATGCGGCCTTCCGGCGCGGCGTCGAAGCCGCCTGCGGCGCCCAGCGCCGTCAGCACCGCCGCCACCTGCCCGGTGTGCAGCCGGATCGGTGCCGCCACGGCGCTGATGCCGGGCGACAGCAGGCCCTCGACCGACGACAGGCCCTGCGCGCGCACCCGCGCCCGCAGGCCCGCGACCGGGTCCTTGCCCTTGAGCTGCGCGCGCTGCACCGGCGTGGCGCCGTCCCAGTCGCGCCGCGCCTGCGTGTCGATCTGCGCGCCCTCCGACCACGCCAGAAACGCCTGCCCCGTGGCCGACCACAGCAGCGGCAGCACCGAGCCGGCGCGCACGTTCACCACCACCGGCAGGGCCGGCTCCTCGATGCGCAGGATGGTCGGGCCCTGGTTGCCCATCACGGCGATGAAGCAGGTCACGCCCAGCTCGTCGCGCAGGCGCGCCAGCGCCGGCTCGCCGGCACGCACCGGGTCGCACTGGCGCAGCGCGGCCAGGCCGATGTGGATGGCCTCCTGGCCCAGAAAGTAGCGCTGCGTGGCCGCGTCCTGCGCCACCAGGCCTTCCTCCACCAGGCTGGCCATGTAGCGGTGCACCTTGGCCGTGCTTTCATCCACCGCCTGCGCCACGGCCGTCAGGCTGGCCGCGCCGCCCAGCCGGGCCAGCGCCTTCAGGATGCTCATGCCCATCTCGGCAGACTGCACGCGGCGGCGGCGCGGTTCGGCGGGGGCGGGGCGGGGCGTTTTCGGGCGGTCGTCATGGGGTGGAGCGTATCGGTAGAAATCCGGAGAAGCGATTGCGCAATGGGAAGTAGTATTACGCGTTTTGATCCGCATCAACCTTTCACCATGAAGTCTTTGCTCTCCGCCGCCCTCGTCGCGCTGCCCCTGGCACTGGGTGCCACCACCGCTGCCGCGCAGACCTATCCGTCCAAGCCCATCCGCTGGCTGGTGCCGTATCCGGCCGGCGGCGGCTCCGACTTCCTGGCCCGCACCATCGGCCAGCAGCTGTCCACCCACATCGGCCAGCCCGTCACCATCGAGAACAAGCCGGGCGGCAACACGGCCATCGCCGCGTCCGACGTGGCGCGCGCGGCGCCCGACGGCTACACCGTGCTGTCGGCCGACAACGGCACCATGGTGTTCAACTCGGCGCTGTACAGCAAGCTCACCTACAACCCCGACAAGGACCTGACCCCCGTCACGCTGATGGGCCGCTTTCCGATGATCCTGGTGGTCGGCCCCAACTCGGACGCCAGGGACGCCAAGGACTTCATCGCCAAGGCCAAGGCGGCGCCCGGCAAGCTCAGCTACGGCTCGGCCGGCGCCGGCAGCCCGCACCACCTGGCCATGGAACTGCTCAAGACGCAGGCCGGGCTGCACATGGTGCACATCCCCTACCGCGGCGCCGCGCCGGCGCTGGGCGATCTGGCGGGCGGGCAGATCCCGGCCATGATGGTCGACCTGGCTGCCGGTGCGGGCTTCATCAAGTCCGGCAAGGTGCGCGCGCTGGCCGTGGCCAACGACAAGCGCCTGCCGCAGCTGCCCGACGTGCCGACGTTTGCCGAGCTGGGCTTCAAGGGCGTTGAGGCCGCCGCGCTGGTCGGCCTGGTGGCGCCCGCGGGCGTGCCGGCCGACGTGGTGAGTGCGCTGCAGAAGCAGGTCAAGGCGGCCATCGACCAGCCGGCCGTGAAGCAGAAGCTGATCGAGTTCGGCGTCGAGCCCGTGGGCAGCACGCCGGCCGAATATGGCGCGCTGCTGAAGTCCGAAGTCACGCGCTGGCACAAGCTGATCAAGGACCTGAAGATCACGCTGGATTGAGTCGATCGATGCGCTCGGCGACAAGGCGGCCCGCGGGCCGCCTTGTCGTTGGTGGGGCGGTCAGCGCGCGCCGCCGTACACCCAGCGCCGCGACCAGGGCAGCGTGGCCGCCGGCTGACCGGCGCGCCGGCACAGCACCTGGAACAGCGACAGCTCGTCGTGTTCGAAAGCCCACTGGCAGCCCACCAGGTACATGCGCCAGATGCGCCAGGTCTTCTCGGGCACCAGGGCTTTCAGGCGCTCGGTTTTCGCTTCGAAGGCCTCGCTCCAGCACTGCAGGGTGCGCGCGTAGTGGCGGCGCAGGCTTTCGGCGTCGAACGGCTCCAGCCCGCCTTCCTGCAGCGCCGTCATCACGGTGCCGATGTGCGGCAGCTCGCCCTGCGGGAACACGTAGCGGCCGATGAACTGGCCACCGCCGTAGCGGGTCTCGCCGTTGTGCGCGTCGCTGGAGGTGATGCCGTGGTTCAGCGCCCAGCCGTCGGGTGCCAGCAGGTTGCGGACGATGCGGAAGTAGCTGGCCAGGTTCTTCAGCCCCACGTGCTCGAACATGCCGACGCTGCTGATGCGGTCGAACGGGCCGCGCACGTCGCGGTAGTCCTGCAGGCGGATGTCGATGCGGTCGCCCAGTCCGGCGGCGCGCACGCGCTCGGTGGCCAGCTCGAACTGGTTCTGCGACAGCGTGATGCCGACGCAGCGCGCGCCGAACGCTTGAGCCGCCCGCAGCACCAGCGCACCCCAGCCGCAGCCGATGTCCAGCAGCGTCTGGCCCGGCTGCAGGCGCAGCTTGGTCAGGATGTGGTCGATCTTCTGCTGCTGCGCGGCGGCCAGCGTCTCGTCGCCCCGCTCGAAGTAGGCGCAGGAATACACCATCGCCGGGTCCAGCCACTCGGCGTAGAAGGCGTTGGAGACGTCGTAGTGGTACTGGATGGCGGCGCGGTCTTCGGCGCGCGTGTGGCTCACGGCGTCGGCCACGCGGTGGGCAATGCGCTGCACCCAGCCGGGCTGGCCGTCGGCACTGCTGCCAGCCACGGCCAAGCGGTGCGCCATGTCCATGATGTCGTGCGCGGTGCCGCTCACGTCGATGTGGCCTTCGACGTAGGCGCGGCCCAGGTGGTCGAGCGAGGGGTGAGCAGCGCCGCCGCGCCGGCCGCGTCGCGCACGTCCACGACGACACGCGGCTGCTCGAAATCGCCCAGGCGCAAGCCGCTGCCGCCGCTCCAGCGCACCAGCAGCGGCAGGTTCAGGCGCTGGCGCAGGCGCTCGGCCCAGGGGGACAGGGCGGCGTCCAGGGGTGTGGTGGACAATCGCATCGCTGGCGTCTCCTTCCAGGCGGTGCGGCAGCACCGCCTGCGGGCTGCCGTGATGGTCGAACCAGAACTTCGGTGAAACCGCAAAATACCACATCGGCGGCGTTCGCGCTGCCCCGGGCCTGTAGGACATCGCCCGCTCCGGTTGTCGGACGGCGGAACTTCCGGCCCCGTGGCGGCTCCCAACCTGTTGCCTGTGTTTGCCCTGATGAATTCGATGCGCGCTCTGGTCTCCCGCTTCTATGCTTCCTTATTGATAGCTGTTGGCGCCCTGTGGGCGCCGGCTCAGGCCCAGAATCTTCCCAAATCCGAGGTGCGCACCGACCAGGTGGTGGCCACGCTGCTGGCCCATGCGCCGCAGGGCGTGCCCATCGGCCAGACGCCCGAGGCGGCCGCCGGCCAGCCGGTGTGGGTGGGCCTGCAGCTGACGCACGCCAAGGACTGGCACACCTACTGGAAGAACGCCGGCGATTCCGGCATGCCGACCGAGCTGCACTGGACGCTGCCGCCCGGCGTGATGGCGGGCGATGTGGCCTGGCCGCTGCCGGCCAAGTTCCCCATCGGCCACCTGGCCAACTACGGCTACGACGGCACGGTGCTGCTGCCGGTGCCGCTGATCATCACGCCCGAATACAAGCCCTCGCCGCTGGCCGACGCGCTGGAAGTCAAGCTGAAGGCCAGCTGGCTGGTGTGCCGGCAGGAGTGCATTCCGCAGGACGGCGAATTCGCGCTGCAGCTGCCGCTGCGCAGTTCCACCGCGCTGCACGGCGCGGCATTCGACGCGGCGCTGAAGGCCCAGCCGACCAGCGTGACCGGTGAGCACCAGATCGAGCTGACCGACGGCGGCCAGCGCCTGGCGGTGCGCGTGGCCGGCCTGCCCGCCAGCGTGCAGGGGCAGACGCTGGAGTTCTTCCCGGAGACGCCCAACATCGTGGTCACGGCCGCCACGCCCGCCAGGCCGGGCGAGCCGGTCGGCCCCAGGACGTGGAGCCAGCACTGGGACGGCGCGGTGTGGACGGCCGACATTCCGGTATCGCCCGACCGCGCCGATGCGCCCGAGACCATGCCGCTGGTGCTGGTGACGGCCGACCAGGCGCAGGGCTGGCGCGCCGACGCGCCGGTCAAGGGCGCCTGGCCCGCCGTGGCGCCGGTGGCGGTGGTGTCGCCCGCGCTGGAGGCCGCGCTGGCGGCCAATGCCAATGCCAATGCCAATGCCAGCGCCGCGGGCACAGCCGCGGTGCCTGCGTCTGCTGCCAACACGTCGGTGCCCACGGTCACCTTCCTGCTCGCGCTCCTGGGCGCCGTCATCGGCGGCATGGTGCTGAACCTGATGCCCTGCGTGTTCCCGGTGCTGGCGATCAAGGTGCTTGGCTTCACCCGCCATGCCGACGACCGGCGTGCCCACCGCATCAGCGGGCTGGCCTACACGGCGGGCGTGGTGCTGTCGTTCCTGGCGCTGGGGGCGCTGATGCTGGCGCTGCGCGCGGCCGGGCAGCAGCTGGGCTGGGGCTTCCAGTTGCAGTCGCCGGGCGTGGTGGCGGGCCTCACCGTGCTGTTCACCGTGATCGGGCTGAACCTGGCGGGCGTGTTCGAGTTCGGCCACTTCCTGCCCAGCAGCGTGGCCTCGCTGCAGGCGCGGCACCCGGTGGCCGATTCGCTGCTTTCCGGCGTGCTGGCGGTGGCCGTGGCCTCGCCCTGTACGGCGCCGTTCATGGGCGCCTCGCTGGGGCTGGCGGTGGCGCTGCCGGCGTGGCAGGCGCTGGCGGTGTTCGCCGCGCTCGGTTTCGGCATGGCCTTGCCTTACCTGGCGGCCAGCTGGTGGCCGGCGGTGGCGCGCCTGCTGCCGCGGCCCGGCGCGTGGATGGACACGTTCAAGAAGTTCATGGCCTTCCCGATGTTCGGCACCGCGGTGTGGCTGCTGTGGGTGCTGGGCCAGCAGACCGGCATCGACGGCGCGGGCGCGCTGCTGGCGCTGCTGGTGACGCTGGCGCTGGTGCTGTGGGCGTTCGGCCTGCAGGGCCGCACGCGCCTGCTGATTGCTTCGCTTTCGGTAGCGTTCGGCGCTTTCCTGCTGGCCACCATCGGCCCGAACGTCATCCACACGGCGCTGCCCGCAGCGCAGGCCGCAGCGGCGGCGGGCGAGCGCTGGCAACCCTGGTCGCGCGAGCGCGTGCAGGCCGTGCTGGGCACCGGCCAGCCGGTGTTCGTCGACTTCACCGCCGCCTGGTGCGTGACCTGCCAGTACAACAAGAAGACCACGCTGGCCAACGACGAGGTGCTGAACGCGTTCGACGCTGCCAAGGTGCAGACCTTCCGCGCCGACTGGACGCGGCGCGACGCCACCATCACCGCCGAACTGAACAAGCTCGGCCGCAGCGGCGTGCCGGTGTACGTGCTGCAGGCGCCCGGCAAGCCGCCCATCGTGCTGAGCGAAATCCTCAGCGTGGCCGACGTGAAGGCGGCGCTGGGCCAGCTGTAGCGGTAGGCGTCAGCGGCCGCCTTGGGGCAGGGCGAACACCACCAGGCTGTCGCCCAGCTTGGTTTCAAAGCGCGCGTGGCCGCCGGCGGCAATGGCCACGTACTGCCGCCCCTGGTGCATGTAGGTCATGGCCGATGCCTGGGCGCCGGCGGGCAGGCGCCCTTCCCACAGCAGCTCGCCGCTTCGGGTGTCGAAGGCGCGCAGGTAGTTGTCCTGCGCGGCGGCGATGAAGGTGAGGCCCGAGCGCGTCACCACCGCGCCGCCGAGGTTGGGCGTGCCGATGCTGATCTTCAGCCGCGTCGGGATGCCCAGCGGCCCGGTGTCGAAGCCGGTGCCCAGGGGCGCGACCACAGCAGCCGGCCGCTGCGCACGTCGGTGGCCGACAGAAAGCCCCAGGGCCGGTCGATGCAGGGCACCTGCAGCGGCGACATCCAGTTGGGCCGCGCCACGCCATAGGGCGTGCCGGCCTGCGGCGCAATGCGCTGGTCGGCGCGCGCGCCGCCGTCGCCCAGCGCCCGGTCCTCCACCCGCGCGCGGCGTCAGCGTGATGCGGTTCGGCAGGCGGCTGTGGTTGGTGATGAGCAGCTGCGCCTGGGGATCGACCGCCAGCCCGCCCCAGTTCATGCCGCCCACGATGCCGGGAAACAGCAGGATGCCGCCCGGGTTCTCGCTCGGCGGCGTGTACATGCCCTCGTACTCCATCTGGCGGAAGGCGATGCGGCACAGCGCGGCGTCGATGGGCGTCAGGCCGAAGCTGTTGGCCTCGGTCAGCACCTCGGGCTCGGGGCCGGGCATGCCGGCGAAGTTGGGCATGCCGACCGATTGCGGCTGCGTCGGCGCGTAGCGCTCGCCCGGCAGCGTGCCGGCGGGCACCGGGCGCTCCTGCACCGGCTTGACGGCCTCGCCGGTGCGCGCGTCCAGCACGAACACCGAGCCGGTCTTGGTGCCCTGCACCACCACGCGGCGTGGCGTGCCGTCGACGTCGATGTCGGTCACCAGGGCTGCGCGCCCAGGTCGTAGTCCCACAGGTCGTGGTGCACGGTGTTGACGTGCCAGCGCGTGTTGCCGGTGTGCATGTCGAGCGCCACCACGGCCGAGGTGAAGGCGTCCTCGGCCGCCGTGCGGTCGCCGCCGTACTGGTCGGCGGCGGCGTTGCGGCGGCGGCTGCGCGGCCTCGGTGTGCGGCAGCGCGTGCTGCCCGCGGCCGATGGGCAGCGCGCCGTGGTCGTGCGGCAGGCCGGCGTCGCGCGCGCCCCACACGAAGCCGGCCGCCGCCGCCAGGGCCAGGACACCGGCCGCCGCATACAGCTTGAACAGCAGGCACAGCACCACCGCGCACACCAGCAGCGCCTGCCACAGCGGCACCCAGGTGCTGCGCGGCAGCACGATGAACTGGTCGATGCGGCCGGACGCCATCTCCACGCCCAGCGTTTCCTGCCAGCCGTGGCGCGTGCCGCCCAGGTAGCCCTGGCCGGCCGCCAGTTGCGGCCCCAGCGTGGCGGGCTGAAGCTGGTCGGCGCGGCGGTCCACCTGCGGCAGAGAACCGAAGGTGTACAGCGGCGGCGGCGTGGGCGTGGCCCATTCCAGCGTGCCGGCGTCCCATGGGTCGCGCCGGTAGCGGCGGCCGCCGCGCAGCTGCAGGATGATGTCGATGGCGATGATGGCGAAGCCGATGGTGAGCACGAAGCCGCCCACCGACGACAGCAGGTTCAGCGCCGTCCAGCCGTCGCCGTCGCGGTAGGTGTAGATGCGCCTCGGCATGCCCAGCAGCCCGGTGAGGTGCATGAGGAAGAAGGTGGCGGTGAAACCCGTCACCAGCGTCCAGAACCCGGCCACCGCCAGCCCCTGGCCCGGCAGGCGCCCGGTGCGGTGCGGCAGCCAGTAGTAGATGCCGGCCAGCAGCGGAAAGATCAGCCCGCCCGTCAGCACGTAGTGCAGGTGTGCCACCACGAAGTAGCTGTCGTGCGCCTGCGTGTTGAAGGGCACGATGGCCAGCATCACGCCGGTGAGGCCGCCACACACGAAGACGATGAAGAAGCCGCTGACGAACAGCATCGGCAGCCGCCAGCGCGGCGTGCCGCTGGCCAGCGTGCCCAGCCAGGCGAACACCTGCACCGCCGTGGGCACCGCCACCGCCACGCTGGCCAGCGAGAAGAACGCCAGCGCCAGGTGCGGAATGCCCACCGTGAACATGTGGTGCACCCAGATGCCCATGCTGAGGAACACCATGCCGACGATGGCCACGATCACCGCCACGTAGCCCACCAGCGGCCGCCGCGCGAACACCGGGATGATGGTCGACAGGCAGCCCGCCGCCGGCAGCAGGATGATGTAGACCTCGGGGTGGCCGAACAGCCAGAACAGGTGCTGCCACAGCAGCGCGTCGCCGCCGCGCGCCGGATCGAAGAAGGGCAGGCCGGCGGCGCGCTCCAGCTCCAGCAGGATCGAGCCCAGGATCAGCGGCGGAAAGCCCACCAGCATCATCGCCGCCGCGCCCAGGATGTACCAGGCCAGGATCGGCATGCGCTCCAGCGACATGCCGGGCGCGCGCAGCTTGAGGATCGAGGTCAGCGTCTCCACCGCGAAGCTCACGGCCGAGATCTCGACGAAGGTCACGCCGAGCAGCCACACGTCGGAGTGGATGCCGGGCGAATGCGCGTTGGACGACAGCGGCGTGTACATGAACCAGCCGCTGTCCGGCGCGGCGGCGAACAGCATCGAGCCGACGATGATGGTGCCGCCCAGGATGTAGCACCAGAAGCCGAACGCCGTCAGGCGCGGAAACGCCATGTCGCGCGCGCCCAGCAGCTTGGGCAGCAGGTAGATGGCCAGCCCCTCCAGCACCGGAATGGAGAACAGGAACATCATCACCGTGCCGTGCATGGTGAACACCTGGTTGTAGATGTCCGGCCCCAGGAAGGCCGCGCCCGGCGTGGCCAGTTGCGCGCGGATCAGCATCGCCAGCAGCCCGCCGATGGCGAAGAACACGAACGACGCCACCAGGAAGCGGATGCCGAGCTGGTTGTGGTTGACCGAGGCCAGCGTGCGCCAGCCGCGCCCGGTGGCCCACACGCGCGACAGCGCCGCGTGGCGCCGCAGCGGGCTGACGGCGCGGGCATCGTCGTCGTAGGGCAGCGCGTCGTGGCGCGGGTTCATGGCGCGACCTCCGCCGCCAGCGCGGCCTCGAACGCGGCCGGCGCATGCACCACGGTGTCGAAGCGCATGGTGGTGTGGTCGGTGCCGCAGAACTCTGCGCACTGGCCGCTGAAGCGGCCGGCGGGCAGCCGGTCGAGGTGCATCACGTTCACGTGGCCGGGCAGCGCATCGAGCTTGCCCGCCAGCCGCGGCACCCAGAAGGAATGGATCACGTCGGCGCTCGTGATTTCCAGCCGCACCGGGCGCCCGGCCGGCAGGTGCAGCACGCGGTGCGCGCGGCCCGGCTGCAGCTGCGGGTAGGCGAATTCCCAGTGCCACTGGCGCGCCGTCACGCGCACCACCAGCGCGTCGGCGCGCGGCGTGGCGCGCTGCTCGCCCACCCACAGGCCCCAGGCCACCAGCGGCGGCAGCACCAGCGCCGGCAGCACCACCGCGCCCCAGAAGATCCAGCGCCGCCCGTGGGCACTGCGCGGGCGCTCGCTGGGCCGCGCCGCCCACACGAACAGGGCCAGCACCAGCGCGAACAGCACGCCGCTGCCGGCCAGCATGGCCCACCACAGGCCCGACACCGCCTGCGCCGGCGCGGCGGCGGGCGCCAGCGCCGACAGGTGGCCCTGGCATCCGACCAGACCTCCCAGCACGGCGCCAGGCGCTACCATGGTCCACCGCCTCCGACCACCGCACGCTACGCCATGGCCCGCCTCGAAACCTCGTCCGAATCCGCCGCCAGCCGCCACCCGCGCATCATCCGGGACGTGCTGGCGCTGGACACCAGCTCCACCGTCGCCATCATCGGCCACCCGCTGCACACCATGCTGGTGCACTTTCCGATCGCGCTGGTGTTCGCCACGCTCGGCTGCGACCTGCTGTACTGGTACACGGGCGACGGCTTCTGGCAGCGCGCCGGCGTGTGGGCGGCGGGCGCCACCTTCTGGTCGGGCCTGCTGGCCGCCGCCATCGGCACCATCGAACTGCTGGGCGCGGCGGGCATCCGTGGCCGCGTGGCCAGCTGGTCGCACGCCGTGGCGGCCATGACCATGCTGGCCGTCACCGCCGCCAACTGGCGGCTGCGCGTGCTGGTGCCCGACGACGTGCTGCCTCATGCGCTGGCCCTGTCGCTGCTGGGCGCCGTGTTCGCCGGGTTCGCGGGCTTCCATGGCGGCAAGCTGGTGTTCGAGCACGGCATCGGCACTAACCTCTCACCCGAGCCAGAAGCGGGTCCAGCCAGCGACCCAGCAGCTCACCCAACGCACCTGGGCTGAACCAGTCGCCGCCCCAGCCGGACAGCGACCAGCCCGGCTTGGCCAGCACCAGCAGCAGGATCAGCAGCACCACCGCCGCGTTGGCCAGCCCGGCCGCCCCCAGGCGCCACGCCGCCACCCGCTCGCCTGGGTGGAACAGCCGCAGCACCAGCGTGCTCTGCGCTACGTGCAGCGCGGCCATCAGGCCCACCGCCGCCAGCTTGGCGCTGAACCAGGGCGCCTGCGTGGGTCGCAGAAAGATCAGCGCCGTGCCCGTGCCCACCGCCACGAACGCGCCCGGCGACATGAACCACAGCACCAGCCGCCGCGTCAGCGCGTGCAGGCCCTGCACCGCGTCGTGCGAGGCCAGCCGCGCGCGCCGCGCCAGCAGCAGCGGCAGCACCAGCAGGCCGCCGGCCCACAACGCGATGGCGCCCACGTGCACGAACTTCAGCAGCGCCATCCACCACGTCACGCGGCGGCCTCCGCGCGGCGCAGGCCCTGCGCCAGCCGCCACAGCGCCGCCGCCATGAAGGGCACGATGGCCGGCACCCACATCAGCAGCCCGCCCAGCTGCTGGTCGGCCAGCGGCGCCGCGCCCCAGGCCAGCGTGCCGGCCACGTGCACCGGGTACAGCAGCTGGCCGGCGAACACGATCAGCGCGCCCAGCAGGCCCATGTGCGCCACGGTGGCGAACAGCGCCAGCACCGCGCCGCCCCAGGGCTGGTCGGACCGCAGCACGGCGCGCCAGAACCACCAGGCCGTGCGCAGCAGCGACGCCTGCATCAGCCAGTAGCCGGCCACCGAGGTCAGGCCCCAGGCATAGGCCTGCGGCGCGTGCCACAGCCACAGCACCAGCCCGAACACCAGCGCCGCCCCGGCCGGCGAACGGGCGCGCCGCTGGCCCGCGCGCGCCGGCCCGGCCGCCAGCGCCAGCAGGGCGCCACCGCGCCCACCAGCAGCAGGTGGTGCAGCACGCGCACCGAAAACAGCGTGGCGCTGAGCGCGCACAGCGGCGACAGATACAGCAGCAGCGCCAGCGCCCAGGCGGCCCACGCCGGGCGGCTGCGCGGTGCGTGGCGCGCCGTCAGCGCGGCCCAGGCCAGCAGGGCGGCCCAGATCGGCGCGGCGTCGTTCCACACCAGCCACCAGCGCGCCGGATCGGCGATCTCGCCGCAGTAAACGATGGGGGCAGGCTCAGGGGCATCGGCCCATCCTAACAAGCACCGGCGACACGGTGCAGGACGCGCGTCATGGCGGCGCGCCGACGGCCCACGCAAAAGCCGCCCGGAGGCGGCTCTTGTTTGCTTCCAAATCAGTAGCTGCCAGCGCTTGGCTGGTGGGCGCTAGAGGCTTATTTGGCGTAGCTGTACACGCCCATGCCCGTCTTGCGGCCCAGGCGGCCGGCGGCCACGTATTCGCGCAGCAGCTGGCAGGGGCGGTACTTGCTGTCGCCGAACTGCTCCAGGTACACCTCCATCACCGCCAGGCACACGTCCAGGCCCACCATGTCGGCCAGCGCCAGCGGGCCGATGGGGTGGTTGCAGCCCAGCTTCATGCCGGCGTCGATGTCTTCCGGCGTGGCCAGGCCCTCGGCCAGCACGAAGAAGGCCTCGTTGATCATCGGCACCAGGATGCGGTTGACCACGAAGCCGGGCGCGTTCTTCACCGTGATGGGCGACTTGCCCAGTGCCTCGGCCAGCGCCTTCACCGCGTCGTGCGTGGCGTCGGAAGTCTGCAGGCCGCGGATGATCTCCACCAGCGCCATCATCGGCACCGGGTTGAAGAAGTGCATGCCGACGAACTTGTCCGGGCGCTTGGTGACGGCGGCCAGCTGCGTGATCGAGATCGACGAGGTGTTGGTTGCGATGATCACCTCGGGGTCCAGCAGCTCATCCAGTTGCTTGAGGATCTTGTTCTTCAGCTCGTGGTTCTCGGTGGCGGCCTCGATCACCAGCTGGGCTTTCTTCAGGTCGTCGTAGCTGGTCGAGCCCTTGATGCGACCCAGCGCGGCATCGCGGTCGGCCTCGGTGATCTTTTCCTTCTGCAGCAGGCGGTCCAGGCTCTTGCCGACGGTGGCGATGCCTTTGTCGACCGCGGCCTGGGCGATGTCGACCATGACGACGTCGATGCCCTTGACGGCGCAGGCCTGCGCGATGCCATTGCCCATGGTGCCGGCGCCGACGATGCCAACGGTGGTGATGCTCATGTGTTTTCTCCTGTGGATGGGGGTAGACGAAGGCGGTCCAGCCGGGCTCGGCCGCGCACAACCAACCATGTTAGCCGCTGCCTGTGTCAAGCCCTTGTCACGGATCACAATGGCGGCACAAAACGAGGAGCGAGTGCATGGATGTCGTGATCGTGGGCGCCGGCTCGGCCGGCTGCGTGCTGGCCGCACGGCTGAGCGAAGACCCCGCCGTGCAGGTGACGCTGCTGGAGGCCGGCCCGCCCGACACCAGCGTGCTGATTCACTGCCCGGCCGGGCTGGGCGTGATGGCGCGTTCGCCCACCGCGCGCCATGCCTTCAACTGGGCCTTTCAGACCGTGCCGCAGCCGGGCCTGAACGGCCGCCGTGGCTACCAGCCGCGCGGCAAGGTGCTGGGCGGCTCCAGCTCGATCAACGCCATGATCTATACGCGCGGCGTGCCCGAGGACTACGACGCCTGGGCGGCCGAGGGCAACCCCGGCTGGGGCTGGGCCGACGTGCTGCCCGTGTTCAAGGCGGCAGAGCACAACGAGCGCGGCTCCGACGCCTTTCACGGCACCGGCGGGCCGCTGAACGTGATGGACCTGTGCGACCCCAACCCGTTCTCGCACGCCTTCGTCGAGGCCGGCGTGCAGGCCGGGCACGTGCACAACCGCGACTTCAACGGCGCCACGCAGGAGGGCGTGGGCCTGTACCAGGTCACGCACAAGGGCGGCGAGCGCTTTTCGGCCGCCAAGGCGTATCTGGCGCCGAACCGCGCGCGGCCCAACCTGCACGTGGTCACCGGCGCGCACGCCACGCGCGTGCTGCTGGAGCACGGCCGCGCCGTGGGCGTGGCCTATGTGAAGGATGGGTGCGAACACACCGTGCGCGCCGAACGCGAGGTGGTGCTGAGCGCCGGCGCGCTGCAATCGCCGCAGTTGCTGATGCTCTCGGGCATCGGCCCGGCCGACCACCTGCGCGCGCACGGCATCGACGTGCGGCACGATCTGCCCGGCGTGGGCGCGCACCTGCACGACCACCCCGACGTGGTGCAGGTGTGGGATGTCGACAAGGCGTACGACCTGTTCGGCCTGTCGCTGCAGGGCAGCTGGCGCACCGCGCGCGCCATCCGTCAATGGCGCAGGGCGCGGCGCGGCATGCTCACCACCAACTTCGCCGAGGCCGGCGGCTTCATCAAGAGCGAGCCGGCCGAACCCCTGCCCGATCTGCAACTGCACTTCGTCGTCGGCAAGCTGGTGAACCACGGGCGCGCCACGGTGTGGGGCCATGGCTTTTCGTGCCACGTGTGCGTGCTGCGCCCGCGCAGCCGCGGCAGCCTGCGCCTGGCCAGCGGCGACCCGCTGGCGCCGCCGCTGATCGACCCGGCCTTTCTGCAGCACGGCGACGACACGCGCCGCCTGGTGGCCGGCTTCAGGCGCATGCGCGAGCTGCTCAGCCAGCCCGCGCTGGCGCGCCACGGCGGGGTGGAGCGCTCGGCGGCGGCCAAAAGCGATGCCGAGATCGAAGCCTTCATTCGCCAGCATGCCGACACCATCTATCACCCCGTCGGCAGCTGCCGCATGGGCCAGGGGCCGATGGACGTGGTGGACGAGCGCCTGCGCGTGCGTGGCATCGAGCGGCTGCGCGTGGTCGATGCCTCCATCATGCCCAGCGTGGTGGCGGGCAACACCAACGCGCCGACGATCATGATTGCCGAGCAGGCGGCGCGCTGGTTGCGCCAGGGATGACGAACCGTCTTCAACGGCGCCAGATCAGTTTTATTGGAGAAAAGTGGCTGAAAGCTTTGCAGGGCGGGAGCTAGCAGCTATCGTTATTGAAGTTCTCTACTTGTAGCCATGCCGATCCATCATGCGGTAGGCGGTGCGCTCCGACACGCCCATCACCTCGGCCACCTTGCGGCGGTTGCCGCCGTATTTCTTGAGAAGGCTGCCCAGGTATTCGCGCTCGATGCTCTCCAGCGTGGGCTCGCCCTGCAGCATCAACGCGTCGGTCGCGCCTTGCGTGGCCGGTGGGGCGACGGGGACGGCGGGTGCGCTGCCGCTGTCGAGCGTGCCGATGTGCGCCGGGCCGATGGCCTCGCCAGGCCCCAACAGGATCAGCGCGCGCTCGATGACGTTGCGCAGCTCGCGCACGTTGCCTGGCCAGTCGTAGGCCACGAGGCGCGCCAGGGCATCGGGCATCAGCCAGGCCGGCGAAAGCCCCTGCGCCTGACGACGGCTGGCGATGAAGTGCGCCGCCAGCAGGTCGATGTCGTCGCGCCGGTCGCGCAGTGGCGGCACCTGAATGACGAAGGCCGACAGGCGGTAGTACAGGTCCTCGCGGAACTGGCCATCGCGCGACCGCTGTTGCAGGTTGCGGTTGGTGGCGGCGACGATGCGCGCGTCGCTGCGCAGGTCGGTGGTGGCGCCCACGTGGCGAAAGCGCCCGGTCTCCAGCACGCGCAGCAGCTTGGCCTGGATGGCGGGGCCGGCTTCGCCGATCTCGTCGAGGAACAGCGTGCCGTGCGCGGCAGCCTCGATCAGCCCGGCCTTGCGGCGATCGGCGCCGGTGAAGGCGCCGCGCTCGTGACCGAACAGTTCGGACTCGAACAGCGCCTCCTGCAGCGTGCAGCAGTCGACGGCCACGAAGCTTTCGCCCCGGCGCCGGCTGGCGCTGTGCAGCGCCTGCGCCACCAACTCCTTGCCCGAGCCGCTTTCGCCCTGGATCAGCACCGTGACGTCGCTGGCGCCCACCTCGCGGATGGTCTGGCGCAGCATCTGCATGGCGGCGCTTTCACCGATCATGGCCAGGCCGGCGTCGCCGCGCGCCAGCGCGCTCTGCGCCTGCAGGCGAGAGCGTTCCAGCGCGCCGCGGATGACCAGCTCCAGCTCGTCCAGATTGACCGGCTTGACCAGGTAGTCGGCGGCGCCCAGGCGCATGGCCTCCACCGCCTGGTGCACGCTGCCGTAGGCCGTCAGCATGACCACCGGGCGCGTGCCGGCGATCTCGCTCAGCGGGCCGAAGCCGGTGGCGTCCGGCAGGTTCACGTCCAGCAGCACCAGGTTGGGTGCGAAGGCGGCGATGCGCTCGCGCGCCTCCTGCCACGAGCTGGCGCTGTCCAGCTCGTAGCCCGCCTTGCGCAGTTCCTTGACCAGCAGGCGATTGAGCGTCGGATCGTCCTCGACCACCAGCACCGACGGGTTCATGCGCGGTCCTCCCCATGGGCCGTGTCGCCGGGTTCCGGCGGCGTCTGCAGGTGCAGCGTGAAGCAGGCGCCTGCGCCTGGCTCGCTGCGCACCGTGATGCGGCCGCCGAAGCGCTCGACGGCCGCCTTGCAGATGGCCAGGCCCAGGCCGGTGCCGCGCTGGCCATCGGCGCGGCGGCTGAAGAAGGGCAGGAAGATCAGCGACTGCTCGTCCGCCGCGATGCCGCGCCCGGTGTCGCGCACGCTCAGTTCGTAGCCCATCCGGGGTGCATCGCCATCCGGGGCTGGCGTGGGACGGCCCGTGATGTCGATGCCACCGCCCCCGGCCATGGCGTGCAGCGCGTTGTGGATCAGGTTGACCAGCACCTGGCGCAATTCGGCCTCGTCGGCCAGCACGCGCGCGCCGGGTGGGTCGATGACCACCTGCACCTGCACGCCGCGGCTGCGGCACTCCTCGCCCAGCAGCGCCAGCACGTCGTCGACGGCGGTCGCCACGGCCACCGGCTGCAGCGTCTGGCCGGGCGCCTGGCTCATCTGCAGCAGGCGCTGTGTGGTGGCCACGCAGCGGTCGATCTCGCGGTCCACCAGTTGCAGGTAGTCGGTCAGTTCCTCGCGCCCCATGTCGCCGGCACGCAGGCCGCGCAGGCTGGCCTGCAGCGCCAGGCGGATGGAGGCCAGCGGGTTGTGGATCTCGTGCGCCACGCCGTTGGCCAGCAGGCCGATGGTGGACAGGCGCTGCTCCTGCGAGAAGCGCACCGCACGGTCGAGCGGGCGCATCACCTCGACCACCAGCGTCTCGCCATCGCGAGTGATGAGCGGTGCGGCCTCGATGTCGACTTCCACCGCGCTGCCATCGGCGCGGCGCACGCTCATCATGCTGCGCAGGCGCTGCGGTCGGGCACGCATCTCGGCCACGGGGCAGTGCAGCAGCGTGCTGGGGCAGGGTTCGTCCAGTCCCCGGCTGGCGCGGTGGCAGCACTGCCCGATGACGGCCTGCGGCTGCTGCCCCACAAGTGCGGTGTAGGCGCTGTTGGCCAGGCGGATGCGGAAGTCGGGGCCGATCACCAGCACGGGGTCGGGAATGGCGTCGATCAGGGTCTGCAGGAAGCGGTGCTGCTCGGCCAGGTCGCCCACCATGGTCTGCACGCGGTCGGCCATGTGGTCGAAGCCGTCAGCCACGCGGCCCAGTTCGTCGGGGCCGTGCGCGCCTTGGCCCAGGCGCGCATCCAGCGCACCCGCGGCCAGGCGGTCGGTGGTGGTGGCCAGGCGGGCCAGCGGTTCAGTGACCTGGCGGCGCAGCGTCAGCCCCATGATGGTGGCGAACAGCGCCAGCGTGGCCAGCCCCGCGCCGACCAGCATCAGGCCCGGTGCGCTCACCGGGTTGAGCGCCGGCAGCGGCTCGAAGTCCACCAGCAGCACGCCGTTCACCGGGTGCGCGCTGGCCACGCCGTGGCACTGCGCGCAGCGCGGCTGGTTGTGGATCGGGTACGCGATCTGCAACTGCTCGCCCTGCGGCAGCGGCCGCCATTGCAGGCGTGGCGGCGGGGCGGCGCAGCCGGCGTGCAGGCACAGCCCGTCGATCTGCGACCAGGCATTGGTGCCCACCGCCTGCGGTTGCGAGGCGAAGCGCACCGCGCCGTTCGGCGCCAGCAGCCGCGCCTGCGTGACGCCGGACGACTGGCCCAGGCTGGCCAGGATGCCCGCCATGCCGTCCAGGTCGCGCTTGAGCATGGCGTTCTGCAGGCTGGCCTCGAACAGGTGCGCCACGCGCTGGGCAGCGGCTTCATGCTGGCGGCGCAGGCTGTCGCGGCCGATGGCCAGCGCCAGCACCACCAGCAGTGCGGCAGACGCCAGCAGCGCCACCGCCAGCCCCAGCATGAGCCGGCGTGCCAGCGACACGCGCAGCCAGTGCGGCACGGCGGCCACGAAGCGGGGCGCTTCGGCCGGCGGCGATGACGCAGTGCGCGCAGCTTCGCCGCGCAGCGGCGTGGTGTGATCGGTCATGTGCTGGAATCGGCCTGCACGATGCGGTCGGCGTGAAACGGACGTCCCTGGCTGCAGGTCGGGCAGGTTGTGACCGAGTTTGAGGCGTCGCCGGACTCCACGAATTGACGGAAGTCAATCCGGCAGTGCGGACAGCGGCGGGTGACGACCGGCCAGTGCGCCGGAACGTCCAGGGGCGGTGCGTCGGGCTGCTGGCCGGCGGCGGGCTGCGACAGGGCGCCGTCCTCGCACACCGCGCTGCACAGGCCGCAGCCGGTGCAGCGTTGCAGGTCGAATCCGAACCCAGTCGCCGTCGAATCTGCGCCTTCAGCTTCGAAAAAGATAGCATTCACGGGGCACACGCGGGTACAGGCCAGGCACAGCGTGCAGCGCGCGCGCTCGAAGTCCACTCGCCACAGCGGTGGCGCGGGCTGGGCGGGCGACGTGGCGGGTGCGTCGGTCCACACGTCCTCGCGCGCGCTGTTCAGCGCGCCGGCCACGCGCGGCGCGGCGGGCGTGGCGGCGCGGGCAAAGAAGCGGCGGCGGCTGGCGTCGGCAGGTGCGCCAGTGTCGTGCGCGGCGGGCCAGTCCGCCGCCGGCGCCAGGCGCAGCCGCAATGCGAAGCCCTGGCTGGCGGCCAGCGCCGCCTGGCCGCGCCACTGGCGCTGCCATTCAGCCAGACCGGCACCGCGTTCGCAGCGGCTGCAGGCGCCCGGCACGAAGACATGGTCGTGCACGCCCAGCCGGCGGCTCGCCAAGTGCAGCCACGCCGGGCTCAGGGCCAGCAGGCACGCGGTGCTGGGGCGGCCGGGCAGGCCGGCGCGCTCGCAACGCCACCAGGCGGCGGGTGGCATCTGCTCGCAGCGTTGCAGCAGGGGTTGTGGCGCAGGCAGCTCCAGCGCCTCGGTTGGGCAGGCAGCCACGCACAGGCCGCAGGCATCGCAGGCCTCCGGGTCGAAGGCCAGACCGTCGTCCGACATCTGCCAGGCCGCAGTGGGGCAGGCGTCCACGCAGGCGCGGCAGGCCGCGCCGCGCACGCGCTGGTGCACGCAGCGCTCGGCATGGATGGCCAACTCGGTCCGGGCCTCCAGCGCGCCGGTCACCGGTGCATGCCCTCGCCGGTCAGCCGCCGCAGCCGCCCGGCCGCGGCCCTTCCACCACCGGTTGCGGCAGCACCGCTACCGTCGGCAGGCGCTGCTGGCAGCCTTCGCAGGCGGCCAGCGTCAGGGCGGCCAGCGCGGCATAGAACGGCGTGGCGGCGCGTTGCGCCACGCGGCGGGCGAAGTCGGGCAGCCAGGCCAGCAGGTGGGTCTTGAGAAAGCGCGCCGCCTCGCGCTCGTTGCCGCGCTCCAGCAGCAAGGCGACGAAGTCCAGTTCGTGGCTGATGTGGTCGTCGGCACGCGCTCGCCAGTCCGGCACCTGCACGCCGTGGCGGCGGTAGAAGGCGCGCACGGCGAAGGTCGGGCCCTGCAGCATCAGGTGATCGTCGTCGCGCCACACCGATTCGTGCGGCGAGGCGCGCAGTGCATGCGTTAGGTAGATGGCCGCGTAGTCGGCGGCCAGCTCGTCCACGCTGGAGGCGGGTAGCGCCATGTCGTCCTGTCTGGCGCGGCGCTGCTCGGCCAGGGCGCTCAGCGCAGCCGACATGGCTTGCGCCGCTGGCGCCTCGGCGGCCACCAGCGTCAGCGTGTCGGGAAGCCGCTGGCGTGCAGCGCGGCCAGCACCTCGGGACTGCGTTCGCCGGCGTGCAGCCACGCCAGCGCGCGCAGGTCCTCGGCGGCCAGAACGTGCCAGTCGGATGGCGATGTCGCGGTGGTGCTCATGGCGTCAGGACGATGCCTTGCTGGCTGGCGCCGCGGGGGCCTCGGCCTGCGGCTCGACCTTGCCCTTGGGGTGGGCGATGAACACGATCGACGGGTTGGTCAGCTCCGGGTTGGCCATGTGCTGCACCTGGCGCACCGGCTGGTCGACACCCTTGACCATGGCCTTGGTGTCCCAGGTGCCGGCACGCAGCTGGTCGATGGGGCCGATGTCGAGCACGCGCATCATGCAGGCCGACACGCAGTAAGGCTTGCGGCCGGCTTCCAGCTCGTCGATGCACAGGTTGCACTTCTTGACGGTGTTGTCGGTCGGGTCATACTGCGGCGCGCCGAACGGGCAGGTGGCCTCGCAGCGGCGGCAACCGATGCACAGGCTGCTGTCGATGTCGACCACGCCGTTGTCGGCACGCTTCCAGATCGCGCCGGTGGGGCAGGCCGGCAGGCAGGCCGGTTCGGCACAGTGGTTGCACGACATGTTGACTTTGTAGGCGAACACGTCGGGAAGCTGCCGCCCTCGATGTACATCACGCGGCGGAAGCGCGGGCCGGGCGGCAGGCCGTTCTTGTCCTTGCACGCGATCTCGCAGGCGCGGCAGCCGATGCAGTCCATGTTGTTGTGGATGAAGCCCCACTGCTGTTCGGGCTTGACCGGTTCGTAGGTTGTCGCGTCACGCCGTTCCTGCGCGTATTTCACGCGCGCCTTGGCGTCGACGCCCAGCTTGTTGATGACTTGTTTCTCGGCCATGGCATCGGCTCCTTACATGTCGCGGCGGAACACCGACGAGCGGGCCACCGCCAGGTCGTCCCAGCCCGGCCGGTGCACCAGGTCGGTCTTCCTGATCTGCACCATGGCGTTGTTGTAGGCGAAGGCGCCTGCGGGGCTCGGGTTGTCGAGCGTCAGGAAGTCGGGGTTGCCGGCGCGGTCCACGCCGTCCTTGTCCGGGTCCATCCAGGCGCCTTCGAACAGCACCAGCACGCCGGGCAGCAGGCGCTCGGTGACGTAGGCGGGCACCACGCACTTGCCGCGCTCGTTCCACACCTCGACGGTGTCGCCGGTCAGGATGCCGAGCTTCTTCGCATCGCTGGCGTTGATCGTCACCTCCTGCTCGTAGGTCTCGCGCAGCCAGGGGATGTTGTTGAAGATCGAGTGCGTGCGCCAGCGCGGGTGCGGGCTGATCAGGTGGAACGGGTAGTCCTTGGTGATCGGGTGGTTCAGCGACTCGAAGGGTTCGATCCACTTCGGGATGTAGGGGATCTCGTAACCGAACTGCGTCTTCGTCCAGTCCTCGATGCCGGCCAGATAGGTCGAGAAAATCTCGATCTTGCCCGAGGCCGTCTCGAACGGCACGCCCTTGGTCACCTGGTCGCGGAAGGCGACATGCGGTTCGCTGAGCTTGAACTTGTAGGTGCCGTGCTGCTTGAACTCGTCCCAGCTCATGGTGACATGCTGGTGGTGCTGCACGCTGCCGTCCCACCAGGCCTTCAGGTAGGCCTCGTCCACCGCATCGGGGTTCTGGAAGTAGTCGCGTTGGGCGCGCGGGTTGTAGCGCTGGCCCAGGTTCTTCAGGCTCGGGTCGATCTGCTCCAGCCGGTAGCACATCTCGGTGAACACCTGGAAGTCGGTCTTGCTCTCGCCCAGTGGCTCGATCACCTTCGGACGGTGGATGTAATAGTGGCCCTTGTACCAGGGCAGCGCCACGTCGTGCCGCTCGAAGTGCGTGGCGATCGGCAGCAGGTAGTCGGCCCAGATGCCCGAGGGCGTGATGGTCGAGTCCATGCACACCACCAGTTCCAGCTTGTCGATGGCCTTGATTTCCTTGTTTATGTTGGTGAGCTGGTTGAACCAGTCGCTGCCCTGCCAGAAGATCGCCTTGATGTTGGGAATCTGGCCATCCAGGTTGTCCTCGCGCGGCCAGAGGCCCACTTCTTCCCTCTTCACGTTCGGGTAGTTCAGCACGCAGTGGGCCCAGCGGTCGCTCTTGATCGATGCCCACCACAGGTTGGCGTTCTCGTCGTAGGGGTAGGCCACGCTCTCGCTGTGCCAGGCCTTGCCCACGCCCTCGGCACAGCCGCCCAGGATGCCGATGTTGCCGGTCATGGCCTGCAGTGCAGCGGCCATGCGGTTGTACTGCTCGCCGTAGCTGGCGCGGCCAGGCGACCAGGACGCCTTCAGCGCGGCGGGCTTGGTCCTGGCGTACATCTCGGCCAGCTTCTTGATGTCGTCGGCCTTCACGCCGCAGATCGGCTCGGCCCATTCGGGCGTCTTGGGCTGCTTGTCGTAGGTGCCGAGGATGTAGTCCTTGAAGTTCTCCTTGCCCGCGAACTCCTTGGGCAGCGTGCCGGCGTCCATGCCCAGCACGAACTTGTTGATGAACTTCTGGTCCTGCCAGTTGTTGGTGAAGATGTGGTAGGCCATGGCGGCCATCATGGCCGCGTCGGTGTTGGGCTTGATGGGGATCCACCAGGCGTCGTACACGGCGGCCGAGTCGGTGTACTGCGGATCGACCAGCACGAACTTGCAGCCGCGCTGCTTGGCCATGCGCATGTAGTAGAAGGTGTTGCCGCCGTGGAAGGTGTAGGCCGGGTTCCAGCCCCACATGATGATCAGCTTGCTGTGCGCGAACGCGTCGTCCTCGTTGCCGTCCTGGATGGTGCCGAAGGTCATGCGGCTGGAGAACGTGGTGCCCTGGTAGCTCGGCACGCTCCACGAGTTGGTGCGGCAGCCGAACATGCCCAGGAAGCGGCCCAGCAGCCCTTCGATCTGATCACTCTTGTGCAGCACGCCGTAGCTGGCGCCGGCGTAGCTCTGGTCGAGGATGGCGGTGGGGCCGAAGTCCTTTTTCAGCTGCACCATCTTCTGGGCGATCTCGTTGAGGGCCTCGTCCCAGGTGATGCGCTTGAACTTGTGCTCGCCGCGCGCGCCGACGCGCTTCATGGGGTAGAGCAGGCGCTCGGGCGAGTACAGGCGCGCGCGGTAGCTGCGCCCGCGCAGGCAGGCGCGCAGCTGCGGCTCCTCGAAGGTGTCCTTGCCGTAGGCGCCGCCGGCCTGGTATTCGCCGTTGTCGGTCGACAGGCGCACGATCACGTCGCCTTTCTTGTGCGCCACCAGCACGTGTCGCGAGCCGCAGTTGTGGGCGCACGAGGTGACCACGGTGGTGAGCTGATCGTCGGTGTAGTAGGGCTCGTAGGCGAAGGCCTGCGCCTTCTCGGGCGCCACCGACACACCGACGCTGACCAGCCCGGCGGCACCGGCCGCGGTGCCGATGATCTTCAGGAAGTCGCGCCGCCGGTAGCCATTGCCGTGGCGGTCGATGGAATCGTTCACGCTGGGAAAGCGCACGGCGTCACGCGGCAGGTCGTTGTTCTTCATTTCTTCTCTCCAGACGTCACGGCGGCGGCGATGAAGCGCACTTCGCTTTCGGTGGGGCGGCCCTTGGCCCAGTCCGGCACCGTCGGGTCCATGCCCGGCCAGGCGTGACGCGGATAGGGGTAGTGCGTGCGGTACCAGGCGCGGCCGCCGTGGCAGCCGTAGCAGGTGTCGCCGCCGTCCGGCTTGGCGGCCAGTTCCTCGATGGCCTTGGCGTTCAGGTAGTTGACGTTGTGCCGGCTGGTGCGGATGTTGGAATGGCACAGCAGGCAGTTGTTCTGGAACATGGCCTTCGACTGTTCCCACGGCCCCGGCAGGCCCATGACCGCATGGTTCATCTTGCCGTGACACTTCAGGCACACGGTCTCGGGGTTGACCATCTTGCGCAGGGTCTGCTGGCCGAAGTCGGTGGCCGAACTTCCCGGCGCTTCCTCGCGCGGGTCGTTGCCTTCATGGCAGGTGGTGCAGCGCATCGTCATCACCTGCCTGGCGAAGTCGGTGCTGATGTGGCGGCGGTGGAAGGTGTCCTGCTCGCCCTGGTAGGTGGACGTCTGCTGATACCAGGCCTTGGCGGTGCCGCTGGACAAACCGGCCGGCGACGTCTTGCGCACGCTCGGCTTGAGCACTTCGGCGTGACAGGCCAGGCACTGCTCGTTGGTGGCCTTGTCGATGGCGGGCTTGAAATGGATGGGGTCGTACCTGGCCGCGTGGTAGCTCGCCGGCTTGGCCGTGGCGGCTGCGGCAACAGGCGCGGGGCCGCTGCGCTGGCGGCGGGGGTCGCTGGGGCGGCGGTGGGCGGGCTTGCGTCCTTGCAGGCGCCGAGCAACGCGGCGGTGGTCAGGCAGGCCGACAACCAGAGGAGGAGTCTGAATCGGGGCGCGTTCATCGCGTGCTCCACGAAAAAGGGATACAGCGTCTTGTCGGAAAAGGCCGGGGGCAGTCCACGCGGAAAGCCCCGGCAAGGCCAGCCAGGCCAAAGCCCGGCTGGCAGGACCGTCCTATCGGATTACTTGTTGCCGGACATGCCGCCCATGCCCTGCTGGCCGGACATGCCCGACATGCCTTGCTGGCCGCTCATGCCGGACATCCCCGACATGCCGCTCATGCCTTGTTGGCCCGACATACCGGACATGCCGCTCATGCCGGACATCCCACTCATACCCGACATGCCGCTCATGCCCTGCTGACGCTGGGTGCGGCGCTTCTTGGTGGTGGCTTTCTTTTTCTTCTTGGCGGGGGCCTTGGCCTTGTTGCCGGACATTCCCGACATGCCGCTCATGCCCTGCTGGCCGGACATGCCGCTCATGCCCGACATGCCTTGCTGGCCGCTCATGCCCGACATTCCCGACATGCCCTGCTGGCCCGACATGCCGGACATACCGCTCATGCCGCTCATGCCCGACATGCCACCCATGCCGGGGTTCTGCTCGCCAGCGGCGGGCTTGTTGCCGCTCATGCCAGACATACCCGACATGCCTTGCTGGCCAGACATGCCGCTCATGCCTTTCTGACCGCTCATGCCCGACATGCCGCTCATGCCGGATTGCTGTGCCATGGCGGGCAATGCGGCCAGTGCAGCCGCCATCACCGACAGGCCAAGTGCTTGACGAACCAGTTTCATGGAGATCTCCTTCGATGCAAAAACAAGGAAAACAATCGGGCCTTGCGGCCCCTGCCTGTCGGCAGCATCGACGCGCCGCCTTGCACGGCTGCGGCGATTCGGGAGTCCGCACGCCGCATGCGCCGAGGCGCGCGGGGCAGACATGTTCTGGGTGCGGGTCATGGACGGCGGAAACTCGTCTTGACTCAACGGGACGCGGTGCTGGCGGGCGCCTGGGTCGCGGGTGCGGAGGATGGCGCTTCGCCATGCCAGCCGCGCGGGTCGTACGGCGGGGTCATGCCCGGCCCCCGCAATGGCACCCACCAGTGGCCTGTGCCCGCTATGGATTCGACGTTGCCGGGGTGCGGCTGCGACACGCCACGCAGCCAGCGACCCATCTGCTCGGGCGTGGCCGGCGGCTCTGTCTGGCGCGGCGCGCCTTCGGGCCGCTCGTAAGGGCGCAGGCCCGCCACCGGCACGCCGGCCGGCTGCGCTGCGGCGGTGGCCGATGCGGGCGCCGATGCCGCGGGCTCCTGTGCCTGCGCGGCCACAACGCTGCCCAGCCATAAAGCGGTCAATGCGAGGGTCGGCTTCATGCTCCATCCATAAGTGCTTGTTGCTCGCATGGAATGAAGCAAGCTGCTTGCCAGCCCGATGGGCTGATGCAAGTGCTTGTCGCGCCTGGGTTTGCGCCTGACGGCGGCGAGCAGGCTGCCAGATTGACAGGCCGCGCCGGGCGCCGGCCTGTCAATCTGTCATGTCAATCTGTCGGGCGGCTGGGTGGGTGGCCAGGCGAAGTTCAGGCGTGTGTTGGGGCCGCAATCACTCGCCATGCATGAGCGGGTGGGCGGGCGGTCGAAGCCGCGGCTTCAAGCGCATTTGCCCCGCGTGCGTCTCAACGCCTGAACCGCTGCCGCGTGAACGCCAGCGCCACCCAGAAGCTGACGCCCGCCCACACCGCCAGGATGCCCAGATGCCGCCAGGCTTCGGCCGGCCACTGGTTCAGGAACAGCGGCCGCACCAGCTCCACCGCCGCCGTCAGCGGCAGCCAGTCGGTGATGGCCTGTGCGAACGCCGGCAGCTGCGTGCGTGGAAAGAATACGCCGGAGAGGAACATCATCGGCGACAGCAGCACCGCGAAGTAGTAGGTGAAGAAGTCGTAGCTCCTGGCCTTGGCGTTGAACACCAGCGCCATGCTGGCAAAGGTGACGCCGGCGAACAGCAGGATGGGCGGCACCAGGATGAGTTTCGGAGACAGGCTGATCTTCAGCGCCAGCATCACGCCCAGGATGGCGACGACCGAGAACAGCGCCTTGAAGCCGGCCCACAGCATCTCGGCCAGCACCACGTCGTCGAGCTGCACGGGCGTGTTCAGGATGCCGTCCCAGGTCTTCTGCACGTGCATGCGCGAGAAGGCCGAATACAGCGCCTCGAAGCTGGCGGCGTTCATCGCGCTCATGCAGATGCTGCCGCTGGCCAGGAACAGGATGTAGGGCACCTCCTGCCCATGCGTCGGCACGCGCCCCACCATGGCGCCCAGGCCGTAGCCGAAGGCCACCAGCCACAGCAGCGGTTCACCGATATTGGCCAGCAGGCTCGGGATGGCCAGCTTGCGCCACACCAGCAGGTTGCGCTGGAACACCGGCCACCAGCGCATCGACAGGCGCGGTGGGGACCAGACGGAGGGTTCGTTCATGGCAGGCGGTTCACGGCGCGGCGCGTCGCGGTCTGTGTGGGAGCGGCCTTGGCCGCGATGCAGCGTGGCGTGGGGCGAAATGCTCCATCGCGGCCAAGGCCGCTCCCACATTCAGGGCTGGCGGGCGCCTCGTGTCGTTCATGTCAACCATCTTCACGGATCTGCCGGCCCGTCAGCTTGAGGAACAGGTCCTCCAGGTTCGCCGGCCGGTGCAGCGTGCGCAGTTGCGGGTGCGCTTCCAGCGCCTGCAGCAAGGGGCGCGCGTGGCGGGTGTAGAAGAACACCGTCTCGCCGCTCTTCTCCACGCGCTCGGTGTGCGCGGCCAGCTGCGAATCGGCCAGCGCCAGCGCGCCCTGGCCGTAGACCTCGACCACCTCGGGTTCCAGATGCTCGGCAATCAATTCGCGCGGGCGGCCCTCGGCGATCTTGCGGCCGTGGTCCAGCACCAGCAGGCGCTGGCACAGGCGCTCGGCCTCGTCCATGAAGTGCGTGGTCAACAGGATCGACTTGCCCTCGGCCAGCAGGCGCTGCAGGCGCTCCCACATCAGGTGGCGCGCCTGCGGATCGAGGCCGGTGGTCGGCTCGTCAAGCAGCAGCAAATCGGGGTTGTTCACCAGCGCACGCGCCAGCGACAGGCGGCGCTTCATGCCGCCCGACAGCTCGGCCGGCTTGGCGCTCGCCTTGTGGCCGAGCGCGGCGAAGTCCAGCAACTGCGGCACCCGCTCGGCCATCTGCGTGCGGCGCAGGCCGAAGTAGCGGCCGAACACGTACAGGTTCTCGGCGCAGCTGAAGTCCGGGTCGAGCGAATCGAACTGCGCTACCACGCCGAGGCGTGCCTTGATGGCCAGGCCATCGCGCGGCATCTCCAGCGTCGTGCCATCGTCACGCGCGAAGTAGCGGATGCTGCCCGCATCCGGCGCCGTCAGCCCCAGGCACATGCGGATGGTGGTGGTCTTGCCCGCGCCGTTGGGGCCGATCACACCCAGGCATTCGCCCGGCACGATGCTGAACGACACGCCATCCACCACGCGCGCATCGCCATAGGTCTTGGCGAGATCACGCACATCGAGCAGCGGCGGGGCAGCGGTCATGAGGCGGCCATTGTGCCCGCGCGCCGCGCCGATGGCGGCGTTTACATGACCGGAATCCAGACGCTAAACTGTTGATAAGCACGCATATCAAATGGTCTGGCGGCTCGTCCATGCGCCACGTCCAATCACAGGAGACAACCCGCATGAACGCGCTCGACGCCGTGAATTCGCTCGGCCACGCCGACAGCCTGGGCCGGCTGGAAGACCTGCCGGCCGACTACGTCAAGGCGATCAACGACCTCTCCGTCGCGCCGCTGTGGCCGCAGCTGCGCGGCCTGCTGCCGCGCGGCAAGCCGGCGCGCGCCACGCAGCCCTTCATGTGGCGCTACCAGGACATCCGCCCGCACCTGCTGCGCGCGGGCGAGCTGACGCCGATCGAGAAGGCCGAGCGCCGCGTGCTGGTGCTGTGCAACCCCGGCCACGGGCTCGACAAGCTGGTGGCCACGCCCACCATCTACGTCGGCCTGCAACTCATCCTGCCGGGCGAGGTGGCGCCCAACCACCGCCACACGCCGACGGCGGTGCGCTTCGTCATCGAGGGCAGCGGCGGCTACACCACCGTGAACAGCGAGAAATGCCCGATGGAAAAGGGCGACCTGATCCTGACGCCCGCACTCAACTGGCACGAGCACGGCCACGGAGGCAGCGGCCCGGTGGTATGGCTGGATGCGCTGGACCTGCCGATGATCTACGCCATGGAGGCCAGCTACGCCATCGAAGGGCCGTCGCAGACGCTGAACGATGCGCTGGACGCCTCGCAGAACACCTACCGCCGCGCCGGCCTGCTGCCCTACGCCTCGCTCGGGCAGGCGCAGCGCGCCGACTACCCGCAGATCCGCTACCCGTGGAAGGAAGTGCGCGAGGCGCTGGGCGCCATCGCCACCGTCACGCCCAAGGACGAGGCGGTGCAACTGGCGTATGTGAATCCCGAAACGGGAAAACCCTGCCTGCCGACGCTGGGGTTTTCGGCGCAACAGCTGCGCGCGGGGCAGGATTTTTCACCGCGCAAGCGCTCGGCCAGCAGCGTGATCCACGTCATCGAAGGGCAGGGCGAGTCGGTGATCGACGGCGTGACGCTGCAGTGGGGCGAGGGCGATACGCTGGCGATTCCGACGCATGCCGAGGTGACGCACCGCGCGCGCGCCAAGGACGCCTACCTGTTCCACGTGGACGACGCGCCGATGCAGCGCGCGCTCGGCTTCTACGAGGATTTCTGATTTCTTTCTCCTGTGGGAGCGGCCTTGGCCGCGATGGGGCGCATCGCCACACGTGAGGCTGCCATCGCGGCCAAGGCCGCTCCCACAATGCGTGTCTCTTCCTGAACCAAGGACCTGTTCCATGACCAGCTACGTCTTCCCGCCCGCCCCCAAGCCGCCGTGCCCGTGCGTGGCAGCCAACAGCAATACGCCGTCACGCGCATTTTCTGCGTCGGCCGCAATTACGCCGCGCACGCGCGCGAAATGGGGTTCGACCCCGACCGCGAGCCGCCGTTCTACTTCAACAAGACGCCCGCCGACCTGGTGATGAGCGGCGCCACCGTGCCCTACCCGCTGGGCAGCCAGAACTACCACTACGAGATGGAACTGGTCATCGCCCTCGGTCAGCCGGCCTTCCGCGTGAGCGTGGAGAACGCGCTGGACTGCGTGTGGGGTTACGCCTGCGGGCTGGACATGACGCGGCGCGACCTGCAGATCAAGTCGCGCGAGATGGGCCGGCCGTGGGACTTCGGCAAGGACTTCGAGAACTCGGCCGTGATGAGCGCGCTGGTGCCCGCCAGCGCCATCGGCCACCCCAAGTCCGGCGCCATCAGCCTGAGCGTCAACGGCACCGTGAAGCAGAACGCCGACCTGAAGGACCTGATCTGGAGCGTGCCCGAGATCGTGGCCAACCTGTCGCAGTACTACCACCTGCAGCCGGGCGACCTGATCTACACCGGCACGCCCGAGGGCGTGGGCCCGGTGCAGCCGGGCGACGTGATCACCGGCCGCATCGACGGCGTGGGCGAGATCGCGCTGACCATCGGCCAGCCTGAATAGGCGACCTCAAGCGTTTCAAGCCAAATCGGCCTCCAGCGCCCGTCCAAAAAGCGCAATAAGCTATCAAATTAAAAGCAACCACGGAGACAACATGCCCCTTCAGCGCCGCACCACCCTGGCCCTGCTGGCCGCCACCGCCTTCTGCGCCGCCGCGCCCGCGTTGGCGCAAAGCGACTTCCTGGCAAGCCGGTCAACATCTTCACCCCCTTCCCGCCCGGCAGCGGGCCCGATGCGCTGCTGCGCGCCATCACCGACAAGCTCGGCGCGCTGTGGAAGCAGCCCGTGCTGGTGCAGAACCGCCCCGGCGCCGGCGGCTTCGTGGTGTTCGAGGCCACGCGCCGCCTGCCGGCCGACGGCTACACGCTGGTGCAGCTCGACAGCGAACAGCTCGCCGCGCTGCCGCTGCTGTACAAGGCGCGCAACTTCCAGACGCTGCAGGTCTACGACATGGTGGCCTCGCTCTACAACACGCCTTTTCTCATCACCGTGCCGGTGAATTCGCCGTGGAAGAACGTGGGCGATCTGGTGGCGGCCGCCAGGGCGCAGCCGGACAAGGTGACGTATGGCTCGTGGGGCATCGGCAGCCCGGCGCACCTGGGCGGCGAGCAGCTGGAGCTGGGCACCGGCATCGCCATGCAGCACATCCCGTTCAAGGATTCGGGCCAGATGTTCACCGCGCTGGCCGGCGGCGAGATCGCCTGGGCGCTCGGCACCATTCCGTCGAGCCAGGGCGTGTACAAGGCGAACAAGGTGCGCTATCTGGGCGTGGCCACGCCCAGGCGCATCCCGCAGATGCCCGAGCTGCCCACCGTGGCCGAGGCCGGCGGCCCGAAGGACTTCGCGCAGAGCAGCTTCGTGGTGCTGGCCGCGCCCAAGGGCATCGCCCCCACGGTGCGCGACAGGATCGCGGCCGACGTCGCCAAGGTCATGCAGGACCCGGACATCAAGGCGCGCATGGACACCTTCGCCTTCGAATACGTGAACTGGTCGCTCGACGAGATCGTCAAGCAGGCCCACACCAAGGGCCAGATGTACGGCAAGCTGATCGCGCGCAAGAACATCAGCCTGGATTGAAGGTGTTGGCTCCTCTCCCGCCGTGCCGGAGAGGGTTGGGGTGAGGTGGGGCCACGCGGCAGCGCGCTCCCTAGAATCCCCCATGTCCGATCGCCTCGCTGTCCTGCCGCAATACCTGCTGCCCAAGAAGCTGCTCACCCAACTGGCCGGCCGCGCCGCCGATGCGCGGCTGGGCGATGCCACGCACGCCGCCATCCGCCGCTTCGTGGCGCGCTACGGCGTCGACATGCGCGAGGCCGCCAACCCCGACATCGCCAGCTACGCCAGCTTCAACGACTTCTTCACCCGCCCGCTGCGCGACGCGCGCGGCCGCTGGCAGCGGCGGATTACGTGTGCCCGGTGGATGGTGCCATCAGCCAGTTCGGCGCCATTGAGCAGGGCCGGATCTTCCAGGCCAAGGGCCACGCCTACAGCACCACCGCGCTGCTGGCGGGCGATGCCAGGCTGGCGGCCGAGTTCGCGCACGGTCAGTTCGCCACGCTGTACCTGTCGCCCAAGGACTACCACCGCATCCACATGCCCTGCGCCGGCCGGCTGCAGCAGATGGTGTACGTGCCGGGCGAGCTGTTCAGCGTCAACCCCACCACCGCGCGCGGCGTGCCGGGGCTGTTCGCGCGCAACGAGCGCGTGGTCTGCGTGTTCGACACCGCGCGCGGCCCCTTCGTGCTGGTGCTGGTGGGCGCCACCATCGTCGGCAGCATGGCGACCGTGTGGCACGGCGTCGTCAACCCGCCCCGCCTTGGCGAAATCAAGCGCTGGAACTATCAAGATCAGAGCATCGAGCTGAAGCAGGGCGACGAGATGGGGCGCTTTCTGCTCGGCTCCACCGTGGTGCTGCTGTGGCCCCGGGCCACGCTGAAGTTCAACCCCGACTGGGCGCCCGGCGGCGCGGTGCGCGTGGGGCAGATGATGGGCAAGGCGCTGGGCTGAAGCTATGCACACAAGAAAAGGCCGCCTCGCGGGCGGCCTGATGTGGGCGCTGGCTGACCCTTACTTCATGTAGTCGGAAACCACCTTCCATCGACCATCCTGGATCTGGGACAGGCGTGAAGATTCATTGCCCAGACGCTTGGTCGCCGAGAAGGTCATGGTCGGTGATCCGAACATGTCGGGCTCCAGCGTCATGCTGTCCATGGCCTTGATGAAGCTGTCCGTCGTCAGGTTGGCGCCGGCCTTCTGTGCGGCCTTGCTGAACGTGTCGATCAGGCTGTAGCCGTAGACCGAGAACACGGCCGGGTCTTCGTTGAACTTGGTCTTGTACTTGTTGGCCCAGAAGCGGATCGGCTGCGAGGCTTCGTCGAGGTACGGTTGCTGCACCGTCATGGCGGCATACAGGCCGTCCATTGCCTTGCCGCCGAGCTTGTGGATCAGTTCGGTATAGGCGCCGGCTGAACCCAGGAAGGTGGGGTTGAAGCCGATCTTGCGCGACTCGCCGATGGTGCCGATGGTCTCACGGATCAGGGTGCCCAGCACCACGAAGTCGCAACCGGCCGCCTTCATGCGTGCGACCTGCGAGGAGAAGTCGGTGGCGCCGCGCTTGAAGGAGGTCTTTTCGGCCAGTTCGACGCCGATGGTCTTTAGGCCCGCCTCGGCGCCGCGTAGCACCTCCAGGCCGAACTCGTCGTCCTGGTAGATCGTGCACACTTTCTTGGCGCCTTTCTCCTTCACCAGCTTGGGCGCCGCCAGCCGAACCTGGTCGTAGTAGGTGGAGGCGAACGAATACTTCAGGCGGTGGTGTGGCTCGTACATCTCGCGTGCCGCCGTGACCGGAAAGAAGCTCAGCACATTCTTATCGAACATGACGGGAAAAGCCGCCACGTTGGGTGCTGTGCCGATGGTGCCCACCATGGCGAAGATCTTGTCCTGGTTGACCAGCTTCTGCGCGGCCAGCACGGCGCGCTTGGGGTCGTAGCCCGAGTCTTCGACCTTGAGCGCCAGCTTGCGGCCGTTGATGCCGCCTTGCTCGTTGATCTCGTCCACGCGCAGTTGCATGCCCATGCGGATCTGCTTGCCGAAGCCGGCCAGCGGGCCGGACAGGTCCTGGATCGATCCGAGCGTGATGGTGTCCTTGCTCACGCCCTGGCTTTGCGCAAGAGCCGGTCCGCTGGCGGCCAGGGTGCAGGCCAGGGCCACGAGTGCGTGCTTCAGTTGCATGGGTGTCTCCTTGTGAATGATGGAATGCGACCGGAATTGTGGCCACCGGGTTCAGCCGCCGGCCGCAGTGATTACCCTGACAACCCGTGACTCATGTCCGGTACATGGCCTCGATCTGCGGCGCGTACTTGGTCTGCACCAGCTGGCGCTTGAGCTTCATGGTGGGCGTCAGCTCCTCGTCCTCGGCGCTGAGCTGGGTGTCGAGCAAAAGAACTTCTTGATCTGCTCGACGCGGGCGAACTTGGTGTTCACCTCGTCGATCACGCCCTGGATCAGCGCCTGCACTTCCGGCGCGCGCGTCAGGCTGGCGTAGTTGGAGAAGGGCACGTCGTGGTCCTGCGCGTACTTCTCGACGTTCTCCTGGTCGATCATGATGATCACCACCAGGTAGGGCCGCTGGTCGCCGATGACCACCGCGTCGGTGACGTAGGGGCTGAACTTGAGCTCGTTCTCCAGCTCGCTCGGCGTCACGTTCTTGCCGCCGGCGGTGATGATGATGTCCTTCATGCGGTCGGTGATGCGGTAGAAGCCGTCCGCGTCCACCGTGCCCACGTCGCCGGTGCGCAGCCAGCCGTCGGCGGTGAAGGTCTCGGCGGTCTTCTCGGGCAGGTTCAGGTAGCCGGCGAACACGTTGGCGCCCTTGACCTGCAACTCGCCCGTCTCGGGGTCGAGCCGCAGCTGGTTGAAGCTGGCCGCCGGGCCGATGGAGCCGGGCTTGATGCGGTCGATGGGCACGCCGGTGGAGGCGCCGCAGGTCTCGGTCATGCCCCACACCTCCAGCATCGGCACGCCCAGCGCCAGGTACCACTTCACCAGCTCGGGCGAGATCGGCGCCGCGCCGGTGACCAGAAAGCGCGCGCGGTGAATGCCGATCAGCTTGCGCACGTTGTCCAGCGCCAGCCAGCGCGCCAGCCTGAACTGCGCCTTCAGCAGGGCCGGCACCGGCTGGCCGGCCATCACCAGCTCGGCAATGCGGTGGCCCACGCCGATGCCCCAGCCGTACACCGCCTGCTGCAAGCGCGTGCCTTCCTTCAGCGCGATCATCACGCCCGAATAGAACTTCTCCCACACGCGCGGCACGGCGGTGAACACCGTGGGGGCGATCTCGCGCACGTTCTCGGGCACGGTGTCGGGGTTCTCGACGAAGTTGAGCCGCGCGCCGGTGTAGAGCGAGAAGTATTCGCCGCCCATGCGCTCGGCGATGTGGCACAGGGGCAGAAAGCACATGCCCTCGTCGTCCTCGTTGCGGGCGATCAGGGTGTTGAAGCCGCGCACCGTGTAGGTCAGCCCGGCGTGCGTGTGCATGGCGCCCTTGGGCTTGCCGGTGGTGCCCGAGGTGTAGACCAGGATGGCCAGGTCCTCGGGCCGGCAGGCGGCCACGCGCTGTGCCACGGCATCGGGGTGCTGGGCGTTGTAGTCGCGGCCCAGCGCGCGCAGGGCGTCCAGGCCGATCACGTCCGGTTCGTCCAGGCCGCGCAGGCCGTCCATGTCGAAGACGACGATCTTCCTCAGCAGCGGCAGGCGCTCGCGCACTTCCAGGGCCTTGTCGAGCTGTTCGTCGTTTTCGACGAACAGCACACTGGTGCGCGAGTCTTCGCACAGGTAGTGCACCTGGCTGGCGGCGTCGGTGGGGTAGACGCCGTTGGACACGCCGCCGGCCGACAGCACGGCCAGGTCGGCCAGCACCCATTCGAGCACGGTGTTGGAGAGGATCGACGCGGTGTCGCCGGGCGCCAGCCCCAGCTCATCAGCCCGCCGGCGATCTCGCGCACGGCCTCGCCCACCTGCGTCCAACTCCAGCTGCGCCAGATGCCGAGGTGCTTCTCGCGCAGCCACACCTTGTCGCCGCGCTGCGCCACGGCGTTCCAGAACATCGCGGCGATGGTGTCGCCGTCGAGCACGCTGCCCGACCTGGGCTGGATGTGGGTGAGGTCCCAAAGATTCGACATGCCTATCTCCAGGTCTTCTTCTTCTTCCAGCGCCGCTCGCCGCGCACGCCTTCGTCCTTCATGCCCAGATAGAACTCCTTGATGTCGTCCTTCTCGCGCAGGGCGGCACAGCTGTCTTCCATCACGATGCGGCCGTTCTCGAGCACGTAGCCGTAGTCGGCGGCGTTCAGGGCCATGTTGGCGTTCTGCTCCACCAGCAGGATGGTGGTGCCGCGCTCGCGGTTGATGCGCACCACGATCTCGAAGATTTCCTTGGTCAGCTTGGGCGACAGGCCCAGGCTGGGCTCGTCCAGCAGGATCAGCTCGGGCGCGGCCATCAGCGCGCGGCTGATGGCCAGCATCTGCTGCTGGCCGCCCGACAGCAGGCCGGCGTTCTGCGCGGCGCGCTCCTTCAGGATCGGGAAGCAGGCATACACCTGTTCCATGTCGCGCGCCACGCCGTCGCGGTCGCGGCGGGTGTAGGCGCCCATCAGCAGGTTGTCGCGCACCGACAGCAGCGGAAACACCTCGCGCCCCTCGGGCACGTGCGACAGGCCGCGCTGCACGATGTGGGCCGGATCGCGCGCGGTGATGTCCTGGCCCTTGAACTCGACCGAGCCCTTGCGCGGGTCGATGATGCCCGAGATGGTCTTCAGGATGGTGCTCTTGCCGGCGCCGTTGCTGCCCAGCACGGTGGCGATCTGGCCGCGTTCCACCTGCAGGCTGACGCCGCGGATGGCCTTGATGGGGCCGTAGCTGCTCTCGACGTTGAGGAGCTTCAACATGATGTCGCTCATGCGTTCTCCTGCGCAGCGACGCCACATCGTCGACCGAACCCAGGTAGGCCTCGACCACGGCCGGGTCGGTCTGCACCTCGCGCGGCGTGCCCATGGCCAGCACCTGGCCCTGGTTCATGGCCAGCACGCGGTCGGACACGCGCGACACCAGGCTCATGTCGTGCTCCACCATCAGCACCGTCACGCCCAGCTCCTGCACGATGTCCTGGATCCAGAACGCCATGTCCTCGGTCTCTTCCACGTTCAGGCCGGACGAGGGCTCGTCCAGCAGCAGCAGGCGCGGTTCGGCGCACAGCGCGCGCGCCAGCTCGACCACCTTGCGCACGCCGTAGGGCAGGCCGGCCACCATCGCGTCGCGGTGGTGCTGCAAGTCCAGAAGCTCGATCACGCGCTCGACCCGCTCGCGCGCCTGCAGCTCGGCGGCGCGCGTGGCGGGGGTGAAGAACAGCTCGCTCCAGAACCCTGTCTGGCGGTGCGTGTGGCGGCCGATCAGCAGGTTGTGCAGCACGGTGGCGTGCTCGAACAGCTCGATGTTCTGGAAGGTGCGGGCAATGCCCAGGCCGGCCACGCGGTGCGCCGGCTGGGCGGTCAGCTTCAGCATGCCGTCGGGGCCAGCGTAGTCGATTTCGCCCGTGGTGGGCGTGTAGATGCGGCTGATGAGGTTGAACACCGTGGTCTTGCCGGCGCCGTTGGGGCCGATCAGGGTGAACACCTCGCCCCGGCGCACGTCGAAGCTGACGTCGTTCACGGCCAGCACGCCGCCGAAGCGGACGCTGAGGTTGCGGGCGGAAAGCAACACTTCCTGGGTCACTTCAGGGCTTTCTCCCTCTCCCCGTTGGGGAGAGGGCTGGGGTGAGGGGCTGGGTGCGGCGCGGCGAGTCGGGCATGGATTGGAGGCGCTGCTGGCCGGGATGTGCGCCCGGCGGCGCAGTCACTTTCTTTGTCTCGCCAAAAGAAAGTAACCAAAGAAAGGCGACCCCGCTGGCCGTGTCCCTCCGCTTCGCTGCGGGCAACCTGCGATGCTCGGGCGCGGGGCGGCGCTGCGGAACTCGCTTTGTTCGCTTCGCTCACGCCGCTCAAACATCCGCAGCAAGTCAGAGCACGAAGCGCGGCATGCTGCGCTGCCGCGCCCGCCCCACGCCCTGCGCTTCTCGGCACGGCCAGAGGGGAAGTGAAGTCCACACGGGCCATCGCTGCGCTCGGCCTTCGGTTGGCCTGCGCCGCTGCTTCGCGCGGCGAGCTGTCTTGCTCCCTCTCCCGCAGGCGGGAAGGGTTGGGGTGAGGGCCAACGCTTCGTTCGACCCGGAAACGCCGCTCGTCCACAGGCGCCCACCTCGACCGGCCGCGGAGCACGCCACGCCAATGCACCCATGGACGGGGCGTCCCCGGCCATGGGGTGCGTCCCCTTAGGGGGAGGGCGTGCAGCGACTCAGGGGGATCATTTCAACCTGTCCGACTTCTGGAACGACTTCTGCCGCTTGAACATGCCCTTGCGGTAGAACGGGAACAGCTGCAGCCAGGTGCGCACCTTGAGCCAGCGCCCGTACAGGCCGAGCGGCTCGAACAGCACAAAGGCGATCAGCACCGCGCCGTACACGAAGCCCTGCAGCCCCGGCGCGTAGCCGATGGCAGCGGGCAGGTAGTCCTTGACCATGGCGATGAGCTGGGGCATGGCGATCAGGAACGCCGCACCCAGAAACGCCCCGTGCACCGAGCCCAGCCCGCCGATCACCACCATCAGCAGCAGGTCGATCGACTGCAGGATGCTGAACTGGTCGGGCGAGAGGAACTGGATCTGGTGCGCATACAGCGCGCCGCCGAGGCCCGCCAGCGCCGCCGACAGCGCGAACGACAGCGTCTTGTAGCGCGCCAGGTGAATGCCCATGCTCTGCGCCGAGATTTCCGAGTCGCGGATCGCCACGAAGGCGCGCCCGGTGGACGAGCGCAGCAGGTTCAGCACACCCAGGGTGACCAGCACCACGGTGAGCAGGCACAGCAGATAGAAGCCCGTGCCGGTCTCGATCGACCAGCCGAAGATGGCGGGCGACTTGACGTGCATGCCGGCGTTGCCGCCGGTCAGGCGGTCCCAGCGCGCGAACACTTCTTCGACGATGAAGCCGAAGGCCAAGGTGGCGATGCCCAGGTAGATGCCCTTGAGCCGCAGCGCCGGCAGGCCGACCACCACGCCCACGGCGGCGGCCACCAGCGCCGAGCACGCCATGGCGATGGGAAACGGCAGCCCCAGGTTGGTCAGCACGCCCTGCGTGTAGGCGCCCACGCCCAGAAAGGCCGCATGCCCCAGCGAGAACTGCCCGGTGAAGCCTGCCAGCAGCATCAGCCCCAGGCCGACCACGCTGTAGATCAGCACGAAGGTGAGCTGCGCCAGCCAGTACTCCGGCAGCAGCCAGGGCGCGGCGAACATGAACAGCAACAGCGCCGAATACCAGAACACATGCCCGCCGTGCTTGGCCAGGCGGATGTCCTGCTCGTAGCTGGTCTTGAAGATGAAGCGCATGTGTCAGCCGCCCCCGGCGGTTTGCATCGCCAGCATCGTCAACACCAGCAGACCGACCGCCGCGGAGCCGGCGATACCAGCGACCGCCGTGGCCGGACCTGTGCCGGCCACTGGCGGTGTCCCCCCGCATAGCAAAGGGTGGAAGACGCGGAGCGGCTCAGGGGGTCATACCTTCTTCGTCAGCTTGTCGCCGAACAGGCCGTTGGGCTTGACCATCAGCATGATCAAGACGACCACATAGGCGGCGATGTCCTTGAAGCCCTCGGGCAGGTAGAAGCCCGACAGCGACTCGACGATGCCGATGATCAGCCCGCCCACGATGGCGCCGGGCAGGCTGCCGAAGCCGCCCACCACGGCGGCCGGAAACGCCTTCAGCCCGATGAAGCCCATGTTGGCGTGCACGAAGGTGATGGGCGCCAGCAGCAGGCCCGCAATAGCCGCCACCGCCGCCGCCAGGCCCCATACCAGCCCGTTCAGCCGCTTCACCGGGATGCCCATGTAGTACGCCGCCAGCTGGTTCTGCGACGAAGCCTGCATGGCGATGCCCAGCTTGCTGTAGCGGAACATGGCGAACAGGCCCAGGCACAGCAGCGCGGTGACCACGATCACCACCATGTGCTCGGCGCTGAGGATCAGGCCGCCCGCGTTCCAGGTCACGTTGCGGTAGGGCACGGGCAGGGTGTGGGTGTCGGTGCCGATGCCGGGCAGCATGGTGATCAGCCCGCGTGCGACGTAGCCGATGCCGATGGTCAGCATGACGATGGAAAACGCCGGCTGGCCCAGGATGGGGCGGATCACCACGCGCTCGGTCAGCACGCCGAACAGCGCCATCGCCGCGATGGCCGCCGGCACCGCCAGCCAGAACGGAAAGCCCAGCATGGTCATGCCGGCCAGGCCGCCGAAGGCGCCCAGCATCATCAGGTCGCCCTGTGCAAAGCTGACGGTCTCCGTGGCCTTGTAGATCAGCACGAAGCCCAGCGCGATCAGGCCGTAGATGCAGCCTTGCGCAATGCCACTGATCACCAACTGCAGAAACTGCAATGTGTCCCCTGCCCGTCCAATGTGAAAGTTGCGCGTCACTTTAGTGGCCCAACGGCCCGGGGTTGGATAGCGCAAACCCTGTAGTGCCCGCTCGGCGCGTCACTGGCCGCTGCTCCCCGCTGTCGCCCGGCGGACAGGCGTGCGCGCCGGGCGGCGGCCTGGGCCGCGCGTTCACCCGATCGAATCCCTATACTGAAACGAAGCACCTGCAAGGAGACCACTCGATGACCGAAGCCTATGTTTTCGACGCCGTGCGCACGCCGCGCGGCAAGGGCAAGAAGGACGGCAGCCTGCACGAGGTCAAGCCCGTCGACCTGCTGGCCGGCACGCTGGATGCGCTGCGCCGCCGCCACGACCTGGACACGGCCGCCGTCGACGACGTGGTGATGGGCGTCGTGTCGCCCATCGGCGAGCAGGGCTCGGTCATCGCCAAGGTGGCGGCGCTGAAGGCCGGCTGGGACTGGCAGTGCGCCGGCGTGCAGCTCAACCGTTTCTGCGCCTCGGGGCTGGAGGCGGTGAACATGGCGGCGCAGAAAGTCCGCTCAGGCTGGGAAGACCTGGTGGTGGCGGGCGGCGTGGAGAGCATGAGCCGCGTGCCCATCGGCGCCGACGGTGGCGCCTGGGCGCAGGACCCGGCCACCAACAGCGCCACCGACTTCGTGCCGCAGGGCGTGGGCGCCGACCTGATCGCCACGCTGGAAGGCTTCTCGCGCGAGGACGTGGACCGCTTCGCCGTCACCTCGCAGCAGCGCGCCGCGCAGGCGCGGGCCGAGGGTTATTTCAGGAACTCCATCGTGCCGGTGACGGACATGCTGGGCCAGACCATCCTGGATGAAGACGAGTTCATCAAGCCTCGCACCACGGTGGAGGCGCTGGCGGGCCTCAAGCCCTCGTTCGAGCAGTTGGGCGCGATGGGCTTCGACGCGGTCGCCATCGGCCGCTACCCGCAGGTGGAGCGCATCGTGCACGTGCACCACGCCGGCAACTCGTCGGGCATCGTCGATGGCGCGGCGGCGGTGCTGGTCGGCAACGAGGCCGCTATCAAGACGCACGGCTTCAAGCCGCGCGCGCGCATCGTCGCCACGGCGCTGAGCGGTGCCGACCCGACCATCATGCTCACCGGCCCCATGCCCGCCACGCGCAAGGCGCTGGCCAAGGCGGGGTTGAAGATCGAGGACATCGACCTGTTCGAGGTCAACGAGGCCTTCGCCGCCGTGCCGATGAAGTTCATGAAGGCATTCGACGTGCCGCACGAGAAGGTGAACGTGAACGGTGGCGCCATCGCCATGGGCCACCCGCTGGGCGCCACGGGCGCCATGATCCTCGGCACGCTGATCGACGAATTGCACCGCCGGCAGCTGCGCTACGGCCTGGCCACGCTGTGCGTGGGCGGCGGCATGGGCATCGCCACCATCGTCGAGCGGCTGTGAGTCTCGTGCGGGCCGCAACAGCCGGACAGCCGGGCATCCGGGCATCCGGACATCCGGACATCCGGACGCAGAGGACGCAAAGGTTTCGCAGAGGACGCAGAAAGAACAGCCAAAAACTTTGTTTTTCCTTTTGCGTCCTCTGCGAAATTTCTGCGCTCTCTGCGCCCGGTTGTTGGGTTTTTAAGTCAAATATGCCTGCATCCCTTGCTGTACAAGCGCAAGCAGCTATCAAATCCATAGAATCATGAAACTCAAGACCTTGCATTACGCGCTGGCCGACGGCATCGCCACCATCACGTTTGACGAGGAAGGCTCGCCCGTCAACACCATGTGCCTGCAGTGGCAGGACGACCTTCAGGCCGTCACCGAGCAGGTGGTGAAGGACCAGGACGCCATCCAGGGCATCGTGCTCGCCTCGGCCAAGAAGACCTTCTTCGCCGGCGCCGACCTGAAGGGCGTGATGCGAATGACAGCCGCCGACGCGCCCAAGGTCTTCGCCGAGATCGAGCGCATCAAGAAGAACTTCCGCACGCTGGAGACGCTGGGCAAGCCGGTGGTGAGCTGCCTGAACGGCGCGGCGCTGGGCGGTGGCTGGGAGGTGGCGCTCATCGGCCATCACCGCATCGCCGTCGACGACCCGAAGATCCAGTTCGGCCTGCCCGAGGTCACCATCGGCCTGCTGCCGGGCGGCGGCGGCATCACCAAGATGGTGCGACTGCTCGGCCTGATGGGCGCGCAGCCCTACGTGCTGGAGAGCAAGATGTTCAACCCCGCCGAGGCGCATCAGCTGGGCCTGGTGCATGAGCTGGTGGCCAGCGCCGACGAGCTGCTGCCGCGTGCCAAAGCCTGGATCGCGTCGGTGCAGGGCAGCGCCGATGCCGCCACGCACCCGTGGGACCGCAAGGATTACAAGATGCCCGGCGGCACGCCGAGCAACCCCAAGATCGCCGGTGGCCTGGTGGTCGCGCCCGCGATGCTCAAGACCAAGACGCGCGGCCTGTACCCCGCGCCGCACGCCACGCTGGCAGCCATGGTGGAAGGCGCGCAGGTCGACTTCGATACGGCGATGCGCATCGAAAGCCGCTACCTCGCCAGCCTGATGGTGAGCCCGGTGGCGAAGAACATGATCAACACGTTCTTCTTCAACCTGAACGCGATCAAGAGCGGGCAGTCGCGGCCGAAGGACGTGCCCAAGTACAAGCCGCAGAAGGTGGGCATCCTGGGGGCGGGGATGATGGGCGCCGGCATCGCCTACGCACAGGCCAGCCGCGGCATCGCCACGGTGCTGAAGGACGTCTCGCTTGAAAAAGCAGAGCACGGCAAGGCCTACAGTCAGAAGCTCACGCAATCGCGCGTCGACAAGGGCCGCATGAACCCGCACGACCAGACCGCGCTGCTGGGCCGCATCACGCCGACGGCCGACGTGGCCGACCTGAAGGGGTGCGAGCTGATCATCGAGGCCGTGTTCGAGAACCGCGAGCTGAAGGCCAAGGTGACGCAGGAGGCCGAGCCGCTGCTGGCCGAGGGTGGCTTCTTCGCCAGCAACACCAGCACGCTGCCCATCAGCGGGCTCGCACAGGCATCGAAGCGGCCGGAGAAGTTCGTCGGCATCCACTTCTTCAGCCCGGTCGACAAGATGAAGCTGGTCGAGATCATCCGTGGGGAAACGACCGACGACGAAACCGTGGCGCGCGCCTTCGACTACGTGCTGGCCCTGGGCAAGCTGCCCATCGTGGTCAACGATTCGCGCGGCTTCTACACCAGCCGCACCTTCGGCACCTATGTGATGGAAGGCGCGGCCATGCTGGGCGAGGGCATCCCCGCCGCCGTCATCGAGAACGCCGCCGTGCAGGCCGGCCTGCCTGTCGGCCCGCTGGCCGTGCTGGACGAAACCGCGCTGTCGCTGTCGGTGCATGTGCTGGATCAGACCCGCGCCGACTTCGCCGCCGAGGGCAAGACCTACGAGGCGACGTCCGGCGAGTTGCTGGTCGAGCGCATGGTGAAGGAGCTGAAACGCAGCGGCCGTGCCGCGGGCGGCGGCTTCTACGACTACCCGCAGGGCGGGAAGAAGCAACTGTGGCCCGAGCTGAAAACGCTGTTCGAGAAGCCCGGCGTCGAGTGGAACGTGAAGGACATCCAGGACCGCCTGCTCTACCGCCAGTCGGTCGAAACCGCGCGCTGCCTGGCCGAGGGCGTGCTCACCAGCGTGCACGACGCCAACATCGGCAGCATCTTCGGCATCGGCTTTCCAGGCTGGACCGGCGGGGCGATGCAGTTCATCTACGGGCAGGGCATCGACGCGTTCGAGCAGCGCTGCGCCGAACTGGCGGCCAAGTTCGGCAAGGGGTTCGAGCTGAATGCGGAAGCGAAGGCGGCAATTCGGAAGTTCCAGCCGAACTACTGATCCGTTGCGGCACGTTCACTCGTGCCGCAGCGCCTCGATCGGGTCCATGCGCGCCGCGCGGCGCGCCGGGAAGTAGCCGAACAGCACGCCGATGCCGGCCGAGAACACGAAGGACAGCAGGTTGATGCCGGGCTGGAACACGTAGGGCACTTGCATCACCTGCGCCAGCACCACCGACGCGCCGGTGGCCAGCACGATGCCCACCAGCCCGCCTAGGGCCGACAGCACCACGGCCTCGATCAGAAACTGCATCAGCACCTCGCGCTCGAGCGCGCCGATGGCCAGGCGCAGGCCGATCTCGCGCGTGCGCTCGGTGACGCTGACCAGCATGATGTTCATCACCCCGATGCCGCCCACCAGCAGGCTGACGGCGGCCACCGCGCCGAGCAGGGTGGTCATCACGCGCGTGGTGCCCGACAGCGTGTCGGCCAACTGCTTGGTGTCGAGCACGTTGAAGTTGTCGTCGTCGGTGTCGGCCAGCTTGCGCGCCTCGCGCAGCAACTGCGTCAGCCCGTTCTTCACGCGCGCGGCGTCGCTGGCCGGGTCGAGCGAGACCAGCAGCGTGTTGACGTTGGTGTTGCCGGTCAGGCGCCGCTGCAGCGTCTTGATGGGCATCAGCACCACCTCGTCCTGGTCGTTGCCGAAGGAGCCCTGGCCCTTGGTCTTGAACAGGCCGATGACCTGGCACGGCACCGTGCCCACGCGCAGCTGCTGGCCCAGCGGGTCGCCGCCGCCGTAGAGCTGGCGCTGGATGGTGCCGCCGATGATGCACACGGCCGCGCCAGCGCGCAGCTCGGCTTCGGTGAAGCTGCGGCCGCTGGCCAGCTCCCAGCTGCTGGTGGTCAGCCATTCGTTGGTCGAGCCGACCACGCTGCTGGTCCAGTTCTGGCCGCCCGCCACCAGCGTGACGGAGGAGCGCGCCTCGGGCGCCACCGCGGTGATGCCGGAAATCTGCGCGGCGATCAGCTCGGCGTCGCTGTCCTTGAACGATGGCGCCGTGTTGCCCGTGCTGCCCGGGCCCATGCGCTGGCCGGGGCGGATCATCAGCAGGTTGGTGCCCAGGCTGGAGATCTGGTTTTGCACCGCCTGCGTGGCGCCGCTGCCCAGCGTGACCATGGTGATGACGGCCGACACGCCGATCACGATGCCCAGCACCGTGAGGAACGAGCGCAGCAGGTTGCGCCGGATCGAGCGCAGCGCCAGGATCAGCGTGCTCCACAACATCAGCGCTCTCCTTCGGCCGGGGCCACGTAGCTGCCCGGCGGCACGGGCTGAGGGTTGCGTTCGTCGCTGGCCACCAGGCCGTCGACGAAGCGCACGATGCGGTGCGCGTAGGCGGCCATGTCGGGCTCGTGGGTGACCATGAGCACGGTGATGCCCTGTTCGCTGTTCAGGCGCGCCAGCAGGTCCATGATCTCGTGGCTGCGCTTGGTGTCCAGGTTGCCGGTGGGCTCGTCGGCCAGCAGCACGGCGGGCGACGTGACGATGGCGCGCGCGATGGCCACTCGCTGCTGCTGCCCGCCCGAGTTCGGCCGGCGTGTGGTGCTCCCAGCCCTTGAGGCCCACTTTTTCCAGCGCGCTGGCAGCGGCCACGTGGCGGCGCGCGGCGGCTTCGCCGCGGTACAGCAGCGGCAGCTCGACGTTTTCCTGCGCGCTGGTGCGCGCCAGCAGGTTGAAGCCCTGGAACACGAAGCCGAAGTAGCGCCGGCGCAGCCGCGCGCGCTCGTCGCGCGAGAGCGACTCGACGTGCGCGCCCAGAAACAGGTATTGCCCGCCGGTGGGCCGATCCAGGCAGCCCAGCGTGTTCATGGCGGTCGACTTGCCCGAGCCGCTGGGCCCCATGATGGCGACGAATTCGCCGCGCCCGATGTCCAGGTCGACGCCCTTGAGCGCCAGGAACGCGGTGGCGCCTTCGCCGTAGCGCTTGGTCACGCCGCGCAGGCGGATCAGCGGCGTTTCGTCTTGCGCCATGCTCAGCTGCCCGATCCGCTGCGCTGGTCGGTGATGACGGCCATGCCTTCTTGCAGTTCCGGGCTGCTGACTTCGGTGCGCCGCCCGTCGGTGATGCCGGTCTGCACCTTCACGGCCACGGGCTGCTGGTTTTTCAGCACCCACAGCTGGCGCTGTTGGTTGGGTGCCGAGGCGCCATTGGCCTCGGTGGTCGAGCGGCGCGCGCTGTTTTGCGGCGGGCGCGGCATCATCTGCGACACCAGACCGCCGCTGCCCGATGCCGCCGGCTGGGCCGCTTCGGCCGTGGCGGGCGAAAAACGCAGGGCCGTGTTGGGCACCAGCAGGACGCCTTTGCGCTCGGTGGCGGTGATGGTGGCGGTGGCCGTCATGCCCGGGCGCAGGCTCAGGTCGGTGTTGTTGACGGTCAAGTTGGTGGTGTAGGTGACCACGTTGTTGGTGGTGGTCGAGCCGTAGGACACGCGATCGACCAGCGCCGGGTACTTGCGGGCCGGGTAGGCGCTGACGGTGAAGCTCGCGTCCTGGCCCTTTGCACCGAGCCCACGTCGGCCTCGTCCACGCTGGCCTGCAAGGTGAGCTTCGTCAGATCCTCGCCCAGCGTGAACAGCGTGACGGCCTGCAGCGACGCCGCCACCGCGTTGCCCGGCTCCACGCTGCGCGCCAGCACCACGCCGTCGATGGGCGAGCGGATGGCCGACTTGGCCAGGTTTGTCTCCTCGGTGGAGAGCGTGGCGCGCGACTGCTTGACCACGGCCTGCGCGTTGTCGACGTTGGCCACGGCGCGCGCCAGCGCGGCGCGGGCGGTGTCCAGCTCGGTGGCCGAGGGCACGCGCCCGCCCGACAGGCGCGAGACTTCCTCGTAGCGGCGCAAGGTGGCGCGCGCCTCGCGCACCGTGGCCTCGTTTTGCGCCAGGCTGGCCTGCGCGGCCACCAGCGCGGCGCGCGTGCGATCCACCGTGTCCTGAAACTTGGAGCGGTCCAGTTCCACCAGCACCTGGCCCTTCTTGACCTGGTCGTTCACGTCGACCAGCACGCGCGCCACCGTGCCCGACAGCTCGCTGCCCACCGCCACCGAGCGCGTGGGGTTGAGCGTGCCGTTGGCAGTGACGGTGAGCGTGATGTCGCCGCGTTCGACCGGCGTGGTCACGTACACCGGCGCGGCGCGCGCGGCCTGGCGGCCCTGCCACCACCACAGCCCGGCACCCAGCGCGATCAGCACGGCCAGCGCCACCCACGGCGTGGGTCGGCGCCACCACACCGGGGGCGGTCTTCGCCCAGCAACTGATCGACGCTGGTGGCGGCGGGCGCCGTGGCGGGGCGGGCGGCGCCGGCTCGGGCATCGGGGCGGGGGTCAGGGTGGGTTCGGTCATCGGGGGTCAGCGCGCAGCGGCGTTGGAAATGGGGGTGGCGACGATGGCCGCCGTCGGCTCAGGTGCGGCATCGGCGCCGGGCACTGTGCCGGCGTTGGCGTTGGCGCTGGCATCGGTGGCCGGATCGGAGTCGGCCGATGTGGGGCCCAACCGCCGCCCAGCGCCTTGTACAGCGCCACGTGGTCGTTGGCCAGGCTGGCGCGCACGCTGGCGGCGCTGTCTTGCGCCGACAGCAGCGTGCGCTGCGACGTGAGCACCGTGGCGAAGTCGATCAGCCCGGCCTGGTATTGCTGGCGCGCCAGCGCGTCGGCCCGCTCGGCCGCGCTGGCGGCCGCCTGCAGGCTGCCGATGCGGGCGCGGTCGCCTTGCAGCGCGACCAGTGCGTCTTCCACGTCCTGCAGCGCGGTGAGCACGCTGGACTGATGGTTGGCGCGCGCCTGCTCATACGCGGCCTGCTGCGCGCGCACGGTGGCGTTGATGGCGCCGCCGTCGAAGATCGGCAGCGACAGCCCGGCCGCCAGCGTGCGCACCAGTGCCCCGCCGGCCGTGAGGCCGCCCAGCGTGAGCGCCTGCAGCCCCAGCGAGCCGCTCAGGCTGAATGTGGGGTAGCGCGCCGCGTCGGCCTGCACCAGGCGCGCCCAGGCGGCGCGCACCTGCGCTTCGGTCTGCTGCACGTCGGGGCGCTGGCGCAGGGTGTCGGCCGGGAAGGCCATCACCAGATCGTCCGGCGGCAGCGGCACGGGGCGTTGCCCAGCGCGGCCAGCGTGCCGGGGCGCGCCCGGTGAGCAGCGCCAGCCGGTGGCGCGCCTGATCGCGCGCGGCCTGCCGCACCGGCACCTGGGCGCGCGTCTGCTCGGCCGAGGTGGCCGCCTGCTCCACGTCCAGCGCCGACACCAGGCCGGCCTGCTGGCGCCAGCGGGTGATTTGCAGCGTGTCGTCCTGGCTGGCAAGGTTGCGCTCGGCAATCGTCAGGCGCGCCTGCTGGTCGCGCAGGTCGATGTAGGCCAGCGCGATTTCGGCCGCCAGCGAGATTTGCACGTTGCCCAGCTCATCTGCGCGGCGCGTGCGTCGGCTTCGGCGGCGCTCACGCCGGCGCGGGTCGCGCCGAACAGGTCGGGCTCCCAGCTGGCGTTCAGGCCGACGGCGAAGGTGTTGGTGGTGCCAGCCGATGCGGTGCGGCTGCGCTGCGCCGAGCTGGAGCCGGTGACGTTCGGGCTGTAGCCGGCGCGGGCCACATCGGCCAGCGCGCGCGACTGGCGCAGCGCGGCGACGGCCGCGTGCACGGTGGGGCTGTGGCGCAGGCCGTCTTCGATCAGCGCGCTGAGCTGCGCATCGCCAAAGCGCTGCCACCAGCTGACCAGCGACGTGGGCGACTGCGCCTGGTCGGCCCCGCCTTCGCTCCAGCGGGTGGGCACGGCCACCTCGGCGGCGGCGTTGGTGGCGGGCAGGCGGCTGGCGCAGCCGGCCAGCGCCACGCTCAGGCCCAGTAGCAGCGTAGGCAGGGCGCGCGGCCGTCGGCGCGGCGCGGTGGTCGGGGGTGGCGGGCCTTTCATGGCGAGGAGTATCGGCGGGCCCGGTGGTCGGCGCGCTAAGCGCGTGTAAAGCCGTGGTAAATCCCGTCATCGAGCTGCTGTGAGTTTTGATGATCATCAAGAAATTGGCCTGCAGGCGATACCCAGTCTGCGCCAGCAGCTATCGAATCAGAAGCGTCACTGAAACGCCACCTCCGCAAAGCTCCGCAGCTTGCGGCTGTGCAGCCGATCGAGCCCGTTTTCGCGCAGGCGCTCGATGGCGCGGATGCCGATCTTCAGGTGCTGGTTGACGCGCTCGCGGTAGAAGTGGTTGGCCATGCCGGGCAGCTTGATTTCGCCGTGCAGCGGCTTGTCGCTGACGCACAGCAGGGTGCCGTAGGGCACGCGGAAGCGGAAGCCGTTGGCGGCGATGGTCGCGCTTTCCATGTCGAGCGCCACCGCGCGCGATTGCGAGAAGCGGCGCTGCGGCGCGCCAGCGCCCAGCAGTTCCCAGTTGCGGTTGTCCGTCGTCGCCACGGTGCCGGTGCGCAGCACGCGCTTCAGTTCGTCGCCGGGCAGGCCGGTGACGTCGGCCACGGCCTGCTGCAGGGCGATCTGCACCTCGGCCAGCGCGGGCACGGGGATCCACAGCGGCAGGTCTTCGTCGAGCACGTGGTCCTCGCGCACGTAGCCGTGGGCCAGCACGTAGTCGCCCAGTTGCTGGCTGCCGCGCAGGCCGGCGCAGTGGCCGACCATGATCCACGCATGCGGGCGCAGCACGGCGATGTGGTCGGTGATGGTCTTGGCGTTGGCCGGGCCGACGCCGATGTTGACGAAGCTGATGCCGCTGCGGTCGTCGCGCTTGAGGTGGTAGGCCGGCATCTGCGGCAGGCGCGGCGGTGGGGTGCCGCCCTCGTCGCGCGCGTCGGAGCCGGCGCGCCGCGTGATCACGTTGCCCGGCTGCACGAAGGCGCTGTAGGGGCTGCCTGAGTTCTGCATCTCCAGCTGGCCGAGCGCGATGAACTCGTCGATGTAGAACTGGTAGTTGGTGAACAGGATGAAGTTCTGGAAGTGCTCGGGCGAGGTGCCGGTGTAGTGGCGCAGGCGGTGCAGCGAATAGTCCACCCGCGGCGCGGTGAAGAGCGCCAGCGGGTACGCATCGCCGGACAGCACGCGGTGCGTGCCGTTGGCGATGCTGTCGTCCATGGCGGTCAGGTCGGGCAGGTCGAACACGTCGGCCAGGCGCTGGCGCTGTAGCGCGGTCATGCTGCCTTCGAAGTGGTCGTCGTCGCCCAGGCTGAAGGGCAGCGGGATGGGTTCGTTGCTGGTGCCGATCTCCAGCGTGACGCCGTGGTTACCAGCAGCAGCCGGAACTGCTCGAGGTAGTAATCGGCGAACAGGTCGGGCCGCGTCAGCGTGGTCTCGTAATGGCCGGCGTGCGAGACGAAGCCGTAGGCCAGGCGCGTGTCGGGGTGGCGGCTGTGCGTGGTGGCCAGGCGCACGAAGGGGTAGCAGGCGCGCACGCGGGTGGGCCGCTCGCCGGGGCCGTCGGCCTGCGCCACGTAGGCCTGCAGGGCGCCGCGCAGGTGGGCGAGCGCGGCGTCGTAGATGCGCTGCGCCTGCGCCAGCGCGGCGGCGGGATCGGTGAAGGGCGTGGGCGGGACGAAGGGCGGCAGCGAGATCATGACCTATTGTGCGTGAGCGGCGTGACAGCGGTGGTCACGGGCGGGGCACGCTGGTGGGTATGATTTTGATAGTGGGTTGCGCTCGTCCATCAATGGTTTCAAGAGAAAAGCATATGAAATCGTTATATGGCGGGCGCAAGCAGCTATTGTTTTTGATGAGTTTGTAGGAGCGGGCAAGCCCGCTCCCACAAAAAGGAGAGGCGGTCAGCGCGCCGCAGCCGCCAGCGCCAGGGCCACCGCGATGGCCAGCGCATGCACATTGGCCGCCGCAATCGTCAGCGCAATGGCGGGCCGCAGGCGCTGCGGCTGGCGCGCGTGGCGCCAGAACAGCACCGCCGCCGCCAGCGACAGCGGCAGCGACAGCAGCCCCACAGGGCAGTCAGCGGCGGAATCAGCAGCCACACGCTGAGCGCCAGCCAGCCGTGCGCCAGCAGCACCAGCCACAGGTACAGCGCCGCCGCCCCGCGCGCGCCCAGGCGCACGGCCAGCGTGCGCTTGCCCACGCGCGCATCGGCGGCCGCGTCGGGCACGCCGTTGATCAGCAGCACGCAGGCCACCAGCGTGGCCACGCTGAAGCCCAGCGACGCGGGGATCAGGAAGAACTGGCCGCGCTGCACGTAGTCCGCGCCGATCACCACCAGCCACCACGCGGCGGCGATCGCCAGCTCGCCCAGCCCGCGCGACATCAGCTGAGCGGCGGCGCCGAATAGGTCCAGGCGATCAGCAGCCCCGCCGCGCCCACCAGCAGCAGCCCGCCGCCGCCGTTGCGCGCCGCCAGCAGCAGGCCGGCCGGAATCAGCAACAGCAGCAGCATGGCGGCCCAGCGCCGTGTGTCGGCCTCGCTCACCTGGCCTTGCTGGATCAGGCGCGAGCCGCCGGTGAACGGGTACAGGCCTTCGGTGTTGGCGGCGTCGGCGCCGTTGCGGGCGTCGTGGTAATCGTTCAGCACGTTGGCGCCGGCGTGCGCCACGCACGCCAGCAGCACGGTGGCCAGCGCGGCCGGCAGATCGAAGCCGCAGCCGCACGAGGCGGCCGACGCGATGCCCACCAGCGCGGCGGACACGGTGACGAGCAGGAAAGCCGGCCGCGTCATGCGCCAGTGCAGCAGCGCCTGCTGGCGCCAGCCGGAAGGGGGCAGGGTGGAAGCGGTCATCGCGCCGATTGTCGCCATCCGGCAAGGCGCCCGCGCCGCGCTCCGCTCGCAGCGCCGTCCTACGCGGCGGCAGCGCGGCGGCGGCTATGATCTGCGGGCCGAGGTTACTACTTTATTGATAGCTGCAAGCGCCCGTCGTGCGGGCGCTGAAGCCTCATTTGATGTCCATCGACCGCGATCCGCCCCTGACCACCGAACAGCGCGTGCTGCTGCGCCGCCGCCTGATGACGCTGCTGTGGCGCGCCATCACCGTGGTGGCGCTGGGCCTGGGCCTGGTCGGGCTGGCGCTGCCGGTGGTGCCCACGGTGCCGTTTCTTATCGTCTCGGCCTGGGCCGCCAGCAAGGGCTGGCCGGCGTTCGAGATCTGGCTGCTGAACCACCGCCTGTTCGGCCCGCCGATCGTGCGATGGCGCGAACGCGGCGCCGTGCCGCGCAGCGCCAAGTGGTACAGCACGCTGATGATGGGCGGCAGCGCCATCGGCATGCAGTTCTTTGCCGCCATCCCGCTGTGGCTGCGCATCGGCGTGCCGGCGGTGATGCTGGCGGTGGCGATCTGGCTGTGGCTGCGGCCGGAAGAATGACTCCTTCAGTCGCCTGCGGCGCCTTCCCCAGTGGGGACAACGCCACTCGCCGGCGCAGGTCCGGCGACGGCGTTCGCGCATGGCCTGCGCCGCGGCCACTGGACGACATGACGGACGACATGACGGATGCCATGAACCATGAAGCCTGATTTGGTGCGTTCGGCCGCCCGGTCCCCGCGCGCGCTGCGCGGGCTGCTGCCGTTTCTGCGGCCGTACCGCGGCCGCATCGCGCTGGCGCTGCTGTTTCTGCTGGGGGCGGCAGCCACCACGCTGGCGCTGCCGGTGGCGTTGAAGTCGCTGATCGACGGCGGCCTGGTGGGCGGCAACACGGGCGAGCGCGTGCTGGCGCTGCGCGGGCACTTCCTCGCGCTGTTCGGCGTGGGCGTGGCCATGGGCGTGCTGTCGGCGGCGCGCTTCTACATGGTCAGCTGGCTGGGCGAGCGCATCACGGCCGATCTGCGCAACGCGGTGTACGCGCACGTGGTGCGGCAAAGCCCGGAATTCTTCGAGACCACGCAGACCGGCGAGGTGCTGAGCCGCCTGACCACCGACACCACGCTGGTGCAGACGGTGGTGGGCTCATCGTTCAGCCTGGGGCTGCGCAACACGGTGATGGGCATCGGCGCGCTGGGCATGCTGGTGGCCACCAACCCGCGCGTGATGCTGCCGGTGCTGGGCATCCTGGCGCTGGTGGTGCTGCCCACGCTGGTCATCGGTCGGCGCGTGCGCCGCCTGAGCCGCGCCAGCCAGGACCGCGTGGCCGACTCCAGCGCCATCGCCGCCGAGGTGCTGAACGCCATCCCGGTGGTGCAGAGCTACGCGCAGCAGCAGCGCGAGGCGGCGCGTTTCGACGGCGCCACCGAGCGCGCGTTCGAGACCGCGCGCCGCCGCACGCAGGTGCGGTCGGTGCTGGTGGCCTTCATCATCATCGCCACCTTCGGCGCGCTGCTGTGGGGCCTGTACCAGGGCACGCAGGCGGTGCTGCGCGGCGACATCACACCCGGCCACCTGGGGCAGACGGTGGTGTACGTGATCGTGCTGGCCGGCTCGGTGGCGGTGCTGTCGGAGGTTTATGGCGAGCTGCTGCGCCGCCGGCGCGACCGAGCGGCTGATGGAGTTGTTGCACGCGCGCTCGCCGGTGGCCGAGCCGGTGCGGCCGCGTGCGCTGCCGGCGGTGCGGGGTGGGTCATCGGTGCGGTTCGAGGGCGTGGGTTTTCACTACCCGTCGCGGCCGACGCAGCCGGCATTGCAGGATTTTTCGCTCGACGTGCGGCCGGGCGAAACGGTGGCGCTGGTGGGGCCGAGCGGCGCGGGCAAGAGCACGGTGCTGCAGCTGCTGCTGCGCTTCTACGACGTGCAGGCGGGCCGCATCTTGGTGGACGGTGTGCCGGTGACCGAGCTGTCACTCGATGCCCTGCGCGGGCGCATCGGCCTGGTACCGCAGGACAGCACCATCTTTTCGGCCAGCGCGCTGGACAACATCCGCTACGGCCGGCCCGATGCGAGAGAGACCGAGGTGCAGGCCGCCGCGCACGCCGCGTTCGCGCACGACTTCATCAGCGCGTTGCCCGAGGGCTATGCGACCCACCTGGGCGAGCGCGGGGTACGGCTGTCGGGCGGGCAGCGGCAGCGCATCAGCATTGCCCGCGCGCTGCTGAAAAACCCGCCGATCCTGTTGCTGGACGAAGCCACGAGCGCGCTGGATGCGGAGAGCGAGCGCATGGTGCAGGCGGCGCTGGAGTCGGCCATGCAGGGCCGCACGACGCTGGTGATCGCGCACCGGCTGGCGACGGTGCTGCGGGCCGATCGCATCGTGGTGATGGACCATGGGCGCGTGGTGGATGTGGGCACGCATGGCGAGCTGGTGGCGCGGGGTGGGTTGTATGCGCGGTTGGCGGCGATGCAGTTTGACCTTGAAAACGCGCGGGTCGGCGCTGTTGCCGGATAGCTGCTTTTGAGGTGGTGGAGGCGCTGTCGGCCGGGATGTGCGCCCGGCGGCGCAGTCACTTTCTTTTGTCTCGCCAAAAGAAAGTAACCAAAGAAAAAGGCGACCCCACTGGCCGTGTCCCCTGCGCTTCGCTTCGGGGCAACCTGCGATGCTCGGGCGCGGGGCGGCGCTGCGGAACTCGCTTCGTTCAATGCGTTCTCTTCGCTCAGACAGCCGCAGCGAGTCAGAGCACGAAGCGCGGCATGCTGCGCTGCCGCGCCCGCCCCACGCCCTGCGCTTCTCGGCACGGCCAGAGGGGAGGTGGAATCCACTCGGGCCGTCGCTGCGCTCGGCCCAGGAGTGTTTCTGACTACATGCTCCGGCGGTACTGGCCGCCCACCTCGAACAGCGCGTTGGTGATCTGTCCCAGCGAGCACACGCGCACGGCATCCATCAACACGGCGAATACGTTCTGGTTGTCGATCACGGCCTGTTGCAGGCGGGCGAGTTGCTTGGGTGATTCGGCCGCGTGGCGCTGGTGGAACTCTTCCAGGCGCTTGAGCTGGCTCTGCTTCTCGTCCTCGGTCGAGCGCGCCAGCTCCAGGCTTTCCAGCACCTCGTCGCCATGCGGGTTGCGGAAGGTGTTGACGCCGATGATGGGGTACTCGCCGGTGTGCTTGAGCATTTCGTAGTGCATGCTCTCTTCCTGGATTTTGCTGCGCTGGTAGCCGGTTTCCATGGCGCCCAGTACGCCGCCGCGGTCGGCGATCTTCTCGAACTCGGCCAGCACGGCCTCTTCCACCAGTTCGGTAAGCTCCTCGATGATGAAGGCGCCCTGGTTGGGGTTCTCGTTCTTGGCCAGGCCCCACTCGCGGTTGATGATGAGCTGGATCGCCATCGCGCGGCGCACGCTGTCCTCGGTCGGCGTGGTGATGGCCTCGTCGAAGGCGTTGGTGTGCAGGCTGTTGCAGTTATCGTAGATGGCGATCAGCGCCTGCAGCGTGGTGCGGATGTCGTTGAACTGGATTTCCTGAGCGTGCAGGCTGCGGCCGCTTGTCTGGATGTGGTACTTCAGCTTCTGGCTGCGTTCGTTGGCACCGTACTTCTCCTTCATCGCCACGGCCCAGATGCGGCGCGCCACACGGCCCATCACGGTGTATTCCGGGTCCATGCCGTTCGAGAAGAAGAAGCTCAGGTTGGGCGCGAAGTCGTCGATGTGCATGCCGCGCGCCAGGTACGCCTCGACCAGCGTGAAGCCGTTGCTGAGCGTGAAGGCCAGCTGGCTGATCGGGTTGGCGCCGGCCTCGGCGATGTGGTAGCCGCTGATCGACACCGAGTAGAAGTTGCGCACGTTGTGGTGCACGAAGTATTCGGCGATGTCGCCCATCACCTTCAGGCTGAACTCGGTCGAGAAGATGCAGGTGTTCTGGCCCTGGTCTTCCTTCAGGATGTCGGCCTGCACCGTGCCGCGCACGTTGGCCAGCGTCCACTCTTTGATCTTCTCGGCCTCGGTATCCGTCGCTTCACGGCCGTTGTCGGTCTTGAATTTCTCCAGCTGCTGGTCGATGGCCGCGTTCATGAACATGGCCAGGATCGACGGGGCCGGGCCGTTGATCGTCATGCTCACGCTGGTGGCGGGGTGGCACAGGTCGAACCCTGAATACAGCACCTTCAGGTCGTCCAGCGTGGCGATGCTCACCCCTGAGTTGCCCACCTTGCCGTAGATGTCGGGCCGCAAGTCGGGGTCGTTGCCGTACAGCGTGACCGAGTCGAAGGCGGTGGACAGGCGCTTGGCCGGCATGCCTTCGGAGAGCAGCTTGAAGCGGCGGTTGGTGCGGAAGGCATCGCCCTCGCCGGCGAACATGCGGGTCGGGTCCTCCCCTCGCGCTTGAAGGCGAAGGTGCCGGCGGTGTAGGGGTAGCTGCCGGGCACGTTGTCCAGCATCAGCCACTTGACGATCTCGCCGTGGTCCTCGAACTGGGGCAGCACGACCTTGCGGATGGTGGTGCCGCTCAGGCTTCTGGTGGTGAGCGCTGTGCGGATTTCCTTGTCGCGGATCTTCACCACGTACTCGTCGCCAGCGTAGGCCTTCTGCATGTCGGGCCATTGCTCGATCAGCTTGGCGGCGTCGCGGTCCACCTTCTCGGCGCGCTGGTCGGCCAGCTTCAGCACCGTGGCGCGGGCGCCATGCTCGCCGGATTTCTTCGGGTCGTCCTGCTCCAGCATGCGCGCGGTCTCGCGCAACTGCTGCACTTCGCGCACCAGGCGCGCCTGCTGACGCACACGGGTCTTGTAGCCGCGCACGGTGTCGCTGATCTCGGCGAGATAACGCGTGCGTGCTGGCGGCACGATGGGGGTCTGGTTGGTGCTGTGGCGCACGTTCACGGCGGGCAGGCGGCCCTCCTTCAGCGGCAGGCCGAGTTCACCGAGGCGGACTTTCAACGCCTGGTACAGCGCCGTCACGCCGTCGTCGTTGAAGCGCGCGGCCTGGGTGCCGAACACCGGCATCTCGTCCGGCTTCTTGCCAAAGGCTTCGCGGTTGCGCTGCACCTGCTTGGCCACGTCGCGCAGCGCATCGGCCGCACCCTTGCGGTCGAACTTGTTGATGGCCACGAACTCGGCGAAGTCCAGCATGTCGATCTTCTCGAGCTGGCTGGCGGCGCCGTACTCGGGCGTCATCACGTACATCGGCACGTCGACGAAGGGCACGATGGCGGCGTCGCCCTGGCCGATGCCGGAGGTCTCGACGATCACCAGGTCGAACCCGGCCGCCTTGCAGGCGGCGATGACGTCGGGCAGCGCGGCGCTGATCTCGCTGCCGGTGTCGCGCGTGGCCAGGCTGCGCATGAAGATGCGCTGCTGCCCCGCCCACGGCCCGATGGCGTTCATGCGGATGCGGTCGCCCAGCAGCGCACCGCCGGACTTGCGGCGGCTGGGGTCGATGCTGATGACGGCCACGCGCAGGGCGTCGTCCTGGTCGAGCCGCAGGCGGCGGATCAGCTCGTCCGTCAGGCTCGACTTGCCGGCGCCGCCGGTGCCGGTGATGCCGAGCACGGGAATCTTCTTCCTGGCTGCGTCGGCCTGCACGGCCTTTACCAGCTTGGCATCGGCCTGGCCGTTCTCCAGCGCGGTGATGAGCTGCGCCAGCGCGCGCCACGCGGCTTCGGTCTGACCCTGGATGGCCTCCAGCTTCTTGGGTGCGTAGCCGGAGATGTCCTGGTCGCAGCGCATCACCATCTCGCCGATCATGCCCTGCAACCCCATGCGCTGGCCGTCCTCGGGGCTGTAGATGCGGCCGACGCCGTAGTCGTGCAGTTCGCGGATCTCGGCCGGCACGATCACGCCGCCGCCGCCCCCGAACACCTGAATATGCGCGCCGCCGCGCTGCTTCAACAGGTCGACCATGTACTTGAAGTATTCGACGTGGCCGCCCTGGTAGCTGCTGATGGCGATGCCCTGCGTGTCTTCCTGCAGGGCGGCGGTCACCACGTCGTCCACGCTGCGGTTGTGGCCCAGGTGGATCACTTCGGCGCCCATGCTCTGCAGGATGCGGCGCATGATGTTGATGGCGGCGTCGTGGCCGTCGAACAGCGATGCGGCGGTGACGAAGCGCACCTTGTGCGTGGGCCGGTATTCGGCCAGGGCCTTGAATTCTGCGGACAGGTCGGTCATGGTTTGTCTCCTGCGATTTTGATAGCTGCTGGCGCTGGCGGCTATTGCACCACCAGCCCTTTCAGCTGTGGGTCGTCGGGTGGGTAGCGCAGCTTGAGCGCTTTCAGCTTGTCGCGCACCAGGGTGGCGATCATCAGGTTGCGGTGCGTCTTGCTGTCGGCGGGCACCACGGTCCAGGGGGCCCAGTCCGTGCTGGTGGCGCGCAGCAGGTTCTCGTAGGCCTGCTGGTACTCCTTCCACTGCTTGCGCACTTCCAGGTCGCCAAGGCTGAACTTCCAGTGCTTGGCGGTGTCGTCGATGCGCTCTTGCAGGCGCCCGCGCTGCTCCTCGAAGCTGATGTGCAGCATGAACTTCATCACCACGGTGCCGGTCTCGCAGAGCAGGCGCTCGAAGTCGTTGATGTGGGCGTAGCGCTGCGCGGTCTGCTTCCTGTCGATCCAGCCGTTGACCACCGGCACCAGCACGTCCTCATAGTGGCTGCGGTTGTGGATCATGAACTCGCCCGCCGCCGGCACCTGCTGGTGGATGCGCCACAGGTAGTCGTGGCTGCGCTCCAGCGTGCTGGGCGCCTTCCAGCCGTGGGTGCGCACGCCCAGCGGGCTGGTCTCCTTGAACACGGCGCGGATGGTGCCGTCCTTGCCGGCGGTGTCGGTGCCCTGCAGCAGCACCAGCAGCTTGAAGCGGCCATCGGCGTAGAACACGTCCTGCAGCGCGTCGATCTCGCGGGCCAGTTCGGCCACGCGGGCCTTGTCGCCGTTCTTGTCGCCGTTGCCGTAGGGCTTGGCGCCGGGGTCGCAGTCCTTCAGCGCGAAGCCCTTGCCGCCGACGGGCACCTGCCAGCGGTCCAGGGAGGGCTTGCCGTTGTTCTTCTTCGCCATGCACGGGTCTCCGTTCGGTTGACGTTTACGTAAACGTCAAATTATGTGGGCTGCGCAGTAAAAGGCCAGCCACTTGCTTGGCTGGCCCTGGTGTGAAAGCCGCCACGCGGCTTATTTGTACAGGATTTGCGGCAGCCAGAGGCCGATCTGCGGAAAGATGTACAGCAGCACGATGGCCAGGATCTGGATGCCCATGAACGGCAGCATGCCCAGGAAGATCTGGTTCAGCGTCACGTGCGGCGGCGCCACCCCTTCAGGTAGAAGGCCGACATGGCCACCGGCGGGCTGAGAAAGGCCGTCTGCAGGTTCAGCGCCACCAGCAGGCCGAAGAACAGCGGGTCGACGCCGAAGTTGTCGAGCAGCGGCACGAAGATCGGCATGAAGATGACGATGATCTCCGTCCACTCCAGCGGCCAGCCCAGGATGAAGATGATCACCTGCGTCAGGATCAGGAACTGGGTCTTGGTCAGGTTCATGCTCAGCACCCACTGCTCCACGAGTTCCTGCCCGCCCAGCAGCGCGAAGGCGGCCGAGAAGATGGCCGAGCCGACGAACAGCCAGCACACCATGGCGGAGGTCTTGGCGGTGAGGTACACGCTTTCGCTGACTTCGCCTTTCAGCCCGGCCTGCCGGTAGGCCAGCACGCACCAGACGGCGACCGTGGCCACGGCCAGCCAGCCCAGCGACATGGGCACGGGCGCCGCGACCACGCCGCTGCGTCCGGCCAGGAACCAGCCGATGGTGGCGAGCGCCGGCAGCCACAGCAGGGTCCACAGCAGGAAGGTGCGCAGCGCACCGGCTTCGCGGCGCCGCTTGTTCAGGGCATAGAGGCAGGCGAGCCCGTAGCCGCCGAAGGCGCCCACGGCCGCCGCCTCGGTCGGCGTGGCCAGGCCGAACACGATGGAGCCCAGCACCGCCAGGATCAGCACGACCAGCGGGAAGAAGCTGGCCAGCAGCATCTTGAAGATTTCCAGCCGCGCCATGTTGAGCAGCGCGTAATAGGCCAGCAATGCCAGCGCACCGATGCCCAGCACGATCCAGAACGTGGAGGAGGGGCGCGGCGTTCCGCGTCCGCTTCAGGTACGGCCTCGCCCGGCGGCTCGCTCAGTCCACCGGCGGCGGCAGGGGCGCCGGGCGGCTCCGAAACGCCATTGGCAACGGCATCGCCGGCGCCCGGTGGTTCGGCCAGGCCGGAAGCGGGTGCGGTTACGTCGTCACTGCCGGGTGGTTCGGCCAGCCCGCTGCCGGGTGGTTCCGCCAACCCGCTGCCGGGTGGTTCCGCGAGGCCGCTGCTGCCGCCCGATGAATGGCCTGCGCCCAGGCGTTCCAGCTCGACCGGCACCTCGTACACCGTGGGCGTGGCCGTGCTCTGGCTGTAGGCCCAGATGCCGCCCAGCAAGAAGAAGATGGCCGGCAGCAGCAGCACCAGCAGTTGCCGGCGCAGGTAGCGTGGACTGGCCTCAGCATTGCCGCCAGTCCTGACGGCACGCATCAGAAAGGGCAGCGCACGGTCTTCGTGCGTCGCGCCCAGGCTGACCAGCGGCCTGGGCAGGGCCACGGTGCGCTCGTCGGCGCTGAGCGGCGGCGCCCAGGCCGGTTTGAGCTTGGCCAGGATGATGACGTACAACACGTACAGGCCGGCCAGCATGAGGCCGGGGAAGAAGGCGCCGGCGTACAGCTGAACCACCGACACCCCGGCCGTGGCGCCGTAGACGATCAGCAGCACCGAGGGCGGAATCAGGATGCCGAGGCAGCCGCCTGCCGTGATGGCGCCGGCCGACACCGGCACGCTGTAGCCCGCGCGCAGCATGGCCGGCAGCGCCAGCAGCCCCATCAGCGTAACCACCGCGCCGACGATGCCGGTGGCGGTGGCGAACACCGCGCAGGTGACCAGCGTGGCCACGGCCAGCGAGCCCGGCACGCGCGCCATCGACAGGTGCAGGCTCCTGAACAGCTTCTCGATCAGGTTGGCCCGCTCCACCAGGTAGCCCATGAAGACGAACAGCGGGATGGCGATGAGCACGTCGTTGCCCATCACCTTGAAGGCCGACTGCACCATCAGGTCGAGCGTGCGCGTGGTGTCGCGCTCGTAGGCCAACCAGGTGAACAGCATGCCCATGCCCATCAGCGTGAACGCGGTGGGAAAACCCAGCATGATCGCCACCACCACCAGCGACAGCATCAGCAGGCCGATGTGGCCGTTGGTGACCTTGTCGACGCTCAGCAGCATGCCGATGGCGGCGGCCACGATCAGCGCCATCAGCACGAAGCCGAACCACAGTTCCTTGCGGATCTTCATGACTGGCGCTCCTGGGCGACGACGTACTGGTCCAGCGCCTGGATGTCCTCGTCCTTGACGTGCACCATTTCCTTCAGCTTGTCGACATCGACCTCTTCGACGTCCTTCTCGCGCGACGGCCATTCACCCGTCTGCAGGCAGATCACGCAGCGGATGATCTCGACGATGCCCTGCAGCAGCAGGATCGCGCCCGACAGCGGGATGACGAACTTGAACGGGTACACCGGCAGCGGATCGGCGTTGAAGGTCTGCTCGCGGATCGCCAGCGACTCCTGCGCGTAGTGCCAGCCGGCCCAGGTGAGGGCGATGATGCCCGGCAGGAAGAACACGATGTACAGCACCAGGTCGATGGCGGCCTGCGTGCGCGGCCTGAAGAAGCCGTACAGCACGTCGCCGCGCACGTGGCCCCTGGCGGCCAGGGTGTAGGCGCCGGCGGTCATGAACAGCGTGCCGTACAGCATGATCTGCGCGTCCAGCATCCAGGCGTGCGGCTTGTTCAGCACATAGCGCGAGAACACCTCCCAGCTGATGAGCAAGGTCAGCCCGACGATGGACCAGGCAAAGGCCTTGCCGATCCAGGTGGACAGCCGATCGACGGCGAGCAAGAAATTCTGCATTCACTCGACTCCCGGTGACGGGCACAGCGGCGCCGCACCGTTGTGTTGTGTTTAAGGGTGTTTTCGGCCTCAGCGCCCGCCCTGATTGCGCGGGTAGCTATGAAAATAGAATCGAATGGAACGTCAGGCACGCTGCCGCCGCCCACAAGACAAGGGCGCCCTGGTGGGCGCCCGGACCATGCACGAGCCAAGCGGCGCGACTGCCGGTTGCGGCATCGCATGTCAGCTCTTCTTGGCGCCGAAGTAGTGGTTGAAGGCCATCTTGTAGTCGACCGTGTAGTCGTTCTGCCACTGGCCGGCGCGCTGGGCGAAGGCGCGCTGCGAGTCGAGCACCTTCTTGAACAACGGGTTCTCGGCCGCCTTCTTGGCGATGGTCTTGTCCCACGAGGCCAGTTGCTGGCGCAGGATGGCGTCAGGCGTCTTGTAGAACTTCACGCCTTCCTTCTTCAGCTCCTCGTAGTCCTTCGAGTTGCGGTCGATCGCCTTCCAGCTCATGTCGGCGCTGGCGGCCTGCACGCCGTAGTCGATGATGTTGCGCAGCTCTTGCGGCAGGGCGCGGTATTTGGGCCCGTTGAACAGGATCTCGAACTGCTCGCCGCTTTGGTGGAAGCTCTGCAGCATGCAGTTCTTGGCCACGTCGGCAAAGCCCAGCACGCGGTCGGACGAGGCGTTGTTGAACTCGGCAGCGTCGATCAGGCCGCGGTCCAGCGCCGGCACGATCTCGCCGCCGGGCAGCGGGTTGACGGCCACGCCCATGTCGGTGAACACGTCTACTGCCAAGCCAACGGTGCGGAACTTCAGGCCTTTCATGTCCTCGGCCTTGGCCACCGGCTTCTTGAACCAGCCCAGCGGCTGCGTCGGCATGGGGCCGTACAGGTAGGTCACCACGTCCATGTTCAGGCTCTTGTAGATTTCCTCCACCAGCGCCTTGCCGCCGCCGTAGTGGTGCCAGGCCAGCACCATGTTCGGGTCCATGCCGTAGGCCGGGCCCGAGCCCCACAGCGCCAGCGCCGAGTTCTTGCCGTAGTGGTAGGCGATCACGCCATGGCCGCCGTCCAGCGTGCCTTTGCTCACCGCCTCCAGCAACTGGAAGGCCGGCACCACGGCGCCGGCCGGCAGCACCTCGATCTTCAGGCGGTTGCCCGCCATGTCGTTCACCTTCTTGGCGAAGTCCTGAGCGTATTCATGGAAGATGTCCTTGGCCGGCCAGGTGCTCTGAAAGCGCAGCGACGTGGTCTGCGCCGTAGACACCATGGGCGCGGTCAGCGCGCCAGCGGCAACGGCGGCGCCTTTCAGCAGGTTGCGGCGGCGGGGTGAAGCGGGGCGTTGGGCCATCTGTCTGTCTCCTCTGTTGTATGCGGCAAAACGCTGTCATCTTGTGGGAGGCGAGCCCCTGCGCGTCAGAGGGTTTTTACCAGTCCGCGGCAGTGCGGGTGCGGCCTCGCGCGGCCGCGTACTGTGCAGTTTGCCGCTCCCCAGATCAGGTTAGCGCGATCAGGTGGTGTTCAAGTGGCGTCCGAAGCCCTACCATCCGAACTTCATGGGGCCATTCTGCCACCCGTACCCGTATATCGACACAACTCCAAATCTGGGAGCGCGCTGACATGACCGTGACCAATGACGAAGCCCGCAAGAAGGCACTGTGCGCCCGACTGGCGCGCGTGGAGGGCCAGTTGCGCGGCCTGCAGAAGCTGATCCAGGCCGACACCGAGCCCGAGAAGGTGGCCCAGCAGATGGCCGCCGCCCGCAAGGCGCTCGACAAGGCGTTCTTCGCCATGGTGGCCACCCTGATCGCCGAAGAGCAGCTGGGTGCCGACGAAGTGGCCGAGTTGCTGGTTCGCTTCGCATAGCGCCCGCCGGGGCTGCGCGCATAAACTGGGGGCATGAACCCCACCCAGCTTTTCGACCCGGCTTCCAGCACCTACACCTACATCCTGTTCGACGAGGACTCGCGCGAGGCGGTCATCATCGACCCGGTGGATGTGCAGCTCGAGCGCGACCTGGCCACGCTCGAGCGCCTGAACGTGCGCCTGATCTGGGCGCTGGAAACCCACGCCCATGCCGACCACATCACCAGCGCCGCCCGGCTGGCCGAGCTGACCGGCGCGCGCACCGCTGCGCCGGCGGGTTGCGACATCGGCACCGCCGCCGTGCAGCTGAGCGGTGGCGACACCGTGCGCTTCGGCCGCGAGCAGTTGCAGGTGCTGCACACGCCTGGCCACACGGCGGGCGGCGTGTGCTTCTACTGGCAGCGCGCCCCGCACCCGCACGACGAGCCGCCCAGCGAGGCCACCCAGGCGCCGCTGGGCCACCAGATGCGCCCCGACCAGCGGCACGACGACCGCCATGTGTTCACCGGCGACACGCTGCTGATCCAGGGCTGCGGCCGCACCGACTTCCAGTCGGGCGATGCCGGCGCGCTGTACGACAGCATCACCCAGCAGCTGTTCACCCTGCCCGACACCACCATCGTCTGGCCGTGCCACGACTACCACGGCCGCACACAGTCCACCATCGGCGCCGAAAAGGCCACCAACCCGCGCTTGGCAGGCAAGTCGCGCGACGAGTTCATCACGCTGATGAACGCGCTCGACCTGCCCAAGCCGCGCCGCATCGACGAGGCGGTGCCGGCCAACCAGCGCTCCGGCCTGCGGCAGGACGCCGGCAGCGGCGACGGGGTGGCCGATGCCGCCGCGGAGGGCTATGCGGGTGAGATCACGCCGCAGCAGGCCCACGAATGGATGGAGGCCGGCGACGCCGTGCTGGTGGACGTGCGCACCGACGCCGAGCGCGAATGGGTCGGCTTCGTGCCCGGTGCGCTGGCCGTGCCCTGGAAGCAGTGGCCCGGCATGGCCCTCAACCCCGGGTTCGACCGCGCGATCCGCCAAGCGGCCGAGGATGGGCGCCGCCTGATGATGCTGTGCCGCAGCGGAGTGCGCTCCATCGCCGCCGCGCAGCGCGCCACCGAGCTGGGGCTGACGGCCTACAGCATCACCGGCGGCTTCGAGGGCGTGCCGGACGAGCACGCCCAGCGCGGCCACAAGAACGGCTGGCGCCACGCCGGCCTGCCGTGGCGGCAGAACTGACGGCGCGGTTTTCAAGCCTTTTGGCCCTCAGCGCTTGCTGGACGGGCGCAGGCAGCTATCAAAAACGTAGTTCAGACGGCCTCTGCCCAACGGGGATGGCGCTGCGCGCGCGTCGCCGCTAGGCTGTGGGCTTCTGCCCAGGAGGCGCCGCCATGCCACCCGACCTGTTTCCGCCCGAGGCGTTGCTGCGCGACAGCGCGCCGCCGCTGTCCGACTACGGCTGGCGCCTGCTGGCCGAGGGCGACTCGTGGTTCAGCATCACCGCCACCGGCCGCTACAGCCCCAACCTGCTGGCCGAGTTGCGCCTGCCGCGCTCGGCCGCCATCGTCAACTGCGCCGCGCCGGGCCACACGCTGCAGCGTATGGTGGACCGCCGCGCCGACGGCCACTGCGAGCGCCTGCTGCACCACCGCCGCCTGGCCCGCTACTGGGACGCCGTGCTGTTGTCGGCCGACGGCAACGACCTGATCGCCGCCGCCGCCACGCCATTGGCCGATGACGCCGGCGTGCCGACGCCCGAGGCGCAGCGCCTGCTGCGCACGTTCGAGGAAGTGGGCCACGCCAGCGCTGCTGCCGACTGGATCAGCGAGCCCGGCTGGGCGCGGCTGGCCGACCACCTGCGCGCCAACCTGGCCGCCTTCGTCGCCTGGCGCGACCAGGGGCCGAGCGCCGGGCGCCCACTGCTGCTGCACACCTACGCCACGGCGGTGGCGCGCCCGTCCGGCGCCGGGCTGGCGCTGCAGGGCTGGCTGTACCCGGTGCTGCTGCGCTACGGTGTGCCGGCGGCCTGGCAACAGGCGTTGACCGAGCTGCTGTTCGAGCGCCTGCGCCGCCTGCTGATGGGCTTTGACCAAGCCAGCGGCGGGCCCGACGCCACGCCCGGCGTGCACGTGTTCGACTCGGCCGGCCAGGTGGCGCTGCTGCCGGCCTCGCCCGACGACGCGGGGCCGTCGGGCGACTGGATCAACGAGATCCACCTGAACGCCAGCGGCTACCGTAAGCTGGGCCGCGCCTTTGGCGCCTGGATCGGCGCGGTGATGGCGCGCTACCCCTGAAGCGGCGGCTGCACCGCCAGCCAGTCGCCGATCGCCTGCTCGTACGCCGTCGCTAGCCGCAGCACGCCCGCGTCGTCCTGCGGCTTGCCGATCAGCTGCAGGCCCATCGGCAGGCCCGCGGCGTTGAAGCCCGTCGGCACGCTGATGCAGGGCAGGCCGGCGAAGGTGGCGTAGATCACCACCTCCATCCAGCGGTGGTAGGTGTCCATGGCGCGCCCCGCGATCTGCCGTGGCCAGCGTTCGCCGATGTCGAACGGCCACACTTGGGCCGCGGGCAGGGCCAGGAAGTCGTGCTGCTCGAACAGCTTCAGCATGCTCTGGTGGAACTGCGTGCGCGCCACGCTGGCGGCCAGGAACTGGTTGGCCGTGCAGCCCTGCGCCTGGTCGAACTCCCACACCGCCTCGGGCTTGATGCGCGGGCGGTTGGCCGCCTGCAGAAAGAAGGGCGCGATGCGCGAGGCCACCAGCACGCGGCGCCAGACCAGCCAGGCGTCCCACACGCGGGCGGGCGGCATGCCCAGCCGCGCGGGCGCGACGGCGCAGCCCAGGCCTTCCAGCCGCTGCAGGCCTTGCGTGCAGGCGTCCAGAATGCCGGGCTCCATGGCCAGGTAACCGTCCAGATCGCCCAGCCAGCCGATGCGTTGCGATTTCAGGTCAAATTGGCCTTCAGCGCCCGCCCAATCAGCGCTGTCAGCTATCGAAAGAGGAGTATCCGGCGACCAGCCGGCCTGTGTCTGCAGCAGCCGCGCCACGTCGCGCACGCTGCGGGCCATGGGGCCTTCGGTGACCAGCTGGTTGATCCACACGTCCACCGCCGGCCACAGCGGCACGCGGCCCTGCGAAGGCCGGAAGCCGAAGCCGTTGTTCCAAGCCGCCGGGTTGCGCAGGCTTCCCATGAAGTCGGAGCCATCGGCCACCGGCAGCAGGCGCAGCGCCAGCGCCACCGCCGCGCCGCCGCTGGAGCCACCGGCCGATTTGGCCGGGTCGTAGGCGTTGCGTGTGGCGCCGAACACCTCGTTGAAGGTGTGCGAGCCGAGGCCGAACTCGGGCACGTTGGTCTTGCCGATGACGATGGCGCCGGCGGCCTTCATGCGCGCCGTCATCAGCCCGTCCTCCTTGGCAATGAAGTCGGTCATCAGCGGCGAGCCCAGCGTGGTGGGCAGGCCTTCGGCGTGCGCCAGGTCCTTGATGGCCTGCGGCAGGCCGTGCATCCAGCCGCGCGATCCTTGGCCCGATTTGCCGCGCGCCAGCTCGGCATCGCAGGCCTCGGCCTCGGCCAGCAGTTCATCGTCGGGCCGCAGGCTGACGAGGGCGTTGTACGTGGGGTTGAGCCGGTGGATGCGCGCCAAGTTGGCCTGCATCACCTCGCGGCACGAGATGCGCCGCGCATGGATGGCGTCGGAAAGCGCGCAGGCGTCGAGCGCGGTGATGTCGTCGGGGGCGAGGGCGGTCATGCGCCGCACTCTACGCCGCCCCACGCTGGCGCCGCAAACGACAAAGGCACCGGAAAGTGCCTTGTTTGCTCATGAAATCGGGCTGCAGCGCTTGCGGGGCAAGCGCGGGCAGCTATCGAAATCAGAGGGCCGGAATGCGCAGCTTCTGACCGGGGTAGATCTTGTTCGGGTCCGACAGCATCGGCTTGTTGGCCTCGAAGATCACGTTGTACTTGTTGGCATCGCCGTAGTACTTCTTGGAGATGGCGCTCAGCGTGTCGCCGCTCACCACGTCGTGGAACTGCGATGCCGTACCCGCGGGGTACTGCAGGTTGTTGTCCACGTCGGACACGCTGGCCACGTTGCCGGCGGCCAGGCCGGCCTTCTCGGCGGCTTCCTCGCTGGGGGCGTTGCCGCTCAGCGTGACCTTGCCAGTGGCGCCGTCGAAGGTGACGCCCAGGCCCGACAGGCCCAGGTTCTGTTTCTCGATGTAGGTCTTGATGGCGTCGCCGGCCTTCTGGTTCAGCTCGGCGATGTTGGGTGCGCTGGCAGCCGCTGCCTGCTCGACTTCCTTGCCGCCGAACAGCTTTTCACCGGCTTCCTTGATGAAACTGAACAATCCCATTGCTTTCTCCTTGGTTGGTGGTCAGGGAATCACGGACTGTACCCGCAACGCATGACGTCGCCAGGACGACGCCCCCGAATCGGGTGTAGGACAAAACCGCTTATATTGCGCCCCATGACGTTTCTGGCCCTCGACGTCGGCAACACGCGCCTGAAGTGGACGTTGTACGACCAACCCGCCGCTGGCGCGCGCATGCTGGCGCAGGGCGCCGAGTTCCTGGAGCAGATCGACCGCCTGGGCGATGGCGTGTGGTCGCAGATACCCGAGCCCACGCGCATGCTCGGCTGCATCGTGGCCGGCCAGGCCGTGAAGCACCGCGTGCAGGAGCAGATGGAGCTGTGGAACGTGGAGCCGCGCTGGGTGGTGGCCGCCGAGGCCGAGGCGGGCCTGACCAACGGCTACGACTTTCCGCCCCGCCTGGGCGCCGACCGCTGGGTGGCCATGATCGGCGCGCGCCACCACATGCTGCGGCGCGGGCCGGCGCGGCCCATCATCCTGGTGATGGTGGGCACGGCGGTGACGGTGGAGGCCATCGACCAGCACGGGCGCTTTCTGGGCGGGCTGATCCTGCCCGGCCACGGCATCATGCTGCGTGCGCTCGAATCGGGCACCGCCGGGCTGCACGTGCCCACCGGTGACGTGGTGGAATTTCCCACCAACACCAGCGACGCGCTGACCAGCGGCGGCACCTTCGCCATCGCCGGCGCCTGCGAGCGCATGTACCAGAACCTGTTCCGCCACTGCGACATGCAGCCGCTGTGCCTGATGACGGGCGGCGCCGGCTGGAAGATGCTGCCGTCGATGACGCGGCCCTACGAGCTGGTGGAAAGCCTGATCTTCGACGGCCTGCTGGTCATCGCGCAAGGGCGCGAGGCGCTGAACGGCGCGTTCTGATACCAGCTTGCAGGGGTATCGCTCGCCAGCGCCCAATTGGCGGGCGCTAGCGGCGGGGTATGCGGGGAGTATATGGTGCCGACGCGCTGTCAGTCGTCATCATCATCGTCGTCGTCATCACGTGACCTGCGCCCCCGGCGGTCGTCGTCATCGTCATCATCATCGTCGTCCCGGTCGGCACGATGGCCGCGCCGGCTGCGGCGGTCGTCGTCGTCGTCATCGTCCCGGTCGGCGCGACCGCCACGGCGGCCGCGGCGGTCATCCTCACCGCGGTCGTCGCCGCGGACGATGCGCCGCTCGCCCATCACGGTCAGCAGGTAGGGGCCAGCGCGCCGGGCGCCAGGCCATCGGCCACCGCCGGCGTCAGCGGGTGCGGTGTGTGGGCCTGTGCGGCGGTGCCCAGCGTCAGGCTGGCGGCGGCGAGGGCCAGGGCGGTCAGGGTGCGGGTCATGGGCGGTCCTTTCGGTGTGGTGCGGCGGGCTTGCCTGCACCGACAACGCCCCAGGGTGCCGCCTTATTCCCGCCCGCGCCAGCGGCCTGGTGACAGGATGTGTGCGCTGCCCGGCTCAGGCCGGCGAGCCGGCGCCTTGCGCCAGCCCATCCACGGCCTGGAACAGCGCCTGCCGCGCCTGGCTGACGATCTGCCCCTTCCAGGCATCGGTGTCGGTGTAGAAGGCGCGCAGCAGCCGCGCCTTGATCTGCGCCGCCAGTTCGGCCGGCGCCTCGGGGTGCAGGGCCAGCCAGTGGTCGCCGCGCAGGGCGTCGATGATTTCGGGGATGGGCTCGGTGCCGTATTCCAGCGCGATGCCGGTGAACTGGGCCTGCGGCGCGGCGTCGTAGATGGCGTTCCACATCAGGCCCGTGAGCAGCGCGCTGGTCGATGAGCCGTCGTAGATCGAGGTGACCTCGTCGCCCCACCAGCGGCGCGCGCGGGCCACGGCGGCGGCATCGTCGCGGCCGGCGTAAATGCGCTCGCCCACGCCGCTGGGGCCCAGGCCGGTGTGCAGGTCGATCCAGGCCACCTGCTGCGCCCGGCCGCCGTGCTGCGCCAGCACGGCGCGCAGCGTGCGGTGGCTCCAGGTGGGTGCCTGGCCGCCGAAGAACAGACCGTCGGCAAACTCGTACTGCCCGCCCGAGACGGCGGCCTGCCACAGCGGCAGCCCCTCGCGTTCGATGAGGGTTTGCACGGCGGCCTGGTTGGCGGCGTCGGGCGGCCAGGCGGCGGGCAGCAGCAGCTCGTGCACGCGGCGGTAGCCTTCGTTGACGGGCAGCGGCTGGCTGAAGTCGGGGAAGTTGCGGTTCAGGTCGACGTTCTCGTGCGTCACGCGGCGCAGGTGCGAGAAGCCGTAGGGGTTCAGCGCGTGGATGTAGAGCACGGCCACGCCGGCCTCGCGCGCCCTGGCACGCCATTCGGCGTCGTGCAACGCGAACACCTGCACACCACTGCCGCAGTAGCCCTCGACGCCGTGGCAGGCGCTGCTCACGATGAGCAGGCGGTCACTCTGCTCGTCGCCGTCGAGCGCTGTGTCCATTGCCAGCACCTCGCCGTCGCGGCCGGGCAGCGGGTGGTTTTGCGATGCGATGCGCGTGCCGGCGGTGGCGGCGGCCTCCAGGAACTTGACGCGGGCCTGCGCGTAGCGGGCGGAGAAGGCCTCGGGGATGGGGATCATGCGTGGCGGCCGCTTATAAATTGATAGTGGCTTGCGCCCGTCCTGTATGGATTTCAAGCGAAAAATGCCTGAAACCATTGTCTATCAAGCGCAAGCAGCTATAGTTTTGGGGTTTCCGTGGGGCGCGCTGGCCCGCGATGGTGCGTTGCCATCGCCGGCCAGCCCGCGTCCACCAGAGGCCAACCGCGCCTCAGCCCTTCACCGGCATCGGCCGGTCGGCCGGTGGTTCATGCGCCAGCCATTCCTCGGCCAGGCGCACCCAGTAGGTGCCGCCCAGCGGAATCAGCTCGTCGTTGAAGTCGTAGTGCGGGTTGTGCAGCGTGCAGGGGCCGGCGTCGTGGCCGCCGCCTTCGTAGGTGGCGCGGTGCGCGCCGTCGCCGTTGGCGATGAAGCAGTAGGCGCCGGGCTTTTCCAGCAGCATGTACGAGAAGTCCTCCGCGCCCATCACCGGCTCCTGCGCCAGCGCGTTGTCGGCGCCGACGATGCCGGCCATCACGCGGCGGGCGAAGTCGGCCTCGTAAGGCGTGTTGATGGTGGGCGGGTAGTTGCGGTGGAAGTGGAAGTCGCAGGTGGCGCCGAAGGCGGCGCTCACGCCCTCGGCAATCTCCTGCATGCGGCGCTCCACCAGGTCCAGCACCTCGAAGCTGAAGCAGCGCACCGTGCCCTGGATTTCGCAGCTGTCCGGGATCACGTTGGTGGCTTCGCCGGCGTGGATCATGGTGACCGAGATCACCGCCGCGTCCACCGGCTTCTTGTTGCGCGTGACGATGGTTTGGAAGCCCTGCACCACCTGGCAGGCGATGGGCACCGGGTCGCACCCCATGTGCGGCAGCGCGGCGTGGCCGCCCTTGCCGGTGATGGTGATCTTGAACTCGTTGCTTGATGCCATCACCGGGCCGGGCGAGACGGCGAACTTGCCCACGTCCATGCCCGGCCAGTTGTGCATGCCGAACACGGCCTCCATCGGGAACTGCTCAAACAGCCCGTCCTGGATCATCTCGCGCGCGCCGCCGCCGCCTTCCTCGGCCGGCTGGAAGATCAGGTACACGGTGCCGTCGAAATTGCGGTTCTTCGAAAAATGCTGCGCCGCCGCCAGCAGCATGGCGGTGTGGCCGTCGTGGCCGCAGGCGTGCATCTTGCCGTGGTGCTGGCTGGCATGGGCGAAGGTGTTGAACTCGGTCATGGGCAGCGCGTCCATGTCGGCGCGCAGGCCAATCGCTCGTCCGTTTTTCGCGGCCGCGCCGCCGTCGCGCCCGTGCACGATGCCCACCACGCCGGTGGTGCCCAGCCCGCGGTGAATGGGGATGCCCCATTCGGTCAGCTTGGCCGCCACCAGGTCGGCGGTGCGCACTTCCTCGAAGCAGAGCTCAGGGTGCGCGTGGATGTCGCGCCGCAGTTGGGTGATGGCCGCGGCCTGTGCCAGGATGGGTTCGATCAGGTTCATGGCCCGCAGTCTACCGGGGCGTGCGCGCGCTGGCGAGAGCAGTGCCGAAAACGCCCCTGTCGCCGCAGGGGTGTGCGCGGGGCGCTATCAAAATGATGGCGTTGCACCGCCCTTGGCAGGGCCGCGGGGCCGGCCCTGCCGTGGCGCCGCCGTGGCGTCAGGTCCGCACCCGGCCGTCGCCCGTCAGCATCGACAGCTCGACGAACTTCGACGCCACATGGTTGCCCGGGCCGAAGCTCACGCGGTAGCCGCCGAAGTCCTCGTTGATCGACTCCAGTGCGGCGATCAGCGCCTCGCGCGTGGGCTTGCCGCCGGCGCGCGTCAGGCCCTCGGTGAACAGCTTGGCGGCCAGGTAGCCCTCCATGCTGGAAAAGTTGGCCTGCACCCGGCCCTGCTGTTTGGCGGCGGCGACGAACTCGCGCGACACCGGCCGCGCCGGGTTGTAGGGCGAGGGCACCACCTGCGACACCACCACGCCGGCGCCGTCCTTGCCCAGTTCGTCGGCCAGCGCCTGCGTGCCGACGAACGACACGTTGTAGAACTTGCCGCCGTAGCCGGCCTGCTTGGCCTGGCGGATGAAGGCGGCGCAGGCCTTGTAGGCGCCGATCTGCACGATGGCCTGCGCGCCCGACTTGGCCAGCTTGGCCACGGCGGCGGCCACGTCCTCGCTGTTGCGCTCCACGGTGCCCTCGGCCACCGGCGAGCTGGCGCGCCGCCAGCGCCTTGGTCACGCCCGACAGGCCGGCCTTGCCGTAGGCGTCGTTCTGGTAGAACACGCCGATGCGGTTCTGGCTCAGCTCGATCAGCTGCTTGACGATCAGCGCCGTCTCGTCGTCGTACGAGGCGCGCAGGTGAAAGGCCTCGCGCTTGAACGGCTCGCGCAGACCCATGGCGCCGGTGAAGGGCGCGATGAAAGGCACGCGCGCCGAGGTGGCCAGCGGCAGCGCCGCCAGGCTGGTGGGCGTGCCGATGTAGCCAAACAGGGCGAACACCTCGTCCTTGATCAGCTTTTCGGTGTTGGCGACGCAGCGGTCGGGCTCGTAGCCGTCGTCCAGATGGCGGATCTCGACCTGCCGCCCGCCCACGCCGCCCTTGGTATTGAGCTGGTCGAACCACAGCCTGGCGCCGGCGTGAAACTGCGTGCCCAGCTGCATGGCCGGGCCGCTGAAGGCGGCCGACTGGCCCAGCACGATGCGGCTGTCCTGCGCACGGGCCAGGCCCACGCCCGCCACGGCGCTGGCAGCAGCCATCCTGGCGAGTTGGCGGCGGCTGATGGAGAATGACCTGTCCATGGAAAACGTCCAGAAAAGTGTGGATTATTTGGAAATGAAGTCTAACTTCTACACCTGTTCGCGGGGGTGTGGCGGGTGTGAAATTTCGCACATCGCCCCATGACCCAGTCCAACGAAGTGGTGGGCGCCTGCCCGCACGATTGCCCCGACACCTGCAGCCTGGTGACGACGGTGCAGGACGGCCGTGCCGTGCGCGTGCGCGGCAACCCGGCGCACCCGCCCACCGACGGCGTGCTGTGCACCAAGGTCTCGCGCTACGCCGAGCGCACGCACCACCCCGAGCGCATCCTGACGCCGCTGCGCCGCGCCGGCGCCAAGGGCGAGGGGCGCTTCGAGCCGATCGGCTGGGATGCGGCGCTGGATGAGATTGCCACGCGCCTGAAGGTCATCGCCGCGCGCAACCCGCAGGCCATCCTGCCCTACAGCTACGCCGGCACCATGGGGCTGGTGCAGGGCGAGTCGATGGACCGGCGCTTTTTCCACCAGCTGGGCGCCAGCCTGCTCGACCGCACCATCTGCGCCACCGCCGGCGGCGAGGCGCTGACGCGCACCCTCGGCGGCAAGGTGGGCATGCGGGTGGAGTTCTTTGCCGAGGCCAGGCTGATCCTGATCTGGGGCAGCAACTCGATCGCCAGCAACCTGCACTTCTGGCGCCTGGCGCAGCAGGCCCGGCGACAGGGCGCGCGCCTGGTCTGCATCGACCCGCGCAAGACGGAGACGGCCGACAAGTGCGACGAGCACATCGCCCTGCTGCCCGGCACCGACGCCGCGCTGGCGCTGGGGCTGATGCACGAGCTGATCGTGCACGACTGGCTGGACCACGACTACATCCAGCGCCATACGCGCGGCTGGCCCGCATTGCGCGAGCGCGCGCTGCTCTGGAATCCGGAGCGCGTGGCAGCGGTGTGCGGCATCACCGCCGATCAGGTACGCGGGCTGGCGCGCGCCTGGGGCACCACGCGGCCGGCGGCGATCCGCCTGAACTACGGCGTGCAGCGCTGCGCCGGCGGCGGCAATGCGGTGCGCGCCATCGCCTGCCTGCCGGCGCTCACCGGCGCGTGGCGGCACCGCGCGGGCGGCGTGCTGCTGTCGTCCTCGGGCGCGTTCCCGGTCGACCGCGCGGCGTTGCAGCGGCCCGACTTGCTGGCCGGGCGCACGCCGCGCACCGTGAACATGGTGCGGATCGGCGATGCGCTGAACGGCGATGCCGACGCGCTGTCGGGCGGCCCGCCCATCGAGGCGCTGGTGGTTTACAACAGCAACCCGGTGGCCGTGGCGCCCGAATCGCCCAAGGTGGTGCGCGGCTTCGCGCGCGAAGACCTGTTCACCGTGGTGCTGGAGCATTTCCGCACCGACACGGCCGATCACGCCGACATCGTGCTGCCCGCCACCACGCAGCTGGAGCACTGGGACATCCACCTCGCCTACGGCCACACCGACGTGCTGCTGAACCGCCCGGCGATGGCGCAGCAGGGCGAGGCGCGCAGCAACGCGCAGATCTTCCGCGACCTGGCGGCGCGCATGGGCTTCGATGCGCCGTGCTTTGCCGACAGCGACGAGGCGCTGTGCCGGCAGGCGTATGGCAAGCAGGTGAACTTCGACGAGTTGCTGGCGAACGGCTTCGCGCGCCTGAAGCTGCCGGACGCGCCGTTCGCCGAGGGCGGTTTTCCCACCGCGTCCGGTCGCTGCGAATTCGATAGTGAGCTGTCCAGAAAGGGCGGCGACTCACTGCCGAACCATGTGCCTAACCGTGAAGTGGCCGGCGCCAGTGCAGCCTACCCGCTGGCCATGATCTCGCCGCCGGCGCGGCACTTTCTCAACAGCAGCTTCGTCAATGTGCAGAGCCTGCGCAGCATCGAGGGCGAACCGCTGCTCGAAATTCATCCGCAAGACGCGGCGCCGCGCGGCATCGCCAGCGGCATGCTGGTCGAGGTGTTCAACAACCGCGGCCGCTACCACTGCAAGGCCGAGGTGAGCGAACGCGCCCGACCCGGCGTCGTCAACGGCCTGGGCATCTGGTGGCGCAAGCTGGGGCCGCGCGGCACCAACGTGAACGAACTCACCAGCCAGGCGCTGACGGACATGGGGCGCGGGCCGACGTTCTACGACTGCGCGGTGCAGGTGGCGCTGGCCGCGCCGTGACGCGGCGCGGAACCGACCCGCGCGCAGCGGCTCCGACGACCATGGCGCTCACACACCGCACCTCTCGCCGGCTGGCACTGTTTCTGGCGGCGCTGGCCGCGCTGGGCGTGCTCGGCGGCTGCACGCCCGTCGCCTATTACGCCCAGTCGGTGCAGGGCCACATCGCGCTGATGACGGCGGCGCGCCCCATCGACGACTGGCTGGCCGATCCGGCCACGCCGGCCGATCTGAAGCCGCGGCTGGAGCTGGCGCGCCGCATCCGCGCCTTCGCCGTCAGCGACCTGGCCCTGCCCGACAACGCCAGCTACCACCGTTACAGCGACCTGAAGCGCCGCGCCGCGGTGTGGAACGTGGCCGCGGCGCCGCCCGATTCGCTGACGCTGCGGCGCTGGTGCTTTCCGGTGGTGGGCTGCGTGGGCTACCGCGGCTATTACGACGAGGCCGACGCCAAAGCGCTGGCCGCGCAGCTTGAAAAAGACGAGGGGCTGGAAGTGCGCGTGTACGGCGTGCCGGCCTATTCCACGCTGGGCTGGCTGAACTGGGCGGGTGGCGATCCGCTGCTGTCCACCTTCATCCGCTACCCCGAGGGCGAGCTGGCGCGCATGGTGTTCCACGAGCTGGCGCACCAGGTGGTGTACGTGCGCGACGACACCATGTTCAACGAGTCGTATGCCACCGCGGTGGAGCGCCTGGGCGTGCGGCACTGGCTGGCCACGCAGGCCAGCGAGCAGGCGCGGCGCGACTACGCGGCGTTCGACGGCCGGCGCCGCGCGTTCCGGCAGCTGAGCCGCGACACGCGCGACGAACTGAACCGCGTTTATGCACAAAAACGGCGCTGGCGCACGACCCGCAAGCGCTGCCTGCTCTCAAGTCAGAAGCAATGGCGCATTTTCGTCAGCGCTACGCGGCACTGAAGGCCGAGTGGGCGGCGGCCGGCACGCCGTTCGACGGCTTCGATCCCTGGGTGGCGCAGGCCAACAATGCGTTCTTCGGCATCCAGGCCGCCTACGACGAGCTGGTGCCGGGCTTCGAGGCGCTGTTCGCGCAGGTGGGCGGCGACTGGCCGCGCTTTCATGCCGCGGTGCGCGATCTGGCGCGCCAGCCCAAGGCGGAGCGGCAGGCGCAACTGCGCACCCTGGCCGACACCGCCACGGCCCGCGATGACGCCGTGGCGCCACGCCCGGCGGGGTGAATCCGGGCGGTGCCGGCGACCGGTTTGCGTTTGGATTGCTTGACTATCAAGAAGTCCGGGATGACGCCCGGGCCACATCCGCCGTGTGGGAGCGGGCTTGCCCGCGATCGAGCGTTGGTGGCGATGAGGCGGCTCATCGCGGGCAAGCCCGCTCCCACAACACGGTTTGAGACTTGTTGCGAATCAAGCTGATTTGATAGCGGCCAGCGCCCGGTTTAAAGGATTTCAGAATCATTTGATTCTGAAATCCTTGTGTGGCGGGCGCAAACAGCTCACTTTTTGATGTGGCCAGCCCTGCCGATCAACCCTGGCGCAGCTCTTCGATCAGGTCGATGTACTGCTGCATCGCCTCGTCGTTGCTGGTGCCCTCGAGCTTCTTCCACGCGTCCCACTTGGCGCGCGCCACGATGTCGGCAAAGCCCGGCTTGGCCTCTTCGTTGTCGCCCTCGGTGGCCTGCTTGTAGAGCGAGTAGATCTTCAGCAGCGTCATGTTGTCGGGGCGCTCGCTCAGCGTCTTGAGTTGGCGACGGCTTCTTCGAAGCGGGCTTTCAGGTCGGACATGGGGTCTCCTTGGCAGGTGATGGCAGATGGCGCGCATCTTAGTGCGTTGCCCCGCCGGCCACCCCGCGAACGCGGTATCGGCGGCTACAGCGCCAGGCTGGCGCGGGCTAGTTCCACCCACAGGCGCTCCACCGCATCGCGCGCGGGCAGCTGCGCCGCCTGCTCCTGCAGTCGGGTGGCCTCGGCCAGGCGCGCTTCGCCGTCCAGCATCAGCAGCGCATGGGCGCATTCGTACAGCACGGCGGGCGAGGCGGGCGCCAGCCGCTGCGCCTCGCACAGGTGCGACAGCGCAGCCTCGGCGCGCGCGCCGTAGGTCATGGCGCCCACCAGCGGGCCCACCTTGTCGATCACCGCGGCGTGAAAGGCGCCCAGCGCCACGTGGGCATAGGCGTGGCCGGGGGCCAGCGCCAGCGTGGCCTCCAGCGCGGCGCGCACCTGCGTGCCCAGCCCCTGCGCCAGCGCCCGCGCCACGTGGATGCCCTGCGCGTACTGCGCCAGCGCGTAGCCCTGCCAGTACCAGGCGTTGGCCTGGTCGGGCCGCTGCGCGGCGTGCTGCAGGGCGCGCGCGTGGATGCGCTTGAACAGCTCGATGCGCACCGTCTCCTGCGGCTCGACCAGCGCCGCGTGCGCGGCAGTTGCCCGGTTGGCGACGGCCAGGCCCTCGACGCCCACGGCCAGCCCCGCATCGGTGGCCTGCTCGAACTGGCCGGAGTGGAACAGCGCCCAGGCGTGCCACAGCGCGTCGCTGTGCGGCGTCGGCTCGGCGTCGACCGCGTGCAGCGCCGGCCACAGCGCGCGCACGTGGCCGATGTCGAAGCGGTAGTCGGCAGCGTAGGGGCAGGGCAGCCAGGTGCTCATGGCGATCGGTCAGGGGTGGCCGGATCATAGGCCTCGATCAGCGCCGTGAGGTGCGCGCGCGACGCCTCGTCCAGGTGCGGCGCCAGCAGGCCCATCACGTGGTAGGCGCCGCGCAGCAGGGCGTCCTGGGCGTTCTCCGGCTCCATGGCGCTGCGCGGCTGCAGCACGTATTCGTAGCTCAGCCAGTAGGTCAGCAGCACCACCATGCTGGCGGCCACGGCGTCGCGCTGGCGGTCTTCGGCGGCGGAGGCGGCGCGCTTGGCCTGCAGGGTGTCGAGCAACTGGCGCAGCGCGGCGCGCTTGCGCAGCAGGATGGCGGGAAAGTGCGTCTCCAGCCGCCGGTTGCGCGACAGCAGGTGGCCGACGTCGCGGTACAGGAAGCGGTACTGCCAGATCAGCTCGAACAGCGAATGCAGGAAGAACCACGCATCCTCCACGTCCAGCACGTCGGTGCTGGCGGCCAGCAGCTCGTACAGCTGGCTCTCGTACTGGTCGAACAAGGTGTTGACCAGCTCGTCCTTGGACGGAAAGTGGTAGTACAGATTGCCCGGGCTGATGTTCAGCTCGGCCGAAATCATGGTGGTGGAGGCGTTGGGCTCGCCAAAGCGGTTGAACAGCTCCAGCGTGCTGGCCAGAATGCGCTCGGCGGTGCGGCGGGGCGCTTTCTTGGCCATGGGCTGTCTGGTCCGGATCTGGCGTCCGCTTCAGCGGGCGCCCGCGGAGGCCGGCGCCGTGGTGGCGGCGGGATCGGTGCGGTTGAGTCGGGCGGTGTCGACCACGGCATCCACCGCCGTGCCGTCGGGCCAGCTCCAGCGCAGGCGCGCGGGCAAGTAGTCCATGGCTTCGGCCAGCCAGACCTCGAGCCTGGCGGACGCTGTGGCCCCTGGCCGCTCAGCGGCAGGCGGGTGAGCTTGAACGCCTGAACCGATTGGCTGCCCAGGGCCGTGATGGTTTCGGCGCCCTCGACCAGCCAGCGCGAGGGCTGAACCGCATCGCTGCCGGCGATGGGCAGCTCGAAGGTCTGGCCGGGTTCGAAGCGTCGGGCGTCGCCTGCCAGCCAGGCGCCCAGTTGAAGGACGACGCTCAATTCGTCCTGTGTGCCCGGCGGCAAGGCCGCGCTTTGCCCGGACGAGGCGAAGTGCACGGCAGGCTGGGCGTAGTCGAAGCGCGTCGGCGGCACCCCTGCGGTGCGTGGACCGGCCTGCACCGGCACCAGGCCCTGCGGCACCACCAGGCCGACGGAGCTCATGCGCAGTGCACTGAGAGCGGGCACGGAAGACTCCCAGTCGGCCTCGTAGATCTCGTCCGTGCGGCGCCAGGCCAGGGTGACGGGGCCGGTCACCGGCGCGCCGTTCAGCTGACCCTGCAGCCTGTACTGCAGCGTGGCAGCGCGTGGGACGCGCGCCGGCAGCGGCTCGCCGGCCTGGGCGAACTGGCGCGCCTGCTCGGCCGCCTCACCCTCCAGGCTGGGCTTCAGGGGGACTGTCGACCGGGAGCCACCGAAATCGCCCAGCGGCGGCGGCGCCAGCAGCGAGGCGGTGGGATCCATGACGCCACCGGCTGCGCCGCGCGATGGCGCCTCGGCGGGCGCGGGCTCGGGCGGCGCGGCACGGCGCGGTCGCGCGGCTGGCCGGGGCCTGGGCCGGGCTTGCGGCACCGCCGCAGGCACTGGCGGCGGCGCCGCGACTTCTTCCGGCACTTGTGGCGTCGCCATCGGTTCGGGCGGCGCAGCCGGCGGCGCAATGATCCGCGTGCTGACGGTGCCCACGGCGGAGCCGGCCCGCACCTGCTGCGTCAGTGGCGGCCAGCGCAACAGCAACATGGCGTGCAGGGCGAGCGCAAGTGCCGCTGCCACCACCAGCGCGCGCCGATGCTGCGGCGGCAACCGTGCCGGGACGAGGGGCTGCGAGAGAGGTGGCGTCATGGCGTGTTCGACACGGGGACGGTCTGGGTGTTCCTTTCGGTGCCGCGTCGCGCCGGCACCGTGCCCGCGTCAGGGCGTGCGTTTGGTGCGGGTCGCTGGCTTCTTCGCGGCAGCAGCAGCGGGTTCAGCCTCGGCGCCTTTGGGCTGCCGGGCCAGTGCCTGCTCGAGCGCCGCCACACGTGCCTCCAGGCGTTCCAGCGCTTCTGCATCGGGCAACCCGAGTCGGGCGAGTGCGCTGGCGACGCGTTTCTCGAAGATGCCCTCCAGCGCATTCCAGCGCTCAGGTCCGAGCGGACTGGTGGTGGCCATGGCTTCGATGCGCTGGGCGGCCTCGGCGAACTGGGCCTTGGCCAGGGCCTGGGTCTGGTTCTGCAGCGCCAGCCCTTGCTTGACCAGGCTGTCGAAGGCCTTGCTGCCCTCGGTTTGCGCCTTGGCCAGCGCGCCCATGCCGGCCAGCCAGATGTTCTGCGCCTGCTCCGGGCCGGCCGGGTGGGGCTGCGCCGGGGCGCGCTTGCTGGACGATTTGCTCGACGATGAAGCCATGGACACAAGGGGCGTGTGCCCCGATCAGCGGGAAAGGCGCTATTGTCACCGCTCGGTGCCGTCGCTCCAAGGCTGCGTGAAATAATCCGCCTGGGTACGTCCGCACCCAAGTTGCCCTGCTGCGTCCGCAAGGCTTGTCATCCGTTTTTTTCCGGCGCCTGAGCGTCGAACCTGCAAAGCGATCAGCATGATCCTCGTCACCGGCGGCGCCGGCTTCATCGGCAGCAACTTCGTACTGGACTGGCTGGCTGGGGGCGATGAACCCGTCGTCAACCTCGACAAACTCACCTACGCTGGCAACCTGGCCAACCTGGCCTCGGTGCAGGGCGATGTGCGCCACACCTTCGTGCAAGGCGACATTGGCGACAGTGCCCTCATCGACCGCCTGCTGGCCGAACACCGCCCGCGCGCCATCGTCAACTTCGCCGCCGAAAGCCACGTCGACCGCTCCATCCACGGCGCCGAAGACTTCATCGCCACCAACATCGTCGGCACCTTCCGCCTGCTCGAAGCCGCGCGCGGCCACTGGAGCCAGCTGCCCGCCGACGACAAAGCCGCCTTCCGCTTCCTGCACGTGTCCACCGACGAGGTCTACGGCACCCTGGCCCCCGACGCCCCCGCCTTCACCGAAGAGCACGTCTACGAGCCCAACAGCCCCTACAGCGCCAGCAAGGCCGCCAGCGACCACCTGGTGCGCGCCTGGCGCCACACCCACGGCCTGCCGGTGCTCACCACCAACTGCTCCAACAATTACGGCCCGTATCATTTCCCCGAGAAACTCATCCCGCTGATGATCGTCAACGCCCTGGCCGGCAAGCCCCTGCCCATCTACGGCGACGGCCAGCAGGTGCGCGACTGGCTCTACGTCACCGACCACTGCAGCGCCATCCGCCGCGTGCTCGAAGCCGGCAGGCTGGGCGAAACCTACAACATCGGCGGCTGGAACGAGAAGACCAACCTGGCCATCGTCCACACCATCTGCGACCTGCTGGACGAGCTGCAGCCGCGCGCCGACGGCCAGAGCTACCGCACGCAGATCACCCATGTGCAAGACCGCCCCGGCCACGACCGGCGCTACGCCATCGACGCGCGCAAGATCGAACGCGAACTGGGCTGGCGGCCGGCCGAAACCTTCGACACCGGCATCCGCAAGACCGTGGGCTGGTACCTGGCCAACGCCGGCTGGGTGCAGAACGTGCAAAGTGGCGCCTACCGCGACTGGGTGGCTACGCAGTACGGCGTAGGGCAGGGTGCATGAAGATCCTGCTGCTGGGCAAGAACGGGCAGGTCGGCTGGGAAGTGCAGCGCAGCTTGGCGCCGCTGGGCGAGCTCATCGCGCTCGACCGGCGAGGTGATACGGGCCTGTGCGGCGATCTGGCCGATCTGGATGGCCTGGTCGCCACTGTGCGTGCCGTGCGGCCTCAAGTCATCGTCAATGCCGCTGCATATACGGACGTGGACAAGGCCGAGAGCGAGCCCGAACTGGCCCACCGCATCAACGCCGAAGCCCCCGCCGTGCTGGCACGCGAAGCCCAGGCCTGTGGCGCCCTGCTGGTGCACTACAGCACCGACTACGTGTTCGACGGCAGCGGCCAGCGACCTTGGCAGGAGGGCGATGCCACCGGCCCTTTGAGCGTGTACGGCCGCACCAAGCTCGAAGGCGAGCGCGCCATCGTGCAGGCAGGTGCGCCCCATCTCATCCTGCGCACCAGCTGGGTTTATGCCGCCCGCGGTGGCAACTTCGCCAAGACCATGCTGCGCCTGGCGCAGGAGCGCGAGCGCCTCACCGTGATCGACGACCAGTGGGGCGCCCCCACCGGTGCCGAACTGATCGCCGACGTGACGGCGCACACCATCGTGCACACGAGCCTGCAACCCGCCAAGGGTGGCATCTACCACCTGGCCGCCAGTGGCCAGACCACCTGGCATTCTTATGCAAAACACGTGTTTGCGCAGGCGCAGCAAGCGCAGGCAGCTATCAATATCAAAGTAAAAGAAGTCCTGCCCATCCCCGCCAGCCAGTACCCGACCCCCGCACGCCGGCCGCACAATTCGCGTCTGGACTGCAGTCGCCTGCAAGCCGTCTTCGGCCTGAAGCTGCCCCCTGGCAGCAGGGCGTCGACCGCATGCTGGCCGAAATCCTTTGACGCGCCCCTCTTGAAGCACATGACCCCACGCAAAGGCATCATCCTCGCCGGAGGCTCGGGCACCCGCCTGCACCCGGCCACGCTGGCCCTCAGCAAACAGCTGCTGCCGGTGTACGACAAGCCTATGATCTACTACCCGCTGGCCACCCTCATGCTGGCCGGCATCCGCGACATCCTGGTCATCAGCACCCCGCAGGACACCCCGCGCTTTCAGCAACTGCTGGGCGACGGCAGCCAGTGGGGCATCAGTCTGAGCTACGCCGTGCAGCCCAGCCCCGATGGTCTGGCACAGGCCTTCATCATCGGCGAGCAGTTCATCGGCAATGCCCCCAGCGCCCTGGTGCTGGGCGACAACATCTTCTACGGCCACGACTTCGAAACCCTGCTCAGCGATGCCGACGCCCGCAGCGAAGGCGCCACCGTGTTCGCCTACCACGTGCACGATCCCGAGCGCTACGGCGTGGTGGAGTTCGACCCTTCAGGCAAGGCCGTCAGCATCGAGGAGAAGCCGCCCCAGCCCAAGAGCAGCTACGCCGTCACTGGCCTGTATTTCTACGACAGCCAGGTCGTGGACATCGCTAAGGCCACCCAGCCGAGCGCGCGCGGCGAGCTGGAAATCACCAGCGTCAACGACGCCTACCTGCAGCAAGGCCAGCTCAATGTGCAGATCATGCAGCGCGGCTATGCCTGGCTGGACACCGGCACGCACGACAGCCTGCTCGATGCCGGCCAGTTCATCGCCACGCTGGAGCGCCGCCAGGGCCTGAAGATCGCCTGCCCGGAAGAAATCGCCTGGCGCAAGGGTTTCATCGACAGCGCCAGGCTGGAGCAACTGGCGCAGCCGCTGGCCAAGAGCGGGTATGGGCAGTATCTGATCCGCATGCTGCGCGAAACACGACCAGAGGTGCGGGTATGAGAGCGTTGTCCACGGCGATCGAGGGCGTACTTATCCTCGAACCCAAGGTGTTCGGCGATGCGCGCGGATTCTTCATGGAAAGCTACAACCGCCGCGCCTTTACCGAAGTCACTGGGCTGGACGTCGACTTCGTGCAGGATAACCACAGCCGCAGTCGCAAAGGTGTGTTGCGCGGGCTGCACTATCAGATCCGGCAGCCGCAGGGCAAGTTGGTCCGCGTGACCAGCGGAGCGGTGTTCGATGTGGCGGTCGATATCCGCCGCACGTCGCCCACTTTTGGTCGCTGGGTGGGGTTGAACTGACGGCCGAGAATCACCGCCAACTCTGGGTGCCCGCAGGCATGGCGCATGGCTTCGTGGTGCTCAGCGAGACGGCTGATTTCATGTACAAGACGACCGACTACTACGCACCGGAGCATGAGCGCAGCATTGCATGGAACGATCCGAGCATTGGCATCGAGTGGCCGCTCGCGGCGCACGGCATTGACGCGCCACAGCTCTCTGAAAGGATCGTGTGGGCCAACTCCTGGCCCAGTCTGAAGTCTTTGCATGATGTTTGGTGAGCGCCTGGCGTGAACGGCATCTGCGTGTCCATCATCAGCCACCGGCATGGCGGCGACGTGGTGCGATTGCTGGACGAACTGGCGTCGCTGGATGAGCCAGAACTTCGGCGCGTCATCCTGACCCTGAACCTGCCCGAGGACGAACTGGCGGCCAAGCTGCGTCAAAGGGCGTGGCCGTTTGAGCTGGAGACCGTGGAAAACGCCGCGCCCAAGGGGTTCGGGGCCAACCACAACCAGGCGTTCGCTCTCGACGCCCGGCGCGGTGCGAGCGAATACTTCGCGGTCGTCAACCCGGACATTCGGCTGCGCGGCAATCCGTTTGGCGCGCTGACGCGCCGGCTCGCCAGTGGCGATGCCCGTCTGGGCGTCAGCTACCCTGTGCAGATGGCCGAGGATGGCCGCAGGCAGGATCACGAGCGGCTGTTGCCCACGCCCCTGCGGCTGGCGCGCCGCTATCTGCCTGGGGCGCCGCGGCGCGAGGTGCATACCGGCGACCGCCCAGACTGGGTCAACGCAGCCTTTCTGCTGCTGCGGCGCGAGGCTTATGCCAGCGTCGGCGGCTTTGACGACGCCTACCATATGTACTGCGAGGACGTGGATCTTTGTTTGCGACTGCAACTCGCCGGCTGGCAACTGGCGCGTGTGGACGAGGCGGTTGTCGTGCATGACGCGCAGCGGGCCAGTCGCCGTCATCCGCAGCACCTCGGCTGGCACGTTCGCAGCCTCCTGCGGCTTTGGCGCTCGCGCGCCTGGCGCGCCTGGCGTGCGGGGCTGGCCCGAGACAGTGTCTTTGTGGACTCCACCGATCTCCGATGAGCAAGCACACCGTTCCCCTTTACCAGCGTAATTTCGGCTTGGACGTGCTGCGCTCCCTGTCGATCTGCGTGGTGCTCATGAACCACGGTTTTCTGGGTTTTTCGTCAGCACCGGTCTGTCCAAGTGGGAGGGCTGGCGCGCGGCGGTCAGCGCGTGTGCGGTGTTCGCCATCGAGTGGTTGTTCGTGCTGAGCGGATTCCTGATCGGTTCGATGATGATCCGCAGCTTCGAGGCGCGCGATGGCTGGTGGGCGAGTGCACGAGACTTCTGGCTCCGGCGCTGGTTTCGCACCATTCCCAACTACTACCTGTTCCTGGCGTTGAACGCAGCACTGGCCTGGTGGGGGATAGAGGAAGGGCGCTTCGATTGGTCGTTCGCGGTGTTCTCGCAGAACCTGGCCTGGGCGCAGGAAAAGCCCCTGTTCTTCGCCGAAGCGTGGTCGCTGGCGCTTGACGAGTGGTTCTATTTCCTGATGCCCATTCTGATCGGTGTGGTGGCCTGGATGCGGCATCTGGAGCGGCGTCATCTGTTCTGGGCTGTTGCGCTGGTGCTGATCCTGATTCCCTCCGTCCTGCGCAGCATCATCACTCCGCCCGCACACTTTTTCGAGTGGGACGACCATGTGCGCCGCGTTACCATCATGCACCTGGATGCCACCGGCTGGGCGTGGCGGCGGCCATCCTCAACCGCTGGCATGGCGCCTGGTGGGGAGTCGCCAGGGCTTCAAGGCGCTGATCGGTGCAGCGTTGCTGCTTGGGGCAGTGGCCGCCATGTTCTACTTCATGCGCGTCGATTGGCGCGGCTTTGCCGGCGGGCGCTTCAACGATCTGGCGCTCATTGCCGCCCCCTCCGTGGGGGTCGTGCTGACGCTGCCGTGGCTCTCCAGTCTCCAGGTGCGGTCACGTGCCCTGCGCCTGCTGGCGGCCAGGGTCGGTGACTACTCTTACTCGGTGTATCTGAGTCATTTCCCCTGCTGCTGATCATGGTGTATGTCTTCAAGGTCATGGGCTGGGATATCGGCGCCATCATCGGTTGGGTGGTGCTGGTCTGGCTCATGGCGGTATTCGCGGTGTCGGCGCTGGTGTTTCACAGTTTCGAGAAACCCGTCTCCGATTTGCGCGAGCGCTTCACCAAGCGCGTGCAGGCCGGTCCGTTCAGCCGAGGTGAGGTCTGAGGAAAAGGTTCTGGCAGCAGGCGCCAGCTGTCTACGTAGAATCCATGCGCTGCACGCGCCAGAAGATCGCCTGATCTGCCCGTGTGTGACGGATCCCCGATGCCCGAGCCCCTCCTGAACGAAGCCGCTTTCCCTTCATCCTCCATTCGCGCCGTGCGTTGGCCCGAGTACGGTGACCTGCTGGTCCGTGCCGGCAAGCTCACCCCGCGCGACTTGGAGCGTGCCTTGGCGGCCCAGCGTGAGATGGGCGGCGCCCTCGACGGGGTCCTCGTGAGCCTGGGGCTGGTATCGGAGTCTGACGCCGCGCATGCGCTGGCGGAGCATCTGCAGTTGCCTTTTGTTCAGGGCGAGGCATTTGCGGACGTGGTGCCCGAACTGGAGGGCCTTCTGCCCGAGTTCCTGCGCACCCACCGCGTGCTGCCCTTGCGTGCCGAAGACGGGCATTTGCACGTGGTGATGCGCGCGCCGCACGATGCTTTCGTCGTCAAGGCGCTGCACCTGACCACCGGGCTGGAGGTGCATCCGGCCGTCGGCCTGGCTTCGGATATCGACAAGGCGCTGCAGCGCGTACTGGACGAACCGGATGCCGAGGGCAGCGAGGGTGGGCTGGCCGAAGAGGGCGACGCCGGCGACTTCGTAGAGCATCTGCGCGACCTGGCCAGCGAGGCGCCGGTCATCCGCCTGGTCAACACCATCATCGGCCGCGTGATCGAGCTGCGCGCCTCCGACATCCATCTCGAGCCGTTCGACGACGGCCTGCACGTGCGCTACCGCGTCGACGGCGTGCTGCATCCCGGCGAGGTGGTGCCGTCGCAGCAGGGTGCGGCGGTCAGCTCGCGCGTCAAGCTGCTGGCGCACCTCGACATCGCCGAGCGCCGCCTGCCGCAGGACGGCCGTATCAAGACCCGCGTGAAAGGGCGCGAGCTGGACCTGCGCGTCTCCACCGTGCCCACCGTGCACGGCGAAAGCGTGGTCATGCGCGTGCTCGACCGCGCCAGCGTGCGCCTGAGCCTGGAGGACATGGGCTTCGAGCGCGAGACCCTGGCCAGCTTCAATCAACTGATCCATCGTCCGCATGGCATCCTGCTGGTCACGGGCCCCACCGGCTCGGGCAAGACCACCACGCTGTACGCCGCGCTGGCCAAGCTCGATTCGGTGTCGCAGAAGATCATCACCGTCGAGGACCCGGTCGAATACCAGCTCGAAGGCATCAACCAGATCCAGGTCCACAGCCAGATCAACCTGACCTTCGCCAACGCCCTGCGCTCCATCCTGCGCCAGGACCCGGACATCATCATGATCGGCGAGATGCGCGACGGCGAAACGGCGCAGATTGCCGTGCAGTCCTCGCTCACCGGCCATCTGGTGCTGTCCACCCTGCACACCAACACCGCCGCCAGCGCCGTGGTGCGCATGCAGGACATGGGGGTCGAGCGCTACCTCATCACCTCCACCGTCAATGGCGTGCTGGCGCAGCGCCTGGTGCGACGGCTGTGCGTGCACTGCAAGACGCCGGTGCAGCCCGATCCGGCGCTGCTGCAAAGCTCCGGCCTCGGCCGCTTTCTGCCGCCCGGCGCGCCGATCTACGGAGCCAGGGGCTGCGACCATTGCCGCGGCACCGGTTACCAGGGCCGCACCGGCATTCACGAGCTGCTGGTGGTCGACGAGGCCATGCGCAGCGCCATCCTGCAGGGGTTGGACGCATCGGCGCTGCAATCCATCGCCGTCAAGGCCGGCATGTACACGCTGTACGACGACGGCCTGCGCAAGGTGGCCGCGGGCGTGACCAGCCTGGACGAAGTGTTGCGCGCCACGCAGGACCAGGGCGATGCCTGAATTCGCCTGGCGCGCCGCGCAACCCGATGGGCAACTGGTCGAGGGCCGCACCGAAGCCGGCGCCGCCGATGCCGTGCTGCGCCAGTTGCGCGAGCGCGGCCTGACGCCGTTGCGCGTACAGGACGCGGCCGAGGCGCCCGTCGCCGCCGCCAGTGCCAGGGGCCTGCGCGGCCGCACCAGCCGTCGCGCGCTGCGCGGCCCGGTCACCCAGGCCGACCTGCTGGCGCTGACGACCGAGCTGTCCATCATGCTGCGCGCCGGCCTGGCACTCGACAACGCGCTGCGCGTGCTGATCGAGATGAGCGCCAAGCCCAGCGTGCGCACGCTGCTCGAAGGCATCCTGGAGGACGTCAAGGGCGGCGCGCCGTTCAGCCGCGCCTTGAGCACCCGCAAGGAATTGTTCGGCGACTTCTACATCAACATGGTGCGCTCGGGCGAGGCCAGCGGCCAGATGTCGCAGGTGCTCGAACGCCTGGTGGCGCACATGAACCGCTTGCGCGCACTGCGCGAAAGCGTGGTCTCGGCCACCATCTACCCGGCCATTCTGCTGGGCGTGGCGCTGCTGTCGCTGGTGGGCATGCTGGGCTTCGTGGTGCCGCAGTTCGAGAAGCTGTTCAAGGACATGGGCGATGCGCTGCCGCTGCCCACGCGCATCGTCATGATGCTGGGGCAGGGCTTCAAGCACTACGGGCTGGCCATCGCCATCGCCGCGCTGCTGCTGGGCTGGCTGGGCTGGCGCTGGCTGCGCTCGCCGGCGGGGCAGATATGGTGGCAAAACCTGGCCCTGCGCTTGCCCATCATCGGCAGCCTGCTCTACAAATATGAGCTGACGCTGTTCACCCGCTCGCTCGGCACCCTGCTGGGCAACGGCGTGCCCCTGCTCACCGCCCTGCACATCGCCACCGAGACCGTGGGCAACCTCAACCTGCGCGCGCCGCTGGCCAAAATGGCGCCGCAGGTCAAGGAAGGCGTGCGCATCACCCGCGCCATGGACAGCACCCAGGTGTTTGAACCTTTGGCCATCAACCTGGTCAGAGTGGGCGAGGAAACCGGCCGCATCGGCCCCATGATGCTGGAGCTGTCCGACGTGCTCGACCGCGAGGTCGAAACCGGCATCAAGCGCGCGCTGACCCTGCTGGAGCCGGTGCTGATCCTGCTGCTCGGCGTGCTGATCGCCGCCATCATCGTCTCCATCCTTCTGGGTATCCTGTCGATCAACGATCTGGCGGGCTAAGGCCCTGTGTATCAATTGAAAGGAATCGCTTCATGAACCGCAACCTCCGCCCCTTGATGGCGCGCGCGGCGCGTGGCTTCACGCTCATCGAGATGCTGGTGGTCATCGCCATCATCGCCCTGCTGGCCGGCCTGGTCGGCCCCGCCGTGATGGACCGCCTGGGCGGCGCCAAGAGCAAGACCGCCGGCATCCAGATCGCCGACCTCGACAAGTCCATGGAGCTGTTCAAGCTCGACGTCGGCCGCTACCCCACCAATGCCGAGGGCCTGCAGGCGCTGGTCACCAAGCCCGCCTCCGCCAACGGCTGGAACGGCCCCTACCTCAAGGGCGGCCTGCCCAGCGACCCCTGGGGCAACCCCTACCGCTATGCCAACCCCGGTCCCAACGGCGGCATCGAGATCCTCTCGCTCGGCGCCGACAACGCCCCTGGCGGCGAAGGCGAGAACGCCGACGTGCGCAACAAGCAGTGAGCAACGCGCGCGGGCAGATTTGATGTCAAATTGGCCTCCAGCGCTTATGTAGCAAGCGCCAGCAGCTATGAATACCGCAGCAAACCGCTGGCCCAGGCACGCCGCCGGCTTCACGCTCATCGAGCTGCTGGTGGTGTTCGCCCTCGTCGCCTTGATCGCCGGCCTGGTGCCCATCGCCTTCAACCGCCTGCACGAATCCGCCCAGTACCGCGACACCGTGCGCGCGGTGCTTACCGACCTGCGCACCGCCCGGGCGCTGGCGCAAAGCAGCGGCACCGAGGTGCGCTTCGCCGTCCACCCGCAGGCCCGCACCTTCGGCGTCGAGGGCGCCGAGCCGCAGCACGTGCCCGAGCCGCTGGTGCTGCGCGCCGTGATGGCGGCCGAGGAGTCCGGCGCCGACGGCAGCCTGGCCATTCGCTTCCTGCCGCGCGGCGCGCCTCCGGCGGCAGCGTCGATTTGATCCGGCCCTCCGGCAGCGGCGTGCGCCTGCGCGTCGACTGGTTCTCCGGCCGCGTCGAGCAGGAGGCGATTGCGCCATGAGGGCACACACGGCGCGCCGGGCGCGCGGCTTCTCGCTGCTCGAAATCCTGGTCGCCTTCGCCATTGCCGCCATGGCGCTGGGCATGCTGTACCGCGTCACCGGCAACAACGCACGCCAGGCCGGCGGTCTGGCGCAGCACGAACGCGCCATGCTGCTGGCCGAATCGCTGCTGGCTGCGCACGAGACCGTGCCGCCGCAGGGCCTGAACGAGTCCGACCAGGCCGCCGGCTACGCCTGGCAGCTGCGCAGCCAGCCCTACCCGACGCCCGCCAACAGTGCTCCGCAGGCGGCGCGCCTGCACGAAGTCCAGGTCAGCGTGCACTGGCTCGACGGCAACGCACCGCGCAGCTTCGAGCTCGCCAGCCTGCGCCCCGAGCGCCTCGCCGTGCCGGGGAGGGCGCCACCATGACCCTCGCCCCGACAATCCGTCGGCGCCCGCTTTCTTCTTTTGTGGGAGCGGCCTTGGCCGCGATGGGGGCACCGCTCGCCGGCCAGGCCGATCGCGGGCAAGCCCGCTCCCACAAGTCTCATGGCGCACCGCCCCCGCGATGCCAGAGCCGAAAGAGCCGAGAGGCCGCGGAGCAGGCCGCACGGGGAGCGCCGTGGCCGGACCTGCGCCGGCCACTGGCGTTGTCCCCCTCCCGCAGGAGAGGGGGAAGGCGCGAAGCGACTCAGGGGGTGTTTCACTGCCACGGCTTCACGCTGGTCGAAGTCCTGATCGCTCTGGCCCTCCTGTCGCTGCTCATGCTGGTGCTCAGCGGCGCGCTGCGGGCCATGGGCCAGACCGAAGAGCGCGTCGAGCAGCGCGTCGCCGCGGCCGACGACTACCGCGCCGCCGTCCAGCTGCTGAACGACGTGCTCGGCCGCGTCTCGGCGCGCCGCTACGCATCGCTGCAGGCCGGCACGCCGCAGCAGCAGCCCTTCTTCCAGGCCGCGCCCGACACCCTGGCCTGGATCGGCGTCATGCCCGCGCGCTACGGCCTGGGCGGGCGCCACTACCTGCGCCTGGCGGTCGAGCCGGGGCCGGACGGCGACGGCCAGCTGGTGCTGCGCTACGCGCCCTGGAGCGGCGCGCCCACGTTCGACGCCTGGCCCCAGGCCCAGGCCCGGTGCTGGCGGCGCCCGTGCAGTCGCTCGCGCTGCGCTACCAGGAGCCGGCCAGCGGTGGCTGGAGCCCGGTCTGGCCGCCGCCCGGCGTGCCCCTCAACACCTTGCCGTCAACCCTGCTGCCCGGCGCCGTCGCCCTGCAGATCGACGGCGCCCAGCCCGCCTGGCCGCCGCTGGTGGTGCCGCTGCGCGCCACGCGCACCAGCGACCCTTCGGCCCAGGGTGGCAGCTTTGGGGGTGGTGCGAGATGAAACACCCCCTGAGTCGCTTCGCGCCTTCCCCCTCTCCTGCGGGAGGGGGACAACGCCAGTGGCCGGCGCAGGTCCGGCCACGGCGCTCCCCGTGCGGCCTGCTCCGCGGCCATCGGGCTCTTTTTGTTTCAAGCGACGTGGGGACGCGCAGCGCGGTGGAGCGACTGAGAGGGAGCAAGCCGAGCAGCGCCCACCCACCCCGCCCGCGCGGCGCGCCGCCGGCATGGCGCTGATCGCCGTGCTGTGGATCGTCGCCGCCCTCAGCCTCATGGTGATCGGCCTGGCCGGCACCGTGCGCCAGCAGATCCAGATCATCGGCAACCAGCGCGACCAGGTCAGCGGCCTGGCCGCCGGCGAGGCCGCCATCGCGCTCGCCCTGCAGGCGTTGCAGGTGGCGCCCCAGCGCCCGGCCGGCAGCAGCACGCTCGCGCTGTCCTACGGCGGCCTCGACATCGCCGTCGAGCTCGCGCCGCTCAACGGCACGATTTCGCTCAACGGCGCCGGCGTGCCGCTGCTGGCGGCGCTGCTGCAGGGCGCCGGCGGCCTCGACGCCGGCCGCGCCCAGGCGCTGGCGGGCGAGCTCGTGGCCTGGCGCGACGGCCGCCCCGACGTCGACCCCACCGCCCCCGGCGCCGCCAGCGTGCAGGCACGCCGCTTCGAGGCCACCGAAGACCTGCTGCTGGTGCCCGGCGTCGACTACGCGCTCTACGCCCGCATCGCGCCCCTGGTCAACGCCGACCTCAACACCGGCCAGGTCAACCCGCTGGCCGCGCCGCCGGCCGTGCAGGCCCTGCTGGCCGCCGCCGGCCTGCAAAGCCCGCCCGCCGGCGGCGGCACAGATGTTTACCGGCTGCAGGCCAGGGTGCCGCTCGAAGCTGGCAAAATACTGCTCCTGACGCAAGACGTCGCCCTGGGCGCGGCGCTGGCGCACACGGCACCCTGGCGCATCCTGCGCGCCGACCGGCAAATCCTGTCCCCGGCGGCCTGAACCCAAAGGTCGCCCTTCGTTTTCTGCATGGCCCTTCTCAGCACCGACTCCCGCAGCTTCTTCGGTCTCGACACCGGCGCCTGGCGCACCAGCGCGCAGCGCCTGCTCGCGCTGCCGGCGCTGCGCTGGGTGCAGCCCGCCGTGCGCGTGCAGCTGCGCCAGGCCGACGGCCAGACCAGCCACTGGAACCTGGCGCACGGCGTCGCCACGCCCGCGCCGGCGGGCGGTGAAGCCCCGGTGGCTGCGCTGCAACTGCCCGCCGACCGGGTGCTCGAACGCCGCCTCACGCTGCCGCCACTGGCGCCGGCCGAGCTGGCGCAGGCGGTCCAGCTCGACGTCGCCGCCGCCAGCCCTTTCGGCGCCGCCCACACCGTCTATGGCTTCTCCGCCGCGCCCACGGCCGACGGCCTGCAGCGCGTCGACGTCGCCGTCACCTCGCGCCAGGAGGTCGAAGCCGCGCTGCGCCAGGCCGGCGCCGACCCCGCCGCGCCGCCCGAAGTCTGGGTGCTGCCCGCCGCGCCGTCCGGCGCCGTCCTGCGCCCCTGGTGCTGCGCGGCTACGGCCAAGACCTGCGCCAGCGCCTGGCCCGGCAAGGGTTGCTGCTGCGCGGGGCGCTGCTGGCGCTGGCGCTGGTGCTGTTGGCGGCGCTGGCGCTCACGCCCACCCTCATGCTGCGCCAGCGCGCGATCCAGGCGCAGCAATCCTTCGAGGCCCTGCAGCGCCAGGCCGCGCCCCAGATCGCGCAGCGCGAGGCCCTGATGCAGCGCCTCGAACGCCTGCAGGCGCTCGACAAGCTGCTGGCCCGCCAGCTCGCCCTGCCGCCCGTGCTCGACATGCTGACGCGCGCGCTGCCCGACGGCGCCTGGCTCACCGCCCTGCGCACCGAAGGCGGCAAGCTGGTGCTCAACGGCAACGCCGACGACGCCGCCGCCCTGGTGCAGCGCCTGGCCGCGCAACCCGGCGTGCACGACGTGCGCCTGGCCTCGCCCGCCACCCGCGGCTTCGGCGCCACCAAGGAGACCTTCATCATCGAACTGCAACTCGACGCCCACCGCTACGGACTGGCGCGTCCGGCGAGCGGAGGTCATCAGTGACCACCCGCCCCGAACCACGCTGGCTCGCGCTCGGCGCGCTGGCCGTCCTGCTGCTGGCCCTGGCCGCCGCCGCGCTGTGGGTCGCCGGTGTGCACCAGCGCGCCGCCGCGCGCCTGGCCGAACTGGAGCCGCGGCATGCACGCCTCGCCGGTTTGCTACAAAGCGGAGAGCGCCTTACGCAATCCCAGCAAGCGCTGCAGGCCAATTTGGCTCAATTCGTTCACCCGCCAGAAGCGGATGCCGCCCAGCTCGGCAACACGGTGCTGCAGCGCGTGCGCGAACTCGCCACCACGCAGGGCCTGCGCGTCACCAGCAGCCAGACCGCCGCGCCGCGCGAGGACAAGGACCAGCCCGGCTTCGGCCGCATCGGCGTCAGCCTGCGGGTTGAAGGCGACTGGCCGCAGCTGCAAAGCCTGTTGCGTGCCCTGCCGGCCGAGCGTCCCGCCATCTACAGCGACACCATGCAACTCCTGTCGCAAGGCACCCAGGCCGGCCGCGCCTCAGCGATGATCCAGGCGCAGCTCGAACTGTTCGTGCTGCAGGAGCGCCAGCCATGAGCGCGCAAGCTCGTCCCATGACCGGCCCCACCGCCGGGCTGCTCGCCCTCGACCTCGGCCTGGCCGCCGTGCTGGCCGTGCTGTGGCTGGCGCCCGGCGCGCCGGCGCAATGGCGCACCTGGCAGGCGCCACAGCCGCAGCCGCCCTCGCTCGACGACATCGACGCCGCCCAGCTCACGCCCAACCCTGCCGCCGGCGCCGCCTATCCCGGCGTGCTGCAGCGCCCCTGATGGACCCCGCCCGGCGCCCGCAGGCCGCTGCCAGTGCGCCGGCCGCCGCCGCCGCCGCGCCCCCGCCGCCCGCCGCGATCGAAAAATCAAGCTGCTCGGCATCGTGGCCGGCCCCGCCCTGAGCGGCGTGCTGATCGACGAAGACGGCCAGTCCCGCTTCGTGCGGCGCGGCGAGCGCGTCGGCGACTGGACGCTCGACAGCCTGCAGGACCGTGCCGCTGCCTTCGTGCGCGGCGCCGAACGCCGCAGCATCGAGCTGCCGGTGACTTACGCCGATGCCGATGCGGCGGCCACCCCGCCCAGCCCCGGCCGCCCCGCGGCGCGGTCTGCCGCGCCCGCCGCGCGCACCCCGGCGGCGCCCCCGGCGGCCGCGCCCCGTCCGGCGCCGGCCGCGCCTGCCGCTGCGGCACCCGCGCCCGCACCCGCGCCCGCACCCGCTGCCGCCGCCCCGCCCGCCGGCGCGGCCCGCCCGGCCCTGTCCACCGGGTCCTTCGGCGGTTCCGTGTCCGCCCCGCCGCCTGCACCCGCCAAGGCCCCGCGCTGAGCGGCGCCACGTTCCCAGGTCCACCGACTTTCCGCATGCCCATGTCCCGCACCCCCTGTCCCTCGTCGTCCTGCTTCTGCTCGCCTCGCTGGCGGCCTGCGCCCAGCCGGCCGCCCCGCTGGCCGACACGGCGCCGGCGCAGCTCCCGGCCGAGGCCCTGCCGACGGCCGGCATCCTGGCCCCGGCGCCCGCGCCCGCCGCCTCGGCCCCCGTGGCGGCCGACGACGCGCGCCACACCGACCCCATCATCATCCGCGGCAACGACCGCCTGGTGGCGCCGCCGCGCATCGCCGCCAACGCCCCGCGCGCGGCAGCACCAGCCTCAAGTTCGAGGGCGCGCCCGCCGCCGAGGTGGTCAAGGTCATGCTCAGCGACCTGCTCAAGGTCGACTACGTCATCCACCCGCCGCTTGCCGGCAGCATCACCCTCACCACGCGCGACGCCGTCAGCGCCGACCGCGCCCTGCTGCTGCTCGAAACCGCGCTGCAGGTCAACGGCATCGTCATGGCGCGCGACAGCCGCGGCACCTACCACGTCGGCACGCCCGAAGCCCTGCGCGGCGTCGTCAGCGCCCCGCGCTGGCCGCCGGCGGCCAGCCGCTGCCGCCCGGCTACGGCGCCGTCATCATTCCGCTGCAGTACCTGGGCGCCGGCGAAATGGCCAACATCCTGCGCCCCATGGTCTCGGCCGACGCCATCCTGCGCGTCGACAGCCTGCGCAACATCCTCGTCATGCGCGGCACCCGCGCCGAGGCCGAGGGCTGGCTCGACCTCGTCGCCACCTTCGACGTCAACCTGCTGCGCGGCATGTCGGTCGGCGTGTTCCCGCTCAAGCACACCTCGGCCGCCGAGGTCGATGCCGCGCTGCGCCTGCTCTCCAGCGGCACCGCCGGCGGCAGCGCCGCCGCCCCTGCCGCCCCCGGCGGGCGCCCGGCGGCCCCGGCCGCCGTCCCGCGGCCCGGCGCCGCGCCCACCCGGGCGCGGCCGGCGCCGCCGCCGCGCCGGCCGGCCTGGGCGAAGGCAGCCCCTGTTCGGCGCCCTGCGCATCCTGCCCATCGAGCGCATCAACGCCGTCATGGTCGTCACCCCGCGCGCCGCCTATCTGGACGAAGTGCGCTACTGGATCGAGCAGTTCGACCGCCCCAACCTCAACAGCGCCGAGCCGCAGCTCTTCGTCTACAAGGTGCAGAACGGCTCCTCCACCCACTTGGCCGAGCTGCTCAACGGCATCTACGGCGGCACCACCACCCAGCAGGCCGGCGGCGCCGCCGGCATCGCCCCCGGCCTCAGCGGGGCCAGCGGCACCAGCGGCAGCGGCGGCAACGTCAACAGCAGCTTCGCCGGCCAGTACGCCGGCAACCGCAACAGCCCGTTCGGCGGCGGCAGCAGCTTCGGCGGCCTGGGCGGCAACAGCTTCGGCAGCGGCAGCGGCCTGGGGGCGGCCTGGGCGGTGGCCTCGGTGGCGGCATCGGCGGCGGCCTGGGGGCGGCATCGGCGGCATGTCGGGCGGCCTGGGCGGCCTCGGCGGCGCACAAGGGCAGCAGGCCCAGCAAGGCCCCAACGTCGTCACCACCGTGCTCGGCCAGAACGTGCGCGTCATGGCCGACCGCATCAACAACACCTTGCTCATCCACGCCACGGCGGCCGAATACGAGCGCATCGAAGCCACCCTCAAGCGCCTCGACGTCCAGCGCGCCCAGGTGCTCATCGAGGCCTCCATCGTCGAAGTCACCCTGGGCGACGGCCTGCAGTACGGCCTGCAATGGGCCTTCCGCGGCGGCATCGGCGGCGGCTCGGGCCGCGGCGTCATCGGCGCCAGCGATGCCGACGGCGCGCTGGCCGCCACCGGCGCCTCCGACGGCGGCTTCACCTACACCTTCCGCAACGGCGCCGGCATCTCCGCCGTGCTCAGCGCGCTGGCCAACAAGTCGCTGCTCAAGGTCATCTCCAGCCCCTCGCTGATGGTCATGGACAACCACACTGCCGCCATCCAGGTCGGCAACCAGGAGCCCGTCAACACCGGCACCATCCTCTACACCAACAGCAACACCAGCAGCACCTCCATCCAGTACAAGGACACCGGCGTCATGCTCGGCGTCACGCCCTCGGTCAGCGCCGGCGACCTGGTCACGCTCGACGTCGACCAGATCGTCACCACGCTGGGCAACGACTCCACTTCCGCCCAGACCCGCGGCTACCCCACCTTCATGCAGCGCCAGATCAACTCAAGGTCGCCGTGCGCTCGGGCGAAACCCTGGTGCTCGGCGGCCTGATCCAGGACAACGTCAACAACAGCAAGTCGGGCGTGCCCGTTCTTTCGGCCATCCCGGTGGTCGGCGCCCTGTTCGGCACCCACAGAAGCAGCGCCAGCCGCACCGAGCTGCTGGTCATCCTCACCCCGCGCGTGCTGCGCGCCGACGACGACGTGCGCGCCATCAGCCGCGAACTGCGCGACCGCATGAAGGGCCTGGTCGAGCCCGCCACCGTGCCGGGTCAGCGTTTGGTGCCGTAATCAGCCTCCAGCGCCCGCCCAGCCTGCGGCAGGCGCTATTGTTTTTGCATGATCAACCGCCTGCCTCAGCACACCGCTCTCACTCCCTCCCCGCTGGGGAGGGCCGGGGTGGGGGCCTGCAGCGCATCCCGCTCGCCGGCCTTGTCCAGCGCCGCCAGCCCCTCACCCCAGCCCTCTCCCCAGAGGGGCGAGGGAGCAACAGCCGCCTGCGCTGCGCAGAGCCCCCTCTCCCGCCTGCGGGAGAGGGCAGGGGTGGTGACTCGCTCCCTCCCCGCTGGGGAGGGTTGGGGTGGGGCCGGCGGCGCATCACCATCCGCCGCCTGGTCAAGCGCCGCCAGCCCCTCACCCCAGCCCTCTCCCCAGAGGGGCGAGGGAGCAACAGCCGCCTGCGCTGCGCAGAGGCCCTCTCTCCCGCCTGCGGGAGAGGGCAGGGCTGAGGGTGACTCGCTCCCTCCCCGCTGGGGGAGGGTTGGGGTGGGGGCCGGCAGCGCATCACCATCCGCCGGCCTTGGCCAGCGCCGCCAGCCCCTCACCCCAGCCCTCTCACCAGAGGGGCAGGGGGCAACAGCCCGAGCCAGCTTGCCGACTCCGTTTTTGAATCAACCTGAAAGGAAGCCTTCCCCATGACCCACCCCTTCCGTCGCCCACCCCCGCCGCGCCGCGCTGGCCGCCCTGCTGGGCGCCGCCGCGCTGGCGCTGGCCGGCTGCGCCGCGCTGCAGCCCAAGACACCCGAGCAGCAAGTGCAGCAGCGCGCCGAAGCGCGCTGGGCCGCGCTGGTCGCCGGCGACTTCGACAAGGCCTGGACCTACACCCAGCCCGGCTACCGCGCCATCGTCCAGCAAAGGACTACCGCAAGCGCTTCAACAGCGCCGGCCAGTGGCGCGGCGCGCAAATCCACCAGGCCACTTGCGAGGCCGAGCGCTGCACCGTGCGCATCCGCCTCACCACCCGGGTGATCGTCCCGCCCTTTGCCGGGCAGGACATCGTGGGCGCCATCGACGAGCAGTGGGTGCGCGAAGACGGCCAGTGGTGGTTCTACCAGGCCCTGTAAACCCCGGTGCGCCAGGCCAGCCGGGCGCCCTGTTTAAAAATACAACAAACGACTGCGCAAAAATCGGTGCCCCCGTGGCGCATTGAGTTTCCGCGGGGCGCCGTGGTAGCATCTACACGCATTTCCAAGATTCGCTTGGGTCTTGCAATCTTTTCTATCAATGGAGTCATAGCTATGAAAAAGAGCATTCTGGCGCTGGGTGCAGCAGTCGCCCTGGGCGGTCTTGGCGTTGCCGGCTCGGCGCACGCCGTGGCCTACTTCGGTGCCGGTAACACCGTCGGCCACACCACGCTGGCGGCCAGCACCGCCCTGAGCCTGAACCCCGGCGCCACCGGCCACATGCTGTTCACGCCCTACTTCACGGCGCAGGGCAACATGGGCACGCTGTTCAACATCACCAACACCGACCTGGTGCGCGGCAAGGCCGTGAAGGTGCGTTTCCGCGGCGCCGCCAACTCCGACGACGTGCTGGACTTCACCGTCTTCCTGTCGCCCGGCGACGTGTGGACCGGCTCCGTGGCCAAGGACGCCGCCACCGGCCGCGCCGCCATCAGCACCAGCGACAAGTCCTGCACCATCCCTGACGCCACCGCCTTCCCCGGCGTGTTCAAGACCGACCGCCTGGCTTCCTACCTGGCTGCCGACGTCAAGAACGCCAACGTCAACGAGGGCTACATCGAAGTCCTGAACATGGCCGACATCCCGCCGTTCCTCGACATGGTGGCCGGCGAGGGCGGCACCAAGGCCAACCCGCTGTTCACCAACATCAAGCACAAGGCCGGCGTCGCCCCCTGCGACAACCTGGCCTTCCAGACCGTGCTGAGCACCGACATCGTCGACGCCGCTGGCGCCGAAGCCGCTGGCCTGTTCGAACCCACCGGTGGCCTGATGGGCAGCTGGGCCGTGTTCAACCAGTCCGAGCTGGCCGTCTACAGCGGCAACCAGACCGCTGTCGTGGCCCACGCTGGCTGGGGCCAGGATAACGCCCAGACCCCGCTGAGCGCCCGTGGCCGCATTATCTTCGCGCCTCAGGTCGGCTCGCCGGTCGGTGTCGTGGTGGACGGCGTGACGGCCGACCCGCTGCTGCGCGGCGCCGCGCCGCTCATCCAGCCGCTGTGGTTCGACCTGCCCGACATGTCGACCCCGCTGGACCAGGCCGTCGCCGGCGCGATCGACCAGGCCCGGAACCTGTCGACCGCCCTGTGGCGCTCCGCCGTGTACAACGACTACGTGGCCACGGCCGCCGGCGCTGCGGTGCCGATGTCGACCGACTGGGTGGTGTCGCAGCCGACCCGCCGCTACCACGCCGCCGTCAACTACGGTGCCTCCGCCTCCGCCTCGGCCCTGGTGTGGAACGCCGACATGGCCAACAACGCCACGCCGACGACGACCACGGCGCCTACCCTGGCGCAGAACATGTACGCGCCGCTGTCGCTGAACAAGACGCTGGCCATGGGCCCGCAGGCCTGCATCATGCTCAACTTCTCGTCCGCTGGCCGTGAAGAGCAGTTCCAGGTCGCCGGTGGTGGCTTCTCGCCCGGCGTGAGCCTGCCGAACTGCGGCGAAGTGTTCACCGTCAGCTTCGGCGCCACCTCGGTGCTGCAGGGCGCGGTCACCAACACCCGCGTCAACCCGGTGTCCACCGAAGGCTGGGCGCGCCTGGCCCTGGGCGCTGGCCGTCTGCCGATGGTCGGCTTCGCCGCCACCTCGATCGTCAACACGGCGACCAACGGCAACTACGGTCTGACCCTGCCGCACCGCTGGGTCGACTGATCGAAGCCGGCCTGCGGGCCGGGCCGGCGCGCTGGTACAGGCGCTGGCCCGATGCACCAGGTCCTTCGCCAAGGGCGGGTTTTCGAACCCGCCCTTTTTTTCGCCCGCGTTTTTCGTCCTTGCTTCCGTCGCCGTTTTTTGGCCCTCGCGTTCGCTCTCGCTTGCGCTGCATGCCCATCCGACATTTGCTCCTGAATAAAACCCGTGGGAGCGGCCTTGGCCGCGATGGCCCAACCCGTGGGAGCGGCCTTGGCCGCGATGGGGCGCCTCGCTCGCCGGTCAGGCCGATCGCGGGCAAGCCCGCTCCCACCAGGGGTTGGCGCCCCGGGCCACGCCAACCCGTGGGAGCGGCCTTGGCCGCGATGGCCCAACCCGTGGGAGCGGCCTTGGCCGCGATGGGGCGCCTCGCTCGCCGACCAGGCCGATCGCGGGCAAGCCCGCTCCCACCAGGGGTCGGCGCGCTGTGTTTCATGCCGGTATGATGGGCGCTTTTTCCGGCCGCCGACGCGCGGCCCCGCACACCCCATGAATGATTCGATGTCTGGCCCCCGCTTTTCGCGCCTGGCGGCGCTGGCGCTCGGCGCGGCCCTGCTGAGCGGCCCGCTGGCCGCCGCCGCGCAGTCGGCCGCCCCCGCCCCCGCGGCCGCTGCCCAGCCGGCGCCGCGCTTCGGCGCGCCCGCCGACGTGCTGGCCTCCGGCCCGGCCGGCGCCGTGACGCGCGCCGAGATGGAGCAGCTGGTGGAGCAGCTGGTGCCGGCCGAGAACCGCGCCATGTTCTGGGTCTCGCCCGACGAGGTGCGCCGCTTTGCGCGCGGCCAGTACGTGCAGCGCGCCCTGGCCGCGCAGGCCCGCCAGGCCGGCCTGGCGCTGGACGCGTCGGCGGCGGCCGAGCCCGCACTGGCGCGCGAGCGCGCGTTGGTCGAGCACTACATGCAGCAGCGCGTGGCCGCCGAGATGCCCGACGCGCAGGCGCAGGAGGCCTATGCCCGCTCGGCCTACCGCGCGCAGCCGCAGCGTTTTGTCGTGCCCGAGGAGGTGCGGGTGCGCCACATTCTGCTGACGGTGGAGAGTGGCGGCAGCGACGACGCGGCGGTGAAGGCCGAGGCCGAGCGCCTGGTCGGGCAGCTGCGCGGCGGCGCCGATTTTGCCGCCCTGGCGCGCGCGCATTCGGCCGACCCGGGCAGCGCCCAGCGCGGCGGCGAGCTGGACTGGTTCGCCCGCGGCCGCATGGTGCCGCCCTTCGAGGCCGCGGCTTTCGAGCTGAAGCAGCCGGGCGACGTGAGCGCGCCCGTGAAGACGCCCTACGGCTACCACGTCATCGAGCTGCTGGGGCGCAAGCCGGCCGAGCAGAAGTCCTTCGAGCAGGCGCTGCCCGAGCTGCGCCAGGAGATCGCGGCGCAGATCAACCAGCGCGTGCGCCGCGGCCTGTGGGAGCAGGCCGAGGCCGACGCGCAGCTGGACGAGGCGGCGCTGAAGAACCTGATGGCCGATCACTTCACCCCGATCACGCCGACCCTGCCCAGGCCTTGAACCGTCGCCGCCTGCGGCCGGCGTGCCACCCGCCCCCGGACATAGATGCTGCTGTCGCCCCTGCGCGCCGAATGCCGCCAGCTGTGGCGCCTGCGCGGCCTGCTGGCGGTGCTGACGCGGCGCGAGATCGCCGCGCGCGTGGCCGGCTCGGCCGGCGGCCTGCTGTGGGTGTGGCTGCCGCCGCTGCTGACGGTGGCGGCGTATTACCTGGTGTTCGACCTGGTGTTCGGCATGCGCCTGGGCGCGGCGGCGCCGACGGCGCGCGTGGGCACCTACCTGATCGTCGGCATGCTGGCCTGGATGGCCTTTGCCGACGCCGTGCAGCGCGGCATGGGCAGCCTGCTGGAGGCCGGCGGCATGCTGCAGAAGAACCCGCTGCCGGCCGGGCTGTTCCCGGCGCGCGCGGTGCTGGCCAGCGGTGCGGTGTTTGCGCCGCTGATGCTGGCGCTGATCCCGCTGTACGCCGGCGTGCACCACTTCAGGCCCGGCGTGTGGGCGCTGCTGCCGCTGCTGGCGCTGCAGGGCGTGCTGGCGCTGTTGGCCGGCTACCTGCTGGCGATTCTGGCGGCGGCGCTGCGCGACGTGCTGCAGCTGGTGGCGGTGCTGCTGTCGCTGGGGTGTTCTTGTCGCCGGTGCTGTTTCCGGTCGAGCTGTTTCCGGCCGGCTGGCGCTGGCTGCTGTGGCTGAACCCGATGACGGGGCCGATCCTGGGCTACCAGTCGGCGCTGCTGCAGGGCGCCTGGCCGGGCCGCGAAGTGTGGCTGGCCCTGGCCGTGTGGCTGGTCTTGCTGGCCGGCCTGTTGTCGCTGGCGCTGGCGCGCAGCCGCGACCAGCTGGCGGACTGGTTGTGAGGGCGCGGCCCGGTTTCGACGATGATGCACCGGGGCATCGCGATGGCTGTGTATGGCTTTATAGCCATACCCGTGATATGCTGAGCGTGCGTGAACCGAGCTTTGAGTGGGACGAGGCCAAGAATACTGCGAACCAGCGAACGCATGGCGTGTCGTTCCACGAAGCGCAGCATGCGTTTCTGGACCCGCGGCGCGTCATTGCCGAAGACTTGGCGCACAGCCAGCTGGAGCAGCGCTACTACTGTTTTGGCGTCAATAGCGATGGAACAGGTGTCCTCACCGTCCGGTTCACTTATCGCTCGGGCCGCATCCGGATCATCGGTGCGGGCTACTGGCGCAAGGGAAAAGCTGTCTATGAACAAGCGAATTCAATACCGTGACGAGCCGCTGGGCCCGATCCGGCTGGTGCCGGACTTCCTGCCGTCGCCCGAGGAACTGGCGCTCAAGAACGAGCAGACGAAGGTGACGATCGCCCTGAGTTCGGAGAGCGTCGATTTTTTCAAGGAAGCCGCGCGCAAGCACCACATGCAGTATCAGAAGATGATCCGGCAACTGCTCGATGAATACGTTGCGCGGCACAAGCGGTCTTGATTGCGTGGCGCAAAGCGCACCAGGACGGTCGGCGCGGTGACCGAAGCCGCCCCCATCACACCCACCCGCTGCCGCTGCGCCTGGCCGGCGTGGGCAAGGAGTACAAGCTGTACGACTCGCCGCGCGCGCGCCTGAAGTCGCTGCTGACGGGCCGCGCGCTGCACCGCAGCCACTGGGCGCTGCAAGGCGTGTCGCTGGAGCTGGCGCGCGGCCAGTGCCTGGGCGTGGTGGGCAGCAACGGCGCCGGCAAGAGCACGCTGCTGAAGCTGATCACCGGCACGCTGCAGCCGAGCTGCGGGCAACTGGCGCGCAGCGGGCGGGTGACGGCGATTCTGGAGCTGGGGGCGGGCTTTCACCCCGAGTTCACGGGGCGGCAGAACCTGTACTTCGGCGGCAGCCTGATCGGCATCCCGGCCGAGCAGATGCGCGCGCTGGAGCCCGAGGTGCTGGCCTTCGCCGAGATCGGCGAGGCGATCGACCGGCCGGTGAAGACCTATTCGTCGGGCATGACGGTGCGGCTGGCGTTCGCGCTGGTGACGGCGGTGGAGCCCGACCTGCTGATCATCGACGAGGCGCTGGCCGTGGGCGACCAGCATTTCCAGAAGAAGTGCGTGGAGCGGATCGAGCAGTTCCGGCGCAATGGCTGCACGATCCTGTTCTGCTCGCACAGCCCGTACCACATTCGCCATCTGTGCGACGTGGCGCTGTGGCTGGACGCGGGGCGGGTGATGGAGTTCGGGCCGACCGAGTCGGTGCTGGGGGCGTACGAGAAGCATTCGCGCCTGCTGGACACGGCCGGCAGCGCGGCGCCGGCGGCAGCGTCTGCCACGCCCTCACCAGCCGTGCCGCCGCTGCCGTACGAGCGCGGCCCCGAGTCGGCCATGATCCTGTCGTGTGAACTGGCCGGGCTGACCGAGCCGGATGCGGACGATGCGCCCGGCGCGCCGCGCGTGCTGCAGGCGCGTGACCTGGTGGCGACCATCGTGGTGCGTGGCCAGGGCGAGGAGCGGCCCAACATCGGCTTCATGATCGAGCAGGATCGCGGGGTGGGCATCACGTCGCTGGCGACGCACGAGGAGGGCGCGGCGCCCACGCCGCTGGGCGATAGGACGTGGCGCTCGGTGCTGACGTTTCCGGACCTGCCGTTGCACACGGGCGACTACGTGATCAGCGTGTTCCTGTTCGACGAGAGCGGCCTGGTGACCTACGACCTGTGGTTCAAGTTCATGACCTTCCGCTTCGTGTCGCCGACCTTGATGCCGGGGCTGGTGCGCCTGCCCCATACCTGGAGTTGAATCGTGAGCATGGTGTTGCAGCAATTGCTGGCGGCGACGGCGGCGGGGCCGGTGCCCGAGGCCGATGCGCGGGAGGCGCTGGCCCGCGGCCAGGCGCTGCTGGCGGCGGGCGACCGCGACGGCGCGGCCGTGGCGCTGCGCGTGGCGGCGATGGTGCCGGGCACCCAGCTGGCGGCGCACAACCTGATCGAAACGCATGGCCTGCCGGGTGCGTTTGCGCCCTGGATGGGGCTGGATGCCCACATCGACCCGGCCGATGACGTGTTCGGCTTCTTCACCGGGCATGGCACCTGGTCGAGCCCGCTGCGCGACTACCTGGCCGACGGCTGGCGCACGCTGTCCGAACTGCTGCTGCTGCTGGAGGGGGCCGGCCACCGCCTGTCGGGGTGCAGGCAGGTGCTGGAGTTCGCCAGCGGGCACGGCCGCTTCACCCGCCATCTGGTGAAGGCGCTGGGGCACGAGCGGGTGACGGTGTCGGACGTGGTGCCGGGGGCGGTGGCGTTTTCGACGGCGCAGTTCGGGGTGCGGGGCTTTGTGTCGACATCGGAGCCTGCAGCGTTGGCGTGGCCGGGGCGTTACGACCTTGTGTTCGTGCTGTCGCTGTTCAGCCACCTGCCACGCGCCACCTGGGCCGCATGGCTGCGCAGGCTGTGGGACGCGGTGGCGCCGGGCGGTGTGCTGGTGTTCACCACGCACGGCGACTTTGCCGCACAGCGGGCCGGGGTGACGCTGGACGAGCAGGGCTTTCAATTCGTGGCGGCGAGCGAGTCGACGGCGATCGATGTGCAGGAGTACGGCACGGCGTTCACGTCGCCGGGGTTCGTGCAGGCGCAGATCGAGGCGCTGGTGCCGGTGCCTGCGCGCTGGTCGGTGGAGCCGGCATGGTTCTGGGCGCACCAGGATGCCTTCGTGCTGCAACGGCCGGACGCCGAAGGAGCGGGGGCATGGGCGGTCTGACAGCGGATTTCGATGACCGGCAGGCAGCGCTTTATCTGGCGCAGGGGCAGGCGGCATTGCAGGCCGGCGATGCGCCGGCGGCGACCGCGGCGCTGACGGCGGCGCGCGGTCACCCCGTCACCCGGTTGGAAGCGCACAACCTGATGGAGCGCCACCAGCTGCCGGGAGCGTTCAGCGAGTGGGTAGGGGTGAACTGCGAGGTGTCGCCGCAGGATGACATCTTTCGCTTCTTTGCGGGGCATCCGACGTCTGTGAACCCGCTGCGCGACTACTTCGCCGATGGCTGGCGCACGCTGTCGGAACTGATGCTGTTGCTGGAATCGGTGCAGCGGCCGTTGCTGGGCGCCGGGAGCTTTCTGGAGTTTGCCAGCGGCCACGGGCGCTTCACGCGGCACTTGGTGAAGGCGCTGGGCGCCGAGCGGGTCACGGTGTCGGATGTGGTGCCGGACGCGGTGGCCTTCGCCCGCGACACGCTGGGCGTGCCGGGCTTCCTGTCGGCCGCCCGGCCCGAGGACGTGGCTTGGCCCCGGCGCTATGGCGTGGTGTTCGTGCTGTCGCTGTTCAGCCACCTGCCGCGCTCCAGCTGGGGCCGCTGGCTGGCGCGCCTGGTCGATGCGGTGGAGCCTGGCGGGCTGCTGGTGTTCACCACGCACGGCACCGAGGCGGCGCGGCGCGCCCGGGTGACGCTGGATGCCGAGGGCTACTTCTTCGCGCCATCGAGCGAATCGACGGCGATCGACGCGCAGGAGTACGGCACGGCGTTCACCGACGAGCGTTTCGTGCAGGCGCGCATGGCCGAGCTGGCTGGGCCGGTCGAGGTGCTGCGCTGGGCGCCCATGTGGTTCTGGCACCATCAGGATGCTTGGGTGGTGCGGCGTCGCTGATTATCAATGAAAAACGGCCGCGGCGCTTGTCTGGCAAGCGCTGACAGCTATTAGTGTAATAGCGAATCGGCAGCGTCAGCGTTGCAGCCAGTTCTTGACGCGCCGCTGCCAATGCGCCGGGATGGCCCTGGCCACGCCAGAGAGGACGGGCAGCGAACGCAGGCGCGCCAGCGCTGCCACCAGCGGCCCACCCCCTGCTGCGGCAAGGGTGCCTTCGCCCGGGCCGGGCAGATGCGCGGCCAGCGTGGCGCGGTCGGGCAGGGTGGCGCTGGCGCCCGCTGACGGCAGTTGCCGCAGGTAGTCGCTGCGGTACCAGTCGTGTGAAACCACCGCCGGCGGCACGTGGCCGTCGGTGGGCACGATGGTGAAGACCGGGGCGGGCGACTGCCCAGCGGCGAAATGGCGCTGGCGGATGTCGGTGAAGAAGGCCAGCCAGTCGGCGGCGGGGGTGTCCCAGGGCTGGACCCAGGTCCAGCGGCGGCCCTGCAGGCGTTCGGCGAAGGCGCCGATGTCGGGCGCCACCACCGGCCAGCCGCCCAGCAGGCAGGCGCTGAGGGTGTAGCTGTAGGTTTCGGGCCACAGGGCGGGGAACCACACCACGTCGGGCTGCAGCCAGTGCAGCAGGTCGGGCAGGTCTTTTTCGTCGTAGCGGCCGTGCACGGTGAGGTGCGCGTGCGGCTGGGTCTTGAGCGCGCGGTAGCCGTAGCCGATGAGGTGGAATTCGACCGGCGCGCCCTGCCTGCGGGCGGCGATGGCGACGTCTTCCAGCAGGTCGGCGCCCTTGATGGTGCTGAGCGCGCCGATGACGACGATCTTGAGCGGGCGATCACCGGCCAGCGGCGGCGGGTTGGGCGCGGGCAGGGGCGCGGCCGGGTCGATGTCGGTGTGGGGCACCAGCCGCAGCGCGGCGCCGGGCACGTGGCTGGCCAGGCGCAGCAGCACGTCGCGCGCCGGGCCCATGACGAAGCGGGCGCCGTTCAGGAACTCGGCGTGGCGGGTGCGCCAGGTGAGGATGTCGAGCCCTTCGGGCGCCGGCGATTTGGCCAGGCAGTCGGTGCATTGCTGCACGCCGAGCTCGCCGCAGTAGCGGCTGTCGCGCTGGGTGAGCGAGATCTGCGGGCAGATGGTGAAGTAGTCGTGCGCGGTGAAGTCGTAGCCGACGCCCAGGCGCGCGGGCAGGCGGGCGATGTGCTCGCCGTGGCCGAGCAGGTGGTGGTAGTGGATGTGGACGACGCCCAGCTGGCGCAGCAGGGTGATGAGCTGCTCGTATTCGTCGGCCAGAGAGAAGACCAGCTCGAAGCTGTCGCCGGCATCGGGCAGGCGCAGGCTGACACGCTGGCCGGGCAGGGGCGCAGCACCAGGAACCGGGCGCGCTGGCGCAGGGTGGCGGCGAGTTCCTGCACGTGGCGTTCGGTGCCGCCCTGGCGGTCGTGCAGCACGGCCAGGATGAGGGGCCGCTGCCGGCTTGCACGCGGGCGATGTCGACCATGGTGCGGGCGAGCCGTGCCGGGTCGGCCTGCACGAAGGCGAGCACCTCGCTTTCGTAGCGGGGTGCAGGCGGCGCAGGGTTTCCATGGCGGCGCGCTCGCGCGGGCTTTTGCTGTCGCCAAAGCTGACGCCGCCGAAGTGGCGCACGAAGGCGTCGAGCAGGTGCAGGTTGCGCCAGCCGGCCTTGGCGGCGCGGATGCAGAAGTCGTTCTCCTCGCCGTAGCCCTTGCCGAAGTTCTCGACGTCGAACAGGCCGACGTCGGCCAGCGCGGCGCGGCGGATGTACATGCAGAAACCGACGCCGGTGGGCACGTCGACCACCTGGCCGGGGTTGGTGCGGGCGAACAGGGCGTCGAGCCGGGCGGTGTCCCAGCCGTCGGGCAGGTCGTTGTCGTGGCAGAAGCGCGGGTAGCTGCAGATGGTGGCGTTGTTGGAAAACGGGGTGACGCTGGCCACCTTCTGGTCGCCGTAGGCGGCGGCGCGGATGCGGTCGAGCCAGTCGTTGGCCACCTCGGTGTCGCTGTTGAGCAGCAGCACGTCGTGCTCGCCCGACAGCGCCATGCCGCGGTTGACGGTGCCGACGAAGCCCAGGTTCTCGGGGTTTTCGAGCAGGGTGATGCGCTCGTCGCCGGGGGCGAAGGCGCGCAGCCAGTCGGTGACTTCGGGCTCGGGGCTGGCGTCGTTGATGACGATCAGGCGCCAGGGCGTGGCGCAGCGGGCGGCCAGCACCGATTCGAGGCAGCGGCGCGTGTCGGCCAGGCCCTTGTAGACGGGCACGATGATGTCCACCGGCTGCGGCGGCGGGGTCAGCGGCTGCGGCGCGGGCCGTTCGGCCGCGGCGGGGCGGGCGGAGCCGGTGCCGAGCAGGCGGTCGAGGCGCATCTTGGCGTGCACGATGGGGCGGGTGGCGCGGAACACGGTGGAGTTCTCGATGTCGTGCACCAGCTGGCGGGCCTCGTCGCGCTCCTGGGCCAGGCTGCGGGTGGTGCTCAGCAGCGCCTGCTTCTGCTGGCGCAGGTGATCGTTCTGCTGGCGCAGGTGATCGTTCTGCTCACTGAGGCCGTGTGACTGCTGGGTGAGCGTGTCGATGGTTCGCAGCATTTCCTCGCGTGAGCGATTGAAATCCTGTTGCTTTGCGCGTTCGGCGTGCAAGGCCATCTCCGCCTGGGCGATGCGCTGCTGCGCCAGACCGGCCAGCGCCAGGTAATCCGCCGACATGGGCCAGCCGAGATCGATTTCCAGTTGCCCGCCCCCAGCCTGCGCCAGAGCCGCAGGGGAATCGGCAGTTCGATCCACGGATCGCTGCCGTGGAGCAGCAGCGAAAACGGCGCACCCGGCCAGGCCGGCGGATGGGCGACGATGCCGCTGTTCGGTGCGCCCAGCAGCAGCGCCGCATCGGCGGGTGACCATTGCCAAACGGTCTTGCCGTCTGCGCCAAGCAATGCGATGCCGTGGAGGTGGAGGAAGCCGGGGCGGTCGGCCGGGTCAAGCTTGAGCGCGTCGGGCGCCGGCTCCGGCAGCGTGAAGGCCAATGTCTGGCGTACCTGACCGATGGTGCCGGCGGCAGTGAACTTGCGCGCTTCGTCGAACTGCCCGTTGAAGCCCAGATATAACTCGGCGGTGAACAGCGCCTGCGCCGGCAGGGCACTGGCGGCAGCTTCTGCGGCCGGTGCCGCTGTGACAGCCTCTTTGGCCGAAGCGGGGCGCGCGACGACGATGAACTGGTAGGTCAGCGCGTCCGGCAGGGCCAGCAGATGGCGCGCCACGGCCGGGGGCAGGGCGTCGAACGCGACGTTGAACTCGGAATCCGGCAGCTGCCGCGTGATGACATCGGCCTGCACATCGATCCAGCCGTGCTCGCGCAGAAAGCGCATCAGCGTGCGCCGGGTGAAGAAGCGCACATGCGTTTCGTCCAGCAGGCCTTCCTGGCGGTAGCGGAACTCGCCGGCCATCAGCTCGGCCACCAGGCCGGCATAGCCGGCGTTCGGGATGGACAGCAGCAGGCGGCCTTCGGGCGCCAGCAGCTGGCGGCATTCGGCCAGCACGCGGGGCGACTGGCGGATGTGCTCCAGCACGTCGGCGCAGACGATGGCGTCGTAGCTCTGGGCGGGGAACAGGTCGCTCAGGCGGGCGTTGTCGAGGTCGGCCACCTCGACGCGGCGGTAATGCGGGGAGGCCAGGCGGGCCTCGTCGGCGCTGATGGTGAGGCCGTCGATGACGGTGGTGCCGGCGCCGTCGCGCTGGGCCAGGTAGCGCCCGATGGCACCGCTGCCGCAGCCCAGGTCGAGCACCCGTGCGCCGGGCGCGATGTGGCTGGTGAGCACGGAAAGGGAGGTGCGTTCGCTGCTGTCGATCTCGCGGTCGTAGATGTGCAGCGCGGAGGAAGAATCGACCATGAAATCGGACAGAGCGTGGAGGCCGGTAGCCAAGCGCCCAGCGGGCCTGGCAGGTGAGCGGATGCTACCATGCGGGGCTTTTCGCACGCTTTCGGGGCATCCGTTCCGGGAGCCTGGGCGGACCGCCTTTTCTTGCACGAATGATCTCGCTGGCGCTGCTTGCCTTTGTGGTGTCCCTGGTGGCGACACTGTGGGTGCGCCGGCTGTTCCGCCGCGCGGCGCGCTATGCCGACGACGCGCCGCAGCGCTTTCACTGGGGCGAGACGCCGCGCCTGGGCGGGCTGGGCCTGCTGGCGGGCTGGGCCATCGCCCTGGCCGCGCTGCCGCTGCTGCAGCGCGCCCACATGGCGGGCAACATCGACAGCGTGAAGCTGCACCTGGGCACCTGGCTGCTGATGCTGCTGCCAGCCTTCGTGGGCGGCGTGCTGGAGGACATGACCCAGCGCCTGCGGGTGAGCTGGCGCCTGCTGCTGACGCTGACCTCGGGCCTGCTGGCCTGGGGCGTGCTGGGCGTGTCGGTGCCGCACCTGGGCTTCGGCTGGATCGACCCGTACTGGGGTGCCTGGCCCTGGCTGGGCGTGGGCGTGGCGGTGCTGGCGGTGACGGGGCTGCCGCACGCCTTCAACATCATCGACGGCTACAACGGGCTGGCGGGCGCGGTGGCGCTGGTGGTGTGCCTGGCGCTGGCGCACGTGGCGCTGCAGGTGGGCGACCGCGAACTGGCGGCGGTGGCGATCGCCCTGGCGGCGGCCACGGCCGGCTTTCTGGTGTGGAACTACCCGCGCGGGCTGATCTTTGCCGGCGATGCGGGTGCCTACTTGTGGGGCCTGCTGATCGCCGTCATCAGCCTGCTGCTGGTGCAGCGCCACCCGGTGGTATCGCCGTGGTTCCCGCTGCTGCTGCTCATCTACCCGGTGTGGGAGACGGTGTTCTCGATCTACCGCAAGCTGTGGCGCGGCGATTCGCCCGGCATGGCCGACGCGCTGCACCTGCACCAGCTGGTGTACCGGCGCCTGGTGCGCAGCGTGCTGCACGAGGACGAGGCCAGGAACATGCTGGCGCGCAACAACCGCACGGCGCCCTATCTGTGGAGCTTCATCGTGCTGACGGTGGTGCCGGCGGTGCTGTTCTGGCGCTACAGCGGCGTGCTGCTGGGCTTTTGCGTGCTGTTCGCCATCAGCTACGTGGCGGCCTACGTGATGCTGGTGCGCTTCAAGGTGCCGCGCATCCTGCAGCGCCCGCGCGAGTGACTGCAGCGCCCGTGCGAGTGACGCGGCCGCTTCACTATCATTGCCATCGTCTCAACCTCCAACCGGCCCATCCGACATGAGCACTGATCTCTCCGCCCTGGCCCCGCGCGACAAGGCCCAGATCCTGGCCCAGGCGCTGCCGTACATCCGCAAGTTCCACGGCAAGACCATGGTCATCAAATATGGCGGCAACGCCATGACCGACCCGGCGCTGCAGGCCGCCTTTGCCGAGGACGTGGTGCTGCTCAAGCTGGTGGGCATCAACCCGGTGGTGGTGCACGGCGGCGGGCCGCAGATCGAGACCGCGCTCAAGCGCCTGGGCAAGGAGGGCAAGTTCATCCAGGGCATGCGCGTGACCGACGCCGAGACCATGGAAGTGGTCGAGTGGGTGCTGGGCGGCGAGGTGCAGCAGGACATCGTCGGCCTGATCAACCAGGCCGGCGGCAAGGCGGTGGGCCTGACGGGGCGCGACGGCGGGCTGATCCATGCCCGCAAGCTCAAGATGCTGGACCAGAAGGACCCGAGCGTCGAGCACGACGTCGGCCAGGTGGGCGACATCGAGCAGATCGACCCGTCGGTGGTGAAGGCGCTGCAGGACGACCAGTTCATCCCCGTGGTCAGCCCCATCGGCTACGGTGCACAGAACGAGAGCTACAACATCAACGCCGACGTGGTGGCCGCCAAGCTGGCCACCGTGCTGCAGGCCGAGAAGCTGCTGATGCTGACCAACATCCCCGGCGTGCTCGACAAACAAAGCCAGCTGCTGCCCGAGCTGACGCCGCGCCGCATCGACGAGCTGGTGGCCGACGGCACCATCTCCGGCGGCATGCTGCCCAAGATCGCCGGCGCGCTGGACGCCGCCAAGAGCGGCGTGAACGCGGTGCACATCATCGACGGCCGGGTGCCGCACGCGCTGCTGCTGGAAGTGCTGGGCAACGAGCCGTTCGGCACCATGATCCGCTCGCACTGACGAGGGCAGCCGCTCGACGGGCGGAAAAAGCTTGATCAGCAACAAGTCTCACACAGCGTTGTAGGAGCGGGCTTGCCCGCGATGAGGCGCCTCGTCGCAACCACCGCTTGATCGCGGGCACGCCCGCTCCCACACAGCGGGATGCGGTCGGCGCATCATCTGATTTCCGTTTCCGCCTCGAGACGTCAACCATCGTCATCCCGGCGAAAGCCGGGATCCATGCGCTGCTCACGCGCGTCGTCTGGATTCCGGCTTTCGCTGGAATGATGAGATTCATGTCGTTTCGATCTGGGAATGGAATGAGATATCTTGATGATGAATCAAAAAGATAGCTGCTGACGCCCGCTGATAAAGGTTTTCATGTCGATTTCTCTTGAAAACGTTGCAGGGCAAGCGCAAGCCACTATAAAAATATACCGATGCAGCGCGTCCCGCGCTGGCGCGTGGCCGTCGGGCAAGCGCTCACTTGCATGCGGCGCGGGCGCGACAGGGCCGCACTTGTCATTGGTCCATCCTGTGGCAGAATCATTTGGAAACATTTGAGCCCGCCATGCAGCCTGCCACCGACCCTTCCGCCGCACCTGCCCTGGACGAAGCCGCGCCGGGCGCGGCAACGCGCAAGCGCCCCAAGCCGGGCGAGCGGCGCGTGCAGATCCTGCAGGTGCTGGCGCAGATGCTGGAGCAGCCCGGCGCCGAGCGCGTGACCACCGCCGCGCTGGCCGCCCGGCTGGAGGTGAGCGAGGCCGCGCTGTACCGCCACTTCGCCAGCAAGGCGCAGATGTTCGAGGGGCTGATCGACTTCATCGAAAGCACGGTGTTCGGCCTGATCAACCAGATCAGCGAGCGCGAGGCCGATGGCCGCGCCCGCGCCGCCCGCATCGTGGCCATGGTGCTGCAGTTCGGCGAGAAGAACCCCGGCATGACCCGCGTGATGGTGGGCGACGCGCTGGTGTTCGAGCACGAGCGCCTGCAGCAGCGCATGAACCAGCTGTTCGACAAGCTCGAGGCGGCGCTGCGCCAGTGCCTGCGTGACGGCGCGCCCGCGGCCGATGCCGGCACGCTGACGCCCGACGCCGATGCGCAGCTGACGGCCTCGGTGCTCACCGCCTTCGTGGCCGGGCGCCTGCAGCGCTTTGCGCGCTCGGGCTTCCGGCGCCTGCCGTCCGAACAGCTGGACGCCTGCATCGCCCGGATGCTATAAGCCGGGAAGCTGCCAGCGCCCGATGGACGGGCCCTGAAGGCTGATTCGATGCCTGAAAGGGTCTGCGCATGAAACTGCTTCGCTACGGCCCGCCGGGCAAGGAAAAGCCCGGACTGCTGGACGCCGATGGCCGCCTGCGCGACCTCTCCGCCGTGGTGCCCGACATCGGCCCGGCGCAGCTGGGCGATGCGGCGCTGGCCAGATTGCAGCGCCTGAACGTCGACAAGCTGCCGCTGGTCAAGGGCACGCCGCGCCTCGGCTGCCCGGTGGCCGGCATCGGCAAGTTCATCGCCATCGGCCTGAACTACGCCGACCACGCCGCCGAGTCGGGCCTGCCCGTGCCCAAGGAGCCGGTGGTCTTCACCAAGGCCATCTCCTGTATCCAGGGGCCGGATGACGACGTGATGCTGCCCAAGGGCTCGAAGAAGAGCGACTGGGAGGTGGAACTGGGCGTCGTCATCGGCCGCACCGCGCGCCACGTGGCGCTGAAGGACGCGCTGGCGCACGTGGCCGGCTACTGCGTGGTCAACGACGTGAGCGAGCGCGCATTCCAGATCGAGCGCGGGGGCACCTGGGACAAGGGCAAGGGCTGCGACACTTTCGGCCCCATCGGCCCCTGGCTGGTGACGCGCGACGAGGTGCCCAACCCGCAGCGCCTGGGCCTGTGGCTCGACCTGAACGGCCAGCGCATGCAGACCGGCGACACGTGCACCATGGTGTTCGGCGTGGCGCGGCTGATCAGCTACGTCAGCCGCTTCATCACGCTGGAGGCGGGCGACGTGCTGACCACCGGCACGCCGCCGGGTGTGGGCATGGGGCTGCGCGATGCGCAGGGCCAGCCGGCACCGCGCTACCTGAAGAAGGGCGATGTGATGACGCTCGGCATCGACGGCCTGGGCCAGCAGCGCCAGCGCGTGGTGGCGTTCAAGGCATAGGCAAGTCAGAACTGCGCGCCTATACGGGTGCAGGTATTAATTCAGGGTAAACACCCATGTTCGCGGGGAATGAAGCGCTTGGCGCCCTCCAGGGGATAGGGCAGAATAGAACGACCGTTCGTTTTATTTCAAGCCGTGTCCCGTACCCCGCCGCTCACCATCGCGCCTGCGCCGCAGGCCAGGGCCCGTGCCTTGCCGAAGGGCCAGCAGACCAAGGCCGCCATCGTCGACACGGCGCTGCGCATGGCCGCGCAGGTGGGGCTGGAGGGCCTGTCCATCGGCGCGCTGGCCGAGGCCATGGAGATGAGCAAGTCGGGCGTGTTCGCGCACTTCGGCTCGCGCGACGAACTGCAGATCTCGGTGGTGCGCGAATACTACGCCCGCTTCGAGCGCGAGGTTTTCCAGCCCGCGATGGAGCAGCCGCGCGGCCTGCCGCGCCTGCAGGCGCTGTTCAAGCACTGGATGCGCTTCACCAGCGCCGAGCTGGATTCGGGCTGCATCTTCATCAGCGGCGCGATCGAGTTCGACGACCGGCCCGGGCCGGTGCGCGATGCGCTGATCGAGGCGGTCGAAACCTGGATGGCCGCCTTCACCCGCGCCATTGCCCAGGCGCGCGAGCAGGGCCACCTGGCGGCCGATGTCGACGAACACCAGGTCGCCTTCGAGATCCACGGCCTGATCCTGGTGCTGCATTACGAAGCCCGTTTCCTGCAACGCCCGGGCGCGCTCGAGCGCGCCGTCCAGGGCTTTCACAACATCCTGGCGCGCTACCGTGCCTGATGCCCCTTCAACCTCTCGCCTTTCTTCTGGAGCGATTTCGCCATGCCCATCTACACCCCCGCTGCGCGACATGCAATTCGTGATGCACGAGGTGCTCAACGTCGTTGACGAATTCAAGGCCCTGCCCAAGCACGCCGACCTCGACGCCGACACGCTGAATGCCGTGCTGGAAGAAGGCGGCAAGTTCGCCGCCGAGGTGGTGCAGCCGCTCAACCTGCGCGGCGATGCCGAGGGCTGCACGCTCGACAAGGCCACGCACGAAGTGACCACCCCCACCGGCTTCAAGGACGCCTACGCCCAGTTCGTCGAAGGCGGCTGGGCCGCGCTGTCGTGCGACCCCGAGTACGGCGGCCAGGGCCTGCCGCTGCTGATCAACCAGTGCTTCTACGAGATGCTGAACAGCGCCAGCCAGGCCTGGACCATGTACCCAGGCCTGTCGCACGGCGCCTACGAGGCGCTGCACGCGCACGGCACCGACGAGCAGAAGAAGACCTTCCTGCCCAAGCTCGTCAGCGGCGAATGGACCGGCACCATGTGCCTGACCGAGCCGCACTGCGGCACCGACCTCGGCCTGCTCACCACCCGCGCCGAGCCGCAGGGCGACGGCACCTATCGTGTCACCGGCAACAAGATCTTCATCAGCGCCGGCGAGCACGACCTGGCGCCCAACATCATCCACCTGGTGCTGGCCCGCCTGCCCGATGCGCCCAAGGGCAGCAAGGGCATCAGCCTGTTCCTGGTGCCCAAGTACCACGTCAAGCCGGACGGCAGCCTGGGCGAGCGCAACCCCATCTTCTGCACCGGCCTGGAGCACAAGATGGGCATCCACGCCAACGCCACCGCGCAGCTCAGCCTGGACGGCGCCATCGGCACCCTGGTGGGCGAGCCCAACAAGGGCCTGCAGGCCATGTTCGTGATGATGAACACCGCGCGCCTGGGGGTCGGCAACCAGTCGCTCGGCCTGACCGAAGTGGCCTACCAGAACGCGCTGGCCTACGCCAAGGAGCGCCTGCAGATGCGCAGCCTGTCGGGCACCAAGGCCAAGGACAAACCGGCCGACCCGATCATCGTGCACCCCGACGTGCGCAAGATGCTGCTGACGGCCAAGGCCTACGCCGAGGGCGGCCGCGCCATGGCCATGTACGGCGCCATGATCGCCGAGAAGGCGCACCACCACCCCGACGACAAGGTGCGCAAGGACAGCGAGGAAATCCTGGGCCTGCTCACGCCCATCGTGAAGGCCTTCCTGACCGACAACGGCTTTGCCGCCACCAACCACTGCATGCAGGTGTTCGGCGGCCACGGCTACATCCACGAGACGGGCGCCGAGCAGTTCGTGCGCGACGCGCGCATCAACATGATCTACGAAGGCACCAACACCGTGCAGTCGCTCGACCTGCTGGGCCGCAAGATCCTGCAGAACCAGGGCGCCACGCTGAAGAAGTTCGGCAAGCAGATCGAGGCCCTGATCGCCGAGGAAGGCGTGAACGAGAAGATGGCCGAGTTCATCAACCCGCTGGCCACCCTGGCCGACCAGATGACGAAGTTCACCACCGAGATCGGCTTCAAGGGCTTCGTCAACGCCGACGAGGTGGGCGGCGCCAGTGTCGACTACCTGCGCGTGGCGGGCCACCTGGTGTTCGGCTACTTCTTCGCGCGCATGGCCAGCGTGGCGCTGAAGAAGATCGGCGAAGGCAGCACCGACCCGTTCTACACCGCCAAGCTGCAGACCGCGCGCTTCTACTTCGCGCGCCTGTTCCCCGAGACCGCGAGCCTGATGCGCACCGCGCGCTCGGGCGTGGCCAACCTGCTCGACACCGACGCGGCGCTGACATGATGGATTTCAAGCCAAATCGGGCTTCAGCGCCCGACCATAAAGCGCTGGCAGCTATTGTATTGATAGTTTTCGGCGGTGCGGCGCACGCCCAGATGACCCCGGTGGGCACCTGGCGCAGCATCGACGACGCCACCAAGGAGCCGAAGGCGCAGGTGGTCATCACCGAGGCCAACGGCGTGCTTACCGGCCGCATCGAGAAGGTGCTGAAGAAGGATGCCCAGCCCGGCGCCGTGTGCGACAAGTGCGAAGGCGACCGCAAGGACAAGCCCATGGAGGGCCTCGAAATCATCCGTGGCGCGAAGAAGGCCGAAGGCAAGGACGTGTGGGAAGGCGGCCGCGTGCTCGACCCCGAGAAGGGCAGCGACTACCGCCTGCGCCTGACGCCCATCGACGGCGGCCAACGACTCGAAGTGCGCGGCAGCATCGGCCCCTTTGGCCGCACGCAAACCTGGACGCGCGTCCAGTGAAGGAATCCACCATGTCCCGATTCAACGTCAAGAAAGTCGCCGTGCTCGGCGCCGGCGTGATGGGCGCGCAGATCGCCGCCCATCTCGTCAACTGCAAGGTGCCGGTCATCCTGTTCGACCTGGCCGCCAAGGAAGGCCCCAAGAACGCCATCGCGCTCAAGGCCATCGACAACCTGAAGAAGCTCAAGCCCGCGCCGCTGGGCGTGGCCGAAGACGCCGAGCTGATCGAGGTCGCCAACTACGACGACGACCTGAAGAAGCTGAAGGGTTGCGACCTGATCATCGAGGCCATCGCCGAGCGCATGGACTGGAAGAGCGATCTGTACGCCAGGATTGCCCCGCACGTGGCCAAGCACGCCATCGTGGCCAGCAACACCTCGGGCTTGTCGATCACCCGCTTGAGCGAAGCCCTGCCCGAGGCGCTGCGTCCGCGCTTCTGCGGCATCCACTTCTTCAACCCGCCGCGCTACATGGTGCTGGTGGAGCTGATCGCCACGCCGACGACGCGGCCGGAAGTGCTGGACCAGCTCGAGGCCTTCGTCACCACCGCGCTCGGCAAGGGCGTGGTGCGCGCCAAGGACACGCCCAACTTCATCGCCAACCGCATCGGCATCGCCGGCATGCTGACGACGATGAAGGAGGTCGAGAAATACGGCCTGACCTTCGACGTCGTCGACGACCTGACCGGCAAGCGCCTGGGCCGCGCCTCAAGCGGCACCTTCCGCACCATCGACGTGGTGGGCCTGGACACCGTGGGCCACGTCATCAGGACGCTGCAGGACAACCTGGACGAGAAAATGGATTCGTTCTACGGCAGCTTCGGCACGCCGCCGGTGCTGCAGAAGCTGATCGAATCCGGCCACCTGGGCCAGAAGGCGAAGGCCGGCTTCTACAAGAAGCAGGGCCGCGACATCCTGCGCTTCGACCTGGAACAGGGCGAGTACGTGCCCAGCGGGGAGAAGGCCAACGAGGTCTACGGCCGCATGCTGCGCAAGCCCGCGGGCGAGCGCCTGAGGCTGCTGCGTGACAGCGAAGGCCCGCAGGGCCAGTTCCTGTGGGCCATCCTGCGCAACGGCTTCCACTACGCCGCCGTGCACCTGAAGGACATCGCCGAGACCGCACGCGACGTCGACCAGGCCATGCGCTGGGGCTTCGGCATGAAGCAGGGTCCGTTCGAGCTGTGGCAGGAGGCCGGTTGGCTCGACGTGGCGAAGATGGTTCAGGAAGACATCGACGCCGGCAAGGCGCTGAGCAAGCAGCCGCTGCCCGAGTGGGTGTTCAAGGGCCCGGTGGCCGAGGCCGGCGGCGTGCACACCGAGCAGGGTTCGTGGAACCCGACCACGGGCCAGTTCGAGCCGCGCCGCCAGCTGCCGGTGTATGAGCGCCAGCTGTTTCCCGAACTGCTGCGGGGCGAGGCCGGTCCGCGCCCCGACACGGCCGGCAAGACGCTGCTGGAGACCGACGCCATCCGCGTCTGGACGCTGGACGACGAGGTGGTGATCGCCACGCTCAAGACCAAGATGCGCGCCATCAGCCCTGACGCGGGCGAGGGCCTGATGGAAGCCATCAACCTGGCCGAGGCCGACTACAAGGGCTTAGTTGTCTGGCCGGGCGACGACCCGTTCAGCGTCGGTGCCGACCTGCAGGCCATGCTGCCCGGCTACGTGGCCGGCGGCGCGGGCCTGGTCGATTCGATGGAAAAGGAACTGCAGGAGCTGATGCTGCGCCTGCGCTACGCCAACGTGCCCACCGTGGCCGCCATCCGCGGCATGGCGCTGGGGGAGGCTGCGAGATGGCGGTGCATTGCGCGAAGCGCGTGGCCATCATGGAGAGCTACATCGGCCTGGTCGAAGTCGGCGTGGGCCTGGTGCCGGGCGCCGGCGGCCTGGCCTACATCGCCCGCCGCGCGGCCGAGAACGCGCAGGCCAGCACCGGCAAGGACCTGCTGCCCTTTCTGACCGAAGGCTTCACGGCCGCCGCCATGGCCAAGGTCGGCATGAGCGCGCTGGATTCGCGCAAGCTCGGCTACCTGCTGTGGAGCGACACCATCGTGCCGCACAAGGACGAGCTGCTGTACGTGGCCATCCAGCAGGCCAGGGCGATGTACGAAGGCGGCTACCGCCCGCCGCTCAAGCGCCTGTTCCCCGTGGCCGGGCGCGACGGCAAGGCCACCATTACCGGCCAGCTGGTGAACATGCGCGACGGCGGCTTCATTAGCCAGCACGACTTCGACATCGCGCTGAAGATCGCCCACGTGGTGACTGGCGGCGACGTCGACCCCGGCACGCTGGTGAGCGAGGAATACCTGATGACGCTGGAGCGCCAGGCCTTCACCTCGCTGCTGGGCCATCCCAAGACGCATGAGCGGATCATGGGGATGCTGGCGACGGGCAAGCCGGTGCGTAACTGATCTGCCCGTCCCGCTCCTTCCCCTCTGGGGAAGGCTGGGATGGGGGCCACCCCACATGCAACACCAGACTACGCTTTCCGCTCGTCGAAACGCGCCGGCATTGCGCCGGGCGATGACCGACGCCGAGCGCGCGCTGTGGTCGCGCCTGCGCGGCGAGCAACTGGGTGTGAAGTTCCGCCGCCAGCACCCCTTGGGCGGCTACGTCGCCGACTTCGCCTGCCTGGCGCCCCGGCTGATCGTCGAACTGGATGGCTCGCAGCATGCGAACCAGCAAGCGTATGACGACAGACGGGATGCCTTTTTCCGGTCGCAAGGCTTCACGGTGCTGCGCGTCGCTACCGATGCGCCGTTCGTGAATATGGAGGGAGTGCTGGTGAGCATCCTCGATCGACTCGAATCATTGGCGGGCGCGGCCCCCACCCCAACCCTCCCCCAGAGGGGAGAGAGAAACGAAAGGGCACGCCGTGACTGCACAGCGGCTTGCCACGAACTCCTTCCCCGCTGGGGAAGGCTGGGAAGGGGCTACCCAAGCCCGCCCTTCGACCGCCGCGCCATTACCCCAACCCTCACCCCGCACGAGGGCCTTGAACACCCACGGAGTTTCGCCATGAGCAAACAAATCCAGGACGCCTACATCGTCGCCGCCACCCGCACGCCCATCGGGCGCTCGCACCGGGGCTACTTCAAGCACACCCGCCCCGACGACCTGCTGGCACACGCGCTGCGCGAGGTGCTCAAGCAGGCCCCGGCCTCGACCCGGCCGCCATTGAGGACGTGATCGCCGGCTGCGCCATCCCCGAGGCCCAGCAGGGCCTGAACGTGGCGCGCGTGGCCAACGTGCTGGCGGGCTACCCCAAGAGCGTGGGCGGCATCACCGTCAACCGTTTCTGCGCCTCGGGCCTGTCGGCCGTGGCCATGGCGGCCGACCGCATCCGCGTGGGCGAGGCCGAGGTCATGGTCGCCGCCGGTGTCGAAAGCATGAGCATGGTGCCCATGATGGGCAACGCGCCCTCGCTCTCGCCCGAGATCTTCAAGAACACCAGCAACGTCGACGACTACGGCATCGCCTACGGCATGGGCCTGACGGCCGAGAAGGTGGCGCAGCAGTGGAAGGTGTCGCGCCAGGCGCAGGACGCCTTCGCCCTCGAATCGCACCAGCGCGCGCTGAAGGCTATTCAACAAGGCGAGTTCAAGGACGAGATCACGCCCGTCACCGTGACCGAACGCAGCGTCAACCTGAAGACCGCCGAGGTCACGACGAGCGAACGCACCGTGGACATCGACGAAGGCCCTCGCCCCGACACGTCGCTCGAAGGCCTGGCCAGGCTGCGCACCGTGTTCGCCGCGCGCGGCTCGGTGACGGCGGGCAACAGCTCGCAGACCAGCGACGGCGCGGGTGCGCTGATCGTGGCCAGCGAGGCCGCTGTCAAGCGCTTTGGCCTGACGCCGCTGGCGCGTTTCGTCAGCTACGCGTCGCGTGGCGTGCCGCCGCACATCATGGGCATTGGCCCCATCGAGGCGATTCCGGCCGCGCTGAAGTCCGCCGGCCTGACGCACGACCAGATCGACTGGTACGAGCTGAACGAAGCTTTCGCCGCGCAGTCGCTGGCGGTGGTCAACACGCTCGGGCTCGACCCCGCCAAGGTCAACCCGATGGGCGGCGCCATCGCGCTGGGCCACCCGCTGGGCGCCACCGGCGCCATCCGCTCGGCCACCGTGGTTCACGCGCTGCGCCGCCACAACAAGAAATACGGCATGGTCACCATGTGCGTGGGCATGGGGCAGGGCGCGGCGGGCATCTTCGAGCGGGTGTGAGCGCAGGGGCACTGCCATCCCCGGAGCGCTGGGGATGGCATTTCGCATACTCCCATGCATGCATGCCGACAGCGCTCGTCCAGTGGGCGCAAGGAGCGCATACCCCTGATTTTTCCTTAATGCTTGCATGTGGGAGCGGCCTTGGCCGCGATCGGCGCATCGCCGTGCCACAAGCCGCCATCGCGGGCAAGCCCGCTCCCACACAGCCCGCAGCCCGATCCCGCCACTGAGCACCACCGTCGATGAACACCCTGCACCTCCACACCCCGCGCGGCGGCCACGTGGCGGCGCGCGTGTTCGAGCCACCAGCCGGCACGCCCACCACGCTGCAGGCCGTCATCGGCGCGGCCATGGGCGTGCCGCAGCGTTACTACGCCGACTTCGCCGCCTGGCTGGCCACGCAGGGCGTGCGCGTGCTCACCTTCGACTACCGCGGCCATGCCGATTCGCTGGCCTTGCTGCAGCACCGGCGCGTGCGCCATGTCGATGCCACGCTGCACGACTGGCGCGCCGATTACGAAGCCGCCACGCAGTACCTGCACGCGCTGGCGCCTGAACTGCCGCTGCGGCTGATCGGCCACAGCCTGGGCGCGCAGTTGCCCGGCCTGTTCGAGCGCACCGACCACATCGACGGTCTGCTGGCCGTGGCCGCCGGCAGCGGCTACTGGCGCCAGAACGCGCCGCAACTGCGGCGGCGGGTGCTGTTCATGTGGCACGGCCTGGTGCCGGTGCTCACGCCGCTGTTCGGCTACTTCCCGGCAAGCGCATCGGCGCGGTGGGCGACTTGCCAGCCGGCGTGATCCGCCAGTGGCGCCGCTGGTGCCTGCACCCCGACTACAGCGGCAGCGAGGGGCCGGCCGCGCGCCAGCGCTACGCGGCGGTGTGCTTTCCCATCCTGGCGCTGTCGATCAGCGACGACGAGATGATGACCCTGCCCGGCACGCAAAGCCTGCTGGCGCTGTACGCCAACGCGCCGCACGCCATCGAGCGCGTGACGCCGCAAGACCATGCCCTGGCGCGCATCGGCCACCTGGGCTGGTTCCACCGCCGCCACCAGGCCGACCTGTGGCCCCACACGCTGCAGGCCCTGCGTGCGCTGCCGCAGCGCGTGGCGCAGGCGCCCGCGTGACAACAGCGTGCCGTGCCGCGTGCTAACTTCGCGCCCATGACCCGCCCCAAGCTGCTCATCACCCATCCGTTCGACGAAGCCGTCGCCCTCGACGCGCTGGTGGCCAGCGTGGACGAGCACGGCCGCGCATCGGCGCGCCAGTTCGAAGGCCGCCCGCACCCGGCCTACGCCAACATGGTGGGGCCGTTCGGCGGCGTCACGGCGGCGCAGGCGCTGGCTGCCGTGCTGGCCCACCCCGAGCGGCTGGGCGAGCCGGTGGCGCTCACCGTCAACTTTGCGGCCGCGCTGGCCGATGCGCCCTTCCGCGTCGAGGCGCGGCCCGCGCGCACCAACCGCTCGACCCAGCACTGGACGGTGACGATGACGCAGACCGGCGCCGACGGCGTCGATGCGGTCATGCTCACCGCCAGCGCCGTCACCGCGCTGCGGCGCGACACCTGGAACGCGGTCGACGCACCCATGCCCGCCGTCGCCGCGGCCACCGACGTGCCGCGCGCGCCCTTCACCGACCGGGTGAGCTGGGTCGGCCGCTACGACATGCGCCCCGTGGCCGGCGCCATCCCGCAGCACTGGGACGGCACCGAGGCCGACAGCCTGACCCAGCTGTGGCTGCGCGACGACCCGCCGCGCCCGCTCGACTTTCTGAGCCTGACGGCGCTGGCCGACGCCTTCTTCCCGCGCATCTGGCGCCGCCGCGCGCGCATGACGCCCATCGGCACCGTGTCGATGACGGTCTACTTCCACGCCAGCGCCGCCGAGCTGGCCGCCACCGGCGAGGGCTACCTGCTGGGCCAGGCCCGTGCGCAGTCGTTCTTCAACGGCTACTTCGACCAGAGCGCCGAGCTGTGGAACGAGGCCGGGCACCTGCTGGCGACCACGCACCAGATCGTGTATTACAAGGAGTGAAGCCCGGAATACCGAAACCGAATACCGGACGCAGAGGACGCAGAGGTTTCGCAGAGGACGCAAAAGACGACAGAAATACTTTGTTTTGCATCGCAGCGGGCCGGCGCCTCGGGAAACGTTCAGAGCCTTGTTTGGTATTTCTTTTCTGCGTCCTCTGCGAAACCTCTGCGTCCTCTGCGTCCGGCTGTTTGAAACGCATCCTCACCCAACACCCACCAAGAACCATGTCCGAAATCCTCCAACACCAAGACGCCGGCGTCCTCACGCTCACCTTCAACCGCGTGGAGCGCAAGAACTCCATCAACGTCGCCATGTACGACGCGCTGGCCACCGCCATTGCGCAGGCGACCGACGACGCGGCCACGCGCGTGGTCGTCATCCAGGGACACGAGACGGTGTTCTCGGCCGGCAACGACATCGAGGACTTCCTCAAGAACAAGCCGGCGGGCGACGATTCGCCGGTGTTCCGCTTCCTGCGCGGCATCGCCGCCTTTCCCAAGCCGCTGATCGCCGCCGTGTGCGGCCCGGCGGTGGGCATCGGCACCACCATGCTGTTCCACTGCGACCTGGTGTATGCCGGCGACAACGCGGCGTTTTCGATGCCCTTCGTCAATCTCGGCCTGGTGCCCGAGGCGGCCAGCAGCCTGCTGGCGCCGCGCATGTTCGGCCACCACCGTGCGGCCGAGGCGCTGCTGCTGGGCGAACCCTTCATGGCCGAGGCGGCGCTCGAAGTCGGCCTGGTCAACCGCGTGCTGCCGCCCACCGAGGCGAACGCCTACGCACAGCAACAGGCCCGCAAGCTGGCCGCCAAGCCCCTGCCCAGCCTGATCACCACCAAGGCGCTGATGAAGGGCGGCTACCTGGGCGAAATCCTGCACCGCATGGACCAGGAAGGCGCGCACTTTGCCCGCATGCTGGGCGAACCCGCCGCCCGCGAAGCCATGACCGCCTTCATGGAAAAGCGCAAGCCCGATTTCAGCAAGTGCTGAAATCGGCCGTTGCGTCAGCAACGGAGCCGCAGTGCGGCGCGCAGCAGCTTTCGATAAAGCGCAAGCCCGATTTCAGCAAGTGCTGAAATCGGCCGTTGCGTCAGCAACGGAGCCGCAGTGCGGCGCGCAGCAGCTTTCGATAAAGCGCAAGCCCGATTTCAGCAAGTGCTGAAATCGGCCGCTGCGTCAGCAGCGCAGCCGCGCTTCACCATGGGCTTGACGGCTGAAAACAAGCGATAGCCATTTGGAGCCACATGGCACTCATAAGAAAATAGCTGCTTGCGCCCGTTAATTGGGCGCCAAAGACTTTTTGACCATCAAAAAATCTGGAAGGTCCCCCAGTGCGGCGGCCTTCCAGCTTCCGTGGCAAGGTGCCACAGCGCCCACATGCGAATTTGCTTTCAGAAAAGCTTGACCATCCAGAAGTCTCCGATGAGGCGCGGATCGCATCCGCTGTGTGGGAGCGGGCTTGCCCGCGATCAAGCGTTGGTGGCGACGAGGCGCCTCATCGCGGGCAAGCCCGCTCCCACAACGCTGCCTGAGAGATATCAGTCGTCCGTGCGCGGCACCGGCCGCGGCTTGCCCTCGTCGTCGATGGCGACGTAGGTCAGCTGCGCCTCGGTCACCTTGATGTAGCGCCCCTGGTTGTTGAAGCGCTCGGCGTACACGCCCACGTTCACCGTCATCGAGGTGCGGCCGATGCGCTCCATCTTGGCGTAGAACGACAGGATGTCGCCCACGCGCACCGGCGCCCTGAAGATGAACTGGTTCACCGCCACCGTGGCCATGCGCCCCTGCGCATAGCGCGCCGGCAGCACCGAGCCGGCCAGATCCACCTGCGCCATCACCCAGCCGCCGAAGATGTCGCCGTTGGCATTCGCATCGCCCGGCAGCGGAATCACCTTGAGTACCAGTTCATGATCGGCCGGCACCTGGGCCTCGGGTGCATCGACCGGCGCCGTGTTCGGCGCGCGCAGGTGGGTGGTGACGGAGTTGGAGAGGTGCGACATGGGCAAAATCCGGTAAACACCCCTGAGGCGCTGGCGCGCCTTCCCCTCTCCTGCGGGAGGGGGACAACGCCACTGGCCGGGCCAAGCCCGCTCCAGGGCGTTCACTGGCGTGGCCTGCTCGCAGGCCCGTCGCCTGGGCGTGCAGCGGCTTTTTCGGCCGCTGCACGTCTGAGCTTTTGAACAAGAAAGAGATTGTCCACGATGCGCGGTGGCCGCGATTTGTCCCGTTCCCTTCCTGTTGCCGAGGCGCCCAGCGGGCCGCGCTCCGACTGGCGCACGCTGGGGCGCCTGCTGCCCTACCTGTGGCAATACAAGTGGCGCGTGGCGGCGGCGCTGCTGTTCGTCATCGGCGCCAAGGTGGCCAACGTCAGCGTGCCGCTGCTGCTGAAGGAGCTGATCGACCGCATGACGCTCAAGCCCGGCGACCCGGCGGCACTGCTGGTGGTGCCGGTCGGCCTGCTGCTGGCCTACGGCGCGCTGCGGCTGATGACCAGCGCCTTCACCGAGCTGCGCGAACTGGTGTTCGCCAAGGCCACGCAGGGCGCCAGCCGGCAGATCGCGCTGCAGACCTTCGAGCACCTGCACAGCCTGAGCCTGCGCTTTCACCTGGAGCGCCAGACCGGCGGCATGACGCGCGACATCGAGCGCGGCGTGCGCGGCATCGAATCTCTGGTGTCGTTCTCGCTGTATTCCATCGTGCCCACGATCATCGAGGTGGCGATGGTGCTGTCGATCCTGGCCGTGAAGTTCGACGCCGGCTTTGCCTGGATCACCGGCGCGGCGCTGGTTTGCTACGTGGTGTTCACCGTGACGGTGACCGAGTGGCGCACCAAGTTCCGGCGCGAGGCCAACCTGTACGACTCGGCCGCGCACACCAAGGCCATCGATTCGCTGCTGAACTACGAGACCGTCAAGTACTTCAACAACGAGGAGTTCGAGGCGCGCCGCTACGACGAAAGCCTGGAGCAGCTGCGCCGCTCGCGCCTGAAGGCGCAAACCTCGCTGTCGGTGCTGAACACCGGGCAGCAGCTCATCATCGCCATCGGCCTGGTGGCCATGCTGTGGCGCGCCACGCAGGGCGTGGTGGATGGGCGGCTGACGCTGGGCGACCTGGTGATGGTCAACGCCTTCATGATCCAGCTCTACATCCCGCTCAACTTCCTGGGCGTGATCTACCGCGAGATCAAGCAGAACCTGACCGGCCTGGACAAGATGTTCACGCTGATGGACCGCGAGCGCGAGGTGGCTGACGCGCCCGGCGCCGAGGCACTGCACACCAACGGCCCGGTGGACGTGCGCTTCGAGCATGTCGATTTCGCCTACGAGCCGGCGCGCCAAATCCTGCACGACGTGAGCTTCGAGATTCCAGCCGGCAAGACGGTGGCGGTGGTGGGGCCGTCTGGCTCGGGCAAGTCCACCTTGGCGCGACTGCTCTATCGCTTTTACGACGTCGGTAACGCGCCCCCACGCTCCGCTGCTTCGCATGCTGCGCTGCCCCCGAGTGGGCTGCCGCCGACTTGGGGCGGCCCGGCATCGGCGGCGGTCGCATCCTCATCGCCGGCCAGGACATCCGCAGCGTCACGCAGGCCAGCGTGCGCCGCGCCATCGGCATCGTGCCGCAGGACACGGTACTGTTCAACGACACGGTGGCCTACAACATCCGCTACGGCCGGCCCGACGCCACCGATGCCGAGGTGGAGCAGGCCGCGCGCGCCGCGCACATCCACGACTTCATCATGAGCACGCCCAGGGGCTACGCGACGATGGTGGGCGAGCGCGGCCTGAAGCTCTCCGGCGGCGAGAAGCAGCGCGTGGCCATCGCCCGCACGCTGCTGAAGGACCCGCCGGTGCTGATCTTCGACGAGGCCACCAGTGCGCTCGATTCGGCCAACGAGCGCGCCATCCAGGCCGAGATCCGCAGCGCCGCGCGCGGCAAGACCACGCTGGTCATCGCGCACCGGCTGTCCACCGTGGTCGATGCGCACGAAATCCTGGTGATGGAGGCCGGCCGCATCATCGAGCGCGGCACGCACTTCGCGCTGCTGGCCGCGCACGGGCGCTATGCGCGCATGTGGGCGCTGCAGCAGAGTGCGGACAATCAGGACACTTGATTGGCAACAAGGCTCCCACACAGCGGATGCGGTCCGCGTGTCATGTGAGACTTCTTGGTCATCAAGCAAAAACAATAGCTGCTGGCGCCTGCTGCACGGCGATATTCAAGGCATTTGCATCTGAAATCGTTTGCAAACATGCGCAAGCAGCTATGAAAAGCAAAGTGCCCGGCGGCGCGACCAAGGGTTTATCCTGTGGCCGCACGTCCGTAGAATGCCGTTCTTTGGTGGTCACGCACGAGATGGGCTTTGCCCGCAAGGTGGCCAACCGCGTGGTGTTCATCGACGTCGGCGGCAAGGTGCTGGAAGACTGCAGCAAGGACGAGTTCTTCGGCAACCCCGAAGGCCGCCAGCCGCGCACCAAGGATTTCCTCAGCAAGATCCTGCAGCACTGAGCGGCGGCGCCCGCACACCGCGCACAAGACGGCCTCGGCCGTCTTTTTCATGATGCAGGGAGTATGTTCCGTCAGCGCCCGCCGATATGGCGCTAGCAGCCTGAAATGCGGGGAGTATATGAGGCAATGGCGACCATGGCGACTGGCGCCGGAACCAAAAAGCCCCGCATCGCGGGGCTTCGTGCGGCGCTGGCGCGGGCCTTACTTCTTGCGCGCCGCGATAGCCTTCTCGGCCTGGTTCACCAGGTCGGCGCCGATCTGGTTCTTCCACTTGTCGTACACCGGGCGCGTGGCCTTGACGAAGGCGTCGCGCTCGGCCGGGCTCAGGTGCGTGATCTGCACGCCCATGGCGGCGATGTCCTTCAGCAGCGGCTGGCCGGGCTCGATGAGGCCCTTGCGCGCAATGGCGATCTGCTCCTGGCCGGCCTCGATGGCGGCCTGGCGCACCAGCTCGCGGTCGGCCGGCGTCCACGACTCCCACACCTGCTTGTTCACCACGAACACCAGCGGGTCGGCGATGTAGCCCCACATCGTCAGGTGCTTCTGGCCCACGGTGTGCAGCTTGGCGGCGGTGAAGATGCTCATGGGGTTTTCCTGCCCGTCCACGGCACCGCTGGCCAGCGCGGGCTGGGCGTCGGCCCAGCTCATCTGCGTCGGGTTGGCGCCCAGGGCGGTGAAGGTCTCGAGGAACAGCGGCGAGCCGACGACGCGGATCTTCAGGCCCTTCAGGTCGGCGGGCGACTTGATGGGGTGCTTGGAGTTGCTCAGCTCGCGGTAGCCGTTCAGGCCCCAGGCCAGGGCACCACGCCGGCCTTCTCGAGGATGGTGAACATCTGCTTGCCGACGTCGCCCGTGGTCAGCGCGTCGATGGCGGCGTAGTCCGGCATCAGGAAGGGCAGCGAGAACAGGTTGAGCTGGCGCACCTGCGGCGACCAGTTGATGGTGGAGCCCACGGCCATGTCGATCACGCCCTGGCGCAGCGCGCTGAACTCGCGCGTCTGGTCGCCCTGGATCAGCGACACGCCGGGATACAGCTTGATGTTGATGCGGCCGTTGGTCTTTTCCTTGACCTTGTTGGCCCAGATCTCGCCGCCCTTGCCCCACGGGAAGGCCGGGCCGACGACCAGCGACATGCGGTATTCGGACTTGTAGTTCTGCGCGGCGGCCGGCAGCGAGAAGGTGGTGGCGGCCAGCGCGGTGGCGGCAGCAGCCAGGGTGAGCAGAGTGCGGCGAAGTTTCATGGGTTCAGTCTCCTTGCGGTTCACTATGAAAAAGAGCTGCTTGCGCCCGCCAGATGGGCGCTACAGGCCGAAAACACTTGAAAATCAATACCCCAGCACGCGCGGCAGCCACAGCGCCAGCTGCGGCCAGATGATGACGGCCACCATCACCAGCCCCATGGCCAACAGCATCGGCCAGACCCAGCGGATGGTTTCTTCCATGCGCACATTGGCAATGCGGCACGACACCATCAGGTTGACCGCCAGCGGCGGCGTGAACTGGCCCAGCGCCACTTTCAGCGTCAGCAGCACGCCGAACCACACCGGGTCCCACTGGTAGTGCTGCATGATGGGCCACAGGATCGGCACGAAGATCAGGAAGATCGAGATGCCGTCGAGGAACATGCCCAGCGTGATCAGCATCACCATCAGCAGCGCCAGCACGCCGTATTCGCCCAGGCCCGAGTGGATGATGGCGTTGGTGATTGGGTCGATCACGCCCAGCGTGGAGAGCGAGAACGCGAAGATGCCCGCCAGCGACACCACCAGCAGGATCACGGCCGACAGCTCGCCCGATTCCTTGAGGATCGGGAACAGATCGCGCAGCGTCATCGTGCGGTGCACGAACATGCCGACGAACAGGCCGTAGAACACGGCCACCACGGCCGCCTCGGTGGGCGTGAACCAGCCCATCCGCATGCCGCCCAGAATCAGCACCGGCGCGGCCAGGCCCCAGATGGCTTCGACGAAGCTCTTGAGCAGCGGCGGGCGCGGCAGGCCCGATTCGAGGTGTCCCATGCCGTGGCGGCGCGCCATCCACACGGCCGGAATGATCAGCGCCAGCCCGGCCAGCACGCCCGGCACCATGCCGGCGGCGAACAGCGCCGGCACCGACGCGCCCGGTACCAGCACCGAATACACGATGAACGCCACCGAGGGCGGGATCAGGATGTCGGTGGCCGCCGCCGCGCCCACCACGCTGGCCGAATAGGGCGCCGGATAGCCGGCGCGGTGCATGGCGGCGATCATCACGCCGCCCACGGCCGCCGCGTTGGCCGGGCCGGAGCCCGAGATGCCGCCCAGGAACATCGCGACCGCGATCGCCACCAGCGGCAGCATGCCCGGCCCGCGCCCCACCAGCGCGATGGCGAAGTTGACCAGCCGCAGCGCCACGCCCGAGCGGTCGAAGATCGAGCCGACCAGCACGAACATCGGGATGGCCAGCAGCGGGTACTTGCCCAGGCCGGCGTAGAAGTTCTGCGGCACCGCCAGCAGGCCGAACCACGGCGCCTGGGCATTCGCCAGCGCAATGGCCGCCGCGCCGGCCAGGCCCAGCGAGGCACCGATGGGCACGCCCATCAGCATGGTGATGATGAAAAGCGCAAAGAGCAGCGTGGCGATCATGGCGCATGCTCCTCGGCACGCACCTCGGGCGAGGTGGGCAGATCGACGCTGTCGGCCGCGGCGCGGCCGCCGCGCAGCATCAGGCCGATGGCGCGGCCCATGATGGCCACGCTGAGGATCGGCAGCCACATCGTGTACCACCACTGCGGCACGCCGATGCCGGGCGAGGTTTCGCCGTACTGCACGTCGTCCCACAGCACGCGCGCCGACAGCACGGCCAGCAGCGCGAACAGCAGCGCCACCAGCCCGGCGCCGAACTGGGCCAGCGTGCGCTGGCGCCGCTCGGGGCCGCTGTCGGCAAAGAATTCGATGCGGATGTGCCGGTTGCGCGCCACCGCGGCCGAACCGGCCACCATGGCCAGCACGATCATCAGGAACACCGACACCTCTTCCGTCCACGCGAACGATACATTGGTGAAATAGCGCACCAGCACGTTGGCGAAGGTAATCAGCGCCAGCAGCGCCATGATGATCACCGTCAGCCAGTCCTCGATGGCCAGCGGCACGCGTGTCGGGGCGTCAGCCGGTGCCGGGGCGGCGGGCTGATCGGGTATGTGGGGGAAGACATGAGGGAAACGGCTCGGAGCGAACGCGGCAACAAAAAACGCGGCCTGTGCAGCCGCGCCCGCTATCTTAAGCGCCCCGCACCCCGGCGGGCGCGCCGCCTGACGCCGCCGGGTGCATGGAAACCCTGAAAGCCGCGCCGCGCCTGCCGCCCGGGCGATCCGGCCCGGCGCCGCGGCGGCCATTGGCCTTTTCGGTGCCGGGGCGGTATCATCCGGCCCATGCACGCCATCCCTGCCTGCCCCACGCGCGTCCTGTCGCGCGCCACATCGGCCCCCACGGCCGGGGCCACGGCGTGCGCGCGCACGATCCGTCGAACGCCAGCGCGGGCGCACCACGCCCGCCGTGCCGGCCTGCTGGCCGCACTCTCCTGAGCCCGACGATCCCCCGACCTCTGATTGAGCGCTGCCCGGATCGTCGGGCACCGCACCGGCGCGCCGCGCATCCGCTTGATTCCACGCCGTGGCGGCTGCCCCGCCCGCCGGCCAGCACCGCACAGACAACCCCTTTTTCGCAGGAGACTGCCATGACCGCCAACGATTTCAACCGCACCATCACCGACCTGGACCACGTGCGCATCTTCAACATGCTGCGCCGCCAGTCGGCCGACGCCGCCGCCGCGGCGCAGGCCGAGGAACTGTCGGACCTGATCGACGCTGCCGAGGTGGTGCGCCCGCAGGAGATCGCCGGCGACATCGTCACCATGTATTCCAAGCTGCGCGTGGCCGACGCGGCGGGCGGTGCCGAGCGCAGCGTGACCCTGGTCTACCCGGCCGACGCCGATGCCGCGCAGGGCATGATCTCGGTGCTGTCGCCCCTGGGCACGGCGCTGCTGGGCCTGCGCGCCGGCGAGGTGGCGCGCTGGCGCGGCATCGACGGCAAGGAGGGGCGCTGGAAGTGCGCGCCATCGAGTTCCAGCCCGAGGCCAGCGGCGACTACACGGCCTGAGGTTGTCAAAGCCGCGCTGTGCCGAGCGGCCTTGCGCGGAGCCGTAAGCAATCGCTCACATCGGTCGGCGTGCCGGCCTGTTGTGCTACGTGGCGTGAAGGTGCCGTCCTTCACGGCGCAAGGAAGGCTGCCCGCAACGGCGGTGCAGCCGGCGCTTTCAATATCGCTTCAGCGGCTTCGCTTTTTCGGCGGCCGCGCCATCCAAGACAAGGAGCGAAAAATGTTGAAGAGCAACCAACCCGTGTCCGTCAAAGGCGTTGCCGCCCTGGGCGCCATCGTCACCCTGGCCGCGCTGACCGGCTGCGTGACCCGCACGCGCGAAGTCGTCGTCGAGCGCCCCACCGCGCCCGCCGTGGTGGTGCAGCAGCCCGTGGCCGCCGCACCGGCCAACGTGCGCACCATGCCCGGCCCCATCAACGAGCAGCGCGGCGTGTCGCCCGGCGCGGGCTACAGCTGGCTGACCGGCTACTGGGCCTGGGACGGCGTGCGCTGGGTGTGGCAGCCGGGCCGCTGGATCCAGGGTGCGGCACCCGCCATCCCGGCCCCGCAGGCCGAGACCATGGGCAATGCGCCCCATGCCACGGCGTACTGGGTGCCGGGCTACTGGGCCTACAACACCTCCAGCAACACCTGGGTGTGGACGCCGGGCGCCTGGAGAAACTGACCCTCCCCTGTGGCGCTGGCGCGCCTTCCCCTGAGAGGGACAACGCTGGTGGCCGGCTCAGGTCCGGCCACGGCGTTCCAGGAGGGCCTGCTCCGCGGCCACGCGAACACAAGAAAGGCCATCGTCCTGCAGCGATGGCCTTTTCTGTTGGTGGAGGCACCGGTGGGACAATTGGTGCATGACCGCTTCTGCCTCCGAAACCCTCACCATCACCCGCCCCGACGACTGGCATCTGCATGTGCGCGACGGCGCTGCGCTGGCCTCGGTGGTGCCGCACACGGCCGCCCAGTTCGGCCGCGCCATCATCATGCCGAACCTGCGCCCGCCGGTCACCACCACGGTGCAGGCGCTATCGTATAAAGAGCGCATTGCGCAGGCGGTGCCTGCAGCAATGGCGTTTGAGCCCTTGATGACGCTGTACCTGACCGACGTCACGCCGCCGGATGAAATCGCCCGCGCGGCCGAGGCCGGTATCGTCGCCCTCAAGCTTTACCCCGCCGGCGCCACCACCAACAGCGACGCCGGTGTCACCGACATCCGCAAGACCTACAAGACGCTGGAAGCCATGCAGCGCGCCGGCCTGAAGCTGCTGGTGCACGGCGAGGTGACAGACCCCGACATCGATCTGTTCGACCGCGAGGCCGTGTTCATCGACCGCGTGATGACGCCGCTGCGCAAGGACTTCCCGGAACTGAAGGTCGTGTTCGAGCACATCACCACGAAGGAGGCCGCGCAGTACGTGGCGGATGCCGACGCGCACACGGCGGCCACCATCACCGCGCACCACCTGCTCTACAACCGTAACGCCATCTTCCTCGGCGGCATCCGCCCGCACTACTACTGCCTGCCCGTGCTCAAGCGCGAAGTGCACCGCCAGGCGCTGGTGCAGGCCGCCACCAGCGGCAGCCCCAAGTTCTTCCTCGGCACCGACTCGGCGCCGCACCCCGCACACCTGAAGGAACACCCGTGCGGCTGCGCCGGCTGCTACACCGCGCTGACGGCGCTGGAGCTGTACGCCGAAGCCTTCGAGGCCGCGGGCGCGCTGGACAAGCTGGAGGGCTTCGCGTCGTTCTTCGGGGCCGATTTCTACGGTTTGCCGAGGAACAGCGGGCGCGTCACGCTGCGGAAAGAAACGTGGACGATTCCCGACGAAGTGGCGTTTGGCGAGGCGGTGGTGAAGCCGTTGAGGGGTGGCGAGCTTGTCCATTGGAAGCTGATGTAGGCGCGTAGGTCGGAACCGCCGCAGGCGATTCCGACGCACGGCGACACATCAACCCGGATGGCGGAATCGCCTGCGGCGGTGCCGCCATACGATGGCGCGATGCCCAACTACATTCGTTCCAAGACGCCGGGCGCGACGTGGTTCTTCACCGTGAACCTGCTGCAACGACAGGGGAACGATTTGCTGGTGCGGCACATCGACCGGCTTCGGCAATGCGTGGCGGAGGAAAAGGCCCGCCGACCGTTCCAGATTTTGGCCTGGGTCGTGCTGCCGGAGCACATGCACTGGTTGTGGCGACTGCCTGCGGACGATGCGGATTTTTCTACCCGCAGGCGGCGCATCAAGACCGCTTTCTCGAAAGGATTGCCCGCCACCGAGTACCGCTCGCCGGTGCGCTTGGCCAAAGGTGAGCGCGGCATCTGGCAGCGGCGGTTCTGGGAGCATCAGATTCGAGACCAAGAAGACTTGGCACGGCACATGGACTACATCCACTTCAACCCCGTCAAGCATGGCTGGTGTGCTGCGCCGGCAAACTGGCCGCATTCCAGTTTTCTGCAGCATGTGGAGAAGAGGCATTACACCCGGAATTGGGCCGCCGGTGGCGACATCGACATGGCTTACGATGATTGACGCCATGCGTCGGAATCGCCTGCGGCGGTTCCGACCTACCGTCTGAACTGCCTGTCATGAGCGCCAACCCGAACACCCAACCCCGCATCGCCCTCCTCATCGACGCCGACAACGCGCCGGCCGATCTGATCGACGAGATCCTGACCGAGCTGTCGACGCTGGGCGTGATCAACATCCGCCGCGCGTATGGCAACTGGACCAAGTCGGGGCTGAACGGCTGGCAGGAGCGGTTGCTGGAGTTCGCCATCCGGCCGATGCAGCAGTTCGACTATTCCAAGCGCAAGAACGCCAGCGATATGGCGATGACGGTGGATGCGATGGAGTTGCTCTACACCGAGCGGCCCGATGCGTTCGGCATCGTTTCGTCCGACGCCGACTTCACGCCGCTCGTGATGCACTTGCGCGCCAAGGGCGCGGCCGTGTACGGCTTCGGCGCGGCGCAGACGCCCAAGCCGTTCGTCAACGCGTGCTCGCGTTTCCTGTACCTGGAGGCACTGGCCGAGGCGCACGCCGAAGCCGAGGGCGACAGGGCGGGGCTGCCCACCGCCGCGGCCGAAGGCAAACCGAAGCCCGACGGTGCGGGCGCACCCGCGTCCGCACCCGCACCGGCGGCGCACCGCGTGCGCGTGCCGACCTCGCAACTGCGGCAGGACACGGCGCTGATGAACCTGCTGCGCGACGCCGTGCATGCGGTGCAGGACGAAGCGGGCTGGGCGCGCGTGGGCGAGGTCGGTACGCAGATCAGCAACAAGGCCAGCTTCGACCCGCGCAACTACGGCTACGCCACGCTCAGCAAGCTGCTGGGGGCCGTGGATGCGTTCGAGTTCCGCGACGAGGGCACCTCGCGCGTGGCGGTGCGCGACAAGCGCGCCGCCCGGCGCGGTGGTTGAGCCCGCCATCGACTGGGCGCGGCCGTGGAACGCGTCCACGCGCCGCTGGGGCGAGCCGGCCGAGGCCGTCTGGCGCGCGGGCGCGTCGGCGGCCGATGTGCTGAACGCGCTGGGCGCCGCTCCGGTGCGCTTCGTGCCGCAGCACGCGCTGCCCGAGGGCGTGGCCTACGAGCAGTTCATCTTTGCGCAGCGTGCCGTGCCCACGCGCGACAACCTGCACGACTTCTTCAACGGCCTGATCTGGTGCGCGTTTTCGCGCGCCAAGCAGCGCCTGAACGAATTGCAGCACGCCGAGATCGCGCGCGATGGCGTGCGCGCCACGCGCGGGCCGGTGCGCGACGCGGTGACGGTGTTCGACGAGAACGGTGCGCTGCTGGCCGCGCCCGAGGCGCTGTGGGCGGCGCTGCGCGCGCGCCGCTGGGCCGTGCTGTTCGGGCCGCTGCGCCCGCTGTGGGCCGAGGCACGGCTGTGGGTGTTCGGGCACGCGGCGCTGGAGAAGCTGGTGTCACCGTACAAATCGATCACGGCGCACGTCATGCAAGCGCCGACAGCTATCGAAACGATAGAAGAGGCGGATGCCTGGCTGGCCAGTTGGCTGAGCGCCGAGCGCCTGGTGCCCAAGCCGTTCGCGCCGCTGCCGCTGCTGGGCGTGCCCGGCTGGTGGGCGGCGAATGAAGACGCGGCGTTCTACGACGACGCGACGGTGTTCCGGCCACTGCGGACGTGATACGAACAAACGGCGCCAAGGCGTGTAGGAGCGGCAGAAGCCGCGAATCGAGTTCTCCTGGCCTCAGGCTCGCCTATTCGCGGCTTCCGCCGCTCCTGCATGGGTGCTGGGGGCCTCAGTCGTTCCCCGGCTGCATGGCCTGGATGCGCTCCACATGCGCCAGCAGCGAGCGCTTGGCCACGGGCCACACGCGCGGCGGCACGTCGTCGTAGGCCTTGGCGACCCAGTCGTCCATGGTGCCGTCGGGGTCGGCCTGCATCACGGCCAGCACCTTGGCCTCGCGCGCCAGGCGGTGCTTTTTCAGGTGGGCGATGGTGTCGCGCGCGCTGCCCAGCACGTGGCCGTGGGCGGGCAGGATGAAGCGCGCGTCGTGCGCGGCGCAGGCGGCGTCGAGCTTGTCGAGCGAATCCAGGTAGGCCGTCATCTCGCCATCGGGCGGGTCGATGACGGTGGTGCTGCCGTTCAGGATGTGGTCGCCGCTGAACAGCAGGCCATCTTCCTCGAGCAGCAGGCACAGGTGGTTGGCGGCGTGGCCGGGCGTGTGGATGGCGCGCAGGGTGTGGGTGATTTCGCCCTCTGGGCCTTTGCCAGTCAGCGTGAGTCGCTCTCCATCCTGTAGCAAACGATCAGGCGTGAAGGCGCTGTTGGCGCGGGCCGTGGGCTGCGAGGGCAGGCCCAGGATGGGCGGCGGCGTGCCGTTGCACAGCGCCTGCAGCGGCTTGGCGCCGGGCGAATGGTCGGCGTGCGAATGGGTGCAGACGATGAGTTTGATGTTGCCGCCGGCGGCGCGCCACAGCCGCTCGATGTGCGCCGCATCGGCCGGGCCGGGGTCGATGGCGATGTAGCCGGTGCGCGGGTCGCCCACCAGGTAGCTGTTGGTGCCGGGGCCGGTCATGAAGCCGGGGTTGGGCGCGGTGAGGCGCTGCACGTTCTTCAGCAGCGGCACGGGCTGGTCGGTCTGCCAGTCGAGCTGGTGCAGCAGTTGCCCGTCGGGGCTGACCAGCTCCAGCTCGCCAAAGGGCGGCTCGTGCTCCATGTAGCGCGCTTCCTTGCCGGCCAGCCAGCCGGCTCGCGGGCAACTGGTCCACAGCGGGTGCTCGCCGGCGCAGGCGGCCAGCACCGCGTCCACGGTGGGGTGCACGGTCAGGCGCTGCAGGGTGCGGATGGTGGGGTAGATGATGAAGAACTGGCCCGCTTCGTGTCGCGTCAGCGCATCGGCGGGGCGCACCCACACGGGCTCGAACTGCTCGGCCTCGTCGGCCACGGGTGTCTGGCCCTCGGGCATGCGGGCGACGAGGAAGGGCACGTCGAAGCGGCGCGGCAGGTCACGGTCGGTGATCCAGTGCGCCAGCACGTACACGTCGGCGGCGGCCAGCGTGAGGCCGCGCGCGCTGCACTGCGGCACGAAGGGCGCGTGGCGGTCGAGCGCGGCGATGTCGTCGGCCGTGGCCGCCGTGCCGTCGGCATGGCGCGCCAGCAGCACGCCCAGTTCCTCGAAGCTCTCGCGGATGGCGGCGATGGCCTGCGTCAGGTGTTCGTCGCTTTGCGTGGGGCGGCGCGTGGCGTGGGCGTGTGCGGCAGCGTCGGCCGCGTCGATGCCGCCGCCGGGGAACACGTAGGCGCCGGGCGCGAAGCTGGCGGTGAGCGAGCGGCGCGTCATCAGCACCTCGATGCCGGCGGGCGTGTCGCGCAGCAGCAGCACGGTGGCGGCGGGCGCAGCGGCGCGGGATCGCGCTGCGGATGCAGGAGTTGGCTGGGGCGGGGCATGGGCCGATTATGGGAGCGGCCTGCGCGCGGGGGTGTCGTGCCGGTGGCAGGGACGAGGCTGCGGCCGGGCGCTGCGGAATCGGGCGCTGCTGGTGCCGGAGCTTGATCCGGCTTGAATCTTCGGCCGTGGGCGCGGGCAGCGGGGTGGGCCGGTCGTGGTCAGAGCGGGTTGCCAGGGCTGGGTGCCGTGGATACTCCCTGGTAATCATGCCGCTGGCGCCCAACTGTAGGGATCTGGAAGACGATACTCCCCATGAATGCCCCGGCCGTGACGAGGAGTGGCGGCTGCGTGGGAGCGGGCTTGCCCGCGATGGCGGCGGCCCGCGCACTGTGGCGCTTCATCGCGGGCAAGCCCGCTCCTACAGCCGAAGGGATCAGATACTCCCTTGTATGCACCACGGTAGCGCTTATTGGGTAAGCGCTGGAGTCACATACTCCCCATCGAGAACGTGACGTGCCTGCGCTGACGGGCCAGCTTTCGGCGCCGCAGCCGGCCCCGCCCGCTCAGGCCGACGTCACCGTGCGGTGCGCCACCGGCAATTCGGGCACCGGGTAGCCGGCGGCACCGAAGGTTTCGACGATGGCCTTGTGGGTGTCGAAATAGACCTGCCAGTAGTGGTCGGTGTGCGTGTAGGGGCGCACGCACAGCTTGGGGCCTTCGGGCGTGAACTCGAGGATCTCGATGTCGGGTGCCGGGTCTTGCGCCACGTTGGGGATGGCGGCAATGACGGGGCGCAGCCGCGCGATGGCGTCCATCGGGTTCACGCTGTTGGCCACCTTGGCCACGCAGTCCACGCGGCGCACGGGCAGGGCGCTGTAGTTCTGGATGTTGTCGCCGAACACCTTGCCGTTGCCGACGATGGTGGTCACGTTGTCCATGGTGACGATGGTGGTGCCGAACAGGCCCAGCTCCTTCACCGTGCCGGTCACGCCGCCGGCCTGGATGAAGTCGCCCACCTTGTAGGGGCGCAGCACCTGCATGAACACGCCGGCGGCGAAGTTGCCCAGCATGCCGCTCCAGGCCGCGCCGATGGCCAGGCCCGCGCCGGCCAGCAGCGCCGCGAACGAGGTGGTGCGCACGCCGAAGATGTCCAGGATCGCCAGGATCAGGACGATGTTCAGCACGATGGCGATGATCGACTTCAGGTAGTTGGCCAGCGTGGCGTCGATCTTGCCGCCGCGCTCGAAGGCCTTGCCGATCAGGCCCACGGCCAGGTTGATCAGCCAGCGGCCGACGATCCAGGCGACGATGGCCGTCAGCAGCTTGATGCCGAAATCCACGCCCTGCGTGGTGATGAAGTTCCAGATGTCCTGCGTGTTCATGAGCGCCTCCCTCGGTCGATGAATGAACGGGTCGGCGCGACTGTTCCATGCCTGGGTGCGGGGCCGCATGACAGCGGCCACCGGGCGTGACTTTCGTCACGCGGCTGTGGCCCGTGGGCGCCCTGGCCGGCCGCAGGCCGGTGCAGGGTTGCACTCAGATCAATACATCAGCTTGCCGCGGCTGTCGACCACGCCGATGTCGACGAACTCGGCACCGACGTTCTTGCCGTTGGCCGGGAAGTCGACCAGGTAGCCGCCCAGATCGACGCGCAGCTGGCGCAGCGCGGCGGCCACCTTGTCGGGCGTGGGGTTGGGGCCGGCGCGGCGGATGGCCTCGCCGGCGATGCGGGCGTTGACGTAGCCGATCATCTGCATCGACGAGCGCGCCTTCACCTCGGGCAGGAACTTGTCCATCGCGGCGCGGAAGTCGCGGCTCAGCGGGGTGTGCGGCACGTCGGGGTTGGGCGTGACCTGCGCCAGCGCGATGCCCACTGCGTCCTTCAGCGGCGCCTTCTCCAGAATGGCGCTGGCCGGTACGTAGGACATGCTGTAGATCGGCGTGCGGTCGCCCGCGGCGCGCAGGTCGCGCACCATGGCCGCGCCGCTGTTGGGCGTCAGGATCATCAGGTAGGTCTTGGCGTTGGCGGCCTTGAGCTGCTGCGCCACGGCCTTGAAGTCCTCCGACGCGGAGGGCGCGGCAATGCGCGCCGCAATCTCCACCTTCAGGCCCGGCGCCATCTCGTCGACGAAGCCCAGGCCCGACTTGCCGAAGGGGATGTCCTGGTACACCACGGCGATCTTGTTCAGCCCAATGGTGGACAGGTGCGTCAGCACGCGGCGCAGCTGCGCGCGGTCACCGGCCTGCACGTGGAACATCCAGGGGCTGCCGGGGTTGCGCAGCGCCTCGGCGCCGGGGGTGATGCCGACGAAGGGCGTGGCGACCTTGTCGAACGTCTTGTCCTTGAACATCGCCGTGACGTTGGCCGAACCCAGCAGGTTGATGAAGGCCACGGGGCGGTCGCGCTTGGCCACCTCCTGCACCAGGCGGATGGTTTCGTCGGCCTTGTACTGGTCGTCCTCGCGCACCAGGCGGACCTTCTGGCCGTTGATGCCGCCCTGGGCGTTGACCTGGTCGAAGTAGGCCTTGGCCCCTTCGTAGTTGGCGATGCCGTTGCCCGCCAGCGGCCCGGACATGGGGCCCACGTGCGCCACCACCACGTCCTGCGCATGGGCCATGTGCAGGGGCAGCGCCAGCAGGGCCGACGCGGCCCAATACCACAGTTTCTTCATGTCGAGTTCTCCCAGGCGCGGCCGCAACGGCGCGCGGATGGTTCAAGGGATGCTGAAAGCAAGTGGCGCCGACTCTACCGGCTTGCGGGCGATGCGCCTCACAACTTTGTCACGCTGGGCCAGACGGTGTGGGGTATGCGGGAAAACACGGGTCTGCGCATGAAAGCGCGCGACAAACCGAGGCTGGCTTAAGATTTGCCATGTCCCGCCTGCCCCGCCTCACGGTTCCCGGCTACCCGCACCACGTCATCCAGCGTGGCAACAACCGGCAGCCCATCGTGGTCGACGACGCCGACCGCCAGCGCCTGCTGGACGACCTGGCCGAGCACGCCCGCGCACATGGGGTGGCGGTGCACGCCTATGTGCTGATGAGCAACCACCTGCACCTGCTGGTCACGCCCGAGGCCGGCGACAGCCTGCCCTTGATGATGCAGGGCGTGGGTCGCGGCTACGTGCGCTGGTTCAACCGCCGGCATGGCCGCAGCGGCACGATGTGGGAAGGGCGCTACCGCAGCACCGTGATTGAGGCCGAGCGCCATCTGCTGGCCTGCATGGCCTACATCGACCTGAACCCCGTGCGCGCCGGCATGGTGGCGCGGCCGCAGGACTATCCCTGGTCGAGTCATGGGCACCACATCGGCCTGCGGACGGACCCGCTCATCACGCCCCATCCGCTGTACTGGCAACTGGGCAACACGCCGTTCGCGCGCGAGCGCGCCTATGCCGAGATGGTGGGCGCCGGCCTGAACCCGGACCAGATGACCGCATTGACGCGCGCTGCCCACAGCGGCTGGGCGTTGGGCGGGGCGGATTTCATCGCCGAGCTGCAGCGCCGCACCGAACGCCGGGTCGCGCGTGCCGCCGCAGGGCGGCCGCCCAAGCCGGCGGAAAACTGATTCAAACGGGGCATTGAGGCTCGTCAGTGTTTCACTTGGCGCTACGTTATTTGATATGTCCCTTATTATTCTGATTCATTCAATCTGGCAATTTAATTTTGATCTGACCCCAATTAAAAACTTGGCGACGATGTTGCAGTGCACTATGCTCGCGCTTCCGGAATTGATCTGATGGATGGAATAGAGCGATGAGCACGCGTGCCGAACAACAGCAGTTGCAACAACAAGGCCTGTACGACCCGGCCCAGGAGCACGACGCCTGCGGCGTGGGCTTCGTGGCGCACCTGAAGGGCGAGAAGAGCCACGCCATCATCACCAACGCGCTGAAGATCCTCGAGAACCTCGACCACCGTGGCGCCGTGGGGGCCGATGCGCTGATGGGCGACGGCGCCGGCATCCTGATCCAGATGCCCGACGCGCTGTACCGCGCGGAGATGGCCAAACAGGGCGTCAAGCTGCCGCCGCCCGGCGAATACGGCGTCGGCATGATCTTCCTGCCCAAGGAACATGCCAGCCGCCTAGCGTGCGAGGAAGAACTGGAGCGCGCCATCAAGGCCGAAGGCCAGGTGCTGCTGGGATGGCGCGATGTGCCGGTGAACCGCGACATGCCGATGTCGCCCACCGTGCGCGCCAAGGAGCCGGTCATCCGCCAGGTGTTCATCGGCCGCGGCCACGACGTGATCGTGCAGGATTCGCTGGAGCGCAAGCTGTACGTGATTCGCAAAACCGCCAGCGCGCACATCCAGGCGCTGAAGCTCAAGCACAGCAAGGAGTACTACGTGCCGAGCATGAGCTCGCGCACCGTCATCTACAAGGGCCTGCTGCTGGCTGACCAGGTGGGCGAGTACTACCTCGACCTCAAGGACGAGCGCTGCGTTTCCGCGCTGGGCCTGGTGCACCAGCGCTTTTCCACCAACACCTTCCCCGAGTGGCCACTGGCCCACCCGTACCGCTACGTCGCGCACAACGGCGAGATCAACACCGTCAAGGGCAACTACAACTGGATGCGGGCGCGCGAGGGCGTGATGTCCTCTCCGGTGCTGGGGGCCGACCTGAAGAAGCTGTATCCCATCAGCTTCCCGACCAGTCCGACACCGCCACCTTCGACAACTGCATCGAACTGCTCACCATGGCCGGCTACCCGCTGGCACAGGCGGCAATGATGATGATTCCCGAGCCGTGGGAGCAGCACACCACGATGGACGAGCGCCGCCGCGCGTTCTACGAATACCACGCGTCGATGCTGGAGCCCTGGGACGGCCCGGCTTCCATCGTGTTCACCGATGGCCGTCAGATCGGCGCCACGCTCGACCGCAACGGCCTGCGCCCGGCGCGCTACTGCGTGACCGATGACGACATCGTCATCATGGGCTCCGAATCCGGCGTGCTGCCGGTGCCCGAGCACAAGATCGTCAAGAAATGGCGCCTGCAGCCCGGCAAGATGTTCCTGATCGACCTGGAGCAGGGCCGCATGATCGACGACGAGGAGGTCAAGGCCAGCCTGGCCAACGCCAAGCCCTACAAGCGCTGGATCGAGGACCTGCGCATCCGCCTCGACGACGTGGTCAAGCCCGTGGCGGGCCTCGATGCCGAGGAGCTGCCGATCGCCGACACCGAGCCGCAGTCCTCCGGCGTCGAAAGCACGCCGCCCGCCATGCTCGATCTGCAGCAGGCTTTCGGCTACACGCAGGAGGACATCAAGTTCCTGATGAGCCCGATGGCCGTGAATGGCGAAGAGGGCATCGGCTCGATGGGCAACGACAGCCCGCTGGCCGTGCTGTCCGACAAGAACAAGCCGCTGTACAACTACTTCAAGCAGCTGTTCGCGCAGGTCACCAACCCGCCGATCGACCCGATCCGCGAGGCCATCGTGATGAGCCTGGTCAGCTTCATCGGCCCCAAGCCCAACCTGCTGGACATCAACCAGGTCAACCCGCCGATGCGGCTGGAAGTGAGCCAGCCGATTCTGGATGCGGCCGACATGGTCAAGCTGCGCAACATCGGCCGGCACACGCAGGGCAAGTTCGAAAGCAGCGTGCTCGACATCACCTACCCGCTGGGCTGGGGCCCCGAGGGCGTGGAAGCGCGCCTGGCCAGCCTGTGCGCGCACGCGGTGGATGCCATCAAGAGCGGCCACAACATCCTCATCATCAGCGACAAGGCCGTGGGGCCGGAGCGTGTGGCCATTCCGGCGCTGCTGGCGCTGTCGGCCATCCACCAGCACCTGATCCGCGAGGGCCTGCGCACCGCCGCCGGCCTGGTGGTGGAAACGGGCAGCGCACGCGAAGTGCACCACTTCGCCGTGCTGGCGGGCTATGGCGCCGAGGCCGTGCATCCCTGGCTGGCCATGGAGACGCTGGCCGCCATCCACAAGGATCTGCCGGGCGATCTGAGCGCCGAGAAGGCGATCTACAACTACGTCAAGGCGATCGGCAAGGGCCTGTCGAAGATCATGTCCAAGATGGGCGTGAGCACCTACATGAGCTACTGCGGCGCCCAGCTGTTCGAGGCCATCGGCATCAACAGCGCCACGGTGCAGAAGTACTTCACCGGCACCGCCAGCCGGGTCGAGGGCATCGGCGTGTTCGAGATTGCCGAAGAAGCCCTGCGCCGCCACCGCGGTGCCTTCGGCAGCGATCCGATCATGACCGACATGCTCGACGCCGGTGGCGAATACGCCTGGCGCACCCGCGGCGAAGAGCACATGTGGAGCCCCGACGCCATCGCCAAGCTGCAGCACAGCACGCGCGCCAACAACTGGAGCACCTACAAGGAATACGCCCAGCTCATCAACGACCAGAGCAAGCGCCACATGACGCTGCGCGGCCTGTTCGAGTTCAAGGTCGACCCGGCCAAGGCGATTCCGGTCGACGAGGTAGAGCCGGCCAAGGAAATCGTCAAGCGCTTCGCCACCGGCGCCATGTCGCTCGGCTCCATTTCAACGGAAGCCCACGCTACGCTGGCCGTCGCCATGAACCGCATCGGCGGCAAGAGCAACACCGGCGAGGGCGGCGAGGACGCGGCGCGCTATCGGCAGGAACTGAAGGGCATCCCGATCAAGCAGGGCGCCACGCTGGCGTCGGTGATCGGCGAGGACGTGGTCGAGGTCGACCTGCCGCTGGCCGAAGGCGACAGCCTGCGCAGCCGCATCAAGCAGGTGGCCTCGGGCCGCTTCGGCGTCACGGCCGAATACCTGGCCAGCGCCGACCAGATCCAGATCAAGATGGCGCAAGGCGCCAAGCCCGGCGAGGGCGGCCAGCTGCCGGGTGGCAAGGTCAGCGACTACATCGGACGCCTGCGCCACAGCGTGCCGGGCGTGGGGCTCATCAGCCCGCCGCCGCACCACGACATCTATTCGATCGAGGACCTGGCGCAGCTGATCCACGACCTGAAGAACGTGGCGCCGCACAGCGACATCAGCGTCAAGCTGGTGTCCGAGGTCGGGGTCGGCACCATCGCCGCCGGCGTGGCCAAGTGCAAGAGCGACCACGTGGTGATCGCCGGGCACGACGGCGGCACGGGCGCGTCGCCTTGGTCGTCGATCAAGCACGCCGGCTCGCCGTGGGAAATCGGCCTGGCCGAAACGCAGCAGACGCTGGTGCTGAACCGCCTGCGTGGCCGCATCCGCGTGCAGGCCGACGGCCAGATGAAGACCGGCCGCGACGTCGCCATCGGCGCGCTGCTGGGCGCCGACGAATTCGGCTTCGCCACCGCGCCGCTGGTGGTCGAAGGCTGCATCATGATGCGCAAGTGCCACCTCAACACCTGCCCGGTCGGCGTGGCCACGCAGGATCCGGTGCTGCGCGCCAAGTTCACCGGCAAGCCCGAACACGTGGTCAACTACTTCTTCTTCGTCGCTGAAGAGGTGCGCCAGATCATGGCGCAATTGGGCATCCGCAAGTTCGACGACCTGATCGGCCGCAGCGACCTGCTCGACATGAAGCAGGGCATCGCGCACTGGAAGGCCAGGGGCCTGGACTTCAGCCGCCTGTTCGCGCAGCCGGACGTGCCGGCCGATGTGCCGCGCTTCCACGTCGCCACGCAGGACCACGGGTTGGAGAAATCGCTCGACAACCGCCTGATCGAGAAGTCCCGCCCCGCCATCGACCAGGGCGAGGCTGTCAAGATCATGGACACGGCGCGCAACGTCAACCGCTCGGTCGGCGCCATGCTGTCGGGCGCGGTGACCAAGGTGCACCCCGAAGGCCTGCCCGACGACACCATCCGCATTCAGCTCGAGGGCACGGGCGGCCAGTCGTTCGGCGCCTTCCTGTGCAAGGGCATCACGCTGCAGCTGATCGGCGATGCGAACGACTACACCGGCAAGGGCCTGTCGGGCGGGCGCATCGCCATCCGCCCCAGCCTGGATTTCCGCGGCAACGCGCACGACAACATCATCGTTGGCAACACCGTGATGTACGGCGCCACCACGGGCGAGGCGTTCTTCAGCGGCGTGGCGGGCGAGCGCTTCGGCGTGCGCCTGTCGGGCGCCACGGCGGTCGTAGAGGGCACGGGCGACCACGGCTGCGAATACATGACGGGCGGCACCGTGGTGGTGCTGGGCAAGACGGGCCGCAACTTCGCCGCCGGCATGTCGGGCGGCGTGGCCTACGTCTACGACGAGGATGGCCAGTTCGCCAAGCGCTGCAACCTGTCGATGGTCACGCTGGAGAAAGTGCTGCCCGCCGCCGAGCAGAAGGCGAATGTCGACGCCGGCATCTGGCACCGTGGCCAGACCGACGAGGAGCAACTGAAGCAGTTGCTCGACGACCACCTGCGCTGGACCGGCAGCCGCCGCGCCCGCGAACTGCTCGACCAGTGGGCCACCGCGCGCGACAAGTTCGTGAAGGTGTTCCCCACCGAGTACAAGCGCGCGCTGGGCGAGATTCATGCGCGAAAACAGGCTGCAGCGCAGGCTGGAAAAGCGCTGAAAGCTACCAAAAAGAAGCAACCCCGGCAAAGTGAGGGTGCGCGATGGCAAGCTACAACGCTGAACTGACGTGGGAGCGAGAGGGGCAGGATTTCCTGTCCAACCGCTACAGCCGCCGCCACCTGATCCGCTTCGATGGGGGTGGAACTGCCCGGCTCCTCGTCGCCACACGTGGTGCCGCTGCCGTGGTCGGACGCGTCGGCGGTCGACCCCGAGGAGGCCTTTGTCGCCGCCCTGGCCAGCTGCCACATGCTGTGGTTCCTGTCCATCGCGGCCCAGCGCGGTTTCTGCGTCGACCGCTACGAGGACGCCGCCGAGGGCGTGATGGCGCGCAACGCCGAGCGCCGCATGGCGATGACCGTGGTCACGCTGCGGCCGGCCGTGTGGTTCTCGGGCGAGCGCCTGCCGAACGCGGGCGACATCGCCGCCATGCACCACGAAGCGCACGAGGAATGCTTCATCGCCAACTCCGTCAAGACCGACGTGCGCTGCGAGCCGCGCGTGGTCGCGGGCTGAAAGAACATTGAAGAGAGAAACATCATGGGAAAAGTCACCGGCTTCATGGAATTCGAGCGCATCGACGAGGGCTACGCGCCCGTGGCCGAGCGCGTGAAGCACTACAAGGAATTCGTCATCACCCTCGATGACGCGCAGGCCCGGCAACAGGGCGCGCGCTGCATGGACTGCGGCACGCCGTTCTGCAACCACGGCTGCCCGGTCAACAACATCATTCCGGACTTCAATGACCTGGTGTACCGGGGCGACTGGAAGAACGCCTTCGCGGTGCTTGACTCGACCAACAACTTCCCCGAGTTCACCGGCCGCATCTGCCCGGCGCCGTGCGAGGCGGCCTGCGTGCTGAACATCAACAACGACCCGGTGGGCATCAAGTCGATCGAGCACGCCATCATCGACCGCGCCTGGGCCGAGGGCTGGGTGGTGCCGCGCCCGGCGCTGCGTAAGACCGGCAAGAAAGTCGCCGTGGTCGGCGCCGGCCCGGCCGGCCTGGCGGCAGCGCAGCAGCTGGCGCGCGCCGGCCACGCCGTGACCCTGTTCGAGAAGAACGACCGCATCGGCGGCCTGCTGCGCTACGGCATCCCCGACTTCAAGCTCGACAAGGCGCACATCGACAAGCGCGTGGCGCAGATGGAGGCCGAGGGCGTGACCTTCCGCACCGGCGTGCTGGTGGGCGGCATGCCGGGCGAAGGCCCCGGCGCCAAGGTCACCAACCTGGCCAAGGAAACCGTGTCGGCTGCGCAGCTGATGCAGGACTTCGACGCCGTGCTGCTGACCGGCGGCGCCGAGCAGTCGCGCGACCTGCCGGTACCGGGGCGCGAGCTGGACGGCGTGCACTTCGCCATGGAGCTGTTGCTGCAGCAGAACCGCGCCAACGCCGGCGACAAGCTGAAGGACGCCATCAACGCCAAGGGCAAGCACGTCATCGTCATCGGCGGCGGCGACACCGGCAGCGACTGCGTGGGCACCAGCAACCGCCACGGCGCCAAGAGCGTGACGCAGTTCGAGGTCATGCCCATGCCACCCGAGCACGAGAACAAGCCGCTGGTGTGGCCCTACTGGCCGATCAAGCTGCGCACCTCGTCGAGCCACGAGGAGGGCGCGGCGCGCGAGTTCGCCATTTCCACCAAGGAGTTCGTCGGCGATGGAAAAGATGGCAAGAGTGGCAAGGTCAAGGCGCTCCGCACCGCGCAGGTCCAGTTCAAGGACGGCAAGCTGACCGAAGTGCCCGGCACCGAGAAGGAATGGCCGGCCGACCTGGTGCTGCTGGCCATGGGCTTCACCAACCCGGTCGCCAGCGTGCTCGAAGCCTTCGGCGTCGACAAGGACGCGCGCGGCAACGCCAAGGCCACGACCGAGGCCGCCGGCGGCTACGCCACCAACGTGAAGAAGGTGTTCGCGGCCGGCGACATGCGGCGTGGGCAGTCGCTGGTCGTGTGGGCGATCAGGAAGGCCGCCAGGCAGCACGCGCCGTCGATGAGTTCCTGATGGGATCGAGCGACCTGCCGCGTTGAGGCGTCGGGGCGCGGCCCTCCTGATCGCCCGGCGGGCGGCGTGACAACCTGCACGCTGACCGCGTGCAGGGAAGGGCCGCCAGGCCGCGCGTGCGGTGGATGAGTTCCTGATGGGTTCAAGCGACCTGCCGCGTTGAGGCGTTAGGGTGCGGCCCTCCTGATCGCCCGGCGGGCGGCATGACGACCTGCACGCTGACCGCGTGCGTGGCAAGAAGGTCGCCAGGCAGCGCGCGCCGCCGATGAATTGCTGACGGATGTCAGCGACCCGCCTCATCGGTGCGGCAAACGGGGGACTTCCGAAATTTTTTGCCAATCAATAATTTGCTTTTGCGCCCGTCCATCAGGCGCAAGCAGCTATTCTTTTCAAACCAGTTCGCCGCACCAATCCGTTATCGCTTGTTCAGGCCCCCAGCGGCCACCGCCCAGCCCCTGTGGGAGCGGCCTTGGCCGCGATGGCGGCGCACCGCCCGCGCGGTGCCTGATCACGGCCCAAGCCGTGTCCACCACCGCCCAACCCGCCCGCCAGGCCGCCCGCGGCGCCGGCTTCCGGCCCGCACCCCACCCCCGCTCAGACATAATCCAGCGGCCCGCCGGCGCCCCGCGCGCCAGCCTGCCATTGATGACCCGGCCGCCCCGGCCCCGCACGCAACCAGCATTCCCCATGACATCTCCCATTCGCATCGCCATTGCCGGCCACGGCAACCTGGGCCGCGGCGTCGAGGCCGCCGTCGCCCGCAGCCCCGACATGCAGCTCGTCGGCATCTACACCCGCCGCCCGCCCGCGCAACTGCAGCCGCTCACCGCCGGCGTGCCGGTGCACGGCATGGACGCGCTGGCCGGCCACACCGGGCAGATCGACGTGCTGATCCTGTGCGGCGGCTCCAAGCAGGACCTGCCCGAGCAGGGCCCGCAACTGGCCGCACTGTTCAACACCGTCGACAGCTTCGACACCCACGCCCGCATCCCCGAATACTTCGCCGCCGTCGACGCGCCGGCGCGTGCCAACCACAAGACCGCGCTCATCTCCGCCGGCTGGGACCCCGGCATGTTCTCCATCAACCGCGTCATCGGCGAGGCGCTGCTGCCCGAAGGCGCCACCTACACCTTCTGGGGCAAGGGCCTCAGCCAGGGCCACTCCGACGCCATCCGCCGCGTGCCCGGCGTGGCCGGCGGCGTGCAGTACACCGTGCCGGTGCCCGCCGCGGTGGAGCAGGTGCGCAGCGGCACCCGCCCGCAACTCACCACGCGGCAGAAGCACACGCGCGAATGCTTCGTGGTGCTGGCCGATGGCGCCGATGCCGACACGGTGCGGCGCGCCATCGTCACCATGCCGCACTACTTCGACGAGTACGACACCACCGTCACCTTCATCAGCGCCGACGAACTGCGCCGCGACCACGGCGCCATGCCGCACGGCGGCTTCGTCATCCGCAGCGGCAGCACCAGCGCCGGCACCACGCAGGTGATCGAGTACGGCCTGAAGCTCGACAGCAACCCCGAGTTCACCTCGGCCGTGCTGGTGGCCTATGCGCGCGCCGTGCACCGCCTGCACGGCCAAGGCCAGTACGGCGCCAAGACCGTGTTCGACGTGGCGCCCGGCCTGCTGTCGCCGCACAGCGCCGAGCAGCTGCGCGCCGAGCAGCTGTAGGCGGCGCCAAGGGGCGATGGGCGGCGCTGTGCCTGTCCGCCCTGGGCATCTGCATATCTGCCGGCACTGGCGCCGAACCAGCACCTCCCAACCCCGTCATTCCGGCGCAAGCCGGAATCCAGAGCGCTTGCGCACACCGATGGGTGGCTGGAGGCCAAGTGGATTCCGGCTTGCGCCGGAATGACGCAGGGGCAGGCCAGCGCGGTCACCCAGCCATCCGGTCATCCAGAGCGGCAAGGGCATGATGGATGGTCAAGCCACCGACTTGAAGGTGCGCTGAATTCTTGAGTCCAGAGAACGCCAGGACTTCGCAAAAGGCGCAGAACAAGATGGTGAAAACCTTGCGTGACTTCAGCTTTCACAAGCGATGGTGGCTATCTTCCTTGCTTGATGATCAAGAGGCGTCAGATGACGCAGCGACCGCATCCCCGTGTGGGAGCGGGCTTGCCCGCGATCAAGCGTTGGTGGCGACGAGGCGCCTCATCGCGGGCAAGCCCGCTCCCACACCAGGGTCTGAGACTTCAAGCTTCCCTGATGAACGGCAGATGATTCTTCTGCGTCTTCTGCGTCTTCTGCGCTGCCTTGGCGATTTTCGCGTTCAAGGGTTTTTCAAGTTGCTTTCTTGCGAGTCATGCATCAGCCCCGCCGCAGCGGCAGCCACAGCGTGAACACCGTGCCGCGCTCGCCACCGGGCGCCCAGGCACAGTCGCCGCCCAGCAGCGCCACCCGGCTGCGGATATTGCCCAGCCCGCGGCGGCCGGGCGGCAGCGCCTCGGGCGGCGGCGGGCTGAAGGGCCGGCCATCGTCGGCGATGCGCACCACCACGCCGGGCACGCCGCCCTGCGCCTGTTCGGCGGTCGACACCGTGATCTCGCGCGCCCCACTGTGCTTGACGATGTTGGTCAGCACCTCCTGCAGGATGCGCAGCACGTGCAGGGCGCTCTGCGCGTCCAGCCAGGGCAGGGGCGGCACGTCCTGCACCGCCCAGTGCAGCGCCAGGCCGGCGCCCTCCAGGCGCGGGCCAAGCCGGAAGCGCAGCGTCGCCAGCAGCGCCAGCAGGTCGGCGTCCAGCGGCTCCAGCGAGTCGATCGAGATCTTCAGGTCGTCGATGCACTCCTTCAGCACCTGCGCCACGTCCACGCGGTCGCGCTCGCCGTGCTCGATCACGCGCAGCGCCGTCATCAGCGACGAGCCCATGCCGTCGTGCATCTCGCGCATCAGGCGCTGGCGCTCGGTCATCAGCGTCTGCTCGCGCTCCACCTGGCGCAGGCGCTCGTGGCTGGCGGCCAGTTCCGCCTCTCGCTCGGCCAGGCGGCGCTCCAGCGTCGCATTGGCCTGGGCCGCCACGTCAAGCGCGCGCACGTAGCGCGTGTAGGCGATCAGCAGGAACATGGTGAACAGCCCCACGTAGACGTAGGGCGTGAGGTAGATCGACTCGATGTCGCCGCGGTAGCTTTGCAGCCCCAGGTCGTGAAAGCCGATCGGCAGCGACAGCAGCAGCCACAGCGCCAGCAGCGCGCTGCCCCAGGTGCGCCGCTGGATGGCGCCCCACACCCCCACGCCGATCATCACCAGCCCCGGCGGAATCAGCGCCAGCCGCAGCGCCGGCAGCGCGGTGTTCAGCTCCAGCAGCCCCAGCGGCGGCAGCGTGATCAGGCACGCCGCGCCCACGTACAGCAGCATGGCGGCCTTCAGGCGCGGCAGGCGCAGCTGGTTGATGACGCACAGGAACAGGAACGAGCACAGCGCCGACCCCATGGAGCCGGCCACGTAGGCCAGCCAGGCGAACCACTCGTCCGGCAGGCCGAAGCCCTCGCTGTCCACCATGTAGTGCAGCATCGACAGCACCTGGAACACCGACATCACGAAGAACAGCAGGTACAGCCCCTCGCCGCGCCGCCGCCGTGCCAGCCAAAGCAGCAGTGCGAACAGGCCGATCACCAGGTACGAGCCGCGCGAGAACGCCACCCCGTCCGCCTGCAGCAGCGTGCGCGCACGCCACGACGCCAGCAGCGCCTCGGCCGGGCCCACCCACAGCGTGGACAGCGCGCCGCCCACGCCCTGCTGGCTGGCCATGCGCACGTGCAGCGTCAGCGTGGTGTCGGCCGGCGTCGCGCCGCCCAGGTCGATCCACACCGGCCGGTTGGTGCTGTTCCAGGTGCGGCTGCCGCGCGTCTGCCACAGCAGCCGGTCGTTGGCGTACACCGCCACCGTGCCCGAAGTCTGCCAGCGCGGGATGTACACGCGCGGCCCCTGCGGCGACGCCGCCAGTGCCGCCGCCGGCACCTGCAGCCGGTACCAGGCCACCTGCGGCGGCGCCTGCGCCGCCTTCGCCGGGTGGCCACCGCGCGCGGCCGCACGTGCGGCAGCGCCACCGTCTGCCACGGCGTGGCGGCCTCCAGCACGGCGTCGTCGCTGTGCGTCAGCGTGTCCGGCGGCGCCCAGCTGCCCGAAGGCGAGTGCCACAGCTCGGCCTGCGTCAGGTGCAGGGCCGGCGGCGCCGCCGCGCACACCGGCTGCGCCAGCGCCAGCAGCCAGCTGATGAATGCAAAAACAATAGCTTCCCGCGCTTGTCTGGCGCGGGATATAGGTCTTTTCCTTTCAAAACCATCAACCGCCATCCAGCAACCCCTGATGCGCCGCCACGCGCACCGCCTCGCCGCGCGACTTCACCTGCAGCTTGGCGTAGATGCGCCGCACGAAGGTGCGCGCCGTGTGCGGCGACACCACCAGCGCCTGCGCCACCTCGGCCAGCGTGTGCCCGCGCGACACCAGGCGCAGCACCTCCAGCTCGCGCGCCGACAGGCTGGGCAGCTCGTCGCCCGCGGCGGCCTCGATGGCCTCGGCAACGTCGGCGGCCGGCGCGCCGCCGCGCTGCGCATGCAGCAGCAGCTTGCGCGCCACCAGCGGGTTGATCGGGCTGCCGCCGGCGTGCAGGCTGCGCACCTCGCCGATCACCGCCTCCGGCGTCGCGTCCTTCAGCAGATAGCCCATGGCCCCGGCCTCGATCGCCGCCAGCACGTGTTCCTCGTCGCCGAAGATCGTGCTCACCATCGGCGCCACGCCCGGCCAGCGCGTGCGCGCCGCGGCGATCACGTCCAGCCCGCTGCCGTCCGGCAGGCCCAGGTCCACCAGCAGCACATCGGGCGCCTGCGCCATCCGGTCGCCCAGCGCCGCCAGCGCCTCGGCCCGGGTCGCCGCGGCCCAAAGCAGCCGCATGTCCGGCGCCGCGTTCGGCGCCGCCACCAGCGCGATGCGGCAGGCCGCGTCGTCCTCCACCACGGCGACGTCGATGGCACTGGCAGCGGGCGATGTGGGCGTCATGCGCGCATCTTGCCGCCATTTGGCCGGCGCCGTCATGTCGCCAGAAATGGCGACATGCCAACGACCATGGCTCGGCTACGCTTGGCCGCGCTTGCGTCCAGTAGCAAGTTTCATCGACAGGACATGGCTGCCTGCTGGCGGCGGGGCTGGGGCGCGGCGGCTGCGGCGCGCGGGATGGCGTGCCGCCGGTGGGCGCAGTGGTGCGCGAGAAGGTGGATGCTACTGAATAAATAGTGGCTTGCGCTTGTTGGGGCTTGATTTCAAAATAAAAGTGTCTGAAATCGTTGTGTGGCGGGCGCGAGCAGCTATGAATATTCAACCTGCGTTACCCTCACCCCAACCCTCTCCCGCCGGCGGGAGAGGGCGCAAGACGGCACGCCGCGCGACGCAGCGGCGCTGCACTGAACCACCAGCCCTTCGCCCGCACGGCCCGGCGCCGTCGAACGCGAGGCCCAGGCGGCGCCAACCCAGCTGGCTTGCTTCGATAAATGTAGCGACTTGCGCATGCTGGCAAGGGGTTTCGTGCCGATTCGAGGCTGAGGTGGCGCGCGGCCAACGTTGCTGAAATCCCTTATGATGGCGGGCCGAGCCGGTTGTCATGCCGGCTCTGTCTTTTTGACGATGTCATCGCCTTCTTCCATCGCAGTGCCCTCTGTTCCGGCGTCGGGTGCCGCATCGACCGACGCCCTGGTCGAGCTGCGCGACGTGACCTTTGGTTATGGCACGCGCCCGGTGCTGAGCGGGCTGTCGCTGGCGGTGCCGCGCGGCAAGGTGACGGCGCTGATGGGCGCCTCGGGCGGCGGCAAGACGACGGTGCTGCGCCTGATCGGCGGGCAGCAGCGCGCGCAGCAGGGGCAGGTGCTGTTCGACGGCAAGGACATCGGCCCGATGGACGAGGCCCAGCTGTACGCCGCGCGCCGGCGCATGGGCATGCTGTTCCAGTTCGGCGCGCTGTTCACCGACCTGAGCGTGTTCGAGAACGTGGCCTTTCCGCTGCGCGAGCACACCAAACTGCCCGAGGCGCTGATCCGCGACATCGTGCTGATGAAGCTGGACGCCGTGGGCCTGCGCGGCGCGCGCGATCTGATGCCGGGGCAGATCTCCGGCGGCATGGCGCGGCGTGTGGCGCTGGCGCGGGCCATCGCACTGGACCCTGAACTGGTGATGTACGACGAGCCGTTCGCCGGGCTGGATCCGATCTCGCTTGGCACCGCGGCCAAGTTGATCCGCCAGCTCAACGACGCGCTGGGCATCACCAGCATCGTGGTGTCGCACGACGTGCAGGAGACTTTCCTCATCGCCGACCAGGTGATCATCCTGGCCGACGGCAAGGTGGCCGCGCAGGGCACGCCGGACGAGGTGCGCGCCAGCAGCGACCCGCTGATCCGCCAGTTCGTCGGCATGGACATGGAGGGCCCGGTGGAGTTTCATTACCCCGGCCCCACGGTGGAGCAGGACTTTGGCATCGAGGTGGCCCGATGAGCTGGTGGCGCCCGTCCGACGTCGGCTTCGCCACGCGCCGCGCGCTGGCCGATGTGGGCTACGCCGCGCGCTTCTTCTGGCGCCTGGTCGCGCTGCTGGGGCCGACGCTGCGGCGCTTCTCGCTGGTGCGCGACCAGATCCACTTCCTGGGCAACTATTCGCTGGCCATCATCGCGGTGTCGGGGCTGTTCGTCGGCTTCGTGCTGGCGCTGCAGGGCTACAACATCCTGCAGCGCTACGGCTCGGCCGAGGCGGTGGGGCTGATGGTGGCGCTGTCGCTGCTGCGCGAACTGGGGCCGGTGGTCACCGCGCTGCTGTTTGCCGGGCGCGCAGGCACGTCGCTGACGGCCGAGATCGGCCTGATGAAGTCGGGCGAGCAGTTCAGCGCCATGGAGATGATGGCGGTGGACCCGGTGCAGCGCATCATCGCGCCGCGCTTCTGGGCCGGCATCATCGTCATGCCGCTGTTGACGGCGGTGTTCAACGCGGTGGGCGTGCTGGGTGGCTGGATCGTCAGCGTGCCGATGATCGGCGTCGACCCCGGTGCCTTCTGGAGCCAGATGCAGGGCGGCGTGGACATCTTCTCCGACCTGGGCAACGGGGTGATCAAGAGCGTGGCCTTCGGCATCACCGTGACCTTCGTGGCCCTGCTGCAAGGCTACATGGCCAAGCCCACGGCCGACGGCGTGGCGCGCGCCACCACTCGCACGGTGGTGATGGCGTCCTTGATGGTGCTGGGGCTGGACTTCCTGCTCACGGCGCTGATGTTTTCCTATTGATGTGAGGGCGAGCTAGATGGAACGCTCCAAGAATGATCTCTGGGTCGGCCTGTTCGTGATGATCGGGCTGGCGGCGCTGGTGTTTCTGGCGCTGCAGGCGGCCAACCTGCTGTCGCTGAACTTCCAGTCCACCTACCGCATCACGGCGCAGTTCGACAACATCGGCGGCCTGAAGCCCAAGGCGGCGGTGCGCAGCGGCGGCGTGGTGGTGGGGCGCGTGGCGGGCATCAGCTTCGACGACGAGCGCTACCAGGCCCGGATCGACCTGGACATGGACGCGCGCTTCAAGTTTCCGAAGGACAGCTCGCTCAAGATCCTCACCAGCGGCCTGCTGGGCGAGCAGTACATCGGCGTGGAGGCCGGCGCGGCCGAGGACAACCTGGCCGCCGGCGATAATGTGACCAGCACGCAGTCGGCCGTGGTGCTGGAGAACCTGATCAGCCAGTTTCTCTTCAACAGCGCGGCCAATGCCGCATCCCCGACAAGGGTGGAAAGTAGGCCGCCGGTGGGGTTCAATCACGCCTTCGGCAGCCGCAGGCCGCCAGCCAGCGCTGGCGCGCCGCAAGCAGCCAGCGACACCGCGAAAGCAACAGGGGTATTTCAATGAGCAAGCAAAGCATGGGCGCCAGGCAGCGCGTGCAAGGTCTGGCTGGTGCCGTGGCGCTGGTGTTGCTGGCCGGCTGCGCCAGTGCCCCGGCGCCGATCCGCGCGACCCGTGGGAGCGCTACAACCGCAGCATGTACAGCTTCAACGAGGCGGTGGACACGGCCGTGCTCAAGCCCGTGGCCACGGCCTACCGCGACGTGCTGCCGCAACCGGTGCGCACGGGGGTGAGCAACTTCTTCGGCAACCTGGGCGATGCCTGGTCCTTCGTGAACAACATCCTGCAGGCCAAGCCCGAGGGCGCGCTGCACTCGTTCTGGCGCGTCGTCATCAACAGCACCATGGGGCTGGGCGGCGTGCTGGATCCGGCGACCGAGATGCGACTGCAGCGCCACCGTGAGGACTTCGGCCAGACCCTGGGCTACTGGGGCGTGCCGGCGGGGCCGTATTTCGTGCTGCCGCTGTTCGGACCGTCGACGCTGCGCGACGCCGCGGCGCTGCCGGTCGATGCGTACGGCAGCGCGGTCGGCCACGTCAACGATGTGTCGGTGCGCAATTCGCTGATCGGTGTGAACGTCATCCAGACCCGCGCCAGCCTGCTGACGACGACCGACTTTCTTGAATCCGCCGCGCTCGACAAGTACAGCTTCCAGCGCGACGCCTTCCTGCAGAAGCGCCGCAACGAGATCCACGACGGCAACCCGCCGCAGGACGAGGAGCGCTACGACCTGGAAGAAGAGGGCGGGGCCGCGCCGGCACCCGCTGGCTCTGATGCCGCCCCGCAGCCGGCCCGCTAGCACAACTTGTAACAGCGCTGGGGAACCCTGGGGCGCGGCAGATTCAAAATGCCAAGGGCGCCGGGGTGCGCCGTCCCGAGAAAGACAGACCGATGAAGATTGCCGATCGCCGTTCCTTTGTCCGTTTCACCGCCGGTGCGCTGGGCGCGCTGGCCATGGCGGGTGCCGCGCCGTGGGCGCAGGCGGCCGACGAGGCCCCCAACGCCATGATGACCCGCGTCAGCAACGAGGTGCTGGAACTGATCAAGGGCGACGCGGCGCTGCAGGGTGGCGACATCAACCGCATCATGTCCGTGGTGGATTCCAAGGTCATGCCCTACGTGAACTTCACGCGCATGACCGCCTCGGCCACCGGCCCGGCCTGGCGCAAGGCCACGCCCGAGCAGCGCCAGCGCCTGCAGAGCGAGTTCAAGACCTTGCTGGTGCACACCTACGCGGGCGCGCTGCGCCAGGTGAAGAACCAGAGCGTCGAGGTACTGCCGCTGCGCGGCGCGCCGACCGACAAGGAAGTGGTGGTGCGCACCCTCATCCGCGGCCAGGGCGACCCGGTGCAGGTCGACTACCGCATGGAGAAGACGCCCGGCCAGGGCGCAGGCTGGAAGATCTACGACCTGAACGTGGTCGGCGTGTGGCTGGTCGACAACTACCGCCCGCAGTTCGCGCAGCAGATCAATGCCGGCGGCGTCGATGCGCTGATCAGGTCGCTGTCCGAGCGCAACCAGAGCAACGCCGCCAGCGGCAAGACCTGACCGCCATGCTGGTGCTGCCCGCCGAACTGACGCACGCCCAGGCGCCCACCTGCCTGAACATGCTGCTGAAGGCCGCGCGGGCCGAGAGCGAGCCGCAGGTGCTGGTCGACGCCACGGCGCTGACGCGTTTCGATTCGTCCGCCCTGGCGGTGCTGCTGGAGTGCCGGCGCGAATGCCTGCAGGACGGCAAGCGCTTTGCCGTGCGCGGCCTGGCGCCGCGGCTGCGTGAGCTGGCCGGGCTGTACGGCATCTCGGCCCTGCTACCCGATCCCGCCCTGCCCGAGGACACCGCGGCCTGAAAGAGCCTGCGCCCCCAGGGGCTGGGCCGGTTGCGCACCACGCGGAACGGCCCAAAATCGTAAAATGGCCGGTTGCCTATGCCTGCCATCTCCTTTCAGTCGGTGTCCAAGGTCTATCCGGCCGCGGGCAAATCCGGCGCCGCTCCCCTGAAAGCCCTCGACAACGTCAGCTTCGACATCGAAGAAGGCGAATTCTTCGGCCTGCTCGGCCCCAACGGCGCGGGCAAGACGACGCTGATCTCCATCCTGGCCGGCCTGGCGCGCGCCACGGCCGGCACCGTCAAGGTGCATGGCTACGACGTGCAGCAGGACTTCATGCAGGCGCGCCGCCACCTCGGCATCGTGCCGCAGGAGCTGGTGTTCGACCCCTTCTTCACCGTGCGCGAGGCGCTGCGCTTCCAGTCCGGCTACTTCGGCCTGCACCGCAACGACGACTGGATCGACGAGCTGCTGTCCGGCCTGGGCCTGGCCGACAAGGCCAGGGCCAACATGCGCCAGCTCTCTGGCGGTATGAAGCGCCGCGTGCTGGTGGCGCAGGCGCTGGTGCACAAGCCGCCCGTCATCGTGCTCGACGAGCCCACCGCCGGCGTCGACGTGGAACTGCGCCAGACGCTGTGGCAGTTCGTCGCCGCGCTCAACCGCAAGGGCCACACCGTGCTGCTGACCACGCACTACCTGGAAGAGGCCGAGGCCCTGTGCCAGCGCCTGGCCATGCTCAAGAAGGGCCAGGTCATCGCGCTGGAGCGCACCAGCACGCTGCTGAACAACGCCACCGCCAACGTGCTGTATTTCAAGACCGACAACGCCCTGCCGCCCGAGCTGGCCGCGCAGGCGCGCACCACCGGCCGCATCGTCGAGTTGCCGGCCAGCGGCCCGGCCGAGATCGAGGCCCACCTGGCCGCGCTGCGCCAGGCCGGCGTGGCGGTCGAAGACCTGGAAATCCGCAAGGCCGACCTGGAGGACGTGTTCATCCAGTTGATGAACGCGCCCGCCATCGCCACGCCGCCGCCAACCACCACCGCAGGAGTGCTGTCATGAACGAATCGGTGATGCGCACCACGCACCTGCAGGCCCTGCCGGCGCCCAACGACGGCTGGAAGATGCTGCTGAAGAAGGAGGTGCTGCGCTTCTGGCGCGTGGCCTTCCAGACCATCGCCGCGCCGGTGCTCACCGCCGTGCTGTACCTGCTGATCTTCGGCCACGTGCTCAGCGACCGCGTGCAGGTGTACCCCGGCGTCAGCTACGTCGCCTTTCTGGTGCCCGGCTTGGTGATGATGAGCGTGCTGCAGAACGCGTTTGCCAACAGCGCCTCCAGCCTGGTGCAGAGCAAGATCATGGGCAACCTGGTGTTCACGCTGCTCACGCCGCTGTCGGCCTGGCACTGGTTTGTGGCCTACGTGGGCGCCGCCGTGCTGCGCGGGCTGCTGGTGGGGCTGGGCGTGTACCTCGTCACGCTGCTGTATGCGCCGCCGCGCGCCGCCTCGCTGCCCTGGGTGCTGGTGTTCGCGCTGCTGGGCGCGGGGCTGATGGGCGTGCTGGGCCTGCTGGCCGGGCTGTGGGCCGACAAGTTCGACCAGATGGCCGTGTTCCAGAACTTCATCGTCATGCCCATGACCTTCCTCGCCGGCGTGTTCTATTCCATCCATTCGCTGCCCGGCTTCTGGCAGACGATCAGCCACTTCAACCCGTTCTTCTACATGATCGACGGCTTCCGCTACGGCTTCTTCGGCGTCAGCGACGTGTCGCCCTGGCTCAGCCTGGGCGTGGCTGGCTCGGCGGTGGCGCTGGTGTCGGCGCTGACGCTGTACCTGCTGAAGACCGGCTACAAGCTGCGCGGCTAAGGTCGTGGGTGCCGGGCGCAAGCAAGCCGGTGCTCATGAATTGAGAGTGGCTTGCGCCCGCCAGTTGGTTGTTTCAAGCGAAAAACATTTGAAACCATTGATTGACAAGCGCAAGCAGCTATTATTTTGATAACCCCCGACATGACCGCTGACCAACTCAAAGCCCTCATCGCCGCCGGCATGGCCTGCGAGCACCTCGAAGTCGAAGGCGACGGCCGCCACTGGTTCGCCACCATCGTCTCGCCCGAGTTCGAGGGCAAGCGCCCCATCGCGCGCCACCAGCGCGTGTACGCCACGCTGGGCGAGCGCCTGAAAACCGACGAGGTGCATGCGCTGTCGATGAAGACGCTGACCCCTGCCGAATGGGCAGCCAAATGAAATCCCCTGAGTCGCCCCGCAGGGGGACGCACCAGTGGCCGGCGCAGGTCCGGCCACGGGTGCTCGCGCCTGGCCTGCGCTGCGGCCTCTCGATATCCACCGAGCCTTTTCAATCCAGCCATGGACAAACTCCTGATCCGCGGTGGCCGCCCGTTGCGCGGCGAAGTCACCATCTCCGGCGCCAAGAACGCCGCGCTGCCCGAGATGTGCGCCACGCTGCTGACCGACGAGCCGGTCAAGCTGACCAACGTGCCGCGCCTGCAGGACGTGCGCACCATGCGCAAGCTGCTCGACAACATGGGCGTGCAGACCGAGACGCACGGCGAGCGCGGCGGCATGAGCTTTCACGCCGCCGAGCCGATCACGCCCGAGGCGCCCTACGAGCTGGTCAAGACCATGCGCGCGGCGGTGCTGGTGCTGGGGCCGCTGCTGGCGCGCTTTGGCCGTGCCAAGGTGTCGCTGCCCGGCGGCTGCGCCATCGGCTCGCGCCCGGTCGACCAGCACATCAAGGGCCTGCAGGCCATGGGCGCCCTGATCGACGTGGAGCACGGCTACATGGTCGCGCGCCTGCCCGACGGCGCCACGCGCCTGAAGGGCGCGCGCATCACCACCGACATGGTCACGGTGACCGGCACCGAGAACTTTCTTATGGCCGCCTGCCTGGCCGAGGGCGAGACGGTGCTGGAGAACGCCGCGCAAGAGCCCGAGATCGTCGACCTGGCCGAGATGCTCATCAAGATGGGCGCGCAGATCGAAGGCCACGGCAGCAGCCGCATTCGCATCCAGGGCGTGGAGCGCCTGCGCGGCTGCGAGCACGAGGTGGTGGCCGACCGCATCGAGGCCGGCACCTTCCTGTGCGCCGTGGCGGCCTGCGGCGGCGACGTGACGCTGCAGCACGCCTGCGCGCACCACCTCGACGCCGTGGTCGAGAAGCTGCGCGACGCCGGTGCCGAGATCGAGGCCATCGGCGGCCCCGACTGCCAGGGCGGCCCCAAGGCGCACGCCATCCACGTGCGCAGCCTGGGCGGCCGCGCGCTCAAGGGGCAGAGCTTTCGCACCACCGAATACCCGGGCTTTCCCACCGACATGCAGGCGCAGTTCATGGCGCTCAACTGCGTGGCCTCGGGCTCCAGCATGGTCACCGAGACCATCTTCGAGAACCGCTTCATGCACGTCAACGAACTGGTGCGCCTGGGCGCCAGTATCCACGTTGACGGCCGCACGGCCATGATTGACGGCGTGCAGCAGCTCAGCGGCGCCACCGTGATGGCCACCGACCTGCGTGCCTCGGCCTCGCTGGTCATCGCCGGCTTGGTGGCCGACGGCGAGACGCTGGTCGACCGCATCTACCACCTGGACCGCGGCTACGACCAGATGGAAGAGAAACTGCGCGCCATCGGCGCCGACATCGAGCGCGTGCGCTGACGGCGGTGACGGCACGCAGCGCAGCCCCCGTCATCGGCCAGGTGCGCGCCGTGCTGACCGGGCGCGCCGTGCCCTACACGCGGCCAGGCACCTTCAGCGCCATCGACAAGCAGTCCGTGAGCGGCCCCGTCGCCGTGGGGGCCGAATCGCTGGCCGGCGACGAACAGGGCGACCGCCGCGTGCACGGCGGGCCCGACAAGGCGGTGCACGTCTACCCATGGGCGCATTACGCGATCTGGCGCAGCGAGCTGGGCGACCGGCCGCTGCTGGCCGCGCCCGGCGCCTTCGGCGAGAACCTGAGCGTCGATGGCCTGGATGAGCAGAGCGTGTGCCTGGGCGACGAATGGCAGATCGGCAGCGCACGCTTCGCCGTCAGCCAAGGCCGCCAGCCGTGCTGGAAGCTGAACGACCGCTTTGGCGAGCCCCACATGGCGCGCCGGGTGCAGGACACTGGCCGCACCGGCTGGTACCTGCGCGTGCTGGCGCAGGGCAGCCTGCAGGCGGACGATCCTGTGGTGTTGATCACCCGCCCGCACCCCGACTGGCCGCTGGACCGCGTGGCCACCCTGATCCGCCAGCGCGTGTGCGAACCCGCCACGCTGCACGCCGTGCTGGCTCTGCCGTTGCCGCCCTCGTGGCGCAAGCTGTTCGAGCGCCGGCTGGAACAGGGCGCCGCCGAAGACTGGGCGCCGCGCTTGCACGGACCGGCGCGACAATAGTGGGCATCGACGACGACAAGTTCGCTAGAAGGAAACCCATCGTGATCACCCTGGCTTTGTCCAAAGGCCGCATCTTCGACGAGACCCTGCCGCTGCTGGCCGCGGCGGGCATCGAGGTGCTGGAAGACCCCGAGAAGTCGCGCAAGCTCATCCTGCCCACCAACCAGGAGGGCGTGCGCGTGGTGCTGGTGCGCGCCACCGACGTGCCCACCTACGTCGAATACGGCGGCGCCGACATCGGCGTGACCGGCAAGGACGTGCTGATCGAGCACGGCGGCGCCGGCCTGTACCAGCCGCTGGACCTGCAGATCGCCCAGTGCCACATGGCCGTGGCCGCGCCCGCCGGCTTTGATTACCAGAAGGCCGTGCGCCAGGGCAGCCGCATCACCGTGGCCACCAAGTACACGACGATTGCGCGCAACTTCTTTGCCGAGAAGGGCGTGCACGTCGACCTGATCAAGCTCTACGGCAGCATGGAGCTGGCCCCGCTCACCGGCATGGCCGACGCCATCGTCGATCTGGTCAGCACCGGCAAGACGCTGAAGGCCAACAACCTGGTCGAGGTCGAGCACATCATGGACATCAGCTCGCGCCTGGTGGTCAACCAGGCGGCGCTCAAGCTCAAGACGGCGGCCATCCGCACGATCATCGACGCCTTCGCGCAGGCGATGCACCAGCCGGCGTGAGCGCGCGTGGATGGCGCTAAAAAGGCGGGGATATCAAGATACTCCCTTTATCCTGTTCGCCAGCGCCCGGCTGACGGGCGCTGAAGGCATATACTCCCCTTATGGATTGACCGCTGATCAGCGCCGGCGCGGCCTTCACCGACCCGCCATCAGATCGATCACGCGTCCCGTGTAGCCATCGCGCACGTATTCCATCCACGGGTCGTATTCCAGCGTCTGGTTGAACCTGAAGTCCTTCGGGCGGCGGTAGCGCTCCAGCACCAGCGCTTCCATGTCCATCATGCAGGGTGCGCGCTGCTCGCCGAGCGGCGGCGTGAACAGCACCACGCGCCGCGCCGAGAACATGGGCTGCGGCCCCGGCTGGCGCGCGCCATGTCCAGGCCCCAGCGCCATTCGCTGCGCCCGGTCATCGCCACCTGGCCCAGCAGCGTGGCCACGTCCAGCACCACGCTGAAGATCGCGTCGTCGCCGGTGCGGGCGCTCATGGCCCAGTGGCTGTCGCTCAGATGCTCGGGCCGGTAGGGCCGATCAGGCCAGCAGGCGCGTGTCCACGCGATCAGCCGCGCCACCAATTCCTTGGCCTCGTCCAGCGAAGCAACCGGCCGCTGCAGGTCGGCCGGCAGCGCCAGCCCGGTGTCGGCCGCCAGCGCGCGCAGGGCGTGCAGCCGCTCGGGCACCGAGCGCCGAAACCAGTCCAGGTTGTGCTGCGCCTGCTCGGGCGTGATATGCCCGCCCAGGCCACGATGCGGCGGCACGTGGGCGGGGTAATGGGCCAGGGCCAGGCGGAACACGGCCTTCAGGTCGGGCGGTGCGTCTGCCGGGGCTGGGGTGCGTCTTGGGGTGAGCTTTTTCAGCCAGTCGAGCATGGCGTTGGCGCGCGGCGGGTGATGCGTCAAGGCCATCATCTTGCCGCATCACGATGTCGAAACCGGACCGGCTTTCAGTGTCGGATGGAGCCGAGCAACGCGATGTCCGCCGATGGCGCCCACCAGCCCACGCTGAGTCCGTCGCCGTGGGGATGACGGCGCCGCGGCACGGCAGGGGCCAGCGGATCGTCTGCGGGTGCATCAGTGCGTCGTGCGCAAAGCCCCAGACCAGCGCCACCTGAGCGTCGTCAAGCCAAACGTCGCTCCCCATGGCGTGCATGAGGTCGCTGATCGAGAGCTGGGTCAGGCGGCGCGAGGGCACCTCAAGCAGCGCTGCCGATTGTCTTTGCTGATCACACAGGCGCATCAGTGCCGCGGCACGATCAAGCCAGTCGAAGGCCAGCGCTGGCAGATATTCCCCACCTTCGAGCCAGGTGCGTTCGTCGGCAGCCAACTGCGCTCAATCGAGCTGCCACAGCAGGGTTTGCGCATCTTCACCACAGGCGACCAGAGCCTGCAACGGCTTGGGGGCAGAGTTCAGCAGCCGAGACCGGAAAGCCAGTGCCGCGCTGCGAGGCTCGATCCAGATGATGTCACCATCGTCCATGACGACGAGTGTGCCACGCAGGCCCTGCTGGCGCGCCCGCTCAGGAATCCCGGGTGAGACAATAACCCGCTGGCCCGCAGCACACGGCGGGCGCTGTTGACTGTAGCCGCCCGCCGTGGCGCCATGATGACCATGTCCCTCTCCGCCAAGCCTCTTCGCCTTTCCACCACGCAGCCTGACTTCGAGGCGCAGTTCACCGCCCGCCTGCACTGGAGCGCCGAGCAGGACGATGCCATCGAGCAGCGCGTGAAGGACATCCTGGCCGACGTGCGCACGCGCGGCGATGCGGCGGTGCTGGAATACACGGCGCGCTTTGACGGGCTGGCCGCTGCGTCGATGGCCGAGCTGGAACTGACCGCCGCCGAACTGAAGGCCGCCTTCGACAGCCTGCCCGCCGAACAGCGCGGCGCGCTGCAGCAGGCCGCCGCGCGCATCCGCCGCTACCACGAGTGGCAGAAAACCCAGGGCGGCGAGACCGCCACCTACCGCGACGAAGACGGCACGTTGCTGGGCCAGAAGGTCACGCCGCTGGACCGCGTGGGCATCTACGTGCCCGGCGGCAAGGCGGCCTACCCGAGCAGCGTGCTGATGAACGCCATCCCGGCGCACGTGGCGGGCGTGGGCGAGATCATCATGGTGGTGCCGACGCCGAAAGGTGAGAAGAACCCGCTGGTGCTGGCCGCCGCGCACGTGGCGGGCGTCAGCCGCGCCTTCACCCTCGGCGGTGCTCAGGCGATCGGCGCGCTGGCCTACGGCACGCAGACGGTGCCGAAGGTGGACAAGATCACCGGCCCCGGCAACGCCTACGTGGCCAGCGCCAAGAAGCACGTGTTCGGCACCGTGGGCATCGACATGATCGCCGGCCCCAGCGAAATCCTGGTGCTGGCCGACGGCAGCACGCCGCCCGAGTGGGTGGCGATGGACCTGTTCAGCCAGGCCGAGCACGATGAGCTGGCGCAGTCCATCCTGCTGTGCCCCGACGCCGCCTACATCGACGCCGTGCAGCGCGAAATCGACCGCCTGCTGCCCACCCTGCCGCGCGCCGAGATCATCGCCAAGAGCCTGAACGGCCGCGGCGCGCTGATCCACACGCGCAGCATGGAAGAAGCCTGCGACATCAGCAACCGCATCGCGCCCGAACACCTGGAGGTGAGCAGCCGCGACCCGCACCAGTGGGAGCCGCTGCTGCGCCACGCCGGCGCCATCTTCCTCGGCGCCTACACCAGCGAAAGCCTGGGCGACTACTGCGCCGGCCCCAACCACGTGCTGCCCACCAGCGGCACAGCGCGCTTCTCAGGCCCCTTGAGCGTGTACGACTTCCAGAAGCGCACCAGCCTGATCGAGGTCAGCGAAGCCGGCGCGCAGCAACTGGGCCGCATCGCCAGCGTGCTGGCGCATGGCGAGGGCCTGCAGGCGCATGCGCGGGCGGCGGAGATGCGCTTGCGTTGAGCCGGGGCGCGCGAGCCGCGTCGGAATCCCTTCGGGGTTCCGACCTGCGATCAAGATAGGGGTATATGCCGTCAGCGCTTGATGGTCAGGCGCTGGCGGATGGGTATGAGGGGAGTATGTTCAAAACACCCCCATCGCCACCCCCGCCGCCAGCGCTGCACCCAGCTCCTCCGTGCGTTGCAGTTCCTCCGGCGGAATGCGCTTCGGCGCCAGGATCGCCTCCGGCGTCTGCGCGTGGGTGCAGACGATGAGTGGCGGTGCGGCGGGCTTCAGGCGCCAGCCGGTGGCGATGCGTTCGATCTGCCGTGCGGCGTTGCTGCCGTCGCTGCCGGCGCAGATCAGCGTGGCATAGGGGCGGCCTTCGATGCGCCCCAACACCGGGTAGTAGCAGCGGTCGAAGAAGTCCTTCATCAGCCCGGCGATGGCGGCCAGGTTCTCGGGGCAGGCGAACAGGTAGGCGTCGGCCGCCAGCACGTCGTCCGGCCCGGCCTGCGGTGCGGTCAGCAGGCGCACGTGCACGCCGGCCTCGCTCTGCGCGCCGCGCGCGGCGGCGTGCGCCAGCTGCTCGGTGCCGCCGGTCATCGAGTGGTAAACGATGAGCAGGGTTTTCACGGCGGCCCCCTTGTTCAGCCTCAGCGCTGGCCGATCCAGCGCGTGACCTTGGCCGGCCCCTGGTGGCCCGAGCCTTCGTCGAGCACGGCGTCGGTCTCTTCCGCCAGCAGTTCGGTCATGTCGGCGAAGTCGGCGCGCAGCATGGCCAGCGTGTAGAGCATGGCCACGTCCTTGGGGCCGCCGCTGCTCAAGGGCAGTTGATCGGGGTGGAAGGCTTCGAGGATCAGCAGCCCGCCGGGCCAACGCCTGCACCAGCTTGCGGTGCACCGGCGCGCGCAGCGCCGGCGGCAGGTGCAGGTAGATGGCGACCACGGCGTCGAAGCTGGCCGGCTCGGGCTGCCACGCGCCCAGGTCGGCGTGGGTGGTGTGCAGCGTCACGCCGCGGCGGCGCGCCAGGTCCTGCGCGCGTTCAGGCCGACGGCCGAGCCGTCGATGCTGAATGCGGCGTGGCCGCGCTCGGCCAGCCACACGCCGTTGCGGCCTTCGCCGTCGCCCGGCAGCAGGATGCGCGAGGCGGGTGCCAGGCGCGCGGCCTGCGCGACGAGGAAGGCATTGGGCTGCTCGCCGTACTTGAAGTCGGCGGTGGCGCGGTAGTTCTGGTCCCAGACGGACGGGTGAGGGGTGTTGTTGGTCATGCGGCCGATTCTGCCCCCGCACCCAAGGCCCTGCAGGCGTGCCGGCTTGCCTGCGGTGGGGCGCCGCTCAGCGCGGCAGTTTGCGGCGCGGCAGATCGCCCCGCAGGCCGGCGGTGTTGCGCCGCTGGTCCACCCACAGCAGGCGGCCGGTGTCGAAGCCGGCGGCGCGCGCCTGCTCCAGCAGCGTGGCGCGCACGCTGGGGCGGATTTGCGGCGTGCGCGACAGCAGCCACAGGTAGTCGTGCGTGGGGCCGCTGACCAGGGCGTGCTGGTAATCGTCGTCCAGCGCGAACACGATGTAGCTGGCGCGCACCGGCCAGAAGAAGCTGACCTGCAGCTGCGCCGCGCCGGCGGCACCGGTGACCGGGCTGGCCGTGGCGCGGGCCTCGCGCCAGCGGCCGCTGGCCGGGTGGTAGCCGCGGTTGACGACCTGCACGCGCCCGCCCGGCAGCGGCCGGTAGTCGGCGCTGGTGTTGGTCAGGCCGTGCTCGTAGGAGTGCTCGATGCGCGCGATCTCGTACCAGCGGCCGAGGTAGCGCGTCAGGCTGAACGGGCGCACGGGCTCGACACCGGCCGGCCGGCCCAGTTGCTGGGTCAGCCGGTACAGGGCCCAGCCGCCAGCGCCGAGCAATGCGAGTGATCTCAGTCTCATCTGGGGCGCCAGCATAGCCGCGCCGCCGCGCCGTGGGTGTAGGTGCAGGCCGCAACATACTCCCCTTGGGGGAGGCGGGCGGTGCAGGTGGGGCCGGCGCAACGCCCTGGGGTTGTCAGCCCAATCGGCCCTCAGCGCCCGCCCTGTCTTTGCAGGAAGCTATCAATAACATAGTTACATGATGCCCCCAGAATAGCACCCATGAGCGACGACCATGTGGTGATCATCGGCGGCGGCGCCGTCGGCAGCAGCATTGCGCGCTACCTGACGCGGCCCGCCAGCCAGGCCGCGCGCCCCTGCCGCGTGACGGTGCTGGAGCGCGACTTCAGCTACGCGCGCGCCTCGTCGGCGCTGTCGGCGTCGTCGATCCGGCAGCAGTTCTCCACCGCGATCAACATGGCCATCTCGGCCTACGGCATCGGCGTGCTGCGCGATGCGGCGCGCGAGCTGGCCGTGCCGGGCGAGCCGCCGCCGCAGATCGGCCTGCACGAAGGCGGCTACCTGTACCTGGCCACGCCGGCGGGCGAGGGCGTGCTGCGCGACAACCACGCGCGGCAGCGCGCCAGCGGGGCCGATGTGGCGCTGCTGTCGCCGGCCGAGCTGCAGGCGCGCTTTCCGTGGCTCGCCACCGAGGGCATCGCGCTCGGCTCGCTCGGCCTGTCGGGCGAGGGCTGGTTCGACGGCTACAGCCTGCTGCAGGCCTTTCGCGCCCAGGCGCGGGCGCAGGGCGCTCGCTACGTGCCCGCCGAGGCGGTGGGCTTCGAGATGGCAAGCCGGGGCTCGCGCCCGTCCATCGGGCGCGTGCAGCTATCGAATGGAGAGCATGTCGACGCCAGCGTGGTGGTCAACGCGGCCGGCCCCTGGGCGCGCCACGTGGCGGCGTGGGCCGGCATCGCGCTGCCGGTGGTGGCGCGGCGGCGCACGGTGTTCCACGTCAGCTGCCCCGTGCCGCTGCCACGCTGCCCGCTGCTGATCGATCCTTCCGGCATCTGGCTGCGGCCCGAGGGCGCGGGCTTCATCACCGGCTTTGCGCCGCCGCCCGATCAGGACGGCGACGACCTGCCGCTGGACGAGCCCGACCATGCGGCGTTCGAGGCCTTCGTCTGGCCCACGCTGGCCGCGCGCATCCCGGCCTTCGAGGCGCTGCGGCTGCACCGCGCCTGGGCCGGCTATTACGAGATGAACGGGTTCGACCACAACGCCATCGTCGGCCCGCACCCGGCGTGCGACAACCTGATCTTCGCCAACGGCTTCTCGGGCCACGGCCTGCAGCAGTCGCCCGCCGTGGGGTGCGGCGTGGCCGAGTGGATTGCGCACGGCGGCTACCGCACGCTGGATTTGTCGCCGCTGGGCTGGGCGCGCGTGCTGGAGAACCGGCCGCTGCAGGAGCAGTGTGTGATCTGAAGCCGCTTCACGAGGCGGCACGCAGCACATACTCCCCATCATACAGGCCGCCAGCTCCCGTCTGACGGGCGCTGGCAAGGCATACTCCCTGTATCTGCTTGCGGGCCATGGCTGCCGGCGCCCGCCTGGCCGCTCAGCTTGCCGCGGCGATGCGGATGCGGATGAAGGCGGCGAAGTCCTCGCCAACCACGTCCTTGCTGAAGTTGGTGGGGTCGATCTCGACGATGCGCCAGCCGTCGGCGCTGTCGAAGCCGCAGTTGGTGCCGGCGAAGTCGTCGCCGAACAGCCACACGCCCTGCAGGCCGTCGGGCGTTTCGCCGAACACCTCGTCGGGCGCCAGCAGGCCGCCGTAGAGCATGAACGAAGCCTCGCCCAGCTCGCCAAAGCCCAGCGTGGTGAGAAAGTCGATATAGCCCTCGGGCGCCTGCGGGTGCGCCGCGCGCAGGCGCGCCAGCGCGTCGGAGGGCAGAGGCGTGAGCTTGTCCAGGGGCGGCTGCCCCTGGTCGGCTGCAAGGTCGTCGAACTGGCTCATGGGTCAGGGGAAAACTTGGCTGCCGGGCCCGCCCGCGCGGTGGATGCCCTGCTGGTGCTGGTCGGGAAAGCGCGCCGGGTGCATGTTCCACCACTCGTTGGGGCCGCCGTAGCTGCTCTCGATGATGTGGTGCGCATCATAAGGTTGGCCCGCGCGGCGCACCAGCGTGCCGTTCTTCGAGTACAGGTCTTCGGTGTAGCGCGGCCAGCTCTTGCCGGTTTGCGTTTCCCACTGGGCGATCAGGTCGTTCTTGACCTTGTTGAACTGGGCGCGGTGCGCCTTCGAATCGGCGGTGGACAGGCGTGTGTAGTCCTTCTTGTCCAGCGCGGCGTCGATCAGCTTCTGCTGCTTGGCGCCGACGGCCATGCCGGTCTGCGCCTTGATGTCGTCGATGTACTTGCCCCAGGCCGGCTGCGCGCCGACACGGCTGGCGGCTGCGGCGGCGCGGGTGGTGGCGCTGGCGGGCACGTCGTCGGCGGCCTTCAGGGCCTGGCGCGCGGCGGCGTCGGACTCTTTGGCGAAGATGCCGGTCAGCTCTTTCAGCGTGGCGATCTGCTTGCGCGCGCTGTCGGGCAGCTTGTCCAGCGGCAGCTTGGCGATGGCGTCGGCAATGCCCTTGACGGCGGGCGCCAGCGCCTCGCGCAGGGCCGGGTTGGCGCGCGCGGCGTCGATGGCCTTGGCCATGGTCTGCGCGTATTTGCCGAGCTTGCCCAGCTTGGCCGCATCGCCGATGTAGGGGACCATGCTGATCGCGCTCAGGCCCGCGCCCAGCCAGTCGCCCCGGCCGAGGGAGATCAGCGTGTTGGCGCCGTCCGAGATCGGCGTGGGGTCGAAGAAGCCGGCGATGTCGAGACCGATCTGCGTCAGGTCCAGCGCCAGGTCGGCGTCGATGCCGGGCTTGGCGCGCGGCGGCTGGCCGATCTGGCGGCTTACGTCATCCAGATCGCGCGGCGACAGGTGCGGGGCCAGCTCGTTCAGCAGCTGCTGGCGTGCGCCGTCGGGTGCGCGCTTCAGCTGCTGCGCCAGTTGGGCGGGGTTGACGACGCCGAGCGTGGTGGCGCCGTCCAGCGCCTGCCGGGCGGCGGGCGACAGCGCCTGGGCCGCGTGCCCAGCCAGCGCGCCGCCGCGCCCGATGGAGGTGGGGTTGATCGACATGGCTTTTGGATCCGTGCCCCGCCGGTGCGAAGCCTTGACGTGTATTGCAGCGCAGCCAGCGCGCGCCCGCCATCCGGCGCGTTACGAGCTGGTAAGCGCCCCAGCTGGGGTCGATACCAGGGGCTTCGTCATCAAGCGGTCATGCACCACAAGTGAGAACACGAAATTCGTGCAACACGAATTTCGTGTAAACTCGCGCCCCATGAAGAACGTCACCATCACGGTCGAGGACAGCGTACTCGAATGGGTGCGTGTCGAAGCCGCCAAGCGCGGCAGCAGCGTGTCGCGCCTGGTGGGCGAGATGCTGGCCGAGAAGATGCGCCAGGAAGACGCCTACGCGCAGGCCATGCGCAGCGCGCTGCGCTTCGAATCCTGGGGCGCCAGCGACGGCCCCTACCTGCGGCTGAGTGAGATCCAATGACCGCGCCCTTGGTCTTCGTCGACACCCCGGTGCTGCTGCGCACCGCCGACGACCGCGACCCGGACCGCCAGGCGCGTGCGCGCGAATGGCTGCGCTGGTGCTGGACGCAGCGCGCCGGCCGCATCAGCACCCAGGTGCTGAACGAGCTGTACCACAACGCCATCACGCGCTTTCGCAGCGTGATGCCGGTGCAGCAGGCGCGCGCCCAGGTGCGCAACCTGCGCCAGTGGCAGCCGCCGCACCTCGACACCTACGTGATCGACGGCGCCTGGGCGCTGCAGGACCGCCACGCGCTGGGCTACTGGGACGCGCTGATCGTGTCCTCGGCCCAGCAGCAGGGCTGCCGCTACCTGCTGAGCGAAGACCTGCCGCACCAGCAGCGCTTCGAAACCGTGCAGGTGCTCAACCCCTACCTTGTCGGCCCCGACCAACTGCCCGCCACGCCAGATGACTGAAACCACCGCCCCCAACCCCTCGCCCGCATCCGCCAGGACGTGCAATCCATGCACGCCTACGCGGTACAGGACTCGACCGGCATGCTGAAGATGGACGCGATGGAGAACCCCATCGTCTGCCGCCCGAACTGCAGGCGGAACTGGGCCGGCGCCTCGGCGAGGTCGCCATCAACCGCTACCCCGGCGCGCGCGTCGACGAGCTGAAGGCCGCGCTGCACGCCTGGGCGCAGCCGCCCGAAGGCTGGTCGCTGATGCTGGGCAACGGCTCGGACGAGCTCATCAGCCTGCTGGCCATGGCCTGCGACATTCCGGGCGCCAGCATCGTGGCGCCGGTGCCGGGCTTCGTGATGTACCCGATGAGCGCGCAACTGCAGGGCCTGGCCTTCCACGGCGTGCCGCTCACGGCCGACTTCGCGCTGGATGAGGCGGCGATGCTCGCCGCCATCGCCCAGCACAAGCCTGCCATCCTGTACCTGGCCTACCCCAACAACCCCACGGGCACGCTGTGGGACGCGGGCGTGATCGAGCGCCTGATCGCCGCGCAGGGCGCACAGGGCGGCCTGGTGGTGATGGACGAGGCCTACCAGCCCTTCGCCGCGCGCAGCTGGATCGAGAACGCACGCGCCGCGCCGGAAAAGCACCGCCACGTGCTTGTCATGCGCACCCTCAGCAAGTTCGGCCTGGCGGGCGTGCGCATCGGCTACATGCTGGGCGATGCGGGCCTGATCGCCGAAATCGACAAGGTGCGCCCGCCCTACAACATCAGCGTGTTGAACGCCGAATGCGCGCTGTTCGCCATCGAGCACGCCGACGTGTTCGCGGCGCAGGCGGCCGACATCCGCGCCGAGCGCGCCCGGCTGATCGACGCGCTGGCCAGGCTGCCCGGGGTGATGCCCTTCCCCAGCGAAGGCAACATGCTGCTGGTGCGCGTGCCTGATGCCGTGAAGGCGTTCGACGGCATGAAGGCGCGCCGCGTCCTGATCAAGAACGTTTCTAAAATGCACCCGCTGCTGGCCAACTGCGTGCGTCTCACGGTGGGCACCGCCGACGAGAACGCGCAGATGCTGGCCGCGCTTGAAGCCTCGCTATGACCATTGAAGCACGCACCGCCACCGTTTCGCGCGATACTGCCGAGACCAAGATCACCGTCACCCTCAACCTGGACGGCACCGGACAGTCGAAGCTGGCCACCGGGATCGGCTTTTTCGACCACATGCTGGACCAGATCGCGCGCCACGGCCTGATCGACCTCGACGTGCAGTGCAAGGGCGACCTGCACATCGACGGCCACCACACCGTGGAAGACGTGGGCATCTGCATCGGCCAGGCCGTGCGCCAGGCCGTGGGCGACAAGAAGGGGCTGACCCGCTACGGCCACAGCTACGTGCCGCTGGACGAGGCGCTGTCGCGCGTGGTGGTGGACTTCTCCGGCCGCCCCGGCTTGGCGCTGAACGCCCAGTTCACCGCCGGCATGATCGGCCAGCTCGACACGCAGTTGATCCACGAGTTCTTCCAGGGCTTCGTCAACCACGCCCACGTCACGCTGCACATCGACAACCTGAAGGGCATCAACGCCCACCACCAGGCCGAGACCATCTTCAAGGCCTTCGGCCGCGCGCTGCGCATGGCGCTCACGCCCGACCCGCGCATGGCCGGCACCGTGCCCTCGACCAAGGGCGTTTTATAAGTCAAATAGGCCTCCAGCGCTTATCCATCAAGCGCGATCAGCTATGAATTCAGTAGTAAACCAGACGGTGGCCGTGGTCGATTACGGCATGGGCAACCTGCGCTCGGTGGCGCAGGCGGTGATCCATGCGACCACCGACACGCACGTCAACGCCGTCATCACCAGCAGCCCGCAGCAGGTGCGCGACGCCCACCGCGTGGTGCTGCCAGGGCAGGGCGCCATGGCCGACTGCATGCGCGAACTGCGCGAATCCGGCCTGCTCGAATCGGTGCTGGAGGCCGCGGCCACCAAGCCGCTGTTCGGCGTCTGCGTCGGCATGCAGATGCTGCTGGACCACAGCGCCGAAGGCCGCACCGCCGCCGGCACGCCGGGCCTGGGGCTGATCGCCGGCGAGGTGATCCGGTTCGACCTGGCCGGCCAGCTCGCGCCCGACGGCAGCCGCTACAAGGTGCCGCAGATGGGCTGGAACCGCGTGCACCAACGCCGCCCGCACCCGGTGTGGGGCGGCGTGCCCGACGGCGAATGGTTCTACTTCGTGCACAGCTTCTACGCCCGTCCGCTTGATCCACGTCACAGCGTGGGCGAAACCGAGTACGGCGCGCGCTTTACCTCGGCGGTGGCACGCGATAATATTTTTGCCACCCAGTTCCACCCTGAAAGAGCGCCGACCAGGGCTTGGCGCTGTACCGCAACTTCCTGCATTGGAACCCCTGATCGACCACCCTCGATCGCTGCAACATCAGTAGCTGCTGGCGCAATATCCACGGCCTCTGAGCCTCAATTCATCCACATTTCACCATGCTGATCATTCCCGCCATCGACTTGAAAGACGGGCATTGCGTGCGCCTGAAACAGGGCGACATGGACCAGGTCACCACCTTCAGCGAAAGCCCGGCCGACATGGCCGCGCACTGGCTGGCGCAGGGCGCGCGCCGCCTGCACCTGGTGGATTTGAACGGCGCCTTCGCCGGCAAGCCGCAGAACCTGGCGGCCATCAAGGCGATCCTGAAGGCCGTGGGCGACGAGATTCCGGTGCAGCTGGGCGGCGGCATCCGCGACCTGGACACGATCGAGAAGTACATCGACGCCGGCCTGCGCTACGTCATCATCGGCACGGCGGCGGTGAAGAACCCAGGCTTTCTGAAGGACGCCTGCACCGCTTTCGGCGGCCACATCATCGTCGGCCTCGACGCCAAGGACGGCAAGGTGGCCACCGACGGCTGGAGCAAGATGACCGGCCACGAGGTGGGCGACCTGGCGAAGAAGTTCGAGGACTGGGGCGTCGACAGTATCATCTACACCGACATCGGCCGCGACGGCATGCTGTCCGGCATCAACATCGATGCCACCGTGAAGCTGGCGCAGGCCTCCACCATTCCGGTCATCGCCTCGGGCGGCCTGTCGAACATGGCCGACATCGACGCGCTGTGCGCGGTGGAAGACGAGGGCGTCGAGGGCGTCATCGCCGGCCGCGCCATCTACACCGGCGACCTCGACTTCGCCGCCGCGCAGGCCCGCGCCGACGAACTGAACGGCGACCCCGCCTGAACCACACCATGCTCGCCAAACGCATCATTCCCTGCCTCGACGTCAACGGCGGCCGCGTCGTCAAGGGCGTCAATTTCGTCGAACTGCGCGACGCGGGCGACCCGGTGGAAATCGCCGCGCGCTACAACGAACAGGGCGCGGACGAACTGACCTTTCTCGACATCACCGCCACCAGCGACGGGCGCGACCTGATCCTGCCCATCATCGAGGCCGTGGCTTCCCAGGTGTTCATCCCGCTCACCGTGGGTGGCGGCGTGCGCACGGTGGACGACGTGCGGCGCCTGCTGAACGCCGGTGCCGACAAGACCAGCTTCAACTCGGCCGCCATCGCCACCCCGCAGGTGATCCGCGATGCCTCGGCCAAGTACGGCGCGCAGTGCATCGTGGTCGCCATCGACGCCAAGCGCCGCGTGGGCGACGAGGTGGCGGCGCGCGGCGAGGGCTGGGACGTGTACAGCCACGGCGGGCGCCAGAACACCGGGCTGGATGCCGTCGAGTGGGCGAAGAAGATGGCCGAGCACGGCGCCGGCGAGATCCTGCTGACCAGCATGGACAAGGATGGCACCAGGAGCGGCTTCGACCTGGCGCTGACCCGCGCCGTGGCCGACGCCGTGCCGGTGCCGGTGATCGCCTCGGGCGGCGTGGGCAACCTCGACCACCTGGCCGATGGCGTGCAGATCGGCGGCGCCGACGCGGTGCTGGCGGCCAGCATCTTCCACTACGGCGAATACACGATTGCGCAGGCCAAGCAGCACATGGCCGCGCGCGGCATCGCGGTGCGCCTGTAGCGCGGCGGCTGGTGCTGCTGCTTTTTGCGTCAAAATAAGCCCCTGGCCAACCGCCAGACAGCGCCGGTCGCTATCAAAAACAAAGCGTCCGCCCTTTGTCTTCCGTCAGGAAACGCAGGGAGGACTTGGTGCATGATCGTCTGCTGAGCCGATGGCCATGCCGAACCCATCGAAGGAGCCCCCATTGAAGACATCCGCCAGCATGAATGAATTCCTGCGCCAGATCGAGCAGCGCGACCCCTTCAGCCAGAGTTCCTGCAGGCGGTGCGTGAAGTGATGATGTCGCTGTGGCCGTTTCTGGAGAAGCACCCCAGGTACCGCGAACACGGCCTGCTGGAGCGCCTGTGCGAGCCCGACCGCGTGATCCAGTTCCGCGTCGCCTGGGTCGACGACAAGGGCAAGACGCAGGTCAACCGCGCCTTCCGCGTGCAGCACAGCATGGCCATCGGCCCCTACAAGGGCGGCATGCGCTTTCACCCCAGCGTGAACCAGTCGATCCTCAAGTTTCTGGCTTTCGAGCAGACCTTCAAGAACGCGCTGACCACGCTGCCCATGGGCGGCGGCAAGGGCGGCTCCGACTTCGATCCCAAGGGCAAGAGCGACGGCGAGGTGATGCGCTTCTGCCAGGCGCTGATGGCCGAGCTGTACCGCCACCTGGGCGCCGACACCGACGTGCCCGCCGGCGACATCGGCGTGGGCGCGCGCGAGGTCGGCTTCATGGCCGGCATGATGAAGAAGCTGAGCAACGATGCCGGCAGCGTGTTCACCGGCAAGGGCATCGCCTACGGCGGCAGCCTGATGCGGCCCGAGGCCACTGGCTACGGCACGGTGTACTTCGCGCAGGAGATGCTGCGGCGCAAGCAGATGGGCTTCGAGGACCGGGCCGTGAGCATCTCCGGCTCGGGCAACGTGGCGCAGTACGCCGCCGCCAAGGCGATGGAGCTGGGCGCCAAGGTCGTCACCCTGTCCGACTCCGATGGCACCCTGGTGTGCGAGGGCGGCCTGAGCGAAGGCATGCTGCAGGACGTGATGGATTTCAAGAACGTGCAGCGCGGCCGCCTGAAGGATTTTGCCAAGCAGCACAAGCTGAAGTTCGAGGCCGGCAAGCGCCCCTGGCACGTGCCGGTCGATATCGCGCTGCCCTGCGCCACGCAGAACGAGCTGGACGCCGAAGACGCCAGGCATTTGATCGCCAACGGCGTGGTGTGCGTGGCCGAGGGCGCCAACATGCCCAGCACGCTGGAGGCGGTGGACTGCTTCCTCGAGGCCGGCACGCTGTACGCACCCGGCAAGGCCAGCAACGCCGGCGGCGTGGCCACTTCGGGCCTGGAGATGAGCCAGAACGCCATGCGCCTGTCGTGGACGCACAGCGAGGTCGACCTGCGCCTGCACGAGATCATGAAGGACATCCACGGCAACTGCGTTCGCCACGGCGAGCGCAGCGACGGCACGGTGAATTACGTGGAAGGCGCCAACATCGCCGGCTTCGTGAAGATCGCCGACGCCATGCTGGCGCAGGGCGTGCTGTAGCCCACCCCCAGGCTGCACACGCTTCGCGTTGTTTCGCCACCCCCTCGAGGGGCATCGCCGATGGCCGGTGCAAGCCCGGCCATGGCGATCGCTGGCGTGGCCTGCTCCGCGGCCATTCGATCCCGATGGATTCAGCAAGCCGGGTAGGTCGGAACCGCGCAGCGATTCCGACGGATGGCACCCGATGCCGTGCGTCTGCGGGCACACTCTGGACGGCCATGTGGCCATATACTCCCCTGTATAGCGGCTGCCAGCGCCCAGTAGACGGTCGCTAACGCTGCATACTCCCCATGTTTGATGTGTGCCTGCGCGCACTGCCTGCTGGCAACCTGACCGCGGCGCTGCCGCGGCTTGCCGGCCGCGTCATCTGAATCACCGACAATGCGGACATGAACTGGCTCGACGAAGTGAAGTGGGACGCGCAGGGCCTGGTGCCCGTGATCGCGCAGGAGCAGGGCACGGGCGACGTGCTGATGTTCGCCTGGATGAACCGCGAGGCGCTGCAGAAGACCGCCGAGCTGGGCCGCGCCGTGTACTACAGCCGCTCGCGCGGCAAGCTCTGGTTCAAGGGCGAGGAGTCGGGCCACGTGCAGACGGTGCACGAAGTCCGCATCGACTGCGATGCCGACGTGGTGCTGCTGAAGGTGACGCAGCTCGGGCACGAGCCCGGCATCGCCTGCCACACGGGGCGCCACAGCTGCTTCTTCAGCGTGCTGAAGGACGGCGCCTGGCAGGCGGTGGAGCCGGTCTTGAAAGATCCCGAGTCGATCTACAAATAACGACCTATGTCCTCTGACGACACCCTGGCGCGCCTCACGGCCGTCATCGACAGCCGCAAGCCTTCCGCTGGCGGCGACCCCGACAAGAGCTACGTCGCGCGCCTGCTGCACAAGGGGCCGGACGCTTTCCTGAAGAAGATCGGCGAGGAAGCCACCGAGGTGGTGATGGCCGCCAAGGACGCCGACCACGGCGGCCCGCGCGAGAAGATCGTCGCCGAGATGGCCGACCTGTGGTTCCACGGCATGGTGGCGCTGGCGCATTACGGCCTGTCCGCCGCCGACGTGGTGGCGGAACTGGCGCGCCGCGAGGGACTCTCAGGCATAGAAGAAAAAGCGCTGCGCAAGGTGCGCGAGCGCGAGGCTGAATGAACCGCACTGAAAGGAGCTGGCTCATGCGCAACAACGACATCATTGACGTGGAACCCATCAACGGCCGCGGCACCGCGGTGGCGGCCGGGCCGCCGATTCGTTCAAGACCTGGGGCTGGGTCAGCTACGTCCTGCACCTGATCGTGGCCGTGGCCGCCGTGGTGCCCGGCGCGCAGGTCAGCATCGCGCTGCTCATCATCGCGCTGGTGATGGACCTGGTGAAGAAGGACGACGCCGCCGGCACCTGGCAGGAGAGCCATTTCAAGTGGCGCATCCGCTCGGTGCTGTGGGCCGGCGTGCTGTACCTGGTCACCTTTCCGTTCTTCCTGCTGGGCCTGTTCCTGTTCAACCCGGCCTGGATCGTCATTTCGATCTGGTTCCTCTACCGCATCGTCAAGGGCATGGTGCGCATGAACGCCGGCCGCGCGGTGATCGCGTAAACCTTTCCCTCGGGCCGCGTCGGCGGCCCTGTCCCCTCGCTCGCCGGCGGCCACGGTTCACAAGGGCCGCCGGCGACGCTTCAAGCACCGAACAAGAACATGGCAAAGAATGGCAATGGCCGCCCTGCGGCCCACAAGACCGTGAACCTGGCCCTGCAGGGCGGTGGCTCGCACGGCGCCTTCACCTGGGGCGTGCTCGACGCGCTGCTGGAAGACGGGCGCGTGCGCTTCGAGGCCGCCAGCGGCACCAGCGCCGGCGCCATGAACGCCGTGGTGCTGGCGCACGCGCTGGCGCGTGCCCGCGCCGACGGCCAGCGCGGCCAGGACGTGAACGAGGCCGCGCGCGCGGCGCTGTCGCGCTTTGGGACGGCGTGGGCGTGATGGGCGCCTTCACCAGCGGCCTGCCGCTGGCCGCGACGCAGGCCATGGGCTCGTGGTTCGCGCAATGGTTTTCGCCCTACCAGGCCAACCCCTTTGGGCTCAACCCGTTGCGCGACCTGCTCAAGCGCGAGGTTGATTTCGAGCTGCTGGCGCGCCCGCCGCGCACGCGGAGCATGAAGGTCTTCGTGGCCGCCACCAACGTGCGCACCGGGCGTGGTGAAATTTTCAGCGGCAAACGCCTGTCGGTTGACGCGGTGATGGCCTCGGCCTGCCTGCCCACCCTGTTCCAGGCGGTGCAGGTGGAGGGCGAGTACTACTGGGACGGCGGATATTCGGGCAACCCCGCCATTTACCCGCTGATCTACGAGACCAAGAGCGCCGACGTGATTCTGGTGCAGATCAACCCCATCGAATCGAGCCACACCCCCGGCGCCAGCGCGGCCGACATCATGGAGCGCGTGAACGAGATCACCTTCAACGCGCCGCTGCTGGCCGAGATGCGCGCCATGGCCTTCGTCTCGCGCCTGCTGGCCGAAGGCCGGCTGGACCCCGAGCGCTACAAGAACGTGCTGCTGCACCGCGTGGACGGCGGCGCGGCGCTGGCCGAGCACGGCGCGGCCAGCAAGGCGCGCGCCGACATGGCCTTTCTGCGCCGCCTGTTCGAGCTGGGGCGCGGTGCCGGGCAGTACTGGCTGGCGCAGCATTACGACGACATCGGCGTGTGCTCCAGTGTCGAGGAAGTCCGCCATACTCGGGGCTGACCCCTTCACCCAAGCTTTGCCGCATGACCACCCACCCACAAGACCCGGCCTGCATCTTCTGCAAGATCGTTGCCGGACAGATTCCGTCGAAAAAGGTGTACGAGGACGATGAGCTGTACGCCTTCCACGACATCAACCCCTGGGCGCCGGTGCACTTTCTGATCGTGCCCAAGGCGCACATCGCGTCGATGGCGCACGTGGGCCCTGAGCACGAGGCGCTGCTGGGCCGCATCATGGCGCTGGCGCCCAAATTGGCGCTGGAGCGGGGCTGCGAGCCCTATCCGGATGGCGGCTTCCGCATCGTGGTGAACACCGGCGCCCAGGGCGGGCAGGAGGTGCACCACCTGCACATGCACGTGATGGGCGGCCCGCGCCCGTGGCTGAAGGGTTGACCCTGAGGCCGCAAGGAACCCCGAGCACCCCCACCGTCTAAAATCGAATCAACCGCGCCAAATCTTTCACCGGCGCAAGGAGCAACACCATGGGTACCTTTTCCATCTGGCACTGGCTGATCGTTCTGCTGATCGTGGTCATGATCTTCGGCACCAAGAAACTCAAGAACATCGGCTCCGACCTGGGCGGCGCCGTCAAGGGCTTCAAGGACGGCATGAAGGACGGCGCCGCCGAGGCCGATGCCAACCAGCCGCCCGCCGGCCAGGTGACCAACGCCGCCGCGGCCAAGGAAACCATCGACGTGCAGGCCAAGGAAAAATCCTGACGCACCCTCGATTCGGTCTGCGGCCGAATCGAGCAGTTGCCGCGCGAGCGCGGTGCCGCTGCGGGTTAGAGATTCCCATCCATGCTTGACCTTGGCATTTCCAAGATGGCGCTGATCGGCGCCGTGGCGCTGATCGTCATCGGCCCCGAGAAGCTGCCGCGCGTGGCCCGCACGGTGGGCACGCTGCTGGGCAAGGCGCAGCGCTACGTGTCCGACGTCAAGGCCGAGGTCAACCGCGCCATGGACCTGGACGAACTCAAGAAGATGAAGGAATCGGTGGAAGAAGCCGGCCGCGAGGTTGAAAAAGGCATCTACTCCACCAAGGCCGACTTCGAGAAGGACTGGTCCGACGTCACCGCGGGCCTGGAAGGCGCGGGCAGCAGCAGCGACGGCAGCACCACGTCCTCCACCTGGGAGCCGCCGCCGCCCGAATACCGCCGCCCCAACAAGAACTGGCGCCTCAAGCGCGGCGCCACGCCGCAGTGGTACAAGGCGCGCCACGGCGTGCGCCGGCAGGTGCAGTCGGGTGCGGCACGGGTGGCCCGCTATCGCCCGAAGCCCAAATGACGACATGACCCCGGCCCGCGGCCTTCGGTGACGGCACCTCGGGCTCGGGCAGCGCAAGTCATTCCGTCATCGAGGCCGCGCCAAAGGCCAAGTCATCTTGTCATCGCCACACAGGCGACAATCGCTGTTCCATGACCGATCCCAAGCCCAAGACCGACCCCGAAGACGAACTGGCCGGCACCGAGCAGCCCTTCGTCACGCACCTCATGGAGCTGCGCGATCGGCTGATCCGCTCCGTCGTGGCCATCGGCGTGGTGGCGGTGGTGCTGGCGATCTACCCGGGCGCGAACTCGCTGTACGACCTGCTGGCCGCGCCGCTGGTGGCGCACCTGCCCAAGGGGCGACGGTGATCGCCACCTCGGTCATCTCGCCCTTCATGGTGCCGATCAAGGTGCTGCTGATGGCCGCCTTCCTGATCGCGCTGCCGGTGGTGCTGTACCAGGTGTGGGCCTTCGTGGCGCCGGGGCTGTATTCGCACGAGAAGAAGCTGGTGCTGCCGCTGGTGGTGTCCAGCACCATCCTGTTCTTCGTCGGCGTGGCGTTCAGCTATTACTTCGTGTTCGGCACGGTGTTCTCGACCATCCAGAAGTTCGCGCCGCAAAGCGTGACGGCGGCGCCGGACATCGAGGCCTATCTCAGCTTCGTGCTGACCATGTTCCTGGCCTTCGGCATGGCGTTCGAGGTGCCGATCGCCGTGGTGGTGCTGGCGCGCCTGGGCGTGGTGAGCATCGAGCAGCTCAAGAGCTTCCGCGGCTACTTCATCGTGCTGGCCTTCGTCATCGCCGCCATCGTCACGCCGCCCGACGTGGTGTCGCAGCTGGCGCTGGCCATTCCCATGTGCCTCTTGTACGAGGTCGGCATCTGGGCGGCGCGGCTGTTCATCAAGCACACCAAGCGGCCCGAGGACGAGGCCGAACCGGCCGCCAAGACCTGAGCGCCGGCAGCGCGGGCGTTTCAGCGCCCGGATGAAAATATAAGGGAGTATGTGCCTCTAGCGCCCTGTTGACGGGCGCTGGCGGCCGGCATGGTGGGGGTATATGTGCCCTCTGTGCCCTCTGCGCGGGCCGAGCGCCTCATGCCGTGTCGCGGTTCAAGCGATGACCAATGACCGCGGCTGGCGCCGCATGACAAACGGCAAATGTCTTCTTTGTCATTGAAGCGCAGCGAAGTCATTGGTCATTCGTCATCCTTGAAAGCAAGTACGTATCAGCGCGGCATGCGCTGCCCGCGCTGCGGCTGCGGGCGCTGCGCCGGCGTCACGCTGACCTGCACCGTGTCGCCGCGCCGCTGCAGCGTGAAGGGCGCGGGCTGGCCGGGCGTGAGCGCGGCGATGCGCGTCAGCAGCTCCGACACCGTGCGCACCGGCTGGCCGTCCACCTGCGTGATCACGTCGCCGGGGCGCATGCCGGCGGCGGCGGCCGGGCCGGTGTTCAGCACGCCGGTCACGATCACGCCCTGCGCGGTCTGGATGCCGAAGGTCTGCGCCAGTTCGGGCGTCAGCTCGTTCGGCTCCACGCCGATCCAGCCGCGCACCACGCGGCCGTTCTTCACGATGCTTTCCATCACGTGCTTGGCGGTGCTGACGGGAATGGCGAAGCCGATGCCCATGCTGCCGCCCGAGCGCGAGTAGATGGCGGTGTTGATGCCCATCAGGTTGCCGTTGATGTCGGTCAGCGCGCCGCCCGAGTTGCCGGGGTTGATGGCGGCGTCGGTCTGGATGAAGTTCTCGAAGGTGTTGATGCCCAGCTGGTTGCGCCCCAGCGCGCTGACGATGCCGCTGGTCACCGTCTGGCCGACACCGAAGGGGTTGCCGATGGCCAGCACCTGGTCGCCCACCTGCAGCGCGTCGGAATTGCCCAGCGTCATCACCGGCAGCTTGTCGAGCGTGAGCTTGAGCACCGCCAGGTCGCTCTCGGGGTCGGTGCCGATCACCTGCGCGGTGGTGCGGCGCGCGTCCTGCAGCACCACCTCGATGGCGTCGGCGCCCTCGACCACGTGGTTGTTGGTCAGCACGTAGCCGTCGGGGCTGACGATGACGCCCGAGCCCAGGCCGGTCTGCTGTTGCTGCATGTCGCTGCGGTCGCCGAAGAAGAAGCGGAACCACGGGTCGTTGGCCAGCGGGTGGCTGGCGCTGGTGTTGATGCTGACCACCGCCGGCGCGGCCTTGCGCACGGCGCCGCTCAGGCTGCCGGGCGCGGTCTGCGGGGCAGGGGCGGGCGCCTCCAGGATCGAGATGGTGCCGGTGCTGCCGGGCACCGGGCCACCGCGCTGCAGCCACTCGGGTTTCAGTGTGCCGACCACGAAGTAGGCGGCCAGCAGCACGGTGACGGCTTGGGCAAAGACGAGCCAGAGGCGTTTCATGGGGATCCAGAAGTCGGGCGGCGCGGCGCTTTCGGGGGCGAAGGCGCTCTGCGCGCGCAGGGCCGAAATTGTAGGCCGCGGGGCGCGACTTCAAGCCGTGCGGCACCCGCGCGCGGCGTGAGGGTATCGGTGTGTTGTGGGAGCGGGCTGGCCCGCGATGGGCGCCTGCGTTATGGCGAGGCCGTCATCGCGGGCCAGCCCGCTCCCACAGAGGGAGGAGGGCGTTGGGTGGCCACGCGCTCCGGGCGCAAGGGACTGGCGCGGCCGTCGTTCACCGCATCTGGAACAGCTCCTGGTGGAAGGCATCGTCCGGCAAGCCCTGCGCGGTCAGGTCGGCACGCAGCGCCTGGCCAAAGCCTGCGGGGCCGCAGAACCACACGCTGGCGTTCTTCCAGCCGGGCACCATCTGGCGCAGGCGTTCGCCTGTCAGGCGCTCGTCCTGGCCGTCGACCAACAGGTGCAGGCGCACGCCGGCGGCCCGGGCGTTGGCTTGCAGCTTCTGCAGCGCAGCGGGGTCGATGGCGGCGGTGGGGTGGAACAGGTCGACCACCGTCGGGCCGCGCGCGCCGGCCTGCGCCAGGTGCTTCATGCGGGCGATGAAGGGCGTGATGCCGATGCCGGCGCCGATCCAGATCTGCTGCGGCGCATCGCCTTCGAAGGTGAAGTGGCCGTAGGGGCCTTCGATCTTCACGCGGTCGCCCACGCGCAGGCGCTCGTGCAGCGTGCCGGTGTGGTCGCCCAGCGCCTTGGTGACGAAGCTGATGCGCCGGTCCTGCGGGTTCCAGGCCGAGGCGATGGTGTAGGGGTGCGCGCCCTCCGACGCGCTGGAGGTGAGAAAGGCGAACTGCCCCGGCTGGTGGCCGGCCCAGCGCTCATCCAGCAGCAGCGTGGTCTCCAGCATGTGCAGGGCGGGAAAGCGCTCCAGCGACTCGATGGTGCCGTGCGCGGTGCGCCGCGCACCGATGCGGCCCAGCAGCACGATCACCGCCGACACCGTGCCCGCCACCAGCAGCACCGCCTGCACCGAGCCCACCGGCTGCGCCCAGTAGTCGATCTTGGTCAGCACAACGGTGTGGAACACCAGCACCAGGTAGGCCACGGCCAGCAGCTTGTGCGTCTTGGCGAAGAGGCGGTAGGGGAAGCGCTTGACGAGCGCCAGCACGATCAGCAGCACGGCGCCGTAGAAGGCCCATTCGCCCATCGTCTCGGCCGTGCCGCGCCAGCCGCGCAGCGCGGCTTCGATGGCGCCCAACTCCGCCGCGCCGCCGCCCGCACCGCGCGCCGGCTTGGTCAGCCAGCCCCAGCCGACGGCCCACTTGGTGCCCTTGGCCCACAGCCAGTGCACCGTGCCCACCACCAGCGCGCCGATGCCCAGCCACTTGTGCAGGCGGTACATCTTGTCCAGGCCGTCGAGGTGCCGCTCCAGCCACACCGGCCGCACGGCCAGCACCACGGCCAGCGACATCACGCCCATGGCGATGACGCCCGTGTACTGCACCCACACGGTGCGGAAGTCGAAGTAGCCGCGCTGCGCGGGCAGCAGCGTATCGGCCATCAGCCACAGGCCGGTGAGCAGGGCCAGAAAGCCCCAGAAAACCCAGGCGATGCGCTTCATGGCTTGACCTCCAATCTTGTTGTGTTGAGCAAGATTCAGCTTAAGCGGGCGGCCTGAAGTGCTTCTGAACTCTTGTGAAGCACGGGTAAACGGGTTTGATCTGCGTCAGGCAAAGGGCGATGGTCGACAATGCGCCGCATGTCTGCACCGCCCTCCATCGACCGCGCCGCCCTGCTGGCGGCCTGCAACGCCGAGCTGCAGCCGGCCCTGTTCAAGGACTACGGCCCCAACGGCCTGCAGGTGGAGGGCAAGCCGCACATCGGCAAGCTGGTGAGCGGTGTGACGGCCAGCCGCGCGCTGATCGACGCCGCCATCGACGCCGGGGCCGATGCCATCCTGGTGCACCACGGCCTGTTCTGGCGCGGGCAGGACGGCACGGTGACGGGCTGGATGAAAGAGCGCCTCAAGCGCCTGCTGGCGCACGACATCAACCTGCTGGCCTACCACCTGCCGCTGGACGCGCACCCCACGCTCGGCAACAACGCGCAGTTGGGCCAGCGGCTGGGGCTGGTGGCCACCGGGCGCTTTGGCGAGCAGGAGCTGGGCTTCATCGGCCAGCGCGCCGACGGCGAAGCCTTTGCCGATGCCGACGTGCTGGCCTGGCAGCTGGAGCATGTGCTGAACCGGCCTGTGACGCAGGTGGGGCAAGCGCCGGATGCTATTGAAATAATAGCTTGGTGCAGCGGCGGCGCGCAGGGTTATTTCGAATCCGCCATCGCCGCCGGGGCGCAGGCCTTCATCACCGGCGAAATCTCCGAGCCGCAGGTGCACCTGGCGCGCGAATGCGGCGTGGTCTTCTACGCCTGCGGCCACCACGCCACCGAGCGCTACGGCGCGCCGGCCTTCGCGGCGCACGTGGCGGCGCAGCTGGGCATCGCGCACCAGTTCATTGAGATCGACAACCCGGCGTGAGCGGCGGAGGGCCGGCGCGCGGGGCTCGACGGGGCGGCACAGGTGCTTAAACAGGCGATAGCGGTTTGACGCCATTCATGAGTATGAAAATATGAGCTGCTTGCGCCCGCTAATCAAGCGCCAAAAGCATTTTTAATTAATCAAAAAATCTTGGAAGTCCCCCTCCTTCCTGCACCTTCTTCGTCTTCACCCATGACCCTTCCTCTCGCCATCACCATGGGCGATGCGGCCGGCATCGGCCCCGAAATCATCGCCAAGGCCTTTCGCGACGCGCCCGAGGCGCTGCGCGGCTGCTTCGTCGCTGGCGATGTGGCCACGCTGCGCCGCGCCGCCGCCATCGTGCAGGGCGCGGGCGTGCCGCTGCCGGTGGCGCTGATCGAGCGCCCCGCCGATGCGCTGGCCGTGCCGCCGCGCTGCGTGCCGGTGCTGCAGGTGGTCGAGCCGCCGGCCGTGCCGGTGCCGCTGGGGCGCATCAGCGCCGTGGCCGGCCGCATGGCGGGCGATGCCGTGGACTGGGCCGCGCGCGCGCGCTGCGCGGCGACATCGCGGGCCTGGTCACCGCGCCGCTGCACAAGGAGGCGCTGTCGGCCGCCGGCGCCCCGTATGCGCGCTACCCCGGCCACACCGAGCTGCTACAGGCTGTCGCCGCTGAACACCTGGGCAAACCCGTGGCCGAGCTGCCGGTGCGCATGATGCTGGCCAACGGCGAACTGCGCACCGTGCTGGTGAGCATTCACCTGTCTTTGCGCGATGCTATCGAAAAGGTAACAGTGGGCAACATCCTGCAGACGTTGCGCATCGCGCACACTTCTGTTGGGGCGGCGCTACAGCGGCAGCCCCGCATCGCGGTGGCCGGGCTCAACCCGCATGCGGGCGAAGGCGGGTTGTTCGGGCGCGAGGAGATCGAGGCGATCGCCCCCGCCATCGCCCAGGCGCGCGCCGAAGGCATCGACGCCCAAGGCCCCTTCGCGCCCGACACCGTGTTCATGCGCGCGCGCGGCTTCGCCGAGTTCGACGTGGTGGTGGCGATGTACCACGACCAGGGGCTGATCCCGGTGAAGTACCTCGGCGTGGAGCAGGGCGTGAACGTCACGCTGGGCCTGCCCCTCGTGCGCACCAGCCCCGACCACGGCACCGCCTTCGACCTCGCCGGCAGCGGCCGCGCCGACGCGGCCAGCCTGCTGGCGGCGGTGCGCATGGCACGCCGCATGGCGCAAACAAAACGCCCGTCGCGCAGGGCGAACGGGCGTCTTGAGCTACGGTTTGTGTAGCGTTTTCGCTTGATCTGATCAGCGCTTCAGGCTGTCGCGGATTTCGCGCAGCAGCTGCACCTCTTCCGGCGGCGCCTCGGGGGCGGGGGCCGGCTCTTCGCGCTTCAGGCGGTTGATCTGCTTGACCATCATGAAGATGATGAAGGCCAGCAGGATGAAGTTCACCAGGATGGTGATGAAGTTGCCGTAGGCGAACACGGCGCCGGCCTTCTTGGCCTCTTCCAGCGCCAGGCCGCTGGCCTGGCCCGCCAGCGGGATGTAGTAGCTGGAGAAGTCCAGCCCGCCGAACAGCCGGCCGACGATCGGCATGATCAGGTCGCCCACGATCGAGTCGACGATCTTGCCGAAGGCGCCGCCGATGATCACGCCCACGGCCAGATCAATGGCGTTGCCCTTGACGGCAAATTCCTGAACTCTTGCATCATTCCCATGTTGTTTCCCTCAGCGGGTTGTTGAAGACGGCGCCAGTATTGCGACCGCTTGATGGTTGTCAATCCCGTGCGCTCGGCCCGCCGGGGGCGATGTTGCGCTCCGCTACAATCCCCGTTGATCCGGACACAAGAAATCGCCAGAGGACAGCCATGAGTGACGCCCCCACAAGCAAATTCACCCCAGCGCCCATGGACAGCAGCAAGCGAACCTGGCTCATCGCCTCGAGTTGCGCTGGCGCTGCCGGTGCCGCGGCCTTGGCAACCCCTTCGTCGCCAGCTTCGCGCCCTCCGAGCGGGCCAAGGCGGCCGGTGCCGCCGTCGAGGTGGACATCGCCGCGGTGAAGCCCGGTGAGAAGATCACCGTCGAGTGGCGCGGCAAGCCGGTGTGGATCATGCGCCGCACGCCCGAGCAGCTCGAGACCCTCAAGCAGGTCGAGGGCGAACTGGCCGACCCCAATTCCGACCGCACCGCCTTCCCCACGCCCGAGTACGCCAAGAACCAGACCCGTTCCATCAAGCCCGAGGTGCTGGTGGCGATCGGCATCTGCACCCACCTGGGCTGCTCGCCCGGCGACAAGTTCACCCCCGGCGCGCAGCCCTCGCTGCCCGACAACTGGCCGGGTGGCTTCTTCTGCGCGTGCCACGGCTCCACCTTCGACCTGGCGGGCCGCGTGTTCAAGAACAAGCCGGCGCCCGACAACCTGGAGGTGCCGCCGCACATGTACCTGTCCGACAACAAGCTGTTGATCGGCGAAGACAAGAAGGCATAAGAGGCGGTCATGGCAGAGTTCAAGGAAATCTCCCCCAACGCGCCGCTGGGCGCCAAAGTGACCAACTGGTTCGAGAACCGGTTTCCGACCGCGTTTGCGGAATACCGCAAGCACATGTCGGAGTACTACGCGCCGAAGAACTTCAACTTCTGGTACTTCTTCGGCTCGCTGGCCATGCTGGTGCTGGTGATCCAGATCGTCACCGGCATCTTCCTGGTCATGCACTACAAGCCCGATGCCGGCCCGGTGGGTGGCATCCTGGGCGCGCCGCCCATCGCCTTCGCCTCGGTTGAATACATCATGCGCGAGGTGCCGGGTGGCTGGTTCATCCGCTACATGCACTCCACCGGCGCGTCGGCGTTCTTCGTGGTGGTCTACCTGCACATGTTCCGCGGGCTGCTGTACGGCTCGTATCGCAAGCCGCGCGAGTTGGTCTGGATCTTCGGCTGCGCCATCTTCCTGGCGCTGATGGCCGAGGCCTTCATGGGCTATCTGCTGCCTTGGGGCCAGATGTCCTACTGGGGCGCGCAGGTGATCGTGAACCTGTTCTCCGCCATTCCCTTCATCGGCCCCGACCTGGCGCTGCTGATCCGCGGTGACTACGTGGTGGGCGACGCGACACTGAACCGCTTCTTCAGCTTCCACGTCATCGCCGTGCCGCTGGTGCTGATCGGCCTGGTGGTGGCCCACCTGCTGGCGCTGCACGACGTGGGCTCGAACAACCCGGACGGCATCGAGATCAAGGCCGGCCCCAAGGGCAACCGCTGGTCGCCCGATGCACCGGCCGACGGCATCCCGTTCCATCCGTACTACACCATCCACGACATCATGGGCGTGGGCGTGTTTCTGATGATCTTCTTCGCCGTGGTGTTCTTCGCGCCGGAGATGGGTGGCTACTTCCTGAGTACAACAACTTCGTGCCGGCCGACCCGCTGGTCACGCCGCTGCACATTGCGCCGGTGTGGTACTTCACGCCCTTCTACTCGATGCTGCGCGCCACCACCGACGTGATGGTCAACGTGCTGGTCGCCATCATCGCCCTGGGTGTGGTGCTGGCCTTCCTGAAGTGCAAGTGCTCGATGGCGCTGAAAATCGGCATGGCCGTCGCCGGCCTGGTGGCCATCGCGCTGCTGAAGACCTTCGACGCCAAGTTCTGGGGCGTGGTGGTGATGGGTGGTGCCGTCGTCATCCTGTTCTTCCTGCCCTGGCTGGATCACAGCCCGGCGCGCTCCATCCGCTACCGCCCGAACTGGCACAAGTGGGTCTACGCCGTGTTCGTGATCTGGTTCCTGATCCTGACGGTGCTGGGCATCATGGTGCCGGGTCCGCTGCATCCGGCGCTGCCGTGGCTCACCAACGAACTGGTTGCCATGATCGGTACGCTGTTCTACTTCGGCTTCTTCCTGCTGATGCCCTGGTGGAGCCAACTGGGTACGCCCAAGCCTGTGCCCGACCGCGTCACCTTCAAGCCGCACTGAAGACCGCTGGAGATAACAACATGAACGTCTGGAAGAAACTGGCCCTTGGCGCTGCGCTGGCGCTCGGCCTGATCACGGGTGCCCAAGCCGCGGCCGGTGGCGCCGCCTGGGACAAGGCGCCTGGCAAGGTGAACGACCAGGGCTCGCTGCAGAACGGCGCGAAGATCTTCGTCAACTACTGCCTCAACTGCCACTCCGCCACCTTCATGCGCTACAACCGCCTGAGGGACATCGGCCTGACTGATCAGCAGATTCAGGACAATCTGCTGTTCACGTCCGAGAAGGTCGGCGACATGATGAAGTCGGCCATCAACCCGGCCCAAGCCAAGGCCTGGTTCGGCGTCAACCCGCCCGACCTGACGCTGATCGCCCGCTCGCGTGCCGGTGCCGGCGGCTCGGGCGCGGACTACATCTACACGCTGTTCCGCACCTACTACCGCGATCCGATCAAGCCCACGGGCTGGGACAACCTCACCTTCCCCAACATCGCCATGCCGCACCCGCTGTGGGAACTGCAGGGCGAGCGCAAGCCCATCTTCGAGGTCAGCCAGCAGCATGGCCATGAAGTCCAGCATTTCACCGGCCGCTGGGAGCAGGTGACACCCGGCACCATGAGCCAGCAGGAGTACGACAAGACGGTGGGCGATCTGGTCAACTTCCTGCAGTGGATGGGCGAGCCGGCGCAGAACAAGCGGGTGTCCATCGGCGTCTGGGTTCTGCTGTTCCTGCTGTTCTTCACTTTCCTGGCGTGGCGCCTCAACGCGGCGTACTGGAAAGACGTCAAGTAATCTTCGCTTTCAAGTTGCCCCCGGCGCCTGGCCGGGGCGGTGGAGTGGGGCGGTGCCGGCCAGGCGCCGCCCCACTCCTTCGGTTTTAAGGAGCCTCCTCACATGATGGTGCTGTATTCCGGTACGACCTGCCCTTTCTCTCACCGTTGCCGCTTCGTGCTGTTCGAGAAAGGCATGGACTTCGAGATCCGCGATGTCGATCTCTACAACAAGCCCGAAGACATCGGCGTGATGAACCCCTACGGACAGGTGCCGATCCTGGTCGAGCGCGACCTGATCCTGTACGAGTCGAACATCATCAACGAGTACATCGACGAGCGCTTCCCGCACCCCCAGCTGATGCCGGGCGACCCGGTCGACCGCGCGCGCGTGCGCCTGTTCCTGCTCAACTTCGAGAAGGAACTGTTCTCGCACGTGTCCACGCTGGAGAACCGTGCCACCAAGAGCAACGAGAAGGCCCTGGAAAAGGCGCGCGCCAACATCCGCGACCGCCTGACGCAGATGGCGCCCGTGTTCCTCAAGAACAAGTTCATCCTGGGCGACAACTTCTCCATGCTGGACGTGGCCCTGGCGCCGCTGCTGTGGCGCCTGGACTACTACGGCATCGACCTGTCGAAGAACGCCGCGCCGCTGTTGAAGTACGCCGAGCGCATCTTCTCGCGCCCCGCCTACATCGAGGCGCTGACGCCGTCCGAGAAGGTGATGCGCAAGTAAGGCGTGGGCATGATGAATGCGCTTGAATCCGCCTCCACCCGTCCGTACCTGATCCGGGCCCTGTACGAGTGGTGCACCGACCATGCGCTCACGCCGTACATCGCCGTGCTGGCCGACGACACGGTGCAGGTGCCGCGCGAGTACGTGCAGAACGGCGAGATCGTGCTCAACATCAGTTTCGACGCCACCAGCGGCCTGAAGCTGGGCAACGAGTTCGTCGAGTTCAAGGCGCGCTTCGGCGGTGTCCCGCGCGAGATCATCGTGCCCATGGACCGTGTCATCGCCATCTATGCGCGCGAGAACGGCCAGGGCATGGCGTTTCCCGTGCCTGTGCCGACAGTCTCCGACGATGGCGTGGAGCCAGCCGTTGATGCGCAGCAGGCGGGCGCCCCGGCTGCAACCGAGGACGCGGTCCCACGCGGTGGCATCCAGCTGGTGCCCAGCACGGAAGCGGCAGACGAGGACGGGTCATCCAGCGACGATCCGCCGCCATCCCCGCCCGCGCGCAAGCGCCCGGCGCTCAAGCGCGTCAAATGACAAGATCATCGGCAGGAGGTGGCTAGAATCCGCGTGTTTTCGCCGGCTTAGCTCAGTTGGTAGAGCACCCGCCTTGTAAGCGGTAGGTCGTCAGTTCGAATCCGACAGCCGGCACCATCAAAGCATTGCTTCAACCCGCGCCACCGCAAGGTGGCGCGGGTTTCTTTCACGGGGTGCTGCGCAGCACTTTCACCCGGATGGCGTTCACCGGGTGGCCTGCGCCGTCAAGGGCTGCAAGCAGTGCTGGCGCCAACTGGCGCAGCTTGGCGGCCGCCGCGTTGTGGGGGCGAGCAGCGTCCAGCCATCCGCATCGGGTGCGCCTGCCTGCACCAGCGTGCGCAGGGCGGGCGGCAGCAAGGGGCGGACGATGGCGAGTCGCGCGGCCGACTCGGCTGCCAGCTCGCTGAGCCGCGCCAGGGTGGGGGCCTGGGCCACGGCCTGTTGCAGCGTCAGGGCAGTGCGGGTCGAGGAAGTCACGGTGCGGGACATGGTTTGATGGCGTGGATTATCGGCCGGCACGGGCCAGTTAAAATGCCCAGTTGCCCCGCGGATTGTGGGTGCTGCGGTTCGCAGGCGCTTGCATGCGGGCCAGGCGCCCCCACTTCGCGTCACTTTTGAACTTTTCGGATCACCGTCCGGTGCGCACGCAAGGCGTCGCGGTGACCGCTCACGCATGGCCACCTCCAACTTACTCACCAAGATTTTCGGCAGCCGCAATGATCGTCTGCTCAAGCAATACCGCAAGGTTGCGGCCAGCATCAATGCGCTGGAGCCGGCGCTGGAAAAGCTGAGCGACGACGAGCTGCGGGCCAAGACCCAGGAGTTCAAGGGCCGGCTGGCCAACGGCGAGAGTCTGGACAAGTTGCTACCCGAGGCCTTTGCCGTGGTGCGTGAGGGCTCCAAGCGCGTGATGAAGATGCGCCACTTCGACGTGCAGCTGATGGGTGGCATGGCGCTGCACGAAGGCAAGATCGCCGAAATGCGCACCGGCGAGGGCAAGACGCTGACGGCCACGCTGCCGGTGTACCTGAACGCGCTGACGGGCAAGGGCGTGCACGTGGTGACGGTGAACGACTACCTGGCCAACCGCGACGCGCAGTGGATGGGCCGGCTGTACAACTTCCTGGGCCTCAGCGTCGGCGTGAACCTGCCGCAGATGCCGCGCGAGGACAAGCAGGCCGCCTATCAGTCCGACATCACCTACGGTACGAACAACGAGTTCGGCTTCGACTACCTGCGCGACAACATGGTCTACGAGACCCAGGACCGCGTGCAGCGCAAGCTCAACTATGCGATCGTCGACGAGGTGGACTCGATCCTGATCGACGAGGCGCGCACGCCGCTCATCATCAGCGGCCAGGCCGAGGACCACACGGCGCTGTACCTGGCCATCAACCAGGTGGTGCCGCAGCTGACTCGGCAGGAGGGCGAGGCCGACCCGCGCACCGGCCTGGGCGTGATGAAGCCGGGCGACTTCACCGCCGACGAGAAGTCGCACCAGATCTACCTGACCGAGCAGGGTCACGAAACGGCCGAGCGCATCCTGGCCCAGCAGGGCCTGATCCCCGTGGGCACCAGCCTGTACGACCCGGCCAACATCTCGCTGATGCACCATCTGAATGCCGCCCTGCGCGCGCACCACATGTACCACCGCGACCAGCATTACGTGGTGCAGCAGACCGACAGCGGCCCCGAGATCGTCATCGTGGACGAGTTCACCGGCCGCCTGATGAGCGGCCGCCGCTGGAGCGATGGCCTGCACCAGGCGGTGGAAGCCAAGGAAGGCGTGCCGATCCAGGCCGAGAACCAGACCCTGGCCTCGATCACCTTCCAGAACTACTTCCGCCTCTACAACAAGCTGGCCGGCATGACCGGCACGGCCGACACCGAGGCCTACGAGTTCCAGGAAATCTACGGTCTGGAGACCGTGGTCATCCCGCCCAACAAGCCGAGCAAGCGCGACGACCAGCTGGACCGCGTCTACAAGACCACCAAGGAAAAGTACGACGCCGCGATCGCCGACATCCGCGAATGCTACGAGCGCGGCCAGCCGGTGCTGGTGGGCACCACCTCGATCGAGAACTCCGAGATCATCGCCGAGCTGCTGACCAAGGAGAAGCTGCCGCACCAGGTGCTGAACGCCAAGCAGCACGCGCGCGAGGCCGACATCGTGGCGCAGGCCGGGCGGCCGAAGATGATCACCATCGCCACCAACATGGCGGGCCGTGGCACCGACATCGTGCTGGGCGGCAACGTCGAGAAGGCGGTCGAGGCGCTGGAGGCCGACGAATCGCTGGACGACACCACGCGCCGGGCACGCATCGACGCGCTGCGGGCGCAATGGCAGAAGGACCACGAGGCGGTCAAGGCGCTGGGCGGCCTGCGCATCATCGCCACCGAGCGGCATGAAAGCCGCCGCATCGACAACCAGCTGCGTGGCCGCTCGGGCCGCCAGGGCGATCCGGGTTCGTCGCGCTTCTACCTGAGCTGGACGACGCGCTGATGCGCATCTTCGCCGGCGACCGCGTGCGCGCCATCATGGACAAGCTGAAGATGCCCGAGGGCGAGGCCATCGAGGCCGGCATCGTCACCCGCAGCATCGAGAGCGCGCAGCGCAAGGTCGAGGCGCGCAACTTCGACATCCGCAAGCAGCTGCTGGAGTACGACGACGTGTCGAACGACCAGCGCAAGGTGATCTACCAGCAGCGCAACGAGATCCTCGACGCCGAAGACTTGGCCGGCCAGATCGCCGGGCTGCGCGAGAGCTGCTTCACCGACCTGGTGCGCCAGTACGTGCCGGCCGAGTCGGTCGAGGAGCAGTGGGATATTCCGACGCTGCAGAAAGTGCTGGCCGACGAGTGGCAGATCGAGCTGCCGCTGCAGCAGGAAGTCGAGGCCTCCAGCGCCATCGGCGACGACGACATCGTCGAGAAGGTGGTGAACGCTGCCAACGAGGCCTACGCGGCCAAGCTGGCCCTGGTCGGCCCCGAGAACTTCCGCCCCTTCGAGCGCGCCGTGCTGCTGCAGGCCATCGACACGCACTGGCGCGAGCACCTGTCGGCGCTCGACTACCTGCGCCAGGGCATCCACCTGCGCGGCTATGCGCAGAAGCAGCCCAAGCAGGAATACAAGCGCGAGGCGTTCGAGCTGTTCGGCCAGCTGCTGGACGTGGTGAAGAACGAGGTCACCCGCACGCTGATGAACGTGCGCATCGAATCGGGGAACAGATCGAGCAGGCGGCCGAAGACCTGGAGCAGCGCGGCGAGCAGTTCAGCAACGTGACCTACACCGCGCCCACCGAGACCGGCGAGGCCGAAACGCTGCCCGAATCGCAGGCACGCGCGGGTGCCGCGCTGGCCGGCGCGGCAGCGGCTGGCGCCGTGCCGCGCGTGGGCCGCAACGACCCCTGCCCCTGCGGCAGCGGCAAGAAGTACAAGCACTGCCATGGGGCGCTGAGCTGAGGTAGTCGTTTCATTGCCACTCGGATTGCTATATTAAATATAGCTTTCGGCGCTTGCCCATCAAGCGCCAGAGCCCAAAATCGCTTGAAATCCAAACCGTCCTGAGGATCCCGCCATGCCCGTGAACCTGACCGCTCCCGTCGCCTCCAGCCTGCACCCCGTGGCGGGCGTGCGCATCGGCGTGGCCGAGGCGGGCGTGCGCAAGGCCAACCGCAAGGACCTGACGGTGTTCCTGCTGGATGAAGGTGCCAGCGTGGGCGGCGTGTTCACCAGCAACCGCTTCTGCGCCGCGCCGGTGCAGATCTGCCGCGAGCGGCTGGACGCGGGCGCCGCCGTGCGCGCCATCGTCGTCAACACCGGCAACGCCAACGCCGGCACGGGCGAGGACGGCCTGGCGCGTGCGCGCCAGACCTGCGAGGCGCTGGCCGCGCAGCTCGGGCTCCAGCCCGATCAGGTGCTGCCGTTCTCCACCGGCGTCATCATGGAGCCGCTGCCGGTCGACCGCATCGTCGCCGGCCTGCCCGCGGCCATTACCGACGCGCAGCCCGCCCACTGGGCGCGCGCTGCCGAAGGCATCATGACCACCGACACCGTGCCCAAGGCGGCCAGCGCCAAGGCCATGGTGGGCGGTGTTGAAGTGACGATCACCGGCATCAGCAAAGGCGCCGGCATGATCCGCCCCAACATGGCGACCATGCTGGGCTTTCTGGCCACCGACGCGAAGGTCGACCAGGCGGTGATGAAGCAACTGGCGTTCGAACTGGCCGAGGGCTCGTTCAACCGCGTCACCATCGATGGCGACACGTCGACCAACGATTCCTTCATCGTCATCGCCACGAACAAGGCAGCCAACGCGCCTGTCACGGCGCTGGATTCGGCCGACGGCCAGGCGCTGAAAGAAGCCCTGATGGGCGTCGCACGACAGCTCGCGCAGGCCATCGTGCGCGACGGCGAGGGCGCCACCAAGTTCATCACCGTGCAGGTCGAAGGTGGCAAGACGGCCGCCGAATGCCGCCAGGTGGCCTACGCCATCGCGCACTCGCCGCTGGTCAAGACGGCGTTCTTCGCCAGCGACCCCAACCTGGGCCGCATCCTGGCGGCCGTGGGCTATGCGGGCATCGACGACCTGGATCAGACCAGGATCGACCTGTACCTGGACGACGTGCACGTGGCCGTGAACGGCGGGCGCAATCCCAGCTACCGCGAGGAAGACGGCCAGCGCGTGATGAAGCAGGCCGAGATCACGGTGCGCGTGAACCTGGGCCGCGGCAGCGCCAGCGACACGGTGTGGACGTGCGACCTGAGCCACGATTACGTCAGCATCAACGCGGATTACAGGTCGTGACATCCTCCTGAGCGCCTGACGGCGCCTCCCTTTCTGCTGCGCGAAGGGGGACGACGGGAGCGAGCGCGCTTGGCTTATTCGCGGCGTTTGCTGGCATGGCCTGCTCCGCAGCGTCTTTGCTTTTGAATTGATAGCTGCTTGCGCTTATGCAGTAAGCGCCGGTGACCAAAATGAACGATAACCTTGTCCGTCTGATCGAAAAAGCCGAGCGCCTGATGGAGCGCATCGAGGCGGTGTTGCCGAAGCCCCTGAGCGAGCCTGACTGGTCGCAGTCCGTGGCCTGGCGCTACCGCAAGCGCGCCAGCGGCCACGGCGCGCTGGAGCCGGTGCGCCACGTGGGCAGCATCGCGCTGGCCGACCTGAAGGAGATCGACGGGCAGAAAGACAAGATCGAGCGCAACACGCGCCAGTTCGTCGAGGGCAAGCCGGCCAACAACGTGCTGCTGACGGGCGCGCGCGGCACCGGCAAGTCTTCGCTCATCAAGGCCTGCCTGAACGCCTACGCGCCGCAGGGCTGCGCCTGATCGAGGTGGACAAGACCGACCTCACCGACCTGCCCGACATCGTCGAGGTGGTGGCTGGCCGGCCGGAGAAGTTCATCGTCTACTGCGACGACCTGAGCTTCGAGGATGGCGAGCCGGGCTACAAGGCGCTGAAGAGCATCCTGGACGGCAGCGTGGCCGCCAGCACGCCCAACGTGCTGGTCTACGCCACCAGCAACCGACGCCACCTGCTGCCCGAGTACATGAAGGACAACCTCAGCTACACGCACACCGACGATGGCGAGGTGCACCCGGGCGAGGTGATCGAGGAGAAAATTTCGCTGTCCGAGCGCTTCGGCCTGTGGGTCAGCTTCTACCCCTTCAGCCAGGACGAGTACCTGGCCATCGTGGCGCAGTGGCTGTCGTCGCTGGGCGCCAGCGCGGCGCAGATCGAGGCGGCCAAGCCCGAGGCGCTGGTGTGGGCGCTGGAGCGCGGTTCGCGATCGGGCCGCGTGGCCTACCAGTTCGCGCGCGATTTCGTCGGCCGGGCCTGAGCCGCGCGGCATGGCCGACATCCTGAAAGCCGACGCGCACCTGGCGCGCGACGTGCCGGGCGAGCGGCCCATCGTCGATGTGGCCGTGGGCGTGCTGCTGCAGGCCGACGGGCGCTTTCTGCTGACCTCGCGGCCGGCGGGCAAGGTGTACGCCGGCTACTGGGAGTTTCCGGGCGGCAAGCTGGAGGCGGGCGAGAGTGTGGAGCAGGCGCTGGCGCGCGAACTGCACGAAGAGCTGGGCCTGGACATCGACCCTGCTGACGTGCAGCGCTGGCGCGAGCAGTTGGTGGACTACCCGCATGCGCTGGTGCGGCTGCATTTCTGCAAGCTGTTCGACTGGCGCGGCGAATTGCAGATGCGCGAGGGCCAGGCCTTTGTGTGGGACACCTTGCCGGTGCAGGCCGCGCCGGTGTTGCCGGGGCGCTGCCGGTGCTCGAATGGCTGCAGGCGGAGCGCGGCGTGGCTCCAGGCGGACTTCAAGAAATATAGCTTGTTGCGCCCGTCACATAAGGATTTCAGCATTAATTCGATCTGAAATCCTTATGTGACGGGCGCAAGCAGCTCTTTTTCAATAGTGTTTCATTGCAGCGGCGGCTGGTTCGCTTCGTCGGCGCCGTCGTGCTCCTGCACTTCCACCCGAAAGCTTTCGCTGGCCCAGGCGCCGAGGTCGTGCAGCTTGCAGCGCTCGCTGCAGAAGGGGCGGTAGCGGTTTTCCGGCGCATACACGCTGGGGCCGCCGCAGGCCGGGCAGCGCACGGTGCGTGGCTGGGCGGCAGGGGGTGGGGAGGTGGGGTTGTCGCTCATGCGCACAAGGCCAGTTCGAACGCGGCGTCTTCGCGCGCCACCTGCAGCTTGCCCTCGGCGTCCTGCCGCATCAGGCGCACCGAGGCCATCAGGCGGTTGCCGCTGGTCTCGGGGATGAGTTGCAGCGACTCGTCGATGCGCAGCCGCAGCAGCTGGAAGGTGCGGCCCTGGGGCAGCGTCTGCTGAAAATACCCGGCGCTGGCCATCACCTTCTGCGGCTTGCCGGAGTCGCGCAGAATATGCAGCAGCAGCGTGACGGCCTGCGCCATGGGCGCCAGCGAGGCCGCCCAGGTCTGCAGATCGGCGCGCCGTGCGGCCGACTGGCCCTGCTGCCAGGCGTGGTAGGCCGGCAGGTCGAACCCGCAGGTGCCACCTGGGATGACGGCGCGGCTGCGGATGCTCATCAGCCATTCGTTGTCGGTCAGCTCATGGCCGGGTTTGCCGTGCTGCTGGCTGAGCTGCTGGAAAGCGTCGTCCAGCTGCGCCAGAAAGGCGTCGAGCGACGCCTCGGAAATGGCCGGGTTGCCGCGGAACGCGCCCATGTGCGCTTTCTGCTTGTCGAGGTCCTTCAGCACCTCGGATTTCAGGTCGGCGCGGCTGGTGACGTCCATCACCTCGAAGATGGTGATCAGCGCGTAATGGTGGTCGAGCGCGCTGTCGCGTGGCAGAAGCTGGCCCAGACGGCCGAACAGGTGTTCGAGCCGAAGGTAGGTGCGGATGCGTTCGTTGAAGGGGTACTCGTACAGGATCACGCGAAGCGCCTTTTCAGGGACGCCGGCATCATAGCCCGAAGGTGGCGGCCGCCCGCTGCACTTGCTGGCGCAGGGTGTCGAGCGTGGTGTCGGCGCCGTTGAACAGCACGGTGTCGGCCGCCGCCAGGCGCTGCGCGCGCGGCGACTGGGCGGCCAGGATCTGCTCGACCTGCTCGCGCGGCAGCTGGTTGCGCGCCATCACGCGCTCGATCTGTGTGGCCGGGTCGCAGTCGACCACCCACACGCGATCCACCTTGCCGCGCCAGCGCGCGCCGGATTCGACCAGCAGCGGCACGTCGAACACCAGTATCGGGTGGCCGGCGGCCAGCGCCTGCTGTGCCTGGCGATCGGTTTCCTGCCCGACGAGAGGGTGGATGATGGCCTCCAGGCGCTGGCGGGCGCTGGCATCGCGGAAGACCAGTTGACGCATCGCTGCGCGATCGAGGGCACCGTCGGCGCCGATCAAGGTGGGGCCAAACACTTGTGCGATGGCCGGCAGGGCAGCGCCACCGGGCGCCGTGGTGGCGCGCGAGATGGCGTCGGCGTCGATGACTGCCGCACCGCGCTCGGCCAGCATGCCGGCCACCGTGCTCTTGCCGCTGCCGATGCCGCCGGTCAGCCCGATGAGCAGCGCGGATGTCACCCGAAGGACCTTCTAGAGCCCGATCACCCGCAAGATGGACTGCGGGCCGAAGATCATGGCGGTGAGGCCACCCATGGCGAGGAACGGGCCGAACGGCACCACACCGCCTTCGCGCAGCGAACTGGCCAGCTTCATGCCGATGCCCACCAGCGCGCCGATGACCGAGGCCATCAGGATGATGGGCACCAGCGCCTGCCAGCCGAACCAGGCGCCCAGCGCGGCGAACAGCTTGAAGTCGCCAAAGCCCATGCCCTCCTTGCCGGTGGCCAGCTTGAAGCCCCAGTAGACCAGCCACAGCGACATGTAGCCGCCGACAGCGCCCCAGACGGCATCGGGCAGACGCACGCCGGTGATGCCCAGGGCGGATGCGATCAGGCCCAGCCACAGCAGGGGCAGGGTGAGGTCATCGGGCAGCAGCGTGGTGTCCCAGTCGATCAGGGTCAGGGCCACCAGCACGGCGGAAAAAACGCACCAGGCGGCGGCCGTCCAGGTCCAGCCCCAGCGCCACACGCACCAGGCGAACAGCAGGCCGGTGACCAGTTCGACCATCGGGTAGCGCAGGCTGATGGGCGTGCCGCAGGCCGAGCATTTGCCGAGCAGGAACACATAGCTGAGCACCGGGATGTTCTCGAGCCAGCGGATCTGGTGGCCGCACTTCTGGCAGCGCGAGCGCGGCACGACGAGGTTGAAGCGCTCCTGCGGTGCAGGTGTTTGCCCCGTCATCTCGGCGCATTCGGCCGCCCACTGGCGCTCCATCATCTTGGGCAGACGGTAGATCACCACATTCAGAAAGCTGCCGATGAGCAGCCCGAACAGGCCGCCCAGGGCGGCCTGCAGCCAGATCCCCTCGGGCATCAGACCACCTGGCCCAGCTTGAAGATCGGCAGGTACATCGACACCACGATGCCACCGATGACGGTGCCCAGCACCACGATGATGATCGGCTCCATCAGGCTGGACAGCCCGGCCACCATCTCGTCGACTTCTGCCTCGTAGAAATCAGCCGCCTTGCCCAGCATGTGGTCCAGCGCGCCTGATTCCTCGCCGATCGCCGTCATCTGCAGCACCATGCTGGGGAAGATGTTGGCGTTGGTCATGGCCGCCGTCAGGCTGGTACCCGTGGAGACTTCCTGCTGGATCTTGTCGGTGGCCAGTTTGTAGAGCGAGTTGCCAGAGGCGCCGCCGACGGAGTCGAGCGATTCCACCAACGGGACACCGGCAGCGAACATGGTGGAGAGGGTGCGTGTCCAGCGCGCCACGACGGATTTCTCGATCAGCTCACCGAAGATCGGGATCTTGAGCAGCAGACGATCCATGAACATCTGCATTTTCTCGTTGCGCTTCCAGGCCTGGAAAAAGAAGTAGGTGCCGAAGAACAGCCCGCCGAAGATCAGCCACCACCACTGCACGAAAAACTCGCTCATCGCGATCACGAACATGGTCGGTGCCGGCAGGTCGGCGCCGAACGAGGAGAAGACTTCCTTGAACGCCGGGATCACGAAGATCATGATGACTGCCACCACCACGAACGCGACCACGATCACGGCGATCGGGTACATGAGTGCCGACTTGATCTTGGACTTGATGGCCTCCGTCTTCTCCATGTACGTGGCCAGACGGTCGAGCAGGCTTTCCAGGATACCGGCGGCTTCACCTGCTTCCACCAGGTTGCAGTACAGGTTGTTGAAGTAGAGCGGATATTTGCGGAACGCTGCGGACAAGGACGTGCCGGTCTCGATGTCGGCGCGGATGTCGTTCAGCAGCTTGGTCACGCTCGGGTTGGGGTTGCCGCGAGCCACGATGTCGAACGATTGCAGCAGAGGCACGCCGGCCTTCATCATGGTGGCCAGCTGGCGTGTGAAGATGGCGATGTCTTTCGGCTTGATCTTCTTGCCGGCGCGCATCCGGCGCTTCTTGATCTTGGTGACGAAGATGCCCTGACGGCGCAGCGTGGCCTGGACCTGGTTTTCACCGCTGGCACGCGTATCGCCGCGAACGATCTTGCCGTTGCGGTCCTTGCCTTCCCATTCGTAGACGAATTCCTTGACGCTCTTGGCGCCAGCGACTCGAGTTGCCATGGCTTGTTCTTTCCAGTCCTAGTGACGAGGTGCGCGCGTCACTCGTTGGTGACGGCCAGCACTTCTTCCAGTGAGGTCACGCCGATCCTGACCTTGTGCAGGCCCGATTGCCGCAGCGATCGCACACCCTCGCTTCGCGCCTGTTGGGCAATCTCCAGCGCGCTGCCGTCCGCCAAGATGATGCGTTGCAGTTCTTCGCTGATCGGCATCACCTCGTAGATGCCGACGCGCCCTTTGTAACCGTTGTTGCACGCGCTGCAGCCGACAGGCTTGTATGGAGTCCAGCTGCCATCCAGTTCGAGTTCGTCGAACCCTGCCTCGATGAGCGTTTCGCGGGGATGTCGACTGGCGCCTTGCACTGCGCGCACAGACGGCGCGCCAGGCGCTGCGCCGTGATCAGGATCACACTCGACGCGATGTTGAAGGGGCAATGCCCATGTTCCGCATCCGCGTCAGCGTGGTGGGCGCGTCGTTGGTGTGCAGCGTGGAAAGCACCAGGTGACCGGTTTGAGCGGCCTTGATGGCGATGTCGGCGGTTTCCAGGTCGCGGATCTCACCCACCATGATGATGTCCGGGTCCTGGCGCAGGAAGGCTTTCAGCGCCACGGCAAACGTGAGGCCGGCTTTCTCGTTGACGTTGACCTGGTTGACGCCGGGCAAGTTGATTTCCGACGGGTCCTCTGCCGTGGCGATGTTGACGCCGGGCTTGTTCAGCAGGTTCAGGCAGGTGTAGAGCGATACCGTCTTGCCGGAGCCGGTTGGGCCGGTCACGAGGATCATGCCGTAGGGGCGTTCGATGGCCTTGAGCAAGCGCTCTTTCTCGATCGGCTCGTAACCCAGGGCATCGATGCCGAGCTTGGCACTGCTGGGATCAAGGATGCGGATCACGATCTTCTCGCCGAACAGCGTGGGCAGGGTGCTGACCCGGAAGTCGATCACGCGGTCGGGGCCGATCTTCAGCTTCATGCGGCCGTCCTGCGGCACGCGCTTTTCGGAAATGTCGAGCCGCGACAGCACCTTGATGCGGGAAGCCAGCTTTTCCTTGATGGCCACCGGCGGCGACACGATCTCGCGCAACTCGCCGTCGATGCGGTACCGCACCCTGTAGTTGTGCTCGTAGGGCTCGAAGTGCAGGTCGGAGGCGCGCATGTTGAAGGCGTCGACCAGCATCTTGTGGAGAAACTTGACGACGGGAGCGTCTTCGACATCCGTCTGCGGCGCTTCGGTCTCTTCAGTCGGTGTATCACCGCCCAAGGACGCTTCGTCGAACTCGAAGTCGCCGCCGACGATGCTGTCCATCGCCTCGGTGGCGCTCTTGGTGTGGGCCTCGATGAGCCGGGTCAGCTTGTCGAACTCGCCGATCACCCACTCAACACCCATCTGGGTAGCGAACTTCACGCGTTCGGCCGCCTCATGATCCGAAGGATCGGCCGTGGCGACGATCAATCGTCCGCCGCGCTTGCTCAACGCGAGGATGCGGTAGCTGGCCGAAAGCTTGGGATCCAGCAGATCTTTCGGCAAGCGCTGGGCATCCAGCGCGTCCATGTCCAGCAGCGGCGCTGAGAACGCCTGCGACATGGTGTGGGCCAGTTCCGCTGCGGAAATGGCGCCGGTTTCCGTCAGTTCAGTGATGAAGTGGCGGTTGGCGGCTTTGGCCTTTCGAAAGACTTCGTCCGCCGTCTGCTGAGTGATCTTGCCAGCCATGACCAAGGCGCGGCCAACCCCGGCAGGGCGACGGGCAAGGTGTTCTTGGAAACTGGATCGGCAACGGCCATGGGACGAATGGTCAAACGGGCAGGACAAGCCGGTCGATCATCGCCGATCAGTGAAAAGATGTAAACGCCGGAGCGCTCCGAATGTGTGCATCAATCGACACATCGGGCGGGATGGCAGTGAACGCAAACTTCCCGCAACAGACGGCAGCATCAGATTGGTCGGGGTGAGAGGATTCGAACCTCCGGCCTCTACGTCCCGAACGTAGCGCTCTACCAGGCTAAGCTACACCCCGATGGTGCCCGACCCTGATGGGTTTCACGAGCGCCGCTGCAATAGCTGAGCCGCCAATTCTATCAAACTGTTGGTGAATTCATTGGTGGGCAACGCGCGTGCCGCAGCGACTGCGCGTTCTGCCTGTGCCGCGGCTGCAACACGGGTGCGTTCCAGAGCGCCGGTAAGCCGCACGATGTCCACGATGCGCGGCAATTCGGTGGTGCTGCCTGTCTCGATGGCTTGGCGCACCACCTGGGCTTCTTCCGGCGTGCCGAGTTTCATCGCCAGAATCAGGGGCAGGGTGGCCTTGCCCTCGCGCAGATCGTCGCCGAGGTTCTTGCCCATTTCGGCAGCGTCGCCATCGTAGTCGAGCACATCGTCGATGACCTGGAAGGCGGTGCCCAGCGACTGCCCGTATTCAGCGCAGGCCTCTTCCAGATCAGGCGGGCTGTCCGCCAGGATGGCGGCGATGCGGCAACTGGCCTCGAACAATTTGGCCGTCTTGGAGCGGATCACGCGCAGATAGCCCGCCTCGTCGAGCGAAGCGTCGTGCATGTTCATCAACTGCAGCACTTCGCCTTCGGCGATCACGTTGGTGGCGTTGGCCAGAACCTGCATGATGCGCATGTTCTGGCTTTCCACCATCATCTGGAAGGCGCGCGAATACAGGAAGTCGCCCACCAGGACGCTGGCAGGGTTGCCGAACACTTCATTGGCCGTCGATCGACCGCGCCGCAACGTCGACTCGTCCACCACATCGTCGTGCAGCAGGGTGGCCGTGTGGATGAACTCCACCACGGCAGCGAGGTTGTGGCGCTGTGGGTGCTGGCAACCCAGGGCGTTGCAGGTCAGTACCAGCAACACAGGGCGCAGCCGTTTGCCACCTGAGGAAATGATGTAGTGCGCTACCTGGCCTACCAGGGGCACTTCCGAGTCAAGTCGGCGCACGATGGTGGCGTCGACCTCGCGCATGTCGTCGGCGGCCAGGGCCAGGGCGCGGTTGGTGGGGGTGTTAGGAGAGGACAAGAGGAGTCAAAGCTAGAGGCGGCTGGACGGCGCCTGGGCGATCCATGCGCGCGGGCGATTGTAGGATTATAGGTTTCGCCATGGTCTGCTGCCGATGCGAGATGGGCTTGTTTGCCAACGCGCGGGCTGATCGTTATAATGCGCGGTTCTGCCGGAAATCCGTTCGGCAGAACATTTTCCGAACAAGGATTTCACTATGTACGCGGTCATAAAAACCGGTGGCAAGCAGTATCGCGTGGCCGCCGGCGAGAAGATCAAAGTAGAACAGATTGCTGCGGACGTTGGCCAGGAAATCACCTTCGACGAGGTTCTGGCTGTCGGCAATGGCAGCGACCTGTCGATCGGTGCGCCCCTGGTGTCCGGTGCCTCCGTCGTTGCCAAGGTGGTCAGCCACGGCAAGCACGACAAGGTGCGCATCTTCAAGATGCGCCGCCGCAAGCACTACCAGAAGCGCCAAGGGCATCGCCAAGGCTATACCGAACTCGAGATCGGCACCATCAACGGCGCCGGCAAGTCCAAGGAGTAACACACCATGGCACAGAAAAAGGCGGCGGCTCCACGCGAAACGGTCGCGATTCCAAGCCCAAGATGCTGGGCGTGAAGGTGTTCGGCGGCCAGACCGTCAGCGCCGGATCCATCATCGTGCGCCAGCGCGGCACCAAGTTCCACGCCGGCAGCAACGTGGGCGTGGGCAAGGACCACACCCTGTTCGCACTGGTCGACGGCCAGGTGTCGTTTGCCACCAAGGGCGCGCTGAACAAGCACGTGGTGCAGGTCACCCCAGCTGCGGCCTGAAAGGGCCCGGCGGCTTGACCCGAGAAGCCCCGCCCGCGCGGGGCTTCGTTGTTTCTGAGTCGACCACTACACTGAACGCACCATGAAATTCGTCGACGAAGCCTTCATCGACATCGCCGCTGGCGATGGCGGCAATGGCTGCGTGTCGTTCCGCCACGAGAAGTACAAGGAATTCGGCGGTCCCAACGGCGGCGATGGTGGTCGGGGCGGCCACGTGTTCGCGCTGGCCGATCCGAACCTCAACACCCTGGTCGATTTTCGCTACGCGCGCCGGCACGAGGCCAAGCGCGGCCAGCACGGCATGGGTTCCGACATGTTCGGCGCCGCGGGCGACGACATCACGCTGAAGATGCCGGTCGGCACCATCATCACCGATGCCGAAACGGGCGAGGTGCTGTACGAACTGCTGCACCCGGGAGAGAAGATCATGATCGCCAAGGGCGGCGATGGCGGTTTCGGCAACCTGCGTTTCAAGAGCTCGATCAACCGCGCGCCGCGCCAGAAGACCCCGGCTGGCCGGGCGAAAAGAAGAGCCTGAAGCTCGAGCTGAAGGTGCTGGCCGACGTCGGCCTGCTGGGCATGCCCAATGCGGGCAAGTCCACTTTCATCGCAGCGGTCAGCAATGCGCGGCCCAAGATTGCGGACTATCCGTTCACGACGCTGCACCCCAACCTGGGCGTGGTGCGTGTGGGGCCTGAACAGAGCTTTGTGGTGGCCGACATCCCCGGCCTGATCGAGGGGCCTCCGAAGGCGCCGGCCTGGGGCATCTGTTCCTGCGCCACCTGCAGCGCACGCGGCTGCTGCTGCACATCGTCGACATCGCACCGTTCGACGAGGGGTCGACCCCGTCGCGCAAGCCAAGGCCATCGTCGCGGAACTGAAGAAGTACGACAAGGCACTGTACGACAAGCCACGCTGGCTGGTGCTGAACAAGCTCGACATGGTGCCCGAGTACGAACGTGCCGCGCGCGTGAAAGACTTCATCAAGCGCCTGCGCTGGAAGGGCCCGGTGTTCGAGATATCGGCGCTGACGCGCGAGGGGTGCGAGTCGTTGGTCCAGGCGATCTATCGCCACGTGCAAAGCGAGCAGGTGGCCAGCGCGCCGGATGGGCCGCGCGATCCCCGTTTCGATGATTGATTGCTTCAATAATAATAGCTGCCTGCGCTTTCTACATAGGCGCTGAGGCCCGAAATGACCAATAAATCCATTTCCGACGTGTTGCGCGAGGCGCGCCGTGTCGTCATCAAGGTGGGCTCCAGCCTGGTCACCAACGAGGGACGCGGTCTGGACGAGGCGGCCATTGGCGAATGGTGTCGCCAGATGGCGCTGCTGGCGCGGGAGCCCGGCACGCACCGCGAGGTCGTGATGGTGTCCAGCGGCGCCATCGCTGAGGGCATGAAGCGCCTGGGCTGGGCGCAACGCCCGAAAGAGGTGAACGAACTGCAGGCCGCCGCCGCCGTGGGCCAGATGGGCCTGGCGCAGATGTACGAGACGAAACTGCGCGAGCAGGGCCTGCGCAGCGCTCAGGTGCTGCTCACCCACGCCGACCTGGCTGATCGCGAGCGCTACCTGAACGCGCGCACCACCTTGCTCACGCTGCTCGAATACCAGGTGCTGCCGGTCATCAACGAGAACGACACCGTCGTCACCGACGAGATCAAGGTGGGCGACAACGACACGCTGGGCGCGCTGGTGGCCAACCTGATCGAGGCTGATCTGCTGGTCATCCTGACCGACCAGAAGGGGCTGTACACGGCCGATCCGCGGGCCAACCCCGGGGCCGAGTTCGTGCACGAGGCGCGTGCCGGCGATCTGGCGCTGGAGCGCATGGCCGGCGGCGCAGGCTCCAGCATCGGCAAGGGCGGCATGCTGACCAAGATCCTGGCCGCCAAGCGGGCGGCGGGATCGGGCGCCTCCACGGTCATCGCCTGGGGGCGCGAGCCGGACGTCCTGCTGCGCCTGGCGGCGGGCGAGCGCATCGGCACGCTGCTGGTGGCACCGACGCAGAAGATGCAGGCACGCAAGCAATGGATCGCCGATCACCTGCAATTACGCGGCGCGCTGGTGGTTGACGATGGTGCGGTGGCCAAACTGCGCAGCGCCGGCACCAGCCTGCTGCCCATCGGCATGACGCAGGTGGAGGGCGTGTTCGCGCGCGGTGACGTGGTGGCGATCCGCGATGCGGCCGGTGCAGAGGTGGCGCGCGGGCTGGCCAATTATTCGAGCGCCGAAGCACGCCTGCTGTGCCGCAAGCCATCGGCAGAGATTCCCACGTTGCTGGGTTACATGGCCGAGCCGGAGATGGTGCACCGCGACAACATGGTGCTGTCGCGCTGATGCGGCGTCAGCGCGCCGCCGCCCCGACTCAGTAGTACAGCGAGCGGTTGCCCGATTTCAGCTCGCGCACCATGTCGGCCACCGTCTGGCGCACGCCGGTGCCGATGCACATGCCGTCGCGCGCCAGCCGGTAGGGGTGCTGCACCATCACGCTGGTTTGGCCGCGCATGCTTTTCCAGTCGTTCTCGCCGCTGGGCGTCCAGGGTTGCCTTGCACCTGGCGGGCGTAGACGCGGTATTCGCCCGTGGCACAGCGAATACCTTCGTACGTGGCGTTGACGGCCGACGGCCCGCGTGCCACCGCCACGTAGCGGACGATGCCGGTGTCGTGGTTGATGGTGATGGTTTCCGGGTCGATCCCCATGCGCACCGTGGCACTGCGCGGCATCTCGATGTCGATCAGCCGGCTCGTGCTGTAGACGGGTGGCGGCGGAGCGGCATCTTCCTTCCAGTCCGCACGATCCAGATCGGCATATTGGGCGTGGGCGGCGGCGCTGACGAGCAGGGCGATTGCCGCCAGGAGCGGGGATGCACACCCGTGCCAACGTTTGGCCAGGCGACTCATGATTCTTCGCGCGGGCCGAAGGGCGCTCGCGGCACGGCTTCCAGCGTCGCACCCGGCGGCAATGCCACGGGCGGCGGGCCGCGTCGCTCGTGGTGGCGCTCCTGCGTGTGGATGGGTGGCATGTCGCCGCCATCGCGTGGGCGCATGCCGCCGCGCAGGTAGCGATTGCGGTGCTCCTGGCGCGGCAGAAAACGCGCCAGTTCGGTCAGCGCCATCTCGTACACGCCACGTTTGAATTCGACGACGACATCCAGCGGCACCCAGTAATCGTTCCAGCGCCAGGCGTCGAACTCGGGGTGGCTGGTGGCGCGCAGGTTGAGCTGCCAGTCGTGCGCCATCAGTTGCAGCAGATACCAGATCTGTTTCTGGCCTTTGTAGTGTCCGCGCGCGTCACGGCGGATGAACCGGTCTGGCACCTCGTAGCGCAACCAGTCGCGGGTTCGGGCCACGATGCGCACGTGCTCCGGCTGAAGGCCGACTTCCTCGTGCAGTTCGCGGTACATGGCCTGTTCGGGCGATTCGCCACGATCGATGCCGCCTTGCGGGAACTGCCAGGAATGGGTGCGAATGCGCCTGCCCCAAAATACCTGATTTTTCTGGTTGAGCAGGATGATGCCGACGTTCGGGCGAAAGCCTTCCCGGTCGAGCATAATCTAACCCCAAATTTTGATAAGTTGGGTCCATTATGCACGGCGCCCCCTGCGCGGCAAGTGGGCACAAACCCCCAAGCTTGGCGTGGCCTTCACGCCGCTGTCCCGATGAAAGCCTCCCAGTTCCTTATCTCCACGCTGAAAGAAGCGCCGGCCGACGCTGAAGTGGTCAGCCACCAGTTGATGATGCGCGCCGGCATGATCAAGCGCCTGTCCGCCGGCATCTACACCTACATGCCCATGGGTCTGCGCGTGATCCGCAAGGTCGAGGCCATCGTGCGCGAGGAAATGAACCGCGCCGGCGCCATCGAATGCACCATGCCGGTGGTGCAGCCGGCCGAGCTGTGGAGCGAGACGGGCCGCTTCCAGTCCATGGGGCCCGAACTGCTGCGCGTGAAAGACCGGCACGAGCGCGATTTCGTCATCCAGCCAACCAGTGAGGAGGCGGTGACCGACATCGCGCGCCAGGACTTCCGCAGCTACAAGCAGTTGCCGAAGAACCTGTACCAGATCCAGACCAAGTTCCGCGACGAGCGTCGGCCGCGCTTCGGCCTGATGCGCGGGCGCGAGTTCATCATGAAGGACGCCTACAGCTTCGACCGCGACGAAGCCGGTGCCAGAAGAGCTACCAGGTGATGGCGCAGGCCTACCGCGCCATCTTCGACCGCTTCGGCCTGACCTATCGCGCCGTGGCCGCCGACTCGGGCGCCATCGGCGGCGACCTGAGCGAGGAGTTCCAGGTCATTGCCGCGACCGGCGAGGACGCCATCGTCTACGCCACCTGCAGCGACTACGCCGCCAACATGGAGAAAGCCGAAGCGCTGGCGCCTGCCGGCCCGCGCCCCGCCGCCGTGCAGCCCATGACCAGGACGCCGACGCCCGGCAAGGCGACATGCGCCGACGTGGCCGAGTTGCTGAAGCTGCCGCTGAACACCACCGTCAAGTCGCTGGTGCTGGCCACCGACGAGCTGAACGAAGCGGGCGAAGCGGCCAAGACCCAGGTCTGGCTGCTGCTGCTGCGCGGCGACCACGACATGAACGAGGTCAAGGTGGGTAAGGTGCCGGGGCTCGACCAGGGCTTCCGGTTCGCCACCGTGCCCGAAATCATGGAGCACTTCGGCACCAAGCCCGGTTACCTGGGCCCCATCGGCCTGAAGAAACCCGTGAAGATCGTGGCCGACCGCGAGGTGGCCGTGATGGCCGACTGGGTCTGCGGTGCCAACGAGGAGGACTTCCACATCACCGGCGTCAACTGGGGCGCGACCTGCCCGAGCCCGACCAGGTGGCCGACCTGCGCAACGTGGTGGCGGGCGATGCGTCGCCCGACGGCAAGGGCCAGCTGGCGATCGAGCGCGGCATCGAGATCGGCCACGTGTTCTACCTGGGCACGAAGTACAGCGCGGCGATGAACGCCACCTTTCTCGACGAGGACGGCAAGCCCAAGCCCTTCGAGATGGGCTGCTACGGCATCGGCATCACGCGCCTGCCGGCGGCGGCGATCGAACAGAACCACGATGCCAAGGGCATCATCTGGCCCGATGCGATCGCGCCGTTCACGGTGGTGATCTGCCCCGTGGGCATGGACCGCAGCGAGGCGGTGAAGCAGGCTGCCGAAAGCCTGTACGCCGACCTGCTGGCCGCCGGCGTCGACGTGATGCTGGATGACCGCGGCGAGCGCCCCGGCGCGATGTTCGCCGACTGGGAGCTGATCGGCGTGCCGCACCGCGTGACGATTGGCGACAAGAGCTGAAGGAAGGCCAGATCGAATACCAGCACCGCCGCGACGAAGCCGCCACCAAGGTGCCGGCGGGCGAGATCGCCGCCTTCGTGAAGGGCAAGCTGGCGGCATGACCGCGCCCGCGGCGCGGCCTGCGCGCGATGCCTGCGTTGATCGAAGAAAGTGCCTGCAGGGCTTGCTGGTGCTGCCCGGGGCGCTTGCGTTTCAAGAGCGCGCGCAGGCCGGCGGCCAGTTGGAGGAGCCGCTGGCCGATTCGGTGCGTGGCGCGCTCAGCTCGGCCATCGCCAACAGCGCACCGCCAGTGCCCACCTTCGCGACCACCGAGGCGCGGCTGTCGTACCTGCGCTGGCTGTCGGCCATGAGCGACCGGCTGTACAGCCGCAAGCGCGACTTCAACACGCGCATCGAGTTTTTGCAGACGGTGTGGTACGAAACGCGCCGCGCGGGGCTGGACACCTCGCTGGTGCTGGGCCTGATCCAGGTGGAAAGCGCGTTCCGCAAGTTCGCTGTGTCCAGCGTGGGCGCGCGCGGCTACATGCAGGTGATGCCGTTCTGGACGCGCGTGATCGGCGACGGCGACCCGGGCAAGCTGTTTCACATGCAGACCAACCTGCGCTTCGGCTGCGTGATCCTGCGCCACTACCTGGACCGCGAGCGCGGCGACCTGTTCATGGCGCTGGGCCGCTACAACGGCTCGCGCGGCAAGTCGCCGTATCCCAACGCGGTGTTCGGGGCACAGAAGCGCTGGACGTTCGCGGGTTGAGGGCGTTGGACGTCACGTTGAATGCTATCTAATAAGTAGCTGCTTGCGCTTGATATATAAGCGTTTCAGATATTAATCTACCTGAAATTGGCTTGTGACAAGCGCAAGCAGCTATTGTTTTTTGACGACGCAGTTTGATCAACCCGCCGCCTCGCGCGTCACCAGCACCTGGTCGATGCGGTAGTTGTCCACGTCCATCACCTCGAATCGGTGGCCGCTCCACACCACATGGTCGGTGCGGCGCGGCACGCGGCGCAGCATCACCATCAGAAAGCCCGCCAGCGTGTCGTAATCGCCGGCGCTCGGCAGATCGTCCAGCGCCAGCGCGCGCTGCACGTCCTGCATCGGCGTGTGGCCGTCGATCAGCCACGAGCCGTCGTCGCGCCGCACGATCAGATCCTCGTCCTCGGGCGTCACCAGCTCGCCCATCACCGTGCTCATCACGTCGTTCAGCGTCACCACGCCCACCACCGTGCTGTATTCGTTGACGATGAGCGCGAAGTCCTCGTGCTGCTGGCGGAACTGGTGCAGCACCTCGGACAAGCTCAGCGCATCCGGCACCACCACCAGCTTGTGCAGCAGGCCGCCCTCGGTCAGCACGATGGGGCGGCCGCTGAGCACGCGCTGGAACAGGTCCTTGGCGTCGACATAGCCCAGCACCTGGTCCAGCTCGCCGTCGCACACCGGGTAGGTCGAGAACGGCTCGGCCGCGATCAGCGCACGGATGTCGTCGTCGCTGGCGTCGTGGCGCAGCCAGGCGATCTGGTCGCGCGGCGTCATGGCGCTGGTCACGGTGCGGGTGTCCAGCTCGAACACGTTTTCGATCACCAACTGCCCAGGCCGGTCGAGGACGCCGGCCTTCGTGCCGGCCTCGGCCAGCGCCAGGATGTCGTCGGGCGTGATGCGCTCGTCGCGCTGCGTGGGCAGGCCCAGCAGCCGCATGATGACGTCGGTGCAGCGCGTGTACAGCCACACCAGCGGCTTGAAGGCCACCAACACCTTGCCCATGGGGCCAACCACCCACATCGCCACGCGTTCGGGCTGGGCCATGCTCAGGCGCTTGGGTACCAGGTCGGCAAAGACGACGAACATCGACGTCACCACCGCCACCGAGCCGGCAAACGCCAGGCTGGTGGCCGTGCGCGGCGACAGCCACTGGCCGAGCAGCGCCTCGAGGTAGGGGCTGAGCAGCCCCTCGCCCACGATGCCGCCCAGAATGGCGATGGCGTTCATGCCGATCTGCACCGTGGTGAAGTAGTAGCCCGGCTGTTCCTGCACGTGCAGCACCTGCAGCGCGCGCGGATTGCCTTCGTCCGCCAGCTGGCGCAGGCGCAGTCGGCGCGACGCGGCGAGCGAAATCTCGGCCACGGAGAAAAAGGCGCTGGCTGCAATCAGCAGCGCGATGAGAAGCAGGCTTTGTGTGAAATCCATGAAGACACGGCGACGCGGGGTCGGGCTGCCGGGCAGTTTACAGGCGCTTACGCGGAAAGCGGCGTGTAGGAGCGTGCCGACATCGTTTGGCCACATCGCTTCCTATAATTTTCGGGCGTGCGAATTAAGTGCGTTGGCAGGCGCTCACTTATCGTGCATCCCCAAATCCTGCCGCGACACGCGCCCCTCATCACAATCAGAAAGGTAAATCATGTTCGACGTTTTGATCCGCGAAGCCGGTGCGCGCTTCGGCCTGGGCGACAAGGCCTTGCCGGTGGCGCAGATGCTGCTGGCCTACATGACCAACAGGGACACGGGCGGCCTGGCCGGCTTCCTGGAAAAGTTCAAGGCGGCGGGCCTGGGGCCCATCATCCAGTCGTGGCTGGGCGGTGGCCCGAGCGCACAACCGGTGAGCAACAGCCAGGTCGAAACCGTGCTGGGCGCCAGCGGCGGCCTGCTGTCGATGATCACGGCGCGCCTGGGCGTGAACCGTGACAACGTGACGTCCGCCATCGGTTACCTGCTGCCTGCCATCGTCGGCAAGCTGACGCCCGGTGGCAGCCTGCCTGCGAACCTGCCGCCCGAGGTGGCAAGCTTCGCCGCGGCGGGGCAAAGCCTGCTGGCCGCACCGGCCGCTGCCACCGTGGCGGCGCCGGCCGCGGGCGGTGGGGTGATGAAGTGGCTACCGTGGGTGGTGGCGGCCGCCGCGGTGCTGTTCGGGCTGTCGTATTGCGGCAAGAGCCGCACGCCGACGGATGCGCCCGTGACGCCGGCAGCCCCGGCGTCGGCACCTGCAGCGGTGCCGGCACCAGCTGCAAGTGATGCCCCGGTGGCCGCGTTCGGCGGCAGTGCTCCGACGACCACCCCTGCGACTGCGCCGATCACGCCAGCCGCGTCCGAACCTGCCGCTGGCGCGGCCTCTGCCGCCAGTGCAGCCGCTGCCGCCGACGAGCCCACTGGCTCAGCCGTCGTCAGCCTGATGGACGCCAGCAGCGTGCCTGCGCTGAAGGTCTACTTCGACTCCGGCAAGACCGACGTGCACAGCGACTTCGCCGCCAAGTCCGCCGATCTGGTGAACTACATGAAAGCCAACGCCGATACCAAGGCCGTCATCTCTGGCTTCAACGATCCGACCGGCAATGCTGCCGCCAATGCCGAACTGTCGAAGAACCGCGCGCAGGCGGTGCAGGCCGCCCTGGTGGCAGCCGGCATTCCGGCAGACCGCACGGTGCTCGAGAAGCCTGCTGAAACCTCGGGCACGGCGGCGACCAATGCCGCGTCGCGCCGCGTCGAAGTGGTGCTGCGCAAGTAAGCTGTCCCGCAGACCGCTGGGCCTCGCGGCCCCGGTCGACAATGAAAAACGGACGCCGCGGCGTCCGTTTTTTGTGGCGATAGGCTGCTTCAGCCTTGGCCAGCCACCAGTTGCTGCAGTTCGCCCGATTCGTACATCTCCATCATGATGTCCGAGCCGCCGATGAACTCGCCCTTCACGTAAAGCTGCGGAATGGTGGGCCAGTTGCTGTATTCCTTGATGCCCTGGCGCACGGCTTCGTCTTCCAGCACGTTCACCGTCGTCAGCGCCCTCGGCTCCACGCCGCACGCCTTCAGGATCTGGATGGCGCGGCCGGAAAAACCGCACATCGGAAAGCTCGCATTGCCCTTCATGAACAGCACGACGTCGTTCTGTTTCACCAGATCGTCAATGCGTTGTTGCGTGTTCTGATCCATGACTTGTTCCTTGATTTGCAATGCGCGGATTATTCCACCATCGCCCTGTCATTGGCCGCCGCAGGAGATGGCAGACCGGCGCCAGCGCATAGGCCTCGCGCTCGAAATGGTTGTCGCGGTAGGGGCAGCCGCCCCGCAGCCATTGCCAGCCGCTGGAGGCCAGGTAAAGCGGCACGAACAGCGGGCCCCAGCGTTCGTACTGGCGAACATGCACCTGCTCGTGCGCCCGCGCACCGTCCAGGCAGGCCGTGTCCAGCCCCAGCACCACATGGCCCAGGGTGATGGCCTCGAAGCGCAGCGAGGCCGGCAGCCGGCGGCAAACGGCGGCCAGCAGACCGCCGTGCACTTCCAGCGCGCCCAGCCGGTGCTGCCAGTGGGCGCCCAGAAGGCCGGCCAGCAACGCGGCCAACAGGCCTGCCACGGTCCACGGCAGCGGCCAGACGTAACGCCAAAGACGCACCATGGGCGCTCTGAATCGGTGATCCGCCGCCGGGTTCCACGCTGGAAACGAAAAAGACGCCCTGCGGCGTCTTTTCTTTATGTGGCGGCGGCGGTTAATCAGGCAATCAGAAACTTGGTCCGATCCTGGCCGTCGATCCACTTGGGCGCCTTGCCGCGGCCGGTCCAGGTCTGGCCGGTGGCCGGATCGCGGTATTTGGGCGTCACCTTGCCGCCCGCACGCGTTGCGCTGGATTTGCTGCGGCCGGAAGGAAATACATCCTGTGCCGTCAAGCCATATTCGCTGACCAGACCGCGCACCTGCGCCACCGCATCGGCAATTTCACGCTGGCGTGCCTCTTCGATTTGCAGTGTCAGTGCCTGTTGCTGCTGGAGCAGTTCCTTGTACGTTGCCATGATTTGTTCGATTGATCGAGTGAAAGTGCGCTGAATATAGCATTATTCAAGCGTGAAAAACATAATCCAGCAGGTGATTAGTTGGTTGGCGCGGATTCTTCCAGCAGGGGGCGTGCCAGCACCAGGTCGATCCGTCGACCATCCAGTTCCTGCACCACGAACGACCAACCCACGCATTCGATCGCGTCTCCCACGTCCGGCAAGCGGCCCATTTCGGCCAGCAGCAGGCCGGCCACCGTGTTGTAGCGGCCCTTGTCCTCGTGTGGCAGGTCGTCTTCAATATCCAGCCGGGCTTTCATTTCATTGATCGGCATCAAGCCGTCCAGCAGCCAGCTGCCGTTGGCATGCGGCGTGGCCCAGGCGTCGATGTGGGCGCCGGGTTTCAATTCGCCGGTAATCGCCTCCAGCAGATCGCGCGGCGTCATCAGGCCCTGCACCACGCCATATTCGTCCACCACGAACACCATGTGGCCGGATTTGGCGCGCAATTGCTCCAGCAATTCCATGCCGCTGAGGGTTTCGGGCACGAAAGCCGCCTGCGAAACATGGGCGCCGATCAACGAGTCGCCCTCGCGCCCCGATTCCAGCAGCTTGGCCACCGAGATAATGCCGATCACATCGTCCAGGCCGTCGCGACATACCGGATACCACGAATGCGCGTCTTTCTCACCCTGCGTCGCCACATAATCCAGCGCCTCGGCCACGGTGGCGCGCGCGTCCAGCCATTCAATATCGCTGCGCGGCACCATCAGCGACGACAGCGAGCGGTCGTCCAGGTGAAACACGTTGCGCACCATCTGGTGCTCGTGTTCCTCGATCAGGCCGGCATCCACGCCTTCCTCCAGGCTGGCGGATATTTCCTCCTCGGTCACGGCACGCCCGTGCGATTCGTCGATGCGCAGCAGTTTCAGCACCGCCTGCGTACACAGTGACAGCAGGGCGACGAAAGGCTTGGCCGCGGTGGCCAGCCAGGTCATGGGCTGGGCGATCCAGCGCGCCACGGTTTCGGGGAACATCTGGCCGATGCGCTTGGGCACCAACTCGCCGAAGATGATGGTGGTGAAGGTGATCACCGTCACCACCAGCGCGGTGGCCGCGATCGACGCCGCGCCCGTGCTCATGCCGAAGCCTTCCAGCCACTCGGCCACCGGCCCGCTGAAGGCCGCCTCGCCGACGATGCCGTTGAGCATGCCGATGGAGGTGATGCCCACCTGCACGGTGGAGAGGAACTGCGTCGGCCGGTCCATCAGCCGGATCGCCGCGCCGGCGCCGCTGTCGCCGCTTTCCTCCATGGCTGCCAGCCGTGCCTTGCGCGATGAGGCGATGGCCAGTTCCGACATGGCGAACACGCCGTTGAGCAGGGTCAGGAAAGCGATCAGCAGGAAGTCCATGCAGGCCGGCCGCGAGGCCGGTGGAAAATGAAGACATGGCACTTTATCTGATCGGCGACGTGCAGGGCTGCGACACCGCACTGGGCCGGCTGCTCGACGAAATCGCTTTCTCTCCCAGTCGTGACCGTCTGGTGCTGCTGGGCGATCTGGTCAACCGCGGTCCCGAATCGCTGGCCGTGCTGCGGCGCATGGCGGCGCTGGGCGATGCGGCGGCCTGCCTGCTGGGCAACCACGACCTGCACCTGCTGGTGGTGTCGCAGGGCGTGCGCCGGCCGCACCGCACGGACACGCTGGGCGACATCCTCGCCGCGCCCGACCGCGATGCGCTGCTCGACTGGCTGCGCCACCGCCCCATGGCGCTGCACGAGCGCGGCGTGCTGATGGTGCATGCGGGCGTGCTGCCGCAGTGGAGCGCGGCCCGCACGATGCAACTGGCCGCCGAGGTGGAGACCGTGCTGCGCGGCGCCGACTGGCACGTGTTCATGCACCAGATGTACGGCAACCAGCCCGACGAATGGCACGACGGCCTGCAGGGCACGGCGCGGCTGCGCGTGATCGTCAACGCGCTGACGCGGCTGCGCCTGTGCACCGCCGATGGGCGCATGGAGTTCGACACCAAGGACAGCAGCGGCGCCGACGGCGCGCCGCCCGGCTTCATGCCCTGGTTCGACGTGCCGGGCCGGCAGACGGCGGATGACGTGATCGCCTTCGGCCATTGGTCCACGCTGGGCTGGCTGGAGCGACCGGATTTGATCTCGCTCGACACTGGTTGCGTCTGGGGCGGGTGCCTGAGTGCCGCGCGCATCGGCGCCGATGCGCGGGATCGCGAGCTGATCCAGGTGCGCTGCCCGCAGGCGCGCAAGCCGGGCGGCGGCGCATGAACAGCGCCAGCCCATTGCTCCCGCGTGCGCGCGATGCCGCCGGCATGAAGCGCCTGGCGCTGGGCTTGCTGCTGACCATGGCCGTGGTCTACGCCATCGCCACCACATTGGAGGCGCGCCACGCCGCCTGGGGCTACGTGGCCGCGTTCGCCGAGGCCGGCATGGTGGGCGCCATTGCCGACTGGTTTGCCGTGGTGGCGCTGTTCCGCCATCCGCTGGGGCTGCCGATTCCGCACACCGCCATCATCCCGGCCAACAAGGACCGCATCGGCGTCAACCTGGGCCAGTTCATCGCCACGCATTTTCTGGCCACCGAGCAGGTGCTGGCCAAGGTACGCGAGTTCGATGCCGCGGGCCGCGTGGCCGCCTGGCTGTCGCAGCCGCAAAACGCCGCGCGCGTGGGCGAGCGGCTGGTGGACGTGGGCCGCTGGGCCGTGGGCGCGCTGGACGACGAGCGCGTGCGCGCCTTCGTGGCCGACTTGGCGCGGCGCGGGCTGCGGCAGATGGAAGTCACGCGCCTGTCGGGCCAGGTGCTGGAGGCCATGACGCACGAGCGCCGCCACCAGGAGCTGCTGGACGGCGTGCTGGTGCAACTGGCCAGGCTGCTGGGCGAGGACAGCGTGCAGGACACCATCACCGAAGCCATCGCGCGCGAGGTGAAGGCGCTGAAATACGTGGGGCTCGACCAGGTGGCCGCACGCCTGGCCACGCGCAAGGTGGTGGTGATCGTCGCCAAGACCATCATCGACATGGCCGACGACCCGGCGCACCGCCTGCGCCTGCGCTTTGACGACATGGTGGACGGCTTCGTCACCCGCCTGAAGGACGACGCGGCGCTGCAGCAGCGCGGCGAGCGGCTGAAGCAGGAGCTGATCGACAACCCCGCGCTGGGCAGCTACGTGAACCAGCTGTGGGGCGAACTGCTGGCCTGGCTGCAGGCCGACATGGGGCAGGGCGATTCATCCATCCGCCGCACCATCACCCAGGCCGCGCAGACGCTGGGCGAGCGGCTGGCGGGCGACGCCGAGATCCGCGGCTGGATCAATGGCGAACTGCAGGCCGCCGCGCCGCGCCTGATCGAGCGCTACCGCGACGACATCCGCCACTACATCGTGGCGCGTGTGCAGGCCTGGGACGCGCGCGAGATGACCGACGAGCTGGAGCGCCACATCGGGCGCGACCTGCAGTTCATCCGCATCAACGGCACGCTGGTGGGCGGGCTGGTCGGGCTGCTGATTCACACGGCCACGCATGCGTGGCGGTAAGTCGTGCGGGAGGTCTTGTGGGAGCGGGCTTGCCCGCGATGCGGCGGTTCGCCCGGCGCTGTCACTTCATCGCGGCCAAGGCTGATACTACAAGAAAGATAGCTGCTTCCGCCTTCTGTTAAAGGGTTTCAGATCGAAATGATGCTGAAATCCTTATGTAGCGGGCGCCAGCAGCTCCTCAATCCGTAGTGGCCGGCGTGCTCTCCGGCGCCTTGAACAGCGCCGCCACCTTGCGCTTGGACTTGATGTTGGCCGACAGGCCGGCGCGCGCAGGGCGGGTTTTCTGCTCCCACGCGGGCGCCTCGTCCTGCTCGGCGGGCGCTTCGTAGGGTTGGTTGAAGAACGGATCGGCCGGCGCGGCGGCGGGGTGCGGCGCTCGGGGTGGCGGCGCTCGCCACGTTCGCGGCGCACCTCGTCGCGGGCATCGCCGGTCTCGTCGTCACGCCAGCGGCGGCGGCCATCGTTCTGGCGGCCGTGCGGGCGCTCGTTCTCGAACTGCAGGTGCTCCAGCTCAATCTTGGTCTTGAGCAGCTTCTCCAGCTCGCCCATCAGCCGCTGGTCGTGCCGGGTGACCAGGGTGACGGCCACGCCCGAGGCGCCCGCCCGGCCCGTGCGGCCGATACGGTGCACGTAGTCCTCGGCGTGGAAGGGCACGTCGTAGTTGAAGACCGCCGGCACGTCCTTGATGTCGAGCCCGCGCGCGGCCACGTCGGTGGCCACCAGCAGGTCGACCTCGCCCTGCTTGAAGGCTTCGAGCGACTTCAGGCGCTCGTCCTGGCTCTTGTCACCGTGCAGGGCGGTGGTTTTCAGGCCGTCGCGCTCCAGCGCGCGGGCCAGCCGGGCGGTGCCCAGCTTGCTGTTGCAGAACACGAAGGCCTGGCCGAGCTGCTTGTCCTTCAGCACTTGGCGGATGGCGCGGCGCTTGTCGTCCTCGTCCAGCAGGTAGAAGTGCTGCTCGACGGTGGAGGCGGTGGCGTTGGGGCGCGCCACCTCGATCAGCACCGGGTCCTGCAGGTAGCTGGCGGCCAGGCGCTTGATCTCGGGCGAGAAGGTGGCGCTGAACAGCAGCGTGGTGCGCTGCCTGGGCAGGTAGTTCAGGATGCGCTGCAGATCGGGCAGGAAGCCGATGTCCAGCATGCGGTCGGCCTCGTCGAGCACCACGTATTCGACCTGGTTCAGCACCGCGGTCTTGGCCTCGATGTGGTCCAGCAGGCGGCCGGGCGTGGCCACCAGCACCTCGACGCCCTTGCGCAGCTCCTCGATCTGCGGCTTCATGTCCATGCCGCCGAACACCACGGCGCTGCGCAGCTGCGTGTATTTGGCGTACTGCTTCACCTGGCCCGCCACCTGGTCGGCCAGCTCGCGCGTGGGCAGCAGCACCAGCGCGCGCACCGGGTGGCGCGCGGGCGACACGGATGCGGTTTCGTGCTTCAGCAGGCGCTGCAGCAGCGGCAGCGAGAAGGCGGCGGTCTTGCCGGTGCCGGTCTGCGCGGCACCCATGACGTCCTGGCCGGCCAGCACCACGGGAATGGCCTGCGCCTGGATGGGCGTCATGTTTTCGTAGCCCATCTCGGCCACGGCGCGCTGGAGCGGCTCGGCCAGCGGGAGAGAGGAATAGGGTTGTGTCATTAACCCCCAATTGTCGCATCGCAGCAAAAAAGTGCGTGACGGAATTAGGGGTTGCGATCACTATGCAATCAATAGCTGCTTGCGCCGTATCCACGGCGCAAAAGCCCGATTTGATGCTTAAAGCGACTGGGCGTTGAAGGTATCGCAGGCCTGCACGCTGCCCGTCTTGAAGCCCTGCGCGAACCAGCGCTGGCGCTGCGCGCTCGAGCCGTGGGTGAAGGTGTCGGGCCGCACCATGCCGGTCTGCTGGCGCTGCAGGTGGTCGTCGCCGATCCGGGCGGCGGCGTTCATGGCCGATTCAAGGTCGCCCTGCTCCAGCCAGTTCTTGGCCTGCTGCGACTTGTTTGCCCAGATGCCGGCAAAGCAGTCGGCCTGCAACTCCATGCGCACCGACAGCGCGTTGTTCTCGCGCTCGCTGACGCGGCCGCGCAGGCTGTCGACCTTGCCGGTGGTGCCCAGCAGCGTCTGCACGTGGTGGCCCACCTCGTGCGCGATCACGTAGGCGCGGGCGAACTCGCCCGGCGCGTTCAGCTGGCGCTGCAGGGTCTCGAAGAATTCCATGTCCAGGTACACCGTCTGGTCGGCCGGGCAGTAGAACGGCCCCATGGCCGACTGCCCCATGCCGCAGGCCGTGCGCGTGGCACCGCGGAACAGCACCAAGCGCGGCTCGCGGTATTGCGCGCCGCCCTGGCGGAAGATCTGCGTCCACGCGTCCTCGGTCGAGGCCAGCACGGTGGAGACGAAGGCCGCCGCCTGGTCATTGGCCGGTGGTGCCTGGCCCGGCGCCGGCTGCGACACCTGGCTGCCCGCGCCACCCAGCACGCCGATGGTCGTCAGCGGGTTGATGCCGAACACGCCCCAGGCCAGCAGCGCGATCACGATGGTGCCGATGCCGATGCTCTTGCCGCCAAAGCCGAAGCCGCCACCCCCGCCACCGGCGCGGCGGTCTTCCACGTTGTCTGACTGTCGGTTGCCTTCCCATCTCATCGCATGCTCCTCGCGCACTGCTTGCGCTAAATTGTGGCAATGGTAGTCGCCCGCCGCACCCCGCGCCCGTCAGACAAGCCCGACAAGCCGCGTCCCGTTCTGGTGACGGGGTTCGACCCCTTCGGCGGCGACGCGCTCAACCCCAGCTGGCTGGTCGCTCAGGCGCTGCACCGGCGCCAGATCGGCGGCCACCGCGTGGTGGCGGCGCAACTGCCCACGGTGTTCGGTGATTCGCTGAAACGCCTCAACGCCCTGCTGGCCGCGCACCGGCCGGCGCTGGTGATCTGCCTGGGCCTGGCGGCCACGCGCGCGGCGATCTCGCTGGAGCGCATCGCCATCAACGTGAACGACGCCCGCATCGCCGACAACGCCGGTGCGCAACCCATCGACACCCCCGTGGTCGCGGGGCGCCCGCCGCCTACTTCAGCACGCTGCCCATCAAGGCCATGCAGGCCGAGATGAACTGGGCCGGCATCCCGGCCGAGGTCTCGCAGACCGCCGGCACCTTCGTCTGCAACCACGTGTTCTACGGGCTGATGCACCGCTTGGCCACGGGGCGCGGGCTGAAGGGCACGCGCGGCGGCTTCATCCACGTGCCCATGCTGCCCGAGCAGGGCGCACCCAGCCTGCCGCTGGACCGGATGGTCGAAGGCCTGCGCATCGGCATCCGCACCGCGCTGGCGCTGCAGCACGATGTGCGGCTGGGCGCTGGCGCGGTGGACTGAAGCCTGCCCAAGCCGGCAGCGCCCCGTACAGCGGCCGCGCGTTGCGCCGACCAGCCCCGCTGAAAAACAGGGGAGTATGTGTTTCTTGCGCTTATTGGTCGGGCGCTATAGATGTGTCATATGGGGAGTATGTGAGGCGATGCTTGGTTATCAAGAAGTCTTGGATGACGCGCGGCCCTCATCCGCTGTGTGGGAACGGGCTTGCCCGCGATGAGGCGACTCGTCGCAATGAACGCTTGATCGCGGGCAAGCCCGCTCCCACAACACGGTCTGAGACTGGCTGCGAATCAGGAAGCGACGAACCCCCGCGCCCCCATGCGCCAGAATCCCCGCATGAACATCCTGCTCGACGCCGCCCAGACCGCCGCGCGCCTGCCCTGGGCGCCGCTGGTCGATGAAATCGAAGCCCTGCTGACCGACCCCACGGTGCAGGTGCCGCCGCGCACCGTGCTGCCCATGGCGGCGGGCGCGTTCCTGTTCGCCATGCCCGGCTGCGACGCGCGCACGGCCATGACCAAGCTCATCACCTTCACGCCCGCCAACGTGGGCACGGCCACGCCCACCATCCAGGGCGACGTGGCGGTGTTCGACGTGGCCAGCGGTGCGCGCACGCTGATCCTGGATGGCCCCACCGTGACGGGGCGGCGCACGGCGGCCGTGTCGGCGCTCGGCGCGCGCTGGCTGGCGCCGAATCTGGCGGGGCCGATGCTGATCGTCGGCGCCGGCGTGCAGGGACAGGCGCACGTCGAGGTGTTCGCCGCCGCACTGGGCGTGAAGCAGTTCCGCATCGCCTCGCGCCGCCGCGCCAGTGCCGAGGCGCTGGCCGCGCACGCACGCCGCCTGGGTTTGCGGGCCGAAGTGGTCGACGACGCCGATGCCGCGCTGGCCGATTGCCCGCTGGTCGCCACCTGCACGCCCGCCAGCGCCGTGGTGCTGCGCGGCCAGCCGCGTGACGATGCCTTCATCGCCGCCGTCGGCGCCTTCACGCCGCAGATGGTGGAACTGGCGCCCGAGCTGTGCCGCGCCATCGCCGCGCAGGGCCGCATCGTGGTCGATTCGCGCGACGCGGGCCATGAGGCGGGCGACCTGCTGCAGGCGGGCCTCGACGTGGACGCCATGCCGGCGCTGGCCGACATCGTGGCCGGCCAGCCAAAAGCCCGCGACGCGCGCGGGCCGGTGCTGTTCAAGAGCTGCGGCTGGGCCGGCTGGGACCTGGCCGCCGCGCGGCTGGCGGCGAAATCGCGGCCGACGGGCTGAGCGCTTAATTCGAGAGCGCGGCCACCGGCCCCAGGTCGTCCACGCGGGCACCGCCATGGCTGCTGTAGACCGTGGCGGCCTGCGCCGGCGCCGGTGACTGCGCGAACTGGAAGTCGTGGCCCTTGCGCACCTGTGCCTGCGCCACACCGGCGATCGAGGCCAGCAGCAGCACGACCATGGTCAGCAGGCCGATCACCACCACCACGCGCTCGGGCGAAAGCAGTGTGACCAGGTCGTCCGCATCGGCGGCCGGGCTGCGCGGCGGCCGCGCCTTGTTTGCGCGGCAGGCAGCCGGAATCGTGTCCTGAAAGTCGGGGGTGTGCGTGTTCGTAGCCATGCGTTGGATGCTACGAACGTGGCCGCTCGTGACCATTCAGCCAGCGGCGGTGGCTGGCGTAGGAAAAACCGAAGCGCGCCGTCGCCGCACGGCGATGCGGCGCCGTGCCTCAGGTCTTTGGCAGCGTCACGCCCACCTGGCCCTGGTACTTGCCGCCACGGTCCTTGTAGCTGACTTCGCACACCTCGTCGCTCTCGAAGAACAGCACCTGCGCGCAGCCTTCGCCCGCGTAGATTTTGGCCGGCAGCGGCGTGGTGTTGCTGAACTCCAGCGTCACGTAGCCTTCCCACTCGGGCTCGAAGGGCGTGACGTTGACGATGATGCCGCAGCGCGCATAAGTGCTCTTGCCCAGGCAAATGGTCAGCACGTTGCGCGGGATGCGGAAGTACTCCACCGTGCGCGCCAGCGCAAAGCTGTTGGGCGGGATGATGCAGACATCGCCGTGGAAGTCGACGAAGCTCTTCTCGTCAAAATTCTTCGGATCAACCACCGTGCTGTGGATGTTGGTGAAGATCTTGAATTCGGGCGCGCAGCGGATGTCGTAGCCATAACTGCTGGTGCCGTAGCTGACGATCTTCTTGCCGTCGCGCTCGCGGATCTGGCCCGGCTCGAAAGGCTCGATCATGCCGTGCTGCTCGGCCATGCGGCGGATCCACTTGTCGCTCTTGATGCTCATGTCAGGGTACTCTGTTTTTGATAGCTGGTCGCGCTTTCTCCTCAAGCGCCAGACCGCTATTTTGCTTGAGAAATCACGGTGCGCTCGACCACGCGGTCGTCGCCCAGCACGATGAGGGCGAACAGCAGCTCGGCCAGCGTCTCGGCCTGCGCGGTGCGGCGCGCCAGCAGCGGCGTGGCGCCGGGGTTCAGCACCACGAAGTCGGCCTCGCAGCCGGGCTGCAGGTTGCCGACCACGCCTTGCAGATCCAGCGCGCGCGCCGCGCCGGCGGTGTGCAGCCACCACAAGCGCTCGGGCGACAGGCTGATGCCCGGCTTGGGCTCCACGCCCGTGCTGGCCGCGCGGCCGGCGAAGTAAGCCGCGCGCATCGTCACGAAGGGCGAGAAGCTGGTGCCGCCGCCCACGTCGCTGGCCAGGCCGTGGGCGAAGGGCACGCGCTCGGCCCCGCGAAGTCGAAGAAGCCGCTGCCCAAAAAGAGGTTGCTGGTGGGGCACACGGCGGCGGCGGTGTGGGTATCGCGCATCAGCGCGCGGTCGTCGTCGTGGAAGTGGATGCAGTGCGCGTACACGGCGCGGCGGCGCATCAGGCCGTGGTCGGCGTAGATGGCGAGGTAGCTGCGCGAATCGGGAAACAGCGCGCGCGCCCAGGCGATCTCGTCGACGTTCTCGGCCACGTGCGACTGGATCCACACAGCGGGGTACTGCGCGGCCAGCGCACCCGCGCCGCGCAGTTGCGCCTCGGTTGATGTGGGTGCAAAGCGCGGCGTGATGGCGTAGCCCAGGCGGTCCACGCCGTGCCACTTCTTGATCAGCGCTTCGGTATCTATCAGGCTCTGCCCGGTCTCGTCGCGCACGCCATCGGGGCTGTGGCGATCCTGCAGGCACTTGCCGGCGATCAGGCGCAGGCCGCGTGTCTGCGCTTCGGTGAACAGCGCATCGACCGACGCTGGGTGCGAGGTGCAGAAGGTGAGCGCCGTCGTCACGCCGTGGCGCGCCAGCTCGCCGCAGAAGAAGGCGGCCACCTCGGCCGCATGCGCCGGGTCGGCAAAGCGCGCCTCGTGCGGAAAGGTGTAGTGCTCCAGCCAGGGCAGCAGGCCGTCGGCGGGCGAGCCGATCACGTCGAGTTGCGGGTAGTGGACGTGCATGTCCACGAAGCCGGGGGCGATCAGCCGGCCGGGCAGGTGCGTGACGGGCACCTGCGCGAACTGCGGTGCCAACGTCGCGTGCGAGCCGGCGGCCACCACGCGCCGCACGCCGGCGGCATCGCGCTGCGTCACCAGCAGGCCGTCGCTGTCGTGCACGGCCTGGCCGTGGGCGTCGAATCGGAGGAGGGCTGCACGCCAAGCCTGTTGCATGCGGCCATTGTGCCCACGCCGGCCGGCGTGACCGGGCCACCGGCATCGCGCACGATGTGGAAATCGCTATCCAAATAATAGCTTGATGCGCAATGCCAGCCACACGTCATGTCGAATGACATAGTGATTCTGCGGCTTCGTTGCTATGCTGCCATGCTCTGGCCGGGCGGTGCGGCCGGATCGTCAAGAGAGGCGGGCGACCATGCGCGGAACTGTGCGTCGGAAGATGGTGGAAGGGGCAACCCAGGTGCTGCGGCGCCGGGGCTTGCACGCGACCGCGTTTTCCGAAGTGCTGGCGCTGACGGGCACGTCGCGCGGCTCCATCTACCACCACTTTCCGGGCGGCAAGGCCGAGCTGATCGAGGCCGTGCTGGAGGATTTCACCACCTTGCTGGACGACCAGCTGCAGGCGCTGCATGGCCAGCCGGCCGAGGCGGTGGTGCAAGGGGCGCTGGCCCTGTGGCGCGGCATGCTGCTGCGCGACGACTGCGAATCAGGTTGTCCCGTGGTGGCCGTCACCGTGGCGGCCGACTCCAGCCGCCTGCTGCAGGACTGCCGCCAGGCCTTCGCGCAATGGACGGGCACGCTGGCAGCGGCGCTGAAGGCGGCCGGCCTGCCGCCGGCGCAGGCCGCCAGCTTTGCCACGCTGCTGATGGCGGCGGTGCAGGGCGCGATCCTGCTGTCGCGCGCCGCCGGCGACATGGCGCCGTTCGACACCGTGGCCGAGCAGTTGCAGCAGCAGGCCGCGCAGTTCGCGGCCTGAGCGGCGGGGGCGACGTCCGCGCCTGGCGCCTCGATGGGCGCCGGTGTTGGCGCTCCGCGCGAACCCGGCGGATGCATGCACACCTGCCGAGCCGGGCCGGTGCTCAGCGCGGCAGCGGCGTGCGCACGCCGTCGACCAGCCAGTTCATCTGCAGGATCTGCGCATCATCGAGCTTCTGGCCCTTGCCAACCCGCGCGTGGCCTTCGTTGTCGGCGATCGGCCCGCTGAACGGGTGCAGGCGGCCGGCGGCGATGTCCTGCTGCCGGGCCAGCACTTCGCGCTGCACCGCCTGCGGCACCTTGGGGCCGAAGGCCTCGACGCGGATCATGCCTTCCTTCACGCCGCCCCACAGCTTGCCGCTTTGCCAACGGTCATCGCGCACGGCCTGCACGCGGCGCGTGTAGTAGTCGCCCCACTGGTGCGTCACGGCGGCGATCTGCGCCGTGGGCGCCACCTTGCGCATGTCGGAGTGGTAGGCCACGGCCAGTGCGCCGCGCTCCTCGGCGGCGGCCATGACGGCTGTGGAGCCGGTGTGGAAGGCCAGCACGTCGGCGCCCTGGTTCATCAGCGTCATGGCGGCGTCGCGCTCGCGCGGCGGGTTGAACCACTCGTTCAGCCAGATCACGCGCACCTCGGCCTTCGGGTTGACGCTGCGCATGCCCAGCGTGAAGGCGTTGATGCCCTGCAGCACCTCGGGGATCGGAAAGCCCGCCACGTAGCCCGCCTGGTTCGACTTCGTCAGGCGCCCGGCGGCGATGCCGGCCAGGTAGCGTCCCTCGTAATAGCGCGCGTTGGCCGTGGCCACGTTGGGCGCCTGCTTGTAGCCGGTGATGGATTCGAACTTCACGGCCGGGAAGTCGCGCGCCACCTTCAGCGTCGGCTCCATGTAGCCGAAGCTGGGCGTGAAGATGATCTGGTGCCCTTGCGCCGCCAGGTCGCGGATCACGCGCTCGGCGTCGGCGCCCTCGGGCACGTTCTCGACGTAGGTGGTCTGCACCTGCGCGCCCAGCGCCTTCTCGACGGCGCGGCGGCCCTGGTCGTGCTGCTGCGTCCAGCCGGCGTCGGTGAGGGGGTGACGTAGACCCAGGCCGCCCTGATCGGCGCACTGGACTGGGCGAAGGCGGGAGACAAACAACAGGCGGCCACGAGTGTGGCGGCGAGGTTTTTGTACATGGTGTTCCTCTACATGGCCCCGAAAACAAACAACGCCAGGCCACCGGGGCATCGGCATGGCGGGCGCGATTGTAGGGCGGCGGGTGCGCGCGTGCTGGCGGCTGCCGTGGGGCGCCATCAATTTGATAGTGGGGTGCGCCCGTCATCCAATGATTTCAAAGGATAAACACATGAAATCAAGGTGTGACAGGCGCCAGAAGCTATGGATGTAGGAGCGGCGGAAGCCGCGAAGCAGCGCCTCTGTCGCGCCACACCCGTTCGCGGCTTCCGCCGCTCCTGCAACAGGCGGGCGATGAAGGATCGCGTTTCCTACACTGCGGCTTTTCCCGTACACCTTCATGTCAAGGAGCTTCGCCATGCCCATGTTCATCGACACCTCGCCACCCGGCCAGTGCATCTTCTGCCGCCTGGTGGCGGGCGAGATCCCTTCGGCCCGCGTGGCCGAGGACGATCTGGCGCTGGCCTTCATGGACCTGGGCCAGGTCAACCCGGGCCATGTGCTGGTGGCCAGCAAGCGCCACGCCGCCACGCTGTTCGACCTGACGCCCGAGGAAGCCGGCGCCGTGATGCGCATGGCACAGCGCGTGGCGCTGGCCGCGCGCACCGCGTTCGATCCTGACGGGCTGATGCTGCTGCAGGCCAACGGCGCCGTGGCGGGGCAGACGGTGGGGCACTTTCACATCCACGTGGTGCCGCGGCACGATGGTGATGGCATCGACTACACCTGGCCGCGCAAGGAGCCCGGCCCCGCCGCGCTGGAGGCCTATGCCCAGCGCCTGCGCGCGGCGCTCTGAATCAGCGGTTGAAGCGCTCGAAGCACGCGTCCAGCTGCTCGCGCCAGCGCGCCTTGGCCGCCGCGTCGGCAAAGCTGGCCTCGAAGCTGTTGGCGGCCAGCTGGTACGCGTGCCGTGCCGTCAGGCCGGTGGCGGCGGCCACGGCGCGCAGGTTGTCGTTCACGTAGCCGCCGAAGTAGGCCGGGTCGTCGGCGTTGACGGTGGCGCACAGGCCGGCGTCGAGCAGCGCCTTCAGGTTGTGGTCCGCCAGATCGGGGAACACGCGGAGCTTCTGGTTCGACAGCGGGCACACCGTGAGCGGCACGCGCCCGGCGCCCAGACGGCGCATCAGAACCGCGTCGTGCACGGCCTGCACGCCGTGGTCGATGCGCTCCGCCTTCAGCACGTCCAGCGCCTGCCAGATGTAGTCGGGCGGCCCTTCTTCACCAGCGTGCGCGACGATGCGAAAGCCCAGTTCGCGGCAGCGCGCGAACACGCGGGCGAACTTCTCCGGCGGGTGGCCCACCTCGCTCGAATCGAGCCCGACGCCGATGAAGTGCTCTCGAAAAGGTAGCGCCGTCTCCAGCGTCTCGAAGGCTTCGCGCTCGCTCAGGTGGCGCAGAAAGCACAGGATCAGCGTGGCGCTAAGGCCGTGCTTCTGCGGCGCCTCGGCGCAGGCGCGCGACAGGCCGCGGATCACCGTGCCCATCGGCACGCCGCGCGCCGTGTGCGTCTGCGGGTCGAAGAAGATCTCGGCGTGTACGACGTTATCGGTAGCTGCCCGCGCCAGATACGCCTGCGCCGTGTCGTAGAAATCCTGCTCGTGCAGCAGCACGCTGGCACCTTGGTAGTAGATGTCGAGAAAGCTCTGCAGGTCGGTGAAGGCGTAGGCGCGGCGCAGTGCATCCACGCTGGCGTAAGGCAGCGCCACGCCGTTGCGCGCCGCCAGCGCGAAGATCATCTCGGGCTCCAGCGAGCCTTCGATGTGCATGTGCAATTCCGCCTTCGGCATGGCGGCCAGCAGCGCGGGCAGGTGGTCGGCGGGGATTCGGTCGATCAGGTCGGCGGGCGCGGTCATGCGGGGCATTCTGCACGCGCACGCCAGTGCGGTGCGGCCCAAAAAACGACCCGCAGGGCGGGCCGTTTCAAAGGCTTGGGAGACTTGCGTTTTCTTATGGCGTCGCGCTCAGCGCAGCTGGCCCAGCATCAGCCTGGTCAGGGCGCTGCGGCCGGCGTCTTCGTTGCGGAACACCGCCACGCCGTCCACCGCACCGATGGCGCCCATCAGGCGCGTGACCGGGTTGAAGGGCAGCAGGCCGGGGTTGTTGGTGCGCCAGGCCAGCGAGCCGCCGCTGCGCGTGTCCACGGTGCCGTTGCGGTGGTGGATGTTGACGGTGTGGGCGTCGGGCTGTTCGACCCGGGCGCGCGGCGGCACCAGCAGCGGCTTGTTGCGCATCGGAGGGTGTCGCTGCTGCTGCGGCCCGGCTCCCAGCTGGACGCCTGGCTGCCCATGTGGCTGAAGATGCCGCCCATCAGGCCGGTCATCAGGAACAGGCCCAGCGCCTGGCCGAACTGCTGCGTGAACTCGTAGGGCTTCACGGCGTTCGGCTTGGTGATGTCGAAGTCCTTCTGGCCGGCCAGCTTGCCGGTGTCGGCGTTGAGCCAGCCTTCGCCGTTGGGGTTCTCGCGCACCACGAAGCCGTCCTGCGTGGCCCAGTCCAGCGCCTGGCCGCCGCGGTCGGCGTATTCCACCTGCAGGTCGCCCAGCTTGTTCTGGCTCAGGCCGGTGATCTTCAGCGCGTGGTCGCCGCGGGTCACGGTGACTTCGCTGGAGACGCATTCGTTGGGGTTGTTCTTGAACGGCTCGGTGTCGATGGTGATCTTGGTGCCGTCTTCCAGCTGGAAGGTGGTGGTGCCCCAGAAGTTGGCGTCGGTCTTGCCGTCCTTGTTCCAGTCGATGTGCGGGTCGCCCCAGATGTTGGTGACTTCGCCGTTGTTCTTGTTGACGATCTTGATCTGCGAGTTCTTCTCGTCCAGCTGCAGCTTGTAGTTGCCCAGGTCGATGTCGGCCTTGCCGTTGCCGGGGTTGTTCACCGTCCACTTGGCGTCGCTCTTGCCGTCGGGCTGTTTGCAGGGGCAGAAGCAGCCTTTCTTGTCCAGCGTGCCCAGCTGGAACTGGTTGGTGTGCGGCAGCTTGGCGCGCAGGGGCCGGCAGCGCCGATGGGGGCAAAGCCGATGGCGGCAACGGCCACGAAGCCGGCGGGTGAAGTGCTGAACATGATGGTGGTCCTCCGGGAGTTTGTTGGCAACGGGCCGCCGACGTGTGCGTGGGTTCGTCAGCGGCTTGGCCCGCAGTAGACCTGTTGCCAACGGGCGCGACAAGCTGTTACCGATACCATCGGTAACGCCCCCATTGGTAGTGTTACCAGGCGCCCGGCGCCCGTGTCAGGCGGTCACGCCGAAGCCGATGCCGCTCTGCTTCAGATAGCGCCGGTAGGCGGCCGACAGGCGGTCGGCGGCGGAATGCGCCTCGGCGTCGGGCGCCAGCGGCAGGCGCTTGGGGCGTTGCGATTCGAGGATGGGCTGGTCCTGCCCGAAGATGGTGTCCTGGAACGCGATGAGCCGCGCGTCGGGCGAATCGAAGTCGTTCATCGCCATGCGCGTCCAGGCCACGCTGGTTTCCTCGGTCACGGGGCAGACGAACATGGCGATGGATTCCCACAGCCCGTCGATGGCCGTGCTGCCCGGCTCGGGCTGCTTGGTCAGCACCGCCGCGTAGGGCGCGGTGACTTCGTAGGTGTATTCCACCTGCGCGCCGCTTTCGGCATGGATCGACGAGCGCGGCTGCCAGGCGCGGCAGCCGGTGGCCTTCACGCCGTGCAGCGTGGGGGTGACTTCATACGGCGGGATTTCGGGCCGCTCGCGGCTGCCCAGCCAGCCTTCGTGCACGTAGCCGAAGTGCGCCATGTCGAGGAAGTTCTCGATGATGCGCGGCGCGCTGGCCTGCACCAGGTAGGGGCCGCTGGTGGTCTTGCGCAGGCGCGGCTCGGCCTCGGCGGCGAAGGCGGGCAGGTCGTGGATTGGCAGCGCCGGCCCTCGGGCGCGGCCAGGCGCACCCACAGCATGCCGTGGGCCTCGCGCGTGTCGAAGGTGCGGGCGCAGTGGCGCGCGCCGGGCGTGAAGCCGGGCACGGCCGGGATGTGCGTGCACTGCCCGCCGGCCTGAAAGCGCCAGCCGTGGTAGGGGCATTCCAGCTGCCCATCGGTCACGCGGCCCAGCGAGAAGCGCGCGCCCCGGTGCGGGCACTGGTCGGCCCAGGCGTGCGCGGCGCCTTCGCCGTCGCGCCACAGCACCAGCTCTTCGCCGAGCAGCACCGCGGCCACGGGCTGCGCGCCCACGGCGTGGGCGAGTGCGACGGGATGCCAGAGGGTGCGTTCGATCATGGTGAAAGGGTGCAGGCAAGAAGGTTGACAGCGCGTCGATCCATATACTCCCCAATATGCCGGCCGACAGCGCTCGTCAGACGGGCGCTGGCGCCACATACTCCCACTTGTCGCTTCAGCGTTGCCAAGGCGCCGCTACCCACATTGAGGCGGCCGCGGAGCAGGCCATGCGGGCGAACGCCGCGGAAGGGCGTGGCCCGCCCGCTGGCGTTGTCCCCCTTCCCGCGAAGCGCAGCGCAGCGAGAGAGGGGAAGCGGCGTCAGCCGCTCAGGGGATTCGCCTCAGTTCTTTCCGGGCACCTTGCCCTCCACGCCCTTCACGTACCAGTTGATGCCACCCAGAAACTTGTCGTCGGCCACGGTGCCTTCGGCCAGCACTTCCTTGCCGGTGTTGTCGCTGATCGGGCCCTTCCAGATGTTGTACGTGCCGGCCTTCAGGCCGCTGCGCACTTCCTCCAGCTTGGCCTTGGCATCTTCAGGCACGTCGGCGGCCAGCGAGACGAGGTCGATCGCGCCTTCCTTCACGCCCCACCAGGTCTGGCCGGTGGCCCACTTGCCGTCCAGCGCCTCGCCCACGGCCTTGATGTAGTACGGGGCCCAGTCGATGATGGCCGAGCCCAGGTGCGCCTTGGGGCCGTAGGCGGTCATGTCGCTGTCCCAGCCGAAGCCGCGCTTGCCCATCTTCTCGGCGGTCTGCAGCACGGCCGACGAGTCGGTGTTCTGGAACAGGATGTCGGCGCCGCCGTTGATCAGCGCGGTGGCGGCCTCGGTCTCCTTGGGCGGGTTGAACCACTCGTTCACCCACACCACCTTGGTGGTGATCTTGGGGTTGGTGCTTTGCGCGCCCAGCGTGAAGCTGTTGATGTTGCGCACCACCTCGGGGATCGGGATCGACGCCACCACGCCCAGCGTGTTGCTCTGCGTCATCTTGCCGGCGATCACGCCCGCCATGTAGGCGCCCTCGTAGGTGCGGCTGTCGTAGGTGCGCATGTTCTCGGCCGTCTTGTAGCCGGTGGCGTGCTCGAACTTCACGTCAGGGTGGTCGGCGGCCACTTTCAGCATCGGCTCCATGTAGCCGAAGGTGGTGCCGAAGATCAGCTTGTTGCCCTGGCCCGCCATGTCGCGGATCACGCGCTCGGCATCGGCGCTCTCGGGCACGCTCTCGACGTAGCTGGTGACGATGCGATCGCCGAACTCCTTCTCCAGCGCCTTGCGCGCGTTGTCGTGCGCGAAGGTCCAGCCGCCGTCGCCCACCGGGCCGACGTAGGCGAAGGCGATCTTCAGCGGGTCGGCCTTGGCCGGCGCCGGTGCCTCGGCCGCCGGGGCGGGCGCCGGGGCCGGGGTGGGTGCCGGCTCGTCCTTCTTGCCGCAGGCCACCAGGGCGCTGGCAGCGGCCGCCAGGGCGGCGAGTTTCAACAGCGAACGCTTGTGGTGATCGGTCATGGTGGTTCCTTCGGCTACGAGGGCGGCAGTTGAAACCGCGGATTATGCGGGAGGGCCGGCGGCGGCCTGGCAGCCCCTCTTCGTGGGGTGAGCCGGAAACTGTTTGATCCAGATCAATCGCGCGGACCCGTGCGACAGGTTTTGTAAAGGGAGAGTTTGAATAATGCAAACCAATTATTTAATTGTGACTCGATCATGAAAGCCGTCCTCGTCGCCCTTCCCGAGCGTGATGCCTTCGCACTGACCCTGTTCGTCGGCAAGGTGCTGGAGGGCTGGCAGTGCGACGCGGCAGACCTGGCGCACCCGGTGCCGGCGGGCGACCTGTATGTGGTGGACATGGACGCCTGGCTGGCGCGCCACGGGCGGGCGCAGGCCGGGGCCGAACTGGCGGCGCTGGTGGGCGAGCGGCCGGCCGTGCTGGTCGGCAACGTGCCGGCGCAGGTGGCCGCGCACGGTGCACCGTGGGTGGTGCTGCCCCGGCCGTATGGCGCGCAGTCGATGCGCAGCGCGCTGGAAGAGGCCTGGACCGCGCGCGCACGGCCCACGGCGGCGCCTGCTGACGTGGCGCCCGCGCCCGCCGAGGTGTTCTTCAGCACCTCGGCCTTCGGCTTTTCGACCGCCGAGCCGATGCGCGTGGCGCAGGCCACACCGCCGCCCACGCTGGGCGAGGGGCCCTGTCGATCGAGGCCTTCCGCGCCTGCGTGGACAGCTCGCCGAACGAGGCCTGCCGCCATTTCCTGCGCCAGCTGGGCGACCGCCTGGCGCAGCCCGGGGCGTTCGAGATGGGCGTGACGCTGATCAACGGCATCATCTTCAACCCCGCGCAGGCCTGGGTGGCCAGCAACACGCCGCTGTCCGTCATGCGCATGGTGTGCCGCAGCCGGGCGCTGGGAGAGCACGTGCGGATCACGGCCCTGGCACCCACCGTCGACGCCCGCGCGCGGGCCGAGCAACGCGGCATGACGGTTCACCCGCTCGACGACATGCTGTTCGCGCTGGCCCAGATGGGCGAGTGCCGGCTGCCGCACTGAACGGCGCTCGGCCACGTCGCGCACCCGCCACGGCCGGCGCTGCCGCACGGGATGCCGGCGGCCTGGTCGCTTAGACTTTGCCTCCGGTATGAAACTGGTACTGGTTGGCTTCCCGTCCCGCGATGCGTTCGCGATCAGCCTGATGGTGCGCAAGGACCATCCGGGCTGGTCGTGCGATGCCGCACCGGCGGCCCAGGCGCCCTGGCCCGAGGCCTAGCTGGTCATCCTGGACAGTGAGGGCTGGCAGGCCGAGCAGGGCGCCGACTGGGCGGCCCTGGTCGGCAGGCGGCCCGCCGTCATCGTGACGCCCATCGTGTCGCAACGCGATGATCTGCGGCAGCAGGCCGAACAGCAGGCGGCCGATTGGGCGCGCCAGGGCTGGGCGGTGGTGCGGCGGCCGTTTCATGCCGCCGACGTGCGCGAGGCGCTGCCGACGACGCTGCAGGCAGCGTCGCCGGGGCGGAACCCGCGCCGGTCGAAGCACCCGCCCCTTGCCACCGCCACCGCCACCACCACCGCCACCTGCACCTGCACCTGCACCTGCACCTGCACCTGCACCTGCACCCGTGGCCGCCCCGAGCGTCAGCGTGCCGCCGCCTGCACCCGCGCCCAGCGCCCCGCCGGCCCAGAGCGTGCAGATCAGCGACGGCGCCCTGACGCTGGACGAGTTCGAGGCCGTGCTGGTCAGCTCACCGCACCCCTCCAGCCACCCCATCCTGCGCGACGTGGCGCAGCGCCTGCGCGCGGGGCAGCCGTTCGAGGTCATGGTGACCATGCTCAACGGCGCCATCCTTCACCCGGCCGAGGGCTGGGTGGCCAGCAACACGCCGGCCTCGGTGTTCGGCATGGTGCTGAAGAGCCGCGTGCTGAGCACGCAACTGCAGATCATTCCGCAGCGGCCGCACGTCGACCTGCGCCAGCGCGCCGAGCGGCGCGGCATGACCATCCACCCGGTGGAAGCCATGCTGTACGTGCTGGCCACCGCCGCCGAATGCCGCGTGCCGGAGCAGTGAGCCGCAAGGCTGTGGCCTGAGGGCGCCCCCGAGGCGCAGCTGGGGCAGATACTCCCTGCATACCACCCCGTCAGCGCCCATCAATAAAGCGCCAGAGGCATATACTCACCTATCAGAGGAAAAGCTGCAATGTGCCGGCACCGCGCCGGCCTCACGCCCCGGGTGGAACGGCTTGCCCAGCGAGGCCGGCATGTTGACGCGGATCCACGTCGGGTTGCGCGAGATCAGCGCCAGCACCACGATGGTGGCCAGGTAGGGCATCATCGTCAGCACCTGGCTGGGCACCTGCACGCCCTGGCCCTGCAGGTGGAACTGCAGCATCGTCACGCCGCCGAACAGGTACGCCCCCAGCAGGATGCGCGCCGGCCGCCAGGTGGCGAAGGTGGTCAGCGCCAGCGCGATCCAGCCCTTGCCGGCCACCATGCCCTCCACCCACAGCGGCGTGTAGATGACCGAGATGTACGCCCCCGCCAGCCCGCACAGCGCGCCGCCCGCCACCACCGCCGCCAGCCGGATGCCGCGCACGTGGTAGCCCAGCGCGTGCGCCGACTGCGGCGATTCGCCCACCGAGCGCAGCACCAGCCCGCCGCGCGTGCGGTACAGGAACCAGATCAGCCCGGCGGCGATCAGCATGGCGCCGTACACCAGCGGGTGGTGGCGCAGCAGCGCCGGCCCGATCAGCGGCACGTCGCCCAGCCCCAGCCAGTTGAACTGCGGCCGCTCGGGCAGCTTGGCCTGCACGTAGCCGATGCCCACGAAGGCCGAAAAGCCGACGCCGAACAGGCTCAGCGCCAGCCCGGTGGCGTATTGGTTGGTGTTCAGCCAGATCACCAGCCAGCCGAAGACGGCCGCCAGCAGTGCCCCCGCCGCCATGCCGGCGGCAAAGCCCGCCCAGTCATTGCCCGTGTGCACCACGGCGGCGAAGCCGGCGATGGCGGCGCACAGCATCATCCCCTCGGCCCCCAGGTTGACGATGCCCGCCTTCTCGTTGATCAGCAGGCCCAGCGCGGCAATGGCCAGCACCGTGCCGGCGTTCAGCGTGGCGGCGAAGAGCAGGGCGTATTGGTCCATCAGCAGCGCCTCCCCGGTCTTGCGCCCTCTCCCGCCTGCGGGAGAGGGTTGGGGTGAGGGCCGTCGGCGCACCAGGCGGCACGGCTTTTGTTCAGACGCTGTCCACCTTCACCCCCGCCCTCTCCCGCACGCGGGAGAGGGGTGAACACCTGGAGCACAGCGCCATGACCATCAATTGCCTTTCCCCCAGCGCACCCGGTAATTCACCAGCGTGTCACACGCCAGCAGCGTGAACAGCAGCAGGCCCTGGAATACCCCCGTCAACGACTTCGGCAGCCCCAGGCGCGACTGCGCCAGCTCGCCGCCGATGTAGAACATGCTCATCAAGATCGCCGCCAGCACCATGCCCAGCGGGTGCAGCCGCCCGACGAAGGCGACGATGATGGCGGCGAAGCCGTAGCCCGCCGGCACGTAGGGCGTCAGTTGCCCGATTGGCCCCGCCACCTCCAGCGCGCCGGCCAGTCCGGCCGTGCCGCCCGAGATCAGCAGCGCCGTCCACAGCGCGCGGCGCGACGAGAAGCCCGCATAGCGCGCCGCCGCTGGCGCCAGCCCGCCCACCTGCTGCGCGAAGCCGCTGCGCGTGCGGAACAAGTACACCCACAGCAGCGCCGCGCCGGCCAGCGCGATCAGCGCACCGATATTCACGCGCGAGCCGGCCATCAGCCGCGGGATGCGCGTCACGGCGTCGAAGGTGCGCGTCTGCGGAAAGTTGTAGCCCGCCGGGTCCTTCCACGGCCCGTAGACCAGGTAGCCCAGCACCTGGATGGCCACGTACACCAGCATCAGGCTGACCAGGATTTCGCCCGCGTTGAAGCGGTCGCGCAAGAAGGCCGTGATGCCCGCCCACGCCATGCCGCCCAGCACGCCGGCCAGCAGTACGGCCAGCACGATCCAGCGCCCCGTCTCCTTGCCCGCCAGCAGCGCCACGCCGCCGGCCGCGATGGCGCCGATGACGAACTGCCCCTCGGCGCCGATGTTCCACACGTTGGAGCGGAAGCACACGGCCAGGCCGAGGGCGATCAGCAGCAGCGGCGTGGCCTTCACGCCCAGCTCGCCCAGCGCGTAGGCGGACTTGATCGGCTCCCAGAAAAAGACCTGCAGCCCGCGCACCGGGTCCTTGCCCATCACGCTGAACAGGGCCACGCCGATCACCACCGTGATCGCCAGTGCCAGCAGCGAAGAGGCCCAGGTCCACGCGCGCGAGGGGCGGGGCGGGGCTCAAGGCGCAGCATGGCTTGCTCCTTGGCTGTTGCTCCCTCGCCCCTCTGGGGAGAGGGTAGGGGTGAGGGCTGGCGGCGTGCCAGTGGGGTGCGTGGCTGGCCCCCACCCCAGCCCTCCCCAGCGGGGGAGGGAGGGCCCTCACCCCAGCCCTCTCCCGCAGGCGGGAGAGGGAGCAAGCCTGGTGGGGAGTGGCTTCAATGCGCATGCGCCACCTCCCCGCCACGCTCCATGTCCGCCAGGTGCTGCTGCACATCGCCATGCCACAAGCCGCTCATCCACGCCCCGATCTGCTCCACCGTGGCATCGCGCCGCTCCACGGCCGGCGACAGCTGCCCCTTGGCCATCACGTGCAGGCGGTCGCACAGCTCGAACAGCTCGTCCAGCTCCTCGCTCACCACCAGCACGGCGCAGCCGGCGTCGCGCAGCGCCAGGATCTCGGCGCGGATCTGGGCCGACGCGCCCACGTCCACGCCCCAGGTCGGTTGCGACACGATCAGCAGCGTGGGGTTGGCGTCGATCTCGCGCCCCATGATGAACTTCTGCAGGTTGCCGCCCGACAGCGAGCGCGCCAGCGCCTGCGGGCCCGCGGCCTTGACCTTGAAGCGATCGATGATGCCCGCCGCCTGATCGCGCAGCACGCCGGTGCGCAGCCAGCCGAAGGCGCCCACGGCCTCGCGCCGCGTCAGCAGCAGGTTGTGCGCCAGGCCCATCTCGGGCACGGCGCCGCGGCCCAGGCGCTCCTCGGGCACGAAGTGCAAGCCCAGCGCGCGGCGCTGGCCGGGCGAGCGGTGGCCCACAGGCTGGTTCGCTATTGAAATGGAAGCTGTCGGCGCCCGCCGGTCCTCGCCCGACAGCGCAAACAGCAGCTCGCGCTGGCCATTGCCCGAGACGCCGGCAATGCCCACCACCTCGCCCGCGCGCACCTGCAGCGACACGTCGATCAGATCCACGCCGAAGGGCGATTCGCGCTTCAGGCTCAGGCCGTCCACCGCCAGCACCACCGCGCCCGGCGCGCGGGCGTGGTGCGCCAGCGCGGGCGGCTCGGCGCCGATCATCATGCGGCTCAAGGATGCGTTGCTTTCCTCGCGCGGGTCGCACACGCCCGTCACGCGGCCGGCGCGCATCACCGTGCAGGCGGTGCACAGCGCGCGAATCTCGTGCAGCTTGTGGCTGATGTAGAGGATGCTGCAACCCTCGGCCGCCAGCTGCCGCAGCGTGACGAACAGCTTGTCCACCGCCTGCGGCGTCAGTACCGAGGTCGGCTCGTCCAGGATCAGCAGCTTCGGGTGGGTGAGCAGCGCGCGGATGATCTCCACCCGCTGCATCTCGCCCACGCCCAGGGTGTGCACCGGGCGCGCGGGGTCGGTGTCGAGGCCGTAGGCGGCGGCGGTCTGCTCGATGCGGCGCGTGACCTCGGCCAGGCTAAGCGACTTGTCCAATCCCAGCCACACGTTCTCGGCCACGCTGAGTGTCTCGAACAGGCTGAAGTGCTGGAACACCATGGCAATGCCCAGCGCGCGCGCCTGCTGCGGGTTGGCGATGTGCACCGGCTGGCCGTCGAAGCGCACCTCGCCCGCGTCGGGCTTGGTGGCGCCGTAGATGATCTTCATCAGCGTGCTCTTGCCGGCGCCGTTCTCGCCCAGCACGGCGTGGATCTCGCCCGGCTGCACCGTCAGCGACACGCCGTCGTTGGCCACCAAGCCGGGGTAGCGCTTGGTGATGCCGGTGAGCTGCAGGCGGGCCGTCATGGTTATCGGGTCAAACAGGCCGCTCGTTGCCTTGCATCAAGCGCGAGCAGCTATTGAAATTGTAGTTATCCGGTGTGACGTTGATCGCGGGGGTGACGCAATGTAGCACCCGTGTGCGCCCTTCGGCACCCGCGCGCCCTGCCATGGCCGCAGAAGGGGCAGGCGTTGATGCGGGGGCCGCGCGGCGGTTTTCGCGCCATACTGCCGCGCATGAGTCCACCCGTCCTGCGCTTCGTCCTGGGCCGCCAGCCGCAGACGCTGGCCAACGTGCCGCCCGACCGCACGCTGCTCAACGTGCTGCGTGACTACCTGCACTGCACCGCCGTCAAGGAGGGCTGCGCCAGCGGCGACTGCGGCGCCTGCACCGTGGCGCTGGCCGAGCGGGGCAGCGACGGCCAACTCAGCTACCGCGCCATCAACAGCTGCATCCGCCTGGCGCACAGCGTGCAGGGCATGGCCGTGTTCACCGCCGCCGACATCGCGGGTGCTGACGGCACGCTGCACCCGGCGCAGCGCGCGATGGTCGAGTGCCACGGCTCGCAATGCGGCTTCTGCACGCCGGGCTTCGTGATGAGCCTGTTCGTGCTGCACCGCCAGCCCGGCGGCGGTCATGTAGCCCCCACGCTCCCCGCTGCGCGCGGTTCGCTGCCCCCGAGGGGCTGGCCTCGCCTTGGCGCGGCCCGGCGGCGGGGCCGTCTCGCGCGACGAGGCGCTGCACGCGCTGTCGGGCAACCTGTGCCGCTGCACCGGCTACCGGCCGATTCTGGACGCCGCGCAGACCATGCACCACTGGCCCGACGTGCCGCTGGACGAAGCGGCGTTGCTTCAAAATTGGAGCTGCTCGCGCCCGATGGTCGGGCGCCAGAGGCCGATTCGGCGGAAAACTTCTACGCCACGCCGCGCACGCTGGCCGAGCTGCTGGCGCTGCGTGCTGCGCACCCGCGGGCGCTGCTGGCCGCCGGCACCACCGACGTGGGGCTGTGGGTCACCAAGCAGCACCAGCGCTTCGCGCAGATCATCGACCTCACCCGCGTGGCCGAACTGCGGCGCATCGAGCGCGCAGGCGACACGCTGCGCATCGGCGCCGCCGCCACGCTGGTCGACGCCTTCGCCGCGCTGGCGCAGGATCGGCCGCAGCTCGCCCCCTTCCTCGACCGCTTCGCCGGCCTGCCGGTACGCGTCAGCGGCACGCTGGGCGGCAACGTGGCCAACGGCTCGCCCATCGGCGACAGCATGCCGCTGCTCATTGCCCTGGGCGCCACGCTGGTGCTGGCCAGCACGCGCGGTGAGCGCAGCCTGCCCATCGCGGACTTCTACCTCGCCTACCGGAAGACCGCGCTGGCGCCCGACGAGGTGCTGGCGCGCATCGACGTGCCGCTGCCCACGCCGCATGAATGGCTGCGCGCCGACAAGATCAGCAAGCGCCTGGAGGACGACATCAGCGCCGTCTGCCTGGCGGTGGCGCTTCAGATCGACGGCGGCGTGATCCGCAGCGCCCGCATTGGCGCCGGCGGCGTGGCGGCCGTGCCGGCGCGTGCCATCCAGACCGAAGCGGCGTTGGCTGGAAAGCCGGCAACGCAGGCCGTCTTCGACGCCGCCGCCACCGTGCTGGCGGCCGAGTTCGAACCCATCAGCGACATGCGCGCCAGCAGCGCCTACCGCCGCACGGTGCTGGGCAACCTGCTGCGCCGCGCCTGGGCGCAATCGCAGCCTGGCGCGGCCACACTGGCCACGCTGCAACCGGAGACCCTGCCATGACCCAGCACAAGCCCATGCCCCTGCCTGGCGAAGAACCGCCGGTGCAAGACCCCGATCCGTTCGCGCCGCCGGCCCGTGGAAGACCCCGCCACGCCGCCGCTGCCGCGGCGCGACCCGGGCGACGCACCGCCCGTGCAAGACCCCGAGCCGAAGCCATGAGCGAGCGGCCGGCATCGCCCCATTACGGCACGGCGCACGCGGACGATGCGCCGGTGAGCCGCGATGCCGGCAGCGCGGCGCTGCCCGCCACCGCCCCCGAAGACGTGGCCGCGATGCCGCACGCCGCGCCGGCCACCGCTCCAACGGCCGAAGCCGCCTGCGGCACGCCGCACCCGCACGAAAGCGCCCACGCGCAGGTGCAGGGCCTGGCGCCGTATGTCGACGACCTGCCCGAGCCACGCGGCACGCTGCACGCGGCGCCCATCCTGTCGCCGGTCGCGCACGGCAGGCTGCTGGGCATCGACGCCACGGCTGCGCTGGCACTGCCCGGCGTGCGTGCTCTCGTCACCGCGGCCGACATCCCGGGCGACCCGGTGCTGGCCACCTTTGTGCACGACGAGCCCATCTTCGCCACCGATGTGGTGCAGCACGTCGGCCAGGTGGTCGGGCTGGTGGTGGCCGACACGGTGCAGGCCGCGCGTCACGCGGCGCGCCAGGTCAGGCTCGACATCGCGCCGCTGCCCGCCATCCTCACCATCGAGCAGGCCATGGCGGCCGAGAGCTTCGTGCTGCCCACGGTGACGGTGGCGCGCGGCGATGCCGCCGGTGCGCTGGCCGCCGCATCGCACCGGCTGCAAGGCCGCTTTGCCGTCGGCGGGCAGGAGCACTTCTACCTCGAAGGCCAGATCGCCCTGGCCGTGCCCGGCGAGCAGCAGCAGTGGCACATCCACAGCAGCACGCAGCACCCGGGCGAGGTGCAGCACTGGGTGGCGCACGCGCTGGGCATCGCCAGCCACCGCGTCACCGTCGAATGCCGGCGCATGGGCGGCGGCTTCGGTGGCAAGGAGACGCAGGCCGGCCACATGGCCGTGTGGGCGGCGCTGGCTGCACTGAAAACCAAAGCGCCCGTCAAGCTGCGGCTGGACCGCGACGACGACTTCATGACCACCGGCAAGCGGCACCCCTTCGCCTTCGACTACGACGTGGGCTTTGGCGACGACGGCCGCATGACGGGCCTGACGCTCGACATGATGGCCAACTGCGGCTTCAGCGCCGACCTGAGCGGCCCGGTGTGCGACCGCGCCGTGTTCCACGCCGACAACGCTTATTACCTGGGCGACGTGGTGATCCGCAGCTTCCGCTGCAAGACCAATCTGCAGAGCCACACCGCTTTCCGCGGCTTCGGCGGCCCGCAGGGCGTGATCGCCATCGAGACCATCCTGGGCGACATCGCCCGGGTGCTGGGCCAGGACGCGCTGGACGTGCGCATGGCCAATCTGTACGACGGCAGGCCTCCCTCCCCGCTGGGGCAGGGTTGGGGTGGGGGCAGACCGCGCCTGCCAGCACCGCTGCGCCCCTCACCCCAGCCCCCGGATCGAGTCCGGGGCAGGCTCTCCCCAGAGGGGCGAGGGAGTCACCCCGCCACGCCACTCCCTCCCCGCTGGGGAGGGCCGGGGTGGGGGCCGCGCCGTAACCGCTGCCGCCGCTGCGCCCTCACCCCACCCTCTCCCCAGGGGAGAGGGAGCCAAACCCCGGCTACCGCGACTTCACTCCCTCTCCCGCCTGCGGAAGAGGGCCGGGGTGAGGGCACCGCGCCCACCCCCGCGACACCACCCACTACCAGATGCGGGTGGAAGACAACATCCTCCACGAATTGCTCCCAGAACTGGAGCACCTTGCGCAGTATCGGCGGCGACAAGAGGCTGTTTTGGCCTGGAACGCGCAAAACGCTTACCTCAAGCGCGGCATCGCCATCACCCCCGTCAAGTTCGGTATCAGCTTCACCGCCACGCTGTTCAACCAGGCCGGCGCGCTGGTGCACGTCTACACCGACGGCAGCGTGCAGGTGAACCACGGCGGCACCGAGATGGGCCAGGGCCTGCACACCAAGGTGGCGCAGGTGGTGGCCGACGAACTGGGCGTGCCGCTGGCGCGGGTGCTGGTCACCGCCAGTGCCACCGACAAGGTGCCCAACGCCAGCGCCACCGCCGCCAGCAGCGGCACCGACCTGAACGGCAAGGCCGCGCAGGCCGCCGCCCGCACCGTGCGCGACAACCTGGCCGCCTTCGTGAGCGGGCTGGACGGCTGCGGCGCGGGCGCGGTCGAGTTCCGCGCCGGCCAGGTCATCAGCCCCAGCGTCACGCGCGCCTTTGCCGAGGTGGTGAAGGCCGCCTACGCCAACCGCATCCAGCTGTGGAGCGACGGCTTCTACCGCACGCCCAGGATCCACTACGACAAGGCCACGCTCACCGGCCGGCCCTTCTTCTACTTCGCCTACGGCGCCGCGTGCAGCGAGGTCGCCATCGACACCCTCACCGGCGAATACCGCGTGCTGGCCGTGGACATCCTGCACGACGTGGGCCGCAGCATCAACCCGGCCATCGACATCGGCCAGATCGAGGGCGGCTTCATCCAGGGCATGGGCTGGCTGACCACCGAGGAGCTGGTGTGGAACGAGCACGGCGCGCTCACCACGAAGGCGCCCAGCACCTACAAGATCCCCACCGCCGCCGACCTGCCCGCGCACTTCAAGGTCCACCTGTGGCCCGAGCCGAACGCCGAGGACACCATCTTCCGCAGCAAGGCCGTGGGCGAGCCACCCTTCATGCTCGCCGTCAGCGTGTGGGAAGCCCTGCGCAACGCGGTGGCCGCCGCGCGCGCCGACGGGCAGCCGGTGCGCATGGACGCCCCCGCCACGGCCGAGCGCGTGCTGCGCGCGCTCCGCAGCGTGGCCTGAGCCCAGGAAAAAGCCCCGACTGGCATGACCAATCGGGGCTTTCTGATGTGGTGGTGGTAGGTGGAATCGAACCACCGACCTTGGGGTTATGAATCCCACGCTCTAACCGACTGAGCTATACCACCGGCAACCGCGCATTATAGGGAAATGCACCGCGCCGGCGGCGGAAATCGGTCACTGGTTCTTGAACACCGCCGCACGCTTGTTGACGAAGGCGTCCATGCCTTCCTTCTGGTCGGCGGTGGCGAACAGCGCGTGGAACAGGCGGCGCTCGAACATCACGCCATCGGCCAGCGTGCCTTCGAAGGCCTTGTTGACGCTCTCCTTGGCCGCCATCACGGCCATGCGACCGTAGCCGCTGATCATCAGGGCGGCGGCCAGCGTTTCCTCCATCAGCTTGTCCAGCGGCACGATGCGGCTGACGAGGCCGGCGCGCTCGGCCTCGGTGGCGTCCATCATGCGGCCGGTGAGGGCCAGGTCCATGGCCTTGGCCTTGCCCACGGCACGCGGCAGGCGCTGCGTGCCGCCGGCGCCGGGGATGATGCCGAGCTTGATCTCGGGCTGGCCGAACTTGGCGTTGTCGGCGGCGATGATGAAGTCGCACATCATGGCCAACTCGCAGCCACCACCCAGGGCGAAGCCGCTGACGGCGGCGATGACGGGCTTGCGGATGCTGCGGATGGTTTCCCAGTCGCGCGTGATGTAGTCGTCGCCGTACACGTCGGCGAAGGTGTAGGTGGCCATGGCGCCGATGTCGGCGCCGGCGGCAAAGGCCTTCTCGTTGCCGGTGATGACGATGCAGCCGATGGCGGCGTCGGCGTCGAAAGCCTTGAGCGCCTGGCCCAGTTCCACCATCAGCTGCGGGCTGAGGGCGTTGAGCTGCTTGGGCCGGTTCAGCGTGATGATGCCGACCTTCTCGCCCTCGGTGCGGGTGGTGATGAATTCGTAGGCCATGGGGGTTCTCCTTGTGTGATGGTGTCGGGTTGAGTGGCACTATAACCAGCCACCATGAACGCGCACAGTTAACCGACCGATGGGTCGGTTAATGGTAAATTGCGCCCCGAGGAGACAACACCGCATGACCACCCCCGCACCCGGCGCGGCCGCCGAGCCCGCCGTCCTGTTTGCGCAGGAGGGCCCCGTCGCCGTCCTGACGCTGAACCGCCCCGCCTCGCTCAACAGCTTCACGCGGCAGATGCACCGCGACCTGTGGGCAGCGCTCGACCAGATCGAGGCCGACAAGTCGATCCGTGCGCTGGTGCTCACCGGCGCCGGCCGCGGCTTCTGCGCCGGTGCCGACCTGTCGGAGTTCGACTTCCGGCCGGGCGACGACCTCATGTTCCGCGCCGATCCCGGCCCGGTGATCGACCAGGCCTTCAACCCCACCACGCGGCGCCTGATCAACGTGCGCGTGCCCACCGTGTGCGCCGTCAACGGCGTGGCGGCGGGCGCGGGCGCGTCGGTGGCCATGGCCTGCGACATCGCCATCGCGGCGCCGGGCGCCAGCTTCATCCAGGCCTTCAGCAAGATCGGCCTGGTGCCCGACAGCGGTGCCACCTGGCTGCTGCCGCAGCGCGTGGGCCTGGCGCGCGCCATGGCGCTGGCGATGACGGGCGACAAGCTCGGTGCTCTAGAAGCCAAGGCCATGGGCATGATCTGGGACGTGGCCGACGACTCCGTCGATGCGGCGAAAAAATGGCTGAGCGCCTGGCCGCCATGCCGACCAAGGCGCTGATTGCCACGCGCCACCTGCTGCGCAACGCGCACACGCACAGCCTGGACGAGCAGTTGGATCTGGAGCGCGATGTGCAGTCGCGCCTGGGCTTCACGCACGACTACATCGAGGGTGTGTCGGCCTTTTGCAGAAGCGCCCAGCGCAGTTCAAGGGCGAATGATGACTGCACATTTGACTGAGGCCGAAGCCGCCGATCTGGCGCGCCGCGTGGGCGAATCCATGTACGCGGCCGACGAGGCCTCGAAAGACACCATGGGCATGGAGCTGCTGGCCTGCCAGCCCGGCCGCGCCAGCATGCGCATGGTGGTCAGGCCGCTGCACCTGAACGGCCACAAGATCTGCCACGGCGGCTTCATCTTCACGCTGGCCGATTCCACCTTCGCCTACGCCTGCAACAGCCGCAACCACGCCACCGTGGCCAACGGCTGCAGCATCGAGTTTCTGCGCCCCGCGCACGAAGGCGACGTGCTGACGGCCGAGGGCGTGGAGCAGACGCTCTCCGGCCGCCACGGCATCTACGACATCCGCGTCAGCAACCAGAAGGGCCAGGCGGTGGCGCTGTTCCGCGGCAAGAGCACGCAGATCAGCGGCACCGTGATCCCCGAGCCCGCAGGAGCCTCTTCATGACCGACAAGACCTTTGCGCTGGAGCCGATCGAGAAGGCCAGCGTCGACGAGTTGCGCGCGCTGCAGCTGCAGCGGCTGAAGTGGTCGCTGGCCCACGCCTACGCCAACTCGCCGGTCTACAAGGCCAAGTTCGACGCGGCGGGCGTGCACCCCGACGACCTGAAGCAGCTGTCCGACCTGGCCAAGTTCCCCTTCACCACCAAGAAGGACCTGCGCGACAGCTACCCCTTCGGCATGTTCGCCGTGCCGCGCGATCAACTGGCGCGCATCCACGCGTCCAGCGGCACCACGGGCAAGCCCACGGTGGTCGGCTACACGCTCAAGGACATCGACACCTGGGCCGGCGTGGTGGCGCGCAGCATTCGCGCCAGCGGCGCGCGGCCGGGTGACCTGGTGCACATCAGCTACGGCTACGGCCTGTTCACCGGCGGCCTGGGCGCGCACTATGGCGCCGAGAAGCTGGGCCTGACGGTGGTGCCCTTCGGCGGCGGCCAGACCGAGCGGCAGATCCAGCTGATCCAGGACTTCCGGCCCGACATCATCATGGTCACGCCCAGCTACATGCTGGCCATTGCCGACGAGGTGGAGCGGATGGGGCTGGACCCCAAGGCCTTGAGCCTGCGCCTGGGCATCTTCGGCGCCGAGCCGTGGACCAACGAGATGCGCACCGCCATCGAGGCGCGCATGAATATCGACGCGGTCGACATCTACGGCCTGTCGGAAGTGATGGGCCCCGGCGTGGCCAACGAATGCGTCGAAACCAAGGACGGCCCGACGATCTGGGAAGACCATTTCTACCCCGAGATCATCGACCCCGACACCGGCGAGCCGGTGCCCGACGGGCAGGAGGGCGAACTCGTCTTCACCAGCCTGACGAAAGAGGCGCTGCCCATCATCCGCTACCGCACGCGCGACCTCACGCGCCTGCTGCCCGGCACCGCGCGCACCATGCGCCGCATGCAGAAGATCACCGGCCGCTCGGACGACATGATGATCATCCGCGGCGTGAACGTGTTCCCGACGCAGATCGAGGAACTGTTGCTCAAGCGCCCCGAGCTGTCGCCGCACTACCAGTGCGTGCTGACGCGCGAAGGCCCGATGGACAACCTGAAGGTGGCGGTGGAATGCGCGCCGGGCGTCGACCCTGAGGGCATCCAGGCCCGCGCCGCCGCCAAGCTGCTGCAGCACGAGATCAAGGTGTACGTGGGCAGCAGCGTCGAGGTCGAGCTGAAGGGCGAGGGCGGCATCGAGCGCAGCGTGGGCAAGGCCAGGCGGGTGGTGGACCTGCGGCCGAAGTGACCGCGGTCACCAGGCTGGTTGTTATTGATTTGATAGCTGCTTGCGCCTGTCATAAGCCGTTTTCAGGTTGTTTTATATCTGAAATTGGATTGTATCGTGCGTAAACAGCTATTTTTATGTGAGCAAGTGCGCCGCTCACACAGCCGCTTCAGGCACCGCGCCGCGCTGCACGCCGGCGCTGCGTGAGACATTTGGCGAATCGCGCCGCCCCGGTGTGCCGGCACGCACCACCGCGCCGCGGCAACGCCCTACAGTGGGCGCGTGATCTCCGCCTTCCACCGCTTCATGAGCGCGCTGCCACCCCTCGCCCGGGGCGTGGTGGTGATGGCGCTGCTCGTGCTGGTCGGCGCGCTCGACGTGGCGACGGGCTACGAACTGTCGTTCTCGGTGTTCTACCTGATGCCCATCGTGCTGGCCACCTGGTACCTGGGCCGGCGCATGGGCTACCTGCTGTGCGTGCTGTCGGCGCTGAGCTGGTACGGCGCCGACCTGGGTGCCGGCCACCCGTACAGCCACGCCTCGATCCCGGTGTGGAACACGGTGGTGCGGCTGGGCTTCTTCCTCATCACGGCCAGCCTGCTGCTGCGGCTGCGCGGCGCGCTGGACCAGCAGGCCCGGCTGGCGCAGCACGACGGGCTGACCGGATTGCTGAACGCGCGCACCTTCATGGCGCGGGGCGAGCACATGGTGCAGCTGGCGCGCCGCCACCAGCGCCCGCTGGCCATCGGCTACATCGACCTGGACGGCTTCAAGGGCGTGAACGACCGCCACGGCCACCTGCGCGGCGATGCGGTGCTGAGCGGCGTGGCCCAGGTGCTGGCCGAGCGGCTGCGCACCAGCGACCTGCTGGCCCGCCTGGGCGGCGACGAGTTCGCCGTGCTGTGCCCCGAAACCGATGCGCGCGGAGCCGCGCGCGTGTTCGACGACTTGCACCAGCGCCTGAACGCTGCCGCCCGGGCACAGGGCTGGGAGATCGGCTTCAGCATCGGCGTGGCGAGCTTTGCGCGCGCCCCCGAACGCCTGGGCGACGCGGTGCGCAGCGCCGATGACCTGATGTACCGCGTCAAGCACAGCGGCAAGAACCGCGTGGTGCTCGAGCGGTTCGAGCCACCGGCGCCCCCGGCGCCCGCTGGCGCGCCCGCGCGTTAGCGCTGCTCGATGGTGTCCACCATCAGGTCGATGTAGGTGTCCGGCCCCTGCGTGATGCGGATGCGCACCGGCAGGTACTGCAGGCTGGGCGCGTACCAGATCTCGGCGCTGATCGGCCCGCGCGGCTTGTTCAGCGGGCGCGGCTTGAGGTGGTAGGTGGGCACCGGCCCCAGGCGCGGCAGGTGCAGGGTCTCCTCGCCGATCACGTCGTAGGTCCAGTCGTCGATGCCGCCGGGCCGCGCCATGGCGAAGTCGATGCGCGCACCCGGCACCAGCTGCACCTGGCCGGTGGCAAAGCGGTGGCCCAGCTCGACGAACTGGCTGGCGGTGTCCTGCACCGCGTCGGGGCGCGGCACGCGGGTGCCGTTGTTCAGCCGCACGTCGTCGCCCAGGCGCACGCCGCGGCGGCGGCCGCGCACGTTCTCCTCGTACACCTCGGGCCGCAGGCCGCCGGCGGTGATGTCGCCCTGGCTGGTGAAGCTGAGCGAGGCCAGCAACCCGGCGCTCATCTCCACCGCCGTGTGGTAGCGCGTGCCATCGCGCTGCCACAGCACGCGCGCGTCGCCGTGCAACTCGCCACGGTAGTGGCCGCCCAGCTTGTAGGTCAGGCGCGTGTCGGTGGGCCAGCTGGCCAGGAAGGCGGGCTCGGCCGCGCTGGCGGCCGATGCGGGCGCCGACGCGGGCGCGGCAGCGGCACTGGCGACGGTGTCGGAAGGCTCAGGGGCCGGGGCGGCTTCGCGCGATGCCGTGGGTTGCGGTGCTTCGGCCAGCAGCGGCGCGGAGGCCGTGCTGGCCGGCTCTTCCGGAGCCTCGGCGACGGGCTCGGGCACGTCCTCGGGAGGCAGGGCTGCGGATTCGGGCGCGCTCGCTGCGGACTGCGGCTTCGGTGGGGCTGGCTGGCGTGCTTCTTTTTAGGAGCTGTCTGCGCAGGGCGGATGAGCGCTGAGGGCCGATTTGGCTTGGTTTCAGCCGTCGCGGGCGCGGCGGCCAGCAGCGCCGCCGGCGCCTCGGGCGTGATGCTGCGGGTGTAGAAGGGCGGCGCCACGTCCTTCAGGATGCTGGGCGGCCGCAGCAGCGCCGACAGCCAGCTCAGCGCCAGCGCGTGCAGCAGCAGCACCAGCGCCGTGCTGGCCAGCAACGCACGGCGGTGGCGCGCCGTGCGCAGCGGCTTCAGCGGCCCGGCCAGGGTGCGCGTCGCTGCCGTTCTTCGGGGCCAGGCGCCATGTGGTGGACTTCTCGGGCAAGACCAGGGGCAGGCGCAGCAGGCGCTTGTCGCGTGCCACCAGCGCGACGACCCGCCGGGCCTTGCCGGCGAACAGGGGCAGCTCGTCCAGGCGCGTCAGGCGCCAGCCGGCGGTGTGCGTGGCGCTGCCCTTCGTCCTGGCAGCGGGCAGTTGCACCCCAGCCATTCGTCACCGGCCGCCATGCCGGCCTCGGCGGCAGGGCCGCCATCCAGCACCACCTTCAGCGTGATGCCGCCGTTCTCGGCCACGCGCAGGCCCAGGGTCTGCGCCAGTTGCGAGGGCTCTTCGAGCACCTTCACGCCCTGCGATTCGAGCTGCGCCTTCAGCGGCAGCTCGGCCGTGCCGTGCACCCAGTCGGCGATCTCGCGCGCGAAGGACCGGCCGCCCAGCTCGGCCATCACGGCGGCGAAGTCGCCCTCGGTCATCGGCCCGCCCCGGCAGCGCCGCCACAGCGCGCGCATCGCGTCGTCCAGCGTGTGCTCGGTCTCGTGGCGCAGCGTGAGGTCGAAGCACAGCGCCACCAGCGCGCCCTTGGTGTAGTAGCTGACGGTGCTGTTGGGCGTGTTCTCGTCCGGGCGGTAGTAGCGCAGCCAGGCGTCGAAGCTGGCCTGCGCCACCGACTGCACCTGCCGCCCCGGCGCCTGCAGCACCTGGTTGGCGGTCTTGGTCAGCAGCTTCAGGTAGCCGGCGTCGTCCAGCAGGCCGGCGCGGCGCAGCAGCAGGTCGTCGTAGTAGCTGGTGAAGCCCTCGAAGAACCACAGCAGGCGGGTGTAATTCTCGCTCTGGTAATCGTAGCGTTCGAACTCGGCCGGGCGCAGGCGCTTGACGTTCCAGGTGTGGAAGTACTCGTGGCTGATCAGGCCCAGCAGCGTGACGTAGCCGTCGCCCACGCGCGCCGCGTCGGCGGGCGCATCGTGGCGCGGCAGGTCGGCGCGGCCGCAGATCAGCGCGGTGCTGGCGCGGTGCTCCAGCCCGCCATAGCCCTCGTGCACCACGTTCAGCATGAACAGGTAGCGATCGTGCGGCGGGCGGCGGGCGCCGTGCCAGAAGCGGATGGCGGTTTCGCAGATCTTCTGCGTGTCGCGCAGCAGCCGCTCGCCGTCGAACGCCGCGGGCGCCCCCGCCACCACGAAGCGGTGCGGCACGCCGGCGGCGGTGAACGTGCCGCTCCACAGCGTGCCCATCTCCACCGGGTGGTCGACCAGCTCGTCGTAGTCGGCGGCGCGGTAGCGGCCAAAGCCCTGCGCGTCGACGGCGACGGGCGCCATGGCCGTGGCCAGTTGCCAGTCGCGCCGCTGGCGCACCGGGTGCACCGTCAGCTCGTGCGGCTGGCGCTCGTGCCCGTGCACGCGCAGCAGCAGGCTGGTGCCGTTGAAGAAGCCGCGCTCGGCGTCCAGCCAGGCGGTGCGCACCGAATTGTCGAAGGCATAGACCTCGTAGCGCAGCACCAGCGGGCGGCGCGGGTCGCATTCGATGTCCCAACTGGCCTTGTCGATCTGCACGCAGGCGCAGGCCGTGCGGCCCTGCGTGGCCTGCAGCGGCTGCAGATGGCGCGCGAACTCGCGAATCAGGTAGCTGCCCGGAATCCACGCCGGCAGCGACACGCGCTGCACGGCGGCCGGCCGGTCGATGGTGATCTGCACCGCGAAGCGGTGGCCGTGCAGGCTGGCCGCGCGCACGTCATAGTGCACGGGCGCCGGCGTCGCCTGGGCGGGCTCGCGGGCGCGGCCGGTGCGGGCGGCAGGGGCGGGGCGTGCGCGCTTCGTCACGTCATGCCACCTTCAGGGCAAGGGCCGCCAGCACGCAGCAGGCCACCACCATGGCCGTGATCTGGCGCCGCAGGCTCAGCCAGGGGCCGAGCCCTGCGCCGGGCCAGGTGCGGCCATCCACCACGTAGGCCAGCACGAACACGGCCACCAGCAGCCACAGCGCGATGTCGACCGGCAGCAGCAGCGTGCCCCAGGCCAGGTAGGGGGCACCGGCCCCCAGACGAAATGGAACGTGGGCACGTCCGAGTGCGTGGCCATGTAGCGCAGCCCGATGCCCCAGTGGATGCCACCGATGAAGGAGGCGAACAGCGCGGCCGCGCTGCACACCGCCCAGCCCAGCCAGGCTTGCGAACCGAGGCCCGGCACCCACTATCGCCAGCGTGAGCAGCGCCATCGGCACCAGCGCGCCGTAGGCGATGACATAGATCAGCCGCCAGCGCGGTGCGCTGCGGTAGGCGGTCCGGGGCAGGCGCTGGGGTTCGGTCACGAGGCGGCGGGGCAAGGCGGCGCGGCGGTCAGCGCTGGTTCAGCAGCTCTTCGATCTGCTGCGTGTTGATGGCGCCCGGCACGCGCGTGCCGTCGGCAAACACCAGGGTCGGCGTGCCGGTGATGCGGTACTTCTTGGCGAAGTCCAGGTTGGCCGTCAGCGCGTCGGTGTTGCACTTGCCGCTGCCCTTGGGGGCGATGTCGCGCTGCATCCAGTCGACCCAGGCCTTGGCCTTGTCGGCGCTGCACCAGATCTGGCGCGACTTCTCGACCGAATCGGCGCCCAGGATCGGGATCAGGAAGAAGTGCACGGTGATGTTGTCGACCTTGGCCAGGTCCTTCTCGAAGCGCTTGCAGTAGCCGCAGTTCGGGTCCTCGAACACCGCCAGCTTGCGCTTGCCGTTGCCGCGCGTGATGCTGAAGGCGTTCTTCAGCTGCAGCTCCTTGAAGTCGATGGCCGTGAGCTTGGCCACGCGCTCTTCGGTCAGGTTCTTGCGCGCCTTGGTGTCGAGCAGGCTGCCGTGCAGCAGGAAGTTGCCCTCGGCATCGGTGTACAGGATGTCGGTGCCCACACGCACTTCGTACAGGCCGTCCATCGGCGTCTTGCTCACCTCGTCGATGTCGGTCAGGCCCGGCACGCGCTCGGCCAGGTTCTTGCGGATGGTGGCCTCCTGGGCCGCGGCGGCCAGGGGCAGCGCCAGGATCAGGGCGCTCAGGCCGGTGCGCAGAAAAGCAGTCAACTTCATGGGGAACGGTCTTGAAAAGATGAAAAGATCAGAGCCGCGGGCCGTCAGGCGGTTCCCATGGCCAGCCGGGCAATGCGGCGCTTGATGGGGCCGCTGGCGTCGAACGCGGCCATGCCCCAGTTGCGCAGCAGCGCGGCGGCGGGCTCGGGCCGGCCGAACAGCTGCTGCAGGCCGTCGGTGGCCAGGCTCATGCGCAGCCAGTCGCCCTGGCGGGCGCGCTCGTAGCGGCGCAGCAGCTTCAAATCATTCAGCGGGCGCCAGGGCTCGCGCGCGGCCAGCACGCGCGCCAACTCGGCGGCGTCGCCCAGGCCCACGTTCAGGCCCTGGCCGGCCAGCGGGTGCATGGCGTGGGCGGCGTCGCCGGCCAGCGCAAAGCTTTCGCCCGGGCAGCCAGGCAGGGGCCGACCCAGCGCGTGGCGCGCGCCAGCAGCAGCGGCCAGCTGGCGCGCGGGCCGGTCTGCGCCAGGGCGCCCAGTACGCCGCCGCTCAGGTCGAACAGACGCGCGGCAAAGGCCGCGTCGTCCAGTGCCTGCAAATCGGCCAGGCGCTCGCTGCGCACCGACCACACCACCGCCACCTGCCGGCCCTGCGCGCCATCCAGCGGCAGAAAGGCCACGATGTCGCCCTCGGCCGTGAACCACTGGCGCGCCACCTGCCCGTGCGGGCGCTCGCAATCCAGCCGCGTGGCGATGGCGTGCTGCGGGTAGCGCGTGGTCTCGAACGCCACGCCCAGTTCGGCGCGCGTGGCGCTGGCGCGGCCTTCGCACACCACCGTCAGCGGGGCGGCCACCGGCGCGGTCACCACGTCGATACCGCTCTGGTAATTCACCGCCTCGGCCAGCAGGCGCTCCAGCGCCGGCACGTCGACGATCCAGTTCAGCGCCGGCACGCCCTGCGCCGTGGCGCTGAACTGCACCGCGCCGTCGCCGTCGCCATGCACTTCCATGGCCAGCACCGGCGTGGCGGCGCGCTCGGGCGGCCAGCAGCGCAGCCCTTCCAGCAGCTTGCGCGCGGCGGGGCTGAGCGCGTAGGCGCGCACGTCGCCGTGGCCGCTGGCCGGGTCGGCCGGCGGCGCCACCAGGGCCACGCGCAGGCGCTCGCGCGCCAGCAGCAGCGCCAGCGTGCGGCCCACGATGCCGGCGCCGCGGATGCAGATGTCGTGTGAGGCGGACATGGGTTCATTGTAGGCGGCGCCCCGCGCGGCCCGGCCCGCGCATGGCGCAGAATCGCGCCATCTTTCTCAGCATGGCCGCCCGCCGATGACCAACGATTCTCCCGATGTGCAGGCCACCGTGTCCGGCCTGTTCGTGCACCCCGTCAAGTCCTGCGCCGGCGTGGCGCTGCGCGAGGCGCGGCTGATGGACACCGGCCTCGATCTCGACCGCGCCTGGATGGTGGTGGATGCCGAAGGCCGCTTCGTCACCCAGCGCGAACTGCCGCGCATGGCGCTGGTGCGCCCGCAGATCAAGGTGCTGGAGGTGGTGCTGCGCGCGCCCGGCATGCTGGCGCTGCACCTGGGCATCAACGAGGTCGAGAAGCCCGCGCGGGTGCAGGTGTGGGGCGACGCCCTGGACGCCTGGGACATGGGCGACGTGGCGGGCCAGTGGTTCAGCGACTTCCTCGGCCGGCCCGGCCTGCGGCTGGCGCGCTTCGACCCCGAGGCCACGCGTCTCGCCTCCAAACAGTGGACGGGCGAGGTCGAGGCGCCCATCGAGTTTGCCGACGGCTTTCCGCTGCTGGTGGTGGGCGAGGCCTCGCTGGCCGAGTTGAACCAGCGCCTGGCGGCGGCCGGCCACGCGGCCGTGGGCATCGAGCGTTTCCGGCCGAACATCGTGCTGGCCGGCCTGCAGGCGCACGACGAGGACCGGCTGCACGAGTTGCGCATCGCCACGGCCGAGGGCGAGGTGGTGCTGCGCCTGGTCAAGCCCTGCCCGCGCTGCCCCATTCCCAACGTCGATCCGGCCACGGGCGAGACCAGCCCCGAGGTACTGGCCGCGCTCTCCAGCTACCGCGCCAACGCGCTGCTTGGCGGCGCCATCACCTTCGGCTTAAACTGCGTCATTGTGCAGGGTGCCGGCGCCACCCTGCGCGTGGGCGATGCGGTGGCGGCCGACTGGCGCTTCGATTGATGGGATCGAAAACTCCTGTTTTCATAGCTGATTGCGCTTGCTGGATAAGCGCTCTAGCCTTTAATGCAATGAAAAATAAAAAACGGAGAGGCAATGAGGCGGCGCGACGAGAGACGGCTCATCCGCACGCCTGCGGTGCCCCAGCCATCGGCGCTTTCTGTACGCTTTCTGGCGGACGATTTGAGTGGGGCCATGGTCATCGGATCTCGACTGAACAACATCCTGACCGCGCTCGCAGGCAAGCAGACTGTTCATCCCAGCCACAAGGCGTTCTTGCGCAGTCAAGGCGCTCATGCACTGGTGGACTTGATCGACGGCGCGATCTCCGAAGCCGACTACGCCGCACGGGCACAACTCGAGCGCAAGACACGTCAAGAAGTCGCCCGCCAACGCGAGGAAGAAGCGGCTGCCGCACGGCGCCTGGAGGCCGCCTTGACCGCCGAGCGTGATGCCGCCCTGCAGGCTCGACTCAAGGAGGAAGCGGAGCAACAACGAGCAGCCCGTATCCGATACGAAAGCAGTCCGGAGTTCATCGCCAAGCAGAAAACCAGGGAACTGCTCCACAAGTACGGCGTCGACGAATTCGTCGCAGCAGGGGATTTCAAACGCTTGATGCCGATCCTGCACGAGTTGGACGCCGGCAGACGGCTCTCAAAAGAGGATGTCGTCTGGCTCAAGGTTCACGCCAATCGTTACCGTTTGGCTGGTGTTTTGGCTGCCCATCATCGTCGCGAGGCAGACGGCTTCCTGGCTGAATTCAGGCGCGGCGGTGACCCTTGGCAGGCCATCAGTGCCAGTGGCCACCTGCGCAAATGCGATGCCTCGCAGGAAGCCATTGATCTCCTTGCCACGATTCCTGCGCAGCGGCTGAAACAGGACAAGCTCAAGTCGGCGATGCTTACCACGCAAGGGGTGCCATGCGCGATTTGGAGCGTTTTTCCGACGCTCAGCAAGCGGGCGAGACCGCCCATGAACTACTTCCGCAAGACTATCGTCCGTGCACCTTGCTTGGCGCCGTGCATATCCAGCAAGGCCAATACGGGCTGGGGCACGATTGGTATTGCAAGGCCGAAGAACGTGGTGCGCCTGCTGCCGGCAATGATTCGGAAATTCGCTCGTTGTTGCGCGGCATGCCCGAAGAGAAACGCCGGGCAGCCGAAACCGAACTGCTTCGCATCGATCCTGTTCGATACGGATGGATCACGAAACACCCCCGGAGCCCTCGACGCAAGGCCCCGCATGAGTGACGGCGTGGCAACCAATCAGGAGTTTGGTTGATATCATTTTGATAGCTATCGGCGCTTTTCAAATAAGCGCTGGATGCCAATTTGGCTTGTAATCCTCTGCCAGTGCCCGAATCGTGCCGCCGCTAGAATCAACGGCTTCCCCTGAATCCACCGAAAGCCCCGACATGAGCCTGCAATGCGGCATCGTGGGCCTGCCCAACGTGGGCAAGTCCACGCTTTTCAACGCCCTGACCAAAGCGGGCATCGCTGCGGAAAACTACCCCTTCTGCACCATCGAGCCGAACACCGGCGTGGTGGAGGTGCCCGATCCGCGCCTGGCGCAGCTGGCCGAGATCGTGAAGCCGGAGCGCGTGCTGCCGGCCATCGTCGAATTCGTCGACATCGCCGGCCTGGTGGCCGGTGCCAGCCAGGGCGAGGGGCTGGGCAACCAGTTTCTGGCGCACATCCGCGAGACCGACGCCATCGTCAACGTGGTGCGCTGCTTCGAGGACGAGAACGTGGTGCACGTGGCCGGCAAGGTGGACCCGATCTCCGACATCGAGGTGATCCAGACCGAGCTGTGCCTGGCCGACCTGGGCACCGTCGAGAAAGCCCTGCAGCGCTACACCAAGGCCAGCAAGAGCGGCAACGACAAGGAAGCCGCCGCCATGGTCAAGCTGCTGGGGACCGTGCAGGCAGCGCTGAACGAGGGCAAGCCGGTGCGCACGCTGCAGCTCTCAAAGAAGAGCAGGCGCTGCTCAAGCCGCTGTGCCTGATCACCGCCAAACCGGCCATGTTCGTCGGCAACGTGAGCGAGGACGGGTTCGACAACAACCCGCTGCTGGATCGCCTGAAAGAGTACGCCGCCGGCCAGAACGCGCCCGTGGTGGCCATCTGCGCCAAGATGGAAGCCGACATGGCGGACATGAGCGACGAGGACAAGGAACTCTTCCTGGCCGAGATGGGGCAGGACGAGCCGGGCCTGAACCGCCTGATCCGCGCCGCCTTCAAGCTGCTGGGCCTGCAGACCTACTTCACCGCCGGTGTGAAGGAGGTGCGCGCCTGGACCATCCACATCGGCGACACCGCGCCGCAGGCGGCCGGCGTGATCCACGGCGACTTCGAGCGCGGCTTCATCCGCGCCCAGACCATCGCGTTCGACGACTACATCGCCTTCAAGGGCGAGCAGGGCGCCAAGGACGCGGGCAAGATGCGCAGCGAAGGCAAGGAATACGTCGTCAAGGATGGGGACGTGATGAACTTCCTGTTTAACGTGTGAGCACCCCCTGAGCGCCTGACGGCGCTTCCCCTCTGCTGCGCGAGGGGGACACAGCCAGTGCCCGGCGCAGGTCCGGGCACGGCTGTCGCTGACGTGGCCTGCTCCGCGGCCGTTCGGGCTTTCTCCCTCTCCCGCGGGCGGGAGAGGGTTGGGGTGAGGGCCTGCTGCACATGGTGGCAACACCGCCTTGCCTTCAAGCCCGCTACCCCGCCCGCCGCAGCGTGAAGTTGATGCGCTGCGCCCCCGTCAGCGGGTGATGGCCTTCGGGCAGCGGCGCGATGCCGTGAAAGCGCAGGCGATCCACACCACCCCACACCACCACGTCGCCGTGCAGCAGGGGCACGCGCACGGTGCGGTCGGCACGGCGCAGGCCGCCCCATAGGAACACCGCCGGCAGGCCGAGCGAGACGGAGACGATGGGTTGCGCCAGGTCGCGCTCGTCGCGGTCCTGGTGCAGGCCCATGCGGGCGCCGGGGGCGTAGCGGTTGATGAGGCAGGCGTCGGGCGTGAAGCCGTCGAAGCCGGCAGCCGCCGCCGCCTGGGTGGCGAGATCGGCGAAAGGCGCGGGCAGTGGTGGCCACGGTTGGCCGCTGTCGGGGTCGAGCGCGCTGTAGCGGTAGCCGCGCCGGTCGCTCACCCAGCCGAGCGCGCCGCAGTTGGTGAGCGCCACCGACATGCGCTGGCCGCCCGGGGTCTGCATGTGGCGCCACGGTGCCTGCGCCACCACGGTCTGCAGCGCGGGCCACAGCACATCGACCCACGGCAGCGCAAAGCCGCGCAGCACCTGCGCCTGCGGGCCGAGCCGCGTCGCGCCGGTCTGCGGTGTGTCGTCGGTGAACAGGTCGGTGGTCATGGGCAGCGGGTTTCAAGCCAAATCGGCCGCCAGCGCAGGCGTGACAAGCGCTGGCAGCTATGAATCAATGAGCAAACGCGAGCTTTTCGGGCCACACATAGAGCAGCGCCAGCGTCATCGCCACATAGCGCGTGAACTTGCCCGCCGCCATCCAGGCGGTGCAGGGCGCCAGCGGCATGCGCAGCCAGCCGGCCACGGCGCACAGCGGGTCGCCGATGACGGGCAGGAAGGACAGGAAGCACGCCGGCGGGCCGATGCGTTGCAGCCAGGTCAGCGCGCGCAGGTGGGTGGGCGAGTCGCGCCATTGGTCGACCACGTGGTGTGCGCCCAGGCCCATCCACCAGGTCACCACGCCGCCCAGCGTGTTGCCGGCGGTGGCCACCGCGATGGCGGGCCAGAACAGCTCCGGATTGAGCTTGATCAAGCCGAACAGCACCGGCTCCGAGCCCATCGGCAACAGCGTGGCGGCCACGAAGGCCACCACGAACAGCGTGGACAGCCCGTATTCGGGCAGCGCCAGCGCGGCGAGGAGTTGTTGCAACCAGGCGTCCATCAGGGGCCGAGTGTAGGCAGTCGCAAAAAGCGGGCCGGCATTTCAATTGCTGAAAATTTGGGCAGGTAGAATCCGCTCCCTTGCCGCGCGCCCCGCACCGCCGTGCCGATGCCGCCGCGCAGCCACCGCCATGCAGATCGGTCCCCATTCCCTGCCCAACCGCCTGTTCGTCGCCCCCATGGCGGGGTGACGGATCGGCCGTTCCGCCAGCTGTGCCGCGGCTTCGGCGCCGGCTACGCGGTGAGCGAGATGGTGACCTCGCGCAAGGATTTGTGGCACACGCTCAAGACCTCGCGCCGCGCCGACCACGCGGGCGAGCCGGGCCCCATCGCCGTGCAGATCGCCGGCACCGACGCCGCCATGATGGCCGAGGCAGCGCGCCACAACATCGACCGCGGCGCGCAGATCATCGACATCAACATGGGCTGCCCGGCCAAGAAGGTGTGCAACAAGTGGGCCGGCAGCGCGCTGATGCAGGACGAGGCGCTGGCGCTCTCGATCGTCGAGGCCGTGGTGGCCGCCTGCGCGCCGCACGGCGTGCCGGTGACGCTGAAGATGCGCACCGGCTGGTGCGCGCGGGTGAAGAACGCCCTCGGCATCGCCCGTGCGGCCGAAAGCGCCGGCGTGCAGATGGTGACGGTGCACGGCCGCACGCGCGAACAGGGTTACAAGGGCGTGGCGGAGTACGACACCATCGCTGCCGTCAAGGCCGCGCTGAAGATTCCGGTGGTGGCCAACGGCGACATCGATTCACCTGAGAAGGCGAACGCCGTGCTGCGCGCCACCGGCGCCGACGCGCTGATGATCGGCCGCGCCGCGCAGGGCCGGCCGTGGATCTTTCGCGAGGTCGCGCACTTTCTGGCCACCGGCCAGCACCTGGCGCCGCCGCTGGTGCTGGAAGTGCGGCGCGCGCTGCTCGATCACCTGCACGACCACTACGGCCTGTATGGCGAATTCAGCGGCGTGCGCTCGGCGCGCAAGCACATCGGCTGGTACGTGCGCGCGCTGCCCGGCGGCGAGGACTTCCGCCGCCGCATGAACCTGGTCGACAGCGCTGCCGTGCAGTGGCAGCTGGTGGCCGACTATTTCGAGGAACTGGCTGACAGCCACGAGCGCCTGTCCCCGGCGCCCGCCGCCCAGCCTGCGGAAGCATTGGAGGCCCGCTGACCATGAGCAAGAAGAACATTGAGGAGTGTGTGCGCGACAACCTGGAGGCGTACTTCCGCGATCTGCGCGGCACCGAGCCGGGCGCGCTGTACGACATGGTGGTGCGCGCGGTCGAGAAGCCGCTGCTGGACGTGGTGATGCAGCACGCCGGCCACAATCAGAGCCGCGCCGCCGAGTGGCTGGGCATGAACCGCAACACGCTGCGCAAAAAGCTGGTGGAACATAAGCTGATATGAACCTCCCTGAGCGCCTGACGGCGCTTCCTCCTTCTGCTCCGCAAGGAGGACATCGCCAGCGGGCGGGCCAAGCCCTTCCGCGGCGATCGCTGGCATGGCCTGCTCCGCGGCCACCAGTGTGAAGGTGCTTGATTTTTGATAGCTGTTGGCGCTGGCGTATTGGGCGCTGCAGGTCGTTTTTATTGTTGATCTTTGAGCTTTGACATGAATGCACTGATCTCCGTTTCCGACAAGACCGGCGTGGCCGACTTGGCCGCCGCGCTGGTGGCGCTGGGCGTCAACCTGCTGTCCACCGGCGGCACGGCAAAGCTGCTGCAGGACGCCGGGCTGCCCGTGACCGAGGTGGCCGAGGTGACGCAGTTCCCGAGATGCTGGATGGGCGCGTGAAGACGCTGCACCCAAGGTGCACGGCGGCCTGCTGGCGCGGCGCGATGTGCCGGCCCACATGCAGGCGCTGGCCGACCACGGCATCGGCACCATCGACGTGCTGGTGGTCAACCTGTACCCGTTCGAGGCCACGGTGGCCCAGGCCGGCTGCACGCTGGCCGACGCCATCGAGAACATCGACATCGGCGGGCCGGCGATGGTGCGCAGCGCCGCCAAGAACTGGAAGGACGTGGCCGTGCTGACCGACGCCGATCAGTACGCACCGGTGCTGGCAGAGCTGAAGGCCAACCAGGGCAAGCTGTCGGACAAGACGCGCTTCGGCCTGGCGGTGGCGGCGTTCAACCGCATCAGCAACTACGACGCGGCCATCAGCGATTACCTGTCTGCTATAGATTTCGATGCTGCCGGCGCAGACGGGGTGCCGTCTATGAGCCTTTTCGCCTCGCAAAGCAACGGCCGCTTCGTCAAGCTGCAGGACCTGCGCTACGGCGAGAACCCGCACCAGCAGGCCGCCTTCTACCGCGACCTTTATCCCGCGCCCGGCTCGCTGGTCACGGCCGAGCAGCTGCAGGGCAAGGAGCTGAGCTACAACAACATCGCCGACGCCGATGCGGCGTGGGAATGCGTGAAGCAATGGGTCGAGCCCGCGTGCGTCATCGTCAAGCACGCCAACCCCTGCGGCGTGGCCATCGGCGCCAACGCGCTGGAGGCTTATTCGAAAGCCTTCAAGACCGACCCCACCAGCGCCTTCGGCGGCATCATCGCCTTCAACGTGCCGGTAGACGGCGCGGCGGCGGAAGCCGTGTCGAAGCAGTTCGTCGAGGTGCTGATGGCGCCCGACTTCACGCCCGAGGCGCTGGCCGTGTTCAAGGCCAAGGCCAACGTGCGCGTGCTGCGCATCCCGCTGGACGGCGTGAAGCGCGACGGCGCCACGGCTTTCGAGCGCGGCCAGAACGCCATGGACATCAAGCGCGTCGGCTCGGGCCTGCTGATCCAGACCGCCGACTTCCACGACCTGAAGGCCAGCGATCTGAAGGTGGTGACCAAGAGGCAGCCGACGCCCGAGCAGATCGCCGACCTGCTGTTCGCCTGGAAGGTGGCGCAGTTCGTCAAGAGCAACGCCATCGTGTTCTGCGGCGGCGGCATGACACTGGGCGTGGGCGCCGGCCAGATGAGCCGGCTCGATTCAGCCCGCATCGCCAGCATCAAGGCCGAGCACGCGGGGCTGTCGCTGCAGGGCAGTGCGGTGGCCAGCGATGCCTTCTTCCCGTTCCGCGACGGGCTGGACGTGGTGATCGACCATGGCGCCACTTGCGTGATCCAGCCGGGCGGCTCGATGCGCGATCAGGAGGTGATCGACGCGGCCGACGAGCGCGGCGTGGCGATGGTGTTCAGCGGCGTGCGCCACTTCAGGCACTGATACCCATGCGCTTTCAAAAATGACGAATGACAAATGACTTCGCTGCGCTTCAATGACAAAAAGGCATTCGTCATTTGTCATGCGGCGCCAGCCGTGGTCATTTATCATCGTTTTGAACGCGAAACGGTATGAGCCCGCGGCGCAAGGCCGCGCCGAAAGCAAAGCGGCCCGCGGGCCGCTTTTTCATGGGTGCGCGAAGTGCTGATCAGCGGCAGCGCGCCGGGTACAGCGAGCAGTTGACGCCGCGCGCGTCGTAGCGGTGGTCGTCGCGGCGCTCGGCGCGCGGGTCTTTCTTGGCCGCATCGCGCGGTGCCAGGTGCGACAGGTCGGCGAGCCTGGCACCGGCCTGTGCGGTGGCCTTCTGCGCCGGTGCGCTTGCTGCAGCGGCTTGCGGCGTGTTGGCCTGGGCGCTGAGGGCGGCGCCCGCCAGCAAGGTCAGGGCGAGGAGTCGGGGCATCGTCGTCATGGGGGTGGTTCTCAGTGCATTCAATACAGATGCGCCAAGCTTAGCCCCCGGTAGTCGGCCACGGCGCATGCCGCGCGGGCAGGCTCGTGTCGAAGTTGACGGCCGCGCGTTTTCTTGCCCACGGCGGGCGCTGGGATGGGTCGGCGCCGCCACGGAGGCGGCGAGCATCAGAGCGACTTGAACACCTCGGCCGCCGCGGCGATGGTGGCGTAGATGTCCGCATCGGTGTGGGCCGCGCTGACGAAGCCCGCCTCGTACAGCGCCGGCGCGATGTAGACGCCGCGCTGCAGCAGGCCGTGGAACAGGCGGTTGAAACGCTCGCCGTCGGTCTTCATCACCTGGCCATAGTTCTGCGGCAATTCGGGCAGCAGGAAGAAGCCGAACATGCCGCCTTCGCAATCGGCCGAGAAGGGCACGCCGGCCGCCTGTGCCGCGGCGCCCAGGCCGTCGACCAGGCGGCGCGTCTTGCGCGACAGCTCGTCGAAGAAGCCGGGTTGCTTGATCTCGCGCAATGTGGCCAGGCCGCAGGCGGTGGCCACCGGGTTGCCGCTCAGCGTGCCGGCCTGGTACACCGGGCCGAGCGGTGCCAGCTGTTCCATCACCGCGCGCTTGCCGCCGAAGGCCGCCAGCGGCATGCCGCCGCCGATGACCTTGCCCATCACCGTGATGTCGGGCTCGAAGCCGGGAATGAGCCTGGCGTACACGCTTTGCGCGCTGCCCAGCGCGACGCGGCAGCCGGTCATCACCTCGTCGTAGATCAGCAGCGCGCCGTGCTGCGTGCACAGCTCGCGCGCACGGCGGGTGAACTCGGGCGTGGCGCGCACGAAGTTCATGTTGCCGGCGATGGGCTCGATGATCAGGCCCGCGATGTCGGCGCCGTGCAGGGCGAAGGCTTCCTCGAGTTGCGCCACGTTGTTGTATTCGAGCACCAGGGTGTGCTGCACCACCTCGGGCGGCACGCCGGCGCTGGTGGGGTTGCCGAAGGTGGCCAGGCCCGAACCGGCCTTGACCAGCAGCGCGTCGGCATGGCCGTGGTAGCAGCCTTCGAACTTGAGGATCTTGCTGCGCCCCGTGGCGCCGCGCGCCAGGCGGATGGCGGTCATGCCGGCCTCGGTGCCGCTGCTGACCAGGCGCAGCATCTCCATGCTGGGCACGAGCGAGAGGATTTCCTCGGCCAGCTCGATCTCGCGCTCGGTCGGCGCGCCGAACGAGAAGCCTTCGGTGGCGGCCTTCTGGACGGCCTCCAACACGGCGGGGTGGCCGTGGCCCAGGATCATCGGGCCCCAGGAGCCGATGTAGTCGATGTAGCGCTGGTCGTTGGCGTCCCAGAAGTAGGCGCCGTGCGCGCGCTGCACGAAGCGCGGCGTGCCGCCCACGGCGCGGAAGGCGCGCACGGGCGAGTTGACGCCGCCGGGGATCACCTGGCGGGCGCGCGCCATCAGCGCGTCATTGAGGTCAGTGCTTGGTTTCATTGAAGGGGTGAGGTATGTCGATCAAGGGATCGGGACTGGCAGCATCGTCCGCGCCGTCGTCGTCGGCCTCGGCGCTGGCCCAGAACAGCCGATCGGCCACTGCGCGGCCCATGCCGGGGCGAAAACCATGGTCCAGGGCCTGGTCCAGGTACAGCAGGGCTTCGCCCACGGCCTCGGTCAGGTCGGAGCCGGTGGCCAGCAGCGCCGCCAGGGCCGCAGAGAGGATGTCGCCAGCGCCCAGAAAGCCGGCGTCGATGCGCTCGAAGCTCTGGCTGTGCAGTTCGGCCTGCGGGCTGGCCAGCACGTTGCCCAGCTGGTCGCCCGCCATGGGCACGCCCGTGACGACCACATAGGACACGCCGTACTCCGCGGCGGCGCGTGCCAGGTCGGCGGCGCGGGCATGGCGGTCGGTGGTCGATTCGGGCAGCAGCCAGTGCCGCAGGGTGGCGTTGTTGCCCACCAGCACGGCGGTCTGCGGCAGCAGCAACTCGCGGAAGGCGTCCAAGTAGTCGTCGATTTCCTGCTCGGACCACCAGGACAGGTCGGGCATGTAGGCGATGAGTGGCACCGACGCGTAGTCGGACGCGAACGCCGCGACGGCCGCCACCACCTCGGCGCTGCCGAGGAAGCCCACCTTGATGGTGAGGATCGGAATATCCTCGGCCACGGCGTGGGCCTGTTCGGCCACCGTGGTGTCGTCGATGACGGTGTGGCCGAGCGTTTCGCGCGTGTCGCGCACATACACGCCGGTGACCACCGGCAGCGCATGCGCGCCGATGGAGCCGATCACCAGCGCATCGCTGCTGGATCCGCAGGCGCCGGTGGGGTCGCTGGCATTGAAGCTGAGCACGCACGGCAAAGTGTCGTGTTCAGCCAACGCGTCGGAAATGTCGTTATCCCGCGACGCATCGGTCGCACTGGTGCGGGTCATGAGGCACAAATAGGGCGGTTTGGTGCGACATAGTGCCACTCCGTCTGGAACCCCGTCGATACAATCAATTGCATTCTAAGCAAGTGCAACTTAAGCTGTAATGAATACGAAGACTTGGATGTGTCTGATCTGCGGCTGGCTCTATGACGAGGCCGAAGGCGCACCCGACCATGGTATCGCGCCGGGCACTCCCTGGGAGCAGGTTCCCATGAACTGGACCTGCCCGGAATGCGGGGCAAGGAAGGAAGACTTCGAAATGGTGCAGATCTGATTCGCTAGGCGGATCGGTCTGGCTTTTTGGATTGGCCGCCCCAGCGGCCTCTTTGGAGAGTCGCGAGGGTTCGATGGCATCAAAGCGCGTGCTCGTCATTGACGACAGCAACACGATTCGGCGCAGCGCCGAAATCTTCCTCAAGCAGGGAGGGCACGAGGTCATGCTGGCCGAGGACGGTTTCGACGCCCTGGCCAAGGTCAACGACGCCCAGCCCGACCTGATCTTCTGCGACATCCTGATGCCGCGTCTGGATGGCTACCAGACCTGCGCGATCATCAAGCGCAACGAGAAATTCGCCGACACGCCGGTGGTCATGCTGTCGTCCAAGGACGGCGTGTTCGACAAGGCGCGTGGCCGCATGGTCGGCTCGCAGGAATACCTGACCAAGCCTTTCACCAAGGACCAGTTGCTGCAGGCCGTGCAGGAATTCGGTGCCACCAACAAAGGAGCTGTGTGATGTCGATCCGCAACGTGCTGATCGTGGACGATTCCAAGACGGAATTGATGTTTCTGAGCGAAATGCTCAAGAAGGCCGGCTTTGCCGTGACCACGGCGGAGAACGCCGAGGACGCGCAGCGCCGCCTCGAGCAGGCCAAGCCCGACCTGATTCTGATGGATGTGGTGATGCCGGGCCAGAACGGCTTCCAGCTGACGCGCGCCATCTCGCGCGACCCGCGCTACACCGACATTCCCATCATCATGTGCACCAGCAAGAACCAGGAGACGGATCGTGTGTGGGGCATGCGCCAGGGCGCGCGCGACTACATCACCAAGCCGGTCGACCAGGCTGAGCTGATGGGCAAGATCAAGGCTCTCGGCTAAAAGCGCATGTCCAACAAGCAAGCGCTTCGCGAGTTTCAGAGCCGGCTGGCCGAACGGCTGCAGTCGGCCCGCACCACGGGCGTGGCCGCGTCCTGGCTGGCGGTCGAGACGGGGACCTGCGGCTGCTGTTCCCCTCAGCCACGCGGGCGAAATCTTTTCCTGGACCGATGTGCAGCGGGTGCCATACGTGCAACCGTGGTTCATGGGTGTGGCCAACCTGCGCGGCGGCCTGTCGGCGGTCATCGACCTGGCGGCTTTCGTCAGGGGCGATGGCGCGCGCCGGGTGCGCAGCGAGAGCGAACTGGCCCAGTGCCGGCTGGTGGCGCTGAACCCCTGCTGGAAACCAACTGTGCCCTGCTGGTGGATCGCCTGCTGGGCCTGCGGACCACCGACGCGTTCGCCTCGTCGGCCCCGCCCGACCAGTCGGCTGCGCCGTATTTCGGTCACGTTTACACCGACCTCGAAGGTCGGCAATGGCAGGAACTCAACCTGCAAGCCCTTTCCCAACACCAGGCCTTTCTGGGCATTGGTGCGTAGTTCGTTTGTCAAGGTCGCAACATGGCACTTTCCAACCTGTTCAAGAAGAAGCCCCAGGATCCTGCCCTGGACGAGGGCGAAACCATTGCCCAGGAGCGGCTTGATGGGCAGTCGATGGCATTCGATTCGCACGGCCCCACCGACAGCACGGTCATGGTGTCCACCATCGATGAGCCGGAAGAGCAGGCGCTGCCTGCCGAAGAGGCGTTCGCCGTTCCCTGCTGGGCACCCGTTCGGCGGCGGCGCACCAGCGGGTGCTGTCGATACTGCTGGCCCTGTCGCTGATTGCGCTGGCGGCCATGGTGTACTGGACGGTGTCGCAAACCGACCGCGGCGCCCAGCAGGTGGGTGCCATCGGCCAGTCGCTGATGCAGTCGCAGCGTCTCGCCAAGTCGGTGTCTCAGGCGCTGATCGGCAGTCCCGAGGCCTTCCCTGAGCTGAAGGAAAGCTCGACCGCGCTGGCGAGCAACGTGCGCGGCCTGCAGAGCGGCAGCGCCACAGTGCCCGCGCTGGGCGAAGCCTACAGCGCCGAGGTCGGCAAGATCGTGCCGCTGATGGAGCGCGCCGAGAAGAACGCGGCCACGGTGCTGGGCGAGCAGAAGACGCTGACCGAGGTGGGCACGGCACTGCGCTCGGTCAGCCGCCAGTCCTCCGACCTGCTGGAAGTGGCTGAAACCATTTCGTCCCTCAAGCTGCAGCAGAACGCGCCGCCGGCTGAGATTTCGGCCGCGGGCCAGCTGGTGATGCTGACCCAGCGCATCGGCAAGTCGGCCAACGAATTCCTGACGATGGAGGGTGTGAGCCCCGAGGCCGTCTTCCTGCTGGGCAAGGACCTGAACTCGTTCAAGGAGATCGGTGAAGGCCTGCTCGACGGCAGCCAGGAACTGCGACTTGCGCCCGCGCGCGACGAGCAGACGCGCGAGCGCCTGACGGCCCTGCTGAAGATGTACGAGGAAACGCGCGCCCAGGCGGGCGGCATTCTGGGCAACCTGCAGGGCCTGGTGTCGGCGCGCGAGGCGCAGACGGCCATCGTGGCCGAGAGCGAACCGCTGCGCAAGGAACTGGAAGGCCTGCAGGACAAGCTGTCCTCGGTGTCGGGTCTGGGCTTGACTGGCCTGTTGCTGCTGTTGATCCCGGCCGCGCTCGCGCTGCTGGCCGCACTCGGCCTGGCCTATGTGCAGCTGCGTGACAGCCGCCAGCGCCAGATGCTGGCTGAGCAGCAGCGCCACTCGGCCGAACTGCAGCAGCAGGAAGGCAAGCGCGTTAACGACGCCAACCAGGCCGCGATTCTGCGACTGATGAACGAACTGCAGACGGTGGCCGAGGGCGACCTGACGCAGGAAGCCACGGTGACCGAGGACATCACCGGCGCGATCGCCGACTCGGTGAACTACACGGTGGAAGAATTGCGCTCGCTGGTCGCCAACGTGCAGAGCACGGCGACGCGCGTGGCGCAGACGACGTCGAAGGTGGAAACCACGTCGACCGAGCTGCTGGCCACGTCGACCGAACAGCTGCGCGAGATCCGCGAAACCGGCCAGTCCGTGCTGGACATGGCGGCGCGAATCAACGACGTGTCGGCGCAGGCGCAGGAGTCGGCCTCGGTGGCGCGCCAGTCGCTGCAGGCGGCCGAATCCGGCCTGACCGCTGTGCAGAACGCCATCGGCGGCATGAACTCCATCCGTGACCAGATTCAGGAAACCTCCAAGCGGATCAAGCGTCTGGGCGAGTCGTCGCAGGAGATTGGTGAGATCACCGAACTGATTGCTGACATTACGGAACAGACCAACGTGCTGGCGCTGAACGCCGCCATTCAGGCAGCGTCCGCCGGTGAAGCCGGTCGCGGCTTCTCGGTGGTGGCGGAAGAAGTGCAGCGGCTGGCCGAGCGCTCCGGTGACGCGACGCGGCAGATCGCGGCGCTGGTGAAGGCCATTCAGACCGACACCCAGGATGCCGTGGCCGCCATGGAGCGTTCGACGCAGGGCGTGGTGGAAGGTGCGCGACTGTCCGACAACGCCGGTACCGCGCTGTCCGAGATCGACAGCGTGTCACGCCGACTGGCCGATCTGATCGAGCAGATTTCCTCGGCAGCCTCCAAGGAAGCAGATCAGGCCAACGAGGTGGCCAGCAACATCCAGCACATCTTTGCCGTGACCGAGCAGACCGGCGAGAGCACGCGCTCCACGGCGAACCAGGTGCGTGACTTGGCGCGCATGGCCGACGAACTGCGCCAATCCGTGGCCCGATTCAAGATCGCCTGATAGCGCCAGAAAAACGAGGCGCTGCTGCCGCGAAGAGACCGCACGCCTTCACTTGAGAAGACAGCTTCTGGAGAGCATGAAGTCATGGTGACGAGCCACCAAGCCGAAATTCGCGCCCAAGGCGCGCCCGTTGCGGGAGACCTGGGGCCACTGGCTTGGGTTCTGGATGAGACGCGCAAATCGATCGAGTCGGCGACCCGCTCCCTGAAGCGCTTCGCGCACGACGCCGAGGCGGCCAGAGGCGTGGACCTGGCTTCCGTGGACGCCAGCCAGTTGCGCATGGCGCGCCAGCAGCTTCACCAGGTGGTGGGCGCGCTGGACATGGTGGGGCAGGGCGTGTCGGCGCACATGGTGCGCGGCATGGAGGCGGCGGTCCAGCAGTTCGTGCTGCATCCGGAGAAGTGCACCGAGGCGACCGCACAGACGCTCGAGCGGGCCGGTTTTGCACTGGTCGAATACCTGGAGTCGCAACTGGGCGAGCGCCCGCGTTCGGCGCTGGGCTTGTTCCCGCAGTTCAAGCAGGTGCAGGAAATGGCGGGTGCGGATCGCATCCACCCGGCCGACCTGTGGACCTGGCCGTGGCGCTGGGTGGACCCGGCCACGCCGCCCGCGGCCCAGCCGCTGGCTTACGGGCCGGAGGTGCGCAGCCGTCTGGACCAGCGCGTGCTCAAGATCATGAAGCACGCCGACCACAATGCGGCGGCCGAGATCGGCGTCATCAGCCTCGGCCTGGCGCAGGGCGAGAACCACCGGCAGCCGGCCATCTTCTGGAAGCTTTCCGCGGCCTTCTTCGAGGCCATGGCCAAGGCGCTGGTCCCGATGGACGTCTATGCCAAGCGGGCGGCGTCACGGATCCTGCTGCAGTACACGACGCTGGCCCGAGGCGACCAGAGCGTGTCCGAGCGCCTGGCGCAGGATCTGCTGTTCTTCTGCGCCCAGGCCGTGCCGAAGCAGGCTGCCGATGCGCCCGCGCTGGACGCGGTGCGCAAAGCGTGGTCGCTGGGCCGCCACGTGGCGCAGCCTTACGACCAGTCCACCTTCGGTCTGTACGACCCGGCTGTTCTGGCGCAGGCGCGCCGCCGCATCGAGTCCGTCAAGGAGAACTGGTCGGCGCTGGCGGGTGGCGACATGGCACGCATGAAGGCGTGCGTGGACCAGTTCGGCCTGGTGGCGGAATCGCTCGACAAGCTGCACGAAAAAGGCCGCCCGCTGGGCCAGGCGCTGAATCGCGTGGCACAGCAGACCGCCCAGGCCGGCAAGCCGCCCAGCCCCGAACTGGCCATGGAAACGGCCACCGCGGTGCTGTTCCTCGAGGCGTCGTTCGAGGACTTCCATCCGAGTGACGCCACGTTCGCGGCCCGCATCCAGCAGCTGGCCGAGCGACTCGATGCCGTGCGTGGCGGCGCCATGGCGCCACCGCTCGAGGGCTGGATGGAGCAGCTTTACCGCAGCGTCAGCGACCGGCAGACCATGGGCACGGTGGTGGGCGAGTTGCGCACCACGCTGGGCGAGGTCGAGCAGCACCTTGACCAGTTCTTCCGCAATCCCGCCGACAAGAGCGTGCTGGGCCCGGTGCCCAGCCTGATGGGCCAGATGCGTGGCGTGCTGTCCGTGCTGGGGCTGGACCAGGCGGCGCTGGCGGTCGGGCGCATGCGCGACACGGTCGACGAATGGCTGATCACCGAGCAGGAGCCCGAGCAGATCAAAGCCGGTGACACCTTCGAGAAGCTGGGCAACAGCCTGGGCGCGCTGGGCTTCCAAGTCGACATGCTGGGCTACCAGCCGCTGCTGGCGCGCAAGCTGTTCGTCTATGACGCCGAAGCCGGCGAGCTGAAACACGTTGCCGGCCGCCTGGCCGACGAGCACGAAGAGGCGCTGCACGCTGAGGCGTTCCAGCCTGGCGCTGGCGTCGACATCGAGCTGGACTTCGAGCCCGCAGCGCCCGCCGGCCCGGTGACGGCGCCCGGCCAGTTGCTGGACGCCAGCCTGCCCCCGAGACGATTCCGGGCCAGCTCGACCAGATCGCCGCCATGGCCGCGCTGGACGAAAAGCCGGCCCTGGCCAATGCCGCGCACCGTGCCGCCGAGGCGGCGCGGCAGCAGGACGAGGCCGAGCTGAGCGGCGCGCTCGAAGCGCTGCAGGCGGTCGCATCGGCGCAGGCGCCCCAGGTGCCGCCCGAGCCGGTGGCGGTGTCGGACGACGACGCCTTCGAAGACGACGACCTGCTCGACATCTTCCTGGAAGAGGCGCGCGAGGTGGTGCAGACCGGCGGCGATGCCATCGAAGCCCTGTCCTCGGCGCCGGGCGACATCGAGCAGCAGACAACGCTGCGCCGCGCGTTCCATACCCTGAAGGGCAGCTCGCGCATGGTCGGCCTGTCGGAGTTCGGCGAGGCCGCCTGGTCGATGGAGCAGTTGCTCAATGCCTGGCTGTCCGAGCAGAAGCCGGTATCGGACGACCTGCGCACGCTGACTGGCGAGGCCATGCAGGGCTTCGGTGCCTGGGTGGAAGACATCGCCATCAAGCGGGACGCGGGCTGGAGCAGCGCGCCCTTTAGCGCCGCAGCCGATGCCATGCGGCTCGAAGGCCGCCGCATTCCGCTGCAATTCGGCCAGTCCGACGTGCTCCCCGAGCCCGTGGTGGTGGCCGAGGCCGCGCCTGATGTTCAGGCGGCGCCGGCGAGCATGGGCGCCGACGATGCCGAAGACCTGACCGTGGAGGTGTCGCTGGACGACGCCACGCTTGCCGAAGTTGCCGCGCCGCCGGTGCCCGAGCCACTGGCCGCGTTCGAACTGCCCGATCTCGAGCTGGGCGCAGCCGACCTGGAGATCGATGCGTCGACACCCGTGCAGACCGCTGCATCGGCTGCCGTCGACATGCTGGAATTCGATCTGGCGGCAGAGGCGGCGGATGTTGCACCGGCGATCGAGGTGGTCGAGGTCGATGCGGCCGACCAGGACGCGTTGCTGGAGGCCGACTTCGCGCCGGCATCCGACCCCATCTGGGACGGCCCCGTGGAGACCGTGGAAGCCGCCGCGTTGGCGTCTAACCCGACTGACGAGGTCGAGCCAGCCGCCGAGTTGCCCGCGATGGAAGCGCCTGAAGCGGAGACCCCGGAGGCCATCGACTCCGAGGCGCCGATGCTCGCGCTGGATCTGGCCGAACTGGACTTCGCCACCGCCGAGACACCGCCTGCGCCAACCGAAGTGGTGCAGGTGGTCGACCAAGAGGGTGAAGCCAGCGTGGATCTGCCCATGGCGGCACTGGAGATGCCGGCGGCCGAGCCCGAGGACGCGCCGGCCGAAGCGGCTGCCGGGGCGGCCGACGAGATGCTGGCGCTGGAGCTGGGCGAACTGGACTTCGCCACCGAACACCAGGCGCCGAGCGATGCAGCGCCCGACGCCGGCTCGCACGTCGATGACGAGGTGCTGTCGGACGACGACATGTACAAGCAGATCGGCGATCTGCGCATCAGCACCCCGCTGTACAACGTTTACCTGAACGAGGCCGATGAATGGTCGCGCCAGCTCATCACCCAGCTGTCCGAGTGGGCGCTCGAACTGGACCAGCCGGTGCCCGAGGCGGCCATTGCGCGCGCGCATTCGCTGGCCGGCAGTTCGGCCACGGTGGGCTTCACGGCCCTGTCGGAGCTGGCGCGCGCCGTCGAGCACGCGCTGCAGCGCCTGCACGGTCAGCTGCGCGGCACCGCTGAACAGGCGCGCGTGCTGGGCGATGCCTCGGAAGACATTCGCCGGGTGCTGCACCAGTTCGCGGTCGGTGTGCTGAAGACCCCCAGCGCCGACATCCTCGCGGCGGTCCATGCGCTGGAGCCCACCGATGGCGACGAAGCCGCGGACGCCGTGGCGCCAGCGGTGCAAGACGGCACCTCCGCCTCGCTGGGTTTTGCGCAGGCGCTGCCCGCGGTCGCTGCGGTGGCTGCCCCCGTGCCGACGGTCACGGCCACCGATGTGGGCCGCCACACCATTGCCGACGACATCGACGTGCTGGATGCGGTCGACCCCGACCTGTTCCCGATCTTCGAGGAAGAGGCCGAGGAACTGCTGCCCCAGCTGAGCGCTTCGCTGCGCCAATGGGCCGAGCACCCGGCCGACAACGGCGCGCGCGCCCAGGTGCTGCGCGCCCTGCACACGCTGAAGGGCAGTGCGCGCCTGGCCGGCGCGCTGCGCCTGGGCGAGATGGCGCACCGCACCGAGTCCGCCATCGAAACCATCGGCACCGAGAACATCGGCAGCCAGGACGTCGAGCCGCTGCTTGACCACCTGGACGAACTGCTGGCCGCGTTCCGCCGTCTGCAGACGGGCGAGCCGGCGGTCGATGTGCCGGCGGCTCCGGTCGCACATCCGGTGCCCGCCGTACCCGTGGCGCAGCCCCAGCAGGCCACCGCCGAGCGCGTGGCGCCGGTGGCGCCCGTGGCGCGCGGCGACGTGGCGCTGCCGGCGGCCCTGTCGCTGGTGTCGGCGCGCGCCTCTGCCAGCCAGGCGGTGCGTGTGCGCTCGCAGTTGCTGGACCGCCTGGTCAGCCAGGCCGGTGAGGTGGTCACCTCGCGCGCGCGGCTGGAGGCCGAGGTGGGCCAGCTGCGCAGTTCGCTGACCGACCTGACGAGCAACCTGGAGCGCCTGCGCCAGCAACTGCGCGACGTGGAACTGCAGGCCGAAACGCAGATGCAGTCGCGCCTGGCGCTGTCGAAGGACGCGCAGCAGAACTTCGACCCGCTGGAGTTCGACCGCTTCACGCGCATGCAGGAGCTGACGCGCATCATGGCCGAGTCGGTGAACGACGTGGCCACGGTGCAGCGCAGCCTGCAGCGCGCGGTCGATGCCAGCGAGGACGACCTGGCCGCGCAGGCGCGCCAGTCGCGCGAACTGCAGCGCGACCTGCTGCGCACGCGCATGGTGGAGTTCGAGGGCATCTCCGAGCGCCTGTACCGCGTGGTACGCCAGGCCTCCAAGGAAACCGGCAAGCAGGTGCGCCTGGACATCGTCGGCGGTTCGATCGAGATGGACCGCGGCATCCTGGAGCGCATGACGCCCGCCTTCGAGCACCTGCTGCGCAACTGCGTGGTGCACGGCATCGAGAACGCCGCCGCGCGCTCAGCCCGCAGCAAGGACCCGGTGGGCCTGATCAGCATCGAGGTGCAGCAGGCCGGAAACGACGTGTCGGTGCAGTTCCGCGACGACGGCGCGGGCCTGAACCTGCCGCGCATCCGCGAGCGCGCGCAGCAGCAGGGCCTGATCACGGCCGACCAGCCGCTGAGCGACGCCGAGGTGGCCAACCTGGTGTTCGCGCCCGGCTTCTCCACCGCCACCGAGGTGACCGAGCTGGCCGGCCGCGGCGTCGGCATGGACGTGGTGCGCACCGAGGTGCAGGCGCTGGGTGGCCGCATCGAGACGCACACGCGTGAGGGCCAGGGCTCCAGCTTCCGCCTGGTGCTGCCGCTGACGACGGCGGTGACGCACGTGGTGATGGTGCGCGCCGGCAAGCTGTCGGTGGGCGTGCCGTCGAACCTGGTGGAGATCGTGCAGCGCGCGAGCGCCAAGGACCTGCAGCAGGCCTACGAGACCGGCACCTACCGTTTCGGCGGCGAGGATCTGCCCTTCTTCTGGTCGGGCGCGCTGCTGCAAAGCTCGGCGCGTACCACCGAGCCGCCCGCGCGCTCCACCCCGGTGGTGGTGTTCCGCTCGGCCGAGCAGCGCGTGGCCGTGCACGTCGACGAAGTGCTGGGCAACCAGGAAGTGGTGGTGAAGGCACTGGGGCCGCAGCTGTCGCGCCTGCCCGGCCTGGTGGCCATCACGGCGCTGGCCTCGGGTGCCGTGGCGCTGATCTACAACCCGGTGGCGCTGGCCGCGGTGTACGGCGAGCAGGCGCGTGCCCTGAGCGCCAGCGCCGCGCAGGCCGAGGCCGCCCCCGCCGCTGGCCTGCCCGCCGCGCCCGAGACGGCGTCGATCCACTCCGACATCCCGCTGGTGCTGGTGGTGGACGACTCGATCACCGTGCGCCGCGTCACGCAGCGCCTGCTGCAGCGCGAGGGCTACCGCGTGGCACTGGCGGCCGACGGCCTGCAGGGCCTGGAGCGGCTGCAGGGCGAGCGCCCGGCGGTGGTGCTGTCCGACATCGAGATGCCGCGCATGGACGGCTTCGACTTCGTGCGCAACATCCGCGCCGACGAGCACTTGCGTGATCTGCCGGTGATCATGATCACCTCGCGCATCGCCGAGAAGCACCGCAAACACGCGCGCGAACTGGGCGTGAACCACTACCTGGGCAAGCCGTACTCCGAAGAGGAACTGCTGGGCCTGATCAAGGAATACGCCCGCGCCGCCGCGACGGCACAAGGTTGAGTTAAAAACAATAGCTGCTTGCGCTTGTTGCCATTGGTTTTTGGATCGATTTGTATCTGAAATCTTTGTGTGACGGGCGCCAGCAGCTCATTTTTTGTAGAAGCGTATCCGGCCGCACGGCGCAAGGCGGACTAGAATCGTCCGCATGGCCGATGACGCGCAGCAGCCGATCAACCTGACGAATCACTTTCTCATCGCCATGCCCGGCATGGAGGATGGCACCTTCACGCGCAGCGTGATCTACGTCTGCGAGCACAGCGAGCGCGGCGCGCTGGGGCTGATCATCAACAAGCCCGGCGACATCAGCCTGGCCGACCTGTTCGAGCGTGTCGACCTGCCGCTGGAGCGGCCCGAGCTGGGCGGGCAGCCGGTGTTCCACGGCGGTCCGCTGCAGACCGAGCGCGGCTTCGTGCTGCACGAGCCCATCGTCGCCGAGGGGCTGAAGCCCGACGAGTCGATCTACGCCTCCACGCTCACCGTGCCCGGCGGGCTGGAGATGACGACCTCCAAGGACGTGCTGGAGGCCCTGTCGTCCGGCGGCGGCCCGCGCCGCGTGCTGGTCACGCTGGGTTATTCGTCGTGGGGCGAGGGCCAGCTCGAATCCGAGATCGCCGGCAACAGCTGGCTCACCGTGGATGCCGATGCCGACGTGATCTTCGACGCCCCGGTCGACCAGCGCTACGACCGCGCCCTGGGCCTGCTGGGTCTGCAGGCCTGGATGCTGTCGCCCGACGTGGGGCACGCGTGACAGTCCCCCAGAGTCACCTGCGGCGCCTTCCCCAAGGGACAACGCCAGCGGCCGGGCGAAGCCCGGTCCACGGCGTTCCCGCACGGCCTGCTCCGCGGCCATTGGATTTGGTAGGCGAGATGGTGTCTGATTCCGGCAGCGACGTGCCCGCCACCCAGGCGAGCTTCCTGGCGTTCGACTTCGGCCTCAAGCGCACCGGTGTGGCCGTGGGCAACCGGCTCACGCGCAGCGCCACGCCGCAGCCCACCATCCGTGCCGAGGGCGAGGCGCGCTGGGCGCCCATCGCCAGCCGGCTGGCCGAATGGCAGCCCGATGCGCTGGTGGTGGGCGTGCCCTTTCACCCCGATGGCGCCGAGCACGAGAACACCGTGCGCGCACGCAAGTTCGCGCGCCAGCTGCGCGGCCGCTTCAAGCTGCCGGTTTACGAGGTGGACGAGCGCTACAGCACCACCGAGGCCCAGGCGGCCGGCGCACGGGATGCCGACGCGGCGTCGGCCGCCATCATCCTGGAACAGTTTCTGAGGAGTCTTCCATGAGTTCCACCACGGGCAGCACGCTGGCGCTCGACGCCGAGGCGCTGTATGCCGAGCTGCTGCGCAGCCTGCGCCCCTGCTGACGGCCGATACGCGGCTGGTCGGCATCGTCTCGGGCGGCCAGTGGCTGGCCGAGCGCCTGCAGGCCGACCTGGGCTTGCCCGGCCAGGCCGGCGCCATCTCGTCCACCATGCACCGCGACGATTTCGCCAAGCGCGGCCTGTCGGCCAGCGGCCAGACCACGCTGCCGTTCGAGATCGACGGCGCCGACATCCTGCTGCTCGACGACGTGCTGCACACCGGCCGCACCATCCGCGCCGTGCTCAACGAGCTGTTCGACTACGGCCGCCCCGCCCGCGTGCGGCTGGCCGTGCTGGTCGACCGCGGCGGGCGCCAGCTGCCGGTGGCGGCCGAAGTGGCTGCCGCCCGCGTCACGCTGCCGGCCACGCAGACGCTGCGGCTGGCGCGCGGCGACGATGGCGCCTTCACCTTCAGCATCACCACCAAGAGCTGACCATGCTGGCCCGACGCAACCCCCAACTCAACCAGCACGGCGAGCTGATCCACCTGCTCTCCACCGAAGGCCTGTCGCGCGACATCCTCATCCACATCCTCGACACCGCGCAGCAGTTCGTCAGCGTGAGCGACCGCGAGGTGAAGAAGGTGCCCCTGCTGCGCGGCAAGAGCGTGTTCAACTTGTTCTTCGAGAACAGCACGCGCACCCGCACCACCTTCGACATCGCCGCCACGCGCCTGTCGGCCGACGTGTACACGCTCGACATCGCGCGCTCGTCCACCGCCAAGGGCGAATCGCTGCTCGACACCGTGGCCAACCTCAGCGCCATGGCGGCCGACATCTTCGTCGTACGGCACAGCGAAAGCGGCGCGCCCTACCTGCTGTCGCAGCACGTGGCGCCGCACGTGCACGTGGTCAACGCCGGCGACGGCCGGCACGCGCACCCACGCAGGGGCTGCTCGACATGTACACCATCCGCCACTACAAGAAGGACTTCAGCAACCTGGTGGTGGCCATTGTGGGCGACGTGCTGCATTCGCGCGTGGCGCGGTCGGACATCCATGCGCTGACCACGCTGGGCGCCGCCGAGGTGCGCGTGGTCGGCCCCAAGACGCTGGTGCCGGGCGACTTCGGCCCCATGGGCGTGCGCGTGTGCCACACGCTGCAGGAGGGCATCCAGGACGCCGACGTCGTCATCATGCTGCGCCTGCAGAACGAGCGCATGAGCGGCGCGCTGCTGCCCAGCAGCCAGGAGTTCTTCCAGAGCTTCGGCCTCACGCCCGAGCGGCTGCGCTGGGCCAAGCCGGATGCCATCGTGATGCACCCCGGCCCCATCAACCGCGGCGTCGAGATCGATTCGCAGGTGGTCGATGGCCAGCAGAGCGTGATCTTGCCGCAGGTCACCTTCGGCATCGGCGTGCGCATGGCGGTGCTGAGCATCGTGGCGGGCAACGAGGCCTGATGTTGTTTGGTATGAAAATGATAGCTGCTGGCGCTCGTCCATCAAGCGCTGGAGCCCGATTTGGCTTGAAACCATGAAGATCCTCATCCAGCATGGCCGCGTGATCGACCCCGCCACGGGCCGCGACGAGACGGCGGACGTGGCGATTGCCGCGGGCCGCATCCTCAGCATCGGCCAACCGCCGGCCGACTTCACGCCCAGCCGCACCATCGATGCCCAAGGCTGCTGGGTGCTGCCCGGCCTGGTGGACCTGACGGCGCGCCTGCGCGAGCCGGGCCACGAGCACGCCCGCATGCTCGAAAGCGAGATGGCCGCGGCGGTGGCCGGCGGCGTGACCAGTCTGGTCTGCCCGCCCGACACCGACCCGGTGCTCGACGAGCCCGGCCTGGTCGAAATGCTCAAGACCCGCGCCGAGCGCCTGCACCAGGCGCGCGTGTTTCCGCAAGGCGCGCTCACGCGCGGGCTGAAGGGCGAGGTGCTGACCGAGATGGGTCAGCTCACCGACGCCGGCTGCGTGGCCTTCGGCCAGGCCGAGGCGCCCATCGTCAACACCCAGGTGCTGCAGCGCGCGCTGCTGTACGCCAGCACCTTCGGCCACGCCGTGTGGCTGCGCCCTGTCGATCCATGGCTGGGCGGCGGCGTGGCCGCCAGCGGGCCGCTGGCCATGCGCATGGGCCTGTCGGGCGTGCCCGCGGCGGCCGAAACCATTCGCCTGCACACGCTGTTCGAGCTGCTGCGCGCCATGCGCGGCGGCGGCGCCGGCCCGCGCCTGCATCTGTGCCGCCTGTCCAGCGCGGCGGGGTCGAACTGCTGCGCCAGGCCAAGGCCGACGGCCTCAACGTGACGGCCGACGTCAGCATCAACAGCCTGCACCTGACCGACCTGGACATCGGCTACTACGACAGCGCCGCCCGCCTTAACCCGCCGCTGCGCCAGCAGCGCGACCGCGACGCCCTGCGCGCCGCGCTGGCCGACGGCACCCTCGACGCGCTGGTGTCCGACCACACCCCGGTCGAGGCCGATGCCAAGCAGTTGCCCTTCGCCGAAGCCGAGCCCGGCGCCACGGGGCTGGAGTTGCTGTTGCCATTGGCGCTGAAGTGGGGGACCGAGCCCGGCGGCCCCGGCCTGATGCGCGCGCTGGAAGTGGTGACCAGCGCACCGGCCCAGGTACTCGGCGGCGCGCTGGGCACCTTCCAGGCCAGTTGCGGGCGCTTGGCCGAAGGCGGCGCGGCCGACCTGTGCGTGTTCGACCCGCAGGCGCACTGGCAGGTCGAGCCTGCCGCGTTGCGCAGCCAGGGCAAGGCCACACCCTTTGCCGGGCTGGAGCTGACGGGCCGCGTGCGCACCACGCTGGTTGGCGGCCACCTGGCACACGCCGACTGAAAGACGCCGGCGGAGCATTCGCATGAAATCGCTGACGGCGTTCTGGCTGCTGCTGCGCGGTGGAGCGCACATCGCGGGCGGCTGGTGGACCATCCGCACGCGCTTTCCCAAGCTCTCGCAGGCCGAGCGCGAGGCCGAGGTGCAGCGCTGGGCGCGCAACTTCCTGCGCGTGTGGCGCATCGACCTTGACGTGCGTGGCGCGCCGCCCAAGGACGGCCCGCTGCTGATGGTCGTCAACCACATCTCCTGGCTCGACATCCTGGTCATGCACGCGGCGGGCTATTGCCGTTTTGTCTCGAAGTCGGACGTCAAGCGCTGGCCCATGATCGGCATGATGGCCACCGGCGCCGGCACGCTGTACATCGAGCGCGACTCGCGCCGCGACGCGCTGCGCGTGGTGCACCACATGCGGGATGCGCTGGTGCGCGGCGAGGTGGTGGCGGTGTTCCCCGAGGGCACCACCAGCAACGGCATCACGCTGCTGCCGTTCCACGCCAACCTGATCCAGGCGGCCATCTCGGCCCATGCGCCGGCGCTGCCGGTGGCCCTGCAGTTCATCGACGGCCGCAACGGCGCCATGAGCACGGCGCCCATGTACATCGGCGACCAGACCCTGCTCGAATCGGTGTGGCGCACGCTCACCACGCCCGGCCTGCGCGCCGTCGTCAGCTACGGCCAGGCACAGTCGCCCGAGGGGCGCGAGCGACGCGAATGGGCGGCAGAGCTGCGCCGTCAGGTGGACGGCCTGCGCAACGGCGTGGATGCTCCTGAATAAATAGCTGTAAGCGCCCGTCGGACGGGCGCTGGAGGGCTATTTCATGCAAAATCCTGGTGCGTAAAGCTGGGCGCTCAGGGCCGCTGGCGCAGGCGGCGCAGCCCCGGCAGCAGCAGCAGGCTGCCCAGCAGCATCAGGCCCCACTGGCTCACCGTGGGCACGGCCACCGTGCCGGCCGCGCCGACCACCTGCAGGGTGACGGTGGCAGTGACGCAGGGGTCGCCATTGAGCGGGCACAGCTGGTAGCTGAGCGTGTGCTGGCCCGGCGGCACGCTGGCGGCCACCTGCACGGCGCCGGTGGCGGGGTCGAGCGTGATGCCCGCCGGCCAGGTGCCCGAAGTTGCGACGGTGGCGTTGCCACCCGCGCCCAGCTGCACCGGCTGGCCGTTGATGGTGTCGTTGGCCGCCACGTTGGCCACCGGCGTGCTGTCCTGGCCCGCCGTCGCACTGCCGCTGTCGCCGCCGGCGGCCAGCGTGGCCGCGGTCAGCGTGAAGTTGACCGTGCTGTCGGCACAGTGGCCGAAACGGTCGCACAGGGTGTACGGCAGGCTGTAGTTGCCGGCCGGCACGGTGGGCAGCACGCTGACCGCTCCGGTGTCGGCATCGAGCGAGATGCCGCCCGGCCACGCGCCCGAAGGCGCCACGGTGGCATTGCCGCCGGTGCCTAGCGTGGCGGGCGCGCCGTTGACCTGGTCGTTGACCGCCACGTTGGCGATCGGCGTGCCGGCGGTGCCGGCCGGCAGCGGGCCGGGTGCGTTGTCCACGGTGGGGACGATGCTGGCGTTGACCTGCAGTGTGGCCTGGGCGGTGGCGCACAGCGGCTGCGGCAAGGTGTCGGTGCGGCAGATCCGGTAGGTCACCGTGTGGCTGCCGGGCGCCACGGTGCCAGCCACCGACAGCGTGCCGTCGGCGTTGAGGGTGATGCCCGCGGGGGCGGCGCGCTGGTAACGGGGTCGTCGATCAGGGCGTAGGTCCGCACGTTGCCGCCGGCGCCGGTGCTGACCGGCGTGGCGACGTTGACGCGGTCGTTGCTGAACACCGAGGCGGTGGTGCCCGCCGTGCCGGCGGTCAGCGGTGTGCCCGTGAAGTCGTCATTGCTCGCCGCCAGGTAGGTGGCGGGGTCGCTGGGGTCGAACAGCTGGCTGGCCGGAATGGCGACGGGTGCTGAAGCGCCAGGTGTTGTCCAGCGGATGGTGAGTGCGGCATCGTTGCCCCAATTGTTCCAGGCCACGCGGATATTGACCAACGTGTTGGGCGCGGGACTGGGCAGCGAACCATTGCCTGTATAGCCATCCGTCGCTTCGGCAAGGCAGAACGAGGCCACCTTGGTGCTGTAGCCGAGATTCCGGTAATCCGTGCCCTGGCTGCTCGAGGCATCAAGCACCGCACCGTCGTTGCCCACGCAGCTGATCGCGTAATTGCCCTGGGCCGGCATCAGCACGGCCGTGTAAAGGAAGGCGCCCTGAATCCAGTTCCGGCAGGCGTTGGTCTGACCGGCGAGCGCGGCGTCGCCTATGGGGTACTCGCACAGGACATCGATCGACGGCTGTGTTGCCGGGTTGCTGGTGCCGGCGAACGTGAGATTGGGCCACGAGGACTTCAGCGTGGTGCCGCTGACCGCCACGGCCCGGTTGGCACCCTCATTGGCGAAGGTGATCAGGCGGCGCACTGCGTCATAGCGATGGGTTGTCCCAGCGACCACCAGGTTCTGGTAGTAGGTGTAGGGATTCGGGTTGGGGTACGGCGGTTGGTACTGCGAGGGCTCTCCGCGAAACAGGTCGATCAGCACGGGATCGGCTGCATGGGCCGGCCAGACGGCAAGGAAAAGCGTGGCCAAGAGTGCGGCACGCGCGGTGGATGAGTTGGCTTGATGCATGGACACATGACGACGAAGGAACTCGGTATCAAAACAATATGCGTCGGGTGGACCCGCGCTCAGGCCCACGGCATGGCCCCGATGCGTTCTGTGTGCCCGGGTGCGCCTCAGGCCGGTGCGCGCTGCGCCATCGCAAACGTCACCACATGGTCCACCTCCGGCCGGATGCCGATCCATTCGCCGACGCGGTGGTTGTGGTGGCTGGGAACGTGGACCATCAGGGTCTCGCCGCTGGCGAGCCTGAGCGTGTAGAGGAACTCGGAGCCGCGGAACGCCTTGCGCACGACCTGCGCGCGCACCGGCGCCTGGTCGTCGTGCACGATGTCGTCGGCGCGCAGCAGCAGCTCGCACTGGCCGCCGGGATAGGCGCCGGGCAGCGGGCAGTCGGTGAGGTGATCGAGCGGGCCGAGCGGCGTGTCGAGCCGGGCGCCGCCGCCGTGCTCGTTGGCCACGATGCGCGCCGGCACGAACACGCCGTGGCCGATGAAGTCGGCCACGAAGCGCGTGGCCGGGCGGTGGTACAGGGTGTAGGCGTCGTCCCACTGGTGCAGGTGGCCCTCGTGCATCACGCCGATCTGGTCGCCGATGGCAAACGCCTCCAGTTGGTCGTGGGTGACGAACAGGGCGGTGGCCCCGGCGCTTTTCAGGATGCCGCGCAGCTCGTGCGCCAGGCGTTCGCGCAGGTCGACGTCGAGGTTGGAGAAGGGCTCGTCCAGCAGCAGCAGGCGCGGCGCCGGCGCCATCGCGCGGGCCAGCGCCACGCGCTGCTGCTGGCCGCCGGAGAGTTCGTGCGGGTAGCGCCGCTCGCTGCCCGTCAGGTCGACCAGCGCCAGCACCTCGGCCACGCGGCGGTCGCGCTCGGCCGCGGGCAGGTGCTTGAGGCCGAAAGCGACGTTGCGCCCCACGTCGAGGTGCGGGAACAGCGCGTAGTCCTGAAACACCATGCCGATGCGCCGCGCCTCGGGCGGCACGTGCTGGCGGGCGCTGCTCACCAGTTCGCCGCCCAGGCGGATTTCGCCAGCGCTCACATGCTCCAGCCCGGCCACGGCGCGCAGCAGCGTGGTCTTGCCGCAGCCCGAGGGGCCGATCAGCACGCCGATGTCGCCGGCGCGCAGGCCGAGCGAGGCGTCCTGCACCGCGGGGCGCGCCTGGCCGGGGTAGCGAACGTCGACCTGATCGATCTTGAGGAACATGGAAGCAGATTCTAGATGCGTACAATTCTCATTTGCCACACGCTGCCTGGGTTTTGAATGAAATCGGGCTGCATTCGGCTACCCATCTGCGCAAGCAGCTCTTATTTAAATAGCAAAAACCCCGTCTTGCGCGCCCTTCCCACGCTGATCCTGCTGCTGGTGGCCTGTGTGCTGGCGCTGCCGGTGCTGGCCGTGATCGGCCAGTGGACGCAATGGGACGCGCAGACCGCCGACATCCTGCGCGAGATGGCGGCCACCGTGCTGCCCGAATACCTGTGGGTGACGCTGCAACTGGTGGTGATGGTGGGCATCGGCGTGGTGGCCATGGGCGTGCCGGCGGCGGTGCTGGTGACGGTGTTCGACTTCCGCGGCCGGCGCGCCTTTGAATGGCTGCTGCTGCTGCCGCTGGCCATGCCGGCCTACGTGACGGCCTATGCGTACACCGACTTCCTGCAGTTCTCCGGCCCGCTGCAGACAGGGTTGCGCGCCGCCTTCGGGCTGGAGGAGGCTGATTCCCGAGGTGCGCAGTGTGTGGGGCGCGGCCTGGGTGTTCTCGTTCTCGCTCTACCCGTATGTCTACCTGCTCGCGCGCACCGCGCTGGCCGAGCGCGCGCCGCAGCTGATGGAGGCTGCGCGGCTGATGGGCGCCTCGCTGCCACGCCGCCTGCGCGAGGTGGCGCTGCCCATGGCGCGGCCCGCCGTGGCCGCGGGCACCGCGCTGGCGCTGATGGAGGTGCTGGCCGACTACGGCGTATCGGTGTACTTCGGCATCCAGACCTTCACCGCCGGCATCTACAAGGCCTGGCTGTCGATGGACAACCGCATCGCCGCCGCCCAGCTGGCCACGGTGCTGCTGGCGCTGGTGATGGTGCTGCTGTGGCTGGAGCAGCGCGCCCAGCGCCGCCTGCGCTTCGTCGGCAGTGCCACGGCGCGCGCCAGCAGCAGTGAGGCACGGCCGATTCCGCTGCGGGGCATGCGCGGGGCCATCGCCTGGGTGCTGTGCCTGCTGCCGGTGCTGATGGGCTTCGTGCTGCCGGTGGGCTTCATGCTGCGCCCGCTGTCGGCCGACTGGTCGGTGCTGCCGTGGGACCGCTTCCTCATCTGGACCTGGAACAGCGTGCGCTTAGGAAGCATCACCGCCGTGCTGGCCGTGCTGGCGGCCTGGTTCCTGGCCTACAGCCTGCGCCGCGCGCCCACGCTGCTGCGCCGCTGGGCGGTGCAGATCGTGTCGCTGGGCTATGCGGTGCCGGGCGCGGTGATCGTGGTCGGCCTGCTGCTGCCGGTGGGCTGGCTGCAGGCGCGCTGGCCCGAAAGCGGCGTGGGCGCGGTGGTCACCGTCACCATCTGGGGGCTGGTGTGGGCGTACCTGGTGCGCTTCGTGTCGGTGGCGCTGCAGTCGATGCAGAGCGGCTACGCCCGCGTGCCGCGCAGCCTGGACGAATCGGCCCGCATGCTGGGCGCCACCGGGGTGGAGCTGGCCGCGCGCGTGCACTGGCCGCTGCTGCGGCGCGCCGGCTTCGCGGCGGGGCTGCTGGTGTTCGTGGATGTGATGAAGGAGCTGCCGGCCACCATCGTGCTGCGCCCCTTCAACACCGACACGCTGGCCGTGGTGGCCAACCAGCTGGCGCGCGACGAGCGCCTGGGCGAGGCCGCGCTGCCCTCGCTGGCGCTGGTGCTGGTGGGCCTGGTGCCGGTCATCCTGCTCAGCCGCACCTTGAGGGCACCTCCCTCCTGAGCGCGTTCGTCGCTTGCCCCTTCTCCATGGGAAAAGGGGCGCGCAGCGCCGACGCCGACGCGTATAGTTTGGCCAACCGCCCGCCGTTGCCTTCCGCCATGCAAAGAAAAGCCGCCGCTTCCGTGACCACCCCGACGGCGAACTCGAATCCGACGAGGTGTTCGAGCTGGCGGCCGAGGTGTTCCGCGTCATGTCGGCGCCGATGCGACTGAAGATCATCAGCGCGCTGTGCAACGGGGAGAAGAACGTCGGCGAACTGCTGACCGAGATCCACGCCACCCAGCCCAACATGAGCCAGCACCTGAACACGCTCTACAAGGCCGGTGTGCTGGGCAAGCGGCGCGATGGCGTGCAGATCTACTACCGCATCATCAACGAGCGCGTGGTCACGCTGTGCCGCGCCGTGTGCACGCAGATCGCCATCGAAACCGTGGGCGAGCCGCGCTGAGGCGCGCCGACGCGCGGTCGCCGTGGCGTTGCGCTGGGGTTATTCCCGAGTCTGCCCGCGCGGGGGCCGCCCTATCATTCGTTTACATATAAGCGGCGGCGAATCTTGCGCCCGCTCGCACCCACACCACCCATTTCCCAGGAGGAGCGCATCCATGAAACCTTTCGTGTTTTCGGGCCTGGCCGCCGCGGCCCTGTGCCTGGCGGCCGGCAGCGCGCAGGCGCAGGTCGATCCCCTGCAGGTGCGCAGCTGGGCCGCCAGCTGCGCCGCCTGCCACGGCACCAACGGCCACGCGCAGACCGGCAACGAGGTGCTGGCGGGCGCCAACAAGGACGAAATGATGAAGAAGCTGATGGACTTCAAGAGCGGCGCCAAGCCCGCGACCATCATGCACCAGCTCAGCAAGGGCTACACCGACGAGCAACTGGCCGCCATCAGCGCCTGGTTCGCGGCGCAGAAGAAGTGAGGAGGCACACCATGGATCGTCGTCAATTCATTCAGGCGGGTTCCGCCGCCTCGGCCGCATCGGTGCTGGGCCTTTCCGCCGGCTGTGCCTCCACCAGCAGTGGTGCGGGCGGCCATGTCGTGGTCGTCGGCGGCGGCTATGGCGGTGCCACCGCCGCCAAGTACATCCGCATGTGGTCGGATGGCAAGGTCAACGTCACGCTGGTCGAACCGGGCGATGCCTTCGTTTCCTGCCCCATCTCCAACCTGGTGCTGGGCGGCAGCAAGCAGATGGCCGACATCACCACGCCCTACGACAACCTGGCCAGGCGCCATGGCGTGAAGATCGTCAAGGACCGCGCCGTCGCCATCGACGCCGACAAGCGCCAGGTGCGCCTGGCCGGCGGCACCACGCTGAGCTACGACCGCCTGGTGCTGTCGCCCGGCATCGACTTCATGCCCGATGCGCTGCCCGGCCTGAAGAAGCCCGGCGCGCAGGACAGGGTGCTGCACTCCTGGAAGGCCGGCGCGCAGACCGTGGCGCTGCGCCAGCAGCTCGAGGCCATGCCCGACGGCGGCGTGTACGCGCTGGCCATTCCGCTGGCACCCTACCGCTGCCCGCCCGGCCCGTACGAGCGCGCCTGCCAGGTGGCGTATTACTTCAGCAAGGCCAAGCCCAAGTCCAAGGTGCTGATCCTCGACGCCAACGACGACGTGACCTCCAAGGGCGCACTGTTCAAGAAAGCCTGGGCCGACCGCTACAAGGGCATCATCGACTACCGGCCCAAGCACGCGCTGACCGACGTCGATGCCGCCACCGGCACGCTCAAGTTCGAGTTCAACGACGACATCAAGGCCCAGGTGCTGAACGTGGTGCCGCCGCAGCGCGCGGGCGACATCGCCCACAACGCCGGCCTGACCACCGCCAACAAGCGCTGGTGCGAGGTCGACTGGCTGACCATGGAATCCAAGGCCGCCAAGAACATCCACATCCTGGGCGATGCGCTGCAGATCGCACCCGGCATGCCCAAGTCGGGCCACATGGCCAACCAGCACGGCAAGGTGGCGGCGGCCGCCATCGTGGCGCTGCTGGCCGGCCGCGCGCCCAACGCGCTGCCGATCTACAACAACACCTGCTACAGCTTCGTGAGCGACACCGACGTGGTGCACGTGGCCAGCGTGCACCGCTACGACGCCGAGAAGCAGACCATGCTGGCCGTGCCGGGCTCGGGCGGCGTGTCGGTGGCCGCCAGCGAGCTGGAGGGCAAGTACGCCATGGCCTGGGCACGCAACATCTGGGCTGATACCTTGGCCTGATGCCGGGCGGCACTGCAACCGGGGCGCATGGCGCCCCTTTTTGATGAAAGACTTTTCGAGGTTCACTTCATGCGCACACAGCCCTTCGGCCCCGTTCTGGTTCTGGCGGCATTGATGGTGGCGAGCTGGCGCCCGCCCACGCCGACGAGGCGCGCGCCAAGAAGATCATCGGCGGCTCGTGCTTCCTGTGCCACGGCGCCGAGGGCGAATCGGCCAGCGAGGTGTTTCCGCGCCTGGCGGGGCAGAACGCCGAGTACATCGCCAAGCAGCTCGAAAACTTCAAGAGCGGCAAGCGCAAGAGCAGCGCCATGGCCAACATGGTGACCGATCTCTCGCCCGAGGACATGGCGGCGCTGGGCCAGTTCTACGCCAGCCGGCCGGCGCACAAGGAGGCGGCCAAGGACACGCAGCTCGCCGCCGTCGGCCAGTACATCTACCACCAGGGCAACAAGTTCAGCGGCGTGCCCTCGTGCGCCAGCTGCCACGGCCCTGAAGGTGCCGGCAGCAACGCGCTGCCGCGCCTGGCCGGGCAGCACGCGGCGTACCTGGACAACCAGCTCAAGCAGTTCAACAAGCGCGAGCGCAACAACGACAACGCGGTGATGCACACCGTGGTCGAGAAGATGACCGCGCTCGAGATGGCCGCCGTGGCGGAATACCTGACCGGCAAGTAGCTACTGAATCGATAGCTGCCAGCGCTTGCTGGATAAGCGCTGAAGGCCGATTTGACCAGTAATCTTCAAGGGGCCACCGGCACCACCACCGGCGCCTGTTGCGTGGCCGGTTGCGCGGTGTGCACCGGCTCGGCCAGCACGCGGTCCATCAGCCCGGCGCCGGCCCACATGCCCAGCAGCGTGAGCCAGGCGGTGAGGGCGAAGATGGCGCCGCCCGTCATGCCCGCACCCACGGCGCAGCCGCCGGCCAGCATGCTGCCGAAGCCCATGGCCATGGCGCCGACGATGTAGCGCGCCATGCTGTAGCCGTCCTTGAAGCCCTCGACCTTGAACTCGCGCCCCACCAGCGCGCCGATGAACGAGCCCACGAATACGCCCGGCAGCATGCCGGCGTCGAAGCCGAAGGCCGGCGCCGGGCTGCCAGCACGCGCATCAGCCACTCGGCCGAGGGGCCGCTGAAGGTGAGGCCTTGGATCTGCACCGCGTCGAAGCTGGCCTGCGACACCGCGTAGCTGAACCACCAGGCGGCTGCCACGGCCAGGCCGGTGCCCAGGCCGCCGATCCACATCCACAGCCGGTTGCCGCTGCGCACCGAGAAGATGATGGCCACCACCAGCCACAGCAGGCCGAACACCAGGCCGTCGACGTTGCCGGCGCCCACGCGCGCCAGCACGTCGCGTGCGGCGCCGCCGTCCACCGTCCACCAGCCGGAGATTTCGGTGCGCAGCGGCGCCAGGCTGCCCGCCAGCGCGGCCTGCGCGGTGACGGCGAACACCAGCCCCGACAGCAGCGCGCGCAGGTTGCCGTTGGCCGACAGCACCAGCAGCCGGCTGGCGCAGCCGCGCGTCATGATCATGCCGACGCCGAACAGCAGCCCGCCCACCAGCGCCCCCGACAGGCTGCCGCGGTTGGCCAGCTGGCGCGCGCTGCTCACGTCCAGCCAGCCCAGCAGGATCAAGCCCTGCACCAGGATCAGCGCGCTGGAAAACGCCAGCAGCCAGACCGAGAGTTTCTCGCCGAACTTGCCGTGCCAGAACTCGATCACCGCCGCGCGCAGGCAAAGCGCGAGCGCTGCGCGAAGAAGCCGAACAGCACGCCGATGAAGGCGCCGCCCACTGCCAGCACCGAAGCGGTGCCATAGGTTTCCACCCAGCTTGCCAGTTCCGTCACCATGGCCAATAATTAATTCAGCAATAACTTATGAATAGTAAGAGCGGATGATGCAGCCTGTGATTGATCGCCGTCAACTTCTTCAGCGCTGCGCCTGCGTGGCCTTCGGTGGCATGGCGTGGGCGCGCTACTCGGACGCCGGCGCGCAGGCCGCTCCGCCCGAGATGACGGCGCGCGAGGCCGCGCCCGGCTGCTGGTATGTCGAGGGCCTGTCGGCGCTGGGCTCGCCGGCCAATGCCAACTTCATCTCCAACGCGGGCTTCATCGTCACCTCGGCCGGCGTGGTGGTGGTCGACGCGCTGGGCTCGCCCGCGCTGGCCGAGCGCCTGCTGGCCGAGATCAGGAAGGTCACGCCGCAGAAGGTGACGCACGTGATCGTCACGCACTACCACGCCGACCACGTGTACGGCCTGCAGGTGTTCGAGCAGGCCGGCGCCAAGATCATCGCGCACCAGGCCGGGCGCGAATACCTGCACGCCGACACCGCGCGCCTGCGCCTGCAGGCTTCGCGCGACGAGCTGGCGCCGTGGATCGACGACAAGACCCGCCTGGTCGCCGCCACCGAGTGGATCGACAGCCGCCGCGAGCTGGCGCTGGGCGACACGCAACTGGTGCTGCAGCCCGTGGGCCCCGCCCACACGCCCGAAGACCTGGCGGTGTACCTGCCGGGCCGCAAGGTGCTGTACGCGGGCGACCTGGTGTTCCGCAGCCGCATCCCGTTTGTCGGCCAGGCCGACAGCCGCAACTGGATCGTCTCGCTCGACAAGCTGCTGGCCTTCGACACCAGCGTCATCATCCCCGGCCACGGCCCGGTCTCCACCGAGGCGCGCAAGGACATGCAGCTCACGCGCGACTACCTCATCTACCTGCGCAAGACCATGGGCGCCGCCGCGCGCGACATGACGCCCTTCGACGAAGCCTACAAGGCCACCGACTGGAGCCAGTACGAGCACCTGCCGCTGTTCGGCCCCGCCAACCGCATGAACGCCTACAACACCTACCTGCTGATGGAGCACGACCCGGAATGAACGTGAACGCCGACGATCACCTGCGCTGCTCGCGCCGCCGGGGTTTGCAGGCGCTGGGCGCGCTGGTGCTGGGCGCCGGCGCGGGCAGCGTGCAGGCGGCGGGCAAGCTGCCGCTGTCCACCTCGCTGAAGGACGAACTGGCCCGTGCGCTGAAGGCGCGGCAGCCACTGGTCGTCATGGTCAGCCTGCACCGCTGCCCGTGGTGCGACGAGGTGCGCAACAACTACCTGGCGCCGATGCGCGCGCAGGAGGGGCTGCACGTGGTGCAGGTCGACATGCTCAGCCCCGCGGGCACGCGCACCCTGCAGGGCGAGCCCATCACGCACAACTCGCTGGTGAGCGGCTGGGACGTGAAGATCGCGCCGACGGTGCTGTTCCTGGCCCCGGCGGCAAGGAAGTGGCCGAGCGCCTGGTGGGCGGCTCGCCCGACTTCTACGCCGCCTACCTGGACAACCGGCTGACGCAGGCGCGCAAGGCGGTGGCGGCCGGTTGATGGGTTGGGTACATTGAAAACAAGTCTCAGACCGTGTTGTGGAGCGGGCAAGCCCGCTCCCACACAGCGGATGCGGTCCGCGCCCCTCTGAGACTTGGTGATGATCAAGCAAAAAGATAGCTGCCAGCGCTTGATATACAACGATTTCAGATACTTTTGTCTTGAAATTGTTTGCAGACAAGCGCAGGCCACTATAAAAACAGAGTCCGGCCCTGAAGCGGGCTGCCCCGCAAGCTGCACCAAGGAGACCAGCATGAAGCACCTTCCCCGCATCCGCACCCTGGCACTGGCCGCGCTGGCTGGCGTCAGCCTGGGCGCTGCCGCGCAAGGCCCGGCCATCTTCAAGGAGGCCGACCTGAAGCTGGGCGAAAAGCTGATCGCCGAGAACAAGTGCAGCGAGTGCCACGCCAAGAAGTGGGCCGACGCCGGCAACGCCATCTACCGGCCCAAGGGGCGCATCAACACCGCGGGCCTGCTGCGCGGCATGGTCGAGCAGTGCAACACCGAGCTGAACCTGGGCCTGTTCCCCGAAGAGGTGACCTCGGTCGCCGCCGTGCTCAACCGCGACCACTACCGCTTCGCGGATTGACTGCTGCCGTTCTGCCGCGCCGTCAAGTGCTGTCGCCCTCGGGATAACCCCGGCCCGTGGCAGGGTCAATCAGCGTTAATATCAGCGCTTGCGCATATACAAATTTTCAAACCCATGGCAGACGACCAACTTCAACCCGCTCCAGCCAGCCTGGACCGCGGGCGCCTGCGCAAGGCGCCCGAGAGCTTTCTCGACCAGACCGGTGTCCGCACCGTGTTTGCCGAGGGCAAGCGCGGCCGGCGTGACTTCATCCGCGGTGCCTTTGCCGCCGCACTGGCCGGTGGTGCTGCCGCACGCGCCACGGCGCAGACCGCGGCCGCCGACGGCGACCCGGCCATCCTGAACCTGCCGGCGCACAGCACCGGCCTGGGCCAGCCCGTGGTGACCGACGGCTACGGCCTGCCCTCGAAGTTCGAGGGCAACGTGCAGCGCCGCCAGAGCCCCGGCCTGACGCAATCCACCCAGTCGTCGGTGTCGTTCGCGCCGCTGCAGTCGCTGTTCGGCATCGTCACGCCCAGCGGCCTGCACTTCGAGCGCCACCACCAGGGCTGGTGGGACGTCGATCCGGCGCAGCACCGCTTCATGGTCAATGGCATGGTCAAGACGCCCAAGGTGTTCACCATGGACGAACTGATGCGCCTGCCCAGCGTCAGCCGCTTCTACTTCATCGAGTGCGGTGCCAACACCGGCATGGAGTGGGGCAACGTGGCCGTGCCCACCTGCCAGTACACGCACGGCATGCTGTCGTGCAGCGAGTTCACCGGCGTGCCGCTGATCACGCTGCTGGAGCTGGCCGGCGCCGACCTCAAGGGCGGCAAATTCGTGCTGGCCGAAGGCGCCGACGGCTCCAGCATGACGCGCACCATCCCCATGAGTCTGGTCACCAGCGGCCAGGTGCTGGTCGCCTACGGCCAGAACGGCGAGATGCTGCGCCCCGAGAACGGCTACCCGCTGCGCCTGGTGGTGCCGGGCGTGCAGGGCGTGAGCTGGGTGAAATACCTGCGCCGCGTCGAAGTGGGCGACCAGCCCTGGGCGACGAAGGACGAGGCCATCCACTACGTCGACCTGATGCCCGACGGCACGCACCGCCAGTACACCAGCATCCAGGAGTGCAAGAGCGTCATCACCACGCCCTCGGGCGGCCAGGTGCTGCTCGACAAGGGCTTCTACAACATCAGCGGCCTGGCCTGGTCGGGCCGCGGCAAGATCAAGCGCGTCGACGTGTCCGTCGACGGCGGGCGCAGCTGGCGCAATGCGCGGCTCGAGACGCCGGTGCTTGACAAGTGCCTCACGCGCTTCAACCTCGACTGGGTGTGGGACGGCAAGCCCACCATCGTGCAGAGCCGCGCGATGGACGACACCGGCTACGTGCAACCCAACTACAAGCAGCTGCGCGACGTGCGCGGCAACCGCTCCATCTATCACAACAATGCCATCCAGTCGTGGTTGGTGCAGGAAAACGGCGAGGTGAAGAATGTCCAGCTCTCGTAAAGCGCTCGCCACGCTGCTGCTGGCCGCCTTTGCCCTGCCGGCGCTGGCGCAGGACAAGTTCCCCGGCATCGGCCGCGCCGCCACGCCCAAGGAAGTGGCGGCCTGGGACATCGACGTGCGCCCCGACTTCAAGGGCCTGCCGCCCGGCAGCGGCTCGGTCGCCGCCGGCCAGGACATCTGGGAAAGCAAGTGCGCCAGCTGCCACGGCTTCTTCGCCGAATCCAACTCGGTGTTCACCCCGCTGGTGGGCGGCACCACGGCCGAGGACGTGAAGACCGGCCGCGTGGCCAACCTGACGCGCACCGACTACCCCGGCCGCACCAGCCTGATGAAGGTGCCCACCGTCTCGACGCTGTGGGACTACATCAACCGCGCCATGCCCTGGGATCGGCCCAAGTCGCTCAAGCCCGACGAGGTGTACGCCGTCACGGCCTTCCTGCTGAACCTGGCCCATGTGGTGCCCGAGAACTTCACGCTGTCCGACAAGAACATCGCCGAAGTGCAGCAGAAGATGCCCAACCGCAACGGCATGACCACCGCGCACGCCATGTGGCCGGGCAAGGAACTGAACGGCACCGCCAAGCCCGACGTGGTGGGCACCGCCTGCATGACCAATTGCCCCGAGCTGAAGATCTCCTCGCGCCTGCCCGAGCACGCCCGCGACGCCCACGGCAACCTGCGCGAGCAGAACCGCACCGTGGGCCCGCAGCGCGGCTCCGACACCAGCAAGGCCGAGGGCAAGCTGGGCGATGCCGCCGGCCCGGTCAAGGTGGTCGGCCCCGTGGGTGGCGCCGCCAGCCCGAACGCCGCCGCCATTGCGCTGACGCAAAAGCACGCCTGCACCGCCTGTCATAACATCGACGGCAAGCTGGTGGGCCCGAGCTTCGTCGAGATCGCCAAGAAGTACAACGGCAAGACCGACTACCTCGCGGGCAAGATCAAGGCCGGTGGTTCCGGCGTCTGGGGCGAAATCCCCATGCCGCCGCAGACCCTGCCGGACGAGGACACCAAGGCCATGGCCGCCTGGCTGGCGGCCGGCGCCAGCCGGTGACGACCGCACACCCTTCGGGGTGTGCTGGGGATTTTCCCCATGTGCGCTTTCCGCTCAAGCATTAGCATTCACTTATTTACAGGAGAAGTACGATGCAGACACGTCGACAAACCCTCAAGCAGAGCGCCGTGGTGGCGGGTCTGCTGGCCGGCACCGGCCTGTTCCCGCAATACGCGCTGGCCTTCAACAAGGCCGCTTTCGATGCCAAGAGCCTGAACGACGCCCTCAAGGCACTGGGCGCCAGCGGCGCCCCGCGGCTGACGCCGGCGTGACGCTGACCGCGCCCGACATCGCCGAGAACGGCGCCGTCGTGCCGCTGGCCGTGGCCAGCACGCTGCCCAACGTCAAGCAGCTGCTGCTGCTGGTCGAAAAGAACCCCAACGCGCTGGTCGCCGTGTTCAACGTGACGCCCGAGGTGGACGCCAGCTTTGCCACCCGCGCCAAGATGGGCGAGTCTTCCGACGTCTACGCCGTGGCCATCACCGCCGACGGCAAGGCGCACTACGCCAAGAAGGAAGTCAAGGTCACCCTGGGCGGCTGCGGCGGCTAGATGATGCCCCCTGAGTCGCCTGCGGCGCCTTCCCCAGGGGACAACGCCAGTGGCCGGGCCAAGCCCGCTCCACGGCGCTTCCGGGCGGCCTGCTCCGCGGCCTCTTGAACGTTTTTGATCACAGATTGAATTAGGAGAAAAGACATGGCAGATCCGATGCGAATCCGCGCTCAGGCCGCTGGCGACAAGGCCACGGTGCGCGTGCTCATGAGCCACGAGATGGAGTCCGGCCAGCGCAAGGACGCTTCCGGCAAGCTGGTGCCCGCATGGCACATCCAGGACGTCACGGCCAGCCTGAACGGCAAGCCCGTGTTCTCCTGCGAGTGGGGCCCCGCAGTGTCCAAGAACCCCTTCCTGCAGTTCGCCATCAAGGGCGCCAAGGCTGGCGACAAGATCGCCGTGACCTGGAAGGACAACAAGGGCGAATCCCGCACCGACGAAGCCACGGTGTCGTAAGCGCTTCATCTTCGTCCCCACAAGGCGGGCGTGAACAGGCCCCACGCCCGCCTTTCCTTTTTCTGCATCACGAGGAGACAAGCAGGATGCAAATACGAAAGCTCTCTCTGGCGGTCGCCGCACTCGGCCTGATGGCGTCCAGTGGCGCCGTACTGGCGCAGAGAAGACCTCGATCCAGGCGATCGAGGAATACCGCGAGATGCTGCAGGACGGCAACCCGGCCGAGCTGTTCGAGGCCAAGGGCGAAGAGCTGTGGAAGAAACCGCGCGGCCCCAAGAACGCCTCGCTGGAGAAATGCGACCTGGGCAAGGGCCCGGGCGTGGTGAAGGGCGCCTTCGTCGAGCTGCCGCGCCACTTCAAGGACACCAACAAGGTGCAGGATCTGGAGTCGCGCCTGATCACCTGCATGCAGACGCTGCAGGGCATCGACCCCAAGGAAATCATCAAGGGCCAGTGGGGCCGTGGCGAGCGCGCCAACACCACCGCGCTGGCTACCTGGATTGCCGCGCAGTCCAAGGGCATGGCCTTCAACCTGCCGCAGTCGCATGCGCAGGAGCGCACCATGTACGAGGTGGGCAAGCGCCTGTTCTTCCAGCGCGGCGGCCCGCACGACTTTGCCTGCGCCTCGTGCCACGGCGAAGAGGGCAAGCGCATCCGCCTGCAGGATCTGCCGCTGCTGACCAAGGCGCCCGGCGACGGCGTGGGCTTTGCCGCCTGGCCGGCCTACCGCGTGTCCAACGGGCAGATGTGGAGCATGCAGCACCGCCTGAACGACTGCTACCGCCAGCAGCGCTTTCCCGAGCCCGACTTCGCCAGCGACGTGACCGTGGCGCTGGGTGTGTACCTGGGCGTGAACGCCAAGGGCGACAAGTCCGCCGTTCCCACCATCAAAGATGACCCCCTGAGCCGCCTTCGGCGTCTTCCCCCAAGGGGACAACGCCTGTGGCCGGGCCAAGCCCGCTCCACGGCGTTCTGGCGTGGCCTGCTCCGCGGCCATCGGTATTGGTTGAAAGCGCAACGGATCTCTGAAAGGAATATGTCGTCATGAGCAAGAGCAAACACATTCTGGCGCTGGTCGCCGCGGCGGCCTGGTGGCCGGCTGCGCCGGCAGTGGCGGTTCGGCGGGCGGCAGCACGCAGTCGGCAGCCGAACTCGACGCGCTGACGCAGCAGATCGTCAAGCAATCCTTCCACGACAAAGGCATCGTCAAGGTGGCCGACGTGTTCCGCGACGACGAGACCACGCGCCTGTGCAACGCCGCCGACGTGGCCGGCAAGCCGCTGGACGGGGACACCGCCAAGCGCATCGAAGAGCTGAACATGAAGGCCATCAAGTGGCCTTCCGACGGCAAGTTCCTGGGCGACTGGCGCGAGGGCGAGAAGATTGCCCAGAGCGGCCGCGGCATGACCTGGACCGACACGGCCAAGACCGTGAACGGCGGCAACTGCTACAACTGCCACCAGATCACCAAGGAGGAAATCTCCTTCGGCACCATCGGCACCAGCCTGTACAACTTCGGCAAGATTCGCGGCGTGACCGACCCGAACAGCCCCGCTGCGCAGGAAATGGTGAAGTACACCTGGGGCAAGATCTGGAATAGCAAGGCCTACAACGCCTGCTCCAACATGCCGCGCGCCGGCCACATGGGTATCCTCAACGAAGATCAGGTGCGCCACCTGGTGGCCCTGCTGCTCGATCCCAAGTCGCCGGTCAACCAGTAAACCCTGTCCCTTCAGCCCGGCCAGGCCGGGCTTTTTGTCTCACATACATCAGTAAGTGCTGATATGAACCTCACCAAACGCGAATTCCTGCAAGTGCTCAGCGCCGCCAGCGCCGCCGGCATGGGCCTGGGCCACTTTGCCAACGCCAGCGCCCAGACGGCCGCCGAAGGCCTGTACGACATCCCCAAATTCGGCAACGTGTCCTTCCTGCACATCACCGACTGCCACGCGCAGCTCAAGCCCATCTACTTCCGCGAGCCGAGTGTGAACCTGGGCATCGCCGAGATGAACGGCAAGCTGCCGCACTTGGTGGGCGAGCACCTGCTGAAGGCCGCCGGCGTGAAGCTCGGCACCGCCGAGGCGCACGCGCTGACCTACCTCGACTTCGAGCAGGCCGCCCAGCGCTACGGCAAGGTGGGCGGCTTTGCGCACCTGGCCACGCTGGTCAAGCGCATGCGCGCCAGCCGCCCCGGCGCGCTGCTGCTGGACGGCGGCGACACCTGGCAGGGCAGCGGCACCTCGCTGTGGACCAACGGCCAGGACATGGTCGACGCCTGCAAACTGCTGGGCGTCGACGTGATGACCGGCCACTGGGAATTCACCCTGGGCATGGACCGCGTGAAGGAAATCGTCGAGAAGGACTTCGCCGGCAAGGTCGACTTCGTGGCGCAGAACATCAAGACGCTGGACTTCGGCGACCCGGTGTTCAAGCCCTACGTCATCAAGCAGATGAACGGCGTGCCCGTGGCCATCGTCGGCCAGGCCTTCCCCTACACGCCGATTGCCAACCCGCGCTACATGGTGTCCGAGTGGGAGTTCGGCATCCAGGACGAAAACATGCAGAAGGTGGTCGACGAAGCGCGCGCCAAGGGCGCGCAGGTCGTCGTCGTCGTCAGCCACAACGGCATGGACGTGGACCTGAAGATGGCCAGCCGCGTGCGCGGCATCGACGCCATCATGGGCGGCCACACGCACGACGGCATGCCCGTGGCCACAGTGGTCAAGAACGCCGGGGGCCAGACGCTGGTGACCAACGCCGGCAGCAACGGCAAGTTCCTCGGCGTGCTCGACTTCGACGTCAAGAACGGCAAGGTAGCCGACTACCGCTACAAGCTGCTGCCCGTGTTCGCCAACATGCTGCCGGCCGACAAGGACATGGACACGCTGATCACCAAGATCCGCGGCCCCTACGAGGCCAAGCTGGCCGAGCAACTGGCCGTCACCGAAGGCACGCTGTACCGCCGCGGCAACTTCAACGGCACCGGCGACCAGCTCATCGTCGACGCGCTGATGGACGTGCAGGGCGCCGACCTGGCCTTCTCGCCCGGCTTCCGCTGGGGCACCACGCTGCTGCCCGGCCAGCCCATCACGCGCGAATGGCTGCTCGACATGACCGCCACCACCTACAGCTATGCCACCCTGACCGACATGAAGGGCGACATGATCAAGACCGTGCTGGAAGACGTGGCCGACAACCTGTTCAACCCCGACCCGTACTACCAGCAGGGCGGCGACATGGTGCGCGTGGGCGGCCTCACCTATGCGTGCGACCCCACCGCCGGCGCCGGCAAGCGCATCAGCGACATGCGCCTGAAGGGCCAGCTCATCGACGCCGACAAGACCTACAAGGTCGCCGGCTGGGCCCCCGTGGCCGAAGACGCCGCCAAGGCCGGCAACCCCATGGTGTGGGAGCTGGTCGAGAAATGGCTGAAGGCCCGCGGCGGCAAGGTATCGCCGCGCCAGCTCAACCAGCCCAAGCTGACCGGCGGCCTGCCCAACCCGGGCTACGCTGGCTGAAGCGCCTGAACGCTATTCTTTGAATAGCTGACCCCGCAGCGTGCACAAGCGCTGCGGGGTTTTTGTTGGGGCAGAACGTGTCCGGTAGGCTGGCGTTGAGCGCAGCGAAGCCCAGCTTCCGGGCTGGCCCCGCAAGCGGGTCTTCGTTGTCGCGACGTTTTCATATACTCCCTGCATAGGTGGCTGCCAGCGCTCTATTGACGGGCGCTAAAGCCATATACTCCTATATGGATTCGCCTGCATGCGCAGACATGCATCTCCCTTGACACCCGCCAGCGCTGCCAGCCGCCGCACCAACGGCGCTGGCTTGCCCGGGCCACCGGGCTGTCCTGCCATCGCATGCATTCATGCTCAAAACCCTCCATAGCGGCCAAACAGCAAGCGCGAGCAGCTATTGAAACAGTAGCTAAAGCGGCATCTCGTTCAGCTGCTGCACCGTCACCGCAGGCGGCGGCCGGCTGTCCATCAGGGTGTCGAGTGGGCTCGGCACGCCGCCCGCCACCTTCAGCACGTGGGTGTAGACCATCGTCGTGCTCACATCCGCGTGTCCCAGCAGCTCCTGCACCGTGCGGATATCGGCCCCGCGCTGCAGCAGGTGCGTGGCAAAGCTGTGCCGCAGGGTGTGCGGGCTGGCCGGCTTGGTGATGCCCGCCGCACGCATGGCGCGGTTCAACTGGCGCCTGAAGGTGTCGGCATAGCCGTGGTGGCGCCGACGCACGCCGCTGCGCGGGTCGGTGGACAGCACGGCTTGCGGAAACACCCAGAACCATGCCCAGCTCTCCCCGGCGCGCGGGTACTTGGCGGCCAGTGCATGCGGCAGCTCCACCCCGGCACGCCGTCTGCCCGGTCTTGCGCCCACAGCGCGTGCGCCCGCGCCATGTGCAGGCGCAGCGGCTCGCGCAGCGTCACGGGCAACATCACCACCCGGTCCTTGCCGCCCTTGGCCTCGCGCACCACGATGGCGCCGTGGTCAAAATCCACGTCCTTCACGCGCAGCCGCAAGCCCTCCATCACCCGCATGCCGGTGCCGTACAGCAACTGCGCCAGCAGCAGCGGGCTGCCCTCCAGCCCCGCCAGCGTGCGCTGCAATTCGTCGGTGGTCAGCACCACCGGCAAGCGCCGCACCGCCCGTGGCCGGCCCACCTCGGCCATCCACGGCAAATCCATCTTCAGCACTTCGCGATACAAAAACAGCAGCGCCGCCAAGGCTTGCTTGTGAGTGGACGGAGACACCTGTCGGACTTCAGCCAGGTGCGTGAGAAACGCCTCAACCTCTGGCGCCCCCATCTCGCGCGGATGCCGCAACCCATGGAAGCGAACATACGCCCTCACCCAATGCGCATAGGCTTTCTCCGTCGCCAGCGCAAAGTGCCGATAACGCGCCGCCGAACGCAACTGGTCAAGCAACTTCGGCGGAGATGTAGTTAAACTGGTCATTTTTACAGTATAAATGCTTGCGCGCCGGTGCAGCAAGGATGTACGATGGCGTTCAGGCTCCGCTGAAGCGTGTCGGGTTAACCGATATGACGCGGATTCGCTGTATAAATCAAGTTAGTCCCGCAGACACCCCAATTTATGCAGGCCGCTATTCATTCCAGCGCTTCGCCTTTCTCAAAAGTTTCTCCTTTGGGGTTTGGGTGCTGCGCCGGGCTTCGCGCGCATTCGCTGCGTCAGGTTGTAGCCTTTTTGGCCTCTAGCGCTTGCCACTCAAGCGCCAGTAGCTATTATTTTTGCAGCGCTGCGCCGCTTCCGTGGCCCAGCGTTTTTGTGGGTCGCGCCCGTCTTCAAATCCAGGCGCTCCCTTTTGGCCTTCGGGTCTAACTCTGCAGTCAAGCGGACTGGCCTACGGCCAGCCGCTTACTTTGGCCGTTAGACATCACAAATCCAAACATCCGGCCGCCTCATGCTCACCTCTGAAGTCCTGGATTAAACCAGTCGCAGCGTGCTGTGCTGGCTTGCCACCGTCGACGAAACGGGTCAGCCGAACGTCTCCCCGAAGGAGATATTTGCTGCCTTCGACTCTCAGCACATCGTAGTTGCAAACATTGCATCGCCAACGAGTGAACGCAACATCGAAGTCAATTCTCGTGTTTGCATCAGCTTCGTCGATATCTTTGTTCAAAAGGGATTCAAGGTCATCGGTACCGCGCGGAATATAAGAAGATCCGACGCCGATTTCTCTAAGTGGTCTACGCCGCTGGAAGCTATGGCCGGTGCGAAGTTTCCTATTCGCTCCGTCTTCGTCATTCAGGCCGTCTCAGTGGAGCCAATCATTGCCCCGAGTTATCGCCTCTATACCGCCGAAACAACAGAGAAATCGCAGGTAGCGTCTGCTATGCAAACGTATGGCGTTCAGAGGAGCAGCGATGTCTAACCCAGCATGCAAGCGGACCGGAGTACCGGCCGCTTCATTCAAACGTTCGCATCAACGCGCAGTTGCGGTGCCAGCGCAGGAGTTCGCGGGAGCACGCAGCCTCCGCCCCTGATTCCGGCCCGCAGTTTGCTACAAAAATAATAGCTTCTTGCGCACGTCAGACGGGCGCTGAAGGCCAAAAGGCCTCTAATCCCGCGTCACCCGCAGCACTTCCTCGCGGCTGGTGATGCCCTGCTGGATCAGGCGCTCGCCATCGTCGCGCATCAGTTGCATGCCCTTGGCCAGGGCGGCGGCGCGGATGTCGGCCTCGGGGGCCTGGCCGTGCACCTGGGCGCGGATGTCGTCGTCGACCACCAGCAGTTCGAACACGCCGGTGCGGCCCGCGTAGCCGGTGCCGCCGCAGGCGTCGCAGCCCTGCCCCCGCAGGTGGTGCAGTACTTGCGCACCAGCCGCTGCGCCAGCACGCCAAGCAGGGATGAGCTGAGCAGGAAAGGCTCCACGCCCATGTCGATGAGCCGGGTGACGGCGCTGGCGGCGTCGTTGGTGTGCAGGGTGGCCAGCACCAGGTGGCCGGTCAGGCTGGCCTGGATGGCGATCTGCGCCGTCTCGATGTCGCGGATCTCGCCGATCATCACAATGTCGGGGTCTTGCCGCAGGATGGCGCGCAGGGCGCGGGCGAAGTCCAGTTCGATCTTGGGGTTGACCTGCGTCTGGCCGACGCCGGGCAGGTCGTATTCGATCGGGTCCTCCACCGTCATGATGTTGTTGCGGTGCGCGTCCAGCCGCGCCAGGCTGGCGTACAGCGTGGTGGTCTTGCCGCTGCCGGTGGGGCCGGTGACCAGGATGATGCCGTGCGGCTGGGCGATCAGGCGCTCGAACTTTGCAGCACCGCGCCCTGCATGCCCACCGCTTCCAGGCTCAGCTTGCTCTCACTCTTGTCGAGCAGGCGCAGCACCGCGCGCTCGCCGTGCGCGCTGGGGATGGTGGACACGCGCACGTCGATGGCGCGGGTGCCCAGGCGCAGGCTGATGCGGCCGTCCTGCGGCAGGCGCTTTTCGGCGATGTCCAGGTCGGCCATGATCTTCAGCCGGCTGATCAGCGCGGCGTGCAGTGCGCGGTTGGGCTGCACCACCTCGCGCAGCGCGCCGTCGACGCGAAAGCGCACGCTGCTGTGGCGCTCATACGGCTCGATGTGGATGTCGCTGGCGCCGTCGCGTGCGGCCTGCGTGAGCAGGGCATTGAGCATGCGGATGATGGGCGCGTCGTCGGCCGATTCCAGCAGGTCTTCGACGGCCGGCAGCTCCTGCATGATGCGCGACAGGTCGGCGTCGGATTCGACCTCGCTCACCACGGCGGCGGCGCTGGATTCGCTTTGCGAATAGGCGGTGCTGATGCGCTGCGCCAGCGTGTGCGGGTCGGATTGTTGCAGCGACAGCGGTTGCTGCGCGGCGCCAAAGCGGCGCATGACTTCGCTCAAATGGCCGGCGTCGGGGCGGCCGTCGTGCCATAGCGTCAGCGCCTGGCCATCGTCTTCCAGCAGCAGCCGCGCGGTGCGCGCAAAGGCGTAGGGCAGCGGGTAGCGCATGGCTACGGCTTGGTGATGGTGGTGCCGCCGTAGTAGTTGCCCTCGCCCGCGGCGGGGTTGATCAGCGGCGGCGGCGGCGCCGGGCGCGACCAAGCATCGGGGCTGGCGGGCACCACGGGCGGCATCACCGGCGCCTGGTTGATCTGCAGCACGCTGCTGGGCTGGGGCTGGTTGCCCTGCTGTGCCGAGCGCATCAGCTCGTAGCGGTCGAGCGAATAACTCTCGGTGGAGGCGGCATCGCGCACGATCACCGGGCGCAGAAAGACCATCAGGTTGGTCTTGGTGAGCTTGCGGTTCTGGCTCTTGAACAGGTTGCCGATGACCGGCACGTCGCCCAGTCCCGGCACCTTGTCGACGCTGGAGGTGTACTGGTCTTCCAGCAGGCCGCCCAGCACGACGACGGCGCCGTCGTTGACCAGCACGCTCGATTCGATGGCGCGCTTGCGCGTGATGGGCCCGGCCTCGGTGGTGGCCTGAAGGTTGGACGATTCCTGGTAGATCACCATCTTGATGGTGCCGTCTTCGCTGATCTGCGGGCGCACGCGCAAGGTCAGGCCGACGTCCTGCCGCTCATACGTCTGGAACGGGTTGATCGTGGTGCCGCCCGTGGCCCCGGTGTTGGTGAAGCTGCCGGTGACGAAGGGCATGTTCTGGCCAACGATGATCTTGGCCTCTTCGTTGTCGAGCGTCAGCAGCGTGGGGGTGGACAGCACGTTGCCGGCGCCGGTGCTCTGGATGAAGTTGGCCAGCACGCCCAGCGCGCGCGTGGCCAGCCCGAGGTTGAAGCCGGTATTGGGCCGGCCCGTCGCCAGGCTGCTGACGTTGCCGGTGTTCTGGTAGCCCAGCGCCGCCGCCGCGATGTCGAAGATGTTGGTCGAGTTGCCGGTTCCGCTGCCCCGGCCGGTCGAGTAGTTGGTGCCAATGACGCCGACCGTGCTGCCGCTTTGGCCAAACGCCTGCCACTGCACGCCGAAGTCGGCCGCGCGGTCCATGTTGACTTCGGCGATCAGGCTTTCGATGAACACCTGCGCGCGGCGCTGGTCGAGCTGGTCGATGACGGCGCGCAGCTCGCGGTACACCGGCTCGGGGGCGCTGATGATCAGCGAATTGGTCGCCGGGTCGGCCTGGATCTGGCCGCCGGTGGAAGGCTGGTTGCCGCCAGCGGCGTTGATGCTGGGGCCGCTGTTGAGGCCACCCATGCCGGTGCCGCGGCCGCTGTTGCTCGTGTTGCCCAGGTTCTGGGATGGCTGGCTGGCCGTCAGGCCGCCGGTGCCGGACGCGCCACCGCCTGCCCCGGCCGCGCCGCCGCCCGCCGTGTTGTTCTGCCCCGGCAGCGCCGCCATTGCCGCGCGCAAGGTGACGGCCAGCTTGGTGGCGTCGGCGTTTTTCAGGTAGACGACGTGGATGTTGCCGCTGCCGCCGTCGGGGCGCGCCTGCGGCGCCTGGTCGAGCTGCTGGATCAGCGTCTTGGCCAGCGCCAGCCGCGCCGGGTTGGCGGCGCGCACGATGATGGCGTTGCTGCGCGGCTCGGGCACCAGCGTGGTGCGGTAGCCGTCGCCGCTGCCCGTGGCCACGCCCATGGCCGCGGGCGGCACGCCGGGCTGGCCCGGCACGCCCTGCGCCACCGCGGACGTGCCGCCGCCACCGGATTCAATCAGGCGCGCCACCAGCGGCGCCAGGTCGGACGCCACCGCGTGGCGCAGGCGCACGATCTCGACGCCGGTGGCGTTGGACACATCCAGCGCCGCGATGATGCGGCCCAGGCGCTGCAGGTTGTCGCCGTAGTCGGTGATGACCAGCGCGTTGGTGCCGGGGTTGACGTTGATGGTGTTGTTGGGGCTGATCAGCGGGCGCAGGATCGGCACCAGGTTGTTGGCGTTCTCGTGCGTCAGGCGAAAGATCTGCGTCTGGATCTGGCCGCCGCCGCGCACCGCGCCGGCCGACACGGCGGCGGATTGCAGCTTGGCCTCGGACTCGGGCACCACCAGCACCATGCCGCGGTTGTCCACCAGCGCAAAGCCTTGCGTGCGCAATTGGGCGCCAAACAGGCGCATGGCCTCGGCCGGGCTGACCGGCGCGGTGCTGGTCAGCGTCATGGTGCCCTTCACGCGCGGGTCGACCACCACGTTGCGGCCGGTGATGGTGGCCATGGTGCGCGCCACGGCGTCGATCTCGGCGTTGGCGAAATCCAGCGTGACATTACCGCCGCTGCGCGCCGCGGGCGCGCTGTCGGAGGCGGTGGTTTGCGCCTGCGCAGGGCCCGCCAGCGCGAGCGCCAGCGCGGCGGCCACGGCCACGCCCCAGCGCGCAGGCGCCGGCGGGTGGGGGTGATGAGGAGCACGGAGCATCGGGTCAGCAGCCTGGCAAGCTATGGCGACTGTAGCAGTTGGGTCATCCTGCACGGGGCGCAGGCGTCTGGATTGATGTAAAAAAGCCATACAGGAGAGACGGGGCGGCGCTTAGGGGGTGCTCAGCCGAATGAAATGATGGCACGGTCGCCCTGGCGGCGGCCGATGATGTTGAGCAGGTTGGCCAGTTGCGCCTCCAGCCCCGGCGCGGCGCTGGCCTCGCCGTTGAAGCGCAGGCGCCCGCCCACCCACTGGCCGCTGCCTGACAGGCGCAGGCTGCCTTCGAGCGTGGACAGATCCAGCGCCACGGCCTGGCCGCCGCTCAGCTTGAGCTGGTACGAACCGATGGGCCGCAGCGTGGACAGGCGCGACGACACGTGGCGCGCCGTGACCTCCGCGCGGCCGTCCACCTGCAGCCGGCCGGCCAGCCATTCGGCAGCCAGGCCCTGGGTGCTCAGGCTCAGTTCACCTTCGGGCTGCAGGGTGTTCCACGGCGTGCCCAGGCCAGTGAGCAGGGCCGACGGCCATTGCGACTGGCCATCGGCCAGCGCCACGCGCGCGCCGCCCCAGCGCGGCGCCACGCGCAGGCGCAGCGGCGCACCGGCTGTGCAGCAATCGGCCGTCACCTGGGCCTGAACGCCCGGCAGCGCGGGCGTCAGCCGCCATTGCACGCGGCCGGGCAGGGCGGCGCTGTCCTGGCTGCCGGCGCCGCCCGTCAGCACCAGCCGGGCCGAGCCCGACCACACGCTGCCCTGCGGCTCCGTCAGCAGCAGCATGCCGCCCGTGGCGCGCGCCAGCCCGCAGCCAGCCAGCGCGCCGGCGCCTGGGTGACCAGCATGAAAGCCGCACCGATCAGCACGCCCGCCACCGCCCAACCCCACGGTGCGCGGACCGCGGGCGCAGCAGCGGGGCGCCGACGCAGGGCGGTCATGCAGACTGCTCCACGCGCGCTGCTGCGCTGGCAACGTCAACTTTCGAAAGGCCGCGGAGCAGGCCATGCGCGAAACGCCGTGGCCGGACCTGCGCCGGCCACTGGCGTTGTCCCCTTGAGGGGAAGGCGCCGCAGGCGACTCAGGGGTGTTTCATTGGCCCGGCAAGCTCAGCGACAGCGTGCCGCTCCACAGCACCGGCGCGCCGGGCGCCGTGTTGGCGCCGCGGGTCAGGCGCGCGTCGACCGGGGTGGCGCGGGCGTTGATGCGCGCATCGGCCAGCCACTGGGCCAGCGCGTCGGCAGGCGTTTCCTTGAGCGCCACGTTGGCGCGGTCGCCCACCACGCTCAACTGCCCGGTGGCGCCCAGCCGCTGCTTGACGGCCGCTTCCAGCGCGCGCAGCGCCTCGTCGCGCGACAGGCGCGGCAGCGCCTTCAGCGCCTCGGCCTCGGTCTTCAGGCGCTGCATCTGCTGCGCCTGCACCTGCAGGGCGGCGCGCTGGCTGTCGGCCTCGCGCAGGGTGCGCAGCGCCGGCGCCAGGCCCAGCCACCACAGCAGCGCCAGGCCGACGACGGTGGCGGCCAGCGCCGCCAGCCGGCGCTCGCGCGCGCCCAGCCGGGCCCAGGCGGCGGCCAATGGGTTGGGCGAACGCGGCGGCCGGCTCATGGTGCGGCCCCTTCGCGCAGCACCAGCGCGTCGGCGTCGGACTGCAACTGGTAACCCAGCGGGCGCAGGCGCTGGTTGGCCTCGGCCAGCTGGCTGGCGGCCACCTGCACGCCCTTGGCGCGCAGCTCGCCCGCTGCAAATTCAATAGCTGTCGGCGCTGTGCCGGCGGGCGCTGATTGCCCAAAAGCCTCTAGCATCGGTTCCAGGTCGCGGGCCGAGGCGGCGCCGGTGGCCTGGCGCAGCGCGGCCACCTCGCGGCTCATCTGCACGGGGGCGTCGACGACCACCTTCACGTTCGGAAAGGTCTCGGTCAGCGCCTGGCTGATCTGGCCGCGGCGCACCTGCAGTTCCTGCTGCGTGCGCCAGGCCCACAGGTTCAGCCCCACCAGGTGCGCCAGCAGCAGCAGCGCCAGGCCCCAGCGGGCGGGGCGCCACAGCGGGGCGTAGAGGAAGTCGCGCCACGCCGCCCCGGCGCGCTTGGCGGCGCGGGCGCGGCCGGTGCGGGCCAGGTCGAGTTGGGCCAGATCCCAGCGCGTGCGGCTGGCGGCCAACAGGCGCTGGGCGGGCGCCGCGATGGTGACGCGCCGGCCCAGCGTCTGCTCGGCCAGTTCGGCCACGGCGGGTTCGGCCAGCACCTCGGGTTCGGCAGCGTCGGCGTCGGCGTCGGCCAGCAGCGCCAGTGCGCCGGGGCCGAGCGGCAGCGCCTGCGCGCTGCCGGGCACGGTGTCGCCGCTCATCAGCACCGTGGGGCGCTCGGGCTCGCCGGTGATGGTGAGGTGCGGCGCGCCGGCGCGCGGGTGCAGCTCGGGCACGATGCGGGCCACCGGGCGCTGGGCGGCGTCCAGTGCCTGCAGGTGGGCGGTCAGCCAGGGTTTGCTGCACACCGCCACCCAGGCCGAGCCGCCGGCCGCGGCGTCGGGGTCGACGGCGAAGTGCAGCTGGTCGGCATCGTCCAGCAGGTGGTCTTCGAGCAGGCCGACCAGGATGGCGCGCAGGCGCGGTGCCCCGGGCCCGGCGCCCTTGGGCAGATCGACCCGGTGCCACGACAGCTGCGCCGCCGGCACCACGGCCACCACCTCGACACCGCGCCCCGCCGCGGGCAGCAGCGACGCCGCGGCGCTGCCGTGGCCGGACAGGGTCTGGCCGTCGGTCGACGTGGCGAAGGCGTAGCTGCCCGGCGGGCCGGGCGGCAGGGTGATCAGCAGCAGGCTCATGGGGGTCGCGCGATTGTAGGTGGCGTGTGTGACGGCGCCACGGGGCGCCGGTGACTCCTGATGCCTAGGCGCTTTCAAAAATGACGAATGACAAATGACAAATGACCTTGGCTTCGCCTTCGATGAGGGCGCCATGACGCTTTTGTCATGCGCGCGCAGCGCGCGTCATCGAGCCGCGCCAGCGGCCAGGTCATGCGCCGCCAGACGCGGTCATTTGTCATTTGCCATCGTTTTGAACGCCAAACGGTATCAGCGCGCCACCGGCACGCTCAGCGCCGCGCGTTCGCGCCACAGGGTGCTGACCCGGTTGCGCCCGGTGCGGCGCACCACCGACACCTCTTCCAGCGCCACGTCGTCCAGCCGCAGGCGGCCGCGCACCTCGAAGAAGCTGGAGTTGACGCCGGCCCAGGCGGTGTCGGCACGCTGCAGGCGGGCGTCGGCCAGGTCCTTGAAGAAGTCACGCTCGCGCTCGCCCACCAGGCGCTGCGCGTCGGCCGGGTTCAGCCCCAGCGCGGCCACCAGCACGGGCGCGGGCGCGGTGTTGACGTTGACCTTGGTGGCGGCGCTGCCTTCCAGCGGCAGCACGGTCAGGTAGGGACGCAGCACCTGCAGCGACTCGGGCGACAGGCCCAGCCAGGCCAGCTGGTCGAAGCGGCGCGGCAGCAGCGGGGCGTCGTTGCCGTCGGGGGCGGCGGCCTTCATGGCGTCGGCGGCGCGCTGCAGGTTGTCGCGCAGCAGCGCCAGTTCGGCGTTGCGCAGGTTCAGCAGCTCGAACAGGCGCTGGAAGCGCAGGTAGGCCTCCTGCCGCCCGTTGGCATCGCCGACCGCCAGGTTCATCACGTTCAGGCGCGATTGCAGGTCGGTCACCTCGCCCGAGAGGAAGGCGTCGCGGTGGGTGTCGCTGCTGCTTTCGCCCGCGGCCAGAAAGGTGGACAGGCGCGCCTCGGCCAGCGGCACGGCCCAGGGCTCGCCCAGGTGATCGACCATCTGGCGCTTGCGCTCGTCCTCGCTGTAGTCGCCCGACAGGATCAGCCGGCTCCAGTCCAGCGCGCCGGTGAGCAGCCAGGCCGACTGCACGCGGGCGCGCTCGGCGGCCTCGACCTCGACGCCGCGCCACTGGCGCCACAGCGCCGCGGCGGCCAGGGTGGCGACCAGCGTCACGGTGATCATGGCGGCCAGCAGGGCGGCGCCGCGCTGGGCATGGGTTGCGCGCTTCACCGCCGGCCTCCGAAGTCGGGCCGCACCCAGTCGACCACCATCGGCCCGGCCAGGCTCTGGCCCGGCGCCAGGGTGATCATCAGGCGCACGCCGTCGGGCAGGGCGTGGGTGTCGCCCAAGCCGGCCGAGGCACTGGACAGCGGGTTGGTCCAGGCGTTGGCGCGGTAGTAGTGCAGCTGCCAGTCCAGCGCCGCCAGCAGCGCCACGGCCTGCGCACCGCCGGGCTGCGGGCCGGGCGGTGCGCCGTTCTGCGCCCAGCGCGCGGCGGCGTCCCAGGCGTCGAGCCAGGCATGGTGCGAGCGCACCGGCGCCGACTGCCAGCGCAGCCACTGGCCGTCGCCGGCGCGGCGCGACCAGGCCGCCACGCGCAGTCCGGCGGCGGGCGTGTCGGTCAGCATGCGGGTGATGCGCAGCACGCTGCCGTCCCAGGCCAGGCTGCGCTGGCCGGCCGGGCCCGCAGGGTTGCTGCCGTCGGTGTTGGGCCAGGTCATCATGGCGTCAAGGTCGGCGCGCCACTGCGTCAGCCCGGCCTGCAAGGTCAGCACGTCGTCGGTGTAGCGCTGCGTGGCGGCCTGCGCGCGGGCCATGCCGTCGATGCCGCGCCAGGTTAGCGCGGCCATCACGGCCATGATGCTCAGGGCCACCAGCACCTCGATCAGGGTGAAGCCACGGGATTTCAAGCCAAATCGGGCTCCAGCGCCCGTCTGGCGAGCGCAGGTAGCTATCAAAAAGCAAGTGCTCCGCATCTCAGTTGTTGCCCACGATGGTGGTCACGCGCACCACGGAATGGCCACGCTCGTTCACCGTCACGTCGACGCGGCGAAAGCGCGGGTTGGGCGTGGGCCGCACGGTCTGGGTCACCTGCAGGCTGCGCCCGGCCTGCGTGCAGTCGCTGTTGAAATCGCCCACGCCGGGCAATTGGCGCGCCAGGCGCAGCTCGGTCAGGGTGTTTTCGGCGCACAGTTGGGCCAGCAGCACGGCGCCCTGGCGGTCGGCGTTGTCGGTCAGCGCGGCGGTGGCCTTCAGGCCGGCGACCAGGGCGATAGCGGTGATGGCCAGCGCCACCAGCACCTCCACCAGGGTGAAGCCGCGCGCCGGGCTCACTGGATCTGCTCCACGCTGAACGGTCGCAGCCCATCGGTGGCCACGCGCAGCAGTGGCTGGCTGGTGCCGGCGCGGTGCAGCACCACGGCCTGCGCGGCGATGATCGGGTCTGGCCCCAGCATCAGCGGGGCGTTGCCGATGGCGGCCGTTTGCGCATCCAGCCAGTGCGTGGGCAGCGGCGCGGCGCTGGCCGGCAGGCCGTCGAACGTGAAGCCGCTGGCTGTGCTGCGCCAGCGCACCGGCACGCCGGCGGCGCGCGACTGTGCGCGGGCCGTCTCGAGCAGGGCCGCCAGCCGTTCGGCATCGCGCGCCAGCACTGCGCCCTCGTTGTCGCGCAGCGCCAGCGAGGCGACGGCCGTGCCCAGCGCGATGATGGCCACGACAACCATCAATTCAATCAAGGTGAATCCCCCTGAGGCGCTGCGCGCCTTCCCCCAGGGGGACGCCGCCAGCGGCCGGGCCAAGCCCGCTCCGCGGCGACCGCTGGAATGGCCTGCTCCGCGGCCGCTCGACCAGGCCGCGGCATGCCGTGGCACGGGCAGACGCTGCACGCCGGACTTGGGACAGGGCGCGCGTTCGCGGTCATGGGGAGTCGTAGCCGCGCGCGCAAGGCGCGCGCGGGATCACTGCCAGCTGCCGATATCGGCGTTCTTGCCGTCGCCGCCGCTGGCGCCGTCGGCGCCGAAGCTCATCACATCCACCTCGCCCTTGATGCCGGGGTTGAGGTACTGGTAGGGGCGGCCCCAGGGGTCGTTGGGCAGCTTTTCCAGGTAGGGCTTCCAGTTGATCGGTGCCGGTGCCGTGGTGGGCCGGGCGATGAGCGCCTGCAGGCCCTGCTCGGCGGTGGGGAAGCGCTGGTTGTCGAGCTTGTACAGCTTGAGCGCCTGCATGATGTTGTGCACGTCGGTGCGGGCGGCGGTGGCGCGGGCGTCGTCGGTGCGGTCCAGCACGTTGGGCACGATCAGCGCCGCCAGCACGCCGATGATGACCAGCACCACCATCAGCTCGATCAGGGTGAAGCCGGCGGCGCGGCGCAGGCGGGCAACGAAGGGGCGCGAAACGGTCATGGGTACGGCCTGGGAGCGAATTCGCTTCAATGATAATCGCCGCATCATGACACGCAGCCTGCCGAAACGCCCATGAAAGGGCGCCTGTCTCCCCGTCTGACGGCCGGCCTGCTGACGCTGGCCATCTGGGCCCTGGCCGCGGGCAGCGCGCTGTTCTGGGGGCTGCGCCTGGGCAGCGGCCCGATGCGGCCCGATGCGGCCGTGGCCGGCGGCCCGCCGCCCGGTGGCGTGACGGTGGACACGCGCACCGTGGCGCGTGCGCTGGGCGCCACCGAGGCCCCGGCAGCCAGCGCGGCGCCGGCGCCCGATGTGGTGGGGCGCCTGGCGCTGCGTGGCATCGTGACGCACGACGGGCGCGGCGCGGCGCTGATCGCTGTGGACGGCAAGCCGCCCAGGCCGGTGCGCGTGGGCGCCACGCTGGACGGGGTGGAGGGCGGCTGGACGGTGCGCTCGGTATCGCCGCAGGCGGTGGTGATTGCCGCCGACGGCCGCGAGGCGCGGCTGGAGATGCCGCCGCTGTCGCAGCGCTCGTCGGCCGGCGATGCGGTGGCGCCGGCGCGCCCGGCGCCGGGGGCGGTGCCGTTCACGCCGGCCATCGGCACCCTGCCGCCACCGGGCGTGCCGCCCGGCGCGATCGCGCCCACACCCCGGCCACCGCAGCCGTAGGCCATGCCGGCGCCGCCGGGTGGCTGAGCGGGCTCAAGGGTTTTAGGTCAAATCGGCCTTCAGCGCAGTGTGGACGGGCGCTGACAGCTATCAATAGAGAAGCGAACCAGGCCGGTCAACGCCCCTGCAGGAACAGCTGGTATGCCGGGTTGTCGGTTTCCTCGACCCACGGGTAGCCCAGCTCGCCCAGAAAGCGCCGGAACGCCGCATCGTCGGCCTTGGGCACCTGCATGCCGACCAGGATGTGGCCGTAGTCGGCGCCCTCGTGGCGGTAGTTGAACAGGCTGATGTTCCAGCTCGGGCGCATCAGGCTGAGGAACTTCATCAGCGCGCCCGGCCGCTCGGGGAACACGAAGCGCAGCAGGCGCTCGTCCTTGGACAGCGTGGAATGGCCACCCACCATGTAGCGCACGTGCTCCTTGGCCAGTTCGTTGTGCGTCAGGTCCAGCGCGCCGAAGCCGGCTTTCTGGAACGCGGCGGCGATGCGCGGCGATTCGCCCTTGCCGGCGGTGGTGAGGCCGACGAACACGTGCGCCTGCGCGGCATCGCTGATGCGGTAGTTGAACTCGGTCACGTTGCGCTGCCCGCCGGGCAGGCTGCCGATCACCTCCAGGAAGCGGCGGAAGCTGCCGCGCTCCTCGGGGATCGTCACCGCGAACAGCGCCTCGCGCTCCTCGCCCACCTCGGCGCGCTCGGCGACGAAGCGCAGGCGGTCGAAGTTCATGTTGGCGCCCGAGAGGATGGCGACGTAGCTCTCGCCCTTGGTCTTGTGCTTGGCCACATACTGCTTGACGGCGGCCACCGCCATGGCGCCCGAGGGCTCGACGATGCTGCGCGTGTCGATGAACACGTCCTTGATGGCGGCGCAGACGGCGTCGGTGTCGACGGTGATGAACTCGTCCACCACCGTGCTGGCAACGCGGAAGGTCTCGTCGCCCACGCGCTTCACGGCGGTGCCGTCGGCGAACAGGCCCACGTCCGGCAGCGTCACGTGCTGGCCCCGGCCCACCGACTGCGCCATGGCGTCGGAGTCGCGCATCTGCACGCCGATCACCTTGACCTCGGGCCGGATGGCCTTGATGTACGCGCCCACGCCGCTGATCAGCCCGCCGCCGCCGATGGCCACGAACACCGCGTGCAGCGGCCCCTGGTGCTGGCGCAGGATCTCCATGCCGATGGTGCCCTGCCCGGCGATGACCAGCGGGTCGTCGAACGGGTGGATGAAGGTCAGCCCCTCCTCGGCCTGCAGCTTGACGGCGTGCTCGTAAGCGTCGGAATAGCTGTCGCCGGCCAGCACCACCTCGCCGCCCAGCGCCTTGACGGCATCCACCTTGACCTGCGGCGTGGTGGTCGGCATCACGATAACGGCGCGCGCGCCCAGCTTGTGCCCGCCCAGTGCCACGCCCTGGGCGTGGTTGCCGGCGCTGGCGCAGATCACGCCGGCCTTCAGCTGCTCGGGCGTCAGGTGCGCCATCTTGTTGTAGGCACCGCGCAGCTTGAAGCTGAACACCGGCTGCTGGTCCTCGCGCTTCAAGAAGACCTTGTTGTGCAGGCGGCGGCCCAGGTTGCGTGCCGGGTCCAGGTCGGACTCGATGGCGACGTCGTACACGCGGGCCGTCAGTACCTGCTTGAGGTAATCGGTGGCGGTCAGGGGCTCGGGGCGCCGGGCGGCGGTCTGGGTGGTCATGGCTGGCGGGTGAGAGCGGGCAAGACGGGCATCATAAAGAGCCGCTGGCCGGGCAGCGCGGTCTGGGCGGCCGGAATGCGGCGGCGCAGCAAAAAAGCCCCGGACCTTGCGGTTCGGGGCTTAATCCACCTTGTTGAAGGGGTGGAGGAGACAAACAGTGCAGGTGAAGAATCACTTGCTTGGGACGGAGTGTACGCGAAAAGCACGCTCGTTCGCCAGCTTTTGCTGCAACGCAACACTGCCCGCGGGGGTATCCGGGATTTAGTTGGCAAACCGGGCAGGCGGGCGTGCCGAATCCGCTACGCTAGCGTCTGTTTTGTCACAGGCGGAGGGCGTGGCCATGGAATGCACAGTGAGTTGGACGGGCGGGGCGGGCACGCGCTCGGGCATGGGTTTCGTGGCCGAAACGGGTTCGGGTCACGTGATCGCCATGGACGGCGCGCCCGACGCCGCCAAACCCGAGAACGGGGGCCAGAATCTGGCGCCGCGCCCCATGGAGACGGTGCTGGCCGGCACCGGCGGCTGCACGGCCTACGACGTGGTGCTGATCCTCAAGCGCGGTCGGCACGATGTGCGCGGCTGCTCGGTCAAGCTGACCAGCGAGCGCGCGGCCGAGGACCCGAAGGTGTTTACCAAGATCCACATGCACTTCACCGTGACCGGCCAGGGCGTGCCCGCCAGCGCGGTGGAGCGGGCGATTCAGCTGAGCCACGACAAGTACTGCTCGGCCTCGATCATGCTGGGCAAGACGGCGGAGATCACGACCTCGTTCGAGCTGGTCGAGGTGTGAAGGCGGGCAGATTGCACTCTTAACAGTAGCTGTTTGCGCTTGTTGTATAAGGATTTCAGAGAAAAATCTATCTGAAATCATCGTCTGATAGGCGCGAGCAGCTCTCAATATAAGAGCATTCGACGGGGCGAAGGCGTTTAGATGCGGTGCGCCGTGGTCGTCATCACCTTGGCCGCCAGCCGCATCAGCCCGCGCACAGGCGCCGGCAGCGGTGTGGCGCCAGCGTGCAGCGCGTCGTCGGCGTGGCGCGCCTCATCGACCTTCATCTGCTCGACGATGGCGCGTGAGCGCGTGTCACCGGAGGGCAGGCGCTCCATGTGGCTGGCCAGGTGCGCCTCGACTTGGCGCTCGGTCTCCACCACGAAGCCCAGGCTCACGGCATCCCCGCCCAGCCGCCCCGCCAGCAGGCCGATGCCGAAGGCCCCGGCGTACCACAGCGGGTTCAGCCAGGACACGCGGTCGCCCAGTTCATCCAGGCGCTCCCTGGTCCAGGCCAGATGGTCGGTTTCTTCGCGCGCTGCGGCATCCAGCTGGCGCCGCAGCGTCGGGTCGGGCGTGCTGAGCGCCTGCGCCGTGTAAAGCGCCTGCGCACAGACTTCGCCCACGTGGTTCACGCGCATCAACGCACCGGACAGGCGCCGCTCGGCCTCCGTCAGCATGGTGGTGGGCGCGGCCCCGGCAGCCGGGCTGGGACGGGAGGCCTGTGGCGCGGCCAGCAGGGTGCGCAGGGTGCTGTCGGCTGCCGACAGCAGACGGTCTGTCAGGTTCATGATGCCGATGGTAGGGCAAGTGGCCGCGCCGGCGATAGCCGGGTTTCAGGCTGGCTTTGCGTTGCGATTTGGCAACAAATCGGGGTTAACCCGCGGGTTTTATGACGCCAGTGTCATAGAATTGAAAAGCCTCGGGAGTTCAATTGGTTTCAGCTTCCGGTGAGGTGACGTTTGGGCGGCACGGTGCTGATTCCCTCGTTGCTTCGAAGCCTGTCTTCCGTGTCTCAAATCACCTTGGAGAACCTGCAATGAAAAAATCCCTCATCGCCCTGGCCGCTCTGGCCGCTTCCGGCGTCGCTTTCGCCCAATCCTCCGTCACGCTGTACGGCGTGGCCGACGCCGGTATCGGCAAGATCGAATACAAGTCGCCCGGTGGCAACGACGCTTCCGACAAGACCGAGTTCATCAGCGGCAGCACCATGAACAACGGCACCAGCCGTCTGGGCGTGCGTGGCGTTGAAGACCTGGGTGGTGGCCTGAAGGCTGGCTTCCAGTTCGAGTCGCAGCTGGATCTGGACAATGGCGCCGCCGCTTCCAACTTCTGGGCTCGCCAAGCCAACGTGTGGCTGGGTGGCAACTGGGGTACCGTCAAGCTGGGCCGCCAGTTCACGCCGAGCTACCTGGCTGGTTCGACCTATGAACTGACTGGCGCCGCCAACTACTCGGTGCTGTCCAACACCTACAACTGGGCCGGCATCGGCTCGCGCGCCAACAGCGCCTTCGCCTACGTGACCCCGAACTTCGGCGGTTTCAGCGCCGCTCTGGCCTATGTGACCAAGACCGATCTGGGTGCTGACAAGGCTGCCTGGGACCTGGGCCTGATGTACAAGAACGGCCCGATCGGCGTCGGCGTGTCGGCCAACAAGTTCAGCACCAGCAAGACCAACTACCAAGTCGGTGCCAAGTACAACCTGGGCAACTTCGCCCTGGCTGCTTCCTACACGCAGGCTTCTGACGTTGCCAAGAACGTCCGCCGCGGCTTCGGTCTGGGCGGCTCGGCCAACTTCGGCGCTTTTACCGCCACGCTGGATCTGACCCGCGACACCAAGAACGAGTGGACCGGCAAGAAGTACACCAACGGCGTGGCCGAGTTGAAGTACGCCCTGTCGAAGCGCACCTTCGTTTACGGCGCCTTCCTGCGCTTGGACGACACCAACAACTACGGTATCGGCGTCCGTCACAACTTCTGATGACGACGGACTCAGGAATCGCGCACGCTGGCGCGCGATTCCTGAGCAGTCAGATATCGGACCTCAGGGTCCGATATCTGTTTCAGGCACAAAAACCTGATCAGCCCAGCAGCCTCCACCGCCGGCAGGCGGATTCCGGGGCAGAAGATGGTGTCTCAGCGTGGCTGGCGTCGCTGTCTCTTATTTCCAACAACGAAGAGTGTCCTGTTGCCCTGTTGCAACGGATTGGCTGTGGGGTGTCGGTTCGTGCACTGAATTCTTTGCAAGTTGATGACGGGTCTGGTGCAATAACAACAACTTCCCGGTAGGGAGGTTGGCCCGGGAACCGGCGGGAATCGCAGACGGACCCTTCGCACCGGAGCCCTATGTTTAACCTTGGAGAACTTGCAATGAAAAAATCTCTGATCGCCCTGGCCGTGCTGGGTGCCTCCGGCTTCGCGATGGCTCAATCTTCCGTGACCCTGTACGGCGTGGCCGACGCTGGCGTGGGCAAGATCGAAGCTGGCTCGCCCGCCGGCAACGACGCTTCCGACAAGACCGAATTCATCAGCGGCAGCCTGATGAACAACGGCAACAGCCGTATCGGCGTGCGCGGTGTCGAAGACCTGGGTGGTGGCCTGAAGGCTGGCTTCAACTTCGAGTCGGGCCTGGACCTGGACAACGGTAACAACCTGGGTTCCGGTGGTGGCTTCTGGGGCCGTGCCGCCAACCTGTGGCTGGGTGGCAACTGGGGTACCTTCAAGATGGGCCGTACCCTGAACCCGTCGTTCTACGGCACCACTGCCTGGGAACTGACCGGCGCGGCCAACTACTCGGTGGTCGGCAATACCTACAACTTCGCTGGCAGCGGCCCGCGTAACAACAGCCAGTTCAGCTACAAGACGCCCGACTTCGGCGGCCTGAGCGCTGAGATCGGCTACATCCTGAAGCCCGACAATGGCGACCGCGCCAAGTGGGACATGAACGTGATTTACGCCAACGGCCCGATCGGTGCCGGCCTGGCCGTGAACAAGGTCAAGGATGGCAAGACCAACTACGGTCTGGGCGGCAAGTACAACTTCGGCAACTTCGTGGTCGCCGCGTCGTACAGCCAGGCTTCCGTCGGCGATCTGCGCCGCCGCGGCTTCAGCCTGGGTGGCACCGCCACCTTCGGCGCCTTCGCTCTGACGCTGGACCTGACCCGCGACACCAAGAACGAGCTGACCGGCGACAAGTACACCAACGGCCTGGTCGAAGCCAAGTACGCCCTGTCCAAGCGCACCTTCGTCTACGGCGCGTTCCTGCGCTTCGACGACACCAACAACTACGGTATCGGTGTTCGCCACAACTTCTGATCATGACGCTGCCTGAATGGGCAGCCGATGATCGAAGCCAAAAAGCCGCCTTCGGGCGGCTTTTTCATGGCTGAATGATCAAAGCGCCGCCGCGGTTGATCCGTGGCGCTGCGACGACTCTTTTCCGCGCCGGATGTAATCGTATTACCTATGCCGCACCGCCCCATGCCTCTGATAGCATCGCCCGATCGCTACATTTTTTGACGCATGGGTGCCTTCATTCTCCGCCGCCTGATCCAGGCCATCATCGTGATGGTGTCGGTGGCCTTCATTGCCTTCCTGCTGTTCCAGTACGTGGGTGACCCGGTGGTGTTCCTGCTGGGGCAGGACGCGACGCCGGAGCAGATTCGCCAGTTGCGCGCCGACCTCGGGCTCGACCAGCCCTTCTTCGTGCAGTTCTGGCATTTCCTGGTGAACGCGGCGCAGGGCGAGTTCGGCCTCAGCCTGCGCCAGGGTGCCAAGGTGTCGCGCCTGCTGGGCGAGCGTTTTCCCGCCACGTTCGAGCTGGCCATGATCGCCGCCCTGCTGGCCTTGTTGATCGGCATTCCGATGGGTGTCTACGCCGCGCTGAAGCGCGGCACCTTCCTGAGCCAGGTGTTCATGACGGCATCGCTGCTCGGCGTGTCGCTGCCCACCTTCCTGATCGGCATCCTGCTGATCCTGATCTTCTCCGTCTGGCTTGGCTGGCTGCCCAGCTTCGGGCGCGGCGAGACGGTGCAGTTCGGCTGGTGGAGTTCCGGCCTGTTCACCATGAATGGCTGGCTGCACCTGATCCTGCCGGCCATCACACTGGCCATCTTCCAGCTCACGCTGATCATGCGCCTGGTGCGCGCCGAGATGCTGGAAGTGCTGCGCACCGACTACATCAAGTTCGCGCGTGCCCGTGGTTTGACCGATCGCGCCATCTATTTCGGCCATGCCCTGAAGAACACGCTGGTGCCGGTGATGACGATCACCGGCCTGCAACTCGGCGGCCTGATCGCCTTCGCCATCATCACCGAGACGGTGTTCCAGTGGCCCGGCATGGGCCTGCTGTTCATCCAGGCGGTCACCTTTGCCGATGTGCCGGTGATGGCGGCCTACCTGTGCCTGATCGCGCTGATCTTCGTCGTCATCAACCTGGTCGTCGACATGCTGTACGCCGTGGTCGATCCGCGCCTGCGCGTGGCCAAGGCCGGTGGCCACTGATTTCTTGCCTGCCAACCCTGTCGGAGGAGACATTCATGAGTTTCAAGAAAAAATGCCTTTTGCCCTTGCCGCCACTGCGCTGCTAGCTATTTCTTCAATAGCATCGGCGCAGACGGTGCGCATTGCCAACCAGGGTGATGCGCTGTCGCTCGATCCGCACTCGCTCAACGAATCGCTGCAGCTGTCGATCGACGGCAACGCCTACGAGCCGCTGGTCGATCTGGACAAGAAGCTGAACGTGGTACCCGGCCTGGCCACAGCCTGGAAGCAGACCTCGCCCACGGTGTGGCGCTTCGATCTGCGCAAGAACGTCAAGTTCTACGACGGCACGCCGTTCACGGCCGATGACGTGGTGTTCACCATGGGCCGCGTGGCCGGCGACGGCTCGGACATGAAGGCCTACGTCAACGACTTCAAGGAAGTGCGCAAGATCGACAGCCACACCATCGAGATCGAGACCAAGACCCCGCTGGCCATCCTGCCGCAGATCCTCACGCAGGTGATGATCATGAGCAAGAAATGGTGCGAGGACAACAACGCCACGCGCCCGGTCGACCGCCGCAAGGGCGTGGAGAACACGGCCTCGTTCAAGACCAACGGCACCGGCCCCTTCCACGTGCGCGAGCGCCAGCCCAACGTGCGCACCGTGTTCGTGCGCAACCCCAATTACTGGGGCAAGGTCGAAGGCAACGTGCAGGAAGTCATCTTCACGCCCATCGCCAGCCCGGCCACACGCGTCGCGGCCCTGCTGTCGGGCCAGGTCGACGTGATGGAACCGGTGCCGGTGCAGGACATCGCACGCGTCAACAACAACGCTGCCACGCGCGTGCTGACCGGCCCCGAGCTGCGCACCATCTTCCTGGGCATGGACCAGAAGCGCGACGAGCTGCAGTTCTCCAACGTGAAGGGCAAGAACCCGTTCAAGGACAAGCGCGTGCGCCAGGCCTTCTTCCAGGCCATCGACATCGAGGGCATCAAGAAGACGGTGATGCGCGATGCCGCGCGCCCGACGGCGCTGATGATCGGCCCCGGCATCAACGGCTGGAGCGAGGCGCAGGACAAGCGCCTGCCCTACGACGTGGAAACCGCCAAGAAGCTGATGGCCGAGGCCGGCTACCCCAACGGCTTCGAAGTGGCCATGAACTGCCCGAACGACCGCTACGTCAACGACGCGCAGATCTGCCAGGCCGTGGCCGCCAATCTGGCGCGCATCAACGTCAAGATCAACCTGCAGGCCGAGACCAAAGGCACCTATTTCCCCAAGATCCTGCGCCGCGACACCAGCTTCTACATGCTGGGCTGGACGCCCTCGACCTACGACGCGCACAACCCGCTGAATGCGCTGATGCGCTGCCCCGATGACAAGACCGGTGCAGGCCAGTTCAACCTGGGCAGCTACTGCAACGCCAGGCTGGACGAGCTGACGGTGAAGATCGGCGCCGAGGCCGACAAGACCGCGCGCGACGCCATGATCCGCGAGGCGTTCAAGATCCACACCGACGACGTGGGCCACCTGCCGTTGCACCAGCAGGCGCTGGCCTGGGGCGTGAACAAGAAGGTGGAGCTGACGCAGCGCGCCGACAACTACATGCCGTTCAAGTGGATCACCGTCCGGAAGTGACGGCTTTCATCATTCAGGGATGGGCGTCGAATGCATGCCTGGCGCCCATCCAGCCTGCGCTAACAGCTATCAATACATGAGCACCGTACTCGCCCGTTGGTGGGACAGCGATGTCGGCCACAGTTTTCGCACCTCGCCCACGGCCATCGTGGCGGCGGCCATTGCCTTCGTCTGCGTCTTCTGCGCCCTGTTCGCCCACTGGGTGGCGCCGCACAACCCGCTGGACCTGACCACGCTGGAGTTGTCCGACGCGCGCCTGCCGCCCGCCTGGATGGAAAACGGCAGCGCCAGGTACCTGCTGGGCACCGACGACCAGGGGCGAGACATCCTGTCGGCGCTGATGTACGGCGCGCGCATCTCGCTGGTGGTCGGCATCGTGTCGGTGCTGATCTCGGTGGTGGTGGGCGTGCTGCTGGGCCTCATCGCGGGCTTCAAGGGCGGCTGGATCGATGCCTTCCTGATGAGGCTGTGCGACGTGATGCTGTCGTTCCCGGCCATCCTGGTGGCGCTGCTCATTGCCGGCGTGGGGCGCGCGATGTTCCCCAACGCCAACGAGTCGCTGGCCTTCGGCGTGCTGATCGTCGCCATCTCGCTCACCGGCTGGGTTCAGTACGCCCGCACGGTGCGCGGCTCCACCATGGTCGAGCGCGGCAAGGAATACGTGCAGGCCGCCCGCGTGACCGGCGTGGCGCCGTGGCGCATCATGCTCAAGCACGTGCTGCCCAACGTGACCGGGCCGGTGCTGGTGCTGGCCACCATCCACGTGGCCACGGCCATCATCACCGAGGCGACGCTGTCCTTCCTCGGTGTGGGCGTGCCGCCCACCTCGCCGTCGCTCGGCACGCTGATCCGCGTCGGCAACGACTACCTGTTTTCGGGCGAGTGGTGGATCACCATTTTCCCCGGTGTCATGCTGGTGCTGATTGCGCTGTCGGTGAACCTGCTGGGCGACTGGCTGCGCGATGCTCTCAACCCCAGGCTGCGGTGACCGCCTCATGAAGACCAACAACCGAACGCAGAGGACGCAAAGATTTCGCAGAGAACGCAGAAAAAGCCATCAAAGTTTCTTTGAATCTTTTGCGTCCTCTGCGTAGTTTCTGCGTGCTCTGCGCCCGGTATTCATGTGTTCTTGCACCTGATGCCCGATCCATCCAGCGCAGGCAGCTATCAACCTTGTAGCCTCAACCGCCTCATGTCGCTTCTGCAAGTCAAGAACCTCATTGTCGAATTCCCACACCGCCGCGGCACGCTGCGGGCGCTGGACGACATCTCCTTCGACATCGCGCCCGGTGAAATCCTCGGCGTGGTGGGCGAATCGGGCGCGGGCAAGTCGCTCACCGGCGCGTCCATCATCGGCCTGCTGGAGCCACCGGGCCGCGTGGCGGGTGGCGAGATCATTCTGGAAGGCCGCCGCATCGACAACCTGCCGCACGAGCAGATGCGCCACGTGCGCGGCCGGCACATCGGTGCCATCTTCCAGGATCCGCTCACCTCTCTCAACCCGCTCTACAGCGTGGGCCGGCAACTGGTTGAAACGATCCAGACGCATCTGCCGATGAACGCCGCCGAAGCGCGCCAGCGCGCCATCGACCTGCTGAAGGACACCGGCATCCCCGCCGCCGAGCAGCGCATCGACCACTACCCGCACCAGTTCAGCGGCGGCATGCGCCAGCGCGTGGTGATTGCGCTGGCCCTGGCGGCCGAGCCCAAGCTGATCGTGGCCGACGAGCCGACCACCGCGCTCGACGTGTCGATCCAGGCTCAGATCATCCAGCTCCTGAAGAAGGTGTGCCAGGAGCGCGGCGCGGCGGTGATGCTGATCACGCACGACATGGGCGTGATCGCCGAGACCTGCGACCGCGTGGCCGTGATGTACGCCGGCCGCATTGCCGAGATCGGCCCGGTGCACGAGGTCATCAACCACCCGGCGCACCCGTACACGGCGGGCCTGATGGCCGCCATTCCCGACATGGAAGTCGACCGCGAGCAGCTCAACCAGATCGACGGCGCCATGCCGCGCCTGAACGCCATCCCGCGCGGCTGCGCTTTCAATCCGCGCTGCCCGAAGGTGTTCGACCGTTGCCGCGTCGAGCGGCCCGAGTTGATGGACGCCGGCCCGACGCGTGCTGCCTGTTGGTTGCATGTACAGCAGGAGGTGATGGCATGAACAGCGAGCGTCGTGGCATTTTCTCCTTCCCCGCTGGGGAAGGCCGGGATGGGGGCTTCGCTGATCGAGCAGGGCGCGGCCGGCCCCACCCCAGCCCTCCCCCAGCGGGGAGAGGGCCAATGCCGGGCGCCCTGCGGCGGGTGAGCCGCTGGTGCGCGCCGCCGGCCTGGCCAAGACCTTCGACGTATCGCCGCCGCTGCTCAACCGCATTCTGGAGCGCAAGCCGCGCCAGCTGCTGCACGCGGTGGACGATGCCACCTTCACCATCCAGAAGGGCCAGACGCTGGCGCTGGTGGGCGAGTCGGGCTGTGGCAAGAGCACCGCCGCGCGCCTGCTGGTGGGCCTGTACGAGCCCACGCGCGGCAGCTTCCACTTCGACGGGCAGGACGCGCACGCCGTCTTCAAGGCCGGCGGCCAGCGCGCGCTGAAGCTGCGCGAGCGCATCCAGATGATCTTTCAGGACCCGTACGCCAGCCTCAACCCGCGCTGGAAGGTGGGCGACATCATTGCCGAGCCGATGCGCGAGCACCGCACGGTGCAGGGCCGCGCGGCGCAGGAGCAGCGCGTGGGCGAACTGCTGCAGTCGGTGGGCCTGTCGGCGGCAGACATGGTGAAGTACCCGCACCAGTTCTCGGGCGGGCAGCGCCAGCGCATCTCGATTGCGCGCGCACTGGCCACCAGCCCCGAGTTTCTGGTGTGCGACGAACCGACCAGCGCGCTTGACGTCTCGGTGCAGGCGCAAGTGCTCAACATCATGAAGAACCTGCAGCGCGAGCAGGGCCTGACCTACCTGTTCATCAGCCACAACCTGGCCGTGGTGCGCCACGTGAGCGACCACGTGGGCGTGATGTACCTGGGTCGCATCGTCGAGCTGGCGCCCAAGTCGCTGCTCTTCAGCACGCCGCGCCACCCGTATACGCGCATGCTGCTCGATGCGATCCCCAAGATGCACGACACCGGCCGTGCCCGCACGCCTGTGCAGGGGAGGTGCCCAACCCGCTGAACCCGCCCGCGGGCTGCACCTTCCACCCGCGCTGCCCGCATGCCAACGCACGCTGCAAGACCGAGCGTCCGGCCATGCTGCGCCTGCACGGCATCGAAGTGGCCTGCCATGCGGTGGAAGAAGGCCGTATCTGAATTACTATTGTTTCAATAGCTGCTTGCGCCTTCCAGACGGGCGCTGCAGGCCATTTTGACCATGAACGATCGTCGCTTTCTTTTCCTGGTGGCTTCCACGCGCGAGCCCGGCCACACCGGCAACACCGAATGGCTGGCCCGGCAGGCCGCCGCCACGCTGGCGCCCGAGGTGCAGCAGCAATGGCTGCACCTGGCCGGCATGGCGCTGCCGTCCTTTGTGGACCGCCGTCACACCACCGGTACCTATGCGCCGCCCGAGGGCGATCTGAAAGCCCTGCTGGACGCCACACTGGCCTGCACCGACCTGGTGTTCGTCTCGCCGGTGTACTGGTACAGCATCCCCAGCCAGTTGAAGACCTACATCGACCACTGGAGCGGCTGGATGCGCACGCCCGGCGTGCCGTTCAAGGAGCAGATGGCGGCCAAGCGCCTGCACCTCATCACCACCAGCGGCGACCGCGCCAAGGCGCAGCCCATGATCGACTCGGTGCGCCTGTGCGCCGAGTTCCTGTCGATGGGCTGGGGCGGCGTGCTGTGGGGCAAGGGCGGCCCGCCCGGCGCCGTGCAGGCCGACGACGAGGCGGTGGCCGTGGCCAGCGGCTTTCTCATGCGCCGCTGAAGGCGCTGCGGGGGCGGGGATAATCGCCCCTCATGAACCAGCTCGAAGCGCTCAAGGCATTCACCACCGTCGTCGCCGACACCGGCGACTTCAAGCAGTTGGCGGCGTTCCAGCCACAGGACGCCACCACCAACCCCTCGCTCATCCTCAAGGCGGTGCAGAAGCCCGAGTACGCGCCGCTGCTGAAGGAGACCGTGGCGGCGCACCGCGGCAAGCCGCTGGACGAGGTGGTCGACCGCCTGCTGGTGCGCTTCGGCACCGAGATCCTGTCGATCATTCCCGGCCGCGTGTCGACCGAGGTGGACGCGCGCCTGTCCTTCGACGAAGACGCCACCTACACCCGCGCCGAACGCCTGATCGAGCTGTACCAGGCCGCTGGCGTGCCCACCGACCGCGTGCTGATCAAGATTGCCAGCACCTGGGAAGGCATCCGCGCCGCCGAGCGCCTGCAGCAGCGCGGCATCAACTGCAACCTCACGCTGCTGTTCAGCTTCTGCCAGGCGGTGGCCTGCGGGCAGGCCAGGGTGCAGCTCATCTCGCCGTTCGTGGGCCGCATCTACGACTGGTACAAGAAGCAGGCCGGCGCGGGCTGGGACGAGGCCGCCATGGCCGGTGCCAACGACCCTGGCGTGCAGTCCGTCACCCGCATCTTCAACCACTACAAGCGCCACGGCATCGCCACCGAGGTGATGGGCGCGAGCTTCCGCAACGCGGGCCAGATCACCGCGCTGGCCGGCTGCGACCTGCTCACCATCAGCCCCGAACTGCTGGCGCAACTGGCCGCCACCGAGGCCCGCTGCCGCGCGCGCTGGATGCGGCCGCGGCCAGGGCGCTCGACCTGCCCGCCGTGCAGTACGACGAGCCGGCCTTCCGCCTGGCCCTGAACCAGGACGCCATGGCCACCGAGAAGCTGGCCGAGGGCATCCGCGCCTTCATCGCCGACGCCGAAAAGCTCGAAGCCCTGATGCAGGCGGCCTGAGCCGCGCCAGCCGATGGATTGGCGCCACCGACCGCGCTGCGACGAAACGCCCGCCTGGGCGGCGTTGCAGCAGCACTTCACGCAGCAATTCAGCGGCACCGCTGCGTTCGACCTGCGCCAGGCTTTCGCGCAGGACGCAGACCGCGCCGCGCGCTTCAGTTTCGATGCCGCCGAGGTGCACTCCGACCTGTCGAAGAACCTGATCGACGACGAAGCGCAACGCTTGCTGACCCAACTGGCGCGCGAGTGCGGCGTGGAATCGCTGCGCGACGCCATGCTGGCCGGCGAGCGCATCAACACCAGCGAACAGCGCGCCGTCACGCACGTGCACTGGCGTTCTGAATCAAAAGACGCTACAGAGCCCGACAGGCAAGCGCCAGCAGCTCCTGAAAACATAGTCAATCTGCGGCGCGAAATCACCGCCACGCAGTCGGCCATGCTGGCCTACGCCGACGCCGTGCGCGCTGACAGCGCCTTCACCGACGTCGTCAACCTGGGCGTCGGCGGCTCCGACCTGGGGCCGCGCCTGGTGGTGCAGGCGCTGCGCGCCAGCGGCGTGGCCAATGGCCCGCGCGTGCACTTCGTGGCCAACATGGACGGCCACGAACTGGCCGAACTGCTGCCGGAACTGCGGGTCGACAGCACGCTGTTCATCGTCGCCTCCAAGAGCTTCGGCACGGCCGAGACGATGCAAAACGCTGCCTCAGCGCGCGCCTGGTTCGCCGCGCAGGGCGGCACCGACGTGGCGCGACACTTCGTCGCTGTCAGCTCGAACACCGCCGCCGCCGAAGCCTTTGGCGCCGGGCGCTGCTTCGCCTTCGACGGAGGCGTGGGCGGGCGCTATTCGCTGTGGTCGCCCATCGGCCTGCCCATCGCCATCGCCATCGGGTCAGCGGCGTTCCGTGATCTGCTGGCGGGTGCGCGTGCCATGGATGCGCACTTTGCCCAGACGCCGTTGGCGCGCAACCTGCCGGTGCAGCTGGCGCTGCTCGACCTTTGGTGCCGCCACTTCCACGGCTTCGGCAGCCGCTGCGTGGCGCCCTACCACCATGGCCTGCGCCGGCTGCCGGCCTATCTGCAGCAACTGGAGATGGAAAGCAACGGCAAGCGCGTCGACACGCGCGGCCGTGCCTTGTCGCTGCACACCGCGCCCGTCACCTGGGGCGAGGTCGGCAGCAACGGCCAGCACGCCTTCTTCCAGATGCTGCACCAGGGCACGCAGCCGGTGCCGGTCGAATTCGTGCTGGTGCGCAACCCCGCGCACGCCTTGCCCGGCCACCACACCAAGCTGCTCGCCAACGCTCTGGCCCAGGCCCGCGCGCTGATGATGGGGCAGGCGGGCGATGCGCCCGAGCGCCACTTCCCCGGCAACCGCCCCTCCACCGTGCTGCTGCTGCCCGATTTGTCGCCGCACAGCCTGGGGGCGCTGCTATCGCTCTATGAGCATCGCACGATTGTCCTGGGTGCGTTGTGGGGCATCAACCCCTTCGACCAGTGGGGGTGGAGCTGGGCAAACAGCATGCGGGCGAGATCGAGGCCGCCTTGCACTCGGGTGACGTGACGGCCCTGGATGTCTCCACAGCCGGTCTGCTCAAGCAGTTGCGATGAGCGTCGCGCGCTTTGTCGGCGCGGACAAAAAGAGCCGCTGTCTCCAGCGGCTCTTTTGCTTCAGCGGTCGGCTGACCAGCAGCGCGGGATTACATCATCCCGTCCATGCCACCCATGCCGCCCATGCCCGCGGGCATGCCGGCCGGGGCGTCGTCCTTCGGTGCCTCGGCGACCATCACTTCGGTCGTCAGCATCAGGCTGGCGACGGAAGCGGCGTTCTGCAGCGCGGTGCGCGTGACCTTGGTCGGGTCCAGAATGCCCATCTCGATCATGTCGCCGTACTCGCCGTTGGCGGCGTTGAAGCCGAAGTTGCCCTTGCCTTCCAGCACCTTGTTCACCACCACGCTGGCTTCGTCGCCGGCGTTGATGACGATCTCGCGCAGGGGCTGCTCGACGGCACGCAGCACGATCTTGATGCCGGCGTCCTGGTCGTGGTTGTCGCCCTTGATGTCGCCCACGGCCTGGCGCGCGCGCAGCAGCGCCACGCCACCGCCGGCCACGATGCCTTCTTCCACCGCAGCGCGCGTGGCGTGCAGGGCGTCTTCCACGCGGGCCTTCTTCTCCTTCATTTCCACTTCAGTCGCGGCACCGACCTTGATGACGGCCACGCCGCCGGCCAGCTTGGCCACGCGCTCCTGCAGCTTCTCGCGGTCGTAGTCGCTGGTGGCTTCCTCGATCTGTACGCGGATCTGCTTGACGCGCGCCTCGATGTCCTCGGCCTTGCCGGCGCCGTCGATGATGGTGGTGTTTTCCTTGCCCACTTCGATGGTCTTGGCCTGGCCCAGGTCGGCCAGGGTGACTTTCTCCAGGCTCAGGCCCACTTCTTCAGCGATCACCTTGCCGCCGGTCAGGATGGCGATGTCTTCCAGCATGGCCTTGCGGCGGTCGCCGAAGCCCGGCGCCTTGACGGCCACCACTTTCAGGATGCCGCGGATGGTGTTGACCACCAGCGTGGCCAGGGCTTCGCCCTCGACCTCTTCGGCAATGATCAGCAGCGGACGGCCAGCCTTGGCCACGGCTTCCAGCGTGGGCAGCAGTTCGCGGATGTTGCTGATCTTCTTGTCGAACAGCAGCACGTAGGGGTTGTCCAGCAGCGCGGCCTGCTTCTCGGGGTTGTTGATGAAGTAGGGCGACAGGTAGCCGCGGTCGAACTGCATGCCTTCGACCACGTCCAGCTCGTTGTCCAGGCTCTTGCCGTCTTCGACGGTGATCACGCCTTCCTTGCCCACCTTGTCCATGGCGTCGGCAATGATCTTGCCGATCGACTCATCGGAGTTGGCGGAGATGGAGCCGACCTGGGCGATTTCCTTGCTGGTGGTGGTGGCCTTGCTGGCCTTCTTCAGCTGCTCGACCAGCTGCGCCACGGCCTTGTCGATGCCGCGCTTCAGATCCATCGGGTTCATGCCGGCGGCCACGTACTTCATGCCTTCGCGCACGATGGCCTGGGCCAGCACGGTGGCGGTGGTGGTGCCGTCACCGGCGTTGTCGCTGGTCTTGGAAGCGACTTCCTTGACCATCTGCGCGCCCATGTTCTGCAGCTTGTCCTTCAGCTCGATTTCCTTGGCGACCGACACGCCGTCCTTGGTCACCGTGGGGGCGCCGAAGCTGCGCTCCAGCACCACGTTGCGGCCCTTGGGGCCCAGGGTGGTCTTGACCGCGTTGGCCAGGATGTTCACGCCCTCGACCATGCGGTGACGGGCGTCAGAACCGAAAACAACGTCTTTTGCTGCCATTTGGGTGGCTCCTGAAAATATGAATGAAAAATGGCTCTAGCGCAGGTGTAGCAAGCGCGAGAAGCTATAAAAATAAGAGTATGCGGGAAACTGGCGAGAACTTACTGCTCGACCACGGCGAACAGGTCGTCTTCCTTCATCACCAGCAGTTCGTCGCCATCGACCTTGACGGTCTGGCCGCTGTACTTGCCGAACAGCACGCGGTCGCCCACCTTCACGTTCATGGCGGAGACTTCGCCCTTGTCGTTCTTCTTGCCGGGGCCGACGGCCAGCACTTCACCCTGGTCGGGCTTTTCGGCGGCGTTGTCGGGAATCACGATGCCGGAGGCGGTCTTGGTTTCGTTCTCCAGGCGCTTGACGATCACGCGATCGGCGAGAGGGCGCAGTTTCATGGGTTCTCCTAAGTTCAAGGTATGCAACGGTTTTTGGCTGCTCACCAGACATCCGCAGGGATCGTCGAGCAACCGGAAGGCGATGGAGCAGGTGCTGTTAGCACTCAACCCCAGCGAGTGCTAATGATAAAGGCGTTTTGAGCGATTTCAAGCGGTCAGCACCCGCCCCCGCAGCGAATGCGGCAGCGCCTCGGTGATGGTCACGTCGATCATCTGGCCCACCAAGCGCGCGCGGTGCGGGCCGCCGTCGAAGTTGACGATGCGGTTGCAGAAGGTGCGGCCCATCAGCTCGGCCGGGTTCTTGCGCGACGGCCCTTCGACCAGGATGCGCTGCACCGTGCCCACGCGGCTGGCGCCGATGGCGCGCACGTTCTGCTCGATGGTGGCCTGCAGGTGCTGCAGGCGCTTCAGCTTCACCGCGTGCGGCGTGTCGTCGTGCAGGTTGGCGGCCGGCGTGCCGGGGCGGGGGCTGAAGATGAAGCTGAAGCTGGCGTCGTAACCCACGTCGTCGATCAGCTTCATCATCTTGCCGAAGTCGTCCTCGGTCTCGCCCGGAAAGCCGACGATGAAGTCGCTCGACAGGCTCAAATCGGGCCGCACCGCGCGCAGCTTGCGGATGATGCTCTTGTATTCCATGGCGGTGTAGCCGCGCTTCATCGCCATCAGGATGCGGTCTGAGCCGTGCTGCACCGGCAGGTGCAGGTGGCTGACCAGCTGCGGCACCCTGGCGTAGACGTCGATCAGCCGCTGCGTGAATTCGTTCGGGTGGCTGGTGGTGTAGCGGATGCGCTCGATGCCGGGGATCTCGGCCACGTACTCGATCAGCAGGGCGAAGTCAGCAATCTCGTCCGTGTCGCCCATCTTGCCGCGGTAGGCGTTCACGTTCTGGCCCAGCAGCGTCACCTCCTTCACGCCCTGGTCGGCCAGGCCGGCGACTTCGGTCAGCACGTCGTCGAACGGGCGGCTGAACTCTTCGCCGCGCGTGTACGGCACCACGCAGTAGCTACAGTATTTGGAGCAACCTTCCATGATCGAGACGAAGGCGCTGGCGCCCTCCACGCGCGCCGGGGGCAGGTGGTCGAACTTCTCGATCTCGGGAAAGCGGATGTCCACCTGCGGTTGCTGCTGCTGCGCGCGTTGCGACAGCAGCTCGGGCAGGCGGTGCAGGGTCTGCGGGCCGAACACCACGTCGACGTAGGGCGCGCGGGCGATGATGGCTTCACCCTCCTGGCTGGCCACGCAGCCGCCGACGCCGATCAGCACGCCTTTCTGCTTGAGGTGCTTCACGCGGCCCAGGTCGCTGAACACCTTCTCCTGCGCCTTCTCGCGCACCGAACAGGTGTTGAACAGGATCAGGTCGGCCTCGTCGACGTTGTCGGTGGGCTCGTAGCCCTGGGCAGCGCCCAGCACGTCGGCCATCTTGTCCGAGTCGTACTCGTTCATCTGGCAGCCGAAGGTTTTGATGAAGACTTTGCGAGACATGGACGTCTCCTGGAAATACGGAAAAGGGATGCCGGCCGGCGCCGGCAGGGCGTGGCCGTGGCGGCGAGTGACCGCCGCGCGGCGCGGGCCGTCAGTTGGCGTAGACGGTCGGGTCCGCTTCGGCGGGCACAGCCGGCTGACCGCGGTAGGCGGGGCGCACCGGGCGCTCGGCCTCGGCGGGCGACAGGATCCAGACCTCGCGCACCAGGCCCATCGGGTCGCGCAGGTAATTGACGGTGTACGAGTTGCCGCGCAGGCTGCCGGTGAGGGCGATGGTGTTGCGCTCGTTGCGCACCACCACGCCGGGCGCCAGGCGCTCGGGGCGGTCGTTCAGCATCACCTCGCGTGTATTGACGAAAGTGATCTTGCCGCGCTGCACCTTCTGCGGGAACAGGCGCTGGGCTTGCGCTTCTGAAGGAAAGACGGCCAAAGCGACCGTCATCAGGGCGCTGACAGCTATGAATAAAGAAGCAATGAGGGGTTTTGTGCAGCGGTTCATGGTGTCTGTCCAGAGGCTGGTGAAAACGGTGGGCGAAGGGGCGATTCTACGAGGCCTGACGCCGCGGCGAAGTCAAGGCCCCAGCGTGCGGACGGTGGGCAGCGGAGCGCGTACATGTCGTTTCATGGGGGTTCAAAAGTGCATCGGGAACCCATGTTTAAAGCGCTGCACGCTTCTGGTTCGATAGCAGCCGCAGGCAGCTATCACACCAACATCCCGCATGCCGAAGTCGCCAGGTGCAAGAATGAGGGGCTTGGCTGCCCGGTGCACGATCACGCGCCGGCAGGCCGTGTATCGACCCCGGAGAGACAACATGAAACGCGATTCCCTGCCCGCCACCGAGCACCAGCTGGACGTGCAGCCCATCAGCCGCGACGTGCTGGCCGAGAAGTACTTCAAGCCCGGCGAAACCAGCCTGGACCAGCTCTACGGCCGCGTGGCGCGCGCGCTGGCCAGCGTCGAGAAGCCCGAGCTGCGCGCCGAGTGGGAGCGCAAGTTCCTCGCCAACCTGTATGCCGGCGCCATCGGCGCCGGCCGCATCATGAGCGCGGCGGGCACCGACATCCAGGCCACGCTGATCAACTGTTTCGTGCAGCCGGTGGGCGACGCCATCCAGGGCCACGACGACGAGGGCTATCCGGGCATCTACGAGGCGCTGCGCGAGGCCGCCGAGACCATGCGCCGCGGCGGCGGCGTGGGCTACGACTTCAGCCGCATCCGCCCCAAGGGCGCGTATGTGAAAGGCACCGCCAGCATGGCCAGCGGGCCGTGCAGCTACATGAACGTGTTCGACCAGAGCTGCTCCACGGTGGAAAGCGCCGGCGCACGCCGCGGCGCGCAGATGGGCGTGCTGCGCATCGACCACCCGGACGTGCTGGAGTTCATCACCGCCAAGCGCACGCCGGGGCGCTGGAACAACTTCAACGTCTCGGTCGGCGTCAGCGATGCCTTCATGCAGGCCGTGGCCGACGGCAGCGACTGGGAACTGGTGCACAAGGCCATGCCCGGCCCCAAGGTGATGGACAAGGGCGCCTACCAGCGCGCCGACGGCCAGTGGGTGTACCGCAAGCTGCCCGCGCGCGAGCTGTGGGACACCATCATGAAGTCGACCTACGACTTCGCCGAGCCGGGCATCCTGTTCCTCGACCAGATCGGCCGCGACAACAACCTCAACTACACCGAGAAGATCGAAGCCACCAACCCTTGCGTGACGGCCGACACCTGGGTGATGACATCGGAAGGGCCGGCCCAGGTCGCGCAACTGATTGGCAAAACCTTCGAGGCCGTCGTGGACGGGGCCGCCTATCCGGTGCTGAGCCGAGGCTTCTTCCGCACGGGTCACAGGCCTGTGCTGGAACTGCGCACGGTCGAAGGCCATGCCATGCGCCTGACCTGCGACCACAAGGTTCGCCGCGTAGCCACGCGCACGCGCTACATCATGCGCACCGAGTGGGTGCAGGCGCAGGATCTTCAGCCTGGTGACGAAGTGGCGCTCCACAACCATCGAACGATGGATGGCTGGGACGGCGAAGGCACAGAGGCCGAAGGTTACCTGCTGGGCCTGCTGGTCGGCGACGGCGTTCTGAAGGCTGACAGGGCGGTTCTGTCCGTATGGGACGAACGCTTTAAGTCCGTCGCCAATGGCGCCTCGTCACCGACGCCCACGGGCGTGATGGTTGCTGCCCTGGCCGCTGCCCAGACCTTGCCGCACCGGGTGGACTTCGCCGGATGGCAGCGCCCGTTGGCCGACCGTGGCGAAGTGCGCATGGCATCGGCGCCCCTGCGCGATTTGGCAGTGCGCTACGGCATGGCGCCGGGCGCGAAAGGGCTGACGCCGGCGCTGGAGTGCACCAGCAGCGCGTTTCATGCCGGATTGCTGCGTGGCCTGTTCGACAGCGACGGTTCGGTGCAGGGCACGCAGAGCAAGGGCGTCAGCGTGCGTCTGGCGCAGAGCGACCTGGCCAATTTGCAAGCGGTTCAACGGATGCTGCTGCGCATGGGCATCGCCAGCAAGCTCCATGACCAGCGTCGCCCGAGTGGCACCCGCATGCTTCCCAACGGGCAAGGCAGCCAGGGGCTCTACGTCGTGGCGGCGCAGCATGAGCTGGTCATCAGCGGTGACAACCTGGCGGAGTTGCTGAGCGCGTCGGCTTTTCCGACGAGGCGAAAGCCGATGCCCTTGAGCGCGCGCTGCGCGGATACCAGCGCCGGCTGAATCGTGAACGGTTCGTCGCCACTGTCGAAGGGCTGACACCCGATGGCTACGAAGACGTATACGACGTGACCGTGGCCGAAGTCCATGCTTTCGATGCCAATGGTCTGTACGTCCACAACTGCGGCGAGCAGCCGCTGCCGCCCTACGGCTGCTGCGATCTGGGGCCCATCATCCTGACCAACTTCGTGCGCCACCCGTTCGGTGCCGGCGGGGATGCAACGTTCGATTTCGACGCCTTCGAGCAGGTCGTCGCCACCCAGGTGCGCGCGCTCGACAACGTGCTCGACGTCACCTTCTGGCCGCTGGAGCAGCAGCGCGCTGAAAGCGCGGCCAAGCGCCGCATCGGCGTCGGCTTCACCGGCCTGGGCAACGCGCTGACCATGCTCAAACTGCGCTACGACCGCGCCGAGGGCCGCGACATGGCAACGCAGATCGCGCGCCGCATGCGCGACGCCGCCTACCGCGCCTCGGTGGAACTGGCCAAGGAAAAGGGCGCCTTCCCGAAGTTCAAGGCCGACGGTTACCTGGCCAAGGGCACCTTCGCCAGCCGCCTGCCAGCCGACATCCAGGCCGACATCCGCCAGCACGGCATCCGTAACAGCCACCTGCTGTCGATCGCGCCCACGGGCACCGTCAGCCTGGCCTTTGCCGACAACGCCAGCAATGGCATCGAGCCGGCGTTCAGCTGGGGCTACCAGCGCAACAAGCGCGAGGCCGACGGCAGCAAGAGCGCCTACACGGTGGAAGACCACGCCTTCCGTCTGTACCGCTCGCTGATCGACAGCCAGGTGACGCCGGACAACGCGGCGTCGCTGCCCGAGTATTTCGTCAACGCGCTGGAGATGACCGCGCAGGAGCACGTGGCCATGATGCAGGCCGTGCAGCCCTACGTGGACACCAGCATCAGCAAGACGGTCAACATCCCCGAAGACTACCCCTACGAGGATTTCAAGAACCTGTATCGCCAGGCCTGGGAAGCCGGCCTGAAGGGCCTGGCCACCTACCGCCCCAACAGCATCCTGGGTGCCGTGCTGGAAACCACGCCGGCCAAGAAGGAAGAGCCGGCACCGCAGCCGCCGGCGGGTGCCCCATGATGCCGCCCGTGGCCTACGACCCGATGCGCACGGTGATCGAGAAGCGCCCCTCGGGCGGCCTGCCTTCCGTCACCGAGAAGATTGAGTACTGGACGCACGAAGGCCAGCAGCGCCTGTACCTGATCGTCTCCTTTCTGGCCGTGCCCACGGCCGACGGCAAGGGCGAAGTCGAGCGCGCCATCGAGTTCTTCATGCCCGTGGGCCAGAGCGGCGAGTCGCAGCAGTGGATCACCGCCACCATGCGCATGCTCAGCCTGGCGGCGCGCGGCGGCTTCCTCGATCGCGCGCTGTCCGACATGCGCAAGGTCACCTGGGACCGCGGCCCGGTGCGCCTGGGCACTTACGAGAAGGCCGACGGCACGCACGTGCCCCGCTGGCACGACAGCGAAGTGGCGGCGATCGGCTACGCCATCGAGAACCTGATCGCCCAGCGCGCGCTGGCGGCGCAGGGCTCGCTGTTCGACCCGGACGAACTGCCCGCCGTGGAGCCCCGGGTGGAGCCCGCCGCCATGGTGTCCACCACGGTCATGGCCGGCAAGAAATGCCCCGAGTGCGGCGCCCACGCCATGATTCGCAAGGATGGGTGCGACTATTGCACGCAGTGCGGGTACATGGGGAGCTGCGGCTAAAATCGCTGGCCCTTCCTTCGAGGAGGGTAATTCTTGGTCAGGTGGGAAATGAACATGCGGCCGAATGAAAGCACAGCCACCGCGCGTGGCGCACTGCGCACATGCCTTGCGCTGATGCACGCCCTCGGCCTGGCCGCGCTGGCGGCCCCGGCGCTGGCCCAGACGCCGCCGGCCAACCTGCTGGTCAACGGCGGTTTCGAGGTGCTTGCCGCCACGCCGCCGACCACGTGCGGCAACAACTACACGGTGCCGCCATGGCCTGCGGGCGGCTATCCGATCTCGCCGTGGGTGATGACCAGCGGCAACTCCACCAACCTCGTGGCGGTGGACGGCAACGTCACCTGCAATTACGGCAACAGCGGCCCCGCCACCGACGCCGAGGGCACGCCCGCCGGCACGCGGCAGCATTACCTGGATCTGCTGGCCGATGGCGTGGTCTACCAGGGTTTCACCGTCGCTGCCTGTCCGGGCAGCACGGTGCCGCGCACCGCGCAATACTCCGGCGCCTTCTCGGGCCGCGACGGTGGCGCCGCCGGCACCGGCACGATCCAGATCGTGCAGGGTACTGGCGTGGGTGGTGCCGTCATGGCCAGCCAGTCCGCCACCGGTGCCAGCTACCAGGGGTGGACCACTCTCAGCGGCACGGTGGCCCTGGCGCCGGGCGACTACAGCTACGTCAGCACCTTCACCAACCCGACCAACTTCGACAACGCCGTGGTCAGCCTGACCCCGTGCCCGGCAGTGCCTCCGGCGCCGGTCGCGGTGCCGGCCAATGCGCCCTGGGCACTGCTGCTGGCGGCGTTGGGCGTGGGCTGGCTGGCGCGTCGCCGCTTCTCGCGCGGCTGAAGCACGCGCCGCCAGTCGGCTTCAGCTGCCGCCCTTTAGCCACTGCCGCACGCCGCGCCCGGCGCGCACGCCACTGGCGAGGCACGCCGTGAGCAGGTAGCCCCGGTCGGGGCTTCCCAGTCCAGCATCTCGCCGGCGCAGAACACGCCGGGCAGACGGCGCAGTTGCAGGTCGTCGTCCAGCTCGTCAAGGCGCACGCCGCCGGCGCTGCTGATGGCTTCGGCCACCGGGCGGGTGCGATGCAAATCGAGCGGCAGCGCTTTCAGGATCGGCGCAAGCAGCTCAGGATTTTGTAGCGTTTCGCGCGGCAGCAGTTCGTTCAGCAAGGCCGTCTTGATGCCGTCCAGCCCCAGCTGGCGGCGCAGGTGGTTCGACAGGCTTTGCGTGCCGCGGGGCGCCTTCAGCGCCACCAGCACCTGCTGCGGTGAGCGCGCCGGCAGCAGGTCGAGCCAGACGGTGGTGCGGCCCTGTGCGGCGATCTGCTCGCGCAGCAGGGCGCTGGCGGCGTAGACCAGGCTGCCTTCGATGCCGGTGTCGGTGGCGACGAATTCGCCGGGGCGCTGGAACAGCGTAGCGCCGCATGCATCGCGCACGGTGAGGGCGACCGACTTGAAGGGCTGGCCGGCAAAGCGCTGGCGGAAGAAGTCGGACCAGCCCGCGCCGCCGCGCCCCACCACGTCGAAGCCGCTGTTGGCGGCCACCAGCGGCGCCACCTGAACGCCGCGTGCCGCCAGCCAGGCCTGCCAGGCGCCGTCCGAACCCAGGCGCGGCCAGCTGGCACCGCCCAGCGCCAGCACGGCGGCACGTACCTGTACCGTCACAGCGCCAGTGGGCGATTCAAAGCCAAAAAGGCCTTCAGCGCTTGTGGGGCGGGCGCTGGCAGCTATGTTTTCAGTAGTATCCGGCGGCGGGGCCCAGCCCACCCACCGATGCCGCATGTGAAAGCACACCGGCGCGCCGCCCGCAGCCGGGTGGCGCAGGCGCTGCAGCCAGGCGCGCAGCAGCGGCGCGGCCTTCATCCCGGCCGGGAACACGCGCTGCGAGGTGCCGACGAAGGTGTCGATGCCCAGCCCGGCCGCCCAGTCGCGCACCTGCTGCGGGCCCCAGTCGCGCAGCCAGGGCTCGACGCGGCCCTGCGCCGCGCCGTAGCGGGTGACGAAGCGGTCGAAGGGTTCGGCGTGCGTCAGGTTCAGCCCGCCCTTGCCGGCCAGCAGGAACTTGCGGCCGACCGAGGGCATGGCGTCGAACACGTGCACGGCCACGCCGGCGGCCGACAGCACCTCGGCCGCCATCAGGCCCGCCGGGCCGGCGCCGATGATGGCCACGTCGACCGCCAGGACGGGGTTGATTGGCACGGCAGGGGGCAGGGGTTCAGGCGCTGGGGACACGGATCAATCCAGGGGCAGGGGCGGCGGCGGGCCATGGTAACCGCCCGTGCCGGCGGGCTGACCAGGCGCAAGCGGCGCGCGATGGGCGCCGCGCAGAATGACCGGATGACCCTGTCGAAAATGATGCGTTCGTGGCCGTCGCCAAGCCTGCCCCGCGTGGCGAAGATCCTTGCCCTGGGCCTGGCGGGCCTCGCGCTGGCCGGCTGCCAGACCTGGCCCGGCCAGCCGCCGTTGACGTTGACGCAGAAGGCCGGCCAGATGGTGATGATGGGCATCGACGGCACCGATGCGGCGTCGCCCGCCGTGCAGCAGGCGCTGGCGCAGATCCGCGCCGGGCAACTGGGTGGCGTGATCCTGTTTCGCAACAACATCACCAGCCCCGGGCAGGTGCAGGCGCTGAACGCGGCGCTGCAGGCGGCCAACCCGCTGCCGTCGCTGCCGCTGCTGATCGCGCTCGACCAGGAGGGCGGCCTGGTGCAGCGGCTGCGCGCCAGCAACGGCTTCGAGGACACGCCGGCGCCCGAACAGGTGGCGGCCAGCCAGACGCCCGAGCAGGCCTATGCCACCTACCGGCACATGGCGTCGATGGTGAAGGACGCGGGTTTCAACTTCAACCTGGGCCCGGTGGTCGACCTGCGCTGCGATCCGCACGACGAGACGCACCAGCCGGCGTCGGCGGTCATCGGTGTGCTGGGACGCAGTTTTGCCGACGAGCCCGCGGTGGCCGAGCGCTACGCCACCGCCTTCATCCGCGCGCACCACGACGAAGGGCTGCTCACGGCGCTTAAGCACTACCCCGGCCACGGCCTGGCGCACGACGACAGCCACCTGGGCCTGGTCGACGTGACCGGCACCGCGCAGTCGATGGAGCTGCGCCCGTTCCGCCACCTCATCCGCGCCGGGCTGGCCGACGCGGTGCTGACGGCGCACCTGGTCAACCGCCGGATCGACCCCGACTGGCCGATCACGCTGTCGCAGAAGATGATCGGCCCGCACCTGCGCGAGCGATTGCATTTCGGCGGCGTGGTGGTGACGGACGATATGCACATGGGCGCGATCCAGAAGTACCACGGCGAGCGCGAGGCGCTGGTGCGCGCCATCCAGGCTGGCAACGATTTGCTGGTGTATTCCAACAGCGCGGTGGCCGCGCGCGAGGTGCCGGGCTTCGCGCCGCGCTACGACATGGGCACCCACGTGGCGGCGCTGGTGCAGGATGCGATTGCGCGCGGTGAACTCACGCCGCAGCAGATCGAGGCTTCGTGGCAGCGCCTGGCGCGGCTGCGCGCGCCTGCACCCGGCGCCGCCGCTGGCCGGCAACCTGCCAGGGGGCGATTAGGGGTACAGCGCACGCGGTGCGCGGTGTCGCCAGGGGCGGACAAGGCGGGGCAGCCCGCCCACAATGGCGCGACCTGAACCCGACTGGAGACATCGATGAGCCCGCACTTGCCTGCCCCCAACCTGAACCGCCGCCGCCTCAACCTGGCCCTGGCCGCCGGCGCGGCCACGCTTGCGGCACCGGCCTGGGCCCAGGCCGCCTGGCCGTCAAGCCGATCCGCATCATCGTGCCCTACACGCCGGGCGGCTTCACCGACCAGATGGCGCGGCTGGTGCAGCCGGGCCTGCAGAAGGCGCTGGGCCAGACCATCGTGATCGAGAACAAACCGGGTGCCAACAGCATCATGGGGGTCGACCAGCTGGCCAAGTCGGCGCCCGACGGCTACACCTTCGGCGTCGTCATCGCGGCCTACGCGGCCAACACCACGCTGTATCCCAAGCTGCCCTACCACCCCGCCAAGGACCTGACCGGCGTGGCACTGCTGGGCGTGTCGCCGCTGGTGGCGGCGGTGGCCAACAACGCGCCCTACAAGACGGCCAAGGAGGTGATCGAGTACGCGCGCGCCAACCCGGGCAAGATCAGCTTCGGCTCATCGGGCAACGGCTCGTCGGCGCACCTGACGACCGAGCTGTGGAAGCTGCAGACCAAGACGCACATGGTGCACATCCCGTACCGCGGCGCGGCACCGGCGCTGAACGACCTGATGGGCGGCCAGATCCCGCTGTTCTTCGATGCCGCCACCGGCCTCATCCAGCCCGGCAAAGCCGGGCGCGTGCGCCTGATCGGCGTGGCCGGCGACAAGCGCCTGGCGGCGCTGCCCGACACGCCCACCTTCATCGAGCAGGGCTTCAAGGATTTCACCGGCAGCACCTGGGCCGGCGTGCTGGCGCCCGCCGGCACGCCGCGCGAGATCGTGCAGCGCCTGAACGCCGAGCTGAACAAGCTGGTGGCCAGCGACGAGATCAAGGCCCGGCTGGATGCCATGGGCACCGTTCCCGGCGGCGGCACGCCGGAGGATTTCAACCGCTTCATCGACGCCGAAACCGCCAAGTGGGCCAAGGTGATCAAGGCCGCGGGCGTGACGGCCGACGGCTGACGCCACCCTGGCGCGCGGCTGCCGCCCCCGGTTCTCTTGACCCCGGTCATGGCCAGGGGTTTGCCTTGCGGCGTACAAGGGGTGCCATGACCGACCCGACGCCGCCCCAGCCTGCCCGCACCATTCCCGTTCGCACCGCGCCACCGGTGCCCCGGCGCGCAGCGGCAAGCCGGCGCCGGTGACTGGGCCGTGGCGGCCGTGGATGCTGATGGTGGCGCCGCACCGGCTGGCGTTCTGGCTGGCCATGCTGATCCTGGTGGTGGCCAGCGGCTGGTGGCTGCTGGTGCAGGAAGACCGCGTGCACGGCTGGTTCGGCCTGGGCTACGCCGTGTCGCCCACGCTGACGCACGCGGCGGCCATGGTGTTCGGCTTCATGCCGCTGTTCTTTGCCGGCTTTCTGTTCACCGCCGGGCCCAACTGGCTGCGGGTGGAGCCGCTGCCGGTGCCGCGCCTGCAGTGGCCGCTGTTCCTGCAGGCGGGCGGCTGGCTGCTGTGGCTGGCGGGCGCGCATCTGCAGGCGGGTGTGGCCCTGGCCGGGCTGGCGCTGGCCTGGCTGGGGCTGGCGTGGATGTTCATGCTGTATTGGCAGCTGGTGCGCGCCAGCCGGGCGGAAGACCGCATGCACGCCAAGTCGGTGGGCGTGGGCGGCATCGTCGGCGTGCTCAGCCTGGCCGGCACCGGGCTGGCCATGCTGGCCGGCCACGACGCGCTGGCCCTGGTGCTGGTGCGCACGGCGCTGTGGGGCTTCATCGTGGTGGTGTACGTCAGCGTGGCGCACCGCATGATTCCGTTCTTCACCTCCAACGTGCTGCCGCTGATCGAGCTGTGGCGGCCGTTCTGGGTGCTGCGGCTGATGCTGGGCGTGGCGGCGTTCGAGGTGTTGGCGCTGTGGGTCGACTTCTTCGCGCCCTCGCAGCAGGCCTGGCCGGCGTGGACGGTGCTCGCCATCGCCGTCGAGCTGGCTGCCGGCGGCGTGCTGCTGTGGCTGGCGGTGGTGTGGGGCCTGGTGCAGAGCCTGAAGATCCGCCTGCTGGCGATGCTGCACGTGGGCTTCGTGTGGCTGGGGCTGGCGCTGTTGTACAGCGCGGCATCGCAGGCGCTGTGGCTGGCCACGGGGCAGCCGGTGCTGGGGCTGGGCGCGCTGCATGCGCTGTCGATGGGCTTCCTGGGCTCGATCATGGTGGCCATGGTCACACGCGTGTCGTGCGGCCACAGCGGGCGCGCGCTGGTGGCCGACAACCCGGTGTGGGCCATGTTCTGGCTGCTGCAGGTGGCCGTCGGCGTGCGCCTGCTGGCGGCGGTGCAGGGCATGCCCATGTGGCTGACGGCGCTGGCCGCACTGCTGTGGACCGCGATTCTCACCGCGTGGGCGCTGCGTTACGCTAACTGGTATGGAAGACCCCGCATCGACGGCAAAGCCGGCTGACAACCCCCGCCCTGGGCCACCCCCGTCCGCCCGAGGTGGTGGAACTGGCCCACGCCCTGATCCACACGCGCCAGACCATCTTGCCCAAGCGGCTGGCCGAGCCCGGCCCCGATGCCGCGCAGCTGCAGGCCATCCTGGGCGCGGCGGCCAGCGCGCCCGATCACCACGAGCTGCTGCCCTGGCGCTTCGTGCTGGTGCCGGCCGGGGCGCGCGATCGCCTGGCCGAGGTGTTCGCCACGGCGCTGCTCGAACGCGACGCCAGCGCCACGCCGCAGCAGGTGGCGCAGGCGCGCGAGAAGGCCTACCGCTCGCCCCTGCTGCTGCTGGCGGTGGTGCGCCTGCGCGACGACGATGCCGAGATCGAACCGCACGAGCGCATCGTCTCGGCCGGCTGCGCGGTGCAGAACATGCTGCTGATGGCACACGCGCAGGGCTTTGGCGGTGCGCTGACCAGCGGCAAGGCGCTGCAGTCGGCGCCGCTGCGCACGCTGTTCGGCCTGCAGCCCGACGAGCAGGCGCTGTGCTTCGTCAACATCGGCACGGTGGTCAAGGCCAGGCCGGTGCGCCTGCGGCCCCAGGCGGCGCAGTACGTCAGCACGTTGCCGGATCGTTGATTGCTATCATTAAAGTAGCTTTCAGCGCCCGTCAGACAAGCGCTGAAGCCTGTTTTTGTTCATAAAACCATCGTGCATCCATGACACACCCCAGCGCCCTCGTGCTGTTCTCTGGCGGGCAGGATTCGACCACCTGCCTGGCCCACGCGCTGACGCGCTACCAGCGCGTCGAGACCATCGGCTTCGACTACGGCCAGCGCCACCACGTCGAGCTGCAGCAGCGCCAGGTGGTGCTGCGCGCACTGCGGGCGCGCTTTCCGGCCTGGCGCCAGCGCCTGGGCGAGGACCACGTGATCGACATGGCTGTGCTGGGCCAGGTCAGCGAGACCTCGCTCACGCGCGACATGGCGATCGAGCTGGAGCGCAGCGGCCTGCCCAACACCTTCGTGCCGGGCCGCAACCTGGTGTTCCTGACCTTCGCTGGCGCGCTGGCCTATCGGCGCGGCCTGCAGGCGCTGGTCACCGGCGTGTGCGAGACCGACTATTCCGGCTACCCCGACTGCCGCGACGACACCATGAAGGCCATGCAGATCGCGCTGTCGCTGGGCATGGACCGGCGCTTCCTGGTCGACACCCCACTGATGTGGATCGACAAGGCCGCCACCTGGCAGCTGGCGCACGACCTGGGCCAGCAGGGCGATGCGGCTGGCGGCGGCGATGCGCTGGTCGAGCTGATCGTGGAGCACTCGCACACCTGCTACACCGGCGACCGCAGCCGGCGCCACGCCTGGGGCTACGGCTGCGGCACCTGCCCCGCGTGCCAGCTGCGCGCGCAGGGCTGGGCGCGCTGGCGGCCATCGCGCGCGGCGCCGTCATCCGATTGAAATCACGCTGTCTCGGCGGCGCGCTATGCTGGCCGTTTTGACCGAAAGGAGAACACCCATGCGACTGCAAGGCAAGACCATGATCGTCACCGGCGGTGCCAGCGGCATCGGCCTGGCCACGGTGGAGCGCTGCCTGAAGGAGGGCGCCAAGGTGGTGCTGTCCGACCTGGCCGGCAGCGATGGCGCCGCGCGCGCCCAGGCGCTCGACGCCATGGGCGCACGCTGCCTGTTCATGCCCTGCGACGTGACCTCGACCGAGCAGGTCGATGCGCTGGTGGCGAACACGGTCGAACAGTGGGGCAGCGTGGACATCGTGTTCGCCAACGCCGGCATCGGCGGCACGGGCGATGCCGCCGACACCACCGACGCTGATTACCTGCGCACCATCGACATCAACCTGAACGGCGTGTTCCGCACCGCGCGCGGCGCTGCGACAGATGTACCGCCAGGGCTCGGGCAGCATCATCAACTGCGCGTCGATCCTGGGCGCGCTGGGGCAGAGCGGCACCGTGGCCTATTCGGCGGCCAAGGGCGGCGTGGTTAACATGACGCGCACGCTGGCCATCGAGGCGGCGCCGCGCGGCGTGCGTGTCAACTCCATCGGCCCCGGCTACATCGACACGCCGCTGCTCAAGGATTTTCCGGACGAGATGCGCCAGGCCCTGATCCGGCTGCACCCCATCGGTCGCCTGGGCCGCGACGAAGAAGTGGCCAACGCCGTGCTGTTCCTGGGCAGCGACGAGGCCAGCTTCGTCACCGGGGCCTACCTGCTGGTGGATGGCGGATACGCGGCCGGCAAGTCCTGATCGCCCTGCGGCGCCGGCCGGGCTGCGCACGTGCGTGGCCAATGCTGCGCGCGCATGTGGTCATTGCCCGACAGACGCGGCGGGTGAAAAATGCCATCATGCTGGCCGTGCACCGGGCAAGGCTTCATTGGTCGGGGCACAAGGCGGCGAGGAGCCGCCGGCCGACGATCCACCACTACAACGCAAACACAATATGCGCTCTTATTCGCACCGCGCGCCTGGTCATGGCCCGCGCTTCCGTTCTTCCGTACCGGTCGCGTTGCCGGCGAGCAGGCACTTTGTCCAAGTGGCCCTGGCCCTGGCCCTGGGGGCTGGCGCCGTCGGCGGCGCCGCGGCCCAAGGCGTCGACTGGACGCTGACCGGCGGCGAGGCGAAGAAGGGCGACGTCAAGAAGCTGGGCGTCATCGCCGGCTGGACGCGGGCCGAGCCGCTGTGGCAGGGCCAGCAGTGGCGCCTGAAGCTGCGGCACGAGGTCGAACTGTCCGCCTGGGACGTGCCCAAGGCCAGCGACCTGATCGAATTCGGCTATTCCCCGTGTTCCGGATCGAGCGTCCGTTCTCGGGCGGCACCATCGCCTTCTTTGTCGAAGCCTCGATCGGCGTGCGCCTGCTGTCGCACACCCGCATTTCGCCCACCCGCACGCTCAGCACCGCCTTCCAGTTCAGCGACCAGCTGGGGCTGGGCGTGCAGTGGGGCGCGACGCGCGTTCGACGCTGGGCGTGCGCTACCAGCACATCTCCAACGCCGGCATCAAGAAGCCGAACCCGGGCATGGATTTCGTGCTGCTGTACTACACGCACCGCTTCTGAAGTGAAACACCCCCTGAGCCGCCTGCGGCGTCTTCCCTCTCCTGCGGGAGGGGGACACAGCCAGTGCCCGGCGCAGGTCCGGGCACGGCTGTCGCTGGCCCGGCCTGCTCCGCGGCCTCTCGGCTCTTTCGTTTCATGCGCCGCGGGTGGTGCGGCAGCGCCATGGATAGCTGATTGCGCAGTGTCCGCACGCGACTGCACCGTTTTCCTCTGATTCAAGCTGGCGTGGCCAGCGACCCGGTGCTGAAGCGATAGCGCGCGGCGCCGTCGGGCGCAGCGGGCTCCAGCTGCCAGCGCTGCGCATGAAAGGCCGCCACGCTGGGCCGGTGGGCGATCGACAGCAGGGCGCCGCCGGCGCGCTCGGTCATGGCCTTCAGCCGCGTGTACAGGGCTTGCTCGGCCGGCACGTCGAGCGCGCTGGTGGCTTCGTCGGCCAGCACCCAGGCCGGTTGCTTCAGCAGCACGCGCGCGATCGCCAGGCGTTGCTGCTCGCCGCCGCTCAGCTTCTGCGTCCAGTTGTCGCGCTCATTCAGCCGTTTGGCCAGATCGGGCAGCAGCGCGTCCTGCAGCGCGGTCCTCAGCTGCTCGTCGGTGTAGTCGCTGGCCGGCTCGGGGTAGGCCAGGGCGTCGCGCAGCGCGCCGTCCGGAAAGTACGGACGCTGGGGGATGAACATGCTGCGCTGCGGCAGCGCCACCTGGCCTTGCGCCCAGGGCCAGATGCCGGCCAGCGCGCGGAACAGCGTGCTCTTGCCGCTGCCCGACGGCCCCTGCACCAGCGTGTGCTGGCCCGGCGCGGCGCGCAGCGTGGCACCTTGCACCAGCGTGGCGCCGGTGGGCAGTTGCAGCGTCAGGCCCTGCGTCTCGATTGCTTCTGAATTGATAGCTGCTGGCGCTTGCTGGACGGGCGCTGAAGCCTGATTTTGCTTGTAAAGCGCGGCTTCGAAGCTGGTCAGGCGTTCGGTGGTGGCGCGCCAGGCGGCCAGGCTGTCGTAGTTGTCGACGAACCAGGACAGGGCGCCCTGCACGCGGTCGAAGGCGCTCGAAATCTGCATCAGCTGGCCCAGCTGGATGGCGCCGCTGAAAAAGCGCGGCGCCGCGATGATGAAGGGAAACACCGCCGCCGCCTGCCCGAACAGGTTGGTGAAGCCGACCAGCTGCTTCTGCTTGGCAATCAGCCGCAGGTAGTTGGACAGCACGGCCGTGAAGCGCGTGTCCAGGTTGCGCTCCTCGACCTGCTCGCCGCGGTCGAGCGCGATCGATTCGCTGTATTCGCGCACCCGCACCAGGTGGTGGCGAAAGTCGGCCTCGCGCTTCTGCTGCTCGAAGTTCAGGCCGATCAGGGGCGGCCGATGTAGTGCGTGAGCACGCTGCCCACGGTGCAGTACAGCACCGCCATCCACACCATGAAGCCGGGGATGGTGGTGGTGGTGCTGCCGTTGAAATTGAACGAGAAGCTGCCCGACAGCGCCCACAGCACGCCGACGAAGCTGACCAGCGTGACCACGGCGTTCAGAAAGCCCATCGACAGGCCGATGGTCTGGCTGGTGAACAGGTTCACGTCTTCCTGCAGGCGCTGGTCGGGGTTGTCGGGCACGCGCTGGCCGGGGTGGGGCAGGCCGGCTTCGGTGGTGGTGGGCTCGGGCGCGCCGGCGTAGCGCGCCAGCTCCATGCGGTAGAAGGCATGGCCGCTGAGCCAGCGGTGCATCAGGTCGCGCGTCATCCAGGCGCGCCAGCGCACCTGCAGCAGCTGCGTGAGGTAGAAGCGGTAGACGGCGATGACGATGAAGATCATCGCCAGGTACGTGAAGCGGCCCAGCTGGGTCCAGAACACGTCCTGGTTCTTGTTCTGCAGCGCGTCGAAGAACACGCGGTTCCACTCGTTGATCTGCACCAGCATGTACACCGCGCCCAGGTTGAGCGCGACGATGGCCGCCAGCAGGCCGCGTGCCTTCCAGCGCTCGTCGGACGAGCGGAAGTAGGGCGCGGACAGGTGCCAGACCTGGCGCAGGAAATTCCCGAAACGGGCGAGCTTGTCGGACCAGGCCATGACTGGACTTTCTTGTGGGGCGAAGAAGGCCGCATGCTAGCGGCCCGGGCGGGGCGGGGGCGTGGGGCGGCACGCCGGGTGGGGTGATCAGGGGCGTGGCCACGCCATGCCAACGCCCTGTTTCATATACTCCCCTGCATGCGCCGCGAAAGCGCCCGCCAGATAGGCGCTGGAGATGCATACTCCCCTGTTGCAGGCAATCCGGCGGGCCATGTGCGGCGGCAGTCCTGCTGCGGCGCGAAGCGTGCCGCGGGCGGTGGCGGCGCTTCAGCGCTGCGCGTCGGGCGCCGCTGTGGCGCTGTCGCGCCCGAGCGCGGCCGCCTGCGCCTGCTGCTTCTGCAGGGCCTCGCGCTTGCGCCGCTCCTGCCGTTCGGCGCGGCGGCGGTCGGCCACAGTGCGGATTTCCTGCTGCGTCAGGTAGCCGTCGCCGTTCAGGTCGGCGTTGCGGAAATACTCGGCCAGCGACGGGCTGAGCCGGAACGCCACCTTGGCCTCGTCGCGCGAGATGCGGCCGTCCTGGTTGGCATCCAGCATGCTGAACCACTTCAGCGCCTGCTGTTCGCCCTTGCTGGGTTTCTTGGGGCTGGTGGCGGGCACATCGGCAGGCTGCGCCACGGCGGGTGCCATGCCGAAGGGCAGGGCGATGACAACGAACGACAGAAGCAGGCGCGAAACACTCATGCCCGGTTGGAGTCCGCTCGGCGCCGCGGGGTTTCGCGCGCCGCCGCCAAATTTGTAACACCAGCGGCCACGTGGCCGGCCGGCACGTGCTGCGCGGCGTGCTCGATGTGGCCGGTCTGGTCGTCGAAGAAGAAGTCGGGCTCGAACTCGCGCAGGAACTCGCCCTTGGGCAGGCCGCCGAGGAACAGGGCCTCGTCCACGCTCACGCCCCAGTGCATCAGGGTGCGGATCGGGCGCTCGTGCGCCGGCGCGCTGCGCGCCGTGACCAGCGCCGTGCGGATGCGCATGCGCGCGGCGCCACCGTGCTGCAGCCGGTGCAGCGCCGCCAGAAAGGGCTGGAAGGGGCCGGGCGGCAGCGGCAGGTTGGCCTTCTCGATCTCGTGCGACTGGAAGGCGTCCAGCCCGCCGCTCTGGAACACGCGCTCGGCCTCGTCGGAGAACAGCACGGCGTCGCCGTCGAAGGCGATGCGCACTTCGTCGGGGTGGCGGTCGCCGGCGCGCGCCGACTGCGTGGCCACCTGCGCCGCCGGGTAGCCCAGCGCCAGCGCCTCGCGCACGTCGGCGCCGTTGGCCGACAGGAACAGGTGTGCGCCCAGCGGCCGCACGTAGCGGAACGGGTCGGCCCCTGCGTGAACACGCCGCGCTGAATCTGCCGCAGCCCGTGCGCCGCCGCCGAGCGGAACACCCGCATGCCGCTCACCGGATCATTGCGCGACAGCACCACCACCTCCACGCGCTGCTGCCCTGGCTCGTTGAAGGCCAGCAGCTTCTTCACCAGCGAGAACGCCACGCCCGGCTTGGCCGGCACGTCGATGCGCTCGAACTGCAGGCGCATGTAGGCCTCGGCATCGCCGGCCTCGAACAGCTGGTTTTCCTCCTCGAAATCGAACAGCGCGCGCGAGGAAATGGCGACGACGAGCTGGTTGTGCAAGGTGGTGGCCATGGTGGAGGTCAGTGCGTGGATGCTTGAGGAACCCATGGCCGCGCAGCAGGCCAAGCCAGAACGCCGTGCGCGGGTCCCCCGCGCACCAGCGTTGTCCCCCTGGGGGAAGGCGCCGAAGGCGACTCAGGGGATCACTTCACCCACTGGTTGAGCTGGATGATCGGCAGCATCACCGCCAGCACGATCAGCATCACGATCACGCCCATGGCGACGATGAGCAGCGGCTCCAGCACGGTGGCCAGCTGCATGGCGCGGCGCTGCACCTCGGCGCTGAGCTGGTTGGCCGCGCGCTGCAGCATCAGCGGCAGCTGGCCGGTCTGCTCGCCCAAGCGGGCGAACATGGCCAGCAGGCCGGGAAAGCGCTTCTTCTGCGCCAGCGCGCTGGCCAGCGGCGCGCCTTCGCGCACCATCACCAGGGCGTCCTCGGCGTCGGCGCGCATGGCGGTGTTGTGCAGGGTTTCGGCCGCGGCCTGCAGCGCGCGCAGGATTGGCACGCCAGCCCCGGCCAGCATGGCCAGCGTGCTGCCGAAGCGCGCCGCGTTGTAGCCGCGCGCCAGCCGGCCCACCAGCGGCAGGCGCAGCCAGAAGGCATCGAACTTCTGGCGAAAAGCGGGGTTTTTCAGCGCCAGGCGGGCGCCGACAGCTATCAGTACCATAGCGCCCAGCAGCCACCAGCCATAGCCGCGCACGAAGTCGCTCAAGGACAGCATGGCGATCGTGATCCACGGCAGGCTGCGCTGCGTGCCGGCGAACACCGTGGCCACCTGCGGCACCACGTAGCTGACCAGGAAGATCACGATCACGATGGCCACCAGGGTGACGATGGCCGGGTACAGCGCAGCGCCGATCAGCTTGGCCTTCAGCGCCTGGCGCTCTTCCAGGTCGTCGGCCAGGCGCTCCAGCACGGTGCCCAGGTGGCCGCCCTGCTCGCCGGCGGCGATGACGGCGGTGTAGACGGGGCTGAACTCGCGCGGCTGCTGCGCCATGGCCTTGGCCAGCGGCGAGCCGGCGTTGACCTCCGAGCGCAGGCTGGCGATCAGGTTGCGCTGGCGTTCGTCCTCGGCCTCGTCGGTCAGGGCAGTGAGCGAGCGCTCCAGCGGCAGGCCCGATGCGACCAGGCCGGCCAGCTGCCGCGTCCAGATCGCCAGCTGCGTGCTGTTGAAGGCGCGGCCGCCGCCGATGGGGCGCGACAGCACCGAGCCGCCGGCGCCACCCGCCACCGGCTCCACCGCCAGCGGCACCAGCGCCTGCCCGCGCAGCACGCGCGCGCAGCCTTGGCGGTGTCGGCCTCGATCACGCCCTTGCGGGACTTGCCGTCGGCTTGCAGGGCTTCGAAGGTGTAGGCGGGCACGTCGCGGTGGTGCAGAGCGCCGATGCTGGCGCGAAGCCGCCAATGGTAGCGGCTGGCTGCCCGCGCCCTCAGTCTGCGCTCAGCATTTGCACCTGCGTGGCGTACTGGCTCTCGATGCGCGCCAGCCGGGCCTGGCGCGCCGCATCGTTGATCCAGGTGGCGGAGTGCGCGCTGTCCAGGTCGAGCTGGCGCGTGAGGCGGGCCACCGGCAGCAGCGCGCGGTTGTCGGCGGGCAGGAAGCCGGCGAAGTCGTGCAGGCCTTTCAGCGCCGCGCGCTGCTGCTCGGCCTGTGCGCCGCTGCCGCGCCCGTATTGCGCCAGAAAGCGCTGGGCGCGGCCGCGCATGGCGTCGCCGTGGGCGTTGCGCAGCACGATGAAGCCGTGCGGCACCAGCTCGGACTGCCACAGCACCCGCAGGCGCGCCGTCTCGGCCGGGAACTGCGTGCGGAAGCGCTCGAAGTCGGCGCTGTTGTTGGTGGCCAGGTCGGCCTCGCCATTGGCCACAGCCAGTGCGGTGCGCTGGTGCGTGCCGACGATGTCGCCCTGAAAGCGGGTCTCGATGTCGATCTGGCGCGGCAGGAACAGCTGCAGCTTGGGCACGATGAAGCCCGACATCGAGCGCTTTTCGCCGCGCGCCAGCCGCCAGCGGCCGGGCTCCACCAGCACCGCCTCCAGGTCGCGCACCGGGCCGCCTTCGCGCGCCAGCAGCAGCGCGCGGTAGCCGGGCAGGCCGTCGTGTCGCGTCACCTGGGCGATGGCGCGCATGTCGTGCTGGGTCACGGCGTCCAGCGCCATCTTGCCGGAGAGGAAGGCCAGATCCACCTCGCCGCGGCGCACGGCCTCGCCCAGTCCTTCGTAGGACGTGGCCGAGAACATGTGGATGGGGCGGCCGAGCGCCTGCATCAGCTCGTCCAGCAGCGGCTCCCAGCCGGTGCGTGAATCCACCATGCCACCGATCGGCAGGATGCCGAAGCGCAGCGGGGCACGGGCGTCCTCGCCGGCCCGCAGCGCCAGCGGCCAGCAGGCCACCGCGGCGGCGGCCAGCACCGCCTGGCGGCGCGTGGGCCCAGCGTCCCGGGCGGTGTGCGGCAACGGTGTACCGCCGGTGATGTGGACATTCTTCATGGTTTGTGGCACGGTCCAATGCATTGATTCTCACGCATTTCGCATTGGGTTACATGCCATGAACGGGGTATCGACACCATCGCATCGGCGGGCAGGGCTGTCGCTGGTGTGGCAGCTGGTGCTGCTGGCGGTGGTGCCGGCGGTGCTGGCGGTGGGGGCGCTGCTGGTGCTGACCACGCGGCAGTACCTGCAGGGCATCGAGCACCACATCCGCCAGCAGGGAAACGCTGGCGCAGCAGCTGTCGGCCTCGGCGCAGGCGCCGCTGGCGCGCGAGGACCGGCGCGCGCTGCTGCGGCTGGCCGAGGCCACCATGTCGCAACCGCATGTGCAGCAGGTGCAGGTGTGGTCGCCCGAAGGGGAACTGCTGGCCAACGTCAACACCGCCGACCTGCGGCGCTAGGAGGGCCTGCTGGTGCGCGCGCCGGTGGCCAGCGCGGGCGGCGGCGTGCCGGGGCAGGTCGGCATCGACATCGGCCTGGACGAGTTGCGCGCCGCCGAGGCGCGCGCCTGGACCGGCGTGCTGCTGGCGGTGGCGGCGTGCCTGGCGGCCGTGCTGCTGGCCGGCGTGTGGGCGGCGCGTCGCATCAGCGCGCCGGTGCTCAAGCTGGCCAGCGCCGTCGACCGGCTGGCCGCCGGCGAGCCGGTGCAGGTGACGCTGGAGGGCACCGCGGAAGTGCGCCATCTGCAGCAAGGCTTCAACGCCGCCGCCACCGCCCTGCACGACGGCCGGCAGCTGCTGGAGCAGCGCGTGCGCGAGGCCACGGCCGAGCTGGCCGAGAAGAACCGCGCCATCGAGCAGGCCAGCCAGGCCAAGACGCGCCTGCTGGCCGCCGCCAGCCATGACCTGCGCCAGCCGCTGCACGCGCTGACGCTGTTCTCGGAAGGACTGGCCAGGGACGAGCCCGACCCGGCGCGGCAGCAGCGTATCCGCCATGTGCGCGAATGCGTGGCCTCGCTGGACCATCTGTTCGCCGAGCTGCTGAACATCTCGCAGATCGACGCCGGCGTGCTGCAGCCGCGGCATTCGGACTTCGCGCTGGACCGCCTGTTCGACGACGTCAGCCGCAACTTCCGCCCGGTGGCCGAGGCGCAGCATCTGCGCCTGGTGGTGCGGCACACCGACCTGTGGGTGCGGTCGGACTACTTCATGCTGTCGCGCATCGTCGGCAACCTGGTGGCCAACGCCGTGCGCTACACGCCGCGCGGGGGCGTGCTGGTGGCGGCGCGCCGCCGCGGGCCGCAGGTGCGCATCGACGTGATCGACACCGGCATCGGCATCGCGCCCGAGCACCAGCAGCGCATCTTCGACGAGTTCTATCAGGCCCCGTCGAGCCCGGACCTGGCCGCGCGCGGCACGGGTCTGGGCCTGGCCACCGTGCAGCGGCTGGCCGGGCTGCTCGGCCTGCAGATCGGCCTGACATCGGCGCCCGGCCGGGGCGCGCGCTTTCATTTCGAGGTGCCCATGGCCGCACCCGAGCCGGCCTGGGCGCCGGCGGCCGACGAGGCCGCGGCGCTGCCCATGCCCTGCGATGCCCTGGCGCCGCCGGCTGGGACGGGCGTGCGGTGCCAGCGGCGCCGCTGCCGGCGCTGGTGCCGCCCGGCGCGCAGGCGCCGCTGGCCGTGGCGTGAGGCACTGGCCTACGCCTTTGGCCGGTGCCCGGCGCCTTGATCCGCGCGTGCAACCCGTTTATCGTCAAAGTGGTCCCGCGACCGCCTGAAGGCCGCATCAACCTTGCAGTCACGCCATGAAAATCCTCATCGCCGACGACCACCGCCTCATCCTGGAAGCCGTGGCTGAGAAACTGGCCGAGCTGGCGCCGCAGGTCGGCTTCGTGCAGGCGCTGAGCGTGCAGGAGTTGCTCGACAGCGTGTCGGCCGATCTGGACCTGGCCGTCATCGACCTCGGCATGCCCGGCGCACACGGCGTGGGCCACATCGCGCAGGTGCATCAGCGGCAACCGGGGCTTCGCATGGTGGTGCTGTCGGGCCAGGAAGACCCGGCCATCATGCATGCCGCGCTCGACGCCGGGGCATCGGGCTTCATCCCCAAGGCCTACTCGCCCGACGTCATGCTGTCGGCGATACGGCTGGTGCTGCAAGGCGGTGTGTACGTGCCGCCCCTGATGATGTCGCACCCTGGCCTAGACGACGGGCACCGCACGCCGGGCCCGGCCGCCAGCCCGCGGGGCGCGCATGCGGCGGCGGCGCACCTGCGCCATGTGCTGACGGATCGTCAACTCGAAGTGCTGAGCCTGCTGTCCGAAGGGCAGCAGAACAAGCAGATCGGCCGCAACCTGGGCATCAGCGAAGGCACGGTGAAGATTCACCTGGCCGCGATCTTTCGCGCGCTGAAGGTGCGCAACCGCACCGAGGCCGTGGTGGCGGCGCGGGCCGTCACCGCTGGGTGAGGTGAGAATTTATAAGAAAATTGGCTGCAGCGCCCGCCAGGTAAGCGCAAAAAGCTATATATGTGATAGCTAACGAGTCACTCGCAGACGAAAGTCAACGCGGTCTCCGCGCGCGGTGCCAGCAGGCCCGACGGGCTTTCCTTCAGGTCGACCTGCCTGAAGCGCTTGCCCTGCACGGCGCAATGCGCGGTGGCCTCCTGCGTGGCGGCGCGCGTCAGCGCCTCGGGCTGGGTGGCCACCACGCCGCGCTTGCTGATGGTCCACGAACCGTCGAACCCGGCCACCGGCCCGGTGCTGGTGGCGGCGCAGCTGGCCATCAACAGGGCAGGCGCCAAAGCAACCATGAATCCACGCATGCGGGCCTCCAGCCAGAGAAATGTGATCGGGATGATCGCACGATAGCCGCGCGCCGCCGGGGCTGCTGACGGCGCAGCACCTGCCACCGCCGGGCGAAGGCGCTGTTCTGCGTGTCGGCCAAGTGCCCGCGCCGCCAGCCGCGGTGTCGCACCCTCGACGAGGGTATTCAGTGGCCGCGCGGCCTGCTCGCAGTACCATGCGGCGGACGGCTCGTCCCTGCGGGCGATGCACCTTCCCGGCGATGCAGGCGTTCATGACCATCAGTGCTCTCGACCTCTTCAAGATCGGCGTCGGGCCCTCCAGCTCGCACACCGTGGGGCCCATGCGGGCGGCCTGGACCTTTGCCGAGCAGCTGCGCGCCGCGGGCTGGCTCGGCGCCGTGCAGCGCGTGCAGGTGCGGCTGTACGGCTCGCTGTCGGCCACCGGCATCGGGCACGGCACCGACCGCGCCACCGTGGCCGGATTGCTGGGCGAGCAGCCCGACCGGGTCGATCCCGATGCCATGGCGCAGGCGGTGGACGCCGTGCGGCTCGACGGCCGGCTGCGCCTGGCGGGCGAGCGCGAGATCGCGTTCGACTGGTCGCGCGACCTGCAACTGCTGCCCGTCAACCTGCCGCGCCACCCCAACGCCCTGCGGCTGACGGCGCACGGCGACGATGGCGCGGTGCTGTACGAGAACACCTATTACTCCGTCGGGGGCGGCTTCATCGTGGACGAGGCCCAGGCCGCCGCCGGCGGCAGCGGCGCGGACGACGTGGCCGTGGCGCTGCCCTACGCCAGCGGCGAACAGTTGCTGGCCCTGTGCCGGCAGCACGGCCTGCGCGTGGCCGACCTGGTGCTGCGCAACGAGCGCGCCTGGCGCCCCGACGCCGAAACGCGCAGCGCCCTGCTGGCGATCTGGCAGGTGATGAAAGGCTGCGTGGCGCGCGGCCTGAAGTGCGAGGGTGTGCTGCCCGGCGGGCTGGAGGTGCCGCGCCGGGCGCAGGCCATGCACGCCCGGCTGAACGCGCGCGACAGCCGCCCGAACCTCATCACGCAAACCTTCTCGGCCATGGACTGGGTGAACCTGTACGCCCTGGCGGTCAACGAGGAGAACGCCGCGGGCGGCCGCGTGGTGACGGCGCCCACCAACGGCGCGGCCGGCATCATTCCGCGGTGCTGCACTACTTCATGGACTTCCAGCGTGGCGCCGGCGACGACGACGTGGTCGACTTCCTGCTGGCGGCCACCGCCATCGGCGTGCTGATCAAGACCAACGCCAGCATCTCGGGCGCCGAAGTCGGCTGCCAGGGCGAGGTCGGCTCGGCCTGTGCCATGGCCGCGGCCGGGCTGGCGCAGGTGCTGGGCGGCACGCCCGAGCAGATCGAGAACGCCGCCGAGATCGGCCTGGAACACAACCTGGGCCTGACCTGCGACCCCATTGGCGGCCTGGTGCAGGTACCCTGCATCGAGCGCAACGCCATGGCGGCCGTGAAGGCCATCAACGCCGCGCAGCTGGCGCTGTCGGGCGACGGCACGCACAAGGTCAGCCTCGACGCGGCCATCCTCACGCTGCGCGACACCGGGCGCGACATGCTCGACAAGTACAAGGAAACCTCGCGCGGCGGGCTGGCGGTGGCGTTCACCGAATGCTGAGGCGCGGGCAGGGCGCGATGCGCGCCAGAAGCCTGGCACCACCGACAGGAATCGAACCTGTATCTAGCGCTTAGGAGGCGCTCGTTCTATCCATTGAACTACGGCGGCAGGGCCCGGCGATTGTATCGGCCGGCCTGCTCGGCTTCAGTCGAAGGTCAGTCGGTAGATCAGGTCCACGGCCGAGTTCTCGCCGGCCTGGCCGCGCAGCGTCCAGCGGCGCGACAGCTCGAGGAAGATCATCAGCGTGCCGCCCGTGCCGGCCAGGCTGTGCTCGTAGGCGGCGTACAGGCGGTCGGACAGGCGCTTGCCCAGGGTGACGCTGGCGCTGCTCAGCTCGCCGTCGCCGCCGCCCGAAAAGCTCAGCTCGTCCAGGCCGAAGTTGGCCGCCAGCCCGCGCCCTTCGCGCCCGCCCAGCAGGGCCAGCGCGGCCGACTGCAGCATGGCCGCCTCGGCGCCGCTGTTGGGCGCCGGGCGGCCCAGCAGCAGCCAGGCCAGCGTCTGGTTGTCGGGCAGGGCGGGCTCGGAATACAGCCGCACGCGCGGCAGCAGCGCCGTGCCCATGACCTGCACACCCACGCGCTGGTCGCTGGTGTAGTTGGGGCGCAGGGCCACGATGTCGAGCGTGGGGTTGCTGATCTGTCCGCTGAAGTTGATGAAGCCGCGCTGGATGATGAGCTGCTGCCCGTAGGCGCGGAAGGTGCCGCCCTCGGTGCGCACCCGGCCGACCAAGCTGGGCATCTCGGTCAGCGGGCCCTTGGCGGTGAGCGTCAGCACGCCGGCCAGGCGCGTGTCGATGCCCATGCCTTGCAGGCGGAAGTCCTCACCCAGGTCGACCTGCACGTTGACGTTGGTAGCAGCGGCCCGGCCTCGCTGGCGCGGGCCTGGGCGTCGGCCTTGGCGCGCGCGGCGTCGCTGCGGGCCTGCTGCTGCGCGGCCTGCTGGCCGGCGGCGCTGGTGGGCCGGGCCACGGCGCCGGGGCCTTCCTTGCCGTACATGATCTTGCCGTCGGGCCCGCGCACGATCACGTCGTCGCCCAGCGTGGGCCGGTTCTCGTCGGGCAGCAGGATCAGCGCGCGGTCCACACGCAGGCGGCCGTCGGCACTGAGGGTGCGGCCCTCCAGCGCGGCCTGCACGTTGCCCGAGACGGTGACCTGCCGGTCGTCGCGGATGCTGGCGCGCAGCCGCTCCAGCGTGGCGTTCAGGCGTGCCTGCGCGCGGCCGTCCACCAGCCCGGCTTCGCCGGTGGCGCGCAGCCGGCCGCCGCTGCCTTTCTCGCCCGCGCCCTGCAGCGTGAACTCGTCGATCAGCAGGCGCGTGCCGTCCAGCCGGGCGCGCAGGCGCCCGCCCTCGAACTGCACGCCGTCGACGATGGAGCGCAGCGCCACGTCGTCGGCCGTCACGGTGCCGCTGACCAGGGGCTCGCCGCGCGTGCCGGCCACGCGTGCGTCGGCCGCCAGCGCGCCACGCAGGCGCCAGCCGGGCGGCGCCAGCACCGACCAGGCGGCAATCTGCGGCAGCCGCGCCTGCACCTGGCCCTGCAGCGGCGCGCTGTCGGGCCACGACCAACTGGTGTTGCCGTCGTCGTCGCGCGCAGCCGCCAACTCGGTGCGCAGCTGGCCGTTGATGGTGCCGGCGCGCTCGCTGTCCCACACCAGGTTGAGGTTGAGCGCGTTGCCCTCGCTGCGCAGCGTCAGGCGCGCATCGCGCAGGCCGGCGGCCACGCGCGACTGCACGCCGGTCTGTGCGTCGGTGGTCAGCACCGTGATGTCGCCGCTGGCGCGCACCAGGTTGGCGGTGACGCGCAACTGCTGGCCCAGCGCGGCGTCCCAGTCGCCGTTGAAGACGATGTTGCCGGTCAGACCGGCGTCCTGCAATTGCGACCCGGCCACGCGCTCCACCCACTGCAGCGGCAGGCCGGTGATGCGGCCGGTGGTGGTGAGCGCACCCTGGCGCCAGCGCACCGGCCCCCAGGCCACCTGGGCCTGCGACGTGGGTGCGGACGAGGTGATGGTCAGATCGCCGGCACCCACCTCCAGCTGACCGCCCTGTGCCGGCGACCAGCTGAGCGGCACGGCGCCGCGGCTGGCCAGCTGCCACACGCCTTCGCCCAGCGCCGGGTCGCGCACGCCGGCCCGCAGGGCGCCCAGGTCGAAGCGCCAGGCCGACGCCGCCAACGAGGCATTGGGCGTGGTGCGCCCGCCGCTGGCGGTCAGGCGCAGGTCGAGCTGGCGTTCGCCCTGCAGCACGCGGCCGCTGGCGGCGATCCGGGCCTGGGCCAGGCGGCCATTGATCGTGGCCTCCAGCCCGCGCGCCTGCAGCGGCGTGGCGGCGGCGCCGGGCGGCGTCCAGTCGAACGAGGGCGCGTGGAGGCGCGCCTGCACGCTCGGGTCGCGCCAGCCGCCGCGCCAGCTGCCGTCCAGCGTGGCGCTGCCGCGTGCCTGCGCGCCGGCCAGCGCGTCGCCGGCGCCGGGCAGCTTCTGCGCCCAGGCCAGCAGGCGCGCGGCGTCCTGCACGCTGGCGCGCAGGGTGCCGGCGCCGGTCGTGGGTTGCAGCTCGCCCTTGACCACGGCGCTGGCGCCGGGGGCGCTGAGCGTCAGGTCGGCCCGGCCGCCGGGTGCGTCGGGGCGGACCTGGGCGTTGCCGGCCAGTTGCGCATCGTCGGTGCGCACGCGCAGCGCGCTCAGGCTGAGCAGGCCGTCGGCCCAGCGGCCGGTGGCGGCGGCGTCGCGCAGGCGCAGCGCGCGCAGATCGCGCGCCAGCGCCTCGCTGGCCGATTCGCCGCGCCGCGCGGGGGCTGGCGCGCGTGGGCCGCGCCTGCAGTGCCACGTCGAAACCGATGCCGGCGCCTTCGCCCGTCACCTGGGCCGTGCCGTCGAGCGGAAAGGCGGCCAGCTGCGTGTGCACGCGCGCCGGGTTGACGCCGGTGATGCGGGTGTCGATCTGCCAGGTGCCGGCCGTGCTGGCTGGCGCCGCGGCCGCACCGTCGCCCGTAATGGGGGCCGAGCCCGCGGGCGTCGGCGCGGTGGCCGGCTGCGTGGCGGGCGGGCTGACCCAGCGGCCGGTGGATTCGACGCTGCCTCCGCCCACCTGCGCCTTGAGCGCGCGCACCGTGGCCACGCCGCCCTGCCAGGTGACATCGGCCAGCAACTGCTCGACCGGCAGCTGGCGCTGGTCCCACGGCCCGGCGGCGCGGTTGGCCAGGTCGGCGTCGACGGCCCAGCCGGGCGCGCCGCCGTCGGGCAGCGGCGTCACGTCGAGCCGGCCCGTCAGTTGGGTGCGCGGCGCCTCGGCCCAGATGGCGCCGACGTCGAGTGCCCGCACGCGGGCATGCGCCTCGGGCAGCGGCTGTGCCGCCCAGGGGTGATGCGGGCGGTGACATGGGCTTCCGGGATGTCACTGGCGGCGGCCGGGGTGGCGGGCACGGCGGTGGCGCCGGCGGTTGGCGTGGTCGGGGGCGGTGCTGCTGGAGGCGTTGCTGCGGAAGCGCGTGGGGTCGGCCCCGGCGCAAAGCCTGCCAGCGGCGGCAGCGCCGGAACGGCGGGCGCTGACGTACTGGGCGCCGTCGGCGCGGCCTGCAGATCTGCCTGCGCCTGCAGCTCGGTCAGCGGGCCGCGCAGCGTGGCCTGCAGGGTCAGCGGCACCGGCGCCTGGGCACCGGGCACGGGGCGGCCAGCGCGCCCGCCATGGCGACGTCGACGCGGATCGGTGCGTGCGCCGTGGCGGCGGCGCGCAGGCGGTAACTGCCGCCTTCGATGCGCGCGCTGTCCAGCTCCAGCAGGTGGCGGCCGCCGTCGTAATCAAAGCGGCCGGCCACATCGCTCAGCGTGTAGGGAGGTGGGCCGGCCCATTGCAGCTCGCCCGCGCGCAGCGCCTTCACCTGGATGTGCAGCGGCAGCGCGAAGGATTCGGGTGGGCCGGCGGCGGGCTCGTCGCCTTTCGGCCGCTGGTCGTCCACCACGATGCGGCGGGCGCTCAGCGTGTCGATCTGCAGCGTACGCGCCAGCAGGGCGGCGGGCGTCCACTGGAGCTCGGCGTCGTGCACTTCCACGCGCAGGCCGTCCTTGTCCCACACCAGGCGGCGCACCTTGCCGCCGCTGCGCACGCTGCCGGTGACTTCGTCGGACACCAGCGGCTGCTGCGCGCCGGCCCAGCGCAGCGCGGTGGCCAGCGAGCCCTCGCTGCCCGTCCACCACCACAGGCCGCCGAGCGCCAGCAGCAGCAAGGCCAGCAAGGCCGCCAACAGCCCGCCCAGCCAGCGCCAGATGCAGCGGCGCCGCACCGGTGGCGTCGTTGCGGTTTCAGAGTCAAATTGGCCTTCAGCGCCCGCCGGTCGGGCGCTGGCAGCTATTATTTCAGGAGTTTTGTCGTCCGCAGGGCGCGGCTCTGGCGCGGTCATCAGAACACGAAGCCCACGTTCATGTGCAGCCGGATGTCCTTCGACTTCAGGCCGTACGCAATGTCCAGCTGCATCGGGCCCACCGGCGTGATCAGGCGCACGCCGGTGCCCACGCCCCAGTGCGCGCGCAGCTGGTTGACCTCGTTCGCCACGCCGCCGACGTCGATGAACAGCGTGTGCTCCAGCAGGCCGGGAAAGCGCTCGCGCATGATCGGGCGCTGCCATTCCATGCTGCCCACGGCCATGTAGCGGCCGGGGCCCACCAGGTCGTCGAACGGGATGCCGATGCGGCGATAGCCGTAGCCGCGCACCGTGTTGTCGCCGCCGGTGCGGAACATGTAGGTGGCCGGCAGCCGCGCCTGCTTGTCGGCCAGGATGGCGCCGGCCTCGGTGCGCAGCGCCAGCCGGCTGCCGCTGCTGCCCACGGGCACGATGCCCAGCGCGCGGCCGTGCAGGCGCAGGAAGGGTTTGCGCTCACCCACCGTGGTCATGCCGATGCCGATGTCGGTGCCGAGCCCATAGCCGCGCGACGGGATGGGCAGGCTGTCGAAGTAGCGCCCGGTCCAGGCGTAGTTGGCGCTGACGGCGGCGCCGTCGCCCAGCAGCGCGTCGGGCACGTTGCGCGTGCCCGAGCCGGTGACGCTGGCGTGGTCGTACTGCAGGTAGAAGTTGCGGTCGTACTTCTCATCGGTGCGCAGCGTGCCCAGGCGCAGCGTTTTGGAGGTGGTGGTCAGCGCGCCGTCGTCCTGCCGCATGTAGCGCGCCAGCGCCGCCCAGCGCCAGCCGCTGGCGCGCGGCAGCGAGGTCCATTCGGTCTGCAACAGCGGCGCCTTCTGGTCGAAGTGCAGCTTGGTGTCGGCGCGCCAGCTGGTGCCCAGGGCGGTGTTGTCGCGGTGCTCCAGCGTCAGGCGCGGGCCGCCGTCGGTGCTGTAGCCCACGCCCAGCTGCACCTTGTGGCGCTTGGCCTCGGTGACGGTGTAGGTCACGGGCGTGGCAGCGGGGTCGCCCTCGGGGTCGATGCTGATGTAGGCCGAGTCGTAATAGCCGCTGCCGGCCAGGCGCTGCTGGGCATCCACCAGCTTCTTCTGGTCGTAGATGTCACCGGGCTTGAGCCACGACAGCCGCTCGGCCAGCTCGGGCGGGTAGCGGCTGGCGCCCTTGACGGTGGCCGCGCCCAGGCGGAACAGCGGGCCGGAATCCAGCCGCAGGCCCAGCTTGACCCGCGCCTCGGCCGCGCTCACGTCGGCCAGGCTGTAGGCGATGCGGCCCTGTGGGTAACGGCGCTCCACCAGGCTGCGCAGGGCGCCGGTCTTGGCGCTCGACCAGCGGTCCTGCGTGAAGCGGCGGCCTTCATCCAGGCTCCAGTCGGCCACGATGCCTTCGCGCTGGCCGATGGCGTCCGCATCGGCCGAGGCGGCGATGTCGCCCTCGAAGCCGATGTCCACCCCGGCGATGGTGGCGGGCTCGCCGGGCGTGATGGCGATCACCACCGTGGGCCGCGCACTGGGCGCGCCTTCGCGACGCACACGCACGTCGGGGTTGAAGTAGCCCTCGGTGCCCAGCAGGTTGCGCACGTCGCGCTCGGTCACGGCCATCAGGCGGGCGAATTCGGATTCGTCCAGGTCGGTGAGGGCGCGGTAGCGCTGCAGTTCGCTGTGGCGCTCGACCAGCCCGCGCAGGTCCTCGTCCTCGCACTCCACACGGATGTCGAAGGCGGTGACGGCCGGCGCGTCACCCGTGCGCGCGCCCACCTGGCCGGCGGCGGTGGTGTCGGCGCGTGGCGTGGTCGCCGTGGCAGGCTCGGCGTTGTCGTTGAGCCCCAGCCAGGCGCAACCCGGCAGCACCAGCAGCAGCGCCAGCAGGGCGGCGGCGCAGGGCAGTGTGCGGCGGGCAGGACCGGCCGCAGGCGAATCGGGGCGCGTGCAGGTCACCCGCTCGAGTTTAGTGGCCCCCTTGTCGGACAAGGCCGCGTTTTGCCTCTGAACATGCGGGTTGGAGCCATTCCAGCGCGCGGGGTTCTTGATCTGCGTGCAGGCGAAGGGCGGTCGTCGGCAGGACAATGCCCCGCATGGCCCAGTCTTCCGTCAGCCTGCCCGGCTTCGCATCGCCCGGCGTGGGCTTTGAACAGCCCTTCGAGATGCTCGAAGCTTGCCACGAGCGCGTGCAGCGCAGCCTGGCGCTGCTGCAGCGCCTGGTCGACCACGTGGACCGCAACGGCCACGACGCCGATTCGCGCAGTGCCGCGCGCGACGTGCTGCGCTACTTCGACATCGCCGGCCCGCACCACCACGAGGACGAGGAGCGCCACGTGTTCCCGCCGTTGCAGCAGCATGCCGACGCCCTGGTGCGCGATGCCGTGGTGCAGCTGCAGGCCGACCACGTGCAAATGCACGACCAATGGCAGCGCCTGCGCGCGGTGCTGCTGGCCTGGCGCGACGCCGAGCCGGCGCCCGCCATCACCGATGCGGATCGCACCCTGGTGCGCGACTTCGTGGCCGCGTACCAGCGCCACATTCCGCTCGAAGAGTCGGTGGTGTATCCGGCGGCGCGGCCCCTGTTCAGCCCGGCCGAGCTGGAGCGCATCGGCACCGAGATGGCGCAGCGCCGGCGCGGCTGAGGCGGCGCGGCCCATCGCCCTTCGGCCGCTAACATCTCCGGATGGCGTCCAGCGAATCACTGAACCCGGCCAGGCCGCGGGCCAGCTCCGCCGCATGCGGGTGATCGGCGGGCGCTGGCTGGCCGTCACCGCCTGCGCGGCGCTGCTGACGGCGTGCTCGTCGGTGCGCCCCTGGCTCAACACCGCCATGCAGGCCGATCAGCTGCGGTCGATGCACGTGAACGAGACGCGCGACCCGAGCCTGGTGATGGCGGTCACCATCTCGGGCGGCGGCGCGCGGGCCGCGGCGTTCGGCTACGGTGTGCTGCGCGAGCTGGAAGACCACGAGTTCGACTGGCGTGGCCGGCGCCTGACGCTGCTGGAAGCCACGGATCTGATCAGTGCGGTATCGGGCGGGTCGATCGTGGCGGCGTATTACGCGGCGTTCGGCCGCACCGGCCTGCCGCGCTTCGAGCACGACTTCCTGCGGCAGGATTTCCAGCAAAGCCTGCTGGGGATGATGGCGCGCCCGGGCAACCTGCGCGACCTCAGCTCGCCCTGGTTCGGCCGCGCGCACCTGCTGGCGCGGCGCCTGGACACGCTGTACGAGGGCAAGACCTTCGCCGACCTGGAGCGCAACCCGCGCCACCCGCAGCTGATCGTCACCGCCACCGACCTGGCGCGCGGCACGGGCTTCGAGTTCACCTGGGACCAGTTCACGCTGATCTGTTCCGACCTGGGCCGGGTGCCCCTGTCGTTTGCCGTCGCCGCCTCGTCGGCCGTGCCCCTGCTGCTGAGCCCGGTCACGCTGCGCAACTACGCCGACCGCTGCCCGGCCGAGGTGACCCGCCGCATCCAGGGCGATGGCGCCGTGGCCCGCGCCGGCCCGGCCGACTTCCGCCGTCGCTTGTACCGCGCGCAGGCCGATGCCTACCTGAACGCCGCGCAGCGCCCCTACATCCACCTGGTCGACGGCGGCCTGTCGGACAACCTGGGCGTGCAGCGGCTGCTGGACCGCGCGCTGATGGAAGGCGGGCTGCGGCAGACCTTCCGCGAGGTGGTGATCCCGCCCGGCAGCGTGCACAAGGTGGTGCTGGTGGTGGTGAACGCCGAGCGCGAGCCAACGCACGACATCGACGCCAGCGACACCGTGCCCGGCATGTTTGACGTGGCCGAGACCCTGCTGTTCGGCGCCGGTGCCCGCAAGACGCGCGAGACGCAGGAATACCTGCAGGACGTGATCCGCGAGTGGAGCAGCGAGCTGGAGGCCCACGCCGCGGCGGGCGCCAGCGTGTTCGCGGCCGATGCCGACATCCACGTGATCATGGTGAACCTGCGCGACGCGGCGCTGCACAGCGACCGCCGCCAGCTGCTGCGCGTGCCCACCGCCTTCACCGTGTCCGACAGCGAGGTGACCGAGCTGATCACCGCCGGGCGCGAGGTGCTGCGCTATTCGCCCGACTTCCAGGCGCTGGTGCGGGCGCTGGGCGCGCGCGGGGTGTTTCCCAGCACGCGTTCAGTGAATATGAAGGAAAAGTGACTGCAGGCGCCGCCAGTCAAGCGCAGGCAGCTATTATTTAGAGAGCATTCGCATCGCATCCTCCAGCCCCTTGAGGGTGAGCGGAAACATGCGCTGGCCCATCAGCTGCTGGATGATGGCGATGCTCTGGCGGTACTGCCACACGCCCTGCGGTTCGGGGTTGATCCAGGCGAACTTGGGGAAGGCGTGCGTCAGGCGCTGCAGCCATTCGGCGCCGGCTTCCTCGTTGTTGTATTCCACGCTGCCGCCGGGCTGCAGGATCTCGTAGGGGCTCATGGTGGCATCGCCCACAAAGATGAGTTTGTAGTCCTTGTTGTACTTGCGGATGATGTCCCAGGTCGGGAACTTCTCGGCAAAGCGGCGGCGGTTGTTCTTCCACATGAAGTCGTAGACGCAGTTGTGGAAGTAATAGAACTCCAGGTGCTTGAACTCGGCCTTGACGGCCGAGAACAGTTCTTCCACGCGCTGGATGTGCTCGTCCATGGTGCCGCCCACGTCCATCAGCAGCAGCACCTTCACGTTGTTGTGGCGCTCGGGCACCATCTTGATGTCGAGCCAGCCGGCGTTGGCGGCGGTGCTGCGGATGGTGTCGGGCAGGTCCAGCTCCAGCTCGTTGCCCTCGCGCGCGAACTTGCGCAGGCGGCGCAGCGCGACCTTGATGTTGCGCGTGCCCAGTTCCTGGCTGTCGTCGTAGTCCTTGTAGGCGCGCTGGTCCCACACCTTCACGGCGCTCTTGTTGCCGCCCTTGCCGCCGATGCGGATGCCCTGCGGGTTGTAGCCGCCGTGGCCGAACGGGCTGGTGCCGCCGGTGCCGATCCACTTGCTGCCGCCCTGGTGGCGTTCCTTCTGCTCTTCGAGACGCTTTTTCAGCGTCTCCATCAGCTCGTCCCAGCCCATCTTCTCGATGGCGGCCTTCTCTTCGGGCGTCAGTTCCTTCTCGAGGATCTTGCGCAGCCAGTCGGCCGGGATTTCCTTGCGGAAGTCGGCGATCTGCTCCACACCCTTGAAGTAGGCGGCGAACGCGCGGTCGAACTTGTCGAAGTGCTTCTCGTCCTTGACCAGCGCGGTGCGCGACAGGTAGTAGAAGTCGTCGATGCTGCACGCATCGGGCTGGCGCGGCCCCACCACGTCGGCCTGCAGGGCCTCCAGCAGGGTCAGGAATTCCTTGACCGACACCGGCAGCTTGGCGGCGCGCAGGGTGTAGAAGAAGTCGATCAGCATGGGATGCCCTCCCGTGGTCGGGACAACCGGAAGTCCAGATGGGCCCGCACGGCCGGCCATTCGCTGGCGACGATGCTGTAGACGCAGGTGTCGCGCAGGCTGCCGCGGGCATCGGGGTGCGGGTTGATCTGGTGGCTGCGCAGCACGCCGTCGAGCCTGGCGCCCAGGCGCTCGATGCCGCGGCGGCTGGCGTGGTTGAAGAAGTGCGTGCGGAACTCGACCGCGATGCAATCCAGCGTTTCGAACGCGTGCGCCAGCAACAGGCGCTTGGCCTGGGTGTTGAGGGCGCTGCGCTGCACGGCGCGGCGATACCAGGTGGAGCCGATCTCGAGCCGGCGGTTGGGCGCGTCGATGTTCATGTAGGTGGTCATGCCCACCGCTCGACCGGCCAGGTCGCCGGCCTGCGCAATCACCGCGAACGGCAGCATGCTGCCGCGCGCCTGCAGGCCCAGGCGGCGCTCGATCTCGGCCGCCAGGCCCTCGGGCGTGGGCACGCTGGTGTACCAGAGCTTCCACAGCTCGCCATCGCGCACGGCCTCCACCAGGTCGTCGTGGTGATCGGCGCGCAGCGGCTCGAGCCGCACGTCACGGTCGCGCATCACGCAGGGCTGGATGAACTCGTCGGCAGTGGGCATGGTGGGGCGATGGTTTCTTGGGCAGGCCGCGCAGCAGGCCTGATCGAACGGTCGCGGAGCAGACCCTTCGGGAACGCCGTGGCCGGGGTCTCCCCGGCCACCAGCGTTGTCCCCTTGGGGAAGGCGCCGCAGGCGACTCAGGGGTTATCTATTTCTTTGGTTCATGAACACCAGCTTCTCGAACAGCGTCACGTCCTGCTCGTTCTTCAGCAGCGCGCCCACCAGCGGCGGCACGGCGATCTTGCTGTCGGCGCTTTGCAGGGCTTCGAGCGGAATGTCCTCGGCCACCAGCAGTTTGAGCCAGTCGATCAGTTCGCTGGTGGAGGGCTTCTTCTTCAAGCCGGGCAGGCCGCGCACGTCGTAGAACACCTTCATCGCGGCCGACAGCAGCTCTTTCTTCAGGTTCGGGAAGTGCACGTCCACGATCTGCTTCATCGTCTCCGGCTCGGGGAACTTGATGTAGTGGAAGAAGCAGCGGCGCAGGAAGGCGTCGGGCAGTTCCTTCTCGTTGTTGGAGGTGATGAAGACCACCGGCCGATGCTTGGCGCGGATGGTCTCGCGCGTCTCGTAGCAGTGGAACTCCATGCGGTCCAATTCGCGCAGCAGGTCGTTCGGGAATTCGATGTCGGCCTTGTCGATCTCGTCGATCAGCAGCGCCACCGGCTCGTCGGCCGTGAAGGCCTGCCACAGCACGCCCTTGACGATGTAGTTCTGGATGTCCTTCACCCGGTCGTCGCCCAGCTGGCTGTCGCGCAGGCGGCTCACGGCGTCGTACTCGTACAGGCCCTGCTGCGCCTTGGTGGTGCTCTTGATGTGCCACTGCAGCAGCGGCAGCTTCAGCGCCTCGGCCACCTCTTCGGCCAGCATGGTCTTGCCCGTGCCGGGCTCGCCCTTGACCAGCAGCGGGCGCTTGAGCGTGATGGACGCGTTGACGGCCAGCATCAGGTCCTGCGTGGCGACGTAGTTCTCGGAGCCTTGGAATTTCATGGTGAAAAAGCAGCGCTGTGGCGGGGTTAATCAGGGTACTGCCGGCATTGCAAGCGTGATTACAATCCGCCCTGACCTGGATCAAACAAACTTGGATTGTGCGCGCAAAATGAAAACGACCCTGTCCCCCATGTTCGCTGCGCTGGCCCTGACCGTGGCAGCCGCCCTGCCCGTGCAAGCCCAGGTCACCGGCGACGCCGCGGCCGGTGCGGGCAAGGTCGCCATGTGCATCGGCTGCCATGGCATCGTGGGCTACAAGTCCAGCTTCCCGGAGGTGTACCGGGTGCCCAGGATCTCGGGCCAGAACGCCAAGTACATCGAGGTCGTGCTCGACAGCTACAAGAAGGGCGACCGCAAGCACCCCAGCATGCGCGGCATCGCCACCTCGATGACCGAGCAGGACATCGCCGACGTGGCCGCCTACTACGCCGCGCAGGGCAAGGTGGAGGGCGCCGCCGCGCTGCCGGCCCCGCGCGAGCCCAGTGCCCAGGTGGGCCAGCTGCTGCAAAGGGCGCCTGCGTGTCGTGCCACGGCGCCAACTTCTCCGAGTCCATCGACCCGAGCTACCCCAAGATCGCCGGCCAGCACCCCGACTACCTGTACGTGGCGCTGAAGGCCTACCGCGACAACACCAACGCCACCTGGGGCCGCGGCAACCCCATCATGGCCGGCATGGCCAAGCAGTTTTCGAACGCCGAGCTGAAGGCCATGGCCCAGTACATCGGCAACCTGCCGGGCGAGCTGAAGACGATTCCGCAGTCCAAGTTCCGCTGATCGCGCCGCCGCCTGCCGGCGCGCGCGTCCAGACAAGAAGCCCGCCGCATGCGGGCTTTTTCATTGTGCGGTGAATTTGAGTGTTTCAGGCCTGCGGCGCCCGTGTATCAAGCGCTGGCAGCTATATTTTAAGTAGCAAATCAACCTGCATCGCGCGTGGCCCGCCGCTGCACGGCGGCGATGTAGGCGTCGCCATCCGGCGGGCGGCCGCTGGCTTGCGCATCGGCCAGCATCTGGCCCAGGCATTCCATCACCTCGTGGTGCGCGGCGTGCAGGTCGCCGCGGCGGGCGGCCAGCAGTTCCACCGCCTGGCGTATGCCGCGCGGCTGGTCGATGCTGCATTGCTCGCTGATCGACAGGTGCATCGACAGGTGCAGAAACGGGTTGCCGCCCACCGCACCGTCGCCATAGTCGCGCGCCACGGCGGCCTCGGCGTCGCCGAAGTCGGCGTGCCACTCGGGGTGCTCGGCGATCCAGCCGGCGGCCAGCTGCTCGATGGCTTCCATCGGCTGGCCGGCTTGTTGCCTGGCCCAGGCGCTACAAAAAAGCGTCGGACTTGTTCCTGTGAGGGTGCGAACATGGGGCCAAGCGTATCATCCGGCGGCAGGGCCGTGCGTGGCGCCGACAGCCCATCGAAGACTCCATGAACACCATCCAGACTCCGGTTTCCACCCGCATCGCCATCGTCGGCGCCGGCTCCATGGGCAGCGGGCTGGCGGCGCTGTTTGCGCGCCAGGGTTTTGCGGTGGCGCTGATCGACCCCGTCGACGGCGCGCTGGCGCGGGCCGATGCAGCGATAACGCGGCAGCTGACCGCCGTGGGCGCCGAGGTGGCGGCGGTGCGCGCGCGCATCGCGCCGTCGCCCGAGCTGGCTGCGGCGGCCAGCGCCGATCTGGTGATCGAGGCCGCGCCCGAGCGGCTGGAGCTGAAACAGCGCCTGTTTGCCGAGCTGGACGCGCTGTGCCCGCCGCACACCGTGTTCGCCACCAACACCTCCGGCCTGTCGATCAACGCCATCGCGCAGGCCGTGGCGCGGCGCGACCGCTTCGTTGGTGCGCACTTCTTCACGCCGGCCGATGTGATTCCGCTGGTGGAGGTGGTGCGGGGCGACGCCACGTCCGACGCCACCATCGACTTCGTCATGACCACGCTGCGCGCCGCCGGCAAGCGGCCTGTGCTGGTGCGGCGCGACATTCCCGGCTTCATCGCCAACCGCATCCAGCATGCGCTGGCGCGCGAGGCCATCGCGCTGCTGGAGCAGGGCGTGGCCAGCGCCGCCGACATCGACGAGGTGGTGCGCTGGAGTCTGGGCATCCGCCTGGCGCTGACGGGGCCGCTGGAGCAGCGCGACCTGAACGGCATCGACGTGCACCACGCGATCGCCAGTTACCTGTATGCCGACCTGGAGAACCGCAGCACGCCGGCGCCGCTGATGGCGGCGATGGTCGAGCGCGGCGACATCGGCGCCAAGTCGGGCCGCGGCTTCTACGACTGGCCGCCCGAGCGGCGCGAGCGCGTGCAGGCCGACAAGGCGCGCGCGCTGGCCGAACTGGCGGCGTGGCTGCAGCGGCGCGAGCAGGACGCTGCGTGATGCAAAAAGCGCTTGATGCGCAACCAGCCTCAGACGGTGTTGTGGGAGCGGGCTTGCCCGCGATGCCGCGACTCGCCACGCCGGCCGCTTGATCGCGGGCAAGCCCGCTCCCACACAGCGGATGCGGCCCGCGCGTAATCCAAGATTTCTTGATCTTTAAAATAAAAGATAGCTGCTTGCGCACACTGCAAAAGGGTTTCAGATATAAATCGATATGAAACCGGCTTTCACAGGGCGTCAGCAGCTATCTTTTTATGAAAGCTTCCTCAGCGCCCCGCCAGCAGCCCCGAAATCCGCCGGGCCGCCTGCAGCAGCGGCGGCAGGATGTCGGTCTGCATGGCGCGCGCGTTGGTGCGGTTGGCCTGGCCGCTGACGTTGATGGCGGCCAGCACCTGGCCGGCGCGGCCGGTGATGGGCGCGGCCACCGAGATCAGGCCTTCTTCCAGCTCCTGGTCTACCAGCGCCCAGCCCTGCGCGCGCACCTGCGCGATCACGGCCATGAGCGCCGTCAGGTCGGTGATCGTGCGGCGCGTGTGCGCGGCGATGGGGCTGGCCTGCAGCAGGGCCCGCGCCTCGCCCTCGGGCAGCGCGGCCAGCAGCACGCGGCCCATCGAGGTGCACCAGGCCGGCAGGCGCGAGCCGGGCACCAGGCTCACGCTCATGATCTTGTGCGTGGCCACGCGCTGCACGTAAACCACGTCGGTGCCTTCCAGCACGGCGATGGAGCTGGACTCCTGCACCTGGGTCGACAGGTCCTCCATCACCGGCTCGGCCAGGTTCCAGATCGGCATCGACGACAGGTAGGCAAAGCCCAGGTCCAGGATGCGCGGCGTCAGGCGGAACAGTTTGCCGTCGCTGTGCACATAGCCCAGCGTTTGCAGCGTGAGCAGGATGCGCCGCGCACCCGCACGCGTGAGGCCGGTGCGCGCGGCCACTTCCGACAGCGTCTGCTGCGGCGCGCTGGCGTTGAAGGAGCGGATCACCTCCAGCCCGCGCGCGAAGGACTGCACGTAGCTGTCGCCGGGGCGCGGCGCCTCCGTCGCGGGCGCGACAGCGTGCGCCGGGTGGCCGGGGATTCGGTGGGGTGGGCGGGCTTCACAAAGGCCTCCAGACCTCTACAATTCATTCATTATACGAACAAGTGTTCGTAATAAGAACAAATTTCGAGATCGAGTTTGCCTTGGCCGGCGTGGATGCCGGCGCAGCTCGATCGTCCGACGTGTTTCGGCGGGCGCGCTGGGCATCTGCCAGCGCACCGCCTGTCCCAGGAGACCTTTCCATGATCAACAAGATCGCCGCCTCGGTGGCCGAGGCACTGGCCGATGTCAAGGATGGCTCGACCGTGCTCGTCGGCGGTTTCGGCACCGCCGGCCTGCCCAACGAACTGGTCGACGGCCTGATCGAACAGGGCGCCACCGACCTCACCATCGTCTGCAACAACGCCGGCAACGGCGACCACGGCATCGCCGCGCTGCTCAAGGCCGGGCGCGTGCGTAAGGTCATCTGCAGCTTTCCGCGCCAGGCCGACAGCTACGTGTTCGACGAGCTGTACCGTGCCAAAAAGTGGAGTTGGAACTGGTGCCGCAGGGCAACCTGGCCGAGCGCATGCGCGCTGCCGGCGCCGGCGTGGGTGCCTTCTTCACGCCCACCGGCTACGGCACCGAACTGGCGCTGAACGCCGACGGCAGCCCCAAGGAAACGCGCCGCATCAACGGCCGCGACTACGTGCTCGAGTACCCCATCCACGGCGACGTGGCGCTGGTCAAGGCCGAGCGCGGCGACCGCTGGGGCAACCTGAATTACCGCATGGCCGCGCGCAACTTCGGCCCCGTGGTGGCCATGGCGGCCCAATTCACCGTGGCCAGCGTGCACGAGGTGGTGGAGCTGGGCCAGCTGGACCCCGAGAGCGTCGTCACGCCCGGCATCTTCGTCAGCAAGATCGTCAAGGTGCCGCGCCAGGCGACGATGGCGGGCGGCTTCAAGGCCGCGGCCTGATCGGCATCCGGCGCAAGGAGAACAAGCGTGAAAAGCTATCAGAAACGAAGCAAAGACGAGCTGGCCCGGCGCGTGGCGCAGGACATCGAAGACGGCTCGTACGTCAACCTCGGCATTGGCCAGCCCACCCTGGTCGCCAACCACATCCCTGAAGGGCGCGAGGTCATCCTGCACAGCGAGAACGGCATCCTGGGCATGGGCCCGGCGCCGGCGGCGGGCAGCGAGGACTACGACCTCATCAACGCCGGCAAGCAGCCCGTCACGCTGCTGCCGGGCGGCGTGTTCTTTCACCACGCCGACAGCTTTGCCATGATGCGCGGCGGCCACCTGGACGTGTGCGTGCTGGGCGCGTTTCAGGTCTCGGTCACGGGTGACCTGGCCAACTGGAGCACCGGCGAGCCCGGTGCCATCCCCGCGGTGGGCGGCGCCATGGACCTGGCCGTGGGCGCCCGGCAGACCTGGGTGATGATGGACCTGCTGACCAAGAAGGGCGAGAGCAAGATCGTCGCCCAGTGCACCTACCCGCTGACGGCCATCGCCTGCGTCAAGCGCATTTACACTGATTTGGCGACCTTCGAATGCACGCCGCAGGGGCTGCGCCTGATCGATGCCGTGGACGGCCTGCCGTTCGACGAACTGCAGCGCCTGGTCGGCCAGCCCATCGCCCGGTAAACCGTTTTTCTTCAGGAGACACCATGAAACAAGCCTTCATCGTCGACGCCATCCGCACGCCCATCGGGCGTTACGGCGGCGCCCTCAGCAGCGTGCGCACCGACGACCTGGGCGCCGTCCCGCTCAAGGCGCTGATAGCACGCAACCCCAAGGTCGACTGGGGTGCGCTCACCGACGTGCTCTACGGCTGCGCCAACCAGGCCGGCGAGGACAACCGCAACGTGGCCCACATGAGCAGCCTGCTGGCCGGCCTGCCGGTGGAAGTGCCGGGCGCCACCATCAACCGCCTGTGCGGCTCCGGTCTGGATGCCCTGGGCACCGCAGCGCGCGCCATCAAAGCGGAAGAAGCTACTCTGATGATAGCGGGCGGCGTGGAGAGCATGAGCCGCGCCCCTTCGTGATGCCCAAAGCCGAAAGCGCCTTCAGCCGCGCCAACGCTGTGTACGACACCACCATCGGCTGGCGCTTCATCAACAAGCTGATGAAGGAAAAGTACGGCGTCGACTCGATGCCCGAGACGGCCGAGAACGTGGCCGTGGATTACAAGATCGAGCGTGAGGCGCAAGACAGGATGGCCCTGTCCAGCCAGCTCAAGGCCGTGGCGGCGCAGAAGGCCGGCCACCTGGCGCGCGAGATCACGCCGGTGACGATTCCGCAGCGCAAGGGTGATCCGGTGGTGGTCGACACCGACGAGCACCCGCGCGAGACCAGCCTGGAAAAGCTGGCCTCGCTCAAGGGCGTGGTCAAGCCCGATGGCACGGTGACGGCCGGCAACGCCAGCGGCGTGAACGACGGCTCGTGCGCGCTGCTGCTGGCCGACGAGGCCACCGCCGGCAAGTACGGCCTGACGCCGAAGGCGCGCGTGGTCGGCATGGCCACCGCCGGCGTGCCGCCGCGCGTGATGGGCATCGGCCCCGCGCCTGCCACCGAGAAGGTGCTGCAGCTGACCGGCCTCAAGCTCGATCAGATCGACGTCATCGAACTCAACGAAGCCTTTGCCGCGCAAGGCCTGGCCGTGTTGCGCATGCTGGGTCTGAAGGACGACGACGAGCGCGTCAACGCCTGGGGCGGCGCCATCGCACTGGGCCACCCGCTGGGTGCCAGCGGCGCCCGCCTGGCCACCACGGCGGTCAACCGTCTGCACGCCACGGGCGGCCGCTATGCGCTGTGCACCATGTGCATCGGCGTGGGGCAGGGTATCGCGCTGATTCTGGAAAAGGTCTGATCGCCGGATGACGACACCCGAGCGCGTGCTCATCACCGGCGGCGCCAGCGGCATCGGCGCGGCCACGGCCGCGCGCTGCCGCGCCGAGGGCTGGGAGCCGGTCATCATTGATCGCGTGGGCAACGGCATTCGTGCCGACCTGTCCAGCCCCGACGACACCGCCCGCGCACTGGCCGAGGCCTTGGCCGGCGGCCCCATCACGCGCCTCGTTAACAACGTCGGTGTGGTGGTGCCCAATGATGCCGAGCACCAGACGCTGGCCGAGTTCGACCTCGCGCTGTCGCTCAACCTGCGCTGTGCCTTCCAGTGCATGCAGGCGTTGCTTCCGGGCATGAAGGCGGCGGGCTTTGGGCGCATTGTCAACATGTCCTCGCGCGCCGCGCTGGGCAAGGAACTGCGCACCGCCTACAGCGCCACCAAGGCCGGCCTGATCGGCATGACCCGCGTATGGGCGCTGGAGTTGGGCGCGCACGGCATCACCGCCAACGCCATCGGCCCGGGGCCGATCCGCACCGAACTGTTCGACAAGGCCAACCCGCCCGGCGCGCCGCGCACGCAGGCCATCATCGATGCCGTGCCCGTGAAGCGCGTGGGCACGCCCGAGGACGTGGCGCACGCCGCGGCCTTCCTGCTCGACGCACGCAGCGGCTTCGTCACCGGGCAGGTGCTGTACGTGTGCGGCGGCATGACCGTGGGCGTGGCCGGTGTTTGAGAAATTTGCTCACTTATGAATAGCTTCCAGCGCCCGACCCATAAGCGCTGGAGCCTGTTTTGGCTTGAAATTTTTCGTCGCAACCGCTGAACCTGAAAGGAACCGACATGACCTCCACCAACTTCCCCGCCGCCGCGCACTGGCCGTGGCCGCCACCCTGGCTGTGGCCGCCACACTGCCCGGCATGGCGCTGGCCCAGGCCTACCCCACCAAGGCCATCACCATGGTCGTGCCGTTCTCGGCCGGCGGCACCACCGACATCCTGGCGCGCATCGTCGGCAAGGCGCTGGAGGGCGAACTGGGCCAGCCCGTGGTGATCGACAACAAGGCCGGCGCCGGCGGCAACATCGGCGCGCAGCAGGCCGCCCGCGCCAAGCCCGACGGCTACACGCTGTTCATGGGCACGGTGGGCACGCACGGCATCAACGAGTCGCTCTACAGGAAGCTGCCCTACAGCCCGCTGGGCGACTTCCAGCCCATCACGCGCGTGGCCATGGTGCCCAACCTGCTGGTGGCGCACCCTCGCGCCCCTACAAGACGGTGAAGGAGCTGATCGACTACGCGCAGAAGAACCCGGGCAAGGTGAACTACGCCTCATCGGGCAGCGGCACCTCGATCCACCTGTCGGGCGAGCTGTTCAAGAGCATGGCCAAGGTGGACATGATGCACGTGCCCTACAAGGGCAGCGCACCCGCCGTGGCCGACCTGCTGGGCGGCCAGACCGACATCATGTTCGACAACATGCCCTCGGCCTTCCAGCACGTGAAGGCGGGCAAGCTGCGCGCCATCGCCGTCACCACCGACAAGCGCTACCCCGAACTGCCCGACGTGCCCACCATCGCCGAAGCCGGCGTGCCGGGCTACAACGCCACCTCGTGGTTCGGCCTGTTCACCAACCGCAAGGTGCCGGCCGACGTGCTGGCCAAGCTGAACGACGCCATGGTGAAGATCCTGGCCAAGCCCGAAGTGATCAAGCAGATGGCCGAGCAGGGCGCCGTGGCGCACCCTGAGAAGCCGGCCGAGTTCGAGGCCTTCATCAAGGCCGAGACCGCCAAGTGGGGCCCGGTGGTCAAGCAGTCGGGCGCCACGGTCGACTGAGGCGGCGCGCGGGCGGGGCGCTCAGCCGTTGCGCCAGTCGGGCAGCCGCCAGTCGAACTTCAGCGCCAGCAGGCGCAGGCCCGTGGTGGTGGCGATGCTGGCCAGCGCCACCACCCAGCCGGCCCAGTCCAGCCATTCGCCGAAGATGTACATCCAGCCGCCCATGAAGCCGCACACGGCGTAGGGGCGGTGGTCGGCAAAGGCGGTGGGCATCTCGTTGCAGGCGATGTCGCGCATCACGCCGCCGAACACGCCGGTCACCACGCCCATCATCACCGCCACCACCACCGGCAGCTGCGCCACCAGCGCCGACTGCACGCCGCTGGCCACGAACAGGCCCAGCCCCAGCGCGTCGGCCAGCTGGATGGCCTTGTCGCCCACGTGCAGGCGGCCCAGCCGCAGCAGCACCAGTGACACCGCGCACAGGGCGATCACCAGCCACAGCATCTCGACCTCGGCCACCCAGAAGAAGGGGCGGCGGTCCAGCAGCACGTCGCGCAGCGTGCCGCCGCCGAAGGCGGCCAGAAAGCCCAGCACCGAGATGCCGAAAATGTCCATGCGCTTGCGCACGCCGGCCAGGATGCCCGACAGCGCGAAGGCCACCGTGCCGATCACTTCCACGGTGTAGCGCGCCGTGGGCCCCCAGGTCGAGAAGTCGTACATGCGGCAGATTATCGGCCCGGTGCGCCGCCGGCCGGCCGCGCCCGGCAGCGCGGGCCCCGTTAAAGTGCCCGCTTTCACACGATGCCGCAGGCGTTGGCATGCATCCGGTTTGCTTCTATATTGATAGCTTGCAGCGTTTGATGGATAAGCGTTTCAGCGCGATTTGATCATGAACCCCATCACCGACTGGACGTTCTACGCCGTGGCCGTGCCAGCGGTGCTGCTGCTGGGCATCAGCAAGAGCGGCTTTGGCGCCGGCTTCGGCTCGCTGGCGGTACCGATGATGGCGCTGGTGGTCACAGTGCCGCAGGCCGCGGCCATCCTGATGCCGGTGCTGCTGGTGATGGACCTGCTGGGCATCGCCGCCTTCCGCAAGGATTTCGACCGCCGGCTGCTGGCGTTCCTGCTGCCCTGGGGCTTGCTGGGCATCGTGGTCGGCACGCTGTCATTCCGCCTGCTGCAGCCGCAGTGGGTGGCGGGCATCGTGGGCGTGTTCACGCTGCTGTTTCTGGCGCAGCGGCTGCTGTTTCCGCCGCGGGCCGACGGCGCGCCACCGCCGCGTTGGGTGGGTGCGCTGCTGACGGCCACCTCGGGCTTCACCAGCTTTGTGGCGCACGCGGGCGGGCCGCCCATCAATGCCTACGTGATTCCGCTGCGGCTGTCGCCGGTGGTGTTCACCGGCACCATGGCGTTCTTCTTCTTCGTCATCAACCTGGCCAAGTGGCTGCCCTACGCCTGGCTGGGCCTGCTGGACTGGCGCAACCTGGCCACCTCGCTGGTGCTGTTGCCGCTGGCGCCGCTGGGCGTGTGGATCGGCGTGCGCATCGCGCGGCGCATCGACCAGAAGCTGTTCTACCGCTTCATCTACGCGGGCATGCTGCTGACGGGGCTGAAGCTGGTGTGGGATGCGCTGGCGCTCTGAGTTGCTACCATAAAAATAGCTGCTTGCGCTTGCTGTGTAAGCGCTGGAGGCCGATTTTGCTCATATTTCGTGCGTCACCGCAGGCGGTCATGCACACCCGGTAACATCGGTGCCCGACACAACGCAGCTTGAAAGGATGACGTCATGCCGGTGGTGGTGATCGCGAACCCCAAGGGCGGCGTGGGCAAGTCCACGCTGGCCACCAACGTGGCGGGTTACTACGCCAGCCGCGGCCACGCCGTGATGCTGGGCGACGTCGATCGGCAGCAGTCGGCACGCCTGTGGCTGGGCCTGCGGCCCGAGGCCGCGCGCCCCATCAGCACCTGGGACGTGCAGCGCGACTTCATCGTGCGCCCGCCCAAGGGCACCACGCATGTCGTGCTCGACACGCCCGCCGGCCTGCACGGCAGCAAGCTGAAGGAGGTGCTGCGCATCGCCGACAAGGTGCTGGTGCCGCTGCAGCCCAGCATCTTCGACATCTACGCCACGCGCGAATTCGTCGACCACCTGGTGGAGGCCAAGGGCGCCGACAAGCGCGACATCGGCCTGGTCGGCATGCGGGTGGACGAGCGCACCATCGCCGCCGACCAGCTGCGCCAGTTCACCGAGGGGCTGGGCCTGCCGGTGCTGGCCACCCTGCGGCCGACGCAGAACTACGTCTATCTGGCGGCACGCGGGCTGACCATCTTCGACGTCGCGCCCGGCCGCGTGCAGCGCGACCTGGCGCAATGGCTGGGCATCTGCCAATGGCTCGAGCAGTGACATGACGCCAGTCACGCGGCGGACAGCCGTGCGCTGCCCGGCGCGCTAGATTGCGCGCATGAAAACCTTCGACACCCTCGACGAACTGGCGGCCCTGGCGGGCCAGGAAATCACCGTCACCGACTGGCACCAGGTGACGCAGCAGCACATCAACCAGTTTGCCGACGCCACCGGCGACCACCAGTGGATCCACGTCGATGCCGAACGCGCCAAGGCCGGGCCCTTCGGCGCCACCATCGCGCACGGCTACCTCACGCTGTCGCTGCTGGCCGGCTTCTTCGACCGCGCGCTCAAGGTGAAGAACGTGCGCATGGGCATCAACTACGGGCTGAACAAGGTGCGCTTCATGGCGCCGGTGCCGGTGAACAGCCGGCTGCGCGTGCGCATCGAGCTGATGGAGGCCACGCCCATCGAGGGCGGCATGCAGATGGCCTGGAAGTGCACCATCGAGCGCGAGGGCGAAGCCAAGCCGGTGTGCGTGGCCGAATCGCTGTCGCGCTCCTATACCTGAAGCGCGCCGCGCCAGGCGCTCAGGTGGCGCGCTGCCTGGCGGGCAGCAGGCCGTCGAACAGCGGCGCCAGGCGCTCGACGCGGCGCATGGCCTCGGGCTGGCCGAATTCGTCGGCCACGGCCTGGTAGATCTCGGCCCGCAGCAGCCACAGCTGCATCACGCTGCTGGCGCCGTCCAGGTGGGCGCGCACGCGGCGCGCCACGCGCAGCTCGCAATCCAGCACCTGCTCGCCCATCACGCGGCGAATGCGCGCCAGATCGGCCAGCGTGGCCGGGCGCGGCCCGGTGAAGCGCCGGCCGACGTTCAACGCGGCCTGGGCCAGGGGACGAAGGGTCTGCATCATGGTTGGGGTGGTCGCATGGGGCGGCCTTGTGGGCCGCATCAGGAAACTGGAAGCGGCAGGGTGGCGCCGACACGGGTGTGCTTTTCAGTGTAGCGGCGTGTTACAAAAGATCAACCGCGGCCGCACCGCGCTGCAGCCAAAAAGCACGCTTGGGCGCATCAGCTGCCGGCAAAGCCGTTCTGCCGCCAGGCTTCGAAGACCACCACCGCCACCGCGTTGGACAGGTTCAGGCTGCGCTGGCCGGCGCGCATGGCCAGGCGCAGCTGCTGCGCCGGCGGCACGTGCGCGCGCACGGCGGGCGGCAGGCCGCGCGTTTCGGCACCGAACACCAGCCAGTCGCCAGGCTGAAACGCCACGTTGTGCACGGCGCGCGTGCCACGCGTGGTGAGGGCGAACAGGCGCGCGGGCGCGGGGCATTCGGCCGTGATGAAGGCCGGCCAGCCGGCATGGCGGCGCAGCGTGGCGTACTCGTGGTAATCGAGCCCGGCGCGGCGCAGGTGCTTGTCGTCCATCGAAAAGCCCAGCGGCTCGATCAGGTGCAGCGTGCAGCCGGTGTTGGCCGCCAGGCGGATGACGTTGCCGGTGTTGGGCGGAATCTCGGGCTCGACCAGGACGATGTGGAACATGGGGCGCGATTGTGCGCGCGGTTGCGTGGTGTTTTGTGCGCGGTGTCAGTTTCGCGCCGGCTCGTCGGTGCGGGCCAGCACCAGCACGGTCACCTGCGCCGCGCCTGCCGCCCGCAAGGCCGCGGCCGCTTCACGCACGCTGGCGCCGGTGGTCATCACGTCGTCGACCAGCACCACGCGGCGGCCCTGCAGCGCCTGCGCGCGCAAGGGATCGACCTGGAACGCCCCGCGCACATTCTTCAGCCGCTGCGCGCGTGGCAGGCTGCGTTGCGGCGGCGTGTCGCGCGTGCGCAGCAACAGGTCGGCCCGCGTGCGGCTGCGCGCCAGGCGCCGCGCCAGCAGCAGCGCCGGGTTGTAGCCGCGCTGGCCCAGGCGCGCGGCAGACATCGGCATGGGGAGCACGTGCTCGGCGGCGTCGAGCGCATCGCGCACGCCGGGTGCGGCCAGCATCAGCCGCGCGAAGGGGCGGGTCAGACCCACGTCGCCCTCGAACTTCCAGTGACCCAGGCACATCGACCATGGCCAGGCGTAGGGCAGGGCGGCGAGGCACTGCGCCATGGGTGGCGGATCGCGCAGGCAGGCACCGCAGATGGGCACTCCCGGCGGCACGGGCAGCGCGCAGGTGGTGCAGCGCGGCACCATCGGCGCGAACCGTGTCACGCAGTCCGCGCACAGCGTGCTGGCCGGCCAGGCGCGGCACACCATGCACTGGCTGGGCCAGTGCGCCGCAGCTTGGTGCGGCCCAGAGGGGCGGTTCAGCAGGCGAGTGAACATGGGCTCGAACAAGCGATGGCGTGCGGGGCCCGGTAAATATACTGCCCGCTCATGGCCACCGACCGCAGCCACCTTCCGCCCAGCATCGACCCCGTGGCCGCCCGCCGCTGGGCCGGGCGCCCGCATGCCGCCTCGCCCTGGCTTCACGAGGAGGTGGCGCGCCGCATGGCCGAACGGCTGGGCGTGATCCGCCTGCCGGTGCAGGCCTGGGCGCACTGGGAGCCCGTGCGAGGTGGTCTGGCGGGGCACGATCTGGTGGCGGCGCATTACCCGGGTTCCAGGTGTTTTCGGGTGTTTGACGGCTTGCAGCAAGCGCCAGATGCTACAAAAAAGAAGCAACCGGCTGGTGGCGCAAGCTGGTGGGGGCACGCGCCAGCGAAGAAGCCGTGGCGCGTCCGCCTGAGGCCTCGGTGCAACTGGTGTGGGCCAACATGCTGGCGCACCACGCGGCCGATCCGGCGGCGCTGCTGGCCGACTGGCACCGTGCGCTGGCGGTGGATGGCTTCGTGATGTTCTCCTGTCTCGGCCCGGACACGTTGAAGGAATTGCGTGGCCTGTACGCCCGCCTCGGCTGGCCGCCGCCGGCGCACGAATTCACCGACATGCACGATTGGGGCGACCAGCTGGTGGCGGCAGGCTTTGCCGAGCCGGTGATGGACATGGAACTCATCACGCTCACCTTCGCCTCGCCGCAGCGCCTGCTGGCCGAGCTGCGCGAGCTGGGCCGCAACCTGCACGTCGGCCGTTTTGGTGCCCTGCGCTCGCATGGCTGGCGCCAGCGGCTGGAGGCCGCGATGGACGAGCAACTGCGGGCGCCGGGCAGCGGCGAGCCGCTGTCGCTGAGCTTCGAGGTCATCTACGGCCACGCCGTGAAAGCGCCACCCAGGCACAGCGTGAAAGACGAAACCGCGATCGGACTCGACGAAATGCGGGCAACGTTGCGGCAACGCAATAGGAATCAGCGCTCTCTTTGAGGTTTATCAAAGACCTTCGCCCACTCGGGTAAACTGCCCCCACTTGCGCGAGGCGTTGGTGCTTAGCGTAAATCCGGAGGGTGTTGCCTTGCAGGAAGCGTCAGCATATCGGCTGGCCCGCGTCAGCGATCAAGCGGTGGCGTGGCACCTCAGGCGCAACTGCAGTGTCACGCCGCGCCAGCTGGGCGGCATCTATGCAGGCCTGTGCCTGATGTCGCTCGGCATCGCGATCGGCTTCTGGTGGCTGGGCGCCAAGCTGGTGCTGGGGTTCGCAGGGCTGGAACTGCTGGCGGTCGGCGCCGCGTTTCTGGCCTATGCACGGCACGCGGCCGATGGCGAGACGGTATCGCTGCAAGGCGGCCGTCTGGTGGTGGAGAGGGAATACGCCGGCAGGCGTGAGAAGGTGGAGTTCGGCTGTGCGCATGTCCGCATCGCGCCGCTGACGAGCGAGCAGAACCTGATCGAGGTGATGGCGCACGGACAGCGGCTGGACATCGGGCGTCACGTGCGGCCGGAGTGGCGGCCAGTGCTGGCCGGGGAGATGCGCAGGGCCTTGGATGCGGCAGGTTCGCAACCACTGCGCTGATCGGGAAGTGAATATGGTTGAGGCGGTAAACAACGTGGGCACGATGAAAAGCATTGCAAACAAGCTGTCCGGCGTGCCGGGCCAGGTGGCCATCTGGAGTGCGGCGTGGATGGCTTCCACCGCGGCACACGCGGCCCGGGTGAACGATCTTCCGGGCGGGCCGGCGGTCAATCAGCTCAACCTTCATCCGCCGGTCACCAAGATCGCCGAAGCGCAGCACGGCCTGCACTGGATGCTGCTGATCATCTGCACCGTCATCTTCATCCTGGTCTTCGGGGTGATGTTCTATTCCATCTGGAAGCACCGCAAGTCGCAGGGTGCCAAGGCGGCCACCTTCCACGAATCGGTCGCGGTCGAGGTGGCCTGGACCGTGGTGCCGTTCCTGATCGTCATCGGCATGGCGCTGCCGGCCACCAAGGTGGTGGTGGCGCAGAAGGACACCACCAACGCCGATCTCACCATCAAGGCCACGGGCTACCAGTGGAAGTGGGGCTACGACTACATCAACGGCGAGGGCGCGGGCATCGGCTTTTTGTCCACACTGGATTCGTCGCAGCGCGCGCTGTCGGACGCCGGCATGCCCCAGGGCGACGACTACCTGCTGCGCGTCGACAACCCGCTGGTGGTGCCGGTCGGCAAGAAGATCCGCATCATCACCACGGCCAACGACGTGATCCACGCCTGGATGGTGCCGGCCTTCGGCGTCAAGCAGGACGCGATTCCGGGCTTCGTGCGCGACACCTGGTTCCGCGCCGAGCAGACCGGCGATTTCTACGGCCAGTGCGCCGAACTGTGCGGCAAGGAACACGCCTACATGCCCATCCACGTGAAGGTGCTGCCGCAGAATGAATACACCGCCTGGGTCGAGGAGCAGAACAAGCGCATGGCCGCGCTGGCCGACGACCCCAACAAGGTCTGGACCCTGCCTGAACTGGTCGCGAGGGGCCAGAAGGTGTATGCCGCCAACTGCGCTGCCTGCCACCTGGAAAACGGCAAGGGCGGCGGTGCCATCAAGCCGTTGGACGGCAGCCAGGTCGTGCTGCACGATCCTGCCGAGCAGATGCGCGTGCTGCTGAACGGCCGCCTGAACGGCGCCATGCCGTCGTGGAAGCAGCTGTCCGACGTCGAGCTGGCAGCGGTGGCCACCTACAGCAAGAACCACTGGACCAACCAGACCGGCAAGATGATCCAGCCGTCGGACTTCGCTGCGGCGCGCGCCGGCAAGTTCCCCGAAGGTGGCGGCACGGCGGCGACCGCGGCACCGGCGGCTGCGCCGGCTGCCTCGGCACCCACGACGGCGGCAGCGGCGCCCGCCGGCATGCCGTTCCAGGTGTTCTTCGCCACCGGCGAGCGCTCTCGACGGCGAGGCCAGCACCACGTTGAAGGCCGCGGTCGATTATCTGCAGGCCCATCCTGAAGTGAAGGTGGCGCTGTCCGGCTTCGTCGACTCGACCGGCAACGCGGACGTCAATGCCGAACTCGCCAAGAACCGTGCCCAGGCCGTGCGCGATGCGCTGCAGGCCGGCGGCATTGCGGCCGAGCGCATCGAGCTGCGCAAGCCCGAAGTGATCACCGCCGGCCAGGGCTCCGACCAGGCCGCCCGCCGCGTCGACATCGGCGCCGCCGGCTGAAGCCGCCCACCAAGTTCAGAGATTTATCCGGAGAGTCCTCCATGAGCGCCGTTCTTCCCACCCCCACACCGGTCACGCCGACCACGCGCACGACGACCACCATCACCACGCGCCGACCGGCTGGCGCCGCTGGGTGTTCGCCACCAACCACAAGGACATCGGCACGCTGTACCTGCTGTTCTCGTTCACCATGTTGATGATCGGCGGCGTGCTGGCCCTGCTGATCCGGGCCGAGCTGTTCCAGCCCGGCCTGCAGCTGGTCAACCCCGAGCTGTTCAACCAGCTCACCACCATGCACGGGCTGATCATGGTGTTCGGCGCCATCATGCCGGCCTTCGTGGGCTTCGCCAACTGGATGATTCCGCTGCAGATCGGCGCCAGCGACATGGCCTTCGCGCGCATGAACAACTTCAGCTTCTGGCTGCTGATCCCGGCCGGCATCATGCTGGTGGGCTCGTTCTTCATGCCCGGTGGCGCGCCGGCCGCGGGCTGGACGCTGTACGCCCCGCTGACGCTGCAGATGGGCCTGTCGATGGACACCAGCATCTTCGCCATGCACATCATGGGCGCCAGCTCCATCATGGGCGCCATCAACATCATCGTCACCATCCTGAACATGCGCGCCCCCGGCATGACGCTGATGAAGATGCCCATGTTCTGCTGGACCTGGCTGATCACGGCCTATCTGCTGATCGCCGTCATGCCCGTGCTGGCCGGCGCCATCACCATGACGCTGACCGACCGCCACTTCGGCACCAGCTTCTTCAACCCCGCCGGCGGTGGCGACCCGATCATGTACCAGCACATCTTCTGGTTCTTCGGCCACCCCGAGGTCTACATCATGATCCTGCCGGCCTTCGGCATCATCAGCCAAGTGGTGCCGGCGTTCGCGCGCAAGAAGCTGTTCGGCTACGCCTCCATGGTGTATGCGGTGGCGGCCATCGCCATCCTGTCGTTCATCGTCTGGGCGCACCACATGTTCACCACCGGCATGCCGGTGACGGGCCAGCTGTTCTTCATGTACGCCACCATGCTGATCGCCGTGCCGACGGCCGTGAAGATCTTCAACTGGATCGCCACCATGTGGCGCGGCTCGATGACCTTCGAGACCCCGATGCTGTTCGCCGTTGGCTTCATCTTCGTGTTCGCCATCGGCGGCTTCACCGGCGTGATCCCTGCCGTGGCCCCGATCGACACCCAGATCCAGGACACCTACTACATCGTCGCCCACTTCCACTACGTGCTGGTGGCCGGCTCGCTGTTCGCGCTGTTCTCCGGTTTCTACTACTGGGCGCCCAAGTGGACCGGCGTGATGTACAACGAAGCGCGCGGCAAGATCCACTTCTGGTGGTCGATGATCGCGTTCAACGTGACCTTCTTCCCGATGCACTTCCTGGGCCTGGCGGGCATGCCGCGCCGTTACGCCGACTACCCCATGCAGTTCGCCGACTTCAACATGATCGCGTCGATCGGCTCGTTCTTCTTCGGCTTCGCGCAGGTGTATTTCTTCCTGTTCGTGGTGCTGCCCGCCATGCGCGGCCAGGGCCAGCCGGCGCCCCAGCGCCCGTGGGAAGGCGCCGAGGGCCTGGAATGGGAAGTGCCGTCGCCGGCGCCCTTCCATACCTACGAGAACCCGCCCAAGCTGGACGCCACGGCGACCCGCGTGATCGGCTGATGTGGTTCATGGTGCCAAGACGATGACCACTTCGGAACAACGCAAGCGCAACGTCCGTCTGGGGCTGATCCTGGGGTCGGTGGCGCTGGTGTTCTTCATCGGCTTCATCGTCCGCATGCTGGTGCTGGGCGGCTGAGGGGCAGGCGATGCGGTTGCGCACTGAAAACCTCAGGATGGTGGGCAAGCTCAGCGTGGTGGCGCTGGGCATGTTCGCCTTCGGCTACGCCATGATTCCGCTTTACCGCGCCATCTGCGAGGCCACCGGCATCAACATCCTGTCGTTGTCCGAGCGCCAGGTGCCCGGCGGCGGCAAGGCCGGCAAGGCGGCGCAGGTGCTGCTCAACAGCCAGGTCGACGAAAGCCGCACCATCACCGTCGAGTTCGATGCCAACGTGCGCGGGCCCTGGCACTTCAAGCCAGCGCAGCGGTCGATCCAGGTGCATCCGGGCGAACTGGCCACCGTGATGTACGAATTCCAGAACGTGCAGAACCGGCGCATGGCCGCGCAGGCCATTCCCAGCTATGCACCGCGCCAGGCCACGGCGCACTTCAACAAGCTGGAGTGCTTCTGCTTCAACCAGTACACGCTGGAGCCGGGCGAGAAGAAGGAGTGGCCGGTGGCGTTCGTGATCGATCCGCGCATCTCCAAGGATGTGACGACCATCACGCTGTCCTACACCTTCTTCGAGGTCGGCGGGCAGACGCCTGCGGCCCCCGAGACCCGTGCGGCCGCGACACCAGCTGGAGCCGGCGCATGACCGATCAGCGCCCCGCCGTGCCGACGCAGCCGCCCAGGAGTTCGTTCTGGCGTTCGATGCGCATCGTGGCCTGGGGCTTCCTGGGCATCCGCAAGCGCAGCGAATACCAGCAGGACCTGGCGCAGGTGAACCCGTTCCACATCGTCCTGGCGGGCATCGTGGGCGTGCTGTTGCTGGTGCTGCTGTTGCTGGGCATCGTCAACTGGGTGGTTTCCGGTGCCACGCCGGCGGTTTGAGAATTTTGAATGAAAATGGCCTTGAGGCCAATCCAGATAAGCGCGAAAAGCTACAAAATTGAGAGTACAGGAGTGAAGTGAACATGTCCAGCACGACCCACGGCCACACGCCGTATTACTTTGTTCCGGCGGAGTCGCGTCATCCGGTGATGGCGGCCATCGGGCTGTTCTTCCTGATCGTCGGTGCCGGCATGTGGATGAACGGCGCGGTGTGGGCGCCGTACGCCTTCTTCCTGGGGCTGGTCTGGTGGCTGTTTGTGCTCTACCAGTGGTTTGGCGATGCGATCCGCGAAAGCGAAGGCGGCCTGTACGGTCGCAAGATCGACTTGTCGTACCGCTGGAGCATGAGCTGGTTCATCTTCTCCGAGGTGATGTTCTTCGGCGCCTTCTTCACCGCGCTGTGGTGGGCGCGCGCGCACTCGGTGCCGGCGCTGGGCAGCCTCGACAACGCCCTGCTGTGGCCCGACTTCAAGGCCGTGTGGCCCAGCGTGGCCGCCGGCGCCACCGCGTCGCCCGCCGGCATCGTCGAGCCGTTCCAGACCATGGGGCCGTTCTGGCTGCCCACCATCAACACCGCGCTGCTGCTGACCTCGGGCGTGACGCTGACCATCGCCCACCACGCCCTGCTGGCCAACAACCGCGCCCGCTGCATCGCCTTCATGTGGATGACGGTGCTGCTGGGCCTGATCTTCCTGTTCGTGCAGGGCTACGAGTACATGCACGCCTACCGCGACCTGAACCTCAAGCTCAGCTCGGGCGTGTACGGCTCCACCTTCTTCATGCTGACGGGCTTTCACGGCTTCCACGTGCTGGTCGGGATGCTGATGCTGTTCTTCATCACGCTGCGCCTGATGAAGGGCCACTTCACGCCGCAGCGCCACTTCGGCTTCGAAGGGGCTGCGTGGTACTGGCACTTCGTGGACGTGGTGTGGCTGGGCCTGTATATCCTGGTGTACTGGATGTAAGGCGACACACCCGATCAAACAAAAAGAGCGCCCCTGGCGCTCTTTTTGCTGGTTCCCCTCCCGCAGGCTCAGGGGCCCGAGGAAATCCCGGTCGGCTGGATGTAGCCCAGCTTCCACGCGATCAGCACACAGATGAACAGCACCACGGACAGCCCGACACGCAGCGCCAGCGCACGCATCATGCGGCCCGCGCGCGCCGGGTCGTCGGCGTCGCCCGGCTGGCGGGGTTTCATCATGAAGAACAGCGCAGAGGCCAGGCTGCCCAGAATGCCGAGGAACGCCACGCCGACGAGCACTTTTGTCATGGGGCGCATTATTCCGTGAAAAGCTGGCACACGGGTTGGCGCGCCATGGTGGTGCTGTTGGCCACCGTGGTCGGCGTGGCCACGACGTTCTCGCTCGGCCGCTGGCAGCTGTCGCGCGCCGCCGAGAAGCAGGCGCTGTTCGCCGCCGTCCAGCAACGCGAGCAGCTGCCCGCGCTCGACGGCGCCACGCTGGCCCGCCCGCTCGACGAGGCCGCCGCCGCCGAGCTGCTGCACCGCAGCGTCACGCTGCGCGGCGAATGGCTGGCCGACCACACCATCTTTCTCGACAACCGGCCGATGCTGCGGGCCACCGGCTTCTACGTGTTCACGCCGCTGCGGCTGGCGGGCACCCAGGCCGTGGTGCTGGTGCAGCGTGGCTGGGCGCCGCGCCACATCGCCGAGCGCACGGCCCTGCCGCCGGTGCAGACGCCGGCCGGCGAGGTGCAGATCAGTGGCCGCATGGCCGCGCACCCACCCAGGTTGTATGCGCTGGGCGAAGAGCAGGGCGGGCCGATCCGGCAGAATCTCGACCTGGACGCCTTCCGCGCTGAAACCGGCCTGCCGCTGGCGAACCTGATGGTGCTGCAGACCGGCGCGCCGTCCGAGGGCCTGCGCCGCGACTGGCCCGAGCCCACCACCGGGGTCGACAAGCACTACGGCTATGCCTTTCAGTGGTTCGGTCTGTGTGCATTGATCGCGCTGCTTTTTTGTGGTTTCAAGTTGTCAGACCTTTCTACCGCTCCCGCCGCTCCTGACGCCAAGCACGGCGACCAGCCGCTCGGCCTGACCGTGCACACCATGCCGTCACTGGGCGATGCCGTGGCGCAGGATGCACGCCGCACACGCGCCGGGCGCTGGCAGATGCTGCTGCTGGCGCTGGTGTGCGCGGCGCCGGTGATCGCCTCGTACTTCAGCTACTACGTCGTGCGGCCCGAGGGACGGCGCAACTATGGCGAGCTGATCGATCCGCAGCGCCCCATTCCCGCCGCTGCCGCCACCGATCTGAGCGGTCGTCCGTTCGACCTGACCTCGCTCAAGGGCCAGTGGCTGCTGCTCAGCGTGGCCGGCGGCGCCTGCGACGAGGCCTGCCAGAGCAACCTGTACCTGCAGCGCCAGCTGCGCGAAAGCCTGGGGCGCGACAAGGACCGCCTGGACTGGGTCTGGCTGGTCAGCGACGACGCCCGCATCCCCGACACCCTGCGCCCGGCGCTGGGCCAGGCCACCGTGGTGCGCGTGCCGGCCGATGCGCTGGCGCAATGGCTGCAGCCCGCCGCGGGTGCGCAGCTGCCCGACCACCTGTACGTGGTCGACCCGATGGGCCACTGGATGATGCGTTTTCCGCCGCATCTGGACAAGGCGACGGCGTCCAAGGCCAAGACCGATCTGCTGCGCCTGATGCGCGCCTCGGCCAGCTGGGACGAGGCTGGGAGGTGATGCTGATGCGCCACCCTGGGTCGCCCTCCGCGGGCCATTCGATTCGACGCTGCGCTGGTGGCAGCGGCCTTGGCCGCGATGACCGCCTGTGCGAGAGCGGTTGCTGAGCCATGGACACCACGCCCCTGTACGACCTGAGCCCGGCCCTGCGCCTGATGGGCATGGGGCTGGTGGTCGCGCTGGGGCCGCTGGCCTGGCTGTGGCTGCGGCACCAGAGCGCCAGCCCGGCCCGGCGCCTGCAGGCGCTGACGCTGCTCACGCTGTTCCTCACCTTCGATCTGGTGCTGTTCGGCGCCTTCACGCGGCTTACCGATTCGGGCCTGGGCTGCCCCGACTGGCCCGGCTGCTACGGCAAGGCCAGCCCGGTGGGCGCCCGCGAGCACATTGCCGCCGCGCAAGAGGCCATGCCCACCGGCCCCGTCACCCACGGCAAGGCCTGGGTGGAGATGATCCACCGCTACCTGGCCACCGGCGTGGGCGTGCTGATCATCGTGCTGGCGCTGGCCACCTGGCTGCAGTGGCGCGCGCGCGCGCGGCGGTGGGCGAAAGCGCGGCACCGGTGCACCCGGGCTGGCCGCTGTTCACGCTGGCGTGGGTGTGCGCGCAGGGCGCGTTCGGCGCGCTCACCGTCACCATGAAGCTGTTTCCCGCCATCGTCACCCTGCACCTGCTGGGCGGCGTGGGCCTGCTGGTGCTGCTGGCGGTGCAGGCCGAGCGCTACCGGCAGGCCGCCGGCGCGCCGGTCGAGCCCGTGGGCAGCGGCCTGCGCGCGCTGCTGTGGGCGGCGGCGCTCATGGTGGGCCTGCAGATCGCCCTGGGCGGCTGGGTGAGCACCAACTACGCCGTGCTGGTGTGCAACACCTTCCCGATGTGCCAGGGCAGCTGGTGGCCCGAGATGGATTTCGCGCAGGGCTTCGAGCTGTGGCGGCCGCTGGGCACCTCGGCCGACGGTTCGCCGCTGGCGTTCCATGCGCTCACGGCCATCCACTACACGCACCGGCTGTTCGCCTACGCCGTGTTCGTGGTGCTGGGCTTGCTGGCCTGGCGCCTGCACCAGCGCGGCCGGCTGGCGCGGCAGCGCCGCTGGATCGTCGGCCTGGCGGCGCTGCAACTGGTCACAGGCCTGTCGAACGTGATCCTCGACTGGCCGCTGCTGGCCGCCGTGCTGCACACCGGCGGCGCCGCGGCGCTGATGACGGTGCTGGCCTGGGCGCTGTGCGCCAGCCGCCGCGCCGCGGTGCCCGTGACGGCCGAGACGCGGGCGGCGCGCGAGGTGGCCGCATGAGCGCCCAGCCCGCCACGCCCACCGTCACCCTGTCGGCCATGCCGGTCTGGCGCCAGTACTACGTGCTGACCAAGCCGCGCGTGGTGCAGCTCATCGTGTTCTGCGCGCTCATCGGCATGGTGCTGGCGGTGCCGGGCCTGCCCAGCGGCGCGGCGCTGCGGCGCATGCTGATCGCCTGCGCCGGCATCTGGCTGGTGGCCGGCGCGGCAGCGGCGTTCAACTGCCTGATCGAGAAAACCATCGACGCCAAGATGCGCCGCACCGCCTGGCGCCCCACGGCGCGCGGGCAGCTCAGCGACACGCAGGCGCTGGCCTTCTCGGCCCTGCTGTGCGCCCTCGGCTCGGCCATCCTGTACGTGTGGGTCAATCCGCTCACGATGTGGCTGACATTCGCCACCTTCGTCGGCTATGCGGTCATCTACACCGTGATCCTGAAGCCGCTGACGCCGCAGAACATCGTCATCGGCGGCGCCAGCGGCGCCATGCCGCCGCTGCTGGGCTGGACGGCGATGACCAACCACGTCGCGCCCGAGGCGCTGATCCTGGTGCTGATCATCTTCCTGTGGACGCCGCCGCACTTCTGGGCGCTGGCGCTGTACCGCGTGGAGGACTACCGCAAGAGCGGCCTGCCCATGCTGCCTGTGACGCACGGCAACGAGTTCACGCGCCTGCAGATTCTGCTCTACACCTTCATCCTGCTGGCGGCCTGCCTGCTGCCCTTCATCTACCGCCTCAGCGGCTGGATCTACCTGGCGGCGGCGCTGGTGCTCAACGCGGGCTTCATCTGGCACGCCTTCAAGCTGTGGCGCAGCTACTCCGACGCGCAGGCGCGCAAGACCTTCCGCTTCTCGCTGATCCACCTGTCGCTGCTGTTCGCGGCGCTGCTGCTGGACCACTACCTGCTATGAATCCACGTCGAATTGCTATTAAACAAATAGCTGCTGGCGCCCTGCTGGCAGGCGCTGCGGCCGTTTTGACTGCCTGCCAGCCCGGCAAGCCGCAGTTTCGCGGCATCGACATCACCGGTGCCGATTACGCCAAGGACTTCGCGCTCACCGACTTCAACGGCCGCCCGCGCACCCTGCAGGATTTCAAGGGCAAGGCGGTGGTGATGTTCTTCGGCTTCACGCAATGCCCCGACGTGTGCCCCACCACCATGACCGAGATGGCGCAGGTCAAGCAACTGCTGGGGCCGGATGGCGACAAGCTGCAGGTGCTGTTCGTCAGCATTGACCCCGAGCGCGACACGCCCGAGGTGCTGAAGGCCTACATGGGCAGCTTCGACCCCGGCTTCCTGGGCCTGTACGCCGCATCGCCCGAGGCGCTGGCCGCGCTGGCCAAGGACTACAAGATCTACTTCAAGAAGGTCGACGGCAAGACCCCACCAGCTACAGCATGGACCACAGCGCGCAGAGCTACATCTACGATCCGCAGGGCCGGCTGCGCCTGTACAGCCGCTACGGCAGCGATCCGAAGCTGGTGGCCGAAGACATCAAGCTGCTGCTGGGTGGGGCCTGATCAATAAAGATAGCTGCTTGCGCTTGGTATACAAGGGTTTCAGATATAAAATCATCTGAAATCAAGACGTAGCAGGCGCAAGCAGCTCACTTTATTGAAGCGCCTCATTCCGCCTTGATGCCCTGCGTGCGGATGATGCCGCCCAGCACCTGCGCGTCGCTGCGGATGCGGTTGGCCAGCCCCTCGGGCGACGAGCCCACGGCCTGCCAACCCTGTTGGAACAGGCGCTGGCGCATCTCGGGCGCACGCACGATGGCGCTGACGGCCGCGGCCAGCTTCTCGACATGCGCCTTCGGCATGCTGGCCGGCGCGGCCACGGCGTTCCAGATCTCCAGGTTGAAATCCTTCACGCCGGCTTCGGCCAGGCTGGGCAGGTCGGGCACCAGCGTGCTGCGCCCGCTGGAGGTGACGCCGATGCCGCGCAGCTTGCCGGCCTTGATCTGCGTGTTGGCCAGCGCCGGTGGCAGCATCGACAGCTGCAGGTCGCCCCCACCATGGCGTTGAACACCTGCGGGTAGCCGGGGTAGGGCACGTGCACCGGCGCGATGCCAGCGCGGCTTTTCAGCAGCTCCATGCCGATGTGGCCCACCGTGCCCACGCCGGGCGAGCCGTAGCTCCACTTGTCGCCGGCGGCGCGCGCGGCGTCGAAGAAGGCCCGCGCATCACCGCCCGCGGCGCTGGCCGGGGCGGTGAGCACCAGCGGCGCCACGCCGACCAGGCTGACCGGCGCCAGGTCCTTCAGCGGGTCGTAGCGCACGGCGGGGTTCAGCAGCCGGGCGATGGTCATGTTGCCGTTGATCATCAGGCCGATGGTGTGGCCGTCGGTGGCCTTGGCCACCGCGTCGGCGCCGATGTTGCCGCCGGCACCGGCGCGGTTGTCGACGATGACGGGCTGGCCCAGCGCCTTCTCCAGCGGGTCGGCCAGCGCGCGCGCCGTCAGGTCGGGCGACGAGCCGGCCGGAAAGCCGACGATGATGCGCAGCGGCTTGGCAGGCCAGGCCGCGGCCTGTGCGAAGGCCGGCGTGGCGGCGCCGATGGCAGCGAGCAGGGCGGCGCCGGCGATCAGCGCGCGGCGGGAGAGCGGGGCAATGGGCATGGTGGTGTCGTGAATGGGCGAGGGCGCGGCCCGCGGTGGCGGCCGCTGAAAAACGCGATGTTAGCCGGCGCCGGGCGCGCCTCAGCCCAGCACGCGCACCCGGTCTTCGGCCGGCCCCATGCGGCCGGCGCGCGCGGCGCCCAGCATCCAGCGCAGCACGGCAGCGCCGTTGAGCGGCTTTCTCGGCAGCATGGCCACGCTCACGCGCAGGTCGAGCGCGTCGCCCTTGGCCAGCAGCGCGGAGTCGCGCGCGCCCTCGTCGACGATGCGGAGCGCTCGCGCGATGGCGTCGTGCCGCGTGGTGGGTGCTTCCAGCAGCACGGCGAAGTCGGCCTCGCTCACGCGCGCGGCCAGGTCCACCTCGCCGGCGATGCGGCGCAGGCGCGAGGCCGTGAGTACCAGCGCGCGCTCGGCGGCCTGCAGGCCGTGCGCGGCGGCAATGTCCTTCCAGTTGGCCACGTGCACCACCAGCACGGCAAAGCTGCTGCCCTGCTTGTCGGCGCGCGCCAGGGCGCCGTCCAGGCGCGGCGTCAGCACCCGCAGGTTGGCCAGGCCGGTGAGCGCGTCGGTGGTGGCCGAGGCCGCGGCGCGCACGCGCGCTTCGCGCCGGCTGGCCACGCCGGTGGCGATGGCGTATAGCAGGATCGGCATCTCCAGCGCCGCGCCGATGGCCAGGCCGTAGCGCGTCAGCCCGCTGGTGGCGATGAGCCCCAGCGTGCGCGCCAGCGGAAACAGCGCCAGCAGCAGCATGGGCATGAAACCGAGGATGGCCAGGCGCAGGTGCCGGTCGGGGCTGCGCCGCCACGCCAGCGCCATGCACACGGCGACCAGTGCCAGCAGCAGCAGCAACACGTCGCCGATCAGCCGGTAGGTGGCGCCCAGCGGCACGGCGATGTCGACCAGCACCAGCGTGGTGGTGAGCGCGGCCACGGCCAGCACCGCGCGGTCCAGCCAGACCGAGCTGCGCGCCGGCTCGGTCAGCATGCGGATGAACAGCAGGCCGACGACTGCCGACAGCGATGGCGCGACGAAGGTGGACAGGCGGTTCCACCAGTCCCAGTACGGCCACACGTACTGCGCGCCGGTGCCCAGCTGGGCCAGCTGGGTGATGCCGACCGAGGCCACGTAGGCCGCGTAGCCGATCATCAGACGGTCGCGCCAGGCGATGGACAGCGCCAGCGCCATCATCAGCACCATGGCCAGCAGGCCGAAGTAGCCCCGAGCAGGAACTGCTCCTGATCGCGCGACACGGCCAGCGGCGTGCCGCTGATGAGGCGGATGGGCGCCGAGTAGGCCACGCGCGCGTGCTCGACGCGCAACCAGTAATCCACCGGCGTCTCGGTCTTGGTGGTGAGCGAAAAGGTGGGCAGGCGCCCCGGCACCGGCCAGTGCGGCACGGGCACGGCGTCGCCGGCTTCCTGCCGGTGCCAGGCGCCGTCGCCGCTGCGCTGGTACAGCACGGCGCGGTCGATGCCGGAATCCATCAGCTCGATGAACCAGCGCTGGGGCGCCGACTGCTGGTGCGCGCGAAAGCGGAACCACAGCACCTGCCCGTCCAGCGGGTAGCGCGCCTCGTCCAGCACGGGGCGCCAGTCCAGCGCGTCACCCTGGCGCGCCACGGCGTCGATGTCGAGCTGGCCGCCGCTGTCGATCCAGAACTGCGCATGCCCTGGCAGCGGCACCACCGGCCGCACCCGGGCATCGAGCTCGATCACCGCCGGTGGCGGGCCGGCTAGCGCGGCGCTGCCCAGCGCCAGCAACACCAGCGCCAGGCCATGGCGCGCACGGCCCGGCAGGCGAAGAAACCAGTGAAGCAAGGCAACGACGGCAGGCACGCCGAACTTTTAAGCCAGTTCGTTACATGCCTGGCTTACAAACGGGCAAGAAAAACCCGGGCAAGCCCGGGTTCCGTGAAGTTTTTCTGCGCTTGCCCGCCGCGTGGGGCGTCAGGCGTATTCGGCCAGCGCCGTGCGCATCTTCTTCATGGCCGCCACCTCGATCTGGCGGATGCGCTCGGCGCTCACGCCGTACTCGGCGGCCAGCTCGTGCAGCGTCATGCCGCCCGAGCCGTCGTCGTTCACGTTCAGCCAGCGCTCGGTCACGATGCGGCGGCTGCGCTCGTCCAGGCTCTTCAGCGCCGTGGCAATGCCCTCGGTGGCCAGCACGTCGCGCTGGGCCGATTCGATCATCGCCGTCGGCTCGTGGCCGGCGTCCGACAGGTAGGCGATGGGGCCGAAGGCTTGCTCGCCGTCGTCCGAGGGCGCCGGATCCAGCAGGATGTCGCCGCCGGACAGGCGCGTTTCCATCTCGCGCACTTCTTCCGGCTTCACGTTCAGTTCGCGCGCCACCACGTCGATCTGCGCGTCGGTCAGCGCGTCGCGGTGCGTGATGTCATCGGCCGCGTCCTCGACCTTGAAGCCCTGCTTCATCGAGCGCAGGTTGAAGAACAGCTTGCGCTGCGCCTTGGTGGTGGCCACCTTGACCAGGCGCCAGTTCTTCAGGATGTATTCGTGGATCTCGGCCTTGATCCAGTGCAGCGCGTAGCTCACCAGGCGCACGCCCTGGTCGGGGTCGAAGCGCTTGACGGCTTTCATCAGGCCCACGTTGCCTTCCTGGATCAGGTCGGCGTGCGGCAGGCCGTAGCCCAGGTACTGGCGCGAAGTGCTGACCACCAGCCGCAGGTGCGATAGCACCAGCTTGCCGGCCGCCTCGATGTCGCCGCTGTCGCGCAACTCGCGCGCAAAGCGCTGCTCTTCCTCCTGCGTCAGCATGGGCAGGCGGTTGACGGCCGTGATGTAGGCGTCCAGATTGCCCAGCGGCGGTACAACAGCCCACGGGTTGGCCAGCGCCACGGCGTTTGCTGAAGTGGTTGCCGAATGGGTCATCGTCGAATGTCCTTTCATGTTGCTCAGGTATTCTAGCACTCTCTTCGATTGAGTGCTAAGGGCAAAGTTCAATCCCTTGCCTGCATTCTGCGGCACGGCCGGTGCTCTGGACGTAGGCTGAAGGCGATGCCCTGTGTCGGGTGCGGTTTCTGGCAGGAAAAATGAATGAAAAATGGCTTTTGCGCCCACCAGGAAAGCGCGAGTAGCTATAAAAACAATATCAACATGGCGCGTCCAGGCGTTCATGGGCCAGGGCGCGCACCAAAGCCAGCACGGCCTGCTGCGTGCCGGTGGTGGGGCGCAGGCTGCTGACGGCGGTGTAGAGCGGGATGCGCAGCCGTGCCCCGGTGGCGGTGACGATGGGGCAGGCCTGGAAGGCGGCAGCTTGCGCGGCGCCGGCCAGGGCGTGGCGCGACAGGATGGCGCAGCCGGCGCCATCCTGCACCAGGTCCAGGATGGCGGCCACGCCGTCGATCTCCAGCGCCACCTCGGGGCGGCAACCCGCCCGCGCCATTTCCGCTTCGATGTGCATGCGGATGGCGTTGGGCCGGGTGGGGATGACCAGCGGCAGGCGGGCGACTTCGGGCAGCGTCATCTCCGCGTCTGGGGCGGCGTGCCCCGCTTCTTCGGCGCGGCGCACCAGCAGCAGCGCGTCGCTGGCCAGCGGGGCGATTTCGAGGCCCGGCACGGGCTGCGCGTTGTAGAGCACGGCGATGTCGAGGCGGCCGCTGGCCACCTGCTCCTGCATGCCGGTTGACAGCGCCTCGGTGATCGACAGGCGCGCATCCGGCAGTTGCTGACGAAAGCCCTGCAGCAGCGGCACGGCCAGCGCACGTGCCACGGACGGCGGCAGCCCCAGCGTGACGCGCCCCGCCAGGCCGCCGCGCAGGCGGGCCAGTTCCTCACGCGCACGGTCTACCTGGTGCAGGATGCCGCGCGCATGCTCCAGCAGCACCTGGCCGGCCTCGGTGGGGACGGCGCCGCGGCCGTTGCGCGCCAGCAGGGTCTGGCGCAGTTCCACCTCCAGCAGGCGCACCTGGCGGCTCAGGGCCGGCTGGGCCACGCCCAGCGCAATCGCGGCGCGGGTGAAGCCGCCCAGTTCGGCCACGCGCACGAAGTATTCAAGTTGGCGCAGGTCCATGGCGATATTTAAATTTGAGCATAACTTTAAATCAGCGATGCCCTATTGGCATATCTGATAGTGCCGCCTACCGGTAGCGCTGGGAAGGTCGGCATCGCACAATGGCTCATCCCCCACCAGAAGCATCCGAGGAGCCCATGAGCCAAGCCAATCCGCTCATCATCGACTGCCACGGCCACTACACCACCGCCCCCAAGGCGCTGGAGCACTGGCGCAACCAGCAGATTGCCGGCATCGCCGACCCCGCAGCCAAGCCCAAGGTCAGCGATCTGAAGATTTCCGACGACGAACTGCGCGAGTCGATCGAGACCAACCAGCTCAAGCTGATGAAGGAGCGCGGCAGCGATCTGACCATCTTCAGCCCGCGCGCCAGCTTCATGGCGCACCACATCGGCGACTTCGCCGTGAGCAGCACCTGGGCGGCGATCTGCAACGAGCTGTGCTACCGCGTCAGCCAGCTGTTCCCCGACCACTTCATCGGCGCCGCCATGCTGCCGCAGTCGCCGGGTGTCGATCCGGCCACCTGCATCCCCGAACTGGAAAAGTGCGTCAAGGACTACGGCTTCGTCGGCATCAACCTGAACCCGGACCCCTCCGGCGGCCACTGGACCAGCCCGCCGCTGACCGACCGCCACTGGTACCCCATCTACGAGAAGATGGTCGAGTACGACATCCCGGCCATGGTGCACGTCAGCACCTCGTGCAATGCGTGCTTCCACACCACCGGCGCGCATTACCTGAACGCCGACACCACGGCCTTCATGCAGTGCCTGCAGGGTGATCTGTTCAAGGATTTCCCCAGCCTGAAGTTCATCATCCCGCACGGCGGCGGCGCGGTGCCCTACCACTGGGGGCGCTTTCGCGGCCTGGCGCAGGAGATGAAGAAGCCGCTGCTGCAGGACCATCTGCTGAACAACATCTTCTTCGACACCTGCGTGTACCACCAGCCGGGCATCGACCTGCTGACCAAGGTGATCCCCGTCGACAACATCCTGTTCGCCAGCGAGATGATCGGCGCCGTGCGCGGCATCGACCCCGAGACCGGCCACTACTACGACGACACCAAGCGCTACGTGCAGGCCACCGACAATCTGACGGATGAGCAGCGCTACAAGGTCTACGAAGGCAACGCGCGGCGCGTGTTTCCGCGGCTCGACGCAGCACTCAAGAAGAAGGGGAAATAAGCCATGTACGAACTCGGCGTCGTCTACCGCCATATCACTCGCACCGATGCGGCCACGGCCGACGCGCTGGCCCAATACGGCAGCGCCACCGTGCACGAGGCCATGGGCCGCGTCGGCTTGCTCAAGCCCTACATGCGGCCCATCTACCCCGGCGCGCAGGTCAGCGGCACGGCCGTCACCGTGCTGCTGCACCCCGGCGACAACTGGATGATGCACGTGGTGGCCGAGCAGATTCAGCCGGGCGACATCGTGGTCGCCGCCATCACCGCAGAGTGCACCGACGGCTACTTCGGCGACCTGCTGGCTACCAGTTTCCAGGCGCGTGGCGCGCGGGCGCTGGTCATCGACGCCGGCGTGCGCGACGTGAAGACGCTGAAGGAAATGAGCTTCCCGGTCTGGAGCAAGGCGATCTCGTCCAAGGGCACGATCAAGGCCACGCTGGGCAGCGTCAACATCCCCGTGGTGTGCGCCGGCATGGTGGTCAACCCGGGTGACGTGATCGTGGCGGACGACGACGGCGTGGTCTGCGTGCCGCGCGCCATGGCGGCCAAGACGCTGGAAGCCGCCGCCGCACGCGAAGCCAACGAAGGCGCCAAGCGCGAGCAGCTCGCCAGCGGCGTGCTCGGCGTCGACATGTACAAGATGCGCGAGCCGCTGGCCAAGGCGGGGCTGCGCTACATCGACTGACGCTAGAACAGCCAAACAGCCAAACAGCCGGACGCAGAGGACGCAGAGATTGCGCAGAGGACGCAAAAGAAACAACCAAAATAAAAGGTTTTCTTTCTTGCGTTCTCTGCGAATCCTCTGCGTCCGGTATTCAGGATTTCAAGCCCACCATGACCAAACCCACCACCGGCGATTTCGAGAAAACCAAGGGCTGGCTCGACTGGTACGAAGGCCCGAGCAAGCCGCGCTTTGCGCTGCCGCCTGGCAGCGTCGACGCGCACTGCCACGTGTTCGGCCCCGGCGCCGAATTTCCCTACGCGCCCGAGCGCAAGTACACGCCCTGTGATGCCAGCAAGGCGCAGCTGTTCGCGCTGCGCGACCACCTGGGCTTCGCGCGCAACGTCATCGTGCAGGCCACCTGCCACGGCGCCGACAACCGCGCCATGGTCGATGCCTGCATCGCCAGCAACGGCAAGGCGCGCGGCGTGGCCACCGTGCGGCGCGACATCAGCGACGAAGAGCTGCAGCGCCTGCACGATGCCGGCGTGCGCGGCGTGCGCTTCAACTTCGTCAAGCGCCTGGTCGACTTCACCCCGCGCGACGAACTGATGGAAATCGCCGGCCGCATCGCCAAACTGGGCTGGCACGTGGTCATCTACTTCGAGGCGGTCGATCTGCCCGAGCTCTGGGACTTCTTCACCAGCCTGCCGACCACGGTGGTGGTCGACCACATGGGCCGCCCCGACGTGACCCAGCCGGTGGATGGCCCCGAGTTCGAGCTGTTCGTGAGGTTCATGCGCGAGCACCCCAACGTGTGGAGCAAGGTGAGCTGCCCCGAGCGCCTGTCGGTCAGCGGCCCCAAGGCGTTGGATGGCGAGCAGGCCGCCTACCGCGACGTCGTGCCCTTCGCGCGCCGCATCGTCGAAACCTTCCCCGACCGCGTGCTGTGGGGCACCGACTGGCCGCACCCCAACCTGAAGGACCACATGCCCGACGATGGGCTGCTGGTCGATTTCATCCCCACATCGCGCCCACGGCCGAACTGCAGCGCAAGCTGCTGGTCGACAATCCCATGCGCCTGTATTGGCCTGAAGAAGTGAAGTAAACGAGGAGACACACCATGGCACTCGACAAACCCTATCTCGACGTCCCCGGCACGACCATCTTCGATGCCGACCAGAGCCGCAAGGGCTACTGGCTCAACCAGTTCTGCATGAGCCTTATGAAGGACGAAAACCGCAAACGCTTCAAGGCTGACGAGGATGCCTACCTGGCCGAATGGCCCATGACCGACGAGCAGCGTGCGGCCGTGCGTGCGCGCGACCTGAACTGGATGATGCGCACCGGCGGCAACATCTATTTCTTGAGCAAGCTGGGCGCCACCGATGGCCTGAGCTTTCAGCAGATGGCCGGCAGCATGACCGGCATGACCGAGCAGCAGTACCGCGACATGATGGTAGCCGGCGGCCGCACGCCCGAGGGCAACCGCGTGGTGGGCGAGGGTGGCAATGCGCAGGGCCCCATGGCCCGCTCCGATGCCTGGCAGGCGTGGGAAGAAAAAGCACAGAAAGAGCTCGCAGACGCCGTGCAGCAGGCGCAGGAAGCTCCTAGAACAGGAGCAAACGGCAACGCCCGTATCACCGCGTCGGTCTACAGCTCGCACGTGCCGGCCATCGGCGCCGCCATCGACCACGGCAAGACCGAGGAGCCGTACTGGGTACCCATGTTCAAGGGCTTCGAGTTCAGCAAGCAGTGGATGAAGGAGAACACGCCCGACGTGATCTTCCTCGTCTACAACGACCATGCCACCAACTTCGACCTGGGCGTGATCCCGACCTTTGCCATCGGCACCGCGGCCGAGTTCGAGCCGGCCGACGAAGGCTACGGCCCGCGCCCCGTGCCGGTGGTCAAGGGCCATCCCAAGCTGGCCTCGCACATCGCGCAGTCGGTGATCCAGCAGGACTTCGACCTCACCATCGTCAACGACCTGAAGGTGGATCACGGCCTGACGGTGCCGATGAACCTGATGTTCGGCAGCCCGGCTGAATGGCCCTGCAAGGTGATCCCGTTCCACGTCAACGTGGTGCAGTACCCCGTGCCGTCGGGCAAGCGCTGCTTTGCGCTGGGCCAGGCCATCCGCCGCGCCATCGAGAGCTACGACGAGCCGCTGAAGGTGCAGATCTGGGGCACGGGCGGCATGAGCCACCAGCTGCAGGGCCCGCGCGCCGGCCTGATCAACGCCGAATGGGACAACCGCTTCCTCGACCGCCTGATCGCCGACCCGGCCGATCTGTCCACCATGCCGCACATCGACTACGTGCGCGAGGCGGGCAGCGAAGGCATCGAGCTGGTGATGTGGCTGATCGCCCGCGGCGCGATGAGCGACGTGGCCGGCAGCGGCCAGGCGCCGAAGGTGGCGCACCGCTTCTTCCATGTGCCGGCGTCGAACACGGCCGTGGGGCACCTTATTCTGGAGAACCAAGTCTGAGGCTTTTAACGCCGTCCATACGCAGAGGACGCAGAAAATTCAAACTGTGTTCTGAGCCTTCGGTATCTTCTGCGTCCTCTGCGGAACCTCCGCGTCCTCTGCGTCCGGCTGTTTCGGCAGCGTTTCTACACACACAGGAATCACCATGACCCAACCCATCAAAGTCGCGCTGGCCGGTGCCGGCGCCTTCGGCATCAAGCACCTGGACGGCATTAAGAACATCGACGGCGTCGAGGTCGTGTCCCTCATCGGCCGCCGCAGGAGCCGACGCAGGAAGTGGCCGACAAGTACGGCATCCCGCACGTGGCGACCGACCTGGCCGAAAGCCTGGCGCTGCCCGAGGTCGATGCCGTCATCCTGTGCACGCCCACGCAGATGCACGCCGAGCAGTCCATCCAGTGCCTGCAGGCCGGCAAGCACGTGCAGGTCGAGATTCCGCTGTGCGACAACCTGGCCGATGGCCAGCGCGTGGCCGAAGTGCAGAAGAAGACCGGCCTGGTGGCCATGTGCGGCCACACGCGCCGCTTCAACCCCAGCCACCAGTACGTGCACAAGAAGATCAAGGCCGGCGAATTCAACATCCAGCAGATGGATGTGCAGACCTACTTCTTCCGCCGCAGCAACATCAACGCCGCCGGCCAGCCGCGCAGCTGGACGGACCACCTGCTGTGGCACCACGCCGCCCACACGGTGGACCTGTTCGCCTACCAGGCCGGCAGCCCCATCGTGCAGGCCAACGCCATCCAGGGCCCGATCCACCCCGATCTGGGCATCGCCATGGACATGAGCATCCAGCTCAAGGCGGCCAACGGCGCCATCTGCACGCTGTCCCTGAGCTTCAACAACGACGGCCCGCTGGGCACCTTCTTCCGCTACATCGGCGACACGGCGACCTACATCGCGCGCTACGACGATTTGTTCACCGGCAAGGAGGAGAAGATCGATGTGTCGAAGGTCGATGTCAGCATGAACGGCATCGAGCTGCAGGACCGCGAGTTCTTCGCCGCCATCCGCGAAGGCCGCGAGCCCAACGCCAGCGTGGCGCAGGTGCTGCCCTGCTACCAGGTCCTGCACGATCTGGAGCAACAGCTGAACGCTTCTTGATTAATAGCTGCCTGCGCCTGATACATAAGGATTTCAGATTGTTTTATGCATGAAATCATTGATTGACAGGCGCAAGCAGCTCCCATTGTAGGAGCGGCGGAAGCCGCGAACGCACTCCCACAAGCCCCAGCCATGCCCCCACGCGCCCTCGGCCCCTTCACCGTCAGCCCCATCGGCCTGGGCTGCATGAACATCTGCCACGCCTACGGCGTGGCGCCGCCGCCCGAGCAGGCCGAGGCGCTGCTGCTGGCCGCGCTCGATGCCGGCGTGACGCACTTCGACACCGCCGCGCTGTACGGCTTCGGCGCCAGCGAGTCCATCGTCGGCCAGGTGCTGGCGCCGCACCGCAGCCGCTTCACGCTGGCCAGCAAGTGCGGCCTCACGCACGAGACGGGCGACGGCACGGTCAAGCCCGGCCGCGTCATCGACGGCCGGCCCGAGACCATCCGCGCCACCTGCGAAGGCTCGCTGCGGCGGCTGAAGACCGACGTCATCGACCTGTACTACCTGCACCGCTGGGACAAGGCCGTGCCCATCGAGGACAGCGTGGGCGCGCTGGCCGAGCTGGTGCGCGCGGGCAAGATCCGCGCCATCGGCCTGTCGGAAGTCTCGGCCGACACGCTGCGCCGCGCGCACGCCGTGCACCCCATCGCCGCGTTGCAGACCGAGTATTCGCTGTGGACGCGCAACCCCGAGATTGCCGTGCTGCAAGCCTGCCGCGACCTGGGCGTGAGCTTCGTCGCCTTCAGCCCGGTCGGCCGTGGCTTTCTGGCGGGCGCGCTGCCCGATGTGGCCGCTGTCCAGGCGCTGCCCGAGAAGGACATCCGCCGCCCCATGCCGCGCTTTGCGCCCGAGCATTTCGCGCGCAACCTGCCGCTGCTGGCCGACTACCGCCGCCTGGCCGCCGATGCCGGTTGCACCCCGGCGCAACTGGCGCTGGCCTGGCTGCTGCAACAGGGCGACGACATCCTGCCCATCCCTGGCACGCGCACGGTCGAGCACCTGCATGAGAACCTGGGCGCGGCCGACGTGCGCCTTTCTGCAGACGTGCTGGCCGAGCTTGACGCCCTCATCAACCCCGCCACCGTCAGCGGCCATCGCTATGCCGAGCAGGCGCGGCGTGAAGTCGACACCGAAGACTTCGCTGAAAAATAACGAAACACAGCGATACCGCGCCGAGAAGACGCGGCGCCGCCCGCGCGGCACCATGACGGTCATGTTCAACACGCCTCATTGAAAGGCACCGTCATGAAAACCTGGATCAAACGCAGTCTCTTCGCCCTGGCCAGCGCCGGCATCGTGCTGGGCAGCCTCACCGCCTGCGGCCACCGCATGCACCACGGCGGCTGGCGCGCCGACGCCACGCCCGAGCAATCGGCCGAATGGCGCGGCCGCATGGTCGAACGCGTGGCGGGCAAGCTGGACCTAAACGCCGAGCAGAAGGCCAAGCTCACCGTGCTGTCCGACAAGCTGCACGCCCAGCGCCTTGCTGTGCGCGGCAGCACTGACCCGCGCGCCGAGGTGCAGTCGCTGGTGGCCGGCGCCACCTTCGACCGCGCCAAGGCGCAGGCCCTGGTGCAGCAGAAGACCGACGCCGTGCGCACCGGCAGCCCCGAGGTGATCGCGGCCATGGGCGACTTCTACGACAGCCTGAACCCCGCGCAGCAGCAGCAGGTGCGTGACTTCATGCAGAAGCGCCGCGGCTGGCGGCGTGGTGGTTGAGGCGTCCAAGGGCGCCAGCACCATGCGCGCAGACGCGAACGCATTGGCGGCCCGGCGGACCCTGGTGGACCTGGCCCGTGCCCGCGGGTCGGCCCTGTTGGCACGTCAGGCCGAGCCGCACGATGAGTTGCTCTCGCTGCTCTGGTGCGTGCGCTTCGATCGCGCCCATGCCTTGCGCCTGATCGCCCAGGCCGATGCGCAGCAGCGTGCGCACCTGAGCGGTGATCTCCTCGCTGCCGCGGATCTGTTCGATCACCTGGATGGCGCGTCGCAGGCGCACCTGCGCAGCCTGGTGGCGCGCCATGGGCGCCTGGCGCACGCGCCACAATGATCGGCATGGTCAACGTCCTGCTGATCGACGACGACGAACACCTGGGCCCGCCGCTGGCGCAGTATTTCGAGCGCTTCGGCCTGCGGCTGGCGCAGGCGCTGACGCCCAGCGACGGGCTGGCGCGGTTGCGGGCCGGCGGCTTCGACGCCGCCATCCTCGACGTCATGCTGCCCGAGATGGACGGCTTCGCGCTGTGCCGCACCATCCGCAAGGACAGCGACCTGCCGATCCTGATGCTCACCGCGCGCGGCGAGGTGATGGACCGCGTGGTGGGGCTGGAACTGGGCGCCGACGACTACCTGCCCAAGCCGTTCGAGCCGCGCGAGCTGGTGGCGCGCGTGCAGACCATCCTGCGCCGGCGCGTGGCCGCACCAACGCCCGACGCGCCGCTGCGCTTCGATGGCCTGACGCTTGACCCGGTCACGCGCAGCGTGCAGCGCGGCGGCGAGCCGGTCGAGCTGACCAGCACCGAGTTCGATCTGCTGCACCTGCTGGCGCGCGCGCCGGGCAAGGTGTTCAGCCGCGACGACATCCTGGCCGCGCTGCGCGGGCACGAGGCCGAGCTGTACACGCGCGCCGTGGACATCGTGGTCAGCCGCCTGCGCAAGAAGCTGGAGCCGCTGGACGCCATCAAGACGCTGCGCAATGCCGGCTACACGCTGGCCCTGCCGCGTGAGTTGCCATGAGCGAGGCCGTGCGGCCATCCTGGTGGCGCCGCGCTCGCCATTCCTGCGCGTGCGGCTGGTGCTGCTGTTTCTGCTGCTGGCGGTGGCCATGAGCGCCGTGTTCCTGGGCGGCATCGGGAAGGCGTTTTCCAGCGGCTGGCGGGGCGCGGTCGATCCGTTGATCGGCGACTATGCCGACCGGCTGGTGGCCGAGATCGGCTCGCCACCGAGCGTCGAGCGCGCGCAGGCCATCGCGGCGCACCTGCCGGTGGTGGTGCACATCAGCGGGCCGCAGGTGAACTGGGCCTCGGGCGCGCGGCCGCAGCGCGGCCCGCCGTGGGCGCGCGAGGATCGGCCCGACCGCGCCGCGGTGCTTCGCCAGACCGCCGACGGCCACCGCATCGAGCTGTCGTTGAGCGCGCGGCCGGCGCAGGGCGCGCAACGCTTCGTCTGGATTACGCTGGCCCTGCTGCTGGCGCTGACGGCGGCGGCCTACGCGCTGGTGCACCGCATGCTGCGACCCATCCGCGCCATTGGCGAGGGCCCGCGCCGCTTCGGTGCCGGGCAGTTCGAGCCGCCGATTCCGGTGCAGCACGCACGGCACCCCGACGAACTGAGCGAACTGGCCCAGACCGTGAACCACATGGCCGGCGACATCCGCCAGATGCTGGACGCCAAGCGCACGCTGCTGCTGGCCATGAGCCACGAGCTGCGCAGCCCCTCACGCGCGCGCGCCTGAACGCCGAGCTGCTGCCCGAGGACGCTGCCACCCAGCCCACGCGCGATGCCCTGCTGCGCGACCTGGGGCAGATGCGCGAGCTGATCGCCGATCTGCTGGAAAGCGAGCGCCTGGCCAGCCCGCACGCCGCGCTGCAGCGCACGCCGACCGACCTGCCGGCGCTGGCGCGCGCGCTGATCGACGAACTGGCCGTGGCCAACCCGCTGGCTGCCAGCGTGCGCCTGCAGGCCGATGCCGCGCTGGCCGCGCCGCTGTCGCTGGATGCCGGCCGCCTGCGCCTGCTGCTGCGCAACCTGCTCGACAACGCGCTGCGCCACACACCGGCCGGTGCGCCGCCGCCCGAGCTGCACCTGCGCCGCAGCGCCGAGGGCGTGCTGATCGAGCTGCGCGACCACGGCCCCGGCGTGCCGCCCGAGCAGCTGGCGCAGCTGGCCGAGCCGTTCTACCGCCCCGACGGCGCGCGCCAGCGCGGCACCGGCGGCGTGGGGCTGGGGCTGTACCTGGCGCGCATGGTGGCGCAGGCGCATGGCGGGCGGCTGCTGCTGCGCAACGCCGAGCCGGGGCTGCTGGCGCAGGTGGTGCTGCCGGCGCATTCTGACTTGCAATCAAATCAATAGCTGTTGGCGCCCGTCAAATGGCGCTTTCAGCCTGAAAATGTTTGAAACCGCTCCCGGCGCCCGTCACGGCAGCGCCAGCGCCGGCCCCTCGTCCGCCACGCCGCCATCGCGCTGCTTCTGCTGCTGCCGCACGGCGCGCATCACGTCGTCGGCCATGTTCTGCAGCAGCATCACGTCGCGCGGCGACAGGGTGCGCGGTTGCGTGTCGAGCAGGCACAGCGTGCCCAGCACCTGCCCCTCGCGCGTGCGCAGCGGCGCGCCGGCGTAGAAGCGGATGCCGCGCTCCTTCAGCACCGGGTTGGCGGCAAAGCGCGGGTCGCGCGCCACGTCGGGCACCACCAGCGGCTCGCCGTCGGCCACCACATGGCCGCACAGCGACAGCGCACGCGGCGTGCCTTGCTCCGGCGCGCCGTCATCGGGCCGGCCGGCGGCGCTGGCGTCGCCGTGGGTGAGCTGCCATTGCTCGTCGACCAGCGACACCTGCGCCATGGCGCAGTCGAAGGTGTCGGCCGCGCGCTTGGCGATGGCGTCGAGCCGCCCGCGCAGCGCCGGTGCCAGCACGCCGCTATCGCGCAGCGCCTGCAGGCGCTCGGCTTCGTTGCCCGGCAGCGGTGCCGGGGTGTAGGGCGCGTCGTCGGCGGTGTTGACGAGCCGGCTCTGTGCCTGCGCCACCAGCTCGTCGAACGAGGTGACCAGCGCGTCGGCGCCCACCAGCGTGGCGATGTCGGCCTCCGGGTGGTCGGGCAGGTAGTTCAGGGCCGCCAGGATCACCTGCACGTCGGGCCAGCGGCGGCGCAGGCGGCGCACGAAGTACTTGGCCAGCGTGGTCGGGTCGTGCGTGAGGTAGCACAGCACCAGCACCTCGGCATCCTGCAGGTCGAGCTGGGCGAAGTAGTCGGCCGACATCACGCTGACCTGCACCGCGCGGCTGCCGATGCCTTCCAGCGCCAGCGTGTGCGCGGCCATGTCGGCGGCCAGCGCGTCCACCGCCCAGCGCCCGCCTAGGCAGGCCACGCGCACCGGCAGCTCGGGCGGCGGGGGTGCTGGTCGCGCAGTTCGTCGATCACTTGGTCCATGCCCGAGATCACGCGGTGCCGGTGCTCGGCCGTGGCCACCGTGCCGTGCGCGCTGGTGGCCAGGCGCAGCGCGCCCAGGCCGACCTCGTCGTAGAAGTGCCGGGGCGATTCGGCGTCGGCGTGCTGGATCGCCAGGTCGACGGCTTCCTCCACGTCGCCCGCCAGCAGGCGCTGGTGCAGGCGCGTGGGCTCGTCCAGCGCGCGTTCGCTGCCCAGCAGCACCTCCAGGAACTGCAGTTGCGGCAGGTGGTGGCCCAGCACCAGCAGCACCACGGTGATCGGCGTCGACAGGATCAGGCCGATCGGCCCCCAGATGGCGGTCCAGAACATCGCCGCCAGGATCAGCGACAGCGTGGACAGGCCGGTGGTGGCGCCGTACAGCCAGGGTTCGATGACGTTGTTGCTGATGACTTCCAGCGTCACGATCAGCGCCAGCGCCCACAGCACCATGTCCCAGCCGGGGTCAACCGCGAAGGCCAGCGTGAGCGGGAACACCGCGCCGATGATCGGCCCCACGTAGGGCACGAAGCGCAGCATCGCCGCCAGCAGGCCCCACACCAGCGCGCCCGGCACGCCGATCAGCAGCAGCCCCAGCGCCATCGGAATGCCGTAGGTGGCGTTCACGATCAGCTGCATGCCCAGGTACTTGCTCACGCGGCGCGCCGCCTCGTTCAGCGCGTCGGTGGTGCGGTGCAGGTTGCTGCCCAATAGCCGCAGCGCGCGGTCGCGCAGGTCGCCCTTGTCCAGCAGGATCAGGAACACGAACACGATGACGATGCCGATCATCACCACCGGCGTGGCAAAGCTGTCGACCCAGCGCTTCACCCGCTCGGCCGGGCGCACGCTCTGGCCGACGATCTCCACGCGCTGCGGCCGCTCGGCGGCGGGCTTGGGCGGCTCGGCCTGGCGCTGCGCCTGGTCGATCTCGCGCTCGACCTTGGTGACCACGCGCGAATACTGGTCCAGCAGGCCGGGCTGGCGCATCATGTCGCCGAAGTTGCGCAGCTTGCGGTTGATGGTCTGCTCGTAGCTCGGCAGGTTGTTGCCCAGCTGGCGCAGCTGCCCGACGATGAAGAAGGCGGTGCCGGCCAGCAGTACCAGCGTGGTGGCCATGACGATGAACACCGCCAGCGCCCGCGGCACGCCGCGGCGCTTCAACCACGACACCAGCGGATCGAGCACGAAGCCGACCAGGATCGACAACGCCAGCGGCACCAGCAGATCGCGCCCGAAGTACAGCGCGGCGACGATGACGGCCCCGCTCACCAGCCCGTTGACCAGCGGCTGGCGCGACAGCGCCTCGGCCGTCTGCGAGGCGACGTCGAGGGTGGCGCGGTCGCGCTCCGGCCCCGGCGCGGCCGGCACGTCCGTCGTCTGCGTGGTGGATGCGGGGGTGGTCACGAGCCGCTGTTCTCCCTGAAGCCCTGATGCACTTTCCGGCCCTGGCGAGAGGGCGCTGCGGCACGGCTGCACTGCATGGCGTGACGCGATTGTTGGGCCGCCCCGCGCAGGCGGCTGTAGGACGAGTGCGCGACGCCGGGTGCGGCGCCGGTGCGACCTGCGCTTGGCCCACAATGCGCCCATGTCTACCGATCCTGATCGCTCCCTCAAGCTCGCCGGTGCCAGCAACTTCCGCGACCTGGGCGGCTACACCGGCGCCGACGCGCGCCCGGTGCGCTGGCGGCGGCTGTTCCGCTCCGACCACCTGGCGGCCCTGACGCCCCAGGATGCCGAGGTGTTCACGTCGCTCGGCGTCACGCGCGTGTTCGACTTTCGCGGCCGCGACGAGCGCGCCGCCGTGCCCTACGAGCTGCCCGGCGTGGCCCAGCATCCGCTGCCCATCGAGCCCACGGTGGTGCAGCGCATGAAGGACCTGCTGGACGCCGGCAAGGCCGTGACGCCCGCGCACACGGTGGAGCTGATGCAGGAGACCTACCGCGCCTTCGTGCACGACAACGCGGCGCGCTTTGCCGCGCTGTTCCAGCACCTGCTGGACAGCGACGCGCCGCTGGTGTTTCACTGCACCGCCGGCAAGGACCGCACCGGCTTCGCCGCCGCGCTGATCCTGCTGGCGCTGGACGTGCCGCGCGACGTGGTGATGCAGGACTACCTGCTCACCAACGACCTGTACCGCATGCCGGCGCTGCCCGACGCCCGCGCGCCGCGCGAGGTGCTGCACGTGCTGTGGCGCGTGCAGCAGGAGTTCCTCGACGCCGCGCTGCACGCCGTGGACGCCGACTACGGCGGCGTGCAGCCCTACCTGTCGCGCGCGCTGGGCGTGGGCGAGGCCGAGCGCGCGCAGCTCAAGCGCTGGTATCTGCAGCACGATTGAGCGGTTGTGAGGGCGGGCCGCCGGCCTGGTGGGCTGTGCGGCTTCCATTCACTGCGGCGCGTCGAGCTGCTGGTGGGAAGGGGCTTGCCCGCGATGACAGCGCCTGCTGTTCAGACGCGCCGCATCGCGGGCAAGCCCGGACCCAAAGTGGGTCTACGGCGCTGAGGCAACAGATACTCCCCATATGCAATCCACCAGCGCCCGTCTGGCGGGCGCTAGAGGTGCATACTCCCCTTGGGAAGTTCAGTTGCGGGCCTCAGTCCCGCGCGGCGAACTGCAAACCCCATGGCGTCTTCTGCCACGCCACCACTTCCTCGCGCAGCAGGTGGGCCGACTGCGGCCAGGCCTCGGCCCAGCCGGGGCGGCAGCTCAGGGTGAAGCCGCGCGCCGGCTCGGCGTCGGGGCTGACCTGGATGTCGACGCAGTCCGGGTCCTGCCGCGCATGGCACAGGATGACGGCCAGCCGCAGCGCCAGCAGCTGGCGCATGAACAGCGGCTGGCCGAAGCGCGCCTCCAGCTTGCGCAGCTTGCCACGGTGGCCCAGCACCAGTTGGCTCAGGTCGTGCAGCTCGTGCATGGCGAAGCCCGAGACGTCGGCGTGGTCGAGGATGTAGGCGCCGTGCTTGTGGTAGTCGGCGTGCGAGATGCGCGAGCCGATCTCGTGCAGGCGCGCGGCCCATTCGATCTGGCGCTCGGCCTCGGGGCGCTGCTTTTTCTTCAGCCCCACCGCCAGCTGGTTGAACAGGTGCAGCGCGGTGCGCGCCACGCGCTCGGCCTGCGTCTTGTCGGCGCTGAACTTGGCGGCCAGCGCCTCGATGGCGGCGGCGCGCACGTCGGTCTTCTGGTGCTGGCGGTCCAGCATGTCGTACAGCGCGCCGTGGCGCAGCGCGCCGTAGGCGTACTGCAGGCGCTCGATGCCCAGCAAGTCGAACAGCGCACGCAGCACCGCCAGGCCGCCGCCGATGACGGCCTTGCGCTCGTCCTTGATGCCTTCGAGCTTGATGGCGTCGAAGCGGCCGGCCTTGATCAGCTTGTCGCGCAGCCAGTCGAGGCCCTCGCGCGTGATCAGGTAGCGCTCGGACGTGCGCCCGGCCAGCAGCAGCGTGTCGGCGATCGCGCCCACGGTGCCCGAGCAGCCGTAGGCCACGTCCCAGTGCTTGCGCCCGTGGGTGCTGATGGCGTCGTCGAGCACCGCCTTGGCGGCGATCTCGGCGCGCTCGAAGTTCTTGGCATTCAGCTGCTGGTCGGCAAAGTAGCGCATCGACCAGGCCACGCTGCCCACGCGGTACGACTCCATGGTGTGCGGCGTGTACTCGGTGCCGATGATCAGCTCGGTCGAGCGGCCGCCGATGTCCAGCACCAGGCGGCGCTCGTCCGACTGCGGCAGCATGTGCGCCACGCCCTGGTAGATCAGGCGCGCCTCCTCGCGGCCGGCGATGACGTCGATCGGAAAGCCCAGGATCTGCTGCGCGACGGTGAGAAATTCCTCGCGGTTGCGCGCCTCGCGCAGCGTTTGCGTGGCCACCGCGCGCACCTGGTTGGGCGCAAAGCCGGCCAGCCGCTCGGCAAAACGGGCCAGGCAGTTCCAGCCGCGTTGCATCGCGTCCTGCGACAGGCAACGGTCGGCGTCCAGCCCCGCGCCCTGGCGCACGGTCTCCTTGTGGTATTCCATGCGCTGGAGCTGTCCCAGCTCCAGGCGGGCGATTTCGAGACGGAAGCTGTTGGAGCCCAGGTCCACAGCCGCAAGACGGGTGCCGGATTGCATAGATGAGGCTGGCGCCTGGTGGCGCCGCAAAGAAGTCGCTGCCGATTGTGGCGCATTCCACGGGGCACGCTGGCGCCGTCGCGTGCTTGTGTGATGTCACGAAGTTGTCACATTGGCTAAATACAGTCGCCCTGTCTGCCTTAACCCCTACCAAGGATTTTTTCCATGAAACGTACCTTCCTCAAGGCCCTGGCCGTCACGGCGCTGGGCGCCTTCGTCAGCACCGCGGCCTTAGCGGCCGATATCACGGGCGCCGGCGCGACCTTTCCGTACCCGATCTACGCCAAGTGGGCCGAGGCCTACAAGAAGGAAACCGGCACCGGCCTGAACTACCAGTCGATCGGCTCGTCCGGCGGCATTCGCCAGATCCGTGCCAAGACTGTGGCATTTGGTGCCACCGATGCCCCGCTCAAAGGCGAAGAACTGGATAAAGACGGCTTGGTGCAGTTTCCGGCCATCATTGGCGGAACCGTTCCGGTCATCAACCTCGATGGTTTCAAGCCGGGCGAGCTGCGCATCACCGGCCCCGTGCTTGCCGACATGTTCCTGGGCAATATCACGAAATGGAACGACCCCAAAATCGCCGCCCTCAACCCCGGCAAGAACCTGCCAGACCAAGTCATCACCGTGGTGCATCGTGCTGACGGATCGGGCACCACGTTCAACTGGACCGACTACCTGAGCACGGTGAGCAAGGATTTCGCCGACAAAGTGGGCAGGGGTGCCGCGGTCAAATGGCCCGCCCCGACGTCGGTCGGCGGCAAGGGCAACGAGGGCGTGGCCGCCAACGTCAACCGCATCAAGGGTTCTGTCGGTTATGTGGAGTACGCCTACGCTAAAAGAACAACATGAACTTCATGCAGCTGCAGAACAAGGCTGGCAAGTACGTGAGCCCCGACGATGAGGCGTTCGCGTCGGCAGCAGCGGGCGTGGACTGGTTCAGCGTGCCGGGCATGGGCGTGTCGATGGTGGATGCCAAGGGCGACAAGTCCTGGCCGGTGTCGACGGCGTCCTTCATCCTGATGTACAAGCAGCCGACCGACAAGGCTCAGTCCGCCGAAGTGCTGAAGTTCTTCGACTGGGCGTTCAAGAACGGCAAGCAGATGGCGGCCGAGCTGGACTATGTTGCGCTGCCCGACAGTCTGACGAACGATATTCGCTCCAAGGTCTGGTCGCAGATCGCCAAGTAACGCCTGGTTCAGAGCGCGGCCCGGCAGGCGCAGCCAGTGCCTGCCGGGCCGATTTCAAGCCGCACAAACCATAATGAGCGTGATGAGGACTGTATGAGCGTGGGAATGACGTCCATCAACAATCTGCCGCATTCGCCAGACAAGGCAACCAGCCTGATCGCCCCCGCATGGTGGCCATCGCGCGCCGCCAGCGTTGGCAGGACGTGCTTTTTCATCGCGGCACGCAGGCTTTCTCGCTGCTCGTGCTGGCGGCGCTGCTTGGGATTATCGTATCCCTGTTCCTGAACGCATGGCCGACCTTCAAGACATTCGGCCTGAAGTTTCTTTGGACAGCCGAATGGGACATCATCAACGAGCAGTTTGGTGCTGCCATTGCGGTCGTGGGCACGGTGTTGAGTGCCAGCATCGCATTGTTCATCGCGGTGCCTCTAGCGTTTGGCATCGCGTTATTTCTAACTGAAAACTGCCCGACGTGGCTGCGGCGTCCCCTGGGTACGGCCATTGAACTGCTGGCGGCAGTGCCTTCGATCATCTATGGCATGTTCGGCCTGTTCGTGTTCGCGCCGATCTTTGCCGACTTCATCCAGACACCGCTGCAGAGCCTGCTGGGCGGCATGCCGCTGATCGGCTGGATGTTCGGCGGCGCCATCAATGGCATGGGCATCCTGGCCGCCGGCATCGTGCTGGCATTCATGATCCTGCCCTACATCGCTGCCGTGATGCGCGACGTGTTCGAGATCGTGCCGCCGATTCTGCGTGAATCCGCCTACGGTCTGGGCTGCACAACTTGGGAGGTTGTGCGCAGGGTGGTGCTGCCCTACACGCAGAAGGGCGTCATCGGCGGCATCATGCTGGGGCTGGGCCGCGCCCTTGGCGAGACCATGGCCGTCACCTTTGTGATCGGTAATGCCAACCGTATGCCGACGTCGCTTTTCTCGCCTGGCACATCGATTGCCTCGGTGCTCGCCAACGAGTTTGGCGAGGCAGCCGACTTGCATCTGTCGACGCTGTTTGCACTGGGCTTTCTACTGTTCGTTATCACGTTCGTCGTACTGGCGCTGGCCAAGATCATGATATTGCGCGCCGAGCGCGCCAAGGGGACCTGAGATGGCGACGATTAAACTGGAAAGCGCGCTCTACAAGAAGCGCAAGTCCGCCAACGCCATTGGGCTTGCACTTTCGATGGCGGCCATGGCGTTGGGCCTTGTTGTGCTCTTGTGGATCTTGTTCGTGCTGCTCAGCAAGGGCCTTGCAGCGGTCGACTGGAACATGTTCACGCGCGACACGCCGGCTCCGGGCTCCGAAGGCGGTGGCCTGCGCAACGCCATCGTCGGCAGCCTGATGATGCTGGGCCTGACGGTGCTGGTGTCCACCCCGGTCGGCATCCTGGCCGGCATCTACCTGGCCGAATACGGCGACGAGAGCAAGACCGCCGAGTTCACCCGCTTCGTCACCGACATCATGCTGTCGGCGCCGTCCATCGTGCTGGGCCTGTTCGTCTACGCCATCCTGGTGGCGCCGATGGGCCAGTTCTCGGGCTTTGCCGGTTCGCTGGCGCTGTCGCTGATCGCCATTCCGGTGGTGGTGCGCACGACCGAAAACATGCTGCGCCTGGTGCCCGGCAGCCTGCGCGAGGCGGCCGCCGCCCTGGGCGCGCCGCGCTGGAAGGTGTCGCTCATGATCACGCTGCGCGCAGCCAAGAGCGGCGTCATCACCGGCCTGCTGCTGGCGATTGCGCGCGTCAGCGGCGAAACCGCGCCGCTGCTGTTCACCGCGCTGAACAACCAGTTCTTCAGCACCAACATGAGCCAGCCCATGGCCAACCTGCCGGTGGTGATCTTCCAGTTCGCCATGAGCCCGTACGACAACTGGATTCGCCTGGCCTGGGGCGGCGCGCTGCTGATCACGCTGACGGTGCTGATCATCAACATCGTGGCGCGGGTGTTCTTCCGCGAAAAATCGGCCGGCCACTGAGCGCCCGCCCGTATCGCCTAAAAATTCAACAAGGATTCATCATGGAAGTTGCGACCCGCGTCCCGCAAGCCAGCATTCGCGGCAATGGCGTCAGTTTTGACCAGGAGCGCCTGGCACTGGAAATCAAGAACCTCGACTTCTTCTACGGCAATGGATTCCAGGGCCTGAAGAACGTCAACCTGTCGATCCCGGAGCACAAGGCGACGGCGTTCATCGGCCCGTCGGGCTGCGGCAAGTCGACGCTGCTGCGCACGCTCAACCGCATGTACAGCCTGTACCCGGGCCAGCGCGCGGTGGGCGAGATCCTGCTGTACGGCAAAAACGTACTTGACCCCAGCGTTGACGTCAACCTGCTGCGCGCCCAGGTCGGCATGGTGTTTCAGAAGCCGACGCCGTTCCCGATGACCATCTACGACAACATCGCCTTCGGCGTGCGCCTGTACGAGAACCTGAACAAGGCCGACATGGACGAGCGCGTGGAGTGGGCGCTGTCGAAGGCCGCGCTGTGGAACGAGGTCAAGGACAAGCTGGGCCAGAATGGCCTGTCGCTGTCCGGCGGCCAGCAGCAGCGCCTGTGCATCGCGCGCAGCGTGGCCGTGAAGCCCTCGATCCTGCTGCTGGACGAGCCGACCTCGGCGCTCGACCCCATCTCCACCGGCAAGGTGGAAGAGCTGGTGCACGAACTGAAGCGCGACTACACCATCGCCATCGTCACGCACAACATGCAGCAGGCGGCGCGCGTGAGCGACTACACCGCCTACATGTACCTGGGCGAGCTGATCGAATTCGGGGCCACGGAAGAGCTGTTCTTCAAGCCCAAACGCAAAGAGACCGAAGACTACATCACGGGCCGCTTCGGCTGACAACACCAGGAGACGTGTCCATGTACGACAAGCATTTGTCCAGCCAGTTCGACAGCGAACTCAACAGCGTTTCGTCCAACGTGCTGGAACTGGGTGGCTTGGTCGAGATGCAGATCAGGCAGGCGATCTACGCGCTGTCCGAGTTCAGCGTCGAGGTGGCCGACCAGGTGGAAAAGGAGGAGGCGCGCGTGAACGCGCTGGAGCTGGAGATCGACCGCGCGCTGTCCAACATCATCGCGCGCCGCCAGCCCACGGCCATCGACCTGCGCCTGCTGCTGGCGATCTCAAGACCACGGCCAACCTGGAGCGCGTGGGCGACGAGGCCGCAAAGATCGCGCGCATGGTCAAGCGCATCATCGATTCGGGCAAGGCGCGCGTGCTGCCCACGGCCGAACTGCGCCACGCCGCCGACCTGGCCGGCGAGCAGCTGCGCAAGGCGCTGGATGCCTTCGCGCGCCTGTCGGTGGATGACGCGGTGGCCATCATCCGCGACGACGATCACATCGACGAGGAGTTCGACGGCTTCGTGCGCAAGCTCATCACCTACATGATGGAAGACCCGCGCACCATATCGGCCAGCCTCGATCTGCTGACCCTGGCCAAGGCCATCGAACGCATCGGCGACCATGCCAAGAACATCGCCGAATTCATCATCTACATCGTCAAGGGCACCGATGTGCGCCACAGCGCGCTGGAGCACGTGGAGTCGATCACGCAATGAGAACCATGCCACGCGTCCTCATCGTCGAGGATGAGGCGCCCATCGCAGAACTGATCGCCGTGAACCTGCGGCACAACGGCTTCCAGCCCACCTGGGCCATGGACAGCGAAGCCGCCCAGCGCGAGCTGGACGCCGTGCTGCCCGACGTCATCCTGCTCGACTGGATGCTGCCGGGCGAAAGCGGCCTGTCGCTGGCCAAGAAATGGCGCAAGGACCCGCGCACCAAGGCCGTACCCATCCTGATGCTGACCGCGCGCGGCGACGAGGCCGACCGCGTGGCCGGGCTGGATGCCGGCGCCGACGACTACATCATCAAGCCCTTCTCCACCAAGGAGATGCTGGCGCGCATCCGCGCCGTGCTGCGCCGCCGCGCGCCCGAGCAGGTGGGCGGCTCGGTGGCCATCGGGCCGCTGCTGCTGGATGCGTCCACGCACCGCGTCTCGTACGACGGCCAGATGCTGAGGATGGGCCCGACCGAGTTCAAGCTGCTGCACTACTTCATGAAGAACGCCGAGCGCGTGCACAGCCGCGGCCAGCTGCTCGACAAGGTGTGGGGCGACCACGTCTTCATCGAGGAGCGCACGGTGGACGTGCATGTCAAGCGCCTGCGCGAGGCGCTGGGCGTGGCCGGCGTGCTGATCGAAACCGTGCGCGGCGCCGGCTACCGCCTGACGGCGCAGCCGCTGGCACAACTGCAGGGCGCGCAGGCGGCCACCTCTTCCTGATATCGTGGGGCCCGCGTTGCGCACGCGGTCCTCATCATGGCCCTCCGGATTCTTTCCTTCATCCTGACGCTGCTGGTCCTCGGCGGGATCGGCGGGGGTGGCTCGGCTGGCCGGGCGCGCTGGCCGGCGTGGTGCTGGGCGCGGCCATCGTCTGGGGCGTGGATTCGGTGTGCGGCCGGCGCTTCATCGACTGGAGCCGCGAGCCCGATACCTCCGCACCGCCCGTGCTGCGCGGCCTGTGGGGCGAGGCGTCCTACCGCACGGCCCGGGCGCTGCGGGCCGAACAGCAGAAGGCGCGCGACAGCGCCCAGCGCCTCACCGATTTCCTGGCCGCCATCCAGGCCTCGCCCAATGGCGTGATCCTGCTGGACCCGGAAGGCCGCATCGAATGGTGCAACGACATCGCCGGGCTGCATTTCGGCATCCATCCGCAGCGCGACCTGCTGCAGCACGTGAGCAACCTGGTGCGCGAGCCGGCGTTCGCCGCCTACTACGCCAGCCGCAACTACGAGCGCGAGGTCAAGATGTTCGGCCGCGGCGGCACCGCCAGCCAGCCGGTCAAGCTGTCGGTGCAGCTGCACCTACGGCAGCGGCCACAAGCTGATGCTGTCGCGCGACATCACCGCGCTGGCGCAGGCCGACGCCATGCGGCGCGATTTCGTGGCCAACGTGTCGCACGAGATCCGCACCCCGCTGACGGTGCTGGCCGGCTTCGTCGAGACCATGCAGAGCCTGCCGCTGACCGAGCCGGAGCGCGCCAAGTACCTGGAGCTGATGGCCGCGCAGTCGGCGCGCATGCAGACACTGGTGAACGACCTGCTGCTGCTGTCGCGCCTCGAAGGCAGCCCCTTGCCCGGCGTCAACGAGGTGGTCGATCTGGGGGCGCTGATGGCCCAGTGCGAGAACGAGGCGCGCGGGCTGTCCGAGCTGCTGCATCCCGACGACGCACGGCCGCAGAGGCTGTACTTCGACGCGCCGCCGCCGTTCGAGCTGACCGGCGCCGCCAGCGAGCTGCGCAGCGCCGTCTCCAACCTGATCAACAACGCCGTGCGCTACACGCCGGCCGGCGGCACCATCGACGTGCACTGGGAGCGCCTGCCCGACGGCGGCGCGCGCCTGTCGGTCACCGACACCGGCCCCGGCATCGCGCCCGAGCACGTGCCGCGCCTGGGCGAGCGCTTCTACCGCGTCGACCGCAGCCGTTCGCGCGAATCCGGCGGCACCGGGCTGGGGTTGGCCATCACCAAGCACGTGGCGCAGCGCCATGGCGGTGAATTGCAGGTGAGCAGCCAGCTGGGCAAGGGCTCGACCTTCGCGCTGGTGTTTCCGCCGCCGCGCGTGCGCCCGCTGCCCGCAGGGGCCGCGGCCGTCAGCGCGCTGGCAGCCGCCGCGTGACGCGCACCAGCAGCGCCAGGAACAGCAGGGCCACCAGCCCGAGCGAGCCCGCGCTGGCCAGCCAGAAGGCGCCCGGATCGGCCCAGCGCGGCACGCCGCCCAGGCCGTGGAAGGCCCAGCGGTAGCCGCCCGTCAGCCCCAGGCCCCACAGGAACACGCCGTAGATCAGCAGCGGCGACAGCGTGATGCGGTAGCTGCGCAGCACGAACAGGCTCACGGCCTGCACCGCATCGCCCAGGTGGTACAGTGCCACCCACACCAGCAGGCCCGCCGCCACGGCGATGATGGCCGGCTGGCTGACGTACAGCGCCGCGATCGGGCGCGCCAGCAGGGCCAGCGCCGTGGCCATCACTGCCGCCAGCGCCATGGTGCTGCCCAGGCCCAGCCAGGTGGCGCGCCGCGCCAGCCCCGGCTGCCCGGCACCCAGCCAGTAGCTGGTGCGGGCGCTGGTGGCAATGCCCAGCGCCAACGGCACCATGTACAGCACGGCGGCCATGTTGGAGGCGATCTGGTGCCCCGCCGCTGCCGTGGTGCCCATGCGCGAGATGAACAGCGCCATGAAGGTGAACGACGACACCTCCACCAGCACCGCCAGCCCAGCCGGAATGCCCAGGCGCAGGAAGGCGCCGAGCTGCGGCCAGTCGGGCCGCTCCATGCGGCGCCACAGCGCGTAGGGGCGGTAGAAGCCCTGCGTGAGCAGCAGCCACAGCGCAAAGCCCAGCAGCGCGTAATTGACCACCAGCGTGGCCCAGGCGCAGCCGGCCGCGCCCTGCGCCGGCAGCCCGGCGCCGCCGAAGGTGAACCACACCGACAGCGGAATCTTCAGCCCCAGCGAGCCGATCTGCAGCGCCGACACCAGGCGCGGCTTGCCCAGCTCTGGTTCAGCGTGCTGTAAAGGCGAAACAGCAGCGCCGGCGGCAGGGCCCAGGCCAGCACCGCCAGGTAGCGGCGCACTTCCACCTGCAGCTCGGCCGGCACGCCGGCGGCGTTGAGCAGCGGGCCGGGTGACAGCAGGGCCACCATGCCGACCACGATGGTGGCTGCGCACAGGTACAGCGACTGCCGCACCGACGGCCCCACGGCGGCGTTGCGCCGGCTGCCGTGCAGCTCGGCCCACACCGGCAGCAACGCCTGCAGGATGCCCATCAGGCCGACGTAGACGCTGATGTAGACGGCCGTGCCCACGGCCAGCGCGGCCAGCGCGGTTTCGGAATAGCGGCCCGCCACCACCGTGTCGGTGACGCCAAAGGCCATCACCGCCAGCTGGCCGACCAGCACCACGCCGGCATGGCTGCCGATGGTGCGCAGCTCGGCAGCGCGCGACGGCGGGAGCAGCGGCGATGCGCCGGTTTCAGGCATCAAATCGGGCTCCAGCGACCGTCTGGCAAGCGCAGGCAGCTATCAATAAAGGAGTTCACGGTGTCACCACGCGGCGGAACACCATCAGGCTCTCGTTGTCGTCGGTGGGGCGGCGCACGCGCTCTTCCAGGCGCCAGTGGGCCATGGTCACGGTGGCCGGCAGGCTGGCCTGCGCGTCCACGTCGACCAGCAGCCACGGGCACTGCACCGGTCCGCGTGCCGGCGTCGGCTGCCAGCCGCCGTGAAAGCGCACCGCCGCCACCTGCGGCGCGCCCAGGCCGTGCACTTCCACGCAGGGCGCATCGCCCACCAGCGCGCGCACCTCGCGCATCTGCGGCGCAAAGCTGCGGCCGTAATCCAGCGCCGGCAGCCACAGCGTCATCAGCAGCAGCCAGCACAGCGTGGCGCCGGCGGCGGGCAGCACCAGGCTCTTCCACAGCGCGGTGCGGTGGCGCCCGGTGCGCCAGCGTGCCAGGGCGATCCAGGCCAGCGTGCCGGCCATGGCGGCGACGAAGGCCGGCCACTGGAACACCGGCTCGAAGCCCGGCGCCAACCGCGCCACGTTGGCCGCCGGCTTGGCGGGCACGCCGGTTTCCATGGCCACCCACACCACCCAGATGACGATGGCCCAGCCGGTGAAGAACAGCACCGTGAACCAGTCGATCAGCGAGGCCACGCTGCGCTGGAACGTGGGCAGCGCCAGCGCCGCCAGCGCCGCCAGCGCCGGCAGCGCCAGCAGCAGGGCGCGGTCGCCGGCCAGCGTGGCCACCGTGGTCAGCACCGGCACGCTGGCGATGACCAGCGGCAAGCCCAGGTGGCGCTGCTGGCGCAGCGAGGCCAGCTGCCGGCGCCAGCGCCACAGCGTCCACAGCACCAGCGGCCAGGCGGGCCAGGTGAACCACAGGCCCAGCTGGAACAGCGAGCGCCATTCCGTCCACTGCGTGCGCCAGGGCGCCAGCTGCCAGCGGAACAGCTCGAGCGCCCAGCCCAGGCCCAGGCACAGCAGCAACAGGGCCAGCAGCGTGAGCAGGGCGCGCGCGCGCGCCGCCGCTGGCGTGCGTGGGGCCGGGCAGCGCCAGCGCGGTCAGGCTCAGGCCCAGGTAGATCAGCACGGTGAACGGCGCGCCCGACAGCGTGAGCCCCACGGTGCCCGCCAGCAGCCCCGCGGTGGCGCCCATCGTGCGCGTGGGCAGCGCCGCCAGCCCGTAGAACACCAGGGTGCCGAAGAACAGCTGCGCCAGCGCGGGCGTTGTCTCGTGCGAGAACTGCGCCAGCCCCAGCGTGGCGATCAGCGCCAGCAGGCTGCCGTCGGCCAGGGCGCGGGCGTAGTCCAGCGGTGCCGGCTCGCCGCCGAAGGCAAAGGCCACCGGCTGCGCGCTGGGGTGGCGCGCCAGGTGGAACACGGCGTACCACGTGGCCGCCAGGGTGCCGGCCAGCATCAGCACGTAGGGCACGCGCACGGCCAGTTCGGGCGCCATGCCCAGCGGCCCCAGCCACTGCATGGCCCAGGCGCCGAGCCAGTAGGGCAGCAGGGCACCGGTGTCTGGGGCCATGCCCATCATCGACGGCTGCAGCCACTCGCGCCAGTGGCCGGCGTCCAGCAGCGACAGCATGTAGCCAAAGCTGGCGATGTCGGCGTTCTTCCACGGCGCGCGGCCCACGTAGCCGGGCACGATGTACGCCACGCACAGCAGCAGCAGCGCCCAGCGCGGCAGGCGGCGCACGGCGTCCTGGGTGACGATGGCGGGGCTGGGCTTGTTCAAGGCGAGCGCAAGAGGATCACCGGCCGATTCTGCCGGAGGAGCGCGAAAAAGCAGCACGAAACCGTGCTGCTTTCCTGCCAGGGCCCGGCTGGGGGCAGGGCGCCTGTGGCGTGCTTAGCGCGCGACCTTGCCGAAGCGGTTGCGGAACTTCTCGACGCGGCCGCCCATGTTGTCGACCGACTTCTGCGTGCCGGTGTAGAAGGGGTGCGATTCGCTGGAGGTGTCGAGCTTGAACAGCGGCAACTCGCGGCCATCGTCCATCTTCACCGTTTCCTTGGTGTTGACGCAGGAACGGGTGACGAACTTGAAGCCGTTGGACAGGTCCACGAAGCAGACTTCGCGGTAGTTGGGGTGAATGCCTTCGCGCATGATGAATCCTTGTGTGCAGTTGCGGCAGCCGCGCCGGCCCATCCGGCGTACTTTCCACGAAACCCAGCATTATAGTGGGCAGCGCAGTACCGTGGCCGCCTTGATTGCTTTAATTTTAGTAGCTGCTTGCGCTTGCTGTTGCTTGATTTCAGGTTGAAAAGTATCTGAAATGCTTGCATATCGGGCGCAAGCAGCTATCAAACAAAAGCGCATGCCGTGCATGCGCCTGAGGTCGGGGCAGGGCGGGTCAGCCGCCGCGGCGCATCATGTCGAAGAATTCGACGTTGGTCTTGGTCGCCTTCATGCTCTTGATGACCATTTCCATCGCCTCGATCTCGTCCATGTTGTACATGAACTGGCGCAGGATGCGGGTCTTCTGCAGCACCTCGGGCGCCAGCAGCAGTTCTTCGCGGCGGGTGCCCGAGCGGTTGAGCTGGATGCTGGGGAACACGCGCTTCTCGTACAGGCGGCGGTCCAGGTGGATCTCGCTGTTGCCGGTGCCCTTGAGCTCCTCGAAGATCACCTCGTCCATGCGGCTGCCGGTGTCGATCAGCGCGGTGGCGATGATGGTCAGGCTGCCGCCTTCCTCCACATTGCGGGCCGCTCCCAGAAAGCGCTTGGGGCGGTGCAGGGCGTTGGCGTCCACGCCGCCGGTCAGCACCTTGCCCGACGAGGGCACGACGTTGTTGTAGGCACGCGCCAGGCGGGTGATGGAGTCCAGCAGGATCACCACGTCCTTCTTCAGCTCGACCAGGCGCTTGGCGCGCTCGATCACCATCTCGGCCACGTGCACGTGGCGCGCGGCCGGTTCGTCGAAAGTGGAGGCGATCACCTCGCCCTTGACCGAGCGCTGCATGTCGGTCACCTCTTCGGGCCGCTCGTCGACCAGCAGCACCATCATGTGGCTGTCGGGGTAGTTGGCGCTGATGGCGTGGGCGATGGTCTGCATCATCACCGTCTTGCCGCTCTTGGGCGGCGCCACGATCAGCGCGCGCTGGCCCTTGCCGATGGGGGCGATGACGTCGATCACGCGGCCGGTGATGTTCTCCTCGCCCTTGAACGCGTCACGCTCCAGCTTCATCTGCTCGCGCGGGAACAGCGGGGTGAGGTTCTCGAACATCACCTTGTGCTTGTTCTGCTCCGGCGGGCCGCCGTTGACGGCGTCCAGCTTGGTCAGCGCGAAGTAGCGCTCGCCATCCTTGGGGATGCGCACCTCGCCCTCGATCATGTCGCCGGTGTGCAGGTTGAAGCGGCGCACCTGGCTGGGGCTGATGTAGATGTCGTCCGTACTGGCGGTGAAGCTGGTGTCGGGGCTGCGCAGAAAGCCGAAGCCGTCCGGCAGGATTTCCAGCACGCCGTCGGCGAACACCTGCTCGCCGGCCTTGGCGCGCTTCTTGATGATCGCGAACATCAGCTCCTGCTTGCGCATGCGGCCCGCGTTGTCTATTTCGAGCGTTTCGGCCTGCTTCAGCAATTCGGAAACGTGCAGTGCTTTGAGTTCGTTCAGGTGCATGGGGGTCGGCGGTTGCGAGGAACCTGCGATCCTTCGGCGGATCGACCGGTCGGGGTGGACAGGAAATCTGAAAGGAAAGATCGGGGGAGGTTGGCCAGCTCGAGAGTGGGGCTGGCAGGGCGCGCTGTGATTCAGGCGCCGGGCTGGCGCCTACCTGAGCACCAGCTTTCGAGAAACGATTATGACAGGAAAAAAAGCGCGCCCCGGCAGGGCGCGTCCGGCCTGCCGGCCGGCGGCATCAGGCCAGTTGCTGGTCGATGAACTGCGACAGCTGCGCCTTGGTCAGCGCGCCCACCTTGGTGGCGGCCAGCTGGCCGTTCTTGAACACCATCAGCGTGGGAATGCCGCGGATGCCGAACTTGGCCGGGATGGTGCGGTTCTCGTCGACGTTGATCTTGGCGATCTGCAGCTTGCCGTCGTAGGCGGTGGCCAGCTCGTCCAGCGTGGGTGCGATGGCCTTGCAGGGGCCGCACCACTCGGCCCAGAAGTCGACCAGCACGGGCTTGTCGGACTGCAGCACATCGGCTTCGAAAGAGCTGTCGTTCACATGTTTGATCAAATCGTTGGCCATGAGGAATTCCTTGGGAGTTGCGGTCGAATCGACCAGATACAGTGAGGACCATTTTGACAGAAACCCCAAGACCGTTTGTGCCCCCTCGCACCGCCCGACGCTATGACCGTGACAGCTGAAATCGATCCTGCCGCGGCTGGCCAGCCCGTGCTGGCGGCCTGGGATGCGCTGCTGGCGCAGGTCGACGCCCAGTTGCGCGCGCTGGGCGCGCACCCGGCGCGCAGCGTGGTGCTGCTGCCCTACGCCCAGCTGCTGCCCGTGGCGGCGCGCCTGTGGGCGGCGAAGTTCCCGGACGGCTTTGCGCCGCGCTTCGAGACCACGCACAACTGGGCCACGCGCTGCGCCGACTTCGCGCCAGGGCCGAACGATGTGAGCTTCGACCCGGGGCGCGACCTGCTCACCGCCGCCTCGCTGCTCGAAGGCGCGGGCCTGCGCCAACAGCGCGCCGCGCTGGCCGGCCCGCTGGTCGAGCAGGCCACCCAGCTGGCGCGCCTGGCCGCCAGCGTGCCCGCCGCCATGCGCCCCGACTGGATGGCGCTGGCGCAGGGCGCCATGCCATCGGCCGGCGACGGCCCGCTCAAACTCGACGCCGCCCTGGCGCGCCTGGCCGTGGCCTGGGCCGGCACCTCGGACTACGCCAGCGACGTGCTGTTCGGCCCGCGCGTGGGCGCCGCGCTGGACGCGCTGCTCATCGCCCCCGGCCTGCAGCCCGACCCGCTGGTGCTGTCGCTGGCCGAACACTATTTCGAGAAGACCGTGCACCTGCCCTGGCCCGAGCCGCCACCGCCCGGCCAGATCGCCCTGCACGCCTGCATGGACGCCGAGGACGAGGCCGAGCGCGCCGCCGCCTGCGTGCTGCGGCACCTGCACGAAGGCCGCGCGCCGGTGGGCCTGGTGGCGGGCGACCGCGTGCTCACGCGCCGCATCAGCGCGCTGCTGGCCACGCGTGGTGTGCGGATGCGCGACGAAACGGGGTGGAAGCTCTCCACCACCCACGCCGCCGCCGGCGTGGTGGCGCTGCTGGCCGCCGGCGCGCCGCGCGCCTCGTCCGATGCCGTGCTCGACTGGCTCAAACTCAGCCCGGCCTTCGCCGGCCCTGAACTCGTTGCGCTGGAGCGCCGCCTGCGCCGCGACGCCGTGCGCGACTGGCCGCGCGCCGCCGTGCTGATGGCGGATGATGAATTCGTCGGCGCCGTCGAAGCCGTGCGCGCCAGCCTGCAGGGCACGCGCAGCCTGGGCAGCTGGCAGGACAGCCTGCACGGCGCCCTGCGCGCCTGCGGCCTGTGGGCGCCGCTGGCGCAGGACGCCGCCGGTCAGGCCGTGCTGGGCGCGCTGGGCTATGCGGGCGATCTGGTCGACGTGGCCCACCCGCACGCCGAGCGCCGCCTGCGCCTGGCCGAATTCACGCAATGGGTGCGCACCACGCTGGAGGCGGCGTCGTTCAAGCCGCCCGCCGCCCCCGCGCCCGACGTCATCGTGCTGCCGATGAGCCAGCTGCTCGGCCGCCCGCTGGCCGCGCTGGTGCTGCCCGGCGCCGACGAGCAGCGCCTGCCCGCCGCGCCCGAACCCAGTGGCCCCTGGAGCGCCGCCCAGCGCGAGCTGCTGCGCCTGCCCAGCCGCGAGGAACTGCGCCAGGCCCAGCAGGCCGCCTGGCAGCTGGCCCTGGCCGTGCCGCAGGTCGACGTGCTGTGGCGCCAGGGCGACGACAGCGGCGAGGCGCTGCTGCCTTCGCCCCTGGTGCAGGCGCTTCAATTTCAGGAGCTGCCCGCGCTTGTCACACAAGGGATGGCCCCTCGTTTGGCGCACGAAGTGGCGGCCACGCCCGTGGCCCGCCCCGCGCCCAGTGGCGCCGCGCTGCCCGTCACGCGGCTGTCCGCCAGTGCCTACGAACAGTTGCGCGGCTGCCCTTACCGCTTCTTCGCGCTGCGCCAGTTGGGCCTGGCGGAAGACGGCGAGCTGGATGTGGACGTGGACAAGCGCGACTTCGGCACCTGGGTGCACGCCGTGCTCAGCGCCTTCCACACCGCGCTGCGCGCCGCCCCGAGGCCGACCGCGTGGCGCTGATGGACCGCGCCGCCACCGAGGCCGCGCACGCGCTGACGCTGGAGGAGGGCGAGTTCCTGCCGTTCTCCGTCGCCTGGCCCGCGCTGCGCGACGGCTACCTGCAGTGGCTGCAGGCGCATGAATCTACCGGTGCCCGCTTCGAGGCCGCTGAGGTGAACCACGAGCTGGCGCTGGGCGCGCTGCAACTGCACGGCCGGCTGGACCGCCTGGACCGTCAGCCCGACGGCAGCCCGCTGGTCATCGACTACAAGACCGAATCGGCCACGCGCACCGAATCGCGCCTCAAGGCCGGCACCGAGGACACGCAACTGGCGTTCTACGCCCTGCTCACCGGCCACGACACGCCGCGCGCCGCCTACCTGAACGTGGGCGAGCGCGACCCCGCCAAGCTGCACGAAAGCCCCGACATCACCGCCCTGGCCGCGCTGCTGGCCGACGGCATCCAGCACGACCTGGCGCGCATGGCCGCCGGCGCGCCGCTGCCCGCGCTGGGCGAAGGCAGCGCCTGCGACTGGTGCGCGGCGCGCGGGCTGTGCCGCAAGGACTTCTGGAGCCAGCCGTGATGAGTGACGCTTTCAAGCCCAACAGCCGGACGCAGAGGACGCAAAGGTTTCGCAGAGGACGCAAAACGAAAACCAAATTGCCTTTCTTCTGCGTCCTCTGCGAGTTTTGCGTCCTCTGCGTCCGGCTGTTCGGTTTTCGGGGGCTGTCCAATGAGCGCCCCCGCCTACGAACACAACGGCACCCTGCTCGCGCGACGCCTTCTACGCCATCGCCTGCGACCCGCGCCGCCACGTGGCGGTGGAGGCCTGCGCCGGCGCGGGCAAGACCTGGATGCTGGTGTCGCGCATCCTGCGCGCGCTGCTGGACGGCGCCGAGCCGCAGGAGATCCTGGCCATCACCTTCACCAAGAAGGCGGCGGGCGAGATGCGCCAGCGGCTGCAGGAATTGCTGGCCGACTTCGCGCGCCCGCGCGGCGACGAAACACCGGCGCAATGGCAGCAGCGTCTGCATGCCGAACTGGTTTCAAGAGGAATCGAGCCGCAGGTGGCTTCCAACCAGCGCGAGCAGCTACAAAATCTATATCAATCCGTGCTGGCCCACGGCCGCCCGGTGCAGATCCGCACCTTCCACAGCTGGTTCGCCGCGCTGTTGCGCAGCGCGCCGCTGCAGGCGCTGGCCGACCTGGGCCTGCCGGCCAGCTACGAACTGCTGGAAGACACCACCGACGCCGTCGCCGAGCTGTGGCGCCGCTGGCTGCCGCGCGTGGCGGCCGATGCCGGGCTGCGCGCCGACTACGCCGCGCTGGTGGCGCAACTCGGCCGCACCCGCGCGCACGAGGCGCTGGCCTCGGCGCTCGACAAGCGGGTCGAATTCACGCTGGCCGACGACGCCGGGCACGTGGAGGAGGCCGTGGCGCCGGCTGGCAAGGTGTACGCCGAATTCGCCGGCTTCGACCAGCCCTGCGACGCGTTGCTGGCCGAGGCCGCCATCGCCCGCTGGCAGGCGCGCGCCCGCGCGCTGGGCGCCGAATCGGCCAAGACGCCGCAGAAGGCTGCCGCCGCCATCATCGACGCGCTGGCGCTCGCCGATGCTGGCGAATGCTTGGCCGCGCTGCGCAAGGCCTGCTTCGTGGCGTCGGAGGATCGCCTGACCAAGCACCTGGAGAAGTTCGAGGCCGCGCAAGAGGCAGAAGCCGAATTGCAGCGTCTGCTGGCGGCGCAGAAGCAGCACCAGGCGCGCGTCTACCACCAGCGCCTCACGCGCCTCGCGCGCCCGCTGATCCATGAGTTTTCGCTCCTGAAACAAGAGCGCGGCTGGATCGACATGGGCGACATCGAGCGCGCCGCGCTCACGCTGCTGAGCGACGACGTGCTTTCCGGCTGGGTGCAGCAGAGGCTGGATGCGCGCGTGCGCCACCTGCTGATCGACGAGTTCCAGGACACCAACCCGCTGCAATGGCAGGCGCTGCACGCCTGGCTGCAAAGCTATGCCGGGGCGGGCGGCGGTGGCGAGGGGCCCAGCGTGTTCATCGTCGGCGATCCCAAGCAGAGCATCTACCGCTTCCGCCGCGCCGAGCCGCAGGTGTTCATCGCCGCGCAGCAGTTCATCACCGAGGGGCTGGGCGGCGACCTGCTGGCCTGCGACCACACGCGCCGCAACGCCCCCGCCGTGCTGGCCGCCGTCAACGCCGTGATGGGCCAGGCGCAGACCGTGGGCGACTACGCCGGTTTTCGCCCGCACACCACCGAATCGCCCGCCGCCACGGGTGGGCTGGCCGCCCTGCCGCTGATCGAGCGGCCCGAGAAAGTGCAGGACAGCGGCGACCTGCCTGCCTGGCGCGACAGTCTGACCGAGCCGCGTGAACTGCCGGAAGAGACCCTGATGACGCGGGAGGCCCAGCAGGCCGCGCACTGGCTGGCGGCGCAAATGGCCAGCGGCACGCCAGCGCGCGAGCTGATGGTGCTGGCGCGCAAGCGCGCGCCGCTCAGCGTGCTGCACGAAGAACTGCGGGCGCTGGGCATCGCCTGCGAGCAGCCCGAAGACCGCGTGCTGGGCCAGCTGCCCGCCGTGCGCGACGTGCTGGCGCTGGTCGACGCGCTGGTGTCGCCGGGGCACGACCTGTCGCTGGCACACGCGCTGCGCTCGCCGCTGTTCAACCTGTCGGACGAGGATCTGGTGCGCATTGCCCTCACCGTGCGTGCCGCACGCGAGGAACCTCCCTCGCCCCTCTGGGGAGAGGGTGGGGGTGAGGGGCCAGCAGCGCAACCTGCGCGCTCTGCCCGCCCGTCCTGGCTCGACGCACTACCAAAAACAGAGCTGCTCGCGCAGGATGCACAAGCGCTGCACGCCGATTTGATGCTGTACCAGGCTTGGCTGCTCAGCCTGCCTCCGCACGACGCGCTGCAGGCCATCTTCGACCACCGCGATGCCCTGGCCCGCTTTGCCGCCGCCGCGCCGCCGCCCGAGCGCGCCGCCACGCTGGCCGATCTGCGCGCGCTGCTGGCCGCCGCGCTGCAGGTGCAGGGCGGGCGCTTTCTGACGGCCTACCAGTGGCTGCGCGCGCTGCGCCGCCAGTCGCTGGCCGCGCCGCGCCCGGCGGTGCAGAACGCCGTGCGCCTGCTCACCGTGCACGGCGCCAAGGGGCTGGAGGCCGACACCGTGCTGCTGCTGCACAGCGCCGCCGCGCCCGAAGGCCGCGCCAACGGCCCGGCGGTGCTGATCGACTGGCCCGGCCAAGCCCGCGTGCCCACGCGCCTGGCCTTCCTCACCAGCGACAAGGCGGCCCCGCCCAGCCTGCACGACCTGGCCCAGCAGGAGGCCGACGCCCGCGCGCGCGAGGAGCTGAACGCGCTCTACGTGGCCATGACCCGCGCCCGCCACCGGCTGGTGCTGTCCGGCGTCACACCCTACCGCCAGCCGGCGTCCAGCTGGTGGCAGCGCCTGGCGCCGCTGGCCGAGCCGATCGAACCGGCACCTGCGCCGCTGGCTGGGACGGCGCAAGCTGCCACCACGTTCTTCATGCTGAATCTGCCTTCAGCGCTTGCTGGATCAGCGCAAGCAGCTCCTGAAAGCATAGTGATCGAAGCCGATCCCGCGGCGCCCACCGACGCCTCGCGCCTCGGCGAAGCCATGCACTGGCTGCTGGAGCACGCGGCCGACACCCCCACCGGCTGGCACGCCGAGCGCGTGGCGCAGGCCGTGCGCCGCTTTGCCGTCACCAACGCGCAGGCCGCGCGCGCCGAGGCACTGGCCCGTGCCATCCACACCGGCGAAGCCGCCTGGGCCTGGCGCGCCGACGAGGTGCTGGAGGCCTTCGACGAAGTGGAACTGACGCACCAGGGCCAGCGCCTGCGCATCGACCGCCTGGTGCGCCGCCGCGCCGGGCCGCACGGCGGCGAGGCGTGGTGGGTGCTGGATTACAAGAGCGCCACGCGGCCCGAGGACGACCCGCTGCTGCAGGCGCAGCTGGCGCAGTACCGCGCGGCGGTGGCGCGGCTGTACCCGGGCGCCGAGGTGCAGGCAGCGTTCCTGAGTGCGGATGGGCGGGTGACGCGGGTTTGAAGGGCCGCGGAAGCGAAGTGGGTGCGGCGGCGCGGCGCGGATCGGCTGCGTGCCGACTTCGTTGGATCAGCCGGTTCGGCCCGGGTGGGCGAGCGGGCTGGTGCGCGCAGGGGCGGTGATGAAGCTGCAGGTGGTCATCGCGGGCAAGCCCGCTCCCACAGGCATGGGGAGTTGGATACTCCCCATAGGGTCACCGCCAGCGCCCGTCTGACGGGCGCCAAAGACACATACTCCCTTGAACCTAGAAACGGCAGTTGACCGCTCGCTATCCTTGGGCAACCCGCATGAATGCTGACTTTCACGGCTTCGGTCGCGTTCACCTGTTGGGTGAGCGCGCTATGCACCCGATCGCACCGCGCTGGTCGCGCCATGCGGCGTTGCTCGTCCTCGCAGGCACGGGCCTGCCGCGTCCTCACGCCTTGCCTGACGCGCCCATCACGGCACGCTCGGGCGCATCCAACTGCCGTTTCTAGGTTGAATTGACGTATTGACCGCAGCCGGTCAAGCGGCTCAACCCCAGCTGCGCACGCGCCCCGTGTCGATGTGCACGAAGTCCTCGCGCGGGTAGAAGCCCACGCCGCCGGCCTTCAGGGCGATGGCGGCGTCGCGCAGGTCGGCCAGGGCCACGCCGGGCAGGCGCACGTCGATGGCCTTGCCGTCCATGTGCAGGCTGCGCCGGGCCACGCCGCCGCCGCGCGTGGTGCGCAGGGTTTCGTTGGTGGCCGGGCTGCGGTAGCCGGAGATGACGTGGAACGGCAGGTCGGTGCCCAGCTCGCGGCGCACGCGGTGCAGCACGTTGTAAAGCTCGGGGTCCATCTGGCCGACTTCGCCGGTGTAGTGGTCGCGCAGGAAGTGGTTCAGGTGCGTCAGCGCGGGCGGCAGGAAGTCGCTGCCGACGGCGTAGACCAGCGCCGTGCGCTCGCGCGTGTGCAGGTGGTTGAACGACAGGCGGCGCGCGTCGGCGGAGGTGGCGGGCGCGAAGGCGCGGGCGGCACCGGGCAGCAGCACGCTGGCCACGGCCACCTGGGCCACGCCCAGGCTGCGGCCGAGAAACTGGCGGCGATGGGGACTGTTCATGAAGGGCAAACCGATTGACAGGGCGCGGGGCGCGCCGGACAGCGGGTTATTCTGCCGCTATCGACTCCGCAGCGCCAGCGCGAGTGTGTAACGGGGGCGGCGCGGTGGGCGTTGTTTTGACCGAGGCCAAGCGCTGCGGGCGCGGCTGCTTCAGCGCCTGCTCCAGCAGCGCGTCCTGCCCGTACAGGTCGGGCACGAAGCGCAGCAAGCCGTCGTCGACCACGGCGGTCTGGTAGGTCAGCAGCACGGGCACGGGCTCGGCCAGGCGGGCGATGACCGGGCGCGGCAGGCCCATGGACTGGCGAATGCGCTCCTCGGTCCATTCGGGCTGGCCGTGCAGCACCCACAGGGCCAGCGCCACCGGCTCCTCGATGCGCACGCAGCCGTGGCTGAAGTCGCGCCGCGTGCGGTTGAAGAGACCCGTGGACGGCGTGTGGTGCAGGTAGATGTTCTGGTTGTTGGGCAGCATGAACTTGATGTCGCCCAGCGCGTTCTTCGGCCCCGGCCGCTGGCGGATGCGCTGCTGGCCGGCCAGCACGGCGGCCAGGTTCTCGGGCGTGACGGCCGTCGACACGCCGCCCGCGCCGACGAACTCCATGCCCTGCGAGGCCAGGTAGCCGGGGTTGGCGCGGATCTTGGGCACCGTCTCCTTGCGGGCGATGGAGGCGGGGATGTTCCAGTACGGGCTGAACTCGATCCACAGCATGTCCTCGTCGAACAGCGGCGTGCGTGTGTCGAGCGCCTTGCCGACGATGACGCGCATCTTCAGGTCTTCGCGCACGCTGCCGGCCTCGTGGCGCTGCGCGCGCAGCATGAACTCGGGCACGTTGACGCTGACGAAGCGCAGCGCCTCGGGCAGCGGCGTCAGGCGCAGGCGCTCCATGGCCAGGGCGATCTGGCGCGCGCGCGCGGCGGGCGGCACGGCCAGCGCGTCGAGCGTGGCCTTGCCGACCACGCCGTCGTCGGCCAGCGCATGGCGGCGCTGGAAGGCGCGCACGGCGTCCTGCAGTGTCGCGTCGTAGGTGTCGGCTACCGCGCTGCCGGCGGGCAGATCGCTCAGCGCCTGCAGGCGTTCCGCCAGCACGGGCAGGCCGGCCCAGCGCTGGCCGGGCTGCAGCTTGCCGCCGGGCAGGGCGGGCAGCCGGGCTTGCCAGGCGGGGTGGTCACCCAAGCCGCGGTAGTGCGCCAGCGCCTGCTGCAACTCGGCGTACTGCGGCCAGGGGGCAGGGCGGCGCGCTGGGCGTCGTGCACCTGGCCGCGCGCCAGGGCGTCGCGCAGGCTGGCGGCCAGGTCGGGCGCGGGGGCGGTGGCGCTGTCGTAGCGCGCCTGCACGCGCGCCGGGTCGGCCCGGCCATGGCGCAGGTCGCCCAGGTAGTCGAGCACGTGGCGCGTCAGGCGCTCGTCCAGCTGCGTGGCGGCGCCGGGCGGCAGGGCGTGGCGCTCGGCCTCGGCCAGCGCGGACGAGCTGCTGCGCGTCGTAGTCGGCGGGGCGCAGGCCTTGCTGCTCGGCGCTGGTCAGCCATTGCACGGCTTCGCGCGCGGCGGCGCGCGGGTGGCCGGCGTCGTCGAGCCACAGCGCGGCCTGCGCCCAGGGCGCGGCCAGCGCCAGCAGGCCGCAGGCGGCCCAGCGGCGCGTGTGCCGCGTCACTTGTGGATGTCGCCGATGCACAGGTACTTCATCTCCAGGTATTCGTCCAGGCCGTGGCTGGAGCCCTCGCGGCCCAGCCCGGACTGCTTGACGCCGCCGAAGGGCGCCTGCTCGACCGAGATGATGCCGGTGTTGATGCCGACGATGCCGTATTCCAGCGCCTCGCTCACGCGCGTGATGCGGCCGATGTCGCGGGCGTAGAAGTAGCTGGCCAGGCCGAAGATGGTGGCGTTGGCGGCGTCGATGGCTTCCTGCTCGGTCTTGAAGCGGAACACCGGCGCCAGCGGGCCGAAGGTTTCTTCGGTCGCCACCAGCATGTCGGCCGTGGCGTTGGCAATCACGGTGGGCTGGAAGAACTGGCCCTTCAGCTTCTCGCCGCCGGTCAGCACCTTGCCGCCTTTCTTGACGGCGTCGGCCACGTGCTTGCCCACTTTCTTCACGGCCGCGTCCTCGATCAGCGGGCCGATGGTCACGCCTTCGTCGAAACCGTTGCCGACCTTCATCTTCGCCACCTTGGCGGCCAGCTTCTTGACGAACTTGTCGTAGACGCCGTCCTGCGCGTACAGGCGGTTGGCGCACACGCAAGTCTGGCCGGCGTTGCGGTACTTGCTGGCGATGGCGCCTTCGACGGCGGCGTCGATGTCGGCATCGTCGAAGACGATGAAGGGTGCGTTGCCGCCCAGTTCCAGCGCCAACTTCTTCACCGTGGGCGCGCACTGCGCCATCAGGATGCGGCCGACCTCGGTGCTGCCGGTGAAGGACAGGTGGCGCACCGTGTCGCTATCGCACAGCACCTTGCCGATGGCCGGCGCGTCGGTGCCGATGATGACGTTGATCACGCCCGCCGGCACGCCCGCGCGCACCGCCAGTTCGGCCGCGGCCAGCGCGGTCAGCGGCGTCAGCTCGGCCGGCTTGATGACCACCGGGCAGCCGGCGGCCAGCGCCGGGGCCACCTTGCGCGTGATCATGGCCAGCGGGAAGTTCCACGGCGTGATGGCGGCGCACACGCCGATCGGCTGGCGCAGCACGGCCAGGCGCTTGGTGGGGTCGGAGGTCTGCAGGGTTTCGCCATGGGCGCGTTTGGCCTCTTCGGCAAACCACTCGACGAAGCTGGCGCCGTAGGCCACTTCGCCCTTGGCCTCGGGCAGGGGCTTGCCCTGCTCGGCCGTCATGATGCGGCCCAGGTCGTCCTGGTTGGCCATCAGCAGCTGGAACCACTTCATCAGGATGGCGTGGCGCTGCTTGGCGGTGAGGGCGCGCCAGGCGGGCCAGGCGGCGTTGGCGGCGGTGATGGCGGCTTTGGTTTCCTTCGGCCCCAGGTCGGCCACGTCGGCTAATTTTGAGCCGGTGGCCGGGTCGATGACGTCGAAGCGTGCCTTGCCCTTGACCCATTGGCCGTCGATCAGGCCGTCGGTCTTCAGCAGGGTGGGGTCTTTCAGCAGCGCGAGGGGCTGGCGGCGGCGTCCATGGGTGTCTCCTTGATTGATCGAAACGATTGTAGGCAGCGCGTGGCGCGGCGGCGGCGCCGGGGTGGCTTTCAGCACGGTCTGGCCTGGTGGGCCACGGCCCGCGGAAGGCCAAACAGGCGATAGCCATTTGGCGCCAATATGCGGTATGTAAAAATAGCTGCTTGCGCCTGTTAATCGGGCACTGGAGCCATTTTTTGACATCCAAAAATTTAAGACGTCCCCCACCGGCATTCAGTTCAGTAGGGCGGAACCTCCGCAGGAGATTCCGCCATCTGCGTATCGGTCATGACCCTGCGGCGGAATCGCTGGCGCGGTTCCACCCTACAGCAAGGGCGAACCCAGCCGCGCCACCGCCTCGAACAGCCGCTGGTGCGGCGGCGACTGGCGGCCTGCCGGCACCAGCTTGCATTGCGACAGGTCGTCGTCGAACATGGCGGCCAGTCGCTGGTTGAAGTCGCGCTCGATCACCACCGCCATCACCTCGAAGTTGAGCCGGAAGCTGCGGTTGTCGAAGTTGGCGCTGCCGACCATGCCGTACAGCTGGTCCACCAGCAGCGTCTTGGCGTGGAACATGCGGCCGCGGTATTCGAACACCAGCACGCCAGCGTCCTGCAACTCCTTGAAGTACGAGCGCGCGGCGGCGGTGACGATGCGCGAATCGCTCATCTCCGGCACGATCAGCTTGACCTGCACGCCGCGCAGCGCCGCGTTGGTCAGCGCCGTCAGCGCCGATTCGGTGGGCACGAAGTAGGGCGTGGCCAGCCACACGCGCTCGCGCGCCAGGTTCAGCGCGTCGATCATGGCGCGGTGGATGGCCTCCATGTCTGAATCAGGACCCGAGGTGACGATCTGCACCGGCACCAGGCCGGGCGCCTGGGCGGGCAGCAGGTCTTCGTCGGGCGCGGGCGGCGGGCCTTCGGCGTAGTGCCAGTCCTTGAGGAACACGTACTGCAGCCAGCGCACCGCGCCGCCGCGGATCAGCAAATGCGTGTCGCGGTAGGCGCGGTCGGGGCGCACCTGCTCGTTGCCGTCGTCGTTGACGTTGATGCCGCCGACGAAGCCGGTGCGCCCGTCCACCACCACGATCTTGCGGTGCGTGCGCAGGTTGACCAGCGGGCGCAGGCGGTCCAGCCGCGTGGGGTGGAACACGGCGAACTCGCCGCCGGCGTCGCGGTATTCATTCAGCCGCGCGCGGTGCCGGCGCGACAGCAGCTTGGGCGAGCCGATGGCATCGACCAGCAGGCGCACCTTCACGCCCTGGCGCGCCTTGGCAGCCAGCGCGCGCAGCAGGCGGGTGCCGGTTTCGTCGGGCTCGAAGATGTAGTACTCGAGGTGGATGTGGCCGCGCGCGCCGTCGATGGCGTGCAGCAGCGCCTCCAGCGTGGCGCCGCCGCTGGGCAGGATGTCGACGCTTTGCGCGCTCGACATCGGCAGGCCGCAGGCGGCGTCGATCAGCTGCGCGTGCTGCTGCGCCCACAGCGGCGCATGCGTGTGCTCGGCGCGCAGCGCGCTCAGGTCTTCCTTCGACATCAGCGCGGCCTTCTTGTGCCAGCGCTTGAGGCGCTGGCGCTTGATGCGCTGCGGGCCGAAGTAGGCGTACACCACCAGCCCGACCACCGGCATCAGGTTCAGCACCATGATCCACGCCAGCGTGGACACGGGCGATTTGCGCTGCAGGATGATCCAGGTGGTGAGGACGACGCTGGAGAGGGTCCAGGTCCAGCCGAGCCAGAAGGTCCAGGGGTGGCCGGCGATCAGCAGCCGCGGCAGCTCGTCCATGGGGCTCAGCCCAGGCGGCGCGCCCAGTCGTCGGCCGCAAAGCCCACGGTGACGGCGCCATCGGCCCACTCGACCACTGGGCGCTTGATGGCGCTGGCTTCGCGCGCCAGCAGGGCGGCGGCGCTGGCGCCGTCCTGCACGGCGGCCTGCGCGGCCGGGTCGAGCTTGCGCCAGGTGGTGCCCTGGCGGTTCAGCACCTTCTGCCAGCCCACGGCGTCGATCCAGCGCGCCAGGTGGTCGGCGGGCACGCCCTGCTTCTTGAAGTCGTGAAAGCGCACCTCGGCGCCGCGCTCGGCCAGCCAGGCGCGCGCCTTCTTCACGGTGTCGCAGTGGGGGATGCCGTACAGGGTGATGCTGGCCATGGCGCGGCATCATGCCACGCGGCGCGGGCCGCTCGGTGACAATCCATGACGCAATGAAAACCCTCGACGACTGGCTCGCCCACTGCGAGCGCCTGCACCCCAAACCATCGAACTCGGCCTGGAGCGCGTGCGCACGGTGGCCCAGCGCATGCGGCTGGGCTTCGACTGCCCGGTGTTCACCGTGGCCGGCACCAACGGCAAGGGCTCCACCTGCGCCATGCTGGAGGCGATCCTGCTGGAGGCCGGTTTTCGCACCGGCGTCTACACCTCGCCGCACCTGGTGCGCTTCGAGGAGCGCTGCCGCATCCGCGGCGAGTCGGCGGATGCTTCTGAATTAGTAGCATCCTTCGCCGTGGTGGAGAGCGCCAGGGGCGATATTTCCCTCACGTACTTCGAGTTCACCACGCTCGCCATCCTGCACGTGCTGGCGCGTGCGGGGCTGGACGCGGTGGTGCTCGAGGTCGGCCTGGGCGGCCGGCTCGACGCGGTGAACATCATTGACACCGACTGCGCCATCATCACCAGCATCGATGTCGACCACACCGAACTGCTGGGCCACACGCGCGAGCAGATCGGGCTGGAGAAGGCCGGCATCCTGCGCACCTGCCGCCCGGCGATCGTCAGCGACCCGGTGCCGCCGCAAAGCGTGCTGGACCGCGCGCGCGAGATCGACGCCGACTTGTGGCTGCTGGGGCGCGACTACAACTACAGCGGCGACCAGCAGCAGTGGGCCTGGGCCGGGCGCGGCCGGCGCTACGCCGGGCTGGCCTACCCGGCGCTGCGCGGCGCCAACCAACTGATCAACGCGGCGGGCGTGCTGGCCGCGCTGGAGGCCATGCGCCCGCGCCTGCCGGTGACGGCGCAGGCGGTGCGCAACGGGCTGGCGCTGGTCGAGCTGCCGGGGCGCTTTCAGGTGGTGCCCGGCCAGCCCGCGCTGGTGCTGGACGTGGCGCACAACCCCATTCGGCCGCCGCGCTGGCGCTGAACCTGGACGCCATGGGCTTCTACCCCACCACGCATGCCGTGTTCGGCGCCATGGCCGACAAGGACCTGGCGCCCATGCTGGCGCGCATGGATCCGCTCATCGATCGCTGGTACTTCACCGACCTGCCCACGCCCCGCGCCGCCAGCGGCGCCGCGCTGCAGGCCGCCTGGCAGGCGCTGACGCAGCGCAAGGACGCCGCCAGCGCCGTGTTCGACAACCCCATGGCGGCCCTGCGCGCCGCCGAGGCGCAGGCGCAGGCCACAGATAGAATCGTCGTCTTCGGATCGTTCTACACCGTCGGCGGCGTGCTGGAGCACGGCGTTCCCCGCTTGCACGCCGGCCAGCCCGGCTCTGACGCGGTCGGCTGACGCAGGATTTATGGCATTTTTCAAGTTCCGCCAGCGCGGCCAGCCCCAGCCCGAACCCACCGGACGCGGCCGCGGCCGGGGCAAGGAACCGGCCGCGGCCGGCCCCCAGGACAGCATCGACAGCATGCGCCGCCGCGCGCGGCACCGCCTGGTGGGCGCCGCCGTGCTGGTGCTGCTGGCCATCATCGGCTTTCCGCTGCTGTTCGACACCCAGCCGCGCCCGGTGGCCGTGAACGCGCCCATTACCATCCCCGACAAGGACCAGGTGGCGCCGCTCACCATTCCCGAGCCGGTGTCGGCCGACGCCAGCCTGGACGAGCGCGAGGAAGTGGTCACGTCCGGCCCTGCCGCGCGCGACAGCAAGCCGGCCGCGGCCCCGTTGGCGCCGCCCGCGCGCAGCCAGCCGCCCGCAGCGGCGCGCGACCCCAAGCCCGACACCAAGCCCGACACCGCCGCCGAAGCCCTTGCCAAGGCCGATGCCGCCGCCAAGGCCAAGGCCGACGAAGCTGCCCGCGCCCAGGCGCAGGCCGAAGCCCGCGGCAGGCGTGAGGAAGAGGCCCGGGCCCAGCGCGACGAGGAGCGCGCCAAGGCCGCCCAGGCACGCCGCGACGAGGAGCAGGCCAGGGCGCAGGCGCAGGCCAGGCGCGAGCAGGACGCGCGCGCCAAGGAGCAGCAAGAGGCCCGCGCCAAGCGCGAGGCCGAGCAGCGCGCCAAGCGTGAAGAAGCCGCCCGTGCCCGTGCCCTGCTGGAAGGCCGCAGCCCCGCCGCCGCGCAGCCGGCCGCGGCGGCAACCCAGGGCGGGCGCTTCATCGTGCAGGTGGGCGCCTTTGCCGACGACGCGGCGGTGCGCGAAGCGCGCCAGAAGGCCGAGCGCGCCGGTGTGCGCACCTACACCCAGGTGGTCAACACCAAGGATGGCAAGCGCACCCGCGTGCGCGTCGGCCCCTTCGGCAGCCGTGAGGAGGCCGACAAGGCCGCCGCCACGCTGAAGAAGGCCGGCCTGGCGGGCGCCGTGCTGGCGCTCTGACATGACCCTGTCCGCCATCGACTGGCTGGCGCTGTTCGTGGTGGTGGCATCGCTGCTGCTGGGCCTGTGGCGCGGCCTGCTGTATGAAGTGCTGGCGCTGGCCGGCTGGGTGATCGCCTTCCTGGCGGCGCGCTGGGCCGCGCCGGTGGTGGGCGGCTGGCTGCCCATGGGTGAATCGTCCGAGCCGCTGCGCTACGCCGCCGGCTTCGCCCTGGTGTTCATCGCCACCGCCTTCCTGTGCGGCGCGCTGGCCACGCTGGCGCGCCGGGCGGCCAAGGCCATCGGCATGCGGCCGGTGGACCGCTTCTTCGGTGCCCTGTTCGGCGTGCTGCGCGGCGTGCTGATGCTGCTGGTGCTGGCCGCGCTGGTGCTGATGACGCCGCTGCGCGACGAGCCCTGGTGGCGCCAGTCGCTCAGCGCACCGTGGCTGGAAACGGCCCTGGCGCAACTGCACCCTGGCTGCCCGCGGGCTTCGGCAAATACCTCTCGGCGTGACAATACGGGTTTCGCCTTTCACACACTTTCAGGATCGCAAACCATGTGCGGCATCGTCGGCGTTGTCAGCAACGCACCCGTCAACCAGCTGATCTACGACGCGCTGCTGCTGCTGCAGCACCGCGGGCAGGACGCGGCCGGCATCGTCACGCAGCAGGACCGCAAGTTCTTCATGCACAAGGCCAAGGGCATGGTGCGCGACGTGTTCCGCACCCGCAACATGCGCGCGCTGCCCGGTAACAGCGGCCTGGGCCAGGTGCGCTACCCCACGGCGGGCGACGCCAACAGCGAGGAAGAGGCGCAGCCCTTCTACGTCAACGCGCCGTTCGGCATCGTGCTGGTGCACAACGGCAACCTGACCAACGCCGCCGCGCTGAAGACCGAGCTGTTCACCACCGACCACCGCCACATCAACACCGAGAGCGACTCGGAGGTGCTGCTGAACGTGCTGGCGCACGAACTGGAGGGCGCCACGCGCGGCAATGCGCTGGGGCCGGACGAGGTGTTTGCCGCCGTGGCGGCCGTGCACCGGCGCATCCGCGGCTCCTACGCCGTCATCGCCCACATCGCCGGGCGCGGCATGCTGGCCTTCCGCGATCCGTACGGCATCCGCCCGCTCTGCATGGGGCGCGGGCCGGACGGCACGGTGATGCTGGCCAGCGAAAGCGTGGCGCTGGAAGGCACGGGCTTCACGCCCGAGCGCGATGTGGCGCCCGGCGAAGCGATATACGTCACGCTGGACGGCACCATGCACACGCGCCAGTGCGCCGCCAAGACGCAGCTGTCGCCGTGCATCTTCGAATACGTGTACCTGGCGCGGCCCGATTCGGTGCTCGACGGCATCTCGGTCTACCAGGCGCGCCTGAACCTGGGCAAGACGCTGGCGCAGCGCGTGGTCTCCGCCGTGCCGCCGAGCGAGATCGACGTGGTGATCCCGATCCCCGAATCCAGCCGCCCCAGCGCCACCGAGCTGGCGCAGCTGATCGGCAAGCCTTACCGCGAAGGCTTCGTGAAGAACCGCTACGTGGGCCGCACCTTCATCATGCCGGGGCAGGGCGTGCGCAAGAAATCGGTACGCCAGAAGCTGAACGCCATCACCAGCGAATTCGCCGGGCGCAACGTGCTGCTGGTCGATGATTCCATCGTGCGCGGCACCACCAGCAAGGAGATCGTGCAGATGGCGCGCGAGGCCGGCGCGCGCAAGGTCTACATGGCCAGCGCCGCGCCGCCGGTGCGCTACCCCAATGTGTACGGCATAGACATGCCGACCAAGGAAGAGCTGGTGGCCAACGGCCGCACCATCGAGGAAGTGCGCCAGATCATCGGCGCCGACGCGCTGATCTACCAGGACGTCGATGCCATGAAGCGCGCCGTGGGCGAGCTGAACCCGGCGGTGAAGGGCTTCGACGCTTCGTGCTTCGACGGCGTGTACGTCACCGGCGACATCACCGACGGCGACATCGACCGCATGAACCAGCAGCGCGTGAAGACGGGCGATGACGACATGGACACCTCGCGGCTGGCACTGCCCAATTCCACCGAAACCTGATGCTATTGATTGAGGAGCTGGCTGCGCTTGCTATAAAACGATTTCAGATATGAATCCATCTGAAATGACCTGATGACAGGCGCAAGCAGCTACAAAAACAAGAGTTACCGATGAACCCTGACAAACCCCTGCCTGAAGGCCTGCACCCCGACACGCTGGCCGTGCGCGTGGGCATCGACGCCAGCCCGTACGGCGAGAACTCCGAGGCGCTGTACCTCACCAGCTGCTTCGTGCAGCCCGATGCCGCCACCTCGGCGCGCCGCTTCGCCAACGAGGAAGACGGCTACACCTACAGCCGCACCAGCAACCCCAGCGTGACCGCGTTCGAGCGCCGCCTGGCCGCGCTGGAAGGCGCCGAGGCGGCCATCGGCACGGCCAGCGGCATGTCCGCCATCCTGCTGATGGGCATGGGCCTGCTGAAGGCCGGCGACCACGTGGTCTGCTCGCGCTCGGTCTTCGGCAGCACCATGAAGCTGTTCGGCAGCGAATTCGCCAAGTTCGGCGTCGAGACCACCTTTGTCTCGCAGACCGACGTGGCCGAATGGCGCGCGGCGCTCAAGCCGAATACGAAACTGCTGTTCGCCGAAACGCCTACCAACCCGCTGACCGAGGTGTGCGACATCGCTGCGCTGGCCGCGCTGGCGCACGACGCCGGCGCGCTGCTGGCGGTGGACAACTGCTTTGCCACGCCGGTGCTGCAAAAGCCGCTGGCGCTGGGGGCTGATGTGGTCATCCACTCGGGCACCAAGTTCCTCGACGGCCAGGGCCGCGTGATGGCCGGCGCGCTGTGTGCCTCGCAGAAGCTGATCGACGAGGTGTTCGCGCCGCTGATCCGCACCACCGGTCAGGTGCTGGCGCCGTTCAACGCCTGGGTGGTGCACAAGGGGCTGGAGACGCTGGCCGTGCGCGTGCGCGCGCAAAGCGCCAACGCGCTGCAGATTGCGCAGTGGCTTGAATCGCACCCCGCCGTCGACCGCGTGTTCTACCCCGGCCTGCCGTCGCACCCGCAGCACGCGCTGGCCATGGCCCAGCAGGGCGGCGTGGGCGGCGCGGTGATCGCGTTCAGCGTCAAGGGTGCATCGCCCGAGCAGCAGCGCGCCCGCGCCTTCCACGTGCTCGACTCGGCGCGCGTGTGCAGCCTGGCCACCAACCTGGGCGACGTGAAGACGCTCATCTGCCACCCTGCCAGCACCTCGCACGGCCGCCTGACCGAGGCGCAGCGCCAGGCCGCCGGCGTGGTGCAGGGCTGATCCGCCTGGCCGTGGGGCTCGAGCACCCGGCCGACATCCAGGCCGACCTGGCGCGTGGCCTGGATGATTGCGATAACTATTGAATTGATAGCTGCTTGCGCTTGCTGCACAAGCGCTGAATGCCGAAATGACCGATAAACCTGTTTCCGCGCCGCGCGTGCGTACCCGCTTCGCCCCATCGCCCACCGGCTTCATCCACCTGGGCAACATCCGCTCGGCGCTGTATCCGTGGGCCTTCGCCCGCGCGCAGGGCGGCGACTTCATTCTGCGCATCGAAGACACCGACCTGGAGCGCTCCACGCAGGCCGCGGTCGACGTGATCATCGAAGGCATGGCCTGGCTCGGCCTTGACCACGACGAGGGGCCGTATTACCAGATGCAGCGCATGAACCGCTACAAGGAAGTGCTGGCCCAGATGCAGGCCGCCGGCTACGTCTACCCCTGCTACATGAGCGTGGAAGAACTCGACGCCCTGCGCGAGCGCCAGATGGCCGCCAGGCAGAAACCGCGCTATGACGGCACCTGGCGCCCCGAGCGCGACAAGCAGCTGCCGCCCGTGCCCGAAGGCGTGCAGCCCGTGCTGCGCTTTCGCAACCCGCAGGGCGGCGTGGTGGCGTGGGACGACAAGGTCAAGGGCCGCATCGAGATCAGCAACGACGAGCTGGACGATCTGGTCATCGCCCGGCCCGATGGCACGCCCACCTACAACTTCTGCGTCGTGGTCGACGACATCGACATGAAGATCACCCACGTGATCCGCGGCGACGACCACGTGAACAACACGCCGCGCCAGATCAACATCTTCCGCGCCCTCGGCCACGAGCCGCCGGTGTACGCGCACCTGCCCACCGTGCTGAACGAGCGGGGCGAGAAGATGAGCAAGCGCAACGGCGCCAAGCCTGTCACGCAATACCGCGACGAGGGCTACCTGCCCGACGCCATGGTCAACTACCTGGCGCGCCTGGGCTGGAGCCACGGCGACGACGAGATCTTCAGCCGCGTGCAGTTCCTGGAGTGGTTCGACCTCGATCACCTCGGCCGCAGCGCCGCCCAGTTCGACGAGGCCAAGCTGCGCTGGGTCAACGCCCAGCACCTGAAGGCCATGGACGACGATGCGCTGGCGCCGCTGGTTGCCGAGCAGCTGCAGAAGCGCGGCATCGCCGCCGACGAGCGCCTGCCCGCCATCTGCGGTTTGTTCAAGGACCGCTGCGACACCACTGTGGCCCTGGCCGACTGGGCGCAGGCTTATTACGCGGACGTCACGCCCAGCGCCGACGACCTGGCCAAGCACGTCACCGACGCCGTGAAGCCGGCCGTCGCGGCACTGCGCGACAGGCTGGCCGCCGCCGACTGGACCACACCTGCCATCACCGCCGCCATCAAGGACACGCTGGCCGAGCACGGCCTGAAGATGCCGCAACTGGCCATGCCGGTGCGCGTGCTGGTCATGGGCACGCCGCAGACCCCTCGGTCGACGCCATGCTGGCGTTGCACCGGCGCGAAATAGTTTTGTCACGCTTGCAGAACGTTTGATTTCCAGCATATAATGCAAGGCTCGACACCCACACGGGGAAACTCGAACGGGGGTATAGCTCAGCTGGGAGAGCGCTTGCATGGCATGCAAGAGGTCAGCGGTTCGATCCCGCTTACCTCCACCAAGGTTGTCGAAGAAGATTCTAGGTTTTGACCCTATCGTCTAGAGGCCTAGGACACCACCCTTTCACGGTGGGTACCGGGGTTCGAATCCCCGTAGGGTCGCCAAGTTTGGCTGCACTTGGCTCGCAAGAGCACAACGCAGCTGCCGACGCGGAGTGGTAGTTCAGTCGGTTAGAATACCGGCCTGTCACGCCGGGGGTCGCGGGTTCGAGTCCCGTCCACTCCGCCAATCGACAAAGGAAAACGGGCCTTCGCGGCCCGTTTTTTCTTTCTACCCATCACTTTACCCGTCGGCGAGGATGGCACGTTGTGACGCGTCGTGAGTCACTGCGTCTGATGGGTTGTGCTGGTGTTTGCTGCGCAGCCGGAGTTTTGCCGGCCCTTAAGTCAACGTGAACCACAGGCTGGTTGCAGCCATGCGGTTCTCGGAAATTGACAGTAATTGTCGCAAGCTGACAAACTTATGCTCATCCAGGTAGGAATTGAGACGCCCCTCGGTCTTTCGCTGACAATTCTGGCTCTATGCCGCTTGAGATTGCCTTTCAGACGAGGGAACTGCGCGCCACCTGTGAAAGTCCGGCGAGGGCGAAGCGGGAGCTTGGTGAGCTAGGAAGTAAAGCGCTGCGCCGAGTGCTGGCAGACATGAACGCAGTTGAAACTGTCGCAGAACTGTTTGATATGGGGCTCGAAATCGACAATGTCAGCAGTAAATAGAACTGTCCGGTTTGGCAGCAAGTAGATTGTCCGCTTTGACTTGATGTGATGGTGCTGGCAGCCAAGCTGCGAAGGGCGCAGCCCGAAGCGGCTTGGCTGCCAGCACGCGATGGGTCAAGGCGAGCTCATGCGGCCAGCCGCTGCACCTCCTTGTCCCGCGTTGGTTTGCCTTGGGCATCGAAGCTTGCCAGCCTGCGAGGGCCATGAAAGATCGCCAGCGTGGCGTCCACATAGCGGTGCACGCGCACCCGGGTGCGCACGTAGTGGTAGCGGAACTCATCGGCCGCAATCTGCAGACTCAGACCTGCAAACGCCACGCAGTTGTCATTGCCCACGGTGCGCTCGTGTTGCTCACACAAGATGTCGGGCAGGCTGCCGCTGATGAAGGGCACATAGGCCGTGCCCGGCAACGTGCTGGACACACCAAATTCGGCGTTGTGGCTGGCTCGGTAGACCTCCTCCAGGTAGCGGTTGGCGTTGTCCATATCGGTGATCCCGGCACGGGCCAACTCCTGCGGCAGACGCCCCTGATGGGTCTGGAACGCCCGCTCGCTTCTGCCACGCGCCTCGGGCGAGTAGGCCGCAATGTGCTCGATACCAAGTTGCTTGAGCGCGCGCCCGACCTCAGTCAGGTGCGCCTTGTCAACCTTGCCGCCTGCCTCGGGCGTGGTGAAGTAGTGACTGCCCCGGTCGGTGTACAGGCTGGCAAAGAGGCCATAGCGTGCGATCGTCTGGCCGATGCCGTGAAAGCTCGACGCTGTGCCCTCCTGGTGACAGAAGAACATGCTGGTGTGCTCGCCGGTGGCGTCATCCAGGGTCACCACCAGGTCCCAGACGTGGGCGGGCACCCAGCGGTGGGTGCTGGCGTCCTGGTGCATGAGCATGCCCGCCAGCGGGGCTCGTTCGCGCTTGATGCGGTGGGTGCCCCGTCGTTTGGAGGCCTTGACCACCCCAGCGCCCTGCAGCACGCTCTTGAGCCAGCTGTAGCTGCGTGCACCGCCACACTCGGCTTTGTACTTGGTGTGAAAGTGCGCCACGTTCCAGCCGGCAAACCCACTTTTGTAGAGTGCCACCACGTGGTCCACCTCCGCTGCGCTGGCACGGCGTTTGGAGATCTGGCTGAGTCGCTTGTCCAACAGCCCGTCCAGGCCGTCGGCTTGGTAGCGTTCAATGTGACGGCGAAAGCTGCGTTCGCACTGCCCCAGCAGCAAGGCCGCTTCGGCCTGGGTCAGTCGCCCTTGTGTCCAGCCTTCCAAGGCTTCTGTGAATCTCATCTTCCGGTTCTCCTGCATGTAGCGGGCCCGGCTCATGGGGGCGTGTTGCATCGCTCCTCCATAAACCGGACAGATTACTTGCTACGAACCGGACAACTCATTTACTGCTGACAGGGCTCGAAATCGACAATTGCGCGCAGGAACACACAATGCTACGGTTCCAGTTGAGCGAAGGACTTAGTCTCTTATGCAATGTGAATCAACAAAGCGCGCCAATGAGTGGTGGAACGATTGATTGGGCTCAAGTTACGAGGCTCAAAGTAGTCCACATCGGGGAAGCAAGTGAGCGTCACCGCTGAATTCTGTCCAGCATGGGCGTCTCCTCCGGGAGAGACCATTCGAGAGCTCGCTCAACGGACGGGGATTACACAAGCGATAGTTGCTAACGCCCTCGGGGTTGCTGAGAGCGAGCTCGCTCGGGTGCTCGATGGGGACTTACCAATTACTAAAGCGAGAGCTGAAAGGCTTGCAATCTTTGTCGGGGCTACCTCACGCTTCTGGCTTGCGCGGGAGGCGCAGTACCGCCATTCGTTACAGACGATTTACGACGATGCCCGTGCGTGGGTGTCCAGCCTTCCGCTAGCCGACATGGCAAAGTTCGGCTGGTTAGACGCCGCTAGCACGGGTGCGGACAAACTCGACATGGCTTTCGCCTTTTTCGGGGTATCGAGCGTCGATGAGTGGCGAGATAGATGGCTTTCTCAACACGCCGGCCTGACGGCGTATAGGACGTCGCCGGTCTTCGCGAGACAAGGGGCTTCTGCCGCTGCTTGGCTTCGGCAGGGTGAGCGACTCGCGAGCCGGATCAGCACCGCGCAATGGTCCCGCATTAACTTCGAGCGAATCTTGCCGGAGTTGAGGCGGCTGACGAGGATCGAAAAGCCGGCTGATTTCATCCCTCAGCTTCAGCGTAGGTGTGCCGAGTGTGGAGTCGCGGTTGTCATTGTTCGGACCCCTAAAGGCTGCCCGGCAAGCGGCGCAACACGGATCAGAAATGGTCAAGCCATCGTTCAGCTCAGTGCGCGGTATCTGCGTGACGACAGCTTCTGGTTCACTTTCTTCCACGAGGCCGGACATCTGGTTCTACACGAGAATCGTCTTTTCCTAGAGTGGTCAGAGAATCGACACCTCGATGAGTCGGAAGAGAGGGAAGCGAATGACTTCGCTGCGAAGATTCTGATCCCGCCGTCGCAAGAGGCTGCGCTGAGCGCACTTCCTCATGATTACAAGACCATCATGAGGTTTGCGCGTAATCTTTCAGTGTCCCCGGCATCGTGGTTGGGCAGCTTCAACACCGAGGCTTGGTGCCTCGGGAGAAGCTCAACTTCCTAAAGAAGCGATACACCTGGGGCTGATCCCTAGCCGCGGAAGGGCAGATACCTCCCGGGGCTTTTCTGCCAGTTGCACATGGCGTCTTCCATCACCTGCATGCCGACGCCTAAGTGCCTCTCTAAGGCCGCAACACGCGCTTCGAGGGTCTTGGCACCGGTATTCGAGTCGATTTGTCCGTCAAATAGCAAGCGCGCGCCCTTCTTGGGGCCAGTGGCCTCGTTCATGTACGTCGAGTTGGCATCAATCGCGGCGAGGCCGAGCTTCGAAAGCATTGTGAGGTAATCGAAGCGCCCAGTGCGCCCGAAGCTCACAACCGCATCCATCGAGTCATACAACAGTGCGAATGCTTGGCGAGGATGGCCCTTCGCCTGGGCTAATGCAGTGGCGATCATCTGGCCGTGCGAGCCGTTTGCTTTGACCCATTCAACGTAGGTCCTCACGACGACACCGGTGCCGCGAGCGCCCTGCTTGAGCGACTCATACTTGCGGTGATTGCCGAACTTTCCTTTGAAGTTGGCGCGATTATCCTCCAGCCATTCGCCAAAAGCAGTCGGGTCAGTGGCAACTCGCGACCAGTTCCAAAGCGTGTTCTCATATGCGCCGTATAACTCGCCAGCGAGCTGCCATCCGGTGCGTAGGTTCCGGCCGCAATGCGTGGCCAGGAATACTAGCCAGAACGCCTCTTCCGGATGTCCGTCCGACGCTCTGAGCATTGCGGCCCTTATAGGGTCGAATAGGGGCTCTTTGGGTCGGCACGCAATAGGCTAATGGGCCTAGTCTGTACCTTACGCACAAACTCGACGCGCTGAAGACTGTCGATGAGTTGCTCGATGAAGGACAGCATGTTCTCTACGGGGACGATGCCAGTCAGTGGTATCTTTTCCTTGTGGAACTTCATCAGTTGTGCTTCGAGCGCTTCTCTTCGAAGCTGCTTCTCAGGGCCGTTCATGCGGGTTCCTTGATCGGGGCTGTCGAACCGTTGAATATAGACAGCTGATCTTTCTCGGAAAGGAGTTTGCCGTGCCTCTTGATGTAAGTCGAGTAAACGTCGTCGTGGATTCGCCGCTTCAGACGCCGTATTTCTGGCTGGTTGTTCGGGACGCGAGAAGCCTTGTGGATGGACAGCAACGTGGCCAAGTCTTCCCAATACGGGTCTATCGGTGGCGTTGGCATGGCACCGTGGCCAGTTCGCACCTTCTTCTCGAAAGCAACGAGGCTTTTCACCGAGGCCCACGGGTCGCCCTTGGGCATAGGAGGCATTGGGCGCCGCGTCTGCCAGCCCTCGCTCACGAACCGGAGGGCTTTATCTTGGTGCTTGTTGTAGAGGTGCAAGCTGCCTACGGCGTGCTTGTATTCGCCAAGCTCTATACCCACTGACCGTGCAACGAGCTCCTGAATCATGGTGAAGGTGAAGACATCATGAGGCAAACCAAGCCAAGCGTCATTGGAACGCATAGACGTCAACATGTGCAGCCGACTATCACGCACCATAAACTGCAGCGTGCAGGTGCATGGAACATCCTTATGGAATGTAAGCGTGTCAGTGCGGTCAAACAATTGCAAAACGGCTTGCCTAGAATCGCGCTTGTCCTTCAACAACTGGATGACACGTGGAACTTGATCATTTGGCACTTTGCCGAAAAGGCGGGGTCCATATGCCCCGTAGATGGTTTTCTGGTCGTCGGAGAATTCGTCATAGCCAGGGATATAGTGCTGTATGAAGTCCAGCCGATCGCTACCGGCAAGTATCCACAGTAGTTCGCCAAGGCAACTGAAGAGGAGGCCCCGTGACTCTGACCGGCTGAGACGGGCCCGTGGCGCCGAGAGCTTTAGCAGAATGCCGCTGATTTCCCGCGCATCGCCCTTAGACGGCTTTATCGTGATGCCGCGCTCGAGAATTTGCTTGTATACCTTTAACAGCAGGTCGTCGAGGGAGTCAGCTGCGATGTACACGCCTTGCCTCGCTGGGTTAGGCAAAGAGGCAGAACTGAGGAGAATCCGCTTCGATGGCACGCGCCGACGAGGCTGATTTCAGGCAGACTTGCACTGCGTACCGAGCAGAGATCGCAGTAGCTCCGTATTGAAGTGCGCGCAAGCGTTGGTTAGCTGTAACATCGTAGTGGGGTGCCGCGCACCGCGATGGAAGGCGCTGGCGGGTAGCCCGATGCGAGCCGCGAATTCGTGCAGTTCCTGTATGCTATCCGCCACGAGGTGAAACCACGCATAACCGTGCTTTATGACCTCGGCGTCATCGACGTATATCACTTGTAGTTCTCTCTCTCCGGGCAGGAATCTAACACCTGACTCGCGATAGCGAAGTACACTCCCGATCCGATGACCCGGAATGGCTATGAAGCTGCCGTCAAGAACCCCTTAGTGAATAGGCGCGCAGGGGCTCTAATGCACGATCACCAAGCAGCGTTTTCGCTCCGATTCGTCCCGGATCGAGTGGCAGTACCCCCGCTGTCGTTTCGTCTTCGCCAAGCATAGCTTGCGCCCGTCATGGTCGCGGATCGCGTAGCAGTATGAGTAGTTGCCCCGTACCTCGGCTAGGCAGCGATGCCGAGCGTCCCAGTCCTTGATCGAGTGGCAGCTTGATCCGGTCGCCATGGCTCCCCCATCCAGCCTGTTCCAGGGACCAAAGAAGTACCAAGAAGGCACTCCTCGCTACCACCTTGAGCAATCGGCAGTCGATCACCGGCAATAGCTCCTGAAGCTCGCCTTTTCTTCGCCCATGGTGCAGATGCTGAGCCACTTGCCGTTCTTCACCCAGTTGAACTGGCAGCCCGCCAGCCCCGTACCCGAACACCATTGCATTTCGGGCCTACCTTGGCACCGGGTGTCGTCCTCCATGCATTCGTCGGAGTCCGGCAGGATCAATGGCTTCCAGCCCTGTTGTAGCAGCTTGACCCGGATCGAACCGTAGTCTTCGCCCCGCTTGAACTTCGGCGTCTGAGCCACCGCAGCAAAGCTCAGGGTGATACCGGCGACCAAAGTGGTGATCGCTTTTGCTCTTGAATTCATAGCTATTTCCTTTCGGTGAATTCACCTGAGCACGCCTACCCCGGTCCCCCGCCCGCCCGGTCTTCTAAAAGAAAGACCGGGCGGGCGGGGAACCGGGGAAGGGCAACTTGGTACAGGCTAGAAGTCATCTGTGTAGCGTCCGGCTGCCAAATTCTCGAACCGTGTGAACTGCTGGACGTAGGCCAACTTGGTGGTTCCTGTCGGCCCGTTGCGTTGCTTGGCGACGATGATTTGGTTGTTGGTCATGACACTCTTTCCTCCGAGGACTTCCGGTCATGTTGTTTGGGCGCCGTCAAGACGGGATCGAACAACAGATAATCGAATGCCTCGAGTCCAGCGACTACCTCAGAAAGTGGTGGCTCCGGCTGATCCATCGTCACGATCTCCACGCGCAATGCCTCGGGTGGCACCAGTGACGTCATCGTCTTGATCCACTGCCGGTAACGCGGTATGAAGCCGGGGTCGGCGTAGCGCAGGTAAACCACCTTCACGGTGGTGCTGCAATCAATCGGCGTGGTGCTCATCTTGTGATCCCGTGATGACGCGGTGCAGGCCCACGCAAACGAACAAGAATGCCCAGATCAGTATCAATGCACCGATCAGGCCCAAGAGGTTGTCGATCAGTAGTTCACCAAGGCCAATGTCGTCGTCCATGGCGAGGCTCCTGCAGGTGAGGTTTGATTTCTGATGAAGAATGCGCAGTTGCAAGACCGGCGGTCACGCAGCCTTCGGAATGTCTGACCCGCAGTGCTTGCAGCGCGTGGCGGCGCGTTTGATGCGTTCCGCGCAGAACGGACAGGTCGTGGTGTCGGATTCACTCACGACTGCCAAGCCTCTACCCTCGATAGAGCCGGCGTTGGTCCACGATTCATCCTTCTGTTCGTAGCGGACGTTCACGATGGCATTGGCACCCAAGGCCAAGGCTTTCTCCCGCAGGCGCTGATCCACGTCCTCCCGGCCGTACTTGCGCTCCAGCGGCGTCCATCGGGTCAGCTTGACCATGATCTCGCCCAGCACGCGATAGTCGCCGTCCGGGGGCGTAGAAAGGATGCGCACATCGGTGCTAGGCGCCCCGGACGAACTTCTTACTACTGCTTTGCCTTCCGTGATTTCTTTCCATCCCAGCTTGGCGTAATGGCTGCGTATCACCCACTTGATGATCAGCGGGTACAGCAGCACCCAAGACAGTCCGGCAGTGAACAGGGACAACACCGCCGCTATCACTGCGTGCAGCCAGATTTGCTTGTAGGCGAGGTAGAACGGACCGCCCACCAGCACCCACAGCCAAGTGGCCTCGCCAAATTCTTCGATATGCCCGTTGGCTGGATTCTGAAATCTCATGATCGTCTGCTCTCCAGTTCAGGCGGCAAGTCGGAGTCCCTCGCTGATTGGAAACACGTTGGGTGAGGGCTGCTGACGCAGTACAAAATCCGCCCATTCCTGCATCAGTTGGCGCCGCTTCTCGAACAGGTCACCGCGCCGATACGCCGCCTCGACCTTGTTGCGGATGCTGTGGGCCAGCGCCATTTCGGCCACCTCGTTCGAATGCGTGGTGGTCTCGCTCACCCAATCACGGAAGGTTGAACGAAACCCATGCGGTACGGCCTTCTGCTTCAACGCCATGCGCCGCATCACGGCGGTCAACGCCATGTCGGACAGCGCTGTGCCATCCGCCTCCGGGTCGCGTGGTCGATTCGGACTCGGAAATACGAAGGAGCAGAAAGACACCTCCTGCTGCGCCCGCACCAGCCTCAACGCCTGCTCGGACAGCGGCACCCGGTGCTCCCTGCCGCCCTTCATGCGCTCCGCTGGAATCGTCCACACCGCCTTGTCCAGGTCGAACTCGCTCCATGTGGCGTTGCGCACCTCGCCGGACCGAACGCCAGTCAGGATCAGGAACTCCAGCGCCCGAGCCGACGTGTTGTGCTGCTTGCGCAGCGCCTGCATGAACGCCGGCATGTCGGCATAGGGCAGGGCGGGTTGACGGGTGCGCCGGGCCACCTTGGAAGGTTGCGCCAGCAAATGCTCCAGATGCCCCTTCCAGCGTGCCGGATTGGTCGTGGTGCGGTAGCCCATGGTGATGCCCCAGTCGATGATTGACTCGATGCGTCCCCGGACGCGACTGGCGGTCTCGTTCTTGGTGGTCCAGATTGGCTCCAGAATGCGCCGCACCATGGCCACGTCGATGTCACGCAGCGGCACCTTGCCGATGACCGGGTTGGCATAGGTCTCGATGGTGTTGCGCCACTGCTGGGCGTGCTTGGCGTTCCTCCACCCATGTTCATGCGTGGCGATGTAGTGCGTCGCCGCGTCGGCGAACGCGACGGCCGTCTCCGCTCCACGATCAGACGCTGGCGTGCCGCCCGGGCGTGTTCTACCGGGTCTACGCCCTGTCGCAGCACTTCCCGCGCGGCACGCGCCGATTCACGCGCTTGGGCCAGCGTGACCGATGGGTAGGGACCCAACCCCATGTCGCGACGTTTCCCCTTGATCTGAAAGCGCATGACCCAACTGCGCGAACCGTACTTCGTGACATTCAGGGCCAGGCCGGTGACGCCACCGACGAAGTGAATACCCCGACTCTTGATGCTGGCCACGGCCAGCGCGCTCATTTCCTTTGCCTTCATTCATGTTCCCTTCAAACGCCATTAGCGGCGCTGACGTGATGGTTCGCCGAAATCGAAAAAATGGTGAAGTGACCACTAACCGGCCGGAAACCCGCGCCAAATAAGGCGCTGTCTTCCTCTCCCCTTCTTTGCTCGATTGTTTGCTACAAAATCAATAGCTATTAATGACAATGGGTTGTAACCCATTGATTTTCATCAGGATTTTCAGCGTCTGATTCGGCGATGCGTGCACCATCCCGCGTGCGAAGCGGGACAAGCAAGGCGCGAGTTTTCTTGCCGGACATGGCCTTTAGGCCACGGCAACAGGTAGAGAAATGGGGCGCGGAAGGGGCCGCGCGCTGCTCAGTCAGGCGACGGTGTTACCGCATAACCAAGGCTTTGCCAGCCGGCGTGGTCCAGAAGTTGGCAAAGCTGTGCGGCCCGGACTTGGCGGCGACCGGATGGTAAGTCCAATCGAACCACGGTGGAGGGCTCTGCCAGTCGATACCAAGGGCGCTGGCGGAGGCATCTCGGGCTTTGGTGCCCCACGCCACGACGACCGCCCGCGGACTCGCCTCGTGGGCTTGATTTATGACCGACTTGAAGAATTCTCGCCAGTGCCGCAGGTGTTTGCCGGCAGCCTCGCGGCCTCCGGTGGCGGGAACCGTCAACCCCGCGTTCAGCAGTAGTAGGCCTTTGCTGTCTACCCAGTCCGCCAAGTCGTTCTTGCCTTGACCCTTCGGGTAAACGTGCGCCTTGATCCTCTGCAGTGACGAAGGTGCGTCCTGACCAGCTACCGCGAAAGCGACCCCGGTCGCGTGCGGCTTGCCACCCGCCGAAAGGCTGAAATAAGGGTCTTGCCCAACGATCACAGTTTTGACCTGCGCCGGACTCACCAACTCCAGCGCCCGAAAAATCTGCGCAGGTTCCGGAAACACCTGGGCGTCGCTGATGCCGTTCGGCAAGTCTTGCTGCTCGAACCCCCAACCATTGGCACGCGCGCCCGACGACAGTTTCCAGAGTTTGTCCCTCGACAGCATGTGATCCTCCTGTTTGCGCAGCACAGCGCCGCAGGGAAATTTGTATCACATATGCGGGTGCGTAAACTCGGGTGGCCGCAGACAGTCCCGGGCGATGATTCGGGACAAGGCGCTGATTACTGCGTTCGCGGACGAGCTTCGCTCGCGGCGCGCAGGGTTGGGTGTCTCGCAAGAGGAGTTGGCCCACAGGGCGGGGCTAAACCGCACCTATGTGGCCAAGCTCGAACTCGCGACCAATCAACCGACGTTGACGGCGCTTCATTTGCTTGCGCAGGCGCTAGACGTGCCGCTCAACGACCTCATGGCCGCCGTGCTGGCGCGCAGAGCACGCTAGCAGGTGTTCCGGGTGACAGTCAATGGAGAGGCAGCGTAAGAATGCCATCAACCTCACGCAAGCATCCGGTTTTCACCAAGTGGTCGATGTCCTCGCCCAATTCCTCCACTGAGTATTCGGGTGGCATGTAGTACATGATGCTCTCAGCTACCTGATCCCTGGATAGTCCGGCCTGACCCAAGCTGGAGGTCTTGCGCATCAGAGAAGCGATGTCTTGCAGTAGTCCATTGTGCGAGCGTGTAAGTGCGCTGGTAGGCCAGTTCGCGGTTATCGAAGTTTCCATCTTGCTGGGTTTGCGGTTCTTTTGCTCACGCCACTGGCGGCGCGGCAACTCGCTCCGATATCTCGTCGTGCCGTTGTCTATCCTAAGCACTGACTCAATGTGCCGGCGCTGCTCCTCGGTGCATCTCAATGAATAAGGGTATTGCACGACGTGCCAGATCATTTTTGGTGGCGTGTATTGCGCTCTTGGATGGTCGTTATGTCGTCTTTCCAAAAGAAGCGGTAGGGTAATCCCGCCATCGCGCCGCGCTCTTGAACAACCATTGCGGCGCGCCTGGGGCGACTTTTGCGAAGGTCATCATAATCAAGGAGTTTTAGGATTTCGATTGCACGCCGGATGCCGGCGAATCGCCGGTCGGGTGTGACTAATCCCAGCATCTGGGCGAACTCGGCGCCTGTAACAACTTGATCTTGCGCTGCAAGGTAGTTCAGGTATGCAGCAGCGCGACGGACGATCCAAAAGGATTTGATTTTCATGGGAATCTTTCGAAAAAGAGAAAGCAGCATTCGGCTGCGAATGAAGAGAAACAGGAGTTAGTTGGCGAGGCGAAGGCGATCGTCGTGGTCGGTCAGATGGCCGTTGTCGACCAGCGCCTGCAGGGTCTCCCGCGCACGCGATGAACGGTGCTTCTGCGCTGCGTGCTGGAAATGACCCAGGCATGCCGAAACAGCGCGCTCTCGTTCGACGTAGGGCGCATCCGAGTCCTTGTCGGAAGCGCTGATCGCCTGCTCCGAGAGCAATGTCTTCACGGTTTCCAGCACCTTCGCTTGGTTGCTTGAGAGGAGCCGCTTAGTTGGGCGCGCAGAAGTCACGCTTTCGATCTGATCGCAGTGTTTGACGCTGATGGACTGCTGCCACACACCCTGAGCGTCCAATCCCTCAACAGGCTCAAGCTCAAAACGACCGCAGATATCCGATGGACCATCCTTGGCCTTGACGGTGCGCCACTCGATTTCTGAGCCTTTGCGGGTCAACATGATCGACACGTCTACATCTCTGCGCAGCACGGATGCGCCGCGCTCCCGGCCGTCTTGGTGACCGGTGTGGTGAATCAAGATCACGGTTACCCCGGTCATCCGGATGAGGCGCCTCAATAGTCCGATCATCTTGGCCATGTCGGAGGTGGAGTTTTCCTCCAATGCCCCGGCTAGCGAGGCGGACAGGGTGTCGATGAAGACCACAAACGCACCCAATCGAACGATAGTGGCGGCGAGGTCATCAATGTCGGCCTCGGCCCCTATGTTGAGGGCATCAAAACAGAAGTGCAGTCTGGCGCTGACCGCTGGGTCTTCCGCGCGCGTGCTGATAAACGCGCGCGTCCGCATTCCTTCCTCACCCTCTTGACAGCAAATTAGGACCGCGCCTTTGACCACGTCGAATCGGTTTGCCCACAAGCGCCCCGAAGCGAACGCAATGCCGAGATCGATCAAGAACGCGCTCTTACCGACGCCGGATGAGCCGAAAATGATCCCTATGGATCTGCGTGGAATCAGCGGTTCCATCAACCATTCCAAGCGCGGCAGTTCGCCAAACTGTGAAGGAACACAGGTACGCCTCAGCCTCGCCGTGGGCGGTACCGGCATGGTGCGACCGCAATCAGGCACTGCGCGGGTTACTTTCGCGAACGTCGCAGCATGCTGTACGTCAAGTGGGTGCGGAGTGCCGTCGATGTGGCGAATTAGTGCTTTGCTGACGGGGTCGATTCGCAGCGACAGCGACAACAGCGGTCCGCGCTCGCTGTCGTCGGCCTCATATGCATCCAAAGGAGGCTGGAGGGCGTCCTGGCGTGTCCGTTCGCTGTAGTCAGCGTCGTGTTTATCCCAAGGAGACTCGAAGGTCTCGTAGCCGACCGCCCGTTCGGTATAGTCGGTATCGTGTTCGTCCCACGGGGGCAAAGGTGAATGCGCTCATCGCCCACCCTCCTTGGCCTCAAGCCAGCGTTCGATTTCGGCGCTACTCCAAACAGTGATTCGCGCCGATAGCTTGATCGGCTGAACAAAAGATCGATCTTTGACCTTCCGCCAAACTGTCGACGGTGACATTCGAACTAGGGCTGTTACCTCCTTGAGCCGAAGGTGTCGGGCCAATGCTGATTGCGATGTCTTGTAGCCACCATCTTGGGGCTCTAGCGCCATCGATCTCTGTTTCAAACTATTACACTTATCCCTAGTTCGTCGCTCCTGATTGGGAGGGAAAGCGCTGTTGTCCCGACCGAAGTCGAGGCCATTAGAGGGTGGATTAGCCGGAAAACCGGTCAAATATTTCGCCATGTGGAATTTCTCCGCAGCTTTTGTGTGCTGGGGCAGAAATTGCGCAGGCCACACCTGCAAACGCCGTTTCAGGCGACGCCAATTGGAAGAATGTATCTATATGTGTCTTTGCGTGGTGGCTTCGTGGTGAGTTGCGATTAGCGCCACGGACCAAAAACATAGCTGAGCAGGTCTGAATATTGCAGTGGTACGGCGGCTCCGGAGTCAGCCACTTACTCACGACTATCCATCACTTCACCCATCGGTCAGCTAGACATTTCGCGGGCCTTGGTGACACTGCCTGGTGCACTGGAGGTTCAGCTTTCAGGGTATGCTTGACGTCATGTGGCACCCCATCACCCCGTATGAGGTGCATCCTGAGTGGCCGTCCACTCCGCCAAGTAAATCAACGGGTTACGCCAGAAATGGCGTAACCCGTTTCCATTTTCAGGTTCTGATAATCCAGTGTCTGGAATCGGGTCGCAGGCTGCGCTCGAGCCAGCACAAGACTTCGGTTGTCGGCGTGGATCTGATCTGTGAAAGTCAAAACAAGAACGGGCCTTCACGGCCCGTTTTTCTTGCGCATCGACAAAATGCCGGCGCTGTTTTCTCTGGCGGAGGCGGTGAGATTCGAACTCACGAACGGTTGCCCGTTGCCGGTTTTCAAGACCGGTGCAATCGACCACTCTGCCACACCTCCGCGTCGAAACTGCTCGTCGATTCTAGCGACTGGCGCGAGGTCGACAGGGAGAAAAAACCCGCTGCAAGGGCAGCGGGTTGGTCGTCAGGATCAGCCTTGCTGAATCACTTCAGCTTGACTTCCTTGTATTCGACGTGCTTGCGAGCCTTGGGGTCGAACTTCATGATCGACATTTTCTCGGGCATGGTCTTCTTGTTCTTGCTGGTGGTGTAGAAGTGACCGGTACCGGCCGTGGATTCCAGCTTGATCTTTTCGCGTCCGCCTTTGGTGGCCATGTTGCTGCTCCTTTAACGGGGGTTCAGGCTTGGCCGCGGGCACGCATGTCGGCGAGCACGGCGTCGATGCCATTCTTGTCGATCAGGCGCAGGGCGGCGCTGGAAACACGCAGGCGCACCCAGCGGTTCTCGCTCTCGACCCAGAAACGGCGGTGTTGCAGGTTCGGGAGGAACCGGCGCTTGGTTTTGTTGTTGGCGTGGGAAACGTTGTTCCCGACCATGGGCTTCTTGCCCGTGACTTCGCACACGCGTGCCATTGAATGACTCCAGTCATCACGGCTGTTGCTGGCGCCGCCGGCATTCGTGCCCGCGACTCGCTTCAGCCTCACCTCGCCAGGTTAGGGGTGGCGGTAGCCCCAACAAGATTCAGGCGCCATGGGGCGCCAGATCGAGTAAAGCCTCAAATTATAGCTCGAATGGCGGCGGCGTGCCTTCTTATTCCTGCTGTTCCAGGAACCGCTGTGCGTCCAGTGCGGCCATGCAGCCGGTGCCCGCGCTGGTGATGGCCTGGCGATAGACGTGGTCCTGCACGTCACCGGCGGCAAACACGCCGGGCACGCTGGTCTGGGTGGCAAAGCCCTGCAGACCGCCCTGGGTCTTGATGTAGCCGCCGTCCATGTCGAGCTGGCCCTTGAAGATGTCGGAGTTGGGCGAGTGGCCGATGGCGATGAAGCAGCCCTTGAGTGCGATGTCCTCCGTCTGACCGCTTTCCACGTGCTTGATGCGGATGCCGGTGACGCCGCTGTCGTCGCCCAGCACCTCGTCCAATACGTGGAAAGTCTTCAGTTCGATCTTGCCGGCGGCGACCTTGTCCATCAGCTTGTCGATCAGGATCGGCTCGGCGCGGAACTTGTCGCGCCGATGCACCAGGGTGACCTTGCGCGCGATGTTGGACAGGTACAACGCTTCTTCCACGGCGGTGTTGCCGCCGCCGACGACGCAGACGTCCTGCTCGCGGTAAAAGAAGCCGTCGCAAGTGGCGCAGGCCGAAACGCCCCGGCCCATGAACGCCTCTTCCGACGGCAGCCCGAGGTATTTCGCCGAGGCGCCGGTGGCGATGACCAGGCTGTCACAGGTGTAGGTGGCGTTGTCGCCGGTCAGTTTGAAGGGGCGGGTTGCCAGGTCGGCGGTGTGGATGTGGTCGAACACGATCTCGGTCTTGAAGCGCTCGGCGTGCTGCAGGAAGCGCTGCATCAGGTCGGGGCCCTGCACCCCTTCGGCATCGGCGGGCCAGTTGTCCACGTCGGTGGTGGTGGTCAGTTGCCCGCCTTGCGCCATGCCGGTGATCAGCATGGGTTGCAGGTTGGCGCGGGCAGCGTAGATGGCGGCGGTGTAGCCGGCGGGGCCGGAGCCGAGGATGAGGACTTTGGCGTGCTTGATGGTCATGGGAGCCTTTGGAATTCGGGGGTCTACGCTACGATAATAGATGTGGATTTTTCACATCATCGTTTTGGCGCCTTGTGCAAGGTGCGAAATTCTAAGAATTCGAAGAATGGCGCGAAGGCCGGAGGTTTACTGACATGACCATGCTGTCGAGTCTCGATCTGATCCGTCGGGTCCCGCTCTTTTCGATGCTGACCGAATCGCAGGCGATCTCGGTCGCCGATGCGGTGGTCAAGCGCCGGTTCAAGCGCGGGAAGTCATCGTGGAGCAGGGCAAGAAATCCAATGCCCTGTTCATCCTGCTGAACGGCCGCGCGCGCGTGGTCACGGCCGACAGCCGCGGCCGCGAGGTGATTCTGGCCACGTTGCAGCCGGGCGATCACATCGGCGAGATGAGCCTGATCGACAACGAGCCGCACTCGGCCACCGTGCGCGCCGAGGTGCAGACCGACGTGCTGATGCTCGGCCGCATCGAGTTCGCCCGCTGCCTGCCCGAGAACAGTTCCATGGCCTATGCGGTGATGCGCGGCCTGGTGCAGCGCCTGCGCCACGCCGACCGCAAGATCGAATCGCTGGCGCTGATGGACGTGTACGGCCGCGTGGCGCGCGCCCTGCTCGAGTTCGCCACCGAGACCGGCGACGGCGAGATGCTGATCCGCGAGAAGATTTCGCGCCAGGACATCGCCAAGATGGTGGGCGCTTCGCGCGAGATGGTCAGCCGCGTGATGAAGGATCTGGAAGAGCGCGGCTTTATTCAGACCCAGGAAAACGGCTCCATCGTGGTCAAGGAGCGCCTGAACGCGCTGGGGTGATTTTTCCTGCCCGCGCCTGCCTTGGGCCGGGCCGCGCCGGCTGCGGCCACCGCCTCTTGCGGTAAGCTCCCGATACTGTAGTTTTGTCCATGGCTTACCCTCTCAATACGTTCAATGATGCCCAGCCGGCGCCCGCGCCGCGCACGGGCGTGGGCCGCTTCACGCAGGAAGTGGTGCTGGTGCTGGGCCTGGCGCTCATCATCTTCGCGACCATGGCGCTGGCCAGCTATTCGCCGCACGATGCCGCCTGGTCCACCTCCGGCACGGGCGGCCCGCCGCACAACTGGGCCGGCAAGCTGGGGGCGTGGCTGGCGGATGTGGCCTACGTGGCCCTGGGTTTTTCGGCCTGGTGGTGCGTGGCGGCGGCCGTGCGCGGCTGGCTGGGGGCGTCACGCGCTGGATGAACGGTGGCCAGCCCGCGGCCGAGAAAGTCGAGCGGTCGGTCTGGTCGTATCTCATGTCCACCCGTGCGGCCTTCTGGCTGGGGTTGCTGCTGGTGCTGGCGGCCAGCACCGGTCTGGAATGGTCGCGCCTGTACCGCTGGGACGACGCCCTGCCGGGCTCGGCGGGCGGCATTCTGGGCTATCTGGGCGGGCCGATCGCCGTGCAATGGCTGGGCTTCACGGGCTCGGCGCTGTTCGGCATCGCCACGCTGGTGCTGGGCGCGGCGCTGGCGTTCCGCTTTTCCTGGAGTCGGCTGGCCGAGCGCATCGGCGCCGGCCTGTATGCGCTGGTCGAATCGCGCCGCGAACGCCGCGAGATAGCGCAGGATCTGGCACTGGGCAAGCAGGCCGCGCGCGAGCGCGAGGAGGTGGTGCACCACGAGCGCGAGGTGATCGAGGAGCAGCACCCGGCGCCGGTGCTGATCGAGCCCACGCTGGTGCAGGTGCCCAAGAGCGAGCGTGTGGCCAAGGAAAAGCAGAAACCCCTGTTCACCGAACTGCCCGACAGCAACCTGCCGCAGGTCGATCTGCTCGACGGCGCGCCGGCGCACCAGGACAGCGTGGCGCCCGAAACGCTGGAGATGACCAGCCGCCTGATCGAGAAGAAGCTGAAGGACTTCGGCGTCGAGGTGCGCGTGGTGGCGGCGGCGCCGGGCCCGGTGATCACACGCTACGAGATCGAGCCGGCCACGGGCGTGAAGGGCTCGCAGGTGGTGAACCTGGCCAAGGACCTGGCGCGCTCGCTGAGCCTGGTGTCGATCCGCGTGATCGAGACCATCCCCGGCAAGAACTACATGGCGCTGGAGCTGCCCAACGCCAAGCGGCAGATGATCAAGCTGTCGGAGATTCTCGGCTCGCAGATCTACCACGACGCCAAGAGCCTGCTCACCGTGGGCCTGGGCAAGGACATCGTCGGCAAGCCGGTGGTGGCCGACCTGGCCAAGATGCCGCACGTGATGGTGGCGGGCACCACCGGCTCGGGCAAGTCGGTCGGCATCAACGCCATGATCCTGTCGCTGCTGTACAAGGCCGAGCCCAAGGACGTGCGCCTGCTGATGATCGACCCCAAGATGCTGGAGATGTCGGTTTACGAAGGCATTCCGCACCTGCTGGCGCCGGTGGTCACCGACATGAAGCAGGCCGCCAACGGCCTGAACTGGTGCGTGGCCGAGATGGAGCGCCGCTACAAGCTGATGAGCAAGTCCGGCGTGCGCAACCTGGCCGGTTTCAACCAGAAGATCGACGAGGCCAAGGCGCGCGGCGAATTCATCTACAACCCGTTCAGCCTGACACCCGACGACCCCGAGCCGCTGGAGCGCCTGCCCTACATCGTGGTTGTCATCGACGAGCTGGCCGACCTGATGATGGTGGTTGGCAAGAAGATCGAGGAACTGATCGCCCGCCTGGCGCAGAAGGCGCGCGCCGCCGGCATCCACCTGATCCTGGCCACGCAGCGGCCCAGCGTGGACGTGATCACCGGCCTGATCAAGGCCAACATCCCCACGCGCATCGCCTTCCAGGTCAGCAGCAAGATCGACAGCCGCACCATCCTCGACCAGATGGGCGCCGAGGCTTTGCTGGGCATGGGCGACATGCTCTACATGCCCAGCGGCACCGGCTTTCCGCAGCGCGTGCACGGCGCCTTCGTCAGCGACGACGAGGTGCACCGCGTGGTCGAATACCTCAAGAGCCAGGGCGAACCCAACTACATCGAGGGCGTGCTGGAAGGCGGCACCGTCGATGGCGAGGAGGGCGGCTTCGGCGATGGCGGCGACAGCGGCGGCGAGAAGGACGCGCTGTACGACCAGGCGGTCGAGATCGTGCTGAAGAACCGCAAGGCCAGCATCTCGCTGGTGCAGCGCCACCTGAAGATCGGCTACAACCGCGCCGCGCGGCTGGTCGAGGACATGGAAAAGGCCGGCCTGGTGGGTGCCATGAACGAGCGCGGCCAGCGCGACATCCTGGTGCCGACGCGGGCCGAATAACACCGACCGAAGCTCGCGAACCGAAACGCGCGGGCCGGCTCGCCCGGGCGGCCACGGCGCACCGGCGTGTAGGCCGCCGCCGCAACTTTGCGTTTCTTGACCCTTCTTCACCGTCCGGCGCTGAACCCGGCGCCACAATGCCGGTCCTATGCACATGAGCAAGCAACCCTCTTCCCATCTTCGCGTGCTCGGCCGGCTGGCCGTGGCCGCTTCTCTCGTGGCGCTGGCGGCGCAGTCGGCCTGGGCCGGCGGGCTGGACAGCCTGGAGCAGTTCGTCAAGGGCACGCGCTCGGGCAAGGCGGCGTTCACGCAGGTCGTCACCGCGCCGGCCAAGGATGGCCAGGCGCCGCGTGCCCGCACGCAGAGCGGCACCTTCGAATTCCAGCGGCCGGGCAAATTCCGCTTTGTCTACGCCAAGCCGTTCGAGCAGACCATCGTCGCCGACGGCAAGACGCTGTGGCTGCACGACGTGGACCTGAACCAGGTCACCTCACGTCCGCAGGACCAGGTGCTGGGCTCCACGCCGGCGGCCATCGTGGCCGCTGCGCCTGACCTGAAGGCGCTGGAGAAGGACTTCACGCTGAGCGAAGAGCCTGATGCCGACGGCCAGCAGTGGGTGAAGGCGGTGCCCAAGTCGCGCGACGGCCAGTTGCAAAGCATCCGCGTCGGCTTCAAGCCCGGCGCCCAGGGGGCCGAGCTGGGCACGCTGGAGATTCTGGACAGCTTCGGCCAGCGCTCGGTGCTGACCTTCACCGGCTTCGAGGTGAACGCCGCCGTGCCCGCCAGCCACTTCAGCTTCGTGCCGCCCAAGGGGTGGACGTGCTGAAACAATAGGCGTGGCATGAATAAAATGATAGCTGCTTGCGCCCGTCATTAAACGATTTCATATATGAATCTATCTGAAAGCAAGCAATGGCAGGCGCAAGCAGCTATCTTTATTGATTGGAAACCAGTCTCAGACAGTGTTGTGGGAGCGGGCTTGCCCGCGATGAGGCGCCTCGTCGCCACGAACGCTCCAAGCCCGCGCCCACATAGCGGATGACGACCGCGCATCATCTGGGCCTTCTTGATCATCAAGATCATTTGATTCATCGATGGCATGGGCGGCGTCTGCGCCGGCGTTCCTAGAATCCGTCCATGCCTCGCCCGCCACCCAAGACCGCCGCCCACGCGCCACTGCACGTGCCCCTGCCCGAGCGCCTGCGCCCGCGCACGCTGGCCGAGGTGGTGGGCCAGCAGCACCTGCTGGGCGAGGGCATGCCGCTGCGTATTGCCTTCGAATCGGGCCAGCCGCACAGCTGCATCCTATGGGGCCGCCCGGCACCGGCAAGACCACCATCGCGCGGCTGATGGCCGACGCGTTCGACGCGCAGTTCATCCCCATCAGCGCCGTGCTCGGCGGCGTCAAGGACATCCGCGATGCGGTCGAGCTGGCCGAGAAGGCGCGTGACAGCCTCACGCCGCAGGCCACCATCGTCTTCGTCGACGAGGTGCACCGCTTTAACAAGAGCCAGCAGGATGCCTTCCTGCCGCACGTCGAGAGCGGGCTGTTCACTTTCATCGGCGCCACCACCGAGAACCCCTCGTTCGAAGTCAACTCCGCGCTGCTGTCGCGTGCCGCCGTCTACGTGCTGCAGCCGCTCGATGAAGACGATCTGAAGCAGATTCTGGCCCGGGCGCAGTCGGAGCAAGCGCAGACAGCTATCGAAAAAGAAGCGCAAGAGCGCCTGATCGCCTACGCCGACGGCGATGCGCGGCGCCTCCTGAACACGCTGGAGACGCTGTTCGTCGCCGCCCGCGCCGAGCATGTCGACACCATCACCGACGCCTGGCTGCTGAAGGTGCTGGGCGAGCGCCTGCGCCGCTACGACAAGGGCGGCGAGCAGTTCTACGACACCATCAGCGCGCTGCACAAGTCGGTGCGCGGCAGCGACCCGGATGCCGCGCTCTACTGGTTCGTGCGCATGCTCGACGGCGGCGCCGACCCGCGCTACCTGGCGCGCCGCATGATCCGCATGGCCAGCGAGGACATCGGCCTGGCCGACCCGCGCGCGCTGCGCCTGGCCCTGGACGCCGCCGACGTGTACGAGCGCCTGGGCAGCCCCGAAGGCGAACTGGCCCTGGCCGAATGCGTGGTCTACCTGGCCGTGGCGCCCAAGAGCAACGCCGTCTACAAGGCCTTCAACGCCGCCAAGGCCTTCGTCAAGAACGACACCACGCGCCCCGTGCCGCTGCACCTGCGCAACGCGCCCACCAAGCTGATGAAGCAGCTCGACTACGGCAAGGGCTACCGCTACGCACACGACGAGGCCGGCGGCTTTGCCGCGGGTGAGCGCTACCTGCCCGACGGCATGCCGGAGCAGCACTTCTACCAGCCCGTGCCGCGCGGGCTCGAGATCAGGATCGGCGACAAGCTGGCCGAGTTGCGTCGACGCAACCGCGACGCGGCCGATGGTGCCCCCGACGCATAGCGCGCCGCCCCAGGATGGGCACCCGCCTGCGCCGCGGCGCACCGCGACGGTGCGTCGCCCACAAGGAAAACCCCGGTGCATCTGGCTCTTGGCCGGCCTTGCCCGCCGCTAGAATTATTTTCACCAAAACCCGCTACAGACCACCTGGCGGGTTTTTTGCTAGGTGGCTGATGGCGCCCACAAGGCGCTGCCGGGTACACCATCAACAAGGCCGCCCCGTCGACCACGCGCCACGGCGCAGGAGGAACGGAATGGAAGTCTTGCTTCAGCAGATCATCAACGGTCTGGTGCTGGGCAGCATGTATGCCTTGATCGCCCTGGGTTACACCATGGTCTACGGCATCATCCAACTCATCAATTTCGCGCACGGTGAAGTGCTCATGGTCGGGGCGCTCACCGCCTGGTCGGTCATCGGCATGATGCAGGCCGCCATGCCCGGCGCGCCCGGCTGGGTGATCCTGATCCTGGCCATGCTGATTGCCTGCGTGGTGGCGGCGGCGCTCAACTTCGTGATCGAGAAGGTGGCCTACCGGCCGCTGCGCAACAGCCCGCGCCTGGCACCGCTGATCACCGCCATCGGCATGTCGATCCTGCTGCAGACGCTGGCGATGATCATCTGGAAGCCCAACTACAAGCCCTTTCCCACGCTGCTGCCCAGCGCGCCGTTCAACGTCGGCGGTGCCTACATCACGCCCACGCAGATCATGATCCTGAGCGTCACCGCCGTGTCGCTGGCGCTGCTGATGTACCTGGTGCACTACACCAAGATCGGCCGCGCCATGCGCGCCACGGCCGAGAACCCGCGCGTGGCCGGGCTGATGGGCGTGAAGCCCGACGTGGTGATCTCCGCCACCTTCATCATCGGTGCCGTGCTGGCGGCCATTGCCGGCGTGATGTACGCCAGCAACTACGGCACGGCCCAGCACACCATGGGCTTCCTGCCGGGGCTCAAGGCCTTCACCGCCGCGGTGTTCGGCGGCATCGGCAACCTGGGGGCGCGGTGCTGGGCGGGCTGCTGCTGGGGCTGATCGAGGCCATCGGCTCGGGCTACATCGGCACGCTCACCGGCGGCCTGCTGGGCAGCCACTACACCGACATCTTCGCCTTCATCGTGCTGATCATCGTGCTCACATTGCGGCCTTCCGGCCTGCTGGGCGAGCGCGTGGCGGACAGGGCATGAACACCCCCTGAGTCGCCTGCGGCGCCTTCCCCCTCTGCGGTGCGAGGGGGACAACGCCAGTGCCCGGCGCAGGTCCGGGCACGGCGTTCGCTGGCATGGCCGGCTCCGCGGCCCTTGGTGCGCTGCCGCGCACGCACATCGGATCACTCTCATGAGCCAAAAGAACAAGATCATCGTCTTCGCCCTGTGCGGCATCGCGCTGCTGGTGCTGCCGCTGGTGCTGCAGCAGTTCGGCAACGCCTGGGTGCGCATCGTCGACATCGCGCTGCTGTACGTGATGCTGGCGCTGGGCCTGAACATCGTGGTGGGCGAGGCCGGCCTGCTGGACCTGGGCTACGTGGCCTTCTTCGCCGTCGGCGCGTATCTTTACGGCCTGCTGGCCTCGCCACACCTGACCAGCACCTTCGCCGCCATCGGCGCGGCGTTTCCCAACGGCTTCCACACCTCGCTGTGGCTGGTGATTCCGGTGGCGCTGCTGCTGGCCACCTTCACCGGCGTGCTGCTGGGCATTCCGGTGCTCAAGCTGCGCGGCGACTACCTGGCCATCGTCACGCTGGGCTTCGGCGAGATCATCCGCATCTTCCTGAACAACCTCGACCACCCCTACAACATCACCAACGGCCCCAAGGGCATCAACCAGATCGACTCGGTCAAGATTTTCGGGCTCGACCTGGGCCGGCCGCTCACCATCGGCGGCTTCGAGATCGCCTCGGTCTCGCTGTACTACTACCTGTTCCTGGTGCTGGTGCTGGTCACCGTGTTCGTCTGCTACCGGCTGCAGGATTCGCGCATCGGCCGCGCCTGGATGGCGGTGCGCGAGGACCAGATCGCCGCCCAGGCCATGGGCATCAACACCCGCAACATGAAGCTGCTGGCCTTCGGCATGGGTGCCTCGTTCGGCGGCGTGGCGGGCTCGATGTTCGCGGCCTTCCAGGGCTTCGTCTCGCCCGAATCGTTCAGCCTGATGGAGTCGGTGATGATCGTCGCCATGGTGGTGCTGGGCGGCATCGGCCACCTGCCGGGCGTGATCCTGGGCGCGGTGCTTCTGGCGGCGCTGCCCGAGGTGCTGCGCTACGTGGCCGGCCCGCTGCAGGCCATGACCGACGGCCGCCTCGACTCGGCGATCCTGCGCCAGTTGCTGATCGCGCTGGCCATGATCAGCATCATGCTGCTGCGCCCGCGCGGCCTGTGGCCCACGCCTGAGCACGGCAAGGCGCGCCCGCTGGCCACCGGCAAGGTCATGCCCACCACGGCGCAGCAGAACCCGCCGGGCATCGACTTCCCGGCCGACGCCGTGCCCGGCAGCACCGTGCGCCGCCAGGACGCCATCAACCCCTGAGCCGCGAGGACGAGCACCATGAGCAGCGATACCGTACTCCGCGTCCAGGGCGTGTCCAAGCGCTTCGGCGGGCTGCAGGCCCTGTCGGACGTGGGCATCACCATCCAGCGCGGCCAGGTCTACGGCCTGATCGGCCCCAACGGCGCCGGCAAGACCACCTTCTTCAACGTCATCACCGGGCTGTACACGCCCGATGGCGGCAGCTTCGAGCTGGGCGGCAAGCCCTACAAGCCGCAGGCCGTGCACGACGTGGCCCGGGCGGGCATCGCGCGCACCTTCCAGAACATCCGCCTGTTCGCCGAGATGACGGCGCTGGAGAACGTGATGGTGGGCCGCCACGTGCGCACCCATTCGGGCCTGTTCGGCGCCATCTTCCGCACCGCCAGCTTCAAGGCCGAGGAAGAAGCCATCGCCGAACGTGCGATGGAACTGCTGGACTACGTGGGCATCGGCAAATACGCGCACTTCCGTTCGCGCACGCTGTCGTACGGCGACCAGCGCCGGCTGGAGATTGCCCGCGCGCTGGCCACCGACCCCCAGCTCATCGCGCTGGACGAGCCCGCCGCCGGCATGAACGCCACCGAGAAGGTGCAGCTGCGCGAGCTGATCGACCGCATCCGCAAGGACAACCGCACCATCCTGCTGATCGAGCACGACGTGAAGCTGGTGATGGGCCTGTGCGACCGCGTGACGGTGCTCGACTACGGCAAGCAGATTGCCGAGGGCACGCCGGCCGACGTGCAGAAGAACGAAAAAGTGATCGAGGCCTACCTGGGCACCGGAGGACATTGAGATGGCCCAGACCCTGTTGAAAGTATCGGGCCTGCAGGTGGCCTACGGCGGCATCCAGGCCGTCAAGGGCGTGGACTTCGAGGTGCGCGAGGGCGAGCTGGTGTCGTTGATCGGCTCCAACGGCGCCGGCAAGACCACCACCATGAAGGCCATCACCGGCACGCTGCCGCTGGCCGGCGGTGACATCGAATACCTGGGCAAGTCCATCAAGGGCCAGGGCCCGTGGGACCTGGTAAAGCAGGGCCTGGCCATGGTGCCGGAAGGGCGCGGCGTGTTCACGCGCATGACCATCACCGAGAACCTGCACATGGGCGCCTACGTGCGCAACGACAAGGCCGGCATCGCCGCCGACATCGAGAAGGTGTTCACCATCTTCCCGCGCCTGCGCGAGCGCAAGGACCAGTTGGCCGGCACCATGTCGGGCGGCGAGCAGCAGATGCTGGCCATGGGCCGCGCGCTGATGAGCCGGCCCAAGCTGTTGCTGCTCGATGAACCATCGATGGGCCTGTCGCCCATCATGGTCGACAAGGTGTTCGAGGTGGTGCGCGACGTGTACGCGCAGGGCGTCACCATCCTGCTGGTCGAGCAGAACGCCAGCCGCGCGCTGGCGCTGGCCGACCGCGGCTACGTGATGGAATCGGGCCTCATCAGCATGACGGGCGCCGGCAAGGACCTGCTGGCCGACCCGAAGGTGCGCGCGGCGTATCTGGGCGAGTAGGCGGTGCTGGCAAGCCCTGCCAGGCCGGGCTTGATTCAATCACCGGGCTGCGCATCGGCGCCAGAAGAAGAGGGGAGTATGTTCTTCTTGCGCTTGATTGGCGGGTGCTGGCGGCCTGCATGGTGGTGAGTATATGCCTGTCCCCGGCCCCGCCCAACTGCTCTCACATCGTCGGCAGGGCCGTGTTGCTTGATGCGTCACCAGTCTCAGGCAGCGTTGTAGGAGCGGGCTTGCCCGCGATCAAGCGTTGGTGGCGACGAGATGCCCCGTTACGGGCAAGGCCGCGCCCACACCGCGGATGCGATCCGCGCGGCATCTGATTCAATTCCCGATCAAGACAGCCAGAAATTCGTCATTCCGGCGCAAGCCGGAATCCAGACGGCGTGTGCAAGAACACCTGGATCCCGGCTTTCGCCGGGACGACGGTTGTTCACGTTTTCAAGTGGAGGCGGAACGAGACTTCCTGATGGTCAAGCTTTATTGAAAGCCAATCCGTATCAGTCCACCTTGGCGCCCGAGCGCTTGACCACCGGCTCGTAGCGCGCCCGCTCGCGCTGCATGAGCTGGCCGAACTGCTCGGGCGTGGTGGGCACGGGCTCGGCCATCAGCATGGCAAAGCGCTGCTGCGTCTCGGGGCTCTTCAGCGCGGCGGTGAAGGCGGTGTTGAGTTTGTCGATCACGTCCTTCGGCGTGCCGGCGGGCGCCGCCAGGCCCCACCAGGTGTCGACCTCGAAGCCCTTCAGCGTCTCGGCCATGGCCGGCACGCCCGGCAGCATGGGCGAACGCTTGGCGGGGTCACGGCCAGCGCCTTCAGCTTGCCGGCCTTGATGTTGGCCGCGGCAGAGGCCAGGTTGTCGATGTTGAAATCCACTTGGCCCGACACCAGCGCCAGCTGCGCCGGGTTGGCGCCGTTGTAGGGGATGTGCACGGCAAACACGCCCGCGCCCTGCTTGAACATCTCGCCCGCCAGGTGCCCGGCCGAGCCGTTGCCGCCCGAGCCGTAGTTGAGCTGACCGGGGTTGCGCTTGGCATACGCGATCAGGTCGGCCAGCGTGTTGATCTTCAGCCGCGCGGCGGTGTCGGCGTTCATCACCAGCACGTTGGGCACGCGCACCATCTGCGTGATGGGGGCAAAGTCCCTGGCGGCGTCGTAGGGCATCTTGCTGAACAGCCAGGGGTTGATGGCGTGCGTGGCCACGGCGGCCAGGCCGATCACGCTGCCGTCCGGCGTGGCCTTGGCCACGTAGTCGCTGCCGATGTTGCCGCCGGCGCCGGGCTTGTTCTCGACGATGACGGTGCCCAGCGAATCCTTCACCTGTTCGGCCAGCGCGCGCGCCGTCACGTCCAGCGGGCCGCCGGGGGCATAGGGCACGATCAGGCGAATCGGCTTGGCGGACTGCGCGAAGGCCGCCGTGCTGGCAGCCAGGGCGAGGGTGGTGATGAGCAGATGGCGTCGTTGCATCAGGGAACTCAAGTTAAAAAATGCCGGATCGGCGACAAGTCTCGAACGGCGTTGTAGGAGCGGGCTTGCCCGCGATCTGGCCCTCGTGGCGACGAGTCGGCTCATCGCGGGCAAGCCCGCTCCCACACAGCGGATGCTGTTCGCGCGTCATCTGAGACTTCTTGATAGTCAAAAAATGATAGCTGCTGGCGCTTGCCAAAAAATGAATTCAGGTCATTTGTTCTTGAAAATGGCTTCCATCCAGCGCAAGCCACTATCAAAAGAAGAGTCGGCACGCATGCGCCGCACTTCACACGCTCAACTTGTCCGCTTCGCTGGTGAAGGCGTCGGCGAAGAACTCGTGCTCGGGCAGGCCGGCTTTCTCGACAAAGTCCTTGCGCGCCGAATCGACCACGATGGGCGCGCCGCAGGCGTAGACCTGGTGGCCTGAAAGATCAGCGAAATCCTGCAGCACCGCCAGGTGCACGAAGCCGGTGCGGCCGCTCCAGCCGTCCTCGGCCAGCGCGTCGGAGACGACCGGCACATACTTCAGGTGCGGCATCTCGGCGCAGCGGGCCTTCACCCACTCGTCCATGTACAGATCGTGCGGGCGGCGGCCGCCCCAGTACAGCACGGCCTCGCGCGTGATGCCCATGAACTGCATGTGCTCGATGATGGCCTTGATGGGCGCGAAGCCCGTGCCCGAGGCCAGCAGCACGATGGGCTTGGGCGATTCCTGCAGGTGGAAGCTGCCGTACGGCCCCTCGATGCGCAGGATTTCCTTCTCCTTCATCGCGCCGAACACGTGGTCGGTGAACTTGCCGCCGGGCATGTGGCGGATGTGCAGGTCGACCATCGGCGCGCCGCTTTCGATCAGCGTGTGCGGCGCGTTGGCCATGCTGTAGCTGCGCCGCGCGCCGTCGCGCAGGATGAACTCGACGTACTGGCCCGCGTGGTACTGGATGATGTCGTTGGCGGGCAACTGCAGCTTGAGGCGCACCACGTCGGGCGACAGCTTTTCGAGCGTCGCCACGCGCGCCGGCATCTTCTTGATCGGGAAGGCGCCCGCGTGCGTGACCTGGCGCGATTCCAGCACCACGTCGCTGGTGGCGGTGCCGCAGCACGTCAGCACGTAGCCGTCGGCCTCTTCCTGGGCGCTGAGCGCCTTGTCCTGGTGCGGGCCGTGGGTGACGGTGCCCGAAATCTTCTTGCACTTGCACGAGCCGCAGGCGCCGTCCTTGCAGCCGTAGGGCAGGCCGATGCCTTGGCGGATGCCGGCGGCGAGCATGGTTTCGGCCGGTTCGGCCTCGAAGCTGCGGCCGCTGGGTTGCACGGTGATGGTGTAGGTCATGGCTTGAGTATCCTCGCGGGGACTTCCACCCCGCTGAACCGGCCAATTTTGCCCTCAAACCAGACTCCCTCGGTGCGCTGCCGGCGCGCTTCAGGCGCGTGCGCGTGCTCGTCGTCGGCTGCGGCGACGTGGGGCGCGCGGCGCGGCGGCTGTCGCCGCGTGTGCGCGTGCTGGCGCTGGTGCGCGATGCCGCGGCGGCGCCCGCCTTGCGCGCGCAGGGCATCACGCCGCTGGCGGGCGACCTGGACGACACAGCCAGCCTGCGGCGACTGGCCGGCATCGCCACGCACGTGATTCACCTGGCACCCCCGCCGGGCGAAGGCGAGGGCGATGCGCGCACGCAGGCACTGCTGCGCGTGCTGGCGCGGCGCAGCGTGCCGGCGGCGCTGGTCTACGGCTCCACCAGCGGTGTGTACGGTGACTGCGGCGGGGCGTGGATCGACGAAACGCGCGCCCTGAACCCGCAGACCGCCCGCGCACGCCGCCGCGTGGCCGCCGAAGGCCAGGTGCGCGCCTTCGGCCGCGCGGCGGGCGTGCGCGCCAGCATCCTGCGCATTCCCGGCATCTACGCCGCTGATCGCCCTAACGGCACGCCGCGCGAGCGCCTGCAGCGCGTCACACCCGTGCTGGCGGCAGCCGACGACGTGTTCACCAACCACATCCACGCCGACGACCTGGCGCGCGCCGTGCTGGCCGCCCTGTGGCGCGGCAAGCCGCAGCGCGTGGTGCACGCCAGCGACGACAGCGACCTGCGGATGGGCGACTACTTCGATCAAGCGGCCGACCTGTACGGCCTGCCACGGCCGCCGCGCATCAGCCGCGCGCAGGCAACGGAACAATTGAGCGCGGTGCAGCTGTCCTTCATGCGCGAATCGCGCCGCATGCACAACCGCCGGCTGAAGCAGGAGCTGCGCCTGCGCCTGCGCTATCCGACGGTGGCCACCGGGCTGGCGCCTGCCTGAATGACCACCGTCTTGCTTGACTATCAAGAAGCCTCAGACCGTGTTGTGGGAGCGGGCTTGCCCGCGATGAGGCGCCTCGTCGCCACGAACGCCTGATCGCGGGCAAGCCCGCTCCCCACAGCGGATGGCGTCCGCGCGTCATCCGAGACTTCTTGATGATCAATCTGTTTTGATAGTGGCCAGCGCCCATCCAGCAACGAATTCAAGAGAAAAGTATCTGAAAATGGCTTGCGGAGGGCGCCAGAAGCTACTTTATTTGTAGTAATGCTGTCTTCGACAGGACTGCGCCGCCACCCCCGAAGGGCGTAGAGTGACCGCATGGACTTCGCTTACCCGCCCCGCGTGCAGGCGCTGCAAAGCCAGGTGCAGCGCTTCATGGATGACCTGATCCTGCCCTCGCACCGCGACTGGCACCGCTGGGCCGATGCGGGTGTCTACCCGCTCGACGTGATCGAGCCGCTCAAGCGCCAGGCGCGCGAAGCCGGCCTGTGGAACCTGTTCCTGCCGGGCCTGAAAGAGGGCGAACCCGGCACGCGCCTCAGCAATCTGGAATACGCGCCCCTGGCCGAGATCATGGGCCGCGTGCCCTGGGCCAGCGAGGTGTTCAACTGCAGCGCGCCCGACACCGGCAACATCGAGCTGCTGCACCTGTTCGCCACGCCGGAGCAGCGTGCGCAGTGGCTCGAACCGCTGATGGAAGGCGCCATCCGCTCATGCTTTGCCATGAGCGAGCCCGACGTGGCCTCGTCCGACCCCACCAACCTGGGCACGCGCATCGCGCGTGATGGCGACAGCTACGTGCTCAACGGCCGCAAGTGGTTCATCACCGGCGCGGCGCACCCCAGTTGCCGGTTGGCCATCGTGATGGGCATCTCCGATGCCTCGCCCGACGCGCCCGCGCACCGCCGCCACAGCATGCTGCTGGTGCCCATGGATGCGCCGGGGCTGGAGATCGTGCGCAACATCCCGGTGATGCAGCACCAGGCCATCGAGGGGCATTGCGAATTGTTGTTCCGCGACGTGCGCGTGCCGGCCGCCAACCTGCTGGGATCGGAAGGCGACGGCTTCGCCATGGCGCAGGCGCGGCTGGGGCCGGGGCGCGTGCACCACTGCATGCGCACCATCGGCCAGTGCGAGCTGGCGCTGGAGCTGATGGCCGAGCGCGCGCTGGAGCGCATGGCCTTCGGCAGGCACCTGTCCGACTTCGCCAACGTGCAGGACTGGATCGCCATGAGCCGCATCGAGATCGACCAGGCGCGCCTGCTGGTGCTGCGCGCCGCCTGGCGCATGGACGTGGAAGGCAACGCGGCCGCGCGCACCGACGTATCCGCCATCAAGCTGGTGGCCGCGCGCCTGCAGACCACGGTGATCGACCGCGCCATGCAGGTGTTCGGCGCCGTGGGCCTGACGCCCGACACGCCGCTGGCCGCGCTGTGGAGCTGGGGCCGCGCCCTGCGCTTTCTGGATGGCCCCGACGAGGTGCACCTGCGCACCGTGGCGCGGCAGGAGCTGGCCCGCAGCCGCGCCACCGGGGCGAGAACGTGCTGCAGCTGCAGCGCTGGATGCCGCCCGACAGCGCTGGCGACGCCGTGTGACGCCAGCCGCCCGGCGCGGCGGCCGCGGGCGGCAATAGGCTGCGGCGGCGCTCGGGCAAAGCCGTGCTATTTTTCATCCCGGGCCGCGGGCCGTCAGGCTTGCGGGCTGGCCGCGCAGACGGTCTGTCTGGGTGAGTCCACCCCAACCCCTGATGTCAAGGAACTTCAACGCATGACCCCTCTCGACGCCTTCGGCGCACGGCGCCGCCAGCTGCTGACCGGCTCCGGCGCCATCGCCCTGGGCGGCCTGCTGGGCACACCGGCGCTGTGGGCGCAGACCGGCGCCGTCACCTACGAGCCGGAGCGCGGCCAGTCCGGCAAGGACGTGATCTGGATCCCGACGCCCGACACGCTGGTCAACCGCATGCTGCGCATGGCGCAGGTCACGCCCAAGGACTACGTGATCGACCTCGGCTCGGGTGACGGCAAGATCGTCATCGCCGCCGCGCGCGAGGGCGCACGGGGGCTGGGCATCGAATACAACCCCGACATGGTCGAGCTGTCGCGCCGCCGCGCCCAGCAGGCCAAGGTGGCCGACCGCGCGCGCTTCGAGAAGGCCGACATCTTCGAGTCGGACTTCAGCCAGGCCACGGTCATCACCATGTACCTGCTGCCGCACCTGAACCTGCGGCTGCGCCACCGCATCCTGGCGCTGAAGCCGGGCACGCGCGTGGTGTCGCACGAGTTCCGCATGGGCCGCTGGCGCCGGACGAAAGCGCCAAGGTCGGGCATGCCTCGGTGCACCTGTGGCTGGTGCCGGCCAACGCGGGCGGCGACTGGGAGTTCAGCTTTCCGCAGCAAAGCGGCCCGCGCACCGTGCGCATGTCGTTCACGCAGCGCTTCCAGTACGTCACCGGCGAAGCGCTGTTCAAGGACTTCACGGCACTGCCGAGCGACGGCAAGCTGCTGGGCGAGCGCCTGTCGTTCGACCTGACCGACGAGGACGGCCACCTGCGCCGCTTCGTCGGCCGCGTGGCGGGCGACCGCATGGAAGGCTCGGTGTACGACTTCACCAACAACGGCGCGCGCCAGCCGTTCAGCGCCCGCCGGCTGGGTGCGGCACCGCCCTTCGACGGCGCCGGCCCCGCGCCCGAGCACGAGGCCGAATCGCTGGGGACCGAATGAGCCGCGCCGACGCAGAAACCATCCAGCCGCAGCAGACGCTGCGCCTGCGCGAGGCCATCGCCATCATCGTCGGCATCGTCATCGGCGCGGGCATCTTCAAGTCGCCCTCGCTGGTGGCGCAGTTCACCGGCTCCACCGGCTGGATGATGGCCGCCTGGCTGGCGGGCGGGGTGATCTCGCTCATCGGCGCGCTGTGCTACGCCGAGCTGGCGGCGGCCTGGCCGCACGCGGGGGCGACTACCACTTCCTGCACCGGGCGTATGGCAGGCGCGTGGCCTTCCTGTTCGCGTGGGCGCGCTTCGCGGTCATCACCACGGGCTCCATCGCCATGCTGGCCTTCGTGTTCGGCGACTACATGGGCGCCATCGTGCCGCTGGGGGCCTACAGCTCGGCGGTGTGGGGCGCGCTGGCGGTGATCGTGCTGACCTGGGTCAACGCGCGCGGCATCCACGCCAGCGCCAGCGCGCAAAGCTGGCTGACGCTGGCCGAGGTGCTGGGCCTGGTGCTGGTGGTGGTGGCCGGGCTGTGGCTGTGGGGCGATGCGGGCCACACCATGCCGGTGGCGACGGCAGGCGAGGGCGCCGGTGGCGGCTCGGCCGCGCCGGCCCTGGGCATGCTGGGGCTGGCCATGGTGTTCGTGCTGCTGACCTTCGGCGGCTGGAACGAGGCGGCCTACCTCAGCGCCGAGCTGCGCGGCTCGCGCCGCGGCATCCTGCACGCGCTGGTCATCAGCATCACGCTGATCACCGTGCTGTACCTGCTGGTCAACCTGGCCTATGTGTACGGGCTGGGCCTGCAGGGCATGGCGAAAAGCGAGGCGGTGGCGGCCGATCTGCTGGGCGTGGCGTTCGGGCGCACGGGCGAGACGCTGATCGCCGTGATGGTGGCCGTGGCGGCGCTCACCTCGATCAACGCCACCATGATCGTCGGCGCGCGCACCAACTTCGCCGTGGGCCGCGACTGGGCCGCGCTGCACGCGCTGGGCCGCTGGGAGGGCGACCGCGGCGTGCCGGCGGCGGCGCTGTACGCGCAGTCGGCCTTCGCGCTGGTGCTGGTGGTGTTCGGCGCCAGCCTGCGCAGCGGTTTCCAGACCATGGTGGACTACACGGCGCCGGTGTTCTGGCTGTTCTTCCTGCTGTGCACGCTGGCGCTGATCGTGCTGCGCCGCAAGGAGCCCGACACGCCGCGCCCCTTCAGGGTGCCGCTGTACCCGCTGATGCCATTGCTGTTTGCTGCGGTGTGCGGCTACATGCTGTGGTCGTCGGTGGTTTACGTGAAGGCGGGCGCGCTGGCCGGCGTGGGCGTGCTGGCGGTGGGGGCGGTGATCCTGCTGTGGCTGGAGGCGCGCGGCGGTGGCCCCGCGGTGCCGGCGGCGGCCACGGTGCCCATCGACCGGCGGCGATGAAAAAGCCGCAGGTTCTGCTGAGAACCTGCGGCTTTTTCACGTTGGTGGTGCCCGGGGCCGGACTCGAACCGGCACACCTTGCGGCGGGGGATTTTGAATCCCCTGCGTCTACCGATTTCGCCACCCGGGCTGCGCAAGGCAAGCTGGAAATTATGGCACAGTGCATCCGATGAACTACCCCACGATCGAAGACGCCATCGGCCGCACGCCGCTGGTGCGCCTGCAGCGCGTGAACGCCGACGACAACGCCGCACGCGGCAACGTGGTGCTGGCCAAGCTGGAGGGCAACAACCCCGCCGGCTCGGTGAAGGACCGCCCGGCGCTGTCGATGATCCAGCGCGCCGAGGAGCGCGGCGAGATCAAGGCCGGCGACACCCTGATCGAGGCCACCAGCGGCAACACCGGCATCGCGCTGGCCATGGCGGCGGCCATCAAGGGCTACCGCATGGTGCTGATCATGCCGGAGGACTTGTCGGTCGAGCGCGCGCAGACCATGAAGGCCTTCGGCGCCGAGCTGATCCTGACGCCGCGCTCGGGCGGCATGGAATATGCGCGCGACCTGGCCGACAAGATGGTGGCGCAGGGCAAGGGCCGCGTGCTGGACCAGTTCGCCAACGCCGACAACCCGCGCATCCACTACGAGACCACCGGCCCCGAGCTGTGGGAGCAGACCGGCGGGCGCATCACGCATTTCGTCAGCGCCATGGGCACCACGGGCACCATCACCGGCGTGTCGCGCTTTCTGAAAGAGAAGAACCCGAAGGTGCAGATCATCGGCGCGCAGCCGTCGGAAGGCTCGCGCATTCCGGGCATCCGCAAGTGGCCCGAGGAGTATCTGCCGAAGATCTACGACCCCCAGGCGGTGGACGAGCTGGTGCTGGTGGACCAGCTCGACGCCGAGGACATGGCGCGCGAGCTGGCGCGGCGCGAGGGCATCTTCGGCGGCATCTCGTCGGGCGGTGCGGCCTGGGTGGCGCAGCAGATCGCGGCGCGCGAGCAGAACGCGACCATCGTGTTCGTGGTGTGCGACCGCGGCGACCGCTACCTGTCGACCGGCGTGTTCCCGGCCTGAATTTGAACGAAATCGGCCTGCAGCGCGCATCTGGCGGGCGCAGGCAGCTATCAATACAAAAGCAACCATGACCCGCTGGAACTACTGCCCCCAATGCGCCACGCCGCTGGAGATGCTGCCCATGCAGGAAGACAGCGGCATCGTCGAGCGCCTGCGCTGCGCCGGCTGCGGCTTCACGCACTGGAACAACCCCACGCCGGTGCTGGCCGCCATCGTCGAATACCAAGGCCAGGTGCTGCTGGCGCGCAATGCGCTGTGGCCGGCCAAGATGTTCGCGCTGATCACCGGCTTCATGGAGGCGGGCGAGTCGGCGCAGGAGGGCATTGCGCGCGAGGTGAAGGAAGAGACAAACCTCGACGTGCAGTCGCTCGATCTGGTGGGCGTGTACGACTTCCAGCGCATGAACCAGGTCATCATCGCCTTCCACACCGTGTGCACCGGCGAAGTGAAGCTCTCGCCCGAACTGATCGACTACCGCCTGTACGACCTGCCCGAGCTGAAGTGCTGGCCCGCCGGCACCGGCTATGCGCTGGCCGACTGGCTGCGCGCGCGCGGGCACGAGCCGGTGTTCTTCACCGCCGAGGAAAACGCCGAGCGGCGCCGCGGGCTGGATTGACGCACAATCGCTGCATGGATATCGCCAAAGAAGTCGACGCACGGGGCTGAACTGCCCGCTGCCCATCCTGAAGGCCAAGAAAGGCCTGGCCGAACTGCAGAGCGGCCAGTTGCTGAAGGTGCTGTCGACCGACCCCGGTGCCGTGCGCGACTTCGAGGCCTTTGCCAGGCAGACCGGCAACGAGCTGGTCGAGCAGACCACCGAAGGCAACACCACGGCGCACATCCTGCGCCGGCGCTGATCAGAGCTTCAGCGTCTTCAGGTAATCGCGGAACGGCGCACCCATCTCGGGGTGTTGCAGCGCCAGTTCAACGGTGGCTTCCAGAAAACCCTCTTTGCTCCCGCAATCGTAGCGCTTGCCGCTGTACTGGTAAGCGTAGACGCGCTCCTTGGTCATCAGGCGCGCGATGGCGTCGGTGAGCTGGATTTCGCCGCCGGCGCCGGGCGGCTGGTTGCGGATCTCGTCGAAGATGCGCGGCGTGAGGATGTAGCGCCCGGCCACGCCCATGCGCGAGGGCGCGGCCTCGGGCGCGGGTTTCTCGACGATGCGCTCGATGCTGATCAGCCGCTCGCCCGCCGCCGCGCCGGCCACGATGCCGTAGCGGCGCACCTGGTCCTCGGGCACCTCCTGCACCGCCAGCACCGAGCGGCCGAGCGACTCGAACGCGTCGGCCATCTGCGCCAGCACCGGCTGGCCGCCGGGCGGGCCGACCATCAGGTCGTCGGCCAGCAGCACGGCAAACGGCTGCTCGCCCACGATGTGTGCCGCGCACAGCACGGCATGCCCCAGGCCCAATGAGCGGTGCTGGCGCACGTAGGTGCAGTCCATGTCGTCAGGCGCCACGGCTTCCACCACCTTCAGCAGCTCGTGCTTGCCGGCGGCCTCGAGCTCGCTCTCCAGTTCGTAGGCGGTGTCGAAATGGTCTTCGATGGCGCGCTTGCTGCGGCCGGTGACGAACACCATGTGGCGCACGCCGGCGGCGTAGGCCTCCTCCACCGCGTACTGGATCAGCGGCTTGTCGACGATGGGCAGCATCTCTTTGGGGCTGGCCTTGGTGGCGGGCAGAAAGCGCGTGCCGAGTCCGGCGACGGGAAAGACGGCGGTGTTGACCTGACGGGTGGTGTGCATGGGCGAATAAACCGGATGGTAAAGTGCTGTGCAGGCGGTTGATGCGGGCGTGCGGCGCCGGTCAGCGCACAGAACGACAGAAAATCAGAGAGGAACGCTTGGACATTCTCCTGCTGGAGGATTTGGCCACCGACGCGCGCCAGTGGCTGGCAGCCCGGCATCAGGTCGATTATCGGCCAGAGCTGCTGGACGATGAGGGCTTGCTGCACCAGCGCCTGCAGCGCGTCAACGCTTTGGTGGTGCCGCCCCGTCTGAAGATCAACACCCAGTTGCTCGACGCCGCGCCGCACCTGGCGGCCGTGGGCCGCATCCACGACGGCACCGAGAACATCGACTTCGAAGCCTGCCAGAAGCGGCGCGTGCGCGTCATCCAGGCCTCCAGCGCCACGGTGCGCGCCAGCGCCGAATACCTGCTGCTCAGCCTGCTGTCGCTGTTCCGCCAGGGCGTGCGCCGGCGCGGCGACGGCGACCCGCGCTCGCGGGGCCATCCGGGGCGCGAGATCAACGACAGCGTGATCGCGCTGTTCGGCCTGGCGCCGCCGGCGCACGTGCTGGCCACCATGCTGGTGCCGCTGGGCGTGCGTGTGGTCGGCTACGACCCGGCGGTGCACCGCAACGCCGAGCTGTGGCGCCGCCTGGGCGTGCAGCCGATGGCGCTGACCGACATGCTGGAGGTGGCCGACGCGGTGTCGGTGCAGACCATCTACGCCTCGCGCTACCGCGGGCTGGTGAGCGAGCGTGTGCTCGAATCCTGCAAGCCGGGCCAGCTGTGGACCAGCATCAGCCGGCCGTCGCTGTTCGACCTGCCGGCGCTGGCGGGCGCCCTGCGCTCGGGCCGCATTAGTGCCTTCATGATGGACAGCGACGACGAACGGCTGACCGCGCCCGACTCGCCGCTGCACGGCCTGACCAACCTGCGCATCACGCCGCGCCTGGCACCGTTCACGCAGGAATCGCAGTTGCGCGGCAGCTGGTACCTGGCCGACCGCATTCACGAAACCCTGCTGCTGAGCGAACTGCACAGCCAGCTCGGGCCCACCGACAGCGAGCCGATGCCGCTGGCCTGAGCGGCGCAAGGGCGGCGGTTGCCCTGCAATCAGTATGTTTTTATAGCTGCTTTCGAACGTCCTGCGAGGAATTCAGGCGTGAAACTGCCTGAAACCCTTATGTATCGGGCGCAAGAAGCTATGATTTTTAACAGTCGGCCGTATGCCGCACCGGTCGCCTCAACCCAGGCGCTGAAGCTGGTCGCGCAGCTTGTCGAGCGCGGCGCCGAAGTCGGCCACGCGCTTCTGCTCCTGCTCGATCACCGCCGGCGGCGCCTTGGCGACGAAGGCCTGGTTGCCCAGCTTGGCCGATGCCTTGGCCAGTTCGCCCTCCAGCCGCTTGATCTCCTTGCCGATGCGGGCGCGCTCGGCGTCCTTGTCCACTTCCATGAACAGGGCCAGGCGCGCATCGCCCACCACGGCCACCGGCGCGGCCTGCGCGGCGGCTGCCCAGTCGGCCTCGCGCTCGAACACCTTCACCTCGCTCAGCTTGGCCAGCGCCTGCAGCACGGGTGCGTGGGCGGTGATGAAGGCCGCGTCGCCCAGCGCGTACAGCGGCAGGCGCTGCGCGGGTGAGACGCCCATCTCGCCGCGCAGGTTGCGGCAGGCGTCGACGACGGCCTTCAGGCGCGCCACTTCCGCCTCGGCGGCTTCGTCGATGTTGGCTTCCTGCGCCTGCGGGTAGGGCGCGACGGCGATCGAGGTGCCTGTCTTGCCCGCCACGGGGGCGACCGCTTGCCACAGGGCCTCGGTGACGAACGGAATGATCGGGTGCGCCAGGCGCAGGATCGCCTCGAGCACGCGCACCAGCGTGCGGCGCGTGGCGCGCTGCTGCGCGGGGCTGCCGGTCTGGATCTGCACCTTGGCGATTTCCAGGTACCAGTCGCAGTACTCGTTCCACACGAAGTCGTAGAGCGTGTTGGCGACGGCGTCGAGGCGGTAGTCGGCAAAGCCCTTGGCCACGGCGGCCTCGGCCTTCTGCAGCAGGCTGACGATCCAGCGGTCGGCGGCGCTGCGTTCCGGCGCCTGATCGGCGTCGAGGCCACAGTCATGGCCTTCGCAGTTCATCAGCACGAAGCGCGAGGCATTCCACAGCTTGTTGCAGAAGTTGCGGTAGCCCTCGCAGCGCTTGCTATCAAAATTGACCGTGCGCCCCAGCGTGGCCATGGCCGCGAAGGTGAATCGCAGCGCATCGGCGCCATAGCCGGGAATGCCGTCGGGAAACTCCTTCCTGGTGTTCTCGCGCACCTTCGGCGCCGTCTCGGGCTTGCGCAGGCCGGTGGTGCGCTTGTCCAGCAGCGGCTCGAGCGCGATGCCGTCGATCAGGTCCACCGGGTCGAGCACGTTGCCTTCGCTCTTGCTCATCTTCTTGCCGTGCGCATCCAGTACCAGGCCGTGGATGTACACGTCCTTGAACGGCACCTGGCCGGTGAAGTGCGTGGTCATCATGATCATCCGCGCGACCCAGAAGAAGATGATGTCGTGGCCGGTGACCAGCACGGAGGAGGGCAGGTAGAGCGACAGGTCTTCGGTCTTCTCGGGCCAGCCCAGGCTGCTGAAGGGCACCAATGCCGATGAATACCAGGTGTCGAGCACGTCTTCGTCGCGGGTCAGCGCGCCGCTGTAGCCCGCGGCTTGCGCCTTGGCGCGCGCCTCGTCCTCGCTGCGCGCGACAAACAAGGAGCCGTCCTCGCCGTACCACGCCGGAATCTGGTGCCCCCACCACAGCTGGCGGCTGATGCACCAGTCCTGGATGTTGTTCATCCACTGGTTGTAGGTATTGACCCATTGCTCGGGCACGAAGCGCACCGCGCCGCTTTGCACGGCATCAATGGCCTTTGCGCGATGCTTTTGCCGGTCTCGTCGGGTTTGCTCATGGCCACGAACCACTGGTCGGTCAGCATCGGCTCGATGATCTGGCCGGTGCGGGCGCAGCGCGGCACCATCAGCTTGTGCTTCTTGGTCTCGACCAGCAGGCCCTGCGCCTCCAGATCGGCCACGATGGCCTTGCGGGCGGCAAAGCGGTTCAGGCCGCGGAAGATCTCGGGCGCGTTGTCGTTGATCGTGGCGTCGAGGTTCAGCACGCCGATCATCGGCAGCCCATGGCGCTGGCCCACGGCGTAGTCGTTGGCATCGTGCGCGGGCGTGACCTTGACCACGCCGGTGCCGAAATCCTTGTCCACGTAGTCGTCGGCGATGACCGGAATCTCGCGCCCCACCAGCGGGAGTATCACTTTCGCTTTCTGTTCAACGAGGTGCTTGTAGCGCTCATCCTCCGGGTGCACCATCACCGCCACGTCGCCCAGCATGGTCTCGGGCCGCGTGGTGGCCACCACCAGCTTCTCGCCCGAACCATCGGCCAGCGGATAGGCGATGTGCCACAGATGGCCGTCCTCTTCCTCGCTCTCGACTTCCAGGTCGCTGACGGCGGTCTTCAACTCCGGGTCCCAGTTCACCAGCCGCTTGCCGCGGTAGATCAGGCCCTGTTCGTACAGGCGCACGAAGGTTTCGGTAACCACCTTGGACAGCTTGTCGTCCATGGTGAAGTACTCGCGGCCCCAGTCCACGCTGGCGCCCATGCGGCGCATCTGGCGCGTGATGGTGTCGCCGGACTGCTGCTTCCACTCCCACACGCGGGCGACGAAGTTCTTGCGGCCCAGGTCGTGCCGGCTCTGGCCCTGCTCCTGCAACTGGCGCTCCACCACGATCTGCGTGGCGATGCCCGCATGGTCGGTGCCCGGCACCCACAGTGTGTTGTAGCCCTTCATGCGGTGGTAGCGCGTCAGGCTGTCCATGATCGTCTGGTTGAACGCATGGCCCATGTGCAGCGTGCCCGTCACGTTGGGCGGCGGCAACTGGATGGCGAAGTTGTCGCCGCGCGCCGCTGCCTCGGCGTTCGGCGCGCCGGTGCCGCGAAAGCCGGCGCGTCCCAGGCCGGCCTGCTCCCACGCGGGGCCCAGGTCGCCTCGATGGCGGCGGGCTCGAAGGACTTGGACAGGGCGGCAAGGCCCGGTTGCGAGAGCTGTTCTGACATGGTGGAGGGCGGCGCAAGGCCGCTGATAGGGGCGCGGCGCGGAAGGCGCACGCCGGAAGAGGGCGAAACCCTAAATTTTAACGGCCCACCCCGGCGCGGCGCGGCGGGCCGATACGCCCCGGCTTCATGAATAAAAATCGGCCTGAGCCCTTTTCTGTAAAGCGCCGGAAGCTATCAAATGAATAGTGCCTGGCGTGCGGGCGTGAAACAGCTTCGCGCCCGTTCAATAGAATCCCGCCCCATGCCGACCCAGCCCGACGTTGATTCACTTGCACGCGCCGTGCTGCTGGGGGCCTTTGCGCTGTCCGCCGTGTTCGGCGCCATCGTGCACCGCACCAACTTCTGCACCATGGGCGCCATTGCCGACATGGTGACCATGGGCAACGCCACGCGCCTGCGCCAGTGGGCGCTGGCGGTGGGCGTGGCCATCATCGGCTTTGGCGCGCTGGCCGCGGGCGGCTGGGTGCAGGCGGCCGATTCGCTTTACGCCACGCCGCGCTGGATGTGGCTGTCGGCGCTGGTGGGCGGCGCGCTGTTCGGCGTTGGCATGGTGCTGGCCTCGGGCTGCGGCAGCAAGACGCTGATTCGCCTAGGCGCGGGCAACCTGAAGGCGCTGGTGGTGTTCGTGGTCATGGCGCTGGCGGCCTACGCGACGATGCGCGGCATCACCGCCGTGCTGCGCGATCGCACGGTGGACCAGGTGTTCGTCACCTTCAACGGCCCGGCCACGGTGGGCCATCTGGCGTCGGCCGCGGCGGGCTGGCCGGTGCCGGCGGCGCTGCTGGGCGCGGCGCTGCTGGTCGGCCTGCCGCTGACGGCCTGGGCCCTGGCCGGGCGCGGCTTCATCACCGGCAACAACCTGCTGGCCGGGCTGGGCGTGGGCGGCGTGATCGTCGCCATGTGGTGGCTCAGCGGTCATGTGGGGCACCTGGCCGAACACCCCGAAACGCTGGAAGCCGCTTACCTGGCCACGCGCAGCGGCCGCATGGAGGCGATGACCTTCACCGGCCCGCTGGCCCACACCATCGACTGGGTGATGTTCTTCAGCGACAGCAACCAGCGCCTGAGCCTGGGCGTGGCCTCCGTCGCCGGCGTGGCCGTGGGGGCCGGCCTGCATGCGCTGCTCACCGGCCAGTTCCGCTGGGAAGGCTTTCGAACCACCGAAGACCTGGCGAACCACCTGATCGGCGCCACGCTGATGGGCGTGGGCGGCGTGACGGCGCTGGGCTGCACCATCGGCCAGGGGCTGAGTGGTGTGTCCAACCTCAGCCTGACCAGTTTCACCGCGGTGGCGGGCATTGCGGCTGGCGCCGTGGCCGCGCTGAAGTACCAGATGTGGCGGCTGGAGCGGGCGGCGTGAGCACGGTGGCCGATGCACCCGACCTGGAGCGCCGCTTTGGCGGGCTGGCCCGCCTGTATGGCGCGCAAGGCGCCGTGCGCATCCGCCAGGCGCACGTCGCCGTGGTCGGCATCGGCGGCGTCGGTTCGTGGGCGGCCGAGGCGCTGGCCCGCAGCGGCGTGGCGCGCATCACGCTGATCGACCTTGACCACGTGGCCGAATCCAACGTCAATCGGCAGATTCACGCGCTCACCGACACCATCGGCCAGGCCAAGGTGCAGGCCATGCGCGAGCGCATCGCGCAGATTCACCCCGGCTGCGAGGTGGACGAGATCGAGGAGTTCGTCGAACCTGCCAACTGGCCCGGCCTGCTGTCGGCGACGCCGCAGGTCGTCATCGACGCCTGCGACAAGTTGGCTGCCAAGGTCGCCATGGCGGCCTGGGCGATGCAGCAGCGGGCGGGCTTCATCACGGTGGGCGCGGCCGGGGGCAAGCGGCAGGGCGAGCTGGTCGAGATCGCCGACATCGCGCAGGTTACGCACGACCCGCTGATCGCCCAACTGCGCTACCGCCTGCGCCGCCATCATGGCGCACCGTCGGGCGGGCGGCCCATCGGTGTGGCTGCCGTCTTCAGCCGCGAGAACGTGGTCATGCCCGAAGCCTGCGAGGTGGGCGATGACATGGACGGCTCGCTGAACTGTCATGGCTACGGATCGACCGTTGCCGTCACCGCCACCTTCGGCCTGTGCGCGGCCGGATGGGTTCTGGATCAAATTGCGCGAGGAGCCGAAAAACCACGCTATAATTCGAGGCTTTCCGGCGCACTGCTCGTCAGTGCAAGGGATGTGGGACGTTAGCTCAGTTGGTAGAGCAGCGGACTTTTAATCCGTTGGTCGCAGGTTCGAATCCTGCACGTCCTACCAAGCCACACAACGAAAGCCCGCTGCAGAATATGTAGCGGGCTTTTTCTTTCCGGGGTCATGTAGCCACCATGTAGCCACCAGTGCAGGGTTTCGGGGGCGCACGGGGCCTGCGGTGCGGGTCCTAGCCATCGGGGGTCGTTCGTGCCGCTGGGCTTCGCTGGTGTGGTGGCGGCCAGCACAACGGTTGGGTAACAGTTAGACAACGGTTAGGCAACCGTCGGCCAGCCGGATTGTGATTCTGGTCGTCGTGGGTTCGAGTCCCATCAGCCAACCCAGTAAACACTAGAAAGCCTGCTATTCAATCGGTAGCAGGCTTTTTGTTGACCGCCGATGTAACGGCGGATGTAAGAGGTTTTTGGCAGTCCGGCTAGCACCCTCAGCGGCACCAGCACGAGGGCTGTCAGGCCAGCATCATGTCTGCTCTTCGTCGCGCATTTGCTCGACGAGGCGCTCGACCTCCGCCACGATGGCTGCTCACCTGTGATGGCATTTCCGACCTGGTGCGGGGGCAGTCGGCGCTGTTTCTGACGGCGCTGGAAGACACCATCGAGGTGCTCGACCCCGCAAAGACCGAGTTGGTGCCCGACACCAGCCCCGCCTACAACGCCACCGTGTTGTATCTGGAAAGCCTGCGCCGGCGCAGCGTGCCCAACGACGAGAAGATTCGCCTGGGCCACAAGGGCGTCATGAACCTGGTGCCCTACCAGCTCGACCCGGCTTTGCAGGCGCTGCGCCAGCCGCGCTCGCGCATCCTGATTGCCGATGCCGTCGGCCTGGGCAAAACGCTGGAGGCTGGCATCCTGGCCACCGAGCTGATACAGCGCGGGCGCGGCAAGCGCATCCTGGTGGTCACGCAAAAGCCATGCTCACCCAGTTCCAGAAGGAATGGTGCCCACCTTTGATCTGGTGGTTTTTGACGAAGCCAGTCAAGTCGGCCTTGCACATGCCCTGGCCTTGATGCCGTTAGGCCGCAGCTATCTGTTCGCAGGCGATCCGCAGCAGCTTTCGCCGGTTGTTCGCAGTTCCGCCACGCTGGTGCAGCGCTGGCTGGGAAGTTCGCCATTCTCGAAGAAGCCTGCGGGCGGCTCCAGCGTTTGCTTTCTGGATGAGCAGTCACGCATGGCCGAACCCATCTGCGGCTTGGTGAGCCACCTTTTTACGACGGGTTGGCGTTTCTGCACGTCGTGCCATCACATGCAGAACCTGACGGTGGAGGCAGACACCTACGTGGCGTGTCCTTCGTGCGGCGATGTGATGTGGTCGGATGGCCAGTGGCGGGTTTTGGTGTTGGTCTGTCACGCACAACGATGTGATGGACGCCCTTGCCGGAAAACTGGATACCGACCTGGAGTCGCCTTTGGTCAGCCTGTCCCGACACAACGGGGCAAGGCTCCGGCAGCGGTGCCACGCGCGCAGGAAAAGGCTTTCACCCAGCATGCCGTGGCCACTTTGCTGCATTGGCTGGCCACCCCGGCGGAGGGACCGGCGGGCGACCCCGCAGTGGAGCAGTTGCAGCGCAATGCCCTGTGGCTTGGCTACTTGATGGTGCCGGACACTGAGCAGGAAAAATCGGCTTGTGAACACCAGCTTGGGCAGTGGATTCACCGACTGCCCGCACACGTCAAGGAGCCGGGCAAGGGTTTTGCCCCCAGTCTGTCCAAAGGCTCAGGGGCATGCCAGCAAGTTGGCTGGTGGCCCTTGGCTGCCGCCAAGGGTCTTCCCCAGGAGGCAGGCTGGATGGCACCTGGCGTTCTGGTGTTGGACGAAGCCAAGGCTGACGATGAGGCCGCGCTGCATTTTGCGTGGCGCCAATGGCTGCATCTGTTCAACACCACCCAGTCGCTGCCCGGGATGTGGCTTGTCACGGCGAGCGGTCTGGACCACCAGGATTACGATGGCCTGCGCACCTTGCAGGCATCCGCAGCGGCGCAGCCCGCCACGCAGCCCTCTTTGAACGGCGCCTGGCTGGAGGTACTCGACAGTGTTTTGGTTCCGCTCAAACCGGGTATGGTTCGGCTGGCGCAGGCCGGGGCGGGCATTCCGGAAGTTGGCCCAGAGCTGGCAGACGACAAGGGCCGTGTACTGGCCGAAGCAGAGCTGGTTTGGTCCGCAGCCCAAGTGGCGGTGCTGCGGTCGGACCAGGCAGATATGGCCCAGGCGTGGGCCGCACAGGGGTGGACGGTGCTGTGTCTGGACGAGGATTTGACGCAGTGCACGGCACAGCCTTGGGAGGCTGCTGCTGCGACGGCGTTGGGGCTGACCATCGAATACCAGGAGTAGAACTTTGAGCTTCAAACCCAAGGTTGCGCTGAGCAACGAATTTCTGCTGCAACTGGCCAAGTTGCCTGCCAAAGTCCATACCAAGGTGATGAAGTGGGCCATTCAGTTCCAGGCCGACCCGAAGAGCCCAGGCATCAACTACGAGAACATCAATGGCGCGCGGGACCCGAACCTCAAGTCGGTTCGGCTCGACGGGGATTGGCGCGGCATTGTCTTCAAGCCATCCGCGGGTGATGTGTATGTACTGCTGTATGTGGACCACCACGACGATGCCTACCGCTGGGCCGAAAAGCGCAAGCTGACCATCAACCCGGTCACCGGGGCGATGCAGATGTTGACTGTCGAGAGCGTTGCAGAGCCGGGGCCTCAAGAAGCCATGAGCGCCAACGATGCGGCTGTGGACCGTGCCGAGGTGACGCCCGCTGCAGCGGCTCCGGCGCTCTTTGCGGACTTGGATGACCGCGAGTTGATGAGCCTCGGTGTCCCGCAGGAGTTGCTGGCTTTCGTTCGGGCCATCGCGACCGAGGACGAGCTGGATGCCAAGCAGACACAGCTACCGCTGGAAGCCTACGAAGGCCTGTTCCTTGTTGCGGCAGGCGACACGGTTGGTCAGGTGCTCAACGCCCGTGAGACCCGGGTGGACAAGGCCATCGATACCCAAGACTTCGCAGCAGCCCTGGCCACGCCAGAGTCGCAGTCGCGGTTTGTGGTGGTGAGCGACGACGAGTCCATGACCGCCATCCTGAATGCGCCCCTAGCGCAATGGCGGGTGTTTCTGCATCCTACGCAGAACAAGCTTGCAGTTGGCGACCGCAGCGGTCCTGTGCGGGTGCTTGGGGGCGCGGGAACCGGCAAGACCGTTCTGGCGATGCACCGCGCCAGGTGGCTGGCAGAGAACCGGACTGAGGCGAACCAGAAGGTGTTTGTCACCACCTTCACCAGGAACCTGGCAGCCGATATCGAGCAGAACCTGCGCACGCTCTGCAGCAGTGAAACATTTGCCAAGCTGGAGGTCCGCAACCTCGATGCCTGGGTCAATGCCTTCATGCGTAGCCGCAAGCTGGAGCATCGAATCGTGTATGACCGAAAGCGGGATGCCGCCTATCAGGCATGGCAAGCGGCATTGGCGGTCAAGGATTCGGCACTGGACCTGCCCGACAGTTTTTATGAACAGGAGCTTGAACAGGTGGTGCTGGCGCAAGGCATCACCACGTTGGACCAGTACCGTACGGCTCGACGAACAGGACGTGGCGTCATCCTAAGTCGCGCCAAACGCGATGCCGTCTGGCCGGTGTTCGAGGAGTATCGTGGACAGCTAGCATCGCGCAAGCTCAAGGAAGTGGATGATGCCTTCCGCGAAGTCGCTGATGTGCTGAGCGCTGAAGCAGAAAGAGAAAGAGAAAGCGCCAGACCTCTTTACAGCGCCATCGTTGCGGACGAAACCCAGGACCTGGGGCCGCAGGCCCTTCGGCTGCTTCGTGCGTTGGTGCCTGCGGGTCCGAATGACCTCTTTTTCGTGGGCGACGGGCACCAGCGCATCTACAGCCGCAACAAGGCTGCGATGAGCCGCTGCGGAATCGATATTCGGGGACGGGCCAGAAAGCTGTACCTCAACTACCGCACCACCGACGAGATACGCCGGCAGGCGGTGGCATTGCTGCAAGGCTGCGAAATCGACGACCTTGATGACGGCCACGATGAGACCAAGCGCTACAAGTCCTTGTCACACGGCCCGGCACCCTCGGTGCTGAGCGTGAAAGGAATTGAGGATGCAGCCAAGCACGCCGTTGAATTTGTTCGCGATTGGAACCTTGCGCAGGGTGAGGGATTGCCGCTTTCCTTCTGCGTCATTGCAGCCAGCGAGAAGAGCCGGGATGCGATGGCCAGTCTCATTCAGTCGGCGGGTTTGCATTGCATCGCGATCACGGCGCAAAGCAATCATGCCGATGCACGGGATGTGATTCACCTTGCCACCATGCACCGCGCCAAGGGACTCGAGTTTGATTGTGTCATCGTGGTCGCACCCAGGAGCTACTTGGATGCGCCAGAAGAAACCGAGACTCAGCGCAAGTTGCTGTACGTCGCGTTGACCCGCGCAAAACGCGGAGCGATGCTGATTGAGCTTGACTGATTTCGTGGGTCATGGAGCCCTACATCCCAGCTTCATCGTCCTGACCACCAACGCTACATCGTCACAAAGTCGGACTGAACTGGTTCAGCTGCACAAGTTGCGCAAGCCCCCTGTTCAGAATTTGAACAAGCAGGCCCCAACGCTGGGAAACGCTTGTTCCGTGCGGGTTTCCAGCCAGTGTCGTTGATGGATCGAGGGCCTTGCAGAGCGCTGCTTGTGCATTCAATGATCTCTTGTCAAAAACCCACCGGGAGACAAAGGATCGGCGCTGAGGGTGTCGGCGATGTGCCCGGTGCGGCGTTCAAGCGCAGCCGCTTGCACCGGCGCAACGGCCTCGGGATTGGCGTTGACGACGGAGCACTCCGACAGCACGGGTTTCTTGCGTACCTCTTTGCGTACCAGCACCCGAAGCCATCGGCGCCAGCCCGACCCAGGTCACGCCCAACCCACCAATTCCGGTGTATACATCGCTGTTGACCATGGCTTGGATACCGCCCTGGATACCAAGTCCTTGGATACCAGCGACTTGGATACGAGCGAAACGGAATGCGCGCGCAGGCCATCAAGCGGCGCAAGCAGATTGCTGTTGTCCATCTTGCGCTCCTTGGGCGGCAGCCAAGATCGACGCCCTTATCACCCACACCCAAGAAGCCATCACGCTGCTACAAGAACTGCGCGCGGCCACCATTGCCGATGCCGTGCTGGGCCGGGTGGATGTCCGGCAATAACTACGAAAACAATAGCTTTTTGCGCTTGATGGACATGCGCTGGAGGCTGATTTGACCCATATACACCGGGGTCACGCTTCGGGCCTGAGCCAGTTTTCCAGCGCCAGCCCCGGCACGCGGCGAAACTCGCCTTCGTTGTCCGTCACCAGGGTAGCTTCGGCCGCCAGCGCCTGGGCGGCGATCCACAGGTCGTTGGCGCCGATGGGCTGACCCTGGCGCTCCAGCTGGGCGCGAATGCGCGCGTAGTGCCGGGCGGTGCCGGCGTCCATGCCGATGAGCGGCAGGCGCTCGGTCAGCTCACTCAGGCGCTGGCGGTTGCGCTGCGCCCATGCGCTTTTCTCGGCGCCGAACTCCAGCTCGCCCAGCACCACGGTGGACAGCAACAGGTCGGTCAGCGGCACGCTGTGCAGGCGCTGGCGCACTTCGGGCGTGCCCCGTAGGGCGGCGATCAGCATGTTGGTGTCCAGCAGGTAGCGGGTGCTCATGGGTGGATCAGGGGAGAGTCAGGCGTCCAGCGCGGGTGGGTCTTCGGGGGAAGATCGGGCGGAGCTTGCAGGTCGAACCCATCGGTGTCGCTCCAGAAATCGGCAAAGGCTTCGCTGGCCATGCGCGGGCGGGCGGGCACCAAGCGTGCCACCACCTTGCCGTGGCGGGTAATGTCGATTTCGGCGCCTTCGTCCACCTCGGCCAGCAGGGCGGAAAAGCGGCTTTGGCTTCGACCACGGTGACGTTTCTCATGGCGGACTCCTAAAAATGACCATATGGTCATATTATCGGCAAACTGCCGTGGTTTGCAAGCGCGCGGGCTGCGCGGCGCGTGCAGTTGGGGGCCTGAAGACCGGCACACACAATCGGGGCGACACTTGAACCGGATTGCTGGTCAGGACGCCCATAGGAATCGCGGGTTTTTCTTGCGCGTCGTGCTGTGCAACGCTGTTGTAGTACCAGCGGCCATCCGACTGGTGGCGCACGGTGAATGCGGCAACCAGCGGCACGCCATCCACATTCACACGGGCCAGCAGCGTCGAATACCCTGCGATGTCAGGGCCATCCATGCCCCGCGACGGCTCGCTGCGCGCCACGATGGACTGCGGCAACACGGCCTCAAGATCAGCCGTCACCAATGACTTTGCCGGGTCACGCGCCGAGTTCTCGGACTTCTTGGCGCCCTCGCGCCCCACCCTGATTTCTCCCAGCTCCGGATGCGTGATGGCCGTCTTGTTCTTGACCATCCGATCCAGCGCATCAGCCATGTGCTCGCGCAAGGCCACATGATCCAGGCCACGCCATTCCACTGGAACGTTGACCGTCAGCCATGTTGTCGTTCGCCTTCTTGCGCATTTCGCGCACCGTGGCGCGCGTCTGCGCCACCGCATTTTCGTCAACGCCGAAGTTCTCGGCATCGCGCGCCATCAGCTCGCGGGTGTCCATGTCGCGGTCGAAACTGCGCTTGGCAGCTTCTGCGCGCTCGGAAAACTTGTGCGCGTGCGCCGCAGGCACGTTGTTGGCCGGAAGGTTGGCTCCGGGATAGGCGTCATCGTTGCCCCACGGCTTGCGCGGCAGGTTTTCCGCCATCTTGGCCGCGATCTGCGCGCCTGTATCGTTCGCCAGCGCTTCATTGAACCCCATGACCTGATGCCAGCGGCCGTACACGTCGGCGGCAGACTCTCCGCTCGCGCCGGCCACCTTGGCGAAGGCTGCAACACCGGGGTTCTCGGCCTTGGATTCTGCGCGCAGGCGCTCGAATTGGGCTTGTGGGCTGGCGGTATTGGCATCCGTGGCGGCAGGCGGTACACTGGCGCTATCGCTTTGGCCGCTTACCGTGGGGGCCGTCTCACCGGCATTAGGAGACTGGCCTACAAAGCCCGATGCGCCGGACGCATCAGCAGGAACGGGGTACCTGCTCCAAAGCGGTTCCCACCCCTCTCGTTTCTCCTTGCGAGACACAAACTTCTCGTTTGCAGGGAATGCACTGTTCACCCGGTAGAAATCTTTACTACCTTGGGTGTCTACCTCCAACTGAATGAACGCCACCTTTCCGGTGCGACCAGACTGAACAGCGATCAACTGCGATGTCGCACCTGGCTTCCAGATTCCGTCCATATTATGGAAGGCGTCAATAAGGAATGCCTCCACGGAGTCGAATCCGGCTGCGCGAATCTCCTTGCCGTGCCGCGCCTCCATGTGCGCCAGACCCCAGCCTGTGCCGTCCGGGTTCTGCTCGCCCTGCTGCAGCCGGATCGCTCCCGCCTGCCGACGCGCCGAGGCGTTCGAGGTCGAAGCCAGGGCGTTTTGAGCCGACACCAGTTATTCCGCAACAGCGTGCGCCGATTTGGAAACACTGTTGGGAAATCGTTGGCTTATCTGGACGGGGCTGATCCCAAACTTCTCGCATGGCATCGGCTGGCTTTCCGAGAACCCGCTGGCCGGCGACGTGATTCCGGGTGCTGATGGGGCGCGAAAGGTGCGCTGGGCGTCGCAGGGCCGTGGCAAGCGTGGCGGCGCACGGTTGATCTATTTCAACGTGCTGGATGATGGCTACATCGTGCTGATCGCCGCCTACACCAAGAGCGTCCGTGAAAACCTGCCCACCAAGGCCATCAGAAAGGCAAAGTGAAATGAAAAATCTGAACGTCGAGAAAGTGGCCAAGGCCATCGAAACCGATGCCGGTCACGCCACTCCAGGCCTGCGCGCCGGCCTTGAGCAAGCCAAGCGCGGCGAGTACGCCGCCGTGCACACACCTGAGCAAATCCGTGCCCGCCGCAAAGCTGGCCGCCCCTTGGGCAGCGTGCAGGCCACCACCAAGAAGCCCGTGCAGATTCGGCTGGACGATGACGTGCTGACTGCCCTGCGCGCCACCGGCGACGGCTGGCAGACCCGTATCAACGACACCTTGCGGGCGTCGCTGATGCTGGCGGGCAAGCTGCCGGCAACCAAGCCAGCGGAAGATCGGCGCCGGCCGTAGCGCTGAGCGGCGCTACACTGGCCGCTGACGGCTCGGTTCCAGTGGGCAGCGGGCGCTGGTTTCGCCAGTTCCTTTCAAGCCATATAGCACCGGGCCATCGCGCTAAATTTTGGACTCCCCTGCCGGGCAGGTCGGAAGTCGGGTCAAGCCCATCAGCTTGAACAGTCGAGTCCACCCATTTGACAGCAGGGAATTTTTGTTGGCCGCCGGCAGCTACACTGGAGGCCGAAGCCTCGGCAGGAGCCGGACGCGATGCAGCATCAGCAGCATCCAATCTATGCACACCGGGCTTCTTTTTGGCCCGAGGCCCATCCGGGTAGACAATACGCGCATCCCCGGTATCGCTTCGGGCGTAGGACGGCACGATTCGATCCCTGATCGCTTCAAAATCCGTCGTACCGGGGTACTTTCTCATGCTGGCGGGAGCGGCCTCGAAATCAGCCCCTCGCGCCCTTTCCCGGCCCGGTGGCTATCTCGCACCAAATCGAGCGGCGGGCGCGTCTTGCGTAATTCTGGAAAGCCGCCTGGGTGATCTTGATGGCAGCGGTATCCGAGCGGCGGCGCCGATGGCAGCGACAGGCGGCAGCGCAGTCCCCCCACCCTCGGGCACCCCTCTGGGATGGATACCCCTATTCTTCATCTTCTTCTTGATCCCCCAAGCCCTCACCCCGAGCGGACAGACCTAGCCCATCCTGGGTAGGCCTTCACATGTTCCGACTTCTCACCCGTCGCGTTGCATGACCCGCCAGCCGTTCGATGCAAGGGCGCTAGCTTCGCCACCCTTTCCCCTGTTTCAGCACCTGATCCAACAGTAGGGGACTCACCCTGCGCCGCTGCCGTTAAACCATGTCCAACCAGCGCAGTGTTGGCGATGCCTGCTGCGGTGTTCGGAGAACCGCATATCCCTCTCTGACTTCGGGGCAGGTATCGCGGGGGATGGTCAACATCGCATGGGGGCCCCGCCACGGTGGCGCGCACCAAGTCCGCCAGGGCGAACACGCCTTGCTTGATGTGCATGTCGTTTGCGTCCCAACCGACCACAGGCGCCATGCAATACGGCAGGCCCGTTTCGCGTGCAACGCGCTCGCCGGTGCCGCTGGCATCGTTGTCGGCGAATACCAGCCGCACGCCGTGCACAACGCTGGCCACGTACTTCAGATTGCTAGCGCTGAAGCACACCAGCACCGCATCCGGCAGGCGCAGCAGCGTCAGCGCGGCATGCAAGCTCAGACCAGTGGCATACCCTTCCACCAGCCATGTGCGGCGTGCCTTCGGGCTGCCGATGCGGAACACGGAGCCCTTGGCGCGCATGCCGCGCAGCATCTTTTCTCGTGCCGCATCTCCGCCGGCAGCCAGCGGATGATCTGGGCGCCCTGCAGGCGATTGGTTGCGTAGTGCCGCATCGGCACGAACAGCGCGTCGTCTTCGAGAAGAAGCCCCGGAACGTCCGCCAGCCCCTTGTAGGCCAGATAGGCGGCCTCGCCGCTTTTACAGCGGGCCAGCATGTCGGCGGCGGTCTGTGCTGCGGCATCCCACCCGGCGCGCTGCCGACGTTCGTAGTCCGCTGCTGCGGCGATCAGCGCCGGATCGACCCGCACGTCATCATGGCCGTCCGGCCGCCAGGTGCTGACCTCGCTGTCGGTGGCATGGTTCTGCACCCAGCCGACCGACCCCATGAAGCGATAGGCGCCATTGCTCTTGCGCGGGTGATCCAAGGTAGGCACGCGCACCCAGCGCCCCTCAATGATCCGGTCAACGATCAGGCCATTGGCGCGGCAGAATTCAGCAAACTGCATGGCGCTGCCTCCTCTGGCGTGCGCCACGTTGAGCGACTTGATTTTGTTGAGCACCGGCTTGGTGATCTCCACCGTCGGCGCCGTCAAAGCCGTCCATGAGCGCGGCGGCCACTGGCCAGTGATCTCGTGGTACAGATTGGCGGCCCGGCCCTGTTGCTTCTCCGGTCGGCTGTAGGCCTTCGCATAGGTCGCCACCTGAGCCCAGACGTGCGCGCGGTCATCGCCCATGCGCTTGCCGCCAAGCATCACGACTTCGCGCATCTCGCCCGCGCTGGCTTCGACCAGGGCAAGGCTCTGGCGCTCGAACCCGCAGGCCATGCAGCGCTTGGTGAACGGCTTGTGCCCACAGGCTGGGCAGGCCTTCACTTCCTTGTCTTCATCGTCAACGTCCTTGCGGATCGCCTTGTCCAGTTTCTCGCCAGCGTCGAGCGTGTCCAGGCCGTTGAAATAGATGCTCTCGAAGTCTTCGCGGAACCGGATCACGTTGCCGCTGTGATCGAGCAGGATGCAATCCTTCTTGCCAGTTTCGGGCGACGAACGCAGGCCGCGACCCCACATCTGAATCGCCGTCGAGAGAGACTTGCGCAACGGCCGGCAATCGACCACGCAGCCCACGTCCGGCACGTCGAAGCCCTTTGCCAGTGCTTCGACCGACACCAGCACGCGCAGACGTGAATCTGCCTTGCGGTACTCCTTCAGCAGCGCCTCTCGCTCGGTGTCGGTGGTATGAGACGTGAACACCGCCGCCATCACGCCGACCTCGTTGAACTGGCGGCACAGTTCTTCGCAGTGGGCGATGGTGGCGCCGAAGACGATGGTCTTGCGGTTGTCACCGTGCTTGGCCCACTCCGTCACCACGTCGCCGATGATTTCCATGCCGCGTTCTTCGGCAGCCTTGTCCGTCCATTCGCCGCCCGATGTTTCGGCGCCGCGCATGTCGGGCTTGGTGCAACTCAGCACGCGCATGGGCACCAGCACGCCGGATTCGGTCAGTTCGTGCATGGTCGTGGCGTTCACCAGCCGCGTGAACAAGCGGCCCAGACCGGGGCTGAACGGTGTCGCCGACAAGCCAACCACTGCCGCTCGGCAGTTCGGGATGTGGTCAACCCACGCCGCCATCTGCGTGTGCGCTTCATCGATCACGATCACATCGGCATCCGGCCAAGTGCGGCGCGCAAGTGTCTGCGCGCTGGCGATCTGGAACGGCGCGTCAGGATTGGTGCGCCAGTGATCAGCTTGCAGAACACCGTGTGCGGCCAGACCGTAGCGATCCGCATCCGCGCTGGTCTGGTCGATCAGCGTGCGTCGGTCGCAGACGAATATGGCGCGCTTGCCCTTGACCAACGCCTCATGAATCAGCCGAAGACCGAGATACGTCTTGCCGGCGCCGGTGGGAGCCATCAGCATTTGGCGGCGGTGACCCTGCCGAATGCCATCGCGCAGCGCCGGAAGTGCGGTTCTCTGAAACGGACGCGGCTCTTTGAACTTTGCCGACGCGTAGTTGGGGGCGTCTTCGAACAACGTCATGTCGCCACCTTCTTCGCCAAGGCATCATGCTTTTTCTGCCACCTCTTGGCCGCCTTAATGGCCTCATTGGCTTTCTCCATCAGCCCCGCATTGCGCTGCGTCAGGACGTTGACCACCGCGTTCAGGCGTTTGATCTCCTCGGACGCTGCGGCCAGCTTGTCATCGGCGTCGAGCAGCACTTGGAGCGCCTGACCGTCTGCCTCCACGGCGGCCAGCGCGGCGGCAATTTCTTCCTCGGAAGGGGCGCCGTCATCGGTCGTTGACTCGGGAATCGCCAGCGGTGATACCGGCAGAACGGGCTCGAAACAGCGCCAGCGGTGTTAACTCCGGTGTTAACCGTCGCCTTGTTAACCGCCTCGCCCGCCTTCTTCTTGCCGCCGATGTTCTCCGTGTTCTGCGTGTAAGTCGTGCCGCCGCGCGTGACTGTGCGCTCCGTGGGCTTCGCATCTTCGGAATTTCCGAAGATAGAAGTCCGCACGGCGGAAACAGTCTTATCGGATACCCCGCAGTGCTTCGCAATCTGGTTGTCGCTCCACTTGCACGACACCGGATGCTGCAGTGCGCCGGTCACGGCCTTGCGCTTGTCGGCATTGGTGCGGCGCAGACCGTGGTCAGTGTTGACGCCGTAGCTGAACAGTTGCGCGTCGGACTGCGTACCCTCTCGCACGTCGGCATTGATGCTGGCGCGGCCTGCCTGACGGAACGCATGAACACGATGGAAGCCATCGCCCAGCCAGTAGTCCACGCCATCGAAGAACACGATGATGGGTGGGAGGGTTGTCCCGCTTTCCAGAGCGTCTGCGTACTCTGCAACCGTGTCGTTGTGAATCTCTGCCCGAGATTGGGTTTCGCGATCGATGCGGATGGCCTCAATGCTGATCGTCTTCATTGCTCGTGTTTGGGCTTGTGGTTCTCGAACGCATCAACCCACAGCGCACGCGAGAACGAGCGCAGGCGGATGCAGTGGCGGATGAAGCGGAGAGTGCGGCGCATCAGTCAGAACCTCCGCCTTGGGTTCCGGCTCGCTCACAAGTTCATAGCGCGCCGTCCCGCGGTGGCTGTAGCCATCGGCGGCGTAGCCGTCGTAGAGCGCCTGCGCCCTGGTGCTGGTGGCGGTCCGCGCATCCATCAGGACAACCCCAACGCGGCGCGGATGCCTGCCATGGGCCACATGAGGCGGCCGTGTACGCGGATCGGGCGGACGGGGCCGTCTTCACGGCACGACCAAATTCTCAATGTCTGGGCCGCCCTGCCCAGGTAATAACCGGCCTGCTGCGTGCCGACGTGACTGCGCGTCTCTTGATCGATCGGGGTATAGACGACACGCGGGGCGCGCGCCTTAGGCGGCGGCGCGTCAACCGGCGGCGCTTCTGCACTGGCAATGACCACAGCGCCGGATTGATTTTCGGCGACGGACGGTTCTTGCTTCAGCGGCGAGCCGGTCGGCGGCGCGGCTTCGCTGAGTGCTTTGCCAGCGACGATGGTGGCGCCGGACTTCTTCTCCGCAGCCGCCAGCTTGGCGGCGTTCGGGGGTACGCAGACTGCATCGGATGCTCCAGCCGATGCCGGCGCTCCGAAAGGAGAGCAACAGCACCGAATGGAGCTAGGTTGCCCGTCGCACTATGGAAAGAATAGTAATCCGGCAATTCTTTCCAGACTATATTTTTGCTTCTACTCGTCGGGACTTTGGTCGCCTAAGCCTTCTGGCAACTCGCCGAACAGCATTCTGTATCCGTCTCTCGCCGCCTTTAACTGCCTTGCATCTTCAGACGCAATCAAGGCTGGGTATTTCTGAAGAACCTTTTGTATGGCCGCATCCGTAGGATCGCTTGCCCTTCTGCTCGAAAACAAATTGCGCCATTGCTCTCTTCGAGCCACGATGCGGCCCGCATCGATTCTCGACAGGTGCTTGTTTCCGCTCATGATTGCGTCAACGTCGCGACAGAAGCGCGTCACCGCATCAAGATTCCACTTCTCTTTCGCTCCCGCTTGCTTCTTAAATCGAAATCCTGGCTCATGCAGAAAAGCCAGTGTCATCGCAAGCGTCTCCCAATCACCATGCTTGATGCCATGGCGCTCAAAGAGCAATTCCGTCCTCTCGTTCAGTTCCTTGGTGATTGCAATGCGTTCCTGTTCGCTTGGGTTTTCAGAGCGTTCGATAGGTCGTGAAAGGCGCCCTTTGATTTCAAGCCGGCGCTTTTGGAACTGCGTAATGTGTCTTTCAGCTTGATCGCTCATGTCCGCCTTCCTCGGGCCTTCGTTGGCGCGCCCCAGCAGGCGGGTGAAGGTGACCCGCTTTTCGGTTCGCGGGCCTAGCTGGGGCGATTCGGTCAGGCGACGGCAGCCTTTGAGCGTCGTACCGTCTGCCGTTTGGGCGGCTTCGGCCTGCTGACTTTCACCACCGGCCCCATGCCGGCCGTTGCAGCCATGTCAATCAGCGTGTCCAGGGAAAACAGGCTCACCTTGCCCCGCACCAGGTCGGACACACGGGGTTGCGTCACCCCGAATAGCTCGGCGGCCTGCGCTTGCGTCATGCCCTGTTCGCGGATGGTTTCGGCCAGGCTCATCATCAATTCGGAGCGCGCACGCATGCTGGCGGCCTCTTGGGGCGTGTTCTCGATAGCGTCCCAGACGCTGGCGAAGCGGCGGTTTGCAGTCATGTCTGAATCTCCTTCATCAAGGCCTTGAAGCGCCTGCGGGCCAGCTCAATATCGCGCTGGGCTGTCTGCTGGGTCTTCTTCTGGAAGCAATGCAGCACGTACACGGCATCGGCCAGCTTGGCGACGTACACCACGCGGAACGTCCCGGCTTCGTCCCAGACGCGAAGCTCCATTGCCCCAGCTCCAATCGACGGCATCGGCTTGGCGTCGTCCGGCTGTAGGCCATGCTGCACCTTGTCCAGTTGATAACCCGCATCGCGCATGGCCGATGGCGGGAACGCCCTCAAGTCATCCAATGCGGTAGCCCGAAACTCAATCGGCTTCATGGTGGAAGTATATAGATATTTGTATGTGCCCGTTGGTTCCCGGTGTCACTTCACAGCCCGCAGCTTGCCGGGCTTGGCTTTCGCGTCAAACTCAATCTTGGCCTGTTCGAGCATCCATGCTTCGATGCGCTCATGGTGCACGCGCAGCAGGTCAAGCGGCCTGACGCGGTAATGCTTTTCAGCCGTGGCGCTGGGCTTGTGGCCTTGAATCTGCGCCACCACGCCGGCCGGCAGTTCCAGCCACTCGGACAGGCTGCCGAAACTGCGGCGCAGGCCATGCAGGGTCAGGCCTTCGATGCCGGCCACGGCGCAGGCCTGGGCGTGCGGCTTGGCGGGCCAGCTCAGGACGCCATCGGCGGCGCCGGGGCTTGAGAACACCCACGCATTGCGGTGCGGCAGGCCGGCCAGCAACTGCGCCACGTAGGGCGTGAGCGGAATCACGCGGTCGCCCTCTACCTTGTCGCGCATGGTGATTCCGCGCCACTGGTGATTCAGGTCCGCCCACTTCATCGCCAGCACTTCGCCGGGCCGGGCGCCGGTCAACAACATGACTTGCAGCGCGGCGGCTATGACGGGGTTTCCGATGGCGCGCACGGCGGAGAACCATGCCGACAACTGCTCACTCAGCAGCGCATCGGTCTTGGGCTTTGCGCGCCCCAGCACCTCGCGCACGTCCCGGCCGCTGGCGGCGTCGGTGTTCACCAGCCCCGCATAGGCTTTCTGTTCGCCGCACCAGGCGAGAAAGGCCTTGAGGCAGCGCAGCGCCAGCCGGGCTGATGTGGGCCGGGTCTCGGCTTCGCGCTTCGCCCATGCCCGCATGGTGTCGGCGTCGAGTTCGCCCAGCCGCAGCGCCATCAAGGGATGCAGGGGGCCGGCGATGGTCACGCCCCGGCCGCGGGTGCCACGCTTGGCCTTCTCGCCGCCAGGGCGAATCAGCTTCGCATGGTCGGCATGGTGCCGGGCGCCCCAATGCGCGCGGCGGGCTTGCATGTAGGCGGCCCATGTCTCGCCCACCGTGACGGCCTGGGCAGCCTGGGCGGCTTTTGCGGCCTGGGCTTTCGCCTGCCGCTCGCGTTCCAGTTCGCGCGGGTCTTGCCCAGCATCCAAGGTCACGCGCAGGCGGTTGGCTTCGGCGCGGGCCTGCTCAATCGTCCAGGCGCGCACGTCACCGATGGTGCGGCGGATGGTCTGCCGGTTCAGCTTCGCCTCGAACACGTAGGCCTTGGCACCGGCAGCGGTCACGCGCACGCGCAGGCCGGGGGCTTTGCTGTCGCGCAGGAAGGCTTGCTGCTTGCCGGTCGGGCAGCTCAGGCGTTCGATGGCGCCGGCTGTCAAGTCAACGGCGTGCGCCAGGTCAGGGGCTTCGGTCTTTCGTGGTCGGGCCATGGTCGGTCAGGGGCTGGGGCTGCGGTGCGGCTACATGGCTTCGGGGCCGGGCGGAACGGATCCGCTGGTCTCCCATGTAGCCACTATGTAGCCAACTTTGCCCTATTTTGCCGAATACCCATCAACAGTGCAAGGATAAAAATTCACGCAAGTCATTGATTTATCATGGAAATCTCTACACCACTCAACACCCCTCAACCCCTACTCTTGCTGACTTTTAATCCGTTGGTCGCAGGTTCGAATCCTGCACGTCCTACCAGAAAAACGGCGCCAAGCCTCAAAAGCCCGCTACCTATTATGTAGCGGGCTTTTTGTTTTCTGGTGTGGTGACAATCGGACAACCGTTTCTTGCGATGGATGGGTGCGTTGAAACGGCCTGCGCTGGGGCCAACATGTTCGGCGTAGTACAACATCGTTGGCACCGATCAACCGTCATCAGCAAAACCGATGATCAAGTCTCTCTGCCTCACTCTGGTGCTGGCCTTCGCCGTCATGGGCCAGGCCATTGCGAAAGATCCTGAGCCACCCGTCACCATCGTCACAAGAGTTCTGGGATGGTCACCTTTTCCGCGCGATGCGCCGCTACCTCGGCTGCAGGTGGCTTTCGAAGACAACCCAGCCTTGGCGAAGATAACGGAGACGTATCTGGCTGCTCAAGGTTTTTCTATAGCCGGCCCTGATGGAGCGCATGATTACAAGGTTGCGCTCTCCGGCAACTTTGCTTTCGACCGTCCACGCACCAAACGCCTGTCAGTGCCCATCGGCAAACTGCTGGCCGATGAGCGAATGAAAGACACCTTGACGTCTTTGGCGGAGCTTTCTACGCGGGGGTATGCTGACCAGAATCTCGCGTCCAACCTGTTTCTTGTTCCTTTGGGCAAGACGGCGGTTCTCACAGGCCTGGGCACTGATCTGATGGAGATCATTTCCAGTCACATCGGGCTGTCTGGCGCGTTCAACAGGCTGGTTGTGGGTGACGAGCGTGGCGTCTGCATACCCATCCCGCCGGGTGCGTGTGACAAGTGGAATCACTACAACCAGCGCTTGGCCCTGAAGGCTGCTGTGATGGATGACAGGGGCGGCGTCGAAGAGGTTTCTGTGTCGATTTCGGCGAATCATCCGCGTCTTCTGCCCGCAGAACTGCTGGCGGAGGGACAGGCCAGAATCGCGTTGCTGCTGCTGCCCGAAGGCTTCCAGCCAACGTCCGGCCATAAGGACGTTCCACCGCCAGACAAGGACGCTCTAGCCACGGGCCTGCCCATGCAATGACCAGGGTTTCCGTTCTGGGGCTTACGACCGCCAGCGCGCCGCCCATTCGGCCGTCCATTCGGCCAGCATGTCCGCAAGCGTCGCGCCATCGGACGGGAGGGGCAAGTCGAGGGTTGACGCGGCCTGGGTCAGGGCGGCTGTGGGATCGGTCAGATCCAGCGCCTGGGCCCCGTTCTGCTTGCTCAGCTTCTGCCCGTCGGCAGCCAGCACCAGGGGGTGTGCAGGTAGCGTGGCGTTGGAACGCCGAGGGCGCGCTGCAGCAGGATCTGCCGTGGCGTGTTGTCGGCCAGATCTTCACCTCGCACGACGTGCGTGACGCCCTGTTCGGCGTCGTCGATGACCACGGCCAGTTGATATGCCCAGAGGCCATCGGCGCGGCGCAGCACGAAATCGCCAACCTCATGCTCGACGTCCTGCTGCTGTGGACCCAGCCGACGGTCGTGCCAATGCACCAAGTTCAAAGCCGTGGATGCTTCGTTGTCGATAGCTGTCAGCGCCCTTTCCGTGGGCGTTGGCGGCATTTTTGATTGGAGCGCGCAGTGTGCAGACGCCAGGCGCGCGCCGGCCTGGCGTGCAGGCCGCCGCGTTCGGGGCGGCAGGTGCCGGGGTAGGGCAGTTCGGCGCCACGCAGGCGACTGAGTCCGCGTGCGGCGTGCGCCAGTTCGATGTCCTTGCGTGAGCAGGCGCAGGGGTAGGCGAGGCCGGCATCGACGAGACGGGCCAGCGCGGCTTCGTAGAGATGGGTGCGATGCGATTGCCACACTGGCGGCGCATCGGGCACCAGCCCGCACGTTGCCAGTTGCTGCAGGATGGCCTGATCGGCCCCGGGACACAGCGCGGCGTGTCGACGTCTTCGATGCGCACCAGCCATTGCCCGCCGTGCGCTCGCGCGTCGAGCCAGCTGGCCAGTGCGGCCACCAGCGAGCCGGCGTGCAGCGCGCCGGTGGGGAGGGGGCGAAGCGGCCGATGTACATGGCGTTGGGCAAGGACCGTTGCGGTTCAGGTCATGGTCGGTTCTATCAAAAAATAGCTGCTTGCGCTTTCTGCTCGGTTGTTTCAATGGTTTTCTCTTGAAACCCTGGCGGGATATGCGCAAGCGACTATAAAATGAAAGCGCCCCTGGGAGCAAGCGTTGCTCAGGCGATGGCCAGGGCCAGCTCGGGCCCGAGACGAAGGCGTCCTCGACGCGGTGGCCGATGCACCAGTCGCCGCACAGGCCGACGCCTAGGCTGGCGTTCCACAGCCAGGGTTGCCCCAGTGGCTTCAGGGTCTGCGCCTCGCGCCACAGCACCGCTTCGGCCAGCGCGGGCGTGGCGCGGATGCCGGTGATTTCGGCGAAGGCCTTGGTCAGCTTGCCGATCACGCGGCCGGCATCGTCGTTCTCGTGTTCGCGCGACCAAGGGGGCTGGCCTGCACCGTCCAGCGTTCGACCGGCTCTCGGCCGGGCTTGGACGATTCGCGCGCCAGCCAGGCCACGCGGTGGTGGGTGCTGCGGGCGGCGTTCCATTGCGGGCCCAGGGTTTGCAGGCCGGGTTGCGAGGCGTTCGGGTAGGCCAGCATCAGGGTCCAGCAGGGCGCCATGTCAACGGCCGCCAGCGCCTCAGCCAGGCTGGGAAGCTCTGAAATCAATAGCAAGCTGCGCGCCTGTGATGCCGGTACGGCCAGGATGACGCGGTCGAAACCGGCATGCACCCGTTGATCGCCTTCAAGGCCCTGCGTGTGCAGTTGCCAGCGCGCGGGCACCAGCGCATCGCGTGCGATGTGGGTGACGCGCGTGCCCAGGTGCAGGGCGCTGGCGGCCTGCAGCGGCTCGGCCCAGCGCTGGGGCAGGCGGTGCATGGCCGGGATGGCGACCCAATGGGCGTCGCGCCGGGGCGGCGCGGCCTCGACCACGCGGCCGTGTTCGTCCAGCACGCGCACCGCGTTGGCGCTCCAGCGGCGCACCAGGTCGGGGGCGGTGGTGTCCAGCGCCTGGGTGAAGCGCGCATCGCGCACCGTGAAGTACTGCGCGCCGGTGTCGAAGCTGCCGAAGGGCGACAGGTGCGTGGCCACGCGCCCGCCGGGCTCGGGCGCGGCCTCGAACACCTGCACCGCATGCCCGGCGCGCTGCAGCGTGCGGGCGCAGGCCAGGCCGGCCATGCCGGCGCCGATGACGGCGAATTGACGACGCGGGGTGCGGTGTGAGCGGGCCATGGGCGAACTCTACATGCTGCCGTGCTGTTCGAGCAGCGCGCGCCGGGTGATGGGGCGCTCCAGCTGTTCCAGCCACCAGCTCAGGGCCTTGCCTGGGTTGGCGCTGGCGCGCCAGGCGTAGCTGAGCTGGGCAATGCGGGTGCTGCGTTCCACCCGCCGCGCCACCATCCGGCCGGTGGACAGGTACGGCCGCGCGATCGGCTCCGGCAGAAAGCCGGCGCCCAGTCCGCGCAGGTGGGCGTCGAGCTTGGCGGCCAGACTGGGCACGGTGAAGGTTTCCTGCCCCGACAGCAGGCCGAAGGATTGCGTGGTGCCGTTCTGCACCGAGTCGGCCACCACGATGCCGCGGTGCTTGAGCAGTTCCGTATCCGACAGCGGCTCCTCGGCCCGCGCCAGCGGGTGGTGCGGCGCCACGGCGTACACGAAGCGCACCTGCCCGAGCGGCTTGGCGCGCAGGTTGGCGGCGCTGGAGGGCTCCAGGATCACGCCGATGGCCAGATCGGCCTTGCCCGAGGTGAGCGCGCCGACGGTGCCGCTGAGGATTTCCTCGCGCAGGCGCAGGCGGGTGGGCGGGTTGAGGTTGAAGAAGTCGCAGCACAGCTCCATCAGGGCCGAATGCGATATCAGGCCGTCAGCGGTGATGGTCAGCTCGGGCTCCCAGCCGGTGGCCACGCGCTTGACGCGGTTCACCACGGCGTCCACCTCCTGCTTCAGGCGTTCGCCTTGCGCCAGCAGTTCGGCGCCGGCGGCGGTGGGGCGCGCTTGGCGCGAACTGCGGTCGAACAGCAGCACGTCCAGCGCGTCCTCGATCTGGCGCACGCGGTAGGTCAGGGCGCTGGGCACCATGCCCAGCGCGCGCGCCGCTGCGGCAAAGCTGCCCGCCTTGGCGATGGCGTTGAGGATGCGAAAGGCATCCGGGCTCAGGACGTCGGTCGGCTCGGCCATGGGGCATGTCTCCTTGATTCATTTTTTTGAATGATGCCATCAATGATGTGCGGTTTCAAAAACGCTGCCGCCACCTAAAGTCGAGGACATACAAGGAGTTCACACATGATCACGATTCGCAAATCACAGGACCGCGGCTACGCCGACCACGGCTGGCTCAAGTCATACCACAGCTTCTCGTTCGCCGGCTACTACGACCCGGCGCACATGGGCTGGGGCAACCTGCGTGTCATCAACGAAGACCGCATCGCTCCCGGCACCGGCTTCGGCGCGCATGGCCACCGCGACATGGAAATCATCAGCTACGTGCTGCAGGGCAACCTGGCGCACAAGGACAGCATGGGCAACGTCAAGGGCATTCCGCCCGGCGACGTGCAGCGCATGAGCGCCGGCAGCGGCGTGATGCACAGCGAGTTCAACCATGCGGTGGGCCAGACCACGCACTTCCTGCAGATCTGGATCGAGCCCAACGTGACCGGCATCGCGCCCAGCTACGAGCAGAAGACGGTGCCCGATGCCGACAAGCGCGGCCAGCTGCGGATGGTGGCGGCGTGCGAGCCGGAGGGCGATGCCGTGAAGATCCACGCCGACGCCGCCCTGTACGCCGGCCTGTTCGACGGCGCCGAAAGCACCGAGCTGGCCATCGACCCCGCCCGCAAGGCCTACGTGCACCTGGTGCGCGGCCAGCTGAGCGTGAACGGCCAGCGCCTCAGTGGCGGCGATGCCGCGCTGATCGAGCAGGAAAGCCGCATCCGCCTGGATGGCGGCCAGGACGCCGAGGTGCTGGTGTTCGACCTGGCGGCCTGACCGCCCACTTCCAGACGCTTCACCGAGTTTGTCTGCTCGCGCCGACCTGTCGCAGGTCGGCGCGGCCCGGCTGTGCCCGCTGGCGGCGCACCGTGGGCAGGCTCGCCCTTTTTCATCCCACTTTGTTGTCACAAGGAAACCACCATGAACGCACTGCAAAATCCCTGGCCCTGCTGGGTCGCCTGTTGCTGGCCTACGTCTTCATTCCCGCCGGCATCGGCAAGCTGGGTGCGGGCTTTGCCGGCACCGTGGGCTACATCGCCTCCAAGGGCCTGCCCATGCCCGAGGTGCTGGCAGCGCTGGCCATCGTGGTCGAGATCGGCGCCGGCATCACCTTGCTCGTCGGCTTCAAGACCCGCTGGTCGGCCCTGCTGCTGGCCTTGTTCACGCTGGGCGCGGCCGTGTTCTTCCACAACTACTGGGGCGTTCCGGCCGACCAGCAGATGGTGCAGAAGCTGATGTTCACCAAGAACCTGGGCATCGCCGGCGGCCTGCTGGCGATGGCGGCCCTGGGTGGTGGTGCGCTGGGGCTGGATGGCCGACGCAGGGGCTGAAACCCTCGGATTCCGCACGCTGGCCCCTTCGGGGGCCTTCTTTGGTTCCGGCAGTCTGGCGCCATCCATCTGCCATGGCCAGGGCGCTGGTGGACAGGGGTAATTTTGATGAAAAATGCCTGTATCGCCCGTTGATCAAGCGCACCAAGCTATAAAAAGTATAGTAAAAATGCCTCGATGGTGACCATGAAAAAGCCCCGGCATGCCGGGGCTTCGTTCATGCGATGTGGCGCGGGCGCCAGATCAGAAGTTCATTTCCTTGTCCACGTCCAGCACCTTGCGGCGGGCCATGGCCAGGTTGGCGCGCTGCTTGTCCAGCACGAAGTAGATGAACACGCCGTCCTTGCGCGCCGACGGGCGCAGGATGTGGTACTGCTTGCCCAGGGTGATCAGGATGTCCTCGATCACGTCGTTCAGACCCAGCGAACGCATGGTCTTCATCTTGGAGCGGATCACTTCGGTGTTGCCGGCGGCAGCCACTTCCAGATCGACGCCGGAGCCGACCGAGCCCAGCATCATGCCGCTGGCAGAGTCGACCACGGCCGCGCACATGGCGCCGTCCAGGGTCATCAGTTCGTCGAGGGTTTGCTTGATATTGGCCATGCCGCCTTTTCTCCGTTGGGTTGATTCAGCCATTGCGTGGGAAGTGATTCAGCAGGAGGGGCGCCACGCAGAAAAACGCCGTCTCCCGGTTGGAAACCGTGGGGTTTACAGCTCGTCCACCAGGCGGGCGAGTTCCTTGGTCTTTTCCTGCCACAGCGCCCAGTCGATGTCGGACTTCTGGCGCGTCAGCGTCACCAGCAGCATGCCGGTGCCGCAGGGCAGCAGCGTGATGCGGCCCTGCGCGTGCATCATCACCGAGGCCTTCAGGTCGCCCAGGTCCTTGAACTGGTGCGACAGGCGGTTGTACAGGCGCCAGTAGTCGCTGGCCGCTTCGGCAAAGGTCTGCACGCCTTCGATCTGGCCGGCGTGGTGCCACACCATGCCGGCCTCGATCTCGACCAGTGCGCAGCCTTCGAGCCCGGGCATCGCGGCCATGGACTCCAGCGCATCACGCAGTGCTTTCTGTGTCATGCTTCGGCCAGCGTGCGGGCAAACTGCGCGATGCGGTAGGCCACCTGGCCCAGGATGGCGCTGCCGTCGGCGATCACGTTGATCACCAGTTCGGCATCGTCGCGGTGCACGCTGTACACCATGGCGAAGCCGGATTCGGTGTCGATGGTCACGCTCTTGTTGCGGCCCAGGTTGGCCTCCTGCGACACCACCGAGCTGATGGCCGAGATCGAGCTGGCCATGGCCGCCACGCGCGCCGCATCGCCCGCGCGCATGGCCGAGGCCACGTCGAAGCCGTCGACGGTGGCGATCACCACGGCGGTGACGCCGTTGACCTCGTCGAGGAAGTTCTGCGCTTCGCGCGCGGCAATGACTTTCGCCGTCGGCGACAGTTTCAGATTCACGGACATGGCTTACTCTCCAAACATGCCGGCCTCGAGTTGGGCCAGCAGGGTATCGATCAACAGGATGACGTCATCGCGCTTGCGCACGTCGACCTCGAGCACCGGCAGCACGCGGTTGTGCCTGGCCAGCTCCTCGATGTAGTCGTCCATCGACGGCGAGGGTGTTCTCCCAGGCGGCCGATGCCGATGGCGCAGGGCATGATGTCCAGGTCGTCGGCAAAGCCTTCGAGGTACACGCGCAGGTCGGCCAGCGGGTCGGGGCGCGAGTTGTCGGTCAGGATGATCATGCCGAGCGCGTTCTTCGACAGGATCTTCCAGAGGAAGTCGAAGCGCGACTGGCCCGGCGTGCCGAACATGCGGATGCGGTCGCCGTTGTCCAGCGTGAACTGGCCGAAGTCCAGACCCACCGTGGTGCGTTCCTTGGTGTGCGACTGGTCGTTGTTGACCACGTCGGTCACGATGGGCGGCGTTTCGCTCACCGCGCCGATGGCGGTGGTCTTGCCGGCGCCCATGGTGCCGGTGAAGAGGATCTTGTATTCGTTCATGATGGCTGCAGCGGGATCAGAGGCCGAGGCGGCGGCGGATACCGGAGATCAGGCCGCGGGCAAACGTGGGGGCCGGCTTGGGCGGCGCGGCGGGCGCGGGCGCGCCGGCGGCGGCGGGTGCGGGGGCCGGCGCGGGCTCCTTCTGCACGTCCACCAGGCCGGTGGTCTGCAGGGTCGTCAGGAAGGCCTGGCACTCCTGCACCGGCTGCTGGCTGATGGTGGCCAGCTCGGCGGCGTTGAGCGCGCGGCGCGACAGCAGCGTGGCCATGCGGATGTGGTTCGGGTCGGAGCGCAGCAGCGCCGCCGGCGGCCAGCGCCGCAGCTTGAAGCGCACCGGGTTGATCGGCGCCGCCGGGGTCGTCGCCTCGGCCTCGACGGCATCGGGCTGCGTCGCTTCCTCGATCAGCGTGGCCGGGCGCGTCTGCAGCAGGTCGTGCTCGGTGGACTTGAGCCAGTCCTGCAGCCGGTCGGCGCGGATCGGGCGCTCCAGCGTGTTGGGTGCCTGGCCCGAGTTCATGCGTGTGAGGCGCAGCACGGCCTTGGCCATGGCATCCACGGCCGGGCTCATGCCCTCGTCGGTGGTGCCGTCGGCCAGCAGCGCGTCGTAGGGCGGTGCGGTGACGAAGGTCCAGCGGAACGCGTCGCCGTGCGCGTACAGGCGGAACAACGTCTGCACCAGCACCACTTCGGCGGCAGGTAGTTTGTAGGCGCCAAGCCTCAAGGTCGACATCGGTTTGTGATCGCTTTGTTCTGGGTTCTGAAGGGTCAGTCTGCGGCGCGCTGCAGCCATGGCTGCGGGCGGTGCGTTGCCTGTGGGTGATGCCTCATCCGACGTTCTGGCGGATACTCGCGAGGCACCTGGGCGACTGCTGGAAAGAAGTATATTTTTGACTTCACTCGCATCGGCGACTCGTTCAGCGCAATGTGCGCACTAATGCGCAGAAGCCCGCCGCAAGCCGCACAGGGCCTCGGCGCCTACCCTGCAACTAAGTCACACCCGCGTTGCAAGCGGCGTTCATCGCCACTTTGCAGACGCCTTGTTCACGCCCTCCGCCCATGTTTGTCCATCTGCGTTTGCACACCGAGTTCTCCGTGGTCGACGGCACCACGCGCGTCGACGACATGGTGGCCGCGGCCGCGCGTGACGGCCAGCCCGCACTGGCCATCACCGACCTGTCCAACCTGTTCGGCGCCATCAAGTTCTACAAGGCCGCGCGCGGCAAGGGCGTCAAGCCCATCATCGGTGCCGAGGTGCTGCTGGCGGGGCGCGATGCCGACAATGACCTGCCCTCGCGCGTGCTGCTGCTGGCGGCCAGTCACCAGGGCTACCTGAACCTGTCCGAGTTGCTGGCCCGCGCCTGGACGCAGGGCGTGGTGAAGGCCCAGGCCACGGTGCGCTGGGACTGGCTGGGTGAGCTTTCCGAGGGGCTGATCCTGCTGTCGGGTGCGCAGGCCGGCCCGGTGGGCCAGGCGCTGCTGCAGGGCAACCAGCGGCTGGCGGGCGATGTGGCGCTGCAACTGGCCGAGCTGTTTCCGCACCGCTTCTATCTGGAGCTGCAGCGCGCCGGCCGCGCCGACGACGAAGCGCACGTGGCCGCGGCCGTGCAACTGGCGGCACGGCTGAAGCTGCCGGTGGTGGCCACGCACCCGGTGCAGTTCGCGACGCCCGACGACTACGAGGCACACGAGGCCCGCGTGTGCATTGCCGAGGGCGAAATCCTGGGCAACCCGCGCCGCGTGCGCCGCTTCACGTCCGAGCAGTACTTCAAGTCCACGGCCGAGATGCAGGCGTTGTTCGCCGACGTGCCTTCGGCCCTGGCCAACGCGGTCGAGATCGCCAAGCGCTGCAACCTCACGCTGGTGCTTGGCAAGCCGCAGCTGCCCGACTTTCCGGTGCCCGAGGGCCACACCATCGAGACCTACTTCCGCCAGGCCTCCATCGACGGGCTGGAAGAGCGCCTGCAACACCTGTACCCCGATGCGGCGAAGCGCGACGCCGAGCGCCCGCGCTACCTGGAGCGGCTGGAGTTCGAGATCGACACCATCCTCAAGATGGGCTTTCCGGGCTACTTCCTCATCGTGGGCGACTTCATCAACTGGGCCAAGAACAACGGATGCCCGGTGGGGCCGGGCCGTGGCTCGGGCGCCGGATCGCTGGTGGCCTATGCGCTGAAGATCACCGACCTGGATCCGCTGGAATACAAGCTGCTGTTCGAGCGCTTCCTGAACCCCGAGCGCGTGTCGATGCCCGACTTCGACATCGACTTCTGCCAGGCCAACCGCGACCGGGTGATCGACTACGTGAAGGCCAAGTACGGCAAGGAGGCGGTGAGCCAGATCGCCACCTTCGGCACCATGGCCGCGCGCGCCGCCATCCGCGACGTGGGCCGCGTGCTCGACATGAGCTACATGTTCTGCGACGGCATCAGCAAGCTCATCCCCAACAAGCCGGGCCAGCACATCACCATCGACGGCGCGCTGAAGGTGGAGCCGCTGCTGGCCGAGCGCCTGGCCAAGGAGGACGAGGTCAAGACCCTGCTGGCGCTGGCGCAGAAGCTGGAGGGGCTGACGCGCAATGTCGGCATGCACGCCGGCGGCGTGCTGATCGCGCCCGGCAAGCTGACCGACTTCTGTCCGCTCTACCAGCAGCCCGGCAGCGAGTCGGCCGTGAGCCAGTACGACAAGGATGACGTGGAGGCCGTGGGCCTGGTCAAGTTCGACTTCCTGGGCCTGGCCACGCTCACCATCCTGGAGATAGCCAAGGAGCTGATCGTCAAGCGCCATGCGGGCCAGCAGAATTTCGCCTTCGAGAACATCGCGCTCGACGACGCCAAGACCTACAAGCTGTTCCAGGACGGCCGCACCGAGGCCGTGTTCCAGTTTGAAAGCCGCGGCATGCAGGGCATGCTGCGCGACGCGCGGCCGACGCGGCTGGAAGACCTGATCGCCCTGAACGCGCTGTACCGCCCCGGCCCGATGGACCTGATCCCCAGCTTCGTCGCGCGCAAGCACGGGCGCGAGCCGGTCGAGTACCCGCACCCGCTGGTGGCCGACATGCTGAGCGAGACCTACGGCATCATGGTCTACCAGGAGCAGGTGATGCAGACGGCGCAGATCCTGGGCGGCTACAGCCTGGGTGGCGCCGACCTGCTGCGCCGCGCCATGGGCAAGAAGAAGCCCGAGGAGATGGCGGAGCACCGCCTGATCTTCCGCGACGGTGCGGCCAAGAACGGCATCAGCGAGGCCAAGGCCGACGAGATCTTCGACCTGATGGAGAAGTTCGCCGGCTACGGCTTCAACAAGTCGCACGCCGCCGCCTACTCGCTGCTGGCCTACCACACGGCCTGGCTGAAGGTGCACTACACGGCCGAGTTCTTCTGCGCCAACATGACGGTGGAAATGGACAACACCGACAAGCTGAAGGTGTTGTACGAAGACGCGCTGAAAGAGGGCATGGCGTTCGAGCCGCCCGACGTGAACCGCGGCGGCTACCGCTTCGAGCCGGTGAGCGACACGCTGATCCGCTATGGCCTGGGCGCCATCAAGGGCACGGGCCAGCAGGCCATCGAATCCATCGTCGCCGCGCGCGAGGGGCGGGGCGAGGGCAACGCCGGCGGCGAGAGCGGGCCGTTCACCAGCCTGTTCGACTTCTGCCGCCGCATCGACCGCACGCGCGTGAACAAGCGCACCGTCGAGGCGCTGATCCGCGCCGGCGCCTTCGATTCACTGCACATGAACCGCGCCGCGCTGGCCGCATCCATCGACCTCGCCTTCGACTACGCCGCCGCCAACGAAGCCAACGCCAACCAGGGCGGCCTGTTCGACCTGATGGACGACGGCCACGGCTCCAGCGCGCAGGAGCCGGAGCTGCCGCAGGTGACGCCCTGGGGCGTGAAGGAGCGCCTGTCGCTGGAGAAGACGGCCATCGGTTTCTATCTGTCGGGCCACCTGTTCGACGAGGTGGAGCGCGAGGTGCGCCAGTTCGTGCGCCGCCGCATCGACGAACTGGTGGACAGCCGTGAGCCGCAGCTGCTGGCCGGCATCGTGGGCGACTTCCGCGTCATCAACGGCCAGCGCGGGCGGCTGGGCCTGTTCAAGCTCGACGACAAGTCGGGCACGCTGGATGCGCGCGTCGAGGAAGGCCTGCTGCACCAGCACCGCAACCTGCTGAAGGACGACGAATTCATCGTCGTCATGGCCAAGGCCCTGCCGGATCGCTTCTCGGGCGGGCTGCAGCTCAACATCACGCAGATCTGGGACCTGCCCACGGCGCGCTGCCGCTTCGGCAAGTTCCTGCGCGTGGCCGTCAACGGCAAGGCGCCCGATGTGCGGCGCCTGCTGTCGGAATACCCGCCGCAGGTCGAGCAGACCGAGCAGGGCGATCTGCTGCGCGGCCTGCCGGTGCGCCTGCTGGTGGAGCGGCGCGGCGAGAAGGGCGGCGTGATGGCGCAGATTCAACTCGGTGACCAGGCGCAATTCTTCCCCAGCGACGCCGCGCTGGCCAGCTGGATGGCGCAGGCGGATGAGGGGCGGGCCAGCGTGGTGTACGAGTAGGGTTGCCGATATGGGGGTATCGGTCTGCAGCGCTTATTGAGCGGGCGCTAGCGGACTGCTATATGGGGAGTATATGAGGAGCGTGGCGGATTTCCCCACCACTGGGCTGCATGCCGCTATGCGTTCAAAGCGATGACCAATGACCACGGCTGGCGCCGCATGACCAATGACGAACGGCCGCTTGGTCACTGAAGCGCAGCGAAGTCATTGGTCATTTTGAAAGCAAGTTCGCATCAGTCGCGCAGCCTGAAGGTGATCAGCATCGGGTTCCAGTAGCGCCCGTTGTCGGAGGGCAGCTTCTCGGTGCGGTCCAGTGCGCGCAGCACGGCGTCGTCCCACGACTTGACGCCGCTCGACTTGGTGACGCGGCGGCTGATGATCTGGCCCGTGGGACCAGTGCGCACTTCCACCTCGGCCACCGGGTTGCCCGGCACGTCGTCGGTGAACACGATGTTGGGCCGCACCGCGGCGCGAATGCGGCCGGCGTAGTTGCCCGACGGGCCGGCGTCGTGCTCGTCGTCGCCACCCGCCGTGCCGCCACCCTTGCTCCGGCCGGCGGCGCTGCCGCCCTCGGCGCCCGCACCCGCCAGCTTGGCCAGGCGCGCCAGTTCCGCCTTGCGGCGTGCGTCGGATTCGCGCGCCTCGCGCGCGGCGGTGGCCTTGGCTTCGGCGGCGGCCTTGGCCTTGGCGTCGGCCACCGCCTTGGCCTTCGCTTCGGCCTCGGCCTTGCGTTCAGCCTCCGCTTCGGCTTTCTTCTTCGCCTCGGCCAGCTTGCGTTGCTCGGCTTCCTCGGCCTTCTTCTTCTCGGCCAGCTTGCGCTGCTCTTCGGCCTTGCGCTGCTTTTCCTCGGCGGCTTTCTTCTGCGCCAGTTCGCGCTTTTCCTGCTCGGCCTCGCGGCGCTCCTGCTCGCGGCGGCGCTCTTCCTCGCGCTTGGCGGCGGCGGCCTTGCGGGCTTCTTCCTGCTTCTTCTTCTGCGCCAGGGCGATCTCGGCGTCGCGCTCTTCGTCCACCTGCGGCTTGGGCGGTGGTGGGGGCGGGGCCTTGGCGACGGGCTCGGGTTTGGCGCCTGGCTGCGGCTTGGGCGGCGGGGGCGGGGCGCGCTCCACCGCGGGCGCGGGCGGTGGCGGGGGTGGCGCGGCCTTGGGTGCGGCGCGCTGCACGGTGGGCGACCACAGCTCGGCCTCCACCGCGTCGTCCTGCGCGTCGCGCTGCCAGCGCAGGCCCCAGGTGAAGGCCAGGATCAGCAGCAGGTGTGCCAGCAGCGCCAGCGCCAGCGCGCGGCCCAGGCCGCGCGGCGGCGGCGGGGCAAACTCGTTGCGTTCGACGGTGGTGGCGTTCATGTACTGCTGGAACTCCTGCGTGCGCGGTGCTTACCTGACGGCCAGGCCCACGCGGGCCACGCCGGCCTGGCGCAGGCGCGAGGTGACGTCGATCACCTTCTGGTAGGCGATATCCTTGTCGGCGGCCACCATCACGGCCAGGTCGGGGTTGCCCCTGGCGGCATCGCTGATGGCGGCAAAGATGTCGCCCTCGCCCGCGTTCTGCAGGTTGGGGCCGTTCTTGCCGCCGTCGGCGGTGATGGCACCGTCGGCGGCAATCATCACCGTGACGGGGTTGTCGGGCGCCTTGCTGGACTGCCCGGAGCGCGGGATATTGATGCTGCCGGGCGTGATGACGGTGGCGGTGACCATGAAGATGATCAGCAGCACCAGCATCACGTCGATGAAGGGCACCATGTTGATCTCGTTCATGGCGCGGCGGCCGCGGCCGCGGGAGGCGACGTTGGGCATGTCAGTATCCGGTGGGGCTGCCGAACTGCGACGACGGGCCTGAAGAAGAAGCCGGCGGCGCCTGCACACCCAGGTTGCGCTGCAGGATGTTGGAGAACTCCTCGATGAAGGTCTCCTGCTTGATGGCAATGCGGTCGATGTCGCGCGCGAAGCGGTTGTAGGCCACCACGGCCGGGATGGCGGCGAACAGGCCCAGCGCCGTGGCCACCAGCGCCTCGGCAATGCCGGGCGCCACGGTGGCCAGCGTGACCTGCTGCAGCGCGCCCAGGCCGGTGAAGGCGTGCATGATGCCCCACACGGTGCCGAACAGGCCCACGTACGGTGACACAGAGCCGACCGAGGCAAGGAAGGACAGGTTGACCTCGGCCGCGTCCAGCTCGCGCTGGTAGCTGGCGCGCATGGCGCGGCGGGCGCCGTCGAGCAGCGTGCCGGCGTCGGCGATGCGGCGCTCGCGCAGCTTCTGGTATTCGCGCATGCCGCTGGCGAAGATGCGCTCCATGGGCCCGCCGTGCTTGGCGTTCTGCGCCGCGCTGGCGTACAGGTCGTTCAGGCTGGTGCCCGACCAGAAGTCGCGCTCGAACTCGTCGTTCTGTGCCTTGATGATCTTGAGCGCGCGCAGCTTGCGGAAGATGGCGGCCCAGCTGGTGATGGAGCCCACCAGCAGCACCAGCATGACCAGCTGCACGATGAAACTGGCGTTGACCACCAGGTGGAGGATGGAGAGGTCCTGATTCATGGGTGGAGCTTTTGCAGGATGTCGGAAGGAATGCGTGCCGGCTTCATGGTCTGCGCATCGACCCAGCCGGCGCGGATGGTGCCCTCGCACAGCAGCGTGCGCGCAGCCGTGCCGGGCTCGATGAGAAACGCCTGCTGGGCCAGCACCATGCCTGCCCTGCCGGCTTCTTGGAGCCGCGCGGTGACGACAAGTTCATCGTCCAGCCGCGCCGGCCGCAGGTATTTGAGCGCGGCATCGGCCACCACGAACATGCCGCCGGATTGCTCGCGCAGCGTACGCTGGTGGATGCCCAGCGCGCGCAGCCATTCGGTGCGCGCGCGCTCGAAGAACTTCAGGTAGTTGGCGTAGAACACGATGCCACCGGCATCGGTGTCTTCCCAGTAGATGCGGATCGGGAATTCGAACGCCGTCATCAACCCGCCTGTCAGGCCAGCACCTCGCGCAGGCGGGCGACGGCCGTCTCCAACTGCGCCATCGAATTGGCGGTGGAGAAGCGGATGTAGCGCGCCGTGTCGGCGTGGCCGAAGTCGCGCCCGGGCGTCACCGCCAGGTGCGCGCGCTTCATCAGCTCGAAGGCGAAATCCCAACTGCCGGCTGCTTGCATGCCGCTATTGTATTCGGAGCGCGCGGCGCTGTGCGTGCCGAACAATTTGTCACATGCCGCGCTGCAGTCGGCCCAGGCGTAGAAGGCGCCGTCGGGCGTGACCGGCACATCCAGACCCAGCGCATTGAGCTGCGGCACGAACCAGTCGCGCCGCGCCTTGAATTCGGCCCGGCGGCGTTCGTACTCGGCCAGGCTCTCGGGCTCGAAGCAGGCCAGCGCCGCGTGCTGCGACACGGTGCTGGCGCAGATGAACAGGTGCTGCGCGATCTGCTCCACGGTGCCGGCGATGCTGTCGGGCACCACCAGCCAGCCCAGGCGCCAGCCCGTCATGTTGAAGTACTTGCTGAAGCTGTTGATGCTGATGATCTGGTCGCTCAAACCCAGCGCGCTGTGGCTGTAGGTGTCGTCGAAGCTCAGGCCCAGGTAGATCTCGTCCAGCAGCGTGATGCCGCCGCGCTCGGTCACCACGTCGTGGATGCGCTTCAGCTCGTCCGGGTGGATCGAGGTGCCGGTGGGGTTGGAGGGCGAGGCCAGCATCACGCCGCGCGTGTGCGCACCCCAGGCCTGCTGCACCTTGTCGGCGCTGAGCTGGAAGCGCTCGGCCGGCGTGGACGGGATCAGCACCGAGCGCCCCTCGGCCATGCTGACGAACTGGCGGTTGCAGGGATAGCTGGGGTCGGGCATCAGCACCTCGTCGCCCGCTTCGATCAACGCCAGGCAGGCCAGCTGCAGCGCGGCCGAGGCGCCGGCGGTGACGACGATGCGGCGCGCCGGCACGTCGAGCCCGAAGCGCTGGCGGTACCAGCCGCTGATGCGCTCGCGCAGCTCGGGCAGGCCGGTGGCCTGGGTGTACTGCGTCTTGCCGTCGCGGATGGCCCGCTCGGCCGCCTCGGCCACCAGCGGCGGCGCGGTGAAGTCGGGCTCGCCGATGTTCAGGTAGATCATCGGCCGGTCGCTGCCGGCGGCCTCGCGCGCGATGGCGGCGGCCGACTTGGCCATCTCCATCACGTAGAAAGGCTCGATGCGCTGGGCGCGGGCGGAGATTCTCATGGCGTCAATGTACTTTCAATATGATAGCTGCTGGCGCTTTATATGCAATGGTTTCAGATGAAAAATCATCTGAAAACGGCTAATGACGGGCGCGAGCAGCTATCGTTTTCAATCAATGGCGAGCGCTGACGATGCGGCGTGGCGGCGAATGCCATGCACGTCGCGGGGCGCCCGGCCGCAGGCAGCTCTCAGGCCTTGGCGGCGCGGTCGGCTTCCACTTCGACGGTGCGCAGCCTGGGCGCGATGCCGTTGAGCACGGCGTTGACGTACTTGTGGCCGTCGGTGCCGCCGAAGTCCTTGGCCAGTTCGATGCACTCGTTCAGCACCACGCGCCAGGGCACGTCGGGGCATTTCAGGAACTCGTAGGCGCCGATCCACATGCAGCCGTGCTCGATGGGCGAGATCTGGCCCAGCTCGCGGTCGAGCAGCGGCACGATCAGTGCGTCCAGGTCGGCCGCCAGTTCGATGCAGCCGTGCAGCAGCGCGTCGTAGTGCACCGAGTCGGCCTTGTTGAAGCCCTGCAACTCGCGCGTGAAGGCGTCGATGACAGCCACGTCGCTGCCGCCGACGAAGTGCTGGTACAGGCCCTGCAGCGCAAATTCGCGCGCGCGAGCGGGCCGACTTGGTGGACGATTTGCGCGTGCCGGGGTTGGACGGTTTGGCGCCCGGCGTCTTTTTCGCGGTGCTCATTGGAGTTTTCTTTCAGCAGCGCCATTTCCACCGCCACGCGCGCCGCGTCCTTGCCTTTTTCGATCTGGCGCACGATGGCCTGCGTCATGTTCTCGGTGGTGAGGATGGCGTTGGCCACGGGCAGGCCGCTGTCGAGCGCCACGCGGGTCACGCCGGCGCCCGATTCGTTGGCGACCAGTTCGAAGTGGTAGGTCTCGCCGCGGATGATGCAGCCCAGCGCCACCAGCGCGTCCACGTCGCCGCGCCGTGCCAGCATCTGCAGCGCGCTGGCCACTTCCAGCGCACCGGGCACGGTGACATGGGTGATGTTCTCGTCGCGCACGCCCAGCGCCGTCAGCTCGGCCAGGCAGGCGGCGTGCAGGGCGTTGGTCACGCCTTCGTTGAAGCGCGCCTGCACGATGCCGACGCGCAGGCGGCTGCCGTCGAGGGAGGGGTATGGCCTTTGTCAGCGCCGAACATGCGGAGTCCTTTTCATATTGATGGTTGCAACGTGCACGGCCGCGCGACGCCAGGCGCACGGGCGGCCGGCGCACGCCTTATTCGGTGATGTAGCCGACCACTTCAAGCCCGTAGCCGCCGGCCATGCTGGGCAGGCGGCGCGGCGTGCCCAGCAGCTGCATGCGGTGCACGCCGCAGTCGCGCAGGATTTGCGCGCCCACGCCGTAGCTGCGCAGGTCCATGCGGCCGCGCGCGGGCGCGTGCGCTGCGCGCGCCGTGCCGCTGAACTGGGCCAACAACTGCTCAGCGCTTTCGCCGCAGTTCAGGAACACGGCCATGCCGCGTCCTTCCTGCTGCAGGCGCTTCAGCGCCGCATCCACGCTCCACGAATGCGTGCCGCGGCCGCTTTCCAGCACGTCGAGCACCGACAGCGGCTCGTGCACGCGCACGGGCACGGCGTCCTGCGGCTGCCACTGGCCCACCACCAGCGCCAGGTGCAGCTCGCCGCTGGGTTGGTCGCGGTAGGCGTGGGCGATGAACTCGCCGTGCGCGGTGCGCAGCGGGCGCGTGGCGATCTTCTCGACCAGGGTTTCGGTCTTGCTGCGGTGCTCGATCAGGTCGGCAATGGTGCCGATCTTCAGCCCGTGCTGCGCGGCGAAGAGCTGCAGGTCGGGCAGGCGCGCCATGGTGCCGTCGTCCTTCATGATCTCGCAGATCACCGCGGCCGGAGAGCAGCCAGCCATGCCGGCCAGGTCGCACCCGGCCTCGGTGTGGCCGGCGCGCATCAGCACGCCGCCGTCGACGGCCTGCAGCGGGAAGATGTGGCCGGGCTGCACCAGGTCGGCCGCCTGGGCATTGGGCGCCACGGCGGCCTGCACGGTGCGGGCGCGGTCGGCGGCGCTGATGCCGGTGGTCACGCCCTCGGCCGCCTCGATGCTGACGGTGAAGGCGGTGCCCATCTTGGTGCCGTTGCGCGCCACCATGGGCGGCAGCTGCAGGCGCTCGCAACGCTCGCGCGTCAGCGTCAGGCAGATCAGGCCGCGACCGAAGCGCGCCATGAAGTTGATGGCCTCGGGCGTCACGTGGTCGGCGGCCAGGATCAGGTCGCCTTCGTTCTCGCGGTCTTCCTCGTCGACCAGGATCACCATGCGGCCGGCGCGCAGATCGGCCACGATGTCCTCGACGGGCGAGATGGCGCTGGAGGCGGGGGCGGTGGGGGTGTGGGGGCGTTCATGGCGGTGGCCGGCCGCCGCGTCGGCGCCGGCGTGCGCCGAAGGGCGCACCTGCAAAGAACGGCACCGCGCGGGGGCCGCGTCGGTAAAGGGCGATTATCCCGCTTTGCCTGGGCCATCGTCGGTGGTGGGCTTGGCGTTGCAGGCTTGCTGTGGGAGCGGGCTTGCCCGCGATGAGCGTCATGAGGGAAGCAGGCGCGGCACCGCGGGCAAGCCCGCTCCCACAAAAGTCCTGTTTTGATAGCTGCTTGCGCTCGTGGGGCGGGCGCTGGAGGCTGATTTCATTCAAAAACCTGCGGTCGTGCCGCTGCGTGCATGGCGTGCTCAGCCCATAATCGCCGCCGCCCATGACGCTCGATCACCCCGTCGCCTCGTCCCTGCTCCCCGTGGTGCTGCTGATCGGCATCGGCTTCGCCGCCGGGCGGCTGAAGCTGATCCGCGGCGAGGCGGTGCGCGATCTGTCCAACCTCGTCTTCCTGGTGCTGGTGCAGGCGCTGCTGTTCCGCACCATGGCCACGGCCGATCTGGCGCGGCTGGACCTGCGATCGGTGGCGCTGTACTACATCGTGGCCGGGGCCATGTTCTTTGCGCTGCTGTTCATCCGCGGGCTGACCAGCCGCTCGGCCGTGCTGGCGCTGGCGGCCATCTTCAGCAACACGCTGATGATCGGCGTGCCGCTGGTGCAACTGGCCTACGGGCAGGCCGGGCTGGTGCACCTGTTCACGCTGATCTCGATGCACGCGCTGATCCTGCTGACGCTGGCTACCGTGGTGCTGGAGCTGCTGGTGGCGCGCGAGCAGGCCGCGGCAGGCCAGGGGCCGCGCCGCCACATTGCCGCCACCGTGGCGCAGGCGGTGAAGAACGCCGTGCTGCACCCGGTGCCGCTGCCCATCATCGCGGGCTTTCTGTATTCACTGACGGGCTGGGGCCTGCACCCGGTGGTGGAGCGGCCGCTGAAGCTGCTGGGCGACGCCTTCGGCCCGGTGGCGCTGGTGCTGGTGGGCGTGACGCTGGCGCAGACCGCCATCGGACCGCACCTGCGCGGTGCGCTGGGCATCTCGCTGCTGAAAACCGTGCTGCACCCGGTGTTGATGGCCGCGGCCGGCTGGGCGCTGGGCATCCGCGGCCTGCCGCTGGCCGTGATGGTGACTGCCGCCGCGCTGCCGGTGGGCGCCAACGTGTTCCTGTTCTCGCAGCGCTACCACAAGGCCGAGGACCTGGTCACCGCCAGCGTGGCCGTGTCGACGGCGATGGCGGTGGCGACGATTTCGATCGCGCTGGCGCTGCTGGCGCGCTGGCCGGGCTGAATGACCGGCTGGCGGCCCGCCGGATGGTGAATATTCACCCAATCTGTAGCGTCTACCCCGTGGCGTCGGCTCGCCGGGTAAGGTATCTTTGTGTCCAAACGTGAGGGGAGAGGACATGTCGATCAGCCTGGAGCAGTACGACGAGGTAACGAGAACCAGAGCACGCGCCGACAGGCTGGTTTTCGGCCGCTTGCGGCTCACCATCAGCGTGACGGCGTTCATCGCCGCGCTGGTGGCCAGTCCGCCGGTCTCGGCGCAGAGCGCCCCGCCGGCCCCCAGCGCACCGGGCGCCGCCACGCCCGCCGCCGCGCCCCGCGTCATCGCCTACCTGACCCTCGGGCCGAGCGAGTCGAACCGGCTCTGCATGAACGAGGTGCGTGCCGGCCTGGAAGCGGCCGGCTGGTCCTTCGACCGGCAACTGAGAATCGAATGGAACGACGTGGCCAACGACCCGGCACGCTACGCAGCCGTGGCGCAGGCGATGGTGGCGCGCCGGCCTGCCGTGCTGCTCGCGACCAACAATCCGGAATCCGAGGCACTGATGAACGCCACGCAGGAGGTGCCGATCGTCGTGCTGGGCCCGACCAACCTGCGCCAGGTTCTCGATGCCCAGTTGCGCCCGCTGGCCAATGTCACCGGCGTCACGCTGGGCCTGTCGGGCCAGTTCCTGCTCAAGCCGATGGAGGTGTTGCTGCAGGCGTTCCCGCAGGCGCGCCGCGTCGGCATGGTCACGAACGACGGCAACCCGAGGCACGAGGCGATGAAGGACCTCGGGCCTTTCGCCGACATGCTGGGGCAGGCCGGCGTCGAGGGGTGCGCGTGCGCTTCTCTGGCGAGGCCGGCATTGCCGGCGCCTGGGACGAGTTGGCCCGGCGCCAGGTCGATGCAGTCCTGATCTGGCCGGATTCGGCGGTATTCCACGGCGAGCACGCGCGGCAGGCGCTGCGGGTGCGCCTGCCGGCGATCGCCCACACGTCCTGGTTCACCACCCGCCACGGTGGCCTGCTCAGCTACGGCGCCATCGGCCGCGTCAGCATGTGCGGGCGCGGGGCGCGCTATGTGGACCAGGTGCTGCGCGGTCGCCCGCTGGCCGAGCTGCCGGTCGAGGAGCTGTACGAGGCGGCGCTGGTTGTCAACCTCGACACCGCCGAGCGCATCGGTGTGACGCTGCCACCCGCGCTGCTGGCGCGTGCCGACCGCCTGATCCGGCCGGGCGACCGTATGCTGCCGCCGACGGCGGACGCCAAGGGTGACGCCGGGGCTGCCGCCCAGCCCCCTCCCGCTGATGCGCCCACCTGGCCAGCGCCTGTGGCAGACCTATGCCCTGTCGGTCGCCGGGCTGGTGACGCTGGTGCTCACCGTCAGCGGTCTGGCACAGCTCTGGCTGATCCAGCGCGAGACGCGCATTGCCGTGGAGGCGCTGCAGGCGCTCGAAGCCGCCAGGGCCTCGGCCCGGATCGAACGCTTCATCGGCCAGACCGGTGCCTTGCTGCGCGCCGCCCTGGCGCTGCAGGACTCACGCCACCTGGACGATGCTGATGCCGACATCCAGTTCGAGCTGTACCGGCTGATGAAGCAGTCGCGCGCGATCCAGGCGCTGTACTGGATCGACCAGCACGGGCAGGAGCGTGTGCACATCTCGCGCATGGAGCCCGACCGCATCGGCGTGCGCGAAGACCGCAGCCAGTCGCCCGAGTTCCTGTACGCCAGCGCCGAGGCGCCGTGGTTCGGCCCGGTCACCTTTGTCGTCAACCAGCCTCGCGTGGTCCTGGCGCGGCGCGGCAGCCTCCCGCAGAGCGGCGTGCTGGCGGCAGAGGTCGAATTGGCGCAGCTGCGCGAGATCATCGACGAAACCCGCTTTGGCCGCGAGGGCCAGGCCTACGTCGTCGATGGCGAGGGCCGCCTGCTGGCGCATCCGGATTTTCTGCAGGTGCTGGCACGCCCCGACTGGGCCGACCATCCGCCGGTGCGCGCGGCCATCAGGCCGGCGGGGGCGGATCGCGGCGGTTTGATCGAATTCACGACGCCCGAGGGCCGCGCCATGGTCGCTCGCGCCGCCCCGCTGAGCGTGCCCGGCTGGCGGCTGATCACCGAGCAGCCGCGCGACGAAGCCTACGCGCCGATCCGCCGCGCGCTGGCGACGGCGCTGCTGATCCTGGTGTTCGCCGTGCTGGCGGGCTCGGCCGTGGGCATCGTGCTGGCGCGCCGGGTGGTGCGGCCGATCCGGGAGCTCGCCGAGGGGGCCGACCGCATCGGTGAAGGCCAACTCGACCACCGCATCGTGCTGCGGCGCGGCGACGAGCTGGGCCAGCTGGCGGCGCGCTTCAACCAGATGGCCGAACGCCTGGGCGATTCGGTCCAGTTGCTCGAAGCCCGCGTGGCCGAACGCACCCACGAGCTGGCTGGCGCCAACACCTTGCTGCGTGCCCGGCGCAACGAAGCTGAGCAGGCGAGCCAGGCCAAGACGCGCTTTCTGGCGTCGGCCAGCCACGACCTGCGCCAGCCGCTGCACACCATCAGCCTACTGGTCGGCGTGTTGCGCCGGCAGGCGGTCACGCCCGAGGTCGGCAAGCTGGTGAGTCACATCGAGGCGTCGGTGTCCGCCATGGAAGCCTTGTTCGTCGGCCTGCTCGACATCTCGAGGCTGGACGCCGGCACGGCCAAGCCCGTGCTGGGCGACCACGCCCTGGCCGATCTGCTGCACCGGGTGGCGACCAGCCACGGGCCGGCAGCCGAGCGCAAGCAGTTGCGCCTGGTCGTGGTGCCTTCTCGCTGTGCCGTGCGCACCGACGCCGTGCTGCTGGAGCGGGTGCTGGGCAACCTGGTGGCCAACGCGATTCGCTACACCGAACGCGGCAAGGTCCTGGTGGGCTGCCGGCGGCGCCCCGGCGGCGTCGAGCTACAGGTCTGGGACACCGGCATCGGCATCGCGCCCGAGCAGCTGCCGCACATCTTCGACGAGTTCTACCAGATCGACAACCCGGAGCGCGACCGCGGCAAGGGGCTCGGGCTGGGCCTGGCCATCGTCAAGCGCACGCTCGATCTGCTGGGCCATCCGCACGTGCTGCGCTCGACGCCGGGCCGCGGCACCTGCTTCTCGATCCTGCTGCCGGGCGCCGAGGCGCTGCCGCAGGTGCCGGCGCAGCCTGCCGCACTGGCGAGCGGGCGGCGCGTCGTCGGCGCGTTCATCGTGGTGATCGACGACGAGGCCGATACGCGCCGCGCGATGCAGGCGCTGTGCCACAGCTGGGGCGCGCACGTGCTCACCGCCGCGTCGGCCAAGCAATGCCTGACGCTGCTGGGCGAGCACCTGCGCGACCCCGACCTGATCCTGAGTGACTACCGGCTGCGCCAGCACCGCGACGGCCTGGACGCCGTCGAACAGATACGCGCGCGCATCGGCCAGGCGGTGCCGGCGATCATCGTCACCGGCGACATTGCCGCCGCCGACCTGCGGCGCGTCACCGACGCAGGCCTGCCGCTGCTGCACAAGCCGGTCGGCGCCGACCGGCTGCTGGCGGCGATCGAGGCGGCGCTGGACGCTCACCCAACTGGGGAGGCGCAGCGGCGGAAACGCCCTCAGACTCCGGCCATGAGGATCCTGCTGGTCGATGATCACGCGCTGTTTCGCGACGGCGTCGCGCTGCTGCTGCGCGAGCTCGACCCGGCGGTACAGGTCTCGCATGCCGCCAGCCTGGACGAGGCGCTGGCCACCCTGGGCGACAGCGCGGACATCGACCTGATCCTGCTCGACGTCATCCTGCCCGGCATGCACGGCCTGCAGGCGCTGGAGACGCTGCGCGAACGCCACCCCGGCGTACCGCTCGTCATGCTGTCCTCGCAGGAAGACCAGGTCACCGTGCTGCGCTCGATCCAGCTGGGCGCGATGGGTTTCATCCCCAAGTCGGCCCCGGCCGGCCAGATGTTCGAGGCCTTGCGCACCGTGCTGGCACGGCGCATCTACGTGCCCCCGCTCAGCCTGGCGGGCATCGCGCTGCCCGTGCCGGCGCGGGCCTGCACCAGCCCGGCCGAGCTCGGACTCACCCCGCGCCAGACGCAGGTGCTGCGGCTGATCCTGGAGGGCAAGCCGATGAAGCTGATCGCGCGCGAGCTGGGCCTCAGCCCCAACACCACCAAGACCCACGTCAGCGCCGTGCTGCGCGCGCTCGCCGTCACCACGCGCACGCAGGCGATCGTGGCGGCAAATCGCATGGGGCTGGTGCTGGGGGACGACGCTTCCACCTGAACCGCGGCGCTCGCGGTGGACACCGCCGTCGTCCAAGCCCGTTGTCAAAGCAAAGAGAGGTACGCCACGCTCACCCAACTGGGTGATGTACGGGGAAATGTTTCTTTTAGTGTCTCTCGTGTCGATAGACAAGCCCCAGCAACCCCAGGAGGAGCCTCATGAAACCCCGCACGCGAAGCCTGCTGATCCACGCCTTTGCCGCCACCGCCGCACTGTCAATGGCCGCCTGTGGCGGCAGCGGCGACGATAACGACGATGATTCGTCCCCGCCGCCACCGCCGCCTCCCCCGTGACCCTCAGCGGTGAAGTGGCCCGCATCGGCCCCCTCCAGAACGTGGTGGTCTGTCTGGACCTGAACGCCAACGACGCCTGCGACGACGGCGAACCCACCTCGGCCGCCACCGGCGCCGATGGCCGCTACAGCCTGACCTACGACCCGTCCGCCGTGCCGGGCGCCGCGTCGGCCCGCCTCATCGCACTCGTCAAGACGGGCGATCCGGCCGCGGCCACCACGGCCATCGATTCGGCCACCCCGGGGTGGCCGCCACCGACGCCGACTACGTGATGCACCGACCGGCCGGCTCGGGCGGCGCCATCAACCCGCTGACCACCCTGGTGCAGGCCGGCGTGGCTGCCGGCATGACCGACGCGGCGGCGCGCGCCAACGTGGCGCTGCAGCTGGCCATCGACGCCACCAAGATCGACGCCTACCAGGACGATCCGGCCTGGGATGCCAACCAGATACACGACACGGCGCGCATGGCGGCCGCGGTCGTTTCCGGCATGCTGCGCACCGGTGTGCCGCTGGAGGTGGGCGACCAGCAGGCGGCTGCACCGGCATCGACCACGCTGCGCGCGCTGCGTTACGTCGGCCCTGACGACTACTTTGAGCGCAGCAACGATCGGCAAGCCAAGGCGGCGGGCAGTGCCGGCGTGCAGTTTGTCGATAACCGCAGCGGCAAGAGCGGCGGTCAGCCCAGCCCGGACAATGCGCTCTACGGCACCGCTTTTCTCACGCCCAGCGGCTGGACCTACTGCACGCGCGATGTGGTCCACCGGTCCACGGTCGGCAATCCGAGCCGCACGGTGTACTGCGACGGCGAAACAACGCTGGGCTCCACCCGCGCCAGCAGTGTGGCCGGTCAGGCCATGGCCGATCTGGTGGACCGCTGGCAGACCCTGCCCACCAACACCATCAACGTCGGAATGCCGACGGTGGGCTTGAAGGGCGCTCGGCGCGACCGTGTTCCCTGCGGGTGCCGAGGAACTGCTGCGCACCAATGTGGTGTTGGGGTCGACCATCCAGATCGACGCCCTGGCGAACCGCGCTCAGCCGCAGAGTCGAAACACGCTGGAGGCTTTGATCAACCACTACCCGACCTCGGGCGCCGCTGCGCCCACCGGGGCCAACACCCTGAACCTGGCGCTGACCACCAGCGCGCTGAAGAACCTGCGGGTGTCGATGGCGCCGTCCAGCGCCACCCAGGGCTCGGCGCAGTACTACGAGTGCGATCTCAATGCCGAGCAGACCGTGGTGTCCAACTGCGTGCCGTCCACCACGGGCACCTACAGCATCGACGACGTGAATGGCGAGCGCGTGCTGCGCTTCACCGGCCAGCCGCCGACGCCAGCCATCCGCTACCACGTGGTGTACAGCGAGATCCGCTGGGTTGCCGGCGACCCGAATTCCCAGTGGGTGTACCGCGCCCACGAGACCAAGCCCGGCCTCGTCTCGCGTCAGGCGGCATCCCATCGCCTGAACGAGGCGGCCTGGACGGCCATGAAGACCCAGTTGGGACTCTGACGGTCCCTCGGGGGCGGACGCCGGTTGGGGCGTCCGTCTCTCCTGTCTTGCATTCATTGCTGGAGACCCACATGAACACCGCCACCCGCCTATCGATTCTGCTGTCACCCCTGCTGCTCGCCGCCTGCGCCGCCAGCGCGCCGCCGGCCAAGGACTTCCTGCCGGCGCCCGCGCGCCTTCGGCGGCCGAACTGGCCACGCTGCTGCGCGGCAAGTCCACCAACGCCCCCTATCCAACGGCGGCACGATCCGGGTGGACTACGCCGCCGACTCGAACAATCTGAAGGTTTTCGTCGCGGGTCGTTCGGACACCGGCACCTGGCGTGCCGAGGAGGGCGGTCGTGTCTGCTTCGAGTTCAAGGTCTTCCCCTCGGCCTGCAACGACATCCGGCTGGTGGGGCAGGACGTGTATGCCAGGCGCGCCAATGGCGACGTGGTGCCGGTGACCGTGTCGCGTTGATCGGCGCGCTACTGAAGACGCCCGGCACTTTGAAAATCATAGCTGTCTGCGCTTGCCAGTAAAGCGCTGGAGCCCGAAAAAGCTTCAAGGCGCCAGCCGCTCGCGCACCCAGCCGCCGCCTTCCAGCCGGTAGCGCAGCCGGTCATGCAACCGGCTCTTGCGCCCCTGCCAGAACTCCCACCGATCAGGCTTCAGGCGGTAGCCGCCCCAGTGCGGCGGGCGCGGCGGGTGCAGCAGAAACTTGGCGCCGACCTTGGCCGCCTCAGCCACCAGCCAGGCGCGGCCGGGGATCACCTGGCTTTGCGGGCTGGCCCAGGCGCCCAGGCGGTGGTCGAGCGGGCGGCTGGCGTAGTAGGCGTCGCTCTCGGCCTCGCTCACCTTCTCGACCAGGCCCTCGATGCGCACCACGCGCTCCAGCTCGACCCAGTGGAGCTGCAGCGCCGCATACGGGTTGCCGGCCAGCTCCAGCCCCTTGCGGCCCTGGTAGTTGGTGTACCAGACGATGCCGCGCGCGTCGTATTCCTTGATCAGCACCACGCGGGTGCTGGGGCGCAGGTCGCTGCCCACGGTGGCCAGGGTCATGGCGTTGGGCTCGGGCAGCTCGCTTTTCAGCGCCTCGTCGAACCACTGGGCGAATTGCGCCATCGGGTCGGCATGGCTGGCGTCTTCGGACAGTTCGGCGCGCTCGTAGCTCTTGCGCAGGTGGGCGATGTCACTCATGCGCCGAAGTATAGGCAGCGGGCGCGGGCGCGGCCCCGCTTGCGTCAGGCCTCGGGGTCGTCCGCCAGCGCCAGCAGTGCGCGCAGCCGCCGGTCGTGGATGCCGTGTTCGCGCAGCGTGTCGAGCGTGCGGCGCGCGTAGTCCAGCGTGGTGCCGTAGCGGCCGCTGGCGTGGCGGAAGATGTGGCGGTACTGCTCGGGCGCCAGCTCGCCGGTGAAGGACGGGCTGCGGCGCGACAGCGTGAAGGCCAGCGCCGGCACGGGACCGTGCGGCGTGGCGCAGGGCAGCCAGCGCGCGTCGTACACGCCGCTGGGCATCTCGCGCGCCCACAGGGTGTCGAACACGGCCTCGGCCTGTTGCCCGGGCACGCGGTACACCATGCCCTGGCAGCTGCCGCCCGGCAGCAGGGCGAACACCAGGCCGGGCAGCTCGGGCGTGCCGCGGTTGACGCGGCTCCACATGGCCAGCGCGCGGTGCCAGCCGTGGATGCGGCTGGCGTGGCGTTCGGTGAAGTCGAAATCGGTCCGCCAGATCAGCGAGGCGTAGCCGAACACCCACAGGTCGCGTTGCGGGCCGGCCCGGCGGTGCCATTCGGCGCGCGCCTGCGCCAGCATGCGCTGCGGGTCGCGGCCGGGCGGGCGCAGATGTTCGTAGGGGGCATAGGCGGCGTCAGTGGGCTGCATGGCGGGACTTTATACAATCGCCCCAATTTCTTTGGAGAACTCATGAGTACACAGAACGATGACAACCAGGGCGTGGTGTGGACCGTGCTGATCGGCGTGGTCCTGCTCGCCATCAGCTTGGCCATCGGGTTTGGGCTGTATCGCACCGGCAAGGGTGCGGCCCCACCACGGCCGTGGCGGGCGCCAGCACGGGCGTGGCCGGTGGTGCCGCGCCGGGTGCGGTGGGCACGGCGTCTGCTGACGGTGCCGCCGGCACGGCGACGGGCGTGGCCGCCGCAGGCGGCGCAGCACCGGCCAGCACCGCCGACATGACCACCGCCGCGGCCGATGGCCCCAGCATCCGGGTCGAGAACGGCGTGGTGAAGTTCTACTTTGCCAGCGGCAGCGCCGACCTGGCGCCGGGCGCGGCCGATGCGCTGGGCGACGTGGTGAAGGGCGTGGCCGCCGGCCAGACGGCCGTGATCAGCGGCTACCACGACACCACGGGCGATCCGGCACAGAACGAGGAGCTGGCCAAGCAGCGCGCCTTGGCCGTGCGCGATGCGCTGAAGGCGCTGGGCATCGGCGACGACAAGCTGGACCTGAAGAAGCCCGAGGTGACCACCGCCACCGGCAGCAACGCCGAGGCGCGCCGCGTCGAGGTGAGCCTGCAGTAAGCGGCTGCTGCAAACGCGCGCATCAAGCCCGGCCTGGCCGGGCTTTTTCGTGGGTTGCGGCGGCAGGCGGCGCACACCCCGGATTTTCAGATACTCCCTATATGCATGCCGATAGCGCCCGTAGAATGGGCGCTGGCGATGCATACTCCCTGTTTTGGGGCTGTGCCGTGGTGGGGAAGGCGCTGTCCGTGACAGAGCTGTCCGCGTCGCACGGACCGGCGTTCAGGCTTCCGCCATGCGCCCCGCCGCCACGCCGCGCAGAAAGCCCAGGATGCCGCGGTCGATGCCCAGCGGCTCCAGCAGCGTGGCCAGCAGCATCAGGTCGCGCGCGGCGCCGATGCTGGTCTGCAGCTCGGTCGCCTGCTCCTGCCAGCGGCGCGTACGCTCTTTGGGCAGCACGGTGCGCAGCGCCTCCAGCACGTAGCGCGTGCGCTTGGCCAGCAGGCGCACGTTGTGCTGGTGCTCGATGCCTTCTTCGGTGTCGAGGTCGGCGGCTTCCATTTCCTCGATCTCGGCGGCCAGGCGCGCGTGCAGGCGCTTGGTGCGGCTGGCGGCCCAGTCGCCGATGCTGCGCTCGGCCAGCTCGGGCGTCCATGCGGCCTGCGGCAGCGCGTGCAGCCAGCGCTCCAGCCCCAGCAGCGCCTGGCCGGTGCCGGTGGCGCCCAGCGCGGCCAGCAGGCCGGCGCGGCGGATACGGCGCTCGGCGGTGACGGCCGCTTCCATGGTCTGCCATTCCTGCGCGCGCTCGCGGGCTGCTTCGTCGGTGCCGCCGATGTAGGCGTCGGCCCATTGCGGCAGGCTTTCCAGCGCCGCCACGTCCAGGTCGCGCATGGCGCCCAGGGCATTGAGCAGCGGGCGCAGGCCGGCGCTGTCGGGCGCCGGGTGGGCGTCGGCCAGCAGCGGCTTGAACAGCCACAGCGCGCTGCGCCAGCGCCGCCAGCCCACGCGCGCCTGGTGCACCAGCTCGGGGCCGTCGGCGCGCACGATGCCGCTCAGGTTCTCGATGAACTGGCCCAGCATTTCGCCCAGCACGGTCTGCGCGGCCAGCAGCACGGGGGTGTTCTCGGCCAGCTCCAGCTTGCGCGCGCGGCGCGGCGCGCGGGTGGTGCCGTCGACCAGGCGCCAGGCGCGCTCGGCCTTGCTCACCGGGTCGGGCAGCACCGGCAGGTGGCTGGCGATGTGGTCGGCCAGCGCGAACAGGGCGTCGGGCGCGCCTTTCAGCAGCTCCAGCTCCAGCTCGCACAGCTCGGCACGCTCGTCGCCGGCGCGGATGGCGCCGACGTCCAGCACCACCTCGATGCGGCTGCCGTCGTCGCCGGTGAACAGGCGCAGCGTGCGCGTGGCGTCGGTCTCAAAGCAGGGCGCGAGTTGCGGCAGCAGCGTGCCGTCTGCGTCCAGCGTGGGCCAGGGCGTGCCCTGCAGCACGACGGGGTCGAGCTTACCCTCGCGCACCGTGGCTTCCCACTCGCCGCGCTGACTCAGGCCGCCGGCACTGCTGTCTTCGGTCTTCAGGGCCTGCAGCCAGTGCACCTTGCCGCCGTCCTGGCGCTGGCTGCGCAGGCGCAGCACCGCGCGGGCCTGGCGCAGGTGCTGGGCCGGGGTGTCGAAGTAGATGTTGCGCAGCTTCTGCTGGGTGACGGGCAGGGCGGCCAGCAAGGGCAGGGCGGCGAGCTGCTCGCCGATGGCCTTGGGATCCGCGCCGGGCATGGCGAGCTTGAGCTCGATCTCGGCGCTGGTCGCGGAGGTCATGGGGGTTCGAGGGGTGGTCTTGTTCAAGTCAAAAATGGTCTGAGGCGCCGTACATAAAGCGCCAGCAGCTATAAATAAGTGAGTAACCAGGTTGGTCGATCATGACCGCAGGCCTTCGCCGGCGCCGTCGGTCGCGCGCTGGATCAGTTCGATCTTGTAGCCGTCCGGATCGGTGACGAAGGCGATGACGGTGGTGCCGCCCTTGACGGGGCCGGCCTCGCGCGTGACCTTGCCGCCGGCGGCCTTGATCTTGGCGCAGGCGGCATAGGCATCGGGCACGCCGATGGCGATGTGGCCATAGGCCGTGCCCATGTCGTACTGCTCGGTGCCCCAGTTGTAGGTCAGCTCGATCTCGGCCTGGCCGGGGTTGCCGCCGTCGAAGCCCAGAAAGGCCAGCGAATACTTGTATTCGGGGTTTTCCGACGTGCGCAGCAGTTGCATGCCGAGCACCTGGGTGTAGAAGTCGATGGCGCGCTGGAGGTTGCCCACGCGCAGCATGGTGTGCAGGATTCTCATGCGCCCATTGTGACCTGCCTGCGTGACAGCGTCGCCAGGCCAAGCCCGCATTGGCGCCTGCAATGGAGAAATCGCTTGCACCTTGGCACGGAATAGGCAATATAATGCAGGTTGCGCCCGCAACTATTAGCACACTTATAAAATGCGGCGTTTAGGGATGGCCCGTAAACGCAGGGGCGATCCGCACCGTTAGACTGCCCAGCTGAATTCCCAGCTGGCTTCTTTTATTGCAGGAGACTGTTCCTATGACATCCAAGCGTCTGGTGGCCCGTGCCGCCGCCACCCTGTTGCTCGGTCTGGGCGCGCTGACGGGCGCCCACGCACAGACGGTGCTGAAAGTCTCGCACTTCCTGCCGCCGGGCTCGAACTTCCAGAAGAACTTCCTGGAGCCCTGGTGCGAGAAGATCGCCAAGGACTCGGCCGACAAGCTCAAGTGCCAGATCTACCCGGCGCTGCAACTGGGCGGCACGCCCGCGCAGCTGGCCGATCAGGTCAAGAACGGGGTGTCCGACATCGTGTGGACCTCGCCCAGCTATTCCACCGGCCGCTTCCCGCGTACCGAGGCGCTGGAACTGCCCTTCACCATGCCGCCTGATGGCATGGGCGGCAGCCGCGCCATGTGGGAGTTCTATGAGAAGCACGCACGCGACGACTACAAGGACTTCAAGGTCCTGACGATCTGGAGCGCCTCCAACGTGGTGCTGTCCACCGCCAGCAAGCCGATCCTGACCGCCGCCGACTTCAAGGGCGTGAAGCTGCGCAGCCCTCGCGCTTTGCCGCGCTGTTCCTCACGGCGCTGGGCGGCACGCCCGTCAACATGCCGGTGGCGCAGGTGACCGAGGGTGTGTCCAAGGGCGTGATCGACGGCGCCATGGCGCCGTGGGAGGTGCTGCCGGCCACCAAGATCGACGAGGTGGTGAAGTTCCACATGGAAGGCCAGGCGAACCAGCCCGGCTTCACGCAGACGCCGATGGCGCTGCTGATGAACCAGCGCAAGTTCGACAGCCTGCCGGCCGACCTGAAGGCCGTGGTGGAGAAGAACAGCGGCCTGGTCGCGGCCGAGTGGCTGGGCAAGGTCTGGGACGACGGCAACAACGACGCCCGCAAGTCGCTGGCTGCCCGCGGCAACAAGGTGCTGACGATCAAGAACGAAGACCTGGCGGCGATGAAGAAGCAGACCGCCAGCGTCGAGGCCGACTGGATCAAGCAGGCCACCGCGCGCGGCCTGGACGGCAAGAAGCTGGCTGCCGAGGCCCACGCCATCGGCGCGAAATACATGCCGAAGTGAGGATGGATGGGCTTATAACGCGCCCATGAACGCCCGGCCTGCCACGGACACGCGCTGCGTTCCTGGCAGGCTTTTCATCATTCAAGAACACATCGAGGAGGCAGCGTGGCTGAACTTGCGCCGGGCGCTACCGGAGAACCGAGTCCGTTCACCAGCGCCGCAGGGCGCTGGCTCGACCGCATCGCCACGTGGTGGGCGCTGTTCGGCGGCCTGCTGTTTTGCGCCATCGTGGTCATGTCGATCATCTCCATCGTCGGCCGCAAGCTGTTCTCCGCGCCGATTCAGGGCGACATGGAACTGCTGCAGATGGGCTCGGCCATCGGGGCTGCGGCCTTCCTGCCGCTGTGCGAGGTGTATGACCACCACATCAAGGTGGATGCCTTCACCAACGGCCTGAGCGCCCGTGCGCGTGCCTGGCTCGATGTGCTGGGCCACGGCCTGCTGGCCTTGATGGGCGCCATGCTGACCTGGCGCACCGCGCTGTACGCCGTGTCGGCCAAGGAGACGATGGAAGTATCTGCCCTGCTGCTGGTGCCGCTGTGGTGGCCGGTGTCGATGCTGGTGCCGAGCTTTCTGCTGCTGACCGTGGCGGCGCTGGCGCGCCTGGGCATGTCGCTGCGCACGGCTACGGGAGGTGCGGCATGAGCGGCATGACGGTCGGTCTGTGGATCTTCGCGATCCTGCTGTTTCTGCTGGCGATCCGCGTGCACGTGGGTGTCGGCATGTTCCTGGGCGGCGCGGCGGCCTTCCTGGCCATGAACGGGGGCGACCCGTCGGCGCTGCTGTTCACCCTCAACACCACGGCCTACGCGCGCCTGTCGAACTACGATCTGGCGGTGGTGCCGCTGTTCATGCTGATGGGCCAGTTCGCCACGCACGGCGGGCTGTCGAAGGCGCTGTTCCGCTGCGCTGCGGCTTTCCTGGGTCACCTGAAGGGCGGGCTGGGCATGGCGGCAGCGGGTGCCTGCGCGGGTTTTGGTGCCATCTGCGGCTCGTCGCTGGCCACCGCCGCCACCATGGCGCAGGTGGCGCTGCCCGAGCTGCGCGCGCACGGCTACTCGGGCAAGCTGGCCACGTCCACACTGGCTGCGGCCGGCACGCTCGGCATCCTGATCCCGCCCTCGGTGCCGCTGGTGATCTACGCCGTGCTGGTGCAGGAGTCGATCGGCAAGCTGTTCGTGGCCGCCGTCATCCCCGGCATCATTGCCACGCTGGGCTACATGCTGGTCATCCGCATCGTGGTGGCGCTCAATCCCAGCGCCGGCCCGGCCGGCGAGAAGTCGAGCTGGAGCGAGCGTCTGGCTGCCTTGGTGGCGGTGATTCCCGTGATCCTGGTATTCATTGTGGTGATCTACGGCATCTACGGCGGCTGGGCCAACCCGACCGAGGCGGCCTCCATTGGCGCTGCCGCCTGTGCGGTGCTGGCCATCGTCAACGGCATGCGCTGGAAGGGCCTGCGCGAGAGCCTGATCGGCACCGCCCACGCCACCGCCATGATCTTCCTGGTGCTGGTGGGTGCCGACCTGCTCAACTCCGGCCTGGCACTGACGCAGATGCCGGTGGAACTGGCCAACTGGGTCAAGGACAGCGGCATGCCGCCCATGATGGTGCTGGTCGCCATCCTGGTCATCTACCTGGTGCTGGGCTGCGTGATGGACTCGCTGGCGATGATCCTGCTGACGATCCCGATCTTCTATCCCATCATCATGGGCCTGGATTTCTGGGGCCTGAGTCAGGCCGACAAGTCGATCTGGTTCGGCATTCTGGCCTTGATGGTGGTCGAGATCGGCCTGATCACGCCGCCGATGGGCATGAACCTGTTCATCATCCAGAAGCTCTCGCGGACCGTGCCACTGATGGAGATCGCCCGCGGTGTGCTGCCCTTCCTGGTCTCCGACCTGACCCGGATCGTGCTGCTGGTGCTGTTCCCGGTGCTGGCGCTCTGGTTGGTGAACCTGGGGACGTGACGTCAACCCCGATGGGCACGAAAAAGCCGCGCAACGCGCGGCTTTTTCATGTCCGGGAGCGGCCTGTGCCGAGGCCGGTCCGGCTACTTGGCCGCTGCCGCAGCAGGCTTGGCCGTGGCGGCGGCTGCGGGTGCCGCAGGCTTCTGGGCTGCCGGCTTGGTGGGGGCACCGGCATAGCCAGCGCCGTTGACGGTCAGTCCGTTGTCGGAGAAGCGGCTGGCACTTTTTCGCCCACGCCTTTCACGCGGGCGATGAAGTCATTCCAATCCTTGAATTTGCTTTTCTTGCGCTCATCGATGATCCGCGTGGACATGGCGGGGCCAATGCCCTTGACGCTGTCCAGATCGGCCGCCGTGGCCGTATTCACATCGACAGCGGCAAACGAAACGGCCGCGTAGAACATGGTCAATGCCGCCAAAAGCTTTTTCAACATGGGTTTCCTCCGATGTAACGATGAAGAGCCGGCACATGCCGGCCAATGATCTTGCCATGACGCGCCCGGCCTGGAAGCCCGCGCTCTGCAGGGCATCCCCTGTACAGGGTAGAGCTTGTGGCGCCGCGGCTACAACTCTTCGATGCGTTTGGGGGAAAGCTCTCCCAAGCCTGGCAGCCTGGGCACTGCCAGAAATAGCCCTGGGCCTCGAAGCCGCAGGCGGCACAGCGATAACGGGCCAGCGGGCGGGCCGCATGCTCCAGGGAGCGTTGAACCACAGGATGCGCCCCTTCCTGGGCAAACGGCTCGTGGCTGAGCCAGCGGGCAGCGGCGATCAGCGAGGGTTCCTGCGACATGTGGCGGACATAGCCCTCACGCGCGTCCTTCAGGGGCGCTCCCGCGATCATCTGCGCCTGGACGATGGCATCCACCACGTCGACGGATGGTGCTGCGGCATAGCGTCGCTGGAGCAACTCGGTGGCCTGCGGCAGTTCGCCAATGGCCTGGCCGATGCGCACCAACTCGCTCGCGACCAGCGGGAGGGCTTGCGGCGCATGCGGTTCAAGGTCAAGCAGATGCTCGAACGCGCCCCGCAGATCATCCTGCATGGCCAGCAGGCCAGCCATCTGGATGCGGGGTCGGGCGGCGTGAGGGGCTGCCTGGATGGCCTGCTCCAGCAACGTGCGGGCGGTGTCGGCATCCTTCTTCTTGTCCCAGGCATGGGCGGCCAACTCGCATTGGTAATGTGCCAGGCGGGCGGTGAAGTCGCCCTGATGCGCCTGCTGCAAGCGCTGGGCAATGTCTCGTGCCTGCACCCAGTCGCGTGAGCGCTCGTGCAGCGACAGCAAGGTCAGCCAGGCTTGCTCCTGGTAATGTGTGCCGTCCAGCTTGTGCAGTGCGGCTTCGGCCCGGTCGAGCAGGCCGGCTTTCAGAAAATCCTGCGCCAGGGCGTGCTGCGCCCGATCGCGGTCGGCCTGGCTCAGATCGGCACGGGACAGCAGGTGCTCGTGAACCCGGACAGCGCGCTCGTATTCGCCGCGGCGGCGAAACAGGTTGCCCAGCGCGAAGTGCAGTTCCGACGTGTCAGGATCTCTCTGAACCGCTTCGATGAAGGCGTCGATGGCCTGATCCTGCTGCTCGTTCAGCAGGTAATTGAGGCCCTTGAAGTAGGCTTTGGGCGCCTGGCGATTTTCGATGCGGAGTTGGCGCAGATCCAGGCGCGATGCGATCCAGCCGAGCGCGAACACGATCGGCAGGCCCAGCAGGATCCAGCTGAGGTCAAACTCCATGCGGCGGGTCCGTCCGCTCGTCGCCGAGCGGGGCGAGGTCAGAGTGTGGTGCTGGCCTGGGCGCAGGTTTGCGGCGCGACCACCAGCCCGGCAGCATGCCGAGCACGCCCACCACCAGGCCCAGCGCAAACGCGGCCAGCACGATCAACATCATGGGCGCACGCCACTGGTGACCGAACAGAAGATGGACGGTGGCGTCTTGCTGGTTGTTCAGCGCAAAGGCGAACAGGGCAAAAAAACGGCTGCCTTCAGTATCCACGTCAGCAGCCTGGTGAGCTTGTTCATGTGTCTTCTTCAGCGTCGAAGAAGATTCTAGCGGCGGGCACTCAGGAGTCTGGCGCTCGCTCGTCGCTTTCGACGGGTTGCGCGCCGACGGCTTCACGCAAGGCTTTGCCTGGCTTGAAGTGCGGCACCCGCCTTTCGGGGATGTGCACGCTCTCGCCAGTGCGGGGATTCCGGCCCAGGCGTGGTGGCCGGCGGTTGATGGAAAAGCTGCCGAAGCCGCGGATCTCGATCCGATGCCCACGCACCAGCGCATCGCTCATGGCGTCAAGAATCGTCTTGACGGCCGCGTCGGCGTCGCGTTGCGTGAGCTGACCGAAGCGTTCGGCCAGCAGTTCGACCAGGTCGGAGCGGGTCATGTTCCCGAAGGCACGGCCAAGGTGGTGCCTGGCCGTGCTTTCCTTCTTACTTCTCGCTGCTGTCCAGCTTGGCACGCAGCAATGCGCCAAGGCTGGTGGTGCCGGCCGTGCCGCTGCTCTGGCTCAGGCTGGACATGGCTTCCTGCTGGTCGGCAGCGTCCTTGGCCTTGACGGACAACTGGATGTTGCGCGTCTTGCGGTCGACGTTGACCACCACGGCAGTCACTTCGTCGCCCACCTTCAGCACCTGGCTCGCGTCTTCCACGCGGTCACGGCTGATTTCGGAGGCGCGCAGGTAGCCCACCACGTCCTGGCCCAGGTCGATCTCGGCGCCGCGGGCATCGACGCTCTTGACCTTGCCGGTCACCGTCTGGCCCTTGTCGTTCACCGTCACGAAGGTGGTGAACGGGTCCTGGTCGAGCTGCTTGATGCCCAGACTGATGCGCTCGCGGTCGACGTCGACGGCCAGCACGATGGCCTCGACTTCCTGGCCCTTCTTGTAATTGCGGACGGCGGCTTCGCCGGGCTCGTTCCACGACAGATCGGACAGATGCACCAGGCCGTCGATGCCGGCGGCCAGGCCGACGAACACTCCGAAGTCGGTGATCGACTTGATCGGGCCCTTGACGCGGTCGCCGCGCTTGGTGTTCTGCGCGAATTCCTGCCACGGGTTGGCGCGGCACTGCTTCATGCCCAGGGAGATGCGGCGCTTGTCCTCGTCGATCTCGAGCACCATGACCTCGACCTCGTCGCCCAGCGACACGATCTTGCTCGGGGCCACGTTCTTGTTGGTCCAGTCCATCTCGGACACGTGCACCAGGCCTTCGATGCCGGGCTCCAGTTCGACGAAGGCGCCGTAGTCGGCGATGTTGGTGACCTTGCCGAACATGCGCGTGCCCTGCGGGTAGCGGCGGCTCACGCCCAGCCACGGGTCGTCGCCCATCTGCTTGAGGCCCAGCGACACGCGGTTCTTCTCGGTGTCGAACTTGAGGATCTTGGCGGTGATTTCCTGGCCAGCCTGCACCACCTCGCTGGGGTGGCGCACACGGCGCCAGGCCATGTCGGTGATGTGCAGCAGGCCGTCGATGCCACCCAGGTCGACGAACGCGCCGTATTCGGTGATGTTCTTGACCACACCGTTGACGATGGCGCCTTCCTTCAGCGTCTCCATCAGCTTGGCGCGCTCTTCGCCCATGCTGGCCTCGACCACGGCGCGGCGGCTCAGCACCACGTTGTTGCGCTTGCGGTCGAGCTTGATGACCTTGAACTCGAGCGTCTTGTTCTCGTAGGGCGTCAGGTCCTTGGTGGGGCGGGTGTCGACCAGCGAGCCGGGCAGGAAGGCGCGGATGCCGTTGACCAGCACCGTCAGGCCACCCTTGACCTTGCCGGCGGTGGTGCCGGTGACGAAGTCGCCCGATTCGAGGGCTTGTTCCAGCGCCAGCCAAGAGGCCAGGCGCTTGGCGGTGTCGCGGCTCAGGATGGTGTCACCGTAGCCGTTTTCGATGGAGCCGATGGCCACCGGCACGAAGGCGCCGGGCTCGACCTCGACCTCGCCTTGGTCGTTCTTGAATTCCTCGATCGGGATGTAGGCCTCGGACTTGAGGCCGGCATTCACGACGACGAAGCTGTGCTCGACGCGCACGACTTCGGCGGTGATGACTTCACCCGGGCGCATTTCGGTGCGCTGCAGGGATTCCTCGAACAACTGGGCAAAAGATTCAGACATGAAAGGTTCCTTGTCCGCACACACAGGTTCACGACGGCACGGTGCAATCGTTTCTAAAGGCTGGTGGCGGGGACGTGGTTTGCGGCAGGACCGCGGTCAGGTTGAACAACCCATGGACTCAGTGCGCTTGAACGCGCGGAGGGAAGCCAATGGGGCGGGTGGCCGGTCAAGGCGCAGCAACGTGTCTTGACCGGGTGGGCAGCCACACCTTCAGGAGGTGCGAAACGGCTGCCTCTCCTGCCACCAGCGGAGCACCTGATCGACCGATTCCTCGACCGTCAGCTGCGAGTTGTCCAGCAGCAGGGCGTCTTGCGCGGGCTTGAGAGGCGATGCGGTGCGGGACTGATCCCGCGCATCGCGCGCTTCCAAGTCGGCGCGAAGACTGTTGATATTAGCAGGAATTCCCTTGGAAATCAATTGCTTATGGCGCCTTTCGGCGCGCTGCGCAGCACCGGCAGTGAGATAGACCTTGAGCGCCGCCTGCGGAAAGATGGTGGTGCCCATGTCGCGCCCATCGGCCACCAGGCCGGGCAGGCAGGCAAAGCCGTGCTGCAAATTCAGGAGCGACTGGCGCACGCTAGGCAAGGCGGAAACGCATGATGCATCCATGCCTGCAGCTTCGGTGCGAATGGCGTCGCTGACGTCCTCGTCGCCGAGCAGGATGCGATCGGCCACAAAGCGCACCGGCAGGGACTGGGCCAGGGCGCTGATTGCTGCCTCGTTGCACGGATCGGGTTCCAGCTGCGCGCGGCGAGCGGCCAAGCCGGTGAGCCGGTACAGCGAACCGGAGTCGAGGTAGTGATAGCCCAGCCGGCGCGCCACTTCGCTGGCCAGCGTGCCCTTGCCGGAGGCCGTGGGGCCGTCGATGCAGATGACGGGCACGGCACCTGCTGGCTGTGCGATGGCGAACAGTGTTTCGAGGTAATCCGGGAAGGTCTTGGCGACGCACTTGGGGTCTTCGATGCGCACCGGCAGGCCGGCGGGATTGAAGGCTGCCAGCGAGCCGCACATGGCCATGCGGTGGTCGTCGTAGGTGTGGATCGACGCCGCGCGCCAGGCGCCAGCGTCGGGCAATGGCATCACGCGGATGAAGTCGGCGCCTTCCTCGACCTCCGCACCCAGCTTGCGCAGCTCGGTGGCCATGGCGGCGATGCGGTCGGTTTCCTTCACGCGCCAGCTGGCGATGTTGCGCAGCGTGGTCGGACCGTCGGCATAGAGTGCCATCACCGCCAGCGTCATCGCCGCGTCGGGGATGTGGTTGCAATCAAGTCGATGGCCTTCAACGGCCACTGGCCGCGCCGCACGTGAAGCCAATTGGGACCGCTTTGAATCTCGGCGCCCATCATCCGTGCGGCTTCGACGAAGCGGATGTCGCCCTGGATGGAGGTTTCGCCCACGCCCTCTATTTTCAAGCCTTTCTGGCCTTCAGGCGGCGCCGATAAAGCGCCAGCAGCTATGAAATAACTAGCTGAAGAAGCGTCGGCTTCGACATGGATTTGGCCGGGCGACTGGTAGCGGCTGCCTGCGGGGATGACGAAGCGTGCCCAGTTCTCGCGCCGCACCTGCACGCCGAAGCGCGCCAGCAGCTGCAGCGTGATGTCGATGTAGGGCTTGGAGATCAGCTCGCCCACGACGTCAACGACGACATCCTGCGTCTGCGCAGCCAGCGGCAGGGCCATCAGCAGCGCTGTGAGGAACTGGCTGGACACGTCGCCGCGCACGGGGATCGGCTGGCCGAGCCGCAACTGGGGCTGGCCGATGCGCAGCGGCGGGTAGCCTTCCTGGCCGAGGTAGTCGACGCGGCAGCCCACGGCCCGCAGCGCATTGACCAGGTCGCCGATGGGCCGCTCGTGCATGCGTGGAATCCCGCTGAGCGTGTAGTCGCCACCCAGCACCGCCAGTGCGGCCGTCAGAGGTCGCATGGCCGTGCCGGCGTTGCCCAGGAACAAGTCGGCCTGCGGCTGGCGCGGGCGACTGCCCAAGCCATTGATGACGGCGGTTGCGCCCTCGACCGTCACACTGCAACCCAGCTGCCGCAAGGCCTGCAGCATCACGCGCGTATCGTCGGAGTCGAGCAGATCGTGGACGGTGGTCCGACCTTCGCACAGCGCCGCCAGCAGCAGCACGCGGTTGGAGATGCTCTTGGAGCCGGGCAGGCGCACCGTACCGGAGACAGAGCGCAGCGCCGGTATGTCGAGAAATTCGGTATCGAACACGGGGTGAAGCGGCGTCAACGTGCGCCGGGTGACACGCGCCAGTTGGCCCGTGCGTGGCTGGCGCGGTTGATCAGGCGCTCCAGTTCGTCGGCCTGGCCATTGACGATCAAGTGCTGGAATTCAGCCAGGGCGAGCTGGAATTGCTCGGTCTGGCGCGCCAGCTCCTCGCGGTTGGCGATCAGCACGTCGCGCCACATCTGCGGATCAGCCGCAGCAATGCGGCTGAAGTCGCGGAACCCCGGACCCGCCATCGAGAGGTAGTCCTTGCCTTCGGGCTGGCCGGTGATGCTGTTCATGAGCGCGAACGCCAGCAGGTGCGGCAGGTGGCTGACCGCGGCGAAGGCGGCGTCGTGTGCCTCGGGCGACATCGTGACCACCTCGCAGCCGAGCGCGCGCCACAGGGCGACGGCCTGGTCGAGCTTGGTGGTCAGGGTGCGCTCGATCGGCGTGAGGATGACCTGCCTGCCGGCGTACAGACCGGCGTCGGCATTCTCGACGCCCGACACTTCGCGGCCGGTGATCGGGTGGCAGGGCACGAACACGCCGACGTCATGCTTGAGCACGCGGCGCGCGGCGTCGACCACATCGCGCTTGCTGGAGCCGACGTCCATGATCAGCATGTCGGGACTGACGAGGTGGCGGATGGCTTTCAGCGTGGTTTCGGTGGCGGCCACGGGCACGGCCAGCAGCACCAGATCGGCACCAGAGACGGCGAGCAGGGCAGACGGCGCCTCGACATCGATCACGCCCAGTTGCAAGGCCCGCGCGGTGGTGGAGGGCGACTTGCTGTAGCCGACGACCCGGCGCACCAGGCCGGCGCGCTTGAGCGCCAGGGCGAACGAGCCGCCCATCAGGCCGCAGCCGATCAGTCCGAGTTGTTCAAACATCTTGTCCGAGAGGGTAGGCGCCCAGCATCTTGTAGAACGCGCAGTAGGCCTGAAGTTCGGCCAGTGCTGCCGCCACGTTGGGCTGGCTCGGGTGCCCCTGCAGGTCGATGTAGAAATAGTATTCCCATTTGCCGGACTTGGCCGGGCGCGACTCCAGGCGCGTCATCGAGACTCCGTGCTTTTTCAACGGAGTCAGCATGTCGTGCACCGAGCCGGGCTTGTTGGGCACCGACACCACGATGCTGGTGCAGTCGCGTGCAGTGGCGGCGGGCATCGCCAGGGTCTGCGGCAGGCAGATCACGGCGAAGCGCGTGCGGTTGTAGGCCTCGTCCTGGATGGCATGGGCGACGATGTGCAGCCCGAACCGCGATGCGGCTCGCTCGCTGGCCAGGCCGGCCCAGGCCGGGTTGGTGGACGCCAGGCGAGCGCCTTCGGCGTTGCTGGACACCGCGCGGCGCTCGGCCTTCGGCAGATGCTCTGACAGCCAGCCCTGGCACTGCATCAGGGCCTGGGGATGGGCCAGCACGACCTCGATGCCTTCGAGCGAATTGACCTGCCGCAGCAGGTTGTGGCGCACGAGCAGGCTGACCTCGCCCACGGTGTGCACGGGTGAATGCAGGAACAGGTCGAACGAGCGCGCCACCACGCCCTCGGTGGAGTTCTCCATGCCCACCACGCCGAATTGCGAAGTGCCGGCGGCCGTGGCGTGGAACACCTCGTCGAAGCTGTTGCAGTAGATCAGGTTGGCGGCGCTGCCGAAGAATTCGATGGCAGCCTGCTCGCAGAACGTGCCTTGCGGACCAAGCACCGCCACGCGCTGCGGCACTTCCAGTGCCAGGCAGGCGGACATGATCTCGCGCCAGATGGCGGCCACGTGCTGGTTCAGCAGCGGCCCTGGGTTGGCGGCCTGTATCTTCTCGATGACCTGCGCCACGCGATCGGGGCGGAAAAAGGCGTGCCTTCTTCGCGCTTGAGGTCGCCCACCTCTTCGGCCACTCGGGCGCGCTGATTCAGCAGCGACAGCAACTGGGCGTCCAGGCTGTCGATCTGCACCCGAAGCCTGGCCAGTGCTTCGGACTGGATGGGAGGTGGCGAACTCATGGGATCAGAATGCTCCGGAAAACGACAATGCGCCGGCAGGTTGCCGGCGCAGCATGGGGTGAGCCGGTTTCTTACTTCTTGCCGCCGTTGGAAGAGCCCGTACTGGCACTGACGATGCGGTTCGCTGCCGTGTCGAAGTTCTTGGCACCAGCTTCAACTGAACTGCGGGTGGCGTCGATCACGCGCTTGGCCCAGGCGTTGGTGGCTTCTGGGCCCAGTGCCTGAAACTTGGTGCTGACCGGCGATTCGAGGTAGGCGATGATGGTCTTCAGTTCGTCTTCGGTGAGCTTCTCCATGAAGATCGGCACCAGCGCGGCTTCGCCAGCCTTGCCGACCTGGGCTTCCACGGTCTTGTGCGTGCTGTCCGCGAACTTCTTCAACTCGACATCCAGCTTGTCGCGTACTTCTTTCTGCTTGGCCGGCGGCACGGTTTCGTCCAGGCGTTGCGACCAGTTGGCCAGCACCGGCTGCACCGCGGTGGCGGTCAACTGCTCGGCCAGCGCTGCACTGTCGGCCTTCAGCTGGATTTGCGCCAGCTTGGTGGCCAAGGCACGTTTGCCATCATTTTGGGCTGTAGCCGGCATGGATAGTGCGCAAGCAGCTGCCAATACGATAGCAGCAGGAAGGCGAAGATAAGTGACTTTCAAGGTTTACTCCATTGGGGGATCCTGGGGTTCATCGGTTGCGGCTTCCTGCGCATCGTTCTCGACGATGCGCTGCAGGCCGCTCAGCTGAGCGCCGTCGTCGAGGGCGATGAGGGTGACGCCCTGCGTGGCGCGCCCCATCTCGCGAATCTCGGCCACGCGGGTGCGCACCAGCACGCCCTTGTCGGTGATCAGCATGATCTCATCCTCAACGCCGACGAGGGTCGCGGCGACGACCTTGCCGTTGCGCTCGCTCTGCTGGATGGCGATCATGCCTTTGGTGCCACGGCCGTGGCGTGTGTATTCGGTAATGTTGGTGCGCTTTCCGTAACCGTTCTCGGTGGCGGTCAGAACGCTGTTGCGGGCGTTTGGTTCCGTGCCGGGTTCGGCTGCCTCGGCGTCGGCCACCAGCATGGCGATGACGCTCTGGCCCTCTTCCAGCTGCATGCCGCGCACGCCGCGCGCGTTGCGGCCCATGGGGCGCACGTCGTTCTCGTCGAAGCGCACGGCTTTGCCGCCATCGGAGAACAGCATCACGTCGTGCTCGCCGTCCGTCAGTGCGGCGCCGATCAGGTAATCGCCTTCGTCCAGGTCGACGGCGATGATGCCGGCCTTGCGCGGGTTGCTGAACTCGGGCAGCGCGGTCTTCTTGACGGTGCCCATCGACGTCGCCATGAAGACGTAGCGGTTCTCCGGGAAGCTGCGTGCTTCACCAGTGAGCGGCAGCACGACGTTGATCTTTTCGCCCTCGGCCAGCGGGAACATGTTGACGATGGGGCGCCCGCGCGAGCCGCGCGAGCCCGAGGGGACTTCCCACACCTTGAGCCAGTACAGCCGCCCGCGGTTGGAAAAGCCCAGGATGTAGTCGTGCGTGTTGGCGATGAAGAGCTGGTCGATCCAGTCGTCTTCCTTGGTCGCCGTGGCCTGCTTGCCGCGGCCGCCGCGCTTCTGGGCGCGGTACTCGCTCAGGGGCTGCGCCTTGATGTAGCCGGTATGGCTCAGCGTCACCACCATGTCGGTCGGCGTGATCAGGTCTTCGGTGGCCAAGTCCTGCGCGTTGTGCTCGATGGTGGAGCGGCGCGCACCTTCCTTGGTCTGGCCGAACTCGGTCTTCAGCGCGGTCAACTCCTCGCTGATGATGGTCGATACGCGCGCCGGCTTGGCCAGGATGTCGAGCAGATCCTCGATCTCGGACATCACTTCCTTGTATTCGGCAACGATCTTGTCTTGCTCCAGCCCCGTCAGGCGCTGCAGACGCATCTGCAGGATTTCCTGCGCCTGCGTGTCCGACAGGCGATACAGGCCATCCGCCTGCAAACCGTAGGCACGGTCGAGGTCATCCGGGCGGTAGTCGTCGGCGCTAATGGTGACGCCGTCCTCGCGTGTGCGCGTCAGCATCTCGCGCACCAAAGCGCTGTCCCAGCTGCGCGCCATCAGCTCGGCCTTGGCCACCGGCGGGTGGGCGATTCGCGGATGATGCGGATGAACTCGTCGATGTTGGCCAGCGCCACCGCCAGGCCTTCCAGCACGTGGCCCCGCTCGCGGGCCTTGCGCAGGTCGTACACCGTGCGCCGCGTCACCACTTCGCGGCGGTGCTGGATGAAGACCTGCAGCAGTTCCTTCAGGTTGCACAGCTTGGGCTGACCGTCGATCAGCGCCACCATGTTGACGCCGAAGGTGTCCTGCAGCTGCGTCTGCTTGTACAGGTTGTTCAGCACCACCTCGGGCACTTCGCCGCGCTTGAGCTCGATCACCAGGCGCATGCCCGACTTGTCGGACTCATCCTGGATGTGGCTGATGCCTTCGAGCTTCTTCTCGTGCACCAGCTCGGCCATGCGCTCCTGCAGCGTCTTCTTGTTGACCTGGTAGGGAGTTCGTCAACGATGATGGCTTGGCGCTGACCCTTGTCGATGTCCTCGAAGTGCACCTTGGCGCGCATCACCACACGGCCACGGCCGGTGCGGTAGCCGTCCTTGACGCCCTGGATGCCATAGATGATGCCCCCGGTGGGGAAGTCTGGCGCCGGCACGATCTCCATCAGCTCGTCGATGCTGGCTTCGGGCTGGCGCAGCAGATGCAGGCAGGCATCCACCACTTCGTTGAGGTTGTGCGGCGGGATGTTCGTGGCCATACCCACCGCGATGCCGCCCGAGCCGTTGACCAGCAGGTTGGGCACGCGCGTCGGCAGGACGGTGGGCTCCAGCTCCTTGCCGTCGTAGTTGGGCACCATGTCGACGGTCTGCTTGTCGATATCGGCGAGGATCTCGCCGGCGATCTTCTCCAGCCGGCATTCCGTATAGCGGTAAGCGGCGGCGCTGTCGCCGTCGACCGAGCCGAAGTTGCCTTGGCCGTCGATCAGTGGGTACCGCATGGAGAAGTCCTGGGCCATGCGCACCAGTGCTTCATAAGTGGCAGAGTCGCCGTGCGGGTGAAAGCGGCCGAGCACGTCACCGACCACCCGGGCGCACTTCACGTAAGGACGGTTCCAGACATTGTTGGCCTCGTGCATGGAGAACAGCACGCGGCGGTGCACCGGCTTCAGGCCGTCACGTGCGTCGGGAAGTGCGCGTCCCACGATCACGCTCATGGCGTAATCCAGGTAGCTTCGCCGCATCTCCTCTTCCAGACTGATCGGGAGCGTTTCTTTGGCGAATGAAGTCATATCTATATAGAGAGTCCCGCCCGAGCGGGCGAAAGTCGCTGATTCTAGGCGCTTTGCGGTGTCGTATCACAGCAACATTCGGCTTGAATTGAGCGCTTGTCTGACGGGGCGCGCCGCGGTTCTGTTAAGAATGCACAAAGACGTGTGGCACAATCAATCCAACGTTTTTGGTGGTGGTCACTTGAAGCGTCCGATTTATCGCAGCCCGGCTGCGGCTTTTTCCCCATGAGGAGAACCATGAAGAAACTGAACAAAGTAGCGATCATGTTCGCTGTTGCAACCGTGGCTGGTTCCGCCTTCGCAGCTGGCTCGACGATCAACTCCGACAACTGGCGCAGCGGCCACGGCAACCTGATCTGGAAGAACGGCACCAACGAACTGTGCTGGCGCGATGCCTTCTGGACGCCCGCTACCGCTGCTCCTGGCTGCGATGGCGCTCTGGAAGCACCGAAGGCCGCCGCTCCCGCTCCTGCCGCCGCTCCGGCTCCTGCCGCAGCTGCTCCGGCACCTGCTCCCGCACCTGCTCCTTTGGCCGCCCAGAAGGTGACCTACGCTGCCGACGCCTTCTTCGACTTCGACAAGTCGGTGCTGAAGCCCGAAGGCCGCGCCAAGCTGGACGATCTGGTCAGCAAGATCCAAGGCATCAACCTGGAAGTCATCATTGCTGTGGGTCACACCGACTCGGTCGGCTCTGACGCCTACAACCAGCGCCTGTCGGTCCGCCGTGCCGAAGCCGTGAAGGCCTACCTGGTGTCCAAGGGCATCGAGCGCAACCGCATCTACACCGAAGGCAAGGGCGAAAAGCAGCCTGTGGCTGACAACCGTACCGCCGAAGGCCGCGCGAAGAACCGTCGCGTGGAAGTGGAAGTGGTGGGCACGCGCGCCACGAAGTAATCCGATCCTTTTCGGACATTACTCAAAGAGCCTTGGGAGCGTCAGCTCCCGGGGCTTTTTCATTGGACCGATGAAATTGTCTGCGCGATGAAGTGCCGTGGCGTTGGGGCCATCGTCCTGATCTCTGGTGCCCTTTTTGGCCTTGCTCCGGCGGTGAATGCCGGTTCGCAAGGTGATCACGTCGTCGCCGGGGCTCTTGAGGCGCCTTGTGACTTTCGAGCAGGGCTCTCACGCATGGAGCCTGGGACGCAGCCTGTCGCGCAGATGGTGCTGTCACCCCGCATGCCTTACGCGCTGCAGGAATGGCGCCGGATGGCTGGGGTGGCCCGCGAGGCTGGATTCCACGTCGTTGTCTTTCGCGATCCCCGGGTTGCTCAGGATGAGTGGCTGCAGGCTGTCGCTGCTGCCGGCGCAATGGAGTTGACCGAAGCTCCCGCGCTCGACCCGGATACCGGGCGGGCTTGTCAAGTGCTGAATCACTCTCCCGCCACCATCGTTGTCCGTTGTGGGCGCGCGCACCCGTGGCCGATCCTCGGCGTCATGCCGGACGCTGCATGGCATGGTCTGCTGCAAGCGCGGGGCACCGAACTGGAGGCCGTGTCATGCCGTTGAACAGGGCGTTCAGGGGTGGCCGGCATGCGGGTGTGCTGGCGCTGGGCGTCGGCGCCGCCATGGCGATGGCTCACGCCGCAGGGCCGGCATGCATTCCGCCCTTGACCTATCTGCCGCTGGACGCCCACATCGTTGGCCGCGACACGCACGGCGTAGCAGCGTTGGGAACGTACGAACGCATCAGCCCGGACGGACGTTTCATCCTGCGCTCGTATTCTGGCGCTCAGTTGGGCAAGGTGAGTTTGATGGAACTGCCTGCAACATCCAGCGGCGCTGTCAAGGCTTATCGCACGCCGTTTTCCAACGAGGCATTTCCTGTCCAGGGCACATGGCGATACCTTGTCGACGTTTCTGGCGAACACTATCGCTTCAGCGACATTCCGCGTCTGCAGACAGCGGCCAAGCCACTGTTCAAGGGGGAATGACGGGCTTCTACGCAGCAGCGTCCGAACTGGGACCATGGGTTGACCGCGGGGAGGGTTCTTCTGGAAGCGGCCAACGCGTGCAGATTCGATCTTTGAGCTGGCCCCAGAATGCCGATTCGGATGCGCAAGGCGTCGGGCCTCTGCAAGTGGCTGCCATCGAGGTGCAGGATGCAGGGGCGACTGCCAAGGTCGTCAATACCGTCGGCCCACGCTTTATCTGTGGCCATCGCGCCGCGGCCGACGGCAACGTGTATGCGCTGCCCATGCTGTCGGTTGACGGCGCGGAGTTCTCGGCCATTCCGCAAGCACCGCGTGCTGGTCAGCCATCCATGCGTGTCTATGGGCTGGCGCCGGCCGCCGATGCGCTTGATCACCCATGCGATCTGCGCGCAGACCTGGGCCTGTCGCCCAGCAAGGCCGTGTTTGGCTTCCCGCGCGCCGGCACTTCCGCGTGGCTGACGTACAGCGATCTCGGCCATGTTTATGTGCACGACCGCGATCTCAGGCAGACATTCAGGCTGGAGCACGCCAAGCATCGGGTGCTGGCCAGCGCGTTCCCGGGTCTGACACGGGACGGGCGCGTCATCTACGGTGCGACATGGCGTGACTGCGCTGACGCCCAGCGCTGCCCGGAGCAGGCCGGCTACGTCGTCGCCGACCCTTATCAAAGCCATGCGTATCGCAGCTACTGGAAGTCACGCGGTGAGAATGCGCCAAAAGCCTGCATCACGCACGATGAAGTGGCAGCAGAGCGCACGAGGTTTGCGCGGTTCCATGGCCTGAGCGATTGAGTAGCCGCTCTGGTTCAGCGGCCCGTGCATGGGACAATGCCCGCCATGAACACAGCCAATGTAGACCATGCCGAACTGGCCAAGTTTTCGTCCTTGGCGCACCGCTGGTGGGACCAAGCGGGCGAGTTCGGCCCCCTGCATGCCATCAACCCCTGCGCCTCGAATGGATCGACAGCATCGCACCGCTGAACGGGCATCGTGTGTTGGACGTGGGTTGTGGCGGCGGCATTCTGGCCGACGCGATGGCGCGCAAAGGCGCGGATGTGCTGGGCATCGATCTGGCGGAAAAATCCCTCAAGGTTGCGCAACTGCATGCGCTGGAGGCCGGCACGCCCCACATCGCCTACCGACAGATCTCGGCAGAAGCGCTGGCGGATGAATTGCCTGGCCAGTTCGACGTCGTCACCTGCATGGAGATGCTGGAGCACGTGCCCGACCCGGCCTCCATCGTCCGCGCCTGCGCGCAACTGGTCAAACCCGGTGGCTGGGTGTTCTTCTCGACCATCAACCGCAACCCCAAGTCTTTTCTGCTCGCGATCGTCGGTGCCGAGTACTTGCTGAACCTGGTGCCACGCGGCACGCACGAATACGCGCGCCTGCTGCGCCCCAGCGAACTGGGCCAGTTCTGCCGTGCGGCGGGGCTTGACCTGCAGCACAGCTGTGGTCTCGAATACAACCCCATCACGCGCCGCTATCGGCTGTCGCGCGATACCAGCGTCAACTTCATGCTGGCAGCACGCAAGCCGCCGGCCGCTGGCTGAGTGCGCAGATGTTCGGTCACATCCGCTGCGTGCTGTTCGACCTCGACGGCACCCTCATCGACAGCGCTGCCGACCTGGGCCTGGCCGCCGACGAGATGCGCGTCGCGCGTGGTTTGCCGTCGCTGCCCATCGAAGCGTACCGGGCCCACGCGGGCGCCGGCGCCCGGGGCATGCTGGGCACGGCGTTCGGCGTCACCCCGAGCACGCCGAATTTGGCGCCTTGAAGGAAGAGTTCTTCGACCGCTACGAGCAGCGCATGACGCGCCTCACCCGCCCGTTCGAGGGGGTCGACCAACTCCTGCTCACGCTGACGCGCCAACGCATCGCCTGGGGTGTGGTCACCAACAAGTCGAGGCGCTTCACTGTTCCGCTCACGGCAACCATGTCGCTGTTCAGCGCCGCCGGCACCATCGTCTGCGGCGATACCACACCGCACATCAAGCCGCATCCCGCGCCGGTGCAGGAGGCCATGCGACAGATGAACGTGTCACCAGCGCATTGCGTGTACGTGGGCGACGACGAGCGCGACATGCAGGCCGGGCGCGCCGCGGGCGTGGCCACCGTGGCGGCACGTTACGGCTACCTTGGCGCCGGCGCCGATGTTTCACGCTGGTTGGCGGACGCCATCATCGATTCGCCCATCCAGCTCTTGAATTTGTTCGATACAGCCTAAAATAGCCGGTACAGGGGCTGCATTGGTTTCGACGTGGGTTGGAATCGCCTCAGGGCATGTCGAGGTTCAGTCACCTCGTAAAACCGCTGAAAAAACTAACTGCAAACGACGAACGTTTCGCACTCGCCGCCTAAACACCGGTGAGCCTCGCAACAGCAGGCCGATGGGCTGGGCAAGGGGGTCGCAAGACCTCCCGGCTGCGAGGGAATCCACATCGGCTGGTTCACGTCCGGGTGCCTTGGGCGTGAACGAGATTCAAGGGCACTGGCTGCTTCGATAGCGTGCGACTGCGCGATCGAGGTGGCGAGACTCAAAACAGACCGCTAAACATGTAGAACTGGGCGTGGAAGATTTGCGGACGCGGGTTCAAATCCCGCCAGCTCCACCATTTTTGATCCAAAGGCCGCCAAGGATGTCCATCCGGCGGCCTTTTTCCTGGTAAATCAATAGGTTATGTGCCAATGGTGTCCAAGGGAGCGCATTGACATCCAGTTGGTAGAGGGGAACATCGGGGGAACACAGGTGATTTTTTCCCCGTTGGGGGAACAAGAACGGAAAGGGAGTTCCCCATCATGCTGACTGACGTGCAATGCAAGACGGCAAGCTGCCCTGCCGAGAAGTCTCGAACTCGGCTTGCTGACGCTGGAGGCCTGTATCTCGAAGTGACACCGAAGGGCTCCAAACGCTGGTTTCTCAAGTACCGGATTGGAGGCAAGGAGAAGCGACTGGCACTGGGCAGCTACCCTGCAGTGGGGTTGACGGCGGCGCGGCGCGCGCGCGATGTCGCGAAACTGCAGAAGGCGGACGGCGTTGATCCGGTGCAAGCTCGCAAAGTCAAAAAGCTAGTTGCCGCAAATCCGGCCGGCGATACCTTCAAGGTGGTGGCGCTGGAGTGGTATGAGAAGCAGGAACCACATTGGAGTGAGGCCCACGCCGTGCGCTCTAAGCGGCAGTTGGAGCGTGACTTGTTCCCCTGGTTGGGGAACGCAGGATGGTGGAACTTACGCCCATGGAGTTGTTGGCGGCCTTGCGCAAGGTTGAGGCGCGCGGGGCTGTGGAAACTGCTGACCGTGGCCTGATGCTCGCCCGGCAAGTGTGGAGATACGCGGTGGCAACGGGACGGGCGGAGAGAGACATCACAGCCGACCTGAAGGGCGCGCTGTCGCGGTACCGTGGCAAACACTTTGCAGCCATTACCGACCCAGTGAAGTTGGGTGAATTGATCCGCGCAATCAGGGCATATAAGGGCGGCCCTATCGTGCGCGCCGCTCTGCAACTGGCCCCGATTCTTTTCCAGCGGCCCGGCGAACTGCGTGCGGCTGAATGGTCGGAGATTGACCTGGATGCGGGGCTATGGACGATCCCTTCGGCGAGGATGAAGCGCAGCAAGGACGGAAAGGAACACGGCGATCCGCACTTGGTACCTTTGCCAAGTCAGGCCGTGGAGATTCTGAGGGGCTTCATGGCTACACCGGGCACGGCGTCAAGGTCTTCCCTGGTGAGCGCAGCCATGATCGCCCGATCAGCGAAAACTCTGTGCGTACAGCCTTGATAGCCATGGGTTACACGTCAGAAGTGCAGACTTGGCACGGCTTCAGGGCAACGGCTCGGACGATGTTGGCCGAGCGACTGGAATGCGACCCGCTGGTGATCGAGGCACAGCTTGCACATGCGGTCAAGGATGCGAATGGACGCGCCTACAACCGCACCACGTACTTGAAACAGCGCACAGAGATGATGCAGCGCTGGGCCGACTACCTCGACAAACTCGCTGCTGGCGCAGACGTGATCCCATTGCGTGCGATTGCCTGAGAAGCCCCGATATCCTGGTGCAGCCTGACCGGTGTGGTGGCGGGACTCCACCCACCAATCACGGGCAGCTGAGCCGCAACAACGGCGGTCGCTGGCACCACCCACTCAAAAGGCGGATGCCGGCAAGCCAGCAAGACGTGCTGACCACAAGTTGGGAGACCAACGGCAGCAGCCCGACACTCCGGACCGGGGGCGACCTGGTACTGAACGCGTGCCGATTGGCGTCCTTTTTGAGACAAACCGACCGATCGGTCCCGGTCGCGTTTGTCGCCCACGCACAACATCCAGGGCCGGCGCCCCGATCTCCGCAGCAGGTTTCTGACTGCTCAAAGCGCAGAAGGCACCAAGCCACCCCCTCCACTCCCGGTTGAAGCGCCCGCGACGAGCCCTCCGGGCCGGGCCGACCTTGGCCATCCGCTCCCAGGGCGCGTCTTGCGCGATTCTCTGAGAGCCGGATACCACTAACTCGACGTGGCTCTCGTGTCTGACGCTGCCCTGAATGGGCAGTGCTGGCGAGACATCACGCCGCACTTGGTAGAGCACTTTCGGCTCGCCCAAACCGGCTACTGCGCATTCCACTGATGGCGGACAGTGATTCCATTCCCATCGCGGACAGCGTTCCAGGCGATGGCGGACACGTTGCGCGGGTGTCCTGAGTGACGCTCAAATCGTAGCCGAAGTGTCCGCCATCAGCGTGGAATGGCGGTCGGCGCGGCCGGCTCAGACGGCCTTGGTGAGCTTGCGCATCGACTCGCCCTTGAGGGCTATCTTGTGCGAGCCGTGCACGATGCGGTCCAGGATGGCGTCGGCCAGCGTGGGCTCGTCCAGCCAGGCGTGCCAGGCCGTCACCGGCAACTGGCTGGTGATGAGCGTCGAGCGCGTGCCCACCCGGTCGTCCAGCAATTCCAGCAGGTCGTTTCGCTCGTGCGCGGCAATCGGCGCGATGCCGAAGTCGTCCAGGATGAGCAGGTCCAGCCGCGCCAGTTGCGCCAGCCGTTTGCCCAGGCTGCCATCGCCGTGGGCCACGTGCAGCTCCTGCAGCAGCCGTGGCGCGCGGGTGTAGAGCACCGAGAAGCCCAGGCGCGCGGCCTGCTGCCCCAGTGCGCAGGCGAGCCACGTCTTGCCGCACCCGGTGGCGCCGGTGAGCAGCACGTTGTGGCCATGGCGCAGCCAGTCCCCGCCGGCCAGGCTGGTGATGACCTCTCGGCTCAGGCCCCGGCTGGCGCGCCAGTCGATGTCCTCCAGGCAGGCACTGGAGACCTTCAGGCGGGCCGCCTTCAACAGGCGCTCCAGGCGCTTGCTGTCACGCCAGTCCACCTCGCGCTGCACCAGCAGCGCCAGGCGTTGTTCAAAGGGCAGCTCGCTGGCCGTGATGTGGGTGGCCGCGTCGCTGAGGGCGGCCACCATGCCGTCCAGGCGCAGGGCGCGCAGTTGGTTCAAGGTCTGTTCGTTGAGCATGGTTCTTCCTTGTTAGGTTTGCTTGCACGTTGGAGTTCAGTGGTAGTAGCCCGGCCCGCGCACGTTCTCGTGCAGCGGCAGGCTCGCCTGTGCGGCCATCGGCGCATCCAGCGGCCGCTGGTCCAGGCCGCAGCCCAGGATGGAGGCGATGCTCTTGTAGGACGGTGAGCGAATCGACTGCGCCCGCGCACAGGCGGCCTCCAGCCGGTCAGCCCCGTACTCACGGCCCAGGCGCATGAGGCCCAGACAGGAGCGGTAACCCTGCTCGGGATGCTGGCGGTGCTCCATCTGCCAGCGCACCACGGCGGCGGTGGCCGCGCCCACGCGCTCACCCCAGGCGATGAGCTTGGCCGGCGTCCACTGCAGGTGCGCCCGGTGCGAGGCCGGCATGTGCTCGGGCGTGGTGGTGTGTGCACCCCGTCGGGGATTGAGGGCGTGGGCGGCCACGCGTTTGCTGCCGTGCAGGACTTCGAGCGTGCCGGCCGTGATGCGCAACTCCACCGGCTCACCCACCAGGGCGTGGGGCACCGAGTAGTAGTGGCCATCGAGCTCAACGTGGTAATCGATGTTGACGCGGGCGGGTTTGAAGCGCGCGATGGGCATGCGCACCGGCGGCAGGGGGCGCAGGGCTGGCCGGTCGAGTTCGGCGAAGGCGCTGGTGCGGTTGCCCGGCAGCTTCTTGAACGCGCGCTGGTTCAAGTCCACCAGCAAGGCGGCAATCGCCCGGTTGAGCTCGGCCAGGCTGAAGAAGGTCTGGTGGCGCAGCCTGGCCAGAATCCAGCGCTCGACCACCTGCACAGCGACCTCCACCTTGGGTTTGTCGCGTGGCTTGGCCGGGCGCGCGGGCATCACGGCCAGGCTGTAGTGCGCACAGAGCTCTTCGAGCAGGCGGTGCGCGGTGGGCTCGTAACGGTCGGGTCGGGCCATGAGGGCGCGCGGCTGGTCAGGCACCAGCAGGCGGGGCACGCCGCCGATGAACTCCAGCGCGCTAATGATGCTGGCCACCCAGTCGGTGGCCTTCTGGCTGGCGGTGGCGCAGGCGTAGGTGTAGTTCGATGCGCCCAGCACGGCCACGAAGACCTGGGCCTGGCGTATCTCGCCAGTGTCGGCATCCACCACGGGAACGGTCTGGCCGGCGTAGTCCACAAAGAGCTTGTCACCGCCCGTGTGGGTCTGGCGCATGGAGCGCTGCAGGCGCCGGGCCCAGGCCTTGTACTTCTCGCAGAAGGCGCTGTATTTGTACGCCTGCCCGCTGTGCTGTTGCTGGTATTCCTCCCAAAGCAACTGCAGCGTCACGCCAGGTCGGCGCAGTTCGCGGTGGATGTGGGCGTGGTCGGGTTCAAGGTGCCGGGACTCGCGCGCCACGGGTGGCTTGTAGAGCCGGGCCTGGAGTTCGTCGTCGTTCAGGCTCTGGGCCAGTGCCCAGTCCACGCCGGCCACGCGCGCGTAGCTGGCTATCTCGCTGACAGTGGATTTGGAGATGCCGAGGGCGGCACCGATTTGACGGGTGCTCAAGGCCCCGCGGTGCAGCAGTTGCAGTGTGTGTCGTAGTTTGCTCATGGTGACCCTGGGTGTGGGCATCGCTGGTTCCGGTCAAAAAACCGGGCAGCGTATGCCGCGTTCGGGTCACTCAGAACACCCCGCAGGTGTCCGCCATCAGTTTGGAATGCTGTCCGCCTTCAGCGTGGAACACTGTCCGCCATCACGCTGGAACACTGTCCGCCATCAGCATGGAATCGTGTCCGCCATCGCGTGGAATACGCAGGCTACCACGAATTCTCACCAGAGACAAGGGGCGAGCGAACTTCTCGATCGCCCTTAATTATGCTCGCGCCTTTTCGAAATTTTGGCGATTTGAGACAGTGGCGTCGTGTTCAACACATCGCTCGCAAAGCACGCATTCAAATGACCTCAACTCGAATCGTCCGTCAACGAGACGTTCCAGGCCTGCTGGGTATTTCGCGATCGACTTTGGCCAATTGGCTGAACCAGCATAGCCCCTACTACAAGGATGAATTTCCAGCAAAAGTGTACCTCAGCGTACGCTCAATTGGGTTTCGCAGTTGCGACCTAGAAGCCTGGATTGCAAGAAACATGGAGGGGCACAAGTCGACGCGATAGAGGATGCCGAATATTCAGCCTTTAGGCCGAAGCTGTCCTCTGGTTTTAGGGGCGGGGACGCCCTGCAAACTCGGTTCTTATGTTATTGAAAGGATAGTTGAAAGGATGTACTTGCCCGTTACGTTCTGAACTGCAACTAGCTTGGATGAAAGGTCGAAGATTTTAAGTATCAACAACTACACACAAAGGATCAAAATTTGATTAATGCACATCAAGAGGCGCTACACCCAAACCCCTCAACACGCAGCATGCCCATCGTCGAAAACAGGCGATTTCAAAGTCGCCCTCGGAAGAAGGGCGATGCCGGAGTCACCGATTCGGTCGCATTGAGGCTTGCCAACCTGAATTTTGAAAGGTCAGATCCAGACGAGCTTGAAACCACGGCAGACCAAGACGCTGTACAGCTTATTTACAGAATCGTTTCATTTATGAAAGCATTGAAGAACACCGATGAAGAACTTTTTAGGATAGATCTTGACACACGGGGCAGGCGCCACTACTACCAGCACCCGCTCGGGGAGAGTTTCATCCGCCTGTGCGGCCGACCGATGCTGCCTATTGTCGAGGCCTTCCCGCTCCACGAGCTTAACCCCTGGGTGAAGGCTTTTTAGCGCACACGCGTCATGCGGCGATTTACGAGCTGCGCCTACATCCAAATGCGCGTTTTACGGCCAACATGCGGGATTGGATTGACAGCTTGAATAAAATTGTTGCCGAACTGAAAATCGCCATGGCGCAGCCGTCCTTCCGTGCTGCTGAGAAGAATTGGGCCAGACGCACCTCCCGAGCCCGGTGGCGCTTCTTTAAACTCTTCAAGGCCACCCTCGCCAGGCATTCCAAGGTCATGGTCGTCCGCATTGACTTCGGCCTCAAGCGCCACGAGCTCTACAACTCCAAGGAACCGAGGACGCCTTGGCCACAGGCGACGGTCAATCCCAACGCCCCTCACGCCGGCGCTCAAGTACAGGCCGAAGACCAACGGCTCAAAAATCTACTCCAGCAACTTGGCTTTGATGAAATTGATACAGCGCGCGAAAAATCATTGCGCCGCATTCGTGACGTATTCGGATCCGGTTTGCTGGGGTATATCTGGAAACTAGAGTATGGAGCAAGAAAAGGCTTCCATTACCACTGCGTGTTCCTGCTGAATGGTTCCGTCCATCGGCAGGACATCAGCATAGGAAACCAAATCGGAAAAATCTGGGCCGACTACGCTCCCAACGGCCTGGGAATTTTTCGCAACTGCAATGCAAATCGTGGGTACTACAAGTTTCCGGCTGTCGGGATGCTTCAATATCATGAATCGCGGCACTGGAAAGGCCTTAGCCATATTGCCAATTACCTGAGCAAGCCGGACTACTATGTTCTATTGAAACTTCCTTCTGATCAAAAGCACCGGACATTCGGCACCAGTGTGATTCCCAGGCTCACTACGAACAAACCAGGCCCCCATCGGAGAAAATCTTTTGGGCTACAGGGTAATCCACTATGAGTCAGCTGGGCAGCAGATTCGATGGCATTTCTTTCCTCAGGGCAGCATCGATTCTTTCTTTAAATTCGGGATCCCGCTTGCGCCAGTCCTTCAATCGCTCACGCACAAGGCTATCGTCGCCCCACGAAGGTTCAACGCCTATGGAGGATGCATATTTTTCGATTTCTGGACCCAGCTGCTTCAAAGCCATGGACAGACTTTTCTTTTGCTCAAGTGGAAGGCGCTCGATCTTAATAACAATATAGCTCTTAAGTTCACTATTTTTCTTGGATACCGCGTTGCTGCGGTTCTTTGCGGATCGCTTCTTGGTGATGGATGCGAAGTTTTCGATACGTTCATATGCAGCGACTCTTCCAACAAATTGCGCTGCGTCAATGAGGCAGCGCAGCGCTCTGCCGTTTTCGTCCTCATCCAGGAGTCGTGTGGCTTCCTGCAAGATCGTGTATGCCGTTTTCAAATCTCGCCTCAGGTCAACAAAGGCGTCCTTCGGCTCCTCTCGGAGTTGGATCTTCCTCAGGACCTTGCTCTCCTGCGGATCGCCCCTGTCTAACGCAAATGTTTTTATCAGTGCCAGTTCCTCCAAACTCATATCGAAATACTTTTCGGCATATTGTTCTAGATCCAAAAGCAAAGCGATGCGAGCCTCCTGCAGGCCAAAGCTACGCTCGCTTTCCTCCATCAATTCACCTAATAAATTTCTTGACATGAACGTAAAAACCCAAACCAAGCCCCCTCGACGGAGGACATCATCTGCGCCCTTTCAGAGCGCGCTTTGCCACTTTTTTACCACGGTAATCCAGTACTCAACCTGCCTGGCATGCACAGTGGCTGGGTCCCCAGGTTGGTCGACATCGTCAACGCCGTTGAGCGGATCGCTCGCTCGCAGAAGCCGTTGTTTCGGCACATTCGGACTCCACAGGGTGGCATCGCGATCCGATCGGATGAGCTTGGCAGGGATGTGGCGGGCCTGCTGGCGATGCCTGCCCATCACTTGCGGCAGTCGCTCGTGCTCTACGACCTCGACCCTCGGGTTGACATGTTCTGGGACGAGGCCGACCGGCGAGGACTGGCAACCGTCGTCGCTGTCCAACCATGGACCGATGAGTCGCTCGTGCTGGCAAGCGTGGACGCCTTGAACGGGTTCGTACAGGCCGTGCGGCAACGACATGCGCGCAAAGGATTTCAGTCGAAGGTCAATGCGCACGTCCGTGCGACCTTGAAGAACTACACGGCTCTGAAGGGCTACCTGATGGCCATCCTTCAGCTGCATCCCAGGTTGCTGCCCATCACGCTGGACTTCACGTATCGAAACGGCGCGCCGAGCGGTGCCGCGGATGCTGTGCCTGCGCTGAAAATCGTGAGCAGTCACCTCGCTTCGCTGGTGGAGAACGTGAGGACGACGTTCGGCGATGCCGTGCTGGGCCATGCGTGGAGCCAGGATGCCATGTTGGGGTGCGGCAACGTTGGTCACTTGCTGTTGCTGCTCAAGGACGACATCGACAGCAACGAGTCCTTCGCACTGGCTCACGAGGTCGCCCGATCCTGGCGTGATGACGTCACGGGCGGCGACGGTTGTGCCTACAACAATTTGGCGGCCAATGACCTGCGGTTTCGCTTCCGCGGCATCAGTCAGGACGAGCGTCGCTACACGCCGGTGGAAGAGCACCTTCGTCGCATGGCGGTGTATCTGCGGTGGACGGATCGCTTCGCTGCCCTGAAGCGTTCGCCAGGAGTTCAGACCCATGGCATGGGAACGGTCCCCAAAGTCCCCGAGCAGCTTCAACGCGCGCAGCCTATCCATTCCCCGAGATGCTTGGCAGCGGCCCTTGGGCGACCAGACTGTGAGCATGTGCGCGCGATGCCAATGCAAACCGGAAGCCAATCCTATGGGGAGCCACGCGCTCCCCGTACTCGTTGATCCATCCCAATGCAAAGGAGCTTCCATGCCAACGGCCATTCCTGTCAAACTCGAAGATCGAGAGTTCGCCAGCCAGAACCAGGCACGCCTGCACTACAGCGCCATGCTGCGCCGCTACGAACCCGGCCAGGCCATCAGCGCCGCCGACCAGACCGACCTGCAAGACCTGCTCAGGCTGCACCCTCGCCACGCTGCCAACCGACCCATCCATCAGATCCAGGTCGTCGCAGGCGGCTTTAATCGCAATCACTTCGTTGCCCACTACGCGAACAAATTCACGCAGCCGCTGTCGTACGTTCACTGCATCCGCAACTGCCCCAGACCGGCTCCCGCTGCAGACGCACCCGTGCCTCCCAAAAACAAAGGCCAGGACCGCGGACGATGCCCTCGCACCGTCCGCAATCCCGTCCTCAACCTCCGATCAGGCGGTGCAATCATGAAACTGCTCGCCTGTCTTCGCGACTTCCTGACGTACTCTCCGGAGCAGGAAACTCTGCAGCGCGTGCAGACCATCTCCGACCTGCTCGAAATCCACCGGGCTGCCCGATCAGGATCATCCAAACGCCAGCCCCCAGGCCTGTCGTCGCGAACAGCTCGGTTGGTGGCGCAGACGGCTGCGCTACATCAGGCACCTGCTGCGGCGCCGCCGACGGGTCTTGATGACCCGCCGACGACCAGCTTCATGAGGCGCCATCGCCCGACCGCTGCACCTGCTGCACCCGGCGCTCCAGCTTGGCCTTGATGCCCTGGCTCGCCTGAGGTGCCGGCAGGTCCTGCGAGGACTCGTCCGGATAGAACTCCTCCACCACAGCCACCCCTCTTCCTCTGACTCCTCGAACGCTCCGGCCGCATAGCCCTCGCGCGCCGCCTCATCCAGCGCCCACTGATCGAAGCCCAGCTGCTGGCGCCGCTCCTCCACTTCCGCTGCCTGCGCGATCGCCTGCTCCAGACTGGTGCCCGGTGGCGTCGTCAGATCCACGTAGTAGATCGGCGTGCGGTGCGACAGCGTCGTCGACTTGCCCCTGAGCCTCAGCATCAAGGGCAAGGACGCCAGCATCCCCCGACACCGCCTTGAAGTAAGCCAGCCGCGCCGCCAGCGTGCGGATGCTGTTGAAACCCGTGGTGCGGAACACAAAGCTCCCCAGCCCATCGTCTTCTCCAGCCCCCGTTTCCGCCTCGGGCGTGATGACCCGCACATGCAGCCGCCCATACGGCTTGCAGCGCCCGTCCTGCCCGAGGGGACAGGCCACCGGCGTCGGACACGGCAAGCTCTCGATCCCCTGCTCCGTCACCCGCTTGCAGCGCTCCCCGTCTCCGACACACCAGGGCCGCCCGCTGCTGCGATCGAACAGGGTGAAACTGGCTCGCAGATTCAACTCCGGCGCTCCGAACACCAGCCGCACCGGAATACTGCGCAGCTTCGCGGTGGCGTCCTTGCGCAAGGCCGCATCCAGCGGATGCCGCACCCAGCCTTCCAGGCCCTGCACCTGGCTGGTCAGCGTGAACTCATCGTCCTTCTCCGGCAGGCGCTTGCCGTTTCTCTCCACCACGCGCCCAATCGAAATCCGCCCGATCACGGGCGGGGTAATGGCCAAGCCTTTCAACATAACGGTTTCTCCTTCATTCGTTGGACGCGCTCATCAGGAAACGCCGGCTGCCCGGCCTGACCTGGCCGTAGCGCTCCTTCAAGTCCGGCTGCTCCTGCAACAGCCGCCTGGTATCCAGCACCACGCTGTCCTTGCTGCGGCGCCAGCTGACCTCACCGGTCTCGAACACCGCCTTCGACGCCTCGCCCATCCGTTCCTCGATGCGCTGGCGCAAGCGGGCTTCCTCCAGCTCAGCGGCCTGGATTCGCTGGCGGATCGCCTGCAGATCGGAGAACGTGCCCCCATCTCCGTGTCCTGCGTCCAATCCAGCGTCTGCCCATCGTCCTGCGGGTACAGCGCCCACAAGGCGGCTTCGGCCGACTCCGAACCATCCACCGGCGGCGCCTGCCGGGTCTCGACACAGCGCCAGAACGCCGCTTCCAGCGCGATCAGCCGCCCGATCACCGTCTCATCGCGTTCGATGCGGTGAATGCGCAGCTCCTGGCCCCCGATCAGCACTGCCACATCGCAGGCCGCCTTGCCCGTCACCGCCAGCTGGTGCATCACCTGCAACTGCACATACTCCGGCACGCCGTCCTGCCACAGGCGGGCACCGTGGAGTCCGGCCGTCTTGCACTCCAGCAACTGCACTTCCGGGGAACCCATCACCTCGCGGTCCACATTGGCCAGCATCCAGGGGTGCTGGGGGTGTTGCAGCACCGCGTTGATGCGGCGCACCCGCAACCCGGTACGCCGGGTGTAGTGCGCCGCCACAATGGGCTCCAGCAAGGTGCCCCAGTACATGGGGTGGCGGTCATCCTGGGGATCGGGTTCGGGAAACCGGGCCTGTCCGGTCTTCTCCGCCCACAGCTGCAGCGGTGACTTGTACGGGCTCAGGCCCACGGCGGCCGCGGCATCCGAGCTGCCGATACCCTGCTGGCGCACCTGCAGCCAGTCGGCACGGCTGAGTTGCTGGGTCTTGACCAGGCGCAGGGCCGGGCGGGACTTGGGCACCGCAGAGGGTTGCCCGGTCGATTCAATCAAGGGATTCATGACGCTCTCCTTCAGAAACAAAAAAGCCCCGGTGCCTTTGGGCTACCGGGGCCATGGGTTGGTGGATACCAGGCCGCTTCAGGCCACCAGCTGCAAGGCCTGATCCAGCGCCCGCTGCTTGAGCTGGGCACCGGGGCCGAACCAGGCGCTGTCGAGCCGGTACTCGGGGCTGCGGGCACGCCGCTCGTGGTCGACGAACTCGGTGACGGCGCACAGCAGGCCCCAGGCGGTGTCGTGGGCAGCGCCGACTTCCGCACCCCGCCCCTGGCCGTCGTACAGGCTCTGCACCTTCTTCAGGGCCTGCTCGTTGCTGAGCTTCATGCGGGGCTCGCCCGGGCCATCGGCGTGGCACAGCACCTGCAGGAAGTAGTTCATCGCCTCGTGGCTCTTGACCTTGCGCTCGGCCAGGGTCTTCATGCGGTACATGAAGCCGTCCCACTGGGAGACGGCCAGGCCGAGTTGCTGCTTGACGGCCTGGGCGTCGAAGCGGGTCGAGTGCGGCACCTTGACGGCGCCGGTGGCGCCGTTCAGGGCGATGCCAAGGGTGTTCTGGCACACCACGCGCACCGTGGTCGGGGTGGCGGTGGTGGCCAGGCTGCCATCGCAGGAGCTGGCCAGCAGCAGGTAGCCCTTGACCAGATCGCGTCCCTTGAGGACGGTTTCCTGGCCGGTGCGCGCCAGCGCCCAGAACTTGCGCCCGGCCTTGAGCACGCCGGCGGTTTCCAGCTCGTAGCCGGAGACGGCCACGAGGTCGCGGTAGAACTCCAGCACTTCGCGTGGCTGCACCACCTGGTAGCGCGATCCCACCACCGACAGCGGCAGTTGGGTGTCGCTGCGGTAGAGCACCTTCTGCTCGTCGAAGCTCTGGATGGCGCCGAGCGAGCCGGCCTGCTCGGTGAGAAAGCGCACCGGGGTTTCGCGGATTTGCCAGTCCATGCCGGCAGCGCGTGCCCAGGCTTCGAGGGGTTGCTTCGGGGCAGGTCGCTGCCCAGGGTTTGCCAGGGGTTTCGGCGGGGGTGAGGGTGGCTAAGGCTACGGACATGGGAATACTCCTTCAACAGATACAAAAAAGGCCCCGAAGGGCCAAGACAAGAAAAGACAGGGAAGAGAACAGCCATCGATCAGGCGACCTGCAGGCGGGGCGTGAAGGTGTGGCCGCAGACGACACACTGGTGGCTTTCGAGCCAATGGGTGTCGATGGCGTGGCCGATCTCCAGGCCGACTTCGCGGCCGATGGCGCCGCCGATGAGGCCGCCGACGCAGGCGCCGGCGATGGCGCCCAGGGAGGAGCCGACGGGGCCGGCGATCAGGCCGACGGCGGCTCCGGTTTCGGCGCCGGCGGTGGCGCCGCGCAGGGCAGCGGCCACACCGGTGGCAGAGCCGGCGATGGTGCCGAGGGCGCCACCGGTGTCGCGGCCGATGTGGCGTTCGACCACGCGGGTGGATTGGCAGTTGGGGCAGGTCAACATGGGAACTCCTTGAAAGGGATGAGAGGGAACAGGCCATCACGCCAGCAGACGGCACAACGCCCGGCGCAGCGGGGCTGGCCGGGCGTTGGTGTCGGGGAGGAAGAAAGCCGCGGGGGCTCAGGGGCGCTGGCGAGGGCCTGGGGCAAGCACTGGGTCAAGTGCTTACTGGGTAATATGTGGTTGAAAAATTCTGGATTGATGGGGACCTTGACCGAGTCTCCGCGAGGTGAAGTCTGCCGGCCGCGCGGCAGGTAGACGGCTTGCCTGGCCATGATTCGCAGGTGCCAGCAACATCTTCTTCACACACCTGTCGCACCTTCCACCTACGGTGGCACGTCCCGATGAGCGGAGCCAATAACGACAATTGACAAGAACAATTTGTTCGTTACATTCTGCTTCGCATCCACGTTTGCCGCGCCATGTGGTCATCTGCATGGGCGTCGAGAAACCAGAACTCAAACTCTCATCGAGAGGATGTGACTCATGGGATTCGCTGCGTATGGCGTCCGTCAAGCGGGCATGAATGCCACGGTCGACTTCATGTGGGTTGCCGTGAGAAGGTTGCTCTGGCGATCAGTGCCATTCGGGATCATGTCCCTCCTTGTCGTGGCGCACAACGCGGCAGCATCGGGCTCACCTCAATGCGAGCGCATGAGTCAGAACCTGGCAAGATTGGAACAGCGTTCCGTCGACCTACCGCTGATCGCAAGTGCGCGCAGACAGTATGAGCGCATGTGTGGCGCATTGCCGCCGGACAGGGGCGCCGGTACCAGCTCGACAGGATCGATGGCGCGACCCTCATCGATGGCGCGGCCTGCCACGCAGTCGGGCGCACCGAATCCCCGTCGGCTGACTCAGCCTCCCGCTCCACCAACGCGACGCCAAGAGCCAGTGCCGATCAGGCGGCCAGGATGTGTTCGCTGGATGCGGATCATCCGATGTGCCGCGGTGCGACCCAGGCACCAAGGCTAAGAAGCTTCAGCTACTGGAGTGCTGCCAACTACGGCCGTTGTGCGCAGGAAAGCACACCCGGACAGCCGCGTGATCGCGATTACTGCCCCCGTACATTGGTCGAGCAAGCGCTTCAGTTGGGTTTGGTTTCCAGTGCGGCTGTCGAGCGCTGCCGCTCGCAATGGGTTCAGAACAACGAAAACCGCTCGGAACAATTCGCCATCTACACGTGCCTCGAAAAAGCCTCGCACATGGAAGGCATGATGACCTCCCGAATCTTGAGTTCGGCGCCGGAAACCGTCAGCACCTCGTTGCCCAGCAATGGCTACCGCCAGCCTGCGGCCATGGCGGCCATTCATGCAGGCAACTTCAGCCAAGTACCCCCGATTCGCGGGGACGGCACCTACTTTCACCAGGCACTTGGACAGCTCGGCGAAATGTGTCCCGCACTCGGGGTCGAAGCGATCCAGCTGCAAATGACTCAGCAACTGGTGCGCCGGCAACAGGAGGTCATGGCGCGAGCCGCACGGGGTCAAGTCACGCGCGAAGAGGCGCAATCGATCGTTGCGAGCATCGTTGTAGGGATGGTAATGATGGAGAACTGCGATGCGAAGGACTCCCACGAAGAGCGACAACGCTGTGAAAGAGGCAAAGAAGACCTGATGACCTTGCCGGAATCACGAGACGCAGTGCAAGACGCTTCCCTGTTGGTCAAACGCCATGCCTGCACCAGCAATGAAACCAGGCGATTTACCGCCAACCTGGGGAAATGGCTCATGATGCCGCCCGAGATGCGTTCACCTCTTGCTTGGGCCGACGGGGACCGCGAGCAAGGTCGGTATCGGGCCATTTTCGAGAACTGCCGGCGCCAAGGAGGCGATGGCTCCGCAGACGCCTGGTGCGGCTGCTATGTCCGGCAGTTCAGCAAGACCAAGCCAGGCACACGAGCCCACCCAGCGGAACACGCGGCAACGGCAAGCCAGACTGCTTTCGTTGGGGACAACGACTCATGGTTTGTTCCGTCCCAGTTGTACGACTGTGAGCCGCAGCTTGAGCAGCTCAAGGTGTGGCGGCGCGCACAGGCGCCGGAGAAGGTGACCGCCTGTCTCGTTGGCCAGTCCGCAGTCGCGGAATCTGTCTTGCCTGAGTTGAAGGCCTGTCGCTATCGAGCCGCATGGGGCGAGATCGAGGTGCGCAGTCAGCAATGTCAACCTCAGTTGCTGGCACGAAATTGGGGTGGCGAGACCGTTCGGTGCAACTGAGGGCCTTCAACGCTTGAGATTGGGTTCGGACCCAGGCGCGGTTCGATTGGTGTGCTGTCGTTGCATTGGTCGAGGTTCTGCGTGCCTTGAGCCGCGGCGCGTCTAATCTGACGCCGCACAATGCCCCCATGTGCAACCGCTACGTCACCCCCGATGAAGCCGAGATCGAGCGTGCCTGGCACATAGGCGGGCGCAACCCGGTGCGCTGGTGGGATGAAGTCGTGTTCCCTCGCGGCCGGGGTGTCTTCATCCGGCGCGCCGTGCACGATGCCGCCTACTCACGCGAACTGGTCGCCGGCCAGTGGGGCCTGATCCCGCACTTCGCCAAGTCGGCCAAGCTGCCCTACAGCACCAACAACGCCCGGTCCGAGGAACTGGCCGCCAAGCCTACCTACCGCACCCCCTGGGCCAAAGGCCAGCGCTGCATCATCCCGGCAGACAGCTTCGATGAACCCTGCTGGGAGACTGGAAGGAACGTTTGGTGGCGTTTTCGCCGTGCCGATGGCGCGCCCTGGGGTCTGGCCGGCCTGTGGAACACCTGGACCGACCGAGCCACCGGTGAGGTGCACGAGAGCTACACCATGCTCACCCTCAACGCTGACCACCACCCGCTGATGAGCCGCATGCACAAGCCCGACCCGAAGCTGCCGCCGGACAGCCAAGACAAGCGCAGCGTGATTCCCATCGAATCCAGTGACGTCGATCAATGGCTGGCCGGCACCATGGCCGAGGCCCAGGAACTGCTCAGGCTGACCGAGGCTGAGGCTTTCGACGCAGCGGCGGTGGCCTGAGAACGGCGCGCGGCGCGCTGTGAACCCCGTCCTCGTTGTATTCCATTGCCGCGAATTCCATCTCTTCCAGCTCCTCCGCGCTGAACAAGGCACGGGCGTCGAAGATCAGTTGGCGCAACTCAGGCACATCCAGGTGACCCGGGCCACCGTGGGCCGGGTTGGCGATCATGTGCTGCTGCACCAGGCGACGCACGATCCCTTCCAGGGCGGTCAATTGAGAAGTGTTCGGGGACGTGTCCATGATCGGACTCCTTCAAGAGATACTGTATATTTGCACAGTACACCGGAGGCCGTCAAGAAGCACCATGCCAAACCCCACCCTGTCGCAAGCGTTCTTTGATGGTCTGGGAAATCGCAATGTCCAAGCTGACCGGGTACGGGCCGGCGATGCCGGGTTGGCCGAAACTCCTGCAGATTCCGACTTGGGCGGCTTGTGGCGTGTGTATCGCCTGCGTCACCATGGGCAGAAGGTAGCTGCCGACGCGGTGCGCGCCGGTGCACTGGTCGGACGCCTGACGGTGTGGAGCCACGTGGCTGACCGCAACCGGCGTGCCGAACTGCTCGCCAGCTTTGAGTTGCCCGATGGCACTCGACCACTGCCGGGGCTGGTGCAGGTTCGGCTGTTGCAGATCGACCGGGGCGGTGTTCTGCTGACAGGCTACGAGCGTGTCTTGATCGAGAGCGATTGTCCAGGCGGGAACATGCCGTTCCGGCAGACTTGGTGGTGCCTGCCTTCGCCCGCCTGAGGGCGTGAAGACAGGGAGGGCGCGGCACGCCCCGATACACTTAGTCACATGGTCTTCGAGCCCACACCTTTCTCTTCTTTCATCAGGTCCGTTACAGACCTGCTGCGCGGCGACTACATGCAGTCCGCTTGCGGTAAGGTCATCTTCCCGTTCACTGTTCTGCGCCGTCGAGGCTGCGAAATCGAATTGACCAAGCACGCCGTCCTTGCTGAGCTGACCACCAGGCGGCAGCGCGGCACCAATCCAGATTCCTTTCTCGCGCGCAAGATTGGCCTGCCGTTCTTCAACCAGTACCTGCTCAATTTGGACAAGTTGCAGCTTCACCCGATCCGCGCCACTGCTGCTCGCCACATGCCGGGGCATCCCATAGAGACAAACAGCAAAGGATGAAAGGGGCCATGTCCAACCCGTTCTTCGATCAGCCCATCCTGAACTCGCCCTACGCGCGTCCTGCGCGTCATTGGGAACTGGACAGCTCCGGTCAGCCCACGCAAATCATCAAAGAGTCGCGCCGCCAAGCTGACTTCATCACTCCGATCCCGAAGCCGCGCAAGCAAAAGGTGGCGGGGATCAGGCGTCACTGGTGTTCGACGAAGGGCAGGGTCTGTCCACGGATAAGCAGCAGTACGACCACACCGCCGTCATCAATGCGGTGCGCGAAGAGGTGGACAAGTGGCGGATGCTGCCACCCGCTCAGTGGCGCGTCACACCGGAAACCGCGCGCTTGTTGCAGCACTGGCGCGGTCACCCGTTCTCTGGCATCCGACCGTTCTTCTGTCAGGTCGAAGCGGTGGAAACCGCGATCTGGCTCACCGAGGTCGCGCCGCAGTTGGGCAAGAGCGGCCAGCGTTTCCTCGACCATCTTTCCAAGGCCAACACCGAGGCCAACCCCGAACTCAGCCGTCTTGCCCTGAAGCTCGCCACCGGCGCGGGCAAGACCACGGTCATGGCCATGCTCATCGCGTGGCAGACCATCAATGCCGTGCGCCGCCCCAACAGCCAGAAGTTCACACGCGGTTTTCTCATCGTCGCACCGGGTCTGACCATCAAGGATCGCCTGCGCGTGCTGCTTCCCAACGACACGGAAAGCTACTACGCCAACCGCGAGCTGGTTCCCAGCGACATGCTGCCGGACATCGCCCACGCACGCATCGTCATCACCAACTACCACGCCTTCCGCCTGCGCGAGCGGCTCGAAGTCTCCAGCGGTGGCCGCCGTCTGCTGCAAGGGCGCGGCGGCGAGGAAATGCAGACGCTGGAAACCGAAGGCCAGATGCTCCAGCGCGTGCTGCCGGAGTTGATGGGCTTGAAGAATATCCTCGCCATCAACGACGAAGCCCACCACTGCTACCGCGAGAAGCCGCCCAGCGAAAGCGACGAAGACGAAGACCTCAAGGGCGACGACCGCAAGGAAGCCGAGGAGAACAACGAGGCCGCTCGGCTGTGGATCTCCGGCCTCGAAGCGGTGAACCGCAAGCTCGGCCTCGCGCGCGTGTTCGATCTTTCCGCCACACCCTTCTTCCTGCGCGGATCAGGCTACGCCGAAGGCACCTTGTTCCCGTGGACGATGAGCGACTTCTCGCTGATGGATGCCATCGAGTGCGGCATCGTCAAGTTGCCGCGCGTGCCGGTGGCCGACAACATCCCCGGCAACGAGGTGCCGGTGTATCGGGAGCTGTGGAAGCACATCGGCAAGCGCATGCCCAAGAAGGGTCGCGGCAAGGGCAACCGGCTTGACCCGCTCAGCCTTCCGGTGGAGCTGCAAACCGCGCTCGAAGCCCTCTACGGCCACTACGTCAAGGTGTTCGAGCACTGGCAAAGGCCGGCATCAAGGTGCCGCCGTGCTTCATCGTGGTGTGCAACAACACCTCCACGTCCAAGCTGGTCTATGACTTCATCTCCGGCTTTCAGCAGGAGAACGACGACGGCAGCAGCCAGTTGGTGGAAGGGCGCCTCAAGCTGTTCCAGAACCACGACGAGCACGGCAACCCGCTGGCGCGGCCGCGCACCCTGCTGGTAGACAGCGAACAGCTTGAATCCGGCGAGGCCCTCGACGACAACTTCCGCACCATCGCCAGCGACGAGATCGACCGCTTCCGCCGCGAAATCATCGAGCGCACCGGCGACGCCCACGCCGCCGACAAGCTCACCGACTCGGAACTGCTGCGCGAGGCGATGAACACCGTCGGCAAGGAAGGCCGCCTCGGCGAATCGGTGCGCTGCGTGGTGTCGGTGGCGATGCTCACCGAAGGGTGGGACACCAACACCGTCACCCACGTTCTGGGCGTGCGCGCTTTCGGCACCCAATTGCTGTGCGAACAGGTCGTGGGCCGCGCCCTGCGCCGCCAGTCCTACGAACTCAACGCCGAGGGCCTGTTCAACGTCGAATACGCCGACGTGCTGGGCATCCCCTTCAACTTCACGGCGCAACCCGTGGTGATCCCGCCCGAGCCGCCTGCGGAGGTGATCCGCGTCCGCGCCGTGCGCCCGGAACGCGATGCGCTGGAAATCCGCTTCCCGCGCGTGGTCGGCTACCGCGTGGAACTGCCGCAGGATCGCCTGAGCGCCGAGTTCAACGAAGACTCCGTGCTGGAACTCACGCCGGAACTGGTCGGCCCGTCGCGCAACGTGCAGGCAGGCATCATCGGCGAGGCGGTCGAACTGAACCTGCAGCATCTGGACGACGTGCGCCCGTCCACCGTGCTGATGCACCTCACCAAGCACCTGCTCCTCAGCAAATGGCGCGACGCGGGCGACGCCCCGCAACTGCACCTGTTCGGCCAGTTGAAGCGCATCGTCAAGCAATGGCTGGACACCTGCCTCGTCTGCAAGGGCGGCACCTTCCCCGGCCAGTTGCTCTATCAGGAACTGGCCGACAAGGCCTGCGAGCGCATCACCGCCGCCATCACCCGCGTGGAGTTGAAGCAAGGCCGCCCGGTGAAGGCCGTGTTCGACCCTTACAACCCCGAAGGCAGCACAAAGCATGTCGCCTTCAACACCTCGCGCAGCGACCGCTTTGAGACGCTGGGGCCGCCGCCCAAGAACCACGTCAACTGGGTCATCCTCGACAGCGACTGGGAGGCCGAGTTCTGCCGCGTGGCCGAAGCGCACCCCAAGGTGCTGGCCTACACCAAGAACCACAACCTGGGCCTGGAAGTGCCCTACCGCGCAGGCAGCGAGACGCGCAAGTACATCCCCGACTTCATCGTCAAGCTCGACGACGGCCACGGTGAAGACGACCCCTGCACCTGATTGTGGAAGTGAAAGGCTACCGGCGCGAAGACGCGGTGGTGAAGAAGATGACGATGGAAACCTACTGGGTGCCCGGCGTGAACCACGCCGGCAAATACGGACGCTGGGCATTCGCCGAGTTCACCGACGTGTACGAGATGCAAGATGACTTTGCCGCCAAGATCAAGGAGCATTTCGAGCACATGGTCGACGCCGCCATGACGGAAACCGTTGCGAAGAAGGACGCCTGATATGGCCACGAGAAAGAAAGAAAAACACCGATCAGCGTCGAAGCCTTCAAGCACGAGGAAGCCACGCGCAAGAACATCCCCACGGCGGAGTACCAGGCCGTGCTGGCCAAGACCGAGCAAGCGCCGGTGCGCGTGGCGATGGAGCGGCGCAACCGCGATCTCGACCCGCAACTGGTCTGGCGCGGCAAGGATGCGCAGGACGAAGTCGACCTCGTGGTGCAGGCCGCGCCGCTCTACATTCAGGAGAAGGTGCATCCCAAGGTGCTGGTCGATGACCTGCGCCGCCAGAGCGAAGCGCGCCGCGAGGCACAGGCACAGGCGCAGCAGAAGCAAGGTACCTTCGCCGATCTATTCGCCGACTTCAACGGCCTGCCCAACGAGGCCGCGCGCACCGAGTTCTACCAGCACGACGCGCACTGGGCCAACCGCTTCATCCTCGGCGACAGCTTGCAGGTGATGGCGTCACTGGCCGAGCGCGAGGGCTTGCGCGGCAAGGTGCAGTGCATCTATTTCGATCCGCCCTACGGCATCAAATTCAACAGCAACTTTCAGTGGTCAACCACCAGCCGCGACGTGAAGGACGGCAACGCCGAGCACATCACGCGCGAGCCGGAGCAGGTGAAGGCGTTCCGCGATACCTGGCGCGATGGCATTCATTCGTATCTGACCTATCTGCGCGATCGGTTGACGGTGGCGCGGGATCTGCTGACGGAGAGTGGGTCGATCTTCGTGCAGATTGGGGATGAGAACGTGCATCGGGTGCGGGCGGTGATGGATGAGGTTTTCGGCGAGCAAAACTTCGTTGTATCCATTGTTGCTCAGAAAACCACTGGCGCAGGCAGTCCAGGTGAACTTAAGACGCTCCCGGGTGTTGCTGACAACATTCTGTGGTTCGCCCGGAATATTGAGGTTGTGAAATACAAGCAACTCTGGCGTGAAAAGGTCGCTGGCGCTGCTGGCGGAAGTCTCTACACGCAAGTTGAGGAGGCAACCGGCCTGCGTCGACCGCTACAAAGAGAAGAGAAAACCGGAGCAACGATTCCTGAAGGAGCGCGGATTTTTGGCGTTGATAATCTGACTTCGTCATCTGGTGTGGACAAGACTCGTTATCCAGTGAACGTATCAGGTCGAGAATTTCGACCTGCATCGGGCGTTTGGAAAACTGGTCAAACTGGCATGACGCGATTGCTTGCCGCGAATCGCGTTCACGCAGCTCAGGAAGTAATCTTGGCTACATTCGCTACCTCGATGATTTCCCTGCATTTCCATTTAACAATATCTGGAGCGATGCTGTTGGCCAAAACCAGTTTGGTGGCGACAAGATCTATGTCGTTCAAACCGCGAACAAGTTGATTGAGCGGTGCATTCTGATGGCAACCACCCCCGGCGACCTCGTGCTCGACCCTACTTGCGGTTCCGGCACTACTGCCTACGTCGCCGAGCAATGGGGTCGTCGCTGGATCACGATTGACACCAGCCGCGTTGCGCTCGCACTGGCCCGCGCCCGCGTCATGGGCGCGCGCTATCCGTTCTATCTGCTCGCCGACAGCCGCGAAGGCCAGCAGAAGGAAGCCGAGATCACCCGCAGCGCGCCCAGCAGCAAGCCCACCAGCGGCAACATCCGCCACGGCTTCGTCTATGAGCGCGTGCCGCACATCACGCTGAAGTCCATCGCCAACAACGCCGAGATTAATGTCATCTGGGACAAGTTCCAGCAACTACTGGAACCGCTGCGCGAAGCCCTGAACAAGGCACTTGGTAAGCAGTGGCAGGAATGGGAGATCCCGCGCGAGCTTGACGCCAAGTGGCCGGATGCCACCAAGCAGGCGCACAAGGACTGGTGGCAGCAGCGCATCGCCCGCCAGAAGGAAATCGACGCCAGCATCGCCGCCAAGGCCGATTCCGAGTTCCTCTACGACCGCCCCTACGAAGACAAGAAGAAGGTGCGCGTGGCCGGGCCGTTCACGGTGGAAAGTCTCAGCCCGCACCGCGTGCTGGGTGTGGACGAAAACGACGAACTCATCGACCACGTTGCCGAAGCGCAGGCCGAATACGGGCGAGACTTCAACGCCATCATCCTGGAGAACCTGCGCACCGCTGGCGTGCAGCAGGCGCACAAGGCCGACAAGATCGACTTCACCGCGCTGGAACCCTGGCCGGGTGAGTTGATCTGCGCCGAGGCGCGTTATCTTGAAGGCACGGATGAAAAGCGCGCCGCCATCTTCATCGGCCCCGAGTTCGGCACCGTCACCCGCGTTGACCTCGCCGCCGCCGCGCGCGAAGCGGCCGAGGCCGACTTCGACGTGTTGATCGCCTGCGCCTTCAGCTTCGACGCCCACGCCAGCGAGCTGGGCAAGCTCGGCCGCATCCGCGTGCTGCAGGCGCGCATGAACGCCGATCTGCACATGGCCGAGGACTTGAAGAACACCGGCAAGGGCAACCTGTTCGTGATCTTCGGTGAACCGGACATCGACCTGCTCGACGGCGGCGAGGACGACGCTGCCAACCAGATGCGCGTCAAGGTGAACGGCGTGGACGTGTTCCATCCCAACAGCGGCGAAATCCGCAGCGACGGCGCAGACGGCATCGCCTGCTGGTTCATCGACACCGATTACAACGAGGAGAGCTTCTTCGTCCGCCACGCCTACTTCCTCGGCGCGAACGACCCGTACAAGGCACTCAAGACCACACTGAAGGCCGAGATCGACGCGGAGGCGTGGGCGAGCTTGAACAGCGACACCTCGCGCCCGTTCGAGAAGCCGAAGTCGGGACGAATCGCGGTGAAGGTGATCAATCACCTCGGCGATGAAGTCATGAAGGTGTTTCGCGTCTAGGGGGTCGCATGCAGCCAGGCGACAGGGTCAGACTGAAGGCCAATCCTGGCCGAATCGGAATACTCACAAACGAATCGGATGGCCCCGCGTCACGGCGGAGAGTGCTTGTCAACTTCTTCGACGGAAGCGAGGATTTCTTTCTTCCCGGCGCACTGGAGAAGGTCGATAGGACGCCGCAAGGACCCTACGAGATGATCTTGCACGGTCGGTTTGGCCGCGTCCACGATCTGCGGGGTGCCATCACCTACTACAGGTTGAGTGGGAAGCTGGCCAACCTGATCTACAGCCTCAACTCCACCAATACGCAGTTTCTCGCGTATCAATTCAAGCCTGTGCTCCAGTTTCTGGACTCCCCGAGCAACGGCATCCTGATCGCCGACGAAGTTGGCTTGGGCAAGACCATCGAAGCTGGGCTTATTTGGACCGAACTTCGAGCTCGTCAGGACGCACGACGCCTGCTGGTGGCGTGTCCTGCCATGCTCTGCGAGAAATGGCGTCACGAACTGAACGAACGCTTTGGCGTGCGCGCCGAGATCGTCAACGCCGGAGAGCTCCTCGCGCGTCTTGAGAAGGCGGTTCGGGACCCACACGAAGAGTTCGCACTGATTGCCAGCTTGCAGGGCATCCGTCCACCACGGGACTGGGACGAGACCGACGATGCGCCACAATCCGGCGCAGCGAAGCTAGCGCGGTTTCTCGACGACGCTGATTTTGACGATGCACCGCTGGACTTGGTCATCATCGACGAAGCGCACTACCTGCGCAACAGGGAAACGAAGACCCATCGGCTGGGCGAGTTCCTCAGATCGGCTGCGCAGAACATGGTGATGTTGTCTGCCACACCGATCCAGTTACATAACCGCGATCTATTCAATCTTCTGCACCTGCTCGACAAGGAGTCATTCCCTTTGAATGGACTTTTGAGTGGACGCTGGAAGCCAACGTACCGATGGTCAGGCTGCGAGACAGGGTTCTGAACTCTGTCGTTAGTCAGGCGGAGTTTCTCGCTGCGGTCGAGGAGGCCCTCGGTGCTGGCCATCTCGACGATAACGAGCAGCTCGCCTACCTGCAGGAAAACCCACCAAGCGACGCCGTGCTGGCCAGCGCGCGGGGACGCGCGGAGATCGCGGACAGGCTGGATCGGATCAATCCGCTCAGCAAGATCATCACCCGCACACTCAAACGCGACGTCAACGAGCACAGGGTGGAGCGATACGCTGAGGTTGTAAAGGCGACGATGGCGCCTGTGGAGGCCAGGTTCTACACGCTGGTCACGGACAAAGTCCGGGAGTTCTGTGAAAACCTCGAAATCTCTGAAGGTTTCATGCTCACCATCCCTCAACGCCAGATGGCTAGTTCGATGGCTGCTGCCTGTGCAGGCTGGCGCAGCAAGCTGACCGGCGAGTCCGATCGGGAGGGCTTGGCCGAAACAGCATACGAGCTGGACGCGGACGAGTTCTTCGCCGATCGTGAGACCAAAAGGACGGTGTGCTGCTGCGTGAGTTGGCGAAGATCAGTGCCGCAGTCGGCGATTCCGCGGAACTCTCCAGACACGATTCGAAGTATCGCGAGCTAACGAAACGGCTGAGCAAGTATTGGAAGGAGTACCCGGGCCGCAAGGTCGTCCTGTTCACTTTTTACAAGCAAACGCTGTACTACTTGGCAGAGCGTCTAAAGGATGACGGCATCACCTCGATCGTGCTCCATGGGGATGGACAAGCACGATGCACTGGCGCGGTTCGAGAAACCCGATGGCGCCAACATCTTGTTGTCCACGGAGGTGGCCTCTGAAGGCGTAGACCTCCAGTTTTCAAGTCTGCTCATCAACTACGACCTGCCGTGGAATCCCGCAAAGATCGAGCAGCGTATTGGTCGCATTGACCGGATCGGGCAACAAGCCGAACGAATACTGATTTGGAACATGGTCTATGCGGACACCATTGACGAGCGCGTCCAGTCTCGCTTGATGCAGCGCCTGGACACATTCCGAAATGCACTCGGCAGCATGGAGGCCGTACTCGGAGAGGAGATTCGCAAGCTGGGTTACGAACTGCTATCGCATAGGTTAACGGCAGCCGAAGAGCGCGATCGAGTCGATCGAGCCGCTGTTGCGATTGAAACCCGGACGCAGCAAGAGCTTAAGCTTGAGGAGGAGGCGTCAAACCTGATCGCGCACGGCGAGTTCATCACCAACAAAGTCAGGGCGGCGAACGAACTGGGTCGCTACATTCGCGGTGACGATCTACTGGCCTATGTGCGCGATTTCCTGAAGCATGAGTTCGAAGGCACTCGACTCATTGCCGCCGCCGGTGAGCCGCTTGTTCAAACCGCAGAGTTGTCGATAGACGCCAAGCAGGCATTTGGAGATTTTTTGCAGGCTCATCGCCTGCAATCGCGGACCGCATTGTTGTCGTCAAGCCGCCGCTGCTTAGGTTCGACAACAAGGTTGGCGGACCCAAATCCAGCTTGGAAATTGTCAGTCAGGACCATCCACTCGTTCGCTTTGTCAGCGAACGCATCAAAGCGACAGGCGGCGACCCCAGGTATCTCCCCGTCGCAGCAGTGCAGCTTGAATCCAGTGCCGATGCAGGCCAGCCGCCTGACATCTATGTCTACACAGTCATGCGTTGGTCTGTGTCAGGTTCGCGCGAACTGGAGCGGCTTGAGTACGTTGCAAAATCGTTGCACACCGGCCGGGTTGTCGAAGGCAGTGCAGCGGAGCGTCTCGTCAACGTCGGCGCGTTGCAAGGCCGGGAATGGCTGGGAGCGACAGGAGAACTCGACACAGCGAGAACGGCCAACCTTCAGGACGAATGCCGCGAGATTCTTGAACGGGAGTTTAAAGAGTTCGTTGAGTCCACGCGTCGCGAAGATGCGGATCGAATTCGCTTCAACGTCAGTGCATTGAGAAAGCACCTTGACGACAAGATGGAAAAGTACGACGCGAGAATTCGTGCCTATACCCACTCAGCCGATCCCAAGAAGCTGCGGATGCGGCCTGCGGAAGAAAAGCGCAAGGCCAATGAGCGGCAACGTATCGAGGAGCGCATCGCCTTGCTTGAACTCAAGGCGAAGGCAACCGAGCAGAGCAGCCTGGTATCGGCGGGTGTTATCAAAGTTGTTTGAAGAAGGGGACAAAGGTGGCGCGATCAATAAGGGAGGCGTTCATCAAGGCGCAACAGGAAGCAGATCGTAAGGGCGCATCCAGCCCTGATCGCGCCCTGGCGAACCGAAGTGCAGATGACTCAACTCGTCGCGCTGCGCAGGGGCCGCCTCCTACTGACGTCAGCGCATCGAGAGCCAACGCACAACCTATTCACTCTCACCCTGATCACACGAGGAGCAACAATCGACGAGAGACGATGGGTGGTGTCCCACCAGAACGGCCGGCACGTAGCGATTCCAAGAACGGGCGCCTAGTCTCGCATCTCCGGGGTCCCACTCGCTCAGGGCAGGCGGGTTTACGATCAGCCCAGACACGGAGTAGGCCTGCTGCGCAAAATTCACCGCCGAAACCGCCAGATCAGACCATTAGGCTTTCCATCGCTGCCAATGCAAGATTCAACCTTGGGCCAGCTATGCCCGTCGCGTCGGTGCAGTCAGACGACTTTGAGCTCTCCGGTATCGTTACTCAAGCGCATCATGGCAAGGTCGAGGACCAGCATGAGGTCACGATGGGATTGGATTTCGGCACCTCGTGCGTCAAGGTGGTCATTGGGGACCATGAACTGGGCCAAGCATTCGCTGTGCCGCTGGGGTCTGGTACAGGGATCGAGCAGTATCTGCTTCCTTCTAGGCTGTACCAAACTGGAGAGCGGTTTTCACTCACGGACGGCGCGGAGTGTCACAGAGACTTGAAGCTCTCCTTGCTCTCCGATCCAGACCAAGTTGCACTGCAATGTCGTGCCGTGGCTTTTCTAGCACTCATCATCCGACGCTCGCGCGGATGGTTGCTTAGCACTCGTGGCGGGCTCTACCGAAGCACGCAACTCTTCTGGAAGCTCGCCATCGGGTTGCCAGCCGCCCATCACCTCGATTCGCCGAAGACCGCAAGACTGTTTCAGCGCATCGGTTCCGCCGCGTGGGCGTGTGCCAACGCCGCTGGCGACGTGGGTCTCGCCTCGGTGCAAGCGGCGCTGGATCGCGCAACGGGGAACCGACTGATGAAGATGATGCAGAGGTGATTGCGTTGCCCGAGATCGCCGCACAGATTTACGGCTTCGTGGTTTCGACCAGTTTTGACGTCAATGCCCGAAACATCTTTCTGATGGCCGACATCGGCGCGGGGACGATCGATGCGTCCCTATTCCATGTAAAGCCTTCGCGAGGAGGCAAATGGGACTTCGAGTTCTTTACCTCGGTGGTTGAGCCGAACGGGGTCAGCAACCTTCATCGACATCGAGTGAATTGGTGGAGCACTGCTCTCGACCAGAGTCGAGCGGACGCCGCTTTGACGGAACCGCTCAAGGATGCGAAGTTCGCCACCGATCAGCAGCGGGCCGTGCCTGAGAGCTTCCGAGATTATTTCAGCGGAATCGCGATCCAGTTCCCGAAAGATTCGAAGACTCCCGATGAGGGGTTCTACAGCTCCAATGTGCTGGCCCAAGTGCAAGGCAGGGCGTTCTGGCGCGCTTGGAGAAACGGGCTTTGGACCAATCAGCCCTGACGGACATACCGTTCTTCCTGTGTGGAGGGGTGGGCGAATGAAGTTCTACCTTGAATTGGAGAAGTCTCTTGCGTCCGTTCCGGGGCTGTCCTGGCTGCGGGCGGAGGCGTGGCATTTAGGCGTCCCCGAGGATCTCGATGCGGAAGGCATAACGACGGAAGATTTCGATCGCCTCTCTGTCGCGTACGGTTTGAGCAGAGTCGATATTGGCAATCTTCGCAAAGCCCTCCCCTGCCCAAGTTGCGAGAAACGCCAAGTGGAGCATGGCGTGACAACTATGTAAGCAAGGATGCGTGTTAACGATGAACTTCCGCATTGCCGACACGTTCACTGACAGTCTCGCACGGTTGACCGGTGACGAGCAGAAGGTCGTCAAGACCACTGCATTCGACTTGCAACTCAATCCGGCCCATCCGGGGATGAGCTTCCACAAGCTCGACCGCGCCAAGGACACTCGATTTTGGTCGGTGCGGGCGGGCTCCGACATCCGTCTAATCGTCCACAAATCTGCGAGCAGTCTGCTGCTCTGCTACGTGGATCACCACGACAAGGCCTATGCGTGGGCGGAACGGCGCAAGCTGGAAGTGCATCCCACTACCGGCGCAGCACAGTTCGTGGAAGTGCGCGAGCGTGTGGAAGAAATCCGCGTCCCCAAATACGTGGACGAGCCGGTGCCATCGGTGCGCGTGCCAGCATCCGCCTCACCCACACCGAAGCCCTTGCTGTTCGCACAGACGGCAGAACAGTTGCTGCTGGGCTTCGGCGTGCCAGTGGAATGGCTGGAGGATGTGCGCAAGGCAGACGAAGACTCGCTGCTCGATCTGGTCGAGCACCTGCCCGCGGAAGCAGGCGAAGCCTTGCTGGAACTGGCTACGGGTGGCACGCCCAAGGCTGCGCCGGTGGTGGTGCAGCCCAATGCCGATCCCTTCGAGCACCCCGATGCCCTGCGACGCTTTCGCGTGGTGGCGAACGTGGAGGAACTGGAGCGCGCCTTCGAGTATCCGTGGGAGAAGTGGACGATTTTCCTGCACCCGGATCAGCGCCAGTTCGTGGAGCGTGACTACAACGGTCCTGCGCGCGTATCCGGCTCTGCGGGCACCGGCAAGACCATCGTAGCGTTGCACCGTGCTGCGCACCTGGCGCGCGTCAATGCCGACGCACGGGTGCTGCTGACCACATTTTCGGAAGGTCTGGCGACCGCGCTGCGAACCAGGCTTCGGCTTCTCATCAGTTCCGAACCGCGCTTGGGTGAACGCATCGAGGTGGCGGCACTTGACGCCGTGGGCCTGCGCCTCTATGAGGTCAGCTTTGGCAAGGCTCGGCTCGCTACGGCCAGCGATGTGCGGGCACGACTCGCCAAGCACGCGGCGAAAGTGTCTGGCTCGCGTTTTGGCGAATCCTTTCTGTTCGGCGAGTGGCACCAGGTCGTTGATGCGTGGCAGTTGCAGACCTGGGAGGAGTATCGCGACGTTGTGAGGCTGGGCCGTAAGACTCGGCTGTCAGAAGGGCAGCGGCAATTGCTGTGGTCGGTGTTTGATGCGGTTCGGCAGGAGCTGCAAGCCGACGGCTTGGTCTCGTTGGCGGGGGTGTTCACGCGGCTGGCCATAGAAGTGCCCAAACGCAAGCATCCGCCGTTCGAGCATGTGGTGCTGGATGAGGCGCAGGATGTGTCGGTAGCGCAGCTGAAGTTTTTGGCCGCTGTCGGCGGCGGGCGCCCGAACGCCCTGTTCTTTGCGGGCGATCTCGGCCAGCGGATCTTCCAGACGGCTTTCTCTTGGAAATCACTCGGCGTGGACGTGCGTGGACGCTCGCGTTCCTTGATGGTGAACTACCGGACCTCGCATCAGATCCGTGCGCAGGCCGATCGGCTTCTCGGTACTGAAATCGCCGATGTGGATGGCAATAGCGAATCTCGCAAGGGCACAGTGTCTGTCTTCAACGGTCCATCGCCCACGGTCCAGGAATTCAAGACCCCGGAGGACGAAAGCAAGGTCGTGGGCGACTGGATCAGAAGTCAGGTCGATGCCGGATTGGCTGCGCACGAGATCGGCGTGTTCGTCCGCAGCGAGGCCGAGTTGGAGCGTGCCCGAGAAGCTCTGCAACACGCCGACGTGCCTTTCGTGATCCTGGACGAGAGAGTGCAGTCGGTCATCGGCAAGGCATCCGTAGCCACCATGCACTTCGCCAAGGGGCTGGAATTCCGTGCCGTCGCCGTGATGGCCTGTGACGACGAGGTGATCCCCTGCAGTCACGCATCGAGTGCGTGAGCGACGAAAGCGATCTGGACGAGGTTTACGCGACCGAGCGCCATCTTCTTTATGTGGCCTGCACGCGTGCGAGAGAATTTCTGCACGTTTCCGGCGTGAATCCGGCCTCGGAGTTCTTGGCGGACTTGACCGACTGACAACTGCCGATCAGAGATTTTTGAGGGTATTCGGACGGGCTAAGGACGGACTGAATCTGAAGAGGATGCGCGCCATCATCGAAGCCTTCGAGCGGCATCAGATCATGAGCAGACAGGCGCTGGATTCGGAGTGGGTGAGGGCCGGGATCAAGAACGTGCTGCTGGGGCCGGCGGGGTTGTACGAGGGGTTGCGGGGCGGCGCGCAGTAGGTGCCTGGCGCTCCAGGGCTTGAATTGGCTGGGAACGGTTGGTTTGAGGCGGTAGCGGAGAGCATCCAGTTGTCCGATCAGTTCGCTGGGATGGTGAGTTGACAACCTTCACGAACTCTTCTCGCTTCCCTGTCTGTCCGGGGAACAAACGGGGAAAAATAAAAACCTAATCGGAGAATTCGTAGATTTCATGCGCGTAAGCGCAGATCATTCAGTAGATGGTCGCCCACCAATATTGAAGCCCCAACCGTTCTCGGTTGGGGTTTTTCTGGCCGTTCCCCGCGTGTTTGCTGCGTTTCGGGGCATCGCCCTTCGGACGCGGGCGTGGCCGGTTCGCGGCGCTAGGCTCTCTGACGACTCTCTCTTCTCTGTTTTTCTCTGGCGTCCGTGGAGTGCTCCGAGGGCGACTTCCTTGCGAGACAAGGGTTTGGAGACGGTCGGTTGTAGTTTGAGACTGCTACAGCAGCAAGGACTGAGACGCCGCCGAGACGGGCCCCGCATCGAAGGTTTCCACGGGTGCGAGCCGCAGCAGGCTCTGTGCCTCGTCCACCGTGCCGCGCAGCCACTGCTCGACGTCACCCGCATCGATGGGGATCACCGACCGCTTGTCCTGCGCATCGGGTGGCAAGTTGGGTTCGGGTTTGTGCATCCGGCGCATCAGCGGGTGGATACGTTGCTCAAGCAGGGGCTGACACAAACCGTCGGCCAGTTGCGGGAGTGGAAGGTAGCGATCTGACGGACGCGGGTTCGATTCCGCAAATGGGAATTGAACCGGGCCCGTCCCTCGCAAAGTTGACGCCCCTGCAGTGGTCGACCGTGCGCCGGTGAAAACTGCAGAAATGCCCCGAAAGTGGGCTGTCAAGGTCCACTTTTCACTGGAATCCGCAGCAATCCGCTACTTGCCGAGACCCCGATTTCGGGTCCATTCAACGCGGTTTGGGACCGGCTACCATCCCACCACCACATTCAAGGGCTCGGATCATTTCCGGGCCCTTTGTCTTTCTGGCGACGACGCATTTGCGCCCGAGTTGCCGCATCGAAAAAGAAAAAGTCCGCACGGGTGTGAACCTGTGCGGACTTCAATGTGGTGCCGACTGCCGGGATCGAACTGGCGACCTACGCGTTACGAGTGCGTTGCTCTACCAACTGAGCTAAGTCGGCGAAATTGGAACCAAAGATTATAGCGCGACTGACCGGGATCGTGGATGATGCAGGGCCTCGATTCGATCAGGCATGGGCAGGAATCCGCAAACGCCTCTAGACTGGTTGTCCCGATCCCCACATACACAGGAGAGCTATCAGATGCTGAAGTCCGACCACATTCTCGACACCCAGGCGCTGCTCGATGTGCCGGCCAAGCCGCTGGCGCCCACGCGCCGCACCGCGCTCAAGCTGGGCCTGGGCGCGGGCTATGCCGCGGCGACGCTGCCGATCATGGCGCAGACGGCCATCAAGACCTCGGCCGAGGGGCTGACGGCGGGCGAGGTGACGATCGACGTGGCCGGCTTCAAGATGCCCGCCTACCGCGCGCAGCCGGCGGGCAAGACGGGGCTGCCGGTGGTGCTGGTGCTGTCGGAGATCTTCGGCGTGCACGAGTACATCGCCGACACGGCGCGGCGCTTTGCCAAGGCGGGCTATCTGGCCATCGCGCCCGAGCTGTTCGTGCGCCAGGGCGATGCGCAGAGCTATGGCGAGATGGCCAAGCTGATGAGCGAGGTGATCTCAAAGGTGCCCGATGCGCAGGTGCTGGGCGACCTGGACGCCACGGTGGCCTGGGTCGCGGCCCACGGCGGCAATGCCGACAAGCTGGGCGTGACCGGCTTCTGCTGGGGCGGGCGCCAGACTTGGCTGTACACGGCGCACAACCCGAAGGTGAAGGCCGGTGTGGCCTGGTACGGGCGCCTGGTGGGCGACAGCACGGCGCTGACGCCGAAGCACCCGGTGGAACTGGCGGCGCAGCTGAAGGGGCCGGTGCTGGGCCTGTACGGCGCGGCCGACACGGGCATTCCGCTGGACACGGTGGAGAGGATGAAGGCGGCGCTGGCGGAGGCGGGTGCCAAGGGCAATGCGGCGGCCAAGGCGTCGGAGTTCGTGGTGTACCCCGACGCGCCGCACGCCTTCCATGCCGACTACCGCCCGAGCTTCCGCAAGGAAGCGGCCGAGGATGGCTGGAAGCGCGCGCTGGCGTGGTTCAAGCAGCACGGTGTGGGGTAAGCGTAAGGCCAGGCTGCAGCAACTGGACAGGAAAAGCCGCCCGAAGGGGCGGCTTTTCTTTCTGGCGTTTGTCAAAAATGCTTGATTACCAAGAAGTCTCGGATGACGCGCGGATCTCATCCGCTGTGTGGGAACGGGCTTGCCCGCGATCAGGCGTTCGTGGCGACGAGGCGCCTCATCGCGGGCAAGCCCGCTCCCACAACACGGTCTGAGACTTGTTGCTGATCAAACAAAATGATAGCTGCTTGCGCTGATAAACAGGCGATTTCAACATCATTCAATTCTGAAATTGTTTAATGACGAGCGCAGCCAGCTATCAAATACGTAGAGCCTGATCCCTCAACCCTGCGCCATCGGCAGCCCCGGCGTGCGGCTCCATTCGCTCCAGCTGCCGCCGTACAGCGCGGCGGGCGGGTAGCCGGCCAGTTCCATGGCCAGCACGTTGGGCACGGCGCTGACGCCGCTGCCGCAGTGGTGCACCACGCCAACGGCGTCGCGCCCGGCCAGCAGCGCATCGAACTCGGCCTGAGCTGCTCGCGCGGCTTGAAGCGGCCGTCGGCGCCCAGGTTGTCGGTGAAGGGGCGGTTCAGCGCACCGGGGATGTGGCCGGCCACCGGATCGAGCGTCTCGGTCTCGCCGCGGTAGCGCCGCGCCGCGGGCGTCGATCAGTGTCTGCGTGGGGCGACCCAGCTGTTGCAGCACCTCGTCGGTGTGCACCAGGCGGCGCAGGGCGGGCTTCAGGGAGAACTGGCCGCGTGCGCGCCGGGGCGGGGGCCGGATTCGACCGCGCCCGCCGCCTCCCAGGCCTGCAGGCCGCCGTCGAGCACGGCCACGGCGTCGTGGCCGGCCCACTTCAGCATCCACCACAGGCGGCCGCAGTAGTTGGCGCCGTTGCGGTCGTACACCACGGCCTGCATGGCGTTGTCGAAGCCCAGCGCTTGCAGGGTCTGCGCAAACAGCTCTCGTTTTGGTAGCGGATGGCGCCCGCCGTTGACAGCGTTGGCCGGGTCGTGCGCGCTCAGGTCGCGTTCCAGGTGCGCCTGCACGGCCCCGGCGATGTGCTTCTCGGCGAACATGGCGTCGGCCTTGTCGGGGTTGCCCAGTTCCGAACTGCAGTCGAACACCAGCAGCGGCGCGTCGCTGGCGTGCAGGGCTTTCAGCTCGTCGACGGAAATCAGATGGGTGTAGTGCATGTCAGTGCGATTCAGCGGGCGGGTTGGGCAATGCACGGGCGCGCAGGAAGGTGGCGGTCATGCCGCTGGCGATGATGGTGGCCATGCCGGCCCAGCCGATCAGCGGCATCCGGTCGCCGAACAGCAGCAGCCCGAATAGCGCCGCGAAGATGATGCCCGAATACTGCAGGTTGGCCACCACCATGGTGGCGCCGCGGGTGTAAGCGCGCGTCATCGACAACTGCCCCAGCGCCGCCAGGATGCCGATGGGCAGCAGCCACAGTGCCTGCACGGTGTTCAGCGGGTGCATCTCGAAGAACAGCATGCCGATGCCGCCGGCCAGCGTGGCGCCGAGCGAAAAATAGAACACGGTGCGCGCCTCCGGCTCGCCCACGCGGCCGAGCGCGGCGACCTGGATGTAGGCCAGCGCCGACATCAGGCCCGACATCAGCCCGATCAGGCCGGCGAACAGCTGATTCTGTTCCAGCGTGGGGCGCAGCATCATGATGACGCCGGCAAAGCCCGCCATCACGGCCAGCACCAGTGGCCCCTGGCGGCGGATGTCGGCGATGCGGCCCAGCAGCAGCGTGCCGCCGATCAGGAAGGCGGCCACCCACACGCCACTCATGTAGTTCAGCGTCATGGCCGTGGCCAGCGGCAGGTGGGCGATGGCGTAGAACCAGCACACCAGCGCCGACACGCCGACCACGTTGCGCCACACGTGCATCATGGGCACCGTGGTGCGCAGGCTGACCTGGCGCGAGCGCATCATGATCCACAGGAAAACCATGCCGATGGCGCCGCGGTAGCAGACGATCTCCAGCGGGCCGAAGTAGGGCGAGGCGTACTTGATGCACACGCTCATCAGCGCGAAGAACAGCGAGGCGGCGATCATCCAGGCGGCTTGCATGGGCGGCGATTATGAATCAAATCGGGCTATGGCGCCCGTCAGGTAAGCGCGGAGAGCTACAAAACAAAAGCGCCGGTTGTTGTGTCAACCGGCGCTGTCTAGTATTCCAAAGGCCGCGGAGCAGGCCATGCCAGTGATCGCCGTGGAAGGGCTTGGCCCGCCCACTGGCGATGTCCCCCTCGCGCAGCAGAGGGGAAGCGCCGTCAGGCGCTCAGGGGTGGCACCGATTTTTTCGGTACCACTCATGGAAGTGCTGCATGCCGTCCTCCATCGGGCTCTGGTACGGGCCGACCTCGTTGTCGCCGCGCAGCATCAGCGCCTTGCGGCCGGCGTCCATGCGCTCGGCGATCTCGTCGTCCTCGATGGCGGTCTCCATGTAGGCAGCGCGCTGTGCCTCGACGAACTCGCGCTCGAAGGCGACGATTTCCTCGGGGTAGTAGAACTCGACCATGTTCAGCGTCTTGTCGACGCTGATCGGGTGCAGCGTGCTGACGGTGAGCACGTGCGGATACCACTCGACCATGATGTGCGGGTAGTAGGTCAGCCAGATGGCGCCGCGCGTGGGCTGCTCGCCGCCCTGGTAGTTCAGCAGCACCTCGTGCCACTTCCTGTACACGTCGGAGCCGGGCTTGGCGAAGGTGGGGGCCACGCCCACGGTCTGCACCGAATACTCGCTGCCGAACTGCCACTGCAGGTCGTCGCAGGTGACGAAGTTGCCCAGGCCGGGGTGGAAGGGGCCGACGTGGTAGTCCTCCAGATAGACCTCGATGAAGGTCTTCCAGTTGTAGTTGCACTCGTGCATCTCGACGTGGTCGAGCGCGAAGCCCTCGAACGACAGGTCCTTCGCCACGCCCATGCCGGCCAGGTCGGCGGCGATGTCGCGGCCGTTGTCCTCGAACAGCAGGCCGTTCCACTCGCGCAGCTTGTAGTTGTGGAGGTTCAGGCAGGGGTCGTGCTTGAAGTGCGGCGCGCCCAGCAGTTCGCCCTGGGGCGAATAGGTCCAGCGGTGCAGCGGGCACACGATGTTGCCGCCGGCATGGCCCTTGGCCTCGGTCTGCAGCGAGCCGCGGCCCTTCAGCATCACGGCCTGGCGGTGGCGGCAGACGTTGGAGATCAGCTCGATGCCGCCCTGCGGGTTGCGCGCCAGCGCGCGGCCCTCGGCCTCTTGCGGCAGGGCGAAGTAATCACCAGGGTTGGGCACGGCGAGCTGGTGCCCGACGTAGCGCGGACCGGACTCGAAGATGAGCCGCTTTTCGCGCTCGAACAGCGCCTGGTCGAAATAGGAGGTGACGGGAAGTTGACTTGCCGCCTGCTGTAATTGAAGACTCAAATCAGACATGGTGTTCCGATCCAAAGACTCCCCTATGAAGGGGCAGGAAGTAAGCGCTTTGGCATCCGAGGATATTGGGCGCGCGAACCCAGTGGTTTTTGAGGCCAAGGGAACCTTTTATTTTACCCGGATGAGGGTGGTTGTGCAGTTTTCAAGCCTGTAGTCCGGGGCCGCGTTCTGTGCGCTTTGCCCGCGGTGTGGCGGGGGCGCACCTAAAATAGGCACCTTTGCCCGCCATGTCCCGAAAAGCACCCGCCACCCCCGCCGCGCCCGCCAGCTATGGCGATGCCGTGCAGCAGCTCGAGCAGCTGGTGGCCGGCCTGGAGTCGGGCCAGTTGCCGCTGGAGGAGTTGCTGGGCCAGTACCAGCGCGGCACCGAGCTGCTGCGCTACTGCCGCGACCGCCTGCAGGCGGTGGAAGACCAGGTCAAGGTGCTCGACGACAGCGGCGCCATCAAGCCGTGGACGGCGGAATGAACGGGGTGGTTTTGAACGGATCAGCATCGAGCGTGACGGATTTTTCGGCCTGGATGGCAGCGCAGGGCGCGCGTGTCGAGCAGGCCCTGTCGGACTGGGTGCCCGCCAGCACCCCGGCCGGCTTGGGCGAGGCCATGCGCTACGCCGTGCTGGACGGCGGCAAGCGCCTGCGCCCGTTGCTGGTGCTGGCTGCCGCCGAGGCGGTGCAGGGCCATGCCGAGGCGGCCCTGCGCGCCGCCTGCGCGGCGGAGTTGATCCACGCCTATTCGCTGGTGCACGACGACATGCCTTGCATGGACAACGACGTGCTGCGCCGCGGCAAGCCCACGGTGCATGTGCAGTTTGGTGAAGCCACCGCGCTGCTGGCAGGCGATGCCCTGCAGGCGCTGGCGTTCGAACTGCTCACGCCCGAGGGCGACGCGGTGCCGCCCGCCATGCAGGCCGATCTGTGCCGCCTGCTGGCGTGCGCCGCCGGGGCCCACGGCATGGCCGGCGGGCAGGCCATCGACCTGGCCAGCGTCGGCAAGCCGCTGGCCGAGCCCGAACTGCGCGCCATGCACCGCCTGAAGACCGGCGCGCTGCTGCAGGGCAGCGTGCGCATGGGCGCGGCCTGCGCGTCCGATGTGCCGACGGCCGCGCGCAAGGCGCTGGACGACTACGGCGCCGCCATCGGCCTGGCGTTTCAGGTGGTGGACGACATCCTCGACGTCACCGCCGATTCCGCCGCCCTGGGCAAGACGGCGGGCAAGGACGCTGCCGCCGACAAACCCACCTACGTGTCACTGCTGGGGCTGGCCGCGTCGCAGGCCCTGGCCGACGAACTGCGCGCCCAGGCCCATGGCGCGCTCGATGCCAGCGGCCTGCGCGACGTCTCGCGCCTGCGCGCACTGGCCGATCTGGTGGTGAACCGCAAGAACTGACATGGCTTCCACGAACCTTCTCGACTCCATCCACGACCCCGCCGAGCTGCGCCGCCTGCCGCGCACGCAGCTGAAAGGGCTGGCCGACGAACTGCGCGAATGCGTGCTGCAGAACGTGGCCAAGACCGGCGGCCACCTCAGCTCCAACCTGGGCACGGTGGAGCTGACCATCGCACTGCACTACGTCTTCAACACACCGCAGGACCGCCTGGTGTGGGACGTGGGCCACCAGACCTACCCGCACAAGATCCTGACCGGCCGGCGCGAGCGCATGCCCACGCTGCGCCAGCTGGGTGGCATCTCGGGCTTTCCGCGCCGCGACGAGAGCGAGTACGACACCTTCGGCACCGCGCATTCGTCCACCAGCATCTCCGCCGCGCTGGGCATGGCCCTGGCCGCGCGCCAGAAGGGCGAGGACCGCAAGGCCGTGGCCATCATCGGCGACGGCGCCATGACCGCCGGCATGGCCTTCGAGGCGCTGAACAACGCCGGCGTGGAGCGCGATGCGCGCCTGCTGCTGGTGCTGAACGACAACGACATGAGCATCAGCCCGCCCGTCGGCGCGCTCAACCGCTACCTGGCGCAGCTGATGAGCGGCGGCTTCTACGCCGCCGCCAAGAACGTGGGCCGCACCGTGCTGGGCCCGGTGCCGCCGCTGTTCGAGCTGGCCAAGCGCATCGAGCAGGGCGCCAAGGGCATGGTGGTGCCGGCCACGCTGTTCGAGAAGTTCGGCTTCAACTACATCGGCCCCATCGACGGGCACGACCTGGATTCGCTCATCCCCACGCTGGAGAACATCCGCGACCGCATGGCCAAGCAGGAAGGCCCGCAGTTCCTTCACGTGGTGACCAAGAAAGGCCAGGGCTACAAGCTGGCCGAGGCCGACCCGGTGGCCTACCACGGCCCCGGCAAGTTCGACCCGGCCGTGGGCCTGGTCAAGCCCGCCACGCCGCCCAAGCCCACCTTCACGCAGGTGTTCGGCCAGTGGCTGTGCGACATGGCCGAGCACGACCAGCGCCTGGTCGGCATCACGCCCGCCATGCGCGAAGGCTCGGGCATGGTCGAGTTCCACAAGCGCTTTCCGGATCGCTACTACGACGTCGGCATCGCCGAGCAGCACGCCGTGACCTTTGCCGCCGGCCTGGCCTGCGAAGGGCTGAAGCCGGTGGTGGCCATCTATTCCACCTTCCTGCAGCGCGCCTACGACCAGCTGATCCACGACGTGGCGATCCAGAAGCTGCCCATGGTGCTGGCCCTCGACCGCGCCGGCCTGGTGGGCGCCGACGGTGCCACGCACGCCGGCAACTACGACATTGCCTACCTGCGCTGCATTCCCAACGTCAGCGTGGCCTGCCCCGCCGACGAGCGCGAATGCCGCCAGCTGCTGAGCACGGCGTTCGCGCAAGACCACGCCGTGGCGGTGCGCTACCCGCGCGGCGCCGGCGTGGGCGCCGAGCCGCTGCAAGACCTGTCGGCGCTGCCTTTGGCAAGGGCGAGATTCGCCGTACCGGCCAGCGCATCGCCATCCTGGCCTTCGGCCCGCTGCTGTACCCGGCGCTGCAGGCCGCCGAGCGCCTGGGCGCCACCGTGGTCAACATGCGCTGGGCCAAGCCGCTGGATACCGAGCTGCTGCTGCAGGTGGCCGCCGGCCACGAGGCCCTGGTCACGCTGGAAGAGGGCGCCGTCATGGGCGGCGCCGGCAGCGCCGTGGCCGAGGCGCTGGCCGCAGCCGGCGTCGTCAAGCCCTTGCTGCAGCTGGGCCTGCCCGACGAGTTCATCGAGCACGGCGATCCGGCGCGCCTGCTCAGCCTGCAGGGGCTGGACGCCGCCGGCATCGAGGCGTCGGTGCGCCAGCGCTTCGGCGAACTGGCCAGCGCGGCATCCCCGGCGCTGAAGATCGTCGCCTGACCGACTTGTTCACGGCTTCGCGGCCGCGGACAGGTGAATCCCTAGTCCGTGCCGATAAACCGGCCGTTACACTTCCGTGTTCTCAATGTCAATCAAGGAGTATTCATCCATGGATCGTCGTTCCCTCATCAAGCGCGCCGGCATTGCCGGGGTTCTGGCCGCCGGCGTGGCCCTGCCGTGCACGCGCAGCCGGCCGTGCGCTGGCGCCTGGCCTCGAGCTTCCCAAGTCGCTGGACACGATCTTCGGCAGCGCCGAGAAGATGTCGCAGACCGTCAAGGCGCTGTCGGGCGGCAAGTTCGAGGTGTCGGTGCACCCCGCGGGTGAACTGATGCCCGCCTTCGGCGTGGTCGACGCGCTGGAGAAGGACACCATCGAGATGGCCCAGTCCGCCGCCTACTACTTCGCCGGCAAGGACCCGATCTTCTCGCTGAGCTGCGCCGTGCCCTTCGGCCCGACGACGCTGCAGATGAACGCCTGGAAGGACCATGGCAACGGCCGCAAGCTGCTGGATGCGTTCTTCGCCAAGTACAACTTCAAGACCGCCAGCGGCGGCAACACCACCACCCAGATGGGCGGCTGGTATCGCAAGGAAATCAAGACCCCCGGCGACCTGAAGGGCCTGAAGATGCGCCTGGGCGGCGGCATCTTCGGCGAGGCCATGGCCAAGCTGGGCGTGGTGGCGCAGTCCATGCCTGCCGGCGACGTGTACCAGGCGCTGGAAAAGGGCACGCTGGACGCGGTGGAATTCGTCGGCCCGTACGACGACGAGAAGCTGGGCTTCAACAAGGTCGCGCCGTACTACTACTACCCCGGCTGGTGGGAGGGCGGTGCCGATCTGGAGTTCTTCGTCAACGTCAAGAAGTACAACACGCTGTCGGCCGAGAACAAGGCCATCCTGGATGCGGCCATGAAGGTGGCCGCCGCCGACATGACCTCCAAGTACGGCGCGCAGAACCCGCAGGCGCTCAAGCGCCTGGTGGCCAGCGGCACCAAGCTGACGCTGTTCCCCAAGGCGGTGATGGATGCGGGCTTCAAGGCCTCCATGGAAGCCTTTGCCGAGAACGACGCCAAGTCGGCCGAGTTCAAGAAGATCCACCAGGACATGCGCGCCTTCCAGCGCGACCAGATCCTGTGGAACCGTTTCTCGGAGTTCCCGTACAACCAGTACATGAACAGCGTCAAAATCTGACGCCCGCCGCCGGGCGATGCGCCCGGAACGAAAAAGCCGCTCATCGAGAGCGGCTTTTTCTTGGCTGGCGGCTGGTGCGCGCCGGCCTTCGGTACGGTTCCTGCGCCATGCCATGAGCAAAATCAGGCGATAGCCATTGAGCGCCACAAAGCAGTATGAAAAAGAGAGCTGCTTGCGCCCGATGATCGGGCGCAAAAGCCGTTTGTCATGGGGCAAAAAATCTGGAAGGTCCCCCGGGGATGCTTTCAGCGGCGGTGCGGACGCCGGGCCCGCACCGCCGTGCGGCGCTTCACTGCGTCTTCAGCGCATCCTGCATCGCCTTCATGGGGTCGTCGGCGCCGTAGCCCTCCGTGGCAGGGGCGGCCGGGGCCGCCGGCGCGGCTTCAGAGCCCGGGGTCGCCGGCTCGGTTGCCGACGACTCGTCGCCCCAGGCGGAATCGTTGCCCCAGCCGGCGTCGGCGCCTTCGGGCTTGGCCGCACCGCTTTCGCTGCCGCCGTCACCCCAGGCCGAGCCGCTGCTCCAGTCGCTGCCGCCGGCCGCTTCTGCGCCACCGTAGCCGGCGCCGGAACCCAGCTCTCGCGCATCTGCGCGCCGATGGCGTCCATGTCGACCTGCACTTTCTTGTCCAGGCTGCCCGTGACCAGTTGCGGGAAGGCGATCAGCACGCTCACCATCACCAGCTGGATGAACAGGAACGGGATGGCGCCCTTGTAGATCTGCATCGTGGTCACCGGGTCCATCACCTTGCCGGTCACCTTGTCGACATAGGGCTTGTCGGGTGCGACCGAGCGCAGGAAGAACAGCGCGAAGCCGAACGGCGGGTGCAGGAACGAGGTCTGCATGTTCACCGCCAGCAGCACGCCGAACCAGATCAGGTCGATCCCCAGCTTGTCGGCCACCGGGGCGAGCAGCGGCACCACGATGAAGGACAGCTCGAAGTAGTCGAGGAAGAACGCCAGGAAGAAGATCATGACGTTCACCAGGATCAGGAAACCCACCTGGCCGCCCGGCAGGTCGGCCAGCAGGTGCTCCACCCATTTCGGGCCGTCGGCGGCCTGGAACACCATGCTGAACACGGTGGCACCGATCAGGATGAACATCACGAACGAGGCCAGCTTGGTGGTGGCCGCCAGCGCCTGCTTCAGCAGCGACCAGCTCATGCGGCCGCGCAGCCAGGCCATGATGAGCGCGCCCACCGCGCCCATGGCGCCGCCCTCGGTGGGCGTGGCCACGCCCAGGAAGATGGTGCCCAGCACCAGGAAGATCAGCAGCAGCGGCGGGATCAGCACGAAGGTCACGCGCTCGGCCAGCTTGGACAGCAGGCCCAGCTTGAGGAAGCGGTTGACCACGGCGATGAGCCAGGCCACGAACACGCCGCCGCACATGGCGACGACGATCTTCTCGTCGGTCGGCACGGATTCGACCAGCTTGCCCTCCCACCAGGTGTGCACGTCGGCCATGTGGCGCGCCAGGAAGATCGACACCAGCGCCGACACCACGGCCACCACCAGCAGCGACTGGTGGCCGCTCTTGCCGTTGGGCTCGCGGAAGGTGCGCGCCTCGGGCGGCAGCGCCGGCACCATGCTGGGCCTGAAGATGGCCAGCAGCACGATGTAGAGCACGTACATGCCCACCAGCATGAAGGCCGGCACGAAGGCGCCCTTGTACATGTCGCCCACGCTGCGGCCGAGCTGGTCGGCCATGATGATCAGCACCAGCGAGGGCGGGATGATCTGTGCCAGCGTGCCCGAGGCGGCGATGACGCCGCTGGTCAGCGGCCGGCTGTAGCCGTAGCGCAGCATGATGGGCAGCGAGATCAGGCCCATGGAGATGACCGACGCCGCCACCACGCCGGTGGTGGCCGCCAGCAGCGCGCCGACGAAGATCACCGCCAGCGCCAGGCCGCCGCGCATCGGGCCGAACACCTGGCCCACCGAGTCGAGCAGGTCCTCGGCCATGCCGCTGCGCTCCAGCACCAGGCCCATGAAGGTGAAGAAGGGCACGGCCAGCAGCGTGTCGTTGGCCATGATGCCGATCAGCCGCTGCGGCAGCCAGGCCATGATGGACGATGGGAAGATGCCCAGCTCGATGCCCAGGAAGCCGAAGAACAGTCCGCAGGCGCCCAGGCTGAAGGCGACCGGAAAGCCCAGGATCAGGAAGAAGATCAGCCCCACGAACATGATGGGGGCGTAGTTGGCGGTGAGGAACTCCATGCTGCGTGCCTTCTGGTGATCAGCGGGCCGCGGGCGCGGGGTTCGGGGCGGCGGCCTCGGCCTCGGCCTGCTTGCGCAGCGCCTCGGCCAGGTCGGCTTCGGCGCTCTGGTCGGTCAGGCGGCCCATCGGGTCGGGACCCTGGCCACGCAGGAAGGCGATGCGCTTGATCAGCTCCGACCAGCCCTGCAGCAGCAGCAGCCCGAAGCCGACCGGCAGCGCCAGCCACACCGGCCAGCGGATCAGGCCGCCCGTGTTGGGCGACACCTCGCCGGAGGCGTACTTGTCGATCAGCATGGGCACGCCCAGCCACAGCACCAGCAGGCACAGCGGCGTGAGGAAGAAGGCGAAGCCGATGATGTCGATCCACACCTGCGCTTTCTTGGGCAGGCGGCTGTTCAGCACGTCGATGCGCACGTGCTCGCGGTGCAGCAGCGTGTAGCCGGCGGCCACCAGGAAGGCCCAGGCGAACAGGTACCACTGCACCTCGAGGTAGGCGTTGGAGCTGTAGTTGAACACCTTGCGCACCACGGCGTTGAGCGCGCTGATCAGGGTGGCGGCAAAGATGAGCCAGATGACGACCTTGCCCACCTGAGCATTGAGCCAGTCGATGGCCCGTGAGATTTTGAGCAGCGCTTGCATCGGGGTCTCCGTATCGGCGGCGGCGCGCCTTGTGCGGCGCGACAGCAGGCGCGGCCACCGAGGATCGACACGGCGCCGCGCAGCAAAAGTGAGCGATTGTAATGACCGGGCCGCGGGCGCCGGAACGAGGCTTTCCCTAGGCGGGCGGCGGTTGCGCCGTGCCGGCGCGCCGGCCGGCGGCCTTGGGCCGGGCGAAGCGCCACCACGGCAGCACCTGCGTCATGGCCCGCACCTGGCCGCTGTGCGAGGGCACGTAGCCCGGCAGCGCGGCCAGGCTGGCGCGCCAGCCGGGGCTGGCCAGCACGTCGCGCAGGGCCGTCACGGGCGGCTCGTCGAGTGCCGACTGCAGGCACACCAAGTGGTAGTCCTCGGTCACCAGGGGCACGAAGTCCAGCCCGCGCCCGCGCGCCGTGGCCTCGATGCCCAGGCCGGCATCGGCCTGCCCGGCCAGCACGGCCTGCGCCACGGCGGCGTGCGAGGGCTCGGTCTGCTCGTAGCCGCGCAGCTGCTCGGGGGCGATGCCGGCCTCGGCCAGCAGTTCGTCGAACAGCACCCGCGTGCCCGTGCCGAGCGCGCGGTTCACGTAGCGCAGGTTGGCGCGCGTCAGGTCGTGCAGGCCGCTGATGCCGCGCGGGTTGCCCGGCCGCACCATCAGGCCCTGGGTGCGGGTGGCGAAGCCGATGATCTTGTGCTGGCCCGGCCGCAGCAGGGGCTTGTAGGTGCGCTCGGCCAGCGAGCCCTCGGGCGGCGCGCGGCGGGTATGAAAGCCGGCCATGATGCAGCGCCCTTCGTTCAGCGCCTGGATCGCGTCCACGCTGCCGACGAAGCGGATGTCCAGGTGCAGGCGCGGGCTGCCCGGCAGGCTGGCGGTGTGGCCGCGCAACGCGGTCAGCGCATCGTCGTGGCTGGCGTAGAAGGTCAGCACGTGCGCCTGGTCGTCGAAGGCGACCGCGAAGGTGCGCTGCAGCTCGGCGCGCAGCGCGTCGATCTGCGGCGCCAGCCGCGCCTGTGCCTGCCGCTCGGACCACAGCAGCTTGTCGGCGAAGGCCGTCAGCCGGGCCGGGCGGCCCTTCTCCCACAGCACCAGCGGGTGGGCCAGGGTCTGCTCCCAGCGCTTGAGTTCGCCCCACACATGGCGGTACGACAGATCCAGCAGCTTGGCGGCACCCGAGATGGAGCCGCTGGCGCGCACGGCCTGCAGCAGGTCGATGAGCGGGTTGCGGATCAGCGGCTCGGCGCTGTCGGCGTCGAGTGAATAGGAAAGACCAATGTGATGCACCCCGCGAGTGTGCCCGATCCGGGGTCGTGCGCCGCCGATGACCGCGGGCGGCCGATTGAGCTCAATTCGGCCTCCGGCGCCCATCCAGTCGGCGCCGGTAGCTATTGATCAAGTAGCAACGAGGTCGGCGGATGTTCATGCCATTCATCGGACGCGCCGTCCTATGCAATCATTTGCATAGCTCTCCATCCCCAATACTCGGGCATTGCGCCAGCGTTTAGCATCGGCGCCGCCGTGAACACCTTTGCCGACAGCGCGCGCACTGCGCTGGCCCTCATCACCAACTTCGACCCTGGCCTGTGGACCATCGTGGCCCGCTCGCTGGCCGTGAGCGCCACCGCCTGCGCCATTGCCTATGGGCTGGGGCTGGCGGCGGGTGCGTGGCTGGGGGTGACGCGCTTTCGCGGCCGCGGCGCGGTGCTGACGGTGCTGAACACGCTGCTGGCGCTGCCCTCGGTGGTGGTGGGGCTGCTGGTGTACCTGCTGCTGTCGCGCAGCGGGCCGCTGGGGTTTCTGGGCTGGATGTTCACCTTTCAGGCCATGGTGGTGGCGCAGGTGGTGCTGGTGGTGCCGGTGGTCACGGCGCTGACGCGCCAGACGGTGGAAGACGCCGACGTGCAGCACGGCGAGCAACTGGCTTCGCTGGGCGCGGGCCGCTTCCTGCGCGGGCTGCTGCTGGCCTGGGACGAGCGCTACGCGCTGCTGACGGTGCTGATGGCCGCCTTCGGCCGTGCCGTGTCCGAGGTGGGCGCCGTGATGATCGTCGGCGGCAACATCGACGGCTTCACGCGCGTGATGACCACCGCCATCGCGCTGGAAACCAGCAAGGGCGATCTGCCGCTGGCGCTGGGCCTCGGCATCGTGCTGCTGGCCGTGGTGCTGATCCTGAACGCGCTGATCGCCGTGGTGCGCGGCTGGCGCGAGCGCGTGGACGGCATCACCACGGCCGCCACGCGCGGGCTGGTGGCCACATGAAGCGCGATCTGCCGACGGCCCGCGAACCGGGCGAGGCCGGGTTGGCGCCTTCCCCGCCGGGGAAGGTCGGGATGGGCGCCGCACCCCATGCACGCAGAGGCGGTGCAGCCCGCACCCCCACCGGCCCCCAGCGCGGCAGGGGCGCAACGCGGTTGATCGCCCTGCACGACGTCAGCGTGCACTTCGGCGCCGTGCACGCGCTGCGCGGCGTGACGCTGCACATCGCCCCCGGCGAAAGCGTGGCGCTGATCGGCGGCAACGGCTGCGGCAAGAGCACGCTGCTGCGCGCGGTGCACGGCCTCATCGCCACCAGCGCTGGCCAGTTGCAGGCGCCGCCGCGCGCGGCGCAGGCCATGCTGTTCCAGCGCCCGTGGATGCTGCGCACCACGGTGCAGCGCAACATCGCCATCGGCCTGTGGCTGCGCGGCGTGCCCTGGGCCGACGCCAAGGCGCGCGCCCTGCAGGCGCTGGAGCGCGTGCAGCTGGCGCCGCTGGCCGAGCGCAGCGCGCGCGGCCTCTCGGGCGGGCAGCAGCAGCGCGTGGCACTGGCGCGTGCCTGGGCGCAGCGCCCGCAGCTGCTGCTGCTGGACGAGCCCACGGCCAGCCTCGACCCGCACGCCAAGCACGAAGTCGAGGCGCTGATGCAGGAGTTCACCGGTGCGCCCGCCGAGACCGGCGCCGCGCCGCTGACCATGGTGTTCGCCAGCCACAACCTGGGCCAGGTCAAGCGGCTGGCGCGGCGCGTGGTGTATCTGGAGCAGGGCCGCGTGCTGGCCGATCTGCCCGTTCAGGACTTCTTCAACCGCGACGTGCTGCGTGCCGTCTCGCGTGAGGCCGATCTGTTTCTTAAAGGAGAGTTGTTATGAGTTTTTCAAGTCTTTTGGCCCCCGAGCCGCCGTCAAATCTGCGCTGGCAGCTTCTGTTTTTGTAGCGTCCATGGCTGCTTCGGCGCAGTCCATCGTGGTCGCCTCCACCACCTCGACCGAGCAGTCGGGCCTGTTCTCGCACCTGCTGCCCGAGTTCAAGAAGGCCAGCGGCATCGACGTCAAGGTGGTGGCGCTGGGCACCGGCCAGGCGCTGGACACCGGCCGCCGCGGCGATGCCGACGTGGTGTTCGTGCACGACCAGAAGGCCGAGGACAAGTTCGTCGCCGACGGCTTCGGCGTCAAGCGCTACCCGGTCATGTACAACGACTTCATCCTCATCGGCCCCAAGGCCGACCCGGCCGGCGTCAAGGGCACCGACATCGTCGAGGGCCTGAAGAAGCTGGCCGCCGGCAACGCGCCCTTCGTCTCGCGCGGCGACAAGAGTGGCACGCACGCCGCCGAGCTGCGCTTCTGGGACCAGGCCGGCCTGAAGGACGCCAAGGGCAGCGGCTACAAGGAATGCGGCTGCGGCATGGGCCCGGCGCTGAACATGGCGGCCTCCACCGGCGCCTACGTGCTGGCAGACCGCGGCACCTGGCTCAACTTCAAGAACCGTGCCGATCTGGGCATTCTGGTCGAGGGCGACAAGCGCCTGTTCAACCAGTACGGCGTGATGCTGGTCAACCCCGCCAAGCACCCGCAGGTCAAGCAGGCCGAGGGCCAGAAGTTCATCGACTGGGTGACCTCGCCCGCCGGCCAGAAGGTCATTGCCGAATACAAGATCGGTGGTGAGCAGCTGTTCTTCCCCAATGCGGAGAAGTGATGCGGCGCCTGTTGCTGGCCGCCACGGCCGTGGCGGCGCTCGCGGCGTGCTCCTCGATGCATAGCGCCGCACCCGCTGCCAGCGCCGAGCCGGTGCGCGTGTACGCCGCTGGCAGCCTGCGCGAGGCGTTGACGAACATCGCACAGGACTACGAAGCACGCACGGGCCAGAAGGTGGCGCTGACCTTCGGCGCCTCGGGCCTGCTGCGTGGTCGCATCGAGCAGGGCGAGCCCGCGCAGGTGTTCGCCTCGGCCGACACTGACCATCCGCAGCGCCTGGCCGCCGCGGGCGGCTGGCAGGCGCCGGTGGTGTTCACGCGCAACCAGCTGTGCGCGCTGACCAGCGACCGCGTGAACGCTACGCCCGACTCGCTGCTGGCCACGCTGCTCGACCCGCAAGTGCGCGTGGGCACCAGCACGCCCAAGGCCGATCCGTCGGGCGACTACGCGTGGCAGCTGTTCCGCCGCGCCGACAGCGTGCGCCCCGGCGCCTTCGCCACGCTGGATGCCAAGGCGCTGAAGCTGACCGGCGGCCCCGATTCGCCGCCCGCGCCCGCGGGCCGCGGCACCTACGCCTGGCTGATGGACGAAGGGCGTGCCGACGTGTTCCTGACCTACTGCACCAACGCCGTGGCGGCGCAGAAGGAAGTGCCGCGCCTGAAGGTGGTGCAACTGCCCGACAACCTGCGGGTGGGTGCGGACTACGGTTTGGGCGTGCGGCAGGGCGCGCCCGCGGCGGCGGTGCGCTTTGCGCAAAGCCTGCGCGAGCCGGCCGCGCAAAAGGTGTTGCAGGGGCTGGGCTTCGGCGCGCCGGGTTAGAGTTACTTCAGCACCTTTGTTTCCATATACTCCCAATGCATCATGCTGCCAGCGCCCGTGTATAGGGCGATACAGCGCGATACTCCCTTATGGGGTGGTAATGGGGGCAACGGGGCGGCGCCTCGATCCAGCGTGTAGGGCGGATAAGCGCAGCGCCATCCGCCTTTGTTCGTGAGCACGATGCGCGGTCGTCGGCGGATGGCGCTGCGCTTATCCGCCCTACGATCCTGCGACCCCGGCCGCGGCGGATAGCAACCCTCATACTGTTCCGCGTTCAAAAATGGCTGCGCGCGCGCGCGATGCGATGACGAAATGACCTCGCTGCGCTTCGATGACGGCGGCTGCGCCGCCATGACGCCAGCCAAGGGCGAGGCACTGCGCAGCACTGGCGTCATTTCGTCATTCCGTCATCACGCCGCGCAGCGGCGAAGTCATGCGACACGGTATCAGTCCAGCACCGCCACGCCCTTGATCTGCGCGAACACGGGCTGACCCGGCGCCAGCCCCAACGCATCGGCCGACTTGCGCGTCACGCGCGCCAGCAGCGGCGTGCCGCCCGCATCCAGCGCCACCAGCGTCTGCGCCGGGCCATCGGCGACCAGCGAGGTAACGCTGGCGGGCAGCACGTTCAGGATGCTGGTGTCTTGTGCCGCGCGCAGCGTCAGGCTCACGTCGCGCGCCTGCACGCGCAGGCGCACGCGCTCGCCCGGCTGGCGCAGCGGCGTGCCGGGCGCGTGCACGCACTGGATGGTGCCGCCGGCAAAGCGCACGTGCAGCAGCTGGTAGTCGGCCTCGATGCGCTCGACCACGCCGTCGATCAGCGCGCCGGCGGCGTCGCCATGGCTTTGCGCGATGTCGAGCCGCGCCAGCAGCCCGGCCACCGGCCCTTGCGCCACGGCGCGGCCGTCCTTCAGCAGCAGCAGGTGGTCGGCCAGGCGCGCCACTTCGTCGAGCGAGTGCGTGACGTAGAGCATCGGCGTGCGCAGCTCGCGCGCCAGCCGCTCGAACCAGGGCAGCACCTCGGCCTTGCGCGCGGCGTCCAGCGCGGCCAGCGGTTCGTCCAGCAGCAGCAGGCGCGGGCTGGTGGCCAGCGCGCGGGCAATCGCCACGCGCTGGCGCTCGCCGCCTGAAAGCTGCGCGGGGCGGCGGCCCAGCAGGTGGCCGATGCCCAGCAGATCGACCGCGTGCGGCAGCGACACCTGGCGCTGGGCGGCGGGCACGCGCTTCAGGCCGAAATCCAGGTTGCCCTGCACCGTCAGGTGCTCGAACAGGCTGGCCTCCTGAAACACCACGCCCAGCGGGCGCTGGTGCGTGGGGCGCCAGATGCGGGCCGCGTCGTCCTGCCACACCTCGCCCGCGACGACGATGCGCCCCGGCGCCGGCCGCGTCAGCCCGGCCACGGCGCGCAGCAGCGTGGTCTTGCCGCAGCCCGAAGAGCCGAACACGGCGGTGACGCCCTGGCCGGGCAGGCGCAGGTCGACGTCGAGCGTGAAATCGGCACCGTGCCGCACGCGGGCGCACAGTGCCAGATCGTCGGGCGAGGTGCTCACACGGCGCCTTGACTCAGAAAACAAGCGATAACCATTTGGTGAGGTATCAAAGTATCAATAAGTGAGCTGTTTACGCCCGTCTTGTAGGCAAAAAACCTGTTTTTCATCATCCGGAAAATTTGCAAGGTCCCCCCTTGACTTGGGCGTCTGCAGTGCTTCAGCCGCCGCCTGCGCGCCGGCTGCGCGCCTGCAGCAGGTGCAGCGCCAGCAGCACGGCAAAGCTGAACACCAGCATGCCGCCGGCCAGCCAGTGCGCCTGCGCGTATTCCAGCGCCTCCACGTGGTCGTAGATCTGCACCGAGATGGTTCGCGTCTGGCCCGGGATGTTGCCGCCGATCATCAGCACCACGCCGAACTCGCCCAGCGTGTGCGCGAAGCCCATCACGGCGCCGGTCAGGTAACCCGGCCGTGCCAGCGGCAGCGCCACGTGCCAGAAGGCATCGAGCGGGCCGGCGCGCAGCGTGGCGGCGGCTTCCAGCGGGCGCTGGCCCAGCGCCTCGAAGGCGTTGATGAGCGGCTGCACCACGAAGGGCAGCGAATAGATGACGGAGCCGATCAGCAGCCCCCAGAAGCTGAACGACAGCAGCCCCCAGCCCAGCGCCTGCGTGAGCTGGCCCAGCGGCCCGTTCGGCCCCATGGCGACGAGAAGATAGAAACCCAGCACCGAGGGCGGCAGCACCAGCGGCATCGCCACCAGCGCACGCACCGGCACGCGCAGCCAGTTCCAGCGTGGCGAGCGGCCGCGCGCCACCCACCACGCCAGCGGCGTGCCCGCCACCAGCAGGATCAGCGTGGCCAGGATCGACAGTTCGATCGACAGGCGGATGGCGGCGAGGGCGTTGGGATCGAGCATGGGATGAAATCGTAAGCTGATGACCGCGCTGCGCGCGATGACGTCGCCGCTGACGCGGCGTCCATGACGAAATGACTGCGGGGCAGGCGTTGTGTGCCGGTCATGGGCCGGCGTAGCGGCCCGTCATCGACGCCGCATGCGCGGCGAGGTCATGCCGCGTCAGCGGCGTCATGCGTCACTTCACCGCGTAACCGTAGCTGCGGATCAACTCCTTTGACTGCGGCGTCTTCAGCAACTCCATCCACGCCTTGGCGGCCGGGTTGTTGGCCGCGCGCTTCAGGATCACCGCGTCCTGGATGATCGGTGCGTGGTACTGGGCCGGCACCACCCACATCGAGCCGCTTTTCAGCTTGCCGCCGTCGAGCACCTGCGCCAGCGCGACGAAGCCCAGCTCGGCATTGCCGGTGGCGATGAAGTTGTAGGTCTGGCCGATGCTTTCGCCGGTCACCAGCTTGGGTTGCAGCGCGGCCGCCAGGCCCAGCTTGTTCATGGCTTCCACCGCGGCGGCGCCGTAGGGCGCGTTCTTGGGGTTGGCGATGGCGATCTTGCCGAACTGGCCGTGCTTGAGCACGGCGCCCTCGTCGTCCACCAAGCCCGGCTTGGCCGACCACAGCACCAGTTGCCCCGTGGCGTAGGTGAAGCGCGAGCCGGGCACGGTGTCGCCTTCCTTCTCCAGCCGCGCCGGCCGCTCGTCGTCAGCCGCCAGCAGCACGTCGAAGGGCGCGCCGTTCTTGATCTGCGTGTAGAACGCGCCGGTGGCGCCGAAGGACAGCCGCGCCTCATGCCCGGTGGTGCGGGCGAAGACCTCGGCCAGCGCCCTGGCCGGCGCGGTGAAGTTGGCGGCCACGGCCACCTGCACGACGTCGGCCCGGGCCAGCGTGGTGAAGGCCAGGGCGGCGGTCAGGGCCAGCAGGCGGTGAAGGCGGAGCGGCATGGCGATTCGTTATTCAAAAAGGAATAGCGAGTGTAGCCGCACCGGCCGCGCGCCACAATCGGGGCCATGGCTCGATCACTCGTCACCGCCGCCGCGCTGGGCCATGGGCCGGCCGACAAGCGGCTTGAAATCCTGCAGCTGGTCGGCCGCCACGGCTCCATCTCGCAGGCGGCGCGCAGCGCGGGCGTGAGCTACAAGGCGGCCTGGCAGGCCATCCACACCCTCACCAACCTGGCCGGCGAGCCGCTGGTGGACAGCAGCGTGGGCGGCGCGGGCGGCGGCGGCGCGCGCCTGACGCCCGCGGGCGAGCGCCTGCTGGCCGCGGCCGATCAACTGCAGGCGGCGCGGCGCGGCGTGCTGGCGCGCGTCAACAGTGCCGACAGCGCGGCACTGGCCGGCCCGCGCACCAGCATGCGCAACCACCTGCGTGCGGTGGTCGAGCGGCTGGAGAGCGACGGCGCGCGCGACCCCATGGTGCGCGTGGTGCTGGCGCTGGCGGGCGGCGGCGCGCTGGCGTCGCTCATCACGCGCGAGAGCGCCGAACTGCTGGGGCTGGCGCCCGGCCTGCCGGTGCTGGCGCTGTGCAAGGCCACGGCGGTGCGCGTGCAGCCCGTGGACGCCGCGGCGCCGCAGGGCGGTGCCAACCTGCTGCCTGGCCGCGTGCTGCGCATGGCGCGCGGCGTGCAGCGCGACGAGGTGACGGTGACGCTGGCGGGTGAGTTGCAACTGGTCGGCTTCGCCGCGCGGCCGAATCGCCTGCGAGCCGGCAGCCGCGCGTTGGCGTGGCTGGATGAAAGCGCGGTGGTGGTGGCGCTGGCGGGGTGATGGGCGGCTTGCGGCGGGCGCGGTGACGCCCACCATGGGACGCCGGTTGCCGGTTCATAGCAAAAACGGGCTTCAGCGCCCACCCGCTGGGCGTCGGAAGCTACATAAATCATAGTTAATTCCAAGTCCGATCAAAACAGCCAGAAATTCGTCAGTCCGGCGAAAGCCGGAATCCAGGCGGCGTTTGCAAGAACCCATGGACCCCGGCTTTCGCCGGGATGGCGGTTGTTCACGTTTTGAAGTGGAGGCGGAATGAATGGTCCCCTCGGGCCCTCGCGTCGGCGGCTGGGGCGCGGCCCGGAGCAGGGTAGCGGCGGCGCCCGGTTCCGGGGCTTTTTCGCGCCGCCGCGCAGTACTCGACAAGGGTTACCACCAATCTGATATGACGCAAGGCATGGGGCAAAATGCCTATGCACAATTGTTCATAGGCAGGCGCATGTCGCGCCGCGAAAAGCAAGGAGACCTTCATGCAAAAGGTGTTGCACCTCGACGCCGAAAAATGCACCGGCTGTCTGCAATGCGAGATGGCTTGTTCGTTCGAGAACTACGGCACTTACTCCATAGCCAAGTCGCGCATCAAGGTGTTCGACTTCCATGAAACCGGCAAGAAGGTGCCCTACACCTGCACCCAGTGCGACGAGGCCTGGTGCGTGCATGCCTGCCCGGTCGAGGCCATCACCATCGACGCAGCCTCGGGCGCCAAGATCGTGCACGAGTCGACTTGCGTCGGCTGCAAGGTCTGCACCGTGGCCTGCCCGTTCGGCACCATCAACTATGTGCAGGAGACGGGCAAGGTGCAGAAGTGCGACCTGTGCTTCGACAACGCCGACGGCCCAGCCTGCGCCAACGCCTGCCCCACGGCGGCAATCACCTTCATCGACGCCAACTGGACCGGCCTGGACCGCATGCGCGCCTGGGCCGACAAGCTGGTCAATCAGACCTCCGCCGCTTGATACATCAGCGCAAGCAGCTATAGATCAAGGAGCAAAAATCATGTCCTGGGCTGGCAAACTTCTTCGCGTCAACCTCACCACCGGCACCGTCAAGTCCGAACCGCTCAACATGGAATGGGCGCGCCAGTACATCGGCTCGCGCGGGCTGGGCACCAAGTACTACACGTCGGAGATCGATCCCAAGATCGACCCGCTGGCGCCTGAGAACAAGCTGATCTGGGCCACCGGCCCGCTCACGGGCACCATGGCCTCGACCGGCGGGCGCTACACCGTCATCACCAAGGGTCCGCTCACGGGGGCCATCGCCTGCTCCAACTCGGGCGGCTACTGGGGCGCCGAGCTGAAGTTCGCCGGCTGGGACATGATCATCTTCGAGGGCAAGTCGCCCAAGCCCGTGTGGCTCTACATCCAGGACGACAAGGTGGAACTGCGCGATGCCGCCGAGCTGTGGGGCAAGAGCGTGTGGGACACCGAGGCCATCATCAAGAAGGAACTGCAGGACCCGCAGGTGCGCATCTCCAGCATCGGCCGCACGGGTGAGAACGGCGTGCTGTTCGCCGCCATCATGAACGACCTGCACCGCGCGGCCGGCCGCTCGGGCGTGGGCGCCGTGATGGGCAGCAAGAACCTGAAGGCCATCGCCGTGCGCGGCACCCTGGGCGTGGGCAACGTGCGCGATCCCAAGGCCTTCATGAAGGAGACCATGGAGCGCAAGAAGATCCTGGCCGAGAACCCCGTGACCGGCGAGGGCCTGCCCACGCACGGCACGCAGGTGCTGATGAACGTGATCAACGAAGTCGGCGCGTTGCCCACGCGCAACCACCGCGACGTGCAGTTCGAGCAGGCCGACGCCATCAGCGCCGAGGCCATGCGCCGCCCGCGCGCCACCGACGGCAAGGCGCAACTGGTGACCAACCAGGCCTGCTTCGGCTGCACCATCGCCTGCGGGCGCATCAGCAAGCAGGACCCGAATCACTTCACCGTGAAGGACAAGCCGCGCTATCAGCACGCCACCGGCGGGCTCGAGTACGAAGCCGCTTGGGCGCTGGGCGCCGCCAACGGCGTGGGCGACCTGGAGGCGCTGCAGTACGTCAACCAGCTGTGCAACGAGGAAGGCATGGACCCGATCAGCCTGGGGGCCACGCTGGGCGCGGCGTTCGAGCTGTACGAGATGGGCGTGCTGACGAAGGAGCAGCTCGGCATCGAGGCGCCCTTCGGCTCGGCAAAGGCGCTGGTGCAGCTGGTGGAAGACACCATCGCCGGCCAGGGCTTTGGCAAGGAGATCGGCCAGGGTTCCAAGCGGCTGACGGCCAAGTACGGCCATCCCGAGCTGTCGATGTCGGCCAAGGGCCAGGAGTTTCCGGCCTACGACGGCCGCGCGTTGCAGGGGATCGGCCTGGCCTACGCCACCAGCAACCGCGGCGGCTGCCACCTGCGCGGCTACACCGTCGCGTCGGAGGTGATGGGCATCCCGGTCAAGACCGACCCCACCGCCACCGAGGGCAAGCCAGAACTGGTCAAGGCCTTCCAGGACGCCACGGCGGCGTTCGATTCGGCCGGCCTGTGCGTGTTCACCACCTTCGCCTGGAGCCTGCCCGACCTGGCGCCGCAATTGCAGGCCGCCTGCGACGAGGCCTACACGGTGGAAGAGCTGTCACTGATCGGCGAGCGCATCTGGAACATGGAGCGCGAGTTCAACAACGCCGCCGGCTTCACCAAGGCCGACGACACGCTGCCGCCGCGCCTGAAGACCGAAGCGGCCAAGGTCGGCGGCTCCAAAGGCCAGGTCAGCCAGGTCGACGCCATGATGCCGAAGTACTACGAAGTGCGCGGCTGGGACAGCGAAGGCCGGCCGACGGCCGAGACCAAGGCGCGCCTGGGGCTCTGAGGTGTTGCTCCCTCTCCCCTTGGGGAGAGGGCTGGGGTGAGGGTTCGTCCGCGTTTTCCTGTGGCGCACCTTGCCCTCACCCCAACCCTCTCCCGCAGGCGGGAGAGGGAGCGAAAGAGCCAAGGGGCGGTTTCCGTCAGCGAAGCAGTCACCCCATCCGTAACATCGAAGGCTTCCCCATGCACCACGTCATCCTCGGCGCCGGCCCCGCCGGCGTCATCGCCGCCGAAACCCTGCGCAAGGCCGCGCCGGCCGACACCATCACCCTCGTCGGTGGCGAGGCCGAGGCGCCGTACTCGCGCATGGCCATCCCCTACCTGATCGCCGGCAACGTTGCCGAATCGGGCACGCACCTGCGCCATGGCAGCGACCACTTCAAACAACTGCGCATCGACCAGATCCAGGCCAAGGCCATGCGCATTGAGCCAGCCGACCACCGCGTGGTGCTCGACAACGGCCAGACGCTGACTTACGACCGCCTGCTGATCGCCACCGGCTCCAACCCCGTGCGCCTGTCGGTGCCGGGCGGCGACAGCGAGGATGTGTTCAACTGCTGGACGCTGGCCGACGCGCGCGCCATCATGGAGCGCGTGCAACCCGGCGTGCGCGTGGTGCAGACGGGCGCCGGCTTCATCGGCGCCATCATCATGGAATCGCTGCGCCTGCGCGGCGCGAAGATGACCATGGTGGCCAAGGGCGACCGCATGGTGCCGCGCATGATGGGCGAGGTGGCCGGCGGCATGATCCTCGACTGGTGCCGCGCGCAGGGCGTGGAGGTCATCACCGAGTCGGTGTTCGAGCGCATCCAGCCCGCCCAGGCCGGCCAGCCCATGAAGGTGCACCTGAGCAACGGCCAGGCCATCGAGGCCGACGTCATCATCAGCTCCACCGGCGTGCGCCCGTCCATCGCCTTCCTCGACGGCAGCGGCGTGGCCACGAAGAGCGGCGTGCTCACCGACAGCCGCATGCGCACCAATGTCGACGGCATCTTTGCCGCCGGCGACTGCGCCGAGGCCTTCGACAAGGCCAGCGGCAAGCCCGTGGTCAGCGCCATTCAGCCCAACGCCGCCGACCAGGCGCGCGTGGCCGCACTCAACATGGCGGGCCAGCCGGCCGAACTGAAGAGCGTACCCACGCTCAACGTGCTCGACACCATGGGCCTGATCTCGGCCAGCTTCGGCCACTGGCAGGGCGTGCCGGCGGAGCAGGGCGGCGCGCACGCCGACCTGACCGACCAGACTGGCCTGCGCCACCTGAACCTGCAGTTTCAGGACGACGTGCTGATCGGCGCCAACGCCATCAACTGGACCGAGCACGTGGGCGTGCTGCGCGGGCTGATCGACGGCAAGGTCAAGCTCGGTGCCTGGAAGGACCGCCTGCAGGACGACCCCACGCAGCTCATGCCCGCCTACCTGGCCTGCGCGCAGGCGCTGGGCCAGTGGAACGGCGCGGGCGACGAACGGCGCCGTTGAAACACTATTGAGTTGATAGCTGCTCGCGCTTGCTGTGCAGGCGCTGCAGGCTGATTTTGCACTGAACCACGCATGCGCATCACCTTCAAGCTCTTTGCCTCGCTGGGCGACTATCTGCCGCCCGAGATCAGGCCCGGCAACGTGATGACGCTGGACGTCGGCCCCACCGACAGCATCGCCACCATCATCGCGCCCTTCCACCTGCCGCCGCACCTGGTGCACATCGTGCTGGTCAACGGTACGTTCATCGCGCCCGAAGACCGCGCCACGCGCACCCTGCAGGAAGGCGACGCGCTGGCCATCTGGCCGCCGATCGCCGGGGGTGATGACGGCGCAGGTGCCCGAGCGCTTCGAGCGCGACATGGCGGGCAGCGAGGCGGACTGGCTGCGCCTGTTGCCGCCTGCCCTGGCGCCGCATCCCTGGCAGCGCGAAGATGCGGCCGTGAACGTGGCGATCGGCGATGGGCGGCTGCGCATCACCTGGGTGCCGTTGCCGCCGCGCCGCATCGCGCTGCTGTCCTTTCCAAGGCTGCACGTGCGCTTTGCCTTCGATGGCGTGCCGCCTTCTGCACGCGCGGCGTTCATGCGGCACTTCGACCTGCACACGCACCGCGGTGGCGGCTGAGCGGCGGCCGGGCTACCGGGCCACCAGCAGCGAAGCCGTCCTGATGCCGACGAAGGTCATCGTCAGCGATCCCAGCAGGTGCAGCGCAACGGTGGCCAGGGCCTGGCCCCAGCGGTCGGCCAGCATCATCTCGACCACCTCGGCGCTGAAGCTGGAGAAGGTGGTCAGCGAGCCCAGAAAGCCGGTGACCAGCATCAGGCGCCAGAACGGCGCCAGCTCGGCATGGTGCGCCCAGGCCAGGATCAGGCCCACCAGATAGCCGCCGATCAGGTTGGCCGCCAGCGTGCCCCAGGGCATGAAGGCGTGCGGGTGGTTCAGCCACAGGCCCAGCTGCCAGCGCGCCAGCGCGCCGATGCAGGCGCCCAAGCAGATGGCGAAGACGGCGTGCATGGGGCGTCAGGGCCGGCAGCGGTGGTTCTCAGAACGGCGGGCCGTCGTCGTCCGCGCCGGCGGTGGCCAGCGCGCGGCGTTCGGTGGCCGAAGCCGGTGCGGCGGCCGGCGCCTGATCGCTCACGGCCGTCGGGTCGGCCTCGCCGCCCAGCGCGTCGATCAGGTCGGTGATCAGCCCGCTCAGCTCGCCCGTGGACAGCGCCACGTCGGCGTCGAAGCGGTCGTCGTCCTTGGACTTCGCGCCTTCCTCGAACACGCCTTCCTGGAAGGCGATCTTCTTGAGCTGCAGCGCCTGCGTCAGCATGAAGCCGACGCGCCCGGCCCAGCCCAAGGCCAGCTTGGTGGGCAGCTTGCCTTCGGCGATGTGCTGGCGCACCTCGTCGGTCTGCAGCGGGTGGCGGGTGAACTTGACCACGGCCGGCTCGTCGCCGCTGCCCTTCAGCTCGCACTCGCGTTCGATGTTGAAGGCGTGGGGCAGGGCGTCGCCTTCGGCGTCGGCCAGCCAGGCGGCCATGGCGGCCTGCGGCGAGCTGGCGGTCTGCAGCAGGCCCACGCCGAAGCCCTTGCCGGCCACGCGCACCAGGCTGGTGATGACCTCGTCGGCCTTGCCCTGCGCGCCCACGTCCATAACCAGCCAGCGCTGCGTGGGCTCGATCCACACCGTGACGGTGCTGCGGCGCGGGAAGGCTTGCGGCAGCAGCGAGATCAGCGCGTCGTCGCGCAGGTCACGCAACTCCTTCTTGCCGGGCTTGCGGCCGGTGGTCTTCTCGATGTGCTGTACCGCTTCTTCCACCTTGCGGCGCACGGCATCGCCGGGCACGGCCTTGGTCTCGATGGCGAAGCGGGCGATCCATTGCCCGTCCACGGTTTCGACCAGCGCGCCGTGCTCGTCGCCGCGCGGCGGCACCCAGCCGGTGGATTTCTGCTGCGTGGCGCTGCATTCGGCGAACGGCTCGTTCGCGATCGCGGCTTCCCATTGCGCTGCGGACGCCGGCCACTCGGGGCTCAGGCGGTACAGCATCAGATTCTTGAACACGTTCGTCACTTCCCAATCAACGCGGCCCGCACATCGGCGGGCCGGATCAGGATCATAGAGCGTCGAAGGCGCTCACATGTGCCCCGGCATCCACGTGGCGATCTGCGGGAAGAACCACAGCAGCAGCACCATCGCACACATCAGGAAGAAGAAGGGCATGGTGACGCGCGCAATGTAGGCGATGTCCTTGCCCGTCATGCCCTGCAGCACGAACAGGTTGAAGCCCACGGGCGGGGTGATCTGCGCCATCTCGACCACCACCACGACGAAGATACCGAACCAGATCAGGTCGATGCCGGCGGCCTGCACCGTGGGCAGCAGCACGCCCATGGTCAGCACGACGATGGAGATGCCGTCCATGAAGCAGCCCAGCACGATGAAGAACAGCGCGAGCGCGACGACCAGCACGAAGGGCGACAGGCCGAGGCCGCTGATGTATTCGGCCAGGTGGCGCGGCAGGCCGATGTAGCCCATCGACAGCGTGAGGAAAGCCGCGCCGGCCAGGATCAGCGCGATCATGCAGTACAGCCGCGTGGCGCCCATCAGCGAATCGCGGAAGGTCTGCCAGTTCAGGCTGCCCTGCACCAGCGACAGCAGCAGCGAACCCACCACGCCCACGGCGGCGGCTTCGGTGGCGGTGGCCACGCCGGTGTAGATGCTGCCCAGCACGGCGGCGATGAGGATCACCACCGGGATCAGGTGGCGCGACTCGTGCAGCCGCTCGCCCAGCTCATCACGCGGTCGGGGCGCGGCACCTTGCCGGGGTTCATCAGCGCCCACGCCATCAGGTAACCCGAGAACAGCGCCGCCAGCAGAATGCCCGGCAGCACGCCGGCGATGAACAGCTTGGCGATCGACACGTCGGCCGCCACGCCGTAGACGATCATGATGATCGAGGGCGGAATCAGCAGGCCCAGCGTGCCGGCGCCGGCCAGCGAGCCGATGGTGATGCCTTCGGGGTAGCCGCGCTTGCCCAGCTCGGGCAGGCTCATCTTGCCGATGGTGGCGCAGGTGGCCGCCGACGAGCCCGACACCGCCGCGAAGATGGCGCAGCCGATCACATTGGTTTGCAGCAGGCGCCCCGGCAGCCAGGTGACCCACGGCGCCAGGCCACGGAACATGCTCGCTGAGCCGGGTGCGAAACAGGATTTCGCCCATCCACACGAACAGCGGCAGGGCCGTGAGCGTCCACGACGAGGCCGAGCCCCAGATGGTGACGGCCATGGCATCGCCCGCGGGGCGCGCCGAAAACAGCTGCATGCCGATCCAGGCCACGCCGGTGAGCGTGAGGCCGATCCACACGCCGCTGCCCAGCAGGGCGAACAGCGACAGGATCAGCAGCGCGGTGATGCCGAAGTCACTCATTGTGCAGCGCCTCCTCGGCCGTCGATTCGTGGCTGCGCCGGCCCAGGATTTCCAGCACCCATTCGTCGACGAAGGCGATGAACAGAACCACCGTGCCGACCGCCATCGACAGCTGCGGAATCCACAGCGGCGTGGCGTCGTTGGACGTGGACATGTCGTTGAACAGGTGCGACTGCCACACCAGCCGGCAGGCGTAGAAGGCGAACAGGCCGGCCAGCAGCACGGCCGCCGACAGCGACAAGAGCTCCAGCGCACGCCGCGCACCGCCCCGCAGGCGGCCGATGACGAGCGTGACGCGGATGTGTTCGCCCTTCTTCAAGGTGTGCGCCAGCGCCAGAAAGCCCGCCGCCGCCATGCTGTAGCCGGCGTAGGCGTCGCTGCCCGGCAGGTGAAAGTTCAGCAGGCGGCCGAGGATGGAATTCAGCACCATGACCAGCACGCCGATCATGGACAGCGCCGCCAGCCAGGCCGTGGCGTCGTAGAGGAAATCAAGACTTCGGCGCATCGGGTATTCCCTTTCCTCTGTTCAGTTAAAAGCTCTTCATTCTCAATCACGGTGAGACTGCCGTTGCGGCTGCAGCTATCAACCAAGGCCGATTTGCGGGCAGCGGAATGCTTTGCAACGCGTGCGCGACAGCGTACTCGAGTCTGGGCAAGTCGTTGACGATGGTGTGCCACTGGTTGATCGACTGGTTTCGGACCAAGTGTTGTAGCTTCCGCGCGACGCACATTTCAGCCAGCGAATGCGCGAGCGTACAGCCAGAACTCATGGGTGAACGAAGCGCAGTTGGAAACTGAAGTTGTGGGGCGGGGAACGAATCGGCAGGCTAAGCTCCCGCTGCATCGACATTGATTTGAAGACGCGGGAGGGAGTGGGATGTCAGAGCCTTGGGCCCATTCGGGCGGACATTTGTTGGCCGAGCACTTGCAGGGCGTGGCGGGCGCGGCGGCCGAATTTGCGCAGGCCCTGGGGCCGGCATCAGCGCCTTGGGCCGAGCTGGCGGGTCGCTGGCACGACCTGGGCAAATACCGCCCCGGCTTTCAGCGGTACGTGCGGCAGGCCGAGGATGCGCATATCGAGCACCGAGTGGCGGGGCGCGAGAAAACGCATTCCGCTGCTGGCGCTCTGTGGGCGATGCAGCAACTCAACCAGTCCAAGCTGCCCTACGGCCATGTGCTGGCGTATCTGATTGCGGGACACCATGCGGGCTTGGGTGATTGGGACGAGGATTTGCGGCCCCGCCTGGCCTCGACCGACAGCGCGCAGGAACTGGCCGAGGCCCTGGCTGCGCAGCCGCCCGCAGCAGTTCTGGCAACGGATGGCTGGGTGCCCACGTTGCAGGGCATACCTGGCGGAGGCGAGGGCTTTGCGCTGTGGCTGCGCATGTTGTTCTCTTGCCTGGTCGATGCCGACTTTCTCGACACCGAGGCGCATTTCGACGCTGGCAAGCCCGAGCGGCGCGGCGGATTTCCCGCGCTGGCGCAGATGCACGCCACGCTGGCCGATTGGATGGCGGCGCGGCCCGTGGCGGCGACACCCGTCAACGCTCTGCGTGCCGACATCCTGCGCCAATGCCGTGCCAAGGCTGCGTTGGCTCCGGGCTTTTTCGCTCACCGTGCCCACGGGCGGCGGCAAGACGCTCTCCAGCCTGGCCTTTGCGCTCGAACATGCGTTGGCCCACGGCCAGCGGCGCGTGATCTACGCCATCCCCTACACCAGCATCATCGAGCAGACGGCAGACGTGTTCCGCAGCGTGTTTGCCGCTTTGGGCGATGAAGTGCTGGTAGAGCATCACAGCCAGGCCGAATCCGCACCCGAAAGCGAAACCGCGCGCAGCCGCCTGGCCTGTGAGAACTGGGATGCGTCGCTCATCGTCACCACCAATGTGCAGCTCTTCGAGTCGCTGTTTGCCGCCAAGACCTCGCGCTGCCGCAAGCTGCACCGCATCGCTGGCAGCGTCATCGTGCTGGATGAGGCGCAGCAGCTGCCGCCGGCGTTCTTGCAGCCGATTCTGGATGTGCTGAACCTGCTCGTGCGCCACTACGGCGTAACGGTGCTGCTGTGCACAGCCACGCAACCGGCGCTGGCCAGCACGGCGTATTTCGACGCCAGCAAGAACTTGCGCGGCCTGAACAACGTGTGCGAAATCATCGACGCCCCCGATGCTTTGTTCACGGCCCTGAACCGGGTGCGTGTGGAACTGCCTCAGGACTGGAACGCGCCCACGCCATGGGAAGACCTGGCCGCGCAGTTGAGCGCTGAAGATTGTGTGCTCGCCATCGTCAGCACGCGCAAGGCCGCACGCACCCTGCATACCCTGATGCCGCCGGGCACGCTGCACCTGTCGGCGCTGATGTGCGCCGCGCACCGCCAGGCCGTCATCACCCACATCAAGGAGCGGCTGCGGGCCAAGCGCGAAGGGCGCGACCTGCAGCCGCTGCGCGTGGTCAGCACCCAGCTGGTCGAGGCCGGGGTGGACATGGATTTTCCCGTGGTCTATCGCGCCTTGGCCGGGCTCGATTCCATCGCCCAGGCGGCAGGGCGCTGCAACCGCGAAGGGCTGCTGGCGGACAAGGGCCGCGTGGTGGTCTTCGTGCCGCCCGAGCCGCCGCCCAAAGGAACCTTGCTCAAGGCGGCGCAGGCCTGCGTGAGCACGCTGCAAGGGCAGCAGGCCGACCCGCTGGCGCGGCCGCTGTTCGAGCGCTATTTCCGCGAGTTCTATTACAGCCAGGCGTTGGATGCGCGCGGCATCGTGGGCAAACTCAAGGTCAATCCAGCTACGTTGGCGGTGCAGTTTCGCAGTGCCGCCGAGGCCTTTCGGCTGATCGACGATGCAGACAGCGCCAGCGTGGTCGTGCGCTACGCCGCGCAGCACGACAAGATCGAAAAACTGCTGCGCACCCTGCAAGCCGAAGGCCCACAGCGCTGGCTGATGCGCAAGCTGCAGCGCTACACCGTCAGTATCCCGAAACGAATGGCCGATAGATTGCACCAGCAAGGCAGCCTCTACCTGCCCATGCTTGGGCTGTACGCGCAGGTGGATGCGCACAACCTGTATGACGGCGTGCTCGGTCTGCTCGATGACGACGCGATCTATAACCCCGGCGGCTTTGCCATTTGAGAAAGAACACAGGAGGAGAACCCCCACCATGTCCCGCTTTTGCCTGCAAGTCGCTGGTCCCTTGGCCTGCTTCACGCGCCCGGAGATGAAGGTCGAGCGCGTGTCCTATGAGGTCATGACGCCGTCCGCCGCGCGCGCCGTGTTCGAGTCCATCTTGTGGAAGCCGCAAATCCGCTGGCGCGTGCAATGCATCGAGGTACTGCACCCTATCCGCTGGATGAATCTGCGGCGCAATGAGGTCAGCGCCGTGGTCTCCACGCGCAATGTGCAGCAGGCTATGGCGGCGGGCGGCGGCAACTTGGGGCTGTATATCGAGGATGAGCGTCAACAGCGCGCGGGCCTATTGCTGCGCGACGTGGCTTACCGCATTCACGCCGATTTGGAACTGACCGAGCGCAGCACCGATCCGCTGGCCAAGTACACCGAAATGTTCGCCCGCCGCGCACGCAAGGGCCGGTGCGTGAACCAGCCCTACCTGGGCTGCCGCGAATTTGCTGCGGACTTTCGGCTGGTGGAGGACGGTGAAGCGGTCATCCCGCCAATCACCGAAACCCGCCCTTTGGGCTGGATGCTGCACGACCTGGATTTCAGCAACCCTATCGATCCTCAACCGCGTTTCTTTGACGCCAAGCTGGAGGCGGGCCGGGTACAGGTGCCGCCTTTTTCGGAGACACGCGGATGATCTTGCAAGCGCTCAACGACTATTACCGTCGCAAGTGCGACGACCCCGACCCGGCGCAGCGCCTGCCTGATTTTGGAATTGAAACCAAGGAAATTCCCTTCATCCTGGATCTCAGCGCCGAGGGTGATCTGCTGCAAATCCGCGATACGCGCGAGCCGCAGGGCAAGAGGAAAGTGGCGCAGGCGTTTCGTGTGCCCATGGGGGTAAAGAAGACCTCGGGCGTGGCGGCCAATCTGCTGTGGGACACGCTGGAATATGTGCTGGGCGTGGACACCAAGGGCAAGCCCGAGCGTGTGGCCGAGCAGCACGCCGCCTTCCGCGCGCGCATCGCGGCCCTGCCCGCCACGGCCCAGGCCGATGCGGGCGCGATGGCCGTGCAGCGGTTTTTGCAGCGTTTTGACCCCAGCGCGCTGCAAAGCCACCCCGCCTGGGCCGAGATGCTGGAAGCCAATCCGCTCCTGAGTTTTCGCCTGCACGGCGATGTGGAGTTGGTCTGCCAGCGTCCCGCTGTGGTGCAGGCGGCACTGAACACGGCCACCGATGACGACGCGCCCCAGGCCATGTGCCTGGTGACGGGCGCTGTGGCACCGGTGGAGCGGCTGCACGCCGCCATCAAAGGCGTGTGGGGCGCGCAGACCTCAGGGGCGAATATCGTCTCGTTCAACGCCCGTGCCTTCGAGTCCTACGGCAAGACCGAGCGCCAGGGCGAAAACGCCCCCGTCGGCCGCGCCGCCGCCTTTGCCTACACCACGGCCCTGAACCACCTGCTGCGCAAGGATTCGCGCCAGCGCATCCAGGTGGGCGATGCGTCCACGGTGTTCTGGGCCGAGCGGGATTCTGACTTTGAAACCGCGCTGGCCGACATTTTTGGCGACCCGCCCAAGGACGATCCTGATCGAGGAAAAGAAGCTGTCCATGCGCTGCTGGGCGCCATCCACAGCGGCAAACTTGCTGGTCCAGAGGGCGAGACGCGCTTTCATGTGCTGGGCCTGGCGCCCAACGCCGCGCGCATCAGCGTGCGCTTCTATCACTGCCTGCCGCTGCGCGATCTGGGGCGGCGCATCGCCCAACATTTTCATGACCTGGCGCTGGTACGCGGGCCGCACGATGCGCCGTACCCCTCGCTGTTTCGCCTGCTCACCGCCGTGGCGCTGCAGGGCAAGGCCGACAACATCCCGCCCAGCCTGGGCGGCGCCATCGTCGATGCCGTGCTGGGCGGTGAAAACACCCCTACCCGCGCCTGTGGCTCAACGCCGCCGTGGGCCGCTGCCGCGCCGAGCAGCAGGTGACGTATGCGCGCGCCGCCGCCCTCAAGGCTTGCCTGAACCGCCAGATCCGTTTGCACCCCCGTGAAGAAAAGGAATTTTTGCCCATGCTCGACCCCGACAACACCCACCCCGCCTACCGGCTGGGGCGGCTTTTCGCCGTGCTGGAAAAAGCCCAGGAAGAAGCCAGCCCGGGGCTCAATGCCACCATCCGCGACCGCTACTACGGCGCGGCGTCCAGCACCCCGGTGGCGGTGTTCACCACCTTGTTGCGGCTGAAGAACGCGCACCTGAAAAAGCTCAGCCCCGGTCGTGCGCAGTGGTTTGAAAAGCTGTTGGGCGAGGTGTTGGCCCCCGTTGCCGACTTCCCCGCGCACCTGACCCTACCCAATCAGGGCCGCTTTGCCCTGGGCTACTACCACCAGCGCCAGGATTTCTTCAGCAAGAAACCCGACACCCCCACCAACGACCCCACCCCAGGAGATGCGGCATGAGCCTGAACCAACGCTACGACTTCGTCCTCGTTTTCGAGGTGCAAGACGGCAACCCTAATGGCGACCCCGATGCGGGCAATATGCCGCGCCTGGATGCCGAGACCGGCCACGGCCTGGTGACCGATGTGGCGCTCAAGCGCAAGGTGCGCAACTTTGTCGGTTTGGTGAAAGACCAAGCCGAACGCGTGCCCGAGCCGGGCGAGAAGCGCTTTGAGATCTACGTGCGTGAAAAAGCCATCCTGAACCAGCAGCACGAGCGCGCCTATTCGGCATTGAATCTGGCTCCAGCCCAGGAGGAGAAAGCGCAAGAAGCTCTTGAATTGGGAGCGGATGACGGTAAAAAGAAAAAACTGCTAAAGACAAACGCAAGGGTAGCGCCGACGAAGTGAGCTTGGCGCGCCAGTGGATGTGCCAGAACTTCTTTGACGTACGCACCTTCGGCGCGGTGATGTCCACAGGCATCAACTGCGGCCAGGTACGCGGCCCAGTGCAACTGACCTTTGCGCGCTCGGTTGAACCCATCGTCGCGCTGGAGCATTCCATCACCCGCATGGCCGTGGCCACCGAGGCCGAGGCCGAAAAGCAGCAAGGTGACAACCGCACCATGGGCCGCAAACACACCGTGCCCTACGGGGTGTATGTGGCGCATGGCTTTGTCTCGTCCTTCCTGGCCAAGCAGACCGGCTTTGGCTCAGACGACCTGGAATTGCTGTGGCAGGCGCTGTCTCAAATGTTCGAGCATGACCGCAGCGCCGCCCGGGGGCAGATGGCCACGCGCGGGCTTTACGTTTTGCCCACGACAGTGAACTGGGTAACGCCCCGGCGCACGCGCTGTTCGAGCGTCTGACGGTCACGCCGCGTGCGGCCGATCAGGTGGCGCGCAGCTTTGATGCCTACAACGTGGCCTTTGATGGCGAGGGGCTCGCTGTCGGGGCTGAAGTACAAGCCGCACCGGGAGTCAAGCTGCGCCGCGTTTGCTGAAGGGGCGGTCATGAAAATCCTGCCCACCCAATTCGATGGTGCAGCCATCCGTCGCGTGTACGACCAGGAGACGGGCACTTGGTGGTTTTCCGTCATCGACATCGTGCAGATCCTGACGGACTCCAACAATGCTCGCCGCTACTGGTCCGACCTCAAGCGCAAGCTGGTGCAGGAGGCGGGTTCAGAGCAACCGTACGCTGAAATCGTACAGTTGAAATTGCCTTCGGCGGACGGCAAGCAGCGTGAGACCGACTGCGCCAGCGCGCAAACCCTTTTGCGTCTGGTGCAATCCATCCCCAGCCCCAAGGCCGAGCCCATCAAGCTGTGGCTGGCCAAGGTGGGCTACGAGCGGATGCAGGAAATCGCCGACCCGGCCCAGGCGCTCGACCGCGCGCGCCAGACCTGGCAGCAGCTCGGCCGCAGCGACAAGTGGATCCAGCAGCGCATGACCGGGCAGGAAACGCGCAACAAGCTCACCGATTACTGGAGTGAGCACGGCGTGCAGCAGGGGCGCGAGTACGCCATCCTCACCAACCTGATTCACCAGGAATGGGCGGGCCTGTCGGTGGCCGAGCACAAGACGAAGAAGGGTCTGCAAAGCCAGAACCTGCGCGACCACATGAGCGAGGCCGAGCTCATCTTCACCGCCCTGGCCGAGCTTTCCACGCGCCAGATCGCCGAGCGGCAGGACGCCACCGGCCTGCAGGAGAACAAGGGCGCCGCCCAGGCCGGTGGCCGTATCGCCCGCCAGGCGCGCCAGCAGCTGGAAGCGCAAACGGGGCAATCGGTGATCACCGGCGCCAACTATCTGCCGCCTGCTGCTGATAGCGCAGCACCGCAGCTCCAGCCGCCCAAGGCGAAATCCGCCCGTGCACCAACAAAAAAACATAGTGGCTTGCCCAATGTCCACGCCCGTTAGCGTCGAATTGGATCCTATCCCCTGTCTGCCCTGCAGCACTGGGCCTACTGCCCGCGCCATTGCGGCCTGATCCATTTGGAGCAGGCGTTTGACGACAACCTGCACACCCTGCGTGGCCAGGCCGTACATGCGCGGGCCGATCAGCCCGGCGTGCAAAGCGCCAAGGGCGTGCGCGTGGAGCGGGCCCTGCCGCTGTGGCATGACGCACTGGGGCTGATCGGCAAATCCGACGTGGTCGAGTTCTTGCCAGACGGCACGCCCTACCCTGTGGAATACAAGTACGGTAGCCGCCACAAGGCGCCGGCCATTGCCGCCTGCGACGACCTGCAGCTGGCCGCGCAGGCGCTGTGTCTGGAGTTCATGACCGGCAAGGCCGTGCCCGAGGGCGCGCTGTACTACGCCAGCTCACGCCGTCGCCGCGTGGTGCCCATCACCGCAGCCCTGCGCCAGGACGTAGAAGACACCGCACAGGCCGTGCGTCGCATGCTGGCCAGCGGGTTTTTCCCCGCCTCTGACTGGCGACGCCGCGCAGCAGCGCTGCAAAGGCTGCTCACTGCAAGAGCGCTGCCAGCCGCAGGCGACAGCGGCGCTTCTGGCCGCAGCGCGGCGCAGCCTGTTCGACCCCGAGGCCTGACGCCCGCCATGCAACTGCTCAACACCCTCTACGTCACCCTGCCGGACGCCTGGCTGCGTCTGGACAACGACACCCTGCGCATCGAGGTCGAGCGCGAAACACGGCTGCGTGTGCCGCTGCACCACCTCACCGCCGTGGTCTGCTTTGGCCACGTCGGCCTGTCCGCGCCCCTCATGCACCGTCTGCCCGACGAGGGTATCGCCCTGGTGCTGCTGGACGCCAACGGACGCTTCAAGGCGCGGCTTGAAGGCGCCGTGAGCGGCAATGTGCTGCTGCGTCAGGCGCAGTTTGCGCGCGGCGCGGATGCGGCCTTCACACTCGACATGGCGCGCAGTTTTGTCGCCGGCAAGATCAAAAACACCCGCCAGGTCTTGCAGCGCGGCGCCCGCGAAGCCAAGTCCGAGGACGAGGCAGGGTGCTGGCCCGCCTGGCCGACGACTTGGCCGCCAGTCTGCGCGCCTTGCCGGAATCCACAACGCTGGATGCCGTGCGCGGCGTGGAAGGCGAGGCTGCGCGCCAGTATTTCAGCGGCCTGCCCTTGCTGCTTCGCCCGGATCAGCGCGAGCACTTCTCCATGCAAGGCCGTACCCGCCGCCCGCCGCGCGACCGCTTCAACGCCCTGCTGTCCTTTTTGTACGCCATGTGGATGAACGACTGTCGCAGCGCCCTGGAGGCCGCCGGGCTCGACCCGCAAGTGGGCTTTTGCACGCCCTGCGCCCGGGGCGCGCCGCGCTGGCGCTGGACGTGATGGAGGAATTCCGCCCCTGGGCCGATCGCCTGGCGCTCACCCTCATCAACCGAGGGCAGGTTCAGGCCGATGATTTTGATCTGCGCGAAGGCGGCGGTGTGACCCTGCAGGGCGACGCTCGCAAGGCCGTGGTGGTCGCCTACCAGGAGCGCAAAAGGACGAAATCACCCATCCACTGCTCGCGCAAAGCCTTCCCCTGGGTCTGGTGCCGCTGGTGCAGGCTCGGCTGCTGGCCGGGCGCTGCGCGACGACGCCATGCCCTATCTGCCCTTCGTGCCCAAGTAAAAGAAAACGCCATGCTGGTGCTGGTCTGCTACGACGTGAACACCGAAACCAGCGCCGGTCGGCGCCGCCTGCGCCGCGTGGCCAAGGTGTGCGAGAGCACGGGGCAGCGGGTGCAAAAGTCCGTCTTTGAATGCCAGGTGGACGTGGCGCAATTCGAGACTCTGGAGCGCCGGTTGCTGGCGGAAATCAATCCCGATCAGGACTGTTTGCGCCTGTACCGCATGCCGCAAACCCGGGGCTTTGAAGTGCTGGAGCATGGCAGCTTCAAGGCCGTGGATTTTGATGGGCCGCTGGTGCTGTAGGGCATGGGTGCCATGCTATCGTGAGCGCCGCGAACCTGAAGTGATGGCGTTGCATCAGGCAGGTTCGCGCGCTTCGTAAGGTATTGTTGCCAAATGGTTTTTCTTTTTCACATGCGATCTTTGTCTGTCCCTTTGATGGGGCGGCGGGAGTTCGCGCTCGATAAGGAAAAGTGACGAGTTGGCAATGCCTTGGCAACGAGGTGCATCGCCCGCCAGCAATGGCGGGCGCGGATTGAAACATCGCATCGCCGGCTTTCTGCGCTTCGGTCTTTGGCATCGCCCGCCAGCAATGGCGGGCGCGGATTGAAACTCGCCGCGAGATGGCCGAATTGAAGGCGCGCAGGCCCGCATCGCCCGCCAGCAATGGCGGGCGCGGATTGAAACAAAATCAGGCTCTACCACCGTGGCGCAAGTGCCGAGCATCGCCCGCCAGCAATGGCGGGCGCGGATTGAAACGCCCTGCCGCTAACGCAGCTCCTACCGGGCTGGAGCATCGCCCGCCAGCAATGGCGGGCGCGGATTGAAACCGGTGAGCGTGCGGCACAGGCTGGATGGGTGATCGGCATCGCCCGCCAGCAATGGCGGGCGCGGATTGAAACATTTCCACCCCGTAGGCTTCGGCCGCGCGTGCCAGGCATCGCCCGCCAGCAATGGCGGGCGCGGATTGAAACATCCGCAGCCTGCTGCGCACCAGCCGCTACCAGCGCATCGCCCGCCAGCAATGGCGGGCGCGGATTGAAACATAGGCGACGGCGTTGTAGCGCAGGCTGGAAGTCAGCATCGCCCGCCAGCAATGGCGGGCGCGGATTGAAACGCTAACGGTGCCGGAAGGCGTCGATTCTGCACAGCATCGCCCGCCAGCAATGGCGGGCGCGGATTGAAACTTCTTGCTGGTGACCTCGCGCCGGTAGCGGTCGAGCATCGCCCGCCAGCAATGGCGGGCGCGGATTGAAACAACGTCACCCCACAGTTCCCCCGCCCTTGAACAGGCATCGCCCGCCAGCAATGGCGGGCGCGGATTGAAACGACGTGCTGACAGTCAAGACCCTGCTTGGCCTGCGCATCGCCCGCCAGCAATGGCGGGCGCGGATTGAAACTAAGCGTGCATAGTCAAGCAAAAAATATACCCGGCATCGCCCGCCAGCAATGGCGGGCGCGGATTGAAACTCCAAGGGGCGCCGCAGAGGCCGCCGGCGCCGGCATCGCCCGCCAGCAATGGCGGGCGCGGATTGAAACTGGATCGTGACTGGAATGCGCAGCGTGAGCGCCGTGCATCGCCCGCCAGCAATGGCGGGCGCGGATTGAAACAGTGCCCTTTACGAAACAGTGGTGGTGCCGGCCTGGCATCGCCCGCCAGCAATGGCGGGCGCGGATTGAAACTTCGCGCCGCGCGCGTGGTCGGCGCTGGCCTGGACGCATCGCCCGCCAGCAATGGCGGGCGCGGATTGAAACACCAGCAACGCCACGTTCGACCTGGGCACGGGCCTGCATCGCCCGCCAGCAATGGCGGGCGCGGATTGAAACGATAGCAACGTCGAGAGAGGCGCAAGAGGATCAGGCATCGCCCGCCAGCAATGGCGGGCGCGGATTGAAACGAAAAGATCGGGCTGGGCAACATTGATCTATCGAGCATCGCCCGCCAGCAATGGCGGGCGCGGATTGAAACCACTGTGACTCCCCGGTTTCGCAGCGTGCGCATCGCATCGCCCGCCAGCAATGGCGGGCGCGGATTGAAACAGGATCTCGATGCCGCGCGTGCCGGTGCCGAACATGCATCGCCCGCCAGCAATGGCGGGCGCGGATTGAAACCTCGCGTCCTACCCCCCATCAACACGGGCGTCGGGCATCGCCCGCCAGCAATGGCGGGCGCGGATTGAAACCACTGTGACTCCCCGGTTTCGCAGCGTGCGCATCGCATCGCCCGCCAGCAATGGCGGGCGCGGATTGAAACCCACAGGGGAATGATTAACGCTCACCGCCGCCCCGCATCGCCCGCCAGCAATGGCGGGCGCGGATTGAAACAGGATCTCGATGCCGCGCGTGCCGGTGCCGAACATGCATCGCCCGCCAGCAATGGCGGGCGCGGATTGAAACCCTCTGTGAACTGCATTTTCGTAGCAGTTCGGTGCATCGCCCGCCAGCAATGGCGGGCGCGGATTGAAACTCACCCTGCCGGCGCTCGGGCTGACGGTCACCCAAGCATCGCCCGCCAGCAATGGCGGGCGCGGATTGAAACGCCTACAACGTCGGCGTGAAGGGCATGGCCGGCTGCATCGCCCGCCAGCAATGGCGGGCGCGGATTGAAACATGACGCGCAGGAGGGCACGCCATGAGCACCCTCGCATCGCCCGCCAGCAATGGCGGGCGCGGATTGAAACTCGATCTCAGAGAAGCGCTGATCCGCGACCGCGCCGCATCGCCCGCCAGCAATGGCGGGCGCGGATTGAAACTGCATTGGGCAACACACTGCGGGCATGCAGCCGCGCATCGCCCGCCAGCAATGGCGGGCGCGGATTGAAACAGTACCGCGTGACCGGGGAGGGCGTCGATTTCACGCATCGCCCGCCAGCAATGGCGGGCGCGGATTGAAACCTCGGGTGGTGCTGTGATGGCCGCGCCCGAATTTGCATCGCCCGCCAGCAATGGCGGGCGCGGATTGAAATACGCCGACCACGGCTCGCTAGTGGTACGAGCGCGGCATCGCCCGCCAAGATTGAAGTCCAACCAACAGACCAGTATCTTGGTGCGCTTCCAACGAAAAAGCCCCTGGAGGCGAGCTCGGAGGGCGACCGATGTGGCGCAGGGGCTACTTGCCCGCGCGGTAGGCGTCCACCACCGCCTTGCCCTCGGGCCCGGCCTTGTCCAGCCATTCCTTCAGCATGGTCTCGCCCACCTTCTGCATGTCGGCCTTGAGCTGGGCCGAGGGCGGGTAGACCGTCATGCCGTTCTTCTTCAGCAGATCGAGGTACTCGCCCGTCTTGCGCTCGCTGGCGGTCCAGCCGCGCTGCTCGGCCTCGGCGGCGGCTTTCAGCAGGCCGTCCTGCGTTGCCTTGTCGAGTGCGTCGAAGGCCTTCTTGTTGGCGATGACGGCGTTTTTGGGCAACCAGGCCTGCGTGTCGGCAAAGAATTTCAGGTGCTCGTAGGTCTTGGTGTCGTAGCCGGTGGAGCCGCTGCTCATGTAGCTCTCGACCACGCCGGTGGCCATGGCCTGCGACAGCTCGGCCTGCTGCACGGTCACCGGCTGCGCGCCCACCAGTTCGCCGATGCGCGCCGTGGCGGGGCTGTAGGCGCGCCACTTGATGCCCTTCATGTCAGCGGCGCTGGCCACCTGCTTCTTGGTGAAGATGCCTTGCGGCGGCCAGGCCACCGCGTACAGCAGCACCATGCCCTGCTCGCCCAGCTTCTTCTGCAGGGTAGCCTTGCTGGCCTGGTACAGCTTGAAGGAGTCGGCGTAGCTGGTGGCCAGGAAGGATGCCGTCGATGCCCCACAGCGGCCACTCGTTCTGGAAGTTGACCAGCAGGATTTCGCCCGCCTGCGCCTGCCCACCCTGCACCGCGCGCTTGATCTCGGGCGCCTTGAACAGCGAGGCGTTGTCGTGCACCTGGATTTTCAGCTTGCCGCCGGTGGCGGCGTCCACGTCCTTGACGAACTGCGCCAGGTTCTCGGTGTGCATGTTGCTGGCCGGGTAGGCGCTGGGCAGATCCCACTTGGTCTGCGCGCCGGCCGACACGGCCAGGCCGGCGAGCAGCGCGCCCGACAGGGCGTGGAGGGTGCGTCGAGTGAGTTTCATGGGTGCTTTCCTGAATGGGTGGAAACCCCCAAGCATGGCGCATGCCAGCAGCGCCGCCAACGGGGAAAACCTGAATCAGCCCACAGCGCCGCCGCCATGGACTGCCCAGCAGGAGGGCTTGAATTGCAGGGATGCCCGGAGGGCCGCGCCCGCTTCCGCGGCCAGTCCGCGTACCATGTCGGGGCCGTGCGACCAGGCCGTGCGGGCAGCCACGCCCTGCTAAAGGGTGCTTTTATTTTAATAGCTGCTCGCGCTGGCCCAGCAAGCGCTGCAGGCCATTTTTACTTGTAAATTGCGATGCCGAACAAGACCTACTCCTCTCCCCGCTGGCAGTTCTGGATCGACCGCGGCGGCACCTTCACCGATATCGTGGCGCGCCGGCCCGACGGCGGCATCGTCACCCACAAGCTGCTGTCGGAAAACCCCGAGCAGTACAAGGACGCCGCGGTGGCCGGCATCCGCCATTTGCTGGGGCTGGCGCCGGGTGCGCCGATCACGCCGCTGCAGGTCGAATGCGTGAAGATGGGCACCACGGTGGCCACCAACGCACTGCTGGAGCGCAAGGGCGAGCCGACGCTGCTGGTCACCACGCGCGGCTTCCGCGACGGCCTGCGCATCGCCTACCAGAACCGTCCGCGCCTGTTCGACCGCCACATCGTGCTGCCCGAGCTGCTGTACAGCGCCGTGGTCGAGGCGCAGGAGCGCGTGGATGCCCATGGCGACGTGATTCAGCCGCTGGACGAATCGCTATTGAAAGAAGAGCTGCTCGCGCAGTATCGGAAAGGCCTGCGCAGCGTGGCCATCGTGTTCATGCACGGTTACCGCCACAGCGCGCACGAGCAGGCGGCGGCGCGCATTGCGCGCGAGGTCGGCTTCACGCAGATCAGCACCAGCCACGAAACCAGCCCGATGATGAAATTCGTCAGCCGCGGCGACACCACGGTGGTCGATGCCTACCTGTCACCCATCCTGCGCCGCTACGTCGAGCAGGTGGCGGCCGAGATGCCGGGGTGAAGCTGTTCTTCATGCAGTCGTCAGGTGGCTTGACGGACGCGATGGCCTTCCAGGGCAAGGACGCGATTCTCAGCGGTCCGGCGGGCGGCATTGTCGGTATGGCCCGCACGGCCGAGATCGCCGGCCAGCCCAAGGTCATCGGCTTCGACATGGGCGGCACCAGCACCGACGTGAGCCACTACGCGGGCCAGTTCGAGCGCGAGTTCGAAACCCAGGTGGCCGGGGTGCGCATGCGCGCGCCCATGATGAGCATCCACACGGTGGCGGCGGGCGGGGCTCGATCCTGCAGTTCGACGGCGCGCGCTTTCGCGTCGGCCCCGAGAGCGCGGGCGCCAACCCCGGCCCGGCGAGCTACCGGCGCGGCGGCCCGCTGGCGCTGACCGATGCCAACGTGATGGTCGGCAAGGTGCAGCCGGCGCACTTTCCCAAGGTGTTCGGCCCCGCCGCCGACCAGGCGCTGGACGCCGACGTGGTGCGCGACAAGTTTGCCGACATCGCCCGCCCCACAGGCCGACTGCCCGAGGACGTGGCGCACGGCTTCATCCAGATCGCCGTGCAGCAGATGGCCAACGCCATCAAGAAGATCAGCGTGGCGCGCGGCTACGACGTGACGCGCTACACGCTGCAGTGCTTCGGCGGTGCCGGCGGCCAGCACGCCTGCGGCGTGGCCGACGCGCTGGGCATGACGCGCGTGCTGGTGCATCCGCTGGCGGGCGTGCTGTCGGCCTACGGCATGGGCCTGGCCGACCAGAACGTGATGCGCGAGACGGCGGTGGAACTGCCCCTGGCGCTCGACCACATCGCCCCCATGCGCGACACGCTGGGCGAACTGGCGCTGGCCGCGCACGAGGAGCTGGCGCGCCAGGAAGTCAGCCGCGGCGACATCCGCGTGCACCGGCGCGCGCACGTGCGCTACGAAGGCACCGACTCGGCGCTGATCGTGCCGTTTCCGAACCTGCACGGCGGCCACGAGATGGGCGGAATGGGCGACGAGCAGGTGCTGCACGAGCTCACGCGCGCGTTCGAGGCCGCTTACCGTCAGCGCTTCGCCTTCCTGATGGAGGGCAAGGCGATGATCGTCGAGGCGGTGTCGGTCGAGGCGGTGATCGCCGGCGATGCGCCCTCGGAGGCGCGGCACCCGCTGCACGAGCCGCGCTCCGTGCCGCAGCGCGACACGGTGCGCATCTACACCGCCGGGCTGGATGGCCAGGCCGCTTGGCACGACGCCGCGCTGATCGTGCGCGAGGACCTGCGCCCCGGCGATGCCATCGACGGCCCGGCCATCATCGCCGAGCAGAACGCCACCACGGTGGTGGAGCCCGGCTGGCGTGCCAGCCTGACGACGTTCGACCACATCCTGCTGGAGCGCACGGCGCCGCGCGCCGTCACCTACGCCGCCGGCACCACGGTGGACCCGGTGCTGCTGGAAGTGTTCAACAACCTGTTCATGAACATCGCCGAGCAGATGGGACTGCAGCTGCAGAACACGGCGTACTCCGTCAACATCAAGGAGCGGCTGGACTTCAGCTGCGCGCTGTTCGATGCCGAGGGCAACCTGATCGCCAACGCGCCGCACATGCCGGTGCACCTGGGCTCGATGGGCGAGAGCATCAAGACCGTGATTGCGCGCAACGCGGGCAGCATGCAGCCCGGCGATGTGTACGTGCTGAACGACCCGTACCACGGCGGCACGCACCTGCCGGATATCACTGTCATCACGCCGGTGTACCTGCAGGAGCACCAGCAACCGATCTTCTACGTCGGCTCACGCGGCCACCATGCGGATGTGGGTGGCATCTCGCCCGGCTCGATGCCGCCGTTCTCCACCCGCATCGAGGAGGAAGGCGTGCAGATCGACAACGTCAAGCTGGTCGATCAGGGCCACCTGCGTGAAAGGGAAATGCTGGACCTGCTGGCCAGCGGCGAATACCCCAGCCGCAACCCGCAGCAGAACATGGCCGACCTGAAGGCACAGATCGCCGCCAACGAGAAGGGCGTGCAGGAGCTGCGCAAGATGGTCGAGCAGTTCGGCCTGGACGTGGTGCAGGCCTACATGCGCCACGTGCAGGACAACGCCGAGGAAAGCGTGCGCCGCGCCATCACCAAGCTGGCCGCGCGCATGCAGGGCGGGCAGTTCACCCTGCCGCTGGACAACGGCGCGCAGATCCAGGTGGCCGTCACCATCGACGGCACGGCGCGCAGTGCCAGGGTGGATTTCACCGGCACCTCGCCGCAGCAGGCCAACAACTTCAACGCGCCCACGGCGGTGTGCATGGCGGCGGTGCTGTATGTGTTCCGCATGCTGGTCGATGACGACATCCCGCTCAACGCCGGCTGCCTGAAGCCGATCGAGGTGGTCATCCCCGAAGGCTGCATGCTGCGGCCCAGTCCGCCGGCCAGCGTGGTGGCGGGCAACGTCGAAACCTCGACCTGCATCACCAACGCCATCATCGGCGCACTGGGCCTGATGGGCGCCAGCCAGTGCACGGTGAACAACTTCACCTTCGGCAACGACCGCTACCAGTACTACGAGACCATCTCGGGCGGCTCGGGCGCCGGGGGCCTGTTCGACGACAACGGCCAGCTGGTGGGCGGCTTCCCGGGTACCAGCGTGGTGCAGACGCACATGACCAACTCGCGCATGACCGACCCCGAGGTGCTGGAATGGCGCTTCCCGTGCGGTTGGAAAGCTATGAGATCCGCAGCGACTCAGGTGGCCAGGGCCAGTGGAATGGCGGCAACGGTGGCGTGCGGCGCCTGCGCTTCCTGCAGCCGATGACCGCCAGCATCCTCAGCAACGGCCGCGTGCGTGGCGCCTTCGGCATGGCGGGTGGTGGCGAGGGCGCCACCGGCATCAACCGCGTGGTGCGCGCCGACGGCACGCAGGAAGAGCTGCAGCACATCGGCAGCGCCGAGATGCAGCCGGGGACATCTTCGAGATCCACACGCCGGGTGGCGGCGGGTTCGGCGCCGCCTGATGGCGGCCGCCTCGCCGGTTCAGGCCGCCGGCAGATCGAACACCAGGCAGGTGGTGGTGGCGTGCGCGTACAGCGTGCCGTCCGGCCCCACCAGCCGCGCCTCGGCCGTGGCCAGCTGGCGCCCGCAGTGGATCACCTGGCCCTCGGCGCGCACGCGCGGCACCTTGGGCGTGAGGGCCTTCACCAGGTTCACGCCCAGCTCTGCCGTGGTGTAGGCGCGCCCGGCCGGCATCAGGGTGTGCACGGCGCAGCCCAGCGCCGAATCCAGCAGCGTGGCAAACCAGCCGCCGTGCACCGTGCCCATGGGGTTGAGCAACTGCGGCCCCGGCGTGCCCTGGAACACCGCGCGGCCCTTGCCGACCTCGACCATCACGAAGTCGAGCGTTTTGGCAATCGCCGCGTAGGGCAGCGTGCCGTCCAGCACGCCCTGCATCAGCTCCAGCCCCGTCAGGCCGGCGATCTGGTCCATGCGCGCCACGCCGGGGCCGGGACCTTTTTCGAGGCGTTCGAGAATCGCCTTTTCATCGGCAAGCCATTGGTCGAGATGGTTCTGGGTCATGGTTCGTCTCGGGTTTCCCTGTGGCACATGATGCACAGGCTTCAAGTCGACGTCAGTCGCGCGCGCAACTCGGTTTTCAACACCTTGCCGTAGTTGTTCTTCGGCAGCGCGCTCACGAAGATATAGCGTTTGGGGCGCTTGAAGCGGGCGATCTCGGCCAGGCAATGCGCGTCGAGCGCGGCCTCCGTCACGTCCGCACCGGCCTGTAGCACGACGAAGGCGACGACGTTCTCGCCCCATTCGGCATCCGGCTCGCCCACCACCGCCACCTCTGCCACGCCGGGGGCGTGCAGCAGCGTCTCTTCCACCTCGCGCGGGTAGATGTTGCTGCCGCCGCTGATGATCAGGTCCTTGCTGCGGTCCTTCAGGGTCAGGTAGCCGTCGGCGTCGAGCGCGCCCATGTCGCCGGTGAACAGCCAGCCGTCCTTCACGGCCACGGCCGTGGCTTCCGGGTTGGCCCAGTAGCCGGCCATCACGCTGTCGCCTTTGACCACGATCTCGCCGATCTCGCCCAGCGGCAGGTCGCGCCCTTCGGCATCGGTCACGCGCACGCGCACGGGCGTCTGCGCCACGCCGATGCTGGCGATGCGGGCCAGGTAACGGGGGTGGGCGGAGTTCGCCAGGTCGGCGCGCGACAGCACGGTGCCGACCATCGGCGTTTCGCCCTGGCCGTAGATCTGCACGAAGCGCGGACCCATCACGCGCAGGGCGCGCTGGATGTCGGCCACGTACATCGGCGCGCCGCCGTAGACGATGGTCTTGAAGCTCTGTGCGCAGTCGGCGGGCGACAGGGCCTGCTGCTCGGCCTCGTCCACCAGCCGCCCGACGATGGTGGGCGCGGCGAACAGCGACAGCGGCCCAATGGCACGCCCGAGCGCGAACAGCTCGGCCGGATCGACCCCGCCCGAGGCCGGCACCACGTGGCGCGCGCCGGCCATCAGGTGCGGGATGGCGTAGATGCCGGCACCGTGCGAGATGGGTGCGGCGTAAACGATGGCGTCGCCCTGCGCCACTGGATCGACATCGACGTGGTAGCCCAGACCCATGGTCATCAGGTTGCGGTGCGTCAGCATCACGCCCTTGGGGCGGCCGGTGGTGCCGCTGGTGTAGAACAGCCAGGCGGTGTCGCCCAGGTCGCGCTCGGCCAGGGGCACGGCGAAGGGATCGGGCACGGGCGCGAGCAGGGCGGCGGCTTCGTCGCTTTCCAGGTCGATCTGGCGCTCGATGCGGGCCAGCGGCTCGGGCGCCACGTCGCTGGTGACGAAAGTCCAGCGCGCGCCGCAGTTGGCGGCGATCCATTCCACCTCGCGCGGGTGCAGCTTGGCGTTGACCGGCACGGCCACCAGCCCGGCCCACCACAGGCCCCACAGCACCTCCAGGTAGCGCGGGTGGTTGCGTGCGAACAGCAGCACGCGGTCGCCCGGCTGCAGGCCTGCTTCACGCAGGCGGCTGCCAGCCCCGCACTGCGCGCGGCCCACTGCCCGTGCGTGGCATGCAGCGCCGCGCCTTCAAGGATGGCGGGCGAATCGGGGCGCTGGCGCGCCTGGCGCAGCAGCAGGTGGGCCAGGGTCATGGGTGTCTCCTCGTTCCGTACGGTGATGTGCTTGCCGATTTTGGGTAAAAACGGCCTTCAGCGCTTGTACAGCAAGCGACAGCAGCTATCAATAAAGAAGCGACCGCGGTCGCTGGCGTCAGATCGGGAATGGCCCGTCGAACGCCTGCACGTGGCTGAAGTGGCAGGCGATGCCGTCCTCGGGCGTCCAGCGGTACAGGCCGATCATGGGCGGCTCCAGCCGCACGGCCAGCGGTGCGTTGGGGTTCAGGTCCAGCTCGATCTGGTGCGAGGTGGAGGGCGCCACCACCACCGGCGCGCCACCCAGCGCGCCCAGGATGGGGCGGTGCATGTGGCCGGCGGCCACCAGCTGCACCTGGCCATGCGCGGCGATCAGGCGCGCCAGCTCGGCGCGGCCGTGGCGCAGGCCGCAGTCGTCCATCGCCGCCATGCCGGTCAGCATGGGCGGGTGGTGCATGAAGATCAACACCGGCTGGCCGGCCAGCGATTGCAGCGTGGTCGCCAGCCAGTCGAGCTGGGCGCTGCCCAGTTCGCCGTGCGGCTGGCCGGGCACCACGGTATCCAGGCCGATGAAGTGCAGGCCACCATGCTCGGCCTTCACGCACACCAGCCCGGGCGGCAGGTTGTCGGGCGCGGGCATCCAGTCGGCCAGGTGCTGGCGGGCGCGCAGCGGCAAATCGTGGTTGCCGCCCACGGCCAGCACGCGCGGCTGGTGGTGGCGGTGGCCGGGCAGTTCCTCGTCGAACAGCCGGCGCAGCGTCTGGTAATCGGCATCGGCGCCCGATTCGGTCAGGTCGCCGCTGAGCAGCAGCACATCGGCCGGCGTGCCCAGCCCGCGCACATGCGCCAGCGCGCGGCGCAGCGCCGCGGCCGGCTCGATGCGGCCGACCAGCCCGCCGGGGTCGAGACCCAGGTGGGCGTCGGTGAGGTGGGCGATCAACATGACGAGCGAATTGTCATCGGCTTGCAGGCAGCGGCGTGGGTGGCCGGGGCGCCGGTGCGCAATAGTTGCGCCCCATCGCGGAAATCGGCACGCCACGCCGATGCCAGTGTGAATGATCAGGTCGGCACCGTGTAGTTCAGCGCCATGCGCCCGCCGTCCACCATGATGATCTCGCCGGTGATGTAACTTGATGCATCGCTGGCCAGGAAGGCCACCACGTCGGCGATCTCGCTCGGCTCGCCCAGGCGCTTGAGCGGCGTGCGCATCATGATCTTGTTCTTCGCTTCCTCGCTGGTCAGCACCGCCTTGGCGGCCAGCTCGGTGGCGATGGTGCCGGGGCCGACGGCGTTGACGCGCACGCCCCGGTCGGCCAGCGCCAGCGCCATGGCGCGCGTGAGCTGGTTGATGCCGCCCTTGCTGACGTTGTAGCTGGCGATGTTGGGAATCGCCAGCACGCTGTTCACGCTGCTCATGTTGACAATGCTGCCGCGCCCGGCCCTGGCCATCTCGCGCCCCACGGCCTGCGCGACGAGAAACGAGCCCTTCAGGTTGACGCGCAGCACGGCGTCGAAGTCTTCCTCGGTCACGTCGAGGAAGTCGGCGGCGCGGAAGATGCCGGCGTTGTTCACCAGCACGTCGATGCGGCCGTGCGCCTGCATCACCTCGGCCACCAGCGCGTCGACCTGGGCCTTGTCGCCCACGTCGCAGTGCACGTAGCGCGCCTGCAGTTCAGCGGCCAGTGCGCGGCCGCGCTCATCGGCCAGGTCGGCGATGACGACCTGTGCGCCTTCCTGCGCGAAGCGGCGCGCACAGGCTTCGCCAATGCCCTGCGAACCGCCGGTGACGATGGCGACGCGGCCCTGCAGGCCGAAGCGGATGGCGGTGGAAGATGCGGTCATGGGGCTCCTCGGTTTTCATGAACAAAATGGCCGCCAGCGCCCGCTAGTAGGGCGCGAGCAGCTATCAACAGCATAGTAAACGATCATGGCGCGCCGCCGCCTTGTTCCAGGTGCCGGGCCAGCGCCTCGTGGCCGGCGCGGCGCGCGTGCTCGATGGCGCTCACGCCCTGGCGGTCGGTGCGGCGCGCATCGGCACCGGCGCCCACCAGCAGGCGGGCCATGCCCACGTCGCCGCGCCGCGCGGCCAGCATCAGCGCCGTGCGGCCGCTGGCGTCGCTGGCGTTCACCGGCGCGCCGCGTTGCAGCGCGTCGCGCGCGGCGGCGATCTGCCCTTGCGTCGCCGCGGCCAGCAGGCGCTGTGCCGGCGTCAGCGCCGGGGCGCGCGGTGCGGCCTGCGGCGCGGGCGCGGCATCGGCGGGGTCGGCCGCCATGTCCATGGCGGAGCCGGGCCGCTGCAGGCCGGGGAAGGCGCGGGGCGCAGTGGCTGGCGCGGTGGGCGCGCGGTCATGTTCATACGCCACGTCGGGCGCCGCGAACTCGCCGCCGGGGCCGGGGCGGCGGGCGGCATCGCGCGTGGGCGGCGGGGCGGCCGCATCAGGTGCCGGCGGTGCGGCGGTGGGCGCGGTCGGGGCCGGTTCCTGCGTGGCGGCGGCGGCGGGCGCACGGCGCGGGGTGGGTGCGTCTGCGGGGCGCTGCGGCGCGTGGCGGCGCGGTCGTCGCGGGCGGGTGCCGGGGCTTGGCACGCGGCGCGGGCGCGGGCTTGGCGGCGGGCGCGGGGCGGGGCGCTCGGCCGCGCGTTCGCGGGCCGGCCCTGCGGCCGCTTCGCCGCTCGCGCGGAGTGGTTCGGCCGGCGCGGCCACGGGCGGTGGCGCGGGTGGCTCAGGTGAGGCAGGTGGCGGCAGCGCGCTGGCTGGGGCGGGTTCGGGCACGGTTTCGGCAGACGGCGCTGCCGCCACGGCGTCGCTGGCCGTCGGTTCGGAGGGCGCGGGGTCGGCCACCTCAGCAGCCGGTGCGCCGCGCTGACCCAACGCCACGGCCTGGTCGGCCGGATCGCCGCGGTCGAACTGCAGCGCCAGCAGCGCGGCCAGGCCCAGCACGGCCACGCTGGCCACGGCGGGGATGAACCAGCGGCGGTCGTTGGCCGCCTCGGCCGCGGCGGCGGCGCGCAGCGGCAGTTCAGAGGCAAATTCGGCCTCAGCTCTTGCTGTGTCTGCGCTGGAAGCTATTTTTCGATAGCAATTTCATCCGGGTTCTCGGCCGCATCGGCGTGCTTCCACGCCGTCACCTCGGCCTGCGCCAGCACGGCGGCGCGCAGGTCGGCACTGGGGCCGGCGCCCTGGAGCGCCGCGGCCTCGTGGTAGCACGCGACGAGTTCGTCCTCGGTCGGGCGCGGCATCGGGTCGGGGGTCATGCCATGGTCTCCAGCGTGCGGCGCAGCGCGGCGCGGGCGTAGCGCAGGCGGCTCCTGGCGGTTTCGAACGGCACGCCGGTGGTGCTGGCGATGTCGGCCACGCTCATGTCGGCCTCGGCCTGCAGCAGAAAGGCCTCGCGTTGCTCGGGCGGCAGGGCGTCCAGCGCGGCCAGCAGCTGCGCCGCCTGCTGGCGCGTCTCGATGCGGCGCACCGGGCCGAAGCCGGAGGGCGCGGCCAGCGTGTCGGCCAGGGTCTGGCCGGCGTCGTCGCCCGCGGGCGCATCCAGGCTGGCCTGCGGGCGCGTGGCGCGCAGGTGGTCAACCACGCGGTGCCGCGCGATGGTGAACAGCCAGGTGGTGAAGCGCGCCAGCGGCAGGCCGGGGGCCGAGGCGCGCGGCGCGTACTGCCCGGCCTGGCGCGCCACGCTGAACCACACCTCCTGCGCCAGGTCGTCGGCCGTGGCGGCATCGCCCGTGCTTCGAAGAATGTAGCGCCACACGCGCGCCGCGTGGCGGTCGTACAGGGTTTCGAACGCGGTAGCGTCGCCGCCGGCGTAGGCGCGCATGAGCTGCTCATCGGCGGTGGCGGCCTGCACGGACATGGGGCCGATTATGTCGACGCCCCGCGCCCGCGCCATCACCCGTGCAGGGCAGGTTCAGCGCCACGCCGGCGGGTCGGGCACGTAGCGCGCCGACGGGGCGTCGGGGAAGGCGTCTGGCCGGCGCCGCGCATCGGGCGGGATGATGCCCAGCGCCATCAGGTTCTCGCGGCTGTCGTAGCGGAGGGTGATGACTTCGTCGGGCTGCGCGCTGCGGCGCTCGAACGTGGTGTGGCGGGTGTACGAGGCTTCGCGCGCGCCATGGCCGGTGCCCAGCTGGGGCGACGCGGGGAGCGCTGGCGCGCGGCGGATTCGGCGGCCGGGCCGGCGGCATCGGCGCTGGCAGCGGGTGCGCCGCCGCCGAAGCGCCCGTCGCGCGGCCAGGGCCGGGGCGCGATGGGTGGCGGCGGCGGCACCGCCTTCTCGCGGAACACCGCCACGCCGATCACGCCCACATGGTCGGGCCGGCCGGTGCGCGCGGCGTAGGACTGCGGCAGCGCCGTGAAGTGGAACGCCGCCACCTCGGCATCGCTCTTGCGCCAGCCGGTGATCTGCGCCGTCTGCCGACGCGCCAGCACGTAGCCGGTCTGCTCCCAGGAGGCGGTGTCGCCGCTGATGACGTTGACGCCGTCCACCGCCATCACGCCCAGCACGCGGCCCGGCGCGGCGTTGCGCACCTCGATCGCGTAGCGCGCGCCGGGGCGCCCGGCGATCCACCACTCGCCTTGGTGGCGGTACACGGGCAGGGTGGCGCCGCTGTCGCGGTCGATCACGTTGACGTCGACCAGCCCGCCGACGGCGTGGGCGGGCAGGGCGGTGAGCAGGCCGGCGGCCAGGGCCAGGGCGGACAGCAGCGGGGGCAGGGGTTTCATGCGGGGCTCCAGAAACAAGTGTTGGAGTCTGCTGAAACGGCGCCGCCGCGCCAACGGGGTCAAGCGCGGGCGGCGAAAGTGTGACGAATCGTCAATACGGCTCGGCGCGCTTGCCCTTGGGGATGGTCAGCACCACCGACAGCGCGGCCAGCGCCACCATCACCCCGTTGAAGCCCAGCGCCACCATGGCGGCCTGGCGCACGGCCAGGTTGTCCTGCCGGCCGGGGAAGGGGATCACGCCCTCCAGCCAGGGCGCGCCGGTGCTGCTGATGGCGGTGAAGATCGAGCCCGAGATGGCCACGCCCAGCGCCGAGCCGAGCGACGAGGTCATCTTGTAGATGCCGGCGCCCGCACCCGCCTGCGCCGCCGGCAGGCTGGACAGCGCGGCGTCGGTCGACGGCGTGGCGTAGAAGGCCAGGCCGATGCCGAACAGCGTGAAGCCGATGACCGACAGCACGCGGTACTGCTCCAGCAGCAGGTTGGCGGGCGACAGCAGAGCAATGGCCAAGCCGGTGATCAGGCAGCCCCACAGCATGGGCTGGCGCGGGCCGAAGCGCTGCAGCAGCTTCTCGCCCACGCGGATGAACAGGATGATGGCGATGGCGTAGCCCAGCGTCAGCAGGCCGGCCTGCCGGGCGCTCATGCCGCCGCCCAGTTGCACCAACTGCAGCGCCACCAGCAGCGTGCCGGCCACGGTGTTGAGCAGGAAGTTGGACAGCGCCGCGCCGGTGTAGGTGCGGCTTTTGAACAGGCTGAAATCGACGAAGTTGTGGCGCCCGGGCCGCGTCTCCAGCCACACGAACAGCGCGCCCAGCACCAGCGTGGCGGCGGCCAGGCCCAGCGTGGCGGCGCTGGCCCAGCCGAGCTTGCTGCCCTGGGTGATGAACACCTCCAGCGCGATCATGGTCAGCATGAACAGCAGCACGCCGGCCAGGTCGAACCTGGCGTTGTCGCTGCCTTGCGCCTTGCTTTCGGGCGCGCCGCGGATCATCCACAGCCCCAGCAGCGCCACCGCGATGGAGGTGAAGAAGATCGCGCGCCAGCCGAACTGCGCCGCCATCAGCCCGCCGAACAGCGAGCACAGGCCCGACGCGCCCCAGGAGCCGATCGACCACATGCTGACCGCGCGCTGGCGCCCGGCGTCCTGCCACCAGGTCTTGATCAGCGCCAGCCCGGCCGGCATGATGCACGCCGCCGACAGCCCCTGGATGGCGCGCCCCAGCAGCAGCACCGGCGCGGCCAGCGCGCCCGCCGGCGCCAGCGCCACCAGCAGCGAGCCGGCGATCGACAGCCCGAAGCCCAGCCGCATGATGCGCATGCGCCCCAGCCGGTCGGCCAGGCCACCCATCACCACCGTGAAGATGCCCGAGAACAGCGAAGTGAGCGACACCGCCACGTTCATGGTGCCCGAGGCCACGCCCAGGTCGCGCCGCATGTCGGGCGCCACGTTCAGCATGGTCTGGGCGAACAGCCAGAAGGTGACCAGCCCGGCGATCATGCCGAACAGCAGCCGGTCGTTGCCCTGGAAGGCGGCGGCGGGCGGGGCAGCGGATGGAGTGGTCATGGCAAGGGGGCAAGCATGCGCCCGAGAGATGATGGTTTGATGATCATCACATCGCCCACGGCCCGCTGTCTTGCGCCAGCGCAGGCGCGGTGCGTTACGCTCGGTGCGCCGTTGTCCACCCGCCACGCCCGCCCATGACCGCATCGCCCGCCGCCGAGATGACCCTGCCCGAACTGTTCACCGGCGCCGACGGCGTGGCGCGTTTTCGCGATCTGCGCGTGCCGCTGAGCGAGGGCACGCCGGCGGCCCGCCTGTCGGCCTTGGCGGCCTCGGGCGGCAGCCAGTTCCGCTGGAGCCCGGTGGGCTTTGCCAGCGACTTCCACTGCACCACCACGCCGCAGTGGCTGGTGGTGCTGCAGGGGCAGATGGAGATCGGCCTGCAGGACGGCAGCACGCGCGTGTTCGGGCCGGGGCAGTGCTTCTACTCGAACGACACCCTGCCGCCCGGCGCCATCTTCGACGCCGCGGTGCACGGCCACCGCAGCCGGCAGGTGGGCGATGAGCCGCTGGCGACACTGTTCGTGCGCGCGCCGCGGTGACGGTGCCTGGGGGCGTGCTTCAACAAATACTCCCCTATATATGGCTGGCAGCGCTTGGTGGACGGGATCTGAGCAAGCATACTCCCCATGAGTGAGCGCAGACCGGTCGAGCTGCACGCAGCTCGACGACGGTTCCCGGTTTCCACCTCAAGACGTTGGCCATCGTCATCCCGGCGCAAGCCGGGATCCATGCGCTGCGCACGCGCGTCGTCTGGATTCCGGCTTTCGCCGGAACGACGAGATTCATGCCGCTTCGATCTGGAAACGGAATGTGAGTGTCGCCGCTGGCCGCGCTGGCTGCACGGGCACCGAACCCGTTTCCGGGTACAAAAAGGGCCCTTCCAAGGCCCCTGTTGCCGGTGCGGCGCGGTCGATCAGCGGCTGAAGCCGCCGCGGCGGTTGCCACCGCCACCACCACCGCCACTGCGGTTGCCGCCGTAGCCGCCACCACCCCCGCCGGAGCGGTTGCGGTTGCGGCCACCGCCGCCGCCCTTGCCCATCAGGTCGATGCTGGTGCGCATCGGGTCGGGCTGGCCCACGGCGCCGTGGCTGGGGCCGCGCGGGGCGTTGCGGCGCCCGTGCAGGTTGGTCTGCAGCGGGTCGATGTTACGCGGCAGGTGGTCGATGTCGCGCTCGTCCTCGTCGTCGAAGCCGAACTCGCGCGTGGGGCGCGGCTGGTGGGCGCCTTGCGGGCGCGGCTGCTGCTGCGGGCCGTTGGCGCCGACGGGGCCGTTGCCCTTGCCGCGGCCGCGGCGGCGGTTGCGGCCGGTGCGCTGGCCCATCGGCTGGTCGGCGGCGGACAGGGGCGTGCCGTCGGCATTCAGCTCCACCGCGCCTTCGACCAGCGGCTGGCCTTCGGCGGCGGTGCGCGGAGCCTGCGGCTTGGGGCGGGCCGGCGGCTGGCCGCGGCCGGCGCCGCGCGGGCCCTGGCCGGCCTTGTTCTCGCGGATGCGCTGCATCATCTCCTGGCGCGCGGCCTTGGCGGCGGCCTGCATCACCTCGCGGCTGGGCGGCTTGCCCAGGCCGCCCCACAGCGTCTGGCGGCCCATGGCGATGGGCTCGGCGCGTTCGCCTTCCTCGGGGCCGAAGCCGTCGAGCATGCGCACCGGGATCTGCTGCCTGGTGAACTTCTCGATCTCGTGCATGAAGCCTTCCTCGTCCATGCACACCAGGCTCACGGCCTCGCCGCTGGCGCCGGCGCGGCCGGTGCGGCCGATGCGGTGCACGTAGTCCTCGGGCACGTTGGGGATGTCGAAGTTGACGACGTGCGGCAGCTCGTCGATGTCGATGCCGCGCGCGGCGATGTCGGTGGCCACCAGCGCGCGCAGGTCGCCCGTCTTGAACTCGGCCAGCGCCTGGGTGCGGGCGCTCTGGCTCTTGTTGCCGTGCAGCGCCATGGCCTTGATGCCGCGGTCGTTCAGGAAGTCGGCCACCTTGTTGGCGCCGAACTTGGTGCGCGTGAACACCAGCACCTGGCCCAGTCGTTCTCGCCGATCAGGTGCGCCAGCACGTCCTTCTTGCGGGCGCGGCCCACGGGGTAGATGACCTGCGCGATGCGCTCGACCGTGGTGTTGGGCGGCGTGACCTGCACGCTCTTGGGGCTCTTGAGCAGGCCGTTACCAGCTCGCGGATCTCGTCGCTGAAGGTGGCCGAGAACAGCAGGCTCTGCTTGTCCCTGGGCAGCAGCGCCAGCACCTTCTTCACGTCGTGGATGAAGCCCATGTCGAGCATGCGGTCGGCTTCGTCGAGGACCAGGATCTCGATGTTCGACAGGTCGATGTGGTCCTGGCCTTCCAGGTCCAGCAGGCGGCCCGGCGTGGCCACCAGGATGTCGACGCCGCGGCGGATGCGGTCGACCTGCGGGTTCATGCCCACGCCGCCGAAGATCACGGTGGACTTCAGGTCGAGATACTGGCCGTAGGTGCGCACCGACTCCTCGACTTGGGCCGCGAGTTCGCGCGTGGGCGTCAGCACCAGGGCGCGGATGGCGCCCGGCTGACGCGCCGGCGTGGTGCTGAGCTTGTGCAGCATCGGCAGCGTGAAGCCGGCCGTCTTGCCGGTGCCGGTCTGCGCGCCGGCCAGCAGGTCGTGGCCTTCGAGCACCAGCGGAATGGCTTGCGCCTGGATGGGGGTGGGGGCCGTGTAGCCCTGCTCTTGCACAGCCCGCAGGATGGCGGGGGCCAGGTTCAGTTGGTCAAAGTTCATCAATGGATGCGCCGGTCTCTGGGCGCTTGTGCCGCGGGCCTGATCCGGCGGGGGCCGGCCAGTTGAAGGCTGCAGCGGGTTCTTCTTGGGATGGGCTCGCGGTTTGGAGTGACCGGCAACGCCCCAGCGGAAGAGCTGGCCTGCAGCAAACTGGTGGGCTGCAGACGCGCCTATTATCGCATGGTGTCCGCTTTCACGGTTCGCGCCGCGCCATGGCTGTTTCCACCACTTTTGGCTACAACGTTTCGGAAGACCGCATCTGGATCAGCTGCGCCGCCTGGCCGCAGCGCGTGTGGATCACGCGCCGGCTGGCGCGCGCCATGGTGCAGGCGGTGGTGGGCGTGCTCGAATCGGCGGCCGCCACGTCGCCCGCGGCCGCCGCGCGGCCCGCCACCGAGCGCGCCGCCGCGGCGCACGACGCCTCGCTGAATCAGCCGCAGCCCGGTGAGCAGGGCCGGGCGCTGCAGATGGGGCGCGAGGCCGCCAACGCCCCCGCCCTGCAGCACGCCGTGCTGTGCGCCCAGTTCGCGCTGGAGGCGCCGGGCGCGCAGCACGATCTGGTGTTTCACACCCCGCCGGTCAGCGCCGCCTGCGCCTTTCCCGCACCGGCCTGCACCGCTGGCTGCACGCGCTGCACATGGTGCTGCGCGGCACCGACTGGGCCGACTGGCCCGCCGCGCCCGACTGGCTGACGCGCAGCTACCTGCCGCCGGCGCTGCAGTCGCTGCTGACGCTGCCGCCCGGCGGGCCGGGCCTGGACGACGACGTGGACACAGGCGACGCGCCGCCGCCCGGTGATTGACGGCCGCCGTGGCCGAGCCACCGCGCAGCGCCGATAATCGCCCCTGTCCGGCGCGCCGCCTGCACGGCTGACCCCAGCGCCGCCCTCTTCCCTTTTTCAAGCCTTTTTGGCCTGCAGCGCAATACTGACGTGCGCTGGCAGCTATTGATTCGAGAGTAAAAATGGCCCAATACGTTTTTTCCATGAACCGCGTCGGCAAGATCGTGCCGCCCAAGCGGCAGATCCTGAAGGACATCTCGCTCAGCTTCTTCCCGGGCGCCAAGATCGGCGTGCTGGGCCTGAACGGCTCGGGCAAGTCGACGCTGCTGAAGATCATGGCCGGCATCGACAAGGACATCGAGGGCGAGGCCATTCCCATGCCGGGCCTGGACATCGGCTACCTGCCGCAGGAGCCGCAGCTCAACCCCGAGCACACCGTGCGCCAGGCGGTGGAAGAGGCGATGGGCGAGGTCAACGCGGCCAAGGCGCGGCTGGAGGAAATCTACGCCGCCTATGCCGAGCCCGACGCCGACTTCGACGCGCTGAGCGAAGAGCAGGGCAAGCTGGAGGCCGTCATCGCCGCCGCCGGCACCGACAGCGAGCACCAGCTGGAAATCGCCGCCGACGCGCTGCGCCTGCCGCCGTGGGATGCGGTGATCGGCAAGCTCGGGCGGCGAGAAGCGCCGCGTGGCGCTGTGCAAGCTGCTGCTGTCCAAGCCCGACATGCTGCTGCTGGACGAACCCACCAACCACCTGGACGCCGAATCCGTCGAGTGGTTGGAGATCTTCCTCAAGCGCTTCACCGGCACCGTCGTCGCCATCACGCACGACCGCTACTTCCTCGACAACGCAGCCGAGTGGATTCTGGAACTCGACCGCGGCCACGGCATTCCGTACAAGGGCAACTACTCGAGCTGGCTGGAGCAGAAGGAAGCGCGCCTGCGCCAGGAGCAGCGCAGCGAGGACGCCCGCGCCAAGGCCATGAAGAAGGAACTGGAGTGGGCGCGCCAGAACCCCAAAGGCCGCCAGGCCAAGAGCAAGGCGCGCCTGGCCCGCTTCGAGGAGCTGAGCGACTACGAATACCAGAAGCGCAACGAAACGCAGGAGATCTTCATCCCCGTAGCCGAACGCCTGGGCACCGAAGTGATCGAGTTCAAGGGCGTGTCAAAGAGCTTCGGCGACCGTCTGCTGATCGACAACCTCAGCTTCAAGGTGCCGGCCGGTGCCATCGTCGGCATCATCGGCCCCAACGGCGCCGGCAAGTCGACGCTGTTCAAGCTGATCGCCGGCATCGAACAGCCTGACAGCGGCGAAGTCACCATCGGCAAGACCGTGCAGATGGCCTTCGTCGACCAGAGCCGCGACGCGCTGTCGGCCGACAAGACGGTGTGGGAGGACATCTCGGGCGGGCTCGACATCATCACCGTCGGCAAGTTCCAGATGCCCAGCCGCGCCTACGCGGGCCGCTTCAACTTCAACGGCCAGGACCAGCAGAAGAAGGTCGGCATGCTGTCGGGCGGCGAGCGTGGCCGCCTGCACCTGGCCAAGACGCTGATGCAGGGCGGCAACGTGCTGCTGCTGGACGAGCCCTCGAACGACCTTGACGTCGAAACCCTGCGCGCGCTGGAAGACGCGCTGCTGGAGCTTGCCGGCAGCGTGATGGTCATCAGCCATGACCGCTGGTTCCTCGACCGCATCTGCACCCACATCCTGGCTGCCGAGGGTGATTCGCAATGGACCTTCTTCGACGGCAACTACCAGGAGTACGAGGCCGACAAGATCAAGCGCCTGGGCGAAGAAGGGGCCAAGCCGAAGCGGATGCGGTACAAGGCGTTGAAATAAGCGCCCCTGTGGCGCTGCGCGCCTTCCCCGAAGGGGACAACGCTGGCGGCCGGGGAGACCCCGGCCGCGGCGTTCCCGCGTGGCCTGCTCCGCGGCCATGGGGTCGGCTTGCTGCGCAGCCGCTTCAAGAACCAGGTTTCGCTCCAGCGGCTCGCTGATGTGCCGGATGCGGGCGTTTCTGCCGGATGGCCCTGCTGCTGGCCGGTGCATGTGGGTTGGGTTAGCGTTCCAGACTTCTGCAACGGGAGTTCGCCATGAACGCTGCGACCGACGCCGCGATGCCCGAATGGGACGTCGCCCAATGGTTCAACACCGACGGGCCATTGCGCCTGGCCGATCTGCGCGGGCAGGTGGTGCTGATCCATGCCTTCCAGATGCTGTGCCCGGGCTGCGTGATCCACGCCATTCCGCAGGCGCGCAAGCTGCATGAGCTGTATGGAGACCAGGGCGTGGCGGTGGTCGGTCTGCACACGGTGTTCGAGCACCACGACGCCATGCAGCCGCACGCGCTGCTGGCCTTCATCCATGAATACAGGCTGAGCTTTCCCGTCGGCGTGGATGCACCTTCAGGCGACGGCCAGCCGATTCCGCGCACCATGGCGCGGCTGGGGCTGCAGGGCACGCCGACCACGCTGGTGCTGGATCGCCAGGGCCGCTTGCGCCTGCGGCACTTCGGGCATGTGGACGACCTGCAACTGGGCGTGGCTCTGGGCCGCCTGCTGGCCGAGCCGGCCGTGGCGGCCGACTGACGCGGAGCGGGCTTCGGTCACGGCAGCCTCGGGCTTGGCTGCGTCGGGCGGTGTGGTTTGCATCCTGTTGCAGCTTTTCGGGTATGGTGACTTCTTGGGCGCCACTCGAGGAGTTTGAGCGGGGGCACAGGGCAGATCCCCGGTCAAGGGGCGGTTTTCTCAGGAAGAACGGCGTATGCGTTGGTTGTGCGCTCAGGGGGCGTTCAGGGCAGGCAGGTCCGCGGCAGGCTGTGGGCCAGGGCGCGTGCTGCGCTGGTGGGTGGTGCGGTGGCGTGTCTGGCCACCTCGGCAGCGTGGGCCCAGACGCTGTTCCTCGATCTCAATAACGCCGGCAGCGAAATCGCGGTGATGCAATGGCACGTTGACCCGGCGCAGCGCCCGGCGGGTCAGCGCGGCATGGTGTACGAGCGGCTGGCGCGGCAGAACGGCCTGGTGGGTGGCGCCGGTGCGCGCGCCAACAACACCGAGCTGTACGTGGTGCCGAGCTTTGAACGCATCACGCCCGAGGCGCGTGCGGCGGTGATGCGGGCGGCGGTCGAGAACGAACGCCTCAGCCTGCTGGCGCAGGACTGCGCCGCGCCCGAACCCGGCAAGCGACCCAGCGGTTGCGACACCGTGTGGGACGACCTGCGCCGCACCGAGCTGGAGCGCGAGGCGGCGACCGGGCACTACGGCTTCGAGGATCTGCAGCGCGAGCTCGAGGCCGTGCTGGCGCAGGTGCCGCAGTTCGACCGGCTGGTGGTGTCGGGCCACCATGAAGGCGGCTACTTCCGTGGTGAGCTGGCGTCGGTCACGCGCGAACAATGGCAGACCCTGTTTGCACGCATCCAGCGCCAGGCGGCGGCACCGTTTACGCTGTACGCGCTGGGTTGCCACACGGCGCTGCCGAGCGTGGTGCGCGAGCTGTTTGTGCCGCTGCTGGCGCACCCGCGGCAGACCTTGATCGTCGGCGCCGAAGCGTATGCACCCACGCGCTTCGAGGCGCGCAACCTGAGCTTCATGGACGAAGCATTGACGCTGCAGACCACCATCCACCAGCACCGCGCGGACCTGCGCGGTTTCCAGCAGCGGCTGCGCCGCCACCGCTGGCCGGTGGCACTGTGGCTGGATGGACAGTACGAAGCGCAGGACTACGCCGAGGCGGTGCCGCTGCCTGCGGCCGTGGCGCCGGATGCGGCCGCCATGTCCCAGCGGGACTGATCAGCGTGGCGCGGGTGCCGCGCCGTCCCTAAGAAATCACTGGCTGGCGGTGGTTGACGGTGCCTGCGCCGCATCGGCCGTGGCCTGCGCCGCTTCAGAAGCGGCCGTGGCGCCTGGGTGGCTTCAGCCGCTGCACTGGCGGCCGACGCGGTGGCGGCGGCAGCCTGCTTGGCAGCGGCTTCGGCATCGATGGCCTTGACCATGGCCTCGCCGGCCGGTGCGGGGGTCTGCGGCGTGGCGGCGTCCTTCTGGCCGCAGGCGGCCAGAAAGGCCGTGGCGATGACGAGGGCAGGGGCGAGTTTCAGTGTGGCGGTGCGCATGAGATGACTCCTGAATGGCCGTGCCGGCACTGCAGGACAGCACGGCGGTGGCTGTGTGCCCATCTTCCGCGTGGGTGCGCCCGGGCCCTGTCGGCCGCTGCCGACGCCGGCTGTCGGACGCCTCGCCGCCAGTGCCGCCTGCGCAGTGGTGTGCGTTGGTCACAATGCCCGCAGCAACTTATGGAGCAAGGGCCATGTTCGAGCTTTCCGTCCCGTGGTGGGAATTCGTGCTGCGCGGTGTCGTGGTGTATCTGTTTCTGCTGTTCTTCCTTCGCCTGACGGGGCGGCGCCAGATTGGCCAGTACGACCCGTTCGACCTGATCCTGCTGCTGATCCTGTCCAACGCGGTGCAGAACTCGATGAACGCGGGCGACAACTCGCTGTTGGGCGGCCTGATTTCGGCGCTGACGCTGATCGGCTGCCACGCGCTGACGGCGCAGCTGACCTGGCGCTACCCGCGCTTGGCGAGGCTGATCGACGGCAAGCCACAGGTGCTGATTCGCACCGGCACGCTGGACGAGCAACTGATGCGCACCGAGCGCCTGACGGCCGACGACGTGCAGGCCGCGCTGCGCGCCGCCGGCTGCCTGCACACGCACGAGGTGGAGCGCGCCACCATCGAGACCAATGGCCAGATCACCGTGGTGCTGCGCAACCGCGATTCGTGGCAGGGCAACACGCCGCCACCCGGCCCGCAGGCGGGCAGCGGCACGTGATCAAAGTGCTACTTTATTGATAGCTTGCAGCGCTTGATGGGCGGGCGCTGGAGCCTGATTTGGCTTGTAAAGAGGCGGCGGCTGCCGTTCAGCGCGCGCCGGCCTTGCTGACCGACACGATGAGCTGCCACAGCGGAATTGTTTCCTCGATGTAGGCCTTGTGTCCCTCAGGCGTCAGGCGGCTGCCGCGCACCATCACCACGCCCTGCGCCTGCTGGTCGGCCACGAAGGCCGGGTCGGCGGCAGCCTGGCGGATGGCGGTGTTCAGCCGCGCCTGCACGTCCGGCGCCAGGCCCTTTGGCGCGTAGAAGCCGTGCCAGATGCTCAATTCGAGTTCGCGCGAGAACATGCGGCGCAGCGTGGTCAGGCCGGCAAACGGGGGCTGCTCATGGGCATGCCGGTGGTCAACGCATAGCCGCGCACCTCCTTGGCGGCCAGCGGTGCGCGCACCGACGGGGTCTGGTCGCACAGGATGTCGACCTTGTTCTCCTTCAGCGCCGTCATGGCCGGCGCACTGCCCGGAAAGTCGGTGCGGGCGAAGGCCTTGCGCGCCAGGCTCTGCAGGAACATCCCGCACAGGTACGAGGCCGAACCCGCGCCCGCGTCGGCCAGTCGGATCTGCTGTCCGTCGGAGCGCATCAGCCAGTCGGCCAGTTCCTTGGAGGTCGTGGCCTCCAGCGACGGGCGGCCCAGCACCACCATGGGCGACTCCAGCACCAGGCCCAGGTGGCTGAAGGCGTCCTTGGGGTCGAAGGGCAGCTTCTCGCCCAGCGCGGGCAGCAGCGCCACGTTGGTGTTGGTGAACAGCAGCGTGCGGCCATCGGGCTTGGCAGCGGCCACCTCGGCCAGGCCATTCACGCCCCGGGGCTGGCCACGTTTTTCACCGTGATCGGCGTGCCGCCCAGCGCCTGGCTGAGCGGCGCCACCATCGCGCGCAGCGTGCGGTCGGTGGGGCCGTTCTGTGCGTAGGGCACCACGATGGTGATGGGCGCGGCGCCCGGCTGCGCTGCCGCAGGCACGGCGGCCAGGGCCCAGGCCACGCCGCTGACACCCACCGCGATCCAGCGGGCGGCGCGGCGGCGCAGGCAAGATGAAAAGGGGCGAGGTGCAGTCATGGGCGCGAACGATGAATCAGTGTGAAAAAATTCACACTCATAATAAGCCAATTTTGTGACGACTGGTTACAGAGCATGAAGCTGAAACCCTACGCCGAGGTCGATGGCCTGCCGTTCACCGTGCGCCGTGCCGACCTGCAGCGCCGTCACGGTGCGCCGCTGCGGGAGCGCGGCAATGGCATTGGCCTGACGGAGCTGGACTATGGCGACGTGGTGTTCCGCTTTCAGGATGGCAGCGGCCGCCTGGAAGAAGTCACGCGCCGTGCGGCCGTGCTCTATCTGCTGCTGGATGGCGACGTGGTGGACGTGCCGTTCGCCGGGCTGGCCGCTTTGTGCCCGCGCACGATGGTGCGGCGTTCGAGCGGGCGGGCTTTCTGGTCAGCCCGCGCTTCGGGCTCGCCTTCGTGCCCGGCCAGCCCGACTGGGTGACGGCGCTGGCGGCGCACTGCATCGAAACCTGGCGTGCCCTGCCGAACTGACCCCTGCCTGTGGCGCTCAGGCGCGTCTGCGCAGCCCGCGTGCCGCAGCGGCCACGACGAGCAGCATCAGGCCCCACAGACCTGGGTGATCCAGTGTGGGGACGGCGGCCACGGTGCCGCCACCCGGCGCAGGCGCCGCAGCCACAACCACTGGGCTGTTCGCGCTGTCGTTGGTCGGGTCCGTGTCGACCTGGTCGAGCCTTGTCACCTGGGCGCCGAAGGGGCCGCTTTGGGTTCCGGCCGTGGCCACCAGGGTCAGCGTCCGGCTGCCGCCGGCGGGCAGGGACGGCACGGTCCACGTGCCGGTGGTTGCGTCGTAGCTGGTGCCTGCGGGCGCCGTGCTGCTGTCGAACGTGAAGCCGGGCGGCAGCGCCACCGTCACGACGATGCCGCTGGCATCATCGGTGCCCTGGTTGGCGAGCGTGACATTGAGGTTGACCGGATCGCCCACTGCGGCCGTGGCGGGCGCGGTCACGCTCACCGCCAGGTCGGTGGGGTTGGCGGCGAGCAGCAGGCTGTTGTAGGCGACGAAGGCGCTGTCGGACTGCCCGCTCAGCTGTTGCACAAAGCCGGCCACCTGGCCGATGTTGGCGGCGTTGATGCCGAAGTCCGCAAGGGTGAAGGCCTGCATGCGCACATCGCGCCCGGGCGAGCGGGATACGCTGGTTGCATAGGTGCGGCTTCCCGTGGCGTTGTAGAACGACCAGTTTTGCCGGCCCAGCAAGGATGCTGTCGAGAAGTTCACGGGCACGGCCTGACCGACGATGGCGTCGTCTGCGTCGACGAAGTGGAAGCTGTCGGAGCTGCCGGGGTCGCCCATCTGCGTCGCCAGGATGATCGGCGCGCCGCTGGCGAGCGCGTCGGGTCGCAATTGCAGCGGGAAGTGCAGTTCTCCAGCGCTGAGGTTGAACACGGCAGTGCCCAGCTCCAGCCCTTGCGCACCGTCGGTCAGGTAGGTGGCCAGCGGGTCGGTCGAACCGGGGATGACGCCGGTGACACCCTGCGTCGTGCCGTCCCAGTTGCGCATGATGCCGATATAGCTGCCGGTCTGGGTGGCAGGCAGCGCATCGGGGCTGAAGGCAATGTAGCGCTGCGCACTGAAGCCGGTGACGTTGTGCGCCAGCAGCGCGGCATCGTCCACGCCCGTGGAGTAGGTGACGCCGCCGACGCTGAAACCGAGCAACTGGTTGCGGTTGTCTGGCACGACGCCCGTCGTCGAATCCCAGAAGCCGCTGAAGGTGCCGTAGGCGGCTGTCACCGGGGCAGCCTGTGCAGCCGCGACCAGGCACAGACTGCACAGCGACTGCGCCATGAAGCGTGCCGCAATGTGGCGGCACCGGGCGGTGAGGGCATGGAATGGATCGCGGGGCATGGTCATCGTGCGGCTGTCTGGCATGGGTGAGCCTGCGGCAAGGCGTTGGGGCGATGGGACTCCCTGAATTTAATCAACCCGAAACAAGCTATTTAAATAGTAGCATTCTGCGCTTGATGCACAAGCGTTGGCGCGTTATTTGAACAGGACAACATTCAACGCTTGCCCGTCAGCTTCTGCACCGCGTTCAGCGTCTGCTCGACATGCTGCAGCGGGTTGCTGCCCTCGTGGGTGAAGGCGATCCTGCCGTCCTGCCCGATGACGTAGGAGATGCGCGAGGCCACGCCGGGCAGCAGCGAGCTGGCGTCGTAGGCCTTGATGGTCTGCGCCTTCGGGTCGGAGGCGACGGCGAACTGGTCGCGGCATTCCTCGACCGAGAACTTCTTCAGCGTGTCGATGTCGTCGTGCGACATGCCGACCACGGTGGCGCCCAGCGCGGCGAACCGGGGCGTGGCCTCGGCGAAGGCGTTGGCCTCGATGGTGCAGCCGCGGGTGAAGGCCTTGGGGAAGAAGTACAGCACCACCGGGCCCTTTTTCAGCGCGGCGGTCAGGTCGAAGTCGAACGCCTTGCCGGCGACCGCGGCCTGGGTCTTGAAGGCGGGCGCGGCGTCGCCGGGTTTCAGCGCCGCCTGCGCGGCGGGCGCCAGCAGCGCGGCGAAGGTGAGGGTGCAGGAGGCGATCAGGCGGGCCATGCGGAGAGCCTTTCATGCAGGTGGTGACAGGGCCGCAGGGTAGCACCGCCCTTGCGGCCATGCGGATGGCGCGCTGACGGCGCTGCACGGATGCTGCAAAAAAGCTGGAGGCGCCTGCTGCGGGTGGCTCCAGCCTGCTTTTGATCGAAAAATTCGGGGTGTCAGCGCATCAGTTGCGATCCACCCGCACACGGCGCGGGCAGTAGGCCGGCGCGCAGGGCAGGGTGGGGGCGGCCACCAGCGCGTAGGGCTTGCGCGGGCGCTCGGTGATGACGATGGCGGGCGGGTAATAGGTCATGGCGGCGGGGGCCACGGGCACGACCACGACGGCCGGGGCCAGTTCTTCGTGGCCGCTGGCGGGGTTGAACTTGCCCGCGTCCGGCTGGCCCTGCTCCTTCCAGGGCGAGTTGGGCAGCACGTCGTCGGTGTTGTGGGCGCTCAGCGCGGCGTGGGCGGTGCTGCCCAGCAGCAGGGCAGCGGCGACGAGGACGGGCTTGAAGTTCATGGCGGGTTCCCTCAAAGACGGATTGGCGCCAGTGTAACGATTCGTGCCCGCGCCGCCATGCCGGACAGCGCCGCAACGTGACGTGTGTCGCCGCTGGCGCACAATCGCGCGCATGAACCGCACGCCAACCGCTTCGCTGCCCCGCATCGCCGTGGTGGCCACCGGCGGCACCATCGCCGGTGCCGGCACGGCGCCGGGCGATGCGGCGTCGGCCGCGTACCGCTCGGCCGTGGTGTCGGCCGACGAGCTGCTGGCCGCCGTGCCGGGCCTGCAGCGGCTGGCCGCGCTGCAGGCCGAGCAGCTGTTCCAGATCGACTCGGCCGACTTCACCGACGACAAGCTGCTGGCGCTGGCGCGCCACGTGGCCGCGCTGTGCGCGCGCGATGACGTGGACGGCGTGGTCGTCACGCACGGCACCGACACGATGGAGGAGAGCGCCTACTTCCTGCACCTGGTGGTGAAGAGCGCCAAGCCCATCGTGCTGACGGGCGCCATGCGCCCGGGCACGGCGCCCGCGGCCGACGGGCCGGCCAACCTGCTGCACGCGGTGGCGGTGGCGGCGCACGCCTCGTCGGCCGGGCGCGGCGTGCTGGTGGTGATGAACGAGGAGATCCACAGCGCGCGACGTGGCCAAGGTGCACAGCCAGCGGCTAGATGCCTTCGCCTCGCCGCACGGCGCGCTGGGCGCGGTGGTGCAGGGTGCGCCGCGCTGGTACCGGGCGGTGACGCGGCCGCACACGACGGCGAGCGCGTTCGACATCACTGCCATCGACGCATTGCCGCTGGTCGGCGTCGTCATGGGGCACGGCCACATGCGGCGCGAGCTGTTCGACGCCTGGGTGGCGGCCGGCGCGCGCGCCATCGTGCACGCGGGCTTCGGCGGCGGCACGGTGCCCGAATACCTGAAGCCCGTGTTTGCCGAGCTGCGCGCGCGGCGTGCCGGTGGTGCGCTGCTCACGCGTGGGCGCGGGGCCGGTGATCCGCAACGCGAATTTCGACGACGACGCCTGCGGCAGCATCGCCGCCGACGACCAGAACCCGCCGCGCGCGCGGCTGCTGGCGGCGCTGGCACTGACGCGCTCGCCCGATGTGCGGGAGATGCAGGGCGTGTTCGACCGTTATTGACGGGGTGATCGAAACTATGGTTTCGTTAGTGGGTTGCGCTTATCCAGCAAGGGTTTCAAGCGAAAAATATCTGAAATCAAGGCGCAACGGGCGCAAGCAGCTACGGTTTTTGTAGGAACGGGCTTGCCCGCGATGGGGCTTGCGTGGTGATGAGGCGCTGCATCGCGGGCAAGCCCGCTCCCACAGGTTCGTGCGGGTTCCGAGCGCCGGCGCTTGAATAATCAGCGCCGCCAGCTATCGTTATCGAAGCGCCTCACGCCGCCCGCTGGGCCAGCAGCCGCTTGCGCACGGCGTCGATGTTGTTGCGCAGCGCGTACAGCTCTTCGGCGTGCGCCAGCGGCACGGTGGTCTGGTTGGCCACGCGGTCGAGTTCGTCCAGCTCGTTCAGCAACTCGTCGCGCTCGCCCCGGCCTTCCTCCACCTTGGCCTCGATGCTGCGCAGCCGCGCATACCAGCGGAACACGCGCTGGCGCACGCGGTAGGTGTACAGCGGCGGCACCACGCGCGACAGCGGCAGCAGCAGCACGATCAGGCCGCCGATGACCAGCCACATGCGCTCCAGCAGGTTGCTGGCCCAGAACGGCAGGTAGCGCTGCCAGAACGGCGGCGTGCCGTTGATGGCGCGGTCGCCCTCGGGGCTCACGGGCAGCTCGCTGGTGCGCGTGTTCGGAAAGTCGCGCGCCCGGTTGAACCAGCCCGCGTCGCTGTGCAGCCCCTGCGCCGCCTGCGCGAACAACTGGCGCAGCGCGGTGCGTGTCCTCGCGCGTCAGCAGCGAGGTGGTGGTGGCCAGCAGGCCGATGTCGTGCGGCGGAATGTCGGCCGCCAGGTCGACCACGCCGCGCGGCAGCGTGATGGATTGCAAAACGGAAAGCGCCGCACATACGCGTCGGCCTGCGCCACGTCCATCAGCGCGATATCGGGGGCGTGCAGCAACTGGCGCACCACCGGGGATTCGGGCGCGGTGACCAGCACCATGGCGTCGAGCAGGCCGCCCTGCAGCGCTTCGGCGGCGGCTTCGGGCGCGAGCTGGCTCAGCACCAGCGTGTCGCTGCGCAGGCCGTTGGCCTGCAGCAGGCGCTGCAGCATGTCGGGCACGCCGCTGCCGGGCTGGTCGATGTTGACGCGCAGGCCGCGAAGCTGCGGCAGCGTGGTCAGCGGCGGGGCGGCGCGGGCTCTGAGGCGGCGGCGGCGGGCGGGCGGGTTGCTGCGGTTTCGGTAGCGGTTGGCGCAGGCGCCGCCATCGTATCGGTACGGTAGAACACCCAGATCGGCTCGTAGAACAGCGCGCCGAGCGAGGTGATGCCGGCATCGCCATCGGCCTGCGGATCGGCGCTGCCACCGCGCACGAAGGCGGAGCCGGCGGTGCCCGCGCGCAGCGCCTGCAGGTTGGCCAGCGAGCCTTCGGTGGGCGACTGCTGCACCGTGATGCCGCTCCTGGCCAGCGCTGCCGCGTAGCGCTGGCCGAACTCGGCATAGGCGCTGCCGGCGGGGCCGGTGGCCAGCGTCACGGTCTTGGGCGGTTGCGGGTCGAGCCACCAGTAGGCGGCCACCAGCACGCCGGCGGCGATCAGCGCCACCGGGCCGGCCGAGACCAGCATGTCGCGGATCGACAGCACGATCAGCTTGAGGGTGCGGCGTACCGGGCCGATCATGGCGATTTCCGGGCTCTGGCGCCGGCGGGGCGGGCGCTGGCAGCTATCAGATCGGAAGCGGCTGGCAACGCCAGCGTGTCGGTGGTCATGCCCTGCGCGGACTGCACCGCGTTCACGCAGGCACGCGCCACGGCCTCGCCGGCCATGGTGCACAGCACGTTGAAGTCGAGCGCGCCGGCCATGCCGGTGGACAGCGCGAACAGCGTGTCGCCGTCGCTCATGGTGTGCACGGGGCGGATCGCGCGCGCCAGCCCGTCGTGCCCGGCGCCGGCCAGGCGCTGGCACTGCGCCTTGGTCAAAGGCGCATCGGTGGCGACGACGCCGATGGTGGTGTTGGCGCCAGCCAGCAGGGCCAGCGGCTTGTCGCCCGCCAGCGCGGCGACCACGCTGCCGCGCAGTTGCTGGCCGTCTTCGGTGCGCGCGCCGGCGATGGGCTGGCCGGTGGCGGGGTCGACCACGTCGCCCAGCGCGTTGACGGCGATCAGCGCGCCCACGGTCACGCCGTCCACGGTGACCGATGCGGTGCCGATGCCGCCCTTCATGGCATACGGCATGCCGAACAGCTTGCCCACGGTGGCGCCGGCGCCGGCGCCGGCGTTGCCTTGGGCGATCTCGTCGCCGGCGGCCTGGCAGGCGGCGTAGCCGGCGGCGGCATCGGGGCGGATGCGGGCATCGCCCAGGTGCAGGTCGAACAGCACCGCCGCCGGCACGATGGGCACCACCTGGCCCGGCGCGCTGCCCACGTAGAGGCCCACGCCTTCTTCCTCCAGCCAGCGCATCACGCCGCCGGCGGCATCCAGCCCCAGGCGCTGCCGCCGGTGAGCAGCACGGCGTGCACCACGCCCACCAGGTTGGCGGGGTCGAGCAGATCGGTCTCGCGCGTGCCGGGCGCGGCGCCGCGCACGTCCACCCCGCCCACGGCGCCGGTGCGCGCGATGACCACGCTGCAGCCGGTGGGGCGGCGCGGGTCGGTGAACTGGCCGACCTCCAGGCCGCGCACCTGGGTGATGGCGCCGGGGAACAGGGCAGGTGGGGCAGAAGGCATGGGCATGGGCGGTGCAGGGGCGATCCGAGGGCGATGCGCCCGATGTTAGCCGCGCGCCCCGGCCGTCACGACGGCTGCAGTCGGCGCCGGCGGCGGCGCCAGCGCGCCCACAGCCACCAGCCGCCCGACACCAGCGCGTAGGTCAGCAGCCCGCCGATGACGGCGAACACTGCCAGCCCCACGATGAGCGGCTTGCCCAGCGCCTGCAGGCGCTGCCAGGGCGACGGCGGCTCGCCGGTGACGCGCTCTTCGGCCTCCAGCTCCTCGGTGATGCGGGCGATCTCGGCCTCGGCGTTGGGCACCGGCTTGCCGACGATGCGGCTGCCGGCCTGGTAGGCCAGGTAGTAGATCGGCCCGAAGGTGAGCGGGTTGGTCACCAGCGTGCTGCCCATGGCCGCCGGCAGGTTGGCGCGCAGCACGATGGCGACGGCGGCCGAGGCGGGAATCTGCGCGATCGGGATCAGCAGCCCGAAGAAGATGCCGATGGCCATGCCCAGCGCCACGCCATGGCGCGACAGCCGCCACAGCCGCCGCTGGCCCAGCCAGGGCGCCAGCCAGCGGGTGAAGCGGCCAGCCTGCAGCTGCTCGCGGGTGGGGATCAGGCGCTGCAGCCTGGCGCTGAGTGTCATGGTGATTCCATGAGTCGCTGGTGGGGCGGATGGTTCCGCGCCGCCGTCGGAGGATCGTTGGGAAAGCGGGATTCTGGCATTGGTTTGGGGGTGGCTGCGGCAGTCAGGGGCGAGGCGCTTGGGTCTGGTGCTGGGGCAGATGCTTGTCGATGGCCAGGGCGGGGCGCGAGTCGGCGCGGCCCTCACCCCAGCCCTCTGCCGCCAGCGGGAGAGGGGCGGGGCACGGCGGGCAGCAGCGCTTCCCGGGTCAGCGCCGCCGGCCCCATCCCGGCCCCCAGCGGGGAAGGGGCAAGACAGCGCCGCCGGGTTTCTGCGAACCGCAGCGAGCGCGCCCAGAACCCGCAACAATCCCGTCTTTTCATGGTTTTCACGTGACAGGACCTTCCCGTGCCGCTTTCCCCGCCCGTTGCCCGCTCGCACCTGCATGACCGCCACGTCGTCTTTCGCGGCTACCGTCGCGACGACGGCCTGTGGGACATCGAGGCCGAGCTGCGCGACACCAAGACCGCGCCGTTCGAGATCCCCGGCGAAGGCCGCTGGGCCGCCGGCCAGCCGATCCACGGCATGGCGATCCGCCTGACGGTGGACAGCGACACCGTGGTGCACGCCATCGAAGTCGCCATGGACCACTTTCCCCACGGGCCCTGCCCCCAGGCGATGGCGCCGATGCAGCGCATGGTGGGCAGCCGCCTGGCGCGCGGCTGGCGGCGCGCCATCGAGCAGCACCTGGGCGGCATCCAGGGTTGCGCGCACCTGCGCGAGCTGCTGTTCAACATGGCCACCGCCGCCTTCCAGACCATGGTGCAGGACGTCACGCCCGTCGACCCCGAGCACCCACCGCCGCACCTGGGCAAGTGCCTGACCTGGGACTTCGACGGCCCGGTGGTGGAAAAGCACTATCCGAAGTTCTACCTGCGCGACGCGCGCCGCGAGGGCTGACGCCGCCGGCGCCGGCACGCCGACCGCCCATTGCCAGCACTGCCCGCATGGGGAAGCGCGGCGCATTGGCCGGCCGGCGGCAACAGGACTATGGTGAAGCCATGCCTGCCGCCGCCTCATCGTGCCTGTCGTTCGACCGCGAGCACATCGCGCAACTCGTGCACCGCTTCTACGACGCGATCCGCGCCGACGCCGAACTCGGCCCCGTGTTCGAGGCCGAGTTGCACGACCGCTGGGCGCCGCACCTCGAACGCATGGTCGACTTCTGGTGCACGGCCACCAAGGTCTCGCGCAGCTTTCGCGGCAACGTGTACGGCAAGCACATGGCGCTGCCGCGCATCGCGCCGCACCACCTCAAGCGCTGGCTGCAACTGTGGCAAGTGCACACGCAAGCCGTCTTCGCGCCGGCGCCCGCGGCGGAGCTGCAGGACATCGCCACCGGCGTGGCGCGCGTGATGCACCTGGGCTGGTTCGGCCGCCTGCCGCCGCCCGGCGCGCTGCAGCACTGGATCGAGACGGAGGGTGCCGATGCCTGCGCCGCCTGAGGCCAGCGCAGCCGACCCGCGCATCGAATACGACGCCCTGCGCGAACGGTGCCCCGTGGCCTGGAGCGAGGCCCGGCAAGGGTCGGTGCTGCGCCACGCCGAGGTGCTGCGCGTGCTGCACGAGCACGAGACTTTCGGCAACGCCGTGTCTGCGCACCCGGCGGTGCCCAACGGCTACGACCCGCCGCAGCACACCGCCTACCGGCGCGCGCTCGATCCGTTCTTCGCGCCGCCGCGCATGCAGCGCTTCGAGCCGGTCTGCCGCGACATCGTGGGCGCTATGCTGCAGCAGGCGCTGCAGTTGCGCGAGCTGGACGTGGTGCGCGAATTCGCGCTGCCGTTCGCCGTGCGCGTGCAGTCGGCCTTCCTGGGCTGGCCGCCGCTGATCCAGGACGAACTGCTCGACTGGCTGCGCCGCAGCCGCGAAGCCACGCGCTCGGGCGACCGCGCCAGCACGGCCGCCGTGGCGCAGGAGTTCGAGCGCCTGGTCGACCGCATGCGCGCCGCGCGCCGCGAATCGGCGCCCGACCAGGACATCAGCGCCGAGCTGATGCACCTGCAGGTGGACGGGCGCCCGCTGGACCTGCGCGAGCTGGCCAGCGTGCTGCGCAACTGGACGGTGGGCGAGGTCGGCACCATCGCGGCGTCGATCGGCATCCTGGTGCACTGGCTGGCCACGTCGCCCGACTGGCAGCAGCGCCTGCGCGCGCAGCCGCGCTGCTGCCGCCGGCCATCGACGAGGTGCTGCGCATCGACGGGCCGCTGGCGGCCAACCGCCGCATCGTACGCCGGGCCGTGGCATTGGGCGGCCGCCAGTTCGAGCCCGGCGACCGCCTGACGATCCACTGGATCGCCGCCAACCGCGACCCGCGCGCCTTCGACGAGCCCGACAGCTTCCGCATCGACCGCGATCCGTCGCCGAACCTGCTGTACGGCGCCGGCATCCACGTCTGCCCCGGTGCGCCGCTGGCGCGGCTGGAGTTGCGCGTGCTGATGGAGGAGCTGCTGGCGCGCACGTCCGCCATCACGCTGGCCGAAAGCCGCCCGCCGGTGCGCGCCGTGCACCCCGACGCCGGCTACGCGGCGCTGCTGGTGCGGCTGGTGTGATTCCATTTCAATTCAATGCGTCGATCACCGTCATCCCGGCGATGGCCGGGATCCATGGCTCTCCGCACACGCCGTCTGGATTCCGGCCCCGTATCGCGGTACGGGGCAGGCTTTGCGCCGGAATGACGAGCTATTGCAGTTTTGATCTGGAATTGGAATGAGTGCGGGCCTGCCGCGCGACGGCGCGCCGTGAGGATCGACAGGCCGCAGCGCAGCGCACGTTGAAAAACCAGGGGGACCTTGGAAATTATTTCAACAATGAAAATCGCCTTTGGCGCCCATCCGCCGGGCGCAAGCAGCTCTTAATATGAGACTGCACTACCGCGTCAAACCGTTATCGCCTGATTTGGCGCCTTGCAGCGCGTTTCAGAGCCATTTCTGCATCAGCAGCGCGTGGCCTTCGGCCGGGTCGAGCACGTAAGGCGCGAAGCCGAAGCGCTGGTAGCTGCGCAGGGCGCGCTGGTTGCCCGACAGCACCTCCAGCGTCAGCTTGCAGCAGCCGCGCTCGCGCGCATGCGCCTCGCACGCGGCCAGCAGCGCCTGGCCGACGCCGCGCCCGCGCTGCGCCGGCAGCACGGCGATGTCGTGCACGTTCAGCAGCGGCCGCGCCTTGAAGGTGGAATAACCCTCGAAGGTGTTGACCAGGCCCACGGCCTCGTCGCCGATCCAGGCGATGAAGCTGGCCGCCGAGGGCAGGGCCGCCAGCTCGTCGCACAGGCGCGCCTTGACGTCATCGGCCAGCGGCGTGCCGCCGCCCATCGGGTCTTGTGCGTAGGCGTCGAGCAGGGTGATGAGCGCGGCACGATCCGCCGCGGCGGTGTAATCCACGCGGCGGATGGCGGGGGCGGGCAAGCTCACGTCGCCGCGTCGGCGTAGGCGTCCAGCGGCACGCAGCTGCAGAACAAGTTGCGGTCGCCGTACACGTTGTCGACGCGGCCCACGGGCGGCCAGTACTTCACGCTGCCGGGCACGCGGCCGGCCAGCGCGGCGCCCACTTCGCGCGCATACGGGTGCGGCCAGTCGGCGGCCAGCAGGCTGTCGGCGGTGTGCGGGGCGTTCTTCAGCGGGTTGTCGTCCTGCGGCCATTCGCCTTGCTCGACGCGGCGGATTTCTTGCCGGATGGCGATCATGGCGTCGATGAAGCGGTCGATCTCGGCCAGCGGCTCGCTCTCAGTGGGCTCCACCATCAGCGTGTTGGCGACGGGAAGCTCAGCGTCGGCGCGTGGAAGCCGTAGTCGGCCAGGCGCTTGGCGACGTCTTCGGCCATCACGCCGCTGGTCTCTTTCAAATCGCGCAAATCCAGGATGCACTCGTGCGCGACGTGGCCGTTGGCGCTGGCGTACAGGGTGGGGTAATGATCCTTCAGGCGCTTGCTGATGTAGTTGGCCGACAGAATGGCCACCTCGGTGGCGCGCGTCAGGCCGGCGGCACCCATCATGCGGATGTACATCCAGGTGATGGGCAGCACGCTGGCGTTGCCATAGGGCGCCGCGCTGACAGCGCCGATCTTGCGCACGTCGCCGGCCGTGGCGTGGCCGGGCAGGTAGGGCACCAGGTCTTCCACCACGCACACGGGGCCGACGCCGGGGCCGCCGCCGCCGTGCGGGATGCAGAAGGTCTTGTGCAGGTTCAGGTGGCTCACGTCGCCGCCGAACTCGCCCGGCGCGGCCACGCCGACCATGGCGTTCATGTTGGCGCCGTCCAGGTACACGCGGCCGCCGTGCTGGTGCACGACTTCGCACACTTCCTTCACCTGCGTCTCGAACACGCCGTGCGTGCTGGGGTAGGTGATCATGATGCAGGCCAGCTGGTCGGCGTGCTGCGCGCACTTGGCCTTCAGGTCATCGAGGTCGACGTTGCCGGCCTCGTCGCACTTGGTGACGACCACCTTCAGGCCCGCCATCATGGCGCTGGCCGGGTTGGTGCCGTGCGCGCTGCTGGGGATCAGGCACACGTCGCGCTGGCCCTGGCCGCGCGCCTCCTGCCAGGCCTTGATGGCCAGCAGGCCGGCGTATTCACCCTGGCTGCCGGCGTTGGGCTGCAGGCTCACGTCGGCATAGCCGGTGATGCTGCTCAGCCAGGCGCGCAACTGCTGGTCGAGTTCGGCATAGCCGGCCTGCTGGTCGGCCGGCGCGAACGGGTGCACGTTGCCGAACTCGGGCCAGGTGATGGGAATCATCTCGCTGGTGGCGTTCAGCTTCATGGTGCAGCTGCCCAGCGGGATCATGCTGCGGTCGAGCGCCAGGTCCTTGTCGGACAGCTGGCGGATGTAGCGCAGCATGGCGGTTTCGCTGTGGTGGGTGTTGAACACCGGGTGCGTCATGAAGGCGCTGGTGCGGCGCAGTGCGGCGGGGATGAGCGCGGGGGCGGAGCCTTCGAGCGCGGCGAAGTCGGGCAGCTGCTTGCCGTCACCGAAGATGGACCACAGCAACTCCACATCGGCGCGCGTGCTGGTTTCGTCAAGTGACACGCACAGGTACACGTCCCAGGCCTTGCGCAGGTTGGCGCCCATCTGCACGGCGCGGGCAGCTATCGTATCGGTAGCGCCGTCGGTCTTGAAGCTGACGGTGTCGAAGCCGGAGTCGGCGTGCATGGCCGTGAAGCCCATGGACTGCATGCCGGCGGTGAAGATGCTGACGAGGCGCGTCACGCGTTCGGCAATGCGCTTCAGCCCTGCCGGGCCGTGGTACACGCCGTACATGCTGGCGATGATGGCTGGCAGCGCCTGCGCGGTGCAGATGTTGCTGGTGGCCTTCTCGCGGCGGATGTGCTGCTCGCGCGTCTGCAGCGCCAGGCGATACGCCGGTTTGCCGTGCACGTCGACGCTGACGCCGACCAGGCGGCCCGGCAGGCTGCGCTTGAAGGCGTCCTTGCAGGCCATGAACGCCGCGTGCGGCCCGCCCGCGCCCATGGGCATGCCGAAGCGCTGCGAGTTGCCGACCACGATGTCAGCGCCCATCTCGCCGGGCGACTTCAGCAGCGTCAGCGCCAGCAGGTCGCTGGCCATGATGACGGCAGCGTTCTTGGCGTGGATCTTGTCCGCCTCGCCGCTCCAGTCCATCAGCCAGCCGCTGCTGCACGGATACTGGATCAGCGCGGCGAAGTAGTCGTCGGCGGCAATCGCGGCGTCCCACTCTTCGGCCGAGTTGGCCAGCTTCACCGTCAGGCCCAGCGGCGCGGCGCGGGTCTGCATCACCTCGATGGTCTGCGGGTGCGCGTCGCCGCTCACCACGATCACGTCGCCCTTGGCCTTGACCGATCGCTTGGCCAGCGTCATGGCCTCGGCGGCGGCGGTGGCTTCGTCCAGCATCGAGGCGTTGGCGATGTCCATGCCCGTCAGGTCGGCCACCATGGTCTGGAAGTTCAGCAGCGCCTCCATGCGGCCCTGGCTGATCTCGGCCTGGTAGGGCGTGTACGAGGTGTACCAGCCGGGGTTCTCCAGCACGTTGCGCAGGATCACGCCCGGCAGGTGGTTGGGGTAGTAGCCCTGGCCGATGAAGCTCTTCATCTGGTGCTGGTTCTTCGACGCCATGGCCTTCAGTTCGGCCAGCGCATCGGCCTCGGTGCAGGCCGGCGGCAGCGTCATGGCGCTCTGGCGCGCGATGCTGCGCGGCACGATGGAGTCGATCAGCGACTGGCGCGACTTCTCGCCGATGACGGCGAGCATCTTCTGCTCTTCGTCCGGCGTGATACCGATGTGGCGGGCGACGAATTCGCTGGCGTTTTCCAGGCTGGCAAGGGAAGGGGCTTGGGACATGACGGGTGCTCCAGACAAAACCATGGGCAAGGCGCACCGCTGCACGCGATGCGCCTCACGCAGTGCTTTATCGGCGGATCAGGCGGCGAAAGCCTTGTAGGCGGCCTCGTCCATCAGCGCGTCCAACTGGCTGGCGTCGGACAGCTTGACCTTGAAGAACCAGCCGGCGCCCATGGGGTCGCTGTTGGCCAGGCTGGGTTCGTCGGCCAGCGCCTGGTTGATCTCGACGATCTCGCCGCTGACGGGCATGTACACATCGGCGGCGGCCTTCACGCTCTCGACCACGCCGGCGGTGTCTTTCTGGGCGTAGGTCTTGCCCACTTCAGGCAGTTCGACGAACACCACGTCGCCCAGCGCGTCCTGCGCGTGCTGCGTGATGCCGACGGTGGCGATGTCGCCCTCGACCTTGATCCATTCGTGGTCTTCGCTGTACTTGACGGTCATGATTGCTCCAAAAAGAGAGTGGGTTGCGCAGATGGGGTGGGCGTTGGCGGCTGATTTGGCTTGAAATCAGCCGCGGTGGTAACGGTTGGGCACGAAGGGCGTGGCGGCCACTTCCATGGGAATCTGCTTGCCGCGCACCAGCGCGAACACGGGCGTGCCGACGGCGGCGTATTCAGGGCTGACGTAGCCCATGGCGATGGGTTGGTCGATGCTGGGGCCGAGCAGGCCGCTGGTGGTTTCGCCGATCTTCTGGCCGTCGGCGTTCTGCAGTTCGACATGCTCGCGCACCGGCACGCGCTCCTTGCCCATCAGCGCCACGCGCTTGCGGGCCACCTTTTGCGCGGCCGGGTTGCCGGCGGCGTCCTGCATGAAGGGCAGAACCTTGTCGGCGCCCGGAAAGCCTCCCGCGCGCTCGCCGCCGGTGCGGCGCACCTTCTGGATGGCCCAGTTCAGGCCCGCCTCGATGGGCGTGGTGGTGGTGTCGATGTCGTTGCCGTACAGGCACAGGCCGGCTTCCAGGCGCAGGCTGTTGCGTGCGCCCAGGCCGATGGGCGCCACTTCAGGCTGCGCCAGCAGCGCGCGTGCGAAGGCCTCGGCCTGTGACTCGTGGATCGAGATCTCGAAGCCGTCCTCGCCGGTGTAGCCGCTGCGGGTGACGTACAGGTCGGTGCCGTTCCAGCCGAAGGCGCCGCCGGTCATGAACACCAGTTGCTCGACGCCGGGCACCAGGCGCTTCAGCGCATCCACGGCCTTCGGGCCTTGCAGGGCGAGCAGGGCGCGCTCGGGCATGGGCAGCACGTGGCAGCGCTCGCCGATCCTGGCCTGCATGTGCGCGATGTCGCCGGCCTTGCAGGCGCCGTTGACGATCAGGAACAGCTGCGGGCCCTCGCGCTCGCCCGCCGCGCGCGGCAGCGCCTCGCCGGTGCGGGCGGCAGGGTCGCCGAAGTTGACGAACATCAGGTCGTCGATGATGGTGCCCTGGTCGGTCAGCAGCAGGCCGTAGCGCTGCTTGTCCACGCCCAGACTCATCACGTCGACGGGCATCAGGGATTCGAGCGCGGCGGCGGCATCGGCACCGACCAGCTTGACCTGGCCCATGTGCGAAACGTCGAACAGGCCGGCGGCTTCGCGCACGTGCCGGTGCTCGGCGATCAGGCCGGCGGGGTACTGCACCGGCATGCTGTAACCGGCAAAGGGCACCATGCGCGCGCCGAGGTCGACGTGCAGGGCGTGCAAGGGGTTTTCAGAAGTTCGGTACCAGGGGCCGACATGGCAGGGCTCCTCGAATGCGTTGTTCAAAAGCATTGCCCAACGCCGGTCGGCGGCGGGCGGCGGAACCCTGCTGTCCCCTTTACCTGAGAGATTCAACCCGCCGCGGCGGGCGCCGCGCGCAGGTCTTGCCCCTTCGGTGGGCCGCGTGCCTGGTGCCGCGGCCTCTCTCCAGCAGAATCGTTTTGGCCAGTCCTTTTGCCTGAGCGTTCGGCCTTCGGCGGCGCGTGTGACGGCGCTCTCTCCTGACACCAGCGATTCTGCCACGGCCCGTGAATCAGATGGCCGCGGAGCAGGCCGTGCGGGAATGCTGTGGCCGGGGCCTCCCGGCCACCAGCGTTGTCCCCTGGGGGAAGGCGCGTCAGCGCCTCAGGGGCTATCTGTACACGAGATCGCGCAGCCCGAGGGAGAGCGCCGGCACGTAGGTGATCACCAGCAGGCACAGCAGGATCACGCCCACGAAGGGCAGCAGGTGCCGGATGATCTTGTCGAGCGAGATGCGCGCCACCGTGCAGGCCGCGAACAGGTTGACGCCGAAGGGCGGCGTGATCATGCCCAGCGCCAGGTTCACCACCATGATCAGGCCGAAGTGCACCGGATCGACGCCGAAGTGCATGGCCACCGGCGCCAGGATCGGCGCCAGCACGATGATGGCGGCGCTGGTCTCGATGAACATGCCGATGATGAACAGGGCGGCGTTGATGCCCAGAAGGAACATGGCGGGGCTTTGCAGCACCTGCTCCAGCCAGTGGCCGATGGCCTCGGGCACGCCGGCGCGGGTGATCAGGAAGGCGAACAGGCCGGCGTTGGCGATGATGAACATGATCACCGCCGACGACATGACCGACCGGCGCAGCACGGGCAGCAAGTCCTTCACGCCGATCTCGCGGTAGATCAGCATGCCGACGATGAGCGCGTAGAGCACCGCCACGGCCGACGCCTCGGTGGGCGTGAACACGCCGCCGTAGATGCCGCCGAGGATGATGACCGGCATCAGCAGTGCCCAGAACGCCTGCCGGGTGGCGGCGAAGATGCCCAGGCGGCCATCGCCGTCGTTCTTGCCCCAGCCCTTCCACTTGCAGTAGATCCACACGAACAGCATCAGCGCGCCGCTGATCAGCACGCCGGGGCCGAAGCCGGCGATGAACAGCTCGCCGATCGACACCTCGGCCGACACGCCGTACAGGATCATCGGGATCGACGGCGGGATGATCACGCCCAGCTCGGCGCTGGTGGCCTGCAGCGCGGCGGCGTAGCTGGTGGGATAGCCGTGCTTGATCAGCGCCGGGATCAGGATGGCGCCGATGGCGAAGGTGGTGGCCACCGACGAGCCCGACACGGCGGCGAAAATCATGCAGGTGAGCACGCAGGTCATCGGCAGGCCGCCCTGCACGCCACCGACCAGGCTCTTGGCGAACTCCACCAGCCGGCGCGAGATGCCGCCGGTCTCCATCAGGTTGCCGGCCAGGATGAAGAAGGGCACGGCGGCGAGCGGAAACTTGTTGATCGAGTTGAAGATCTCCTTGGCGGAGATCAGCATGTGCGCGTTGTTGACCTGGATGCCGACGATCGACGCCAGCCCGATCGACACCGCGACCGAGACGCTGAGCGCGAAGCCCAGCACCATGGTAATGAGCATGGCGGTGGTCATGCGTGCCCCCACGCTTGACGCTGCGCGTCTGCGCTGCCCCCGAGGGGCCTTCGCACCTTGGAGCGGTCCGGCGGTGCTCATTGCGCGGTCTCCAGTTCCATGCGGCGCGGGTCGATGTAGTTGGCGACGATGGCGATGATGGCGAACACCGCGCCCGCCGGCATGGCGATGTAGGCCCAGAACATCGACAGCGATTCCAGCCCGGCCATGGTCTGCACGCTGCCGCGCACCGCGTAGTCGTAGCCCCACCACAGGATGATCAGCATCAGCGTCAGTGCGGCCAGCGCCACGATGGCGTCGAGGATGCGCTTGAGGTGCGTGGGCACGGCCCGGTAGAGCGCGTCCACGCTCACCATGGCGCCCTGGCGGAAGGCCATGGGGATGCCGAGGAACACCATCCAGATCAGGCTGAAGCGGATCAGCACTTCCGTCCATTCCGCCGGCTGCTGCAGCACGAAACGGGTGATGACCTGGAACACCGCCAGGCCCGAGGCCACGGCCAACATCAGGCAGGCCAGCCCCATCGCGATGCGGGTGGTCCAGCTTTCAAAGGAGAGGAACAAGGCCTTCATGGCAAACCATCGCTTGAAACAAAAATGCCCGCCGCGCAGGGCGGGCGGGCACTGGGTGCTACATCGAATGTAGCGATCGAACAACCCGCATCACTTGAAGTTGCGGATGCGGTCCAGGTTGGCCTTGCCGAACTCCTTCTCGAACTGGGCGTTCACGCCGGTCAGCGCGGCCTGGAACTTGGCCTTGTCGACGTTGTCGACCACCGTCATGCCCTTGCTGCGCAGGTCGGCCACGCCCTTGGCGTCGTCCTCGTCCACGCGCGCGCGGTTGGCCTTGGTGCCTTCCTTGGCGGCGTCGATGAAGGCCTGCTTGTCGGCGGCCGAGAGCTTGTCGAACGCGCCCTTGTTCATCACGAAGATGGCGGGCGAGTACACGTGGCCCGTGAGCGACAGGTGCTTCTGCACCTGGTCGAACTTGGCCGAGATGATGACCGGCAGCGGGTTCTCCTGTCCGTCCACCGTGCCTTGCTGCAGCGCGGTGAACACCTCGGGGAAGGCCATGGGCGTGGTGATGATGCCGAAGGCCTTGTAGGCGGCGATGTGCACCGGGTTCTCCATGGTGCGCATCTTCAGGCCCTTCAGGTCGTCGGGCGAGTTGACCGAGCGCTTGCTGTTGGTCATGTGGCGGAAGCCGTTCTCGGCCCAGGCCAGGGCCTTGAAGCCCTTGGGCTCGAACTTCTTCAGCAGTTCGTCGCCGATCGGGCCGTCGAGCACGGCGCGGGCGTGCGCCTTGTCGCGGAACAGGAAGGGCACGTCGAGGATCTTGGTCTCGGGCACGAAGTTGGGCACCGGGCCGCTGGAGCTGAAGGCCAACTCCTGCGTGCCGAGCTGCACCGCCTCGATGGATTCGCGCTCGCCACCCAGCGCCCCGTTGTAGAAGGTCTGGACCTTGTAGCGGCCTTGCGTGCGCTTCTCCACTTCCTTGGCGAAGGTGTCGATGGCGATGCCCTGGTGCGAGTTCTGCGCCACCGAGATGCTGATGCGCATGGTGGTCTGCGCGGCGGCGCCGGCCACCAGGCCGAACGCCAGACCGAAACCGAGGGCGAGTTGGTGCAACTTCATGAAAAGGTCTCCTGATTCAGTATCGAATGCGAACTGCGGGTGCGCGCCAGGGGCACGCACGGCGGCCGCCATTATGTGCGCGCCCCTGGCGCGGGGGCCACGGGGTTTTCGCGCATGAAAAGGTGGCTGCTGTCGCCTACTTGACGGCGCGGATGCGGTCCATCGCAGCCTTGCCGAATTCCTTCTCGAACTGGGCATTGGCCGGTGCCAGCGCGGCGGCGAACTGGTTGCGGTCGATGTTGTCGATGACGGTCATGCCGCGCGCGCGCAGCTCGGCGACGCCCTTGGCGTCGTCCTCGTCGACCTTGGCGCGGTTGGCCTTGGCGGCCACCTTGGCGGCGTCGAGGAAAGCCTGCTTGTCGGCGGCCGAGAGCTTGTCGTACAGGCCCTTGTTCATCAGGAACACCATGGGCGAATACACGTGGCCGGTGAGCGTGAGGTGCTTCTGCACCTGGTCCAGTTTCTGCGACAGGATGACGGACAGCGGGTTCTCCTGCCCGTCCACCGTGCCCTGCTGCAGCGCGGTGAACACCTCGGGCCAGGGCATGGGCGTGGGCATGATGCCGAGCGACTTGTAGGCCGCGATGTGCACCGGGTTCTCCATGGTGCGCAGCTTCAGGCCCTTCAGGTCGTCGGGCGTCTTCACGTCGCGCTTGCTGTTGGTGATGTGGCGCACGCCGTTGTCGGCCCAGGCCAGGGCCTTGAAGCCCTTGGCCTCGAATTTCTTCGCCAGCTCCTCGCCGATGGGGCCGTCGAACACGGCGCGGGCGTGCGCCTTGTCGCGGAATAGGAAGGGCACGTCGACGATCTTGGTCTCGGGCACGAAGTTAGGGATGGCGCCGCTGGTGCAGAAGGTCATCTCCTGCGTGCCGAGCTGCACCGCCTCGATCGATTCGCGCTCGCCGCCCAGCGCGCCGTTGTAGAAGGTCTGGAACTTGTAGCGGCCGTTGGTGCGCTGCTCCACCTCCTTGGCGAACACGTCGATGCCGACGCCGTGGTGGCTGTTCTGCGCCGCCGAGACGTTGATCTTCATGGTGGTCTGCGCCGACGCGGCGGCGGCAAGGCCCAGCGCGCAGAAGGCGCCGATGAGCCAGGAACGGGTTGTCATGGGGTTTGTCTCCGTACTGCTTGGAATACGCAGGCCTGGCGCCGTGTGGGGTGCCGGCCCGGCCGGTGCCCGCACCGGGTGCGCGCGGGCGCAAGCATTATGGGGACGAAAGCTCAGGCAGCGCCAGCGGGTTTTCTCGCAGGTGGTCGCGGATGATGTCGTCGTAGCTGGCGTCGGCCTGCAGGCCCAGCCGCGCGGCGCGGCGCGCGTTCATGGCCGCCGGCCAGCTGGCGATGATGCGGGTGATGGCTGCGTCGGGCACCCAGTCGATGCGCGCGGCCACGTCGTCGCCGGCCACGCGGGCCAGGGCGGCGGCCATCTCGCCCGCGGTGGTGGCCACGGCGGGCAGGTTCAGGGCGGTGCGCGGACCCCAGTCGGCGTCGCTGGCTTCCAGCGCGCGGACCAGGCCTTCGACGGTGCGCGCGGGCGAGGACAGCGCCACCTTGGTATCCGGCGGCACGGGGCACACGGCGCGCCGGCCGGCCAGCGGCTCGCGCACCATGCCGCTGAGAAAGCTGGACGCCGCGGCGTTGGGCTTGCCGGGGCGCACGCTCACCGTCATCAGGCGCACGCTGCGGCCGCGCACGAAGCCCTTGCGGGTGCAGTCGGCCACCAGCTGCTCGCACATGAACTTCTGTATGCCGTAGCTGTTCTGCGGCGTGGGCAGGGTGTCGTCCTCGATCACGGCGGGCAGGGGCTGCTCGAGCGTGTGGCCGAACACGGCCAGCGACGACGAGAACACGAACACCGGCGGCGTGCCCAGGCGCCGGCAGGCCTGCAGCAGGGCGCGCGTGGCATCGAGGTTGCTGCGCAGGCCGAGGTCGAAGTCGGCCTCGCACTCGCCGCTGACGGCGGCGGCCAGGTGCACCACGGCCTGCGCGTCGGCCGGCACGGCGCGCGTGGTGCCGTGGGCATCGGGGGTGAGCAGTTCGTTCAGGTCGCCGGTGACGACCTGCACGCGCGCATCGGCCGTCAGATCAACGGGCGGCGCGGCGCGGTCGACCAGCGTGAGGCGCGTGATGGGCTGCGGCGCCGCGCCCGCCAACGCCAGCGTGCCGCGCTGCAGCAGGGTGCGGGCCAGCCTCACGCCCAGAAAGCCGGCGCCACCGGTGATGACGAGGTGCATGCGGCCTCCTGATGCGCTGGATGAAAGATGAAAAACAATAGCTTCTTGCGCCCCATGCACAAGGATTTCAGATCATTTTGTATCTGAAATCCTTATATGACGTGCGCAAACAGCTATCAAATTAATTGCACGACGCCACGCGTGGACGCGGCGCCGTGGCGGTCACATGCCCGAATAGTTGGGCCCGCCGCCGCCCTCGGGCGTGACCCACACGATGTTCTGCGTCGGGTCCTTGATGTCGCAGGTCTTGCAGTGCACGCAGTTGGCGGCGTTGATCTGCAGGCGCTGCGCGCTGCCGCCCTTGGCCTCGTCGGGCACGAACTCGTACACGCCGGCGGGGCAGTAGCGCGCCTCCGGCCCGGCGAACTTGGCCAGGTTGATGTTGACCGGCACCGTCGGGTCTTTCAGCGTCAGGTGCGCGGGCTGGTTCTCCTCGTGGCTGGTGTTGCTGATGAACACGCTCGACAGCCGGTCGAAGGTCAGCTGGCCATCGGGCTTGGGGTAGGCAATGGGCTGGCACTCGGCCGCGGGCTTGAGCTGCACGTGGTCGGGCTCGGCGCGGTGCAGCGTCCACGGCGCGTGACCGCGGAACACCATCTGGTCGAGGCCGTTCATCAGCGTGCCGGTGGTCAGGCCCTTCTTGAACCAGTTCTTGAAGTTGCGGTCCTTGTGCAGCTCGGCGGCCAGCCAGCTGTGCTGGAAGGCGTCGGGGTAGGCGCTCAGCTCGTCGTGCTGGCGGCCGGCGGTCACGGCCTCGTAGGCCGCCTCGCCGGCCAGCGCGCCGGTCTTGATGGCCGCGTGGCTGCCCTTGATGCGGCTCACGTTCAGGAAGCCCGCATCGCAGCCCAGCAGCGCGCCGCCGGGGAACACCGTCTTGGGCAGCGCCAGCACGCCGCCAGCGGTGATGGCGCGCGCGCCGTAGCTCAGCCGCTTGGCGTTCACCTGGCCGTTGTCGTCGGTGAAGTACCACTTCACGCGCGGGTGTGTCTTCCAGCGCTGGAACTCCTCGAACGGGCTCATGTACGGGTTCTTGTAGTTCAACCCGATCACGTAGCCGCAATACACCTTGTTGTCCTCGGCGTGGTAGAGGAAGGCGCCGCCGTAGGTGTGCTCGTCCATCGGCCAGCCGGCGCTGTGCATCACGAAGCCGGGCGTGTGGCGGCTGGGGTCGATCTCCCACAGCTCCTTTATGCCGATGGCGTAGCTCTGCGGGTCACTGTCGGCGTCGAGCTTGAAGCGCTCGATCAGGCGGCGGCCCAGGTGCCCGCGCGAGCCTTCGGCGAACAGCGTGTATTTGCCCAGCAATTCCATGCCGAGCTGGAAGTTCTCGGTCGGCTGGCCGTCCTTGCCGATGCCCATGTTGCCGGTGGCCACGCCCTTCACGCTGCCGTCCTCGTTGTACAGCACCTCGGCGGCGGCAAAGCCGGGGAAGATCTCCACGCCCAGTTCCTCGGCCTGCTGCGCCAGCCAGCGCACCACGTTGCCCAGGCTGACGATGTAGTTGCCGTGGTTGTGCGCGAACGGCGGCAGGAACAGGTTGGGCACGCGCGTGCCGCCACCCCCTCGTGCAGGAACACGTAGGCGTCGTCGGTCACCAGCTGATTGAGCGGCGCGCCTTTTTCCTTCCAGTCGGGGATCAGTTCGGTCAGCGCCTTCGGGTCCATCACCGCGCCGGAGAGGATGTGCGCGCCGGGCTCGGAGCCTTTCTCCAGCACCACCACCGACACGTCCTGGCCTTTCTCGGCCGCCAGCTGCTTGATGCGGATGGCCGCCGACAGGCCGGCCGGGCCGGCGCCGACGATGACGACGTCGTACTCCATGGCTTCGCGGGGGCCGTACTGCTGGATGATTTCGTCGGGGGTCATGGGCGCCTCTCTCGTGCGTTTGAAATAATGGTCGATTGTCCGCGCGGGCATGCTGCGCGGCTTGTCGGGTGCGTGACTGATTTTATGCACGGGTCATGCATCATCCATGCCCCATTGCAGACGCGCATCCCAGAAGGAAAAAGCACATGACCTACAGCATTGATTTGTCCGGCCGCGTGGCCCTTGTCACTGGCGCCTCGGGCGGCCTGGGCGCGCAGTTTGCCCGCACGCTGGCCGCGGCCGGCGCCGGCGTGGTGCTGGCCAGCCGCCGCATGGAAAAGCTGAAGGACCTGCGCGCGCGCATCGAGGGCGAGGGCGGCGATGCACACGTGGTCGAGTGCGACGTGACCGACGTGCAATCCATCAAGGCCGCCGTGGCCCACGCCGAGACCGAGATGGGCTCCATCGACATCCTGGTCAACAACTCTGGCGTCAGCACCACCCATCGCATCCAGGACGTGGGCGAGGACGACTACGACTTCATCTTCGACACCAACGTGCGCGGCGCTTTCTTCATGGCGCAGGAAGTGGGCAAGCGCATGATCGCGCGGGCCAAGGGCGCGGCGCCGGGCAGCTTCACCGGCGGGCGCATCATCAACATCGCCAGCATGGCGGGGCTGAAGGTGCTGCCGCAGATCGGCGTGTATTGCATGAGCAAGGCCGCCGTCATCCAGATGACCAAGGCCATGGCGCTGGAGTGGGGCCGCTTCGGCATCAACGTCAACGCCATCTGCCCCGGCTACATCGACACCGAGATCAACCACCACCACTGGAGCACCGAGCAGGGCCAGAAGCTCATCGCCATGCTGCCGCGCAAGCGCGTGGGCGACCCCAAGGACCTGGACGCCGTGCTGATGATGCTGGCCAGCGACCAGAGCCACTTCGTGAACGGCGCGGTGATTGCGGCGGACGACGGCTTTGCCGTCTGATCTTTCCTGCGGCGCAGCGCTTCGGTTTTCTCCCTCTCCCGCTGGCGGGAGAGGGCCGGGGTGAGGGCGAGCCACCGCGGCGCCCGATGCGCTGACCCTCACCCCCACCCTCTCCCGCGCGCGGGCGATGGGGCCGGGCAGTGCTGACCGGCATCCTCGCCGGCCTGGCCGCCGGCGCGCTGTGGGGGCTGGTGTTCGTGGCGCCGCGCATGGTCAGCGGCTTCGCCGGCATCGACCTGACGGCCGGGCGTTTCGTGGTCTACGGCGCGGTGTCGGTGGCGGTGCTGGCCGTGTCGTGGCGGCGCGCGCGGCGGCCCACGCTGGCGCAGGCCTGGGGCGCGCTGTGGCTCAGCGTGCTGGGCTTCACGGGTTATTACTGGGTGCTGGTGCTGTCGATCCGCGATGCCGGCACCGAGATGCCGGCGCTCATCGTCGGCACCATTCCCATCTGGGTCATGCTGCTGGGCAAGCCGCATGGCCTGCGCTGGGCGGCCATGCTGCCGGGGCTGGCGCTCACGGCGGCGGGGCTGGTACTGATGTCGAATGCGGCCCTGTCCGGCGCGGAGCAAGCGCCGGCAGCTTCAGAAAGCATAGCGACCAGCAGCACCTACTGGCGCGGCATCGCGCTGTCGGTGCTGGCCATGGTGTGCTGGACGGTGTTCACCCTGCTCAACGCGCGCTGGCTGCGCCAGCACCCCGAGGTGGGCTCCACCGACTGGGCCAACTGGCTGGGCGTGGCCACCGGCCTGGGCGGGTTGCTGCTGGCCCTCACGCTCGGCACGCCGCTGCCGCAGCTCATGGCCAGCCCTGGCTGGCCGCTGTTCGCGCTGATCGCCGTGGCCATCGGCTTCGGCTCCAGCTGGCTGGCCACCATCCTGTGGAACCAGGCCAGCCGGCGCCTGCCGGCCAGCCTGTGCGGGCAGCTGATCGTGAGCGAGACGCTGTTCGCGCTGCTCTATTCCTTTCTGTGGGACGGCCGCTGGCCCACGCTGGCGCAGTGGGCGGCGGCGGCGCTGTTCACCGCCGGTATCCTTGCGTCCATCCGCGCCCATCGTTGAACCCCACCGCCTGAAAGCCGCCCATGCGCATCGACATTCCCGAGCAGAAGAAACTGGTCTACGAGATGACCATCCCCATCCGCTGGGGCGACATGGACGCCATGGGCCACATCAACAACACGGTGTACTTCCGCTACATGGAGACGGCGCGCATCGACTGGTTCACCTCGATGGGCTTCGTGGCCAACCCGGCGGGCGAGGGTCTGGTCATCGTCAACGCGTTCTGCAACTTCATCCGCCAGTTCGAGTACCCGGGCGACATCCTCATCAAGACCTACGTCAGCAACGCCGGCCGCACCTCGTTCGACAGCTGGTGCACCATGGAGCGCACCGACCAGCCCGGCGTGATCTGCTCCACCGGCGGCGCCACCACGGTGTGGGTCGACTTCCCCAACCAGAAGTCGGCCCCGCTGCCCGACTGGCTGCGCCAGGTGGTGGCGGATTGATCGGCGCCAGGTGGTGCCTTGCGTGCGCTTTCAGCGCTGCCAGGACATCATCGATCGGCACCAACCGGTGTGGCAGACGGTTTGTTTTTGCTTCGGTCTTGATAGCTGTTTGCGCCCTCTGGGCAAGAGGCTGCGGCTTGTTCAGGCGATGCGCTGAAGCGCCGCCACGATGTCGTCGGCGCCCTGTGGCCGCACCAGCTTCTCGACCTCCACGCCATCGCGCAGAAACACCAGCGTCGGCCACAGCTTGACGCCGAAGCTGCGCCCCAGCCGCCGGCCCGGACCGTCCTCGACCTTGACGTGCGGCACGTTGGCGCCGGCCTGCTCGAACGCGGCCTGCACATGCGGCTGCGCGCCGCCGCACCAGCCGCACCAGTTGGTGCCGAATTCCAGCACCAGCGGGCCGCGCGAGGCGTCCACGTCGGCGCGGGTCAGGGTTTCGGGGGTGAAGGTGGCGGTGTAGGGCATGGCACCGATCTTACGGAGCCGGCGCGGCGCGGTTGTCGGACAGCGGCGCAAGGCGCTGCCGCCGCCGGGCGCGTGCGGCGCCGCCGTCAGCCCGTCGCGCCCTCGAACATCATCACGCTCACCGCATCGCCCACGGCCACGTTGCCTTGCGCATGGCCGAGCACGATCAGCCCGTTCGCCTTCACCATGCCCGACAGCACGCCCGAGCCCTGGTTGCCGGTGGTGCGCACGCTCAGGCTGCCATCGGCGTGGCGCGTGACGATGCCGCGCTGGTATTCGGTGCGGCCGGGCTTCTTGCGCATTGGCTCTTCGCTGGCGGCGCGCAGCAGCACGGGGCTTTCAGGGCGCGCGCCCATCATGCGCAGCAGGGCCGGGCGCACGAAGGCGTAGAAGGTCACCATCACCGCCACCGGGTTGCCGGGCAGGCCGAACAGGATGGCATGGTTGCTATCGTCTGAATAGCTGTCGGCGCTTGCTGAATCTGCGCTGAAGGCCGATTTGGCCAATGAACCGCCCGCGATGCGCCCCACCGCCATGGGCCGCCCGGGCCGCATGGCGATGCGCCAGAAGGCCACATCGCCCAGCTTCCTCATCATGGCCTTGGTGTAGTCGGCCTCGCCCACGCTCACGCCGCCGCTGGTGATCACGGCATCGGCCTGCGCGGCGGCCTGGGTGAAGGCGGCTTCGAGCAGCGCCGGGTCGTCCTTCACCACGCCCAGGTCGATCACCTGCCCGCCCAGCCGCGTGAGCAGGCCGAACACGGTGTAGCGGTTGCTGTCGTACACAGCGCCTTCGCGCGGCGCTTCGCCGAACGACAGGATCTCGTCGCCGGTGGAGAAGTAGGCCACGCGCAGGCGGCGGAACACGGTCACCTCCGCCAGCCCCAGACTGGCCACCAGGCCTAGCGCGGCAGGCGCCAGGCGCTCGCCTTTTTGCAGCGCGGTCTGGCCGGCCATCAGGTCTTCGCCGAGCTTGCGGCGGTTGTCGCCGGGTTTCACCACGTCGGCGGGCACGGTGACCGTGTCGTCTTCGACGCGCGTGAACTCCTGCGGCACCACCGTATCCAGCCCCTCGGGCATCACGGCGCCGGTCATGATCTTCACGCACTCGCCGCGCACCACGCGGCCGCGCCAGGCGGGGCCGGCCAGGGCGGTGCCGACGATCTTCAGCGCCAGCGGCTGGCCCGGCACCAGTTGCGCGCCGTCGAAGGCAAAGCCGTCCATGGCCGAGTTGTCGTGCGGCGGCACGCTGATGGGCGAGACGATGTCCTCGGCCAGCACGCGGCCGAGGGCTTCGAACAAGGGCACGCGCTCGGTCTGGGTGACGGGTGCGACCAACTCGGCGAGGAAGGCGTTCACCGCATCGGCGGGCAGGGCCTGCGGGTCGTAGCCCTGCAGTTCGGCGGCGATCTGGGCGATCGTCTTCATGGCTGTATTTATGAACAAAAATGGGCTGTAGCGCTTGTGTAGTCAGCGCAGGCAACTATGTAAATCATAGCTGCTTGAGCATCAGCGCCTTGTCGTGGTACTGCTCACCGATCTTGATGGCGCGCGGCTGCAGCCCGTAGCGCACGAAGCCCGCGCCCTCGTACAGCTTGACGGCGGCAGCGTGGTCGGCGGTGACGCTCAGCACCACATGCTCCAGCCCCGGCAGCTTGCGCACCAGGGTGTCGAACTCTTTCAGCAGCGCCTTGCCGATGCCGCGTTGGCGCATCGCGGGCGCGATGATCATGCCCACCAGCTCGGCCTCGTGGCGCTTCTTCAGCCGCGCCTCGCGCTCGCACACCACGGCGCCCAGCATGGCGCCGCCGGCGTCGAAGGCGCCGAGGATGAAGTGGTCGTCGGGCGGCTGGCCCAGGCGCGTGGCGTAGGTGGCGGGCGGCAGCGCGCTGGCGGTGTCGAAGTCGCTGGTGAAGGCTTCCGGGTCGTGCTGCAGGCCGGTGTCGCGCAGCGCCTTGTAGGCGGGCAGGTCGGCGTGGGTCAGCAGGCGGATGGTGAGGTCGGCGGGCGGCATGGCGTGTCTCCTGGGCGTTATCGTGGGTGTTCGAGCGCGCGCAATTCGGCCAGCGTGTTGGCGTTGGCGAAGGCGCGCGGGTCGTCGCCGGGTTCGTTGAACGGCACCACGACCTGCTGGTGCTGCGCCGTCCAGGCGTCGATCTTGCGGCCGCCGCTCTGGGTGAAGCCCACCAGGCTCTCCAGCAGGCTGGTGCGCAGCAGGCAGAACACCGGTTGCGTGCGCAACTGACCATCTTCCTCGGGCGCCGCGGCCATGGCGATGTCGGCATCCTGCGCTTGCAGGGCATGCGCCAGGCGCTCGCAAAGCGATAGCGGAAAGTTCGGCACGTCGCACGGCAGCGTCAGCAGCAGCGGTGTCTCGCAGCGCTCCAGCCCGGTCAGAAAGCCAGCGAGCGGCCCGGCGAAATCGGGCAGCGAATCGGGCCACACCGGCGCGCCGAAGGCTTCGTAGGCGCCCAGGTTGCGGTTGGCGTTGATCATCACCTCGGCGGGCGGCAGCGTCTGCTGCTGCAGCCGCATCAGCGCGTGCAGCGCCAGCGGCGTGCCGTGGTAGTTCTGCAGGCCCTTGTCGACCCCGCCCATGCGGCTGCCGCGACCGCCGGCGAGCAGGAGGGCGGTGATGGCGTCGGAGGCGGGCAGGTCGGTGGAAGTCATGCGGGGTTATACCTGTTCGTGCGGTGCGATGAGCGCGTCGTCCAGCATGGCCTGCACGATGTCGGCTTGGCGCGCATCGCGCTGGCGCCGCGGGGCGGGGCGCGAGGGTTGCGTCGCCATCCAGCGTTTGAACTCGACGAAGGTGCGCGGCTCGACAGTGCGCATCAGCGCCATGGCGCCCGTGGTGGCCACCACCACCTGTTCGAACACCGGCGCGCTGGCCAGCACGGCGGCGCGCCGCGCCTGCACGGGCCACAGGTCGCCCTCGTCGTCGGAGAAGCGGAACGGGTGGGGGTCGTCGTCCTGCGGCTGGCGGCGCAGAAAGTCGACCTCGAAGCCGCGCGCATTGATCGCGGTTTCCAGCTGGTCTTCCTTGCGCTCGAAGCTCCGGTCGGCCCGGCGCAGCACGTCGAGCAGCGAGCTGTCCAGCCGCGCCATGTCGGCCAGAAAGCGCACGCGACGGCGCGCATCCCACAGCAGATCGACGTCCTGCGTGGCCAGCGCGCCGGGCGTGATGCGCACCCCGGCTGCGCTTTCATAGGCGTACAGCGCGTGCGTGCCCACCACCCGGAAGTGTTCGGCCAGACCGGCCTCGTGCAGGGCCTGCAGCAGCGCCACGACGATGGCGGGTACGCGCCCCACCTTGAGCGCCTTGTTCAGCCGCTCGGCTTCGCGCACCGCGTCGCGCAAGGATTTGTGGCGCGCCTCGATGCGGCTTTTCCGGGCGATGAAGCGGGCGTGGATGTCTTCCGTTTCGGCGGTTCGGGGGCCGATGCGCTGCTGGCGGTTGTCGGGGCTGGTGCGCACCAGGTATTCATATGGGCCCTGGCGTTTGAAGTACATGCCGCCAGCCACGCTGCGCGCCTCACCCTGTACGCGCTGGAATTCAGCGAAGACCGTGGCGCTGTCGATGCTTTGGCGCACGGCGGCATCGGGCAGGGCAATCCAGTCCATGGCAATCTCAATCAATTGGCCGTATAAATTTCAATTTTGAAAATTGTACGGCCAATGCCCCAGCAATCGAAAGGCCGCGGAGCAGGCCACACGGGAACGCCGCGCTCGGGGTTCCCCGAGCGCCAGCGTTGTCCCCCGGGGAAGGCGCCACAGGCGACTCAGGGGGAACGTTTATCCCCGATGTAACTCATCTCCACCCGCCGCACCGCCTGCTGCACGTCGGCCGGCAGGCTGGCGCGCAGTTCGCTGTAGCGGTCGCTGCGGCCTTGCCAGATGGCGGCGATGGCGGCATCGAGCTGTTCGTCTGTCGCGCCATCGCGCATCAGGGCGCGCAGGTCGTAGCCCTGGCCGGCGAACAGGCACAGGAACAGCTTGCCGTCCATCGACAGGCGGGCGCGGTTGCAGTCGCCGCAGAAAGCCTGCGTGACGCTGCTGATGAAGCCGACTTCGCCGAGCAGCGGGTCGTGCCGCCCATCGGCACCGGCATAACCCCAGCGCTCGGCGGTTTCGCCCGGCGCGCTGGCTTGCAGCGGCACCAGCGCGAATTCGGCTTGCAGCCGCTTGACGACTTCGGCCGATGGCAACACCTCGTCCATGCGCCAGCCGTTGGTGGCGCCCACGTCCATGTATTCGATGAAGCGCAGCGTGACGCCGGTGCCGCGAAAGTGCCGCGCCATGGGCAGGATCTGGTCGTCGTTGGTGCCGCGCTTGACGACCATGTTGACCTTCAGGGCGCCAGGGCGCCCGTCCGGGTACTGGCCCAAGCCCGCCGCGCGCGCCGCCTCGATGCCGGCCAGCACGTCGGCGACTGGAAAGTCCACGTCGTTCATGGCGCGGAAGGTGGCGTCATCCAAGCCATCCAGGCTGACCGTGACGCGATTCAGGCCGGCGCTTTTCAGCGCCTGCGCCTTGCGCGCGAGCAGCGACCCGTTGGTGGTCAGCGTGATGTCGAGCGGCTGGCCATCCGGTGTGCGCAGTGCGGCCAATTGCGCGATCAGCGTCTCCAGCCCCTTGCGCAGCAGCGGCTCGCCGCCCGTCAGGCGCAGCTTGTGCACGCCGTGGGCCACAAAGCGCGTGGCCAGACGCGTGGTTTCCTCGAACGACAGCAGCGCGCTGTGCGGCAGGTAGGCGTATTCGTTGTTGAACACGTCCTTGGGCATGCAGTAGCTGCAGCGGAAGTTGCAGCGGTCGGTGACGCTGATGCGCAGGTCGCGCAGCGGCCGCCCGCGCGTGTCGACCAGTGTGCCGGCCGGCGCGGGCGCGCCCGGCGCCGGCACCGCCAAGCCGACGGTGCGGTGATCAACCAAGGGAATGACGCGTTCGCCCATGCGGCAAATTATCCCAAAGCGCCTGAATCCGCCTTGCAGCAAGGCCATCGGGCCGCGCTACCATGGGCTGCATCGTCCGCCGCCAGCCACCGAAGGATTTCGCCATGCACCGCCTTGCCTTGTCACGCCGCCAGCTGTTGCAAGCGGGCGCCGCTGCGAGTGTGTTGACCGTGCCCTGGGCCCCCGCGCAGAAGGCCGCCGCGACGCCGTTGCCGGCGGTGGGCGCGCCCTATCCGCTGGCCGCCGTGCCGCTGCTGGGCGGCGGCCGCTTCGAGCCGGCGCAAGCCGAAGGCCGCGCGCTGGTGCTGTACTGGTGGGCCAGTTGGTGCCCGTTCTGCGCCCAGCAAAGCCCGGAGATGCAGAAGCTGTGGGCGGCTCAGAAAGACCGAGGCCTGCGCATGCTGGCGCTGTCCATCGACAAGAAGCCCGACGAAGCCGTGGCCTACCTGCAGAAAAAGGCTACACCTTCCCAGCCGCGTGGCTCGGCCCTGAACTGGCCGCGGCCTACCCCAAGCCCGAGGGCCTGCCCGTCACCGTGGTGCGCGGCAAGGACGGCCGCGTGGTGCAGGCCGAAAAGGGCCAGCTGTTTGCCGAGGACGTGGTGGACCTGGCGCGCTGGCTCTAGCTGGGCCGCAGTTTGCTTTTGACTTGATAGCTGCCAGCGCCCGTTGGACGGGCGCCGGATGGCTGTTTGACCTCTGAATCAGCTGCGGCGCGCGGGGCGCAGGCGGCGCAGCCCCATGGCGCCCAGCAGCAGGCCCATGGCCATCAGCGCGGCTTCGCCCAGCGTGGGCACCGGCGCCACTCGCGCGATGCCCGCCTGCAGGTTGGCGACGGCGTCGGCCAGCGCGGGCACGGCCTGGTCGTTGGTGACCGCGCCGGGCTGGCCCATCGACGCGCTGATGACGTTGTGGAAGGTGCCTGCCCCCGCCACGGCCACGGTCACCGTCGCCGTGCACGAGGCCCCGGCGCCAGGCTGGCGCCGGACAGCGAGAACGAATCCGCGCCGCCGGTGGCCGCAAGCGTGGCCCCGGCACAGGTGGTGCTGGCGGCCGGCGCGGCGGCCAGGGTCATGCCGGCGGGCAGGGTGTCGGTGAAGCCCAGGCCGGTGTAGATCGGCGTGGTGGGCGCCGGGGCGCATGTGGCCGCCGGGGCCGTCAGGGTCACGGTGAGCTGGCTGCTGCCGCCGGGCGCCACGGTGCTGGGGCTGAAGCCCTTGGTCACGGTCAGGCCCTGTTGCGTGCCCGCCAGGGGCGCGGTCACGGTCACGAAGTTGCCGCAGGCATCCACGGTATTGAAGTAGGTGCGGTACTGGCCGCCGCCCAGGGCCGTGACCTCGGGCAGGCTGAAGTTGCCGGCGTTGGGCAGGCCATCCACGGTGACGGCATTGCCGTCGGTGAACAGCGGTTGGGCGCTGCCCCAGGTGTCGCCGCCGTCCGTGCTTTCCATGTACCACAGCTGTTTGCTGCGTCGGGTCCAGGAGTTGTAGTTGTAAAGCGTGTAGTAGGTGCCCAGCACACCGCCCTGGTCGAGCGTGCGGCCGTAGTTGTGGATGTAGGACGAATTAGGGTCGCCCGGGCAGATGGCGAACGAGCACAGGCCGGTGCCGGCATAGGCGTTGGCGGCCTCCACCATCCCGGTTGGCCAGGTGGTGGGTGGCGAGCTGGTCGTGCTGGGCGTGAGCAGATACCGCCCAAAGGCCTGCGCGGTGTCTTGGCCGAGATAGAGGTGGTCGCCGACAATGCCGAACGGGCCGACGTGGTTGCCGCCCGGGCTGATCGGCAGCGGGCCGATCAGCGTTGGCGCGGTGTTGGCGATGTTGCTGCCGAGCAGCCACAGGCTGGTGTTGTATTTGAACTGGCCCTGGTTGGCGCCATTGGGGTGCCATATCATCAGGATCCAGTTGCCGCCGCCGTCGCGCGAGACGCGCAGGTAGTTGATCTGGGGCTGCACCGTGGCGCCATAGGCCGTCCACCAGTTGGCGGGCAGGGTGAGGTCGCCCCGAGGGTGGTGAAGTTGATCCCGTCTGACGAGGTGGCGTGGCGAACGCCCGTGAGATCGGGGTTGACATACCACATGTGGTACGTCCCGGCCTCGTAGACGATGGTGTTGAGCGCCTCATACCAGCTGGCCGATGCCAGCACCCGGGTGTCCAGCTTGACGGGCGTCGTCACGGTGGGGAACGGCGCGTTGGCCGCTTGCGCGCCCGCGCCCACCAGCGCGGCCAGTGCCAAAGTAGCGCCGGCAAGCGCCCCGCTCGGGCGCAAGCGACGGGGCAGGACGGGGGCAAGCGCGGCGGCGGTCGGTCGCATGGTGGTCAACTCATCGCGGTTTTGGTGCTTCAAAGTGTAATGACGCGTGGACACCTAAAGAAGCAGTGGGTGCGCAGGCGCAGCACTGGTCCGTGCCAGATTGCACGAAATCGGTGGAGTATTGGTCGATTTGTCGCGACCAACGCGCGTGCAAGGTCTGCCGCGCAGGCGCGCTCCACGCCGGCTGCGCCCGGGTTTGGGCGCGCCAACAGGCGGGCAGGCGCGCGAACACGCCTGCCCGACGTGGTCGGTGGGTTCAGGCGGAGGGTGGTCGGTCCGTGGGGCCGGGCGGTCGTCAGACGCAGCGCGCGCCGTCCACCTCGATGCAGACGCCGCTGATGAAGGCGGCCTCGTCGCTGGCCAGGTAGAGCGCGGCGTTGGCCACGTCCAGCGCGGTGGAAAAGCGCCCCAGCGGGATGGTGGCCAGAAACCGGGCGCGGCGCGCCTCGTCGACCGGGCCGCCGGCGAAATCGGCCGACAGGCCGGTGTCGGGGTTGAACACGGGGTTGATGCAGTTCACGCGGATGTTCTGCGGTCCCAGCTCGGCCGCCATCGACTTACTGGTGACGATCACCGCCGCCTTGCTGCCGTTGTACCAGGTCAGCCCCGGGCGCGGGCGCACGCCGGCGGTGGAGGCGATGTTGATGAAGCTGCCGCCGCCCGCCTGCTGCATTGCCGGCACGCCGTGGATGGCGCTCCAGTAGATGCTCTTCATGTTGACGTCGTAGACCTTGTCGAACTCGGCCTCGCTCACTTCCAGCATGGGGCGGTTGCGGTGCGTCCAGCCGGCGTTGTTGACGATCACGTCGAGCCGGCCGCCGAAATCCTGCGCGGCGGCCACCAGCGTGTGCCAGTCGTCGCCCTGGGTCACGTCGCCGGCGACAAAGCGCGCCCGGCCGCCGGCGGCGGTGATGTCGGCCGTCACCTTCTCGCCCAGCGCGGCGTTGATGTCGTTCACGATGACGGCGGCGCCCTCGGCCGCCAGCCGCCGCGCAATGCCTTCGCCGATGCCGCCGCCGGCGCCGGTGACGATGATGGATTTGCCCGAAACGCGCATGTTGCTCTTGCTCCTCATGGTCGTGAAATGGTCGCTGGTCGGGCAGTTTAGTCGCGCCGCGCGCCCACCGATTCGCGGGGATGTCGGCCCTGGGGATACCATGTACGTTGTTTGATCCATCCCTTCACACACCAGCAAGGACTTCTCATGAACGGCTCCCTCATCGACGATCTGCTCGGCCAACTGCAAGGCGCGCCCGCGGGCCAGATTGCGCAGCAACTGGGCACCGACCCCGCACCGCGCAGGACGCCATTGCCGCCGCGCTGCCCATGATCGTGGGCGCGCTGGGCCGCAATGCCCAGCAACCGGGTGGCGCGGGCGACCTCTTCAACGCGCTGCAGCGCGACCACGCCGGCAGCGGCGCCATGGACCTGGGCGGCATGCTCGGCGGCCTGCTGGGCGGCGGTGGTGGCGGCAGCGCCGGTGCGCTGGGTGGCCTGGGCGGCCTGCTGGGCAGCGTGCTCGGCGGCGGCGCCCCGGCCAGCCGGCAGCTGGATGCCGGCGGCATCCTGGGCCACATCTTCGGCGGCGCGCAGCCGCGGGCCGAATCGGGCCTGGGCCAGGCGACGGGCCTGAATAGCGGCCAGTCGGGCCAGTTGCTGAAAATCCTGGCGCCCATCGTGATGGCCTTCCTGGCTAAGCAGGTGATGGCGAAGAACATGGACGCCGGCGGCCTGGGCAGCATGCTGGGCCAGGAGCACAGCCGCGTGCAAAGCCAGGGCGGCCTGGGCGGCGGCCTGATGAATGCCGTGCTGGACCAGGACGGCGACGGCAAGGTCGACCTGGGCGATCTGCTGAAGATCGGCGGCTCGCTGCTGGGCGGTCGCCGCTGATCGGCTGAATTTGCTTCCAAAAGAGCTGCCGGCGCTTGCTACACAAGCGCCGGCAGCTCTTTGCTTGAAATTGCCGTGCGCGCCAGTCAGCCGTGGCGCACCGCCACGGTCTTCAGCACGGTGAAGCCGTACAGCGCCTCGAAGCCCTTTTCGCGCCCGTAGCCGCTCGATTTGTAGCCGCCGAAGGGCAGCTCCACGCCGCCGCCGGCGCCGTAGTTGTTGATGAACACCTGGCCGGCCTTCATCCGCCGTGCCATGCGGAACTGGCGCGCGCCGTCGCGCGTCCACACGCCGGCCACCAGGCCGAAGGAAGTGGCGTTGGCCAGTTCGACCGCGTGGTCTTCGTCGGTGAACGGCATGGCCGACAGCACCGGGCCGAACACCTCTTCCTGCGCCACGCGGTGCGCCACCGGCACGTCGGCCAGCAGCACCGGCGCCTGGTAGAAGCCGGTTTCGGGCGCCTCGTCGACCACCGTGCCCTGCGCCACGATGGGGATACCGGCGCTCTGCGCGTCACTGAGGAAATCCCACACGCGCTGCTGCTGCGTCTGGCGGATCAGCGGGCCCACGTCGAGGTCCAGCGCCGCCGGGCCGACACGCAGCGCCTCGAAAGCCTCGCCCAGGCGCGCCAGCACGTCGTCGTAGATGCGCTGCTCGATCAGCACGCGCGAGCCGGCGCTGCACGTCTGTCCCGCGTTCTGCACGATGGCGTTGATGACCACTGGCAGCGCGGCGTCGAGGTCGGCGTCGGCAAAGATGATCTGCGGGCTCTTGCCGCCCAGCTCCAGCGTCACCGGGCAGTGCCGCTCGGCGGCCACCTGCTGGATGAGCGTGCCCACCCTGGGGCTGCCGGTGAAGCTGATGTGGTTGATGCCGGCATGGCGCGCCAGCGCGTCGCCCACCTCGTGGCCGTAGCCGGTGACGATGTTGATGGCGCCGGGCGGAAAGCCCACTTCGGCCGCCAGTTGCGCCACGCGGATCAGCGACAGGCACGCGTCCTCGGCCGGCTTGACCACGCAGCAGTTGCCCGCCGCCAGCGCGCCGCCCACGCTGCGGCCGAAGATCTGCATGGGGTAGTTCCACGGGATCACGTGGCCCGTCACGCCGTGCGGCTCGCGCCAGGTGAACACGCTGTAGCCGCTCTGGTAGGGCAGGGTCTCGCCATGCAGCTTGTCGCAGGCGCCGGCGTAGAACTCGAAGTAGCGCACCAGCGCGGCGGCGTCGGCCTTGGCCTGCTTGGTGGGTTTGCCGCAGTCGCGCTGCTCCAGCGCGGCCAGCTCGTCGGCGTGCTCGGCCACCTTGTTCGACAGGGCCATCAGCAGGCGCCCGCGCTCGGCGGCGCTCAGCGCACTCCACGGCCCTTCGAAGCATTGGCGCGCGGCGCGCACGGCGTCGTCGATGTCGCGCTCGTCGCTGCGCTGGATGTCGTCGAAAGGCTGGCCGTCGGACGGGTCGATCACCGGCAGCGTGCGGCCGGAATGCGAGGCGACGGATTGGTCGGCGATGAAGTTGAGCTGCATCCGGGCATTTTGCGGCAAATCGGCGCACGACCCGGTGTTTCAAGCCAAATTGGCCTGCAGCGCCCGTCCATCAAGCGCCGGAAGCTATTGAAATAATAGTTCAGGAGCGCGCCGCGCCACGGCCCGCGGGTGCGCGCTGGCGCACCGGGCCGGCGCGCTGCTCGATGGCGGCGTGCAGATCGCGCCGCAGCCCCAGCGCGAACACCGCCTCGGCCACCACGAACAGCGGGCCGATGACGAGGCCGACCAGGTCGTCCACGAAGGCCGGTTTGCGCCCTTCGTAGACGTGGCCGACAAACTGGATCGCCCAGCCGACCACGAACAGGCCGATGCCCCACCACAGCCAGGCGCCGGTGGGCAGCGCGGCGATCTGCCCCGCCAGCGCCAGGCCGGCGGCCAGCAGTGCGGCCATCAGCACGCCCAGCGGGCGGTCGAGCGCGACGTAGTACAGGCAGGCCAGCAGCGTGACCAGCAGCGCCGGCGTGAGCACGAAGGCGCCCAGCGGCCAGGCCGGGCGCGACAGCAGCACCTGCACGGCCAGCACGATCATCGGGATGCCGATGAAGTGCGTGAGGATGTTGCGCGGGTCGCGGTGGTAGTCGGCGTACTGGGCGAGCTGCTCGGTCAGGGTCTTCATGCGGTGGTCTCCAGGCTGGCCTGCATGGTAGGCCGCGCCCCGGGCGCGCGGAAGCGGGCGAACCCGCAGCCCGCTGGCGCACAATCGCCCCGGATCACGACCCGCGCCAACCGCCATGAACCCCGCCGCACCTCGCCCATCCCTGCCCTCCGGTATCTGGGTGCTGGGCTTCGTCAGCCTGCTGATGGACATCTCCAGCGAGATGATCCACGCGCTGCTGCCGCTGTTCATGGTCGGCACGCTGGGCATGAGCGTGGCGCTGGTCGGCCTGCTGGAGGGGCTGGCCGAGGCCACGGCGCTGATCCTGAAGGTGTTCTCGGGCGTCATCAGCGACTGGTTCGGCAAGCGCAAGCCGCTGGCGGTGCTGGGCTACGGCCTGGGCGCCGCCACCAAGCCGCTGTTCGCGCTGGCCACGGGGCCGGGCATGATCTTCACGGCGCGCCTGCTCGACCGTGTGGGCAAGGGCATCCGCGGCGCGCCGCGCGACGCGCTGGTGGCCGACATCGCGCCGCCCGAGCAGCGCGGCGCCGCCTTCGGGCTGCGCCAGTCGCTGGACACCGTGGGCGCCTTCCTGGGGCCGCTGCTGGCCGTGGGGCTGATGCTGGTGTGGGCCAACGATTTCCGCGCCGTGTTCGCCGTCGCGATCATCCCGGCCGTGCTGTGCGTGCTGCTGCTGGTGCTGGGCGTGCAGGAGCCCGAGCGGCCCGCGGGCGCGCCGCGCGTGAACCCCATCAGCCGCACCAACCTGAAGCGCCTGCCGCGCGCCTACTGGTGGGTGGTGGGCGTGGGCGCGGTGTTCACGCTGGCGCGGTTTTCAGAGGCCTTCCTGGTGCTGCGCGCCGAGCAGGTCGGCATCGCCCTGGCGCTGGTGCCGCTGGTGATGGTGGCGATGAACGCCGTGTTTTCGGTCACCGCCTACCCGTTCGGCAAGCTGTCGGACCGCGTGTCGCACCGGCGCCTGCTGCTGGCTGGCCTGGCCGTGCTGGTGCTGGCCGACGTGGTGCTGGCCGCCAGCACGCACTGGACGGGCCTGCTGCTGGGCGTGGCGCTGTGGGGCGTGCACATGGGCATGACGCAGGGCCTGCTGGCCGCCATGGTGGCCGACACCGCGCCGGCCGATCTGCGCGGCACCGCCTACGGCTTCTTCAACCTGATGAGCGGCCTGGCCATGCTGGCCGCCAGCGTGGTGGCCGGCCTGCTGTGGCAGTACTGGGGGCCGGCGTGGACGTTTGGCGCCGGCGCCATGTTCAGCGCCGTGGCCATGGCGGCCCTGCTGTGGCGGCGGGGCTGACCACGCGCGCCGTCAGCGCCGCCGGCGCGCCGGCTGGCTTTGCAGCAGGGCCTTGTCGAACACCGGGCCCCACACCGGGTGGCCGCGCTCGGCCTTGCTCAGCCGAAAGCCCGGCGCCAGCGCCAGCGCATCCTGAAACGCCCGCTGGCACGACGGCAGCCGGTTGGTGACGCAGTAACTGAAGGCGGTGTGCTTGAGCGCCTGCACGCGCAGCGCGGTGGGCGCCTGCACGGCCGCGAAGCGCGCGATGGCTTCGTCGTACCGGCCGGCGCGGTACAGGCGCAGGCCCTCGGCGTACACGGCTTCGCCGGTGGGTGGTGCCGGCTCGTCGGCCGGTGGGGTGGCGGCTTCAGGCGCAGGTGCGGGGCGGGCGCCGCCGGTGGGGCAGGGCGGGCGCGGGGCGCCTCGGCCGGGCGGCGGGCCGGTGCGGGCTGCGGGGCCTGGCCGATGCCCAGCTTGTCGCGCACCGTGGCGCAACCGCCGAGCAGCGTCAAGGGGCCGAGCGTACCCCAGCACAGCACAGATCTCCGAAGCATGTGACCGTCTCCCTGCTGCGGGCCAGGCCGTGGCTTCACTCGAACTGATGGCGAAGCTGCACGTCTTTCCCCGCTTCGATGGTAATGGTTTCGGTATGGCTCGGCAGGCCGGTGTTGCGCACTTCGATGGTGTGCTGGCCCGGTTGCAGCCAGAACTGCTTGAGCGGCGGCGTCAGGCCCTGCATCTGCCCGTCGACGTACACCACGCCCCAGGGCGCGATGTCGAGGCGCAGGTGCGCGCCGACGGTGTCGGCAGCGGCCGGCGCGGGCGCAGGCGTTGCGGCGGCCGGGGCAGCGGCCGGCGGCGTGGTCGCCGTCGCAATGCTGGGCGCCGCCGTGGCGGGCGAGGCGGGGGCGGCACCGGCGCATCGCTGCCCGGGCGCCAGGCGGCCAGGCCCAGCAGCACCAGCACGCTGGCCACGGCCAGAACGCCGCCGGCCAGCGTGCGCGCATCGCGCGGCCGGGCGCGCGCGGCGGCGCCAGCGGCATGCGGCGCTGGCGGCGTGCCGGACCGGGTTGCCGGGGCGGGTGGCCGCGGCCGCTCGGCCGGGGTGCGCGCCCGTTCGGCGGCGTCGGGGCGCGGGCGGCGCGGCGCCGCAGCGGGCATGGCCCGCTCTTCGGGCGGCGGCAGCGTGGCGGGGCCGAGGTCGCTGGGCGCAGCGTCGTCGTCGCCCAGCTCGGCCAGCGCGCCGAAGCCGGTGGTGCCCGAGTGGCTGCGCAGGGCGCCCAGCTCGACGCTCTGGCGCTGCATCTCGGCCCAGAAGGTGGGCAGCTCCAGCGCCTCGCGGAATTCGGCGATGCTGCGGATGCGGTCTTCGGGGTGCACCGTCAGCGCGCGGTCGATGGCGCGCGCGAAGGCGGGCGACAGCGCCAGCCCGGGGTGTCGGCCAGCCGGGGCAGCGGATCCTTCAGCAGCCGCGACACCGAGGCGGTGACGGGCTGGCCGGTGACCAGGAAGTGCAGCACCGCGCCCAGGCTGTAGACGTCGGTCCAGGGGCCTTGCTCCAGCACGCTGTCGTACTGCTCGATGGGGGCGAAGCCGGGCTTGACGATCACCGTCAGCGCCTGCGTGGCGTCGCCCATGGCCTGCCGCGCGGCGCCGAAGTCCAGCAGCATCGGCACGCCGGAGTCCAGCACCATGATGTTGTCGGGCGAGATGTCGCGGTGGTAGCAGTCGTTGGCGTGCAGCAGCTCCAGCGCGTCGAGGATGGGCGACAGCATGTGCTTGAGCCAGGGCTCGCTGGCCACCAGCCGGGGCTCGGCCTGGCGCAGCGCGCGCAGGGTGCGGCCCTGGCACAGCTGCATGGCCATGTAGGCGGTACCGTTCTGCTCCCAGAAGCGGTAGACGCGGATCAGCGCCGGGTGGTCGAACTGCGCCAGCAGGCGCGCCTCGTTCAAAAAGCTGTCCAGCCCGCGCGCCAGGGTGGCCTGCATCTGCGGCTCGCGCGCGATCACGCTGCCGTCGGGCGCGCGCGTGGCGAGTGCACCGGGCATGTATTCCTTGATGGCGACAGTGCGCCGCAGCGAGTGGTCGTGCGCACGGTAGACCGTGGCAAAACCGCCTTCGCCCAGCACGCCGCGCAGCTCGAACTCGGCCAGGCGCGTGCCGGCGGGCAGGCTGTTGGCGGTTGTCACCAACTGCTCGTCGGCGGCGGGGGCAGAAGGGGCGGAGGGGGCAAGGTCATGAAGCGGGTGTCGTGTCAGGCAAGGCTGCGCTGCTCGTGTGGACTATGGCGGCGCTGTCGACGCGGGCTTGTAGGTCAAATCCTAATACTAATGTGCGCATTGAAACGCCGGGTATCGGCCGACCCTGAGGGGATCGGTGCGGGGCGATCACTCTTGGTTGACAACGCCCGGGGTGAAGCGGTATTCCAGCGCGGCACGTCTGCCGGGCGCACGCAGCGGTGCGCGGGTGGCGGGGCGGCGGTACCCGCGGCGGCATCACAATCAGCACCTGCATCAGGTTTTTGGGGAGTATCTTGTTGTAGCGCTTGTCCATAGGGCGCTGGCGGCCATGTAGATTGGGAGTATGTGGCTGGGTCACCTGGAGCAGATACAAAAGGCCCGCCGATGCGGCGGGCCTGGCAGCAGGGGCGTGCGGCGCGGCTTATTGCAGCGCCACCTCCACCCGGCGTGCCTGCGCACCGGCGCCGGCCTGGATATCGGCGGGCTTCTGCAGGTCGATCCTGTCTTCGGCCACGCCCAGGCTCTTGAGCAGGTCGCGCACGGCGAAGGCGCGTTGCTTGGCGATTTCCTCGTTCGCGGCGGCGCTGCCCGTGCTGTCGACGTAGCCGCTGATGACGGCCTTGTTGCCGGCGTTCACGCCATCGACGATGCGCTGCAGGGTCTGCGCGCCGTCGGGGTGTGGCTCGGTCTTGCCGGTGGCGAAGTAGAACACCACCTTCTCGCCTTCGACGGCGACCGCGCTGGCATCCTCGGCCACCACCGCGGCGGGCGCCGATGCGGGGCTGAACGCTGCCGACGCCGGTGCCGACGCAGGTGCGGCGGCGGGTGCGGGTGCCGGGGCGGCGGCCGGTGCCGGTGCCGCGGCGGGCGCCGGCGGCGTGGCCAGGGCCGTGCCGGCCGACGGCACGCCGTACACCGTGCCCGTGGGCGCGGCCGAGACGCCGGTCGCCGCGCTGCTGGCAGCGGTGGCCGCCGCCGGGCGCTGGGCGCCAGATCGCGCGTGGTGGGGTGCATGCCCACCACCAGCGGCACGATCAGCAGCGCCACGATGTTGATGATCTTGATCAGCGGGTTGACGGCGGGGCCGGCGGTGTCCTTGTAGGGGTCGCCCACGGTGTCGCCGGTGACGGCGGCCTTGTGCGCCTCGCTGCCCTTGCCGCCGTGGTGGCCGTCCTCGATGTACTTCTTGGCGTTGTCCCAGGCGCCGCCGCCGGTACACATGCTGATGGCCACGAACAGGCCAGTGACGATGGTGCCCATCAGCAGGCCGCCCAGCGCCTTCGGCCCCAGTGCCAGGCCGACGAGGATCGGCACCACCACGGGCAGCAGGCTGGGGATCATCATCTCCTTGATGGCGGCGCCGGTGAGCATGTCGACCGCGCGGCCGTACTCGGGCTTGGCCGTGCCGGCCATGATGCCGGGGATCTCGCGGAACTGGCGGCGCACTTCCTCCACCACGCTGCCGGCGGCGCGGCCCACGGCTTCCATCGCCATGGCGCCGAACAGGTAGGGGATCAGGCCGCCGATGAACAGGCCCACGATCACCATCGGGTCGCTCAGGTCGAAGCTGATGGCCTGGCCGAAGCTTTCCAGCTTGTGCGTGTAGTCGGCGAACAGCACCAGCGCCGCCAGCCCGGCCGAGCCGATGGCGTAGCCCTTGGTGACGGCCTTGGTGGTGTTGCCCACGGCGTCCAGCGGGTCGGTGATGTCGCGCACGGCGGGCGGCATCTCGGCCATCTCGGCAATGCCGCCGGCGTTGTCGGTGATGGGGCCGTAGGCGTCCAGCGCGACGATGATGCCGGCCATGCTCAGCATCGACATGGCGGCCACCGCCACGCCGTACAGGCCGGCCAGCCAGTAGGCGGCGATGATGGCGATGCAGACGAAGATCACCGGCCAGGCAGTGGACTTCATGCTGACGCCGATGCCGGCGATGATGTTGGTGGCGTGGCCGGTGGTGCTGGCCTGCGCCACGTGCTGCACCGGCTTGTACTGCGTGCCGGTGTAGTACTCGGTGATCCACACCAGCGCCGCGGTCAGCAGCAGGCCGACCACGCAGGCGCCGAACAGGCGCATCACACTGCCGCTGGGGGCAATGGCGTTGTCGGGGATGATCCAGGCGGTAACGAAGTAGAACAGGATCAGGCTCAGGATGCCCGCGATCGCCAGGCCCTTGTAGAGCGCCGGCATCACGTTCTTCATGCCGGGCGAGGCCTTGACGAAGAAGGTGCCGATGATCGAGCCGATGATCGACACCGCGCCCAGCGCCAGCGGGTACATCACCGCCTGCCACGGGGCCGTGGCCACCATCAGCGCGCCCAGCACCATGGTGGCGATCAGCGTGACGGCGTAGGTCTCGAACAGGTCGGCGGCCATGCCGGCGCAGTCGCCCACGTTGTCGCCCACGTTGTCGGCGATCACGGCGGGGTTGCGCGGGTCGTCCTCCGGGATGCCGGCCTCGACCTTGCCCACCAGGTCGGCGCCCACGTCGGCGCCCTTGGTGAAGATGCCGCCGCCCAGACGCGCGAAGATCGAGATCAGCGACGAGCCGAAGGCAAAGCCGATCAGCGGGTTGAGCAGGGTGGACAGCTTGGCCGTGGGCGACAGCTGGCCGTTGCCGACCAGGAACCAGGTGAACGCCGCCACGCCCAGCAGCCCCAGGCCCACCACCAGCATGCCGGTGATGGCGCCGCCGCGGAAGGCCACGTCCAGCGCCGGGCCGATGCCCTTGGTGGCCGCCTGCGCGGTGCGCACGTTGGCGCGCACCGAGACGTTCATGCCGATGAAGCCGCAGGCCCCCGAGAGCACCGCGCCGACGACGAAACCGATGGCGGTGGTCACGTCCAGCACCATGGCGATCAGGATCGCCAGCACCACGCCGACGATGGCGATGGTCTTGTATTGCCGGGCCAGGTAGGCCGCCGCGCCGGTCTGGATGGCGGCCGCGATTTCCTGCATGCGGGCGTTGCCCGCGTCCTGCGAAAGAATCCATCCGCGGGCCCAGAAGCCGTACACGACGGCGATCAGACCGCAGACGAGCGCCAGTATCAGCGCCGAGTTGCCTGTCATTGATATCTCCTCACAAAAGCGGTTGCGCTTCGGAGGGGCCGTCTGCCAGCGGTGCAACGCAGCCCGGCCCTCCACTGCGTTGCTTCCTCGTTCCCTCTGATCAGAAAGGGACAGTCGATTGGCCAACAGCGCGAATTTAGCCGGAAAACGTGACGAATCCGCGGGTGCAAGGGGGCGAAAGTAAAATCAGGGTTAATCCCAGCCAGTCTTACCCGCTGTCTTAATCCACATCAACCCACGAGAACCAACAATGTCCCTCGACCACGTTTCCCCTGGCGCCAAGGCGCCCGACGAGTTCAACGTCGTCATCGAGATCCCGATGAACGCCGACCCCATCAAGTACGAGGTCGACAAGGACACCGGCGCCATCTTCGTCGACCGCTTCATGAGCACGGCGATGCACTACCCCACCAACTACGGCTACGTGCCGCAGACGCTGTCGGGCGACGGCGACCCGGTGGACGTGCTGGTGGTCACGCCCGTGCCGCTGATCCCCGGCGTGGTGGTCACCTGCCGCCCCATCGGCATCCTGAAGATGCAGGACGAAGCGGGCGAAGACGGCAAGGTGCTGGCCGTGCCGATCAGGAAGGTGCTGTCGCTCTACAGCAGCTGGCAGAAGCCGGAAGACCTGAACCCCGCGCGCACCGCCTCCATCGCGCACTTCTTCGAGCACTATAAGGACCTGGAGCCGGGCAAGTGGGTCAAGGTGCTGGGCTGGGAAGGCCCCGACGCCGCCCGCAAGGAAATCACCGACGGCATCGCCGCCTACAAGAAGGCCAATCCCGAAGGCTGATGGGCGCCCGCCCTGCAGCGCAGGGCTTTGATGTGAAAATGGCTGCCAGCGCTTGCCTGACAAGCGCTGGCAGCTATTTTTGTAGTATCCGGCGCGTTCGCTCGCGGCCTGCAAAGCAAGGGGCGTGGACCCGCACGGCACGCACCGGGCCGCCGCCCCTCACGGGCTTTGCAGCGACTCGCGCGGCGCCTGCTTGTCCACGTCGCTGGTCCGTGCGATGCGCACCAGCGCCTGCTCGAACTGCCGCGTGGCCGTGGGCCAGTTGAACTGTTCGGCGTGCCGCCGCACGCCGTCGCGCGGCGGCCAGCGCGGCCAGGCAGGCGGCGCGCAGGTCGTCGTCGATCACGCCACCGGCCGAATCGTGGCCCACCACGTCGATCGGCCCCGGCACCGGGTAGGCGGCCACCGGCGTGCCGCAGGCCATCGACTCCACCATCACCAGGCCGAAGGTGTCGGTCACGCTGGGGAACACCATCACGTCGGCGCTGCGGTACACGGTGGCCAGATCGTCGCCGCTCAGCACGCCGAACCAGCGCGCGTGGGGGTACTGCGCCTTCAGCCTGGCTTCTTCCGGCCCCGTGCCGGCCACCCACTTCTCGCCCGGCAGATCGAGTTCGAGAAACTTGTGCACCTGCTTCTCCACCGCCAGCCGGCCGACGTAGAGGAACACCGGAGAGCTGTCGCGCGGCAGCCTCGGCCCCTCGGGGCTGAAGGCTTCCAGATTGACCCCGCGCGACCACAGCCGCGCCTGGGTGAAGCCGCGCGCCCGCAGGTCATCGACGATGGCCGGCGTGGGCGCCAGCGTGGCGCGGCCGGCGTTGTGGAACTTGCGCAGCAGCGCGTAGCTCCAGCCCACCGGCACCCGCACGCGCGCATGCACGTACTCGGGAAAGCGGCTGTGGTACGCCGTGGTGAACGGCCAGCCACGCTTGACCGCCACCGCCCGCGCGGCCCAGCCCAGTGGCCCCTCGGTGGCGATGTGCAGGCAGTCGGGCGCCACGGCGTCGATGTGCCGCGCCACCGCGCGCCGCGTGACCACCGCGAGGGAAATCTCGGGGTAGGTGGGGCAGGGGAACGACCTGAAATCCAGCGGCGACAGGATGTGCGTGCTGTGCCCCATCTCCTGCAGGTGGCGCGTGGTCATCTTCAGCGTGCGCACCACGCCATTGACCTGCGGCTCCCACGCGTCGGTGACGATCATGATCTTCATGTTGGCTCCTTCAAGGCTTGCGATGACAAATGACGAATGACTGCCGGCGGGTGCCGGCATGACAAATGACGACGCGCTTCGTCATGGAGGCGAAGCCAAGTCATGCGTCGTTTGTCGGGTGCAGATAAGCCAGGCGGCTTCAACCTGTCGGCGTTTTCCTGGAGGGCGGCTTCTCGAGGCTCGACAGCGCGTGCTGCGCCAAAGAAAGCTCCCTCTCCCTCTGGGAGAGGGTTGGGGTGAGGGCCGGCAGCGTGTCAGGGACGGCGGAAATCTCAACGGCTTCAAGGTGCGCTCCACATCAACCCGCGCGCGGCCCGCTGGCGCAGGCGCCACATCACCAGCGCCACCCCGGCGGCCACCGCCGTGCCCAGCAGCCCCACCAGCCACGGCAGCGGCCAGCCCGCGGCCTGCAGCCCCGCATACGTGCCCAGCATCGCCAGCACGGCCGCGTTTTCATTGAAGTTCTGCACCGCGATGGATTCGCCGCTGCCCAGCAGCCGCTGGCCGCGGTGCTGCAGCAGCGCGTTCATCGGCACCACGAACAAGCCCGCCAGCGCACCCACCGCCGCCAGCAACGGCGCCGCCAGCGCCACGCTGTGCACCAGCGTCAGCAGCGGCACGGCCAGGCCCATCGCCACGCCCAGCGGCAGCACGCGCAGCGCCTGCCCCAGTGCCACCCAGCGCCCGGCGGCCAGCGCGCCCAGCGCAATGCCCACCGCCACCACGCCCTGCAGGTACGCCGCCTGCGACAGCGACAAGCCCAGCCGCTGCTGTGCCCAGGCCAGCACCACGAACTGCAGCGTGGCCCCCGCACCCCAGAACAGCGTCGTCACGCCCAGCGAGGCGCCACCCAGCGCATCACGCCACAGCGTGCGCTGGGCGTGCGCAAAGCGCTGCAAAAATTGCAGCGCGCCGGGTGGCAGCGCGTGCCGCTCGGCCACGCTGGCCGCGGGCCGCGGAATCGCCAGGTTCAGCGCCCCGGCCAGCCCGTACAGCACCAGCACCACGCCCAGCGCCACCACCAGCGCGCCGCCCACCGCCAGGCCCGCGCCGGCCGGCGCGGTGCCCAGCGCCTGCACCAGCGTCGGCCCCACCAGCACGCCGCCCAGCGCCGTGCCCAGGATGATGGCGGCCACCGTCGTCACCTCCAGCCAGCCATTGGCGTTCACCAGTTGCTGCGGTGGCGCCAGCTCCACCACCAGGCCGTACTTGGCGGGCGAATACACCGCCGCGCCCACGCCCGCCAGCCCGTAGGCCAGCAGCGGGTCGGCGCCCGCCAGCATCAGCGCGCAGCCGGCGCCCTTCAGCGCGTTGGCGGCCAGCATCACCCGCGCCTTCGGCCAGCGGTCGGCCAGCGCGCCCACCAGCGGCGCCAGCACCACATAGGCCAGCGTGAACACGCCCTTGAGCAGCGGCGCCATCCACGGCTGGTCGCCCAGCTCCGCCAGCCGCGCGATGGCGACGATGAGCAATGCGTTGTCGGCCAGCCCCGACACGAACTGTGCCGCGATCAGGTAACCGATGCCGCGCGTCATCGCCCGGCGCTGCCAGCGCGTGGGTGCATGTGACGATTGGAATGCGGGAGTGTGAAAGGGGATGACGGGCAGTCGCCCAGCGGCCTATGGGCGAGCCTGAGCAGCGAAACGCCGCTACCTGAAACGCTCGACCGTGCGCCGTGTGATGGACTTCACCTTCATGGCCAGCCTGTCAGCCAAACCTTGCCCGCTGGCAGGGAGGAAGGGCATGACTTCTTCAAGGCCAAGGTTCAGTGCCTCCGGCACCCGCGCAGCCAACTCGCCTGCCATCCCGCGGACATAGCGAGCCCCCATGCCCAATTGCGCCGCCAGGGCCTCCAGATGCTCGCCGCCGAACTGCCCAGGGCGCGTTTCGCCGCCAAGGCTGAACGCGAATTCGTCTGACAGTCCGGGATAGATGCGCGTGCACATCAGGTCATAGAAGGGCGTCAGGCGCACGCCTTCGCCGGGGCGGTGGTAGATGGAGAGGTTCTTGGCGTGGCTGTCGTTGTTGCCGACGTACAGGTTGAACAGCACCCACTGCGCCAGCGCCTGCAAGTCCAGCGCGGGGCGGGCGCTGTAGCGGCGCACCAGGGCGGCGCAGGCCGCCAGGCTGGGGCCGCCTTCCTTCTCGTACTTGCGCTCCGAGCCCAGGCCGGAGAGCTGGCAGAAGTCGTACTGCACCAGGCGGCGCAGGCTGCCGTCGGGTTGGCGCACGCGGTCGAAGCGTTCGACGATGCAGGCGCGGGTGGTGGGTTCGTAGAACACGGGGGCCACGTTCAGCCCGCAGTGGTGCGCGGCACGCATGACGATGGCTTCGTTGGCGGCGGAGTCGCGCACCTTGGGCAGGCGGCGGATGTCGGGCTTGAGGATGTGGGTGGAGGGCGCGGCGCCTTGGGGCAGCCACGGCTCGGGGCCGTCGAGCAGGGCGATGGACGCCTTGTCCTGCGCGCCCGCCAGCGAGATGCGCGTGCGGCCACCCTGAGACTGGATGGCGGCGGCCGACTGCTGGCGAATGGTGTCGGCCAGTGTCTTCCAGGTGGTGCGCTGGTAGCGCGGTGGTTCGGGCCGATGGCCCTGCGGCAGCAGCACGAAGGCGCCGGCCGTGTCGCCCGCCACCTCCAGCAGCAGCGAGAACAGCGTGGACGCCTTGCGCTGCTGCGCCATGTAGGCGCGCAGGTCGCCTTCGGGCAGCAGGTTCTCGAAGAAGGCGTGGACTTCGGGCGAATCGATGCGGCCGGGTGCCAGGCCGATGGCACACAGCGCGAAGGCGTCGGCGCGCTGCAGCCAGGTGGGCGCGTATTCAAAACCGAGCGGCGTGGTGTCATGCACCGTGCCCATGGGCTCGGTGCCGTAGAACACGTCGAGCGCGGCGGCGCGCGGCATCACAGCGGCCCGGCGGATTTGGGGCGCAGCACCACTTCAAGCCCCAGCAGGTCGAGCACGTCGAGCACCTTCTGCAACTGCACGGTGGGCTTGCCCTTCTCGATGTCGACGATCAGGCGGTTGCCGGTGTTGCCGATGCCCGCCAGGTCGATCTGGCGCAGGCCGAGGGCGATGCGCTGGGCCTGCGCGATGCGGCCCAGGTCGGCGGCCGTGCGGACGACGGTGGGCAGGAGGGTGGCAGGGGCGGGCAGGTGGGGGTGGACACGGTCAGAATAACGAAATTACCGGTCAGTAATTTATTCTGAGTCATGCCGAGTGTCAAGGAATAAATTACCGGTCGGTAATTTATTCCGATTTCAACAGATTTGCACGCATTAAAATTACCGGTCGGTAATCAGGCGCCGTGCGCGCGGAGTTTGTCAAAGTGCAGGCGTGTGCGAGGCGTCGACAGACTCAGCCCGAACGGCCTGGCCGGATTTCGTGGCGTGCCATCGCAGTGGCCCACTCACGCCGGCTTCTTCTCGCGCGGAACGCGCCCCATCAGATAGAACTCGGGGTTCGGCTGCATGCCGCTGAAGCTGGCGATGCGGTTGGACAGCCCGAAGAAGGCCGTGATGGCGGCGATGTCCCAGATGTCCTCGTCGTCGAAGCCGTGCGCGTGCAGGGGGCGAAGTCGTCCTCGCTGATCTCGTGCGAGCGCTCGCACACCTTCATGGCGAAGTCGAGCATGGCGCGCTGGCGCGGGGTGATGTCGGTGGCCTTGCGGTAGTTCACGGCCACCTGGTCGGCCACCATCGGCTTTTTCTCGTAGATGCGCAGCAGCGCGCCGTGCGCCACCACGCAGTACAGGCACTGGTTGGCGGCGCTGGTGGTGGTGACGATCATCTCGCGGTCGCCCTTGCTCAGGTTGCTGGTGCGGCCCACGCTTTCGGGCTCCATCAGCGCGTCGTGGTAGGCGAAGAAGGCGCGCCATTCGGCCGGGCGGCGCGCCAGGCCCAGGAACACGTTGGGCACGAAGCCGACCTTGGATTGCACTTCGAGCACCTTGGCCTTGATGTCATCGGGCAGGGCGTTGATGTCGGCGAGGGGGTAGCGGCTCATGGCATGTCTCCTTTTATATGCGTGGCAACGGATTCATTATGCTGCGCCTGTTATTCACCCACGACCACGAAAGCGACAGCCATGAACCTGCCCGACGATCCCGACTTCCAGAACGGCCTGAAGACGCGCCGCCAGGTGATGGGCGACGACTTCGTCGACCGTGCCTTCGCCGGCATGACGCCGTTCACCGAGCCGATGCAGCACGCCATCACGCGCAACGCCTGGGGCGATGTGTGGCAGCGGCCGGGGCTGGACTTGAAGACGCGCAGCCTGGTCACCGTGGCCATGCTCACCGCACTGGGTCGACAGCACGAGCTGAAGGGGCACGTGCGCGGCGCGCTGAACAACGGCGCGAGCGTCGAGGAGATTCAGGAAGTGCTGCTGCACGCCAGCATCTACTGCGGTGTGCCGTGCGCGGTGGAGGCGTTCCGCAGCGCGGCCGAGGTGGTGGATGGGCCGGTCAAGGCCTGAGCCGCGTCGTCGCCCTTTACTACAAAAAGAAGCTGCTTGCGCTTGTTATATAACGATTTAATGTGATTTTTGTATCTGAAATCGTTTGGTGACGTGCGCCAGGCGCTATCAAAATGTTATTGATTGGCCACACATCCTGGAGGGCGCTGCAGGAGCGGGCGTGCCCGCGATGAGACGACTGGGTGCCACGAACCCTGGATCGCGGGCACGCCCGCTTCTACAAAGCGGATGCGGGTCCGAGTACTTCCTGTTCAGCCAACGCTGACCGCGCAACGCCATCGCGCGCCAGCCGGATGCCAGAGAACTGCCAGCGCGCGCCGGGCGGAAAGAAATTGCGGTAGCTCGGCCGCGCGTGGCTGCGCGGCGTGGCGCACGAGGCGCCCTTCAGCACCATCTGCCCCGACATGAACTTGCCGTTGTATTCGCCCACGGTGCCTGCGGGCACGCGGTAGCCGGGGTAGGGCAGGTAGGCGCTGGCCGTCCATTGCCAGCAGTCGCCCAGCAGCTGCCGCAGGCCCGCCCCATGCGCGGCGGGCGTGGGGTGAAAGGCCTCGTCTTCCAGCAACGCGCCATGCCATGTGCCGTCGGCCGAGGTTGCCGCGGCGTGTTCCCATTCGGCTTCGGTGGGCAGGCGGGCGCCGGCCCAGCGGGCGAAGGCATCGGCCTCGTAATGGCTGACGTGGCACACCGGCACGTCGGCGCGCGGCGCGCGCCAGCCACCCAGGGTGAAGACTTGCCAGGCGCCGTCTTCATCGGCGCGCCAGTACAGGGGGCCTGCCAGCCCTCGGCCTCGCGCGTGGCCCAGCCGTCGGACAGCCACAGCGTGGCCTGCGCGTAGCCGCCATCGTGCATGAACGCCAGGTACTCGGCTTCGGTGACCAGCCGGTCGGTGATCTCGAACGGCTCCAGCCACACGCGGTGGCGCGGAAATTCGTTGTCGAAGCCGAAGGCCCCGCCTGCGTGGCCGATGTCGCACAGGCCGCCGTCGACGGCGGTGAATTGGAGCGCGGCCGGCTCTGCGCCGTCGTGCGCCGGCACCGGCCGGTACGCCGGCGTCAGCGGCTGCGAGAACAGGTGGTGCTTCAGGTCGGTGAGGATCAGCTCCTGGTGCTGCTGTTCGTGCTCGATACCCAGGCGCGCCAGCGCCGTGGCGTGGGGTCGGCGCGCGGCAGCAGGTCGGCGACGGCGCGCGTCACGTGCCGGCGGTAGGCCAGCACCTCGTCCAGCGGCGGGCGCGACAGGTCGCCGCGCCGTGCGCGCGGGTGGCGCGTGCCGGCGCCGACGTAGTAGGAGTTGAACAGCGCCGCATAGCGCTCGTCGAACGGCGCCACGCCCGCCGGGCCCAGGATGAACTGCTCGAAGAACCAGCTGGTGTGTGCCAGGTGCCATTTGACGGGGCTGGCGTCGGGCATCGACTGCACCATGCAGTCGTCGGGCGTCAGGCCCTGCACCAGCCGCTCGGTGGTGGCGCGCACGGCGTGGAACGCGTCCACGGTGCAGCCGCGCGCGTCCTGCGTTTCAGCGTTCAGACTCTGCATGGCCGATCCTCGCGAGGTACACGCCATAGGCTTCGCCGTCGATGCCGAAGCGCTGCAGCTGATCGAAGCCTGCGCCCCGCAACAGCTGCTCGGCGCGCGCCGGCGCGTGCTTGTAGGAATGCTCGGTGACGATGTGCTCGCTCGCCTGCAGCCGCAACACCTGGCCCGTGCCCAGCGCAATGGCTTGCGCATGCTGGCTGACCAGATGCATCTCGATGCGGCTGGCCTCGGCGTTGAACACGGCGCGGTGGCGAAAGGCGGTGGCATCGAAGCTGGCGCCCAGCGTGCGGTTGACCACGTTCAGCACGTTCAGGTTGAAGGCGGCGGTGACGCCGGCCGCATCGTCGTAGGCGTGCACCATGCGGGCGTGCTCCACCGGGCCATCCACCGCCAGCACCAGCGCGTCGCCGGGCCGCATGTGGGCGCGCATCTGCGCCAGCAGTGCGGTGGCGGCCGCGGGCTCGAAGTTGCCGATGGACGAGCCGGGATACCAGAAGATGCGCGGGCGCTCGGCCTCGCGAGGCAGCGGCAGTTGCAGGCCCCAGGTCAGGTCGGTCACCACGCCGTCGAACTGCACGCCGGGATAGCGCTGGCGGCCCCGCCGCAGCACCTCGCGCAGCCAGTCCTCGGCGATGTCCAGGCCGATGTAGCGCCGCACGATGCCGGCATCCAGCCAGCGGCGGGCCTTGGCGCCGTCACCGCTGCCGATGTCGATCAGCTCGGCGCCGCGCGGCAGCAGCTGCAGCATGGCGCCCTGGTGCCGGTCGAGAATGGCGCGTTCGACGCGCGGCAGGTGGTATTCGGGCAGCGTGGTGATGGCCTCGTACAGCGCGCAGCCGTGCGCGTCGTAGAGGAACTTGGGCGCGATGGACGGCGGCGTGGCCAGCAGGCCCCAGCGCAACTCCTGGCAGGCATCGCGCCATTGCAGTGTGGATGGCGGCGCGCCGTGGGCCACGCGGGGTGCATGCTGAAGGGTGTCGAGCATGGTCTGGTCTTCCTCGGATGCCTCTGCTTGGATTGCCCCGGTGACGCCGTGCAGTGACTTGCAAGGCCCACGCGAACCCGCTGGCAGCGGCGTTGGGACATGAACGGGTGCACCCTAGCACCTGTGCCGCCGCCTGCATGTAGGGCAGAACCGAAACCCTGGCACCCGCGCGGCATCGGCGCGTTGCGACCTGGCGAGGGGACGAACCTTGACCTGTATCAAAGATGAGGTCAATTCGTACCTTTTGCATGGGGTGTGCCATCCTTGATCAAAACAAAAGAGCACTGCCATCCGCAAGTTCTTGAACAAGGAGGAGACATGAAGCGATCAAACCGACAGGGCCTGGCAATCGCGCTGGCCATCTTGCTGCTGGTCGGCGGCGTGCTGTTGTCGTGGCTCACGCATGGCCGCGGCGTGGTGCGAGACGATCCAAAGCGCAACATCAGCGTCCCCAAGACGCTCACCGTGCCGCTGCAGGTGCGCGCGGCCTACAACGCCGAGAAAATCTTCGTCAACTACCGCTGGCCGGCCGACCGGCCGGGTCTGTTCCACGACGTGCTGGTCTATGAGGGCGGTCGGTGGGTCGTCAAGGGGCGGGCCACGCCGGGCTCGCAGCCGGACGGCATGCATGAGGATCGGGTGGCGATGATGCTGGACGACGGCGGCGTGCCGGAGTTCGCGCGCTACGGCGGCTACATCACGGTGGGCGATGGCATCCTGACTTTTACCAACGAGGCCAGCGAGGACGCCGTGAAGGCGCACCCCTACCTGGGCGGCAAGCTGAAGCAGGAGGAGGTCAGCAAGTCGCTGCCCGGCACCCGCAGCGACATCAACGACTGGGCCAGCCTGCGCTCCGAGGAAGTGCTCGGGGCACAACGGCGGGCGGGCTACTTCCTCGACCTGTGGCACTGGCGCAGCCACCGCGCCAACCCGATCGGGATGTCGGACGACCAGATGGTTGCCGAGGTGCGTGGCGGCGATGACGGCAAGAGCGCCGCCGGCACAAACTGGGACGGCGAGCGCCAGCAGCCGCGCCTGATGTTCGATGCCGCGGCAGTCCGCCACAAGGCGCTCCAATGGGCCGATGTGGTCGCTGGACGCATCGACCAGGAATCGGTCTACTACCTGGTGGAAGGTCAGGCGGTGCCGTTCGATCCGCAGGCCGGCTGGGTCGAGGGCGATACGCTGCCGCGCCGCTTCCTGCGCCAGCCCGAGGGCTCCAAGGCTGACATCACGGTGCAGGGAAAGGGGCGCTGGGCCGACGGCCACTGGGACGTCACCCTCAGCCGCGCACTCGATACCGGCCATCCGCTGGACGACAAGATCCTGCGCGACCACGGCCTGTACGACGTGGCCTTTGCGATCCATCGCCATGCCACCGGCGGACGCTGGCACTACGTGTCGCTGCCGATGAGCCTGGGCCTCGGGCGCGATGCCGACATCGTGGCCATGCAGTTCGACGTGGCCGAGCCGACTTGGTCCGGCCCCGGGCGCGAGGTCACGCTGTTCTATCCGGGTCAGGTGAGCTGGCCGCACCTGCACAGCAAGGCGCATGCCGGCGCGGAGGCCATCGCACGCCGCTTGCCGGTGCACACGCGCCACAGCGTCGAGCAGCTCAAGCACTACGGCATCGAGGTGGAGTTCGCGCAGGAGATGCGGCGCCAATGGCTGTGGACGTTGTGGTCCGGCCTGGCGTTGATTCTGGGCATCGGCTTTGCACTGAACATGGCGCTGGCACAGCGCCGGGGAGCTTGACCATGGGCCCGTATCACATCGTCCTGACCCATTTCCCGATCGCACTCTGGACGCTGGCGATGGCGGTCATCCTGCTGCGGGTGCTGAGCGCCGGACCGCTGGCGCGCCGGCTCGACCAGGCGCTGGTGCCCCTGCTCACGGTGGCGCTGCTGTTCGGGCTGGCGGCCTACGCCACCGGCACGCAGGTCTGGGATTGGGAGAGCATCAGCGCGTCGCCGCTGGGGCGCAACCACCTGATGCTGGCCGCCTGGACCGTGGCGCTGTGGGCCGTGGTCTGGTGGCTGCGCTGGCGCCGTGGCGAGGCCGTGTGGGAAGGCGGAATGCGCTGGGCGATGGCTGCGCTGGCGCTGCTGGGCGCGGTGCTGTTGGCCATCACCGGCACGCTGGGCGGGCACCTGATGAGCGCCCCGACCGACCTGTCCAAGCTGCTGCGCCACCTGGGCTGGGAGGTTTACACGACCTACCATGTGCCTGACTTCACCGTGTGGGCGCTGCTGGGCATCGCGGCGCTGGGCGTGGCGCTGGGCCTGTGGGCTCGCGCCAGGCGGGCGGCGGGTTCGGCGACCGGTTGACGGCGGACCGCCAGCGCGCGGCGGCCTCGCCGCTGGCGTGCCCTTACACCCCGCCCATCAGCTTCTGCACCAGGTCGGCCGCGGTGCTGGCGCCGTACTTGCGCATCAGCCGCGCGCGGTAGATCTCCACCGTGCGGTGGCTGATGCCGAGCACGCGGCCGATGGCCTTGCTGGTCAGGCCCTGCATCAGCTGCGCGGCCACCTCGCGCTCGCGCGCCGTGAGCGGCGCGGTGACGGGGCGCTGCGCGCTCAGGTCCTCGAAGGTCCAGATGCCGGCCGCGTGCGGCGCGGCGCGGTCGATGGCGCGGCCGGTGACGTGGCACCAGAACGGCTCGCCCGCGTGCGCACCGCCCACGCGCTGCATCACCCGGTTGTCGGCGTACACGCCGTGCGCGTTCAGGATCAGGCCATGCGTTCGCCGATGCGCTCGTACTCGTCGGCGCTGGGGTACAGGATGCGAAAGCTCTGCCCCACCAGCTGCGCCGGCGTGGCGCCGAAGATCTCGCACACGCGCTCGTTGCAGTCCACGATGTGGCGCTGGCGCGAGAGAATGAGGCCCACGGGCGCGAGCTGGAAGGCCAGGCGGTAATCGGGTGCGGCAGGGCCGGGGGCAGGGAAGTCCATTACGAAATACTACGTAGCTGGATACGTAGTATCTTTCAGGGCTGTACCCCGGTTTCCCCTTACGCATCCACCTATTCAGGAGAGACATCCCGTGAACAAGATTTACCCCTCGGCCGCCGAGGCGCTCAAGGGCGTCGTCGCAGACGGCCAGATGCTGGCCGTGGGCGGCTTCGGCCTGTGTGGCATCCCTGAGGCGCTGATCGACGCCCTGCGCGATTCGGGCGTGAAGGACCTGACCGTGATCAGCAACAACGCCGGCGTGGACGGCTTTGGCCTGGGCAAGCTGCTGGACACGCGCCAGATCAAGAAGATGATCAGCAGCTACGTGGGCGAGAACAAGGAGTTCGAGCGCCAGTACCTGGCCGGCGAGCTGGAGCTGGAGTTCACGCCGCAGGGCACGCTGGCTGAGAAATTGAGAGCAGGCGGCGCCGGCATTCCGGCCTTCTTCACCAAGACCGGCGTGGGCACGCTGGTGGCCGAGGGCAAGGAGCTGCGCGAGTTCGACGGCCACACCTACGTGATGGAGCGCTCGCTGGTGGCCGACGTGGCCCTGGTCAAGGCCGACGTGGCCGACCGCAGCGGCAACCTGCGCTTCAACCTGACGGCGCGCAACTTCAACCCGGCCTGCGCCATGTCGGGCAAGGTCTGCATCGTCGAGGTCGAGCGCATCGTGCCCAACGGCGAGCTGGCGCCCGACGACATCCACCTGCCCGGCATCTACGTGCACCGCCTGGTGCACAACCCGACGCCCGAGAAACGCATCGAGAAGCGCACGCTGCGCGAGCACAAGTAAGCAAGGAGTCAAACCATGGCCTGGACACAAGACCAAATGGCGGCCCGTGCCGCGCAAGAGCTGCAGGACGGCTTCTACGTCAACCTGGGCATCGGCATTCCCACGCTGGTGGCCAACCACGTGCCCGCCGACAAGGAGGTGTGGCTGCAGTCCGAGAACGGCATGCTGGGCATCGGCCCCTTCCCGACCGAGGACGAGGTGGACGCCGACCTCATCAACGCTGGCAAGCAGACCGTGACCACGCTCAAGGGCAGCAGCATCTTCGGCAGCCACGACAGCTTCGCCATGATCCGCGGCGGCAAGATCAACCTCAGCATCCTGGGCGCCATGCAGGTCACCGACAAGGGGGATCTCGCCAACTGGATGATCCCCGGCAAGATGGTCAAGGGCATGGGCGGCGCCATGGACCTGGTGGCGGGCGTCGAGCGCGTGATCGTGCTGATGGAGCACGTGGCCCGGAAGAAGGACGGCAGCACCGACATGAAGATCCTGCCCGAGTGCACGCTGCCGCTGACCGGCGTGGGCGTGGTCGACCGCATCATCACCGACCTGGGCGTGTTCGACGTGACGCCCGAGGGCCTGAAGGTGGTGGAGCTGGCCGACGGCGTGACGCTGGAAGAGGCGCAAGGCAAGACCGGCGTGCCGCTCAAGCAATAAGCACCCTGGTGTGGGAGCGGGCTTGCCCGCGATGACGGCGCCGTGAGCAACGACACGCCCCATCGCGGGCAAGCCCGCTCCCACATCCGATCATTCAATTTCACTCAGGAGAGATTCATGAGCACACTGAAAGGCAAGACGGCCCTCGTCACCGGCTCCACCAGCGGCATCGGGCTGGGCATCGCCATCGAGCTGGCCAAGCAGGGCGCCAACATCGTGATGAACGGCTTCGGCGACGTCGAAGGCCCCAAGGCGCAGATCACCGCGCACGGCGTGAAGGTGGAATACCACGGCGCTGACATGAGCAAGCCGGCCGAGATCGAAGCCATGATGCAGTTCGCGGCCGAGAAGTTCGGCGGCGTCGACATCCTGGTCAACAACGCCGGCATCCAGCACACGTCGAGCATCAAGGACTTCCCGGTCGAGCGCTGGGACGCCATCATCGCCATCAACCTCACCTCGGCCTTCCACACCACGCGCCTGGCGATTCCGTACATGACGCAGAAGAACTGGGGCCGCATCATCAACATCGCCTCGGTGCACGGGCTGGTGGCGTCGAAGGACAAGTCGGCCTACGTGGCGGCCAAGCACGGCATCGTGGGTCTGACCAAGGTGACGGCGCTGGAGCTGGCCACCACCGGCGTCACCGCCAACGCCATCTGCCCCGGCTGGGTGCTGACGCCGCTGGTGCAAAAGCAGATCGACGCCCGCGCCGCCGAGCAGAAGATCAGCGTGGAGCAGGCCACAAGGGATCTGCTGAGCGAGAAGGAACCGTCGCACCAGTTCACCACGCCCGAGCAGTTGGGCGCCATGGCGGTATTCTTCTGCAGCGATGCTGCTGCCAACGTGCGCGGCCAGGCCTGGGCCCACGACGGCGGCTGGACGGCGCAGTAACGAATTTCTAGTCAAATCGGGCTTTAGCGCCCGTCCATCAAGCGCTGACAGCTATCAATTGGATAGTTGTCAGCGCTTTTTCATGCCATGTCGGCCGCTGCCGACAGGCGCATGCTGCGGCCGCTGGCGCGTGCCGGCCGGGCGGCGGGCCACCATGGCGCCACGGCGTGCCACTGTTCACCCGGTGCGCCAGGAGCCGACCGTGCACCACGCCCGCCTTGCCCTGCACTGCCTCACCGCCTCGCTGCTGACCCTGCCCGCCGCCCAGGCCAGCGCCGCCTGCTATACCGTGTACGACGCCCAAGGTGGCGTGGTGCAGCAGGCCGATGCGCCACCGGCCAGCGCGGCGCAGGCGGCCAGCGTGCCCGCAGGTGGGCGCGTGGTGTTGAACGGTGATGCCTGCGCACGCGAGGTGGCGATGGCCGGGCAGATCGCGCCAGCCCCGGCCCGCGAGCCGGCCAGTGCCCCGTTGCTGACCCATGTGGCGAACGCCGCCGCGGCGCAGGCCCCTTACGCCGTGGTGGGCAGCGGCATCGCCGTGGTGGCGCCTGCGCACGCCGAGCAAGTGTGGGAGCGCGCGCCGCTGGTGCACCCGTGGTGCCCGCGGCCGGCCGACCGGCGGTGGAAACCGTCATCACCGAATGGGCCGACGGCCGCACCGACGTGGAGCAGCGCCCCGTGCGCACGCGCCGCTGATACGGATGGGCTTTCAAGCATGCTTGACCATCAAGAAGTTTCAGATGCCGCGCGGATCACATCCGCTGTGTGGGAGGGTGAGTCATCCAGCAAGAAAGACCAATGACTTCGCTGCGCTTCAGTGACCAAGACGTCATTCGTCATTGGTCATCGTTTTGAACGCAGAACGTCATGAGCCAGCGGCCACGCCGCCTCTCGGTGTTAATGCGGCTGCCCGGCTTGGCCGCACCGTGCTAGCCTGTACCGCGCCGACGAGCGAACTGGGCGCCTCATGTCTGGGGCGCGAGTGGTCGGCCTGGATCGATGCAAAGGCCCTCCGAGATGAACACCCACGTTTTTCACCGCAGTCTCCTCACCACGCCCCCGGTGGCCGTGCGCGGACAGGGCCTGTGGCTCGAAGATGCCGCCGGCCAGCGCTACATCGACGCCTCGGGCGGTGCGGCCGTCTCCTGCCTGGGCCACGGTCACCCTGACGTGCTGGCCGCCATGCACCGGCAGATCGACCAGCTGGCCTACGCGCACACCAGCTTCTTCACCACCGAGGTGGCCGAACAACTGGCCGACCAGCTGGTGCGCACCGCGCCGGCCGGCATGAGCCACGCCTACTTCGTCAGCGGCGGCTCCGAGGCGGTGGAGGCGGCGCTGAAGATGGCGCGCCAGTACTACCTGGAGATCGGCCAGCCTGAGCGCAGCCACTTCATCGCCCGGCGCCAGAGCTACCACGGCAACACGCTGGGCGCGCTGGCGGTGGGCGGCAACGAATGGCGGCGGCGCCAGTTCGCGCCGCTGCTCATCGATGTGACTCACGTGTCGCCCTGCTACCCCTACCGCGACCTGCAGCCCGGCGAAACGCCCGAGGCTTACGGCCAGCGCCTGGCACGCGAACTCGACGAGGCGATCCAACGCGTCGGGCCGGCCAAGGTGCTGGCCTTCATCGCCGAAACCGTGGGCGGTGCCACCGCCGGCGTGCTGGTACCGGTGCCGGGCTACCTGAAGGCGGTGCGCGAGGTGTGCGACCGGCACGGCGTGCTGCTGATCCTGGACGAGGTGATGTGCGGCATGGGCCGCACCGGCACGCTGCACGCGTGCGAACAGGACGGCGTGGTGCCCGACCTGATGACCATCGCCAAGGGCCTGGGCGGCGGCTACCAGCCCATCGGCGCGGTGCTGGCGCAGCAGAAGATCGTCGATGCCATGTCCTCGGGCAGCGGCTTCTTCCAGCACGGCCACACCTATTTGGGGCACGCCGTGGCGTGCGCGGCGGCGCTGGCGGTGCAGCAGGTCATCGAACGTGACGGGTTGCTTCAAAAGTGAAGCGCGATGCGTCCGTCCTGAAAGCGCTGCTGGCTGATAAGTTCAAAAACCACCCGCACGTGGGCGACATCCGCGGGCGCGGCTTCTTCTGGGGCATCGAACTGGTGCAGGACCGTGCCAGCAAGGCGCCGTTCGACCCGGCACGGCGCTTGCATGCCAAGGTGAAGGCGGCGGCCTTCGCGCGCGGATTGCTGGTTTATCCCATGGGCGGAACCGTCGATGGCTGTTATGGTGACCACATCCTGCTGGCACCGCCCTTCATCGCGTCGCAAGACGAACTGGCACAGATCGTGTCGCGTCTGGCCGAAGCGCTGGATGCGGCGCTGGCGCAGGGCTGACCCCGTTCCCTTTGTTTTTGCGGAGATGACTTTGATGCGAATCCAGACCGTTCTGAAAACCCTGGCCGCCGCCGCGGCGGCTTCCACGGCCATGCTGTCGGCGCCGGCCATGGCACAGCAAAATTCATGACCATCGGCACCGGTGGCGTCACCGGCGTGTACTACGCCGCCGGCGGCGCCATCTGCCGCCTGGTCAACAAGGACCGGTCGAAACACGGCTACCGCTGCACGGTCGAATCCACGGGCGGCTCGGTGGCCAACATCAACACGGTGCGCGCGGGCGATCTGGACTTCGGCGTGGCCCAGTCCGACTGGAACTACCACGGCTACAAGGGCACCAGCAGCTTCGAGAAGAACGGGGCGTTTTCCGACCTGCGCTCGGTGTTCTCGCTGCACCCCGAGCCATTCACCGTGGTGGCGCGCGCCGAGGCGAACGTGAAGAGCTTCGATGACCTCAAGGGCAAGCGCGTCAACGTCGGCAACCCCGGATCCGGCACCCGCGCGTCGATGGAGCAGCTGCTGGCCGCCAAGGGCTGGAAGATGGGCGACTTCTCGCTGGCCTCCGAACTGAAGGCCGACGAGCACGGCGCCGCCCTGTGCGACAACAAGATCGACGCCTTCTTCTACGGCGTCGGCCACCCCAGCGCCAACATCCAGGACCCGGTGACCACCTGCGGCGCCAAGCTGGTCAACATCACCGGCCCGGCGATCGACAAGCTGGTGGCCGACAACTCCTACTACGCCAAGGCCACCATTCCGGCCGGCCTGTACAAGGGCAACGACCAGGCCACGCAGACCTATGGCGTGCTGGCCACCTTCGTCACCTCGGCCAAGGCGCCGGACGATCAGGTCTATACCCTGGTCAAGGCGGTGTTCGACAACTTCGACGAGTTCAAGAAGCTGCACCCGGCGTTCGCCCACCTGAGCGCCGAGCACATGGTCAAGGACGGCCTGTCCGCGCCGCTGCATCCGGGCGCCGCCAAGTTCTACAAGGAAAAGGGCTGGCTCAAGTAACTGGGCCTGAGAGGGTGCGCCACGCGCACCGCGCGCCCCATGCTGGATCGTGTCGGCATGGGGCGTTTTTTCGTGGCGCGACGCACGGTGTGAGCAACCAAAGAGCCGGGTACGGAGAGGCAGCATGAGCAAGAGCAAGGACGTGGCGGTGGACCAGGTCGATGTCAACAGGCTGGTCGAGGAGACGGACACCGGCGGCCGGGAGCCCGGTCCGCTGGTGGCCAGGCTGCTGCTGCTGGTGGCCATTGCCTGGTCGCTGTTCCAGTTGTGGATCGCCTCACCGCTGCCGTTCACGCTGCGCGTGGGCATCTTCAACGACACGGAGAGCCGTGCCATCCACTTGGCGTTCGCCGTTTTCCTGGGTTTCATGGCGTACCCGGCCAGCACGCGTTCGCCGTCCAACCGGGTGCCCGTCACCGATTGGGTGATGGCACTGGTCGGCGCCTTCTGCGCCGGCTACCTGTTCCTGTTCTACCGCGAGCTGGCCACCCGGCCCGGCAGCCCGACGCAGATGGACGTGTACGTCTTCATCGTCGGCATCGTCCTGCTGCTGGAGGCCACGCGCCGCGTGCTGGGCCTGCCCATGGTCATCGTGGCCACGCTGTTCCTGGTCTACACCTTTGCCGGGCCCCACATGCCCGACATGCTGGCGCACCGCGGCGCCTCGCTGGAGCGGGCGGCCTCGCACTTCTGGCTCACCACCGAGGGCGTATTCGGCGTCGCGCTGGGCGTGTCCAGCGGCTTCATCTTCCTGTTCGTGCTGTTCGGCTCGCTGCTCGACAAAGCCGGCGCCGGCAACTACTTCATCAAGAGCGCGTTCGCGCTGCTGGGCCACATGCGCGGGGGCCGGCCAAGGCGGCGGTGGTGTCGTCGGCGGCCACTGGCATCATCTCCGGCTCGTCGATCGCCAACGTGGTAACCACCGGCACCTTCACCATTCCGCTGATGAAGCGCGTGGGCTACCGCGGCGACCAGGCCGGCGCGGTGGAGGTGTCGTCCTCGGTCAACGGCCAGATCATGCCGCCGGTGATGGGCGCAGCGGCCTTCCTGATGGTGGAGTACGTGGGCATCCCCTACGTGCAGGTGATGAAGCACGCCATCCTGCCGGCGCTGATTTCGTACATCGCGCTGTTCTACATCGTGCACCTGGAGGCGCTGAAGGCCGGCATGGAAGGGCTGCCGCGGCGCCAGCAGTCGAGCGGCCAGCAGCGGCTGATCTCCTTCGTGATGACCGTCAGCGGCTTCATCATCCTGTCCGCCATCACCTATTACGGCATCGGCTTCATCAAGACGCTGTTCGGCAGCAGCGCGGCGCCCATCATCGCCATCGTCCTGCTGGCCGCCTACCTGTTTTTGCTGTGGGTGGGATCGCGCCAGCCGGAGCTGGAGATCGACGATCCGAACTCCCCGTGTTCGAACTGCCCGAAACCGGCCCCACGGTACGTTCGGGCCTGCACTACCTGCTGTCGGTGGTGGTGCTGGTGTGGTGCCTGATGGTGGAGCAGCTCTCGCCCGGGCTGTCGGCGTTCTGGGCCACCATGTTCATGATCTTCATCATGGTCACGCAAAAGCCCATCCTAGCCGCGCTGCGCGGCAGCGGCGCGCTGGGCACGGCCTTCAAGGCCGGCGTGCGCGATCTGATCGACGGCCTGGTCACGGGCGCGCGCAACATGATCGGCATCGGCGTGGCCACCGCCGCCGCGGGCATCATCGTCGGCACCGTCTCGCTCACCGGCGTGGGGCTGGTGATGACCGAGATCGTCGAGCTGCTGTCGGGCGGCAACCTGATGCTGATGCTGATCCTGGTGGCCGTCATCAGCCTGATCCTGGGCATGGGCCTGCCCACCACGGCCAACTACATCGTGGTGTCCACGCTGATGGCGCCGGTGGTGGTGGAGCTGGGTGCGCAAAGCGGACTGATCGTGCCGCTGATCGCGGTGCACATGTTCGTGTTCTATTTCGGCCTCATGGCCGACGTGACGCCGCCGGTGGGGCTGGCCTCGTTCGCCGCTGCCGCCATTGCCAAGCACGACCCGATCAAGGTCGGCATCACGGCTTTCTACTACAGCATGCGCACGGCCATCCTGCCGTTCCTGTTCATCTTCAACACGCAGCTGCTGCTGATCGGGCTGACGGGGCCGATCCACACCGTCATCACCATCGGCACGGCCATCATCGCCATGCTGGTGTTCGCGGCGGCCACGCAGGGCTACTTCCTCACCAAGACGCGCTGGTGGGAAACCCTCGCGCTGCTGCTGGTGTGCTTCACCCTGTTCCGCCCGGGCTTCTGGATGGACATGGTGTACCCGCCGTTCGACGAGGTGCGTGGCCAGGCCATGCAGCAGGAGATTGCCGATGCGCCGGCCAACACCGGCAAGCGCATCTGGATCGAAGGCATCAGCCTGGAAGGCAATGACGTGCGCAAGGGCGTGCTGCTGCCGCTGGGCGCCAAGGAGGGCGACTATCGCCAGCGCCTGGCCGACGCCGGCGTGACCGTGATGCCCGACGGCGACGAACTGATGGTGGTGGGCGTGCGCTTCGGCAGCGTGGCCGAGAAGCTGGGGCTGGAGCAGGGCTTCCGGATCAAGGCCATCGAACTGCCCGCCGCCCGCCCGGCCAAGGAATGGTTCTTCGTTCCGGCGCTCGCATTGCTGGCCCTGGTGATGTGGCTGCAGGCGCTGCGCATGCGGCGCGGGCGCGGCGCGCCGGCGCTGGCCTGACGGGGATCAGGCGGCTGAAAGCGCCCAGGGGTCAACCCGATTCCATGATTTACATCAAGACCGAAAAAGGCCGGACTGCGCTGCTGCAGCATGATCTGCTGAGCGTGCGCGAGCGCCAGGTGATGGTGCTGTGCAACGGCGTGCGGACCGATGCCGAGCTGATCGACCTGTTCGGCCGGGCCATTTCCGAAGACATCGACCGCCTGGAGCGGCGCGGCCTGCTGGCTGCCCAACTCAGCCACACCAGGCCGCCGGCGCTGAAGGCCGTGCTGGCCGAAAGCCCGCAGATCGCCGACGCGGCGGCAGACGCCGCCGGCGCGCACCCGCCCGACAGCTTCGTCGCCAGCCGCATCACCACCACACAACCGCCGGCGCCTCAGCGCGAGACGCTGCCCCGCATGTCGCTGCAGGAGCTGGCCGCGCTGGCCGACGTGCCCCGGTGGACGCCGCCGTGGTGGCGCCGGTGCGCCAGGCCCTGGCCGACAGCGAGCCCGCGCCCGCGCCCGCCCCCGACGCGGTGGAGCAGGTGGCCGCCATGGTCAACAGCATCGACGCCGAGCAGGTGATGGTGCGCTCGCCCGTGGCCGCGCAGGCCTACATGACGCAGGTGCTGCTGGCGCTGAACAGCGCGCCGGCCACCACGCTGGTCGAAACCCACGGCAACGTGCGGCACGAGGTCGACATCCTGCTCTATCTGGCGCAGGGCCTGGGCCAGACCTACGACGTGGCGGGCGAAGACGTGACCCTGCGCGTGGCCATGCGCGTGGGCCGCCTGCTGCCGCCGGGCGACCTGCCCATGCTGCTGGACTGCGTGCTCGACTACGTGCCCGCCAGCTTCAGCGTGCTGCTGTACGAGTTCGTGGTGGCCGGGCGCGACACCGCCAGCACCTGAGCCTCACCCGCCGGCACCGACGGGTTCGGCGGCGGCATCCCAGCGCGCCCATTCCGCGCCCAGCGCCGCTTTGATCAGCAACGGCGCGCCCGTCACCGGGTGCGGCAGCGCCAGCGTGGACGCATGCAGCCACAGGCGCTGCAGCCCCAGCCAGCCGGCCAGCGCGCGGTTCAGCGGGCCCTTGCCGTGCGTGGCGTCGCCGATGATCGGGTGGCCGATGTGCTTGCAGTGGCGGCGCAGCTGGTGGCGGCGGCCGGTCTCGGGTTGCAGTTCCAGCAGCGCGCAGCGCGTCTGCGCAAAGTCGCCATAGGGCAGGGCACCGCCCAGCGCCCCAGGGTGCGAAAGCGCGTGCGCGCCGGCTGCACCGTCAGCGCCCGCGCCGTGGCGCGCGCGTCGTCGGCCAGGCGGGTCAGCGGGTGGTCGATCACACCCTCGGCGGGCGGCCAGCCGCGCACCACGGCGCGGTAAGTCTTGGCGATGCCCTCGTTGCTCTCGAAAAGTGAGCTGACAGCGCCGGCCACCTGGGCGCTCAGGGCAAAAAGCAGCACGCCGCTGGTGCCCTTGTCCAGCCGGTGCAGCGGCCACACCGGCTGGCCGATCTGGTCGCGCAACAGTTGCACGGCAAAGCGCGTCTCGCCCGCATCCAGCCCCGTGCGGTGCACCAGCAGGCCGGCGGGCTTGTCGATGGCGATCAGGTGTGCGTCTTGATGGAGAATCGGCAGCATGCTGTTTGTATTGTCACCAGCCAAGGCGCTGGATTACGAAACGCCGGTGGCGCCCGAGGTGCCGCACACGCCCCCGTTGTTCGGCAAGCAGTCGGCGGCGCTGATCGCCGTGCTGCGCGAGAAATCACCGCAGCAGATCGCCGAGCTGATGAAGCTGAGCGACCCGCTGGCCAGCCTGAACGTGGCGCGCTATGAGGCCTGGCGGCCGAAGGTGACGGCGAAGAACGCCAAGCAGGCCGTGCTGGCCTTCAACGGCGACGTGTACGGCGGCCTGGACGCCGCCAGCCTGACACCCGCGCAGCTCGACTGGCTGCAGGATCACATGTGCATTCTCAGCGGCCTGTACGGCGTGCTGCGCCCGCTGGACTGGATGCAGCCCTACCGGCTGGAGATGGGCACGCGACTGAAGACCGACCAGGGCGCCAACCTGTACCAGTTCTGGGGCACGCAGATCGCCGACTACCTGAACCAGCGGCTGGCGGGCGACAAGGCGCCCATCCTGGTCAACCTCGCCTCGCAGGAATACTTCAAGTCGGTCGACCGCAAGGTGCTGCAGGCGCGCGTGATCGACTGCGTGTTCGAGGACTACAAGGGCGGGCAGTACAAGGTCATCAGCTTCTTGGCCAAGCGCGCGCGGGCTGATGGCGCGCTACGCCGCGCAGCACAAGGTGGCCACGCCGAAGAAGCTGGAAGGCTTCGACCTGGAAGGCTATGCCTTCGCGCCCGCCGCGTCGGAGCCGGACCGGCTGGTGTTCCGGCGCAAGCGGTAAGCCGGCCGCTGAAGCTTCAACTCATGAATTGATAGTGGGTTGCGCTTGCTGCACAAAGGTTTCAAGACAAAACCATCTGAAATCATTGAATTACAAGCGCCAGCAGCTATTGTTTTTGATCATCATCACCCCGCGACCATGACCCAACAGATCACCCCGAACTGCGCCAGTGGATCGTCGACCAGGCGCAGGCCGGCCACAGCGCCGAGAGCGTGCTGCAGTCGATGAAGGCCTCCGGCTGGGACGAGGACGTGGCCATCGAGGCCATGGAGAGCACCCTGCGCGGCCACCTGAACCAGCAGGCCGTGGCGCAGGGCCTGCCGCCGGCGGTGAAGGTGCCCGAGCCGGCCGTGGGCGATTCGCCCCTGTACCTGGACGGCGGTGACCGCCAGGTGGCCGTGCTGGGCGTGATGGCGCTGCCGCGCGTGGTGGTGTTCGGCGGCCTGCTGTCCGACGAGGAATGCGACGCGCTGATCGCGCTGGCCAGGCCGCGCATGAGCCGCTCGCTCACCGTGGCCACCAAGACCGGCGGCGAAGAGGTCAACGAAGACCGCACCAGCCAGGGCATGTTCTTCCAGCGTGGCGAAAACGAACTGGTGAAGACCATCGAGGCGCGCATCGCCAGGCTGGTGAACTGGCCCATCGAGAACGGCGAGGGGCTGCAGATCCTGCAGTACGTGCCGGGCACCGAATACAAGCCGCACTACGACTACTTCGACCCCGCCGAGCCCGGCACGCCCACCATTCTCAAGCGCGGCGGCCAGCGCGTGGGCACGGTGGTGATGTACCTGAACGAGCCCGAAAAGGGCGGCGGCACCACCTTCCCCAGCGTGTTCTTCGAAGTGGCGCCCAAGCGCGGCAACGCCGTGTTCTTCAGCTACGAGCGGCCGCACCCCAGCACCAAGACCCTGCACGGCGGTGCCCCGTCATCGCCGGCGAGAAGTGGATCGCCACCAAGTGGCTGCGCGAAGGCGAGTTCCGTTGAAGAGCCAAATCGTCCCTCAGCGCCCGCCCAGCAAGCGCAACCAGCTATGAAAATAAAAGCAAACGGCATCGAGCTGGCGCTGGAGGACAGCGGCGGCCCCGGCCCCGCCGTGCTGCTGGTGATGGGGCTGGGCGGCCAGCTGATCCACTGGCCGGCCGGCCTGGTGCAGGGCCTGGCCGATGCCGGCTACCGCGTGCTGCGCTTCGACAACCGCGATGCCGGCCTGTCGACGCACTTCACGGCGCACGGCACGCCGCGCATCCCGTGGATTGCCACGCAGGCCTGGCTGGGCCGCCGGCCGCGCGTGCCCTACACGCTGTCCGACATGGCGGCCGATGCCGTGGGCGTGCTGGATGCGCTGGCCGTGCCCAACGCCCACATCGTGGGCCTGAGCATGGGCGCCATGGTGGCGCAGCGCGTGGCGCTGGCGGCGCCGCAGAGCGTGCGCAGCCTGGTGTCCATCATGGGCAGCAGCGGCGCGCGCGGCCTGCTCAAGCCCAAGCCGGCCTTGCTGCGCGTGGCCGCCAGCAAATCAAGGCGCGCGGCGACGCGGCGCTGGCCGCGTACTACGTGCGCTTTCTGCAGGCCATCGCCAGCCCGCGCTTCGGCCCGAGCGACGAGGCGTTGCTGGCCATGTTCCGCCGCACCGCGCAGCGCCATGCGCCCGACAACGCCGCCACCTACCGGCAGCTGGCCGCCATCCTGGCCGATGGCGAGCGCGCCGACCAGCTGGCGCGCATCCAGCGCCCCACGCTGGTGGTGCACGGCGCCGACGATCCCTGGGTGCCGCCGGTGTGCGGTGAGGACACCGCACGCCGCATCCCCGGCGCGCGGCTGGCCATCATCCCCGACATGGGGCACGACCTGGCCCCCGTGGCGCACCCCGAGATCGTGCGCCGCGTGCTGGCCGTGCTGCTGCCCTTTCTGCAAGACCACGACGAGGAGCGCGCATGAGCGCCAGCGCCGACCATTCCCCGCTCGGCAAGGCCGTGCGCTATGCCGACCAGTACGACCCGGCGCTGCTGTTCCCCATCCCGCGCGCGCCGCAGCGCGCGCAGCTGGGCATCACCGGCCAGCCCGGCTTCTTCGGTGCCGACCTGTGGACGGCGTTCGAACTGTCGTGGCTCAACGCCCGCGGCAAGCCGCAGGTGGCCATCGCCCACATCATGGTGCCGTGCGAGAGCACGCACATCGTCGAGCAAGTCGTTCAAGCTGTACCTGAACAGCTTCAACGGCACGCGCATCGGCGATGCGCAGGAGGTGCAGCGCCGCATCCAGGCCGACGTGAGCGCCGCGCTGTGGCAGGGCGGCCCGGTGCGCGCCAGCGCCAGCGTGCGCCTGATCGCGCCGGAAGACTTCGACCGCGAGGCGGTGCATGAGCTGGACGGCCTGAGCCTCGACCGCCTCGACATCGACTGCGACGTGTATGAGCAGCCGGCGCCCGAGCTGCTGACCGCAGTGTTCGACGAGCAGCCGGTGGAAGAAACGCTGACCAGCCGCCTGCTGAAAAGCAACTGCCCCGTCACCGGCCAGCCCGACTGGGGCAGCGTGCAGATCCGCTACGCCGGCCCGCAGATCGACCAGGCCGGGCTGCTGCGCTACATCATCAGCTTTCGCAACCACAACGACTTCCACGAGCACTGCGTCGAGCGCATGTTCATGGACATCTGGCAACGCTGCCGGCCCGCCAAGCTGAGCGTGACCGCGCGCTACACGCGCCGCGGCGGGCTCGACATCAACCCCTGGCGCACCAGCCATCCGGCCAAGCCCCCGCCAACGTGCGCACGGCGCGCCAATAAACGACGTTCGGGGCCAAGTCCGTGCACTGTTTCATGGGGTGGCCAGCCGGGCGCGTTACGTCAAACTGACACAAGCGGGGATAATCGCGTGATCGTGCCAAAACGCGCCGCGGGCCGGCTCCGGCACGATCTTCACCAATCCGTTGGAAGTATCACGAGGTTTTGGTCTTCATGTCTGCCCACTTTGCTTCGCTCCACATCGACAACCACGCGCCCGAGCCCCTGTGGCGCCAGCTCTACATCCAGCTGGATGACCTGCTGACCTCCGGCACCCTGCAGGCGGGCACCAGCCTGCCGCCCGAGCGCGAACTGGCCGAGACGCTGGGCGTCAGCCGCTCCACCGTCAAGCGCAGCTACGACCAGCTGCGCCACGACCAGCGCATCGGCGGCCGTGGCCGCGCCGGCAGCGTGGTGCGCCGCCCCGAGCGCGTGGAGCCCACGCTGGGCCGGCTCAAGGGCTTCACCGAGGAAATGCGCGAGCTGGGCAAGTTCGCCTCCACCACGCTGCTGGTGTGCGAGGTGGTGCACGACCGGCGCATGGCCTCGATCTTCCAGCGCCCGTCCAACGCGCTGTTCCTGCACATCGAGCGCGTCCGCGAGGCCGACGGCGTGCCCATGACGCGCGAGCTGGCCTGGTACGACCTCACGCTGGCCCCCATCATGGCCGAGTGGGACGGCGGCGGCTCGGCCTACGAGCGGCTCAAGCAGCTGTGCGGCGTCACCCTGGGCGGCGCCGAGCAGACGGTGGAGGCCGTGCTCAGTTCCGACGCCGAATCGGCCGCCTTCGGCTTCGAGCAGCCCCAGCCCTGCCTGCTGTTCAAGCGCATGACGCGCGACGTGGGCGGCGCGCTGGTCGAGTACGTCGAAGGCACTTTCCGCGGCGATGCCTATGTGTATCGGATGCAGCTCAACCCCTGATGGGGCATGCACAGGCAGCTCCTAAAAGTGAGTTTCTCGGGCGGCGGCCAGGGGCCGGCCAGCAGCCCTTCCAGTTGTGCCGCGAACGGCAGCGCATCCAGCACGCCGCGCCGCGCCGCCACATGGGCGCCGCACAGATTGCCCCACACCAGCGCCGTGCCCAGCGCCTGCCCGGCCAGCACGGCCGTGACGTAGCCGCAGGCAAAGCCGTCGCCAGCGCCCACCGTGTCCAGCGCGTCGACGGCGGGCGCGGGCACGTGCACCAGGCGCCAGCCGCCATCGTCGCCGCGTTCGGCGCCCAGCGCGCCGCGCGCGCCCAGCGTCACCACCAGCCGCCGCAGCGCCGGCCAAGCGATGGCCAGCGCTTGTTGCCGCTGCCGCACGGCACGCGCGATGTCGGCCACGGCCAGTGTCAGCAGTGCAGGCGCATCCAGCAGGCCTGCGGCCTCCAACTCGTTCACGATCAGCGTGTGCGTGGCCGACCGCAGCGCGGCCGGCGGCGCCTGCCAGGGCGAGGGTTCAGCACCGTGGGCACGCCTTGCCGGTGGGCGATCTCGAGCGCCACCTGCACGGCGGGCAGCGCGGTCTCGAATTGGCCGCAGACCAGCGCCGCCGCTTCGATGGCGCTGCGCGCCGCCTCGGCATGCGCCGCCGTCAGCAGCCCGTTGGCGCCGGGGTACACCGCGATGGTGTTGTGCCCATCAGCGCCGATCAGCCCTGCGCCCCAGCCCGAGGGGCCGGGCAGGCGATGCACGTGCGTGGCATCCACGCCCTCGGTGGCCAGCAGCGCCAGCAGCTCGTCGGCCGCGGCGTCCTGGCCGCAGCCGATCAGCGTCTGCACCCGCGCGCCCAGCCGCTGCAGGCCCACCGCCACGTTCAGCCCCTTGCCACCGGCCTCCTTGTGAAAGCCGTGCGCCTGCAGCGTCTCGCCCGGAGCCGGCAGGCGTGCTACCTGCCAGCAGCAGGCCTGCACGAAATTGCCCAGCACGAAGGCGCGCGGCGGTGGGGAGGCAGATGCAGTCATCGCAGCGAAGTGCATTCACGTAGAAAAACCGGCATGCAGCGATCACATAGTGGGTCGATCATCCTGTCAATACCCGGAAGCGTGGAGGGAGCGTTGTGACGGCACTCGATGTTCTGGGCCTGGTGGCCACCTGCTTCACCACATCGTCCTTCGTGCCGCAGTTGTGGCGCGCCTGGAAGACGCGCGACGTCTCGGGCGTCTCGCTGTCCACCTACGTCATCATCACCATCGCCCCGGTGCTGCGGCTGGTGTATGGCTGGCTGCGCGGAGACCTGCCGCTGATGGTGGCCAACGCGGTGATGGTGGTGCCCACCGGCGCCATCACGGTGATGAAGCTGCGCGTCGAGGGCTCGGCGCCGCGCGCGGGTTGATGCCGCTGGGCGCGCTGGCCCAAGTGTCGCGGTGGCTGGCGCTTCTTCGTGGCGGGACGGCGCGCGCACCGGTGGTGTCCCTGTAGCAGGTCAAGTGTCCGCCCCGTTCTTTTTCTGTGGGAGCGGGCTTGCCCGCGATGGGCGATGGTTTCAACAGATGCGCCCCATCGCGGGCAAGCCCGCTCCCACAAGGGGTGACTGTATTGTCTTATGGGGGAGTATGTGCTTTTGCTCAGAAAATTCGGGCGCTAAGGTATGCCTATATGGGGAGTATCTGTTGGTCTCCTTGGTCAACGTGCCTCAGGCACCAAAGTCGCGCAGCTCGGCCAGCGGCGGAAAGCGCCCTTCGCGCTTGTCCTTCATCGCCGTCACGGCCTCGCACACGTGGGTGTTGCTCCAGATGGCGGCCTGCACCCAGCCCATCTGGCGCAGGGCATCGTCCACCGAATGGTCGCGCGCGTAGTGAATGACCTGCTTGGTGCCCCAGATGGCCACGGGCGGCTTGGCGGCGATCTCTTTCGCGCACTGCAGGGCGGCGGCCAGGCAGGCCTCGGGCGTGTCGAACACTTCGTTGACCAGGCCCACCTCGCGCGCCCTGGCGGCGGGCATGCGGCGGCCGGTGTAGGCCAGTTCCTTCACCACGCCCAGCGGCACAAGCTTCGGCAGGCGCTGCAGCGTGCCCACGTCGGCCACCATACCGATGTTGATCTCCTGGATGCAGAAGAAGGCGTCCGCCGTGGCGTAGCGGATGCACGCGGCCGTGACCAGATCGACCGCGCCGCCGATGCAGCCGCCGTGGATGGCGGCAATGACGGGGATGCGCAGTGTCTCCAGCCTGGTGAAGGTGGCCTGCAGCCCGCCGAGCAGGTCGGCGATGGCGGCGCGGCCTTCGGGGCTGGCGTCGTCCATCTGGATGGCGCCGCCGAACACGTCAAGCGCCATGCCGGCCGAGAAGTGCTTGCCGGTGCTGGAGAGCACCAGGGCGCGCGCCTGTCCGCGTTTGTTGATGTGGTCGAGCACCTCGTCCAGCTCGCGCCAGAAGACGGGGCCCATGGTGTTCATCGCCTCGGGGCGGCTGAGCACCAGGTGGGCGACGTGGTCGGTGATGGTGAGCTGGAAGCAGGTGAGGGTGGGAGTGTTCATGCGCGCACTGTAGTGCGCTTGGCGGGGCGGGCGCAATCGCGTGAGGGACTACGCGGCCAGGCACAGTGCTCCCGCAGTGCTTGCAGCGCCTGGATGCTTGTAAAAAGATAGCTGTCAGCGCTTACTGAAACAGCGGCAGGTCCAGGTCTTCTTCTGAAGACTTGGCCCCCGCCAGCTCCGCAGCCTTCACCAGCGAGCCCACACGCACGCCCAGCAGGCGCAGGCGGCGGTCGAGCGGCACGCGCTTGAGGCACTGCCCCGCCACCTGGCGGATGCGGCGCGCGTCGTTGGTGTGCTCGGCCACGGTGGTGTCGCGCGTGGCGATCTTGAAGTCGGTGTAGCGCAGCTTGATGCCGATGGTCTTGCCGACGTAGCCCTTGCGCTGCAGGTCGGCCGCCACCTGTTCGGCCAGCCGCGTGAAGATGGCCCCCAGTTCGGCCTTGTCGTGCACGGCGTGCAGGTCGCGGTCGAAGGTGGTTTCGCGGCTCATGCTGACGGGCTCGCTTTCGGTCACCACCGGGCGCTCGTCGCGGCCGTGCGCGGCGTCGTGCAGCCAGGCGCCGTAGCTGCGGCCGAAGTGCTCGACCAGCCACGACCGCTCGCGCGCGGCCAGCTCGCCGATGGTGGTGATGCCGTGGGCTTGCAGCTTCGCGTCGGCCTTGGGGCCGATGCCGTTGATCTTGCGGCAGGGCAGGGGCCAGATCAGTGTTTGCAGATTGGCCTCGTGCACGATGCTGATGCCGTTCGGCTTGTTGAACTCGCTCGCCATCTTGGCCAGCAGCTTGTTGGGCGCCACGCCGATGGAGCAGGTCAGGCCCGTGGCCTGGAAGATGCTTTTCTGGATCAGCCGCGCCAGCACGCGCCCGCCCTCGCGCTGGCCGCCGGGCACGTGGGTGAAGTCGATGTACACCTCGTCGATGCCGCGGTCTTCCATCACCGGCGCGATGCCCTGGATGACCTGCTTGAAGGCGCGCGAACAGCGCCGGTATTCGTCGAAATCGGCTGGCAGCAGGATGGCCTGCGGGCACAGCCTGGCGGCCTTCATCAAGCCCATGGCCGAGCCGATGCCGAACGGGCGCGCGGCGTAGCTGGCCGTGGTGATGACGCCGCGGCCCACGTAGTCGCGCAGCAGCGGGAAGAAATCGACCGGAATGTCGGCCAGGTCGGCGGCGGTCCAGCTGCGTTCGGGGCGCTCGGTGTTCAGGCGTGCGATCAGTTCATCCTCGCGCCGCCGCCCGCCGCCAATCACCATCGGCAAACCCTTCAGCTGCGGATAGCGCAGCCATTCGACCGACGCGTAGAAGGCGTCCATGTCGAGGTGGGCGATGCGGCGGGGTGGCGTGGCTAGTGTCAAGGCGCTGCACCAGGGGAGCGGGGCGTGACGAAGGGGTTCAGCACATCCATGCCCAGCGCCTTGAAATCGGCCACGTTGCGCGTGACCACCGTCAGGCCGTGCACGCGCGCCGTGGCGGCGATCATGGCGTCTTCGTACAGTGTGTCCGAACGGCGATGCATCAGCCTGGCCCAGTCGCGCAACAGCGCCGCGTCCATCGGCAGTACGTTGTAGGCAGCCGCCACCTGGTCGAGCCAGGTCTCGATCTCGCTGGCCTTGGTCGCGTCCTGTTCGCGCGTCAGTTCGATGCCGGCCTGGATCTCGCCCAGCGTGACGGCCGAGAGAAACAGTTGTGCATCGTCCACCGACTGCAGCCACGCCAGCACCGCGCCGTGCGGCCGCGGTCGGCGCAGCTCGGAGACGACGTTGGTGTCGAGCAGGTACATCACTCGGCCACCGGCACCGGGCGGCGCCGCGCGCGGCCACGCGGGGGCAGCAGCAGATCGGTGCGTGCCTCGTCGGACAGCAGCAACTGCTTCAGCGAAGGACGCGCGGCGTGCTGCAGGCGCCGCCATTCGTCGACGGGCACCAGCACGGCCGCTTCTGCGCCGCGCCGGGTCACCATCTGCGGGCCTTCAGACAGGCAGGCGTCCAGAAACTCGCTGAAGCGCGCCTTCGCATCCTGAACCGGCCAAGCGTGCATGGTCACCTCCAATCAAACTAGGTAGATGACTAGTTTAAGAGAGCTGGACTTGGCGGTCAAATGTGGGTGGCTCTGGGCCGGGCCAGTTTCTTTTGTGGGAGCGGGCTTGCCCGCGATGGGCGCATCGCCAGCAATAGTGCTTCACGCGGACAAGCCCGCTCCCATAGGTTCTCAGTCAGTCAATAGGGGTATCAATGTCAAGCTCCCGTCAGTCGGGCGCCAGCGGGTATCTATGCAGGAGTATGTGATCCCTGCAGCGCTGGCGCCCCGCTCTCCAACATGGCTCGTCACCGCCCCGAAGGCGAGCGGGTGGGCTGCGCCGTCAGGCCGCCGCGGGCAGCACCGTGCCCACGCATTCGCCAAAGCCGATGCGCGCGGCGCCTTCCTTCTGGCACCAGCCGCGCAGCACGATGGTGTCGCCGTCCTCCAGCCAGGTGCGGCTTTCGCCGTTGGCGAGCTGGATCGGGTTCTTGCCGCCGGTGGTCAGCTCGATCAGCGCGCAGGCCTGGTCCAGGGTGGGGCCGCTCAGCGTGCCGGTGCCCAGCAGGTCGCCGGGCCGCAGGTTGCAGCCGTTCACGGTGTGGTGCGTGACCATCTGCGCGGCGGTCCAGTAGGCGTGCTTGTAGTTGGTGCGGGTGATGCGCTCGGGCGCGGCGCCGGCGGCGCGCATCTTGTCGGTCAGGATCAGTGCTTCGAGTTCGATGTCGAGCCCGCCCTGCGCGCTGTTGGCGGCGCTGCTCAGGTAGGGCAGGGGCTGCGGGTCGCCTTCCGGGTGACTGAAGGGGGCGCGGAAGGGGCGAGCGCTTCCATCGTCACCACCCAGGGCGACACCGTGGAGGCGAAGTTCTTGGCCAGGAAGGGGCCGAGCGGCTGGTATTCCCATGGCTGGATGTCGCGCGCCGACCAGTCGTTGAACAGCACCAGGCCGAAGATGTGGTCTTCGGCCTCGGCCATCGTCACCGGCTCGCCGAGCGCGTTACCCTGGCCGACGAACACGCCCATTTCCAGCTCGATGTCCATGCGCGCGCTGGGTTTCAGCACGGGCACGTCGGCGTCGGGCGGCTTGACCTGGCCCTTGGGGCGCTTGAAGGCCTGGCCCGAGATGCCAATGCTGGAACTGCGGCCGTGGTAGCCGATGGGCACCCATTTGTAGTTGGGCAGCAGCGGGTTGTCGGGGCGGAACTGCTTGCCGATGTTGGTGGCGTGGTGCACCGAGGTGTAGAAGTCGGTGTAGTCGCCAATGCGCGCGGGCAGGCTGTATTCGGCCTGCGCTTGCGGCACCAGGCAGGCTTGCAGCGCGGCTTGCTGCGACGAGCCAGTTTGCAATGCTTTCGATAGCACCTTGCGCAGGTGGGACAAGGGCTGCGGGCCCAGACTCATCAGATTGTTCAGCGTCGGTTCAGCCGCGGCCTGCGCCGCTGCCAGGGCCTCGCCGTTGAACACGCCGGCCTGCACGGCGGCGGCCATGTCGACGATCTGGTCGCCGATGGCCACGCCGCCGCGCCACGCCTCACTGCTGCCCTGGCGGCGGAAGATGGCGAAGGGCAGGTTCTGGATCGGGAAGTCGGTCTGGCCGTCGTTGGCGGAGGCGACCCAGCTGGTCAGATTGGGGTCGTGGGTTTCGTTCAGTGGGGTCATGGGGGACTCGCAGAAAGGCGGGGTGAGCTGGGCATGGGGCCGCGGGGGCGGTGGATGCCGAGCCCTCATCCCAACCCTCTCCCGCGAGCGGGAGAGGGGGCTTCAGGGCGTGGTGAGATCGGTGAAAGACGGACGCGCCGGCGGGTCAATGCGCGCCGACCTTGCCAGTCCCGTCGTGCATCCAGCGCGCATGCTCGGGCGCCTTCTTGGTGCGGTCCCACTCGTTCAGCATGTCCCACTTCACGCGGTCCAGTTCCTTGTCCATCTCGGGCGTCGAGGTGTTGGCGGCCAGCTCCAGGCGGTGGCCGCTGGGGTCGAAGAAGTAGATCGACTTGAAGATGGTGTGGTCGGTGGGGCCGATGACTTCGATGCCGTCGGCCTCGAGCTTTGCTTCACCTTCAGCATGGTGTCGACCGAATCGACCTTGAGCGCCAGGTGCTGCGTCCACGCGGGCGTGTTGGCATCGGCGGGCGACAGCATCTCGGCCCGGGTGGGCAGCTCGAAGAAGGCCAGCACGTTGCCGTTGCCGGCGTCCAGGAAGATGTGCATGTACGGGTCCGGCTCCTTCGTCGACGGCACTTCGTTCTCGGCAATGGCCAGGATGAAGTCCATGTCGAGGTACTTCTGGTACCACTCCACGGTCTGCTTGGCGTTCTTGCAGCGGTAGGCGACGTGGTGGATTTTTCGATGAGGGCCATGGGTTTGTCTCCTTCGGATGGTGAGAGGGTGGCGGGGGTCAAAGGTCTTGCAGCGCGGCCTGGATGTGCTGCCGCACGGTTTCGGGTTGGGCCAGCGCATTGGCGTTGAGCAGGGCGAGCTTGACGAGGAACAGCTCGGCCTTCTCCGGCCCGGCCTGGTCGATGGCCTGGGCCAGCACGTCGTACACGGTTTCCAGGTCGGGGATGCTGAGGGCTTGGGTTTTCGCGTTCATGCGGGTCTCCATTCTCATTGCGGCAGTGCCTGGTGGAAGGCGGCTTGCAGGCGCGTGGCATCCAGTGTGAGCCAGCGCGCGCACACGTGCTGGTCGGGCCGCAGCAGGTAGGCGCCGCCGCTGGCGCTGATGCCGTAGCGCTGGCGGAAGTGGCCGTCGGCGTCGGCGAAGGTCTGATCGGCGCCCTGCACTGGCGTGGCGCTGCCCACAGCGGTCACGCGCACCGGCACGCCACGGCCGCGCACTTCGGCGATCACGTCCTGCAGCGGCTGCGGCAGGCTGGCAGCGTCGGTGAAGTAGAGCAGATCGAACCCGCCGCCCAGGTGGTCGAGCAGGAAATCGTCCGCGCCCAGGCGCACGTTCTGCGGCGGCGCGCCGTGCGCCGGGCCGGCGGTGAACAGGGCGTTGTCGTCGCCCGGGCTGTTGAGCATGGAGTGCGTGTACTCGTGCGGGCGCGAGGTGCGCCAGTGGTAGAGCGGGCGCACGAAGTCCTGCGTGCGCGACAGCGACAGCACCGCATCGCGCAGGACGCGAAAGCCGCGCGTGGGCGGCGCCATGAAGCGCGTGCTCTTGCCCGCCTCGTCGATGATCTCGCGCGCGGCGCCCACGCGCTCGGCGCTGTGGTTGGCCAGCAGCTTTTCGCTGGCCAGGCCCTTGATGACGAAGGCCAGGTGCCAGGCCAGCGATTGCGCGTCCTGAAAGCCGGTGTTGGCGCCGCGCACGCCGAAGATCGGCAGCAGGTGCGCCGCATCGCCGGTGAACAGCACGCGGCCGACCACGTAGTCGGGCAGCGTCAGCGTGCGGGCCGAATAGACCGAGCACCAGTCCATCTCCCACGGCGTGCCGCCATGGCCGATCATGGCCAGTTGCGCGTCGATGCGGGCCTTCAGCGATTCGGGCTTCAGTGCGTCCTCGGGCTTCTCGCCCGGCGGCAGCTGATAGTCGACGCGCCAGATGCCGTGCGGCTCGCGGTGCATCAGGATGGTGTTGCCGGGGTTCCAGGTGGGGTCGAAGAAGGCCAGCCGCTCGGTGGGGAAGGGCAGGTCGATGCGGATGTCGGCGATGACGAACAGGCCCTCGTACGAGGCGCCTTCCATCTTCAGCTGCAGGCCTTCGCGGATGCTGGAGCGGCCACCATCGGCGGCGATCAGCCAGTCGGTGGCCAGCACGTATTCGCCTTCGGGCGTGTCGATGGTGACGATGGCGTGGTCGCTCTGCTGCGCCACCTTCACCACCTTGTTGCCCCAGCGGAAGTCGATCAGCCCGCTGGCGGCGCAGGCGTCGATCAGGTATTCCTCCATGTACTGCTGCTGGATGTTCAGCATGGGAAAGAAGCGGTCGTCGGCGCTGTGCGGCGCCTCCATGCGAAACACCGTCTGGCCCTTGTAAATCGAGTTGCCGAAGCGCCAGGGCAGGCCGTTCTCGGTCATGCGCTGGGCGGTGCCCACCTGCTGCAGGATCTCCATCGAGCGGCGCGTGAACACGATGGCGCGGCTGCCCTGCGACACCTGGAGCTCGGCCGTGACCAGCACGCTGGGCACGCCATGGCGCGCCAGCTCCAGCGCGGCCACCATGCCCGCGGGGCCGGAGCCGGCGATCACCACCTTGTGGCGCGGCTGCGCGCCGTGCTGCGAGGGTAGCCAGGGCGCATGCACGCGGTAGTCGTAATAGATCGACGGGCGCGGCTCGGTCGTCGGCTGGTGCATCGTGTCTCCTGGGGGTGCGCGCCGCGGCGCCGGCGCTTGTGCAAAGATGCACTATTATTCCTGTAATTGGTTGCGCACGCAACCATTGTTGAGATGGGTCAAGCCTTGCCTTCACGCCCCCGTTCCGGTCCGCGTTCCACCGCCCCTGCTGCGCCGCCGGCGCGGCCGCGCCAGGGCACCCGCCCGCTGGGCGACACCTACACCCACCGCCTGCACAGCCTGCAGAAACTGACCGACAAGGTCACGCTGGCGGCCTACGGCGCGGTGACCGATTTGTCGCTGGGCGAGGGCCGCTGCCTGACGGCGGTGGGCGCGTTCGCGCCGCTGTCGGTGCAGCACCTGGCCTACGCCGCCAACGTGGACAAGGGCCAGGCCAGCCGCGCCGCGCAGGCGCTGGTGCTGCGCGGCCTGGTGCGCAAGCAGCCCGACCCGGACGACGCACGCGGCGTGGTGCTGAGCTTCACGCCCGAGGGCGAGGCGCTGTACCACCGGCTGATGAAGGTCATCCACCGCCGCAACGCCGAGATCGTGGCCTGCCTCAGCCCCGCCGAGCAGGCCCAGTTCGACCGCATGCTGAGCAAGCTGGTGGCGCACGCGCGGCAGGTGGCGGACTTGAAATGACGAATGACGAATGACGAATGACGAATGACGAATGACGAATGACGAATGACGAATGACGCCGGCTGGCGCCGGCATGACAAACGAGGCGTTGCCATTGGTCGTTGAAGCGCAGCGAAGTCATTGGCCATTCGTCACCGTGCGCGCGAGTGGCACGGATGAACAGGGGGACCTCTGAAAATTTTTACATGGCAAAAAACGCCCAGCGCCCGCACATCGGGCGCTAGCAGCTTCTTTTTCAGGACTGCCATGCCGCGCCAAATGGCTATCGCTTGTTTTTGGTGGCACGACGTGCGTCCGCATGTGCAACGCGCCATGGGGGCACTTGCACCACACCCATCCACCGGCCGCCGGTTCCGCGCCAGCCAAGCGCGGCAAGCTCCTGAATCCAGAGCGGCCGTGTTCGCCGCATTTGCCATCCGCGCGCATTCGTGCGAGAATCGTGGGCTTCGCGCCAGACAGCCATGCTTGGCGCGGATGCACGTCGCAAGACGTGAGCAGCCGCAATCTTCCTTCTCGCACGGGCTGCCGGGCAGGCACACCACCTTGGTGTGCGCACCGCGCAGCCACGTTATCGGCACCGGGTTTTTCAGATTCCGGTGGCCTGTCTCCCGCACCGCCGCCGCGCTTTTTGGGCGCGGCAAGCCGGTCGGCGTTGTCAGATGGTGGGTCGCGATCCGTGTTACCCGGGCGTTTTTCATCGCCCACCATTTGACGCCTGTCGTGGCCCGCGCACCTTTGGTGTGCGTGCCGTGGCATGCGGGAAAGCAGAGATTCAAAATGGCCTCTTTCGAGGAAAAAGACCTGTTGGCCACCGCCGACACCACGCCGTCAGCCATCGAGACCGCAGCTGACGAACCCAATCAAGACCGCTTCGCCGCCCTGGGCCTGGCGCCCGAGCTGCTGGCCGCCGTGCGCGACCTGGGCTTCACCGAGCCCACCGCCGTGCAGCAGCGCGCCATTCCGCTGGCGCTCGAGCCGCACGCCGAAGGCTTCAACGACCTCATGGTCAGCAGCCAGACCGGCAGCGGCAAGACAGCCGCCTTCCTGCTGCCCGTGCTGCACACCCTGATCGGCATGCAGGCCGAGGAAGCCGCGCGCGAGAAAGCCGCCTGGGACGCCAAGGTCGCCGCCGCCCTGGCCGCCGGCGAGCCCGCGCCCAAGAAGCCGCGCCGCCGCAGCCCGCTGGATGCGCGCAAGTTCAAGCCCGCCGTGCCCGGCGCGCTGGTGCTGTGCCCCACGCGCGAGCTGGCGCAGCAGGTGGCGGCCGATGCCATCGACCTGGTCAAGCACTGCCGCGGCGTGCGCATTGCCACCATCGTGGGCGGCATGCCGTACCAGTTGCAGATCGCCAAGCTGCAGAACGCCAACCTGGTGGTGGCCACGCCCGGCCGCCTGCTCGACCTGGCCGGCAGCGGCCAGATCAAGCTGGACCAGGTGCGCTTTCTCGTCATGGACGAGGCCGACCGCATGCTCGACCTGGGCTTTGCCGACGCGCTGGCCGAGGTGCACCAGCTCACGTCGCAGCGCCAGCAGACCATGATGTTCAGCGCCACGTTCGCGCCGCGCATCCAGCAACTGGCGCTGCGCGTGATGCACGACGGCGGCAGCAAGGTGCAGAAGGTGCAGGTGGACACGCCGCAGCAAAGCCACGCCAACATCCGGCAAGAGCTGTACTGGGCCGACAGCCCCGAACACAAGCGCCGCCTGCTCGACTACTGGCTGCGCGATCCGGGCATCGACCAGGCCATCGTGTTCGCCTGCACGCAGATCGAATGCGAGCAACTGGCCGAGGAACTGCAGCAGACCGGCTTTGCCGCCGTGTCGCTGCACGGCGCTTTAAGCCAGGCCGTGCGCAACCGCCGCCTGGGCGCGCTGCGCGATGGCCGCGTGCAGATCCTGGTGGCCACCGACGTGGCCGCGCGTGGCATCGACGTGCCGACCATCACGCACGTGATCAACTTCGGCCTGCCCATGAAGGCCGAGGATTACACCCACCGCATCGGTCGCACCGGCCGCGCGGGGCGCGACGGCCTGGCGATCACGTTGGCCGAGTTCCGCGACCGCCGCCGCCTGGCCGACATCGAGGCCTACACGCAGCAGCACTTCCGCCCGCTCACCATCGACGGGCTGGAGCCGACCAAGTTCTTCCCGCCGATCCAGGAGCAGCGCCCGCCCGCACGCAAGGGCGGTGGTGGTCGACCCGGCGCACGCAGCGGTGCGCCGCGCCGTGGCTTTGGCGAGTCGCGCGGCCCCAAGCAGATCGGCGGTGGCTTCAAAGAGAAATCGCCCTTCGACGCCCGTCCGTCGGGCGCTGGCAGCTATAAAAGAGAGTTCCTTCAAGCCGGCCGGCCGCCCTGCTGCGCGCGCCGGTGCGCCGCGCGCCAAGCCTTACGCACCGGGCAAAGCCGGGCGTTGAACGCGGCTGGCCGCAGCGGTGCGGGGGCGCCTGAGCCGATGAGGGCAAGGCCGATGCGCTGGCAGCCTCAGCCGCTGGGGCCCTCCGACGTGCCCGATTTGCTGGCTGTGCAGGCGGCCTGCTATGACGCCGAGTTTCTGGAAGGCGCCGCGGTCTATGTCCGCCGCCTGGCAAACTCCGCGCAATGCAGCCTGGCGGTGCGCGGCGACGACGGCGTGCTGCTGGCCTACCTGGCTGCCTACTGGTCGGCGCGCGGCGCCGTCACGCCGCTGCACGGTGACTTCGCCGCGCGCGATACCCCCGATACCTTGTACCTGCACGACTTGGCGGTGCACCCGTCCCACGCCGGTCGCGGGCTGGCGCAGGCCTTGCTGGGCGCGGCCTGGCAGCAGGCGCGCGCCGAAGGCATGGACCATGCCGCGCTGGTATCGGTGCAGGGCACGGGCGCCTTTGGCAACGCCACGGCTTCGCACCTGCGGTCGCGGACGCTGCGCTGGAAAGCTATGGCGCCGAGGCGGTGTACATGACGCGGGCGTTGACGCCGGTTCTGTAGCCGCGGCCCTGGCCGTGATCCGGCGGCCGGCCCCGCAGAGATGCCGATCGCGGGCCAGCCCGCACCTACAGCGGGCGGGACGCGCTTTCTGCCAGCACCCGCCCCGGATTCAGGATGCCCTGCGGATCCAGCGCCTGCTTGAGCGCGCGCATCATCCGCATCGCCACCGGTGACTTGTAGTGCGGCAGCTTGGCGGCCTTCAGGCTGCCGATGCCGTGCTCGGCGCTGATCGAGCCGCCGTGCCGCGCCACGGCGTCGAACACCAGCGTGTTGATGCGCTCCTCCTGCTCGCGCAAGAAGGCCTTGGCATCGCCGCCTTCGGGCGCCTGCACGTTGTAGTGCAGGTTGCCGTCGCCCAGATGGCCGAAGTCGACCAGCCGCACGCCGGCGATGGCCTGCGCCAGCAGCGCATCGGTCTCGGCCACGAAGGCGGGGATGCGCGACACCGCCACGCTGATGTCGTGCTTGATGTTCAGTCCTTCCTCGGCCTGCGCCAGCGGAATGCTCTCGCGGATGTGCCACAGGGCCTGCGCCTGCGACAGGCTCTCGGCCACCACGGCGTCGTTTATGCAGCCGGCTTCCAGCGCGGCTTCGAGCAGGCGCTCGAACAGCGTGCGGGCGTGGTCTTCGCTCTCGTGATCCGAGTTTTCCAGCAAGACGCACCACGGCGACGTGCGGAACAGCGGCACGCGCTGCTGCGGATAGTGCTTGTCCACCAGGCTGAGCGCAAACTGGTTCATCACCTCGAACCCTGTCAGCCCCGCGCCCAGGTGCTGGTGCGCCAGCCCCAGCAGATCTACGGCGGCCTGCATCGAGGGCACGGCGGCCCAGGCGATGAGCCGGGCGGCGGGCAGCGGGTAGAGCTTCATCGTCGCCGCGGTGATGATGCCCAGCGTGCCTTCGCTGCCGATGAACAGGTCGCGCAGGTCGTAGCCGGTGTTGTCCTTGCGCAGGCCGCTCAGGCCGTTCCACACTTCGCCCTGCGCGGTCACCACTTCCAGCCCCAGGCACAGCTCGCGCGCATTGCCGTAGCGCACCACCTGCGTGCCGCCGGCGTTGGCGGCCAGGTTGCCGCCGATGGTGCAACTGCCTTCCGAGGCCATGCTGAGGGGAACAGGAAGCCTGCCTGCTCGGCGGCTTGTTGCAGGTTCTGCAGGATGCCGCCAGCCTCCACCGTGATCGTCAGGTTGGCGGCGTCGATGGCGCGCACGGCGTCCATGCGGCGCAGGCTCAGCACCACCTGCGTGCCGCTGTCGTCGGGCACGCTGCCCACCGCCAGCCCGGTGTTGCCGCCCTGCGGTACGATGCTGGCGCCGGCCGCCGCGCAGGCGCGTACCACGGCCGCCACCTCGTCGGTGCTGCCCGGTCGCACCACCGCCAGCGCCCGGCCGCGCGCGCGCTGGCGCCAGTCCTGCTCGTAGCCGATCAGGCCATCGCCGGTCAGCACGTGGCCGGTGCCGACGGCCTGGCGCAGGGTGTCGAGAAGAGCTGTATCAGTGGTCATGGCGCTTCAAAATAAGTAGCTGCTCGCGCTTGATGGACGGGCGCTGGAGCCCTGAATGGCTTGAAATCATGTTGTGGGAGCGGGCTTGCCCGCGATGGGCGCATCCATGAAGCATGGCGCCCCATCGCGGGCAAGCCCGCTCCCACAGGTCTCATCAATCTGTTGGCCATTCCGTCATACATGACACGCTGCCGGCCCTCACCCCAACCCTCTCCCAGAGGGAGAGGGGCTTTCTTGCGCGGCACGCGCCGTCATGCTGGCAACCGTCAAGAGGGCAGGCTGCCGATAGCCCTGCCGCGCGCGCCTGCCGCTGGCGCAGCCGCACATGCGCGGCGCAGGCAGCGAACAGAACGATGGTCAGCAGCACCTCGCCCCACGCATACCACGCCGAGGGCGCGCGGTCGCTGGTGGCGCGCACGACGCCTTCGACGAAATACAGCCAGATGAACAGCGCGGTCTTGCGGTAGCTCAGCATGCGCAGGCGCAGCAGGCCGGGCAGCGGCAGCAGCAGCGGCAGTGCCTTCAGCGCCAGCCACGAGCCACCGGGCCGCAGCGGCGCCAGCCACAGCTCCCACGCCAGGCACAGCGCGAACAGCGCCAGCAGGCTGGCCACGGCCACGCTGCGGGTGGCGCGGACGGCGGGCGAGGGCGTGGCGGGTGCGGCGGCGGCGGGGGCGGCATGGGCGGTGGCATCATACCCAGCATGAAGTCGAAGCTGGAACAGCTCAAGACGCGCGCGCAGTCCTTCGTCACCGACGTGACGGACTTCCCCGTGCTGCCCACCGCTGCCACGTTGTGGGAGCGCTTTCAGCAGGACCGCCTGGGGCTGACGGCCAGCTCGCTCACCTTCACCACCACGCTGGCGCTGGTGCCGTTCTTTGCCGTGGTGCTGTCGGTGTTCACGGCGTTTCCGGTCTTTGCGCAGATGCGCGAGGCGCTGGAGCAGTGGCTGGCCAGCAGCGTGATCCCTGCCAGCATCGCGCGCAACGTGCTGGATTACCTGACGCAGTTCGCCGGCAAGGCGAGCGAGCTGGGCCTGGTGGGCTTTGCGGTGCTGACCTTCACCGCCGTGTCGCTGGTGCTGACGATCGACCAGACGCTCAACCAGATCTGGCGCGTCACGGTCAAGCGCCCGCTGGGCCAGCGCGTGCTGGTGTACTGGGCGGCGCTCACGCTGGGGCCGCTGGTCATGGGCGCCAGCCTGGCCATCAGCTCCTACGTGCTCACGGCCTCGCGCGGCTGGCTGCCCGACATCGGCGGCGGCGTGAACCTGGCGCTGGACACGGTGCAGTTCCTGCTGATGACGTTCGGCCTGACGCTGCTGTACCGCTTCGTGCCCAACACGCCGGTGAAGTGGAAGCACGCGCTGGCCGGCGCGCTGTTCGTGGCCGTGTGCATGGCGCTGGCCAAGTGGGGGCTGGGGCTGTATCTGTCGCGCATTCCCACCTATTCGCTGATCTACGGCGCCTTTGCCACGGTGCCGATCCTGCTGTTGTGGATCTACATGTCGTGGCTGATCGTGCTGTTCGGCGCCGTCATCGCGGCCTACCTGCCCAGCCTGCTGGGCGGCGTGGCGCGCCGCGGCGGCGGGCCGGGGTGGGACTTTCAGCTCGCCACCGAGGTGCTGCAATCGCTGGCCCGCGTGCGCGACACGCAGACCCGCGGGCTGACGCTGCCGCAGCTGGCCAACTGGCTGAAGGTGGACACGCTGCAACTGTCGCCGGTGATGGAGGCGCTGGACGAACTGGACTGGGTGGGCCAGCTGGGCACCCACACCGAGAACGAGGAGCCGCGCCACGTGCTGCTGTTCGACCCCGCGCAGCAGCCGCTGCGGCCGCTGGTCGAGCGGCTGCTGCTCAAGCCCGACCAGGCGCTGTCGGGCTGGTGGGAGCACGATTTTCTGGCCGGCATGACGGTGGCCGATATCCTGCCGCCGCGCGAGACCGCCGCGCCCATGCCCAAGCCGCCGGCGGGGTGACGCGCGCCGCGGCGCGTGGCGCTGCGCCCGGCCGTGATGGCAGTGAAATAGTGGGGTATATGTCTCCAGCGCCAGTAAAACGGGCGCTGGCGGGGTGGTGGTGTGGGAGTATATGGTGTCGCCTGCGCAGTTCATGCCGTTTCAAGCTCTGCCCGTTTCGTGCTCCAGGCGTTGGCCTTTGACGGCTGACGCCATGACTTCGCCGCTGCGCGGCGTGATGACGAAATGACGAAATGACACCAGTGAGGCGCGGAATGCCTCGCACCTGGCTGGCATCATGGCGGCGCAGCCGCCGTCATCGAAGCGCCGCGAGGTCATTCCGTCATCGCACCGCGCGCGCGCAGCTGTCTTTTTGACGCGAAACAGGATCAGGCCGCCAGAAAGTCGCGCAGCGCGAACAGCACCTCGTCCGGCGCCTCGGTCATCAGCGCGTGGCCGGCGTTCACCTCGACGATCTTCGACAGCCGCGCGTGCGCGGCCAGCGCCTTGGCGGCTTTCGGCGGCGTCATCTGGTCGTGCCGGCCGACCAGGAACAGGGTGGGGCAGTGCACCGCGGCCATCGCCTGCTCGCCGCCCGCGTAGCTGTCGCAGGCCTTGAAGCCGGTGTAGAACACGTTGGTCTCGGTGTTGCTGGCCAGCATGCGCCGCATCAGCGCGCGCGAGCCGCCGTACAGCCAGGTGCCCGGCCCCAGCGCCGATGGCGGCGGGCACAGCGTGCTGTGCGAGAAGGTGTTGACCATGGCGATCGCCTTCTCGGGCGCCTTGACCGAGGCCTCCAGCAGCGCCGGCGACACCGCCATCGGGAAGGCCGTGCCCACCAGCACCAGGTGGCTCACGTGCGCGGGCGAGCGCGCGGCGGCTTCCAGCGCAATCAGGCTGCCAAAGCTGTGACCCACCAGCGCCGCCTGGTCGATGCCGGCGGCGCCCAGCAGGGCGAGGACGACATCGGCCGCTTCTTCCACGCTGGCGGGCGGCTGGCCGCCGCTCTTGCCCTGGCCGGGCAGGTCGATGGCCAGCACGTTCCAGCCGTGGTGCGCCAGGTAGCGGCTTTGCAGAATCCACACGCTGTGGTCGTTCAGCACGCCGTGGATGAAGACCACGGTGGGCTTGGCGGCATCGAAGCTCTTGCCGCCGGTGTAGGCGTAGACGGGGGCGCCGTTGACTTGGATGAGCATGGTCAGGCTCCTGCCTTTTGCGCGGCTTTCAAGGCGCGCTTCAGGTCGTCGATCAGGTCGGCCGGGTCTTCCAGCCCGATCGACAGACGGATGGTGCCCGGCCCGATGCCGGCGCCGGCCAGCGCCTCGTCGCTCATGCGGAAATGCGTGGTGCTGGCGGGGTGGATCACCAGGCTGCGGCAGTCGCCCACGTTGGCCAGGTGGCTGAAGAGCTTCAGCGTCTCGATGAACTTCTTGCCTTGCTCGCGCGAGCCCTTCAGGTCGAAGCTGAACACGCTGCCGGCACCCTTGGCGCCGTGCTTGAGCAGCCGGTTGGCAATGGCGTGGCTGGGGTGCGATTCGAGCAGCGGGTGGCCGACGCGCGCGACGAAGGAGTGTTCGGCCAGAAAGCGCACCACGGCTTCGGTGTTGGCGATATGGCGTTCCATGCGCAGCGGCAGCGTTTCGATGCCCTGCAGGATGAGCCACGCCGAATGCGGGCTTAAGGCAGCGCCGAAGTCGCGCAGGCCCTCGCGCGCGCGCAGCAGGAAGGCGCCGACGGTGCTCTCCTCGCTGAACACCATGCCGTGAAAGCCGTCGTAGGGTTCGGTGAGTTCGGCGAATTTGCCCGCGCTGCCATCAGCGGCGCTTGTCGATGCCTTGTCCCAGTCGAAGCTGCCGCCATCGACCAGCACGCCGCCGATCACCGTGCCATGGCCGCTGAGGAACTTGGTGGCCGAGTGGTACAGCAGGTCGGCACCATGGTCGAAGGGCTTGAGCAGATACGGCGTGGTGAAGGTCGAATCGACCAGCAGCGGCACGCCGGCGTCGTGCGCGATCTGCGCGACGGCGGGGATGTCGAGCACCTCCAGCCCCGGGTTGCCCACCGTCTCGCCGAACAGCAGGCGCGTGCTGGGGCGGATGGCGGCGCGCCATGCGTCCAGGTCGCCCGGTTTGACGAAGGTGGTCTCGATGCCGAAGCGGCGCAGTGTGTAGTGCAGCAGGTTCTGGCTGCCGCCGTACAGCGCCGTGCTGGCGACGATGTGGCCGCCCGCGCCCATCAGCGTGCAGACTGCCAGGTGCAGCGCGGCCTGGCCGCTGGCGGTGGCAATGGCGCCGATACCGCCTTCCAGCGCCGCCACACGCTGCTCCAGCACCGCGCAGGTGGGGTTGCTGATGCGGCTGTAGACGTGGCCCGAGCGCTCCAGGTTGAACAGCGACACGGCGTGGTCGCTGGAATCGAACACGAACGAGGTCGAGAGGTGGATGGGCACGGCGCGCGCGCCGGTGGCGGGGTCGGGCTGGGCGCCGGCGTGGATGGCCAGCGTGTCGAAGGCGGGATCGGCATGGCCGGGCATGGGCTTGTCTCCTTGGCGAGCGGACATTGTGGGCTATATTCACCGGCCAAAGTCGCCCGCGGGCGACACCGGAGCAGCAGCAATGAAAGTCAGCGATATTTTGCGGGTGAAGGGCCACGCGCTCTACACCATCACGCCCGAGGACAGCGTGGCCGACGCGGCGAAGATCATGAGCGAGAAGGACATCGGCTCGCTGGTGGTGATGTCGCACGGGCTGGTGGTGGGCATGCTCACCTTCCGCGAGGTGATCGCGGCCACGGTGCGCAACGGCGGCAGCTTCGGCACCACGTCGGTCTACCGCGCCATGGACGACGGCCCGCTGATCTGCACGCTGGAGACCGAGCTGGACGAGGTGCGCCGCATGATGCTCGACCACCACGCGCGCTACCTGCCGGTGATCGAGAACCGCCAGCTGGTGGGCGTGGTCAGCTTCTACGACGTCGCCAAGACGGTGGTGGACCGGCAGAACTTCGAGAACCGCATGCTCAAGGCCTACATCAAGGACTGGCCGGAAGACGGCTCGAAGCACACCGAGCCCAATCTGCCCTGATCCGTTGGTATTGTTTTGATAGTGGGTTGCGCCCGCCATGCAATGCTTTCAAGCCAAATCGCTTTGAAAATGGCTTGTAGCGGGCGCCGGCAGCTATCAATATCGATATTGCCCGCCCGCTGCCGGCAGCGTGCCTGAAGGGCACGGCGGATGGCCAAGCCCGAGATGGACACACACTGCTCGCCCTGCGCGCCTGCATGGACCAGGACGGCCTGGCCGCCGGCCTGCGCTTTCTGAACCAGCGCGTGCCGCACCGCTTCACTGGCTTCTACCAGCTGCGCGACGCCACGCTGCACAATGTGGGCCTGTTCGACAAGCTTGGCGAAATCGCGCCCGAGGCGCTGCTGGCCGTGCCGCTGACGAGCAGCTTCTGCCAGTTCGTGCTGCGCGACGGCTGCATGCTGATCGACCATTCGGGGCAGGACGCGCGGCTGAACGGCCACCCGTACCAGGGCATCCTGAACAGCTACATCGGCCTGCCGCTGACGCACAGCGGCGCCGACCTGCAGGGCACGCTGTGCCATTTCGACTTCGAGCCCATCGAGGTGCCGCAGCACGAGCACGAATTCCTGCGCAAGGCGGCGCTGCTGCTGCCGCGCTACCTGCGGCTGGGCTGAGCTGGCGGCTGCGGCCGCCGCCGGATGGCGATAATCCGGCGCATGAGCGGCAACACCCTCGGCAACCTGTTTGCCGTCACCAACTTCGGAGAATCCCACGGCCCGGCCATCGGCTGCGTCATCGACGGCTGCCCGCCCGGCATGCCCCTGAGCGAGGCCGACATCCAGCCCGAGCTGGACCGTCGTCGTCCCGGCACCAGCAAGTTCGTCACCCAGCGCAACGAGGCGGACCAGGTCGAGATTCTCTCTGGCGTGTACCAGGGCCTGACCACCGGCACGCCGATCTGCCTGCTGATCCGCAACACCGACCAGCGCAGCAAGGACTACGGCGACATCGCGCAGAGCTTTCGCCCCGGCCACGCCGACTACACCTACTGGCGTAAGTACGGCGTGCGCGACCCACGCGGCGGCGGGCGCTCGTCGGCGCGCCTGACGGCGCCCACGGTGGCGGCTGGCGCGGTGGCGCGCAAGTGGCTGAAGGAACGCCACGGCACCACCTTCCACGGCTGCATGACCCACGTGGGCGAGCTGGCCATCGGCTTCGAAGGCTGGGAGCACGTGCCCAACAACCCCTTCTTCGCCCCCGTGGCCGATGTGAGCGCCATCGAGGACTACATGAACGCCCTGCGCAAGCGCGGCGACAGCTGCGGTGCGCGCCTGCGCGTGACGGCGCGGCACATGCCCGTCGGCCTGGGCGAGCCGATCTACGACCGGCTGGACGCCGACATCGCGCACGCGCTGATGGGCCTGAACGCCGTCAAGGGCGTGGAGATCGGCGACGGCTTTGCCAGCGTGGCGCACCAGGGCAGCGCGCACGGCGATTCGCTGCTGCCCGGCGGCACGTTCGAGAGCAACCGCGACGGTGGCGTGCTGGGCGGCATCAGCACCGGGCAGGACCTGGAAGTGGCCATCGCCATCAAGCCCACCAGTTCGATCCTGGTGCCGCGCGCCTCGCTCAACACCGAGGGGCAGCCGGTGGAGGTGATCACCAAGGGCCGCCACGACCCCTGCGTCGGCATCCGCGCCACGCCGATTGCCGAGGCGCTGCTGGCGCTGGTGGTGATGGAGCACGCGCTGCGCCACCGCGCGCAGTGCGGCGACGTGGCCGTGCCGGCGGGCTTCGGCGCCGCCGCGCCGTGACCGGGCGCCAGCGGCTGCGGGCGCGGGCACCATGAACTCGGCGTCGACGACAGCGCGGCGGACGGCCGACGCCATCGTCCGCGTGTCGGAGGCGGACTGGGTCGAGGCCACCAAGATGGCCACGGTGATGCGCGGCGTGGACACCTCGCAGTGGGCGGCCCTGGCCGTGGTGGCGGTGCTGGCCTGGCTGAGCTGGTCGCACGCGCTGCGCACGGTGCTGTATGCCGTGCTGGGCACCTCGCTGGCGGTGGCCGTGGTGCGCTACCGCGTGGTGCGCGGCTTCCTGCGCCTGGCGCGCGAGGGCCAGATCGACCACCAGCTGGCCTATCTGCACCGGCACCGCTGGTTCTGGCCGCTCAACGCCATCAGCTGGGGCGTGTGGCCGCTGGTGTTCCACGGCCGCCTGCCGCCCGAATCGGAAGTGGTGTGCTGGATGCTGACGGCAGGCGTCGGCGGCGTGGCCGTGGCCTGGATGTCGGCGCACCTGCAAGTCACGCGCGTTTTCCTCTGGACCTTCCTGGCCTGCGTGGCGGCCAGCGTCGGCACCATCATCGTGGTGTGGCCCGAGCACATGACGCAGGGGCGCGACTTCTGGTTTCCGGCCGTGCTGGGCGTCTACTGGCTGATGCTGCTGCGCATGGCGCGCCAGCTGCACGAGCTGTACCGCGAGAGCATCGACCTGAGCTACCACAACGCGCGCCTCATCCACTCGCTGCGCGAGCAGAAGGGCCTGGCCGAAGAGGCCTCGCGCTTCAAGGACCGCTTCCTGGCCGGCGCCGCGCACGACCTGAAGCAGCCCGTCAGCGCGCTGGGCATTTACGCCGAGTGGCTGAGCAACGAGCCCGAGCTCGTGCACGAGCTGGGGCCGAAAATCCTGCAGTCCACCCAGGCCATCAACGCGCTGTTCGATTCGCTGTTCGACCTCGTCAAGCTGGATGCGGGGCGCTTCGACATCGACGTGCGCGCCATCGACGTGCCCGAACTGCTGTCCGACCTGCAGGTGCAGTTCAGCCCGATGGCGCAACAGAAGGGGCTGGCGCTGCGCATCCGGTCGCCGCAGCTCACGGTGCAGTCCGATCCGATCCTGCTGCGGCGCATCCTGGGCAATCTGGTGGCCAACGCCATCCGCTACACCCTGCAGGGCGGCATTCTGCTGGCGGCACGCCGGCGTGGCGATGCGGTGCTGTTCGAGGTGTGGGACACCGGCATCGGCATCGCCGCGCACGAGCAGGGGCAGATCTTCGGCGAGTTCTACAAGGTCAGGACCGCCGGTACCGAGGAGGGCTTCGGCCTGGGGTTGTCCATCGTGCAGCGGCTGTCGAGCCGGCAGGGATACCCGGTGTCGATGCGCTCGCAGCCGAGGTTGGGCACGGTGTTCCGCGTGCTGGTGCCGCCCGAGCCCCGGGCTGCGACACCGGGCTTCAGGAACTCAGCAATCCATTCATCCGGGCAAAGTGCAGGGTCTGCGTCCGGCTCTTGACGCCCAGGCGGCGGAACAGGCGCCACAGGTGCACCTTCACCGTGTGCTCGCTGATGCCCAGGCGCTCGGCGATGTCGCGGTTGGACAGGCCCTCGTCCAGCATCAAGATCAGCTGCTTCTGGCGCTTGGACAGCTTGGTGTCGACCTTGCCTTCGCCGTCTTCGAGATCGCCGAACTGGCTGTCGGTGAGCAGCATGGCGCGCAGCGCGGTGGCGATCTCGCTGGCGCCGGCGGATTTCTCGATGTAGACATCGGCGCCGGCTTCGCGGCACCATTCCTCCACGTCGGCGGCGGGTGTGGCCGAGATGACGGCCAGCGGCACGTCGGGGAACAGGCCCTTGAGCAGCTTGACGCCGGAGATGCCCACGGTGTCGGGCAGCTTCAGATCCAGGCAGAACAGTTCGGGCTCGCCCTTGCTGGCCACCGCGCGGTCCAGCTCGGACAGCTGCGACAGCTCCACCACATCGGAACCGGGGCGAACGCGCCGCAGCAGCATCACCACCGCTTCGCGCATCAGCGGGTGATCATCGATAACGTAGATGGCCAAACCGGTTCTCCTAATACTTTTTCTCTAGTGCGAACCATTGTGCCTGAGCCGTCGCGCCATGAGGCGGGGTGAGGCGGGCCCGGGCACGGCAGCGTACCCAATAGTTCACGCTTGCTGGGCTTCCTGCAGGGCCTGCAGGGCTTCGCGCAGCGTCGGTGCGGGGCCGTCGGCGGGCAGCTCCAGCCGGTCGGCCAGGGTTGCCAGCGCCGCGGCACCTTCGGTCTGCAGGCGCTTGACGGCCTGGCCGGCATCGCGTGGCGATTCGAAGCCGCGGCTTTGCAGCAGCAACTGGCCGGCGGCGTCGACCAGCTTGAAATAGAAGCGCCCATCGGCTTCGCGGTATTGCTTGAAGCTGCAGCTTGCTGCGGTTTTGGTAGCTGGCTGTGCCGGCTTGGCGCCGCTTGTGGCCTGCAGTGGCCGCAGGCCCACGGCATGGCGCAAGGCCGCCATGAAAGGCGTGGCGATGGCGCGCGCCTTCTCGGCGCCGCGCAGCAGCAGGCGCTCGACTTCCTCGGGGTGCGCCATCAGGTGCTCGTAGCGCTCGCGCATCGGGCCGATCTCGGCGTCGATGCGCTCGAACAGCGCCTGCTTGGCGTCGCCCCAGGCGATGCCGTCGGCAAACGCCTGCGCAAAGGCCGCGGCCTCGGCATCGTCGGCGAAGGCGCGGTAGATCTGGTACAGCGCCGAGCCTTCGGTGTCCTTGGGCTCGCCCGGTGCGCGCGAATCGGTCACGATGCCCATGATCTGCTTGCGCAGCTGCTCGCGCGGCCCGAACAGGGCGATGGTGTTGTCGTAGCTCTTGCTCATCTTGCGGCCGTCCAGGCCGGGCAGCAGGGCCACGTTGTCGTCGATCAGCGCCTCGGGCGGCACCAAGTGTTCACCGTACAGGTGGTTGAAGCTGGCCGCCATGTCGCGCGCCATCTCGATGTGCTGGATCTGGTCGCGCCCCACCGGCACGTGGTGGGCCTTGAACATCAGGATGTCGGCACCCATCAGCACCGGGTACATGAACAGGCCGGCGCTGACGTCGCTGTCCGGGTCGGCACCCGCGGCGGCGTTCTTGTCCAGCATGGCCTTGTAGGCGTGGGCGCGGTTCAGCAGGCCCTTGCCGGTGACGCAGGTGAGCAGCCAGGTCAGCTCCGGGATCTCGGGGATGTCGGACTGGCGGTAGAAGGTCACGTGCTCCGGGTCCAGTCCGGCGGCCAGCCAGCTGGCGGCGATCTCGAGCGTGCTGCGCTGGATGCGCGCGGGCTCGTCGCACTTGATGAGCGCGTGGTAGTCGGCCAGGAAATAGAAGCTTTGCACGCCCGGCTGGCGGCTGGCGCGCACCGCCGCGCGGATGGAGCCGACGTAGTTGCCCAGGTGCGGGGTGCCGGTGGTGGTGATGCCGGTGAGGACGCGGGTAGTCATCTGCAATGAAAACAGGAGCAAACAGGAAAGAGGCGGCGCGCCGTCAGCGCAGCAGCGCCGTGATGGGCGAGAGCAGCAGATTCAGCGCGCCGTAGGTCAGGCTCATCACCGGGCGCATCCACAGCGTGGAGAGCACGCCCGCCACGATCAGGCCCATGACGATGAAGAAGCCCCAGGGCTCGACGCGGCTGTACGGAATGGCCAGCCGCGGCGGCAGCAGGCCGGTGACGATGCGACCGCCGTCCAGCGGCGGCAGCGGAAACATGTTGAGCGCGAACATCACCACGTTCACCAGCACGCCGGCGCGGCACATCTCGACGAAGAAGCGCTCCTGCACGCCCAGGCCGGCCAGCACGATCAGGCCGATGGCCCAGCCCAGCGCCATGATGAAGTTGCTGGCTGGCCCGGCCAGCGCCACCCAGATCATGTCGCGCTTGGGGTTGCGCAGGTTGCCGAAGTTCACCGGCACCGGCTTGGCATAGCCGAACAGGAAGCTGCCTGCCGTGGCCACGTACAGGAACAGCGGCATGGCGATGGTGCCGATGGGGTCGATGTGCTTGAGCGGGTTGAGCGTGACGCGGCCCAGGAAGGCGGCCGTGCCATCGCCGTAATGGCGCGCCACGTAGCCGTGGGCCGCCTCGTGCACGGTGATGGCGAACAGCACCGGCAGGGCGTAGATGGCGATGGTCTGGATGATGTTGGCGATGTCCACGGGCTGGATTGTCTCATTGCGTGGCGGCGGGCCCGGCAGCGGCCGCATCGCGGGCCTGTGGGAGCGGGCTTGCCCGCGAAGCAGCGCTACACGTGCGCGATGCCGCATCGCGGGCAAGCCCGCTCCCACACAGGATTTTCGAAGAAATCAGGCTCTGATCGCCGCAGATACTGCGCAGGTAGCTATCAATTCAGGACTTTGCGCACCGTCACAAGCCCAGTTCGGCCGGGTCGCCGCGCCCGCGGCGCAGCACCTCGGGCACGTCGCCGCTCAGGTCGACCACGGTGGTGGGCTCCAGCGCGCAGGCGCCGGCGTCGATGACGCCGGCCACCTGCCTGTCGAGCCGCTCGATGATCTCGTCGGGATCGTTCAGCGGCTCATCGTCGCCCGGCAGGATCAGCGTGGTGGCCAGCAGCGGCGCGCCGTGCAACTCCAGTAGCGCTTGCAGCGCCTTGTGCTCGGGCACGCGCAGGCCGATGGTCTTGCGGTGCGGGTGGCTGACGCGGCGCGGCACTTCCTTGCTGGCTTCCAGGATGAAGGTGAAAGGCCCCGGCGTGCCCAGCTTGAGCAGGCGGAACTGCGTGTTGTCCACCCGCGCGTAGCTGGCCAGCTCGCTCAGGTCGCGGCAGATCAGCGACAGCAGGCGCTTGTCGTCCAGCCCGCGGATGCGGCGCAACTGGTCGACCGCGGCCTTGTCGTCGAGGTGGCAGACCAGCGCGTAGCTGGAGTCGGTGGGCACGGCCAGCACCTCGCCCTGCTGCAGCAGCGCGGCGGCAGCCTTCAGCAGGCGCGGCTGCGGGTTGTCGGGGTGGACGCTGAAAAGCTGGGTCATGGTGTTGGTTTAACTATTAAAATAATAGCTTTTGGCGCTTATACAGCAAGCGCTGGAGCCCAAAAGGCTTGAAATCCGCTGGCGGCCAACGGTTCAGCGCGTGCCGCACCAAAGCCCCCTCTCCCTCTGGGAGAGAGCCTGCCCGGACTTGATCCGGGGGCTGGGGTGAGGGCCGCCAGCGTTGTCATGTATGACGGAATGATCAACAAGTTCAGTGCACGCGCCCGGCCAGCAGTTGCCACACGGGCGTCAGGCCATCGGGCAGCGGCGGCAGCTTGCCGAGATCGATGTGGCTCTCGTCGGGGCTGTGGAAGTCGCTGCCGCGCGAGGCGGCCAGGCCGAACTCGCGCGCCATGTCGGCGTAGCGCAGTGCCTCGGCGGCGCTGTGGCTGCCGGTGACGACCTCCACGCCCTGGCCACCGTGCTGCTTGAACTCGCTGAACAGGGCGTACTCGAGGTTGGGCGAGAAGTTGTAGCGCGCCGGGTGCGCGATGACGGCGAGGCCGCCGCTCTGCGTGATCCACTGCACCGCATCGCCCAGCCGGGCCCAGCGGTGCGGCACGAAGCCGGGCTTGCCTTCGGTGAGGTATTTGCGGAACACCTCCGGGGTGTCGCGGCACACGCCCGAGTCGACCAGGAAGCGTGCAAAGTGCGTGCGCGAGATGAGGCGCGGGTTGCCGACGTACTTCAGCGCGCCTTCGTAGGCGCCGTGGATGCCGACCTTGGCCAGCTGTTCGCCCATTTCCACCGCGCGCGGGCCGCGCCGTCGCGCGTGTCGGCCAGGCCTTCGGCCATGCGCGGGTCGGTGTGGTCGAACCCGAGACCGACGATGTGCACCGTGGCATCGGCAAAGGTCACCGAGATTTCAACGCCCGTCAGGTAGCGGATGCCGTGGGCCTGCGCCGCGTCGATGGCGCGTTGCTGGCCGCCCACTTCGTCGTGGTCGGTCAGCGCCCACAGGTCGACCCCGTTGGCCGCCGCGCGCGCCGCCAGTTCCTCGGGCGTCAGCGTGCCGTCGGACGTGGTGGAGTGGCAGTGCAGATCGGGGTTGAGAGGAAAGTTCACTGCCCGATTTTACGGCGCGGGGCTGTTTGCCGTTGGCCGCGGGGCGTTGGGCGCTCGGTCCGATGACACGGATGCTGGAAAAACAATAGCTGCTTGCGCCTTTCTCGTAAGGATTTCAAATAGAAAAATATCTGAAATCGTTGTTTATCAAGCGCAAGCAGCTATGCTTATTGATGCTTACGCCTTGCTGGGCACGGCCGGCCAGGCACGCTGCGGGCCGCGCAACTGCTCGAAGGCGCGCGCCATCTGCAGCACGCCCAGGTCGTCGAAGCGCTGGCCGGCGATCTGCAGGCCGATGGGCAGGGCGGCGCCGGGCGTGCCGGGCGAATCCATGTAGCCGCAGTTGACCGAGACGGCGGGCTGCTCGCCGATGTTGAAGGGCACGGTGAAGCCGATGTGCTCCAGCCCGCGCAGCGGGTCGTTGGTGGGGCTGGGCCAGTCGAACGGCGCCGGGGCGTTGGGCGAGACGGGCGAGATCACGTAGTCGAACGCCTGCATGGCCGCGTTGGTGGCCACGCGCGTGGTGTGCGTGGCGGCGTAGGCGCGGAATACGTCGGCACCCGACATGCCGCGCGCGCTTTCGGCCCATTCGCGGATGACGGGCAGCACGCTGTCGCGCGCGGCGGGCGCCAGCGCGTCCAGATCGAGCATCGAGCGCATGCGCCAGAAATGGTCGAGGCCGGCCAGCAGCTCGGGCGTCATGAACGGGGGCATGGGCGTGACGACGGCGCCCTGCGCTTCAAAAGATGCGCGGCGTGCTCGACGGCGACGCGGATGGCGGGCTCGACGGCCAAGCCGCAGCCGGCCTCCAGCAGCAGGCCGATGCGCACGCCCTTCAGCGGCTTGTCAGCACGCCAGGCCAGCGACCAGTCGATGGCCTGCGGCGGCAGGGCCATGCTGTCGCGGGCGTCGGGGCGGCTCAGCACCTGCATCAGCAGCGCGGCGTCGGCCACGCTGCGTGTCATGGGGCCGGCGGCGCGGCCCATGTAGGGCGGGTCGATGGGCACCCGGCCCAGGCTGGGCTTCAGGCCGACGATGCCGCACCATGCGGCGGGCAGGCGGATGGAGCCGCCGATGTCGGTGCCCAGGTGCAGCGGCCCGTAGCCGGCCGCCGCTGCCGCGCCCGCACCGGCGCTGCTGCCGCCCGGCGTGCGCGACACGTCCCAGGGGTTGCGCGAGATGGCGTGGAAGGTGGACAGGCCCGAGGACAGCATGCCGTAGTCGGGCATGGTGGTCTTGGCGACGATCACCGCGCCGGCTTCGCGCACGCGCGCGGCAGGCGGCGCGTCGGCCGCGGCGGGCGCCAGCGCCACGGCCCGGGTGCCCAGCGGCACCGGATCGCCCGCGGTGGCGATGTTCTCCTTGACGGTGATCGGCACGCCGTCGAGTGCGCCGCAGGGTTCGCCTCTGGCCCAGCGTGCCTCGCTGGTGCGCGCCTGCGCCAGCGCCAGCTCGGGCCGCAGCAGCCAGGTGGCGGCGATGTGCGGCTCCCAGCGCTCAATCTGCGCCAGCACGGCCTGCGCCACGTCGAGGGGCGAGAACGTGCGCGCCCTGTAGCCGGCCAGCAGCTCGTGCGCGCCCAGGTCGTGCAATGCGGTGTGGCTCATGTCGTCTCCAAACAAAAGAGCTGCCTGCGCCCATCCTACCTGCGCAGACAGCTCTTGTTTTTATAGTGCTGAATCAGCCCCAGCCGAGTGCCGACAAATCGTTGACGAAAATGGGCATGTCTTTCCACAGGCCTTGCAGGCCCTTGCGCGCCACCGTCACCCACTGCGGCTGGTAAAGCCAGGCCAGCACGGCGTCGTCGGCCAGCATCTTCTGCGCTTCGCCCAGCAGCTGGTTGCGCTCGGCCGGGTTGGCCGTGGTCTTGATGCGCGCGTACAACTCCTTGAACTTCGGGTTGTTGTAGCCCCAGTAGTACTCGGGCTTGGTGAAGTTGTCCAGGTCGAACGGCTCCACGTGGCTGATGATGGTCAGGTCGTAGTTCTTCGGCCCGCCATAGGTGTTGGCCAGCCACTGCGCCCATTCCACGTTCTGCACCTTGGCGGTGATGCCGATCTTGGCCAGTTGCGCCACGATCACCTCGCCACCTTGGCGGGCGTAGGGCGGCGGCGGCAGCACCAGGCTCAGCTCCAGGGGCGTGGTGATGCCGGCTTCCTTGAGCAGCGCCTTGGCCTTCTCGACGTTGTAGGGGTTGACGCCCGTGGTGTCGATGTAGCCGGCCGCACCCGGCACGTAGTGGCTGCCGATGGGCACGCCGAAGCCGTCGCCCGCGCCCGAGATGACGGCCTTGCGGTCGATGGCCATGCTGATGGCGCGGCGCACGCGCACGTCGTTCAGCGGCTTTTTCGCGTTGTTGATGGCCAGCACCGTCTTGGCGCGCGAGCCGCTGACGAGGGTCTGAAGACGCGGGTTGGCCTTGAACTGCGCCGCGCCGCGCGGCGTGACGCGCGGAAACGCATCGACATCGCCCGACAGCACGGCCGCCACCTGCGCCGCCGGATCGCTGATGAAGCGGAAGGTGGCGCGCCTGATCTTCAGCGCCTTGGCCGCGCGGTAGCTGGGCGAGGCTTGCAGCGTGATGGACGAGCCCTTGGCCCAGTTGCCCAGCACATAGGGGCCGGTGCCCACGGGTTTGGTGGCGTTGGTGTCGGCGCTCTTGGGCTCGACGATCACGGCCGTGGCCTGGCCCATGTAGAACAGGAAGTCCGGGTCCGGCTCCTTGTTGATGATGACCACCGTGTGGTCGTCGATCACGCGCACGCTCTCCATCGAGCTGAAGTTGCGCTTGTCCTTGTTGGTGCTCTTCTCGCCGGCGGCGCGCTCGAAGGCGTACTTCACCGTCGCGGCGTTGAAAGGCTCGCCATTGCTGAACTTCACGCCCTTGCGCAGGTAGAAGGTGTAGGTGCGCAGGTCGGGCGAGACTTCCCAGCGCTCGGCCAGCAACGGCGTCACGCTGCCGTCGCTGTTGATCTTGGTCAGCGTCTCCAGGATGTTGTAGTGCACCACCTCGCCGATGGCCGCCGCGGCGCCGGTGGTCGGGTCCAGCCCTGGGGGTTCCAGCGTCATGCCCATCACCACGGCATCGCGGCGCGACTGGGCGAACGCAGGCAGGTGGCTCAGCGTGGCCAGCACGGGCAGGGTCAGGGCGAAGTCGCGGCGTTTCATCTTCTCGGTTCTCCTTGGGTAGGCAGGACTCGGACGCGCGCATGGTAGCGCACGGTCGGTAACGCTTCAGACCCCTGCAGGGGCGACAAGTTCGGGCACCGATTCGAGCAGCGTGCGCGTGTAGTCGTGCGCCGGCTCGCGCAGCACCTGGCGCACCGGGCCCTGCTCGACGATCAGCCCACCCTTCATCACCGCCACGTCGGCGCAGAGGTGGCTGACCACGGCCAGGTCGTGGCTGATGAACAGGAAGGTGACGCCGTGGTGGTCGCGCAAGTCGGCCATCAGGTTGAGCACCTGCGCCTGCACCGACACGTCGAGCGCGCTCACAGCCTCGTCGGCCACGATCAGCTGGGGCTTGGTGATGAGCGCCCGCGCAATGGCGATGCGCTGGCGCTGGCCACCGGAGAATTCGTGCGGGTACTTGTCGAGCGCGTCGGCGCGCAGGCCCACCGATTCGAGCGTGGCGGCGGCGCGCTCGCGCTGCTGCGCGCGCGTGGCGCCTTCCAGCGCGGCGGCGGGCTCGGCCACGGTGCGCCAGATGGGGCGGCGCGGGTCGAGCGAGCCGTACGGGTCCTGGAACACCATCTGGAAGTCGCGCCGCGCCGCGCGCAGTTTATCAGGCGGCAGCGCATGCAGGTTGCGGCCCATGAACAGGATCTTGCCGCTCGTCGGCGGCTCCAGCGCCATCACCAGCCGCGCCAGCGTGCTCTTGCCCGATCCCGATTCGCCGACGATGCCCATGCTGCGCCCGGTGGTCACGTTGAGCGACACGCCGCGCAGCGCCTGCACCTCGCCCGGTGCGCGGAACAGCGATTCGCGCGGCAGCGTGTAGCGCCGCGTGACATCGCGGATTTCAAGCAGAAAGAGCTTTTGACCGCGTCCATCAAGCGCCACCAGCTCTCGTTGTAGGAGCGGGCTTGCCCGCGATGACAGCGCCGGATGGGGCAGTGGCGTCCATCGCGGGCAAGCCCGCTCCCACAGGCAGGGACTCGGTTGCCGCGAGCACCACGTCGGCACGCCGGCAGACGAACTGGTGGCCGCCTTGCAGCGGCACCGTGGGCGGCTGCTGCGTGACGCACGCGTCTTCGGTGTACGCGCAGCGCCCCGCGAACGGGCAGCCCGGCGGCAGGCTGAACAGGTCGGGCACGCTGCCGGGAATGGTCGGCAGCCGCTCACTGCGGTGCGCCACCAGGCGGTGCTGCATGTTCGGCCGCGCCGCCATCAGCCCGCGCGTGTAGGGGTGCGCGGGGCGCGCGAAGACGTCGGCCGAAGGCCCGCTCTCGACCACGCTGCCGCCGTACATCACCAGCATGCGCTGCACATTCTGCGCGATCAGTCCCAGGTCGTGCGAGATCAGGATCAGCGCCATGCCGCGCTCGGTGACCAGCTCGCGGATCAGGCCGAGGATCTGCTTTTGCACCGTCACGTCGAGTGCGGTGGTCGGCTCGTCGGCGATCAGCACGTCGGGCTCGCAAGCCAGTGCCATGGCGATCATGATGCGCTGGCGCTGCCCGCCCGAGAACTGGTGCGGAAAGCTGTCCACGCGCCGCGCCGCATCGGGGATGCCCACGCGGTCGAGCAGGGTGATGGCCTTCTCGCGCGCTGCGTTGCTCGACAGGTTCTGGTGCAGACGCAGCGGTTCGGCAATCTGCGCGCCGACGCGGTGCACCGGGTTCAGCGCCGTCATCGGCTCCTGGAAGATCATCGCCACCTGGTAGCCGCGGATGGCGCGCCAGTCGCGGTCGTGCAGGCCGATCAGCTCGCGCCCCTCCAGCTTCAGGCTGCCGCTGACGGTGGCGTTCTCGGGCGCCAGGCCCATCAGGGCCAGCGCCGTCATCGACTTGCCGCAGCCCGATTCGCCGATCAGGCCCAGGGTTTCGCCGCGATCCAGCGTGAACGTCATGTCGCGCACCGCCGCCGCCGTGCCGCGGTGGGTGTGCAGGTCGACGCGCAGGTGGGAGACTTCGAGCAGGGGCACGGGCTCAGCTCCGCAGCAGGTTGGCCAGCGGCTTGCCGCGCGCGTCGCGGTAGACGTCGAAGTCCGCGTCGATGCTGACGATGCGGCGGATGCCCAGCCGCTCGGCGGCTTCGGCGATGGACGCGTCGGCCAGGTCCAGCGGCAGGCTGGCAAAGCGCTGGCTGATGCGGCGCATCTGCGCCAGGCTGGTGTCGGCCGGCGCATCCACCCGCACGCCGCCGCGTTCGACCCACAGCAGAAAGTCCAGCGCTGCCTGGTTGTGCACGCGCCGCGCCAGCAGGGCGCACACCTCGGTCAGCACCGGCCAGGTGCTGACCAAACCCAGCGCCGGGTGCGCCTGCAGCCAGGCAACGACGCGCGCGTGCCAGTGGTCGGCGGCGTTGAACAGCGCCAGCAGCGGGCCGCTGTCGACCAGCACCTGGCCTGGCGGCATCACGCCGTATTGCGCCGGTGCTTCGGCGGCGTGCAGGGGCGCGGCGGCTTTGCTCATGCGGGGCGCGGTGCGGTCAGTGCGCGCTGCGGCGGGCGTGCTTGTCGCCCCACGCGTCGGCCAGATGCTGGCGGCGCGCCGTGGCCAGATCGGCCGGGCCGGCGTGGCGGCCGAACAGGTCGGCGCCCAGCGCCCAGGGCGATGCGGGCGTGGTCGGCACGCTGGCCAGGTAGGCCACCAGCGCATCGCGCATGACGTCGCTGATGCTGCGGCCCTCGGCCGCGCAGTGCTGGCGCAGCGATTGCTCCAGCTCGGGCGGGAGTTTGACGGTGGTGGTCATGGAGTTGACTTTGGTGTAATAAGAAAAATATTACCAATCTGCTGGACAAAGTTCAAGCCTCAACTGCGCCGCTGCAGCCGCGGATCGAGCAGGTCGCGCAGCCCGTCGCCCAGCAGGTTCAGGCCCAGCACCGACAGCGCGATGGCCACGCCCGGCCACACGGCCAGCAGGGGCGACTGAAACATCAGCGTCTGCGCCTCGGCCAGCATGCGGCCCCAGCTGGGCTGGGGCGGCTGTGTGCCCAGGCCCAGGTACGACAGCGCCGCCTCGGCCAGGATGGCGACGGCGAAGCGGATGGTGGCCTGCACGATCAGCACGGCCAGGATGTTGGGCAGGATGTGCTGCCAGGTGATGGCCCACGGCCCCTTGCCCGACGCGCGCGGCCAGCACGTAGTCGCGGCTCCACACCGCGTTGGCGGCGGCTCGGGTGATGCGCGCGAAGGTGGGGATGTTGTAGATGCCGATGGCGACGATGGCGTTGACGATGCCCGGCCCGTACACGGCGGTGAGCATGATGGCGGACAGAATGGCCGGAAAGGCGAAGCCGAAGTCGGACACGCGCATGATGGCTTCCTCCACCCAGCCGCGCCGCGCCGAAGCCAGCAGGCCCAGCGCCGTGCCGATGACGAGGCCGATGCAGACGGCGATGACGCCCACCAGGATCGATGCGCGCGCGCCCACCAGCAGCAGCGAGACGATGTCGCGCCCGAACGCATCGGTGCCCAGCCAGTGGCGGGCGCCGGGCGGCAGCAGCTTGGCGTCCATGTCGACGTCGTAGACCGAGTAGGGCGTCCACAGGTACGACAGCGCGGCGGTCAAAAGCAGCAGCAGCGAGAGCACGCCACCGATGAGAAAACCCGGATGGCGCAGCGCGCGCTGCCAGAAGCCGGGCGCGGTGCGGGCGGGCGAGGCGGGCAGGATAGTGGTGTTCATGCAGGCCGCTGCGGATCGACGGGGCTGTAGGAGCGGGCTTGCCCGCGATAGCTGTGTTTGGTGGGAGGAAGCGCCGCATCGCGGGCAAGCCCGCTCCCACGAGCGGGAGCATCCGATGGCCGCGGAGCAGGCCACACCAGCGGACGCCGTGGCCGGACCTGCGCCGGCCACTGGCGTTGTCCCCCTCCCGCAGGAGAGGGGGAAGGCGCGCAGCGACTCAGGGGGTGCCTCATATTTCACTCGCTTTCACCCGCGGATCGATCACGGCATACAGCACATCGACGATGAAGTTGACGATGACCACCATGGTCGCCAGCAGCATCACGCAGTTGCGCACCACGATCACGTCGCGGTTGGCGATGCTCTGGAAGATCAGGCGGCCCAGGCCGGGCAGGTAGAACACGTTCTCGACCACGATGGTGCCGGCCAGCAACTCGGCGAACTGCAGGCCCATCACGGTGATGACGGGGATCATGGCGTTGCGCAGCACGTGGCCCCACAGCGTGGCGCGGTGGCTCAGGCCCTTGGCGCGCGCCGTGCGCACGAAGTCCTCGCGCAGCACCTCCAGCACGGCCGAGCGGGTGAAGCGCGCCAGGATGGCCGCCTGCACCACCGCCAGCGCGATGGCCGGCAGGATCAGCGCCCGCAGCCCATCCCACAGGCCGCGCCACACGCCGTCGTCGAAATACCAGCCGTCAAAGCCACCGGCCGAGAACCACTGCAGCTTCACCGAGAACAGCAGGATCAGCAGGATGGCGAACCAGAAGTTGGGGATGGCGATGCCGATCTGCGCCAGCGTCATCAGCCCCACGTCGCCCGCGCTGTTGTGGCGCGAGGCAGCGTACACGCCCACGGCCAGCGCGATCACGGTGGTCAGCAGCATCGCCAGCACGGCCAGCGGAATGGTCAGCGCCAGGCGCTCGACGATCAGCTCCGACACCGGCGAGCCGTAGGTGTAGCTCAGGCCCATGTCGCCGCGCAGCAGCCCGCCCATCCAGCCGAAGTAGCGTTGCAGGGCAGGTTGATCCAGCCCCAGTTCGGTCGCCTTGGCGGCCACAGCGGCGGGGTCGGCATCAGGCCCCATCAGCACCTGCGCGGCGTTGCCGGGCAGCACCTCCAGCACCGCGAACACGATCACGCTAGTGGCCAGCAACGTGGCGATGAGCGTGAGAACGCGCTTGAAGAGGAAGTGCTCATGGGTCGGCGCGATTATCAACACATTCGTTGCTGCCTTTGACCGCGCGCAGGCCGCGCTGCGTGCCCCGGCGGATAATCGGACGCACCGACCAAAGGAGTATTGAACCCATGGCACTGATGATCACCGACGAGTGCATCAACTGCGATGTGTGCGAGCCGGAGTGCCCGAATGAGGCCATCTCGATGGGCCCGGAGATCTACGTCATCGACCCGAACAAGTGCACCGAATGCGTCGGCCACTTCGACGAGCCGCAGTGCGTGACGGTGTGCCCGGTGGAATGCATTCCGGTGGATCCGAACCGGGTCGAGGACAAGGAAATGCTGCTGCAGAAGTACCACCGGCTGCAGGCGGCCAAGGCCTGATTCAAGGCCTTTTCGGCCTCTGGCGCCCGTCCATCAAGCGCCAGCAGCTATCAATCTTGCTTGATGCTCAAGAAGTCTCCGATGACGCGCGGACCGCATCCGCTGTGTGGGAGCGGGCTTGCCCGCGATCAAGCGTTCGTGGCGACCCGTTGCCTCATCGCGGGCAAGCCCGCTCCCACAACGCTGTGTGAGACTTCTCGATAGTCACGCAATCTTGATTTTTCACAGGCGTCACGAGCCGGCTGAATCATCGCCGGGCGTCGGCGCTGTCCGTGGCGCGGCCGGTTTGGGTGGCTTGGCACGCGGCGGCTTGTCGGTGTGGATCTGCACCGTGGCGCGCTCCATCTCGCCCATCACCAGGTTCTCGAACGCCTGCGCCGAGCGCGTGATGGCGGCTTCGATCTGCGCCAGTTCTTCCGCCGGCGGCTTGCGCAGCACCCAGCCCACCACTTCCGACTTGTCGCCCGGGTGGCCGATGCCGATGCGCAGGCGCCAGTAGTCGCCCGTGCCCAGCTGCGCGTGGATGTCGCGCAGCCCGTTGTGGCCGGCGTGGCCGCCGCCTTTCTTGAGCTTGGCCTGGCCGGGCGCCAGGTCGAGCTCGTCGTGCACCACCAGAATCTGCTCGGGCGCGATCTTGTAAAAGCGCGCCAGCGCCGACACCGAGCGGCCGGACAGGTTCATGAAGGTCTGCGGCTGCAGCAGCCACACGCTGTGCCCGCGCACGTTGGCACGCGCCACCAAGCCGTGGTAGCCGCGCTCGGGCGCCAGGCGGGCGTTCAGCTGGCGTGCCACGGCGTCGATCCACCAGAAGCCGGCGTTGTGGCGGGTGGCCTCGTATTCGGCGCCGGGGTTGCCCAGGCCGACGAAGAGTTTGATCATGGGTGGGATTATCGGTGGCGTGGTTCGGTGCGGGGCGGGTTGGCAGCACGCCGCAGCCAGTTCAATTTTGATAGTGGGTTGCACCCGCCAGGTAATGAATTCAAGAGAAAAAGGCCTGAAATCGTTTAGTGATGGGCGCAAGAAGCTATTGTTATTGAAGCAATCAAAGATGTTCGGGCAACAAAAAACCCGCTCGAAAGCGGGCTTCTTGCAGCGAACGGGCTGTCAGGCCTGCATCACTTCTTGTCGCCTTCGGCCGCGGGTGCGGCGTCGCCGGCAGCAGCGTCGGCTTCCGGCTCCTCGGCGGCAGGCATCACCACCGACACCAGCACCGTGTCTTCGGCGCTGTGGCCGTGCAGCATGGGCTCGACGCCCTTGGGCAGTTCGATGTCCTTCAGCGTCAGGGTGCTGCCCTTTTCCAGCTTCGACAGGTCGACCTTGATCGCCTCGGGCAGGTCGGCCGGCAGGCACGACACTTCCAGTTCGGTCAGGATGTGGTTGACCAGACACTTGTCGGTCTTGACCGCGGTGGACTCTTCCTCGCCGCTGTAGTGCAGGGGATCTTCATGGTGATCTTCTGCTTCGCCGACACGCGCTGGAAGTCGATGTGCAGCACCTGCTGCTTGTAGGGGTGGATCTGCAGGTCACGCAGCAGCACCTGGGCGGTCTTGCCGGCCAGTTCCATGTCCAGCACGGACGAGTGGAAGGCTTCCTTCTTGATGGCATGCCACAGTGCGTTGTGGTCCAGCTCGATCAGCTGGGGCTCACCCTCACCGCCGTAAACAATGCCGGGCACCTTGCCGGCATTGCGCAGACGGCGGCTCGCACCCGTACCCTGCTTGCTGCGCTCGAAAGCGACGAATTTCATGACTGACTCCTGTATTGAGCCGACCGCGACCAGTGCGGCTCAGGTTGAAAAAGCCGCGCGGCTGGATTGCCATGCGACCCGTGCGTTCCGTCAGAACAGGTTTTCCTGCTCCTGGAACAGACTCATCACCGACTCGCCGCGGGCGATGCGGCCGATCGTCTGCGCGATCAGCGGCGCCACCGACACCTGGCGAATCTTGGGGCATTGCGCTGCCGCGTCGGACAGCGGAATGGTGTTGGTCACCACCACCTCGTCGAGCGCCGTGCCCTTGGCGATGCGCTCGATGGCCGGGCCGCTGAAGATGGGGTGCGTGCAGTAGGCGTACACCTTCTTGGCGCCGCGCTCCTTCAGCACCTCGGCCGCCTTCACCAGCGTGCCGGCGGTGTCGATCATGTCGTCCATGATCACGCAGTTGCGGCCCTCGATGTCGCCGATGACGTGCATCACCTCGCTCACGTTGGCCTTGGGCCGGCGCTTGTCGATGATGGCCAGGTCGCAACCCAGCTGCTTGGCCAGCGCGCGCGCGCGCACCACGCCACCCACATCGGGGCTGACGACGAGCAGATCGTCGTAGTTCTTCTGCCGCAGATCGCCCAGCAGCACCGGCGAGGCGTAGATGTTGTCGACCGGGATGTCGAAGAAGCCCTGGATCTGGTCGGCGTGCAGGTCCATCATGATGACGCTGGACACGCCCACCGCCTGCAGCATGTTGGCCACCACCTTGGCGCTGATCGGCACCCGGGTGGAGCGCGGGCGGCGATCCTGCCGGGCGTAGCCGAAGTAGGGGATGACGGCGCTGATGCGTTCGGCCGACGAGCGCTTGAGCGCGTCGACCATGATCAGCAGTTCCATCAGGTTCTCGTTGGTCGGCGCGCAGGTGGACTGCACCACGAACACGTCGCGGGCGCGCACGTTCTGCTTGATCTCGACCGTGACCTCGCCGTCGGAGAAACGCCCCACGTCGGCGGCGCCGAGGCTGATGCCCAGATGGCTGGCGATTTCAGCCGCCAGTGCCGGATTGGCATTGCCGGTGAACACCAGAAAGTCAGGAGTGTGGGACGGCTGCATGCGCTTTCCGGCGTGTCACTGAAACGGTGCGGCTTCGAACCGGGCACGCGGTGCCCGGCGAAAGTTCAAGCCGGGCGCGTTGCGCACGGCGTCAGGGTCTGGCAGGGGAGGAAGGACTCGAACCCTCGCATGCCGGAATCAAAATCCGGTGCCTTGACCAACTTGGCGACTCCCCTACACCGGTTGCCGGCCCCAACTGCGGGCCAGCCACCTTCAACTGTCGCCTGGGGCCCAGCCGCTGAGCGGATGAACCTCCAGATTGCTGCACAGACGCACTTGCCAGTCTGCCGGGGCCTGGGGCGTGGCGGCCAGATCAGCCTCCTGCGCCTGCGGCACCTTGCAAAAACCGCGCTGCCCGAGCCGGTCATCCTGCCCTGAAGGCCGAGCCGCGAAAGCCACTCGATCCCCTCGGACACCTGCGGGCAAAGCCGCTGGGCAACCGGCTGCAGGTCGTTGCGGCCAAAGCCGTACGGGTCTGCAGCAAAGCCTGAAATTATAGCAGGCTCTGAATCACGTTTCAGATCGGGTGCGCCAAAAATGGCGCCGGTTTCCAGTCCCTGCGGCGGTTTTGCGACAAGAAACCGCGCCGGCGGCAGCGCCAGCGGCCGAATCTGCTCGCCGATGCCTTCGACCCAGCCATGGCCGCCATGGATGAAGAAGGGCACGTCGGCCCCCAGCGACAGGCCGATCTGCGCCAGTTGCGCACGGGTTAGCTGCAGGCCCCAGAGCCGGTTGAGCGCCAGCAGCGTGCTGGCGGCATCCGACGAGCCGCCGCCCATCCCGGCCTGTGACGGCACGCGCTTGAGGATGCCGATGTGCGCGCCTTCGGCACATCCGGTGGCCTGTTGCAGCGCGCGTGCGGCGCGAAGCACCAGATCCTCGGGCGGCAGCGGCAGGCCCAGGTCCTGGCGCGTGATGGCGCCACCGGCGCGCCGCTCGAAATGCAGTGTGTCGCACCAGTCGATCAGCATGAAGGCCGATTGCAGCAGGTGGTAGCCGTCGGCCCGTCGCCCGGTGATGTGCAGGAACAGGTTCAGCTTGGCCGGCGCGGGCACGTCGTACAACGAGCGCATCGTGTGGCCAGTCTCAGCGATCGAGCACGACCCGCAGATCGGCGGTCGGCAAGGGCATCAGACGCTTGGCCGACAGGCGGCCTTCGGGCAGGCGGCTCAGGTCGGCCTGCCAGCCCGGCACCGACTGCGGCTGGCCGCGCAGCCACCCGAACAGGGCGCGCACGGGCAGCGGGGTGCCGATCACCTCGGCCGCCAGAGTCTCCAGCGATTCATAGCGCCGCGCCTGCTCGCCCTGGCGCAGCCAAGCCTCTCCAGGGTGCCACTGCATGACGGCCAGGGTGCTGCCCAGGGGTGAAGTCAGGGTCAGTTCGCCGGCGTCGGGGCTGCCGCTCAGGCTGAAGCCGGCAGAGAAGGACTGCGGCGGCTCCGCGGCCACGGTCAGGCCCAGGCGGCCGCTCCACTGGTTGCTTTCAGTATCAAATGCGGCATGAGGCGGCTTGTCAGTTGCGCAGCCAGCTATCAAAAAGAAGCGATCAACAGCCAGCCGAAGGCTGCGCGCCGCGCGATGGCGCCACCGCGCCAGCCGCCGGTCATCGTCAAGGCGTCACCCCGAATCGCTTCAGCGTCTTCTGCAGCGTCTCGTTGTCCATGTCCTGGCGCAAGCCGTCGCGCCAGATGCGGCGCGCCTCGTCGTGGTGGCCCTGCACCCACAGCACTTCACCCAGGTGGGCGGCGATTTCGGGGTCGGGGCGCTTCTTGTAGGCAGCTTCCAGAATCTTGCGCGCTTCGCGCACGTTGCCCATGCGGAAATGCACCCAGCCCAGGCTGTCCTGGATGAAGCTGTCGTCGGGGACAACTGCACGGCCTTCTCGATCAACTGCCTGGCTTCGGGCAGGCGCAGGTTGCGATCGGCCAGCGAGTAACCCAGTGCGTTGTAGGCGTGCGCGGCGTCGGGGTTCAGTTCGATCAGGCGGCGCATCAGCCGCTCCATCTCGTTCATGCGGTCGAGCCGCTCGGCCGCCATGGCCGCGTCGTACAGCAGGCCTTCGTCGTCGGGGTCCTTCTTCAGCTCTTCAGTCAGCAGTTGGTAGGCCTGCTCGGGTTGCTGGTGGTCGCGCAGCAACTGGGCTTCGGTCAGCAGCTTCTGGCGGGCGTCCTCGGGCTTGCGCTCGGGCACGTTGCGGATGGCCTGGCGCGCCTCGTCCAGACGGCCCTGGCGCGCCAGGATCTGCGCGCGGCGGGTCTGCACCGCCAGCAGCTGGTCGGGCGAATCCACGCTGGCCAGCCAGCGCTCGGCCGCGGCGTAGTCGCCACGGCGCTCGGCGATGCGCGCCAGCATCAGGCGGGCGTGGTCGGCGCCGGCGGTCTGGTCGGGCTGCCTGGCCAGGTTCAGGTAGTGCTGCAGGTCGGCCTCGGCCTCGGTGTCCTTGCGCTCGTCGGCGTACAGCGCGCCGCGCACCAGCCAGGCTTCGGCGTTGTCGGGCGAGCGGTGCAGCAGGGTGTTGAGCTGCGCATGGGCGTCGGCGTGGCGGCCCTGTTCGACCAGCGCGCGGGCGTAGCCGATGTGCACTTCGGGCCGCGCGTCGGGGTGCGACAGGTGGCGCTGGATCAGCGCCTCGGCCTTGGCCTCGCCCGCGCCCGACATGAGCTGCAGCGCCAGCAGCGCCGGCCATTCCGACTGCGCGTTGGCATCCTGCCCCAGGGTGGCCGCGGCCAGGGCGCCGGCGTGGTCGTTGTTCTGCAGGCGCATGCGGCCGATGGTGGTCCACGCCGCGGGCGCCAGGGCCGAAATCTTGACCGCCTCGGACAGTGCGCGCTGCACCGTCTGCGCGGCTTCCGCCTTGTCGGGCGCGCGCTGGTACAGCGCCGGCAGCGCGGTGATGAAGGCGATTTTTCTTCCGCCGGCAGCGACGCCAGCACGGCGCGCAGGGGTGCCTCGGTTTCGGCGATGCGGCCCAGCACGATCAGTACCTGCAGTTCGTAGCGGCTGGCTTCGATGGAGCTGGGGTGTGCCTGGCGCCAGGCACGCGCGGTGTCCAGCGCACCGGGGCCGGAGCGCGACTGGATCGCCATCTCGGTGGCCCGCTTGAACAGCGATTCGTCGCCCGTGCGGCGCGCTGCGCTCAGCATGGTGCCGGTGCTGTTCTGCGCGTCGCCCTGGCGGAACAGCATTTCGCTGATCAGCAACTCGTACATCAGGCGCGCGGTGAGGCGCGACTGGGCGGGCGGGGCGTCGGCGTCGGCGGGTGCGCTGGAGGCTGCAGCCTGCGGCGCGGCCGGGGTTTGCGCCAGCGTGGCCGTGGCCGCCAGAGCCAGCGCCAGCCCGCAGGCGACGCGGTGAAAATGCTGCATCAACCCATAATAATCCATGCCTGTTGATCCTTCTGGACATGCCGGAACTGCCTGAAGTCGAAGTCACGCGGCGCAGCTTTGCCGACCGGATTCGCGGCGCGCGCATCCTGGCCGCGCGCGCCGGCCTGCCGCTGCGCTGGCCGCTGGGGCTGGCGCCCGAGGCCCTGGTGGGGCAGTACGTGCAGGACGTGGGCCGGCGCGGCAAGTACCTGGTGCTGCAACTGGACGATGGCGTGCTGCTGGTGCACCTGGGCATGTCCGGCAGCCTGAGCTTTCGCAGCGAGCCCCCGAGGCCGGGCGGCACGACCATTTCGACCTCGTCACCACGCAAGGCACGCTGCGGCTGCACGACCCGCGCCGCTTCGGCGCCGTGGTGTGGTCGGCCGGGGTGAGCGCCGACCCGGCGCGCAAGCTGCTGGCCAGGCTGGGCATGGAGCCGCTGGGCGAGCAGTTCGATGCGGCCGCCTTCCACGCCGGCCTGCGCGCGCGCCGGGCGCCCATCAAGCAGGTGCTGCTGGCGGGCGACGTGGTGGTGGGCGTGGGCAACATCTACGCGTCCGAGGCGCTGTTCATGGCCGGCATCCGGCCCACCACGCGGGCCGACCGGCTGTCGCGCGCGCGGGCCGACCGCCTGCACGCGGCGGTGCGCGAGGTGCTGGCGCGCGCCGTGGAGCGCGGCGGCAGCACGCTGCGCGACTTTTCCAGCGCCACGGGCGAGGACGGGCACTTCCAGCTGGAAGCGGCGGTCTACGGCCGGGCCGGCCAGCCCTGTCTGAAGTGCGCCACACCGCTGCGGCAAATCCGGCAGGGCCAGCGCTCGACATTCTTCTGCCCGGTGTGCCAGCGCGCCTGACGGCGACTTAGGTCACGCCTTGCGCTTGTGCAGGCCCGAAGGCGCGGGTTCCGGCGCGGGGCGCGGTGTAATATGGCCCGAACTCCGGGAGTGGCTTCAGTGGCGGTGGCAGGTTTCAACGAGCAGTTCGACAAGCACGGCGCGTGGCGCCGCGAGATGGGCCTGCGCCTGAAGGTGCTGGGCGACTGGCTGCGCGAACAGCAACTGCTGGACGACGGCGCCGACGAGAGCTGCAGCGCCTGATCGAGCAATTGCGCTCCGACAAGGTCATGGTGGCCTTCGTGGCCGAGTTCTCGCGCGGCAAGTCCGAGCTGATCAACGCCGTGTTCTTTGCCGGCTACGGCCGCCGCATCATGCCGGCCAGCGCCGGGCGCACCACCATGTGCCCGACCGAACTGGGCTACGAGGCCGACCTGCCGCCCTGCCTGCGCCTGCTGCCCATCGAGACCCGCCTGCAGCCGCAGGCCCTGCTCGAATGGCGCATGGTGCCCGAGAAGTGGACGCGGGTCGACCTCGACGTGAACGACCCCGAGCAGCTGGCCGGCGCCATGGAAAAGGTGTCCGAAGTGCTGCACGTGACCAAGGACGAGGCGCGCGCGCTCGGCTTCTGGCACGACGACCGGCCCGAGGACAACCCGCCCGTCAACGCCTCCGGCGCCGTCGAGGTCCCGCGCTGGCGCCACGCACTCATCAACATGGCGCACCCGCTGCTCAAGCAGGGCCTGGTGGTGCTCGACACGCCCGGCCTGAACGCCATCGGCGCCGAGCCGGAGCTGACCGTCAACCTGATCCCTCAGGCGCAGGCCGTGGTGTTCATCCTGGCGGCCGACACCGGGGTGACCAAGTCCGACCTGACGATCTGGCGCGAACACCTGGCGACCATGGAAGACAGCGCCGGCACGCGCTTCGTGGTGCTGAACAAGATCGACACGCTGTGGGACGAGCTGAGCAGCGCGGCGCAGATCGAGGCGCAGATCGGCCGCCAGCGCGCCGACACGGCACAGACGCTGGCGCTGGACGCGCAGCAGGTGCTGGCGCTGTCGGCGCAGAAGGGGCTGCTGGCCAAGGTGCGCGGCGATGCCGCGCTGCTGGCCGAAAGCCGCCTGCCGAATTTCGAGCAGATGCTGGGCCAGCAGGTGCTGGGCGCGCGGCAGGCGGTGCTGGAAGGCGCGATCCGCTCCAGCGTCGGCCGCGTGCAGACGGATGCCACGCGCACGCTGGGCATCCGCCGGCGCGAGCTGTCCGAGCAGATGCTGGAGCTGAAGGGCCTGCGCGGCAAGAACCACACCGTGATCCGCCAGATGCGCCTGCGCGTCGAGCAGGAGAAGGCCGACTTCGACCGCAGCGCCGCCAGCGTGCTGGCCGTGCGCTCGGTGCACCTGAAGCTGCTGCGCGACGTGTTCAAGCTGCTGGGCAGCTCGTCCATCAAGCGCGAGCTGGCGGTGCTGAGCACGGCGCTGCGCGAGCCGGGCCTGAAGCTGGGCATCAAGAAGTCGTACGCCAAGGGCTTCGACAACCTGCGCGGCGTGATGCAGCAGGTGCAGACGCTGGAGACCGAGATCCACGCCATGCTGACGACCTCGTTCCGTCAGCTCAACACCGAGTACGGCTTTTCGCTGCAGGCGGTGGTGCCGCCCACCATGGACCGCTTCGAGAAGGACCTGGATGCCGTCGAGCGCAGCCACCTGCAGTACCTGGGCGTGGGCAACATGGTGCAGCTGGCGCGGCCCGAGTTCGCCGAGAAGCTGGTGCGCGCGCTGCTGGCGCGCGTGCGCTCGATCTTCGAGACGGCGCTGGGCGAGATCGAGCTGTGGAACAAGTCCACCTCGAGCCAGCTCGATGCACAACTGCGTGAGCGCCGCCGCGCCTACGGCCGCCGCATCGAGGCGATCCAGCGCATCCAGGACGCCGCGGGTGGGCTCGATCTGCGCATCGGCGAGATCGAGGAGCAGGAGTCCGCCCTCGACGCCATTGAGCGGCGGCTCGCCACCCTCAGCCGCGAGCTGCAGACCGCCAGCGCCGACCAGGCCACACCGTCCGAGCACGCCGAGGCCGTGCCGGCGTGACGCGCCGCGGCGCGGCGTTTTCCGCCCGCATCATCGACTGGCAGCGCCAGCACGGCCGCCACGGCCTGCCGTGGCAGGGCACGCGCGATCCGTACCGCGTGTGGCTGTCGGAAATCATGCTGCAGCAGACGCAGGTGACGACGGTGCTGGGCTACTACGCGCGCTTTCTCGAGCGCTTTCCCGACGTCGCCCGCCTGGCCGCCGCGCCCGAGGATGAAGTGCTGGGGCTGTGGAGCGGGCTGGGCTACTACTCGCGTGCGCGCAACCTGCACCGCTGCGCGTGCGAGGTGATGGCGCGCTTCGGCGGCGCGTTTCCGCGCACGGCGGCCGAGCTGGCCACGCTGCCGGGCATCGGCCGCTCGACGGCGGCGGCCATCGCGGCGTTCTGCTTCGGCGAGCGCGCCGCCATCCTGGACGGCAACGTCAAGCGCGTGCTGACGCGCGCCTTCGGCATCGACGACGACCTGAGCGAAGCCCGCCACGAGCGCGCGCTGTGGGCGCGGGCCGAAAGCCTGCTGCCCGAGCACGACCTGGCCCGCAGCATGCCCGCCTACACGCAGGGACTGATGGACCTGGGCGCCGGCATCTGCACGCTGCGGCGACCGGCCTGCACGGTGTGCCCGCTGGTCGGTGACTGCGTGGCGGCGGGCCAGGGCGCACCCGCGCGCTACCCGGTCAAGACGCGGCGCGTGGCGCGCGGGCAGATCACGCTGTGGCTGCTGCACGCGCAGGACGAGCAAGGCCGGGTGTGGCTGCAGCAGCGGCCCGACAAGGGCATCTGGGCGCGCCTGTTCTGCCTGCCGCTGCACGAAGGGCGCGAGGCCTTGACGGACAGCCTGCCGCCGGCCGCGCGCGCGGAGGCGATCGAGCACGCGCCGTTCCGGCATGTGCTGACGCACCGCGACCTGGACATCCACATCGTCAGCGCCCGGTTGCCGGGCACCGCGCTGGGCGACGACGGCCGCTGGTTCACGCCCCATGAATGGCCAGCGCTGGGCCTGCCGGCGCCGATCCGCAGGTTTCTGCAGGCGCAGGCTTGAGCGGCCAGGTAGGCTGTCGATAAAGCGTGATGATCAAGAAGTCTCGAATGACGCGCGGCCTGCATCCGCTGTGTGGGAGCGGGCTTGCCCGCGATGAGGCGACTCGTCGCCACCAAGGCTTGATCGCGGGCAACCCGCGCATGCAACGCTGTCCGAGCGTTGTGGTTGATCAATAAAGATAGCTGCTTGCGCCTGTCAGTAAACGATTTCAGATATAAAAAGCCTGAAATCGTTTCAAATCAATCGCAAGCAGCTATTATTTTTGAATGCCGTCCAGCTCGCGGTGGCGTGCCAGCGTCAGCCACTCGGCGCTGAACTGTTGCACCAGCTGCTCCACCAGGTACACCGAGCGGTGCTGCCCGCCCGTGCAGCCGATGGCCACCGTGACGTAGCTGCGGTGGTCGCGCGCCAGCGCCGGCAGCCAGGTGCGCAGGAAGTCGGCGATCTGCTGGCGCATCAGCTGCACCTCGGGCTGCTGCGCCAGGAAGTCGGCGACCGGCTGGTCGCGCCCGGTCATGGGGCGCAGCTCGGTGTCGTAGTGCGGGTTGGGCAGCATGCGCACGTCGAACACGTAATCCGCATCCAGCGCAATGCCGCGCTTGAAGGCGAAGGATTCGAACACCAGCGTCAGGTGCGCCGTGGGCGCGGCGATGAGCTGCTTGACCACCGCCAGCAGCTGCGACGGCCGCCGGTGGCTGGTGTCGATGACGTGCGAGCGCTCGCGCAGGTCGGCCAGCAGGCGGCGCTCTTTCTCGATCGCCTGCGGCAGCGCCTGCCGGCCCTGCAGGTCGTCGGGCATCGACAGTGGGTGGCGCCGCCGCGTTTCGGAAAAGCGCCGCACCAGGGTTTCGTCGTCGGCGTCCAGAAAGATCTGGCGCAGCGCGATGCCCCTGTCGCTCAGGCCATGCAGCAACAGCGGCAGCTGCGGCAGCGAATCGCCGCTGCGCACGTCCATGGCAATGCCCACCCGGCGCGTGCCCAGGCGCTGCTGCAGCGCGATGAAGGGCTCCAGCAGTTCGGGCGGCAGGTTGTCGACGCAGTAGTAGCCCACGTCCTCCAGCGCGCGCAGCGCCACCGACTTGCCCGATCCGGACATGCCGCTGATGACCACCAGTTCGATGCTCATGCGCGCGCCTTCCGCGTGCCGCGCGGCGGCGTTGCGGGCGCCGCCGCGGGCGCGTTCAGCATCTCCTGCGCATGCGCCAGCGTGGTGTCGGAAATGCGCTCGCCGCCCAGCATGCGGGCGATCTCGCGCGTGCGCGGCTCGCCCTGGATGGGCGCCACCGTGCTGGTGGGCGCGGCCCCTTCGCCAGCCTGCTTGCTGACCAGCAGGTGCTCGTCGGCACACGCCGCCACCTGCGGCAGATGGGTGACGCACAGCACCTGCCGGTCGCGCCCCAAGCGCTGCAGCAGCTGGCCTACGGTGGCGGCCACGGCGCCGCCCACGCCCGAATCGACCTCGTCGAACACCAGCGTTCCGACGCTGCCCAGTTCGCTGGTGGTCACCGCGATGGCCAGCGCCAAGCGTGACAGTTCACCGCCGGATGCTACACGTTCAATAGCGCGTGGCGCTGATCCGGTGTGCGCTGCCACCAAAAACTGCACGTTCTCCAGGCCGTGCTGCGCCGGCTCGGACAGGCGCTCAATCGCCGCTTCGAAGTGGCCGCCCTGCATGCCCAACTCCTGCATCGCGGCGGTCACCGCCTGCGACAGGCGCGGCGCGGCCTGCTGGCGCTGCTTCGACACGGCTTGCGCGGCCTGCAGATACGCCTGACGCGCGGCCTGAGCGTCGGCCTCCAGCTGTGCCAGGTCGCCCGCCGCTTCCAGCTGCGCCAGCTCGGCGCGCCATTGCGCCAGCACCGCGTGCAGCTCTTCCGGCGGGCGGCGAAAGCGCCGCGCCAGGCCTACCCATTGGCCCATGCGCTCGTCCAGCTTGGCCAGTTGCTCGGGGTCGGGGTCGGCGCGCCGCAGATAGCCGTGCAGGCTGTGGGCGGCATCGCGCGCCTGGGCCACGCAGGCTTCCAGCACCTCGACCAGGGCGGCGAATTCGGGTTCGATGCCGCGCTGCTCGTCCAGCGCGTTCTGTGCCTGCGCCAGCGCGGGCAGGGCGCCGCCTTCGCCATCGTCGCCTTCCAGCGCGGCGCTGGCCGTCTGCGCGGCGTCGATCAGCGCCTGCGCATGCGACAGGCGGGCGTGGCGCTGGTTCAGCTCGTCCCACTCGCCATTGGCCGGGGCCAGCTTGTCGAGTTCGCCGATCTGCCACAGCAGGCGCTCGCGCTCCTGCGCCAGGCTGTTCTGGGCTGCGCGGGCGGCTTGCAGCGTGGCGTCGGCCTGGCGCCAGGCTTGCCAGGCGGCGGTCATCGGGCGCGCATCGGTGCCGGCATAGGCATCCAGCAGCTCGCGCACGGCGGCGGGGCGCGTCAGGCTTTGCCAGGCGTGCTGGCCGTGAATGTCGACCAGCCACTCGCCCAACTCGCGCAACTGCGCCAGCGTGGCGCTGGAGCCGTTGATCCAGGCGCGGCTGCGGCCGGCACTGTCGATGGTGCGGCGCAGCAGCAGGGCGCCGGATTCGGTGTCGAAGCCATGCTCAGCCAGCCAGGGGCGTGCCGTCTCGGGCAGGTCGAACTCGGCGCCGATCTCGCAGCGCGGCTGGCCTTCGCGCACCCACAGCGCATCGCCGCGCCCGCCCAGCACCAGCTGCAGCGCGTCGATCAGGATCGACTTGCCGGCGCCCGTCTCGCCGGTCAGGGCCGTGAAGCCGCGACCCAGCGCCAGATCGAGCGCCGGGACGATGACGAAGTCGCGCAGGGTCAGGTGGCGCAAACCCATGTCAATGATCTCCCGCGTCGTCGCGTCGCCCGGTGTGCATCAGGCACCCCGAATCCAGCGGCCGCGGAGCAGGCCACGCGGGGGCGCCGTGGAGCGGGCTTGGCCCGGCCACTGGCGTCGTCCCCTGAGGGAAGGCGCCGCAGGCGACTCAGGGGACGTCATACCCCGCCCTCGTTCCAGTGCAATTTCTTGCGCAGCGTGTCGAAGTAGCTCCAGCCCGTGGGGTGCAGAAAGCGCACGCGGAACTCGGAGCGCCGCACCACGATGCGGTCGCCATGGTGCAGCGAGGCCAGCGACTGCATGTCGAAGCTGGCGCTGGCGTCCTTGCCGGAGACGATCTCGATGGCGATCTCCACCGGATCCGCCACCACGATCGGCCGGTTCGACAAGGTGTGCGGCGCGATCGGCACCAGCGCCCAGGCCGGCACCAGCGGGTGCAGCAGCGGCCCGCCGGCCGACAGCGCATAGGCCGTGGAGCCGGTGGGCGTGGCCACGATGATGCCGTCGGCCCGGTGGTTGGCCACGAAGTGGCCGTTGACCTCGACGCGCAGTTCCACCATGCTGGCCACGGCGCCGCGGTTCACTACCACGTCGTTCATGGCGAAGGCCTCGAACACGCACTCGCCCTCGCGCATCACCTTGCCATGCATCAGGCTGCGGTGGTCTTCCTCGAACGCGCCGCCCAGCATGGCCGACAGCGTTTCGTGGTAGCCCTCCAGCGGAATGTCGGTGATGAAGCCCAGCCGCCCCTGGTTGATGCCGATCAGGGGCGTGCCGTAACGCGCCAGCTGCCGGCCGATGCCGAGCATGGTGCCGTCGCCACCCACCACCACCGCCAGGTCGCATTCGTTGCCGATGGTGGCCACGTCGAGGGCGGGGTACTGGTCGAGCCCGGTGCTGTGCGCGGTGCGCTCGGCCAGCACCACCTGGCAACCCTGGGCCGTCAGAAAGCCGGCGATCTCGGCAATGATTTCTCGGGTCGAGTCCGGCACGGCGGAAGAGGCCGAATCCTGGTACTTCCCGACCAGTGCGACACGGTGAAACTGAAGGCTCATGAACAAATTACATCATAATGATTTGAATGCTCGACGACCGTGCACGCCTGCTGCTCAAGACCCTGATCGAGCGCTACATCGCCGACGGCCAGCCCGTCGGTTCGCGCACGCTGTCGCGCGCCTCGGGGCTCGATCTGTCGCCCGCCACCATCCGCAACGTGATGTCGGACCTGGAGGAGATCGGCCTGATCGCCAGCCCGCACACCTCGGCCGGGCGCGTGCCCACGGCGCGCGGTTACCGCCTGTTCGTCGACACCATGCTGACGGCGCAGCAGGGCGAGATGGACGCGCCGGCACTGACGCCCGACCAGCCGCAAAGGTGATCGCCAACGCGGCGCAGCTGCTGTCCAACCTGTCGCACTTCGTCGGCGTGGTGATGGCGCCGCGCCGCTCGTCGGTGTTCAAGCACATCGAGTTCCTGCGCCTGTCCGAGCGGCGCCTGCTGCTGATCATCGTGGCGCCCGACGGCGACGTGCAGAACCGCGTGCTGTTCACCGACACCGACTACACGGCGTCGGAACTGCAGGAGGCGTCGAACTACCTCAACGCCAACTTCTCCGGCATGGCCATCGAGCAGGTGCGCGCGCGCCTGCACCACGAGGTGGACCGCCTGCGCGGCGAGATCGCCAAGCTGATGCAGGCGGCGGTGCAGGTCGGCTCCGAGGTCATGAGCCAGGCGCAGGACGAGGTGGTGATCTCGGGCGAGCGCAATCTGTTGGCGGTGACCGATTTCTCCAGCGACATGAACCAGCTGCGCCGCGCGTTCGACCTGTTCGAGCAGAAGGCGCAACTGATGCGGCTGCTCGACGTATCGAGCGAGGCCGAGGGCGTGCGCATTTTCATCGGCGGCGAAAGCCAGACCGTGCCGGTGGAAGACCTGTCGGTCGTCAGCGCGCCGTACGAGGTGGATGGCCAGGTGGTCGGCACGCTCGGCGTGATCGGCCCCACGCGCATGCCTTACGACCGCATGATCCAGATCGTCGACATCACGTCGCGGCTGGTCAGCAACGCGCTCAGCCAGGGCAAGCCGGGTGGCAACGCCTGGAATCACGCGCTTGGCGGGCCGTTAGCTCAGTTGGTCAGAGCAGGGGACTCATAATCCCTTGGTCGCAGGTTCAAGTCCTGCACGGCCTACCAAATTTCTTGTGTTAGAATTGCGGGCTTCGCGCGGCTGTAGCTCAGTTGGATAGAGTACTTGGCTACGAACCAAGGGGTCGTGGGTTCGAATCCTGCCAGCCGCGCCACTTTCTTTGAGAAACCCCGCAAGTCCTTGATTTGCGGGGTTTTTCATGTTCACGGGCATCATCACCGCGGTTGGCCGCATCGTTGAAGTGCGGGCATTGGGCGACAGCGGCGCGCATGGCAAGCAGTTGCTGATCGAGACGCCCGCCGGCTATCTGGATGACGTGGGCCTGGGCGACAGTATCGCGCTCAACGGCGCCTGCATGACGGCCACGCAGATCGACGCCGCGACCGGGCGCTTCGCCATCGACATCTCGGCCGAATCGCTGGCGCGCACGGCGGGGCTCGACCAGCCCGGGCCCATCAACCTCGAAAAAGCCCTGCGCGCGCACGACCGCCTGGGTGGGCACATAGTCTCGGGCCATGTGGACGGCATCGGCCAGGTCACGCACTTTGCCCCCGTGGGCGAGCTGGGAGCTGCGCGTGCTGGCGCCGCGCGAGCTGGCGAAATACCTGGCGTACAAGGGCTCGATCACGGTCAACGGCGTGAGCCTGACGGTGAACCGGGTGAGCGACACGGCCGAGGGCTGCGAGTTCAGCATCAACCTGATTCCGCACACGGTGCAGAACACCGCGCTGCATGCGCTGGCGGTGGGCGCTGCGGTCAATCTGGAGATCGACCTGATCGCCCGTTATGTGGAGAGAATGCTCTCCAGCGCAGGCGTGGCGGGCGCCGGCAGCTCCTAAATTCGCAGCTTGACGACGCCCGTGGCCAGTGCCGTGCCGCACAGCACGATGGCGCCGCAGAACAGCATCCACGGCGTCACGGTTTCGCCCAGCAGCGCCACGCCATAGAACACCGCGAACACCGGAATGGTGAAGGTGACCGTGATGGCCCGCGCCGGGCCCAGCCGGTCGATCAGGCGGAAGTACAGCACGTAGGCCACCGCGGTGCACAGCACGCCCAACGCGAGCAGCGCGCCCCAGGCTGTGGCGCTGGGTGGCTGCGACGGCCACAGCAGCAGCGATGGAATCGCCAGCCCCAGCGCCGCGCCGATCTGGCTGCCGGTGGCCGACATCAGTGGGTTCAGGCCCGTCAGGTAGCGGCGCGTGTAGCTGGCCGACACGGCATAGCTGATGGTGGCCAGCAGGCACGCGGCCACGCCCCAGGCCGGGCTGAAGCCCGATGCATTGGGCGTGAAGCTGGCCTTGCCCCAGGTGAGCAGCGCCACGCCGATGAAGCCGATGACCAGCCCCAGCGTGCGCGAGGCGCCTGGCCGGTCGCCCAGCCAGGCCCAGGCCACCAGCGCGCCGAACAGCGGCACCGTGGCGTTCAGGATGGACGACAGGCCGGTGCTGATCGACAGCAGCGCGAAGCTGAACAGCGCGAATGGAATGGCCGAATTGATGACGCCGCAGAACAGCACCGGCTTCCAGTGCTGGCGCAGCTGCGGCCACAGGCCACGCGCCAACATCACCGGCAGCAGCGCCAGTGCCGCGATGGCCACGCGCACGCCGGCCGTCGGCAGCGGGCCGAACTCCAGCGTGCCCAGCCGCATGAACAGGAACGACGCGCCCCAGATGGCGGCCAGCAGGATGAATTCGACGGCGACGGCGGCAGACATGGGCGCGAAGTATGGGGCCGCGGGCGGCGCGGCAGGTTGCTGGATGCGTGCGGGATGGATGCGGCGGGCGCAACCATGTCTCAGGCGCGGCCGGGCGGCTGCGGGCGCAGGGTGGCGGCTGGCGCGCCGCCGCTTGCGGGCGTGTCGATGGTCCAGCCCTCCAGCCGCAGCAGCGCCGCCTTGCGCGCCAGGCCGCCGGCGTAGCCTGTCAGCGCCCGCGGCTGCCCAGCACGCGGTGGCAGGGCACGAAGATGCTGAGCGGATTGGCGCCGACGGCGGTGCCGACCGCGCGCACGGCAGCCGGGCGGCCGATGCGTTCGGCGACCTGGCGGTAGCTTTGCGACTGGCCGGCTTCGATGGCCAGCAAGGCGCGCCACACGGTTTGCTGGAACGGTGTTCCGCTCGACAGATCCAGTGGCACGTCGAAGTGCACGCGCCGGCCGGCGAAGTACGCGTCCAGCTGGCGCATCGCCCCGGCCAGCGCGGGGTGACCGGGCTCGGGCGCTCCCCATTCGGCCCAGGCCGGGCTGTCCTTATGGCCCTCGGTGAACCAGGCGCCGCACAGGCCTGCGGCGTGGCGGCCAGCAGCAGATCGCCCAGCGGGGTGCCGCACAGGGCGTGTGCGGTGTGCAGATGGTGTTTCATGGTCAAAACCTCGTTGAGCCGCCGTCCATCAAGCGCGGACAGCTATGAAATTGATACTTCTTTGGTTTGCCACGCCCGCACGGCGGCGTAGCCGCGCCACGGCCGCCAGCGCTCGGCCAGCGCTTGCGCGGCGCGGGCGCGGTGGCGCTGGCTTGACACCCCCAGCGCCTTGTGCAGCGCCACGTCGCCGGCCGGGAAGGCATCGGGCCAGCGCAGCGCGCGCAGGGCGATGTACTGCGCCGTCCAGTCGCCGATGCCGGGCAGGGCGGTGAGGGCGGCCAGGGTGGCGGGCACGTCGGCGCCGGCGTGCAGCGCCAGCTGCCCGGCATCCACCGCCCGCGCCAGCGCGTGCAGCGCAGCCTGGCGTTGCCGCACCAGGCCGAGCCGGCCCAGTTCGTCACCGCTGGCGCCCGCCAGCGCGGCCGGAGCAGGAAACAACCGCGCCAGCCCGTCGATCGGCGTGGCCAGCGGCTCACCGAAGCGCGCCACCAGCCGCGTGGTCAGCGTGCGCGCCGCGGCCACGCTGACCTGCTGGCCGACGATGGCGCGCACCGCCAGCTCGAAGCCGTCCAGCGTGCCCGGCACCCGCACGCCCGCCGCGCTGGGGAAGTCGGCGCCCAGCACGGCGTGGATGGCGGCCGGGTCGGCGTCCAGGTCGAGCCAGGCGCGCACGCGGGCGATCACGCGCGGCAGCGCGGGTGCCAGCGTGTCGGCCACGCGCACGTGCACCCGGTGCGCGCCGGGATCGAAGCGGCAGGCGACCCAGCCGCCGATGCCGCGCTGGCCCACCTGCAGGCGCAGCGTGCGTGCCACGGTGGCGGCCTCGACATCGACCTGCTCCGCGCCGGGCACGCTGCGCTGCTGCAGAAAAATCAGCATGGCCTGCACGTCATACGGCGGCCGAAAGCCCAGAACGACTTCGATGCCGTCACCGTGCGGCGCGCCCTGGCCCTGGCGCCGCAGCGCCGTCGGGCTCATGCGGTAGTGCGCGGCCAAGGCGGCGTTGAAGCGGCGCAGACTGGCAAAGCCGGCGGCCAGCGCCACCTGCGCGATCGGCAGGCGCGTGTCGGCCAGCAACTGCTTGGCGGCCAGCAGGCGGCGCGTCTGCAGCCAGGCCAGGGGCGACACGCCCAGTTCCGCCTCGAACACGCGGCGCAGGTGCCGGTCGCTCACGCCCAGGCGCGCCGCCAGCCCCGCCACGCTGGGCGCGGCATCACCCCAGGCATCGGGCGAATCCAGCAGGCGCGCGGCGTGCCGCGCCAGCAGGGCCGAGGCGTCCTGCGCCGACCAGGCCAGCGCCTGCGGCGCCAGCTCGGGACGGCAGCGCAGGCAGGGGCGAAAGCCGGCGCCTTCGGCCTGCGCCGCGTGGGTGAAGAAGCGGCAGTTCTCGCGCCGCGGCGTCTTCACGCGGCACACGGGGCGGCAGTAGATGCCGGTGGAGGTGACACCGATGAAGAACGCGCCGTCGAAGCGTGCGTCGTGCGCTACCACGGCGCGGTAGCAGGCGTCGGCATCGAAGGGTGAAGGGGGCGTCATGCAACGCATGATAGGCAGCGCCGCGCTGGCGACTCGCCGTTTTCGGACATGGTGCTGACGGCACCCCGTCGAAGGGCCGCTGCCTACAATCGGCGCCCATGCAAGTCACCCCCAGCATCTTCAAGGCCTACGACATCCGCGGCACCACGCCGACCACCATCAACGAACCGGTGGCCGAGGCGCTCGGCCTGGCCTTTGGCACCACCGCGCTGGCGCTGGGCGAGAAAACCGTGGCGGTGGGGCGCGACGGGCGCCTGTCCGGCCCGGCCCTGTCCGCCGCGCTGGTGCGCGGGCTGGTGGCGGCGGGGGTCGAGGTGATCGACATCGGCCTGGCCACCACGCCGATGCTGTACTTCGCCGCCGCCACGCTGTGCAGCAGCGGCATCCAGGTGACGGGCAGCCACAACCCGCGCGACGACAACGGCTTCAAGATGGTGCTGGCCGGCCGCGCGATCCATGGCGAGGACATTCAGGCGCTGCGCCGCATGATGGAAGCCGAAAGCTGGCAGCGCCGCGCAGGCGGCCGCGTGCGCAGCGTGGACGTGCTGCCGGCCTACCGCGAGCGCATCGCGGGCGACGTGAAACTGGCGCGGCCGATGAAGATCGTGGTCGATTGCGGCAACGGCGTGGCCGGCGCCAGCGCGCCGGGCATCTTCCGCGCCATCGGTTGCGAGGTGATCGAGCTGTTCAGCGAGGTTGACGGCAACTTCCCCAACCACCACCCCGACCCGAGCAAGCCCGACAACCTGCGCGACGTGATCGCCGCATTGCAGACCACCGATGCCGAACTGGGCCTGGCCTTCGACGGCGATGGCGACCGCCTTGGCATCGTCACCAAGGATGGGCAGAACATCTTCCCCGACCGGCAGATGATGCTGTTCGCGCAGGACGTGCTCAGCCGCGTGCCGGGCGGCACCATCGTGTTCGACGTGAAGTGCTCGCAGCGCCTGGCGCCCGCCATCCAGCAAGCGGGCGGCGTGCCGCTGATGCACAAGACGGGGCATTCGCTGGTCAAGGCGCGCATGAAAGAGGTCGATTCGCCCCTGGGCGGCGAGATGAGCGGCCACATCTTCTTCAAGGAGCGCTGGTACGGCTTTGACGACGGCACCTACGCCGGTTGCCGCCTGCTCGAAATCCTGAGCCGCCACGCCGACCCGAGCGCCGTGCTGAACGCGCTGCCCACCAGCCACAGCACGCCCGAGTTGAACGTGGCCTGCGCCGAAGGCGAGCCGCACCGGCTGGCGGCCGAGTTGCAGGCGCTGGCGGCCGAGGCGTTCGCTGCGCCGGCGCAGGTGTCGACAATCGACGGCCTGCGCATCGACTGGCCCGACGGCTTCGGCCTGATCCGCGCCAGCAACACCACGCCGGTGCTGGTGCTGCGTTTCGAGGGCACACCGATGCGGCGCTGCAGCGCATCGAAGGCGAGATGCTGGCCCTGCTGAAACGCGTGAAACCGGATGCGCGGGTGGGGGCGGCGGCGCATTGAGCAGCACGCGGCATACTCTCGAATTGATAGTGGCTTGCGCTTGTCAGGCAATGATTTCAAGACAAAATGATCTGAAATCGGCCTGTGAAAAGCGCAGGCAGCTATCTTTTTGAATGCGATGGCCTGAGGTGCGGGCCCTTTACAGCCTGGCCGCCTGGGCCGCCCAACCCCTGCTGCGCCGCAAGCTGCGCCGCCGCGCCGTGGCCGAGCCGGGGTATGGCGAGCATGTCGAGGAGCGTTTTGGCCGCTACGGCGTGGCACGGCCTGTGGGCGACGGCCCGCTGGTGTGGGTCCACGCCGTGTCGCTGGGCGAAACGCGTGCCGCGGCCATCCTGATGGCCGCGCTGCGCCAGCGCCTGCCGGGCATGCGCCTGCTGCTCACGCACGGCACCGCCACCGGGCGGGCCGAGGGGCGCAAGCTGCTGCGCGATGGCGACGTGCAGGTCTGGCAGCCGTGGGACACGCGGGGCGCGGTGCGGCGCTTCTTCGCGCATTTCCGCCCCGACGTGGGTGTGCTGATGGAGACCGAGGTCTGGCCGAACCTCATTGCCGAGGCCCGTGCCTGCGGTGTGCCACTGGCGCTGGCCAACGCGCGCCTGTCCGAGAAATCGCTGCGCGGCGCCCAGCGCGCCGGCTGGCTGCTGCGCCCAGCCTACCGTGCGTTGACGGCGGTGTTCGCGCAGACCGAGGCCGACGCGGCGCGCTTTCGCAGCATCGGCGCGCCGCAGGTCGGCGTGCTGGGCAACCTGAAGTTCGACGCCCAGCCCGACGCCGCGCAGCAGGCGCAGGCCAGCCGCTGGCGCGCAGTGCTGGCGGGCCGGCCGGTGGTCATGCTGGCCAGCTCGCGCGAAGGGGAGGAGGGTGAGTTTCTAGGCCAAATCAAGGCCCTGGCGCTTTCTGGGAAAGCGCGAGCAGCTCCTGAAAATGAAGCGAACGCCCGCCCCAGCCCGCTCTGGCTGATCGTGTCCCGCCACCCGCAGCGCTTTGCCGAGGTGGCGCAGATGGCACGTGATGCGGGCCTGGCGGTGGCGCAGCGCAGCACCTGGACCGATGCACCGCCGACGGGCGCGCTGGCGGCCGATGTCTGGATCGGCGACAGCCTGGGCGAGATGGCGCTCTATTACAGCCTGGCCGATGTGGCGCTGCTGGGCGGCAGCTTTGCGCCGCTGGGGGCAGAACCTGATCGAGGCCGCGGCCTGCGGCTGCCCGGTGGTGATGGGCCCGCACACCTTCAACTTCGCGCAGGCGGCCGAACTGGCCGAGGCCGCCGGCGCCGCACGCCGCGTGGCCGACATGGCGGGCGCCGTGGCCGCCGCGCAGGCGCTGCTGGCCGATGCCGCCGGGCTGGCGGCCATGCGCCGCGCCGCGCTCGGCTTTGCCGGCGCCCACCGCGGCGCCGCGGCGCGCACGGCCGATGCGGTCGCCGCCCTGCTGGCCGGGCAAGGGCTTGCACCAAGTCGCCACAACAAGCAGCCCTGATAAAGTCCATTACCGATCGCCATCCGGCCGCCCACCTGTCCCAAGACCCGCCGTGTTCCGCTTCTTCGCCATCTTCCTTGTCATCCAGGCCGTGCTGTTCGGCATCGAGATGCTGAACCCGGTTCAGGCCGCCGTGGTGCAACCGTGGACCGGCCTGCTGGCCAAGGCCAGCGCGGGCATCGTGCACGTGATCGACCCCTCGGTCATCTCCTACGGCCGCGTGCTGCAAAGCGCCAAGACGGGCTTCGGCGTGTCGATCGAGGCGGGCTGCAACGGCGTCGAGGCCATGATCGTGCTGCTGGCGGCCATCATGGCCTTTCCGTCGAGCTTCAAGGCCAAGCTGTGGGGCTTGGGGTTGGGCTTCCTGGCCGTGCAGTCGGTCAACCTGCTGCGCATCGTCAGCCTGTTCTTCCTCGGCCAGTGGAACTACAAGGTGTTCGAGTTCGCCCACCTCTACATGTGGCAGGCGCTCATCATGCTGGACGTGCTGGTGGTGTGGCTGCTGTGGATGCGCTACGTGGCCAAGCACGACCCGAAACCGGCCGTCACCAACGCGGCGGCCGCGGCCTGAGCGGGAGCCCACGACGATGCGCGCCACCCTGATCGGCCGCTTCCTGCTGCTGGCCATCGTCTGGCTGGCGCTGCTGCTGCCGCTGTGGTACTGGGCCGCCAAGTGGCTGGCCACCCCGCCCATCTGGCTGGCGGGCACGGTGATGAACGCGCTGTTCCGCTGGGCCGACGGCTTCGAGCAACAGGGCGTGAATGCCGTGCTGCACACGCTGGTGCAGGTGCGCATGCAAGGCCCCACGGGCGACGTGCTGGGCGAGCTGGCGCCGGAGGTGAGCTACCCCACCTACGGCTACGGCCTGGTGCTGCTGTGGGCCATGCTGCTGGCCGCGCGCACCGAGCGCTGGTGGCTCAAGGGCTGGTCGGCAGCCTGCTGCTGGTGCCGGTGCAGGCCTGGGGCATCTGCTTTCAGTGGCTGCGCGACGTGGTCATCCTGTCCGGCGCCTCGGGCGCGGCCTATCTGCAGTACCCGCGCTGGGTGAACGACGTGGTGGCCTACGGCTACCAGTTCGGCTTTCTGATGCTGACGCCCGTGGCGCCGATCATGCTGTGGCTGCTGTTCAACAAGTCCTTCGTGGCCGCGCTGTGGCTGGAGGCGGCGCTGGAGGAGGCGCCGGACAAGCGCGCACAGGCGCCGACGGTGGAAACCGGAAAGTCCTGATTTGATAGCTGCCAGCGCTTGATGGGCGGGCTCTGTAGCCCGTTTTTCCTCTTATCCTGGAGCGCGCCTGGCCCGTGCTTCATCCGGCATGGCGGCGGCACCTGCCGGCATGCCAGCGCGCTGTGCCTTCAGCGCCGGTCGGCTCGCGCGGGGCGCGTGGCGTCTGCAGGCGATGGGGCAGTGGCACCGGGCGCACTGGCTGCGCCCGCGGGGGCCATGGGCGCCAGCGGCGCCACCACCACCGGCGGGCGGGCGCCCTCGGCCGCCAGCATCTGGTTGATGGGCAGCAGATCGTCAGCGCTCAGCGTGCCGCTGGCCTGCTTCAGGCGCAGCAGGCCCACCAGCACGTCGTAGCGCGCACGGGCCAGATCGCGCCGAGTCTGGTACAGCTGGCTTTGCGCGTTCAGCACGTCGATGTTGATGCGCACGCCCACCTGGTAGCCGAGCTGGTTGGCCTGCAGCGCGGTCAGGCTGGAGGCTTCAGCCGCCTCCAGCGCCGCCACCTGGCCGTGGCCCGACTGCACGCCGAAGTAGGCCGCGCGCGTGGCTTGCGCCACGGTGCGCTGGATGTTCTCCAGGTCGGCGCGGGCCTTGTCCTCCAGCGACAGGGTTTCGCGCACGCGGTTTTCCACCGCGAAGCCGGCGAACAGCGGCCAGTTCAGCACCACGCCCACGCCGGCGTTGGTGCTGCGGTAGCGCGCGCTGGGCGCGGCGCTGACGGAAGGGTTGCCGTCCGGGTAGCGGTTCTGCCCCACGCTGGCCTGCAGGTCCACCGTGGGCAGGTGGCCGGTCTTGGCCTTGGCAGTCTCCAGCCGGGCGATGTCGAGCGCCATGCGCGACTGCACCACGGCGGGGTGCTCGTTCACCGCGCGATCGACCCAGGTGTTCACGTCGGGCGGCTGGGGCTGCGGCAGCGCGATGGGCTGCGCCAGCGGGCGCGGGTCGACCCCGGTCAGGCCCACCAGCTGGTCCAGCGCCAGCTTCTTCACCCGCAGGTCGTTCTCGGCCGCGATCTCCTGCGCCGTGGCCAGATCGAACCGGGCCTGCGCCTCGCGGCTGTCGGTGATGGTGGCGTTGCCGACCTCGAAGTTGCGCTTGGCGGATTCGAGCTGCTCGGCCACCGCGGCCTTCAGCGCGCGCACGAAGGCCAGCGATTCCTCGGCCGCCAGCACGTCGAAGTAGGCCTGCGACAGGCGCACGATCAGGTCCTGTTCAACGCTGTGGAGCTGCACCCGCGCGGCTTCGGCGGCGCGCTGGCCCTGGTCCCAGGTGATGCGGTTGGCCGGGCGGTACAGCGGCTGCGAACCGACGATGGAACCGTTCAGCACGTTGAACGAGCGGCTGGACGATTGGCCCGCCACGTTGGTCTCGGCCCAGTTGCGCTGCGCGCCCGCCTGCAGGCCCACCTGCGGCAACAGGCCGGCGCGGGCCTGGTCGGCGCGCGCCTGGCTGGCCTGCGCGTTGGCCAGCGCCGACTGGTAGGGCGCGTCGTAGCCATGCGCCGTCTGGTACAGCTGCAGCAGCGATTGCGCCTGCGCGGACGCCGCGCCCCCGGCCAAGATGGCAGCCGTGCAGGCCAGTCGCATGAAACCAGGGAGTCCGACGGCCGCGGAGCAGGCCATGCCAGCGAACGCCGTCGCCGGACCTGCGCCGGCGACTGGCGTTGTCTCCCCTCGCGCAGCAGAGGGGGAAGGCGCGTCAGCGACTCAGGGGGTGTTTCATCTTCAATACCGGGGAACGGTGGGATCGACCTGCACCGACCACGCGTCTATGCCGCCGGCGATGTTGGCCACGCGGGCAAAGCCGTGCTGCTTCAGGAACATCGCCACCTGCATGCTGCGCCCGCCATGGTGGCACAGCAGGGCCACGGGGCGGTCGCGGTCCAGCTCGTGCAGGCGCGGCGGAATGCTGTGCATGGGCATCTGCACCAGCTCGGCGCCGTCGGGCTGCACGGTGGCCACGCGCCACTCGGCCGGTTCGCGGCAGTCCAGCAGCAACGGGGGCCTCACCCTCGGTGCGTGCGTCGGCCAGCCAGGCGGGCAGATCGCGTGGGGGACTTGTTCGATCATGGTCAAAAACGGCTTCAGCCCTTGTGCCACCTGCGTTAGCAGCAAAAATGAAAGCGCGACGGCTCGGGGAAGTTCAGCAGGCGTGGCAAGTTGCAGTCCCACGGCTGGGTGCTGACCAGGCCGTTGCCGGATTGCTGCACCAGCGTGGCGCGCATCACCGGCTCGTCGCCCACGATGGCCATCAGCCGGCCGCCGGCTTTCAGCAGGCCGAGCACGGCGTCGGGCAATTGCGCCACCGAGCCCGACAGCACGATGACGTCGAACGGGCCGTCGGCCGACAGGTCGGTGCTGGCGCCATCGGCCACGCGCACTTCCACGTTCAGCACGCCGGCGCGCTGCAGGTTGGCGTGGGCCGTCTTCGCCAGGTCGTTGTCGATTTCCAGCGTCAGCACGCGCTGCGCGCGGTGGCCCAGCAGGGCGGCCATGAAGCCGCTGCCGGTGCCGATCTCCAGCACCTTCTCGTGCTTGGCGACCTGCAGGTCCTGCAGCATGCGGGCCTCCACGCGCGGGGCCAGCATCACCTGGCCGGCGGCGACGGCGGCGTCGCTGTCCTTCAGCGGAATCTCCAGGTCGGCAAAGGCCAGCGCGCGGTGCGCGGCGGGCACGAAGTCCTCGCGGCGCACCACGGCCAGCAGATCCAGCACGTGCGCATCCAGCACGTCCCAGGGACGGATCTGCTGCTCGATCATGTTGAAGCGGGCTTGTTCGACGTTCATGCGGGGTTCTCCAGGGCGGGATGCGGGCAAACCGTTGATTTTAGGCGGCGGGGTCGGTGCCGGTGGGCGCGGGGGCCTTGATGAAGCGCCGCTTCAGCCAGCCGGCCAGGTCGTCCAGGTAGCAGTACACCACCGGCACCACCACCAGCGTCAGCAGCGACGAGGTGATGACCCCGCCGATGACGGCCTGGCCCATGGGCGCGCGCTGCTCCGATCCCTCGGTGACGGCGAAGGCCAGCGGCACCATGCCGAACACCATGGCCAGCGTGGTCATCAGGATCGGGCGCAGCCGCACGCGCGCAGCGGCCAGCAGGGCGGGCTCGCGCGCCAGCGGCTCGCTGTGGCCGGTTTCGCCGGCGCGGCCCTCGCGCGCGCGGATGGCGAAGTCCACCAGCAGGATGGCGTTCTTGGTCACCAGGCCCATCAGCATCACGATGCCGATGATGGAGAACATCGACATGCTGGAGCCGAACAGCATCAGCGCCAGCACCACGCCGATCAGCGTCAGCGGCAGCGAGGTCATCAGCGCCATCGGTTGCAGAAAGCTCTTGAACTGGCTGGCCAGGATCATGTAGATGAAGATGATGGCCATGGCCAGCGCCTGCAGCGCGTAGGCAAAGCTCTCCTCCATGTTCTGCGTGGCGCCGCCGAACACGTGGCGGTAGCCGGGCGCGAATGCGGTCTGATCCAGGATGGCGCGGATGTCGCCCGACACCTCGCCGGTGGTGCGGCCGTGCACGTTGGCGGTGATCTGGATCTCGCGCAGCATGGCGCGGCGGTTGATCTGGTTGGTGCTGGTGGCCTCGCTCAAACTTGCCACCTGGTTCAGCCGCACGATGCGCGCCGTGCCGTCGGGGTTCATGCCGGCCGTCAGCGGCAGCCGCTCCAGGTCCTGCAGCGTGGTGCGCGATGCGGGTTGCAGCCGCACGATGACGTCGTAGGTCTGGTCGTCGGGCGCGCGCCAGTTGCCGACGATGGTGCCGGCCACCAGTGTGCGCAGCGGTGTGGCGATCTGCGCGGTGCTCAGGCCCAGCTCGGACGCCGCCTCGCGCTTCACGTGCACCTCCAGCGTCGGCTTGTCGGGCTTGCTGCTCGAATCCAGATCGACCAGGCCGGGGATGGCGCGCAGCTTCTCCATCAAGGGGCCGGCCAGGCGGTCCAGTTCGGCCTGATCGGGGCCCTGCAGCGAGAACTCGATCTGCTTCTGCCCGCCCACCGGCTCCAGCAGGCCGGCCTGGGTGACGGTGATGCCGGGCACCACGCGCAGGCGCTCGCGCATGTCGGCGGCCAGTTGCTGCGCGTCGCGCGTGCGCTGGTGCCGGTCGACCAGGCGGATGTAGAGGCTGGCGTTGGTCTTGCCTGCCGCCACGCCGCTGTTGATGGTGGTCACCGTGTAGCGCACCTCGGGGTAGCTGCGGATGATGGCGTCCACCTGCCGCGCCTTGGCCTCGGTGGCCTCCAGCGAGGAGCCCTGCGGCGTGTAGAAGGCGACGTTGGTCTCGCTGAAATCGGCCTGCGGCACGAACTCGGTGCCCAGCAGCCGCACCATGGCCACGCTCAGCGCAAAGATGCTGCCGGCGATCAGCAGCGTGAGCAGCTTGTGCACCAGCGCCCAGCGCAGCAGGCGCTCGTAGCCGGCGGCCAGGCGGTCGGTGGCGTGGTCGAACCAGTTGGTGACGCGGCCCAGTGTCTTGTCGTAGAAGGTGACGGGCGGGCCAGCACGCTGACCGTGCGCGCGGATGGCCGGGTCGTGCCAGACCGAGGACAGCATCGGGTCGAGCGTGAAGGCGACGAACATCGAGATCAGCACCGCCGCCACGATGGTCAGGCCGAACTCATGGAAGAACTTGCCGATGATGCCCTGCATGAAGCCGATCGGCAGAAACACCGCCACGATCGACAGCGTGGTGGCCAGCACGGCCAGGCCGATCTCCTGCGTGCCCTCCATGGCCGCGCGCCAGCTGTTCTTGCCCATCTGCGCGTGGCGCACGATGTTCTCGCGCACCACGATGGCGTCGTCGATCAGCAGGCCCACGCACAGGCTCAGCGCCATCAGCGTGATCATGTTCACCGTGAAGCCGAACACCTGCATGAAGAAGAAGGTGCCGATGATCGAGATAGGCAGCGTAAGGCCGGTGATGACCGTGCTGCGCCACGAGTTGAGGAACAGGAACACGATCAGCACCGTGAGCACCGCGCCCTCGATCAGCGTCTGCCGCACGTTGGTGACGGCCACGCGGATGGGGCGCGACAGGTCGGTCACCGGCTCCAGCCGCACGCCGGGCGGCAGCTCGGCACGCAGCGCGGCGATGGCCTGGTTGAGGCCGTCGACCACCTGGATGGTGTTCTCGTCCTGCGCCTTTTGCACGCTCACCAGCAGGGTGCGCTGGCCGTTGTAGAGGGCGAGCGACTCCTGCTCCTGCGCGCCATCGTGCACGGTGGCGACCTGATCGAGGTAGATGGGCGTGCCGCCGCGGCGCGCCACGATGATGCGGCCGAAGTCCTCGGGGCGCTCCATGCGGCCTTCGAGCTGCACTGTCAGCTCCTGTGCTTTGGTGCGCACCGGGCCGAGCGGCTGGTCCTGGTTTTCGCCGCGCACCGCCTGCATCACCTGCTCGGGGTAACGCCCAGCGCTTCCATGGCCTGCGGCTGCAGATACAGGTTGATCTCGCGCTTGGAGCCGCCGACCAGGTTGACGGCGCCGACGCCGCGCACGTTCTCCAGGCGCTTCTTCAGCACCTGGTCGGACCAGTTGGTGAGTTCGATGGCAGACAGGGGTTGCTGGCCTTGCTGCGGATCGGGCAGCACGGCCAGCGACCAGATGGCGCGGCTGGCGGGGTCGAAGCGCAGCACGCGCGGCTCTTTCACCTCGTCGCGCAACAGGGGGCGAACCTGGCCGATCTTCTCGCGCACGTCGTCGGCGGCCTTGCGGCCTTCGATGTGGAGCTGGAATTCGATGATGACGACCGACATGCCCTCGTAGCTGCGCGAGTACAGGGCGTTGATGCCGGCAATCGAGTTGACGGCTTCCTCGACCTTCTTGGTGACTTCGCTTTCGACGATGGGGGCGAGGCGCCGGGGTATTCGGTGGTGATGACGACGACTGGGAAGTCGATGTTGGGGAATTGGTCGACCTGCAGGCGCTGCAGCGAGAACAGGCCGAGCACGACGAACGCCAGCATCACCATGGTGGCGAAGACGGGGTTTTGAAGGCTGACCTTGGTGAACCACATGGGGGTCAGGCTTTGAAGGGAAATCGGGCGTGGGCGCTTATGGGGTGGGCGCGGGCAGCTATCGAATCGGGAGTGTGTTGAGGATGCGCCGCTGGCGGGATGTGCGCCCGGCGGCGCAGTCACTTTCTTTTGTCTCGCCAAAAGAAAGTAACCAAAGAAAAAGGCGACCCCGCTGGCCGTGTCCCTCCGCTGCGCTGCGGGCAACCTGCGATGCTCGGGCGCGGGGCGTCGCTGAGAACTCGCTGCGCGCTTGCGCGCTTCGCTCAAACAACCGCAGCGAGTCAGAGCACGAAGCGCGGCATGCTGCGCTGCCGCGCCCGCCCCACGCCCTGCGCTTCTCGGCACGGCCAGAGCGGTGGGGAGTCCTTCGGGCCATCGCTGCGCTCGGCCTGGGCTTGTTCAGCGCCGCTGCTTCGCGCGGCGTGTATTGGCTCCCTCCTCCGCTGGGGAGGGTTGGGGTGGGGGCGACTGCGTTTGACGCAGGGCGGTGTGCTGCCCCCATCCCAGCCTTCCCCAGCGGGGAAGGAGTTCAGTCGTTGATCTCGGTGCTCGCCTGCTGTCTTGCTCCCTCTCCCGCCGGCGGGAGAGGGTTGGGGTGAGGGCAAGTCACCCAAAAACCATAGCTGCTCGCGCCCGCCGCACCATGATTTCAGGCCATTTCCATCTGAAACCCTTGCCCCGCCAGCGCCAGCCACTATCAAATCAGAAGTCATGGCCGCACGCCATTCCGCGCCGCGCTGGCCGGCGCGGCCGGCACGATCAGCTTCACCTGCGTGCCTTCGCGCAGCACACCGGCCGCGCCGCGCAGCACCTGCGCGCCTTCGGTCACGCCCTGCACGGCCACCCATTGCTCGCCGTCGACCTGGCCGCGCGCGCCCATCTGCACCGTACGGTGCGCGATGCGGCCGTTGTCGACCACCTGCACGTAGGGCAGCGGCTTGTCGGTGCGCACAGCGTTCAGGGGCACGGCCAGGGCGCGCTGGGTTTCGGTGGCCAGCTGGCCCTGCGCGAACAGGCCCTGGCGCAGGCCGGGTTGCGCGGTCACGCTCAGGTAGACCAGCACGCTGCGGCTGCCGGCCTGCGCGCTGGGGTTGATGCGGGCCACGGTGGCGGGCACGGGTTGCGCCACGCCTTCGATGTTCAGCAGCGCCTGCTGGCCCACGCGCACGGCCACCGAATCGGCGGGGAGAGGGCCGCTTCCAGCTCCAGCCGGCTCAGGTCGACGATCTCGACGATGCGCGCCTCGGGGCTCACGCGCTCGCCCGGTTGGGCCAGGCGCTGCGAGATCTGGCCGCTGATGGGCGCCTTCAGCACCGTGTCGGCCAGCGACTTGCGCAACACCTCGGTGCCGGCCTGGGCCGCGCGGTAGTTGGCACGGGCGGTGGCCAGGCTGGCGGCGGAGTTGTCGAGCGCGGTCTTCGAGATGAAGCCTTGGTTCACCAACGCCGCATTGTTGTCGTACTGGCGCTGCGCGATGTCGACCTGCGCCTTGGCCGCATCGGCCTGCTGCTGCGCCTGGCGCACGCGGTCGGCGTATTCGGTGGATTCGACGCGGGCGATGACCTGGCCGGCCTGCACCGTGTCGCCCTCGCGCACGGTCAGGCCCTGCAACTCGCCCGGCACGCGCGCCTTGACGATGGCGGAGTGGACGGCCTTCAGCGCGCCCGTGATCGGCAAGCCGCTGGTCAACTCGCGCACCTGCGCGGTGGTCACGTCGATGGCGCCGAGTTCGATCACCGGGTCTTTCACCGGCGCAAGCTGCGCCTGCTGCGTGGCCTGGCGGTTAGCGTAGCCGCGCCAGCCCAGGCCCACGGCGGCGGCCACGGCCAGCAGCACCAGGGCGATGGTCAACCAGCGGCGGGTGGTGGGGTTCATAGGAGGGCGATTATTCCTGCCGGAGGCCGCGCACCACCATGTCGGCATGCATGTCCAGCAGCGCCAGCGGATCGGGCATCAGCGTGGCGGGGCAGCAGGGCGCCAGCGAGAAGCGCCAGGTGACCAGTTGCACCAGCGGCGCCACGATCAGGTGCGCGGCCAGGGTCAGGTCGACCTCGCGCAGCTCCCCGCGGTCGATGCCGCGCTGCACGATGCGGCGCACCAACTCGTGGCTGGGCTGCACCACCTCGTCCTGGTAGTACTGCGCCAGGTCGGGAAAGTTGGCCGCCTCGCTCATGATCAGCTTGGTCAGCCCCGCGGCGGGCGTGCCGCCGTACTGCGTCCACCAGCGGCGGATGAATTCGTGCAGCAGCTCGGCGCTGGTGCCGGCGTATTCGGCCACTTCGAGGAAGGCGTCGTGCAGGTGGCGGCTGGCGTTCTCGCGCACCACGGCCTTGAACAGCTCTTCCTTGCTGGGGAAGTAGAGAAACAGCGTGCCTTTGGAGACGCCGGCGCGCGCGGCGACTTCCTCCACCCGCGTGGCGGCAAAGCCTTTCTCGACGAACAGCGCGAGCGCGGCTTCGAGCAGTTCGCCCGGCCGCGCCTCCTTGCGGCGCGCGCTTGGCCGGTGCGGCCTGGGGGTGGGGGAGAGGGTGTCCATTACTGACTGACTGGTTAGTAATTGTTGTCCGGCGAAGTCAGGGGCGTCAAGCGTGGAATTAAGTGTTCATCGTGCTATGGACAAGGGAGCTGCTGGCGCCCCGGGGCGGGCGCTGGGGGCGGATTGGGCGGGTCGGGTGCCAACGCCGGGGCCAGTGCGGCGGCCGCCGCGATCAGCGTTCGGGCAGGCGGCGCGGCGAGATCGCTGTGGCGCCGCGCCCGAACAGTGCGGGGATCACATACTCCCTATATGCATCGTCGCCAGCGCCTGTCAGATAAGCGCCGGGTGAACATACTCCCGCATCACATTGATGTTGCAGCACATCTGTGCGGCGTAGGGGTTCATATACCCCTCGTATGCATCGTCGTTATCACCCGTCAAATAAGCGCTGGAGACGCATACTCCCTCAATTGAAGCTGCGGCGTGCCGGCCGCCGCCCTTCAGCGCATCGACGCCTTCGGCACCACGAACTCCCAGCGTGACAGCTTGGGGTCGGCGTGGTGGCAGCGCTGCACGGCCAGGGTGCGCCAGCGGTGCGTGGGCTCGAAGGTGCGGTCGGACTCGGCGCCGGCCGTCAGGCACAGGCCCGAGCCGCGCAGCTCCACGCGGCCGTCGGGGTGGTGCACGAAGCGCTGCAGCGCGTCGGCATCGAGAAACGGTGACTTCTCGCCGCAGCGGCGCGGCACCAGCGGCGTGCCGGCCAGCGCGCGGCCGTTGAGGCCCGCCACGGTGGCGCACAGCTGGTAGGCGGGGAAGAACAGGCGCCCGTCCGGCGCCAGCCGCACCGCCTCGTCGGCGTACAGGCCCGGCTTGCAGTTGTGCGCCGTCATCGGCAGGTCGGGCCGGATGTGGTCGCCCGAGCCCATGATGTCGAGGCAGTAGCCGTCATCGGGGCGGTCGAGCTTGTCGATCAGCCGCAGGTGGCCGGGCGGGCGCTCGGGTGGCGCGGCCTGGGCCAGCGCCGGGCCGGCGGACAGCGCCAGGGCGCATGACAGGGCGGGGGCAAGGGAGCGGGCAGCAAAGGGCATGGGCAGGGACCTTACCGCAACAGGGTGGCAGGGCGTTGCCGCGCTCGATGACCGCCGCCGGCGTGGCGCCGAACGAGAAATGCAGTGAGGACAGGGGCGCGGCATTCCCGACCTGTGGGAGCGGGCTTGCCCGCGATTCGGCGCTGCACGCAGCGATGCGCTTCATCGCGGGCAAGCCCGCTCCCACAAAGAGGGACCCACAGCGCCGGAGGAGTTGGGTGATGCCCGCGCGCTACGGCCCGCTGTCGTCCCCCACGGGCAGGCGCAGGCCGACGACGAGCACGCGCGCGCCGTCCATGGCGCGCACGCTCAGCTGCGCCGCGCCCAGCGCCACGTGGTCGCCCACCACCGGCGGGCGCTGCAACGCGTGGCCGATCCAGCGCTGCAACGGCCAGTCGGCGTGCGGCGGCTCGGCCAGGTCGTAGAAGGCGCACACGTCGGCCACGGCGGTGGCGCCGTCGAGCGCGAAGTCGCCGAACACCAGGCGCTGCGCGGGCGTGTCGTCTTCGTCCGGCAGGTTCACGCGCAGGCGGCGCGCCGCCCAGGCGATGGTCGAGCCCTGCAGCACCAGCGAGGTCAGCACCACCACGAAGGCGGCGTTGAACAGCGTGCGCGCGCCCGGCACGCCGGCCATCAGCGGAAACACCGCCAGCACGATGGGCACGGCGCCGCGCAGCCCCACCCAGGCGATGTAGACCACCTCGCGCGGCGCGAAGCGGAACGGCAGCAGGCACAGCCACACCGTCAGCGGCCGCGCGATGAGCATCAGGAACGCTGCCACGCCCAGCGCCGCCGGCAGGCCGGGCAGCAGCTCGCGCGGCGTCAGCAGCAGGCCCAGCAGCAGAAACATGCCGGCCTGGCTGAGCCAGGCGTAGCCGTCCAGCGCCGACAGCGCGGGCGCCACCGCGTCGCGTGCACGGGCGCGCGCCGTCACGCCCATCACGTACACCGCCAGAAAGCCCGAGCCGCCCACCCAGCTGGTGCCCGCGAACACCGCCAGCCCCAGCGACATGCACAACAGCGCCAGAATGCCGCCACCGCCCACGGCGCCGCCGGCCTGCTGCTCGGCAAAGCGCGGAAACGTGGTCTTGAGCAGCGCCGCCAGCGCCGCGCCCGCGGCCAGCCCGGCCACGCCGCCCAGGCCGAACTGCTGCAGCAGCGTCTTGATCGCCTCGCCCCAGGCGCTGGCGCCCTCCGCGCCGCCGCCCGCGTGCGCCAGCACCACGCCGATGAAGGCAATCGTCAGGTACACCGCCATCGGGTCGTTCATGCCCGATTCGATCTCCAGCGTGGCGGCGATGCGCTCGTTCAGCCGCACGCCCGACGACTTGAGCAGCGCGAACACGGCCGCCGCGTCGGTCGAGCCGACGATGGAGCCCAGAAGCAGCGCCAGCCGCCAGTCCAGACCCAGCAGCCACCAGGCGCCCAGCCCCGTCAGCCCGGCGCTCATCACCACGCCCACGGTGGCCAGCAGCATGGCGGGCCGCAGGCCGGTGCGGAAGGTGGCGAAGTCGGTGCGCAACCCGCCGTCCAGCAGGATCACGGCCAGTGCCACGTTGCCGACCCAGAAGCTCAGGTTGACATCGTCGAACACCACGCCGCCCGGCCCGTCCTCGCCCGCCAGAATGCCCGCCAGCAGGAACACCAGCAGGAACGAGAACCCCGCCCGCGCCGAGAACAGCCCCGCCAGCACGCTGAAGAACACCAGCAGCGCGGCGACAAGCAGCGGCAGCACGAGCAGGTCCATGGCGGCGGGCATGGACGGAAATTAGCAGAAGGCGTGCCAGCCGAAGAGTGGGAAAGCCCTTGGGACGGGCAAGGATGTCAGCCTTGGTTGCTATGCTCTGTATAGCTGCTTGCGCCTGCAGGGCAGGCACTGCAGGCCGATTTGTCTTGTATTGGTGCGTGCCCTACACCAAAGGCCGGCGGTCCCGTCGATCGCCTGGGCAGTCCCCGAATTCAAGCCACCAGCGGCGGCGCCTGCATGGCCTCGATCTGATCGACCAGCGTGTCGATCTGCCCGCGCCAGTAGTCGGGCGTGCCGAAGTCGGGAAAGGCGGCAGGGAACGCCGGGTCGTCCCAGCGGCGCGCGATCCAGGCGCTGTAGTGGATCAGCCGCAGCGTGCGCAGCGGCTCGATCAGCGCCAGTTCGCGCCGGTCGAACTCGCGCATCTGCTCGTAGCCGTCGAGCAGGGCGCCCAGCGCGCGCTGGCGCTCGACGCGTTCGCCCGGCAGCAGCATCCATAAATCCTGCACCGCCGGGCCGCTGCGGCAGTCGTCCAGGTCGACGAAATGCGGACCGCCGCCGGGCAGGTCGGCGGGCGTCCACAGGATGTTGCCGGGGTGGCAGTCGGCGTGCAGGCGCAGCGTGGCGATGCCTGGGGTTTGAGGGTCGTTTTGGTGTTCAGCGCCCGTGTACCAAGCGCTGGAAGCTATCAATTCAATAGCTTCCTGGCAGACATCGGCCCAGGCACGTTCCACCTCCAGCGGCAGCGCGCCATGCGCCAGCAGCCAGTCGCGCGGCTCACGGCCGTAGCTGGTCACGTCCACCGCCGGCCGGTGCACGAACGGCCGCCGCGCGCCACGGCGTGCAGGCGCGCCAGAAAGCGGCCGATCCATTCCAGCGTCTCGTCGTCGCCCAGCTCGGGCGTGCGCCCGCCGCGCCGCGGGCTGACGCTGAAGCGAAAGCCTTCGTATTCGTGCAGCGTGCGCCCGTCGATCAACAGCGGGCCGACCACCGGCACCTCGGCCGCCATCAGCTCGTGTGCGAAGGCGTGTTCCTCCTCGATCTGCTCCGGCGCCCAGCGGCCGGGCCGGTAGAACTTGAGCACCACGGCCGGGTGCGCCCCTTGCGCGGTGTCCGCCAGCGGCGTGCCGGGCTCCAGGTGCGCCAGATAGACGCGGTTCTCGTACGAATTCAGCGCCATCAGCCGCCCGTCGCCGACCAGGCCCACACTGGCCAGCGCGTCCAGCACGAAATCGGGGGTGAGGGTGGCGAAGGGGTGGGGTGCTGCGTCAGGCATGCGGGCATTGTCGCTGCCGGCGTCACAATGCCCACCATGACCGCCCCACGCTACTGGCTGATGAAGTCCGAGCCCGACGAATGCTCGATCGACGACGCGCTGGCCGCGCCCGACGCCACCGTGCCCTGGACCGGCGTGCGCAACTACCAGGCGCGCAACTTCATGCGGGACGACATGCGTGTCGGAGATGGCGTGCTGTTCTACCACTCCAGCTGCGCCGAGCCGGGCATCGTCGGCATCGCGCGCGTGGCCTCGGGTGCAAAGCCCGATCTGACGCAGTTCGATCCCCATTCGCCTTACTTCGACGCGAAGTCGCAACCGGAGGCGCCACGCTGGCAACTGGTCGATGTGCAGGCGCTGCGCAAGACGCGCGTGCTGGGGCTGGCGGAGATGCGGAGCGTGCCTGAACTCGCTGAGATGCAGGTGCTCAAGCGGGGCAATCGCTTGTCGATCACGCCTGTGACGCCGCAGGAATGGCAGGTGATCGACTGCTTGCTGGCGTTATAGCCACGTAGGGCGGAACCCCGCAGGGATTCCGCCGACTCGGCGAGCATGAACCCCTCGTCGGAATCGCCTTGGGCGGTTCCGACCTACGCACTGGCCATCCCGCTCGAACTGCTGAATGCAGAGGCCTTCCGAAAACAATAAAGGGCGCCGTAGCGCCCTTTGCTGTTGGCTTGAACATTCTCAGTTCGAAAACGCCGCAATCCCCGTGATGGCCCGGCCCAGGATCAGCGCGTGCACGTCGTGCGTGCCCTCGTAGGTGTTGACCACTTCCAGGTTCACCAGGTGGCGCGCCACGCCGTATTCGTCGCTGATGCCGTTGCCGCCCATCATGTCGCGCGCCATGCGGGCGATGTCGAGCGCCTTGCCGCAGCTGTTGCGCTTGAGGATCGAGGTCAGCTCGACCGGCGCGATGCCCTCGTCCTTCATGCGGCCCAGGCGCAGGCAGCCCTGCAGGCCCAGGCTGATGTCGGTCAGCATGTCGGCCAGCTTCTTCTGGATGAGCTGGTTGGCGGCCAGCGGGCGGCCGAACTGCTGGCGGTCCATCACGTACTGGCGCGCGCGCAGATAGCAGTCTTCGGCCGCGCCCAGGGCGCCCCAGGCGATGCCGTAGCGGGCGCTGTTCAGGCAGGTGAACGGGCCTTTGAGGCCGCGCACGTCGGGGAAGGCGTTCTCTTCGGGCACGAAGACTTCGTCCATCACGATTTCGCCGGTGATGGAGGCGCGCAGGCCGACCTTGCCGTGCACGGCGGGGGCGCTCAGGCCCTTCCAGCCTTTCTCCAGGATGAAGCCGCGGATCTGCCCACCATCGTCCTTGGCCCAGACCACGAACACATCGGCGATGGGGCTGTTGGTGATCCACATCTTGGCGCCCGAAAGCGAGTAGCCGCCATCCACCTTCTTGGCGCGCGTGATCATGCTGCCGGGGTCGGAGCCGTGGTTCGGCTCGGTCAGGCCGAAGCAGCCGATCCATTCGCCGCTGGCCAGCTTGGGCAGGTATTTCTGCTTCTGCGCCTCGGTGCCGAACTCGTTGATCGGCACCATCACCAGCGAACTCTGCACGCTCATCATGCTGCGGTAGCCGCTGTCCACGCGCTCCACCTCGCGCGCCACCAGACCGTAGCAGACGTAGTTGAGGCCGGCGCCGCCGTAGGCTTCAGGGATGGTGGGGCCGAGCAGGCCCAGCTCGCCCATCTCGCGGAAGATCGTCGGGTCGGTGGTTTCGTTGCGGAAGGCCATCTGCACGCGCGGCAGCAGCTTCTCCTGGCAGTAGGCGCGGGCGGCTTCCTGCACCTGGCGCTCATCGTCGGTGAGCTGTGCGTCGAGCAGGAAGGGTCTTGCCAGTTGAAGCTGTTCTTGGTGGTGGCCATGGTCGTGTCTCCGTGCGGTGTCGAATGAATCCGGTGATTGTGCCGTGGTCATGAATAGCTGTCTAATATCGAATAGCGATTCATCTATTCGAGGCAACTATTCATGGAGCTGCGCCACCTGCGCTACTTTTTGGCCCTGGCCGACGAACTGCACTTCGGCCGCGCCGCGCAGCGGCTGGCCATCAGCCAGCCGCCGTTGACGGTGGCCATCCAGCAGCTCGGGCCGAGGTGGGCGCGCCGCTGTTCCTGCGCAACAGCCGCGGCGTGCAGCTGACAGCGGCCGGGCAGGCGCTGGTGCCAGCCGCGCAGGCGGCCATCGACGGCGCGGCGCAGGCACTGCACGCCGCGCGCGACGCGGCCAGCGGCCAGGTGGGGCGCCTGTCGATCGGCTTTGCCGGCACCATGCTGTACCGCGGCCTGCCGCAGATGCTGCGGCGCTTTCAGGCCGAGCACGCGCGCTTGCAGCTGACGTTGCGCGAGCTGAGTTCGAGCGAGCAGCTGGTGGAGCTGCAGCACGCGCGGCTGGACGCCGGCTTCGCCCACGTCGCGCACGCGCCGACGGGGCTGGCGGCGCAGTTGGTGTCCAGCCAGCCCTTCGTGGCCTGCGTGCCTGCTGCGCACGCGCTGGCGCGCAAGCGCACGCTGCCGCTGGATGCGCTGGCGCCCGAGCCGCTGGCGCTGGTGTCGCGCAGCGTCTCGCCCGACTACCACGCGCGCATCGTGGCCGCCTGCCAGGCGGCGGGTTTCACGCCGCAGCCGCTGCACGAGATGCAGCACTGGCTGAGCGTGGTATCGCTGGTGTCGCAGGGCCTGGCGGTGGCACTGGTGCCGGCGGCGCTGCAGCAGGCGCAGCTGGCGGGTGCGGCCTTCGTGCCGGTGAAGGACCCGCACGGCACGCTGCCGCGCTACGAAACGCGCTGCCTGTGGAACCCCGCGCGCGACCTGCCGGCGCTGGGGTTGTTTCTGACCGCGGTGCGCGCCGTGGGGCAGACGGCGTAGCATGGCCGGTCGGCTTCATCGTTTTTCTGTGGGAGCGGGCTTGCCCGCGATGCGGCGTGTGACTCGACGACGAGACGCCATCGCGGGCAAGCCCGCTCCCACAGTCTGGAAGGAAGGATTCAACCCATGAGCGCAACCGAAACCATCGTGCTGGGCGGCGGCTGCTTCTGGTGCACCGAGGCGGTGTTCAAGGAAGTGCGCGGCGTGCTGGACGTGGAAAGCGGCTACAGCAACGGGCAGGCAACGGCGCCCAGCTACGAGCAGGTCTGCACCGGCCGCACCGGCTGTGCGGAAGTCGTCAAGCTGAGCTACGACCCGGCGCAGGTCAGCCTGCGACAGCTGCTGGAGATCTTCTTCGCCACGCACGACCCCACGCAGCTCAATCGGCAGGGCAACGACGTCGGCACGCAGTACCGCAGCGGCATCTACTTCACCACGCCGGCGCAGAAGGACGTGGCCGACGACATCGTCCGCGAGATGGCCAGGACAAGCTGTTCGGCGCGCCCATCGTGACCGAGGTCGAGCCGCTGGCGCACTACTTCGCCGCCGAGGACTACCACCAGGACTTCTTCGAGCGCAACCCGCACCAGGGCTATTGCCTGGCCGTGGCCGCGCCCAAGGTGGCCAAGTTCCGCCAGACCTTTCGCGCGCTGGCGAAGGGATGAGGGCTGAACAGGAAATTGCGGGTCAAATGGCTCGCGGGGCCTTGCGTAGCAAGCGCAAGCAGCTATAAGTTGCATAGCTATCCAGCGCCTGCCGCGACCGGCGCACGGCATCGGTCAAAATCGCTCACGCCATGTCCCACCTGATCGGTCATCTTCACCTGCGCGCCAGCGCCACGCACATCGGCCGCAACCGCCGCCTGTGGCGGATGCCTGGGGCGATGCAATGAACCGAGAACAGCACCAGGGCCGTGGCTTCGACCTGTTCTGCCTTGCGCTGGCGCTGGCCCTGCTGGCGGCGTTGATCGCGCTGTCGGCCTGGCTGTGGCAGGGTCGGCAGCAACCGCTGCTGCTGGCGCCGGCCATTGGCGAGTTGAGCGACTGCCTGGAAATGGCCGCGCCCGCCCAGCCGCTGGAGGCCGCATGTACCGGCGAGCACGGCTCGGCCGCCGCCCGCATCGAGTCGACGCTGCAGGCCGTCGGCCCGCGCCGCAGCGCCGATGGGCGCTTCGAGCTGGGCTACACGCTGCTGGTGCCCCTGCTCAATCTGTTCGAGCCGCGCGCCGGTGGCTGGGTGGTGGACGCGCAGGCCGTGCGGCGCATCACGAACACGGTGCAGGGCGTGGATCGCCCGGTGGTGCTGTACCTGTTCTCGACGCACTTTTCCGAGCATGCGCCCATCGAGCCGGCGCTGGCACAAGACCCGGCCAACATGGCCCACACGCCGCAGGGCCCGCTGCCGGTGGACCGGTACATGAGCTGGCCGCTCTACCCCTGGAGCATTGCCCGCACCGACAACGCGATTACCCAGCGGCGCGAGCAGGCCATTGGCGCGCTGACGCAGGCCTTGTGCGCCTTGCCGAGTGAGGTGCGCCAGCGCATCGCCGGCGTCAACCTGCTGGGCGAGGTGCACCACCTGTACCCCGATTTCGAAGCCGGCATGGGGCATGGCCTGCCGTATGTGCTGACGGACTATTCGCCGACTTCGCGCGCAGGTTTCCGCGCCTGGCTGCGCCAGCACTTTCGTGGCGACATCGCGGCGCTGAATGCGCAACTGGGCTCCGGGTTCGCGTCGTTCGACCAGATCGAGCCACCCGCGCGCGACATCCGCCACGAGCGACTGGACCACTTCTGGCAGCACATCGACGACGCGGCCGCTGGCACGCTGGCCATCAGCGGCTGGGCGCACGACGCTGCGCTGCCCAAGGGCGCCACGCCCTGGGTGCGCGTGTACCTCGATGGCCAGCCGGTCGGCCGCGTGCCGGCGCATTTCGTGCGGCAGGACGTGGGACAGGCGCGCCCCGAGTTCGGTACCGACAAGGTCGGCTGGCGCTACGACCTGCGCTTTGCCGACCAACCACCGGGCGTGCACCGCATCGACGTCGTGCTGGAAGGCGAGGGCGGACGCCTGCGGCACCTGGGTACGCGCCACATCGCCGTGATGGGGCGTGACCAGGCCACGCCCGCACCGATGCCGCTGCGCCAGCCCCTGCCGCCGATGGCGCCGCCCGGCCCGCAACTGCAGTTCTGGATCGACGCGCCACTGGATGGGCGCGCCGTGTTCTACAACCCGCTGGTGCCGCTGTGGCACGCTTTCCGCAACCAGCAGGTGGTGGACTATCTGGCGCACTTCGACCGCCTGCTGGACGACAGCTGCCTGGCCGGCGTGCCGCACCGCACGCAGCAGATCTACCCGGCCGAGAAGGCCGGCTGGGACGGCACGCGCTTTGCGTCGGAGCAGTCGCTGCTGCCGTTCCGGGACGTGCGCCTGGGCATCAATCTGTACGGCGAGGCCACCTACGACGATTCGTTCTTCGACTGGCTGGCGCGCTCACGCCAGCCGGTGTACAGCGTGACCGAGTTTCACCCGCTGCGCGCCATGGGTGCTGACGAACTGCGCCGCGTGCTGCTGCGCCACCGCGCGCATGGGGCGCAGAGCCTGTCGTTCTTCCTGCACCTGCCGCCGGCTGGCGGCACGCGCACCGAGCCGTTGGCCAACCCTTTCGCGCTCGATCCCGCCAACCCGCTGCATGGATCGGACGCGCTGTACCGCGCCGTGCAGCAAATCATGCAGGGCCGTGCGGCTGCACGTGATTGAGAAGTTTTCGGGCTGCAGCCCTTTTGTCATCGGCGCCAACCGCTTCGATATCTGTAGCGATTGACCGCTTGCCGCGATCGCCTACTTCGTGCCGAAGATCCGATCCCCCGCATCCCCCAGCCCCGGCAGGATGTAGCCGTGGTCGTTCAGTTCGCGGTCGATGGCGGCGGTGTAGATCGGCACGTCGGGGTGGGCGGCGTGCAGGGTGCAGATGCCCTCGGGCGCGGCCAGCAGGCACAAGAACTTGATCGAGCGCGGGCCGGCGGCCTTGAGCTTGTCGATGGCGGCGACGGCCGAGTGGCCGGTGGCCAGCATCGGGTCGACCGCGATCACGTCGCGCTCGGCCATGTCGGCGGGCATCTTGTAGTAGTACTCCACGGCCTGCAGCGTTTGCGGGTCGCGGTACAGGCCGACGTGGCCCACGCGCGCATTGGGCACCACGCGCAGCAGGCCGTCGAGCATGCCGTTGCCGGCGCGCAGGATCGAGGCGAAGACCAGCTTCTTGCCGTCGATCATCGGGCTCTTCATCTTCTCCAGCGGCGTTTCGATCTCGACCAGTTGGGTGGGCATGTCGCGCGTGATCTCGTAGGCCATGAGGGCCGCCAGCTCGCCCAGCAAGGTGCGGAAGGTGGTGCTGCTGGCGTCCTTGTTGCGCATCAGCGTGAGCTTGTGCTGCACCAGCGGGTGGGTGACGTGGTGGACCTGGGCAGCGGTGTTCTTCGTCATGGGGGTGGTTGGTTCAAAAAGATAGCTGCTTGCGCCCGATTCAAAAGGATTTCAGATCGATTTCTCTTGAATCCGTTGTTGAACAAGCGCTAGCCACTATGAAAAACGTAACGATCAGTGGGGCATGGAGGCGTTCGAGTGCGGCGTTGCCGCACTTGGCGCGGTACCGGTTCAGCGCCGCCGCCCGCCCAGCAGGCTGCCCAGTGCGCCGCGCACCAGCTCGCGGCCCATGCGGCGCATTTCGCCCTTGACCACGTTCTGCACCAGGCCGTCGTACTGGCCGCCGCGCGGGCCGGTGCGGCCGAACAGGGCTTCCTTGCCCCATTTCAGCGCCTCGTCCATCAGGCCGCCGCCCTCGGCCGCCGCACCACCGGCAGCGCCAGCGCCGCCTGCGCCCGGCGCTGCCCGTGCGCCACGCTGGGCCAGCATCTCGTAGGCGGATTCGCGGTCGACCGTCTGCTCGTAGGTGCCGGCGATCAGCGAGTTCTTGTTCAGCTCGGCGCGCTGTGCGTCGGTGATCGGGCCGATCTGGCTGCCAGGCGGGATGACGTAGACGCGCTCGGTGATGCCAGGGCGGCCCTTGGCGTCGAGAAAGCTCACCAGCGCCTCGCCAGTGCCCAGCTCCGTGATGGCGGCTTCGACGTCGAGCTGGGGTTGCCGCGCATCGTCTCGGCGGTGGCCTTCACGGCCTTCTGGTCGCGCGCGGTGAAGGCGCGCAGCGCGTGCTGCACGCGGTTGCCCAGCTGCGCCAGCACGGTGTCGGGCACGTCGATGGGGTTCTGGGTGACGAAGTACACGCCCACGCCCTTGGATCGGATCAGCCGCACCACCAGTTCGATGCGCTCCAGCAGCACCTTGGGCGCGTCGTTGAACAGCAGGTGCGCCTCGTCGAAGAAGAAGGCGAACTTGGGCTTTTCCGGGTCGCCGATTTCGGGCAGGCGCTCGTACAGATCGCTCAACATCCACAGCAGGAAGGTGGCGTACAGGCGAGGCGATTGCATCAGCTTGTCAGCGCTCAGGATGTTGATCACGCCCTTGCCGCCCACGGTCTGCATCATGTCGTCGAGGTTCAGCATCGGCTCGCCGAAGAACTTGTCGCCGCCCTGGCTTTCCAGCGTCAGCAGACCGCGCTGGATGGCGCCCACGCTGGCGGCGCTGACGTTGCCGTACTGAGTGGTGAACTGCTTGGCGTTTTCGCCGACAAAGCTCAGCATGCTGCGCAGGTCTTTCAGGTCCAGCAGCAGCAGCCCGCTGTCGTCGGCGATCTTGAACACCAGGTTGAGCACGCCGGTCTGTGTCTCGTTCAAATCGAGCATGCGCGACAGCAGCAGCGGCCCCATGTCGCTGATGGTGGCGCGCACCGGGTGGCCCTGTTCGCCGAACACGTCCCACAGGGTGACGGGGCAGCTCGTCGGCTCGGGCAGGGGCAGGCCGCGCTCCTTCAGGATGTCGGCCATCTTGCCGCCGATGGTGCCTTGCTGGCTGATGCCGGTCAGGTCGCCCTTCACGTCGCTCATGAACACCGGCACGCCGATGGCGCTGAAGGATTCGGCCAGCTTTTGCAGCGTCACCGTCTTGCCGGTGCCGGTGGCGCCGGTGATCAGCCCGTGGCGGTTGGCCAAGCCTGGCAGGATGAAGGTTTCGATATCGCCATGCTTGGCGATGAGGATGGGATCGGCCATCGGAGGGGTATGGAGGGCACGAAAAGTAGAATGGACCGATTATCCCGATACTTGAAATCAGAGGCAGAGCGATATGGCTGGTCACAGCAAATGGGCCAACATCCAGCACCGCAAGGGGCGGCAGGACGAAAAACGGCAGCGCATCTGGACCCGCGTGGTGCGCGAGATCATGGTGGCGGCGCGCACCGGCGGCGGTGATCCGGCGGCCAACCCGCGCCTGCGCCTGGCGATCGAGAAGGCCAAGGCGGCCAACATGCCGGCCGACACCGTCAAGCGCAACATCGACAAGGCCACCGGCAACCTCGAAGGCGTGAGCTACGAGGAAATCCGCTACGAGGGCTATGGGCTGGGCGGTGCGGCCATCATCGTCGACACCATGACCGACAACCGCGTGCGCACCGTGGCCGAGGTGCGTCACATCTTCAGCAAATATGGCGGCAACATGGGCACCGAGGGCTCGGTGGCGTTCCAGTTCAAGCATTGCGGCCAGTTGTTCTTCGCCCCCGGCACCGACGAAGAGAAGGTGATGAACGTGGCGCTGGAGGCCGGTGCCGAAGACGTGATCACCGACGACGAAGGCGCCATCGAGGTGCTGACGCCGCCGGCCGAGTTCGAGGCCGTCAAGAACGCCCTGGAGGCCGCCGGCCTGACGCCCGAGGTGGCCGAGGTGACGATGCGCCCCGAGAACACCATCGACCTGGCCGGCGACGACGCGGCGAAGATGCAGAAGCTGCTCGACATGCTGGAAGACCTGGACGACGTGCAGGACGTGTTCCACAACGCCAACGTGGAGGTGGCGTGACGCCCGGGCCGCGGTCGCGCCTGCTGGCGGCGGTGATCGTGGCCGCGAGCGTGCTGGCGGGCTGCGGCGGCGGTACCGAAGTCTCCTGGTGCCTGGGTGGCGATGGCTTTTCGGCCGGCTACAACACCAGCCAATGCCCGCCTGATCCACACGATAAACCGGCCGAAGCCACGCCCTGATGGCGCTGGCAGCTCTTGTTTTTGAAGTAATCCCATGAAAATCCTCGTCATCGGCGGCGGTGGCCGTGAACACGCGCTGGCCTGGAAACTCAGCGCTTCGCCCAAGGTGCAGCAGGTGTACGTGGCGCCCGGCAACGGCGGCACGGCGCTGGCCCCAACCTGAAGAACGTGCCCATTACCGACCTGGTGGCCCTGCGCGATTGGGCGCTGGCCGAGAAGATCGCGCTCACCGTGGTCGGGCCCGAGCAGCCGCTGGCCGCCGGCGTGGTGGACGACTTCCGTGCCCATGGCCTGCGCATCTTCGGGCCGACCAAGGCCGCCGCGCAGCTCGAAAGCAGCAAGGCCTTCAGCAAGGACTTCATGAAGCGCCATGGCATCCCCACGGCGGCTTACGACACCTTCACCCATCTCGCCGCCGCGCACGCCTATGTCGACAAACTGGGGCGCCCATCGTCGTCAAGGCCGACGGGCTGGCGGCGGGCAAGGGCGTGGTGGTGGCCACCACCACCGAAGAGGCGCACGCCGCCATCGACGACATGCTGGGCGGCAACACGCTGGGCGTGGCGCACAACGAGGGTGGCGCGCGCGTCGTCATCGAGGAGTTCCTGCAGGGCGAGGAAGCCAGCTTCATCGTGCTGTGCGACGGCAAGAACGTGACCGCGCTGGCCAGCAGCCAGGACCACAAGCGCCTGAAGGACGGCGACGAAGGCCCTAACACCGGCGGCATGGGCGCGTATTCGCCCGCGCCCATCGTCACGCCCGACGTGCATGCGCGCGTGATGCGCGATGTGATCCTGCCCACCATCCGCGGCATGGACAAGGACGGCATCCCGTTCACCGGCTTCCTGTATGCGGGCCTGATGATCGACGCCGACGGCAAGCCGAAGACGCTGGAGTTCAACTGCCGCATGGGCGACCCCGAGACGCAGCCGATCCTGATGCGCCTGAAGTCCGACCTGGTGGATGTGATGATGGCTGCCACCTCGGGCAAGCTGGACGAAGTGGAACTGCAATGGGACCGCCGCGTGGCGCTGGGCGTGGTGCTGGCGGCCGGCGGCTATCCGCTGAATCCGAAGAAGGGCGACCTGATCACCGGATGCCCCAAGCCCACCGACGACGTGGTGGTGTTCCACGCCGGCACCGTGGCCGACGGCGAGCAGGTCAAGACCTCGGGCGGGCGCGTGCTGTGCGTCACCGCGCTGGCCGATTCGGTCAAGCAGGCGCAGGTCAAGGCCTACGACGCGGCGCGCGGCATCCACTTCGACGGCATGCAGTACCGGCGCGACATTGGTTTCAGAGCAGTCAAGGCCGGCTGACATGGCGCGGATCGATCCTCTCGTGGTACGCGACTATCTGGTTGGCCTGCAAGGCCGCGTCACCGACACCGTCGAATCGCTCGACGGCCAGGCGAAATTCCTGCGTGACGAGTGGCGCAAGGCGCCGGGCGAGCCGCTGCAGGGCGACGGCATCACCAAGATCATGGAAGGGGGCGCGGTGTTCGAGCGCGCCGGCTGCGGCTTCTCGCACGTGCGCGGCCCCCGGCTGCCGCCTTCGGCCACGCAGCACCGGCCCGAGCTGGCCGGCGCGCCCTTCGAGGCCATGGGGGTGTCGCTGGTGTTCCATCCGCTCAATCCCTATGTGCCCACGGTGCACATGAACGTGCGCATGATTTCCGCCGGCCATCCCGGGCAGGCGCCGGTCGCCTGGTTCGGCGGCGGCATGGACCTGACGCCGTACTACGGCTTTGATGAGGACTGCCAGCACTTCCACCGCGTCTGCCGCGATGCACTGCAGGCCTTCGGAGACGACAAATACCCGCGCTTCAAGCAATGGTGCGACGAGTACTTCTACAACAAGCACCGCAGCGAGCCGCGCGGCATCGGCGGCATCTTCTTCGATGACTTTGCCGAGGGCGGCGCCGACAACGGCTTCGCCCTGATGCGCTCGGTGGGCGATGCCTTCCTCGATGCCTACGTGCCCATCGTGCAGCGCCGCGTCGGCATGGCGTGGGGCGAGCGCGAGCGCGAACACCAGCTCTACCGGCGCGGGCGCTATGTCGAATTCAACCTGGTGTGGGACCGCGGCACGCACTTCGGCCTGCAGTCGGGCGGGCGCACCGAATCGATTTTGCTGTCGATGCCACCGCTGGTGCGCTGGGCTTACCAGCACCAGCCTGCGCCCGGCACGCCGGAGGCGGAACTGACCGAGCGCTACCTGAAACCGCGGGACTGGGTTTGAGCCGTACGCCCCAGCGCATCGGCCTGTTCGGCGGTGCCTTCGATCCGCCGCACGACGCCCATGTGGCGCTGGCGCGTGCCGCCATCGACGAGCTGCAACTCGATCGCCTGCACATCGCCCCCACCGGCGACGCCTGGCACAAGACGCGCCCCTTGAGCCCCGGCGTGCACCGCCTGGCCATGTGCCGGCTGGCCTTTGCCGATGTGCCGAAAGTGCTGGTGGATGACCGCGAGCTGTTGCGCGACGGCCCCACCTACACCATCGACACGCTGACCGAACTGCGCGCCGAATACCCCGGTGCCGGGCTGTTCCTGCAGATCGGGGCCGACCAGGCGGCGGCTTTTCACACCTGGCGGCGGGCCGCCGATATTCTGCAGATTGCTACACTATCAATAGCTGTCCGCGCCGATTTGGCGGTCGCTGAAGCCACTTTGACTTGAAAAATCCCTTGCCCGGCCTCAGGCCCGATGCGGGCCGTGTGCGTGTGCTGTCGCTGCCGGCCATGCCGCACAGCGCCACCGACGTGCGCCGCCGCGTGGCGGCGGGCCAGCCCATTGGCCATCTGGTTCCCGCGCCCGTCGCCGGGTATATTGCCGACCACCACCTCTACCAAGCCAACCAAGCCCCCACCTGATGAGCGAATCCGCCGCCAAGAAAGACATCCAGAAACTCCAGCGCGCCATCGTCGATGGCCTGGAGGACGTCAAAGCCCACGACATCCGCGTGTTCAACACCGAGCACCTGTCGCCGCTGTTCGAGCGCGTGATCGTGGCCAGCGGCAGCAGCAACCGCCAGACCAAGGCGCTGGCCGCCAGCGTGCGCGACAAGGTGCGCGAAGGCGGCTTTGCCAAGCCGCGCACCGAGGGCGAGGACAACGGCGAATGGATCATCGTCGACTGCGGCGCCGCCGTGGCGCACATCATGCAACCGGCCATCCGCCAGTACTACAACCTCGAAGAAATCTGGGGCGAGAAGCCGGTGCGCCTGAAAGGCCCGGCCGCCAAGGCCGCCGCCAAGCGTGCCGCCAAAGAGAAGGAAAAAGCGGCCGCAGCGCCCGCCAAGAAAGCGCCGGCAGCTACCAAGAAAGCAGCGCCCGCGACGGCGCCAGCCAAGCAGGCGGCCGTGAAGGCACCGGCCAGGAAAGTGCCCGCCAAGCAGGTGGCCGCCAAGTCACCCGCGCGCAAGTCGGCGGCGGGCACCGCGGCCGCGCCGCGCAGGCGGGCCGGCAGCGCCACTGCGCCGCTGAAGACCGTGGTGGTCAACAAGCCATCGGCCCGCAGCGCGGCAAGGCGCCGGCCAAAACAGCCGCCAAGACCGCAGCGAAGACGCCTGCCAGGGCACCCGCCAAGGCGCCCGCCAGGAGCACCGCGAAGAAACCCGTGCCGCGCACGGGCCGCTGATCGGCGGCAATGAAGCTGATCGTCGTCGCCGTCGGCCAGCGCGTGCCCGACTGGGCCCAGGCGGCGTGGGACGACTACGTCAAGCGCTTTCCGCCCGAGCTGAGGGTCGAGCTCAAGACCGTCAAGACCGAGCCGCGCGCCGGCGGCCGCACCACCGAGCAGGTGAAGGCCGCCGAGCGCCAGCGCATCGAAGCGGCCGTGCCGCGGGCGCGCGCCTGGTGGCGCTGGACGAGCACGGCACCTCGCTGACCACCGTGGCGCTGGCCGCCCGCGTGCGCCAGTGGCAGCTGGGCGGCGGCGACGTGGCGCTGATGATCGGCGGGCCCGACGGGCTCGACCCGCTGCTGATCCAGGCCGCGCACGAGCGCATCCGCGTCTCCGACCTGACCCTGCCGCACGCCATGGTGCGCGTGCTGCTGGTCGAGCAGCTGTACCGCGCCTGGTCGATCAACGCCGGTCACCCGTATCACCGAGAATGAGCCGAGCCGAGCATTCGGCGTTCATCGTGGATACCGGATGCTCATGAATTGATAGTTTCCAGCGTTTGTCCAGCAATGATTTCAAGAGAAAATAGCCTGAAACCATTCATTGACAAGCGCAAGCAGCTATGGTTTTTGATAGGCCACGCACCGCATGATCTACCTCGCCTCCCAAAGCCCGCGCCGGCGCCAGCTGCTCGAGCAACTGGGCGTGCCGCACGCGCTGCTGCTGCCCGATGACGCCGACGCGGCCGAGGCGCTGGAGGCGGTGCGCCCGGGCGAGGCGCCGGGCACCTATGTGCGGCGCGTCACGCGCCTGAAACTCGAACATGCGATGCGTGCCCTGGCCCAGCGCCAGCGCCCGCCGGCCCCGGTGCTGTGCGCCGACACCACGGTGGCGCTGGGCCGCGCCATCCTCGGCAAGCCGCGCGACGCGCAGGACGCCGCCGCCATGCTGCGCCAGCTCTCGGGGCAGACGCACCGCGTCATTACCGCGGTGGCGCTGCACGCGGCTGACGCGGTGCACGAAGCCGCCAGCGAATCGCGCGTGCGCTTCGCGCCCCTGGGCGAGGACGACATCGCCGCCTACGTCGACAGCGGCGAATGGCAGGGCAAGGCCGGCGCCTACGCCATCCAGGGCCGGGCGGCGGCGTTCATCGCGCACATCAGCGGCAGCTACAGCGGCATCATGGGCCTGCCGCTGTTCGAGACGGCTCGAATACTGCGTGCGGCCGGCGCACAATAAGCGCAGGCAGCTATTGAATATGCAGCAAGACATCCTCATCAACTGGTCGCCGCAGGAAACGCGCGTGGCCGTCATCGAGCACGGCGCGGTGCAGGAGCTGCACGTGGAGCGCGCGCTGGAGCGCGGCCTGGTGGGCAACATCTACCTGGGCAAGGTGGCGCGCGTGCTGCCGGGCATGCAGTCGGCCTTCATCGACATCGGGCTGGAGCGCGCCGCCTTCCTGCACGTGGGTGACCTGTGGCAGAAGCCGCTGGAGGGCGAGGGCCTGCCGGCGCACCGCAACGGCGGGCCGCCGCGGCCGATCGAGAAGCAGGTGTTCGAAGGGCAGACGCTGATGGTGCAGGTCATCAAGGACCCCATCGGCACCAAGGGCGCGCGCCTGTCCACGCAGGTCAGCATCGCCGGGCGCATGCTGGTGTTCCTGCCGCAGGACGACCACATCGGCGTGTCGCAGAAAATTCCAGCCGGCCTGCGCGACGAGCTGCGCACGCGCGTGCAGGCGCTGGCCAGCGCGGGTGTGGCCGGCGGCAAGACCGGCGGCTTCATCCTGCGCACCAATGCCGAAGACGCGACCGACGCCGAGCTGGCCGACGACATCGCCTACCTGCGCAAGGCCTGGGCGCGCATCAAGGACGCTGCCACGCGCCAGCCGCCGGCCAGCCTGCTGCACGAAGACCTGAACCTGCTGCAGCGCGTGCTGCGCGACCTGGCGGGCGATCACACGCAGGCCATTCGCATCGATTCGATGGAGCAGTTCCACGCGCTGATGGCGTTCGGGCGCGAGTTCATGCCTGCCGCCGCCGGGCACCTGCAGCATTACAAGGGCGAGCGGCCGATCTTCGACCTGTACTCGGTCGACGAGGAAATCGGCAAGGCGCTGGGCCGACGCGTCGACCTGAAGTCGGGCGGCTACCTGGTAATCGACCAGACCGAGGCGCTGACCACCATCGACGTGAACACCGGCGGCTACGTGGGCGCGCGCAACTTCGACGACACGGTGTTCAAGACCAACCTGGAGGCGGCGCAGGCCATTGCGCGGCAGCTGCGGCTGCGCAACCTGGGCGGCATCGTCATCATCGACTTCATCGACATGGCGCAGGCCGAGCACCAGCAGGCGGTGCTGGCCGAGCTGCGCAAGCAGCTGGCGCGCGACCGCGTGAAGACGCAGGTGGGGGCTTTTCGGCGCTGGGGCTGGTGGAGATGACGCGCAAGCGCACGCGCGAATCGCTGGCGCAGCTGCTGTCGGAAACCTGCGACCAGTGTCAGGGCACCGGCCGCGTGCGCACCGTGCGCACCGTAGCCTACGACATCCTGCGCGAGATCCTGCGCGAGGCGCGGCAGTTCGACCCGAAGGAGTTCCGTATCGTCGCCGCGCCGGCGGTGATCGAGATGCTGCTGGACGAGGAAAGCCAGCACCTGGCGGGGCTGTCGGACTTCATCGGCAAGCCGATTTCGCTGCACGCCGAGAGCGGCATCGGGCCGGACCGGTACGACATCGTGCTGCTGTAGGCGGCGCGCCGGGCGCGACGCGCCTCGTCGCGGGCCAGCTGGCTTCCACGGCAAGTGTGTGGCCGGTTGGGCGGGCAGCGGGGCATATACTACCCATATACCTATCCGCCAGCGCCCGTCCATCAAGCGCTTTAGGCAGATACTCCCCTATTCACTGTCAGGAAGCTTCCGGCTCCCCGCCTGGACGCCAGGGGTCGCGGCGGGCGTCGGCAGGCTGTGCAGCCGTGCGTACATGCCGCCAGCGGCCTTCAGCTCGGCGTGCGTGCCCTGCTCCACGATGCGCCCGCGCTCCATCACCACGATGCGGTCGGCGTGCTCGATGGTGGACAGCCGGTGCGCGATCACCAGCGTGGTGCGGCCCGCCATGGCGCGGGCGATGGCCTGCTGCACCAGGCGCTCGCTTTCGGTGTCGAGCGCGCTGGTGGCCTCGTCCAGCAGCAGCACCGGTGCGTCCTTGTACAGCGCGCGGGCAATCGCCAGGCGCTGGCGCTGCCCGCCCGACAACTGCGTGGCGTTGTGGCCCAGCACCGTGTCGATGCCCTGCGGCAGCGTGGCGATGTGCGCGGCCAGGTTGGCGTCCTGCAGGCAGCGCTGCACGCGCTCGCGGTCGATCTCGCTGGCGCCCAGGGCCACGTTGGCGGCCACGCTGTCGTTGAGCATGGTCACGTCCTGGCTGACCAGCGCGAACTGCGCGCGCAGTGCGGCCAGCGGCCACTGCGTGAGGTCGGTGCCGTCCAGCAGCACCTGGCCGCGCGTGGGCAGCACGAAGCGCGGCAGCAGGTTCACCAGCGTGGTCTTGCCCGAGCCGGACGGGCCCACCAGCGCCACCGTTTCGCCGGCGCGCACATGCAGGCCGATGCCGGCCAGGGCCGGCTCGGCATCGGCGGCGTAGGCGACGGTGACGTCGCGCAGGGCCAGCTCGCCCCGGGCACGCGGCGCGGGCGCGGCGGCGCCGTTGGCCGGGCTGGCCTCGGGCAGCACCTCGGCCATCAGGTCCAGCCCGCGCTCCAGCGCCGCCAGGCCGCGCGTGATGGGGCCGACCACGTCGGTCAGCCGGCGCAGCGGCTGGATCAGCATCAGCATGGCGCCGATGAAGGACACGAAGCCGCCCACGGTGATGCTGCGCCCGCCGCTGCTCTGGCCCTGGTACAGCGCGATGCCGATGACCACCGACAGCGCCACGGCGGCCGCCATCTGCGCCAGCGGCATGGCCGCGGCCGAGGCGCTGGCGGTCTTGATCGACAGGCCGCGCAGCTTGCCGCTGAGCAGGTCGAAGCGCGCCGCCTGCTGCGGCTGCGCGCCGTGCAGGCGCACCATGCGGTGGGTCAGCACGTTCTCTTCCACCACGTAGGCCAGCTCGTCGGTGGTGGCCTGCGACAGGCGGGTGTAGCGGTACAGCCGCCGCGACATGGTCTTCATGATCAGCCCGACGATGGGCACCAGCACCAGCACGATCAGCGTGAGCGACCAGTTCAGGTACAGCAGGTAGGCCATCAGCGCCACCACCGAGAAGCTGTCGCGCCCCAGATTGAGCAGGGCGGTGACCAGCAGCGTGGTGCCGGTCTGCACCTCGTAGACGATGGTGTTGGCCAGCTGGCTGGCGCTCTGGCGCGAGAACAGCGACAGCTCGGCCGCCAGCAGCCGGTCGAACAGCTGGCGCCGCAGCTTGACCATGCCCTCGTTGGCGATGCGCGCCAGCGCGTACTGGCTGGCAAAGTGCGCGAAGCCGCGCAGCGCGAACAGCCCGACGATGGCCGCCGGCACCAGCCAGATCGGCAGGCTGCCCTGCGTGAAGCCTTCATCCAGCAGCGGCTTGAGCAGGGCGGGCACCGAGGCCTCGGTCAGCGCGCTGACCAGCGTGCCGGCGATGGCGATGACCCAGCCCAGGCGGTATTCGCTGAAATACGTCCACAGCCGCAGCAGCCGCGCAGGGGCCGCTGCGCGGAGGGCGAGGCGGGGGCTGGGCGGGCTTCGGGTCGGGCATCGGCGGGCGGCGGGGTGAAGCCGTGGATTCTACGGAGCGCCTTTGCCACGCCATCGCTCGCGCAGCGGCCGCCAAGCCGGGCCGGGCGGCGCGGCAGGAAAATGCGGGGAACTTCCGCCGGCGGCTTGGACAAATTCACAGTTTGAAACGTCGCTTCGGTCAGGCTTGCTACCATTGCCGCGGCCCATCGGCCCGCCGGCGGTACTTTGTTCGCCGCAGTCTCTCGATATGAAATTCCACCCCCAAGACCATCGCATCACTCCCAACTGGCAACGCCGTGGCCTCGTGGTCGCACTGGCCGCCACGCCGGCGCTGCCGGCCCTGGCGCAGTTCCGCGTCGAAGTCTCCGGCGTCGGCCTGACCCAGCTGCCCATCGCTCTGGTACCGTTCCGCGGCGAGGACGCGGCGCCACAGAAGATCAGCGCCATCATCCGCGCCGATCTGGAGCGCACCGGCCAGTTCCGCTCGGTCGACCCGAGCGGCCAGGCCATGGACGAAACCACGCGGCCCGACATGTCGGTGTGGCGCCAGCGCACGGCCGATGCGCTGGCCGGCGGCAGCGTCACCCGCCTGGGCGATGGCCGCTACGACGTACGCTTCCGCCTGTGGGACGTGGTGAAAGGCCAGGACCTGGGCGGCCAGGGCTACGTGGTGCCGCAGGCCGACCTGCGCCTGGCGGCCCACAAGATCGCCGACTACATCTATGAAAAGCTGACCGGCGAGAAGGGCGTGTTCTCCACCCGCCTGGCCTACGTCACCAAGGCGGGCAGCCGCTACACCCTGTGGGTGGCCGATTCCGACGGTGAGAACGCGCAGGCCGCCCTGGGCAGCCCCGAGCCCATCATCTCGCCCACCTGGTCGCCCAACGGCTCGCAATTGGCCTATGTGTCGTTCGAGTCGCGCAAGCCCGTCATCTACGTGCACGACGTGGCCAGCGGCCGCCGGCGCTTGCTGGCCAACTTCCGCGGCTCCAACAGCGCGCCGGCCTGGTCGCCCGACGGCCGCCAGCTGGCCGTCACGCTGTCGCGCGATGGTGGTTCGCAGATCTACCTGATCAGCGCCGGCGGCGGCGAGCCGCGCCGCCTGACGCAGTCGCAGAGCATCGACACCGAGCCCACCTTCTCGCCCGACGGCGGCACCATCTACTTCGTCAGCGACCGCGGCGGCGCGCCGCAGATCTACCGCATGTCGGCCAGCGGCGGCGCAGCGCAGCGCGTCACCTTCAGTGGCGGCTACAACGTGTCGCCGTCCGTCAGCCCGGATGGACGTTATCTGGCATACGTGTCGCGCAGCGCGGCTACAAACTGCAGGTGATGGAGCTGGCCTCTGGCAACGTCACCGCGGTCACCGACACGGCGGAAGACGAAAATCCGAGCTTCGCGCCCAACAGCCGCCTGATCGTGTACGCCACACGCCAGGGCGGCCGCGAGGCGCTGATGACCACCACGGTGGACGGCAAGATCAAGGCGCGTCTGGCGGGCCGCAGTGGCGACATCCGCGAGCCCTCGTGGGGTCCGTTCCAGCGCTAGTGTTTCAAGGGGCTGCGGGGCAGCCCTGGTTTCTTCAATCGTCAATTCAGGAGTGAGAACAATGATGAAGCGTTATCTGATGGTGGCCGCATTGGCGGCGGTGCTGGCGGGCTGTGGTTCCAACGTCAAGCTCGATCCCCGATCCAGGGCAGCGGGGCGGACGCCACCGCTACCCAGGGTGCGGGTGCCGGCGCGGCCGGCGCAGGTGCGGGCCAGAGCACCGTCACGCAGGTGCAGGCGGGCCCCGCCGGTGCCGATGCCGCCGGCCCGGCCGGCGTGGGCCGCGTCATCTACTTCGACTTCGACAGCTTCACCGTCAAGCCCGAGTACCAGGGCCTGGTGGACCAGCACGCGCGCTTCCTGCAGGGTAACCGCGGCCGCAGCGTGGCCGTCGAAGGCCACACCGACGAGCGCGGCAGCCGCGAATACAACCTGGCCCTGGGCCAGAAGCGTGCCGAGGCCGTGCGCCGCGCGCTGACGCTGGTGGGCGCCACCGACGCGCAGATCGAGGCGGTGAGCTTCGGCGAGGAAAAGCCGGCGGTGAGCGGCTCGTCCGAGGACGCCTACTCGCAGAACCGCCGCGTCGAAATCCGCTACCGCTGATCGCGCCGTGATGCGGATGAATCTTCTTCGGGCCGCCGTGCTGACGGCCACCTGCCTGGTGGCGCAGGGCGCCGCGCAGGCGCAGCTGTTCGGCGACGACCAGGCGCGCCAGGCCATCCTGGACCTGCGCCAGCGCTTCGACCAGTCGGTGGCGGCGCAGAACCGCCTAGTGGACGAGAATACCCAGATGCGCCGCAGCATGCTCGACCTGCAGCAGCAGATCGAATCGCTGCGCGGCGAACTGGCGCGCGCCCGCGGTCAGGAAGAGCAGCTGGCGCGCGACCTGTCCGAGCTGCGCAAGCTGCAAACCGCGCAGCAGGCGCTGGACGAGCGCCTGCGCAAGCTGGAGGCCGCTGAAACCGCGCGGGCTGCCGATCCGGCCGCTGTCGCCACGCCCCGCCGCTGCCCAACGAATCCGCCGCCGGCGGCGAGAAGCAGGACTACGACGCCGCGCTGGCGGTGTTCCGTGCCGGCGACTTCAAGGGCGCGCAGACCGGCTTCGCCAATTTCATCAAGCGCTACCCGCGCAGCAGCCTGGCGCCGTCGGCGCTGTTCTGGCTGGGCAATGCGCAATACGCCACGCGCGACTACAAGGAAGCCATCACCAACTTCCGCTCGCTGCTGACGGCCTCGCCCAACCACCAGCGCGCGCCCGAGGCCATGCTGTCCATCGCCAATTGCCAGATCGAGCTGAAGGACACGCGCGCCGCCCGTTCCACGCTGGAGTCGCTGGTCAAGACCTACCCGCAGTCCGAGGCCGCGCAGGCGGGCAAGGAACGGCTGGCGAGGTTGAAGTGACATCCCCTGAGCGGCTCACGCCGCTTCCCCTTCTTGCTTCGCGAAGGGGAACAACGCCAGCGGGCGGGCCAAGCCCTTCCACGGCGTTCGCTGGCATGGCCTGCTCCGCGGCCCTTTCTGGGCTTGCTGCGCAGCCCGGTGTTGGCTCCCTCCCCGCTGGGGGAGGGTTGGGGTGGGGGCCAGCAGCGCATCCAAAGCGTCGGATGCGAGTTGAGGCTCACGGCGCCTCGCTCATCGCCAGCCCCGATGTATAATGCCAAGTTCCCTTGCCGCACCCCGAACAGACGCCGGGGGCGGCTTTTCTCATCCACAAGGAGAGTCAATGCGTCACTATGAAATTATTTTGCTGATCCACCCGGATCAGAGCGAGCAGGTTCCGGCCATGCTGGAGCGCTACAAGGGCATGATCACCGCCGGCGGCGGCAAGATCCACCGCCAGGAAGACTGGGGCCGCCGTCAGCTGGCCTACCAGATCAACAAGCTGGCCAAGGCCCACTACCTGTGCCTGAACATCGAGGCCGACCAGGCTGTGATGGGCGAGCTGGAGCACGCCTTCCGCTTCAACGACGCCGTGCTGCGTCACCTGACGGTGCAGAAGAAAAAGGCCGAGACCAACCCTTCGTCGATGATGAAGACCGTCGAGCGCGAGGAAGCGCGCAAGGCCCAGCAGGCGGAAACCACCAACTGAGCATGCCCTGGCGTGCGCGCCGGGCGGCCTGAGCCGAGGTGAACCAGACCCGCCTCACGGCCTGCATCGTCGAGATCGGCGCCCTGCGCCTGACCCCGCCGGCGTGCCGGCGCTCGATGCGAGACTCGAACACGAGTCGCAGCAGGAGGAGGGCGGCAGCCCCCGGCAGGTCAAGGCGGCATTGAGGGCGGTGGCCCTCGGCGCCGTGGCCGAAAGGCTCGGCAGGCAGGCGGTGGGTTCCACCTGGTGCTTCACCGGCTTTCTGGCCAGTCCGCGCAACGCCAAGCATGTGGTGCTTCACATCCAGGATTTTCAGCAAGATCAGTTTCAAGGAGGCTCTTAAATGGCCACGTTCAAGAAATTCAACAAGGACAAGCGTCCCAAGCGCAACACCCAGTCGCTGCTGTTCAAGCGCAAGCGTTTCTGCCGCTTCACCGTCGCCGGCGTCGAAGAGATCGACTACAAGGACGTCGACACCCTGCGCGACTTCATCAGCGAGAACGGCAAGATCGTGCCCGCGCGCCTGACCGGCACGCGCGCCATCTACCAGCGCCAGCTCAACACCGCCATCAAGCGCGCGCGCTTCCTGGCGCTGCTGCCCTACACCGACCAGCACCGCGTCTGATAGGAGAACCCTCATGCAAGTCATTCTTCTGGACAAGGTTGTCAACCTGGGCAACCTGGGCGAGATCGTCAAGGTCAAGGACGGCTACGCCCGCAACTTCCTGATTCCCTCGGGCCGCGCCCGCCGCGCCACCGAGGCCGCCAAGGCCGAGTTCGAGGCCCGCCGCGCCGAGCTGGAAAAGCAGGCCGCCGAGAAGCTGGCCGCCGCCCAGGCGCTGGGCGAAAAGCTGAACGGCCAGACCATCAAGCTGACGCAGAAAGCCGGCGTCGACGGCCGCCTGTTCGGTTCGGTCACCAACCACGACATCGCCGACGAGCTCAAGAAGCAGGGCTTCGACGTGCACAAGTCGCAGGTGCGCCTGCCCAACGGCCCGATCAAGACGGTGGGCGACAACACGGTCGAGGTCTCGCTGCACACCGACGTGGATGCCGAGATCACCGTCTCGGTGTACGGCGAAACGGCCTGATCGAGCCGCCGTACCGGCTGTCGACCCCGCACAAGCCGCCCGCCGCCAGGTGGGCGGCTTTGTTTTGGTGTTGACTCGCAGGCGCCGGATGATTCAAAAAAATAGCTGTTTGCGTTGATCCATTAAGGATTTCAGATGCTTTTCTTTTGAATCCATTGCTGGACGAGCGCCACCCACTATAAAAATCATACCGATGCGGTCTTCACCGGCTCCGCATTCTCCACAGCTTCACAACACCAGTTCACCGCTGCTGCACCGCTTGTCCACAGGCTTGTCCCATGACAAGCGGAGCCACGGGCGTAGCATTGACCACGCCTTCCCTGCCGCAGTTCGCCGCTGCCTCGCTGCCCTCGATGTCTTCCGTCTTTCCTCCCGCCTACGCCGACCTCGGCGACGACCTCCCCACCGACCGCCAGGTCGCGCAGCTGCGCATCCCGCCGCACTCGCTGGAGGCCGAATCCAGCGTGCTGGGTGGCCTGCTGCTCGACAACAACGCGTGGGACCGCGTGGGCGACGTGCTGATCGACAGCGACTTCTACCGCTACGAGCACCGGCTGGTCTATGCCGCCATCGGCAAGCTCATCAACGAGACCAAGCCGGCCGACGTCATCACCGTTTACGAAGAGCTGCAGCGCCAGGGCAAGGGCGACGAGATCGGCGGGCTGGTCTACCTGAACTCGCTGGCGCAGTACGTGCCCAGCGCCAGCAACATCCGCCGCTATGCCGAGATCGTGCGCGAGCGCTCGATCCTGCGCAAGCTGGTCAGCGCCAGCGACGAGATCGCCACCAGCGCCTTCAACCCGCAGGGCCGGGCGGTGGACAAGATCCTCGACGAAGCCGAAGGCAAGATCTTCAAGATCGGCGAGGAAGGCTCGCGCATGAAGCAAGGCTTCCAGGCCATGGACAGCCTGGTGGTGCAGCTGCTCGACCGCGTGCAGGAGATGGCCGACAACCCGAACGACGTGACGGGCGTGCCCACCGGCTTCATCGACCTCGACCGCATGACCGCCGGCCTGCAGGCGGGCGACCTGGTGGTGCTGGCCGCGCGCCCGTCGATGGGCAAGACGGCGTTCGCCATCAACATCGCCGAGCACGTGGCGCTGAACGAGGGCCTGCCGGTGGCTGTGTTCTCGATGGAAATGGGCGCCGCCCAGCTGGCGGTGCGTATCGTCGGCTCCATCGGCCGCATCGACCAGGGCCACCTGCGCACCGGCAAGCTGACCGACGAGGAATGGCCGCGCCTGACCGAGGCCATCGAGCGCCTGCGCAACGTCAGCCTGCACATCGACGAGACGCCGGGCCTCACGCCGTCCGAGCTGCGCGCCAACGCGCGCCGCCTGGCGCGCCAGTGCGGCAAGCTGGGCCTGATCGTGGTCGACTACCTGCAACTGATGAGCGGATCAAGCTCCGACGGCGAGAACCGCGCCACCGAGCTGGGCGAAATCTCGCGCGGCCTGAAGGCGCTGGCCAAGGAGCTGCAATGCCCCGTGATCGCGCTGTCGCAGCTCAACCGCAGCGTGGAGCAGCGCACCGACAAGCGCCCCATGATGAGCGACCTGCGCGAATCCGGCGCCATCGAGCAGGACGCCGACATCATCATGTTCATCTACCGCGACGACTACTACAACAAGGATTCGCGCGAACCCGGCGTGGCCGAGATCATCATCGGCAAGCAGCGCAACGGGCCCACGGGCACCGTCAAGCTCACCTTCCTGAAGCCGCTGACGCGCTTCGAGAGCATGGCCTTTGGCGGCAGCGACGACTTCTGAGCGCGGCGCCAGGCTGGGCAAGAGGGGCTTGCCAAATTTTCTTGACAATGAAAATAGCTGCTGGCGCCCGATTGCCGGGCGCTAGCAGCTATCATTATTGAATCAAGAAACGACGCCAAATGGCTATCGCCTGTTTTCAGGCTGCTGGCGCCGCTGACAGCGTCAGATCACCTTGGCGATCGACGCGCACACGTGGCCGATGTTCTTCTCGTTCAGCGCCGCCACGCACATGCGGCCGGTGTCGGTGCCGTACACGCCGAATTCGTTGCGCAGGCGCACCATCTGGTCCTTGCTGAGACCCGAGTAGCTGAACATCCCCACCTGCGTGGTGATGAAGCCCATGTCCTGCTGCACGCCCGCTGCCTTCAGGCCGTCGACCAGTGCCTGGCGCATGGCCTTGATTCGGGTGCGCATGCCGGCCAGTTCTTCTTCCCACTGGGCGCGCAACTTGGGTCGTCCAGCACCATCGCCACCACGGCGCCGCCATGCGTGGGTGGGTTGCTGTAGTTGGTGCGGATCATGATTTTCAGCTGGCTCAGCACCTTGGCCGCTTCTTCCTTGCTGGCGCACACCACCGACAGGGCGCCCACGCGCTCGCCGTACAGGCTGAAGCTTTTGCTGAACGAGGTGGAGACAAAGATGTCGAGCCCCGCGGCCACGAACTGGCCGACCACCGCGCCGTCTTCGGCGATGCCCTGGGCAAAGCCCTGGTAGGCCATGTCGAGGAAGGCGGTCAGCTTGCCGGCCTTCACCACCTCGATCACCTGCGCCCATTGCGCTGGCGTGATGTCGTAGCCCGTCGGGTTGTGGCAGCAGGCGTGCAGCACCACGATGGTGCCGGGCGCGGCGGCCTTCAGGTCGGCCAGCATGCCGTCGAAGTTCAGGCTGCGCGTGGCGGCGTCGTAGTAGCGGTAGGTGCCCACCTCGAAGCCGGCCTGCGTGAACAGCGCGCGGTGGTTCTCCCAGCTCGGGTCGCTGATCAGCACCTTGGCGTTGGGGCTGAGCTTCTTCAGAAAGTCGGCGCCGATCTTCAGCCCGCCCGTGCCGCCCAGCGCCTGCACCGTGGCCACGCGGCCCTGCGTGACGACGTCGGAATCGGCGCCGAACACCAGCTTCTTCACCGCGTTGTCGTAGGCGGCAATGCCGTCGATCGGCAGGTAGCCGCGCGGCTTCGGCGCGTCCATCAGCGCCTTCTCGGCCGCCTGCACGCAGGCCAGCAGCGGCAGCTTGCCGTTCTCGTCGAAGTACACGCCGACGCCCAGGTTGACCTTGTTGGGGTTGGTGTCGGCGGCAAACTGCTCGTTCAGACCCAGGATCGGGTCGCTGGGGGCCATTTCGACGGCGGAAAACAAAGACATGGTGGTCAATCCTGTGGGCTGAAAAGGGCGGACAAAAGGCGTGCGGCGGTGTCCAACTGGCCCGCATGCGCTACGCTGGAGGAAAACCCTTGAATTTTAGCGGCCCGCCCCGAACCGTTTCATCTGTATGACCACCATCGCAGCGGCCGAGACGCCGACCACCGGCCAGTTCGTCACCTTCCCCGACTCGCCGTTTCAGCTTTTCCAGCCGTATCCGCCGGCGGGCGACCAGCCCACGGCCATCGACGCGCTGGTCGAGGGCGTGGAGAACGGCGAATCGTTCCAGACCCTGCTGGGCGTGACCGGTTCGGGCAAGACCTTCACCATGGCCAACGTGATCGCGCGGCTGGGGCGGCCGGCGATCGTGTTCGCGCCCAACAAGACGCTGGCGGCGCAGCTGTACAGCGAGTTCCGCGAGTTCTTCCCCAGGAACGCGGTCGAGTACTTCGTCAGCTACTACGACTACTACCAGCCCGAGGCCTATGTGCCGCAGCGCGACCTGTTCATCGAGAAGGACAGCGCGATCAACGAGCACATCGAGCAGATGCGCCTGTCGGCCACCAAGAGCGTGCTGGAGCGGCGCGACACGGTGATCGTGGCCACGGTGTCGGCCATCTACGGCATCGGCGCGCCCGACGACTACCTGCAGATGCGGATGATCCTGAAGGTGGGTGGCAAGCAGGGCCAGCGCGACGCCATCGCGCAGCTGGTGCGCATGCAGTACCAGCGCAACGACATGGACTTCGCGCGCGGCACCTTCCGCGTGCGCGGCGACACCATCGACGTGTTCCCGGCCGAACACAGCGAGCTGGCGGTGCGCATGGAGTTGTTCGACGACGAGGTGGAAAGCATCAGCCTGTTCGACCCGCTCACCGGCCGCATCCAGCAGAAGGTGCCGCGCTTCGTCATCTACCCCAGCAGCCACTACGTGACGCCGCGCGAGAAGACGCTGGCGGCGGTCGAATCGATCAAGCTGGAGCTGGCCGAGCGCCTCAAGTTCTTCGTCGCCGAAGGCAAGCTGGTCGAGGCGCAGCGGCTGGAGCAGCGCACGCGGTTCGATCTGGAGATGCTGAGCGAGCTGGGCCACTGCAAGGGCATCGAGAACTACACGCGCCATCTGTCGGGCGCCGCGCCGGGCGATCCGCCCGCCACGCTGACCGACTACCTGCCGCGCGATGCCATCATGTTCCTGGACGAGAGCCACCAGATGATCGGCCAGCTGAACGCCATGTACAACGGCGACAAGGCGCGCAAGACCACGCTGGTCGAATACGGATTCCGCCTGCCCAGCGCGCTGGACAACCGGCCGCTGAAGTTTGCCGAGTTCGAGCAGCGCATGCGGCAGGTGGTGTTCGTCAGCGCCACGCCGGCCGACTACGAGAAGACGCATGCCGGCCAAGTGGTGGAGCAGGTGGTGCGGCCCACGGGTCTCGTCGACCCCGAGGTCGAGGTGCGCCCGGCCACGCACCAGGTGGACGACGTACTTCAGGAAATCCGCCTGCGCACCGAGAAGCACGAGCGCGTGCTGATCACCACGCTGACCAAGCGCATGGCCGAGCAATTGACCGAGTACCTGACCGACAACGGCGTGAAGGTGCGCTACCTGCACTCCGACGTCGATACCGTGGAGCGCGTGGAGATCATCCGCGACCTGCGCCTGGGCGCGTTCGACGTGCTGGTGGGCATCAACCTGCTGCGCGAGGGGCTGGACATTCCCGAGGTGTCGCTGGTGGCCATCCTCGACGCCGACAAGGAAGGTTTTCTGCGCGCCGAGCGTTCATTGATCCAGACCATCGGCCGTGCGGCGCGCAACGTCAACGGCAAGGCCATCCTGTACGCCGACCGCATCACCGAATCGATGAAGAAGGCCATGGGCGAGACTGAGCGCCGCCGCGCCAGGCAGATCGCCTTCAACGCCGAGCATGGCATCACGCCGCGCGGCATCGTCAAGCAGGTGCGGGATCTGATCGACGGCGTCTACAGCGACAAGGGTGGCGGCACCGACGCCCAAGTGCTGGCGGCCGAGGTGGCGCGCGCCAGGGTCGAGGACATGTCCGAGAAGGACATCGCGCGCGAGATCAAGCGGCTGGAAAAGCTCATGCTGGAGCACGCGCGCAACCTGGAGTTCGAGCAGGCGGCGCGCGTGCGCGACCAGTTGCACGTGCTGAAGCAAAGCGCCTTTGGCGCGCCCGGCACCGACAACCTGAGCAGCCTGGCCGGCCGCAGCGCGGCCTAGCCTGCCGCGCCTGACTTCCTTCAGCTGACCGACAGGCTGTTGGTCACCGACTTCACGCCTTCCACCTCGCGTGCCAGCGTGGCGGCGCGGTCCTTGGCGGCCTGGCTGGGCGCCGGGCCGGTGAGGGTGACGGCACCGTCCTTGGTGTCCACGTTGATGCGCAGCGCGCTCAGGTCCGGGTCCTTCGCCAGCCTGGCGTTGACCGAGGCGGTGATGGCCACGTCGCTGGCCAGCCCGGCGGCGTCGCGCGCACCTTCCTTGATGGCTTCACCGGCCTTGGCGGCTTCGGCACGTGCCTCGGCCGTCGCGGCGGCGGCATCGGCCTTCAGTTCGCGGCCAGCCTCGGCAGCGTCTGCTTTCAGCTCGCGGCCCGCTTCGGCAGCCTCGCGGCCGGCTTGCTGGGCCTCGGCTTTCAATTCGCGGCCAGCCTCTTGGGCGTCGGCCTTCAGTTCGCGGCCGGCTTCGGCCGCCTGCGTCGCGGCCTGATCGACCTGGCGCTGCGCCTGTTCCTGCTCGCTCTTGCTGCAGGCGCCCAACGCGGCGGCCATCAGCACGGCCAGGGCGATCGCGGCGGGGCGGGTGTGGTTCATCTTTTTCATGGGGTTTCCTTTCGGGGTCAAGAGAACTGGTTGAAAACCGGTAGAAAACGGCCAGCGAGGACGGCCGGTCAGCGCGTCACCACGTCCAGCCGGTTGCGCACGGCCAGCACGCCATCGGTGGTGCGGGCCAGCAATTCAGCGTCCGAGCGCGCGGCTTCGGACGGTACATGGCCCCGCAACCACACGACGCCCTGCAGCGTCTGCACCTTGATCGGCGCCTCGCGCAGGCTGCGCTCGCGCGCCAGGCGTGCGCTGATCGCCTGGGTGATGTCGGCATCGTGAATGGCGGCGGCAGCTTCGCGATCCAGTCCGGCCCGCGCCTCGCGCGCCTGTTGCTCGGCCACGTCGGCCTTGCGTTGCGCCTCCACGGCAGCGGCCTGGCTGCGGGCCATCTGGGTTTCGAACGAAGGGGCGTCGTGCGCGCCGAGCCGGTCGTTGTCGCGGCCACCGCAGGCGGCCAGCCCGCCCGCCAGCACCGCCGCGGCCAGCAGCGCGCGGAAGGTCGAGGCGTGGAACGGGGTTTCATGAATGGTGGCTTTCGGTTGTCTGGGTGGGGTTGTCTGGGAGAGGTTGAAACGTCCTCCGCAATTTAGGGCGGGGGCCGTGCCCTGCATGTCCGTGCAAGGGCCACCTCGGTGTAGGAAAAGCCGGCGGCGCCTTGCGAGGCAGTGCCGCCAGCGCACGCAAAGCCCCACGCTGCAGTGGGAATTGCTGTATACTTGATCAAAACACTCGGAAATAGACGGCAGCAGCGCCATCCTGGTTGCCCAAGCCGTCAGACACCGAATCGGTCGCGGTCCCAGGGCCTGCGACAACCATCGACATACCCATACGCCAAGGAGCTTCACATGCGCCTAACCACCAAGGGACGTTTCGCCGTCACGGCCATGATCGACTTGGCTTTGCGCCAGGACAACGGCCCGGTCACGCTGGCCGCCATCAGCCAGCGGCAGCAGATTTCGCTGTCGTACCTCGAACAACTGTTCGGCAAGCTGCGCCGGCACGAGCTGGTCGAATCCACCCGCGGGCCGGGGGCGGCTACTCGCTCGGCCGCAAGGCGGCCGACATCACGGTGGCCGACATCATCACCTCGGTCGACGAGCCGCTGGACGCCACGCATTGCGGCGGCAAGGAAAATTGCCGCGGCGAGGGCGGGCGCTGCATGACGCACGATCTGTGGACCTCGCTCAACGACCGCATGATCGAGTTCCTGGAATCGGTGACGCTGCAGAAGCTGGTGGACGACCAGCACGCCAACGGCATCGAGATCGAGGACAAGCCCGCCACCAAGCGCGCCATCTCGTCCGCGCCGGTGGTCAAGCCGATCCGCGTCAACGCACCCAACTCGGTCTTCGCACTGGGTGGGTTGACTACAAAATAAGTAGCTGCTGGCGCTTGCTGGGCAAGCGCTGGAGGCCGAAAACGTTCATAAACCAACCAGAACCCTGCGATTGCCATTCGCCATGAGCCAGACTCCGCATTTCCCCATCTACATGGACTACGGCGCCACCACGCCGTGCGACCCGCGCGTGGTCGACGCCATGGTGCCGTGGTTGTACGAGCACTTCGGCAATGCCGCCAGCCGCAGCCACGCCTGGGGCTGGGAGGCCGAGAAAGCCGTTGAAACCGCCCGCGAGCAGGTGGCCGACCTGATCGGTGCCGACCCGCGCGAGATCGTGTGGACCAGCGGCGCCACCGAATCCACCAACCTGGCGCTCAAGGGCGCGGCCCACTTCTACAAGGGCAAGGGCAAGCACCTCATCACCCTCAAGACCGAGCACAAAGCCACGCTGGACACCATGCGCGAGCTGGAGCGCCAGGGCTTCGAAGTGACCTACCTCGACGTGCAGGAAGACGGTCTGCTGGATCTGGACAAGTTCAAGGCCGCCATCCGCCCCGACACCATCCTGGCCAGCGTGCTGTTCGTCAACAACGAGATCGGCGTGATCCAGGACATCGCCGCCATCGGCGCCATCTGCCGCGAGAAGGGCGTGCTGCTGCACGTCGACGCGGCGCAGGCCACGGGCCGTGTCGAGATCGACCTGAAGACGCTGCCCGTCGACCTGATGAGCCTGACCGCGCACAAGACCTACGGCCCCAAGGGCGTGGGCGCGCTGTACGTGCGCCGCAAGCCGCGCGTGCGCCTGGAGGCGCAGATGCACGGCGGCGGCCACGAGCGCGGCATGCGCAGCGGCACGCTGCCCACGCACCAGATCGTCGGCATGGGCGAGGCCTACCGCATCGCCAAGGCGCAGATGCAAGAGGACAACGCCCACGCCGCACGCCTGCAGAAGCGCCTGCTGGACGGCCTGAAGGAGATCGAGCAGGTCTTCATCAACGGCAGCCTGGAACGCCGTGTGCCGCAGAACCTGAACATGAGCTTCAACTACGTCGAGGGCGAGTCGCTGATCATGGGCATCAAGGGGCTGGCGGTTTCGTCCGGCTCGGCCTGCACTTCGGCATCGCTGGAACCCAGCTACGTGCTGCGCGCCCTGGGCCGCAGCGACGAACTGGCCCACAGCAGCCTGCGCATGACCATCGGCCGCTTCACCACCGAGGAAGAGATCGACTACGCCATCCAGACGATCCGCGAGAACGTCGCCAAGCTGCGTGAACTCAGCCCGCTGTGGGAGATGCACCAGGAAGGCATCGACCTGTCCACCATCCAGTGGGCGGCACATTGAATCTTGAATCAGATTGACCGCTAGCGCCCATCCACAAAGCGCAAATAGCTATCAATAAAGGAGTAAACACCATGGCCTATTCTGAAAAAGTCATTGACCACTACGAGAACCCCGCAACGTCGGCAGCTTTGACAAGGGCGACGACAGCGTGGGCACCGGCATGGTCGGCGCACCGGCCTGCGGCGACGTGATGAAGCTGCAGATCAAGGTCAACCCGCAGACGGGCGTGATCGAGGACGCGCGCTTCAAGACCTACGGCTGCGGTTCGGCCATCGCCTCCAGCTCGCTCGTCACCGAATGGGTCAAGGGCAAGACGCTGGACGAGGCGGCCGAGCTGAAGAACAGCCAGATCGCCGAAGAGCTGGCCCTGCCGCCGGTGAAAATTCACTGCTCGATCCTGGCCGAGGACGCCATCAAGGCGGCGGTGCAGGATTACAAGAACAAGCACACCGTCGCCGCCTGAAGGCGCCGACGCAACCCACGTGTGCCGCGCACGCCGCGGCGCGATCACCAACGCGTTGTTCTCACGAAAGGCTCTTGGACATGGCACTTGATCACCTCTTGCCCGGACAGACGCAGGCACTCGTCCCCGAAGGTCCGCTGCCGACCGAGTTCGAATCGCGGGCGCTGTTCAAGGGCGAGGACCTGGAGGTGATGCTGCTGCTGATGCCCGAGGGCCGGCGCATGCTGGATCACCGGGTCGACGGCGAGATCACGATGCAGTGCATCAAGGGTTGTGTCGACGTCATCTCGCACGCGCTGGGCGAGCCCGATCCGCGCCCCAAGGCACGCCTGACCGAAGGCGAGCTGATGTACCTGCAGCGCGGCGAGCCGCACCAGTTGCTGGCCGTCGTGGGCTCGGTCGTCCTGCTCACCATTGCATTGCGCAAGAACTGAAATCGAAGAAAGCATCATGGCCGTCACATTGAGCGAAGCCGCTGCGCGGCACGTCACCAAATACCTCGCCAAGCGTGGCAAAGGGGTGGGCGTGCGCCTGGGCGTCAAGACCACGGGCTGTTCGGGCCTGGCCTACAAGCTCGAATACGTGGACGAGGTCGCGCCCGAGGACGAGCTGTTCGAGCAGCACGGCGTCAAGCTGATGATCGACCCCAAGAGCCTGGCCTACATCGACGGCACCGAACTCGACTACGTGCGCGAGGGCCTGAACGAGGGCTTTCGCTTCAACAACCCCAACGAGCGCGACCGCTGCGGCTGCGGCGAATCGTTCCGCGTCTGACAGCGCGCGCGCCCGAGCATGGCGAAGGCGACGGTCAGCGTCACGATCGACAACGAACGCGACATCCTGGCCGTCAACGCGTGGTTTCGCCGCTGGGGCACGCGCATCCAGTGCTCCGACAACCAGGGCTGCGGCTGTTGCGTCGACATCTGGCGTGTCGAGGCGCCGGCCGAGGCCCTTGCTGAACTGCCCACCGGCATGGTGGCGCCGGTGCCACCCGTTTCACACGATCCGCATCCATGAACCTGCAATCCACCGACTTCGAGCTGTTCGCCGTGCCGCCCCGCTTCGCGCAGGACGCGGCGCAGCTCGATGCGCGCTGGAAGGAGCTGCAGCGGCAGGTGCACCCCGACAAGTTCGCCGCCCAGGGCGCGGCCGCGCAGCGTGTGGCCATGCAGTGGTCGGCGCGCATCAACGAGGCCTATCGCCGGCTGAAGGATCCACTGAAGCGCGCGGCCTACCTGTGCGAGCTGAACGGCGCGCCCATCGACGCAGAAAGCAACACCGCCATGCCGGCGGAGTTCCTGATGCAGCAGATGGAGCTGCGCGAGGCGGTGGACGACGCGGTCGACGCCGCGGCCATGGATGAAATCGGCCGCCAGTCGGCCACGCTGAAGCGCGAGATGCTCCTGAAACTGGAGCAACAGATGGATGCCCAGCACGACTGGCCAGCCGCCGCCCAAACCGTGCGGGCACTGATGTTTCTCGACAGGCTGGCCGGCGACATCGACCGCAAGCGTGCGACACTCGAATGATTTTTCGCGCGCATTTCTGAACCCCGCTGTATGGCTCTGCTGCAAATTTCCGAACCCGGCCAATCGCCCGACCCGCACCAGCGGCGCATCGCCGTGGGCATCGACCTGGGCACCACCCATTCGCTGGTGGCCGCCGTGCGCCACGGCGTGGCCGAATGCCTGCCGGACGAGCAGGGCAGGGTGCTGCTGCCTTCGGTGGTGCGCTACCTGCCGGGCGGTTGCCGCCAGATCGGCCATGACGCGCTGGCGAACGCCGCGCAGGATGCCGAGAACACCATCACCTCGGTCAAGCGCCTGATGGGCCGCGGCGCCGCCGACATCGCCGGCCGCGACCAGCTGCCCTACCGGCTGATCGACCAGCCCGGCATGGTGGGCATCCAGACGCCGCATGGCGAAAAGTCGCCGGTCGAGGTCAGCGCCGACATACTGGCCACGCTGCGCTACCGCGCCGAAGACACTTTTGAAGCAGACCTGTACGGCGCCGTCATCACCGTGCCCGCCTACTTCGACGACGCGCAGCGCCAGGCCACCAAGGACGCCGCGCAGCTGGCCGGCATCAACGTGCTGCGCCTGATCAACGAACCCACCGCCGCGGCCATCGCCTACGGCCTGGACAACGCCAGCGAAGGCGTTTACGCCGTGTTCGACCTGGGCGGCGGCACCTTCGACGTGTCGATCCTGCGGCTCACGCAGGGCGTGTTCGAGGTCATCGCCACGGGCGGCGATTCGGCCCTGGGTGGCGACGACTACGACCGCCTGCTGGCCGACTGGCTGCTGGCGCAGACCGGTGCCACGGCCGCAACCGCCACCGACAAGGCGGCGCTGAAAGCCGCGGCGCGCGCCGCCAAGGAAGCCTTGAGTGCTTCTGAAAACGTAGCTTTCAGCGCAATGCTGGCGGGCGCTGAAGCCCGATTTGACTTGAAATCCGCAGATTTCGAGGCCGCCACCGCCGCACTGACGCAGCGCTGCCTGACCACCGTGCGCCAGGTGCTGCGCGATGCGCAACTGGCACCGAATGAGGTCAAGGGCGTGGTGATGGTGGGCGGCTCCACGCGCATGCCGGTGATCCGCCGCGCCGTGGCCGACTTCTTCGGCCGCGAGCCGCTGGTCAACCTCAACCCCGACGAAGTGGTGGCGCTGGGCGCCGCCATCCAGGCCAACCAGCTGGCCGGCAACGACGCGGCGGGTGACCTGCTGCTGCTCGACGTGATTCCGCTCTCGCTCGGCATCGAGACCATGGGCGGCCTGGTCGAGCGCATCGTGCCGCGCAATCAGACCATCCCCACCGCGATGGCGCAGGACTTCACCACCTACAAGGACGGCCAGACGGCACTGGCGCTGCACGTGGTGCAGGGCGAGCGCGACCTGGTGCAGGACTGCCGCAGCCTGGCGCGCTTCGAGCTGCGCGGCATCCCGCCCATGGCGGCGGGTGCGGCGCGCATCCGCGTCACCTTCACCGTCGATGCCGATGGTCTGCTGCACGTCGGCGCGAAAGAGCAGACCAGCGGCGTCGAGGCGCACATCGACGTCAAGCCCAGCTACGGCCTCTCCGACGAGCAGATCGCCCGGATGCTGCAGGACAGCTTCAGCACCGCCGAGGCCGATGTGAAGGCGCGCGCGCTGGTCGAGGCGCGCGTCGATGCCGACCGCATGCTGCTGGCCACGCAGAGCGCGCTGGATGCCGATGGCGCCTTGCTGTCGAAGGAAGAACGCGCCGAAGTCGACGCGCTGATGCTGTCGCTGCGCGGCATCGCCGCCAACAGCACCGACGCCGCCGCCATCGAAGCCGCCACCAAGGCGCTGGCCGATGGCACCGAGGCGTTCGCCGCCATGCGCATGAACGCCAGCATCCAGAAGGCCCTGTCCGGAAAATCGGTCGAATCGATCTGAACACCATGCCCACCATCACCGTTCTTCCCCATCCCGAGTACTGCCCCGAAGGCGCAGAGATCCAGGCCAACGTGGGCGACTCGATCTGCGAGGCGCTGCTGGACAACGACATCCCCATCGAGCACGCCTGCGAGATGAGCCGCGCCTGCACCACCTGCCACTGCATCGTGCGCGAGGGTTTCGATTCGCTGAACGAAGCCGAGGAGGAGGAGGAAGACCTGCTCGACCGCGCCTGGGGCCTGGAGCCGCTGTCGCGCCTGTCGTGCCAGGCCATCGTGGGCAAGACGGACCTGACGGTGGAAATCCCGCGCTACTCCATCAACCATGCGCGGGAAAACCACTGAACCGCTGGCGCGTTCGGCGTGAATCACCGGGTGCTCATGAATCAATAGTGGCTTGCGCTTTACTGGTAATGGTTTCAAGAGAAAAACAACTGAAATCATTGACTGGCGGGCGCCAGCAGCTCTGTTTTCGATAACAAACGTTCAACACTCCATGTCGCGCCAGATCGTCCTCGACACCGAAACCACCGGCCTTTCGGCCGAAAGCGGCGACCGCATCATCGAGATCGGCTGCGTCGAGCTGCTGAACCGCAAGCTCACCGGCAACAACCTGCACTTCTACGTCAACCCCGAGCGCGACAGCCACGAAGACGCGTTGCGCGTACACGGGCTGACCACCGAGTTCCTGCGCGACAAGCCCAAGTTCGCCGAAGTGGCCGAGGAGATCCTGCGTTACCTCGAAGGCGCCGAGATCATCATCCACAACGCGGCGTTCGACATCGGCTTTCTCGACAAGGAACTGGAGCGCCTGGGCAAGCCGGTGTTCACCAGCTTCGTGAGCGAGGTCACCGACACCCTGGCCATGGCCAAGCAACTGTACCCCGGCAAGCGCAACAGCCTGGATGCGCTGTGCGACCGCCTGGGCGTCGACAACTCGGGCCGCACGCTGCACGGGGCGCTGCTCGATGCCGAGCTGCTGGCCGACGTCTACATCAACCTCACGCGCGGGCAGGAGGCATTGCTGATCGACCTGGGCGACGTCGGCGAGCAGGGCGCCGAGGGCGAACGCATCGACCTGAGCGTGTTCGACCTGCCCGTGCTGACCGCCAACGCGCAGGAGCTGACCGCGCACGCCGACGTGCTGGCGCAGATCGACAAGGCCAGCGGCGGCAAGCTGGTGTGGCAGGCCGATCATGCGGCGGCTGCCTGAGCGGGAAAATACTGGTATATAATTCCATGCTTCGCCGAACACGCGAAACGGGTGATTAGCTCAGCGGTAGAGCACTGCCTTCACACGGCAGGGGTCACATGTTCGATCCATGTATCACCCACCAAGTCAAAATGAACGCTCCGAAGTGACCTGACTTCGGAGCGTTTTTCTTTGGTGCCCTTGCCAGGCGCCGCCTGGAGGATTCTCATGCTGCTCGACGCCGATGACTGCCAGCTGGTGCTGATCGACTACCAGGCCCGCCTCATGCCCGCCATCCACGACGCGGCGGCGGTGGTGGCCAACGCGCGCCGGCTGGCGCAGATGGCCAGGCTGGTCGACGTGCCCGTGTGGGCGACCGAGCAGAACCCGGCCAAGCTGGGCGGCACCGACGAAGCGCTGGCGGCGCTGTGCGACCGCATCGTGCCCAAGATGGCTTTCAGCGGCGCCGAGGAACTGCAGCCTTTGCTGGCCCCGCCCGCGCCGGCCCCGCGCGGCAACGCGCGCAGCCTGCCCAAGCACCTGCAGAAGCCGGTGCAGGCGGCGCCCGAGCGCGGCACCGTGGTCATCGCCGGCTGTGAGACGCACGTCTGCCTGCTGCAGACCGCGCTGAGCCTGCTGGAAGCCGAGTGGGACGTGTGGGTGGTAACCGACGCCTGCAGCTCGCGCACCGAACGCAACCGCGACGCCGCCTACGACCGCCTGGCCGGCGCCGGCTGCGAACTGGTGACGACCGAGATGGTCGGCTTCGAGTGGCTGCGCGACTGCGAACATCCGCAGTTCAGGGCCTTGCAGGCGCTGATCAAATAGTTTCCTCGCCCAGGGGTGATCAGGAGCGCTCGGGGCTGACGGCGCTGGACCCATGGGCCTGGGCCAGCGCGGCTTGCTGCGAATAACGTAGCTGCTTGCGCATTGTCCATGCTGATTTCATGGTGTTTTTCGCATGAAATCAATGCCTGATAGGCGCTGCAAGCTAGCAAAAGCATAGCTTGCGGCCACCGCACGCCAACCCCGGGCGGATGATGAGGCCTGCCATTTGTCACAATAGGCGCCGCAACCGACGCGGTCTGCGTGAGCGCCGCGTCAGGAAGGCATGACACCATGCCGCGCCGACGCCACCAGCGTTCGCCCCGCGGCATGCCAACAACGACAACCGGAGAGACCCCCATGAGCGACAAGCCATCCACCATCGTCTACACCCTGACCGACGAGGCGCCCCTGCTGGCGACCGCGTCGTTCCTGCCCATCGTCCAGGCGTTCACCGCGCCCGCCGGCATCGACGTGACCACCAGCGACATCTCGGTCGCCGGCCGCATCCTGGGCCAGTTCCCCGAGTACCTGAGTGAAGAACAGCGCGTGCCCGACAACCTGGCCGAGCTGGGCAAGCTCACCCTCAAGCCCGAGGCCAACATCATCAAGCTGCCCAACATCAGCGCGTCGGTGGCGCAGCTCAAGGCGGCCATCAAGGAGCTGCAGGACAAGGGTTACAAGATTCCCGACTTCCCCGAGAACCCGAAGGACGAGAAAGAGAAGGAGATCCGCGCGCGCTACAACAAGTGCATCGGCTCGGCCGTCAACCCGGTGCTGCGCGAGGGCAACTCCGACCGCCGCGCACCCCGCGCGGTGAAGGAGTACGCGCGCAAGAACCCGCACAGCATGGCCGAGTGGAGCCAGGCCTCGCGCAGCCACGTCTCGCACATGCACCATGGCGACTTCTACAGCGGCGAGAAGTCGATGACGCTGGACCGCGCGCGCGACGTGAAGATGGAGCTGATCACCAAGAGCGGCAAGACCATCGTGCTCAAACCCAAGGTCAGCCTGCAGGATCGCGAGGTGATCGACTCGATGTTCATGAGCAAGAAGGCGCTGCTGGCCTTCTACGAAAAGGAGATCGAGGACGCGCACAAGACCGGCGTGATGTTCTCGCTGCACGTGAAGGCCACGATGATGAAGGTGTCGCACCCCATCGTGTTCGGCCACTGCGTCAAGATCTTCTACAAGGACGCGTTCGCCAAGCACCAGAAGCTGTTCGACGAGCTGGGCATCAACGTCAACAACGGCATGGTCGATCTGTACAACAAGATCGAGGACCTGCCGCAAAGCCAGCAGGACGAGATCAAGCGCGACCTGCACGCCTGCCACGAGCACCGGCCCGAGCTGGCCATGGTCGACTCGAGCAAGGGCATCACCAACTTCCACTCGCCCAACGACGTCATCGTCGACGCCTCGATGCCCGCCATGATCCGCAACGGCGGCAAGATGTGGGTGCCGACGGCCGCCTGAAGGACGTCAAGGCGGTGATGCCCGAAAGCACCTTCGCCCGCATCTACCAAGAGATGATCAACTTCTGCAAGTGGCACGGCGCGTTCGATCCGAAGACCATGGGCACCGTGCCCAACGTCGGCCTGATGGCGCAGCAGGCCGAGGAATACGGCAGCCACGACAAGACCTTCGAGATCCCCGAGGACGGCGTGGCCAACATCACCGACATTGCCACCGGCGAGGTGCTGATGAGCCAGGATGTGGAGGAGGGCGACATCTGGCGCATGTGCCAGGTCAAGGACGCGGCGATCCGCGACTGGGTCAAGCTCGCCGTCACGCGCGCGCAACTCGGGCATGCCGGTGGTGTTCTGGCTCGACCCGTACCGCCCGCACGAGAACCAGCTCATCACCAAGGTCAAGATGTACCTGCACGAACACGACACCAACGGGCTCGACATCCAGATCATGAGCCAGGTGCGCGCCATGCGCTACACGCTGGAGCGCGTGATCCGCGGCCAGGACACCATCAGCGCCACCGGCAACATCCTGCGCGACTACCTGACCGACCTGTTCCCGATCATGGAGCTGGGCACCAGCGCCAAGATGCTGTCCATCGTGCCGCTGATGGCCGGCGGCGGCATGTACGAGACCGGCGCCGGCGGCTCGGCACCCAAGCACGTGCAGCAGCTGACTGAAGAGAACCACCTGCGCTGGGATTCGCTGGGCGAGTTCCTGGCGCTGGCGGTGTCGCTGGAAGACCTGGGCCTGAAGACCGGCAACGCCAGGGCCAAGCTGCTGTCGACGACGCTCGACGCCGCCACCGGCAAGCTGCTGGACAACAACAAGAACCCCAGCCCCAAGACCGGCCAGCTCGACAACCGCGGCAGCCAGTTCTACCTGGCCATGTACTGGGCGCAGGAGCTGGCCGCGCAGACCGAGGACGCCGAACTGGCCAAGAAGTTCGTGCCGCTGGCCAAGGCGCTGGCCGACAATGAGCAGAAGATCGTGCAGGAGCTGACCGAGATCCAGGGCCAGGAAGTGGACATCGGCGGCTACTACCAGCCCGACCCGGCCAAGCTGGCGCAGGTGATGCGCCCCAGCAAGACCTTCAACGACGCGCTGGCCAAGGTCGCGGCCTGATCGCTGTCCTGGACTGAACCCAACAGCGGCGCCTGCGGGCGCCGTTTTTCATAGGATCATCAAGCCGATTGGTTCAATAATCATAGCTGCCAGCGCTTGCTGCATAAACGCTGGAGGTGGTTTTGGCTAAAAATCAGCGCGCGGCCTCGAACGGCTTGCCGCGCAACCGGGCGCCGGCCTTCAGGTTGCGTTGCTTGAACCAGCCCTGGTTCATCTCCAGCACATAGCGCACCGGCTTGGCCGAGCAGTGGCTGGTTTCCTGAAGCGGCTGCATGTCGGCCAGGTTGACGATGCTGCCGTCGTCGGCCACGAAGGCGGCCGTCAGCGGGATCAGCGTGTTGCGCATCCAGAAGCACTGCGTGGCGGGTTGCTCGAAGATGAACAGCATGCCCTCATGCTGCGGCATTTCCTTGCGGTGCATCAGGCCGATCTGGCGCTGCTCGGGTGCGGTGGCCAGCTGCGTGTCGATGCGGTGCATGCCGATGCTGAGCGTGGTGCGCGGCAGATCGAGCTGCGGCTGGCCGGCGGGCGCCAGTTGTGCGAAGGCGGGCGCGCAGGCCAGAACGGCGAGGATGGCAAGCAGGTGGCGGCGGAGGGATGAACGCATGGCGGTGGCAATGAAAGGCAACAAGCGCATCTGACCTGGGCGCCGGCAAAGGTTCGCCAGGCCGTTGGCGCAGCCTGCATTGTCGCCGCCGCGCTGGCGTTCGGCCGCACGCGGGCAGCGCTGGCTAGAATGAACTTCGCTTTTCAGGGCCATGCCCGCCGCGGCGTGGCGCTGGTCCCGGTATCACCCTTCGGAGACTCCATTCCATGTACCAGCACATCCAGGTGCCCTCAGGCGGCCAGAAGATCACCGTCAACCCCGACTTCACGCTGAACGTGCCCGAGCAGCCGATCATCCCCTTCATCGAAGGCGATGGCACGGGCCTCGACATCACGCCGGTGATGATCAAGGTGGTCGATGCCGCGGTCGAGAAGTCCTACGGCGGCCAGCGCAAAATCCACTGGATGGAGGTGTACGCGGGCGAGAAGTCGACGCGCGTCTACGGCCCCGACGTCTGGCTGCCCGAGGAGACGCTGGCGGCGCTGAAGGAGTACGTGGTCTCCATCAAGGGCCCGCTGACCACGCCCGTGGGTGGCGGCATCCGCAGCCTCAACGTGGCGCTGCGCCAGGAGCTGGACCTGTACGTCTGCCTGCGCCCGGTGCGCTACTTCAAGGGTGTGCCCTCACCGCTGAAGGAGCCCGAGAAGGTCGACATGGTGATCTTCCGCGAGAACAGCGAGGACATCTACGCCGGCATCGAGTACGAGGCCAGGAGCGACAAGGCGCAGAAGCTGATCAACTTCCTGATCAACGAGATGGGCGTGACCAAGATCCGCTTTCCGGAGACCTCGGGCATCGGCGTCAAGCCGGTGTCCATCGAGGGCACCGAGCGCCTGGTGCGCAAGGCCATCCAGTACGCCATCGACAACGACAAGCCCAGCGTCACCCTGGTGCACAAGGGCAACATCATGAAGTACACCGAGGGTGGCTTCCGCGACTGGGGCTACGCGCTGGCGCAGCGCGAGTTCGGCGCCGAACTGATGGACGGCGGCCCGTGGTGCAAGTTCAAGAACCCCAAGACGGGCAGGGACATCATCGTCAAGGATTCGATCGCCGACGCCTTCCTGCAGCAGATCCTGCTGCGCCCGGCTGAATACAGCGTGATCGCCACGCTGAACCTGAACGGCGACTATGTATCAGACGCGCTGGCCGCGCAGGTGGGCGGCATCGGCATCGCGCCCGGCGCCAACCTGAGCGACAGCGTGGCCTGCTTCGAGGCCACGCATGGCACGGCGCCCAAGTACGCCGGCAAGGACTACGTCAACCCCGGCTCCGAAATCCTCAGCGCCGAGATGATGCTGCGCCACATGGGCTGGACCGAGGCCGCCGACCTGATCATCAGCAGCATGGAAGGCGCCATCCAGAGCAAGAAGGTCACCTACGACTTCGCGCGGCTGATGGAAGGTGCCACGCAGGTCAGCTGCTCGGGCTTTGGCCAGGTGATGATCGAGCACATGTGACCACCGCTGCCGGCGCGCCTTCGGGTGCGCCGTCCACAAAAAGCCCGGGCATGCCCGGGCTTTTGCTGGGCGCGTGCAACGCGCCGTCAGTTCGGCATCAGAGGCTGATCGCTGGCGGGCTGGGCTGATGGCATGGCCTGGGCCACGCCGTCATCGGCCGGTTCGGTGCGGATCTTGATGGCCAGCAGGCCCTTGGGACCCTGGTTCACTTCGTAGCTGACGCGGGCGCCTTCTTTCAGTGTCTTGAAGCCGTCCATGTCTATGGCCGAGAAATGCGCGAACACGTCCGGGCCGCCGCCATCCGGCTCGATGAATCCAAACCCTTTGAGGTCGTTGAACCACTTGACTTTTCCAATGGGCATCGGGGTCTCCTTCTATGACTTCCATCCTTGCCGCCTGAGTGTGCTGTAACAACTTCGCGCTTGTCAACCGGCCGCCCACCGTTTGGGGGCTTCCCGGTGGGCGCGCGCTAACTTGAAGGCTTGCGATCTGCGCCGGCAACCCCATGTGCCGGCTTTGGGCGCGCGCACGACTGGGTTGCAGGCGGCCCGATAGAATGATTTTCATGGCGACCACCACCCCAAGAAGCCACCCACCACCCCGGGCCCCATCGTGCCGGCGCAGCAGCCCGGCGGCGGCGACAGTGTCGTGCTCGAGCGCGTGCCGCTCAAGGTCAAGCCGCCGCAGATGTACCAGGTGGTGATGCTGAACGACGACTACACGCCGATGGAGTTCGTCGTCGTCGTGATCCAGGAGTTCTTCGGCAAGGACCGCGAAACCGCCACCCAGATCATGCTGAAGATCCACCTGGACGGCAAAGGCGTGTGCGGCGTGTATTCGCGCGACGTGGCCAGCACCAAGGTGGACCAGGTGATGGACGCCGCGCGCGAGGCCGGCCACCCGCTGCAGTGCGTCAGCGAGCCGGTCGAGTAGGGCAAACCCCGCATGACGGCGACGAGGGTCACGGCGTTGAATATCACCGAACTTCCCCAACTGTGACTGTCGAAGCCTTGAGACAGTCGTAAGCTTAAGGCGCTAAAGGAAACACACCATGATTGCCCAGGAACTGGAAGTCAGCCTCCACATGGCGTTCGTCGAGGCCCGTCAGCAGCGCCACGAATTCATTACCGTCGAGCACCTGCTGCTGGCGCTGCTGGACAACCCCAGCGCCGCCGAGGTGCTGCGCGCCTGCTCGGCCAACATCGACGACTTGCGCAAGTCGCTGACCAACTTCATCAAGGACAACACGCCCCAGGTGGCCGGCACCGACGACGTGGACACGCAGCCCACGCTGGGATTCCAGCGCGTGATCCAGCGCGCCATCATGCACGTGCAGAGCACCGGCAACGGCAAGAAGGAAGTGACCGGTGCCAACGTGCTGGTTGCCATCTTCGGCGAGAAGGATTCGCACGCCGTGTACTACCTGCACCAGCAGGGCGTCACGCGCCTGGACGTTGTCAACTTCATCGCCCACGGCATCCGCAAGAGCGACCCGCCCGAAGCCAGCAAGCCCACTGAAGGCCAGCAGGGCGGCGCCGAGGGCGAGGCGGAAGGCGGCGAGAAGAGCGAGAAGCAGTCGCCGCTGGAGCAGTTCACCGTCAACCTGAACCAGAATGCCAAGGAAGGCAAGATCGACCCGCTGATCGGCCGCGACTACGAGGTCGAGCGCACCATCCAGATCCTGTGCCGCCGGCGCAAGAACAACCCGCTGCTGGTGGGCGAGGCCGGCGTGGGCAAGACCGCCATCGCCGAAGGTCTGGCCTGGCGCATCACCGAAGGCACCGTGCCCGAGGTGCTGGAAGACGCCACCGTCTACGCACTCGACATGGGCGCGCTGCTGGCCGGCACCAAGTACCGCGGCGACTTCGAGCAGCGCCTGAAGGGCGTGTTGAAGAGCCTGAAGGACAAGCCGGGCGCGATCCTGTTCATCGACGAGATCCACACCCTGATCGGCGCCGGCGCGGCGTCGGGCGGCACGCTGGACGCGTCCAACCTGCTCGCCGGCGCTGTCCAGCGGCCAGCTCAAGTGCATCGGCGCCACCACCTTCACCGAGTACCGCGGCATCTTCGAGAAGGACGCGGCGCTGTCGCGGCGCTTCCAGAAGGTCGACGTGGTCGAGCCCACGGTGCCCGAGACGATCGAGATCCTCAAGGGCCTCAAGAGCCGCTTCGAGGAGCACCACGCCGTCAAGTACGCCACTTCGGCGCTGCAGGCCGCGGCCGAGCTGTCGGCCAAGTACATCACCGACCGCCACCTGCCCGACAAGGCCATCGACGTCATCGACGAGGCCGGCGCGGCGCAGCGCATCGCCGTGGCCAGCAAGCGCAAGAAGACCATCGGCAAGCACGAGATCGAGGAGATCGTGGCAAAAATTGCCCGCATCCCGCCGGCCAGCGTGTCCAACGACGACCGCAGCAAGCTGCAGACGCTGGAACGCGACCTGAAGAGCGTGGTGTTCGGTCAGGACAAGGCACTCGAAGTGCTGGCCGCCGCCGTCAAGATGGCACGCTCGGGTCTGGGCAAGGGCGACAAGCCGATCGGCAGCTTCCTGTTCAGCGGCCCCACCGGCGTCGGCAAGACCGAGGCTGCCAAGCAGCTCGCCTACATCATGGGCGTCGAGCTGATCCGCTTCGACATGTCGGAATATATGGAGCGCCATGCGGTGAGCCGCCTGATCGGCGCGCCTCCGGGCTACGTCGGCTTCGACCAGGGCGGGCTGCTGACCGAGGCCGTCAGCAAGAAGCCGCACTGCGTGCTGCTGCTCGACGAGATCGAGAAGGCGCACCCCGACATCTTCAATGTGCTGCTGCAGGTGATGGACCACGGCACGCTGACCGACAACAACGGGCGCAAGGCCGACTTCCGCAACGTCATCATCATCATGACGACGAACGCGGGCGCCGAGACGCTGAACAAGAGCACCATCGGCTTCACCACGCAGCGCCAGGCGGGCGACGAGATGGCCGACATCAAGCGGCTGTTCACGCCCGAGTTCCGCAACCGGCTCGACGCGATCGTCAGCTTCAAGCCGCTGGATGAAAACGTCATCCTGCGCGTGGTCGACAAGTTCCTGCTGCAGCTGGAGCAGCAGCTGGCCGAGAAGAAGGTCGAAGTCACCTTCACCGACAAGCTGCGCAAGTTCCTCGCCAAGAAGGGCTTCGATCCGCTGATGGGCGCGCGCCCGATGCAGCGCCTGATCCAGGACACCATCCGCAAGGCGCTGGCCGACGAACTGCTGTTCGGTCGCCTGACCGAGGGTGGGCGTCTCGAAGTCGACCTGGACGAGAAGGACGAGGTGCTGCTCGACATCACCCCGAACCCGAAGCGCGAGCGCGCCAAGGGCGCCGAGCCGGCCGAGCCGGAAGAGGAAATGGCGGCGGACTGAAGCCCGCTGCGCCCACCAAAGGCTGGTTGCCCAGGCAACCAGCCTTTCTTGTTTCTGGCGGCGAACGGCCGCCGCCGGCTGCTAGCATCCAACCCCACTTTTCAACTCCGACAGGAAGGATGCCCATGTTCAGCCACGTGATGATCGGCACCAACGATCTCGAGAAATCCAGGCTTTTCTACGATGCCGTGCTGGCCGTTACCGGCGCCAAGCCCGGCGTGGTGGACCGCCACCGCGTGTTCTGGCGTGCCAACGGCGGCACGTTCAGCGTGAGCCAGCCCATCGACGGCCAGCCCGCCACCTGCAGCAACGGCACGACCATCGGCTTCAACCTGGCCAGCCCGGAGCAGGTGGACCAGTTCCACGCCACGGCCATCGCGCACGGCGCCGTGCCGGTGGAAGACCCACCCGGCTGGCGCGGCGGCCCCGCCGGCCTGTACCTGTGCTACTTCCGCGACCCGGATGGCCACAAGATCTGCGGCCTGCACCGTCCGCCCAAGGCCTGAGCCCCGGCAACGCATCAGCACCACGCTGGCGCCCGCTATGCTCGGTGCCCATGAGCACGCCCACCTTTCTCTGGCACGACTACGAAACCTTCGGCGCCAACCCGCGGCGCGACCGGCCGGCGCAGTTCGCCGCCATCCGCACCGATGCCGAGCTGAACGAGATCGGCGAGCCGCTGATGCTGTACTGCCAGCCGGCGACCGACGTGCTGCCCGAGCCCGAAAGCTGCCTGATCACCGGCATCACGCCGCAGGAGTGCGCGGCCAAGGGCGTGCCCGAGCATGAATTCGCCCGCCGCATCAACGATGCGCTGGGCGAGGGCGGAACCATCGGCGTCGGCTACAACTCGATCCGCTTCGACGACGAGGTCACCCGCTTCATGCTGTGGCGCAACCTGCGCGACCCCTATGCGCGCGAGTGGCAGAACGGCTGCGGGCGCTGGGATCTGCTGGACGTGGTGCGCACCGCGCACGCGTTGCGGCCCGAGGGCATCGAGTGGCCGGTGGGCGAGGACGGCCACACCACCTTCCGGCTCGAGAAGCTGAGCGCCGCCAACGGCCTGGCGCACGAATCGGCGCACGATGCGCTGTCCGATGTGCGCGCCACCATCGCGCTGGCGCGGCTGCTGCGCCAGCGCCAGCCCAAGCTGTTCGACTTCTGCCTGTCGCTGCATAAAAGAGCGCGTGGCGCAGGAGCTGCGCCTGCCCACCACGCTGCAGGATGCACGGCCCTTCCTGCACGTCAGCGGCATGTTCGGTGCCGCGCGCGGCTGCATCGCCGTGATGGCGCCGCTGGCCATGCACCCCACCAACAAGAACGAGCTGCTGGCCTGGGACCTGGCCGCCGACCCGGCCGAGCTGGCCGACCTGAAGCCCGAGGCCATCCGCGAGCGCCTGTTCACCCCCACGGCCGAGCTGCCCGAGGGCGTGTCGCGCCTGGCCATCAAGGGCGTGCACCTGAACAAGTCGCCCATGGTCATCGGCCACCTGAAGACGCTGACCGACGCGCAGGCCGCGCGCCACGGCGTCGACCTGGCGCTGGCCGAGCGCCACTTCGAGCGCCTGCGCGCGCTTCCCGACCTGAGCGCGCTGTGGCCCGCCGTCTATGCACGCCCCGCCGGTGGCGAAGCGCTCGACGTGGACGAGGATCTGTACGGCGGCTTCGTCGGCAACGCCGACCGCCGCCGCCTGAACGACCTGCTGCGCCTGTCGCCGTCCGAGCTGGCGCTGGCCCGCACCGGCTTCGACGACGCGCGCCTGACCGAGCTGGTGTGGCGCTACCGCGCGCGCAACTTCCCCGACACGCTGAGCGACGCCGAGCAGGCGCGCTGGGCCGAGCACCGCGCGGCGCGGCTGATGGAAGGCGAGGGCGGCGCGCTCACGCTGCAGGGCTTTTTCGACCGCATCGATGGGCTGGCCGAAGGCGTCGAGGACGACGAGCGCGCGCAAGGCGTGCTGGAGGCGCTGTACGAGTGGGGCGAGCACATCGCCCCCGAGCACTGAGGGCGGCGTATCGCGGATGCTGTTGCGGGGCAGCCGTGGTCGTGAGGTTTCGAAAGGAGGGGGACCTTCCGAATATTTTTGTGTATGAAATCAGGCTCTGGCGCCCATCAATCAGGCGCGAGCAGCTCTTGTATTGATACTGAAGTTCCGCACCAAATCGTTATCGCCATGATTCACGGCCAACGACTCCGCCAACATCACCACCGCGCCCACCACAGTCGCAGCCGCATGCCGATCTCGCTGGTGTAGCCCACGCTGGTGGCGCGGATGCGGCCGTCGCTGCCGATGGCCACGAAGGCCGGCACGGCGCGAAAGCCGTAGCTTGCCGCGACCGAGCCATCCGGGTCGATCACCGTGGCCCATTCCAGCGAGCGCTGCCCCAGCACGCGCCGCACCGCCGCCACGTCGCCCGACTGCATGGCCACCGTCAGCACCGGCCAGTCGCGCGACACGCGGCTCACGCTATGCTCTTCCAGCTTGCAGATGGGGCACCACTCGGCCCAGAAGTGCAGCGCCACCTGCTGGCTGGGGTGAGCGGCGCGCCACTGCGCCAGGCTCAGCACCGCGCCGTCCTGCGCGCTCACGGCCAGCGCGCTGAAATCCGGCGCCGGCCCGCCGGGCACGTTCCGCGTCTGCCAGAAGTGCGCGGCCAGCAGCGCCACCAGCACCATGGCCAGCGTGGCCAGGTGCGAGCGCCAGCGCACGCGATGCATCCAGTGTTTCCTTGTGCTCGTGACTTCAGACATGCGCCGACTGTAGTTCAGCGCGCCAGCACAGCGCGCAGCCGCGGCCACAGCAGGTTCAGCGCCAGCCCGCCCAGCACCAGCAGCGCGGCGCCGATCTTCCAGCCCGGCATGGGCTCGCGCAGCCACAGCGCCGATGCGCCCATGCCGAACACCGGCACCAGCAGCGCCAGCGGCGTGACGCTGGCCGCCGGGTAGCGCGCCAGCAGCCAGGCCCAGGCGCCGTAGCCGAACAGCGTGTTGCCCACCGACTGCCACAGCACGGCCACCCAGGTGCCCCAGGTGGCCGACAGCAGCCCGGCGTGGATGGCGGGCCAGCCCTCCAGCAGCAGCGACAGCGCCACCAGCGGCGGCACGGCGAACAGGCTGCTCCACACCATGTAGCCCAGCGCGTCCACGCGGCCCGCGGCGCGGCTGACGATGTTGCCGCAGGCCCAGGCCAGGGCGGCCAGCAGCATCAGCACCAGCCCCAGCGGCGTGACGGACGCGCCCTCGGTCACGGCGTGCCAGCCGATCAGCACCATGCCCGCCACCGACAGGGCCATGGCCAGAACCTGGAACACGCGCACCCGCTCGCCCGCCAGCAGCATGGCCAGGCCGATGGTGAAGAACACCTGCACCTGCACCACCAGCGAGGCCAGGCCGGGCGAGACGAAGCGCGTCATGGCGATGAACATCAGCCCGAACTGCGCCACGCCGATCAGCAGCCCGTAGGCCGCCACGTTGCGCCAGCTGGCCGCCGGCCGGCCGATGAACAGCAGCGCCGGAAACGCCGCCAGCGCAAAGCGCAGCGCCGCCAGCGCCAGCGGCGGCAGGTGCGCCAGCGCGTACTTGATGACCACGAAGTTGGTGCCCCACACCGCCACCACCGCCAGGCCCAGCAGCAGGTGGCGCATCGGCAGCGTGGCGGATGCCGGGGCGGGCAGGGGGTGGTCATGGTGTCGGGGTGGATGGGTGAAATCGGGCTTCAGGCGCCCGGATACAAGCGTCGAAAGCTATCAATACGATAGTATCAGGCGGGCTGGTCGCCCAGCACCGGCAGGCCGGGCGCCAGTTCGCGCACGCGTTCGTCCACGTAGTAGCCGCCGGCCTCGGTGTAGCGCAGCAGCAAGCGCTGGCAGTCGGCGCAGCGGAACAGCGTGCAGCGGTTGTAGGGGTAGAAGTGCGGCGCCACCGGCGCGTCGGCCGATTCGTAGCGCGTGCCCTGCGGGTGCAGTTCCTCGAAGCTCGGCTCGTACACGTCCGCATCGCGCAGCGTGCCCACGGCCTGCATGCGCGCGGCGGGCCAGCGCTCGGGCGGCAGGCTGCGCCAGCCGGCGCAGGCGCCCACGCTGCAAGCGCAGTGCGGCGCGGCGGGCGCCTGGGCCTGCAGGGCGCGCAGTTCGTCGGGGGCAGCGGGTGGTTCATGCCTGCATTGTGGGGCCGCGCTACAGTCGGTTCCGCCATGTGGTTCCTCGCCCGCCGCATCCTGCGCGACCTGCGCCACGCCGGCTTTGCCGACGACGAGGCGCAGGCGGTGCGCCAGACGCCCGCCATGTGGGCGCAGCTGGCCGACTTCCATCGCCAGGGCGGCTGCATCGAGCGGGTCGAGGCCGCCTTCAGCGCCGCCACCGGCCAGCCGGGGCTGATCCGCTTCTTCCACCCGCCCGCGCCAGCGGTGTGCACCCACGCCACGTTTGGGTCGCTGGCGCACGAGCTGGGCCACGCGCTGCTGTTTCCGCCGCAGTGGCAGCCTGCCGCCAGCTTTGCCGACGCGCAGGCCTACGCCCGCTCGCGCGAGCTGGGTGAGGCCCACGCCTGGTTCAACCAGTACCGCCTGTGCCGCGCCAAGGTGGGCGGTGCGCCCGAATCCAGCCAGGTACAGTGGATCGAGAACGACGAGGACTTCGGCACGCGCCCGGTGGACCTGTTCGCCCGCATCGCCGAGCGCGAGGCCGCCGGCTGGCACGAGGCGCGGATCCTGGACGAGCTGGCCGTGCTCAACGCCAACATGTTCCCCAGCGGCATGGGCGAGGGCAACTTCAAGACCTACGGCCAGTGCAACCGCTGGGAGTGGCTGCAGGCCACGCAGCCGCCCGGTTCGCCGTTTCGCCGCTTCATCGCCCAGCTGCCGCGCGCACCGAATGCCGACGACCAGAAGCTGCTGATGAAGTTCAACCTGTTCACGCCCGTCGCAGCGCTGCCCGCCAGCGGCGCCGACCCGCTGGCCCCTCTGGCCGCGGCGCTGGGCGGCGTGGCCACGCGCGGCGATCTGCCGGCGCTGTACGCATTGGCGTGCGACACGGTGCCGGGCGCACGGCCCGGCGTGGCCTGGGCCTGCGCGCGCGCCGGTGGCGCGGCGCCGCCTGCCCAGGCCTGACTGCGAGCCCACGATCGGGTCGTGGTGAATCGTGATCATCGCGCTGGCAAGCAGGCCAAGAAGCGGTGCTCTGATGCCGGCTGAAGAAAGCCCGCACCCCGCTCCGTAGAATCCGCCGGGCCTGCCCGCCCCCTGCATGTCTTCCACCCATCCCCCGACCCTGCCTGCCCCCGCCGACGAGCGCGATGCCGACGCGGCGCGTGTGCCCGATTCGGTCGAGGTCGACGCCGCGCTGGTGGACAACGTGCTGGCCACGCTGCGCGGGCTGCAATGGCCCTCGCTCATCACGGCGGTGGTGTTCTCGGCCCTGCTGTGGCGCCAGCGCGGCGGCCCGTGGCCGCTGATCTGGGGCGCCATCGCCATGGCGGCCGAACTGGCGTGGATGGCGCTGCTGCGCTTTCATGCACGGCAGGTGATGCAGGGCAGCGCGGCCGAGCGCGCGCACTTCGGGCGCCGCCTGCGCTGGCCGTGGGCCCTCTACGGCGCGCTGTGGGGCTGCTCGGTGCTGATCTTTGCCGGCAGCCAGGGCGCCTCGGCGGCGCTGATGGTCAGCTGGTTGATCCTGGTCTGCATCGGCGCGCTCTCCATCGCCGCGCTGGCGCCGCACCGGCCCAGCCTGATGGCCTACATCAACAGCTTTGCCGGGGCGCTGGTGGTGTCTTACGCGGTGGTGCTGGCCCTGCTGCCCCAGGTGGCGTGGATCAACGGCCTCATGCTGGTGCTGCTGCTGGTCTACTGGTTCGCGCTGGTGCACATCGGGCGCACGCAGCACGAGGTGTTCCTGCGCGCCATGACGCTGCAGCACCGCAACGCGCTGCTGATCGATTCGCTGCAGGCGCGCAGTGCCGACCTGGAGCAGGCGCTGGACGCGCGGCGGCGCTTTCTGGCCGTGGCCACGCACGACATCCGCCAGCCGGTGCACGCACTGCGGCTGTACGCCGACATGCTGCAGCAGGACCCGGACCAGGTGGACGACCTGGCGCCGCGCATCGTCAAGTCCAGCGCCGCCGTCAACAGCCTGTTCGACAACCTTTTCGACCTGGCGCTGCTGGACTGGGGCCGCCTGCACCCGGTGCCGCAGCCGGTGTGCCTGCACGAACTGCTGACCGACATGGAGGTGCAGGCCCGCCCCGCCATGCACGACAAGGGGCTGCGGCTGCGCCTGCGGACCAGCCGCGCGCTGCAGTGTGCCAGGGTGACGACGGACCGCGTGATGATGCAGCGCATCCTGGGCAACCTGGTGGCCAATGCCATCCGCTACACCGATCAGGGCGGCGTGCTGCTGGCGCTGCGCGGCACGCTGTCGGCGCCGCGGCTGGAGGTGTGGGACACCGGCGCCGGCATCGCGCCGCACGAGCAGGCGCAGGTGTTCCAGGAATTCTTCAAATCCGGCCAGCACACGGGCACGCAGGACGGCTTCGGCCTCGGCCTGACCGTGGTGCAGCAGCTGGCGCGGCAGACCGGCTGCAGCGTCAGCGTGCGCTCGCAGCTCGGCCGCGGATCGGTGTTCCGCATCGCGCTGCCGCCGGCCAGCGTGCACAGCGGCTGCGCGCCCGGCTGACGCAGCGCTGCCATCCAACCGGCGCAGGTCGGCGTCAGCACGCCGCGGAAAGCTTCTAAAAATAGCAATCGACGCCGGTGCGCCACCGCCCCGGCGCCCACGCCCACGCCCGCTGTCAGGCCTGACCGACAGCCGCAGCGGCCTTCGGCGACAGCCGGCGCGTGCTGCACGCTGCACAGTGGTCCCATGCCGGCTCATCGGCGCCAACTGCAAAGCCAGCGCCCCGCGAGCCGATCCGACGAAACCACCGAGACAAGGAGCCGACATGGCCAACGACCTGAAGAACACCCAACCGCCCGAGGAACCGCCCACCGCCGCACCGGCCGGCATCCCCTCGCAAGACCCGCGCCTGAAGGCGCAGGAGCCGCTGACGCCCGCAGAGCGGGCGTTCGAAGCCAACAGCGTCGTCATGGGCGGTGGCATGGCCGCGGGCGCCGCGGCGGGCGCGGCCATCGGTACCGCCGTGGCGGGCCCGGTCGGCATCGTCGTGGGCGGCACCATCGGTGCCATCGCCGGTGCACTGGGTGGTTACGCCGCCGTTAGCGCCGGCGACCCGAATTACGACTATTGGCGCGACAACCACATCGGCCAGCCCGGCTATGTGGAAGGCTACAGCTACGAGGACGACTACGCCCCCGCCTACCGCCTGGGTTATCAGGGCCGTGGCCGCTACGCCGACCGCCCTTGGGAGCAGGCCGAGGCCGAGCTGCGCAACGACTGGGAATCGCTCAAGGGCCAATCCCGCCTGACCTGGGAGCAGGCCCGCCTGGCCAGCCAGGCCGCGTGGCACCGCGTGGAACGCGCGCTGCCCGGCGATGCCGACGGCGACGGCCGCTGAGCGCAGACCACCAGCCCGCATCACGCGGGCTTTTTCATGCCGCGCGCCACGGCAGCGCGACAATAGCCGGGTGCGGCCGGTTGGCCGCTGGTTTTTCGCGCATCATCCTGACCATGCAGTTGCCGTTCATCCCCTTGCCTCGCGCCCGCGCCCTCACCGCCGTCATCGCCGGCCTTGGCTGCGCCGCGCCGGCGCTGGCCACGCTCGATGTCGAGGCCATGGCGCCGCAGGAGGCCTTCGCGGCGTCCGGCCCCGCGCTGCACCTCGCCCAGACCAGCACCCCGCCCGCTCCCGGCGTGGCCGCCGCCGGCGAAACCGCGCCCGGCACCCCCGCCGGCGCGGCGCGCACAGCAGCCCTGGGCCTACGACAACCTGCCGCAGCCGCACCGCCCCGAGCAGCCCGACGACGAGCGCGTGCACTTTCTCGTCGGCGTGGCGGCCAACACCAGCCCCAACTTCTTCGGCGGCAAAAGCCAGGACTTCAAGCTCAAGCCCGTGGGTGCGCTGCAATGGGGCCGCTGGCGCCTCAGCACCGGCGGCGGCTACGGCCTGATGGGGCAGGGCCGGCGCGACCGCGGCAGCGGCGCCCAGGCCGTGCTGCGCGAAACCGACGACTTCAACCTCAGCCTGTCGCTCAACATCGACCGCGGCCGCGACGTGGCCGACACCGAGCGCCTGAAGGGCGTGCCCGACGTGCGCGCCACGCTGCGTGCCCGCGTGCGCGCGCTACAACCTCACTGACCGCTGGACGGCCAGCCTGGCCGCCTCGCAGGACATCCTGAACCGCGGCCGCGGCATGGAGCTGGACGGCTGGCTGGGCTACCGCTGGCCCATCAGCGAGACCACGCGCATGGACTTCGGCCTTGGCGCCTCGTGGGGCAACAGCCAGTACATGCGCAGCCAGTTCGGCATTCCGCAGGCGTCCACCACGGCCTCGGGCTACCCCGCCTTCAAGCCGCGCGCCGGGCTGTACCAGACGGAGATCGGCGTCGACGTGGCGCATGCGCTGTCGCGCGCCTGGGTGGTGTTCGGCGGCCTGCGCTATTCGCAGCTGCACGGCGATGCCCGGCGCAGCCCGCTCACGGTGCGCAGCAGCGGCGTGTCGGCCACCGTGGGCATCGCGTGGCGCAACTGAAGCGGCACGATCCGTCCTGTTGTTGCTATCAATAGGGGAGCTATCTGAGCAGTTGGGGCGGGCGCTGAAGCCCGATTTGGCTTTATATTGACTCGAAAGAAAGCAAGTTGAAAAACCTTTGAACGCAGAAATCGCCAAGCCAGCGCAGAAGACGCAGAAGCATCATCTGCCGCTCATCAAGGAAGATGGCCCCATCACTTGCAAAAGCTCGCGCAAGGTTTTCAAGCTTGTTCTGCGGCTTTTGCGAAATCTCGGCGTTCTCTGCGTTCAAAAAATTCAGCGCATCTTCAAGTCGATAGCTTCCCCATCAACCACGGTCGCACGGCCCCGCAGCCTCAGTACTGCGTATCCACCTCTTCGGCCGGCACGCTGGCGCGCGCCTCCTGCTCGGCCTCGTCCAGCAGCACGCGTGCCACGGCGTCGGCGGCATCGGTCACCACCACGCCCACGCCCACGCGCGGCACAAAGCGCCGCGGCCCCGGTCGGTGCCCAGCAGGTCGATCGACTCGCCCACGTAGGCGCGCAGCCGGTTCAGCGCCGCCGCAAAGGCCTGCCGGTCGGCATCCAGCGTGATCACCACGATGAAGCAGCGCGGGTGGTAGATGCCCACCAGGCAGCGAAAGCCCGCCGCGCGGCGGATGCGCGCCGCCATCGCCACCAGGATCTGGTATTCGCTGCTGCGATCATCGCCTTCCAGCGGCTCGTACAGATTGTCCAGGTACAGCGCCACCACACCCACCTGCGCCTGCCGGCGCTTGGCTGTCCACAGCGCGTCTTCCACCCGGGTCAGCAGGTGCGAGCCGGTGGGCAGTTGCGTGGCCGGTTCCATGCCCGGCTGGATGCGCGACAGCCGTGCCAGGCGCCGCTGCTCGCGGTTGCGCACGCCCACCAGGTCGGAGGTGAGGATGAAGAAGCCCAGCGTCAGCACCACCGTGACCAGCACCGTGCCGGTGCCCAGCCAGGGCCATGCCACGCCCTGCATGGCCAGGCCGTGCAGGTACAGCCCGTGCAGGTACAGCCCCGTCGTCATGGCGCCCAGCACCGCCGTGGCCAGGGCCATCCAGCGCGCCAGCCGATCACCCAGCATGGCGGCCCGGGCGGAGGCCGCAAAGCCGGGCAGCACCGCCAGCACGTTGCACACCGCCGTCGCCATGAACACGCTGCGAAAGCGCTCCGGCGGCGCCAGCAGGGCCGCCAGCGCCAGGCCCAGCGCCAGCACGCCCATCACGGCCGCGCTCCAGTTGGTGATGCGGTTCATCACCGCGTCCTCGCGCAGGCCGCCCATCCACTGGCCCAGGTAGTACAGCGTGACGGAGGCCGCCAGCGGCCCCAGACTGGCCTTGAACATGCGCAGCACCCGCCCGTCCAGCCGCGGCCACAGCGTCTCGGGCAGGCCGACGATCAGGATCACCGCCGTGCCCATCAGCGCCACGAATACGAGATTGCGCAAGGCCGGCCGGTGGCGCCCTCGGCCAGCCATTAGGCCAGCGCCAGCCCCGCCAGCGTCAGCAGGCCGCCCGCCAGCACGCCCCAGATGGCCACTTCTTGCATCGTCATCGGCATGGGTTCGGATTCTGACTGCTGAACGACGCGGTGGCGCAACGGATCGGGTGCGCGCACGACCACGCGGCGTTGGTGGCATGGTCCGGCGTCAGCGAACAATTTCAATGAAATGTGGCTGCAGGCCGCATCCACCAAGCGCGACCAGCTATTTTTAGTATAGTAAATAACCGGCGTGCAGCGGCTTGACCGGCGTCGGCCCTGGCATGCACATGCCCGCCGCCGTCAGGCCGAGATGTTCTTCTCCGTCGCCACCTTGTTCCAGCGCTCGTACTCCTGCGCCAGGCGCGTCTTCATCTGCGCGGGCGGCTGGTGCGCCGCCAGGGCGCCGATCTTCTGCATGCGCTCTTTCGTGTCGGCCTCGGCCAGGATGGCCTTCAGCTCCTGATCGAGCCGCGCCACCACCGGCGCCGGCGTGCCGTTGGGCACCACGATGCCGCTCCACGAACTGGAGTTGAAGCCCGCAAAGCCCTGTTCCGAGATCGCCTGCACCTTGGGCAGAAACACCTTGGCATCGGGCGAGCCCAGGGCGATGGCCTTGATCTTGCCGCTCTCGATGTGCGGCATGGCGGCGATCAGGTCGGCGTACATCACCGGCACCTGGCCGCCCAGCAGGTCCGTCATGGCCGGCGCGCTGCCCTTGTAGGGGATGTGCTGCATGGGGAACTTGCCAAGGTCCTTCAGCAGCTCCATCGACAGGTGGCCCATGCTGCCCGTGCCGGGGCTGTTGTAGTTCAGCTCCTTCGCCTTGGTGGCGGCGATCAGCTGCTGCAGGTTGTCCACGCCGGGCAGCGCCTGCGGGTTGACCACGATCACGTAGGGCAGGTCGTACACGGTGGCCACACAGGTGAAGTCCTTGCGCGAGTCGTACAGGTTGTTGCGGTAGACGATGGGCGCCAGCAGCGCCGGCATGCCGAACATCGAGATGCTGTAGCCATCGGCCGGCATCTTGATGAACGCCGCCGTGCCGATGGAGCCCGAGGCGCCCGGCCGGTTGTCCACGATCACCTGCTGGCCCAGCCGCGTGGACAGCTTCTGCGCGATCAGCCGCGCCGCCGTGTCCGTCGGCCCGCCGGCCGGGAAGGCGACGATCATGCGGATCACCTTGCTGGGCCAGGCCGCATCGCCCTGCGCATGGGCCTTGAGCGCGGGCAGCGACAGTGCCAGCGCGCCGGCCGCGCCCTGGCGGATCACGTCGCGGCGGCGGGGAAGGGTGGGGTGGGTCATGGGTGTCTCCTGGGGGTGTGAACAGGCCGCCACGCGGACGGCGCTGGCCGGTTTGTACAGCACGGCGGGTTGCGCGAGTACGACGTGGAGCAAGAACCCATCACGACGCGGCACACCGCCGCACCGCGCCGGTCGTGCCCGCCTCAGCCCTTCACCTGCCGCGCCACATCCTTCAGCGCGCTCTGCAGCAGCTCTTCCAGCGTCGGGTGGTAGTAGGGCAGCTCCAGCAGCTGCTGGGCGGTTTCGCCGCGCTGGATGGCCCAGGCCAGCAGGTGGCTCAGGTGCTCGCCGTGGCTGGTGATCAGGCTGGCGCCCAGCAGGCGGCCCGACCGGGCGTCGGCGTACACGCGGATCAGGTCATCCGGCGCGCCCAGCACCTGCGCGCGGCCGTTGGCCGAGCCCTTGGCCGTGCCGATCACCGTGCTGCCGGCATCCAGCTGGTCGTGCGCCATGCCCACGGCGCCGATGTCCGGGTCGCTGAACACGATGGCCAGCGGCACGCGGCGCTGCGGCTGCTCGATGGCGCGGCCGTCGACGATGTGCGCCGCCAGCCGGGCGCTGAACAGGCCTTCGTCCACCGCCTCGTGCATCAGCGGGCGCACGCCGTTCACGTCGCCGGCAAAACCACCGGCGCATCGCCGGCGCGCAGGCCGTCGTCGCTCAGCTGGGGGCGGCCCTTGTCGTCCAGCGGCACGCCGGCGGCGGCCAGATCCAGCCCGTCCAGGTTGGGGCTGCGGCCCAGCGCGGCCAGCACCATGTCGACGGTTTCCGATCGGCCATCGCCCGCGCTCACGGTGATGCGCTTGTCATCCGCCTTGGCCTGCATCGGCTGGCCCAGCCACATCGTCAGCTCGGGCGCAAAGCGGGCAATGGCGGCCTGGCCCACCTCGGGGTCGGTGATGCCGGCGGGCAGCGCCTTCATGTCGCCCGCCACCACGCGCACGCCCAGGCGCGACAGCGCGAGCCCCATCTCCAGCCCGATGGCGCCCAGGCCCAGCATGCCGACGCTGGCGGGCAGCTCGTCCAGGTCGAACAGCGTGTCGGTGGTCAGCACGCGTTCGCCCAGCGCCTTCAGGAAGCCTGGCACCACCGGGCCCGAGCCCGTGGCTACGATCACCGCCTTGGCCTCCACGCGGCGGCCGTCCACGTCCAGCGTGCTGGGGCCGACAAAGCGCGCGCGGCCCATCAGCAGATCGTCGCCCGCGGCCGACTGCGTGCGCTTGGCCGTGTTGCCCGCCAGCATGTCGCGCGTGGCGCGGGCGTGGCGCCACAGGTCGATGGGGCGCTGGGCGCCGGCTGGTGGCTCGGCCCCGTTCAAAGCGTGCGCAGCGTGGCCCACTGCGCGCCCGCGTGCAGCACCGCCTTCGACGGCATGCAGCCCACCCGCGCGCAGGTGGTGCCCAGCGGGCCGTGGTTGATCAGCACGCGCGACAGGCCCAGCTTGCCCAGCTCGGCAAAGGCGCCAATGCCGGCGGTGCCGGCGCCAATGATGGCCACGTCGGTCTGGATGGGGGCGGTCATGGGTATCTCCTTTTCGTATATGCGCAAATCAGCAAACACTGATTAATGCATCGTAGCGGATGTGGTGGGCGTGTGCGCGGCAGCCTGGAACCCAGCCTGGCCTGTGCCGACCAATGGCCGGATCGCCTGGTGTGGTCGCCGCGCCATGTCGCAGGGAGTGGTGAATTCAGGATACTCCCCATATACCAGTCTTATAGCGCTTATCTATAAAGCGCTGTAGGTGGATACTCCCATGATTCTGAATCGCTGCCTGGCGACAAACTCATCAGGGCGAGGCGCTTGGGTGCTGCGTGCCAGGCATCGTGCGCTGGTGCATGGTTCGGGCGGTGCTGATGGCCGGACTGGCTGCCAGCGGTCGAAAGCGTCAGGCGCTCCAGATCGTCATGGCCAAAAAGCATCAGGGCCAGGGCATAGAACAGCATGTAGCCCCAGTATCTGCGGGGCGCTTCGCCGCGGTCCACCAGGCCATACCGTTTGCCGGGCGGGCGCCGTCGTGTCATGACTTGCCCGCTCGTCCAACCCTTGTAGAGCAGCACGGCCACATAGACGGCGAGCGCGAGGTAAAGAATGCGGTTGAAGGAATTCATGGTGCAGCGGTCCGGCCCTGGCCGGCAGCGCATGAGGGTCACGCATGGTAACGATCCTGATCAACGCGCGCCGCGTGCTGCGATCACATGCACCTGTCATGCCGCCGCCAGCTGGCGACGAAGCACCGGTGCCTCATGGTTGTTGTCTTTGTCGAGGCCGGTTCGTAAAGATGGCTCCGTGCCCATTGAGCAGACCGATGGAATCAGGTACGTTACCGATCGCTTCACATGGGGGACGCCGATGCCTGCTCGAACTGTTCGCCTGATCGCCACCGCCGCTGCCGCGCTGGCCTGCAGCGCCCATGCTGCCATCGTCACGCCGGCTGACCCGGCAGGCTGGGGCAACGCCGCATCGGGCGGGGAAGCACCGCCATCACCGGCACCTTGCCACGCAGCGGCAACGGTTCGGCCGAAATCACCCTGCCCACGGTTGCGGCGCAGGCCATGTGGTGGTACGGGCTGGAAACGCCGGTGCCGCTGTCGAGCTTTGCCAGCGCGAGCTACGAGTTCTACCGGGACGGCGCAGCACCAACCCCGGCATCCAGGCGCCGGCCTACGCGCTGTGGCTCGATCTGGACTGTGACGCGAACACCGGCGCCGATCAGACCTATCTGATCTACGAGCCCGGCTACCAAACCCCCGCGCCCACGCCCGTGCCCACCGACCAGTGGGTGCCCCAGACCATCACGCCCACGTCCATCGTCTGGCAAAACGACATCGGCGCGGTGGCCCCCTTCATGCCGCTGTCGGCGTACATCGACGGCTCTGCCGGCACGGTCAGCGGGGCCTGCATCGTCGGTGTGCTGGCCTTCGCAGGCACCGGCTGGGACGGCAGCTTCCACGGCGCCGTCGACAACGTCATGCTGAGTGCCGGCGGCCAGAGCCTTGCCGCCAACTTCGAAGTCAGCGCGCCACCGCCCCCGCCGCCCGCGCCCGCTTCCGTGCCCACGCTGGGCGAATGGAGCCTGCTGCTGACCGGCCTGCTGCTGGCGGCCCTGGGCAGTCGCCAGGCCGCCGGTCGAAGCCGCACGCGCAACGGCGGCTGACGACAACCCTGGCCGCTACGCCTGCCACACCCCCATGCCGGCCGAGCGCAGGTCGATGCCGACTTCGATCTCGCGCGCCACGGCCTCGTCGTGCGTTATCGGGTTGAAGCCTTCGTACAGATCGGGCAACAGGCGCAGGCCGTACTTCAAAACGTAGGCGTTGGCCTGAATGCCCGCCTTGTGCTTGTCGAAGCGCACATCCGGGTCCAGCCCCGTCATGCCCACATACACGCAGGGCTTGCCGTCCACGTAGCCGGGGTTGCAGCGGCGAAAGCGCGGCTCCAGCAGCACGTCTTTCGACAGTTCGATGACGTAGACGTGGTAGTGCGCGCGCCGCCGTCGCGGGCGGGGCGGCGCCGCGCTCACAGCCAGGTCTGGCCCGGCGGCGGGCTGGTTTCGATGGTGAACTCGGGCGTGCCGCCCAGAACGAAGGCGCCCAGCACCAGACTCAGCAGCGACATGAACAGGCTGGCCCAGAACGCGGTCCAGAAGCCGTCCAGGTGAAAGCCGCGCACCAGTCTGGCCACCAGCATCAGCATCAGCGCGTTGATCACCAGCAGGAACAGCCCGAACGTCAGCAGCGTGAGCGGCAACGTCAGCACCACCAGCAGCGGCCGCACCACCGCATTGGCCAGCCCCAGCAGCAGCGCCGCCACCGCCAGCGCGCCGCCGCTGTCGAAGCGCATGCCCTTGAACACGTGCGCCGCCACCCAAAGGCCGAACGCGGTGATGGCCCAGTGCAGCAGGAAAGGGGTGAGATTGGCGAGCATGGGCGGATCGTACCCGCGCGCCCGGCGGGTGATGCGCCCCGACCGGCCGGCCCGGCGCGCTGAACCCGTGGCGCAGGGCCGCACGCTCTTGCCAGCGTACAGCGCCAGAAACAACACAGGCGGCACACCAGCCAAGGTGTCCGCCTGTGTCGTGCGCCAAGGCCGGGGCCTGCGCTCCTGCGCGCTGACGGGCCTTGCGGACCGCCGCTGCGATCAGTTGATCAGTAGCGACCGCCGCCGCCGCGATAACCGCCGCCGTTGCCGGAGCGATAGCCACCGCCACCGCCGCCACGCGGGCCGCTGTCGTCGCGCGGGCGTGCCAGGTTCACCACCAGCGCGCGGCCCGAGACCGACTGGCCGTTCAGCCCCTCGATGGCGGCCTGCGCCTGGGCGGGGCTGCTCATCTCGACAAAGCCGAAGCCCTTCGAGCGACCGGTGTCGCGGTCGGTCATCACGGTGGCCGAAACCACATCGCCGAAGGCCGAAAAATTTTGCTGCAGGTCGGCATCAGAAGCGGAATAGGGCAGATTGCCCACATAGATTTTGGCTCATGGATATTTCTCTCTTCAGGAAAATGGCGGCCCCGGCAATATCAAAACCCGGGCCACCGGGGAAAACGGGCGCCCAGCAGTGAGCGCGCAAGACGCCGTGGCGGCAGCGGCCGCGCGGGCGCCGGTCAAGGCTGCGTCAGGCCGCCGCCAGCGGTCGTGCGCCGCCCTGGTCGTCGAACCATTGCAGCTGCGTGACGGCCAGCAGGCGTGCCAGCACACGTGCCGCCGGCTGCAACTGGCGGCGCCGGCGCACCGGCGTCACTGCTTCAAGAAACAGAGCGCCCGGCACTTCGATCATGCGGGTCAGCATGGGTTTGCCCAGCGTGAGCTGGCGTCGTTCGGGGGCAGGCGAGGGGTCGGCAGCGGCATCATGGCCGCGCCCATGGAGGGGAAAAAGTGGAAACAGAAATCATGCAAATCCGCAGGCTTGCCGTGGGCATCCTGCGTGAGCCTGAAGGACAACCGCGCTGCTCAAGGCTCTTTCAAGACAGCGGGTGGCGCAGCCTGGCGGCGTGCTGCCAAGAATGCAGGCGACCCGTTGGGTGGCTGCCGTGCATATCGTTCAGAAAAAGCCCGGAGGGATTTTCAAGCAACGACCGAAGCAGTGTAGTTGATATTTCCAGACCGTCGGACTTTTATTTTTGGGTGTTGTCCATGGGGGATTTTCGAGCGATTTTGAGGCGAGTCGTGGTCGATTTTCCGGCACTGCGCGGCCTTCAGGCGATCAATGGCCAAATCGTGCTCCCGCGCTTGTCCAGACGGCGCAAGCTGCTATCGAAAATATAGAGAAAGACCAGGCGCTGCGGGCGATCAGCCGTTGGCTTGCGGTGTCATGGCGGCCGCCCTCGTCATCGGCTGCGTGGTCTTGCAGCGCGGAAAGTTCTCGCAGCCCCAGAAGCGCTCGCCCGACTTGCGCGCGTCGCGCTCAAGCATCTTCACGCCGCAGCTCGGGCAGTTGGGGCGCCAATATTCACCCTCGAACGCCACCGCCAACAGCGCGGCCTGCTGCTCGGGCGTGAGGCGGGCGATCTGATCCAGCAGGCGCGAGCCATCCAGCGCGTTGATGCCGTCAGCCTGCGCGAACGCAAGCGCGTCGGGCGTGAAAGTGGAACGAGGTCATAGGTTCACGCACCCGCTGCGCGCAAAGCCTCGTCCACGCGCTGCGCCGCCTCGATCAGGCCGCTGACCAGGCGCTCGTCGATGTCCAGTAGTCCCTCGTATTCGCCCAGATTCCGTGTGTTGTGGCACTTGTCCAGCACGCGCCAGACTTCCGGCCCCAAGCCCAGCGTGTGCGGCAGCACCTGAAAGACGATGTAGCGCTGGCTGGGGCGATAACCCTGCCGCCGCAGCGCGGCCAGGCACAGCGCGTGCGCGGCGTTGTAGGCCAGGTCGAACCGGCTTTCGAGCGACAGCGCGGCGTTGCCCGCGTCCATCAGGCGCGCGCGGCCGGTACGCAGCAGGCCAGCGGTCTCGGCCGTGTCGGGCGGCTCGGCTTTCAGCGGCTTGCCTGGCCCGCTCAGGTTGAACAGCGAGTCAGTCGCCACGCAATACCTCTTCATCGCCCATCAGCCAGATGCGCGGCTGATCCAGCACGCGGGTGACAAAGGCGTTGTCCTGCGCGCGCCGCCGCGCCAGTTCGGCACGGGTGTACAGCGTGGGGTTGATGGCGCGGCCCAGCGTCTGCGCCGCACTTTCCAGCGCGCCAAACACCTCGGCGTAGCCCAGCGCATCGCTGACGATCAGCACATCCACGTCGCTGGCGGCCGTGTCCTCGCGCCGTGCGACTGAGCCATAGACGAAGGCCATGGTGATCTGCCCCGCCAGCGGCGCCAGCGCCGCCCGCAGCACATCGGCTAGGCCCACCGTTTTCAGCACCAGCCCGCGCAGTTCGGCAAACACCGGCGACGCCGCGTTGGCTTGATAGTGCTTCTGGTTGCCCTGGTCACGGACTGTAATCAGCCCGGCCGCCAGCAAACTGGCCAACTCACGCTGCACCGCCCCCGTGCCCGAGCGCGCGAGCGCGATCAACTCGTTGGCGTAAAAGCTGCGATCCGGCGACCCGAACAGCACCGCCAGCACGCGCTGGCGCACCGCGGGAAGAGGGCGTCGGCGGTCGAGGTCATGCTGGCAGTTTATACCCAAATTGGGTTTGATGAAACCCGAATTGGGTTGGTGATGGGGCAGCGATGCGCCTCATTGATCATGGCTGAAAGGGCGTTTTCATTTGGCCCAATAGTCACTACGGTTAGAGGCTAAAACCGGCTTCAGCGCTTGATGGTCAGGCGCGAGCAGCTATAAAAATATACTGGCCAGCGCATCATGCGGCGCGGGAGGCAGTCACCTTGGGCAGCGTGGTCTTGCAGCGAGGACCGCGGACACACCCGCAGAAATGATTGCTGCTGTCCGAGGTGCGACGAGTAATCTTCATCTGACCCCAATTTCCCCCTTCACGCAAGGAACCCGGGCAGATCATCATCTTGGAGAACGAAGAGCCGAACGCTGAGACCTTGTCAAAGTTACGCCACACCGAGTTTGTTGGATCAGGCAACACGACGGGGCGCGGTGGCTTTTTCCCCATCTAGCCCCGAATCCTTATGAATCGACCCGGATTTCGTGGTCTTTTTAGGGCCTGTTAGACATCGAGAACCGCCGGTGCGGTTGAGGCACTTTTAGGTAGGGTGACGAAGTGCCAAATCGAGCCTAAAGGTGTCTGTCCCTTCGTTTATTGGATGCCCAAAAATTTTCGATAGCTGAGGTTCACGATCCAAGGAATCTTGTTTTGCGCGTTATGCTCGCTCGAAAATAGCGTCGGATCGTGCTGATATTGGGTATGTTTGCCGCCCTTCTCGCCAACTATAAAATCAATTTCGAATAAAAATTCTGCGAGTTGATCGGTGGATTTGAAGGGGAATCCGTTTACGCTCGGAATATTTTCGGCGCCCAGCTTTTTACGAATAACCTGTCTATTAGCGATATTAATTTGAACTTGGTTAGGCTTTTTCGCTACCCCTGAATGCATCAATAACTTTTTGGAGTTCCTTGAACTGGTGTTGATGCTCTTTAATTAGATCGCTTATTTTTCTTGGCCAAATGAGCCCATTACGGCATCAAAGTGACGTTGCTGAATAAGATGGGTTCCGGCTGCATTTCCAGCTTGTTTGCAGAGTTGCCCTAGCCACCTAGGTCTCTTGCCTGCAAGCATCATCGCAACTCGTAGTGGATCGCTGTCCTTTTCGGACCCGATTCTAAATTGGCCCGAAAAACCTGGGCCAAAATCCGGGTGTAGTCTGTTTGTTCATTCCAGTGTGCGTATTCGGCGCTTCCATTTCTTTGTAAATAGCTAAGAATTCTTTTTGCAAATATACTTCTCAGATGCTCGTCTGACCACTTTATTTCAGTAATGTATTGTCTAAATTTATCTTGATCCTCCATGCCTCTCAAATTTGTCCAGACATCTGGGCGTACACTTGCTCTGATGCGAAGACCCTCAACAGAAAATGCAAGAGATCTAATTGCGCTGAAGAAGGCCCAATTCTAGTTTGTAGTTCGGGTGTATCGACAAATTTTGCGTCGATGTCGTCAACAAGAAGCCAAACGCTTTTTGCTTTGGATTCTTGCAGTCTTCTGAGAATGTGTTCGTAGCCAAGCCTGTCAGGGTCTGTAGGATTGCTCGCTTCTAGCGAAACGGCGCCGTTTGTTGCTGCAAGAGCTGCAATGTTTATGGCTTTCCCAATCCTGGCCATAAGGCCGGTGACAAGATTCTTGCCCTTTAGGCCCTCTATCTCTGCTGCTTCTACCAGTGACATTGTGTCATCTGAGCCTGCAAATCCTATTTGACTTGCAATCTCCATAGAGATGCGCTTGCATATCACTTGCTTCCATCGATTTTCTATCTTGGAGGCGTCATTTCCTGTGAAGTCGGCAAGGCCAATGAGTTCGTTTCCGGTTACCTTGATTACTATGGACTCTTTGTCTAATGGGTTATTGGCGTTGATTAGTCGATATTTCAGGTGAGAAAGTAGCGCGGATTTGCCCATGCCCTTTCTTGCTTTGACTATCTCAATGCGACGACTCTTGTCGGATGCTCTGGTGAATGATTGGTGTTCAAGGAAATAACCTGCCAATACTTCGGGATCCTCATCTTCGCCATTGTCGTTGCCAAAGATGACCTCGTAGTCAACCTGCTCCCGCTCCTCTGCAATAGAAGAATTGCGCAAATAGTTCACTTTGTACCGCCCTGTTTTGAATGAGCTTACTTTCCCCAGCCATCCTTCAACCCCGTCACCCGGTTGAAAACCACTTTCCCGCCCACGCCATGGTCCGCCCGGTCGGCCACAAAGTAGCCGTGCCGCTCAAACTGGAATTTCTGGTCCGGCTTGGCCGCGGCCAGTGACGGTTCCACGACCGCCGTCACCACCTTCAGGCTGTCGGGGTTCAACGCATCCAGGAAGTTCTTGCCGCCCGCGTCGGGTTGCGGGTCGGTGAACAGGTGGTCGTACAGGCGCACTTCGGCGCTCACGCCGTCGGCGGCGCCCACCCAGGTGATGGCGGCCTTGGCCTTGACGCTGTCGGCGCCGGGGGTGCCGCTCTTGGTGCCGGCGATCACTTTGGCGTGCACTTCGGTCACTTTGCCGTCCGCGTCTTTGGCGCAACCCGTGCATTCGATGACGTAGCCACCTTTCAGGCGCACGACGTTGCCGGGGAACAGCCGCTTGTAGCCCTTGGGCGGCACTTCTTCAAAGTCTTCGCGTTCGATCCACACGTCTTTGCCGATCTTGAACACGCGGTCGGGCGGCGGGGTCTGGCCTTCGGCAATGGCGCTGTGGGGCAGGGCGGGCTGGGTGCAGTCTTCGGTGTAGGCGTCCGACCCGAACACCTCGGCCCAGTTGGTGAGCACCAGCTTGACGGGGTCGAGCACGGCCATGCCGCGGTGGGCTTTGTTTTCCAGGTCTTCGCGCAGGCAGCCGTCGAGCGTGCTGTAGTCGATCCAGGAATCGCTCTTGGTCACGCCGATGCGTTCGGCAAACAGCTGGATGGCCTCGGGCGTGTAGCCGCGGCGGCGCAGGCCGACGATGGTGGGCATGCGCGGGTCGTCCCAGCCGCTGACTTTTTCTCGTTCACCAGCTGCGCCAGCTTGCGCTTGCTGGTGATGACGTAGGTGAGGTTCAGGCGCGCAAATTCGTACTGCCGCGGCGGCGGGCCTTGAGCAGGCCGCCTTCGATGAGGCGCTCCAGCAGCCAGTCGTAGAAGGGGCGCTGGTCTTCAAATTCCAGCGTGCAGATGGAGTGGGTGATCTGCTCCAGCGCGTCCTCAATGGGGTGCGCGTAGGTGTACATGGGGTAGATGCACCACTTGTCGCCGGTGTTGTGGTGCGTGGCGCGGCGGATGCGGTAAATCGTCGGGTCGCGCAGGTTGATGTTGGGCGATGCCATGTCGATCTTGGCGCGCAGCACCATGGCGCCGTCGGCGTGCTGGCCATCGCGCATTTCGCGGAAGCGCGCCAGGTTGTCGGCGGGCGAACGGTCGCGGAAGGGGCTGTTGGTGCCGGGCGTGCCGAAGTCGCCGCGCGTGGCGCGCATTTGCTCGGGGTCTGCTCGTCCACGTAGGCGTGGCCGGCTTCGATGAGGTATTCGGCCGCGCGGTACATGAAGTCGAAGTAGTCGCTGGCGAAGTATTCGTGCGGCTGCTTCACGCCGGGGCGGGCGGGGTCGTCGGCAAAGTGGTGGTCCCAGCCGAGCCAGCGCACCATGTCGCGGATGCTGTCGACGTACTCCTGCTCTTCCTTCTCGGGGTTGGTGTCGTCAAAGCGCAGGTGGCACACGCCGCCGTACTCTTGCGCCAGGCTGAAGTTGAGCCAGATGCTCTTGGCGTGGCCGATGTGCAGGTAGCCGTTGGGCTCGGGCGGAAAGCGCGTGCGGATGCGCGCCGGGTCCAGCGCGCCGGCGGCGTGGCTGGGGCCGTCGCCCGGCTGGCCGCCCCACATGCGCTGGGCGTGGGTGCCTTTTTCAAGGTCGGCCTCGATGGCCTGGCGGATGAAGTTGCTGGGCTTGGCGGCGTCGGCCGGGGTGGGTTTGGCGGGGGATGACATGGCGCAGATTCTAGGTCGGCACCCCGTTGGTGCGGCACGCGGCGCCGGTGGGCGCGGTGGGTCGCCGCGGGTGTGACTTTGTGCCGCCGGGCTGGCGTAAACCCTTGATTTTTCAAGGTGTGGGTTACCGTTGGATACGGCTTTCACCTGGGCGATGTGGTCTGTATCGCGCTTTGCTTCGTTTAATCAGGGTATCGGCCGCGTTCGGCATATCCCGCAACGGGCCGCGTACCAGGAGTTTGACCATGAAGACGATGCAGCGCATGTTGGCCACCGGGCTGCTCGCCGCGGGCGCGCTGGGCGCCGTGGGTGTGGCCCAGGCACGGGATGTGTATTGGTCGGTGGGCGTGGGCTCGCCGGGGGTGTCGGTGGGGGTGGGCAACGTGCCGCCCGCCTATTACGGCCCGGCGCCGGTGTATGTGCAGCCCGCGCCCGTGTACGTGGCGCCGCGCCCCGTGTACGTGCGCCCGCGCCCCGTGTATGTGCAGCCGCCGGCCTATTACGCGCCGCCGCGCGTGGTGTACCGCCCGGCGCCGGTGTATTACGGCCCGCCCGGCCACTGGCACAAGAAGCCGCGCAAGCACCGCCGGCACCGTGGCTGGGACGATTGACGTGCGTTAACCTCCGGGTTCTCCCGCCGGGAAACAGGCCCCCAGTGCCCAGGCCGGCTTCTCCAAGGTGACCACCCTTGCAGCCCGCTCATCTGAGCGGGCTTTTCTTTGCTGGCGGCCTGACGGCGAGGGCCGGGTGTACGCCCGTGCCGGTGTGGCGGGGCAGGGTGCGGGTGCAGTGTTGCCTCTAATACTCCCTGCATACCTGTTCAGTAGCGCCCGTCAGATGGGCGCTGGAGATCGATACTCCTGTTTTCAGGCAGACTCCGTACCCGTGGGACGGGAGCGGGCTTGCCTGCGTTGGCAATTGTTTGCGCCGATGCGTGAGCAGATACTCCCCTTATATCTATCCGTCAGCGCCCGTCCATCAAGCGCTGGGAGCCGATACTCCGCTATTGCGGCAGATCGCACAAGGCCGATGTCATCGCCTGCAAGTGGCGGGGCCGAACCCGCCGCGCGCGCCTACAGCGCCTTGAACAGGTGGGCGTAGAGGCGGCTGACGGCCAGCTGGTCGGGGCAGCCGCGCAGCGTCAGGTGCAGCTTGCCGGCCTCGTCGCGCCGCACGGTGTCGATGGCGTCGGCGCGCACCAGGGTGCTGCGGTGGATCTGCCAGAACTCGTCGGCACTCAGGCGCGGCAGCAGGTCTTTCAGCGGCGTGCGCAGCAGGTGTTCGCCGCCTGGCGTGACCACGCGCACGTATTTGTCGGCCGCCTGCAGGTACAGCACCTCGGCCAGTGGCACCATGCGGATGGTCGAGCCGCCCGAGCCGGCGGTGCTGACGGGCAACTGGCGCAGCGGCGCCGGCGCGGCGGCATCGGCGCCCGGCTGCAGCGCGGCCAGCAGGTGGCGCAGCTGGTCGGCGGTGGCCTGCAGGCTGGCCTGGTTAGCTATTGGGTTGATAGCTGCCGGCGCTTGTGCAGCAAGCGCTGCGCGCAGTTTTGCGCTGATTTGTGCAGCCGCTCGGGCTGCACGGGCTTCAGCACGTAGTCGATGGCCTGCGTCTCGAAAGCCTGCACGGCGTACTGGTCGTAGGCGGTGACGAAGGCCAGGGCGGGGAAGGGTTGGGCGCTGCTGTCCCACGCGTCGGCCAGCTCGGCGGCGGCGTCCAGGCCGCTCAGGCCGGGCATGCGGATGTCGAAAAACAGCACGTCGGGCCGCAGCGCCAGTGCCTCGCGCACCGCACTGGCGCCGTCGCCCACGGTGGCGACGATGCGCAGATCGGGCCAGGCGCGCGCCAGCTCGGCCTGCAGGGCGGCGGCCAGCAGGGGTTCGTCTTCGGCAATCAGGGCGGTGGGCATCTTTTGGCGGTTCAGCGAGGATGAGTCGGAACTGTAGGAGCGGCGGAAGCCGCGAATCGGCGCCTGCACGTGGCGATGCGGCCATTCGCGGCTTCCGCCGCTCCTACGGGAATGCAGATCAACGACGGGTAGGCGGCATGGCTCATCGCGGGTGCAGCACCATGCGATCGCTTTCGATGCGCACGTCGAAATGGCGCAGGAACGACTGGCCCAGCAGCGCGCCGCTGCCGTCGCCCATGTCCAGCCCGGTGGTCACGCTGACGTCGTTGTGCGCCAGCGGCCCGGCCTTGACCGGCACGCCGTGCACCAGCCGCCCTTCGCGCGTGCCGCCCGCGGTGCTGAGGGTGATGGGGCGCCCTTCTGGCAGGCGCGCGGCGCGCGCCAAGCGGCTGCTGATGGCCACGCTGCTGGCGCCGGTGTCGACGAGGAAGGTGACGGGCTCGTGGTTCACCTCGCCGCGCACGTAGAAGTGGCCGTCGCGGCTGCGCGGGATGACCAACTCGCCGCCCGCCATCTGGTACGGCTCCAGCCCTGCTCGCTGGCGGCCCTCCCACCACGCAAAGCCCCACCACAGCGCGCCCGCCAGCAGCAGCCAGAAGGCGAGCAGGGCGGCGGTGCTGCGGCGCAGGGTCTGCGCGGGGGTGGGTGAATCGGGCGGGGCCATGCGGGCGAGTATGCCGGGGCGCGGCCTGTGGTGCAGCGGCGGGCGGATGGACTGGGTGTCGTGCGGCGTCTGCCAAAACGTCAACCATCGTCATCCCGGCGAAAGCCGGGATCCAGCTCCGCCGCGCGCGTCGTGTGGATTCCGGCTTTCGCCGGAATGACGAAATGGATGTTGTTTCGTGGAAATCAAACAAGACCAGGTGTGGGAGCGGGCTTGCCCGCGATGGGGCGGTGGCTGGGGGCGATGCGCTGTATCGCGGCCAAGGCCGCTCCCACAGGGGCGGGGCGTCGTAGGAGCGGCGGCAGCCGCGAACAGGTCTGTCGTCCACCGCGGATACGCTTTGTTCGCGGCTGCCGCCGCTCCTGCCGCGGAGGGCCGGCGGCTCAACCCTTCATCAACTTCCACAGCGCCGGCTTCAGCGTGGCGGCGGCCATCAGCCCGCCCATGGCGGCGCCTTCGACGCCGAGCGAGGCCACGTCCTGCCCCGCCAGCAGCAGGCCGGGCACGGGGGTGCGCACATGCAGCGCGGGTCGAGCAGGCGCTCGGGCGTGGTGGCCAGGCCGTACATGGCGCCCTCGGGCGCCAGCGCATAGGCGGCCTGCGACAGCGGGGTGGACAGCTCGTGGTAGGCCACGCGCTGCGCCAGCGTCGGGAACAGGCGCTTGAACTGGGTGAGCAGCTGGTCCTCAATCCAGCCCTTGGTGGCCTCGTAGTCCTCGGGCCGGTGGCCGAGGCGCGAATCCTGCCAGGCGGCGAACACCTCCCAGTCGCACAGCGCCAACACCTCGGCGGTGGGCGCTTGGGCGTGCTCGGGGTCGTTCAGGCCGCTGAAGGAGACGTAGAGCGCGCCGGCGTCCTCGTCGGTGGGGTTGCGCCAGATCAGCGCCTCGGGGTCGGGCGCGGCGCCGGTGGCGTGGCCGTCGTAGATCCAGTGGTTGGCGCCGTCGAAACCGAGGGCGCGCAGCTCGTCGGCGGTGCCGCTGAAGCCCAGGTACAGCATCATGTAGGCGCAGCTGGGTTCGTGCCTGCGGATGCTGGCGCGCCAATCGGCCGCCACGCCATCGGGCAGCGCGGCGATGGTGTTGAGCGCGCCCATGGCGGAGACGATGTGGGGCGCGCGTTCTTCGCGGCCATCGGCCAGCCGCACGCCAACGGCGCGGCCGTCCTCGACCAGCAGCTGCGCCACGCGCGCGCCAGTGCGCAGCTCGCCACCCGCGTTCCACACGCCGGCCGCCAGGCTCTCGGCCAGCCGCGCCGGGCCGCCGATGGGGTAGCCCGCGCCGCCCTCGGCATAGCTGCCCATCACCAGCGCGTGCAGCACCAGCGGCGCGTGCGAGGGCGGCAGGCCGTAGTCGCCGCCGCGCGCGGCCAGGATGGCGCGCAGCTGCGGGTCGCGCACGTGCGCCAGCGCCTCGGCCAGCGTCACGTCGGCCCGGCGCTGCAAGCGCCGGCCCAGCACCCAGCGCATCAGCGTGGCCGCCGGGCGCGGCACGCCGTGCAGAGCCATCATGGTGTTGATGCTGCGGCGCGCCTGCTCGTACTGGTCGGCATACGCGTCGATGGCAGCCCCTCGGCCGGGAACTGCGCCTTCAGCCGCGCCCAGTTGTCCGCCTCGGGCGCGCCGTAGGCGAAGCGCGTTTCGGTGCCATCGGGGTGGATCAGCCGCACCAGGTCGAAGCGATCGGGCAGCGGCTGAAAGCGCAGCGTGCCGTCGCCCAGCGTGTTCAGCAGCCGGGCGAAGCGCGCTTCGTCGTCGCCAGGCGCCGTCACGCCCGTCAGGTAATGCAGGCCGGTGCCGAAGCTGAAGCCCTGGCGCGCGAAAGTCTGCGTCATGCCGCCCAGGATGTCGTGCTGCTCCAGCACCAGCACGCGCTGGCCTTCGCGCGCCAGCGCGGCGGCGGCGGTGAGGCCGCCGATGCCGGAGCCGATGACGAGGGTGTCCCAGTTCATGCCGATGCCTGGTCGATGGGAAGTTCGAGGGCGACGGTGGTGCCCGCGCCGGGCGCCGATTGCACGTGGACCACGCCGCGCCCGCCGGTGGACGAGGCCACGCGCTCGATCACCTGCGCCATGCCGAAGCGGCCTTCGCGAACGTGGGTCGCATCGAACCCGGCGCCGGTGTCGGCCACCGTGAGGCGCAGCGTGTCGCCCACGCGCTCGGCGCGCACGTCGATGCGGCCGCCCGCCACCTGCGGCTCCAGCCCGTGGCGGATGGCGTTCTCGACCAGCGGCTGCAGGATCAGCGGTGGCACGGGCAGGTCGCGCAGCGCCTCGGGCAGGTCGAAGGACGCGGCCAGGCGCGGGCCCATGCGGATCGCCATCAGGTCGAGGTAATCGCGCAGGCGCTCGAACTCGGCCGAGAGCGGGTGCGTGGTGGCGCGCGATGCATCGAGCGTGGCGCGCAGGTAGTCGTTCAGCCGGTCCACCATGCGCTGCGCGGCAGGCGGGTCGACGCCGATCAGCGCGCGCAGGTTGGCCAGGGTGTTGAACAGCATGTGCGGTTCGAGCTGGCTTTGCAGCAGGCGCAGCCGGGCCTCGGTGGCGTCGCGCTCGGCGGCGGCACGGCTGGCCTGCAGCGCGGCGGCCTGGCCGCGGGCGTGAAAGTAGAAGCTGGCCACCGTGCCCGCCGCTACGGTGACCAGCAGGCCCAGCACCAGGTCGCGCTGCGGGTACTCGGTCACGTCGCCCAGCAGCAGCCGCGCCAGCCGCGTGCCGCCGAAAAAGCCTGCCGCAATGCCGGCGGCGGTGAGGGCGACGCCGCGCCAGCCCCTGGGCCAGCCGTGGCCGCCGGTGTCGGGGTTGCGGTGGCAGTGCTGCGCCGGCACCAGCAGGCGGCCGAACTCGATCACCGCCCATGTGATCATGCCGATGCTGATCGAATGCACCAGCTGCCGCGCGTAGCCGCTGCCCGGCCACATCATGGTGGTGAACACCGCGATGACGCAGCAGAAGGCCAGCACCTGAAGGCCGTGCCGAAGGGTGTCGCGCCAGAAGGGGTGCATGTGGGTTGCTATGAGTAAAGTAGCTGTGCGCGCCCGTGGGATGGGCGCCAGGGCCGTATTTTGTGCTTGTTGGTGAGGGCAAAGCGCTTGAAAGCGAGCCCTGCCATCCCCTCTCCACCCGAAGGGGAGAGGGCCAAGGTGAGGGCGATGCCGCGGGCAGCGTGCCGGCGCGTGCTTCGTGGCGATGCGTGGTTGCCCTCACCCCCACCCTCTCCCGCGTGCGGGAGAGGGGCTGTGCGCGCCTACATGGCCAGTGCCTGCCTGTCCCATCAATCACTCGGCTGCGCGCCTGGCCGCCGCGCTGCGCCGCACGCTGGTACGCCGGCCGCGCGTGAATGCGCGCCAGCCAGTCGGTCAGGCGCGGGTGCTCGGCGGCGTTCAGGCCGGCGCGGGCTTGCGCGGCTTCGACCGGGTAGCTCATCTGCACGTCGGCGGCGCTGAAGGCATCGCCGGCGAACCAGTCGCGCTGCTGCAGTTCGCCCTCCATGTAATTCAGGTGCAGTTTCAGTTGCGGGCCGACGAAGCCGGCCATGGCCTTGTCGACGATGCCCTGGGCGACGGGCCGCACGAAGAACGGCATCCTGGCCTGCGCGATGCGGTCGAACACCAGCTTCAGCAGCAGCGGCGGCATGGCCGAGCCTTCGGCGTAATGCAGCCAGTAGCGGCAGCGCGTGGCCGCGGGCGTGCCGGGCGCGGGCAGCAGGCGGCCGTTGCCCAGGCGCTCGGCCAGCGTCTCGATGATGGCGCCGCTTTCGGCCAGCACCTCGCCATCGACCTGCACGACCGGCGACTTGCCCAGCGGGTGGACGGCCTTCAGCGCGGGCGGGGCCAGCAGGGTCTGCGGATCGCGCTGGTAATGCACGACGTCGTAAGGCTGGCCCAGTTCTTCCAGCAGCCACAGGATGCGCTGCGCGCGCGAATTGTGGAGGTGGTGGACGGTGATTGTGGGCGGGGTCATGTCAGCGCACCGCGATGGCCAGGCTGGCGGCGGCGAACCACGCCGGCACGGCGATCAGGAACACGCGCTCGGCCAAGCCGAACCAGCGCCGCAGCGGCGGCAGCAGCAGGCAGGCGACCAGGGCCGCCAGCGCCCAGGCGCACAGCCAGCGCAGGGCGATCAGCACGCCGGCCAACGCGGGCGGCGCGGCGGGGGCGAGCAGCGGCGTGGCGTTGTCGGCCACGGTGTAGTACAGCGCGAACGAGGCCACGGCGAACCCCATGTGCAGGCGGCCGCTGGCGGTCTTGGGTGCGCCCTCCAGGTCGGTGGGGAACAGCAGCACGCCGATGCGCGCCAGCACCACCGCCGCCATGCAGGCCACCAGCCAGCCCGGCAGGCCGGCCAGGTGCATCACGCCCGCCATCAGCGCGGCGGCCAGCGTGCCCAGGTGGCCGTGCCACTGGAACAGGCCGCGCGCCGTGCCCAGGGCGTAGTCGCTCACGGGATCGCGCACGGTGTCGTGATGGGGATCGCGTGCCTGCACCACGGCCAGCAACGGCGGGGCGGCGGCGTAGAGCAGGGCGGACAGCAGGGCGAGGGCGGTGGTCATGGGGGTTTCGTGCATCAGGATCGGGGTCGGTGGTGCCCCATCAATGGCCGCGGCGGGCCAGCGCGGCGCGCTCGCGTTCTACCAGGCGCTCGCGCAGCGCGGCACCGGGCCCGATCAGCCACACCGCCGCGCCGTGGATGGCCAGGCCCAGCCCCCAGCCGAGCAGCGGGTAGGCGTGCCAGTCTCGCCCAGCCGAGAGCGACAGCGCCGCCAACCCGAGGTTGACGATGGCGTACACGGCCGCGTGTATGAACCAGCCCATCTTGGCGCTGGCGCGACGGCGGGCCAGGCGGTCGAGCGCGCTGTCGACGGCGGGGGACCGCAAGTCGGTCATGGCAGAGCTCCTGTGGAACGTGTGGGTTGAGACGAGTGTGCGACGGTGTGGCGCGCGGCGCGAGCGGCTTGCGACGGAAGGCGCCAGAGCGGCGCGAAATGCGGCGGCGGCCGACGGGCCGTCACAGCCAGCCCAGCCATTGCCCCCATACCAGCTGGCCCAGATAGCGCGAAGGCAACAGCGTGAACAGCCCCGCCACGACGCAGGCGCCGACATACGTGCGCGCCATCGCCTGGCGGTGCGCCCGGATGTCGCCGCGTGCCAGGGCGCGGAAGGCCATCACCAGCATGACCAGCGTCGTGGGCACCAGCAGGTGCAGGGTGTGTAGCCGGCGATGTTGGGCAGCGTGAAATCGCGGATGAACAGGGCCGAGAGCGCGGCCAGCAGCATCATGCTGACCCACGCGTAGCCGGCGGCGCGGTGCAGGCGCGGTCGCGATGTGACGCTCCGGCCGGGTTGGCCATGGCCGCGCCGCGCCCAGAGGGCTATCGGGCCGAGCACGAGAGCGGCCAGGACCGCTGTCAGGTGCACGGCGATGACGGGACTCATCTGCATGGCAGTACTCCGTGGATGGGTCGGGTGCGGTCAGGCGGCAGCCAAGGCCTTGGGGCGAACGCCCATCAGCCGATGGCTTCGGGATGCTCGGCGAGCAGGGTGGTCAGCAGCATGGCGGGTCTCCTGGGTGGCGATGTCGATGGCCCGCACTGTGCGACGCAGGCCGGCGCCGTGCGAGCGCGATGCGACGGAATGCATGCACGCGGCGCGAGATGCGCCAGCGCGGTGTGAACTGGTGGTGTGCCGTCCGTTTCAGGATGATGAAGGAAATCGACAGTCAGTCGCCGTAGAATCGGCGCCGCAAGCTACAAATGATGTAGCGTTTCAGAAAGGTTTTTCTTGGATACCGTCCTGCTGGTCAAGGCCGCGATCATGGGCATCGTGGAGGGTTTGACCGAGTTCCTCCCCATCTCCTCCACCGGCCACCTGATCCTGGCGGGCAGCCTGCTGGGCTTCACCGGCACCAAGGCCAAGGTGTTCGACATCGCCATCCAGACCGGCGCCATCCTGGCGGTGATCATCGTGTACTGGCAGAAGATCCGCGATACCGTGGTGGCGCTGCCCAGCAGCCGGCAGGCGCAGCGCTTCACGCTGAATGTGCTGATCGCCTTTCTGCCCGCGGTGGTGCTGGGTCTGCTGTTCGGCAAGGCCATCAAGGCGCATCTGTTCACGCCGCAGGTGGTGGCCACCACCTTCATCCTGGGCGCCTTCGTCATCCTGTGGGCCGAGCGCCGGCCGCAAAACCTGGCGCGCGTGCACAGCGTGGACGACATGACGCCGCTGGACGCGCTGAAGGTCGGCCTGGTGCAGTGCTTCGCCATGATCCCCGGCACCAGCCGCTCGGGCGCCACCATCATCGGCGGCATGCTGCTGGGGCTGTCGCGCAAGGCGGCGACGGATTTCTCGTTCTTCCTCGCCATCCCCACGCTGATCGGCGCGGGCGTGTACTCGCTCTACAAGGAGCGCGCGCTGCTGTCGTGGGCCGACGCGCCCATGTTCGGCGTCGGCCTGCTGTTCTCGTTCATCAGCGCCTGGATCTGCGTACGCTGGCTGCTGCGCTACATCTCCAGCCACAGCTTCGTGCCGTTCGCGTGGTACCGCATCGCCTTCGGGCTGATCGTGCTGCTGACGTGGTGGACCGGGTGGGTGGTCTGGCAGGATTGAAGCCATGAACTTCGCTGAAACGCTGGCCACGCTGCCCACGGCGGACCACCTGCGCGGACTGGACGTGCTGGATGCCGATGGTGCCGTGGTGCACCACATCCCCGCCGCGCCGGGCAAGATGGGCTCGCTGCGCATCTACCACGCGCTGGCGCAGGCGTTCGACGGGCAACTGAGCGCGGCGGCCATCGCCCAGGGCCTGGAGTGGTTTGCCGAGCACGTGGCCGAGGCGCGGGCGCACCCGGGTTCGCACCCCAATATCGAGTTGCTGCTGGCCCAGCGGGCGGCGCCGCAGGGCTGGCGGCTGGTGCCGCTGCCGGCCTGAACTTCTCTCCATCCCTCACCAGCGGGCATCGACCATGGCCAAGGCGTTAGCGGTTCGGGTGGCACTGCTGTGCCTGGCGCTGTGGCTGCTGGGGCTGGGCACCGCGCAGGCGCAGCCGGCGGCCGACGCGCCCATCGACCCGCACACCGTGCAGCGCTGGGGCGCCGGCTGGCGTTACGCCCAGGCCGGCTGGACGGTGGTGCACATCGAGGGCGCGCCGCGCGAACGCGGCCTGCAGCATGGTCACCTGCTGGCGACCGAGATCGCGGCCTATATTCGCGCGCTGTCGGAGTTCTGGGGCCCCAAGGCGCCCGCGGCCGCCTGGGCGCAGAACCGTCGGGTGGCGCAAACCCTCTTCGGCCAGGGTTTTCCGCCCGAACAGATGCAGGAGATGCAGGGCATCGTCGATGGCGCCAACGCCGGCGCGCGCGCGCATGGTCGCAGGCTGGACGTGCTGGACATCATCACCCTCAACACCTCGAACGAGCTCGACACGCTGCACGACGCGCTGGTGGTCACGCCCAATGTGCCCCACCTGCGCATTGCCACGCAGCAGCCGCTGGACCCGACGCTGCGCGTGGCGCGCCAGGCCCGCAAGCCGCCGCAGCGCTGCAACGCCTTCATCGCCAACGGCCCGGCCACGGCGGACGGGCAGATCGTGTTCGGCCACATCACGATGTACGACCTGTACCCGGCCAACTTCTACAACGTGTGGATGGAAGTCAAACCCACGCAGGGCCACCGCTTCGTCATGCAGACCACGCCCGGCGGCATGCACAGCGGCATGGACTATGCGATCAACGAAGCCGGGATGCTGCTGGCCGAGACCACGCTCGACCAGGGCCCCATGGTGCCCGGCGGCACGCCGCTGGCCGCGCGCATCCGCCAGGCGCAGCAGTACGCCGGCAGCATCGACGAAGCCACCGCGCTGCTCACCCGAAACGACAACGGCCTGTGCTCCACCGAATGGGTGATGGGCGACCTGAAGCGCAACGAGATCGCGCTGCTGACGCTGGCCGGCGGCCAGAGCCGGCTGCGTCGCAGCAGCAGGGCCGAGTGGTTCGAGGGCGCCGAGGGCTTCTACTGGAGCGACAACAACATCAAGGAAGAGGGCGCTCGCCTGGCGGCCACCGCGCGGCGCGACGGCCGGCCTTCGGGCAGCGCGGCCTACGAGCCCTCGAAGCGCGATGCGGTGTGGCTGCGCGAATACCGCGCGCACAAGGGCCGCATCGACCAGGACTTCGCGCGCAAGCTGCTGTCCATGCCCGAGATCGTGTCGGCCTTCGGGGTCGATGCCAAGTACACCGATGCGCGGCTGGCGTCGCAACTAAAAAGCTGGGGCACGTTCGGCCCGCCCACCGGCACGCTGTGGCCGCCCACGGCGCAGGAGGCGCGCGACCACGCGGCGATCCGTCCGCTGATCCCCAACCCGTGGACCCTGCTGGATGTGCAGGCGCCGCCGCGGGTATCCACCGCGCAGCCGGCCGACAGGCCGCACCCGCGCCTGGCCTGGCCATCGCCCAGGCCAGCGGCCTACGCGCCGCCACCGCCGTACTGGCAGGGCACGCTGCTGCCGGCCAGCGATGCCGACATCTGGCTGTCCACCGGCTTCGCGCGCCTGGAGCGCATGCTGGCCGAACTGAACGCACCCGCCGCGCCCGGCGCCACGCCCACCGACCCTGATGACGACCTGGGCGTGGAACTGGGCTATCACCGCAGCCTGTTCGGCCGCGCGGCGCGCGCGGGCTGGACAAACCGCTGGCCGAAACGCGCCCCGACATGGGCGACGTGCTGGGCTACCAGCTGGTGGCCGGCAAGGGCGTGCTGTTCCTGCACACGCTGCGCGACATCGTGGGGCACGACACGTTCGACGCCGCCATGCGCCGGTTGGGACGCGAGCGCAACGGCCAGCGCGTCGGCACGCACGACTTTCAGACGTTCCTGCAGCGGCACACGCAGCGCCCGCTCGGGCCCCTGTTCGACTGGTGGACGCGGCAGCCCGGCCTGCCGCTGCTGGGCGTGGCGGGCGCCGAATCACGCCCCGTGGGCAAAAGCTGGGAGGCGGTGGTGACGCTGGACGTGTCGCGCATCGGCCCCGCGCTGGCGGTGCCGGTGACGGTGGAAACGGCCGAGGGCGACGTCACGCAGGCGCAGGTGTTCGACGCCGAGCACGCGCAGATCCGCATCGCCACACGCGCGAAGCCGCTGCGCGTGGTGGTCGACAAGCACGGCACCACCGCGCGCGGCAACGGTTCGCCCTTCACCATCCTGACCATGGACGACGAGCTGGAGCACGCGCTGATCGTGTACGGCACGCAGGACGAGGCGGTGGGCAACCACGAGGCCGCCAAGCTGCTGCAGACCGCGCTGCGCCGGCGCGAGCACAACGTGCAGCCGCCCATCAGGGCCGACCGCGAGGTGACCGAGGACGAGCTGCGCGGCCACCACCTGCTGCTGGTCGGCCGCCCGACCACCAACGCCGTCAGCCAGCGCCTGGCGGCGCAGTGGCCGGTGGATTTCGGCCCGCGCTCGTTCACCGTGCGCGGCCAGACCTACACGCACCCCGAAAGCGCGGTGCTGGCCGCGGGCGACAACCCACTGAATCCGCGCTATTCCGCCGTGTTGGTGGCGGGCCTGGGCAGCCTGGGCACCTACCAGACGGTGGGCAAGCTGTCGGACGACGTGCTGGGTTATGCGCCCATCGTCATCGCGCCGTTCGGCCGCGACCCGCGCGAGCTGGTGCCGCCGCTGCCCGGGCTGACGGTGGTGCCGAACTTCCCGTAACCCGGACCCCGGGCGTGGCCCGGCGGGCGGCAACTTTACATTTCTTCAAGTCCGGGTCACCGGGCCGCCCGAAGGCGCCCGCTACGATGGCGCCCAAGTCCCCATCACGCCGCACCGCGCCCGCCAGCGCATGCCGTCCGATGTCAGCCATGCCCCAGAACGAAGAACCGAATCCGCATCTCCCGCCACCCCCGCCGGCAGCCCGCCCGCGCCACCGCTGGCTTGGCCGTGTGCTGGCGCTGCTGTTCGTGCTGGGGCTGGCCGGCGCCGCGTGGTGGCTGGTGCAGCGCGCCAATGCGCCGGCGGCGCCAGCGGCACGCGGTGGTGGCGGGCCGGGCGGCGGTGGTGGCCCCGGCATGATGGGCGGTGGTGGTGGCGCATCGGCCACCGTGGGCGTGGCGCGTGCGCGGCAGGGCAATCTGCCCATCGTGATCGATGCGCTCGGCACCGTCACGCCCGTCACCCAGGTGGTGCTGCGCCCGCAGGTGTCGGGCGTGCTGACCGAGGTGCTTTTCACCGAAGGCCAGGCGGTGCAGAAGGGCCAGTTGCTGGCGCGCATCGACCCGCGCCCGTTCGAGCAGGCGCTGGCGCAGGCGCAGGGCGAGCGCGCGCGCATCCAGGCGCAGCTGTCGGCCGCGCGCGTCACGCTGGGCCGCTACGAAACGCTGTGGAAGCAGGATTCCATCGCCCGGCAGGACGTGGACACGCAGGCCGCGCTGGTCAAGCAGCTCGAAGGCCAGGTGCAGAGCAGCACCGCCAGCGAGGGCAACGCGCGCATCAACCTGGGCTATGCGCGCATCACCGCGCCCATCAGCGGCCGCATCGGCCTGCGCGCGGTGGACCCGGGCAACATGGTGCAGGCGGGCGCCGCCACAGGCATCGCCACCATCACGCAGATGGCACCTATCGACGTGAAGTTCGCCGTGCCGCAGGACCGCGTGCAGGACGTGCTGGCGGCGCAGCGCGGCGGCAGCCTGCCGGTGGGTGCGCTCGACCGCACGCGCAACGATTCGCTGGCGCAGGGGCGCTTTCTGACGCTCGACAACGTCATCGACACCGCCACCGGCACGCTGCAGGCCAAGGCGCGCTTCGACAACGCGCAGGGCCAGCTCTTCCCCAACCAGTTCGTCAACGTGCGCCTGCAACTGGGCGCCACGCCCGGCGTGCTGGTGCCGGTAACGGCCGTGCGCACCGGGCCGGAGGGTGACTACGTCTACGTGGTCGATGCCGAGCGCGTGGCGCACATGCGGCCCGTGAAGCGCGGTGGCGCCACGGTGGACGACGTGCTCATCACGGCGGGCGTGCAGGCGGGCGAACTGGTCGTCACCGAAGGCGGCGACCGGGTGAAGGATGGCGGCAGGGTCGCGCTGGCGGGCGAGGCGCGCGGGCCGAGGGGCGGTGCCTCGGGTGCACGGGAGCCGCGCGGTGGCGCCAGCGGCGCGGCGCGTGCGGGCAGTGCGCCGGCGGCTGCAACTTCTGATTCAAATCGGCCTTCAGCGCAGGTAGGATCAGTGCAAGAAGCTCCTGATTCAGGAGCATCCGCGCCGGCCAGACCCGCCAGCGGTGCCTGGATGGACCGCCTGCCGCCCGACGTGCGCGAGAAGGTGATGGCGATGCCGCCGGAGGAAAGGCGAGCGTATCTGCAGAAGTTGCGCGAGCAGCGTGGTGGTCAGGGCCCGACGCAGTGATGGCCGGTTGACGAGTTCGCACGCATGACGTCCTCAGCCTTCTCAGTTCTTCTTCAAGCGCGTCAGTGCTGCCGCATAGACCGCGTTGCGCTCTCGCTTGCCGACGGCGACCACGGTCACGGTGACGATGCCGTCATCGACCTGGTACACGAGTCGGAAGCCCGCTGCACGCAGCTTGATCTTGTACAGGTCGCGCGCACCATGCAGCGCGGCGCTGGGCACGCGGGGTTGTTCCAGCCGCTCGGCCAGCTTCTTCCTGAACTGCTCGCGCACAGGGGGCTGAGCTGGCGCCATTCCTTCAGCGCCGATTCCTTGAAGCGCAGGCTATAGCTCATCGAGCGTCACGGCGACCGAGGCTTCGTGCTGGCGCTGCTCGACCAGTTGCAGCAACTGGGCGTCGTCGATCAGTTCCATCATCGCCTCGTACGCCGCGGCCGGCACGCAATAGAACGCCGGTGCGTTGCGGTTCAGCACCGCAATTGGCATGCCGTTGCCGCTGGCAACCACTTTCATGGGGTTGGCTTTGAGCTCGGAAATGCTGGCCGCCGTATCGGCAAGAACAGGGTGGGGCATGGCAGGACTCCTTTCGAGACCTGAATATAGGTCTTTAAACTGGTCTTTTCAAGATGGTAGGTGGGTGGCACATCCATGAACCCCTCCCGCCTCTTCATCCACCGCCCCGTCGCCACCGGCCTGTTCATGCTGGCCATCGTGCTGTCGGGGTTGCTGGGGCTGCGCTTTTGCCGCTGGCGGCGCTGCCGCAGGTGGATTACCCGACGATCCAGGTGCAGACGCTGTACCCGGGCGCCAGCCCGGACGTGATGAGCCGTACCGTCACCGCGCCGCTGGAGCGCCAGTTCGGCCAAATGGCGGGGCTGGCGCGCATGAGCAGCACCAGCGCGGCAGGCGTCTCGATCGTCACGCTGCAGTTCGGCCTGAAGGAGTCGATGGCGGCGGCCGAGCAGCAGGTGCAGGCGGCCATCAATGCGGGTGGCTCGCTGCTGCCGGCCGACCTTCCGGCGCCGCCAGTGTACGCCAAGGTGAACCCGGCGGACGCGCCGATCCTGACGCTGGCGATCACCTCCGACAGCCTGCCGCTGACCGAGGTGCAGAACATGGTCAACACGCGGCTGGCGCAGAAGATCAGCCAAATCAGCGGCGTGGGCCTGGTCACGCTGGCGGGCGGGCAGCGGCCCGCCGTGCGCGTGCAGGGCAACCTGGAGGCGCTGGCCAGCATGGGCCTGGGGCTGGACAGCCTGCGCACGGCCATCAACGGCGCCAACGTGAGCAGCGCCAAGGGCAGCTTCGACGGCCCGCGCCGCGCCTACACCATCAACAGCAACGACCAGCTGCTGACGGCCGAGCAATACCGCGAGCTGATCGTGAGCTACCGCGGCGGCGCGCCGGTGCGGCTGAAGGACGTGGCCGAGGTGATTCGGGGCTCGGAGAACAGCCGCCTGGGCGCCTGGGCTGGCATCAAAGAGGGCGCCACCGTGCGCGCCACGGGTGCCGCCGATGCGCCGACGGCGGGGCAGACCAGCGGCGAGCTGGTGCACGCCATCATCCTGAACGTGCAGCGCCAGCCCGGCGCCAACGTGATCGCCACGGTGGACGCCATCAAGCAGCAATTGCCCGAGCTGACTCAAGGGCTGCCCGAGAGCGTGCGCGTGGCGGTGCTGACCGACCGCACGCAGGGCATCCGCGCCTCGGTGCAGCACGTGCAGATCGAGCTGCTGCTGGCGGTGGTGATGGTGGTGCTGGTGATCTTCTTCTTCCTGCACAGCCTGCGCGCCACGCTGATCGCCAGCATTGCGGTGCCGATCTCGCTGGTCGGCTCGGCGGGGGTGATGTACCTGCTGGGCTTCTCGCTCAATAACCTGAGCCTGATGGCGCTGACGATTGCGACGGGGTTTGTCGTCGATGACGCGATCGTGGTCATAGAAAACATCTCCAGACACCGCGAGATGGGCAAGTCGCCCTGGCAGGCCGCCATCGACGGCGCGGGCGAGATCGGCTTCACCATCATCTCGCTCACGGTGTCGCTGGTGGCGGTGCTGATTCCGCTGCTGTTCATGCAGGAGGTGATCGGCCGCCTTTTCCGCGAGTTCGCGGTGACGCTCGCGCTGACGATCCTGATCTCCGCCGTGGTGTCGCTGACGCTGGTGCCCATGATGTCTGCGCGCTGGTTGGAGCCGCTGGATCACGCCCAGGGCCGCATCGGCGGTGCCATGCAGCGCGGCATGGACCGCGTGATCGCGCAGTACGACCGCGGCCTGCACTGGGTGCTGGCGCACCAGCCGCTGACGCTGCTGATCGCGCTGGGCACGCTGCTGCTGACGGTGCTGATGTACTGGGCGATTCCCAAGGGCCTGTTCCCGACGCAGAGCACCGGCCAGCTGCAGCTGCGCGTGCAGGCGCCGGCCGATGTGTCGTTCGACCGCATGGCGGCGCTGCAGGGCGCCGCGGCCGAGGCGGTGCTGGGCGATGGGGCGGTGCAGTCGGTCAGCTCGGTGGTCGGCGTGGACGCGGCCAACAACACCATGCTGAGCAACGGGCGGCTGGTGGTCAACCTGCGGCCGCGCGGCCTGTTCGGCGAATCGCAGCCCGCCATCATGGAGCGCCTGCGCACCAGCGCCGAGCGCGCCGCGCCGGGCACGACGGTGCTGGTGCAGCCCACGCAGGACCTGACGGTGGACAGCGAAAGCGGCGCCACCGAATACCGCTTTGCGCTGGAGGGCGTGAACACCGCCGAGGTGGATGCCTGGGCGCAGCGGCTGGCCGTGCGCCTGCGCGACCTGCCCGAGCTGCGCGGCACCGCCACCGACGCCGGCGCGCAGGGCAAGGCAGCCTTCGTGCAGGTGGACCGCGACAGCGCCTCGCGCCTCGGCATCACGGCCAGCAGCATCGACGACGCGCTGTACAACGCCTTCGGCCAGCGCATCGTCTCGACCATCTTCACCGAGACCAACCACTACCGCGTGATACTGGAAGCACAGCGCGACGATGCGGCCAGCCTGCATGCGCTGATGAACCTGCCGCTGCGCACGGCGGGCGGCGCGACCGCGCCGCTGTCGAGCATCGCCGCCATCGTGGAGCAACCCGCGCCGCTGCAAGTGACGCGCGTGGCGCAGTACCCTGCCGCCACCGTGGGGTTCGACCTGGCGCCCGGTGTGTCGCTGGGCGCGGCGGTGCGGGCCATCAAGGCGGCGGCGCAGGCCGAGGGGCTGCCGCAGGGCATCACGCTGCGCATGACCGGCTCTGCCGGCGCCTACGAGGGTTCGCTGTCGAACCAGCTGTGGCTGATTCTGGCGGCGCTGGTGTGCGTGTACATCGTGCTGGGCGTGCTGTACGAGAGCTACATCCACCCGCTGACGATCCTGTCCACGCTGCCATCGGCGGGCGTGGGCGCGCTGCTGGCGCTGTGGGTGACGGGGCACCCGCTGGACATCGTGGGGATCATCGGCCTGATCCTGCTGATCGGCATCGTGAAGAAGAACGCGATCATGATGATCGACTTTGCGCTGGATGCCGAGCGGCACCAGGGGATGGCGCCGCAGGAGGCGATTCATCAGGCGGCGCTGCTGCGCTTTCGGCCCATTCTGATGACGACGCTGGCGGCGCTGGCTGCGGCGCTGCCGATGATGCTGGCGTTTGGGGATGGGGCGGAGTTGCGGCGGCCGCTGGGGTTGGCGATCTTCGGTGGCTTGGTGTTGTCGCAGTTGTTGACGCTGTTCACGACGCCGGTGATTTATTTGTGGTTTGACCGGGTGGCGGCGCGGGTTCGGGGGCGCGGGGGTGTGGTTGAGGGGTGGGGCATGCGTGAGAAGGCATGTCTGGGTGCTTTTGAAAAGATAGCTGCTTGCGCAGGTGGGGTGGGCGCTGGGGGTTGTTTTGACTTGAATTCTGGCGGTGTGGGGTATTGCTCCCTCGCCCCTTTGGGGAGAGGGCTGGGGTGAGGGGCCTGGGCGTTGGGAGCGCTGTTGGCCGGGATGTGCGCCCGGCGGCGAACCTACTTTCTTTGCTCCGCCAAAAGAAAGTAGGCAAAGAAAAGGCGGCCCCACTGGCTGCGTCCCTCCGCTTCGCTGCGGGCAACCTGCGGTGCTCGCGGGCGGGGTGCGCTGCGGAACTCGCTTCGCGCTTACGCGCTTCGCTCAGACAGCCGCAGCGAGTCAGATCACGATGCGCGTGCATGCTGCGCTGCACGCGCTCACCCCGCCCGCTGCGCTCCTCGGCGCATCCAGAGGGGAAGGGGACAACCACACGGGCCATCGCTGCGCTCGGCCCTGGGTTTTTCTCTTTGTGGGAGCGGGCTTGCCCGCGATGGGGCCTATGTTCTTCCGATGCGTTCATCGCGGGCAAGCCCGCTCCCACACCCAGTCACCCAGGCTGAGCGCAGCGATGGCCCGAAGGGGCTTGTTGAAAGCCCCTATGGCCGTGCCGAGAAGCGCAGGGCGTGGGGCGGGCGCGGCAGCGCAGCATGCCGCGCTTCGTGCTCTGACTTGCTGCGGATGTTCGAGCGGCGTGAGCGCAGCGAACAAAGCGAGTTCCGCAGCGCCGCCTCATGCCCGAGCATCGCAGGTTGCCCCGAAGCGAAGCGCAGGGGACACGGCCAGCGGGGTCGCTTTTTCTTTGGTTACTTTCTTTTGGCGAAACAAAGAAAGTGACTGCGCCGCCGGGCGCACATCCCGGCCAGCAGCGCATCCAAACAACGACAGCCAGCAAAGAAGCCGAGCAGCCCCTCACCCCCACCCCCGGATCAAGTCCGGGGCAGGCTCTCTCCCAGCGGGGCGAGGGAGTAACACCCCAGGGGAGGCCAAGTGAACCTCTCCCGCCCCTTCATCCACCGCCCCGTCGCCACCGTCCTCCTCACGCTCGGAATCGCGCTCGCGGGCATCGTCGCCTTCTTCCTGCTCCCCGTCGCCCGCCTGCCCGCCGTCGACTTCCCCTTCATCAGCGTCAACGCCAGCCTCAGCGGCGCCAGCCCGTCCGACATGGCGCGCAGCGTCGCCACGCCGCTGGAGCGCTACCTGGGCACCATCCCGGGCGTCAACGAGATGACGTCGTGGAGCAGCACCGGCCAGACCCGCGTGATGCTGCAGTTCGACCTGAACCGCAACATTGATGACGCCGCGCGCGAGGTGCAGGCCGCCATCAACGCCGCCCGCGTCGATCTGCCCGCCACGCTGCGCAGCAACCCCACCTACCGCAAGCGCAACCCCGCTGCGCAACCCTTCCTGATCCTCGCGCTCACCTCCGACACGCGCACGCCGGGGCAGGTGTACGACGCCGTGAGCAACATCGTCAGCCAGCGGCTGGCGCAGGTGCCGGGCGTGGGCGATGTGGAACTGGGCGGCGGCTCGTTGCCCGCCGTGCGGGTGGAGCTGAACCCGTTCGCGCTCAACGACCTGGGCCTTTCCAGCGAGGACGTTCGCGCCGCCATCCAGGCCAACAACGCCAACCGGCCCAAGGGCATCGTCGAAGTGGGCGGCACCGAATCCGGCCGCGCGCTGCAGGTCAACACGCCGCCGCCGGGGCTGCGCGCGGCGTATTACCGCGACCTCATCATCGCCTCGCGCGGCAGCGCGCAGGTGCGGCTGGGCGACGTGGCGCGCGTGATCGACAGCGTGGAAGACACCCGCCGCCGCGGCATGTTCAACGGCAAGCCGGCCATCGTGGTCAACGTCACGCAGCAGCCCGGCGCCAACCTGATCGAAACCGCCGACGCCATCAACGCCATGCTGCCGGCGCTGCGCGCGCAGCTGCCGCAGGACATCACGCTCGACGTCGCCATCGACCGCACTGGCATGATCCGCGCGTCGGTGCACGAGGTGCAGCTCACGCTGCTGATCTCGATCGTTCTGGTCGTCGTCGTGGTCGGCCTGTTCCTGCGCAACCTGCGCTCGGCGCTGATTCCGGGCGTGGCCACGGTGGTGTCGCTGCTGGGCACCTTCGCGGTGACGTACGCGCTGGGCTATTCGCTCAACAACCTGACGCTGATGGCGCTGACGGTGGCCACCGGCTTCGTGGTGGACGACGCCATCGTGGTGCTCGAGAACATCTCGCGCCACCTCGAGAAAGGCGCGCCGCGGCTGGAGGCGGCGCTGCGCGGCGCGCGCGAGGTGGGGTTCACGGTGCTCACCATCAGCCTGTCGCTGGTGGCGGTGTTCATTCCGCTGCTGTTCATGGGCGGCGCGGTGGGGCGCATGTTCCGCGAGTTCGCCATGACGCTGTCGATCGCGGTGATGATCTCGCTCGTCATCTCGCTCACCACCACGCCGATGATGTGCGCCATGCTCCTGAAACCGCAGCGCGATGCGGGCGAGCGGCAAAGCGTGGCGCAGCGCAGCCGCGGTGCCGTGGCGCGCGGCCTGGCGCGGGCGCAGGGTGCGCTGGAGCGCGCCTACGGCCACGCGCTCGACTGGTCGCTGGCCGCGCCGTGGACGGTGGTGACGGTGCTGGCCGTGGTGGTGGCGCTCAACGTCTACCTGTTCATGGCCATCCCCAAGGGCTTCTTCCCCGAGCAGGACAACGGGCAGCTGCAGGGCGGCCTGCGCGCCGACCAGAGCATCTCGTCCAGCGCCCTGGCTGAGAAGCTGCAGCAGGCCGTGGACATCGTGCGGCGCGATCCGGCCGTGGCCACGGTGGTGGGCTTTTCAGGCGGTGGCGGCGCGGGCGGCGGCTTTCTGTCGGCCGCGCTCAAGCCCCTAGCGAGCGCACCGAAAGCACGCGCGAGGTCATCAACCGCCTGCGCGCGCCACTGAACCAGATCACCGGCCTGCGCGTGTTCCTCAACCCGGTGCAGGAGCTGCGCATGGGCGGGCGCAGCAGCAACAGCACCTACCAGTTCACGCTGAAGGCCGACAACCAGGCCGACCTGAAGACCTGGGTGCAGCGCCTGTCGGACCAGATGAAGCTGGACGCGCGCCTGACCGACGTGGACGACGACCAGACCGAGAACGGCGTGGAGACCTTCATCGATATCGACCGCGACCGCGCCGCGCAACTGGGCGTGACCACCAGCGCCATCAACAGCGCGCTGTACAACGCCTTCGGCCAGCGCAGCGTGGCGACGATGTATGCCGACATGAACCAGTATTCGGTGGTGATGGAGTGGGCGCCCGAGTTCGCGCAGTCGCCCGTGGTGCTGCGCGACGTGTTCGTGCCGGCGGGGCGGGTGAGCGCGGCGGCCAGCGGCGATGCGGCCGCCACCTCAAGCGCCACCGCCGCTGCCTCGGCCAACCCCGCGCTGCGCAGTGCCTCCACCGGGCAGCCGCTGTCGGCGCAGGAAAGCCGCATGGTGCCGCTGTCGGCCTTTGCCACGGTGCGCGAGCGGGCGGTGCCCACCTCGGTGATGCACGACGGCGGCGAGCTGTCGTCCACGCTGTCGTTCAACCTGGCCGATGGGGTGTCGCTGGACCAGGCGCGCCAGGCCGTGCGCGAGGCAGAAAGCGCCATCGGCATGCCCAACAATGTGCGCGGGCAGTTCAGCGGCGCGGCGGGCGAGGCGCAGAAGCAGCAGTCCGAACAGGTGATCCTGATCGCCGCCGCCATCGTGGTGATCTACATCGTGCTCGGCATCCTGTACGAAAGCCTGATCCACCCGGTGACGGTGCTGACCACGCTGCCCTCGGCGGGTTTTGGCGCGGTGTTCTCGCTGATGGCGATGAAGATGGAGTTTTCCATCATGGCGCTGATCGGCGTGTTTCTGCTGATCGGCATCGTGAAGAAGAACGGCATCCTGATCATCGACTTTGCGCTCGATGCGCAGCGCTCGCGTGGGTTGACGGCCGCGCAGGCCGCGCGCGAGGCGGCGCTGATGCGCTTTCGGCCCATCATGATGACCACGCTGGCCGCCGCGCTGGCGCGCTGCCGCTGGCCATCGGCTTCGGCGTGGGGGCCGAGCTGCGCCAGCCGCTGGGCGTGACCATCATCGGCGGCCTGCTGGCCAGCCAGTTGCTGACGCTGCTGACCACGCCGGTGGTCTATGTGCTGCTCGACAAGCTGCGGCGACGGCCGGCGAATGAGGCGATGTTGGCAAGAGGGGTGGCTTGAGGATGTTGATATGAGCGCGGTCTGTTCTTTCCATGCACCTGTCGAGCGGCCCGGATACTCCCTCGCCCTTTTGGGGAGAGGGTTGAGGTGAGGGGCTGGGGCGTTGGATGCGTTGCTGGCCGGGATGTGCGCCCGGCGGCGCAGTCACTTTCTTTTGTCTCGCCAAAAGAAAGTAACCAAAGAAAAGGCGACCCCACTGGCTGCGTCCCTCCGCTTCGCTGCGGGCAACCTGCGGTGCTCGCGGGCGGGGTGCGCTGTCGAACTCGCTTTGTTCACTGCGTTCACGCCGCTCAAACATCGCCAGCGAGTCAGATCACGAAGCGTGTGCATCCTTCGGTGCACCCGCTCACCCCGCCCGCTGCGCTCCTCGGCGCATCCAGAGGGGAATGGGAAAACCACACAGGCCATCGCTGCGCTCGGCCTGATGAGGGGCGCTGAATTGTCATGAATAACTACCAAAAAGATAGCTGCTCGCGCTTTTCAGTTGGGCGCCAACGCCCCAAAACGTTGGTAGGCGCTGTGGTTGTGGCCTGCCTGCTCAGCGCCTGCTCGCTGGCACCCAAGACGGCCATGGAGCCGATGCCGGTGCCCCTGCACTGGAAGAACGCCGCGCCGGCCGAAGGCTGGGTCAGCACCGACGAGGCGCGTGCCTGGTCACAGGGCCAGTGGTGGCTGCTGTTCGACGACCCGGTGCTGCAGGGGCTGATCGCGCGGGTCGATCTGAACAACCAGAACCTGAAAGTCGCCGCCGCCAACGTGGCGCAGGCGCAGGCGCTGCTGCGCCAGCAGCAGGCCGAGTTCATGCCGCAACTGGGCGCGCAGGCCAGCCAGCAGCGCAGCGGCGGCGACGACCGCGCCACCAGCGGCGCTGCCAGCATCAACCTGAACGCGAGCTGGGCGCCCGACTTGTGGGGCCGCATCCGCGAGGCGGTGAACGCGCAGTCGGCCAGCGTGCAGGCCAGCGAGGCCGACCTGGCGGGCGCGCGCCTGAATGCGCAGGCCAGCCTGGCCGAGGCCTATCTGGCCCTGCGCGCCACCGATGCCGAGATCGCGCTGATGGATGACATCATCGCCGGCTACCAGCGCAACGCCCGCATCACGCAGAACCGCTACGACGTCGGCGTGGTGCCGCGCACCGACACCTTCCAGGCACAGAGCACGCTGCGCAACGCCCAGGCCACGCGCGTGGCGCTGCAGCGCAGCCGCACTGCCTACGAACACGCCGTTGCGCTGCTGGTGGGCGAGGCGCCGGCCGGCTTTGCCGTGGCGCCGGCGCCGTGGGTCCACACCGTGCCGCGCGTGCCGGCTGAATTGCCGTCGCTGTTGCTGCTGCGCCGCCCCGATGTGGCCAGCGCCGAGCGCGCCGTGACCGCCGCCAACGCGCAGATCGGCGTGGCGCGTAGTGCGTACTTCCCCAACCTCAACCTGAGTGCCAGCCTCGGCGCGGGCGGCGTGCACCTGGCCGATCTGGTGTCGGCCCCCAGCCTGCTGTGGTCGATTGGGCTGGCGCTGGCGCAGAACATCTTCGACGGCGGCGCGCGCGAGGCGCGGGTGGAGCAGACGCTGGCCGCGCGCGACGCCGCCGTGGCGCGCTACCGCCAGGCGGCGCTGACCAGCATGAAGGAGGTGGAAGACCAGCTCAGCGCCCTGGCCACGCTGGCCGCGCAGACGGAGCACGTGCGCGCTGCGGCCGATGCGGCCGAGCGCATCGAGCAGCAGCAGATGAACCGCTACCAGGCGGGCCTGACCTCGTACACCGAAGTGGTGCAGGCCCAGGCCAGCGCTTTAAGCGCGCGGCGCAGCCTGCTGCAGCTGCAATTGCAGCGCCAGCAGGCGGCGGTGGGCTTGATCCAGGCGCTGGGCGGCGGCTGGCAGGTGCCGTGGGTGGTCGAGAGGCCTATCGCACCGTTGTCGCCGGCGGCGCCGCGCTGACCTTGCGCTGCACGATCAGGTTGCGCTTGGCGTCGTCGGGGTTGGCGAAGGTGACGACGCCGTTGCGCACGGTGCCGAGGTACAGCATGTTCTCGGTCATCGCGTCATGGTCGGTCGAGGAGAAGGCGTTCTTGTAGGTGGCCACCACGCCGTAGTAGGGGCGGTCGTTGTTCTCCAGCGCATGCTTGATGGCCGGGCCGTCGAGCTTGCTGCGGTCCTTGATGGACATCAGGGCGTGGGCCAGCAGGTAGGTGCTGTCGTAGGCCTGGGCTGCGGCAATCGGCACCGCGATGCGGTCGGTCTTGTGGTGGCGCCGGTAGTTCGACAGGAAGGTGGCGCGGCGTTCGTTGCTGGGTTCGGCCACGAAGGTCATGGCCATCAGCGTGCCTTCAGCAGCGCTCTTGGCGGCGTCGATGTAGGTCGGGAAGGTGAGGCCCCACGGGCCGACCTGGGCCACCTTCCAGCCGAGGGCCTCGCGGGCGCGTGCGATCACCGCGTTCTCGGGGCCGACGGTGATGGTGAACAGCACCTGCGCGTTCGAATCGCGCGCCGCCTTCACGGCGTCGGTCATGTCCTTGACGCCGATATCAAAGCGACCGACATGCGCGGGCTTGAGCTTGTGCGCGGCCAGGGCCTTGGTGAAATCCTCCAGGCCCGCATTGCCATAGCCGGTGCTGTCTGCCAGCACGGCCACCCGGGTCCAGCCGCGGCGCACTACCTCGTTGACCACGAAGGGCACCTGAAGGCTGTCGCGTGCGGAGGTGCGGAAGATATAGCTCTCGGCCGCCGGGATGGTGCTGGTGATGGGCGTGCTGGTGGCGCAGGGCACGATCAGCGGCACGCGGGCCTTCTGGTAGATGTCGAGCGACTTGACGGCGTTGCCCGAGTTGCAGAAGCCGATGGTGGCCAGCACGCCTTCCTTGACCAGTTCTTCCGACATCTGGCGCGCGAGTTCGGGGTTGGCCTTGTCGTCGCGCACCACCAGCTCGAACTTGCGACCGACGTAGCCACCCAGGGCGTTGATCTCGCTGACCGCCAGCTCGACGCCGTTGCGCATCGAATTGCCGAAGTCGGCCGAGCCACCGGTGAACGGGCCGATGAGGCCGATCTTGATCTGGCTGTCGGCCTGGGCCGCGGCGGTTGGGGCCAGCACGAATGATGCGAGTGCGGCGGCGAGCAGGGCGGTGGCGTGCGGTCGGGTCATGATGAAAGGAACCTCTGGAAATCGAGGCGCATTGGAGCGGAGCCGACGCCTGTGCCGCTCAGGGTTTTCGCTGGTCGGTGTGCGGTTTTTCACGCAAACCCGGTGGGTGGTCGAAGTGCCGGCACAGCATCTCGATCAGGTCCTGGGCATAGCCCGGCAGCGTATCGCCCTCACGCACCAGCACGCGGCGCTCGCGCCACTTCCATTCGTCGGTCAGCTCGATCTGCGCCAGCTTCATGGCCTGCAGGTTGCGCCGGGCCGCGCTCTCGGGCACCACGCCGATGCCCACGCCGCCGCTGACCATGCGGCACATGGCGTCGAAGCTCGTGAGCTGGATGCGCAGTTTGAGCGTGCGGCCCATCTGCTCGGTGATGCGGTTCAGGTAGGCCTGCAGCGTGCTGCCGGTGTGCATGCCGATGTAGTCGTGTTCCAGTGTCTCGGCGAAGGCGATGCGCCGGCGGCGCGCCAGCGGGTGGCCGCGCGCCACCACCAGCACCAGCCGGTCGGTGGAAAAGTGCGTGGCGTGCAGGCCGGCTGTGTCGACGTCGCCGGCAATTATCCCCAAGTCGGCGCGGCCGTCGCGCACGCCGCGGGCGATGTCAGCGTTCGGTTTTTCCTGAAGGTCGATGTTGACGCGCGGGTGCTCGCGCAGGAACGCCGGCAGCAGCTCGGGCAGAAAATCCATCACCGCTGTGGTGTTGGCGAACACGCGCAGGTGGCCACGCAGGCCGCCGCCGTATTCCTGCAGCTCGGCGCGCAGCTGCTCGGTCTGGCGCAGCACGCCGCGCGCGTGGTGCAAGAAGGCGTCGCCCGCCGGCGTCAGGCGCACGCCGCGTGCCTCGCGGTACAGCAGCGGCAGGCCGGCCTGCTCCTCCAGCGCCTTGATGCGCGCGCTGGCCGACGCCAGCGACAGGTGCTGGCGTGCGGCGGCGCGGGTCAGGGCGCCTTCCTCGGCGGTGCGCACGAACAGGCGCAGGTCGGTCAGGTCGAATTGCAAGCGGCGCTCCTTGGGTAAACCCGCATGAGGTTTCGTGAAAACCGAAGGCTTGGTTCCGAATTCGCCGATTGTGGCGCAGCCTGCATGGGTGCACCATGCGGGCATGAGTCAAGACACCGCCAACACCCTGGACGCCGCCGCCATCGCCCACTTGCAGCAGTGGGTGGGCAAGAGCGAGGAACTGCACGACGACATCACCGCCGCGCCGCTGCGCGGCCTCTCCGCCACGCTGGACCGTGACGACGCGCAGCCGGCCAAGGGCACGCCCGTGCCGCCGCTGGGCCACTGGCTGTACTTTCTGCCGCAGGCGCCGCAGAGCCAGCTGGGGCCGGATGGGCACCCCAGGCGTGGCGGCTTTCTGCCCCCGTGCCGCTGCCACGCCGCATGTGGCCGGCGGGCGCCTGACGTGGGTGCCGGGCAACCCGCTGCGCGTGGGCGATGCGGCGCGCAAGGTCTCGCGCATCGAATCGGTGACGCACAAGAGCGGGCGGACGGGCGAGATGGTGTTCGTGCTGGTGAAGCACGAGGTGCACAACGCGCAGGGCCTGTGCCTGACCGAGGAGCACGACATCGTCTATGTCGCCGCGGCGCAGCCTGGCGCCAAGCCGGCGTCGCCCATCGCCGCCCAGACCGCGGCAACCTGGCAGCGCCGGATCGTGCCCGACGACGTGCTGCTGTTCCGCTACAGCGCGCTCACCTTCAACGGCCACCGCATCCACTATGACCGCCAGTACGTGACGCAGGAGGAGGGCTATCCCGGCCTGATCGTGCACGGCCCGCTGATCGCCACGCTGCTGACCGACCTGGTGCGGCGGCACGAGTCGCGTGCGGTGATCGAGCGCTTCAGCTTCCGCGCCGTGCGGCCGACGTTCGATGGGCATCCCTTCTTCGTCAGCGGCGAGCCTTCAGCCGATGGCCGCCACGTCAAGCTGTGGGCGCACGACCACGAAGGCTGGCTGACCATGCAGGGCGAGGTGGATCTGGCCTTCGTGTTGTAAGCCGAATCAGCCCCGAGTCGCTGCGGATTGGGCGGTGACAGCTCACTATTCAATAGCAAAATTGCATCATGAAAGCCATCAGCGACGACCAGTTCCCCGACATCCGCGACGCCGTGCGCGACCTGTGTGCGCAGTTTCCCGACGAGTACTTCCGCAAGGTCGACGAAGTGCGCGGCTACCCCAAGGAATTCGTCGACGCGCTGACCAAGGCCGGCTGGATGGCGGCGCTGATTCCCGAGGAGTACGGTGGTGCCGGCCTGTCGATGGCCGAGGCCTCGGTGATCATGGAAGAGATCAACCGCAGCGGCGGCAACAGCGGCGCCTGCCACGGCCAGATGTACGTGATGAACGCCATCGTGCGCTCAGGCAGCGAGGCGCAGAAGCAGAAGTACCTGCCGAAGATCGCCAGCGGCGAGATGCGCATCCAGTCGATGGGCGTGACCGAGCCGACCACCGGCAGCGACACCACCAGCTCAAGACCAGCGCCGTGAAGAAGGACGGCCGCTGGGTCATCAACGGCCAGAAGGTGTGGATCAGCCGCATCCAGCACAGCGACATGATGATCCTGCTGGCGCGCACCACGCCGCTGGCCGAGGTGCAGAAGCGCTCGGAAGGGCTGTCCTGCTTCCTGATCGACCTGAAGAGCGCCATCGGCAACGGCCTGACGGTGCAGCCGATCCTGAACATGGTCAACCACGAGACCAACGAGCTGTTCTTCGACAACCTGGAGATTCCCGAGGAGAACCTGCTGGGCCCTGAGGGGCGTGGCTTCAAGACCTTGCTCGATGGCCTGAACGCCGAGCGCACGCTGATCGCGGCCGAGTGCATCGGCGACGGCTACTGGTTCATCGACCGCGCCCGCCAATACGCCAGTGAGCGCGTGGTGTTCGGCCGCCCCATCGGGCAGAACCAGGGCGTGCAGTTCCCGATCGCCGAGGCCTTCATCGAAGTGGAGGCGGCCAACCTGATGCGCTGGAAGGCGTGCGAGAAGATCGACGCGCACCAGAACGCGGGCGCCGAGGCCAACATGGCCAAGCACCTGGCGGCGATGGCGTCGTGGAAAGCGGCCAACGTGTGCCTGCAGACGCACGGCGGCTTCGGCTTTGCATGCGAGTACGACGTGGAGCGCAAGTTTCGCGAGACGCGCCTGTACCAGGTGGCGCCGATCTCGACCAACATGATCTTCAGCTATGTGGCGGAGCACGTGCTGGGCCTGCCGCGATCATTTTGAAAAGAACCAACAGCCGAACGCAGAGGACGCAAGGATTCGCAGAGGACGCAAAAGGAAATACCCAACTTCTTTTGGCTGTTCTTTTGCGTCCTCTGCGAAATCTTTGCGTCCTCTGCGTCCGGTATTCGGTATTCATCCAGTGCTTGAGACATGACAAACCCCAGACCCCTCGACGGCATCACCGTCATCTCGCTCGAACACGCCATCGCCGCGCCCTTTGCCAGCCGCCAGCTGGCCGACCTGGGCGCCCGGGTCATCAAGGTCGAGCGCCCCGGCGTAGGCGACTTCGCCCGTGCCTACGACACCCGCGTGAAGGGCGAGGCCTCGCACTTCGTCTGGACCAACCGCAGCAAGGAAAGCCTGACGCTCGACCTGAAGCACCCCGACGCGCTCGCCGTGCTGAGGGATCTGTTGAAGAACGCCGATGTGCTGCTGCAGAACCTGGCCCCGGGCGCTGCCGCGCGCATGGGCCTCTCATGGGAGGCACTGCGCGAAAAGCACCCCAGCTCATCGTCTGCGACATCTCCGGCTATGGCGACAACGGTCCGTACCGCGACAAGAAGGCCTACGACCTACTGATCCAGAGCGAGGCGGGCTTCCTGTCCATCACCGGCACGCCCGATACGCCGTCGAAAGCGGGCAACTCGATGGCTGACATCGCCGCCGGCATGTACGCCTTCACCAGCATCCTGTCGGCACTGCTGCTGCGTCAGAAGACGAGCGAGGGCAGCCACATCGACGTGTCGATGCTGGAGGCGCTGGGCGAGTGGATGGGCTACCCGATGTACTACGCCTTCGAAGGCGCCACGCCGCCGCCGCGCACGGGCGCGTCGCACGCCAGCATCTACCCCTATGGGCCGTTCCCAGCCGGCGATGGCGGCACGGTGATGCTGGGCCTGCAGAACGAGCGCGAGTGGAAGAGCTTCTGCGACGTGGTACTGCAGAACCCGGCGCTGGCCACCGACGAGCGTTTCAACGCCAACGCCCAGCGCAACGCCAACCGCGAGGCGCTGCGTGCGCTGATCGTCGAAGCCTTCGCCAAGCTGAGCACCGCGGAGGTCGAGGCGCGGCTGGACGCCGCGCAGATCGCCAACGCGCGCATGAACGACATGGCCGGCCTGTGGGCACACCCGCAGTTGAAGGCGCGCGAGCGCTGGCGCGATGTCGGCTCGCCCGCCGGCGCAGTGCCCGCGCTGCTGCCGCCCGGCCGCAACAGCGCGTTCGACTACCGCATGGACGCCGTGCCGCGCGTGGGCGAACACACCGAGGCGATCCTGCGCGAACTGGGGCGCGACGACGCCAGCGTGGCGCGGCTGCGCGAGGCCAAGGCGATCTGATCGCTACTTTGAAATGCACAGCGGTTCGCGCCGAATGACGACGGCTGAAATGCGAAAGAACCTGTGGGAGCGGGCGTGCCCCCGATCAAGCGCGAGCCATCACGAGCCCTTGCATCGGGGTCGAGGTTGCTCCTGTAACCATAGCTGCTTGCGCTTGCCAGATAAGCGCTGGAGCCTGAAATGACCATGAAAACCTCTTCTGCTGCCCAACTGGCGACGTTCGCCGCCGGCCTGCGCTTCGACGCGATCCCCGAGCCGGTGGTGCGCTTCGCCGAGAACCTGCTGGTCGACTGGTTCGGCTCGGCGGTGGCCGGCCATGGCTCGCGCCCGGTCGAGACCATTGCGCACTTCGCGCAGAGCATGGGCCCGGCCGAGGGGCCGAGCGAGGTCCTCGTCAGCCGCGCCGGCACCACGCCTTACCTGGCGGCGCTGGCCAACGGGGCGGCATCGCACGTGGCCGAGCAGGACGACGTGCACAACGGCTCGGTGTTCCACCCGGCGACGGTGGTGTTTCCGCCCGCCGTGGCGGTGGCGCAGGCTCTTCAAGCGAGCGGGCGCGATCTGATCACGGCCAGCGTGGCCGGCTACGAGGTCGGCATCCGCGTGGGCGAGTTCCTGGGGCGCTCGCACTACAAGGTGTTCCACACTACCGGCACCGCCGGCACGCTGGCGGCGGCCGCGGCGGTGGGGCACCTGCTCAAGCTCGATGCGGCGCAGATGCTGCATGCCTTCGGCTCCGCCGGCACGCAGTCGGCCGGGCTGTGGGAATTTCTGCGCACCGCGGCCGACAGCAAGCAGCTGCACACCGCGCACGCGGCCGGCGCGGGCTTGATGGCGGCGTATCTGGCGCGCGACGGCTTCACCGGCGCGGCCGACATCTTCACCGGCCCGCAGGGCCTGGCAGCGGGCATGAGCAGCGACAGCGACCCAGCGCGCCTGACCGACGGCCTGGGCACACGCTGGGCCACGGCCGAGACCTCGTTCAAATGGCACGCCAGCTGCCGCCACACGCACCCGGCGGCCGACGCGCTGCTGACGGTGATGGCCGCGCACGGCGTGAAGGCCGGCGACATCGCCCAAGTCGTCACCCACGTGCACCAGGGCGCCATCGACGTGCTCGGCCCGGTGGTGCAGCCGGCCACCGTGCATCAAGCCAAGTTCAGCATGGGCACCGTGCTGGCGCTGGCCGCGCAGCACGGCCATGCGGGCCTGACCGAGTTCGACCGCGACTACCTGAGCGCGGCCACGCAGGCGCTGCGCGACAAGGTGAGCATGGTGCTGGACGAGGAAGTCGACGCCGTCTACCCGCGCCGCTGGATCGGCAAGGTCACGGTGACCACCACCGACGGCCGCACGCTGCACGGCCGTGTGGACGAACCCAAGGGCGACCCTGGCAACACGCTGACGCGCGACGAGCTCACCGCCAAGGCGCTGCGCCTGGCGGCCTGGAGCGGCGGCGCGCAGCCGGCCGAGATGCAGGCCGCCATCGATGCGCTGTGGAACGTGGCGAGCTGGCCGCGCGTGGGGCGTTTGCTGGGGCAGGCGGCATGACGCCGGTGCATGTGGTTCGGTTTTCTCCTTCCCCGCTGGGGAAGGCAGGGATGGGGGCGTGCCCGTGCCCAAAGGGGCGGTGCGGCCCCCACCCCAACCCTCCGCCAGCGGGGAGGGCGCAGAGGCAGGGGTCGCCGGATGAGTGGGCCATCGCCCATGGCCTCGGCCTGCAGCTTCCTCTTCGTGCCCGGTGACCGGCCCGAGCGCGTGCCCAAGGCGCTGGCCAGCGGCGCGCACGCCGTGATCGTCGATTGGGAAGACGCCGTGGCGCCCGCCGCCAAGGCCGGTGCGCGCCTTGGTCTGACCCAGCTGCTGCCCACGCTGCCCGCCGCTGATCGCGCGCGCCTGGCGCTGCGCATCAATGCCGCCGGCACGCCGTGGCACGCCGACGACGTGGCCGCTCTGCCCACGCTCGCGACGCAGGGTCTGGGCGCGGTGGTGGTGCCCAAGGCCGAGAGTGCCGCCGCGCTGCAGCCCGTGGCCGCCGCGCTGGGCGGGCAGGGCGCACTGCTGCCGCTGATCGAATCCGCCGCCGGGCTGGAGGCCGTGCGTGCCATCGCCGCTGCGCCGCAGGTGGCGCGCCTGCTGTTCGGTCACCTCGACTTCCAGGCCGATCTTGGCCTGGCCTGCGGGCCGGACGAGGCCGAACTGGTGCCGGTGCGCCTGCAGATCGTGCTGGCCTCGCGCCTGGCGGGGTGGTGCCGCCGGTGGACGGCGTGACGACCGACACGCAGGACACGGCGTTGGTGCAGTCGCACGCGGCGCGTGCGCTGCGCGGCGGCTTCGGCGGCAAGCTGTGCATTCACCCGGCGCAGCTGGCGGCGGTGCACGCGGCCTTTGCGCCCGCGCCGGAGCAGGCCGACTGGGCGCGCCGCGTGGTCGATGGCTTCGCGGCGGCGCAGGGCGGCGTGTTCAGCATCGATGGCCGCATGGTCGATGCGCCGGTGGTGGCGCTGGCGCGGCAGGTGCTGGCGCGTGCCGCGCGCATCCGCGTGCCACAGGGTGCGAGCGGCCTCGGATAGGCCGCACCAGCTTTCCACGGTTTTCGGGGTTTCATGGTTGCAGGCGCGCCCCGCCAAACCGATCAGACAGGCGCCTTGGCTTCACATCATCAGGAGACAGCAAATGGCCTTTCGAATCAAACGCACGATCCAGCTGGCGCTGGCCGCCACCGCACTGGCTGCGGCCAGCGCCGCCACGGCGCAGGGCTTTCCGAGCAAGCCCGTCAGCATCATCGTGCCCTTCGCCGCTGGCGGGCCGACCGACGTGGTGGCGCGCCTGATCGCCGTGCCCATGGGCAAGGCGCTGGGGCAGACGGTGATCGTCGACAACGCCGTGGGCGCCGGCGGCACCATCGCCGCCGCCAAGACGGCGCGTGCGCCGCACGACGGCCACACGATCTTCCTGCACCACATGGGCATGTCCACTGCGCCGGCGCTGTACCGCAAGCTGGCCTTCGATCCGCTGAAGGACTTCGAGTACATCGGCCAGGTGGTCGACGTGCCGATGACGCTGCTGGCGCGCAAGGACTTCCCGGCCAGCAACTTCAAGGAGCTGCAGGCCTACCTGAAGGCCAACGGCAACAAGGTGACGCTGGCCAACGCCGGCCTGGGCGCGGTGTCGCACCTGTGCGGCCTGCTCTTCATGAGCCAGATCGGCGTGGAACTGACCACGGTGCCGTACAAGGGCACCGGCCCGGCCATGAACGATCTGCTGGGCGGCCAGGTGGACCTGCTGTGCGACCAGACCACGCAGACCGTGCCCTTCATCAAGGACGGCCGCATCAAGGTCTACGGCGTGACCACGCACAACCGCCTGGCATCGCTGCCCGACGTGCCGACGCTGGACGAGCAGGGCCTGAAGGGCTTCGAGGTGAAGGTGTGGCACGGCATGTACGCACCCAAGGGCACGCCCAGGGAGGTGATCGACAAGCTGAACGCCGCGCTGAAGACCGCCATGGCCGACCCGATGGTGACCAGGCGCCTGGCCGAGCTCAGCTCCGACATCCCCAGCGCCGACAAAATGACGCCCGAAGGTTTGCGCAGCCACCTGCAGGCCGAGATCGCCAAGTGGGGGCCGGTGATCAAGAAGGCGGGGATCTACGCCGATTGAGAGCCAAATCGGCCTTCAGCGCTTGATGGGCGGCCGCTGGCAGCTATGAATAAAGTAGTATTCATGCCGACTTCCAGGCCGGCATGGCGGCTTTCAAGGCGCCTTCGTCTTGGGCTGGTAATCGCAGCAATGCGCCACCGCGCATTCCCAGCAGCGCGGCGTGCGCGCCAGGCACACGTAGCGCCCGTGCAGGATCAGCCAGTGGTGCGCGTGGTTCATGTACTTCGCCGGCACGCGTTGCAGCAGCTTCATCTCCACCGCCAGCGGCGTCTTGCCCGGCGCCAGGCCGGTGCGGTTGCTGACGCGGAAGATGTGCGTGTCCACCGCCATCGTCGGCTCCCCATAGGCCACGTTCAGCACCACGTTGGCCGTCTTGCGGCCCACGCCGGGCAGGGCCTCCAGCTCGGCCCGCGTGCGCGGCACCTCGCCGCCGTGGCGCTCCACCAGGATGCGGCAGGTCTGCATCAGGTGCTTCGCCTTGCTGCGGTACAGGCCGATGGTCTTGATGTAACCCTCGAGCCGTTCGATACCGAGGTCGAGGATCGCCTGCGGCGTGTTCGCCACCGGAAACAGCCGGCGCGTGGCCTTGTTCACCCCCACGTCCGTGGCCTGCGCCGACAGCAGCACGGCGGTGAGCAACTCGAACACGCTGGTGTATTCCATTCGCTGGCAGGCAGCGGGTTGGCGGCCTGCAGGGTGGCGAAGAAGGTTTCGATCTGGGCGGGAGTCATGTGCCCGATTCTGACCGTAGCCGCGCGACACCGAGCGGATCGGCCCGAATCGGCTCCCGGCCGACGTCAAAGCGCTCAATGGGCTGCACGCGCAGCCTCAAGTCAGACCTTTCGAGCGAATTCTTTGCGGCTGCTAGCGTCCTATGTGATCGCGCCCGATGAACGAGCTCAGTTCGGCGTGCAACTGAAGTTGACGTTATAGCTGCCCGTATTGTTGCCGCTGTCACCAACCTGCACCGCCAAGAAGTCACCCACAGCGATGGAGGCGGATTCTCCTGAAGAACAAACAGGTGTTGCGCTGCTCACAGCGCAAGACATCTTCGACGTCATGTTTGTGAGGCTGGCTCCACTGAGGATGCGCACAGTTTTGGGGCTGCCGTTACCAAATCCAGAGCCCACCACGACCAGCCCACCGGCCTGGCAAGCTTGGCGCCATGCAAGTCCCACATTAGCGGCTGAACTGGCTTGTGCCGAAACCCCGATAATTGGTCCGAAGGCGGCGCCGTTATTCGTCACGTTCAATCGCGACGAGAACATGGTGGGCCCCGCAGCGCCCGGGACGCCTTGTAATCCCTGTGGGCCTTGCAACCCCTGAGGCCCTTGCGGGCCGGTGGCGCCGGTGAGGCCGGTGAGGCCGATGGGGCCCGCGGGTCCGGCCGGGCCAGTGGCACCCGCGTCACCCTTGGGGCCCGCGGGGCCAGCAGCGCCCACATCACCCTTGGGGCCCGCGGGTCCGGCGGGGCCAGCAGCACCCGCATCGCCCTTGGGGCCCGCGGGTCCGGCGGGGCCAGCAGCACCCGCATCACCCTTGGGGCCCGTGGGCCCAGCGGGGCCAGCAGCGCCGATGTCACCCTTCGGCCCAGCGGGACCCGCCGGACCCTCCGCTCCCGTGTCACCTTTTGGTCCCGCCGGACCTTGTGCGCCATAGGTCGCCGGGCAAGTGACCAGCAGGCCAGTCGCGTCGTAGCACACCACGCCGACCTGCGAGCCGGTGGTGGCAGGCAGCTTGGGCACGGCGACGCCGCCATCCGGCCGCACGCCGAGCAGCGTGCCGCCGGCACCACCTACGGGGCTGTTGATGACCACGCTGCCGCCCGGCGGCGCTGTCATGGTGAGGTCGGCCGCCCACGCAGGTGCTGCGACGAGGGTGATGGTGGCGGTGGCTGCGGCCACGCGCGAGAGGTTGAAACGCGGGTTCATTGGGGGCTCCTTCCTGATGGCTTGTTCTTGCGGCCGAAACGCTGGCGCGCGGCGAGTGCGGCGACTGCCAGGGCCATGCCCAGCAGGGTGATAGGCGAGTTGGTCGGCACCGGGGCGATGTTGGCCGGCGTGGGCGGTACAGGTGCCGCGAACCAGTTGCTGACGGCGGCGCCCGGCGGCGCCTGATTGGTCTGCCCGGGCGCGACCATCTGGCCGCTCGCGCTCATGCCCTGCACGGCCACGTTCGAGACGCTCTGCGTGGCGCCAGCGGCCAGATGGAGGTCGGCCGATGGCGTGGCCGGTGTCGTCGATTCGATGCGCAAGGGCGTGCCGGTGCCGGTGAGCACCAACGACTGCTGCACCGTCTGCGTACTGCCGACCGCGAACTGCACCAGCTTGCCGCTGCTGCTGGTGATGCTGAGCGTGCCGAAGGTGGTGTTGCCGCTGATGATCGAACTGGTCGTGCAGGCCACTTCGTCGACGATGGCTACGGTGCCGGGCAATCCCAGCGTGCCGCCGCCGTTGGTCCAGTTGCCGGCCAGTGAAATCGTGCCGTTGCCCAGGTTGACCTGGCCGCCGTCGCCTATGAGGACGTTGCGCACGTTGCTCAGCGTGCCGCCCGCGAGGTCGAGCGTGCCGTCGGCCACGACGTCGGTGCAGCCCATATCCATGGAGCCGCCAAGTGTGACGTTGGCGCCCGCCGGGACGACCAAGTCGGCGAAAGCCGCCGGACTCCATAAGGCCAGCAGGCTCGCAGTGGCCGTCAGCCAGCGCGGCGCAAGACGGCGCCGCAGGTGCATGTCTTTCATTTATTCCTCCCTGCCGACATCGACCGTGCGCATGTTACGGATGTCGAAAATTTGTGTCAATATGTGGCCGGTCCTCTTGGCCAAGTTCGGTCGCACGGCCCCTTGGGGAGCAGGCGATGTGCGCCACAATGTTGCAGATCGAACCGCTATCGCTTCTTCACCCATGCCTCTCCATCTCGCCCAACGCCTGCAAAACGTCGAAACCTCCGCCATCCGCGAGCTGTTCAAGCTGCTGGGCAAGCCCGGCATCATCAGTTTTGCGGGGGCTTTCCGGACAGCGCGATGTTCGACGTGGACGGCATCCGCGAGGCCGCCAACCAGGCGCTGGCCAACGAGCCCGGCGCCGCGCTGCAGTACGGTGCGACCGAGGGCTACCAGCCGCTGCGCGAACAACTGGCGGCGTTCACGCAGGCCAAGGGTGCGAAGGACGTGGCGGCCGATCAACTCATCGTGACCACCGGCAGCCAGCAGGCACTCGATCTGCTGGGCAAGTGCCTGGTCGATCCGGGCAGCAAGGCCATCGTGGAAGGGCCGACCTTCCTGGCCACCATCCAGTGCTTCCGCCTGTACGGTGCTGATCTGGTCAGCGCGCCGATCGACGGCAACGGCGTGCAAGTGGATGAGCTGGAGCGCCTGATCGCGCAGCACAAGCCGAAGTTCGTCTATCTGATCCCCACCTTCGGCAACCCCAGCGGCGCGATGCTGAGCCTGGAGCGCCGCAAGCGCGTGCTGGAGCTGGCGGTGAAGTACCAGACGCTGATCGTCGAGGACGATCCGTATGGCGACCTGTATTTCGACCAGCCGCCGCCGCCCAGCCTGCTGGCGCTGTCGAGCGAAGTGCCCGGCAGCCGCGACTGGCTGGTGCACTGCGGCAGCTTGAGCAAGGTGCTGTCGCCCGGCCTGCGCGTGGGCTGGATGGTGGCGCCGCCCGAACTGCTGGCCACGGCGGTGATGTGCAAGCAGTTCAGCGACGCGCACACCAGCACCTTCGCGCAGGCCACGGCCGCGCAGTACCTGGCCGCCGGGCGCATGCCGGCCACGCTGGCGCGCGTGCGGCAGGTGTATGGCGCGCGCGCCCAGACCATGGGCGATGCGCTGCGCAGCGACCTGGGCGACGCCATCGAGTTCGTGCAACCGCAGGGCGGCCTGTTCGTGTGGGCGCGGCTCACCGGCGCGGGCGGCAAGGTCAGTGACGGCAACGCGTTTGCCAAGAAGGCCATCGAGCAGGGCGTGGCCTTCGTGCCCGGCGCACCGTTCTATTGCGCCAACCCGGACGTGAGCACGTTGCGCCTGTCGTTCGCCACGGCGGACGAGGCGAGGATCCGCGAAGGCATCGCGCGGCTGGGCAAGGCGCTGGGCTGAAGCGGTGGACGTGGGCGCGCCGACGCCGCACGACGCCGAGCAGCTACAGCGGCTGGTCACGCTGGCCATGCCCTTCGGCAAGTACAAGGGCCAGTTGATCGCCGATCTGCCGGGCGCTTATCTGAACTGGTTTGCTCAGAAGGGTTTCCCCAAGGGCGAGGTGGGGCGCCTGCTGGCGCTGATGCACGAGATCGACCAGGCCGGTCTGCGGCGTCTGCTCGATCCGCTGAGGTCGCGCTGAAATTTCAAGCCATTTTTGCCGCTAGCGCCCGCCTATCAAGCGCAATAAGCTATCGATTATGTAGTAATCGAAGCACGTCCGGATGCTGGCCGCTGGTCTTGCATTTACTCAGCAGGACCCCAATTGGTAAGGCATGAAGACATTGCAAGCCCCCACCCGAACCGCTGCCATCCTGGCGCAGTTGCTGGAGCGGCTGGATGCCAGCCGCCAGGCCGTCGACGCCCACCAGTACCGCACCGTGGCCGCGCGCCTGTCGGCCATGCTGGCCAATACCGACATCGACTGGCAGCCCCTGCTGGAGCAAAGCCCGGCCGCCACCGCGCTTTACGAGAACCTGCACTACGGTGATGCCGGCCTGTGCCGCTCGCCGCTGGATGCCGCCATGCGCGCCGAAATGGCCGCCTGCGACGCCATTGCCGCCGCACGCGCCAAGCCCGCGCCCGACACCGCAGCGCCCGACGCCGCACCCGCCGCCTGAATCCGGAGCCTTGTGATGAGCGAGCCCCTGCACGTCGTCTGCCCGCACTGCCACACCACCAACCGCGTCAAGGCCGACCAGCTGGGCAGCGCGCCCGACTGTGGCCAGTGCAAGCAGCCGCTGTTCACTGGCCACCCGGTGGCGCTGGACGACGAGGCGGCGTTCGACAAGCACGTTCTGCGCAGCCAGATCCCGGTGCTGGTCGACTTCTGGGCGCCCTGGTGCGGGCCCTGCCGCATGATGGCGCCCGCCTACGAGAAGGCCGCCGCCGACCTGGAGCCGCGTGTGCGCGTCGCCAAGGTCAACACTGAGGCCGCCCAGGCGCTGGGCACGCGCTACAACATCCGCAGTATTCCCACGCTGGCACTGTTCGTCGGCGGGCGCGAGGTGGCGCGCCAGCCCGGCGCCATGACGAATCCGGCCCACGTCGTGCAGTGGGCCATGGCCAACCTGCCGCGCTGAGGCCGGCCTTCTCGATGCGCTCTCGGCGCCCGCTCAGCGCGAGGCGGCGCCAGCGGCGCTACGAAGTCGGGCTCCGGCCCGTCGCCTTGCCAGAGCTGGATGCGCATGGTGCTGGGCACCGGCACGCTGCGGAAGTAGGCGGGGCGCATGGGCGTCTCGCTGAACGACGCAAACAGCTGCTGCACCACCGGGTCGCTGGCCGCCTCGCCCTGCAGCTCGAAGCGCTCTATGCGGCCGTCCGAATCGATCCACAACTGCACCTCGATCGTGGGATACGCGTCGGGCCAGGGCATCTCGGCCAGGCGCCATTCGTTGTCGATCGGCGTCGGCGCCCGATCGGCCAGGTTGGCGTCCAGCCACAGCCGCGCGCTGTCGGCGCGCGGCGCCGGGTCAGCGTGCGCCACGGGCGGCGGTTCCACCGGAGGCGGGGGTGGGGATAATCTCTTCGACGGCCGGCGCAGGCGCGGGCGCACGTGCGGTTGCACGGGTCGGTCTGGGCGTCACCGGGCGCTTGGCGGGCTGCGGCGTCGCGGGCGGGGCTGCCGGTATTGCTGGAGGTGGCGTGACAGGCTGAGTGCGCGTGTGCACCTGCACGCGCCAGGTCATAGGCTGTGCGGCGGCGCTCACGCCGTAGCGCGCTGGCTGCACCAGCCACAGTGCCGCCAGGTGCAGCGCCAGCGCCGCGGCCAGCGCCAGCCACCACCCACGCCATCCGCCGTCTGCCATGTCTTGCCCAGCGGCGATCAGCGCCGCACTTCATCCACCAGCGCGCGGAACTCGTCGATGTCCTCGAAGCTGCGGTAGACGCTGGCAAAGCGCACGTAGGCCACCTTGTCGAGCTTCTTCAGCTCGCGCATCACCAGTTCGCCGATGCGGCTGGAGGCGACCTCTCGCGCGGCGCTGCCCAGCAGCTTTTCCTCGATGCGCTCGATGGCGGCGTCGATCTGCTCGGTGCTCACGGGGCGCTTGCGCAGCGCCAGATCGAGCGAGCCTTGCAGCTTGGCCCGCGCATAAGGCACGCGCCGGCCATCCTTCTTGACGATGCTGGGAAAACTGACGTCGGGCCGCTCGTAGGTGGTGAAGCGCTTGGCGCAATGCCCGCACTGGCGCCGCCGGCGCACGAAGTCGCCATCGTCCGACGTGCGGGTGTCGACCACCTGGGTCTCGGTATGGGCGCAGAAAGGGCAGCGCATCGATTCAGGGTCTTATCGGGTCTCAGGCACCGTCAAATAAGCGCGAGCAGCTCTTATTACAGGAGCGGGGCAGTCTGCTACGGCGGGCGCCCGTCCAAGGGCGCCTCAGCCGCACCGGCACGCTCTAGCGGCCAGACGACTCAGCCGTAGACAGGGAAGGCCTTGGTCAGCTTGGCCACCTTCTCACGCACCGCGGCCAAGTTGGCCTCGTCACGCGGGTTGTCCAGCACGTCGGCCACCAGGTGGGCGGTGGCGCGGGCTTCGGCTTCCTTGAAGCCGCGCGTGGTCATGGCCGGGGTGCCGATGCGCACGCCGCTGGTCACCATGGGCTTCTCGGGGTCGTTGGGGATGGCGTTCTTGTTGATCGTCATGTGCGCGCTGCCCAGCACAGCCTCGGCATCCTTGCCGGTGATGCCCTTGGGCCGCAGGTCGACCAGCATCACGTGGCTTTGCGTGCCGCCGCTGACGATGCGCAGGCCGCGCTCGGTCAGCGTCTCGGCCACCACCTGGGCGTTCTGCTTCACCTGCTGCGCGTACTGCTTGAACTCAGGCTGCAGTGCCTCCTTGAAGGCGATGGCCTTGGCCGCGATGATGTGCATCAGCGGGCCGCCCTGCAGGCCGGGGAACACAGCGCTGTTGATGGCCTTCTCGTGCTCGGCCTTCATCAGGATGAAGCCGGCGCGCGGGCCACGCAGGCTCTTGTGCGTGGTGCTGGTCACCACGTCGGCGTGCGGCACGGGGTTGGGGTAGACGCCGCCGGCGATCAGGCCCGCGTAGTGCGCCATGTCGACCATGAAGATGGCGCCCACGTCCTTGGCCACCTTGGCAAAGCGGGCGAAGTCGATCTCGAGTGAATAGGCCGAGGCGCCGGCGATGATGAGCTTGGGCCTGGTTTCGTGCGCTTTCTGCTCCATCGCCTCGTAGTCGATGGCTTCCTGCGCGTTCAGCCCGTAGCTGACCACGTTGAACCACTTGCCCGACATGTTCAGCGGCATGCCGTGCGTCAGGTGGCCGCCTTCGGCCAGCTCATGCCCATGATGGTGTCGCCGGGCTTCAGGAAGGCCATGAAGGCCGCGATGTTGGCGCTGGCGCCGCAGTGCGGCTGCACGTTGGCGGCCTCGGCGCCGAACAACTCCTTCACGCGGTCGATGGCCAGCTGCTCGACCACGTCGACGTGCTCGCAGCCGCCGTAATAGCGGCGGGCGGGGTAGCCCTCGGCGTACTTGTTGGTCAGCTGCGTGCCGGCGGCGGCCAGCACGGCGGGCGAGGCGTAGTTCTCGCTGGCGATCAGCTCGATGTGGTCTTCCTGGCGCTGGTGCTCGGCCTGGATGGCGGCCCAGACGTCGGCGTCGGTGTTGGCGATGGTGTGCGTGGAACGGTTGAACACGGCAGTCCTTCGAAAAGGTCCTCCCTCGGCGGTGCAAGGGCTGCCCAGGCGAACGGCGGAACACGCCGCGAGCGCCACACGCGCAAGGGCGGTGCGCTTCCCCGTGGTGGTGGGCGGCAGTCCGCCGCATGTCCACGTCAGCACCGCCTCTGAAAGCACGGCACCTATCGCCAGTCGCGCACGGCAGGGAGTTTAGCCGACGCCCATGCGGCGCCGCTGGGGATGGGATGGAAAGCGGGCGCGCCTGGAGCAGGACGCGCCAAGCCGCGTCAGGACAGAGCGGCGACCTTGATCGGCGCCGGGCTGGCGGGCGCGGCGGGTTCCGGCGTGGTGGCCGCGCGCAGGGCGGGGGTGTTGTCGTTCAGCGGAATCGCCTTGCCCTTGGCGACCTGCGACAGGCGCGCGTGTTCGGCCAGCACCTTGCTGGCGTAGCCGCCGTCCGACGGCAGGTTGGCGGCGCCCACGTACCACTTCAGGCCGCCTTCGACCGAACCGGTGCGGCCGATGTATTCCTGCAGGATCTTCACGCCCACGCGCAGGTTGCTCTTGGGGTCGAAGGCCGCGTACAGGCCGCCGAAGTGCTGGTATTTGTCGGAGTGGATCTGCGTCATCACCTGCATCAGCCCCTGCGCGCCCACCGGGCTCTGCGCGAACGGGTTGAAGCTGGATTCGATGGCCATCACGGCCAGGATCAGCGTCGGGTCGAGCTTGGTGTCGCGGCCGACCTCGTAGGCCTCGGCCACCAGCGCGGCCACGGGCCGGGCGCCACGCGGTACTTCTTGCTGATCCACAGGGCCACGTTGGCCTGCTCGCGCGGCAGGTCGCGGGGTTGGCGGCGGTGGCGCGCTCGATGGCGCCCAGTTCGGGGTGATGCCCATGGCGGCGATCTTGCGCGCCGTCAGCCATTCGGTCAGCTGCTGCTCGCCCTGATGGCGCAGATCAGGCCGTGCGCCGAGCAGGGCCGCCAGCACCACCACCACGATGCCCACCAGGGCCAGGCCGTTGTGCGTGATCTCGAAAAATCCTTCGGCCACGTCACCGGCGAAGGTCTTGAAGCCGCGCCCCACGGCGGCCACAGATGCTGACAATGTCATAGCTCTCCTTGTCGGGACGCAAGGGCGGTGCTGGCCATCTCAGGTCCATCTGCCCTTGGGGGCGATGCCTGCGGCCTGGCGACCGTGATCCTGCATCCTGGGTTCATCGCCGCGCTGCGGGCGCCTGTGACAGCTGGCGCCTGTCTCCTGTGTTGTCTGTCGTGGCAGTGCGGTTTGCCGGGGTCGGCAACGAATCTCTCTCAGGGTTTCCCACTAATTTTGTCGGGAACAGGCGATTCTAGGAGTTGCCTAAATGCCGGGTCAATACTAAAAATGGAGGTTAGATTCTATTTTCCGTATAAGAAACCGCTTGCAAAGCGTTGCTGCTCCCGCCTTCGGAGCGCGGACGCAGGGCGCTGACAGTGACACCGACCCGCACTGCCGCGCTGATTGAGCGCGGCAATGATGGGAGACGGCGGATTGAAATTCATCACTGGTTCACGGTGCCATGCTGGCCTACAGTGAAGGCGTCCGAGGTACTCGGGCATTGGCTGACAGGAGCCGGTCCGCTGTAGTCGATACAGCGACATGGAAACCCATCAGCCCCACCTTGAAGGCAATCCTTTGCCTTCGCCGCAGCCGGAAACAGCAAGCTTTCCGATGCGGACCCAGGCAGACCACGACGCTTTTGTCACGCTGCCTGAAAGCCCGGCGGGCAGGCTGCAGGCCGAAACGCCGGGCTTTCTCGTTTCTGGCTGCAGCAGCGGGTGTCGCTTGCGATTCGTTGCCTTGTCGTCGCCGCCGCGGCGGCCGCGTTGATGGGCAGAAGCGACAATCCCGTCCGTCATGTCCGGCCAGCCGCAGTCTTCCAGTCCAGCCATTTCCGAATCCGACCCCGCCGTGCCGCCACCTCGGCCCAGGCGCCGGCTGCCTGCCAACCGCTGGGTGCGGCGCGGTCTGTACGCCGGCGCGGGCCTGCTCGGGCTCTGGGCGCTGGGCTGGCTGGGGCTGCCGCCGCTGCTGAAGTGGCAGGGCGAGAAGATCGCCAGCGCGCAGCTTGGGCGCGCGGTGCGCATCGGAGCCGTCGATTTCAAGCCCTGGACGCTGGAGCTGACGCTGAACGACGTGGCGGTGGCCGGTGCCGATGGCGCGCCCGACCAGTTCAGCGTCAAGCGCGTGTATGCCGATGCCGAGCTGCAATCCATCTTCCGCCTGGCGCCGGTGATCGACGCCCTCCAGATCGAGGCGCCCGCCGTGCGCCTGACGCACCTGGGCGACGGCCGCTACGACATCGACGACATCCTGGCCCGGCTGGCCGCGCGCCCCCAGCCCGCCGAGCCGGGCGAGCCGGCGCGCTTCGCGCTCTACAACATCGACCTGAGCGGCGGGCGCATCGATTTCGACGACCGCGCGGTCGGGCCCCAGCACGAGGTGCGCGACCTGCGCCTGGCGCTGCCTTTCATCAGCAACCTGCCGTCGCAGCGCCAGATCAAGGTGCAGCCGCAACTGGCCTTCGTGGCCAACGGCAGCGCCTTCGACTCGCGCGCCGAGGCGCTGCCGTTCGACGCCTCGCGCCACGCCGACGCCGCCTTCCGCCTGAGCGGGCTCGATCTGCAGCCCTACCTGGGCTACATCCCGCCCGGCCTGCCCATCAAGCTGCAGGCCGCCACGGTGGACGCGGACCTGCGCCTGGGCTTCGAGCAGACGCCCCAGCCGTCGCTGCGCGTGGGCGGCACGCTGACGGTGAGCGGCCTGAAATCGGTGGACGGGCAGGGCGCCGATGCGCTGGCCTTCGATGCGCTGAAAGTGCAGCTGGGTGAAGTGCGCCCGCTGGAACGCAAGGTGCACCTGGCGGCGGTCGAGCTGAACGGCCCGCACCTGGCGCTGCGGCGCCAGGCGGACGGACAGTTCAACCTGCTGGTCACGCCGGGCGGCGCCAATGCTCCTGAATCAGGAGCTGTCGGCGCAGGTGCAGCAAGCGCTGAAGCCCGATTTGACTCTGAATCGTCGCAGCCGCCCGCATCGCGCGCCAGCGGTGCCGGTGCCGGTGCAGCCGCCGCCGCGGCGCCTGCGTGGCAGGTGGCCATCGACAAGCTGGCCGTACACGGCGGCACGCTGGACTTCACCGACGACACCACGGCCGCCGACGGTGTGCCGGCCGCCGCGGTGCGCCTGAACGAATTCGAGCTGGCGGCCACCACCATCGGCCTGCCGTTCGCGCAGCCGCTCACTTTCAGCGGTTCGGCCGCGCGCGGTTCCGTGCCCTCCATCGAATTCCAGGGCACGGCGGCCGAGCGCGGTGCCGAGGTCAACGCCCGCATCGCCCACCTGCCGCTGGGGCTGGCCGCGCCTTACCTGGCGCCGCACCTGGTGCCGCGCCTGACGGGCGAGCTGGACGCCCACGTGGGCCTGCAATGGGCGCCGCCGCAGGCGCGCGACCTGCCGCCCGAGCTGAAGATCGCCGCCGAGCAGCTGACGCTGCGCCAGCTGATGCTGGCCGAAGCCCCGACCCCCGCCGCCAGCGCGGCACCCGCCCAAGCCAAGCGATCGGCGCCGCGCGGGGCGTTGACCGAAGCGGCCCGCTGGCCAGCATCGCCCAGGTCGACCTGAGCCAGGTGCTGGTCGATCTGCGCACGCGCGCCGTCACCGTGGGCAAGCTGGGCGTGCAGGCGCCGCGCGTGACGGTGGAGCGCGGCGCGGACCAGGCCCTGATGTACCAAGCCTGGCTGCGCCAGCCCGCTGGCGCCCAGCCGGCTGAGCCGGCCAAGCCGAAACCGCGCGGCGGCCCGGCCACCGACTTCCCGTGGAAAGTGCTGGTGAACGAACTGGCGCTGGCCGGCGGCACCGTGGGCTGGCGCGATGCCGCCGTGCCCGGCACGGTGGAGGCCGAGCTGACGCAGTTGCAGATCGACGCCAAGCAAGTCGACCTGAACGGCAAGTCGCCCATCCCCGTCAACCTGAGCGCCCGCCTGGCCGGCGGGCCGGGCGGCGGCCGGGCCGAGCCGGGCCGCCTGTCGTGGCGCGGCCAAGTGGGCCTGACGCCGCTGACGGCGCAGGGCGCGGTCGATGCGCAGCGCCTGCCGCTGCACAGCTTCGAGCCGTACTTCGGCGATGCGCTGAACGTCGACATCCTGCGCGCCGACACCAGCTTCAAGGGCAACGTGAACTTCGCGCACCTCACGCAGGGGCCGCGCCTGCGTGTGAGCGGCGATGCCAGTGTGGAAGAGCTGCGCACCCACAGCCGGCCGGGCACGGCGGCCGCGCCGGATGCGCAGGTGCCGGCCGATGCCGCCAAGGCGCCGCCGGCAGCGAAGGCCGGCACCTCGCAGGCCGCGCTGGCGCCATCGACCGCCGTGGCGCGGCGGCGGCCTGGGCGAGGAGCTGCTGAGCTGGAAGCAGCTCAGGCTGGCCGGGCTGGACGTGCAGCTGGAGCCCGGCAAGCCGCCGCAGGTGGAGGTCAAGGACACGCTGCTGTCGGATTTCTACGCGCGCCTCATCATCCACCCCAACGGCCGCATCAATCTGCAGGACGTGGTGAAGTCGAAGGACGGCGCTGCCGACATCGCCGCACCGGCCACGTCCGTGGCTGTGCGGCCCGCGCCATCCGGCATGCCCGCGGCCGGCGAGAACAGTGGCGAAGCTACCGATTCAGTAGCTGCCGGCGCGCCACCGGCGGCCGCTGCAGCCCCATCGGTGCAGCAGGTCGACCCGATGGCGCCGGTCATTCGCTTCGGCCCCATCCGCATGGCCAGCGGCCGCGTGCTGTTCTCCGACCGCTTCATCCGCCCCAACTATTCGGCCGACCTGACCGAGCTGAACGGGGCCTTGAGCGCCTTCAGCTCCGTCGCCCCGGCGGGCGCGCCGCAGATGGCCGACCTGAACCTCACCGGCCGCGCCGAGGGCAGCGCCGCACTGCAGGTGACGGGCAAGCTCAACCCCTGGCCAAGCCGCTGGCGCTGGACATCCACGGCCAGGTGACCGACCTGGAGCTGCCGCCGCTGTCGCCCTATTCGGTCAAGTACGCCGGCCACGGCATCGAGCGCGGCAAGCTCAGCATGGACGTGGCTTACAAGGTCGAGCCGGATGGCCGCCTCACGGCCAGCAACAAGCTGGTGCTCAACCAGCTCACCTTCGGCGAGCCGGTGCAGGGCGCGCCCGCCAGCCTGCCCGTGAAGCTGGCCACCGCGCTGCTGGCCGACAGCAAGGGCGTGATCGACCTCGACCTGCCCATCAGCGGCTCGCTGAACGATCCGCAGTTCTCCATCGGCCCGATCATCTTCAAGGCCGTGGTCAACCTGATCGGCCGCGCCATCACCGCACCGTTCACGCTGCTGGCGCGCGCGCTGGGCGGCGCGGGCGGCGAGGACATGGCCAACGTGGCCTTCGCCCCCGGCAGCGCGCAACTGCAGCCCAAGGCGCGCGAGCAACTCGACCAGATCGCCAAGGCGCTGACCGACCGGCCGCAGCTCAAGCTCACGGTGGTGGGCACCGCCAGCCTGGCGCAGGAGCGCGAAGGCTACCGGCGCGAACGCCTGAAGGCCATGGTGGCGGCGGAAAAGCGGGCCGGTGCACCCACGCCCGCCGCGCCGGCCAGCGCCGCGTCGCCGGCTGAAAATGCTATCAATAAGGAAGCTTCTGGCGCAGATGGGGCGGGCGCTGCGGGCCAGTTTGGCACTCAATCCGCCGCAGCCGCGGTGACCGATGCCGAATACCCCGTGCTGCTGCGCCAGCTCTACCGCCGTGCCGATCTGCCCGGCAAGCCGCGCAATGCCATCGGCCTGCTCAAGGACGTGCCGGTGCCCGAGATGGAGGCGCTGCTGCTGTCGCACATCGAGGTCAGCGAAGACGCCATGCGCCAGCTGGCGGCAGCGCGGCGCGGCCGTGAAGGACTATCTGGCCAGCAAGCAACTGCCGGCCGAGCGCCTGTTTCTGGGTGCGCCGCGCGCCGGTGCCACGACCGCTGCCACGGCGGCCAGCGCCCCGGCCAGTGCCGCCAGCGATGCGGCGGGCGCGGCCAAGGCCTGGTCGCCGCGGGCCGAGCTGACCCTGGCCACGCGCTGAGCGCGCCGCACCCGAAAGCCGCTCAGGGCGCGCGCCGCCAGCCCCGCGCCCATTTAGAGGCGAAAATACACAGTTCCCGCGGGCATGGTGCCTGCACCGACGTTTTCCAATCCACAGCATGTTCCCTTTCTCCCGCGACAACAAAGACCAGCAGCCCGAGCCCGAGGCCGCCGCCCCCAAGGCGCCTGAGGCGCACCCGCTCGATGCCCTCACGGGCGGCGTGTTCTCGGCCGCCACCTCGGGCGAGCGCGCCCAGCGCGTGCGCGAGTGGCTGGCCACCGAGCCGGCGCCCGAGCAGATGCAGGAGGTGTTCAAGGAACTCTCGTCCAGGACAAGGGCGCCGCCAGGCGCTGCGCGAAAAGCTCGACGAACTGCGCCGCGCCAAGGGCCAGGAGGCCGTGGCCGCCGAATGGGAGAGCAAGGCGCTGGCGCTGCTGCAGGCCGCGCGTCTGAACATCGCCGACGCCCTGGCTTGGCAGCGCGACGCTGCCAAGGCCGGCGCGCCGCTGTCGCGCGAGCCGCTGTCCAGCCTGCGCGCCGAGCTGGTCGACCGCATCAAGAAGGTGGAAGACGTGCAGCAGCGCGTGATGGTGCAGCGCGAGGCCGCCGCCCTGCTGGCGCAGCGCATCGAGCTGCTGTCCACCAAGCCCTGGCAGGACGCGCAGGCGCAGCAGCCGGGCCTGCAGGCCGATGTCGAGCAATGGCGCGCCCAGGCCCGCCTGCTGCTGGCCGACCCGCAGTGGCTGAGCGTGGACGTGCGCTACCCGCCGCAGCTCGAAGCCGCGCAAAGCCAGCTCACGGCCGTGTGGGACGCCTTCGGCGCCGCGCTGGCGCAAACCGTGGCCGCCGCCGCCGACGCTGCCGCGCCGCTGCCGCCCGTGCCCGTGTGGGCCGACGAGATCCGCGCCGCCCGTGGCGAAGCCCCCGCCGCCGCCCCGGCGGCCGACAAGCCGGCCAAGCCCAAGGTCGACCCCGAGCAGCGCGCCGCCGCGCAGAAGGCCGTCGAAGCCGGCGTGATGCTGCTGGAGCAGGCCGTCACCGCCGGCCACACCAAGAACATGCACAGCGCCACCAACGCGCTGCGCGCCTCGCTCAAGACCCACGGCCGCCTGATCGACGACGCGCTGGAGGCGCGCGTGCACGCCGCGCTGGTCAGCGCCGGCGAGCTGGAAGGCTGGCAGCGCTGGAGCGCCGACAAGCTGCGCGAGCAACTCGTCGCCAAGGCCGAGGCGCTGCTGGTCAAGCGCAAGATCAAGGGCGCCGCGGCGCCGCGCCAGGCCGAAGCGGCGGAACCTGCCGAGGCGGTTGAAGTTGCGCCCGTTGCTCCTGAAACCGAAGCTGCCCGCGCAGAGCCGGCCGGCGTTGAGGGCCAGAACGATGCCCCATCGACCGACGCTGCGCCCGCCGGTACCGAGGCCGCGGTCGAGCCGTCCCAGCCCGCAGAGACTGCGGCCGTCGATGCCGCCGAAGCACCGGCTGCTCCTGAAACCGAAGCTGCCAGCGCAGACCAGGCGGGCGCTGAAGGCCAAAAGGCACTGAAACCGCCGCGCTGGAAGAAGGCTACGAGCTGGTGCCCGCCATGGGCGGCCGCAAGCTGCAGGACGCCATCCGCAAGCTGCGCGACGAGTGGAAAACCGCCGACCAGGGCGGCGCGCCCAACCACGCGCTGTGGAAGCGCTTCGACCGCGCCTGCAACGCCGCCCACAAGTTCGTGGACGAGTGGCTCACCAAGGTGCGCGCCGAAGCCGCCGAGCACAAGGCCCAGCGCAGCGCGCTGATCGAAGAGGTCAAGGCCTGGGGCGAAGCCCATGCCAGCGCCGGCGAGGGCGCCGACTGGAAAGCCTTCAACCGCCAGATCCACCAGTTCAGCGACCGCTGGCGCAACGCCGGCCACCTGTCTGAAAAGCAGTTCGCCGAACTGCAGCCGCAGTGGAAGGCCGCCATCCATGCCGCCGCGCAGCCGCTGGAAGCCGCGCAAAGCAAAGCACCGCGCGCCGCCAGGCCCTGATCGCCGAGGCCGAGCAGCTGGGCGCCGCGCCGCAACTGCGCATCGACGCCGTCAAGGCCCTGCAGCAGCGCTGGCAGGCCGAGGCGCAGGCCGTGCCGCTGGACCGCAAGCACGAGCAGCGCCTGTGGGACGCCTTCCGCAAGCCCATCGACGAGGCCTTCAACCGCAAGGGCGCCGAGCGCGAGCGCCAGCAGGCCGCCATGAGCGCGCACGACCGCGCCGTGCTTGAGGCCGCCAAGGCGCTGGAAGCCGCCAACGCCAGCGGCGATGCGCAGAAGATTCGTGCCGCCATGGCCCAGCTCGAAGCCGCCACGCGCGGCCAGCTGGCTGCAGCCCCTGCAGCCGCTTCTGAAGAAAAAGTGGCTGCAGCGCCCGCCGATGGGGCGCCGGCAGCTTCTGAAAGTGAAGCGCCTGCGCCTGCGGAAGCGGCTGCCGATGCGCCGCCGGCCGAAGGCGAGGGCGCCGCACCCGAAGCCGCCGCACCGGCCCCCGCGCCCAAGCCCGCCAAGCCCCTCATCGCCATGCGCGGCGACGACCGCCCTGGCGCCAGGCGTGCCGAGGCCGCGCCCGCCGGCCGTGGCGGCAAGTTCGGCGACCGCCGCGATGGCCGCCCCGGTGGCCGCGACGCCCGCGGTGGCCCCGGTGGCGACCGTGGCGGCCGCTTCGGTGATCGCGGTGACCGCCGCGACGGCGGTGGCCGCTTCGAAGGCCGCCCGCCGCGCGAAGACCGCGGCCCGCGCCTGGGCGACGCCGCCTTCCGCGCCCAGCGCGACGCCGTCGAAGCCGCGCAGGCCCAGCTCAAGAAACTGGCCGCGCAGGCGCACGGCGAAACCGTCACCCAACTGCTCAGTGCCTGGCAGCAGCGCCAGCCGGATCAGTTGCCCAGCGCGCAGGAGCTGGGCCGCGGCGTCACTGGCGGCACCCGCAGCGCCTGGGCTCAGGCCCTGCAGTCCGCCCCGCAAGGCAGCGCCGCCGAGCCCCTGCTGCGCCTGGAAATGGCCGCCGAAGTGCCCACCCCCGCCGAGCACCTCGACGCCCGCCGTGCGCTGCAACTGCAACTGCTCACGCGCCGCAACGACCCCGCCCCCGCCGAAACCTGGGCGCAGGACGCCGGCAAGGTGCTGGCCACCGCCCACGACGACGCCACCGCGCGCCGCCTGCAGAACGCGCTCAAGGTGCTGATGCGCAAGTAGGCGCGTGCCGTGTCCTGTGGGAGCGTGGCACTTTGATTTCGCTCCCTCCCCTCTGGGGGAGGGCAGGGCGGGGCCAGCCCCGTATGCACACCCCACAGCCTGTCGGGCGAACGAGCCAGGCCCCCATCCCGGCCTTCCCCAGCGGGGGAAGGAGTCTGGAACGGGTCGCCAATCAGCATGAAAAAGACCGCCAGCGCTTGTCCAGCAAGCGCCAGCAGCTATCAATGCAGAAGCATCTGAGCTGACCCGCACCCATCCCCGCCATGTCCCGCTGGTACGAGCACAAGATCCCGCCCCGGTCATCGACCTGGCCATCGGCGTGCTCATGTGGGCGCTGGCCCGCGCCTTTCCCGTCGCGCAGCTGTGGCCGCAGGGCGCCTGGCCCTTCGGCCTGGGCGCCGCGCTCGGCATCGCGCTGGCCGGCGGCCTGATCGCGCTGGCCGGCGCCTGGCAGTTCCACCGCGCCCGCACCACCGTCAACCCTTTGTCGCCCCACAAGGCCAGCGCCCTGGTCACCGGCGGCATCTATCGCATCACGCGCAACCCCATGTACCTGGGCATGGGGCTGGTGCTGGTCGGCTGGGCCGTCTGGCTGGGCAACGCCGCCGCGCTGCTGGGCCTGCCGCTGTTCGTGGTGCTGCTCGACACCCTGCAGATCAAGCCCGAGGAACGCGTGCTGCGCCAGCGCTTCGGCGAAGCCTACGCCCGCTACGCGGCGCGGGTGCGGCGCTGGGTCTAGCGCGTCATGGCGCGGGTGGCGCAACCTCCAGCGTCAGCCCGGCGTTGTGGCTCTCCCACAGATCGGGCTGCACCTTTCTGTGCAGGGTCACGAAGAGGTACATCAGCCCGCCCTGCGTCGGCGTGACGGAGAACTGGCCGCCGTCGTTCGTCCGCAGGCTGCTGGTGCGCACGTTCTCCACGTCGTACAAGTCCTCGACGCGGTGCTTCTTGTAGTGCTCGTTGTCATACGCCACCACGACGCGGGCCTGCGCGGCGGGCTTGCCGTCTTGCAGCACCTTCAGTTGCAAGGGCGCGCCCACGGCCAGGCGGTTGGGTGACGACAGGGGAATGATCTCGACCCCGCGCTCGCTCGGGCGAGGCGCGTAGGCGGGTTCGCCCTTGGCCAGGTACACATCGGCGCTGCTGTAGTACTGCATGGACGTGGGCGCGCCGCTCACGCGCTGCATGTCGCCTGCGAAATAGAGCTTGCCGGCGGCCGTCTCCACCGCTTTGTACCTGGGGCCGACGCGCACGCCAGTGCTCACCCGGTAGGTGCCGGCCGCGCCGATTACCGGCTCCAGGTACACGGCGGCCTTGGTGCGGGCGCTTGCCTTCAGTGGCGTGACGGTGCCATCGGGCTGGGTGATCGAGAAGTTGGGCGAATCCATCGCGAAATCGGCCTGGAACGGAAACTCCGTGAACGCCGATTCCACCTGCAGCCGGGGGTTCTCGATGTTGAACTGGCTGGGCTTGAGGAAGGGCACATGGGCGTGTACCGCCAGGCTGGCAAGAAGGGCCAGTGCTGCAAGGGCGGGTTGGCGAATAAGCATGAATGATTTGTCCGTGGTGGGGAGGGTGGCAAGGTGCTACCCAGAAAAAGACGACTGGGATGGCGCGATGGCTAGGCTAGTCAGGGCTTGTAGGCCCTTGGGCAAGCCGGGGTTGAAGATGCTCCTGTCCGCCGTTCAAAAATTGTTCTCTGACCCCGATTTACCCTTGGGCAAGCTGGGGGATGAAGACGCTCCTGTCCGCCGTTCAAAGATTATTCTCTGACCCCGATTTTCCCTCTATTTGAGAATATTGCCGGACAGTCGTGCATCCGACCTCAATTTCCCCTCGAGTGGATGCCGGTCGATGGACATGGAAATGTTAATCTGACCCCAATTTCCCAGTGGATATTGGAATTAGGGCCATCTTTTCTCTCTTACAGGGCGGCCATATTGGTCCATGTGAATACCAGGTCCGTAGGCATTCGGGTTAATTTCGAGATGTTCTCCTGAACTCCACCGCTTTCCGGCGTTAAGGTGACTGCTTGTCCATATTGATTCATGTGGACTCCAGGGCCGTAGGCATTCGGTACGATGGTTGGTTGTTTTCTCGGGTTTCCGCTGACTCTTGGTATGGATATGGTTGTTTCACCTTCTTTGGAATGAGATTCTGGCGACCCAAGATATCGCCAGCCAATGCCGACTACTCTGCCGTCTCTCAGGATGACAGGGGTCATTCCTTGTTCCCGGCTCTTATTTCCAACTTTTTCAGTGTAGTAATAGAAAACCTCGTACTCTATTCCATTGTGATCACGAATAAGTTCTCTTTATAAGGGTTGGTAATGGTGCCATCAATTCCGCTGACAGAATTGGTTCCCATAATCTGCATGACTTGTGGGCGAGTCATGCCTCTTTCGATTTGAATAATATTCGATCGATTTTTATCCCGGAACGATGGGTAGCTGGAGCAGCCTGTCAAGATGATCGCTGAGAGCGCGATAAAAAATCCGGTTCATGTAACTTCCCAAGTTGATAAATAGCCTCAGTCGTTGCTGAGGGCGATCGGCTGTGATGAGTGGTTGGGCAGCGTCACCCCACCGGATACGTCCCCGCCCGAAAAATCCCCTTGTCCACATTCCCGATCTGCGTATGCCCGCAGAAGGCCATGGTGGTGTCGAGTTCCTTGTGGATGATCTGCAGCGCCTTGGTCACGCCGGCTTCGCCCGCGGCGCCCAGACCCCACAGAAAGGCGCGGCCGATGTAGGTGCCGCGTGCGCCCAGCGCCCAGGCCTTGAGCACGTCCTGGCCGCTGCGGATGCCGCTGTCCATGTGCACTTCGATCTGCTTGCCCACGGCATCGACGATGGCCGGCAGGGCGGCGATGGCCGACGGCGCGCCGTCGAGCTGGCGGCCGCCGTGGTTGCTGACGATGAGCGCATCGGCGCCGCTGTCCACGGCCAGGCGCGCGTCCTCCGGCTCCATGATGCCCTTGATGATGATCTTGCCGCCCCAGCGCCGCTTGATCCATTCCACGTCGCCCCAGTTCAGGCGCGGGTCGAACTGGTCGGCCGTCCAGGCGCCGAGGTTGCTCATGTCGGTAACGCCTTTCACGTGGCCGTGGATGTTGCCGAACTTGCGGCGCGGCGTGGCCAGCATGCCGGCTACCCAACGCGGCTTGGTGGCCAGGTTGATGAGGTTGGCGATGGTCGGTTTGGGCGGGGTGGAGAGGCCGTTCTTGATGTCCTTGTGCCGCTGTCCCAGGATCTGCAGATCCAGCGTGATGACCAGCGCGCCGCAGCCGGCGGCCTTGGCGCGGTCGATCAGGCGCTCGATGAAGTCGCGGTCGCGCATCACGTAGAGCTGGAACCAGAAGCCTTTGCCCGCGTGCTCGGCCACGTCCTCGATGGAGCAGATGCTCATGGTCGAGAGGGTGAAGGGCACGCCGAACTGGCGGGCCGCGCGGGCGGCGGCAATCTCGCCGTCGGCGTGCTGCATGCCGGTCAGGCCGGTGGGTGCCAGCGCCACGGGCATCGTCACCGGCTCGCCGATCATGGTGGTGGCGGTGCTGCGGCCTTCCATGTTGATGGCGACGCGCTGCTTGAACAGGATGCTCTGGAAGTCGCTCTGGTTGGCGCGGTAGGTGCTCTCGGTCCAGCTGCCGCTGTCGGCGTAGTCGTAGAACATGCGCGGCACGCGGCGCTTGGCCAGCACGCGCAGGTCTTCAATGCAGGTGATCTTGCTCAGGTCGGTCATCGTTTGTAACTCCTCGAGATGAGAATCGTAGCCGACAGCCGGCAGAATGCAGCCCGCAGGCATTTCGCGCGGTTTATGGACAGTCTCTGGCAATTCGTGACGCAGTACGGCTACTGGGCAGTGGTGCTCGGCGGCCTGGTGGAGGGGAAACCCTGCTCATCCTGGCCGGCTTTGCGGCGCGCCTGGGCCATCTGGATTTGCCGGCCGTGATGGCGGTGGAGCCTTCATGGGCGCGTTCAGCGACATCCTGCTGTTCAGCCTGGGGCGCTGGCGTGGCAAGCAGGTGCTGGCGCGCTGGCCGAAGGTGCTGCGCTACCGGCGCCGCTTCAACCGGCTGCTGGCGCGCTGGGGCATGCTGGTGGTGATCGGCATGCGCTTCATGTACGGCATGCGCTGGGCCGGGCCGATTCTGGTGGGCATGTCGAGCATGCCGTGGCCGCGCTTTCTGCTGTTCAACCTGATCGGCGCCGCGTTGTGGGGCTTTCTGGCCGCCGGCGCGGGCTGGATGTTCGGCGCCGCGGCGCAGGCCCTGCTGCAGGATGCGCACGAGGTGCAGGGCTGGTGCTGGGCGCACTGGTGGTGCTGGCGCTGGGCTTTGCCGGCTGGCGCGGCTGGCGTGCGCGGCAACGCCTGGCGCAGGATCGGGCACGCGCGGGTGCAGGGCAGTCGTCCGGGGCCTGACCGGGCATCTCGAAAACACGTGATCGCCAAGAAGTCCCAGATGACGCGCGGACTGCATCCGCTGTGTGGGAGCGGGCTTGCCCGCGATGCGGCGCCTCGTCGCAACCCACGCCTGATCGCGGGCAAGCCCGCTCCCACGACACTGGCTGAGACTTGTTGCTGATCAAGCAAAAACAATAGCTGTCAGCGCTTGTCCATAAAGGGTTTCAAGCTATTTATGCTTGAAAACAATGCAGGGCAAGCGCCGGCAGCTATCAATTCAATACTGCGGCCCGTGCAACCACTCACTTGCGGCTGACCTCGCGCAGCGTCACGAACTCTTCCGCGCTGGTGGGGTGGATGCCGATGGTGGCGTCGAACTGCGCCTTGGTGGCGCCGCACTTCAGCGCCACGGCAAAGCCCTGCACGATCTCGCCCGCGTCGGCGCCCACCATGTGCAGGCCCACCACGCGGTCGCTGGCCGTATCGACGATCAGCTTGACCAGGGTGCGCTCGCCGCGGCCCGACAGCGTGCTTGAGCGGCTTGAAGTCGCTGCGGAACACCTGGATGTCGCTGAACCGCTCGCGCGCCTGCGCCTCGGTAAGGCCCACGGTGCCGATGGGCGGGTGCGTGAACACGGCGGTGGGGATGTTGTCGTAATCCATGGTGCGCGCGACTTTGCCGGGCGCGGTGCCGAACAGGTGGTCGACCAGCGCCATGGCCTCGGCCAGCGCCACCGGCGTCAGCTCCATGCCACCGGTCACGTCGCCCAGCGCGAAGATGCCGGGCACGCTGGTGGCGAAGTGCTCGTCCACCACGATGCTGCCGTTGTCGGCCTGCTGCACGCCCACGTCGGACAGGCCCAGGCCATCCGCGTTGGGGCGGCGGCCAGTGGCGTACAGCACCACGTCGGCGTCGAGCACGCTGCCGTTGGCCAGCACCACGCGGCGGGTGTCGCCAGTGCCGGCCTCGATGCGCGCCACGTCACAGCCCACGCGCACGTCCACGCCGGCCTTGCGCAGCTCGTCGGCCGCAAAGGCACGCACCTCGTCGTCGAAGCCGCGCAGGATCTGCTCGCCGCGGTACAGCAGCGTGGTCTGCGCGCCCAGGCCGTGGAAGATGCTGGCCATCTCGCAGCCGATGTAGCCGCCGCCCACCACCACCAGACGCTGCGGGAACACGGGCAGGTCGAACATGTCGTCGGAGGTGACGGCCAGCTCGCGCCCTTCGATGGCGGGCACGAAGGGCGTGCCGCCGGTGGCGATGAGGATGTGGCGCGCCGTGTGGCGCGTGGCCTGGCCGTCGTCGCCCGTCACCTCGACGGTGTGCGCATCGACGATGCGGCCGTGCCCCTGCAGGCGTTGCACGCCGGCGTTCACCATCAGGCCTTCGTAGATGCCGTTCAGGCGCGTGATCTCCTTGGCGCGGTTGGTCTTCAGCACCTGCCAGTCGAGGGCCGGCGCGTGCGCCATCTGCCAGCCGTAGCCGCGCGCCTCCTCGAACGCCTCGGCATAGTGCGCGCCGTAGCTGTAGAGCTTCTTGGGGATGCAGCCGACGTTGACGCAGGTGCCGCCCATGCGCCCGCTTTCGGCCATGCCCACGCGCACGCCGCGCGTGGCCGCCATGCGCGCCGCGCGCACGCCGCCCGAGCCGCCGCCGATGACGAAGAGGTCGAAGTCGTGGGAGGAAGGGTTCATCTTTCAAATCCGGTTGGGCGATGCAGCATCAATCCATCGAGGCTGCGGTGGGCGCGCACGCAGCGCAAATGCACTTGACTTCCACGGCCTGGGTCGCGAAGTCACGCTGCGTGACCATGGCCAGCAGCGGCTTCAGGGCGTCGGCGTCGTGCACCTCCTCGACGCGTCCGCAGCGGGTGCAGATCAGCAGCAGGGTGGGGTGGTCGTGTTCTGCGTGGTCGCACACCACGAAGGTGTTGGTGGCATCGACCTTGTGCACCAGATGGTGCTCTTGCAGAAAGTCAAGCGCGCGGTAGACGGTGGTGGGCGCGATGCGGCCGTGGCGCGCCTGCATGTCGCCTTGCAGATCGTAGGCCTTGGCCTGGCCGCCGCGGCGCAGCAGCAACTCCAGCACTTCGGCGCGCTGGGGCGTGAGCTGCGCGCCGCGTGCCGCGCAATGCTCGGTGGCGGAGGCCAGCCGCTGCTCCACGGCGGCCTTGGCTCGACGGGCGGGAGAGGCAGGCGCTGAATCGGCGGGACACATGCCTCATTATCGGCCGCTCGTCGGTGTTGCCCGTCCGCCCGCGACGATGGCTGCCGCGCCGCAGCCGATCAGCGCCAGCACCACCGCCGGGCCGCTCGGCCAGTCGCCGTGCCACGACAGCAGCAGCCCCAGCACATAGCCCGCCAGCCCGACGGCGAAGGCGGCCCGTGCGGGCGTGCGCGGCCAGCGCTGCGCCACCAGCGCGGGCACGATCAGCGTGGTGAACACCAGATACAGCCCCAGCAGCGGCAGGCTCAGGCTGACCAGCAGCGCAAAGCTGCCGTAAAGGCCCAGCCGCTGGCCAGCAGCGCCGGCCGCCACGCCAGCGCCAGCAAGAAGACCGCGGTGGCCAGCGCCAGCGGCAGCAGCCGCGGCCAGCTGGCCCACAGCACATCGCCCGACAGCAGGCCGTGCAGCTTCTGCGCGCCGTGCGGGTCGGCGCTGACCAGCAGCACCGCCAGCGACGCCGCGCCGACGTAGAGCAGGCCGATCAGCGCCTCTTGCCGCTCGGGCCAGGCACGGCCGAGCCACGCCACCAGCGCCGCGCCCAGCAGCGCGGCCACGGCGGCAGCCACGGGCAGCAGCGCACCCGGCGCGTCGTGCAGCAGATGCTGGCCGGCCAGCACGCCCAGGCCCGCCACCTGCGCGATGGCCAGGTCGATGAACACGATGCCGCGCCGCAGCACCTGACGGCCCAATGGCACGTGGCTGGCCAGCGCCAGCAGGCCGGCGGCCAGCGGCGGCAGCAGCAGGGCCAGCTCGTTCATCGCGGGTTCGTGGTCTTGAGCAGCGCGGCGATCAGCGAGTCCATCCAGCCGTCCAGCGTGGCGCTGGCGCCGTCGTCGGTCACGGTGCTGGGCAGCGCCAGCAGCGTGGTCTTGCCTTCGCCCAGCTGACGCACCAGCCATTGCGCCGGCTGCTGGTCCTGGTACAGCGTGTGGACTACGGCCACCGGCGGTGCGGCCTGCACGCGGGTCAACACCGCCTGCAGGTGCGAAGGCGTGGGCGGCACGCCGGGCTTGGGTTCCATGTCGGCCACCTGCTGAATGCCCAGCCACTGCCACAGGTAGGCAAAGGTGGCGTGCTGGCAGACCACGCGCTGGCCCTTCAGGGCGCGGCGCGCTGCTGCCATTGGGCGGTCTTCTGCTGCCAGTCGGCTTGCCAGGCGGCATGGCGGCTGGCGTAGGCGGCGGCCTGCGGTGGGTCGATCTGGGCCAGCCGCAGGGCCAGCGCCTGGGCCACGCCGGCCATGCGCGCGGGGTCGAGCTGGAAGTGCGGGTTGCCCTCGGGGTGCACGTCGCCCTCGTTGAAGCCCACGCTGGCGCGCTTGTCGATCAGCTCGACCTGGTCGGCAGCGTAGAACATGCCGGGCGCGCCATCGCGCACCGCGCCATTGCCGGCGCGCTGCTGCAGCATCGGCAGCCAGCCCACTTCGAGCGAAGCGCCGGTGCACACCGCCAGCTGCGCGCGCCGCAGCGCGGCGATCAGCGCCGGCCGCGCTTCGATGTGGTGCGGGTCTTGCCGCGCGTGGGTGGCGCTGGTCACCTGCGCCTGCGGCGCCAGCGCCTTGACCAGCGCCGCCCATTCGGGTTCGCAGGCGAACACGTGCAGGCCCTGGCCTTGGGCGGACGCGGCGAAAGGCAGCAGCGCCGCGCATGCGGTCAAAGCCAGGCGCTTCCAATTGAATAGCTGCTTGCGCAGTGTGCACGCCATTTTCAAGCAGAAAGTATCTGAAAATAACGTGTGCCGGTCGCAGGCAGCTATTTTTTTGAAGTCACCGCGCGGCGGCGAAGTTCAGAACGAATGTGCACCATGGGCTCCAAAACTGATCACGTATTGCAGGTACACGGCCTTCTTGGCCTCGAAGCCGCGCGCGCCGTTCTGGTGGCTGTATTGCAGGCGCAGCGCCTGCTGATGCGAGGGCTTCCAGGCCACCATCAGGCTGTGCTCGCGCAGGCGGCCGGCGTGAAAGTGGTCGCCATGCGGCAGGTTGGCGCTCAGCCAGTCGGTGCGCACGCCGGCTTCCCACTCGGGGTGGAAGCGGTACACCGCGGCCAGATAACCCGCCGTGTTGCGGGCGCCACGCGCGGCGTGCTCGCCCAGCCCGGTCTGGCGCGCGAATTCGAACGCCAGGCGCAGCTGCCGCGCGCGGTTGTTGCCATCGGGCGCCCATTTCCACACGCCATCAATCATCCACAGGTGCTTGCCGGCGAACTGCGCGCCGTGCGCATGGCCCTCGTGGCTGTGGTCGTGGCCGGGCGCCATGCCGTCCCCGTGATCGTCGTCATGGTGCGCGTAGGCCGCGCGCCGGTTGCCCAGGTACGACAGGCCCAGCTGCCAGCTGCGCTCGCGCCCGACGTCGCCGCCGACCTTGGTCGACAGCGTCCACACGCCGGGTCGCGGCTTGCGCTCGACTTCGCGCGTGAGCTGCTTGCCGCTGAAGACCTCGATGCCGGTGCGCCAGTAGAAATCGGTCGGCGCCGTCCAGTTCAGGCGCAGGCCGTCGTCGAAGTAGTGCCCGCCCAGAAAACCGCGGTACAGCAGCGGCCGCGTGGCGAAGTCGTCGGCGTGCGGGTGCTGCTCGTTCAGGTAGCCCACTTGCGACATGAAGCGCCCGCCGCGCAGCTGCAGGCCGGCCGGCAGCGCGGTGGTGCCGACCCAGACTTCCTCGAAGTGCTTCTCGACCTTCTTGTCGCGGCTGTGCGCGGCGGCGGTGATGCGGCCTTCGAGCCACGGGCCGAGCGGCGAGGACAGCGTCAGCTCGGCGCCACCCAGGTGCAGGCCCTTGTCGCGGTCGCCCAGGGCCAGTTCCTGGCTGCCGTAGCCGACGTCGAGCACGACGCCGAGCGAAGGTGCGAACCAACTGGAGGAGGTTGTGGCCGCGGGTATGGCCGCAGCGTCCGCGGTCTTCGCGGGCGGCGGCGCGGACGCGGCGGGCGGGTGCCTCCGCCGTCTGGGCATGGACAGGCAGCGGGCCGAGGGCGGTCAAGGCCGCCAGCGTGGCGGCGGCGCGCAGGGCGAAGCGGGGAGCGTGGTTCATGGTGCGGCAATGCCCAGCCAGGCCTGGCCGTTGGGGCTGAAGTCGAGACCGATGCGCTGCGTGACGGCGATGTTCTGGCTGTCGATCACGGCGATCTGCTTGGCGGCGACGTCGGTGACGTCGGTGACGTCGGTGACGAACAGCGTATCGCGCGCGCGGCTGCTGAGAAGCGTCGGGAAGGGTGCCGCGGTCGGCATCTGGGCGACCACCGGCAAGGTCTTGGCAACGCGCCACTGCGCCTGCGCGTCGAGCCAGTGGGTGACGCCGGTGTCGTCGAGCAGCACGAAGTGGCGGCCGGTGCGGTCGAACGCGTGCGCGCGCCGCGTGCGGCCTTCCGCCCAGGTGATGGGCGTGATGGCGCTGCGCGCGGGGTCGATCTCGAACACATGGCCCGGCGCGGCCAGCCCGATGAAGCGCACCTCTTTCGGGTGGCCGGCTATGGTGCCGATGCGCACGCCAGCCGGCAGCGCCGGCGGGTTGGCGATCTTGCTGGCCGTGAAGGCGCTGCCGTTCTGCTGGATGACGAGCACGCCGTCCGAGCAGCCGAACGCGCTGTAGCTGGCGTTGGAGTAGCTGCCGTGCAGATCGGGGCACGGTACGTCGAAGCGCTGGGTCATCGTCCAGCCACCGGCGCCGCGCTGGTACAGATCGACCGCGTTGGGCAGCGTGCCCGGTGCGTCGTCGGTGCGCGCGCTGACCAGCATGAAGCCGCTGCCGCGCGGTTCGGCCGTGCCGTGCACGGCGGCGGGCAGGGTGAAGCTGCTGTCGGGCACGACCCTGGCCAGGCTGGCCTCGGTCAGCACCTGCACGGCGGCCGGGCGCTGAGCGTCGGCCACGCCATCCATGAACAGGGCGGCCGTGCCGTCCTTGACCTCGTAATGCGTGGGGCGCGGGCCGCTCAAGGCGCCCGTCAGCAGCCGGGGCTCTGCGCGGTAATCGTGCAGGTGGTCGCCGTGGTCTTCCTGCCACAGGCCGCCATCGATGACCTGGGCCTGGTCCTGCAGACGCTGCACGGCCAGCGCATAGCGCCCGCCCGGGCTGGCGACGATGTCAGAGGGCGCGTTGGCCACTTTCAGGCTGTGCGTCACCGCCGCCTTGTCCAGGTCGAGCAGGCGCACCGTGGGCTGGCCCGCTTCGGTCAGTGCCAGAAGACCGGCGGAATCGATGCGCTCGGGGTGTGGCCACCGCCGCCGTCATCGCCGCCGCCGCAGGCCGCCAGGGCCAGCAGGGCGGTCAGCGCAATGGGGTGCAGGGCGCGGCGATGAAAGGCGAATCGGTCCATGGGGAGGCTCCTGGGAATGGTGTTCAAAACTCGGAACCCAAGAATGTAATGAAATAACATAACTTCATCAAATCCAGATGAAATCTGGGCGATTCGGGCAAACGCTCAAGGGCTGGAGGGCAGCGGAATGGAACTGTGGTGCGAGCCCCGTGCCTTCGGCGTGCTGCCGCGCGCCGCGATCACGCCAAGGGGTGATCGCATGGCGCGCGCGCCGTGTTCGGTGGCCGGGCCGGCCCGCGACGACAACCTGGGCTTCAGCGCACCGACCGGGCGGTGCCTTGGCGCACCGCCGCGCCGCGCACCTCGATGCGGCGCTCGTCCTGCACGCGGCCGGCGGCGTCGCGCAGCTGCACCACGTGGCGGCCGGGCCAGGGCAGCCACTGGGACTGCGGGCCGCGGCCGACTTCGCGCGCGCCGATCCACCAGCGCAGGCTGGCCGGCGCGGCGTCGCCGGCGTCGGCCAGCAGGGTCAGGCGCTGGCGGGCGGGCGGGATGTCGGGGTCGAGGGCGAGGATGATGCCGTCCTGCGGGGCGGTGATGCGGGGGCACGGCGGGATCATCTTCGGATTTCAAGCCTTTTGGCCGCCAGCGCTTGCTGGGCGGGCGCTGGCAGCTTCTGAATCGATAGCGAACAGGGCGTGCTGGGTGCCGGGCAGGAACCACTCGTCGCGCGCTGCTTCAAGCTGGTCGCCAAATCGCACGCGCTGGCGCAGCACGCCGGGCGGCGGCGCGGGCGGGCGCGATGGGGTGCGCGCGTGCAGGTGGCGCATCAGCGCGGCCCACACCGGCGCGGCGCCGCTGGTGCCGCTGACGTCCCACATCGCGGCGCCGCTGGCGTTGCCGAGCCACACGCCAATGGTGTAGCGCTCGGAAAAACCCACGGCCCAGTTGTCGCGCATGTCCTTGCTGGTGCCGGTCTTCACCGCCGTCCAGAAGCGGGTGGACAGGATGGAATCGGTGCCGAAGGTGCGGGCGCGGGCGTTGGGGTCGGCCAGTATGTCGGTGACGATGAAGGCGGCGGCGGGGTCGAGGGCAGGGCGGCAGCCGCTTTCACGCCCTCTCCCGCTGGCGGGAGAGGGTGGCGCGGCTTCCTGGCCACCGCCCCGCCCCTCACCCCAGCCCTCTCCCCAGAGGGGCGAGGGAGCAGGGCCGGGGTTGAAGACGCGCCTCGCACCACTGTCCCCGGTTCGCCAGCGCGCGGTAGGCGTTGGTCAACTGCAGCAGGTTCACCTCGGCGCTGCCCAGCGCCAGGCTGTAGCCGTAGTAGCCGCCGCCTTCCTTCAGCACGATGCCCAGCGCGCCCAGCTGGCGCGCGAACGGCTCGGGCGAGACCATGACCAGCGTGCGCACCGCCGGCACGTTGAGCGAGGCGGCCAGCGCGGTGCGCGCCGACACCCAGCCCTTGAACTGGCGGTCGTAGTTCTGCGGGATGTACAGGCCGCTGGCCGTCTGCAGGTGCGCGGGCGAATCGTGCAGCAGCGAGGCGGCCGTCAGGCGCCGCTCGGCGATGGCCTGCGCGTACAGGAAGGGCTTGAGCGTGCTGCCGGGCTGGCGCGGCGCGGTCACGCCGTCGACCTCGGCGGCGCGGCTCAACTCGCCCGTGGAGCCGACCCAGGCCAGCACCTCGCCGCTGGCGTTGTCGAGCACGACGACGGCACCGTCCTCGACGTTGCGGCCGTGCAGCTCGCGGATGTGCTGCTGCAGCGTCTGCTGCGCCAGGCGCTGCAGGCCGGCGTCCAGCGTGCTGGGCAGGGTGGCGGGCGCGTCGCCCCCTGCGCCGCGGCCATCCGGCGCGCCACGTGGGGCGCGATGCCCTCGCTGGCGGCGAAGGCGCGGCGCGCCAGCGCCACGGCGGTCTGCATGTCGAGCGCCACGCAGTCGGTGGCAGCCCGGGGCCGCGCATGGCCTTCAGCACGCCGCAGGCGCGCTGCGCCACCAGCGCGGGGCGGGCGTTGGGCGCGCGCACCAGGGCGGCGGCAATGGCGGCCTCGGTGTCCTGCAGGCCGTGCGGCGCCTTGGCGAACAGGGTGCGCGACAGCGCGTCGATGCCCACCAGCTCGCCGCGGAAGGGCACCAGGTTCAGGTAGGCCTCGAGGATCTGGCTTTTCTGCCAACCGGCCTCGAGCCGCGTGGCCATCACCGCCTGGCCGATCTTCTGGCGCAGGGTGCGCCCGCCGGTGCCCAGCGCCAGGTCGTCGTCCAGCAGGCCGGCCAGCTGCATGGTCAGCGTGCTGGCGCCGCGCGTGCGCTGGTTCCACAGGTTGGCCCAGGCGGCGCTGCTGACGGCGCGCCAGTCGACGCCGCTGTGTTCGTAAAAGCGCTTGTCCTCTGACAGCACCAGCGCCTGGCGCAGCGCGGGCGAGATGCCCTGCAGCGCCACCCACTGGCCGCGGCGCACGCGGGCATCGGTGCGCAGGCGGTGGATGGGCTGGCCGGCGCGGTCGAGCAGCACGGTCTCGGACGGGTGGAAGTCGGCCCGCACCGCGTCGAAGCCGGGGATGGCTTGCGCCTGCGCGGCCGCCGCCAGCAGCAGCGTGCCGCACAGCCAGCGCAAGCCCTTCCACACCATGCCCCGCATTGTGACAGCGGCCGTGGGCCCGCCGGTGGCAGCGCGCACCGCACCGCCGCAACCCGGGGCTGACGCCGCGCGGACTTCTGGGCAATAATCCACAAAACAAACGGTTACAGACAGGGCGGGCGAACACGATGTGGCGCTGGTTCAGCAGAAAACAGGTGGTGGCACCGGGCGCGCCACGGGTTGGCGAGACCGCCGCCGAGGCCGAAACCGGCTTCGACACCCTGGCCGAGCCGCTGGTGTGGGCGCCCACCGCGCCCATGCCCGCGCCGCCGCTGCGCGACGAGGTGGCCAGCCTGCGCGCCTCCGAGCTGCGCCGCCTGGCCGCGCTGCAGGCGCGCGGCGATGCCGCCTACCAGTACGTGGTCGACACCGCCACGCGCATCTGCCAGGTGCCGCTGGCGGCCATTGCGCTGCTGGACGGCGACACCCTGTGGTTCAAGGCCTGCGCCGGCTTCAATGTCGAGACCACGCCCGCGGCGCGCTCGCCGTGCCGGCTGGTGATCGACCAGGGCCCGGAGGTCACGGTGCTGGACGAGGTGGGCAGCGACGCGCGCTTTGCGGGCTACCCGGTGTTCGCGGCGCTGCCGGGCCTGCGGTTCTACGCCGGCGCGCCGCTGATCACATCGCAAGGGGTGGCGGTGGGCACGGTGAGCGTGGCCGATTACGAACCGCGCGAGCTGTCGCCGGTGCAGCTGCGCACGCTGGAGCTGCTGGCGCGGCAGACCGCGCTGCTGCTGGAGGCGCGGGCGCGCCACCGTTGATACCGTTTCGCGTGCCAAGCGTTGGCTTCTGACGGATGACGCCATGACTTCGCCGCTGCGCGGCGTGATGACGAAATGACGAAATGACGTCAGTGATGTGCGGAATGCCTCGCACCTGGCTGGCGTCATGGCGGTGCAGCCGCCGTCATCGAAGCGCAGCGAGGTCGTTTCGTCATCGCAGCGGGCGCTGCCGTCAGTGCACGCTTTCAGTAAATCATGGGAGTATAGGTCTCCAGCGCTTGTCTGTCGGGCGCTACAGGCTTGCATGGTGGGGAGTATGAAGCCCGTGGCGCAGGCGGCCGGCATCAGCGCACGGTCACCCGCGCATTCGGTGCCTCGCCAAACATCTCCGGCGCGTACAGCGCCTCCACCCGGCTCGGCGGCAGTTGGAAGCTGCCGGCGTTGTTCAGCCGCAGCGTGTATTCGACCTTGACCGTGCCCTTGGGCAGGTGTTCGTAATAGGCGCGGAAGGCCTCGAAGCTGCGCTCCTCGAAGATCGGCAGGGTGGTGCGGCCCAGCTTCTCGCCCAACGTGGCGATGGCCGAATCGCGCCCCAGGCCGCTGCCGAGGATGGTGGCGCCGGTGGGCACGGGATCGGTCACGGCCACCCAGGTCATGTCGCTGGCGGCGGTGATGTCGAGCGTCACGCGCAGGATGTCGCCGCGGCTGTACTGGCCGGCGGGCAGCTTCCTGTCGGCCTGCTCGACGGGGGTGATGGTCTTTTTGATCTGGTAGCCGGCGGCGAAGGGCGCCTTCAGCTCGACGGCGGCCAGCGACTGCACCGTCAGCCAGGGCTTGCCGCTGCCTTCGTGGGTCACGCTCAGCGTCGCCGGGCCGGCACCCCAGGGCAGCAGCAGCGTGTTGTTGGTCAGCATGCCCGGTGCGGCCGGCGCACCGAAGGCGCTGGCGGCGTGCGTGGCGCCCTGCGGGTCGCTGGCCTTCAGGCGCGTGACCTTGGCCCAGTCCACCGCGTTGCTGGCCGCGCCCAGCCGGGCCAGGGTGAAGCCGGCCACGGGCGTGCTTTCGTGCGCCTTCGAGAACTGCTCCAGCGCCAGCCCGCCCCACAGGTTGGCGGTGGTGGTGGCCCAGGCGCCGTGCTGCTGGCGGCCGATGAAGCCGGCCACCAGGCGGCCCAGGTCGTCCTTCCAGGCCGGGTCGTTCATCACCGTCAGCAGCAGGCGTGCGGCGTTCACGTCGCCGCCGGCCATCAGCCACCACCAGTGGTCGTCGGCCTCGGTGCTGAAGGCCAGGCGCGTGCCCTGCGCGGACAGCCGTGCGCGCAGGATTTGCTCTGCTTGTGATAGCTGCTCGCGCTGATTGGGTATGCCCTGCAGCCGTTTCAGCACGTTGATCCAGTCGATCACCGCGCTGGTCGGCCACTGGTTGGGGGCGATGGTCAGGCTGCTCAGCATGGCTGGCCGGGCTGCGCCGTGGCGCGACAGCGCCTCGATGGCGGCGAGCTTGCGCACGTCCAGGTCTTCGCGCGGCGACCAGTGGCGGCGCTCGATGCGGCCTTCGACAAAGGCCGTCAGGCCGGCAATCATCTGCGCGCGCATGGCATCGGGCAGGGTGAAGGCCTTGCGCAGCTGGCCGGCCTCGTGCGTGGCGGCCAGCAGCCAGGCCGTCAGGCTGTCGCTGCCGCGCGCGGCGTCGGCGCCCTGCGGCGGGAAGTAGTAGGCCAGGCCGTCGCTGTCCAGATAGGCCGGCAGGCGCGCCACGGTCTGTTGCCACAGCTGCTCGTCGCGCAGGCCGATGGACTTGCTCACCGTCTGCTCCAGGCAGCTGTAGGGGTAGCGCGCGAACCAGTCGCGCACGCCGGGCAGGCCCTCGGCCAGCCGGGGCTGCAGCGCAATCTGCAGGCCGCCGCGCTTGTCGCCCGAGGCGGGCAGGGCATCGGCCGGGGCGCCACGGCCAGCGTGTAGGGCTGGTCCAGCTGCACCAGCGTGGCCTGCTGCACCTTCAGCGGCACGGCCGGGATGATGCGCTGGCTCACCTTCAGCGCATCGCGCGCGCCGCTGGCGGTGTCATGCGCCTCGATCTCCCACATCAGCGCCTCGGCGCGGGTGTGCGCCAGCTGCGGCGGGGCAGTGACGTCCCAGTGCGCCTCGCGCGCCTCGCCGGCGGGAATGTCGAGCGTCTGGGGCTTCAGTTCCAGCAGGGTGGCGCGCGGCGTCAGTGCCACCTTCATCGGCTTCTGGGTGGTGTTGCGCAGCGTGAGCATGGCGCGGAACTGGTCGCCCTCGCGCACCAGCGGCGGCAGGCCGCTGATGATCTGCAAATCCTGCGTGGCGCGGATGGCCGTCTGCCCGGTGCCGAACAGGCCCGTGCCCATGTCGGCCACGCCCACGATCTGGAAGGTGGTGAGCGCGTCGTTCAGCGGCACCTCGATCCTGGCCTGGCCCTGCGCATCCAGCTGCACGCGCGGATTCCACAGCAGCAGCGTGTCGAGCAGCTCGCGCGTGGGGCTGCCACGGCCGCCGTCGCCGCCGGTGGGCACGGCCTTGCGGCCGTAGTGGCGGCGGCCGACGATCTCCATCTGCGCGGTCGACGTTTCCACGCCCCAGGCGCGGCGCTGCAGCATGGCGTCCAGCAGCTTCCAGCTGCCGTTGGGCATCAGCTCCAGCAGCGCCTGGTCGACGGCGGCCAGCGCCACCTCGGCATTGGCGGCGGGCTGGCCGTCGGGGCGCTTGACGGCGATGGTGACCTGCGCCTTGCCACGCACCGGGTAGCTCTCCTTGTCGGCCTTCACATCCACCGCCAGCGCGTGCGCCTGGCTGGCGATGCGGATCTCGGCCATGCCGAGGCGGAAGGCAGGCTTGCTCAAGTCCACCAGCGGCGTGGCGGCCACGTAGTCCTTGCTGTCTTCCCGGAAAGCGCGCCACCATTCGCGCGGCGCCTTGTAGCCCCAGGTGAAGAAGCTGTACCACGGCACCTCGCGCAGGCGCCCGCGCAGGGCCAGCACGCTGACGTAGGCGTTGGGGCCCCAGGCTTCGTCCACTTTGAGCGCAATCGTCGGATCGTCGCCGCGCAGTTCCACCACCTGCGTGTGCACGATGCCCTCGCGCTCCACCGCCACCAGCGCCGTGGCGTAGCGGAAGGGCATGCGCACCTGGAACTTCGCCGTCTCGCCGGGCTGGTAGAGCTTCTTTTCGGCCAGCACGTCCATGCGGTCATGGTTCTCGCCGCCAAACCACAGCTCGCCCTGCCTGGTCACCCACACCGAGCCGGCGGCCTGCACCTGGCGGGCCTGCGCATCGCGCGCGGTCACGATCAGTTCGATCTCGCCGGGCTGCGTCAGCTTCACGTCGCAGCTGACCATGCCGCGCGCGTCGCTGGTGCCGGTGCACACGGTGCCCAGGTCGCGCGTTTCGGTGCGGTTGTCGTAGGTGTAGAAGCCGCCCACCATGCGCTTGCGGCTGGTGGTGGTGATGCGGGCGACGGCCTTCACGTCCAGCGGCACGCCGGCCTGCGGCTGGCCGGTCAGGTTCAGCGCCAGGGCCTGCAGCTTCACGGACTGGCTGGCCGAGACCCAGCCCTCGGTCTTGATGCCGGGGATGACGCCCGCCGGCCACAGCGTGGTGGTGCCGCGCAGGGTCTGGATTTCGCCGTTCGGGTCGGCAAAGCTGGTCTCGATCAGCAGGTCCTGCGGGCGCGGCGACGGCTTCAGGTCGGCAATCGTCAGCTTGGCGGTGCCGTTCTTGTCCAGCGTGGCGGCCAGCTTGTCGGCCACCACGCGCTGGTCCTGGGTGGACGTGGCTTCTTCCTCGCCGCTGTCGCCGCCCTGGCGCGCACCGCGCGGCGCGGCAAAGCTGAAGTCCTCGTAGTCGGCAAAGCGCAGCCACTTCTCGCGCGTGAGCGCCGACACGCGCACCGGCAGGCCACTGGCCGGCCCGCCCGACACGTAGTTCACCTGCACCTGCACTGGCACGCTGGTGGCGCCTATCAGGGCCTCCTTGCCTTCAGGGCCGACCTGGCCCTGCAGCACCGGCAGGCGGAATTCCTCCACGCGGAACTGGCCCGATTCGTAGAAGCGTTGGCCTTCATCGCCCGACGGCTCGGCCCCGTGCAGCGCCACCTGGTACACGCCCAGCCGCGCCGAGGGTGGAATGGCAAAGCTGGATTCGGCGCTGCGTCCGCCGGTGGCGGTGTTGCGCCAGTGCAAGGGCTGGGTGTATTCCTGCCCGCTGCCCACGTGGGTGATGACCAGCGTGTCCGGGTTGGCCTGGGGCAGGCCGAAGCCGCTGCCGGTCTCGGTGCGCAGCAGGTGCTTCATCGACACCGTTTCGCCGGCGCGCAGCAGCGTGCGGTCGAACACGGTGTGGGCGCGCGTGTCGGGCTGCGACTCCAGGTTGGTGGGCACGTTGAAGCGCCAGGGCTCGATGCCCTTCTGCCACGACGTCCAGGTGAAGGCCAGGTCGGCCACGCCGTTGTTCTGCGCCCGCGCGCTGACGAAGTAGGCCTGCTGCGTGTCGCTGTAGAAGCTGTCGTCCTCGCAGCGCGGCGCCTGCGGCGAAACGCCCTTGAAGCGGGCGATGCCCTGCGCGTCGGTGGTGGCGTGGGCCACTTCCTTGCCGCGGCAGTCCGACACGCGCACCGTGGCGCCGGCCACCGGCTGGCCCTTGTCGAGCGTGGTGACCCAGGCCAGGGCGTTCTCGCGCCCCAGCTTGAAGTGCACACCCAGGTTGGTGACCAGCGCCGAGGTGCGCACCACCATGCTGCGGCTGGCGCCGTACTGGGCGTCGAGCAGCGACTGGCCGAGCCGTGGTGACGCCAGTTCCAGCACATGAAAGCCGGGCGTGAGCGGAATGCCGACCACCTCGAACGGCCGCTCGGCCGCGCCGCCGCCCTGGTTGGGCGGGGGCGGCAGGTCGATGGTCTTCACGCCTTGCTGGCCGCCCAGCAGCGAGATGGTGCGCGACTCGACCATGTCCTTCGTCTGCTCGTTCACCGGCGGCAGCAGCTTCTGGCGCACGTCCTTGGCGGCCTGCGTGCGCGGCACCATCCACTCGTCATAGCGCTGCACGCGGTGGAACCAGGCAATGATCTCGGCGTCGCTCTGCGGCTGCAGCTGGCTGATCTGCGCCTTCAGGTTCGGCTCGACATAGCGCAGCGTGACGGGCAGCAGCGCCGGCCCGTCCGGGCCCTCGGCAAAGCGCTCGACGATGCCGAAGGGCGCGGCGGCGAACTTGGCCAGCGGCGGCATCGGCCCGGTGGCCACCTTCAGCGGAAAGCTGGCGGCGTTGGCCAGCGGGCGGCCGCTGGCGTCCTTCAAATCGGGCGGCAGGCTGAGCGTGAAGCCGCTGCGCTCGGGCAGGGGCGCCGGGAACGCCACGTGCTCCAGCAGCGCGTCGGCCTCCAGGCCGTCCTCGATCACCGGCGCATGCTCGGCGCGGTCCGAGCGCAGGCGCATCTGCTCCGCCAGTCGGCGCGGCACCGGGGCGCTGAACTGGAGCGTGATCGGGCGGATCGGCATGCAGGCGGCCTGGGCGTTCTCGCGCTCGCAGCCCATGCTGGCGGTGAAGGGCTCGCGCACGGTGAAGGCAAAGCGCCGCTCCACGTTGTTCAGCACGCCGCTGGGCGTGGCCACACCCTTGCCGAACACCACCTGCACGCGGCTGGCGGGCGTCAGGCGCCGGTTGCAGCTGAAGGTGGCAAAGCGCTGCGGCGCCTGCGCGGCCTCCCGGTCCAGATGCAGGGCCTTGAGCAGCGCCGCCCGCGCCTCGCCGTCGAGCGGCTGGATCGGCACGCGCTCGCCCAGGCCGTCGACGGCGCACCACACGCTGGCCTGCAGGCTCTGGGGCGTGGCCGCGCCGTTGAGCTGCAGCACGAAGGCCTGTTCCTCCTCGATGGGCTGCGACGTGTCGGGCCGGATGTGCTGCACGAACGGGCCGCCGGTATGAAATTGATAGCTGCTGGCGCCCGTCAGCAGCTCGCCAGTGGCCGATTTGAATCCCGAAACCGGGTCGATGCGGCAGCGTACGCCGGGCGGCAGGTCGGCGGCGAAGTCGTACACCCACTCGCGCGCGCTGGTCCAGCGGCCCTCACCGCGCGAGGCGGCGGCATCGTCGCACGACACAGTGAGCGGCGCCGGCGCCCGCGGGTCGCCGAAGTGGATGGCGTTGGCGCTGAAGCGGGCCGTGATCTGCCGCACCTGCGCCACCTCGCCCTGCGGGCTGAGCGCGGTGATGGTGAGGGCCTGGGCGCTGGCGGCGGCGGCGCCGGCCAGCCAGACGAGGGAGCGGAGAACCCGCCGCAGGCGGCGCGGTGCGGAAACGGTGAAAGGCATGGGCGATCCGGTCGGCGGCGCCGTGTGGCGCCAAAGTGGGTGGATAGCGTAGCAGCCCGCTGCGTCAGGCCGCTTGACGCGCGTCGTGGCAGCTGGCTGTAAGACTTATCGTTACAATTTCGCGAAATTGGCGCGCCGCGGCCCCGGCCGCAGCCAGCGCCGCAGCACAGGAGGGAACCCCATGAGCACCACCGCGCCCCCAGGCCAGGCGCGCCGCGGCGCGCCCAGCGGGCCGACGCCGTTCTGGCTGCGGCTCAACAGCTTCTTCGCCTTTCCGTTCCAGCGCGAGCCGCTCACCTACGGGCTGCTGCTGTCGCTCAGCGGCCTGCTTATCGGCCTGTTCATGAAGCTGGAGCTGTGGCTGGCGATTCTGGTGGTCGTCATCGGCTTCATGCTGGCCGTCAGCCGCTACGCCTTCAAGGTGATGGCGCTGGCCTCGCAGGGCTGCTGCGCACCGCCGATTACCCGCGCCACGACGACCCGGACTGGAAGCCGCTGCCCTGGAAGCTGTTCGCCCTGCTGCTGGTGCAGGGCATGGTGCTGGGCTTCGTGGGGCGGCGCAGCCCCGGGCTGTACCTGCTGCTGAACGTGCTGGTGTCGCTGGCGCTGCCGGCGGCCATCATGGTGCTGGTGCAGTCGCACAGCTTCCGCCAGGCCATCAACCCGCTGATGCAGCTGACCACCATCACCGCCATCGGCGCGCCGTACCTGCTGCTGTGCCTGTTCCTGTTCCTGCTCAGCATGGGCGCGCCCATGGTGCTGGGCATGCTGCTGCCGGCGCTGGGCGTGTGGCTGGCGCTGCCGGTGCTGCTGCTGGTGCTGGCCTACTTCAGCTGGGTGATGGCGGCGCTGATGGGCTACGTGATGTACCAGAACCACGCCGCGCTGGGCATCGACCTGCTGCCCGGCGGCGGCGAGGACGCCCCCGCCACCGGCCCCGCCGCGCTGTCGCCCGAGAAGCTGGCCGAGCGCCAGCTGGACGCCGAGGTGGGCCAGATGATTGCCGACGGCGACCTGCAAGGCGCGCTGGCCACCGCGCGCGAGGCCGTGCGCACCCAGCCCGAGGCCGTGGCCGTGCACCGCCGCTACCACAAGGCGCTGCTGCTGTCCGACCAGACGGCCACGCTGGCCGACCACGGCCGCCGCATGATCGCGCTGCTGCTGGCGCGCGGCGACCGCGCCGAGGCTCTGCGCGCCTGGAGCGCCTGCCGCGCCAGGGCGCCCGACTTCGCGCTGGAGGAGGCCGGCCACACGCTGGCGCTGGCGCAGGCGGCGTGGAAGGGCGGCGACGCGCGCACCGCGCTGGAGCTGCTCAAGGGCTTCGACAAGCGCTACCGCGGCCACGCCAGCGTGCCCGATGCCTACGAGCTGATCGTGCGCGTGCTGGTGCAGGGCCTGGGCAAGCCCGAGCCGGCGCGCGCCGTGCTGACGGCGCTGCAGCAGCGCTACCCCGATAGCCCGCAGACGCGCGAGGCCGAGTGGCTGCTGCGCGCGCCGGGTTGAGGGTGCTTTTTTCGATAGCTGCTTGCGCCCGTTATCCGGGCATTTCAGATTGATTTGCCTCTGAAATCATTCAATGACGGGCGCAAGAAGCTATTGATAACGTAGTGGCCGAGCGAGACCCGCCACCGCGCCACGGGCCGCCCGCCGCGCCAAGCCCCGCGCCGCGCGCCGGCCGGGGCCGCTGCAATACCATTGCCGCATGACCGACCCGCTGACCCAGCTCATCCACCACCCCTACCAGCCGCCCGCAGGCTTTGCCGCGCCGCAGCCCGGCGTGTTCAAGGCCTCCACCGTCATCTTCCCCAGCGTCGCCGCCATGCGCACGCGCGACTGGAAGACCAAGAGCGGCTACACCTACGGCCTGCACGGCACGCCCACCACCTTCGTGCTGGAAGAGCGCATCGCCGCGCTCGAAGGCGGCCTGCAGACTGTGCTGGTGCCCAGCGGCCTGGCGGCCATTGCCAACGTGGCGCTGGCGCTGCTGCAGACGGGCGACGAAGTGCTGATCCCCGACAACGCCTACGGCCCCAACAAGGCGCTGGCCGAGGGCGAACTGGCCGCGTTCGGCATCAGCCACGCCTATTACGACCCGCTGAGCGTGGCCGACCTGGCCGCACGCATCACCGACCGGACGAAGCTGGTGTGGCTGGAGGCCGTCGGCTCGGTGACCATGGAGTTCCCCGACCTGATCGCGCAGGCGCGCCTGTGCCGCCAGCGCGGCGTGGTCAGCGCGCTCGACAACACCTGGGGCGCGGGCATCGCCTTCAACCCCTTCGACCTGGACGGGCAGGGCCTGGGCGTCGACGTATCGGCCCACGCGCTCACCAAATACCCCAGCGGCGGTGGCGACGTGCTGATGGGCGCCGTGACCACGCGCGACGAGGCGCTGCACCTGAAGCTCAAGCTGACCCACATGCGCCTCGGCCTGGGCGTGGGCGCCAACGACGCCGAGGCCGTGCTGCGCGCGCTGCCCAGCATCGGCCTGCGCTACCGCGCGCAGGACCACGCCGCGCGCGAGCTGGCGCGCTGGTGCAGCGGGCAGGCCGCCTTCGCGCAGGTGCTGCACCCGGCGCTGGACGACGCGCCCGGCCACGCCGCCTGGCAGCAGGTGTGCGGCGCGGCCGACGCGCGCGGCCAGGGCGCGGCGGCGGGGCTGTTCAGCGTCATCGTCGACGCGCGTTACCCGGCGGCGCAGGTCGATGCCTTCTGCGATGCGCTGCGCCTGTTCAAGCTCGGCTACAGCTGGGGCGGCCCGGTGAGCCTGGTCGTGCCCTACGACCTGGCCAGCATGCGCACGCAGTGGCCGGCGCACCTGGCGCGTGGCACGCTGGTGCGCTTCTCGCTCGGGCTGGAGGCCGTGGCCGACCTGCAGGCCGACCTGGCGCAGGCGCTGGCGGTGGCGTTGCCGATCTGAGTTGCTATGGTTGATGTAGCTGCTGGCGCTCTCTGGTATTGCGCTGGCGCCTGATTTCATTCGCATTTCATCGCCGTGGATTCCCTTTCGCAAATCGTCTTGGGCGGCGCCGTGGCCGCCGCCATCGCGCCGCCGGCGCACCGCCGCGCGGCGCTGCTGGCGGGCGCGGCGCTGGGCACGCTGCCCGATCTGGACGGGCTGCTGATCGCGCGCTTCACCAGCGACCCGATCCAGCTCATGACGCTGCACCGCGGCGCCTCGCACTCGCTGTTCGTGCTGCCCTTCGTGGCGTGGTTCATCTGGTGGGCGTTCCGCCAGCGCGGCGGGCGCGTGGCGCAGGCGCCGCGGCGCTGGCTGTGGGCTATCCTGGCGGTGCTCATCACGCACCCGCTGCTGGATGCCTTCACCTCCTACGGCACGCAGCTGTTCTGGCCCATCCCGGTGCAGCCCACCTGGTGGTCCACGGTGTTCATCATCGACCCGCTCTACACCATCTGGCTGCTGCTGGCCTGCATCGTGGCCTGGCTGGCGCGCCACCGGGTGCTGGCGCAGCGCGCGCTGGTGGCGGGGCTGGTGGTGTCGTCGGCCTACCTGGGCTGGTCGGTGCTGGCCAAGGGCATGGCGGACCGCGCCGCATCGGCCACGCTGGCCACCATGGGCCTGGCCGAGGCGCCGCGCTTTTCGGTCGCCACGCCGTTCAACACGCTGCTGTACCGCGTGGTGGTGATGACGCCCGATGGCTACCTGATCGGCGACCGCTCGGTGGTGGCCGACCGTGGGCCGATGCGCTTCACCGCGCACGCCAGCGATGCGGCGGCCCTGCAGACGGCGGGGCAGCTGCCGGCGGTGCAGCGGCTGCTGTGGTTCAACGGCGGCTTCATGCGCGCGCGCCTGCAGGGCGATGCGCTGGTGCTGAGCGACCTGCGCATGGGACTGGAGCCGGCCTACAGCTTCAACTTTGCCGTGGCGCGGCGCCAGGGCGGCGCGTGGCAGCCCATGCCGCCGGCGCGCGCCGCGGCGGGCGAGGGCGCGGTGTTCTCGCGCCAGGGCATCGGCGCGGCCCTGCGGCAGGTGTGGCAGCGCATCTGGCAGGCGCAGGGGTAGGCCCGGTGTAGGGTTCGAGCGGCTTGCCACGCCGCCGGGCGCTGGCTTATGCTGGCCGCGACAACTTCATCGCCCCGCCCGCTGCATGACCGACCGCGCCACCGATTCCCCGCCCGCCGCATCGCCACCCGTGCAGGAAGCCGCCGGCTACCAACCCTACGTACCGCCCCCACCACCGTGCCGCAGGCCGTGATGGTGCCGCTGGGCCTGCGCGATCCGCTGCGCTGGCTGGCCAGGGCTGGGCCGATTTGCGCGCGGCGCCGGGCATCGCACTGTTCTACGGCGTGTGCTTCTGGCTGATGGCGGTGGTGCTGACGCTGGTGTTCCGCAACAAGCCCGAGTACGTGATGTCCATCGCCTCCGGCTGCCTGCTGGTCGGCCCGTTTCTGGCCATGGGCCTGTACGACGTGAGCCGCCGGCGCGAGGCGGGCGAGCAGCCGGCGCTGGGCACCTCGCTCACCGCGTGGGACAGGCACATCCGCAGCATGGGCATGCTGGTGCTGGTGCTGATCGTGCTGGAGCTGCTGTGGGGCCGCGCCTCGCTGGTGGTGTTCGCGGTGTTCTTCAACACCGGCATGCCGTCCACCACGGGCGTGCTGCAGGCCATCTTCAACCCCGAGAACATCGAGTTCGTGCTGGTCTACCTGATGGTGGGCGGCATCTTCGCGCTGCTGGTGTATTCCACCGCCGTGGTGTCGATCCCGATGATCCTGGACCGCGACACCGACGCCATCAGCGCCGCCCTCACCAGCATCCGCGTGATGTTCGCCAACCCCGTCACCATGCTGTGGTGGGGCTTGCTGATCACGCTGCTCATCGGCATCGGCCTGGCCACCTGGGGGCTGGGGCTGGTGGTCATCGGCCCGCTGCTGGGCCATGCCAGCTGGCACGCCTACCGCGGCGCCGTGCGCTGGCAGGAGCCGCCGGCCGCACCCGCCCCTGCTACAGTGGCCTGAACCTGAAGGAGAACACCGCATTGGCAACCCCCAACTACGGCTTTGAAAAACGCCAGCGCGAGCTGGAAAAGAAACGCAAGAAGGAAGAGAAGGCGCGCCAGAAGGCCGAGCGCAAGTCGAACCCCGCCGGCGAGGGCGACGGCGGTGGCGCCTGGATGGACAACGACGCGCCCGAGGCCGAGGGCACGGGCGACGGTGGTGGCGATGGCGGCGGGGGCGGCGGCGATTGAGCCGGGCCTGGCGCACACCACGATTTCTCTTTTGGTAGGAGCGGCGGCAGCCGCGAAGGGTGTCTCGTGCAGGCGGATGCGTCCCTTCGCGGCTGCCGCCGCTCCCACATCAAGACTGGGGAGTATGTGTCTTCAGCGTTTGTCAATAGGGCGCTGACGGGTATATTATGGGGAGTATATGAATCGCTCCCCTTGCTTGAACCGGGCCTGGCGCACACCACGATTTCTCTGGGTAGGAGCGGCGGCAGCCGCGAAGGGGCGTCTCGTGCAGGCGGATGCGTCCCTTCGCGGCTGCCGCCGCTCCTACATCATGACTAGGGAGTATGTGTATTCAGCGCCCATCAATCGGGCGCTAGCAGCCATATGGTGTGGGAGTATATGAATACACCCTTGGATAACCGTCCCTCAGGTCACGTAATGCACGCCGCTGAACTGCGCGCGGAACGCCGCCACCTCATCGGCCAGCACCAGCGCATCGTCGGCGCCCAGCGCGCGCCCGATCAGTGACGCCAGCGCCGGCATGTGCGACGGCCCCATGCCCAGGCGCACGATCTCGGGCACGCCCAGGCGCAGGCCGTTGATGTCGCCCGGCACCGGCGCGATGGGCAGGCCGATGCCGCAGGCCAGCAGCCCCGCGCGCGCCATGTGCCGCGCCGCGGTCTGCCCACCGCCCCAGCGCGCCGCCTGCAGCGCCAGCTGGTGCGACTGCGTGGCGCCGCGTTCCATCGCATGCACCGGCAGGCCCAGCGCGTGCAGCGCCTCGGCCAGCGCGCGGGCGGTGGCCTGCATGGCCTGCGCGTAGTCGCGGCCGTGCACCTTCCAGTCGATCAGCCCGCGCGCCAGCGCGCTACGCGGCCGGCGTCGAAGTTGGCGGTGAGGCCGGGGTAGGCGATGGCGTCCAGCTTCTGCGCCAGCGCGTCGTCGTTGGTCACGATCAGGCCGCCGGCCGGGCCGCCCAGCTCTTGTAAGTGCTCATCGTCATCACGTGCGCGCCCTCGGCCAGCGGGTTCTTCCACGCGTGGCCGGCGAACATGCCCGACAGGTGGGCGGCGTCGAACATCAGCAGCGCGCCCACCTCGTCGGCAATGGCGCGCACGTCGGCCACCGGGTGCTCGAACAGGTTCAGGCTGCCGCCGGCGGTGATGAGTTTGGGTTTCACCTGGTGTGCCAGCCGGCGCAACGCGTCGATGTCGATGCTGTAGGCGGCGGCGTCGATGGGCGCGGCCACGGTGCGCAGGCCGAACCAGCCCGCCGCGCCGGGTTGGTGGTGCGTGACATGGCCGCCGATGTCGGCCGGCGGCGCGATGATGGTGTCGCCCGCCTGGCAGGTGGCCATGAAGACGTACAGGTTGCTCAAGGCGCCCGAGGCGACGCGCACCTCGGCATGGCGGGCGCCGAACACCTCGGCCGCCAGCTCGGCGGCCATCACCTCGATCTGCTCGATGGCGTCCAGCCCCACCTCGTACTTGTCGCCGGGGTAGCCCAGCGAAGCGCGCGTGCCCAGGTGCTGCGACAGCAGCGCCTCGGCGCGCGGGTTCATCACGTTGCTGGCGGGGTTCAGGTTGATGCCGCGCTGGTCGTGTAGGCGGTGGTTCTCGGCGATGAGCGCGTCGATCTGCGCGATCAGCTCGGCCGGCGCCTGCGCGTGCGTGCGCGCGGCCAGCTGCTGCACCAGCGTTTCGGACGGCTCGGGCACCCAGGGTCGGCGGGCGAGTTGCGGCATGGCGGTGGCTCCTTGCTTACAGGGCTGGGCCTGTTATGGACTCGAAAGACAGCAGCTTGAAAAACCCTTGAACGCAGAAATCGCCGAAGCAGCGCTGAAGACGCAGAAGCATCATCTGCCGGTCATCAACGAAGCTTGATCAGCAACCAGTATCGGGCAGCGTTGTAGGCGCGGGCTTGCCCGCGATTCAGCGCATCGCCCGGCGCGACCGCCCCATCGCGGGCCAGCCCGCTCCCACACGGCGGATGCGGCCCGCGCGTCATCCGAGACTTCTTGATCATCAAGCCAAGAAGATGGCCACCATCGCTTGTGAAAGCTGAAGTCACGCAGGGTTTTCACCATCTTTGTCCTGCGCCTTTCGCGAAGTCCTGGCGTTCTCTGCGTTCAAAAATCCGGCGCATCTTCAAGTCGACAGCGCTGCCATCGATCCCAGGCCCTGTTGCTGCAGGATCGCGGTGCAGGCGGCCTCCAGGCTGGCGTGCGAGCGATCGGGCAGCGCCACGCGCAGGGCGCCGTCGAACTGCGCGAAGTTGCGGCGCGTGGAGCTGGCGTAGCCGGGGTCGTAGTGCTTTTCCAGCAGCTCGCGCACCACGGCGGGCGTCTGGCCGCTGTGCACCAGCTGCTTCCATTCATCGACCACAGCGCGGCCGCGCAGCGCCACCAGCGTGTCGAGCCGGCGGCAGAAGAAGTCGGGGTCGGTGATGAAGAAGGGGTAGTCCTCCAGCAGCAGCGCCACGCGCTCGTCGTCCGGCAAGTCCACGCGCAGGCAGGGGCTGGCGCGCATGGCCTGCATCAGCGCATCGGGCACGGTGCAGTTGCCGACCTTCTTGCTCTCGGCCTCCACGTAGACGGGGCGCGCGGCGTCGAAGTGGCGCAGGGCATCCCACACGCGCATCTCGAACTGCTTCTGCGACGGCTGCGGCTGGCCGGGGATCAGGCCCAGCACCGAGGCGCGGTGGTGCGCCAGCCCTTCCAGGTCCAGCACCTGGGCGCCGGCGCCCTGCAGCGCGTGCAGCAGGCGCGTCTTGCCCGAGCCGGTGGGCCCGCACACCACGCGGTAGTGCAGGCGCTGCGCCTGCGCCGGCAGGTCGGCCAGCATGGCGTTGCGAAAGGCCTTGTAGCCGCCTTCGATGATCGTCACCCGAAAGCCGATCTGCCCCAGCACCAGCGACAGCGCGCCGCTGCGCTGGCCGCCGCGCCAGCAGTACACCAGCGGCTGCCAGCTCTTGGGCTTGTCCATGGCCTCGCGCTCGATGTGGCTGGCGATGTTGCGCGCCACCAGCGCGGCGCCCAGCTTGCGCGCCTCGAACGGGTTGACCTGCTTGTACAGCGTGCCGACGCGGGCGCGCTCTTCGTCGTTCAGGCTCGGCCAGTTGATGGCGCCGGGCAGGCGGTCGAGCGCGTATTCGCTCTCGCTGCGCGCGTCGATGACGGCGCTGAATTCGTGCAGCCGCGCCAGCGCGTCGGCGGCGGCGATGGGGTGAACGCTCATGGGTTGTGCAAGGATGGCCACGCCGCCACCGTCATTCCGGCGCAAGCCGGAATCCATGCGGCACTGGAGACGCCGCAGTCGATTCCGGCTTGCGCCGGAATGACGGGGGCAGGGCAAGTCGCGCGATCACTTTTTCTGCAGCAGTTTCTGCAATTCGGGCCACATGTTGCCCAGGATGAGGGTGCGCGGCGGCCGTGGGGTGGATGCGGTCCTTCTGGAACAGCTCCAGCGCGTTGTCGCGGTCGGCCACACCTTTCAGGAAGAAGGGCACCAGCGCCGCGCCCTGCGCCTTGGCCACCTGCGGGTACAGCGCGAAGAAGCGCTTGCCGTAGTCGGCGCCGTAGTTGGGCGGCATCTGCATGCCGGCCAGCAGCACCCGGGCGCCGGCCTTTTGCGCCGCCTGCGTCATGGCCGTCAGGTTGGCGGCGGTCATGTCGAGCGACAGGCCGCGCAGCGCGTCGTTGCTGCCCAGTTCGATCACCACGATGGCGGGCTGGTGCGTCTTCAGCAGCGCCGGCAGGCGCGAGCGGCCACCGGCCGTGGTGTCGCCCGAGATGCTGGCGTTGACCACCTTGGCGGCGATCTTCTCGGCGGCGAGTTTTTCCAGCAGCGCCACCCAGCCGGTGCCGCGGGCGATGCCGTATTCGGCGCTGAGGAGTCGCCGACCACCAGGATGGTGGGCTCGGCCGCCTGCGCGGCTTGTGCGGTTGCAGCCAGTGCGGCGGCGCTCAGGACGGAGCGGATAAAGTGTCGTCGGTACAAAAACGGCCTTTTCAATGACGGATTCAACGCCCGGCACACCGCCCGACGCCCCTCGCTCCCAGATCATTGCGGTGGAGCATGTTTTCAAGTCGGTCACCGACTCCACCGGCACGCTCGATATTCTGCGCGATATCCACTTCAGCCTGGCCCCGCGCGAGACGGTGGCCATCGTTGGCGCCTCGGGCTCGGGCAAGAGCACGCTGCTGTCGATCATCGCGGGCCTCGACACGCCCACGCGCGGCACGGTGCGGCTGGATGGGCAGGACCTGTTCGCCGTCAGCGAGGACGAGCGCGCGCGCTGCGCGCGCGCAAGGTGGGCTTCGTGTTCCAGAGCTTCCAGCTCATGGGCAACCTGACGGCGCTGGAAAACGTGATGCTGCCGCTGGAGCTGGCCGGCCGGCGCGACGCGCGCGCCGCCGCCACCGAGATGCTGCACCGCGTGGGCCTGGCCGAGCGCCTGGGCCATTACCCCAAGGTGCTGTCGGGCGGCGAGCAGCAGCGCGTGGCGCTGGCGCGCGCCTTCGTGGTGCACCCGGCCGTGCTGCTGGCTGACGAGCCCACCGGCAGCCTGGACTTCGCCACCGGCGAGAAGATCATGGAACTGATGTTCGACCTGAACCGCGAGCAGGGCACCACGCTGGTGCTGGTGACCCACGACCGCGCCATCGCCGCGCTGTGCCAGCGCCGGCTGACGGTGGAGGCGGGGCGCATCGCCGCCGACGAGCGCACGGCCGCGGCCTGAGCGTCGGTCAAGGCTGCGGCGCCTTCCGAATCGGCGCAGGCGGCGGTTTATTCCAGGGCGTGCCGGGCTGCCGTGGGGCTCGGCGCAAACCCGCGGCCGGGCGACGTCACGCGCGCGTCGGCCTGCATGGCGCCATGCGGGCATCTTCATCACGCCGCATGGTCATTCCTGATTCGATAGCAACAACGCCAGTATCCATCGCGGTGCCGAGCGCGTTTTTCGTGCGCGCGCTGATGTCCTGAAAGGCGCTTGAGTACCCGCGGCGCGTCGCCGCGCTCACACGCTGCGTCGGTGTCGGCTGACAGGCCGCGCCCGTGCCGCGCCGGAGACTTGCGCTCACCGATGCAGCAGTCGCTGAAACACATCGGATCGGTTCAACAACCAACTTTCAAGTCACAACACTTTCAAGGAGCTCGACATCATGGCCAAGGAAATCGCCAAGGATCTGAACCAGGACCCCATCACCGGTGAACCCGGTGCGCACCCGGTGGGCACCGGCGTGGGCGCCGCGGGCGGCGCTGCCGCAGGTGCCGCCATCGGCACCGCCGTGGGCGGCCCGGTGGGCACCGTCGTCGGCGGCATCATCGGCGCCGTCACCGGCGGCCTGGCCGGCAAGGACGTGGCCGAGAACCTCGACCCCACGCTGGGCGGCGAGCCGTCGGAGCACAAGGTGGCCACCGGCGTGGGCGCCACCGGCGGTGCGCTGACCGGCGCGGCCATGGGCTCGGTGGCCGGGCCCCTCGGCACCGTGGCCGGTGCCGCCATCGGCGCCGCGGCCGGCGGCATGGCCGGCAAGGGCGTGGGCGAGGTGATCAACCCCAAGGCCGACGATGAACTGCATGAGCACAACCTGGCCTCGGGTGCCGGTGCCGGCACCGGCGCGCTGGCCGGGGCCACCGTCGGCCTGGCCGGCGGCCCGGTGGGTGCCGTCGTGGGCGCGGCCATCGGCAGCGTGGCCGGCGCCAAGGTGGGCGAGGGCGTGGGCGAAGTGGTCAACCCCAAGGCCACCGACCAGCTGGAAGAGCATCAACTGGCCAGCGGCACCGGTGCCGGCGCCGGTGCGCTGACCGGCGCGGCCGTGGGCGCCGTGGGCGGCCCGGTGGGCGCCGCGGTGGGTGCCGCCGTGGGCGCTGGCCTGGGCAGCAAGGCCGGCAAGGGCCTGGGCGAAGCCGTGAACCCCAAGGCGGGTGACGAAGTGGGCAAGCACAACCTGGCCACCGGCACGGGTGCCGGCGCCGGTGCGGCCACGGGTGCCCTGGTGGGCGCCGTGGGTGGCCCGGTGGGCATGGCCGTGGGCGCGGCCGTGGGTGGCCTGGCCGGCGGCGCCGCGGGGCACGGCGTGGCCCGGGTGGTGAACCCGGCCGCCGAGGAAGCCTACTGGCGCGACAGCTACACGCTGGCGCCGGGCTACCGCGCGGGCTACACGTACGACGACTACGGCCCCGCCTACCGCCTGGGCTACGACGGCTACGGCCGCCACGCCGGCCGCCGCTACGACGACATCGAGTCGGCGCTGCAGGCCGACTGGGAGCGCGTCAAAGGCCAATCGCGCCTGACCTGGGAAGAAGCCAAGGCCTCGACCCGTGCCGCATGGCACCGCGTGGAGCACGCGCTGCCGGGCGACTTCGACGGCGACGGCCGCTAAAACCCAGTTGCCGCGCGGGTAGCGCGGCCAACGCAGCGAAAAACGGCGCCCTAGGGCGCCGTTTTCGTTGTTGGGGCGGGCGGTGCGCGCACTCAGGGCGTGTCATTCCATTTCCAATTCAATGCGTCCATCACCGTCATCCCGGCGAAGGCCGGGATCCATGTTTCTCCGCACACGCCGTCTGGATTCCGGCTTGGGCCGGAATGACGAGCTATTGCAGCTTAGATCTGGAATTGGAATAAAAAGGTAAATCAAGCGATAACGATTTGGCACGGTATGTCGGTCATGAATTCATAGCTGCCAGCGCCTGATATACAGGCGCTGGATCCGTTTTTCATGCCCGTGAAAATATACCAAGTCTCCCCTAATTCTGCCCCTGGCCGCCCGCGTTCGAGCGCAGCGCCGCTCACAGCTGGAACGCCACCGTCGCCACGATGCCTTCGCCGATGTCGCGCAGCCAGCTTGGCGGCTTGCTGGATGCCGGCTCGCCATCGGCCGCGGTGCGCGTGATCCAGTCGGCCAGCCAGTCGATCTGGGCCCGGCCGTAGAAGGCGGCCATGGCCTCGTAGTTGATGAACAGGCTGCGGCTGTCCAGGTTGGCCGAGCCGCACAGGGCCAGCACGTCGTCGACCACCACGGCCTTGGCGTGCAGCATGGCGGGCAGCAGGCGCACGTTCACGCCGGCCTCGACCAGCTCGCGCACGGCGCGCCCGCGTGCCCAGTCGGCCAGCCGGTGGTTGGATTGCCTGGGCAGCAGCAGTGTGATCTGCAGCCCGCGCTTGGCGGCCAGCACCAGCGCCTCCTGCAGGCCTTCGTCGGGCACGAAGTAGGGCGTGGCCAGCAGCAGGCGCTGCTCGGCGTGGAAGGCGGCCGACACCAGCAGCGCGTGCAGGATGTCCTCGTGAAAGTCCGGCCCGCTGGGCACCCATTGCGCCAGCGCCACGTCGGCGGGCAGCAGCTCGGCCGGCAGCGTGTCGGCGTGGCAGGGGTGTCGGCGTCCAGCTCCGCGTCCAGCCGCGCCAGCCGCTCGGCATAGCCCAGGCGCAGCGCCTGGCGCGCGCCGCGGGCGATGCGCCAGTCGCCGTCGAACAGTGCCTGCGCCTGCGCGGCCAGCGCGCCCTCGGCGGTGAAGCTCAGGTCCAGCCAGGGCGGCTCGCCCACGCGGCCAATGAAGTATTCGTTGGCCAGGTTGCGCCCGCCCGACCACACGCGCGCCGTCGGCGATCAGCAGCTTGCGGTGGTTGCGCAGGTTCACGCGGCCGCGCCCGGGGCTGCCCAGCGCGGGCATGAACAGGCGCGTGTGCACGCCGGCGCGCTTCAGCAGCTCGTCGTGGCTGTGCGCGCTCTTCAGGCTGCCGATGCTGTCGACCAGCAGGCGCACGCGCACGCCGGCGCGGGCGCGCTCGGCCAGCGCGGCGGCGATCAGGGCGCCCACCTCGTCGTCGCCCAGCACGTAGGTGCACAGGTCCAGCGTGTGCCGTGCCGAGCCGATGACGGCCTGCACCGCCTGCAGCGCGTGCTCGCCCTCGGCCTGAAAGCGCACCGCCGCCTGCGGCCGCGCGCCGGCCGCGCCCAGCGCCGCCAGCAGCCGCGTGGCCCAGTCGGGCGCCATTGCAGCCCATGGGCCAGCGGGCATGGGCTGGCGCTGCGTGGCCGGGCGCACCACCTTGCGCGTGCCGAAGACCAGGAACAGCGGCAGGCCCAGGTACGGAAAGGCCGCGATGCCCATCACCCAGGCCAGCGCCGCATAGGGGTGGCGCCGCTGGCGCCGCACGCGCGTGATGACGATGTAGGTGAGCAGCCCCGCGGCCACGAAGGCGGCGTGCTCCAGCGGGGTGAGGGCGGGCAGGCTCATCATGCGGTGCAGAGTTTAGGGCGTGGCCTCAAACCAATGCCCCCGCGTGAGGCTTGGCCGGCCCGCCCTCGGCGTTGCAAACGGCTCGCAAGGTCTAAGCACACGAGGCGAAGTACTATGGGTTTGATAGCTGCCTGCGCTCGCAATTCAAGGATTTCAGATCGATTCCTCTTGAAAACCATGTGTGACAAGCGCCAGCCACTATCAAAACGCAAGCGCGGATAATCGCGCCATGTCTGCCCCCAAAGTCCTGTTCGGCTTCCACGCCGTCGGCGTGCGCCTGAAGACGGCGCCCGCGTCCATCGTCGAGATCTACGTCGATCCCACGCGGCGCGACGCGCGCATGAAGCAGTTTCTGAACCGCGCCGCCGAGGCCGGCGCGCGCGTGATAGAGGCCGACGCGCAGCGCCTGATGAAGCTGTGCGGCAGCGCCGGCCACCAGGGCGTGGTGGCGCGCGTGCAGGCGCTGGAAGGCGTGCGCACGCTGGACGAACTGCTGGACGACCTGCAGGAGCAGGGCGCCGTGCCGCTGCTGCTGGTGCTGGACGGCGTGACCGACCCGCACAACCTGGGCGCCTGCCTGCGCGTGGCCGACGGCGCCGGCGCGCACGCCGTGATCGCGCCCAAGGACCACGCCGCCGGCATCAACGCCACCGTGGCCAAGGTGGCCAGCGGCGCGGCCGAGACGGTGCCCTACTTCATGGTCACCAACCTGGCGCGTACGCTGGGCGAGCTGAAGGAGCGCGGCATCTGGGTCGTCGGTGCGTCGGACGACGCCGAGCAGACGCTGTACGACGTCGACCTGGCCATGGCCACCGCCCTGGTGCTGGGTGCCGAGGGACCGGGCATGCGCCAACTGACGCGCAAGACCTGCGACGCGCTGGTGCGCATCCCCATGATGGGCGCGGTGGAAAGCCTGAACGTCAGCGTGGCCAGCGGCGTGTGCCTGTACGAGGCGCGGCGCCAGCGCGGCGTGCTGCGCGGGGTGTGACGCTGCATGCCTGCCTGGCCTTGGTGGGTGTCGTCGTTTGCCTTGGGCTGCCTGGTCGCATGGGCGCTGGCCTGGCGGTCACCGGGTTTGCGTGATGTGCCCAGGAGCTATCGGTTGGGGTGTTCCGTGGCAGGTTCGGCCCTTGGCCTGTTCATGGGGGCGTTGGCCGGGCTGGTGATGCCAGACTTGTTCACCACTTGGTTGGGGTTTGTGGCGGTCGTTGCGCTCAACGGCTTTCTGGGCCATGCGCTTCTGAAGAGCGTTCATGCGGCAGAGCATGTGCTACCGCCGTGGTGACGCAGATTCCTCTTTATCGACGATTCCGTCCTGCATGACACGCTGCCGGCCCTCACCCCAACCCTCTCCCAGAGGGAGAGGGGCTTTCCTGGCGCGGCATGCGCCGACATGCTTTGGAAAACGTCAAATAGGTTGACGTCATCAGCGTGGCGGCCGTCAGCCGCTGGAGTCGCCCGCCGCCGCGCCCGGCTTGCGCCGGTACATGTCGCCATCGGCGAAGGTGAGCAGGTCGCCGATCTCGGTGGCGTCGGTGGGGCACACGCCCGCGCCCACGGTGGCGCCCATGGCGGCCAGTGCCGGGTCGAGCAGGAGCACGCTCTGCAGCGGCTGGCGCAGCAGCTGCTCCAGGTTGTGGCGCACCGTCTCGGCGTCGGCCGGGTCGCGGATCTGGTCGAGCAGCACCACGAACTCGTCGCCGGCGTAGCGGCCCACGCGGTCCTGCATGCGCACGTGGGTGCGCAGGCGCTCGGCCATCTCGCGGATCACGGCATCGCCCACCGCGTGGCCCAGCGTGTCGTTGATGGCCTTGAAGCGGTTGATGTCGATGAACAGCACGGCAAAGGGCTGCGGATGGCTGCCGCTGGCGTGGCGCTGGAAGCGGTCCTTCAGCCCGCGCATGAAGGTGTCGCGGTTGAGCAGGCCGGTGAGCGTGTCGGTCTGCAGCTTGACCTGCATGTCCGACAGGCTGCGCGCCAGCACGCCCAGCTCGTCCTGGCGGCTCACCGGCAGCGGCGGCGAGGGCCGGCCTTCGCCCACCAGCTGCGCCGATTCGATGAACTGGCCCAGCATGCGCCCCACCACGCGCAGCACCACCCAGCCCACGCCGATGGCCGCCAGCGCCGCCAGCAGCGACAGCACCAGCGAGCGCCAGGCGCTGCGCTCGATGTCGCCCATGAAGTCGGCGCGCGGCACGGCCACCACCACCCACCAGTTCAGGCCGGCCTCGTCGCGCAGGTGGGTGTAGCCGACCTGGATGGTCTGGCCCTGTTCGTTGCGGAAGGCGGCGGTGCGCGGCTCGCTGTCCTTGCCGATGAAGGCGCGCACGGAACGAAAGGCGTCGGCCGCCAGGGCGTTGCCGGCGCGCTCGGCGTGCACGCGGGTGTACTGGCCGCTGGCGTCGCGCTGCACCGGCTCGCCGGCCGACATGCCGATGATCTGCCCGTCGGGCTCGACCACCATGGCCAGCGCGTTCGGGGTCAGCTCGAGCTGCTGCAGGAATTCGCTGATGCGCTGCAGCGGCAGGTCGGTGGCCACCACGCCGGTGGCCGGCGCGTCGCCCACGGACACGCGGCGCACGAAGGTGGTCACCAGCTCCTGCGAGCGGAAGTCGATGTAGATCGGCGACCAGGTGTTGCTGGCGGCCTGCAGGCCGAGCTGGTACCAAGGGCGCTCGCGCGGCTCGAATACGCGCGTTTCGGGCTGCGCCGGGCCCAGCGCGCCGTGGATGCCGTTGAAGGCGTGAAGTTCGCGCACGCCCTGGCCGCTGGGGCGCAGGCGCAGTTCGGCCGAGTCGTCGGCATGGCGCATCAAGCCGAAGAAGCGGCCCTGCTGGTCGCCGTAGTAGGCGTAGTTGTGCGGGTTGCGGTGGATGCTGGTGGCGATCCAGAAGCGCTCGCGCAGGGCGGCGATGTCGTCGGCGTCCCAGTCGGCTGGCGGCTGCACGCCGGCGGGGAAGGCCGCCTCCAGCACACCCTTGGCGCCGGCGATGTGCGTCTTGGTGGCGGCCGCGATGCGCGCCGTGGTCTCGCGCAGCAGCTGGCCCGAGTTCGTCCACCGCGTGGCGGCCGGCGTTGTACGACAGGCCGCCGATCACCAGCGTCACCGCCAGCACCACCAGCACGTAGGGCAGGGTGAGCAGCTGGCGCAGTGACAGGAACGCAGCAGGGGCAGCACGGTGACGGGGCTTGGCGTGGCAAGGGGCGGACATACTGCCCCTGGCAGGGCAGCCGCCGCATTGTCACCAGCCTGCGCCGCTGCCCTGCGTGCGAGCGCCGGCGAAACGCAACTGCTTCACGAAAAACCGGGCCGCCGACATGGGCCGGGCGCCTGGCACCCGGGCAACACCCCGCGATCGCGGGGGTGCGGGGCCATTCAGGCCATCGAATGCAGGCCGATCATGTTGCCCTCGGTGTCGGTCACCAGGGCGGCGAAGCCGTATTCGCCGATGGCGAACTTGGGCTTGAACACCTGGCCGCCGGCGGCCGCGACGCGGCCCTGCTCCACGGCACAGTCGTCGCAGCCGAAGTAGACGAGGGTGCCGCCACCCCGGAGGGCGCGCCTTCCATCTTGCACAGCGTGCCGGCGGCGCCCATGGTCGTCATTTCACCCGGAAAAGCCAGCATCTGGTAGTCGCTGGCTTCGCCTTCGGGCGCGCCCAGCGGCGCCAGCCGGCACTGGAACACGGCCTCGTAGAACGCCTGCGCGCGGGCCATGTCCTGCACGTAGATCTCGAACCAGACGACGGGGTTGGGTTTCATGGGGATGCTCCTTGGTGGTTGAGGGAAAGCGCTCAGCCGCGCGCTTCGACGTGCCGCGCGAAGTTGTCCAGGATGGCCTGCTAGCCCTGGCGCTGCTGCCCGGCGCTGTGCGCGTCCTCGGCGTCGAAGCGCTCGCGCACCGTGACGCCATCGGCGCCGTCGATGAACTCGACGCGCACGGCGCGCCCGTCGCTCATCACGTACTCGATCAGGCGCTGCGGCGCGATGCGCGTGTAGGTGCCCTCGAAGTCGAAGCCGGCGCTGCCGTCCTTCGCCTCCATGCGCGCGCAGAACCGGCCGCCCTCGCGCAGATCCACGCTGGCGCGCGGCGTGTGCCATTCGGGCGTGGCGGCGTTCCATTGCTCGATGGCGTGCGGGTCGTTCCAGGCGGCCCAGACGCGGTCAAGAGGGGCGCGGACGGTGGTTTCGATGGTGATGATGGGCATGGTGCTGCGGTCCTCACTCGTGCGGCGTGCTCACCATCCACGGCGTGCCGAAGCGGTCGGTGACCATGCCGAAGCCGGGCGACCAGAACGTCGCGGCGAAGGGCATCGTCACCTGGCCGCCAACCGCCAGCGCGTCGAACACGCGCTGGCCTTCGGCCATGCTGTCCACCCCGATCGACACCCACAGGCCCTGCGGCTTGCTGTAGCCGCCGGGTTCGCCGCTGCACGCGCCGGGCAGGGTGTCGGAGCCCATCAGCGCCTGCTGGCCGACCTGCAGGTGCACGTGCATGACGCGGTGCTTTGCCTCGGCTGGCAAGGGCGGCATGTCGGGGTCGGGCGGCATCTCGCCGAAGGTGCTCTGGTGCACCACGGTGCCGTTGAAAACGTCCTTGTAGAACGCAAAGGCCTCGGCGCAGTCGCCGTCGAAGTTGAGGTAGGGGTTGAATTGCATGGTCTTGCTCCGTTGCGGGTGGGATAGGGGGATTGGTCATCGTCCGGCCACCGCCGCCTCGATGGCCGCGATGTCGATCTTCTTCATGGTCATCATGGCGTCGAAGGCGCGCTTGGCGGCGGCGCGGTCGGGGTGGGTGGTGGCGCGGGTGAGCTGCACCGGCGTGATCTGCCACGAGATGCCCCAGCGGTCCTTGCACCAGCCGCAGGCGCTTTCCTGGCCGCCGTGGCCGACGATGGCGTTCCAGTAGCGGTCGGTTTCTTCCTGCGTGGTGGTGGCGACCTGGAACGAGAAGGCCTCGCTGTGCCTGAAGGCGGGCCCGCCGTTGAGCCCCATGCAGGGCAGGCCGAGCACGGTGAACTCGACCACCAGCACGTCTCCCTGCTGGCCATCGGGGTAGTCGCCCGGCGCGCGGTGGATGGCGCCGACGGCGGAATCGGGGAAGGTGGCGGCGTAGAAGCGCGCGGCTGCTTCGGCATCGCGGTCGAACCACAGGCAGATGGTGTTGCGGGCGGGTGCGGTCATGGTGGGCTCCGTTCAGGCGAATGAAGCATCACGCGATCAGCAACGGCGTGAAGCCGCCGTAGATCAGCCGTTGCCCGTCGAAGGGCATGTTCTGCGGCATGTCGGGGTCGTTCATCACGGCCTGCATGGCGCGCTGGCGCACGGTCTTCGACGGCCACACGATCCACGAGAACACCACGGATTCGTCCTGTTTCAGCTTCACCGCCATGGGCATCGAGGTCAGCTTGCCCTCGGGCACGTCGTCGGCCCAGGCTTCGATGATTTCCAGCGCGCCGTGCTTTCTGAAGACACGTGCGGCCTCGGCGGCGTGCTGGTGGTAGGCCGCGCGCTGCGCGGTGGGCACGGCGGCCAGAAAGCCGTCGATGTAGTGCTCGGGGTTCATGTCTGTCTCCTTGTCTTGCCGAAAACCCAGCGGCCATTGTGTACGCCGTTCACTTTTATTCTGCACTAAAATGGATAGCGTTCACATTTAACCCTGTGCCCATCAGGGATTCCACCTTAAGCTCGGCCCGACGACACGCCTGTGACCATTCGCAAACGCCCGCCCCATGCCGCGCCGCCGCGCGAGACCTACCGCCACGGCGACCTGCGCCGTGCGCTGCTCGACGCCGGCATTGCGCTGGCGCGCGAGGGCGGGCCCGCCGCCGTGGTGCTGCGCGAGGCCACGCGCCAGGCGGGCGTGGCGCCCAATGCCGCATACCGGCATTTCGCCAACCACCAGGCGCTGTTCGACGCCGTGCGCGCGCACGCGCTGGGCGCGCTGGCGCAGGCCATCGAGCGCGAATGGCGCAAGGCGCTGCGCGTGCGCGAGCCGGCGGCGCAGGCGCGTGCGCTGCTGCGCGCGGTGGGCACCGGCTACCTGGGGTTTGCGCAGGCCGAAACCGGGCTGTTCCGCACCGCCTTCGTGTTCGGCCAGCACGAGGTGCAGGTGCCGCCCGACCCGGCGCGCACCGCCGCCCTGGGCCTGAACCCGTTCGAGCTGCTGGGCGCCGCGCTGGATGCCATGGTCGCCACCGGCGTGCTGCCGGCCGAGCGGCGCCCGCAGGCCGAATACCTGGCCTGGTCGGCGGTGCATGGCATGGCGCTGCTCATCATCGACGGGCCGCTGCGCGGCACCCTGCCACCGCGCGTCGTGCGCTGGGCGAGCGCTTGCTGCAAATGGTCGAGAACGGCTTGTGAGGCTGCCGCAGGTTGCAGCCTGTCACAGCTGAAGCGGCGGCCGGTCGCCTGAAGGGCGGGTTGGCACGTTGAAGGCGGGCCTCCTTTCTGAACAGCCCTGTTGCTCTGCATGACCCCGTTTCGCTCCGCCCCGGTTTGCTGGCGCGCGCTGCATCGTGCAGCGGGCGCGGGGCTGCTGGCCCTGGCGCTGGCGGCCTGCGGGCCGCAGCCCGCAGCGCCACCGCCCGAGCTGAGCGTGGCACAGATGCACCGCCTGATGCGCCACGCCACGCCGCACCGCACCATCGACGCCGGCTGGGCGCGCGACATGCGCGTCGCCTTCGCGGGGCTGGACCTGCGCGCCACGCGCCAGAACGTGTGCGCAGCCATCGCCGTGGTGGCGCAGGAAAGCGGCTTTGTGGCCGACCCCGAGGTGCCCGGCCTGGCCGACATCACGCTCGGCAAGCTGCAGCAGATCTCGCAGAACCCGGCCGCGTGGGCGGCGATCAACGTGCGCCTGCGGCAGCAGGCGGCCAACGGGCGCAGCTTCCACGACAACCTGCGCGCCATCCGCACCGAGCGCGACCTGGAGCACTGGTACCAGGCCTTCACGGCTGCGCACCTCACCGGCCCGCTGCTGCGGCTGGCCGGCAAGGATGTCGACACGCTGATCTCCACGCTGGGTTCGATGCAGGTGTCGGTGGCGTTTGCACGCGACTTTGCGCGCGAGCACGACATCCCCGAGCCCGACATCCGCGCCCGGCTCTACAGCCGCGCCGGCGGCCTGTTCTACGGCATCGCGCACCTGCTGAAGTACGAGTTCCACTACGCCGACTGGCGGCACCTGTTCGCCGACTACAACGCCGGCCACCACGCCAGCCGCAACGCGGGTTTCCAGCGCATGGTGTCGGCGCTGTCGGGCCAGCGGCTGGCGCCCGACGGCGATTTGCTGTCGTATGCCGAGGGCGCCGCCGCCCCTTCGGCCACCTACCGGGCGGTGCTGGCGGCGCTGGCGCGCCACGGCGTGGCGGCCGATCCGCAGGCCGTGCTGCGCGACCTGCGGCAGGAAAAGCGCGCCGCGCTGTTCGACACCGCCACCTACCGCCAGATCGCCGCGCTGCACCGCCAGCGCACCGGCTACGCCATCACCGAGGCCATGCCGCAGATCCGCCTGCAGAGCGACAAGATCCAGCGCCGCCTGACCACCGAATGGTTCGCCGGCCGTGTCGACACGCGCTACCAGCAGTGCCTGCGTGCGCCGGTCTGACGCCGCCGGCTTGGTAAGCTCGCGCGCCATGACCGCTGCTTTCTTCCCGGCGCAGGACGAGGTGCGCCAATGGCTGCAGGACGCAGCCCACATCGCCATGCTGACGGGCGCCGGCGTCAGCGCCGAATCGGGCGTGCCCACGTTTCGCGACGCGCAGACCGGCCTGTGGGCCAACTTCCGCGCCGAAGACCTGGCCACCGAAGCCGCCTTCCGGCGCGACCCGCAGCGCGTGTGGGACTGGTACGCCGAGCGGCGCGCCAACATGGTTCACGTGCAGCCCAACGCCGGCCACCACGCCGTGGCGGCGTTTCAGCAGCGGCACCCCGGCCGGCTGACGCTGGCGACGCAGAACGTGGACGGCCTGCACCAGAAGGCCGGCAGCCCCGAGGTGCTGGCGCTGCACGGCAACATCTTCGACGACCAGTGGCTCGACCCTGCGCGCTGGCGCGCCGCCCGCAGGACGGCTGTGGCGTGGCGCAGGCCGAGCCCGGCCACCCGCCGCGCTGCGCGCAGTGCGGCAACCTGCTGCGCCCGGCGGTGGTGTGGTTCGGCGAGATGCTGCCGATGGACGCGCTGGCCGCGGCCGAGCAGGCGGCCGAGCGCTGCGACGTGATGCTGGTGGTGGGCACCGCCGGCGCGGTGTACCCGGCCGCCGGCCTCGCGCACCAGGCGCGGGCGGCCGGTGCGCGCGTGGTCATCGTCAACCCGCACCCGAGCGAGCTGGACGACATTGCCCACCGGGTGCTGGCCGGAACCTCGGCGCAGGTGCTGCCGCAGTTGCTCGACTTCTGAGGGAAGGGTGAGCGGCCGGCGTGGCCGCCGCACAGTGAAGGCACATACTCCCTGCCATGCAGGCCGCCAGCGCCCGATGGGCAGGCGCTGGAGAGGCATACTCCCCTTAATGCTTGCGCTGACCCGTGCCCGCCCGCCGATGCGCGGGCCGCCAGCGCGGCGCTAGACCAGCCCCAGCATCCCCAGCACCGCGCCGGCGCCGATCAGCCACAGCAGGTGCAGCCGGGTGCGCCACACGATCAAGGTGGCCGCGGCCGTGAGCAGCCACAGCGGCGCGTCGCGCGCGGGCTGGTCGTGCGCGGCGGTCAGCAGCCAGCCGGTGGCGATCAGCAGCGCCACCACGATGGGCGCCATGCCGGCCTTGAAGGCGCGCACCGCGCGCAGCCCGCGGTGCCGGTACAGCCAGCGCGTGGCGGTGTAGGTCAGGATGCCCGAAGGGATCAGCATGCCCAGCATGGCCACGGCCACGCCCCCAGCGCCAGCGCATAGGCGCGTGGCCCGCCGGCCGGGCCGCCGCCGGCGTTCAGCCCCACGTTCCAGCCCACCAGGCCGACGAACAGCACGTTGGGCCCCGGCGCCGCCTGCGCCAGCGCGATGGAGGCGCTGAACTGCCCGTCGCTCAGCCAGCCGCGCGCGCCGACCAGGTAGCGGTGCATGTCGGGCGCCGTGGCAATGGCACCGCCCACGGCCAGCAGCGACAGCGACAGGAAGTGCGTGAACAGCGCCAGCCAGTCGGCGGGGGTGAGGGTGATGGTCATGGCTTCTGCCCCGAGTCGGCATCGGTCAGCGCGGCGGGGTGGGGCGCGCCGTGCGCCAGCGGCCCCGGTGGCGTCGGCGTGGCGCCCAGCCGGTGCCAGGCCCAGGCGCAGCCGGCGCCGCCGATGACCAGCAGCACCGCGCCCAGCGGCCAGCGCAGCAGCGCGATGGCGACGAAGCTGGCCAGCGCCAGCAGCGCGCAGGCGGCCGGCCCCATCACGTTGCTGCGCAGCGCGGCGATCAGCTTGATGCCGGTGGCGATGATCAGGCCCGCGGCCACCGCGCCCATGCCGCGCAGCGCGCGCTGCGCCAGCTCATGGTCGGCCACGGTGGCGAACAGCGCCGCCAGCACCAGCACCACGCCCAGCGGCAGCACCAGCATGCCGGCCAGCGCCGCCAGCGCGCCGCTCAGGCCGAAGTGGCGGTCGCCGATCATCATCGACAGGTTGACCACGTTGGGGCCGGGCATGATCTGCGCCACGGCCCAGTCCTCGATGAACTGCTCGCGCGAGAGCCAGCGCTTTTTCTCGACCAGCTCGCGCTGCACCACCGCCAGCACGCCGCCAAAGCCCTGCAGCGCCAGCCAGGTGAACGACCAGAACAGGTCGGCGCGCGAGCGCGGGGCGTTCAGCGGCTCGGCGGGCGGCGGGGCAGGGGCATGGCGGTGCGTGCGGTGGGCGGGGCGGCCTGACGTGGCGGCCGGCGTGGCGTTTTCAGGGCGCGGTCATGGGGTGCGGCCAGGTGCTCACAGCACCTCCAGCACGCGCTCCAGCGGCCGACCCAGGCGCGCGCCTTTCGCACTGACGACGATCGGGCGGTTGATGAGCACCGGCGTGGTCAGCATGGCGTCGAGCAGCTGGTCGTCGGACAGCTGCGGATCGTCCAGACCCTGCTCCAGGTATTCGGGCTGCTTGGTGCGCAGCAGGGCGCGCAGCGGCTCGCCGGTGGCGGCGGCGATGCGCTGCAGCTCATCGCGGCTGGGCGGGGTCTTGAGGTATTCGACAACCTGCGGCTCGATGCCGCGCTCGCGCAGCAGCGCCAGCGCGTTGCGCGAGGTGCTGCACCGGGGGTTGTGGTAGATCGTGACGGCGCTCATGGCGGTTTCCTTCTCTGGATGCGTTTTACTTCACAAACGATAGCTGGCACTTTCTGGATGGGCGCTGGAGGCCGATTTCACTCATAAAGCAGAAACGGCTGGCGTGCCTGCCGCCAAGCCGCTTCGTCGGCCTGGGCCAGCGCGTCCAGATCGGCCGGGGTGGCCTGCGCATCGTCCACCCATTCGCGCAGCAGCGGGCTGCCGTTGATCACGTCGATGGGCAGCTTGCCGAAGGCGTATTCGTAGGGGAAGTCGCGCCACAGCGGGTAGCCGGGCTGCTGGCGGCGGATCGCCTTGAAGGCCAGCGCCTGCAGCCGCCAGGGCTGGAAGGCGGCGTGGTCGTAATGCGTCGGGTCTTCCACGTGGATCTGCACGCCGGCGCACAGCTGGTGCACGTGCTTGTGAAAGGTCGGCTCGAACCAGCATTCGCGCAGCACGCAGCCGCGCAGCCAGTCGGGGGCCAGCGCACGCATGTCGGCCAGCAGGCGGCGCGTGTCGATGTCGGGCGCACCGAACAGCTCCAGCGGGCGCGTGGTGCCGCGGCCTTCGCTCAAAGTGGTGCCTTCCAGCATCACGGTGCCGGCATAGGCGCGCGCCATGCTCAAGTTGGGGGCGTTGGGGCTGGGATTGACCCACGTCCGTTCAGTCGGCCAGCCGAAGCCGGGCGCGGCGTCGGGCTGCCAGCCTTGCATGGTGATGACGCGGTATTCGACATCGAGCTTGAGCAAATCGATGAACCAGTGCCCCAGCTCACCCATCGTCATGCCATGGCGCATGGGCATAGGGCCGGCGCCGACGAAGCTCTCCCAGCCGTCGCGCAGCGTCAGCCCTTCCACCGGGCGGCCGGCGGGGTTGGGGCGGTCGAGCACCCATACGGCCTTGCCGTGCGCCGCCGCGGCCTCCAGCACGTAGCGCAGCGTGGTGATGAAGGTGTATATGCGGCAACCCAGGTCCTGCAGGTCGACCAGCACCACGTCCCACGATGCCAGCATCGCGTCGGTGGGGCGGCGCACCTCGCCGTACAAGCTGAACACGGGGATGCCGAGGCGCGGGTCGGTGAAGTCGGGCGACTCCATCATGTTGTCCTGCTTGTCGCCGCGCAGGCCGTGCTGCGGGCCGAAGGCGGCGGTGAGCCGCACATCGGGCAGGGCGGCCAGTGCATCGAGCGAATGCGTCAGATCGCGCGTGACCGAGGCCGGGTGCGCCAGCAGCGCGACGCGGCGGCCTTTCAGGGGCGCGCAGCGCAGGGTCTTGCAGAAAACGTTCGAGGCCGAATTGCATGGGCATGACTTGTGTTTTGATAGCTGGCGGCGCGGGTCCGCTCGGGGCTTGGGCGTGATTGTGCGTCAGGCCGTGCGCGCCGGGCTACGATGCGTGCATCGCCGCCCAAGCGGTCTGAAAGACAACATGAACACGACTTCGCCCCCGGGCACCCAGGCCGCCGCGCAGGCGCGCCGGGCCCGCTTCTGGAACTGGATCGCCCGCCGCTATGCCGGCCACACCATGAGCGACCCGGCGGGCTACGAAAGAGCCTGGCGCGCGTCATCGGCCTGCTGGCGCCCACGCACGAGGTGCTGGAGCTGGGCTGCGGCACCGGCAGCACCGCGCTGCGCCTGGCGCCGCACACGGGGCGCCTGCTGGCCACCGACTTTTCGCCCGAGATGCTGGCCATCGCGCGCGAGCGCCTGGCGGCGCAGCCGGTGCCGCAACTGGTGTTCGAACTGGCCGACGCCGACGCACCCGAACTGGGGCAGGCGCGCTACGACCGCGTGCTGGCCTTCAACCTGCTGCACCTGACCGCCGACCTGGACACCGCGCTGGCCGGCATCGTGCGCGCGCTGCGGCCCGGCGGGCTGCTGATCTCCAAGACGCCGTGCATCGCCGAGCTGAACCCGTTCGCCGTGGGCGGGCTGCGGCTGCTGATGCCCGTGCTGCGTGCCATGGGCCGGGCGCCGTACCTGCAGTTCCTGGACGAACCGCGCCTGCGCGCCGCCATGCAGCGCGCCGGCCTGCAGGTGCAGGCCAGCGAACGCCACGGCACGGGCAGCGGCCGCGATGTGCGCGCCTTCATCGTGGCGCGCAAGCCGGACGACGGCGCGCAGACTCAGGCAGCGTGAGGTGCCGGCACGCGCGCCGTCCAGCCGCCACGATGGTGGAAGTCGGGCTGCGCGGCGGGGTGGTGCAGCGCCCAGTAACTCAGGTGGCCGTCCTGTGCTTCGATGACGGCCGTCAGGCCCAGCGGCAACGGTGCATCGGGCGCACCGGCGGGCAGCGCGGCCAGCGGCAGGCCCACGTCCAGCGTCAGCACCGAGCCATCTTGCAGCACCAAGGGCGCCAGCGCGAGCGACGCCAGGGGTTGGTCGGCCGCCGCATCGCGCTGTCGCTCGGCGCTGAAGCCGTAGGCCGCCCATTCGCCCGAGGGTGCGAAGTTGAACTCGTGGTACGCACTGCCGCCGGGCGCGCCGACGAAGGCCTCGAAGCAGGTGTGGCGCCACAGGCCGTCGGCAAAACGTGGCGGTCGTCTGTCAGGCAGCCGCAGCGCCTGCACATCGGCGTGCAGCGTGTAGCGCAGGTGCAGTCGCGGGGTGCCGCCCTGGGTGCGCCAGTGCCAGGCAGCGCGCAGGCTGCGCACCGCCGCACAGGGCATGGCGGGGTGACAGGCCAGGGCATGTTCGGCGCGGCTGGGCGAGGTCGTCGGGGGCTCACGCGCCGCATTCTGCCCGTGCGGCAGCGTCAACCGATGGCCCGGCCTTCGCCCACCTCCTCGGTCGTCACGCCGTCGCGGATGTGGTAGATGCGCTTGAAGGTGGGGATGATCTTCTCGTCGTGTGTGACCACGATCACGGCGGTCTGGAACTGGCGCGCCATGTCGTTGAGGATGCGGATCACGGCCAGCGCGCGCTCCGAATCGAGCGGTGCCGTCGGCTCGTCGGCCAGGATGACGGGCGGGCGGTTGACCAGACCGCGTGCGATGGCCACGCGCTGCTGCTCGCCGCCCGACAGCTGCGACGGCATGGCCTTGGCGCGGTGCTGCACGTCGAGCGCCGTGAGCAGCTCCAGCGCACGCTGGCGCGCTTCTGCGTTGGGCACGCCGGCCAGCATGGGCAGCAGGGCCACGTTGTCGGTGACGTCGAGAAAGGGGATGAGGTACGGCGCCTGGAACACGAAGCCGATCTTGTCGCGCCGCAGGGCGCGCAGATCGCGTACTTTCCAGCCGTCGTCGTAGATCACCTCGTCGCCCAGCGTCATGCGGCCCGCGCTGGGGTCGATGATGGCGCCCAGGCACTTGAGCAGCGTGCTCTTGCCCGAGCCGGAGGGGCCGATCAGGCCCACCACCTCGCCCGGCGCGACCTGCATGTCGACGTGCTTGAGTGCGTCCACCGCCGTGTCGCCCTGGCCGTAGCGCTTGCGCAGGCCTTCGATGAGGATGCCCGTGGTCATGCTCAGCCTCCGACCGCCTCGGCGGGATCCACTTTCAGCGCCAGCCGGATCGACACCAGGCTGGCCAGCAGGCAGATGCCCATCACGACAAAGAAGCCGGTGATGGTGTCCTGCGGCAGCAGCAGCACGTAGCGTGGAAACGCCGGCCCGGCCAGCGTGGCGGCGATCTTGCCCACCATGAAGCCGATCAGGCCCAGCGCCAGCGCCTGCTGCGCGATCATCCAGGCGATGGTGCGGTTGCGCGTGCCGATGAGCTTGAGCACGGCGATCTCGCGGATCTTGTCCATGGTCAGCGTGTAGATGATGAAGGCCACGATGGCCGCGCTGACCACCGCCAGGATGGCCAGGAACATGCCGATCTGCCGGGCCGAGGTGGAGATCAGCTTGCCGACCAGGATTTCCTGCATGTCGGCGCGCGTGTAGGCGGTCAGGCGCTTCCAGCGCTCGATGGACTGCGCCACCTCGTCGGCCGAATGGCCCGGCTGCAGCGTGACCAAGACGGCGTTGACCGAGGTGTTGCTGCTCTGCGAGGCGATCACGGCATCCAGCACGCCGGGGGCGCCGGGCCGGTTGAAGGCGGGGTTGGCCTGGGTGCGGCGGCGGCTTTGCCAGATGGCGTCGTTGTCCTTGAGGAACTGCGCTTCCTGGGCATCCTTCAGCGGGATGAAGATCATCGGATCGCCGCCCGAGGACACCATGCGCCGCGTCAGCCCCACCACGGTGTACTGCTTGCGCCGGATCTGGATGCGGTCGCCCAGCGCGAAGCCGGAGGCGATGTCGGCCACCGCCTCGTAATGGCTGTGCGTGAGGTGGCGGCCCGCCACCAGATGGCGCGGCCAGCCGGGCTGGGTGCTGGCGCCGGGCGCCACGCCCACTACCATGGTGCGCACGTCCTGGCTGCCGCGCCGCGCCTGCATCGTCAGGTAGGTGATGTTGACGGCCTGTTCAACACCGCGCGTCAGCCGCACGCTGCGGTAGGCGTCGTCGGGCAGGCTGGAGGGCTCGGCGTAGGGCCCCAGCGTGTCCTGCTGCACCACCCACAGGTCGGCGCCGCTGTTGTCCAGCAGGGCCTGGGCATCGTCGATCATGCCGCGGTACACGCCGGCCATGATCAGCGTCACGCCGATCAGCAGGCCCAGCCCGATGCCGGTGAAGACGAACTTGCCCCAGCCGTGCAGGATGTCGCGGCCGGCCAGGCTGATCATTTCGCCCCCTTGGCGATCTGCTCGACCACCTGCAGCCGGTGGCGCGGGTTCAGCGGTTTTTCGCTGTAGACCACCAGTTGATCGCCTTCCTTCAGGCCATCGTGCACCTGCACGTGGCCGTCCAGATCGGCAGCACCCAGCTGCACGGGCGTGAAGACGGGGTTGTTACCCTGGATGCGCCAGACGCCGGTCTGCCCGTTCTGCCGGTGCACGGCGGCGTTGGGGATGGTGGGCGCCGCCGGCGCGCGGGCAGGGTGACGGTGACCTCGGCCAGCTCGCCGATGGGCGGCAGCGGCGTGGGCATCTGCGCGAAGTCGACCTTGGCCAGCGTTTCCTCGGTCACGGCGTCGGCCTTGGGTTCGATGCGGCTGACCAGGCCGGCCAGCGGCTCGCCGGCACCTGAGCGCAGCACGATCTGCGCCGGCAGTTCGGCCGCCAGCCCGGCGGCGCGCACCTGGTCGAAGCGGGTGTTGATCCACAGCGTCTTCGGGTCGAGCAGCTCGATCACCGTCTGCCCGGCCACGATGGTGGTGCCGGGGTCGGCATCGCGCAGCACCACCACGCCGTCCACCGGCGCCAGCAGGCGCAGGTTGTCGCGCTGCGCGCGCAGCGCCTGCTGGTCGGCGCGGGCGCGGGCCAGCTCCTGCTGCGACACGGTCAGCGCGGCGTCGGCGATCTGCAGCTCTTGCCGGCGCGTGTCCAGGCTTTCGCGGCTCACGGCCTGGGCCTGCTCCAGCACGCGGTAGCGCTCGGCCTGCGAGCGGGCGAAGGCCTGGCGCGCCTGCGCCTCGCGCACGCTGGCCTCGGCGCGGCCCAGCACCGCCTGCTGGGCCTGCATCCGGCTGTCCAGGTCCACCGGGTCCATCTCGCCCAGCAACTGGCCAGCCTTTACGGCATCGCCCACGTGCACGTTCAGCGTGCGCACGCGCGCCGGCAGGGTGGGGCCGATCTTGTAGGTGTAGCGCGCCTGCACGGTGCCGATGCCGAACAGCGCCGGCTGGATGGCACGGCTTTGCACCTGGGCCACCGTGACCGGCACCGGCGCCAGCGGGCCGGCGCGCAGCACCACCCAGACGAACAGTGCCAGCAGCGGCACGAGGATGGCCAGCAGGCCGAGGGTGCGGCCCCGGATGGGAAGTTTCATGTCGCGTCGCTCCGAATGCCGCGCAGGTAGATCTCGAACACGCGGGGCGCATCGCTGCGCATGCGCCCCATGTCGCCGGCCAGCATGGCCTGCATCACCAGGCCCTGCACGGTGCCGATGAACAGCGTGGCGGCGGCCTGGCTGTCCAGCGTGGGCGCCAGCTCGCCGCGCGCCTTGCCCTCTTCCAGCAGGGTGTGCAGGCGCTGGCCGTAGTGCGTCACCAAGGCCTGCACCAGCTGCTTGGCCGGCGTGGTCTCGGCGCGCTGCAGTTCGCCGAACATCATGCGCGGCACACCGGGGTGCTCGGCCACGAAGCCGATGTGGGCCAGGAACATGGCGCGCAGCGCGGCGACGGACGATGCCTTGGCCTCTTTGCCTTCGGCCGCGCGAATGAGCCGGCCCAGCAACTGCTCGGCCACCCATTGCATGACGGCCTGCCAGATCGCCTCCTTGTTGGGGAAATGCCGGAACAACGCGCCCTGCGTCAGCTGCATGTGCTGCGCGATGGCGGCGGTGGTGATCTCGCTCGGGTTCTGCGTGGCGGCCAATGCCATCACGGCCTCCACCGTGTGGGCACGCCGCGCGTCGGCGGGGAGGTGTTTGGGGAGCGCGGGTTCCATGCGGGGGACGATAAAGATAGTAACTGATTACTATCTTAACGGGATGCCGCGGCGGCGTGTTTGCCCGCATCGGGGGTAAGGGCTCTGATGCGTTGGGCGAGATGCGTTTCTTGGCCGGGGTCGCCCTCGGGGCGTGGCGCGATTCGGGGATCAGACGGCTGCCCGAGCCCGCCCCTGCCGGCGGCGGGCTTGGTTGCATCTGCACGCAACTTCAAACGCCTGATTCGGGGGCAGGGCGCCGATGCGGTGTACCGTCATCAATCTTTCATTTGATTGCCATGTGCAAGTCACGCACCGCCATGAACATGAAGCCCACGAGAAAGAGGAAAGGAGCCTCCATCGTGAAAGAACTGCCCACCCCCACGATCGCGTTTTCGCCGGCTTCGCCCGCGCATCTTCCCCGGGGTCGCTTCATCCGGGCGGCGACGGCGCGATTCTGGGGTCGCTGGCAAAAAGCGTCGGCGGCGGGATCAGCGTGGCGTGGGCGCGGCACCACGACGAAGTGAGGGCCGCGCAGCGCCTGCGCTATCAGATTTTGCCGGTGAGATGGGTGCGCGCCTGAACACGCCCGTGCCCGGCCACGACATCGATCTGTTCGACGATTACTGCGAGCACCTGCTGGTGCGCGACGAAGCCACGCAGGAAGTGATCGGCACCTACCGCGTGCTCACGCCCGTGCAGGCCAGGCGCGTGGGGAGCACCTACAGCGACACCGAGTTCGACCTGACGCGCCTGCGCGGCCTGCGCAACCGCATGGTGGAGCTGGGCCGCAGCTGCGTGCACCCCGACCACCGCCATGGCGGCGTGATCATGGCGCTGTGGACGGCGCTGGGCGAGTTCATGGTGCGCAACCAGCTCGACACCATGATCGGCTGCGCCAGCATCCCGCTGATGCAGGGCGGCGTGTTCAATGGCGACGTGGCGGCCAGCATCTGGCGCCAGGTGCGCGCCAAGCACCTCGCGCCCATCGAGTTCCAGGTGCGCCCGCGCCTGGCCCTGCCGCTGGAGAACCTGAACGACCGGCTCGACGTCGAGGCGCCGGCGCTGATCAAGGGCTACCTGCGCCTGGGCACCAAGGTGCTGGGCCCGCCCGCGTGGGACCCGGACTTCAACAGCGCCGACCTGCCGCTGATGATGCGCTTCGCCGACCTGCATCCGCGCTATCGCAAGCATTTCCTGGGGGCTTGAGGTGAGCACCCCCTGAGTCTCCGTCGGGCCTTCCCCCTCTGCTGCGCGAGGGGGACGCCGCTGGCGGCCGGCGCAGGTCCGGCCGCGGCGGCCGCTGACTTCGCCTGCTCCGCGGCGGTTCGACCGGCCATGTTCCGCGATGTCACTGCGCGTTTTGGCGGCCCCGATCTGCCGTGGCAGGGTCCGCCGCCCGAGCGTGGCGGCGGCGATGCCGACGAGCCCGACATGGCGCGCGACCGACCCCGGTACCGCGCCATTTTCATATCCGACATCCACCTCGGCACGCCGGGCTGCCAGGCCGGGCCGCTGCTCGACTTCCTGAAGGAACACGACAGCGAGTCGCTCTACCTGATCGGCGACATCATCGACGGTTGGCAGCTGCGCCGGCGCTGGTTCTGGCCGCAGTCGCACAACGACGTGGTGCAGAAGCTCCTGCGCCGCGCGCGCAAGGGCTGCCACGTGGTCTATGTGCCGGGCAACCACGACGAGTTCGCGCGCCATTTCCTCAACCACAACTTCGGCGGCATCGACGTGGTGGAGGAGACGGTGCACGTCACCGCCGAGGGCTTCCGCCTGTGGATCACGCACGGCGACTATTTCGACGGCGTGATTCAGCACGCCAAGTGGCTGGCCTATGTGGGCGACCACGCCTACGAGGCGGTGCTCAAGCTCAACCGCCACTTCAACAGCCTGCGCGCGCGCCTGGGGCTGCCGTACTGGTCGCTGTCGGCCTACCTGAAGCTCAAGGTGAAGAAGGCGGTGAACTACGTCAGCGACTTCGAGGTGGCGGTGGCCAACGAGGCACGTCGCCGCGGCTACGACGGCGTGGTGTGCGGCCACATCCACCATGCCGAGATCCGCAGCATCGACGGCATGCTGTACTGCAACGACGGCGACTGGGTGGAAAGCCGCAGCGCGCTGGTGGAGCACCACGACGGGCGGCTGGAGCTGATCTTCTGGCAGCCCGGCCACGCGGCCGAGGTGCCGCCGTCGCGGGCGGTGGAAACCGTGTGAAACAGCCGGACAGCCGGACGCAGAGGACGCAGAAGCTCCGCAGAGGGCGCAAAAGAAACAGCCAAACCAATGTTTTCTTCTGCGCCCTCTGCGAAACCTTGGCGTCCTCTGCGTCCGGCTGTTTGTTTTCTTAAATCAAATAAGCCTCTAGCCCTTGCCCATCAAGCGCAAGCAGCTATTATTTTAGAAGTAATTCCATGAAAATCGCTCTGGTGACCGACGCCTGGCAGCCGCAGGTCAACGGCGTGGTGACCACGCTGGTCGAGCTGGTGCAGTCGCTGCGCGCCAGCGGCGACGAGGTCATCGTCATCGAGCCCGGCCAGTTCAAGACCCGCCCCTGCCCGGGCTATCCCGGCATCGACCTGGCCGTGCGACCCGGCTCGCAAGTGCGCGGCCTGCTGGACCGCGCGCAGCCCGACGCCGTGCACATCGCCACCGAAGGCCCGCTGGGCTGGGCCGCGCGGCGCCATTGCCTGCGCCGCGGCTGGGCCTTCACCACGGCCTTCCACACGAAGTTCCCGAGATCCTGCACGCCGCCGTCAGGCTGCCGCTGCCGTGGGGCTATGCCTTCTTCCGCCACTTCCACCGGCCCTCGTCGGGCGTGATGGTGCCCACGCGCGGCGTGGCGGCGGGACTGGCGCAGCGCGGCTTCACCCACCTGCGCGAATGGACGCACGGCGTGGACACGCGCCTGTTCGCCTTTGAGCCCAAGGCCATCGACTACGCGCCGCTGGGGCGCATCGCACGGCCCCTGCACCTGTTCGTCGGCCGTGTGTCGTACGAGAAGAACATCCAGGCCTTTCTGGAGCTGGATCTGCCCGGCACCCAGGTGGTGTGCGGCGTCGGCCCGGTGGAGGACAAGCTGCGCGCCCGCTACCCGCAGGTGCGCTGGCTGGGCGTACTGCCCCGCGAAGAACTGGCGCGCGTGTACGCGGCGGCCGACGTGTTCGTGTTTCCCAGCCGGGCCGATACCTTTGGCCTGGTGATGCTCGAGGCCATGGCTGCGGGCACGCCCGTGGCGGCGTACCCGGTGGATGGCCCCACCGAGGTGCTGGCCGCCGCGCCCGGCCAGCCGGTGGGCGGCGTGATGCACACCGACCTGCGCCATGCGGTGCAGCAGGCGCTGCGCATTCCGCGTGCCGATGCGCGGGCGCACGCGCAGCGCTTCGGCTGGGACGCGGCGGCCCGGCTGTTCCGCGAATACCTCGTGCCGGCACGCCCGGCCACGCTGGCACAACCGGCGGCGGGCTGATGTATCCTGCGGCGATGCTCCATTTTTGAAGTGCCGCCATGCCTGCCGCCGCCGCCGCTGATACCGCCGCCATCCTCGCGCGCTACCCGCTGCTCGACCGCGATGCCAGCATCCTCGACTTCAACCACCGCGTGCTGCACTGGGCCGAGCGGCCCGACGTGCCGCTGCTCGAGCGCCTGCGCTACCTGTGCATCGTGTCGTCAAACCTGGACGAGTTCTTCGAGGTGCGCGCCGAGCCGCACCTGACGGCCTGGCGCGCCGGCACCGACGCCGGTGGCGGCATGCGCCGCCTGATGGCGGCCGCGCACGGGCTGGTGAACCGGCAGTACGCCATCTACAACGACGTGCTGCTGCCGGCCATGGCCGCCAAGCGCCTGCGCATCGTGTCGCACCTCGACCGCAACGAGGCGCAGCGCAAGTGGGTGCGCGAGCATTTCCTGCGCGAGGTCAAGCCGCTCTTGGTGCCGGTGGCGCTGGACCCGGCGCACCCGTTTCCGCAGGTGGCCAACAAGTCGCTCAACTTCATCGTGCAGCTCAAGGGCAAGGACGCCTTCGGCCGCCGCAACGAGATCGCCATCGTCAAGGTGCCGCGCGTGCTGCCGCGCGTGCTGCGCCTGCCCGAGCGCGTGAGCGGCGGCGAAACGCTGTTCGTCATGCTCTCCAGCGTGGTGCGCGCGCACTTGCCCGATCTGTTCCCGGGGCGCGAGGTGGGCGACTTCTCGCACTTCCGTGTCACGCGCGATTCCGATCTGTCGGTGGACGAGCAGGAAGTGAAGAACCTGCGCACTGCGCTGCGGCAGGAACTGCACCAGCGCCACTACGGCCTGGCCATGCGGCTGGAGGTGTCGTCGGCCTGCTCGCCCGAGCTGTCCGACTTTTTGCTGCGCCAGTTCAGGCTGCCGGCCGAGGCGCTGTTCAAGGTGCAAGGGCCGGTGAACCTGGTGCGCCTGCAGCAGCTGATCTCGCTGGTCGACGCCCCGGAGTTGCTGTTCGCGCCCTACAGCGCCAGCTATCCGGTGCAACTCAAGCGCGGCGAATCGGTGTTCGAGCGCCTCAAGCGCGGCGACGTGCTGACGCACCTGCCGTTCGAGAGCTTCGACGGCGTGATCGACTTCCTGCGCGAGGCCGTGCACGACCCGGCCGTGCTGGCCATCAAGCAGACCATCTACCGCACCGGCAACGACAGCCGCATGATGGACCTGCTGATCGACGCGCAGCGCCGCGGCAAGGAAGTGACGGCCGTGGTCGAGCTGAAGGCGCGCTTCGACGAGGAGGCCAACATCAACTGGGCCGAACACCTGGAGCGCGCTGGCGCGCAGGTGGTGTACGGCGTGGTGGGCCTCAAAACCCACGCCAAGATGCTGCTGGTGACGCGGCGCGAAGGCCGCCAGCTGCGCCGCTACGGCCATTTGTCGACCGGCAACTACAACCCGCGCACGGCGGCGCTGTACACCGACCTGAGCTACCTGACGGCCGACGCGCGCCTCACGTCCGACATGGACCAGCTGTTCGTGCACCTGGCCAGCCACAGCCGCCTGCCGCGCATGCAGCGCATGCTGCTGGCGCCGTTCACGCTGCACCGGCAGATGCTGGCCAAGATCGACGCCGTGGCGCAGGCAGCGATGAAGGGGCGGGGCGGGCGCATCGTCGCCAAGATGAACGCGCTGACCGACGAGGCGCTGATCGTGGCGCTGCTGCGCGCCGGCGATGCGGGGGCGAAGATCGACCTGATCGTGCGCGGCGCCTGCATGCTGCCGGCGGCGCTGACCAAAAACATCCGCGTGCGCAGCATCATCGGCCGCTTTCTGGAGCATTCGCGCGTGTTCTATTTCCGCGCCGGGGCCGATGAGCAGCTGTGGCTGTCGTCGGCCGACTGGATGAACCGCAACATGCTGCGCCGCGTCGAAACCGCCTGGCAGGTGACCGACCCGCTGCTGCGCCAGCGCATCATCGACGAATGCCTGCTGGCCTACTTGCACGACGCGCGCGACGCCTGGGTGATGGAAGACGGCGGGCACTACCGCAGCGTCGTCCCGCCCGGTGCGCCACCCGGCCCCAGCGCCCAGGCGGCCTTGATGGAGCGCTACCGATCCTGAAGCAATCTGGAGGAGAGTGAACGATGGACCTGATTCTGTGGCGCCACGCCGAGGCGCAAGACCCCGAAGGCATGATGACCGACCTGGACCGCCCGCTGACGCGCCGCGGCGACAAGCAGGCCACGCGCATGGCCGCCTGGCTGGATCGCCAGCTGCCCGAGGGCACGCGCATCCTGTGCAGCCCGGCCATCCGCACCGAGCAGACGGTGCTGGCGCTGGGCCGCAAGTACAAGCTGCACGACGAGCTGCAGCCCGGTGCCAGCCCCGAGCAGCTGCTGCAACTGGCCGGCTGGCCGAATGGCAAGGCGCCGGTGCTGATCGTCGGCCACCAGCCTACGCTGGGCGAGACCATCTCGCGCCTGCTGGGCATGGCCGAGCACGAATGCTCGGTCAAGAAGGGCGCCATCTGGTGGCTGCGCAGCCGCGAGCGCGACGGCCAGTTGCAGACCGTGGTGGTCACGGTGCAGACGGCCGAGCTGCTGTGAACCGCGCCGCGCGCTGAATTTCAAGCCAAATTGGCCTTGAGCGCCCATGCAGCAAGCGCCAGGCGCTATTTTAATGGTAGCTATTGCAGGTGTGGCAGTGCCGCGTCACCCCGCGTTCGAGGGGTGCCCCGGGGCGCTTTGCGTGGGCGCGTGCGGGCACCGACCTACAGAGGCACGCCCCCGCCGCGCTTAACATCGCCCCAGTTCCACGTCACAAGCAAAGGAGTTGCCCGCATGTCTTCGATCCACCTGGTTCCTCCGCGCCATTCGGTTGCCGTGCTGGCGGCCGCCCTGCTGGCCAGCGCCTGCGCCACGGTCGATCTGGGGCCGCGCTACGACCCGCCGCCCGTGCGCGCGCCCAGCCCTTGCCCGGGCCGCAGGTGCCGCCGCCGCCCATCGCGCAGCCGCAGGCCATCCCGCCGTCGCAGCCCGTGCCGCAACCGCTGCCGCCGGTGGGGCAGACCATGCCGCCGCCGGTCGCCGTGCCCGCACCGATCGACCCCAACGCCCACCTGGTGGCGCTGATCACGCGCCTCGACGGCAGCAGCGCCATGCCGCCCACGCGCAGCAATGGCACGGCGCAACTCGACGCCGTGTACGACAGCAACTCCCGCGTGCTGCGCTGGAAGACCACCTGGTCCGGCCTCAGCGGCGCGATCACCGGCGTGCAGTTCCACGGCCCGGCGGCCGAGGGGCAGACCGCCCCCGCGGTGATGGTGTGGCCCGGTCCCTTCGGCCCCACCTACGAGGGCCGCGCCACGCTCACGCCCAACCAGGCGGTCGACCTGATGGACGGGCGCTGGTACGTCAACGTGCACACCACCAGCTACCCGTCGGGCGAGCTGCGCGGCCAGTTGCGCGTGGTGAACTGAAGTCGCAAGCCAGACGACACGAAGGTATCCGCCTGTAAGCCCCGCCCGGCTGAGGCGGGGCGGGTGATAAGGTGCGCGGCATGTCGTCCGCGCATTTTTTCCTTCGCCGTTCCCCTTGGTGTCGCCCGCAGCGGGCGCTGGGCCGTGGCCGCCATCACCACCGCCCTGCTGGCCGCCTGCGCCAGCCCGCCCGTCACGCAGCCGGCGCCGCCGATCCGCCCCATGCCGCGCGCCGAGCCCGCGCGCCAGCCCGAGCTGGCGGCCTTCAGCGCCCGGCTGAACGGCAGCAACGTGGTGCCGCCCAGCGACAGCGCCGCGCAGGGTGAGCTGGTGGCCGTGCTCAACCGCAATACCGGCCTGCTGCAGTGGAAGCTCAACTTCAGCGGCCTGAGCGGCCCGGTGACCGGCGCGCACTTCCACAGCCCCGGCATGAGCGGCGAAGTCGCGCCGCGCGTGATGATGCTCGGCCGCACGCTCGCCAACCCTGCCGAAGGCCGCGCCATGCTCACGCCCCGGCAGCGCGCCGACCTGCTGGCCGGCCAGTGGTACGTGAACATCCGCACCGCCCGCTATCCCGATGGCGAGCTGCGCGGCCAGCTGATCGAGCGGCACTGAGCCGCGCCCGAAGAGCCTGCGGCAGCGCGGAATGGGCTGAAAACCTAGAATCAGCCCCCATCTGCCCTGCACACGGCCGGCCGCCCAGGCCCCTTGCGCCGCCGTGACCCCATGAACGCCCCCATCGACGTCTCCTTCTTCCCGCGCGCGGCCAAGCCGATCACCAGCTACAAGCCCTTCTGGGCCAAGCGCTTCGGCACCGCGCCCTATCTGCCCATGAGCCGGGCCGAGATGGAGGCGCTCGGCTGGGATTCGTGCGACGTGGTGCTGGTGACGGGCGATGCCTATGTCGACCACCCGAGCTTCGGCATGGCCGTGATCGGCCGCGTGCTGGAGGCGCAGGGCTTTCGCGTCGGCATCATCGCGCAGCCCGACTGGCACAGCGCCGAGCCCTTCAAGGCGCTGGGCCGGCCCAACCTGTTCTGGGGCGTGACGGCGGGCAACATGGATTCGATGATCAACCGCTACACGGCCGATCGCAAAATCCGCAGCGACGATGCCTACACCCCCGGCGACGTGGGCGGCAAGCGGCCCGACCGCGCCGCCATCGTCTACAGCCAGCGCTGCCGCGAGGCCTACAAGGACGTGCCCATCGTGCTGGGCGGCATCGAGGGCAGCCTGCGCCGCATCGCCCACTACGACTACTGGAGCGACAAGGTGCGCCGCTCCATCGTGGTCGACAGCAAGTGCGACCTGCTCCTGTACGGCAACGCCGAGCGCGCGCTGGTCGAGGTGGCACACCGGCTGGCGCGGCGCGAGCCCATCGGGCAGATCACCGACGTGCGTGGCACCGCCTTCGTGCGCCGTGTGAGCGAGCCGGGCTGGTTCGAGATCGACTCGACCGAGGTCGATCAGCCTGGCCGCGTCGAAGCGCACATCAACCCCTACCAGACCACCGGCGAACAGGCCGCGGCGCAGGGGCTTCGTGTTCGATGGAAGCATCGAATACTGCAAAAATATAGCTGAAACATCAGATTTCACGGCGACTCAGGGCGAATTTTATTTAGAACCTCAGCCTGCGGCGCAACCGCTGGTGTTCGTGCCCAACCCGGCGCTGCGCAGCACGCGCCCGCCGCGTGATCGCACCGTCATCCGCCTGCCCAGCTACGAGCAGGTCAAGCGCGACCCCGTGCTCTACGCCCACGCCAACCGCGTGCTGCACCTGGAGACCAACCCCGGCAACGCCCGCGCCCTGGTGCAGGCGCACGGCGAGGGCGCCACCGCGCGCGACGTGTGGCTCAACCCGCCGCCCATCCCGCTGACCACGGCCGAGATGGACCACATCTTCGACCTGCCCTACGCGCGCAACCCGCACCCGCGCTACGCCGACGCGCGCGGTCGCCACGATGGCGACACCAAGATCCCCGCGTGGGAGATGATCCGCTTCAGCGTCAACATCATGCGCGGCTGCTTCGGTGGCTGCACCTTCTGCTCCATCACCGAGCACGAAGGCCGCATCATCCAAAGCCGCAGCGAGAAATCCATCCTGCGCGAAGTGGAAGAGATGCGCGACAAGGTGCAAGGCTTCACCGGCGTCGTCAGCGACCTGGGCGGCCCCACCGCCAACATGTACCGCCTGGGCTGCAAGTCGCCCGAGATCGAAGCCGCCTGCCGCAAGCCGAGTTGCGTGTATCCCGGCATCTGCCAGAACCTGACCACCGACCACGCCCCGCTCACGCGCATCTACCAGCGCACGCGCGCACTGCCCGGCGTGAAAAAGGTGCTGGTCGGCTCCGGCCTGCGCTACGACCTGGCGATTCGCTCGCCGTCCTACGTGAAGGAACTGGTGCAACACCACGTCGGCGGCTACCTGAAGATCGCGCCCGAGCACACCGAGGAAGGCCCGCTGTCGAAGATGATGAAGCCCGGCATCGGCAGCTACGACAAGTTCAAGCAGCTGTTCGAGAAGTTCAGTGCCCAGGCGGGCAAGCAGCAGTTTTTGATCCCATACTTCATCGCCGCACACCCCGGCACGACCGATGAAGACATGCTCAACCTGGCGCTGTGGCTCAAGCAAAACGGCTTTCGCGCCGACCAGGTGCAGGCCTTCTACCCTCGCCCATGGCCACGGCGACGGCGATGTACCACACCGGCCTCAATCCGCTGGTCGGCGTGCACCGCGACGAGCGCGGCGAAGCAGTGGACACCGTCAAGGGCGAGCGCCGCCGCCGCCTGCACAAGGCTTTCCTGCGCTACCACGACCCCAACAACTGGCCGTTGCTGCGCGAAGCCTTGAAGCGCATGGGCCGCCACGACCTGATCGGCAGCGGCAAGCAGCACCTCATACCCGCCTGGCAGCCGGTGATCGATGGCAGTTACCAGAGCGCGCGGCGCAACAACTCCACCGCCAGCGCGCCGGCGCCCACGCCGGAAGTGCAAAGAAGCGCTCCGCGCCCGTCCAGCCTGCGCGCGGAGCGGTTCTGACGCAGCACACTGGCCTGCCGCCGCGCGCCACCGCCGCGCGCTCGCCGTCAGCGCGCAAGGCCGCCAAGCGTGGCAGCCCGGTCGGCCGCGGCAAGCGCTGAGTGGCGCCCGCCTCAGGGTGAAAATCCGCTCGGGCCACGCCCGGCCGCGCTGATACGCTCAACGCCGCACGCTCAACGCCGAACCCTGCCCATGGCCCTTCACGACCTCGACATCGCCCGCCGCGCCACGCTGCGCCGCATCACCGACATCGCGCGCGAGCGCCTCGGCATCGCCGACGAACACCTGGTGCCCTATGGCCACTACAAGGCCAAGATCGCGTTGCCTTGGCTGCAGTCGCTGGATGAGCGGCCCGATGGCAAGCTGATCCTGGTCACCGCCACCAGCCCCACGCCGGCGGGCGAGGGCAAGACGACCACCTCGGTCGGCCTGGCCGACGGCATGAACCGGCTGGGCCACAAGGCCGTGCTGGCGTTGCGCGAGCCGTCCATCGGCCCGGTGTTCGGCATGAAGGGCGGCGCGGCCGGCGGCGGCCACGCGCAGGTGGTGCCGATGGAAGACATCAACCTGCACTTCACCGGCGACTTCCACGCCATCGCGCTGGCGCACAACCTGCTGGCCGCCGTGCTCGACAACCACGTGCATCAGGGCAACGCGATGGGCATCGACGTGCGGCGCGTGTTCTGGCGCCGCGTGATGGACATGAACGACCGCGCGCTGCGCCACATCGCCGTGGGCCTGGGCGGCCCGGCCAACGGCTACCCGCGCGAGGGCGGCTTCGACATCGTCGCCGCGTCGGAGGTGATGGCGGTGCTGTGCCTGTCGCGCTCGATGAGCGACCTGAAGGAGCGCCTCGGCCGCATCGTGGTGGCCGAAACGCGCGACCGCAAGCCCGTGACCGCTGCGGATTTGAGAGCGCATGGCGCCATGGCCGTGCTGCTGAAGGACGCGCTGGCGCCCAACCTGGTGCAGACGCTGGAGAACAACCCCGCGCTGCTGCACGGCGGGCCGTTCGGCAACATCGCGCACGGCTGCAATTCCGTCATCGCCACGCGCGCGGCGCTGAAGCTGGGCGACTACGCCATCACCGAGGCCGGCTTTGGCGCCGACCTGGGGGCCGAGAAGTTCTTCGACATCAAGTGCCGCATCGCCGGCCTGCAACCCACGGCCGCCGTGCTGGTGACCACGGTGCGCGCGCTGAAGATGCAGGGCGGCGTGCCCAGGACGCGCTGGCGCAGGAGAACCTGGCGGCGCTGGAGGCCGGCCTGGCCAACCTGGAGCGCCACCTGCACATCGTGCGCGAGGTGTTCGGCCTGCCCTGCGTGGTGGCGGCCAACCACTTCGTGGCCGACACCACGGCCGAGCACGCGCTGCTGCAAAGCCGCATGGCCGCGCGCGGCGTGCCCTACGCCTTGTCGCGCCACTGGGCCGATGGCGGCGCGGGCGCGACCGAGCTGGCGCGCGAAGTGGTGGCGCTGTGCGATCAGCACGCCCCGCGCGCGCCGCGCTTCGCCTACGACGACGCGCACAGCCTGTGGGACAAGGCGCTGCAGGTGGCGCAGAAGGTGTACGGCGCCGCGCAGATCACCGCCAGCCCCGAGGCCGAGGCGCGCCTGAAGCAGCTGCAGGCCGACGGCTGGGGCCACCTGGCGGTGTGCATCGCCAAGACCCAGTACAGCTTCTCGACCGACCCCAAGCGACTGGGCGCGCCCACCGGCCACACCGTGCACATCCGCGAAGTGCGCCTGTCGGCCGGCGCCGGCTTCGTGGTGCTGGTGTGCGGCGACATCATGACCATGCCCGGGCTGCCCGCGCGCCTGGCGGCCGAAACCATCGACCTGGACGACACGGGGCAGGTGACGGGGCTGTTCTGACGCCGCCGTGCTACTCCGTCAGCACCATGTCCTCGTTGCGCTTGGGCATGCCGTGGGCGATGCGGGCGATCAGCGCGGCCAGCCAGGCCAGACCGGTCAGCGCGGCTGGCCCGGCCAGCAGCGCAAGCAGCCACAACGGGTGTGAGAAGGCGATATGCATGGTGTCACCTGTGGGTTGAAGGATAAGAAAAGGTCAGTGCCCTGGCGCGTGCAGGAAGTCCATGACGCGGGCAATCACGCCGGCATCGCCCAGCAGGCGGTGATGTCCGAGCCCCTCGGTCACGTGCAGATCGAGCGGACGCTGGGCGCACGCCTTCATGAGGTTGAAGAAGTGGTGAATTGGGACCTCGGCATCGTCGGCGTCGTGCAGCAGCAGGGTCGGCGCCGTGCTTTGCCGCAGCCAGTCGGCCACGGACAGGGCGTCCCAGGTCATGCGTCCGTTGGTGCGCTCGACCATCAGCTGCCGGCCGCGTTCGATCACCGCTGAGGGCAGGTCTACCAGACGGGCGAATTCCTCGGTCACCCACTGGCAGTGGTCGAGGGAACTGAACAGCACCTGCCTCTGAACGCGCAGGCCCCATTCGGCTTGCGCCCACAGGGCCATGGCGACGCCGAAGGAATGCGCGATCAAGCTCTGGATTTCTCCCGCATGTCCAGCCACCGCGGCCACCGCCTCAGCAAAGTCGGGCAGCGTGGTGTGGCGCCCGCTGGAGCGGCCATGCGCAGGCGCGTCGAAGGCCACGACGCGCCGCCCCGAAGCGACCAGGGCAGGAACCAGCTTGCCGAAATGTGTGGCACGGGCGCCCCAACCGTGTACCAGCAGCACTGCGGGCCCGGTGCCCCATTCGTAGACGGCCAGACGGCCTGTGCCAAAGGGCAGCGCGCTGGTGTGCGCCTGCGCGCGGATCGCCGCCTCCCATGCGCGCTCCGGCACGCGTGGCGGGCGCGTGAGCAGCGCGTAGGCCAGGCGCGCCGAAGCGGATGGAGCGGTGCGGTTGAGCACGGCGAACACGCGGCGCAGCCAGCGGACGGAGGAGGTCTCGGCGAAGCGGCCGATCTCTCGCGGTGGGGGCCGCGACCGGATCGGGTGCGCATCGCTTGCGGTGACGAAGGGTGAGGCGAAGTGTGGCATGGGCGGCTCTCGGGGTGACGGCGCAGCAACATGCCGCGCGGGATGCGAGGTACTGTAGGAACCGCTTCGATCCGGGCACAGGTGAACTTCGTCATGCGTGCCGCCTAGCGTCCCTCCGAAAGGGGACGAAACAAGTCGAGTGGCGCGAAAGGTGACTTTCTTCAGGTGGGCGTGGCGCCCCCTGCTGCCTACGCTGGCGCACGGCCGCTGGTCGCTGAGCGCGGCAGGGCCGTTGCCCATCACCTATGTTTGAGGAGAAGATACCGATGAACACCCTATCTCACGCCCGTGGCGTCGCGACCTGCGCACGTCGGCGATCCGGCCTGGTCGTTATGCCCTGCTGTTGGCAGCCGCCATGGCGGCCGGCAGCGCACAGGCTGCCGTGCCGGCCAGCGAGCGGCAGGCGCTGCTTGCGCTGTTCGAGGCCACCGCAGGGTCGCAGTGGACCGAGCGCGCCGGCTGGCGCGGACCGGCTGGAAGCGAATGCCAATGGACGGGCGTGCGCTGCGATGACCAGCAGCGTCACGTCATCGGGCTGCGCCTGTCCAACAACCAGCTGCGCGGCCGCTTACCTTACCTCGGCGCGCTAACACAGTTGCGCGAACTGACGGTGTCGCTCAACTACCTGCACGGTCCCCTCCCTTCGCTGCGCGGGCTGACGCAACTGCGCGTCCTGAAGGCCAACAACAACCTGCTCGACGGCCCGGTGCCCGCACTGCACGCCACCCCGAGGCTGGAGCGCCTGATGCTTGCCAACAACCGGTTGAGCGGTGTGATGACGGCGTCTCGAAGCCATCTCGCGCTGCGCGAAGTGGACATCTCCAACAACCTGCTGCACGGGCCGCTGCCGGTGCTGGTGGGGCTGCCGCAGATCAGGCGGTTCGATGCTTCGTTCAATCGTTGGCAAGGCACCACGTCCGATGCCGTCTACGAGGCGCGGGTGCTCCGCCCGGAAGGCGCAGTGGCGCGCACGCATCCGCCATCGGATGCCATCTGAAAAGGAAGGCGACGGCACCGGAACAAGCTACGAAACCCAGCCGCCGATTCAGACTGGTTTTGGCGCTATTTAATATGGGTCTTAGGAAGCAAACCTCTCTACCAAGTGAGCTAACTTCCTATCGTGATTCAGAAAACAGGTACTTCAGGCGTTCCAAGATCAGTGAAGCGAAGTTTCGCCAGCTCGTGCGCTACTTCGCCATGGATTTGACGGCCACCGACTGCGCCCAACTGTGCGGGCTGTCGCTGCGTTCGGTCAACAGCATCTATCTGCGCATGCGTGCTCGCATGGCCGAGCACTGTGAAGCGCGCTCGCCCTTTGTCGGAGAGCTCGAAGCCGATGAGTCCTACTTCGGTCCCCGTCGCGTACGCGGCTTGCGCGGCCGCGGCGCGGGCCGCAAGACGGTGGTCTTTGGTTTGTTCAAGCGAGGCGACTGTGTCTACACCGAGATCGTGCCCGATGCCTCCAAACGCACCTTGCAGGCCATCATCCGGGGCAAGGCCGACATTGCCAGCATCATTCACACTGATGGCTGGAGAGGCTACGACGGGCTGGTGGACGTGGGCTTTGACAAGCACTTTCGGGTCAGCCACGGGGCCAATGAGCTCGCACGTGGCTCGGTGCATGTCAATGGCATCGAGAGCTTCTGGAGCTTCGCCAAGCGGCGACTGGCGCAGTTCAATGGCGTGCCGCGCAAGACGTTCTATCTGCACTTGAAGGAGACCGAGTTTCGCTTCAATCATCGAAATCAGAACCTCTACCAAGCATTGCTATCCTTGCTCAGAAACAATCCGCTTTGATAGCGTTTGCTTCCTAAGACCCTTAATATATAGCCACTGGTCAGGTATCCTGCAGCGCGGCCATCATCTGTGCGGCCGAGACAGGCTTGGTCAGCAAGGGCAGCCCGGCCGCCTGTGCGTCGGCGCGCAGGCCAGCGTCGGTTTCTCCCGTGATGAGAAACACCTGCTTGCCCAGCGCGCGCAGACCCAGCGCCAGTTCCAAGCCGTTGCCGCCATGTGGCAGGCGCACATCGCAGATCGCGAGCTGGCCGAAGGCGCGTGCGCGCCAGGCCGCAGCCACCGTATCGACGTGGCGCACGGTTTGTCCCCAGCTGCCCAGCAGTTGCGACATCGCGTCGGCCACCAGCGGGTCGTCTTCCACCAGCAGGATGTCGCGTGGGGCAGGCGCCCATGGGCCGTCGGCAGGCAGTTCGCTGCTTGGTCCTGTATCGGGCTCGTGCGCTTGCAGCCGTGGCGGGGCTGCAAGCGGCAGCGTCAGCGTGAAGCAACTGCCACGCCCCGGCGCCGAACGCAGCGTCAGGCTGCCGAGCATGAGGTGCGCGAAGCGGCGCGAGATCGCCAGGCCCAGGCCGTGGCCCTGCTGGCGGTCGCGCGCCTGATTGTCCAGTTGCATGAATTCCTGGAACACGCTTTCCTGCTGCTCGATCGGGATGCCGGGGCCCGCATCGCGCACCTGGAGGTGCCACGCCTGGGATGCCGGTCGTACAGCCAGCAGCACGCAGCGGCCGCGGGGCGAGAACTTGATCGCGTTATCGACCAGGTTCGACAAGACCCGGCGCAGCATGATCTCGTCGGCATACACGCACGGCGCTTTATCGTCAGGCAGCGCGGCCACCAGGCGAACGCCGGCGCGCTCTGCCATGGCGCTGTGCTGCAGCACCGCGGCGCGCACCAGCGGCCCCAGTCCAACCGGATGAATGCTGGCTTGCAGCGTGCCCGCGTCCATGCGCGTGAGGTCAAGCACCTGGGCCAGCAGATCGTCTAGCGCATGCCAGGACTGGCGGATGCCGTTGAGCGCACGGCGCATCTCCGAGTGGGTATCCGGGCCCAGCGCGCGCGACAGCGGCTCGAGGTAGAGGCCGATCGCGTGCACCGGCTGGCGCAGGTCGTGGCTGACGGCAGCAAAGAATCTTGACTTGGCCAGGCCCATCTCGGCCATCGCATCGCTGGCGCGCTCGGCCCGCTCACGCAATACCGATTCGCGGGCGATGCGTTCGGCATGCAGCGTGGCGGTGTAGACGATCATGGCGCCCAGCACCACGCCGCAGACCCCGACCAGAAAGACCATGGGACGGCGCTCCAGCGCGCCGTCGACCATCCATCGCAGCACCGTCGGGCCCAGGATCAGGCTCACCGCCACGGCCGTGCGCGGCATGTCCCGCACGCCCCACATGGCCACCAGGCAGGCCGTCAGTGCCAGAAACATGCCCAGCAGCGCCTGCAGCCCGTGGCTGCGCGGCACATAGAGCAGCCAGCAGGCGCTGCCCACCGCGAGCGCCGATTGCCAGACATAACGCCGGTAGATGTTGCGCCGCGCACGCGTCGCCAGCAGCTTGAAGTCGGCGCGCCGCACGCGCAGAAAGCCCCATGTCCCGGTGCTGGCCACCAGTGCGAACCACAAGGCGGGTTGCCACCACGGCAGCACTGGCACGAAGACCAGTGCCAGCAGCAGTTCGCAGGCGCGGATCAGCAGGTACAGCTTGACCGGCTGCGTCTGACCAGTGGGGATTTCCGGCAGGCCGATGGCGCTCATGGCGTGGGGCGGCGCGGCCCCGCAGGGCAGCGTCTTTTCAGGCTGTCTCGGTGTCGTATTGCGCGGCCTGGGTGCGGTTGGAGACCGACAGCGCGCGGAAGATCTCCGACATGTAGTTCTTCACCGTGCCCTCGGACAGATTGAGCTGCCGCGCAATGCTCTTGTTCGACAGGCCCTGACGCAGCAGGCTCCGGATTTCCTGCATGCGCGGCGTCAGCGCCGCATCCAGTGGCGGCTCCGCATCGGGAGCAGGCGAAAACGGCAGCTTGCGGTTGTGCAGCGCGGCTTCGATCGCTTCCCGCATATGCGATGCGCCCGCGCTCTTTGGCACGAACGCATGCACCGCGGGCAATGCCAGCGCGCGGCGGATGACGTCCGGCGAGGTCAGCGCCGACACCACGACGAGGCGCAGCCGCGGGAATTCGTGGCCCAGCAAGCCCAGCGCGGCACCCTTGTCCATGCCCGGCATGTTCAGGTCGACCATCGCCAGGGCGACGCCGTTGCAACGCCGCACCTGTCGAATCATCTGTTCTGCGTTGGCGGCTTCCAGCACGCAGGCATCGGGAAACATGGCCATGACCATCAACTTCAATCCATCCCGTACCAGGTGATGGTCATCGGCGATCAGCAGCGGTGTGACAGGCGACAGGATGGGGGATGGTGCCGGCTCGGTGTTCATCACCGCATGAAGCGCGCCGCGATATTTGAGCGGTGAGAAGCGCGATATTGGCTGCTCAAAAGCGTTGTGCCTGCGGCAAAGGAATTGCACAGGCAGCAATGATAGGACGACAAAAAAGCCACCGCTGGGGTGGCTTGGCTGTTTTTGGGGGCGAATCAGGCTGCTTGGGCGATGCCGCAGTGGGCCACGAAGCCGGTTAGGTAGGGCAGGCCGCGGGGATGCCGTGTTGGCGGCTGGTGGTGCGGCCGATGCCCCAGGTCATCCATTGGGCGGTGGCGGTGTCGATGGCCTTGGGCAGGGCCTGGCCCCGCGCCAGGGCGTCGCGCACGCTGTCGGCGAAGTGGCGGCCGTGGCGGCTGTCGAGGAAGGCGCGGGCGTCGTCCAGGGGCTGGGCGGTGGCGGCGCAGATGGCCTGCAATGCCAGCGGCCAGGCGGCGGGGGCGTGCTCCTCCATGGTGCCCCAGAAGCCCCAGGCTTCGTTCTGGGTGGCGGGGGTCTGGGTGGCGGTCATCGGGGGTCCTTGGTGCGGGGCGGGATGAGCTGATTGACGCTCTGAACGGCCCCGCCAGCAAGCCCTTTCGGCCGGTCTGTCGGCTTTCCGCGACTCACCAGCTGCGGATGACCAGCTCGCCCGATCGCCCGGCCGGCCGGCCCTTGCCGCCTACGGCGTAGGTGATCTCGACGCGCTCCATGGCCAGGCCGCCGAAGGCCTGGCGCATCTCGGGGATGTCGTTGACGCTGATGACCATCTTGCCCTGGATGCTCCTGGCCAGCTCGGCCAGGCGGTCGTACTGGGCCAGCTCGAACCCGACGCCATAGCCCGTCGTGCCCCAGTACGGCGGATCGCAGTAGAACAGCGTTGCGGGCCGGTCGTAGCGGCGGATGCACTCGGCCCAGTCGAGGTGCTCGATGGTGGCGCCAGCCAGCCGCAGGTGGGCGTCCGACAGGTCTTCCTCCAGCCGCAGCAGGTTCAGCCGCGGCGGCGCGGTGGCGCTGGCGCCGAAGGTCTGGCCAGCCACCTTGCCGCCGAAGGCGTTCTTCTGCAGGTAGAAGAAGCGCGCGGCGCGCTGGATGTCGGTCAGCGGCTCGGGTGGGGTGGCCTGCAGCCACTTGAAGATTTGCCGGCTGGTCAGCGCCCATTTGAACTGGCGCAGGAACTCCTCCAGGTGGTGCTGCACCACGCGGTACAGATTCACCAGCTCGCCGTTGATGTCGTTCAGCACCTCGGCCTTGGCCGGCGGCTTGCTGAAGAAAAGGGCGGCCGCGCCGCAGAACGGCTCGACGTAGCAGGTGTGCGCGGGGAACAACGGCAGGATGTGCCGCGCCAGGCGACGTTTGCCGCCGATCCAGGGGATGATGGGTTTTGTCATGGGTGCAAGTCCTTTGCGCCAGCCGCAATGGCCGGCCGATCTCTGATAGGCTCGCTCCGCCTGTGCACAGGTGGCGGGTCTTCGCCTGACTTGCAGCTTGCTCTGCAGGAAGGGGCCGTCGGCGGTGTTCTCAGCACCATCGGCGGTCGCCCGTCTTTTTCTATGGGCTCACCATCCTTGCCGGGTGACGTTCAACACCAGTTCCCCCAGCACGGTATCGCCCAGCATGGCGCGGGCCACCAGTTGCGCCTCGCCGCTGTTGCCGCCGTCCGCCAGGAACGCCACCGTCACCAGCGCCTGATCGACGCGGGCACGGTCGCCCAGGCTGCTGACCTGCCAGCCTTGCAGCAGCGGCAAGTCGGGCGCGGGATCGGCGGGCGAGTTCCACGCCAGCACCCACTGCGCCCCGCGGGGCATCCCACAGCACGCCGTACAGCGCGGACTCGCCCCAGCCGGGCTCCATGTCCACCTGCACGCAGCGCCACGCCGGGGTTGGCAGCGGTGCCGGCACGCCATCTACCAGCATGGGCTCACCCACCCACCAGGTCTGGTACCCCCAGAAGTGGATGCGGGTACGGCCATCCGCCTCGGCGCTGATTTCGGGCGGGTCCTCGTTCTGCCACATGGCCGTGAAGCGCCCTGGCAGCCAGGTGGCCGCCGGCACACCAACTGCAGGTGGCAGGGGCGGCGGCGCGGCCGGCGCCAGCACCGGCGCCTCCGGCCGCAGCTGCATCTCCAGCTCCACCGTGCGCCCCGGCACCCGCTGCACCGGCGTGGCCGGGAAGAAGCGACGCCGCTCGCTCATACCACCACCACCGCCTCGCTCGCCGGGTAGCCGTCGGCCTCGATCAGCAGCACATGCCGCCCGCGCGCGACGGGGAAGGACACGCGCCCGGCCGCGTCGGCGATGCGGGTGGCGCCGCCGTTCAGCGTGATGCGCGCGCCCGGCAGCGCCTTGCCCTGCTCGTCGCGCGCCGTGAAGATGATCTCGCTGCCGGCCACCTCCACCGTGATGCCGGCCTGAATCACCGGCTCGAACGCGGTGGACAGGCGCGTGGTCTCGATGGCCGGCACCGGCCCCACGGGCGCTTCGATGCTGCCCTCCAGCTCGGCCCCTGACAGGTCCAGCCGCGCCGCCAGCAGGCGGTGGCGGCCGGCAATGGGCGCCAGCGGGTGCTCGATGTGTACCCAGCTGCCCGTGGCCACATCGGCCCAGTCCTGGCGCCAGCCCAGGCGCCAGCGCGGGCGCGCCAGCCAGGCCAGCATGCGCCGGCCCAGCGCCTCGGCCTGGCGCGGCGTGCGCAGCCAGGGCGCGGGCCACTCCTGCTCCAGCGCGCCGTATTCGCGCACCGCGTCGGGCGCGCGCAGCTGCACCGCGCGGCGGTAGCGGCCGGCCGCGTGGTCGTAGTCGTACAACACGCGCAGCACCGTGACGATGCCCGTGGCGGCGGTGGCCGCCTGCAGCTCGGGCGCGGCCAGGCGGTCCACGCGCAAGGCCGGCGCGGCGTCGTCGGGCAGCGGTGGCCAGGTCAGGGCAATGCCGGGCATGGCGGCCGACCAGGCACCGCCGGCCGACTGCATCAGCTGGTCCACCGCGGCGCGCACGCTCACGGTGTTGTCGTCCAGCAGGCCGCCCAGCACCCACTCGGCGGTCTCGGTGCGGTAGTCGTCAAAGTCGGCCCACTGCACCGGCGCGCCGGCCAGGTGGGCCAGCACGTCGTGCAGGATTTCGGCCGGCGTCTGCAGCAGGCGGCCGGTGTCCGGGTGCATGCGCCCGCGCAGCGTCACGGCCAGGCGCTCGCCCTCGGCCAGCGGCTGCGCCAGCTCGATGAACGACACGGCGCGGCCCGTGCTGTCCACACCGTTGCGCCAGTCATAGGCCGGCGTGGCCACGTCGTCGCGGCGCACCTCGTCCACGCCCTGGATCGGGTGGTCCAGCAGCGCGAACACGCGCTGGTCGCTGCTGTACTGGATCGGTGCCACCGTCACCTGGCCCCAGCCCCAGGGCAGCACGCGCAGCTCGCGCCAGCCGCCCCACACCGCGCTGGTGCGCAGCGGCAGGTTGTCCGACAGCGGGCGGTCCATGCCGGCCTCCAGGCTCAGTCGCACGCGGGCGCCCAGCTGCACGCCGGTCACCACGCCGGCAAACAGCACGCCGCCGCCGGCCCGCACACGCGCAGCGCGGCGCACCGGCGGGCGGTCAGCCCACAGGCGCGTCAGTGCGCCGTCGGCGTTGTCCAACTCGACCTCCATGTTGCTGGTGGGCGCGGCCTCGATGCCCGGCACCGACAGCGGCCGCTCGATGGGCGGCAGGCCCGCCAGACAGGCCAGGCTCAAACCCTCGGCCGGCGGCGCCGCCCTGGCCCGCTGGCAGCAGGTTCAGCGTCACGCCATCGGCGCCGCCGTCGATCTGCAGCCAGGCGTCACGCATACACCGGGTCCAGCTCCAGCGCGGCCGACAGGATGCGGTCGCCCGCGCTGTCGGGCTGCCAGGCGTGCAGGTCGGTCACCTCCAGCGCATCGGCGGCAAAGCGCACCAGCGCCGCGTCCTGCGGGTGCTGGTGGTGCGGCACGAACAGCAGCGGCTCGTCATGGGCCTGCGCCCAGTCCAACAGGCCCACCAACTGCGCCACATCGGCCGCCAGCAGGCGGCTGCTCTGCGCATCGCCCGGCTCCCACGCCAGACTCCAGCCGTCGCCCACACCGCTGTACAGGCTGGCCGCGTTGGGGCCGTCGCCGCGGCGCGCGGCCCAGCGGCGGCGGCGCTGGCAGCTGCTGGCGTGGTGGTCGGTGGCCAGCGGCACGCCCACCCACAGCCAGCCGATGTGGCCGCCCTCGGCGCCCGCCACCGTCAGCCGCAGGTGGCGCGCGGCGGCGTCGAGCAGGTGCACGCAGGCCGGGCCGCTGGTGTCCAGCGCCACGGGCGCGGTCCAGCCAGCGCCGTCGTCCGACAGCTCGAACGCCAGCACGGCGCCCGCCGGCAGCGTGTAGCGCGCCAGCGCCAGCGCGCCCAGCGGCTGCACGGCACCCAGGTCGATCTCCAGCGTGGCGTTGCTGCCGTCCCAACCCCAGGCGCTGGCCTGCGCATCGCGCACGTGGCTGGTCGCCCAGGGCTGGTGCACGCGGAACACGTAATCGTCGCCCGGCACGAACGAGGGCGCGGCGCCAGCGTCGAAGTGCACCGTCAACCCATCGGCCAGCAGCGCCTGCCCATCGGCTGGAATGTCGGCCTCGGCCGACCAGGCGCCACCGTCCTGCCGCCACTGATACTGCCCGGCTTCCACCGCCAGCGTGAAGGTGTCGCCCAGGCTGAATGGGATGCCGCCCGGCGCCATGCGCAGCGTGATGCCGGCGGCCGCATAGTCGGGCACGGGCGCGCCATCGGTGGGCACCACGTAGTCGGGCAGCGCGCCGCTGGCGCCGCCCAGCACGCGCCAGGTCTGCACGTCGGTGCCGTCCACGCCGCCCGCCAGCCAGGCCGGGCCGGCGCCTATCGTCTGGATGATGGCCTCATCACCCACACGGTAGGGCCGCTCGCCGTCCACCGCCTCGATCCGCAGCGTGATCTCGTCGCCCTCGCGCAGGCGCTCGGGGCAGGCCACCACCAGGCCGAAACCGAACTCCTGCGTCGAGTAAGCCCGGCCCGTATCGGTATCGCGCCGCGCGCTGACGTAGGCCTGGTTGGTGAATGCGGGCAGGTAATAACCCTCGGCGTCGACCCACCAGTGGGTGCCGCCGTGGTCGGTCCAGCAGCTGCCCGCATCACTGCTGCTGGATTCAGATTTTGGGACGATGCCCGCCAGGGTGCGCACGTAGTCCATGCGGGCCTCGTAGCGGGCCGCGTACTGATCCACGTACCTGATGGCCAGGTTGCCGTTTTCCCGGAGAACCAGCGCCTTCTCGTAGAGATCGTCATCGACGCCGGTCGCCGTCTCCAGGCTGGCCAGGTCGGCTTTCAGCGCGACCAGCGCAGCATCCCACTCGGTCAGCGCGGCGGCCACGGCCGGCGGGGCCGCAAACAGGTCGGTCAACCCCTGCGCGAGCACGGCGGTCACGCGGTTGGCGAGCGTGACGTCAACGCCATGAATGTCGTCGTCGACGCTGGGCAGCCCGCTGTTGCCCTCGGTGAAGTCGCTGCGCCACTTGTACAGCGCCTCCAGCCGGGATTGGTATTCGGCGTCAATCAATGCAGCCTCCTCTGTTAGCCCCAAACACGCCAACGACAGCCGGGGCGTGGGCATGTCGCTGCATTTGCAATCGGCCGGCGGCCGCTTGGTGTAGGTGAACGTCACGGTGCGCGGCACCGCGTTGCGCCCCAGCCGGAACGGCCGCAGGCAGATGGACGGCACGCCTTCGCCCGCTTCGCGCGCGGCCGGGCGGAACTTGAACGACCAGCGCCCGCTGCCCGCCGCCGCCGGGTCGATGCGCGGCACGGTGAACAGCGCCGCCGCGCTGGCATAGGGCACGCCCGTGGTGGCCACCGGCAGCGTGCCCGACACATCACCGGCCACGCTCCAGCGCTCGGCGCCCACCACGTCGTCGTTGATGCAGCGCAGCGTCACCGCCTGCGTGGGCGCGCCGGGCGGCACGGCCACGCCGGCCAGCGCCACCTTGCCGCCCAGCGCCAGCAGCCAGGCCTGGGTGCGCAGCGGCACGTCGATGGCGGCCTGCCCGCCCACCGTGCGGTCGGCCGCCACCACGCCGGCCACTTCCACCAGGGCGGAATCGGCCAGCGCCAGCAGCAGGTCGTGAAAACTCTCGATGGCCGGCTGCGCCGCGTCCACGTCGCCAAAGGTCTCGCTGGCCACGCCGTCCGTCACGGTGACCACGTAGCCGCCCGTCACCGCCAGCACCGGCGTGCCGGCCGGCACGTTGCGCTCCAGCGCCGGCGACAGGCCGAACTGCCAGGCGCCGTCCTTGAAGCGGCGCCACGGCCGGTACACCTGCGGGTCGCTGCCGAACTGGATGCGCGGGCTGGCGGCGTCCAGCTCTTGCTGCGCGTTCAGCGGCAGGCCGCCAAAGTCCCACTGCGGGCCGGTCTGCACCGCCGTGCCGGCCGGCCAGTCGGCCAGCAGCGCCCAGGCGGTGGGCGTGCGCACCAGGCGGGGCTCGACCGAAACACGAATGCTGTTGCCCACCGCACCTGGCGCGCGGGCCCGCAGTTGCACCTCGCGCACGTCCAGCAGCGCGTGCGCGGTGGCCACGCCCAGGTCGGCCAGGGTCAGCGTGATGCCCTGCAGCGGCGCGGCGGCATCCACCGCCAGCACCTGCAGGCCGCCATTGCCCACACCCACGAACTGCGGCACGCTGGCGCGCGGCACGCCGCCGGTGGCGCTGATGCGCACCTGCACGTCGGCGGCCTCGTGGCCAATGTAGTCGCCCGCCAGGCGCACCCGGCCACCGCCCGTGCGCTGCGCGTGCACGCGCTCGATGGCGCGGCTGGCGCGCACGCTGCTGGCCACCAGCGCGGCGGTGCGCGCGAGGTTGTGGCGGCCGGAGAGGAAGCGCTGCACGGAAGGCATGCGGGCATGGTGCCGGCCCGCCGCGCCCGTCGCCAACTAAAACGCTTTACTAATGACCGCGGCTGCGCCGCATGACGAATGACGAATGACTTCGCTGCGCTTCAATGACCAATGGCGCTTTGTCATTTGTCATGCGCCGCCAGGCGCGGTCATTCGTCATGCAAGGTCAGCGCGCCAGGCGCCCCAGCCGCTTCAGCTCGGGCTCGATCATGCGGGCCAGTCGCGCCGGGTCGTTCACGCCGTTCGCGTTGAGGGTGATGTTGACGTTGGGCGCCGCCATGCCACCACCCTTGCCGCCGCTGCTGCCCGACGAGCCGCTGCCGCCACCACCGCCCGCGCCACCGCTCTGGCTGCGCTCCTTGCGCTGGCGCTTCTCGGCGCGCTCGATCTGCCCCAGCAGCTCAGCTGCTCCTGCAGCAAGGCCACCTCTTCGGCAAAGCGCTGCGCCGCCCCATGGTCGCCGCGCACGCTGGCGCGCTCGGCCTCCAGCTGCGCCAGCTGGATCTGGCGCTCCACCTCGGCACGGTCGCGCGCCGCACGCGCCTGGGCAATCTCCTCTTCGCTGCCGCTCAGCTCCAGCAGGCGCATGCGCAAGTCGTCCACGCCCTTGGCCGCGCCGCTGTTGCGCCGCTCCAGCGCCTGCTGGCGCGCGTCGATGCCCTCCAGCGCCGCCGCATACTCCTCGGCCATCCGGCGCAGGTCGCCGTAATAGCTGTTCCAGGCACCGATGTACTGGTTCCAGCTCATGCCGGTGCCCAGGTACTTTTGCAGCGTGCCCACCATCGTCTCGGCGTGGCGCGCCGCCTCGTCGGCATAGCGGCTGGCCTGTGTGCGGGCCGACAGCCAGGTGAACTCGATGGCCTGTGCGGCCTGCTCGTGCGCCTCGCGCGCGGCGTCAGCGCCTTCGGCCGCCTCTTCGCCCGCGCCACGCGCCTGCATGCCCGCGCGCTCGGCGGCGCCGCCGAACTGCCGCATCGCCGCGATGGCATCGGCCATGCTGACCACCACCGCCTTGCCGGCCTCGTCGGCCTGGATCACGAAGCCGTGCTGCTTGGCTTGCGCCACCAGCGCCGCATCGGCCACGCCGTTGTTGGCGGCGATCTGCGCCTCGGCCATCACGCGCCAGGCGTCATTGAGCTCACGCGCGGTGGCGCTGCCGGAGGCCTTCACCATGTCGAACGCGGTGCGCGCGCTGTGCGCCATCGCGTTCAGCTCGGCCTGCGGCTTCACGCCCAGCTGGCGCAGGGCCTCGCCCAGGCTCTGGATGCCGGGCAGCTGGTCGTGGATGGCGGCGCGCTGGCGGTCCAGCGCCTCCTGCACACGCTGCACGCCCGCCGCACCGATCTTGCCGGACTCGCCCACAGCCGCAAGCTGCTGCTCCAGCGCCGCCACAGCCTCCAGGCTGTCGGCCTTGGGCACGGCAGCGGCAAACGCCAGCTCGATGGCGCGCGCCGCCTCTTCGGACTGCGCGCCGGCCGCGTCGAGGGTCTCCATCACCAGCGCCACCGAGCCGATGGCGTCCTGCGCGCCCTTGCTGATTTGCCCCAGCGCCTGCGCCGAGTTCACGCCCAGCCGCGCGAAAGACGCCGTGAGGATCTGGTCATTGACCTGTGCCAGCTGCTGCGCGCTGATGACCCCCTGCGCGGCCGCGGCCTCCAGCTGGGTGCGCACGCGGTCGATCTGGCCCGCGTCCAGCTTGGCCAGTGCCTGCTGCCAGGCGTCGCCCACCTGCTGGGCAGTGAGCGTGCCGCCATTGCGCAGCGCCTCCAGCGCACGCGTGAAGCCGGCCACGCTGGTGGCGTCGTCGAAGCGCAGGCCCTCGACCAGCTTCTTCAGCGCCTCCTCCGCCTTGCCGCTTTCCTCGACGATGGCGTGGAACTGCTCCACGGCGGCAGCGGCGTTCAGGCCAGCCAGCCGGTCGGCGGTGTTCTCGGCCGCCAGGCCCAGCTGCTGCTGCGCCTGGGCAGCCGACATCCAGCGCCCTTCGGCTTCGCTGAACACCAGGGCGCCGGATGCCTGCGCGGCATTCAACTCTTCCATGCTGCGCACCAGCACGCCGGTGGCCTGCGAAATCTCGCTCAAACGCCGGGCCGCGCGCGCATCCTTCTCGGCCAGCGCATCGGTCAGCTGCGCCTGCTGCTGCTGTTGTTGGCGCAGCTCCATGTAGGCCATGGAGATGCGCAACACCTGGTCGGCAATGGTGGCGTAGCCCAGGCTGCGCGCAATGTGGGCAAAACGCTGCTGAGCGGCCGACGCCACGTTGATGGCTGCGCCCGCACGCGCGCCCGAGGCCGCCACCGCATCCAGCGCCCGCGCGCTGCTCAGCGCCGCCACGCCGAACTCATAGACCGTCTTGACCGTCTTGATGGCCACCATGGCCAGCATCACCTGGCCGGCGCGCCAGGCCACGGTGGCCACGGTGTCCAGGTTGTCGGCCAGCAGGTCGATGGCGCTGGCGATCTTCTGCGATGCCCCACTGGCCTGGTCGGCCTGGCTGACGAACAGCGACCAGGACGTGGCCAGGTTCTCCATCGAGCGGCCGATGGTCTGCGGCAGCGTGCCGAACTCCTGCTCCAGCACATCCGCCTGGGACTGCAGCGCCCGGATCACGGTGTCTGCGCTCAGCTTGCCGGCCTGCGACATGGCTCGCAGCTCGCCGGTGGTGACCTTCAGGCCGTCGGCCAGCGCGCGGGCCAGGCGCGGCGCCTGCTCCATCACCGAGTTGAACTCGTCACCCCGCAGCACCCCGACTGCAGGCCCTGGATCAGCTGGGTGACCGCCGCCTGGCTGGCCTCGGCCGAGGCGCCCGACAGCTGCACCGCCTGGTTGATCGACTCGGTGATGGCCAGGCTTTGTTCGGCAGCCTGCTGCGCACTCAGGCCGGCATCCTTGCCGACGGCGGCGATGCGGCTGAACAGGTCGCCCGTGGCGCCCAGGTCGCTGTTGGTGCGCTGCGCCGTCTGCGCCACGCGCTCCCACATCTCCTCGAACAGCTGACCTTCGCCGGTCACCAGCTTGATGCGCGCCTGCAGGTTGCTCACGGCGTCGGCCGTGGCGGTGAGCCCGCGCACCGAGTGCACCACGCCCATCAGGCCCTGCAGGCCGATGTACGCGTTGCGCACCAGCGCCAGTTCCGCGCTGATGGACTTGACCCCATCGGCGATGCGGCGGTGCGAGGTGGTCTGCTTCTGCGCGCTGCGCTCGCTCTCGCCCGCCAGGTTCTTGACGTCGGCGGCCATGCCGGCCAGCTCTTGCTGGCCAGTGGCTTGCGCCTCAACAACCAGCTTGGCCTTCAGATCGGTTGCCATGGTGCTCCTCTCGCTTTAACATCCAGCCATGCTTCGCTTCATGGCTTTCTTTGCGCTGCTCGCCTTCGTGCTGCTGGGTTACGGCCTGGTGCTGCCAGCGGTGTTGGCGCTGGGCGTGGCGCTGGCCGCGCCCTGGGCCGGCATCTGCTGGCGCCTGCTTGGCCCGCGCCACTGACCCCACGCCCCCAAACAAAAACCGCGCCCGGCACAAACGCCCGGCGCGGTTTTTCATGGGCGCGCGCGGCCTGTCGCCAGGCCACATCACCGTCAGGCCGGCAGGTCCGGCATCGTGTCGATGCGCATGAAGGGGCCGTACATCGGGTCGGTCTGCAGATCCGGCACGTACAGCGCCTGGCCGCCGAGCGTCAGCTCGCTGGCCTCGTCGGTGATCCAGCCGAAGTCGCCGTTCATCGCCAGGCTGATGCGCGGAATGATCACGCGCACCTTCTGGCCGTCGCCGTTGATGCCGCTGAAAACGATGCCCTTCTCGACATTGGTCTTGCTGAAGGCCGCGATGTTGATGAAGCCGGCGTACTCATAGTCGACCTTCAGCGGCTCGACGTGCTCGGGATCGGGCGCGCCCGGGTGGGCGATCAGGCGGCAGCGGCCGTGGTCGGCGTCGTCGATCAGGTAGTGCGTGCCCTCCACGTAGGTGATGGGCGTGCCGGCGGTGCTGTCCTCGATCACCACGCTGGACACGCGCGGGTGCTTCAGGAAGAAGTAGTCGCCCGGCGCCAGCCTGGCCAGCACCTCCTCGGTCACAGTGCCGCCCTCCTTGAGCACGGCCTCGCCGAAGAAGGCCTGCGCCAGCGTGCGGCTGTCGAACTGCACCATCGACAGGCTGACCTGCAGGCTCTTGCTGGTCTCCATTTCCTTCAGCGTCAGGCGCTGGCCGGAGCAGCTCTCGTTGAGCGTGGTGGTCTCGCGCGAGGGCGTGGCCGTGAGTGTGCGGTTGCCGCAGCCCACGGAATAGAGGTTGGTCAGAAAGCCCTGTTCGGCCCGGCCGTTGACCGGGTCGTAGGTGCCGATGTGGACCGGCCCCTGGCCGTTCCAGATGATCGGGGTGGAAACGTTGGCTGGCATGTGGGTGTGCTCCGTTGGGTTGAATCAGGGGTGGCAGGGAGGGTGCGCCGTGCGCCCTCGCTCAGTCCTTTGCGCCTGGCTTGGCCGGCGTCGGCGCTGGCACCGGCGACGCATCGCGCGCGCTGCCGACGCCGATCAGCCAGTCGGCCTTGTGCGCCGGCAGCGTGAGCCGCGCGCCCGGCTGGTAGTCGCGGCCGGCGTGGCGGTGGGGTTTGACGAGTTCGATGTGCTTGGTTTTTCCATGGAGACCTCCTGTACGGTTTGAAAGGTGGTTGTGGGCTCAGAGCCAGCCGTCGAGTTCCAGCTCGCGCGTCGCGGCAAAACCGGTCGAGCTGGTGACAACGAAGAAGCGCCAATGCCGGTGGCGCCCGGCCACCGCCACCGGATGGGTTGTGGCAACACCCGCCTGCGCGGTGTAGGACGCTGCGCTGTAAGCCGGCGACCAGTTGGCCGCGTCGTCGCTGTAGTCCAGCCGCCATGCGGTGTACACATCATTGGCATTGGGCACCACGCGCAGCGTGTGCACAAACCGAGGCTGCACGAACGACACCCGCAGCCAAGCTCCAGAGGCCGCTACACCGGCCGCGGCCCAGCGGGATGCGGCGACGCCGTCAAACGCGCGAAAGGCCTCAAAGCCGGCCGCATAGACGCTCGATGCCGAGGTCGTGGCGAAGCCAGGCGCCGCGTCGGCCACCATGGCGAGCGAGCCCCCAAACACAGGGAGCACCGTGCTGGCCTCGAACAAGCCCCAATGCGCGCTCGAGACCAATGCGCTGAGCATCGGTTGGTTGTTGACCAACGTGTGCATGGCGACCGGGCTGGCAGCCAATGCCGCCACGGCGACCGCGCTGCTGGCCACGGCAGTGCGCGCGGTCGCATGGGCCACAAGTGCATTCATGGAGGTCTGGCTCGCGGCCATCGCGGCCATCGCCGACGCGCTGGCAGCCACCTCGCCCATGGCCGTTGCGTTGCCGGCCAGCGACTGCATGGCAACGCTGTTGTTGACCAGATAGGTCAGCCCGGCGAGCGAGTCAAGCAGTTGCCGAAAGATGACCAGGTTGCCCGACACCGCGATCCAGTTGTTAAATGCGACTGGGCCTTCCAGCAGCTTTTGCGACACGATGGCGGGGCCGTGCAGCAGCTCGTCTGACGCGCCGCCACCGGCCGCATCGACCGCGCTTTTGAGTTCGTTGACCGCCGCCACCAAGTTGCTCTTAGCCGAGGTGGTCAACGCCTGCAGCGAACCCTGGGCGGCAAGCAGCGACTTGACATCGCCGCCCACAGCCTGAGCCAGTGCGGTCAAACGCTGTTGCAAGCTCATGACTTCAGGCCTTTGCGTCGGTGTAATCGGCCACCAGGTCGTGATCCGGGTTGCCGATGGCGGCGGCGCTTTGGGCGCCGATGTTGCTGCGGGCCTGGGCCTGCTGCGGCTCGGTCAGCACCTGTGCGGCGTCGAAGCGCACGCGGTTGGCGATCTCGCCGGCGATGGTGGCGGCGAAGTTGGGGTCGTCGTTCAGCGCAGCGGCCAATTCGGCCAGGGTGTCGAGCGCCGCGGCCGCGCCATCGGTCAGCTCGTCCTTCACCAAAGTCTTGGCGGCCTCGATGGTGTCGTGGATCTTGTCGGCCGACCAGGTGACGGTGGTGGCGCCGTCGCCGGCGGCATCGTCAATGGCCACGCCGCCGGTGCCAGCGTTGTCCAGGGCGGTCTTCAGCTCGTTGATGGCGGCGACCAGGTTGTTCTTGGCCGTGGTGCTGAGCGCCGACAGGCTGCCCTGCGCCTGCAGCAGGGCCTTCACGTCGGCGCCCATGGCCTGGGCCAGGGCGATGAGGCGTTGTTCAAGAGTCATGGTGGTTCCTTTCAGGCCTTGGCCAGGATGTAGTACGCAAAGGGATCGGGCACGAGGTCGTCGCGCACGTACACGCCGCCGTCGGTGCCGGCGATGGCGCGGTTGCCGGGGTCGGCACTGATGCCGGCGCCGCCGCCCGTGCCAGGCACGGCCGGGCCGGGCACGCCGACGACGGTGATGCCGACGCTGTGGCCCTGGTGGGTGACGGTGGTCACTAGCTGGCAGGCGGGCTCGATGACGGTGGTGCTCATGGGCGGACTCTCAGGGGTGGTCACCGCGTCGAGCAGTGCCAGCGTGAAGGTGCAGGTGTGCATGACGCGGCCGCTGCTGTCCTGGTAGCGGATGTCGCCCGACAGCAGGCCGGCGGGCCAGCCGGCGGTGTCCGCCGGCTCGGCCCCCAGCTCGTAGCGGCCGCTCGCCACGTCGGTCGGCGTGACGGCCAGTGCCGCCACGCGGCGCCCAGCGGCATCGCGCAACCAGCAGTCGATCTGCCAGCCGGCCACCGGCACGCCGGCGCCGCCGCTTTGCAGCTGGCAGTGCAGGCGCAACGTGCCGCCGCGCTTGAGGGTGAGGGCCGGCTCGCTGCTCATGGCGCGTCAGGCTCGCGGCGGGCATGGGGCCACCTCGTCGCGGTGCATCACATGGTGCATCTGGTACACGTCGGCAAATAGCAGCACGCTGGCGTCGTAGTCGAGCACCTTGCCGGATTGCCAGCCGATGACGCGGGCGCCGGCGGCGGCGGGCTTGTGGCCGATGAGCACGGCGCGCACCTGGCCGATGAGCTGGCGCATGTCGGCCTGCATCTGCTCGCCACGCGCCTCGCGCCAGTTGCGCAGGGCCAGCACCACGCCGAACTCGACCAGCGATTCCTGCGCGCACACGCCGATGCTGGTGGGCACCTTGCCGGTGTTGTTCTCCTCGGCAAAGATCACATAGGCGCTGGGCGTGCGAAAGCCGCGCAGCTCTTTCACCGCGGCGTAGTCGGCCGCGCCGCCAACGAAGTGCAGCGCGGGCAGCTGAGTGACCAGGCGCTCAACGATGAGCGAGGTGTCGAAGGGCGCAAAGCTCATGCCCGCTACCTCCAGGCGCGCAGCTGCTTGCGGCCGAAGACCAGCGGCGCGCTGTCGAAGCGCGCGTCGAGCTTGTGCACGGCCACCGGGTCGCCGGCGCCCAGCGCGAACTTGCCGTCGGCCACTTGCTGCAGCAGGCGCAGCGCATCGCGCCAGGCGCGCTCGATGGGGTCCTTGCCGTCGGGCGCGAGTCGGTTCTTGTGCAGGTGGTAGCGCGCGATGGCGCGGCACCAGGCGGTGACCAGGCGGTGCACGGGCTGCAGCGGCAGCGCGTAGCCGCGCTTGGCCAGGTAGCCGTCGATCACGGCGTCGGCATCGGCCACGGCGGCGTCGATGCGGGCCACGGCGCGCTGCGCGGCGGCCACGTCGTCGGCCGGCCAGGCGCCCACGTCCTGCCCGCGCAGCAGCGCGTCGAGCAGGCCGGCCGCGACTGGCTGGGCGTGCTCGTCGCTGGCCACCTCGGAGAGCTCCAGCGCTCCGGGGTTTTCAGCGAGTTCGGCATGAGTGATGTAGGGCATGGCCTTTGCAAAAATTGGGTTGCCGGGGCGTTCGCTTGGGTCGGCCTATCCGCCCCCGGCCGCAGACGCGGCGCAGTCGCCGCACGGCTCTGGAGGTGTCGGTTACAGCCAGTCGGCGACCAGCAGGTCCACCACGTTTTTCACGGGGTTGGACTCGGTCGCGGTGCCGGCGGCGTTGGGCACCAGGTCGGCCTCGAGCAGCTTCTTGGCGTCGAAGCGCAGCTTCTTGGGCACCACCAGCAGGTTGGGGCTGATGCCCAGCGGGCGGCCGTGGTCGCCGGTGCGGGTTTCCATGGCGGTGATGGCGGCGGTCAGGTTCTCGGCGTTCAGCGTGGCGTTGCTGGCATGCGCCAGCTGCCAGAAGCCGTAGCCGGCGTTGCGCCGCGCGTCCACGCCGTACACGTATTGGCTGCGGTTGAACACGTTGTCGTCGGTCTCGGCCGTGAGCGCCACGAAGTTGGGCGCCTTGCGGGTCTGGTAGATCAGCGGCTTGAGGGCGCGGCGCGTGTCCAGCAGGTACCACACGTCGCCCGTGCCGTTGCCGGTGGCGTTGCTCTGGGCGACGGGCTTGCCCTTGTCGTTCAGCACCGGGTGCGTGGCGCTGAAGAAGGGCTGGCCGTCGTAGCACAGCCCGCTGTGGCCGCTCTTGAGCATGCCGAACACCAGTTGGTCGGGGTGCGCCTCCACCGCGCGGCCCATCTCGGTCATGAGCGGGGTGTAGACGCCGTAGGTGTCGTCCTCGATGGCGGTGCGCGGCACGCCCACGGTCAGCTCGAAGGGCCGGTTCTTGATGGTGTAGCCGTGGTTGCCGATGGCGTGCACCACGCGGTCGCCCAGCCATTCGCGCAGGCCGGGCAGCTGGCCGAGCCAGCCGTATTCCTCGGCGCCGGTGGTGCTGGGCACGGTGGTGGCGATCTGGCCGTACTGGCTGGCGGCCTGGCCGAGCCCGGCCTTGAAGGCGGCGTTGAACGCGACGAACAGCGTCTTGAGGTTGGCGTTGTTGATGAGCATGAAGGGCTCCTGAAATGAGGGGGCGTCGGCTTGAAGAGGTGATCGATGTCGGGGGCGCGCGTCAGCCCGCCGGCGGGGCCGCGGCAGGCGCCACGGCGGCGCCGACATGCACCCACACGCCGGCGTCATCGACGTCGAACACCGGGCCGGCCACGCAGGTACCGGTGGCACCCACGGTCTGGTCGTCCACCACGTAGGCGGCGGCGCCGATGTCGGCGCGCGTCAGCTCGGCAGCGCCGCTGCCGTTGTCGAAGCGGAACACGCCCAGGACGCCTTCCACGCGCGAGTCGCCCGCGGCGGCGCTGGCGCGTGCCGTGGCCACGGCGCGCACCGGCGTGGCGGCGGCGGCGGTGGCCGCGGCAGCGGCGCCCGCGCTGTCCAGCACATACAGGGCGCCGGCGTAGATCACGGCGGCGGCGGCCAGCGGATCGCTCACGCGGCGGCCGTCGCGCTCGGGCGTGGGGCGGTCTTGAGTCAAGGCGGTCATGGGTGTTGCTCCTGGTGCAAAGGCGTTGCGTCAGGCCGCGGCGCGGCCGGTGGCGAACTGCTCGGGGTCAGGCCGCAGGCGGCGGCCACGGCGCGTTCGTCGGCGCTCAGGCCGTGCTGGTCAAGACCGGCGGGCGCCTGGCCAGCGGTCTGGGTGCCGGCCAGCGCGGCAATGGGCTGCGCGCTGGCCAGGTACTGCTTGAGGGCGGCGATGTTGGCCTTGCCCAGGTCGCGCGCCCACACCTCCTGCGCGGGCAGCAGGCGGCCATCGGCCAGGGCGGGTGCCACCAGGTCATCGACCTCGCGCACCTGCACCTTGGCGCTCAGCGTGGCCATGCTGGCCTGCATCTCCTGCAGGGCCTCGATGGGCACGAACTTGGCCGGGTCGGGCGTGGCGGGCGTGGCGATGACGGCCGCCGTTGCATTGCAGGCGGCAACGATGGCGTCGGCGTTGGCATCGGCCTGCAGCTTGAGGCCCGTGAGCGCGGCATCGGCCTGGGCACGGCGCGCGGCGCAGGCGGCCAGGGCCGCTTCTTCGGTGGTGTCGGCGGGCAGGCCCAGGGCGGCCAGCAGTTTCTGGAGCAGGGTCACATCGGTCTCCTGTGGGTGGGTCGGGTTGAAACGGGCCGTGGCCGCGGCCGTCAGGTCGATGGCCTGCATGCCGTGGATGGCGGGGTTGTTGGTGAGCGCGCCCATCAGCACGCGCTGCAGCGCGCCGCTGGCGGGGTCGTACTGAATGACGGGGCTGAAGTAGCGGTACTCGCCGTCCTGCACCTGCTGGCGCGCGCGCGGCGTCAGCTCGGCCTCGGCGAACAGGCCGCGCCCGTCGATCCAGCGCAGCGCGTGGATCCAGCCCGCGGCCGGCGCCGGCCGGCCGTTGGACTCGGCGTGCAGCGTCTGGTGCTCGTAGTCGATCACCAGCGGCTGCGCCGGGTTGTGCGCGGCGATGACGCGCGCGGCAATGGCGGCATCCACGCGCCAGGCCGGCACGTCGAGCGCGCGGCCGTCGCTGGGGCCAAAGTCGCCCGCCGGGGTGATCTGCATCAGCACGCGGCCCGCCGGCGCGGCGCCGGCCTCCTGCAGGCCCGCGGCGTCGAACAGGCAGGCGGCCACGGCCACCGCGCCTGCAGCGGGCCGGGATTTGCGGGTGATGGGCGCTTTCGATGCCATGGGCGGCATCGTCGCGCGAGGGTGCGCCGGGCGAACTAAAGCGCTTTAGTTTTGATCGTCGCCGGGGCGTTGCCGTCCAGGTCCAGCCGGCCCTGCCGGCGGGCCAGCTCCTCGCGCCGGGCGGCGTCGATGATCTGGCGCGCGCGCATCTCGGTGATGCCGTACTTTTGCGCCATGGCGCGGTAGTCGCCGCGGAACTCGTCCCACATGGCCCGGTCGCGCGCGTCCATGTCGAAGCCCGGATTCTTGGCCAGGTAGAAGTTGAACCCGCCCAGCCGGTCGGACACGTGGCGCAGCTGGCCCTGCACCTGCTGCGCCCAGGCCTGCAGCTGCGCCGCCCAGTCACCGGCCGGGGCGGCGCAGCCCGCGCGCTCGTCGGCCAGCACCAGGGCCTCGAACAGGCACTGCGCCAGCTCGCGCGAGCTGCCGGCCAGGCGCTCGGGCAGCAGCGCGTCCATCACGGCGACCTCGGCGGGAGACATGTGGCGCGCGCTGGACATCACCGAACCTCCACCCCGCGCTTTTGCCACAGCTTGAGCGCCTCGATCACGGCGTCGAGCTGCGCGGCGCTGCACCAGCGCAGCGCCGACACGCCGGTCTGCCGCTGCACGAAGGCATCCAGCGCCTGCGCGCTTTTGTTGTGCACCAGGCCGCGGCGCGCCATGTCCAGCCAGATCGCCCACACCTTGCGCTCGCGCGGGCTGGCGACCAGGTAGCGGGCCTCGAACCCGGCGCGGCGCTGCGGGCTGGCCACACCCGCTGCTTCAGCCAGCCCCTGCAGGTGGTCGCGCACCTGCCGCTGCTGCGCGGGCGTGCAGTCCTTGCTGCTGGTGTGGCCGGTGAGGTGATTGAGCAGCGCGCGGTAGTCCTCGTCCGTCAAGCGCAGCCTGGCCTTGAGCACATGGATGGCGGCGATGTGGTTGGCGGTCACGGCAGCGCCTCCAGCGGCAGGCGCTGCGCGGGCAGCTCCAGCGTTTGCGCCAGCAACGCGCCGTCGGGCATGCGCGCCACGGCCACCAGCTCGCCCACGTGCTGCTGCAGGCCCACGCCCGACCACGACCGGCCGGCGTGCAGCACGACGCCGCCGGCGCGCACGCGGCGCAGGAACCAGGACGATTCCACGCGGCCGGTGCGGCCGCGGTAGGCGGCCCAGGCCGTCGCGACCTTGCGCGCATCGGCCGGCCAGTAGCCGCCCTGCAGCCGGTAGACCGTGCGCCGCGACAGCCCCAGCGCCTGCGCAGCGTCGGCGACCGATTGCGCGCGCAGCCAGGCCAGCAGATCGGGCGGCGCGGCGGCTTCGGATTGCGGGCCGTTCAGGCACGTTCGCGCCGCCGGACGTACATCGGCCGCACCCGGCGCCCAATCGGCGCGCCTACCCCTGTGCAAATCGTTTCCTGACGCACCGCCAGCGCCATGACCCGGCGCCAGATCGGCTGGACGACCAAACTGCGTCATCACATCTTGCTCCTCGCGTTGGCGTGGCCGATGTGCCAGCCGCTGCAGTGCGGGCAGCGGTAGGCGGCCATGTAGCCCAGCGCACCGCCGTAGGCCTGGGCCAGTTTCCAGATGGCGCGGCGCGCGGCGGCCTCGTCGGCGTGGCGCACCTTGCGGCCGCACTGGTTGCGGCGGATGCGGCGCTTGCTGCTCATGACCGCGACCTCCATCCGCTCTTGCGATCCCACCGTGCAATCACCTCGTCCTCGGCGCCGGGGCGGCGATCAACGATGCGCCAGCTCACTTGCTCGTCGGTGGTGACGGCCAGCAGCACCACGGCGGCCTTGGCGTTCGCCAGATCGCTGGCGCTGTCGGGCTGGCCGCTGCGAATGGTCTGCACGTGCTTCCACGCGCCGGCGGTGTTGACTTGCAGAAGGCGGGGCATCACGCCACCTGCGCCTGGTCGGTCACGGCCGCCGCGTCGGACTCGCCACCGAGCGCCTCCACCAGGTCGTCAATGAGACTGGACAGCTCCCCGGTGATCAGAGCCACATCGGCGTCGAAGCGGTCCTCTGTGGGCGCATCTTGGCGGGTGTCCAACACACCCTCCTGGAAGGCGATCTTCAGCAGCTGCAGCCGCTGCGTCAGCGTGAAGCCGATGCGGCCTGCCCAGCTCAGCGCCAGGCGCGTGGGCAGCTTCCCTCTGCGATGTGCTGGCGCACTTCCTCGATCTGCAACGGGTGGCGGCCGAACTTGACGACGGCCGGCTCTTCGCCGCCGCCCATCAGCTCGCACTCGCGTTCGATGTTGAAGGCGTGGGGCAGGGCGTCGCCTTCGGCGTCGGCCAGCCAGGCGGCCATGGCGGCCTGCGGCGAGGTGGCGGTCTGCAGCAGGCCCACGCCGAAGCCCTTGCCGGCCACGCGCACCAGGCTGGTGATGACCTCGTCGGCCTTGCCCTGCGCGCCCACGTCCATCACCAGCCAGCGCTGCGTGGGCTCGATCCACACCGTGACGGTGCTGCGGCGCGGGAAGGCTTGCGGCAGCAGCGAGATCAGCGCGTCGTCGCGCAGGTCACGCAACTCCTTCTTGCCGGGCTTGCGGCCGGTGGTCTTCTCGATGTGCTGTACCGCTTCTTCCACCTTGCGGCGCACGGCATCGCCGGGCACGGCCTTGGTCTCGATGGCGAAGCGGGCGATCCATTGCCCGTCCACGGTTTCGACCAGCGCGCCGTGCTCGTCGCCGCGCGGCGGCACCCAGCCGGTGGACCTCTGCTGCGTGGCGCCGCACTCCGCAAATGGCTCGGCGGCGAGCGCGCTCTCCAGCTCGGCGGCGCTGGCGGGCCAGCTGCCCAGGCGATAGATCATGGCTTGCTTGAACATGGCTTTTCCTTCACGGTGAATCGGTTGCACGTGGTGGCGGCGCCCACGCCGAAGCCGCCGACGCTGCAGTGCAGGCGCCAGAGGTCGTTGTAGGCGCCGGCGGGCTGGCGCGGTTCGGCGTGGGCGCACTGGCCGCAGCCGGGCGCGTTACGGGCCAGGCGCAGGCCCTGGGTGGCCTGGGCGCGGGCGATGGGGCCTGCGCGTCTCATTCGGGGCTCACGCCATTGAGGTGATTGACGGTGGCGAGCAGCTCGCCTTGCTGCTGCCGGTGCTCTTCGGCGATGTCGTGCTGGTTGCGCTTCTCGACCACATCCGTACGGCTCTCAGCCTCGTCATCACGGAGCGAAGCCCAGGTAGCGTGCTCGGCAGCCTTGTCGCTCAGCGCCTTGATCACATTGGCCTTGTTCACGCCGCCACCTCCGCGCCCTTGACGGCCTGCTTGACGATGGCGCTGACGGTCTTTCGACGTCGCCGTCCACGCTCTTGATCAGCGGCGCGTCGGTGTCTGCCGTCACCGTGACGCCCAGGCGCTTGAGCAGCTTGCCGTCGAGCTGTTCAAGGGCGGCGGCCACGGGGCGGGGCTGGTTGACCACCAGCATCACGGCCTGCTCGTGTGTCAGCGCGCCTTCGGCGGCCAGCTTGTCGATGCGCGCGACCAGCTGCTCATCGCTGTCCCACGTCATCTTGCCGCGCTGTTTCTGGAGGCCGAATTTCAAGCCATCGACGACGATGGTGCGCGGGCGCGCGAAGCATTCGGGGTGCGCCGCTATGTCGGCGGCCAGGTCGTTGTGCAGCGCGGCGATCTTGCGCGCGGCGCGCAGGATGTCGGGCATGGCGCCGCGCTCGACGGTGGAGATCTCGTCTTTCATGGCCTGCACCAGGGCGGCCAGCTTGTCGCGCGCGGCGGCGTAGCTGGCCGCCTGCTTGCGCATGGTGTCGAGTGGGGTGGTGGTCATGGCGGGTCTCCGGTCAATGGAAGGCGGTGGATGGCGGCAGCGTGGGCGGCGCGCCGTGGCTGGCCAGCAGCGCGCGCGAGGCGCTGACCAGGCTGCGCTGCGCCAGGTGGCCGAGCTGCGGGTGCGTGCGCACGATGGCGACGTAGGTGTGGATCAGCGCGTCGAGCGCGGTGGCGGCGTCGGGCGCGTCGGCGCGCAGCACGGCCAGCAGCTGGTGCGCCAGGTCGACGAAGGCGCGCGATTCGGGATCGGGCGCGGGCGCGGGGGTGGTGGCGGTAGTGCTCATCGGCAGGCTCCGTGGCTGGGGTGGGCAAGAAAGTCGAGCGCGCCGGGCCGCAGCGGCGGCGCGGGCGGCGGCACGTAGGGCTGGGGCGCGGCGCGGTAGGTGGGCGGCGTGACCGGGCCGCGCCGCGCGGGCGGGGCCGGCGGCGCGCGCCGCGTGGCGGCCGCGCCGGGCGGCAGATGGCCGGGGTGCAGCGGCAGGCGCGCCGGCTGCTGCAGGTGCGCCAGCACCTCGTCGGCCACCACCCAGGCCACGGCGCGGGCGCCGGTGCGCCGGTGATCGTGCACGCGGCTCACCCAGCCGTAGCCGGCCAGATCGTCCAGGATGGCGTGCAGCCGCTTGGCCGTCAGCGGCTGGGCGCGGTACAGGCTGAGCAGATCGGCCGCGCTGGCGCGGCCCTGGGCGTACAGCAGGCGCACGATGGCCTCGTAGCGCTCGGTCATCAGGCGGTGGGTGATCACAGCTGCGCCCCCACCATGGCCAGGGCGGCCAGCACCACCAGCGCCCAGCGCACGGCCTCGAGCAGCCAGCGCGGGCGGTGGTACGGGCCTTCAATGGGGTTGCGCCAGCTGGCGGTGCGGAAGGCCTCGCCCTCGGTGCGCGGGAAGCGGCGCGTGGTGTCGTTGACGGCGGCGCTCATGGACCGACCTTTCGCGCGCCCACGGCGCGGGCCTGCGGGTAGCGCGTGAGCGCATCGACGATGGCATCGCAGCTGCTGCTGCAGGCGCGCAGCTCGTAGCGCGCGCAGCCCAGGCAGGTGATCTTGACCAGGTACAGGTGCAGGGTCTGGTGCATGGCGGCCTCCATCAGCAGTGGGTCACCACGGCCGCGTCGACCTTGGGGTAACCGGCCGCGGCGGCGGCGTTCATGGCGCGGGCCACCAGGTTGTGCACGGCCAGCGGGTAGCAGGTGCTCACGGCTCCATCACCACCCTTGGCGCCGCGCGGCGTGCGGATCAGGCGCGCGCGCAGCGCGTTGAAGGCATCGGGCTCGAACACATCCTCTGGCCGCAGGTCGAAGCGCGCGAACTTGTGCTGCAGGTAGCCCTCCAGGTCGTTGTCCAGCGGCGGCAGCTCCACCACCTCGCAGCGCTGCATCACCTCGCGCACCTCGGGGTTCTGGCTGTGCAGCACGTTGCGCAGCTCGGGCTGGGCGATCAGCGCCACGCCGATCACGCGCTGCATGCCGTCCTTCAGCTCCAGGAAGCGCTTGAGGTGCTTGAGCGTGGCCAGCGGCAGGCAGTGCGCCTCCTCGATCAGCAGCAGGTGGCGGCGGCCGGCGCGGCGGCTGTCGCGCAGCAGCTGGTGCAGCTGGGCAAAGCGCGCCTGCGGGCTCCTCTTGATCTTGAGTTGCGGATCCAGCGCGTAGGCAATGGCCTCGGCGATGTGCGTGGCGCGCAGGGTCTTGCCCTTGGTGTCGGTGGCCTCCATGGCCAGCACGTAGGGCTTGATGATGACGATGTCTTTGCCCTCGTCGATCAGCCGCTGCTCCAGCTCTTCGGCCAGCGTGGTCTTGCCGGCGCCCGACTCGGCCACCATCGCGAAGAAGCCGTGGTTCTGCGCCACGTCCAGCAGCGCGGCGCGGGCGTAGCGCACCGCCGGGCTCTGGTACACGTCGTCGCGGCTTTGCACGTCATCCACGAAGGGCTGCGCGGCAGCTTGAAGTGCTTGAGCGCCTGTGGGGTGATGGGGGTGTTCTGCAGTAACATCGGTTCTTCCTTCTCGGTTGGGTTTTGGTTGACTTCGACAGGGGCGGAAACACAGGCCTCGGGCGTTGGCGCGCTCGGGGCCTTTTCTTTGGCGTCGTCGCCGGTGGCCAGCGACACATCGCGCAGCTCGGCGGTGGTGGCACCGGCGTTGCGCAGCGCGTCGACCACGCTGGCGCGCACGGCGGCGGTGCGGCGCTTGGGCCATTCACCGCGGCTGACGATGGCGTTGATGGCCGCCAGGCTCTGGCCGCTCTCACGGGCCAGATCGCGCTGGCTGAGCGCGATGCGGCCGAGGGTGTTGGCGAGGGTCATTGCAGCGCCACCAAGTCAACGGCGAGGTCGTTCTCGACGTGGTCGGCCGTGACGCGCATGATCTCGGCCACGCCCTGGTTGTCGTTGCACGCCTTGGCAATGGCCGATGCGGCCAACAGCAAGGCGACGACCGCGCGGCGCGGTTTTTCCTTGGCCAGATGCTCCAGCAGCTTGTGCGACAGCTCTTCTTCTCGGGTCTGGGTTCGCATGGTTCCTTCCTTCACTCATTCGCAGCCACGCCACCCACCACGCGCAAACCAGCGCGGACGGTGAGGCGGTGCTGCAGGGTTGCCAGCTGGTCTTCCGGCACGCCCTCGGGGTGCCAGGCGCGCAGCTGGGAAACGCGCTCGGGATTCATGGCCACGCCCAGCGCCGTCAGCTCGCGCGTGGCCTCGAAGTGGGTGAGCAGGCGCGGCTCGGCCGCAGCGGCCGGGGCCTGCACGGTGGGCTGCAGCGGCGTGCCGCGCTTGGGGATGGGCGTGGGCAGCACGGCCTCGCGCGCCTGGCGCAGCGGGTCGATGCGGCCGCCGAAGGGCAGCGCCTTGGCCTTGCGCGCGCGCTCGGCCTCTTCGTCGGTGGCGGCGTCGTAGGTGCGGCGCGCGATCTCGCTGCGGTGGCGGTCGGCGGCGGTTTGCGGCATGGCGGCAAAGCCCAGGCCGAACACCGGCGCGTCGGTGCGCAGGCCCGCGTCGTTGCGCTCGACCTGCGGGATGGCGATGAGCCGCTCGCTGCCGTCTTCGGCCACTTCCACGATGCATGCGCTGGCCGTGGCGTAGGGGTTGTAGGTGACCAGCAGCTTCTCGCCGACCATCACGTCGCCCAGCTGCTGCAGCGCTGGGCGCAGGTCGTACTCGCGGCCCTTGAACTCGACGGTGAGCGTTTGCGTGATGCGGCGTGCCACCGGCTCGTGCGTCAGCAGCTCGCGGCACAGCTCGGGCGCGGGGGCCACGCGCAGCTGCTCGGGCGCAATCGTCAGCCACAGGTCGGTGCGGGTGCGGCCGTGGCGGCTGTGCTCGGCGCTGGCGTTGAAGTGCCGCGCCCAGCAGCGGGCGCTGTCGTTGAGCTGCGCCAGGCTGTGCACGGGCTGAAAGCGCAGTGCGGCCTCGAACTTGCGCTCCACGATGTCCTGCGCCTTCTCCACCTGTCCGGTGGCCCAGGGCGCGCCGGGCATGTGCGCCTCTTGCCGCACCTGCAGGCGGCGGAACAGGTTGCGCGCCATGCCGCTGGTGTTGGCCGCGCCGCGGTCCATGTAGACCATCAGCGGCACGCCGTGGAAGGGGTCGGCCTGGCCGCCCACGGTGCGCTGGCAGATGGCGGCGATGAAGCTCTCGGCCAGGTTGAGCGCGCTCTCGGCGCCCATCACGTAGTGCACGAAGAGCGCGCCGCTGTAGTGGTCGGTGACCACGTAGCGCCACACGCGCTCGGCCTCCACGCGCTCCAGCGCCTTGGGCTTGTTCTTGTAGAACTTGTCGGCGTCGAGCACCTGCAGGCCGTCGCCCACGGCCTGGCCGTTGCTCAGGTAGTACAGCACGCACAGGCTGGCGTCGATCTGCCAGACGTGGTTGGGGTGCAGGCTTTGCATCTCGGTGGTGGGCGCCGGGCGCAGCAGCTGCCGGGGGTGCACGCCGTACAAGCGCAGCGCGCGCTCCACCGCGGCGGCCGACAGCGGCGACACCTCGCCGGTGGCCGGGTCGACGCGTTCGCAGCGCACGCTGCCGTCGTAGCGCAGCACCTGCAGGGCATCGGCCACGGTCATCAGGCGCTTGTTGTTCTTGCGCATGGCGGCCATCAGCAGCTCGCTGATGGCCAGCGCCTCCTCGCGCGTGACGCTGGTGGTGCCGGCATCGGCACGCTGGCGCCGCGCGGGCTGCACCGACATGGCCCGCATGTGCCGGTACACCGTGGCGCGCGAGCGCCCGGTGGCCTGGGCCGCCGCCGCCACCAGGGCGCCGCGTTCGCCGCGCGCGGCGCTGGCTACCGACTGCCCGGTGTTGACAATGACCTCGGCCACGGGGGCCGGCACGCGCTTGCGCATGGTGCGCCCCTTCAGTTGGCAGCGGCGGCCTGGGGCGCCCACTGGGCCACTTCGGCCATCAGCGCCTGGTCGGCGGCGTTGCTCACGTCGGGCAGATCGAACTCGCTGCGCAGCGCGGCCAGCTCGGCCGCGAGCTGGCCCACCAGGCCGGCCATGAAGACGGCGTTGTCGGCGCCCACGTCGCGCTCATCGGCCAGGGCCACCAGCGCCTGGCGGAAGTTGCCGCGGATGGCGCCCAGCGCGTCGGCCATGATCGCGGAGGCTTCTTTCTTGACCGCCGCCCAAGCCTCCTCGGGCGGCAGCCGGGCGATCAGCTTCTTCTCGCGCTCCAGCTTGTCGATCTTGGCGTTCTTCTTGGCCAGGACTTCGCTGGTGGCCTCGGACTCGGCCTTGATCTCGCGCAGCGCGGCACGCAGCTCGCTGGCGGACATGCGGTCGATGTCGTCGATGTCCCTGAGCGCCTCCAGATCGTCGTCGTCGTGGGTGACCAGCTCCAGGAATGCCGACGCCGATTTGACCTGGGCGCTCAAAACGGCCAAATTGGCCGATTTGGCGGTTTTGGCCGCCGCCTGCATGAAGCGGCGCGCGGTGCGGTCGGCAAAGCCGAGCAGCTCGCAGCGGCTGATGAATTCGCCGTGCGGCGTCAACCTTGAGCAGCAGCAGGCGCTTGCCGGTTTCCAGAATGGCCTCGACGGTGCGGCGCTGGTAGAAGCGGATGCCGTCCTCCAGCGCGCCGACGGCGACGGCGCCTTCGTAGCCGAGCTGCGCCGCCAAGGCGCGGGCAGACTGCTCGGTGGCAATTTGCAGGGCTTGCCCGGCTTCGACGGCACTGGCGGCAGCTGGCAGGATTTCGGCAGATTCGGTTGGGGCGCGTTTGGCGTTTGCGGTGCGTGACATGGGTGGATTCAGGCGTCGGTTGGTTGAAGAAAAGAAAATGGCGCGGCTCATTGGCCGGTCATGGATCGGCGCATGTCGTCGTAGCGCCGGGTGATGCGGTCGAAATCAGCCATCACGCGGAAGGCCAGGCGCGTGAAGTCGGGCCTGGGGAAGAAGCGGCCGGTCTGTTCGTCCTTGCGTGCCCAGCCCTTTTCAATCAGCTGCGCCATGGCGCGCGTGATGTTGGGGGCGCTGGTTTTGACTGCCTCGGCCAGCTCGCCGTTGGTGGCGCCGGTGGCGGCGTAGCCGCACAGGGCCTCCAGCACGTCGAGGGTGCGCAGGGTGAGGTTGCGGGTGTCCTGGCTCATGCCGCGGCCTCCTCGGGGTAGCCGCTGGGCAGGAACTCGGTCACCTCGGCGCCGTGCAGGCGCGGCGGCGGGTCGGCCCGGGCGGCCTGCTCGACCAGGCGCAAGGCCAGATCGCGCGCCTGCGCGGGGCTGAGCACGACCTGGTGCGCGCGGCCCAGGTGCATGCTGGTGACGATGACGCAGCCGCGGCGGGTGTCGACCGCGCTGATGTGGGGCGTGAAGACGTCGGTCATGGCGCAAAGTCCAGCTCGGGCTGGCTGAAGCCAGCCACGTTGATGTGGTGATGGGCCACGCTCTCCAGGTGAGAGCGCAGGGCGTCGAGCACCGGCGCCGGGTCGGTGGCGCCGTTGCTCTTGTAGAAGTCGCGCAGCAGCTGCACGGCCTGGCTGAACTGGGTGGCCAGGGCCACCATGTCGTCCTCGTCGCCGGCCTTGCCCACGGGCATGTCCACCAGCAGGCGCCGCTCGTGCATGGCCATCCAGCGCGTGACCAGGTTGATGCCACACACGTTCTGGTAGGTGGTGAGCAGCACGGCGGGGAAGCGGCCGGACTCGATCCACTTGTAGAGCGACCAGTGGTCGTTCAGCCCCATGTCGGTGGCGATGCGCTCGACGCTGAGGTTCCGGCCTCGCGGGCGTGCTCCTTGCAGCCTTCGAGCGCGGCGCGCAGCGTGGTGGGCTGGTAGGTCTTCCAGAACTTGCGGCGGCTTGGAGACAGGCGCGCGCTCATGCCGCACCGCCTTCCAAACAAATCGCCGGCGTGGGGCTGGTGGCGCCGCGGGCGGCGGCCAACAATGACCGCATCGAAGTCAACCAGGAGCGATTCATGACCGACCCCAGAAAGAACACCACCTGGCGCAGCTGCGGCGCGAGAGCGACCGCTACGTGCTGCAGGCCCACGGCTCAATGCTCGACGCGCACGCGCAGATGTGGCTGGCGCTGGCGCGCGCGCTGGACGCCGCAGGCGTGCTGAGCGCCGATGCGCTGGCGCAGCAGCTGCAGGAGCATGCGCAGCGGGCGCCGGATGATGCGGGCTGGTTCTACACGTTGCTGGATGCGGCGCGGTGGCTGCGGGAGCCGGCTTCCAGTGATCCAGAAAGCCGGGTTCGGTGAGCGCGCGGCGGCGGATGTCGGCCGCGATGGCGCGGGCCATCTCGGGCGAGCGGTCGCCGAGGTCGTAGTTGCCGCGCTCGTCGCGCCGCACCTGCGGCGTGATGGCGTGCACCTTGGCGCTCGCGCCCATCACGGGGCGCCCGCGACGAAGCCGAGCGGGTTGCGCCGCGGTGTAGGATGCTGCGGAATCATGGCGCGCCTCACGCCACCGCTGCCAGGCGCAGGTCGCCGGCGTCGCCCTTGAACACCTGGCCGCGCTTGAGGCCAAGTTCGACGGCGATGTTGTGCGCGTCGCCGCGCAGGCATTTCAGGCGGGGTTGCGGTCATCGTCGTTGACGATGGCGATGACCATGTTGGGGCTGTAGCCACGCTGGCGCGCCCAGGCCGAGTACGGCACGCCGCTGGCGGCGAACTCGTCCCGGATCTGCTGGCGGGTTTTGAGGGCCATGGCGGGTCCTGTTTTCTGTGCAGCAGTTGGCGCTGTCGCACGGGTTGTTGAGTTTTGGTGAAGCGAATGTTAGTCCAGCAAACTGGACTTGCAAAGTAGTTGAGTGCAGAAAATGGGTGTTGGCGCGCGCATCAAGGCAGAGCGGGAGCGGCTGGGATTTACCCAGCCCGCATTCGCTGGGCTTGGCGCTTCGTCGAAGAACAGCCAGATCGCGTGGGAAAAGGAGAGCGCGTTTCCGAACGCCGCTGTACTGGCAGCGTGGGCTGCTCAAGGCGCTGACGTGCTTTACATCCTCACGGGCGAGCGTTCGGCCACGGCGCTATCGCCCGAAGAGCAGACGCTGCTCGCCTACTACCGCGATGCCCCCGCGGCGGTGCGACGCGCGGCGATGGGCGCCCTGGTGGGCGGCGCTCTGCCTGGCGGCATGACGATGACGCAAAGCGGCGGCGGCGTGCAGGTGGGCCACAGCAGCGGCCCAGTGACGGTGGGCGCGCCTGCGCCCGCAAGCGAAAAACGGGCTGACATGGGCACGCAGCTCGACGCGTTGATGGCGCTGCTGCGGCGGGTGCTGGCGCGCGTGGGCTGGCGGCTGGATCAATCGGGCTCGGGCACGCAGATCGGCCAGGTGCGCGGCAACGTCTACGTGTACCACCAGCGGGCGCCAGAGCCAGCCGAGCAGCCCGCGCCACCCGCCCAGCCCACGGTGCCCGACGTGCTGGCGCTGCTGGATGCGCTGGATGCCTACGCCGGCAAGCGCCAGCGGGTGCTGGAGTGGGCGGCGGCCAACGTGGGCACCAGCTACGTCAAGGGTATGAGCGAGCTGGGCCTGCGCCGCACCTACGGCTACGCGCTGGCCACACGGAGAACTGCCGCGCCGAGGATGAGCGGCGCGCCACGTTGAGCAACAGCTATCGGAAGAGGAGTAACGGAAGATGATCAAGACACCACCGCTCGCGCTGGCCGCACTGGCCTTGCTGTGCTCGCCGGCCTGGGCCCAGAACAAGTGCGAGGGGCCCGACGGCCGCATCACCTATTCGGATGCCCCTGCGCCACGTCGCACAAGGCCGAAGAGGTGAAGGTTTGGGACAGCAACCTGGGCGGGCGCGCGCGGGCCGGGGCCTGGGAGTTTCGGCGCAGCAAGGACGATATGACGGGCAAGACGGCGTGCCTGATCATTTCGCCGGTGACTTCACCAGACCCCACGAAGGGCGGCGACTTCAAGTTCATCCCGGCGCATCTGGTGATATCGGTGAGCGAGTCCGGTTCGACGTTCGGGGTGCGCACCAGCACCGACAAGGACACCTTCCACAACAACTTGAATGGCATGGGGGTCAAGCTGGACAACCTCGACTTCGTGCCGCTGGACGTCAAGGGCGGGCAGCATGTGGTGGGCAGCAGCCAGGGGCCGAAGATTCTGGAAGCGCTGCCCAAGGCGCGCAATGCGCGACTGCGCCTTCGGTTCTGGCCCTACGACACGCTGTACGACACACTGCCGATCAACACCTCGGGCTATGCGGGCGCAGCCGAGCGAGCCAAGCAGTGCGCAGAATCATTGAGCCGGCCGGCCGCCAACTAGGCGCTACCGATAAGGAAAAAACATGGCCACCGACAAGAACGCGCCGCCGCCACCGCCGCCGCCACCGCCACCACCGCCGCCACCACTCAATGAGTCGACCGGCTCTGCCGCGCTGACGTATGTGACGCGCAATGTGGCGCCGCCGCCCGCGCCGCCTGCGCCGCCGCCCGCGCCGCCTGCGCCACCAAGAAAGTAGTCCGCAGCCCGTTGCCGCTTGGCCGCAACACCGGAACAATGGTGGGCATGAGCACAAGCACTGTTGAACACGATGCGTCCCCGAAGCCTACGAGACGGGCTGGCGGCAAAGGTGGGAGCTGGTCAACTGGGCCCGCATCACTTTCCGCTACCACCGCAAGCGGCAGCGTTTTGACGTGTGCGACAAGCTTGTCCAGGCCACGGCTCTGACCGGCGGCGTGCTGGTGGCAGGCAAGGCCTTGGCCGATCACCTGCCGCTGCTGGGTAGCGTCATTGCCTTCAGCGGGTTGATGGCGCTGTTGTTTGGCTTTTCTGAACGGCGTCAGTCCTACAAGGAGCTGGCCGAGCAGGCCATGGCGCTGCAAGGCGAGATCGTGGCCGTGCCTGCAGCCGAGCTGACGCCGGCCAGACTGGCGGAATGGGACGCCAGGCGCTGCGCCATTGACCTGAAAGAGCCGCCGAACCTGAAGACGCTGGTGGCCATGTGCGAGTGGGAACAGGCGGTGGCCGATGGCCACCCGGAACACTGCGCGCGCCCAACATGGTGGCAACAGGCGTACATGCATTTCGTGTAACGCGGCCAGGCGGGCGCCTACCCCGCGTCGACGCGCATTTCACCAAGCCACGTTCTGCGTGGCTTTTTCTTGGTCTGCTACGCCATTCACGGCGCATCTACAAAGCGCTTTAGTTGGCCCGCCTCGCGCGCGCGCGGCAAAGTGCCCGCATGGCCACCGACCCCGGCGACGAGCACCACCACTGCGCAAGCTGCGCGCACTTCTCGCGCGAGCGCTCCAACCTGTCTCACCTGGGGTTCGGCCACTGTGTGCACGTGCCGACGTGGCGCCATTTCAGCGCCAGCGCGCCGTGCACGTTTGTTCCCTCTCGATGGAGACCTGGACGTGCCCGACCTTCTGAACCTGTTTTCGCGCCGCTGGCGCATGACGGATTGGCTTCTGGTGGCCTTGGGGCTGGCGCTGCTGGTGTGGCTGATGGCGCCGCAGCAGCTGCCGGTGAGCGTGTACAAGCTGAGCCTGGTGGCCATGGCGGCCGTGGCCGGATATTGGATTGACCGCAGCCTGTTCCCTACGCGCGGCCGGACTGCTTTCAGGCCGACGAGGACAACGCCGAGGAGGTGCCGGCGCCGGGCAGTCCCGAGTGCGGCACCGACGACGTGTGCGTGCTTGGCGTGGTGAGCGAGGCCAACCCCAGGCTGATGGCTGCGGCCATGCTGCGCCGCGCGATCATCGTGGCGGCGGCCATGCTGGCGATGGGGCTGGGGGCCTGATGCTGTCAAGGCGAGCCATGCGCGCGCTGGCGGGGCCGGCGTGCACGCTGATCGCGGCCCTGCTGGTGTTGATGGCGGCAGGCATGTGGTCGATGGTGCGCGGGCAGGTGCAGCCGCCGCAAGCGGCCGCGCGCTACAAGTTGACGCTGCTGCGCGAGGCGCACAGCCAGTGGGGCCTGGATGCACCCGTGGCCGCTTTCGCCGCGCAGGTGCACCAGGAGAGCGGCTGGCGCGCCGATGCGGTGAGCCACGTGGGTGCGAGCGGCATGGCGCAATTCATGCCGGCCACCGCGCGCTGGTGGTGCGAGCGCACGAGCACGCCCACGGCCGACTGCCTGCCGCACAACCCGACCTGGGCGCTGCGCGCGCTGGTGGGCTACGACAAGTTTCTGTACGACCGCGCACCGGCGCGCTTCAACCGGTTTGACCGCCTGTGGCTGGCCTTGCGTGGCTACAACGGCGGTGAGGGCCACTGGCAGGCGGAGGCGCGCAGTACCGGGCTGCGCGCGCCCACGATTGCCGAGATTGACAGGGCGTGCGGCCAGGCCCGCCGCGCGCCCGTGCATTGCCGCGAGAACCTGCATTACCCGCGCCGGATTCTGCTGGAGCTGCAGCCGCGCTATGCGGGCTGGGGCGCAGTGTGGAGCCCGCAACCATGACCGCCGCGCTGTGGCTGCTGGCCAAGGCCCTGGCCGCCGCCGCGCTGGTGGGCGCGCTGCTGCTGGGCGTGCGCAGCTGCCAGGAGCACTACCGCGAGCAGGGCCGCGAGGAGGTCCGCACCGAGTGGAGCAGCGCCGACAACCAACGCGAGCTCGAGGAGCGCGAGGCAGTGATCGACAAGCAGCGCGCCGAGCGCGCCGAAGAGCAGCGCATGGCGCGCGAGAAGGTGAAGAAGGACCATGAACAAGCCCAACGTGAAAAGCGCCTGCTGGATCGCGCTGTTGCTGCCGAGCACACTGCTGATGGGCTGCGCGACACCATCGCCCAGCGCGACGCCGAGAGCCGTGTTCGACGTGCCCAAGGCACGTGCGCCGCTGCCGAGCGCGAGGCTGATGACGCGGCCACGGCCCGAGGATTACTCGGCGCGTGCGCAGGCCGATACACAGAGCTGGCGGCAGAGGCTGGGCGGCTCGCCGACCAGGTGATGGGCCTGCAGGACCACATCGTGGTGGTGCAGCCCGAGGCGGCGGCGCTGTTGTCTGAGATCGGGGGCGAGTGATGCAGATCACGCTGGATTTGTGGCACCTGATTTCGCTGTTGATCACGGTGCTGGGGGCGAGCGCTGCGGGCGGCAAGCTGTTGCTGGCGCAGACGCAGCGGCACCTGGACCACCGTTTCGATGTGCAGGAGAAGGCTCGCTCGGACAACCACGATGCGCTGTCGGGCCGGCTGGACCGCATGGAGTCGGTGGCGCGCGAGGAGATGGACAACTGGCGCCGCATCGAGCGCGATCTGCTGGCGCTCAAGGCCGACATGCCGCTGCATTACGTGAGGCGCGAGGACTACATCCGCGGTCAGAGCGTGATCGAGGCCAAGCTGGATGCGCTGGGCAGCAAGTTGGAAGCCGCGCAGCTGCGCGCGGTGGGAGCGAGTGATGCAAAACATTGACACGGCGCGCATCCGGCGCGAGAGCCTGCGCTGGCTGGTGATGCTGACGCTGAACAACGCGCGCCCGCTGGGCGCCCCGGAGGCACTGCTGCTGCCGGTGGCGCAGAGCGTGTACGCCGACGCCACGCCGCTGGAGCTGCGGCGCGAGCTGGAGTATCTGCACGAACGTGAGCTGGTGCGGGTGGAGCGCCGCCCTGACGGGCCGTGGCACGCGAGCCTGACGCGGCATGGCGTGGACGTGGCCGAGTACACGGTCGATTGCGAGCCGGGCATTGCGCGCCCGGCCAGGTACTGGTGACCGGGCATGGCACGCAAGAGCAGCATCAGCCGGCTGCCGGCCGAGATCAAGAGCTACATCGAAGCGATGCTGGCCACCGGCGCGCAGACGCTGGATGAGCTGATCGCCGACCTGCAGGCGCGTTACCCGGCCGAGGCGAACGCGGGGCAGCTGCCCAGCCGCAGCGCCGTGCACCGCTACGGCCAGAAGCTGGACCGGCGCCTGGCCGCGATCAAGGCCAGCACCGAGGCCGCACGGCTGATCAGCGAGCAGGCGGGCGACAGCAGGACGCGCGCAGCGAGGCGCTGACGGCGCTGGTGCAGACGGAGCTGTTCGAGGCCATTCTGGCGCTGCAGGAAGCGGACGATTCCGATGTCGACACGTCTGAGCGTGTGGGGCTGCTGAGCAGCGCGGCCAAGAACATCGCCACGCTGAGCCGCAGCTCGGTCAACCTGAAGCTGTTTCAAGCCAAGGTGGAGGAAGAGACGCGCAAGCGCGTGCTGGAAGAGCAGCGCAAGAAGCTGGACGAACTGGGCCGGACGGGTGATGTGGCGCCCGAGATGCTGGCGCGGGTGATCAAGGCGGCGTATGACCTCTGAGCCTGTCGCCACCGCCAGCCCGGCGCTGCAGCTGTACGACTACCAGCGCCGCTGGGTGCAGGACGAGTCGCGCTTCAAGATCGCCATGTTCGCGCGCCAGTGCGGCAAGACCTTCACCAGCACGCTGGAGATCGTGCTGGACTGCCTGCGCGCCGAAAGCCAGGGCCAGCGGCGGCGCTGGGTGATCCTCAGCCGCGGCGAGCGCCAGGCGCGCGAGGCCATGAACGAGGGCGTGAAGCTGCACCTGCGGGGCATGCAGGCGGGCTTCAAGGAGTACGAGACGCCGTTCGACGCCAGCGTGCGCAGCCTGGAGGTGGAGCTGCCGGGCAGCAGCAAGATCACCGCGCTGCCGGCCAACCCGGACACGGCGCGCGGCTTCAGCGCCAACGTGCTGCTGGACGAATTTGCCTTTCACCAGGACAGCCGGGCGATCTGGCGCGCGCTGTTTCCGGTGATCTCAAGCCCGGCCTGAAGCTGCGCGTGATCAGCACGCCCAACGGCAAGGGCAACAAGTTCTTCGAGCTGATGACGGGCAAGGACGATGGCTGGAGCCGGCACAGCACCGACATCTACCAGGCGGTGGCCGATGGCCTGCCGCGCGACATCGAGGAGCTGCGCCGCGGCGCCGGCGATGAAGACCTGTGGGCGCAGGAGTTCGAGCTGAAGTGGCTGGACGAGGCCAGCGCCTGGCTGAGCTACGAGCTGATTCACGCCTGCGAGGACGATCTGGCCGGCCTGCCGCAGCACTACACGGGCGGGCCGTGCTACGTGGGCGTGGACATCGGCGCGCGCAACGACCTGTTCGTGATCTGGGTGATCGAGCAGGTGGGCGACGTGTACTGGACGCGCGAGATCATCGCCCGCAAGCGGGTCAGCTTTACCCAGCAGGACACGCTGCTGGCCGAGGTGTTCGAGCGCTACCGCGTGCTGCGCGCCTGCATGGACCAGACCGGCATGGGCGAGAAGCCCGTCGAGGACGCGCAGCGCCGCCACGGCTCCAGCCGCGTGGAGGGCGTGCTGTTCACCGCGCCCAACAAGCTGACGCTGGCCACGCTGGGCAAGGAGGCTTTCGAGGACCGGCGCATCCGCATTCCGGCCGGCGACAACGTGCTGCGCGCCGACCTGCACAAGCTGCGCAAGGAAACCGGCCCCACCGGCGCGCCGCGCTTTGTGGCCGAGAGCGACAGCGCCGGCCACGCCGACCGCACCTGGGCAGCGTTTCTGGCGCTGAACGCGGCGGCGGGCACGGGCGGGCCGATTGAATGGCGCGCCGTGCCCACCCACCCGCGCGGCTTCGACAACCTGACGGGCACGGCGCCGCGCTTTGCGATGCGCGCCGAGCAGCAGTACGCGGGCGATGACCTGTCGCCGCCCGAAAGCGCAGCCACCTGGTAGACGACATGGCCACATCACGCATCCTCGGTCCCGACGGGCAGCCCATGAAAATGCCCGATCTGCAGACGCCGCAAACGGCGCACCTGACGGCGCTGCAGCGCGAGCTGCAGGCGCACCCCACGCGCGGGCTCACGCCGAGCCGGCTGGCCACGATCCTGGACGCGGCCGAGCAAGGTGAATTGACGGCGCAGTTCGAGCTGTTCGAGGACATGGAGGAGAAGGACGGCCACATTGCCAGCGAGATGAACAAGCGCCGCCGCGCCTGCATCCTGGAATGGGAGGTGGTGCCGCCTCAGAAGTCGCCCACGCCGGCCGAGGCCAAGGCCGCGGCGCAGCTGGACGAGCTGCTGCAGGAGATCCCCGACTTCGAAGACGTGCTGTTCGATGTGACCGACGCCATCGGCAAGGGCTTTGCCTGCCTGGAGATCGAGTGGCACCGCGTGGAGCGCTTCTGGCTGCCCAAGACCATCACGCACCGGCCGCAGTCGTGGTTCGTGCTGCACCGCGGCTACCGGCAGGAGCTGCGCCTGCGCACGCACCAGCACGTGGACGGCGTGCCGGGCCAGGCGCTGCAGCCCTTCGGCTGGCTGACCCACGTGCACAAGGCCAAGAGCGGATACCTGGAGCGCTCGGCGCTGTTCCGCCAGCTGGTGTGGACCTACCTGTTCAAGAACTACAGCGTGGGTGACCTGGCCGAGTTTCTGGAGATCTACGGCATTCCGCTGCGCGTCGGCCGCTACCCCACCAGCGCCAGCGAGGCCGAGAAGCTGACGCTGCTGCGCGCGCTGGCGGCCATCGGGCACAACGCGGCGGGGATCATCCCCGAGGGGATGATGATGGAGTTCCACAACGCCGCCACGGGCGACCCGAAGGCGTTCGAGCTGATGATCAACTGGTGCGAGCGCAACCAGAGCAAGGTGATTCTGGGCGCCACGCTGACCAGCGGCGCCGATGGCAAGTCGAGCACGCACGCGCTGGGCAAGATCCACGACGAGGTGCGCAAGGACCTGCGCGATGCCGACGTACGGCAGCTCAACACCACGCTCACGCGCGACCTGGTCTACGCCGTGGCGGCGCTGAACGGTCTGGCGCCGGAGGGCCGCGGCGCAGCCCGCAGTTCCAGCTCAACGCGCAGGAGACCGAGGACCTGACGGCCTACTCGGAGGCGCTGCCCAAGCTGGTGAGCATCGGCGTGCAGCCGACGGTGAAGTGGGCGCACGAGAAGCTGGGCATTCCAATGCCGCAGGACGGCGAGCCGGTGCTGCAGCAGCCCGCGCAGCCGATGCCGTTTGGCCTGGCCGGCCTGCGCGCGGCCTGGCCGGCCGATGCGCCGCTGGCGGCCCTGGCTGCCGCCACGCCAGGCGCCGCGGCCACGCCACCGCAGGCCATGGCGCAGCAGCTCGCCGCCGGCGCGGCGCCGGCCGTGACCGGCTGGCTGGCGCAGATTCGCGCCCTGGTGGAGCGTGCGCAAAGCCTGGACGACATCCGCAACGGGCTGGAGCAGCTGCTGCCCGACATGACGCTGGACCAGTACGCCGCGGCCATGGCCCAGGCGCTGGCGGCGGCGCAGCTGGCCGGCCGCTACGAGGTGCTGCAGGAAGCCGGAGGCCTGGGCGATGGCTGAGGTGGCCTACGGATCGTTGCCGTTCGGCGAGATGGTGAGGTTTTTCCTGCGCAAGCTGAACCTGCCCACCGAGCATTGGACCGACATCTACACGCGCGAGCACGATTGGGCGTTCGTGGTGGCCGGCGCCAACCGCGACGCGCTGGTGGCCGACTTTCGCGCGGCTGTCGATAAGGCCATCGCCGAAGGCGGCACGCTGGAGGATTTCCGCCGCGACTTCGACCGCATCGTGGCCACGCACGGCTGGGACTACAACGGCGGGCGCGACTGGCGCAGCCGCGTGATCTACGAGACCAACCTCAACACCGCCTACGCCGCCGGCCGCTACGAGCAGCTGCAGGCGGCGCCGTACTGGCAGTACGTGCACGCTGACTGGGTGACCAACCCGCGCCACCAGCACCTGGCTTGGGACGGCCTGGTGCTGCGCCGTGATGACCCCTGGTGGCAGACGCACTATCCGCCCAACGGCTGGGGCTGCCAGTGCAGCGTGCGCGGCCTGTGGCCCCGCGATCTGGCCGCCATGGGCAAGGACGGCCCGGACGAGGCGCCCGAAGTGCACCTGGTCGAGCGCCTGATCGGCCAGCGCAACCCGCGCGGCCCGCGCCTGGTGCTGGTGCCGGCGGGCATCGACCCCGGCTTTGAGTACATCCCCGGCAGCAGCCGCCAGCGCGGTGCGGCCCAGGGCAACATGGGCCAGTGAGGCAGGGATGGCCGGCACAAGCATCAGCATCGACACCCGCGCGCTGGATGGCCTCAAGACCAGCCTGCGCCTGATGGCCACTGGCGTGCGCGACACCCGCACGCTGATGCCGCGGCTGGGCGAATACCTGCAGCGCAGCACGCAGGAGCGCTTCAGGACCCAGACCGACCCGGACGGCGGCGCGTGGGCCGCGCTGCAGCCCCGCACGCGCGAGCGCAAGCGCCACAACCGCGACAAAATCCTGACGCAGCGCGGCTACCTGCGCAAGCACATCTACTACCAGGTGACCGCGCCCGGCCGGGTGGAGGTGTTCAGCGACCGGGTGTACGCCGCCACGCACCAGTTCGGCCGCGGTAACATCCCCGCCAGGCCGTTCCTCGGCATCAGCCGCCGCGACACCGAAGAAATTGGCGCCATCGTGCGCGACTGGGCGGCAGAATTCGGCTTCAACTGACCGTCGCGCCAAATTTGCACACAGCGCAACTCATTTGCAGACGGCCATCCCACCACATTCCGGCCAGTCCCCTCAAATCCCGATTTATCGCACCCGTGGCCGGTGAAATATCTCAGTTCCGTTCAACCGCAGCGTAGACGCGCGCGCGGGTGCGCGCAAGGCCCGCGGGGGTGAATTTCGTCATGTCGAGTCCCCCAGAAGGCGTATGGCGGATGGCATAGACGCGGCACCACCGGACCGTGCGGCCGCGGCGGCCGCCTGCACCCGGTGCCACGCGGGTCCTGCGCCGCGACCGGCAGCGCTCAGTCCTCGTCCTGCACCTTGTGCTGGCTCGTCAACTGCTGCTGCACCTGCGGCGGAACGATTTCGTAGTGCGCCAGCGCCAGCGCATACGCGCCCTGGCCGGCGGTCATGGCGTTCAGGCGGCTCTGGTAATCGGCCAGTTCGGCCATCGGCACCTGGCCGGTCACGGTCATCTGTCCCAGCTTGCCCGAGTCGGTGCCGCTGACCATGCCGCGGCGCGCTGACAGATCGCCGGTGATGGCGCCCACGGCACCTTCAGGCGCGGTGATGTGCACACGCGCGATGGGCTCCAGCACCACCGGCCGGGCATCGCGGATGGCCGCCTGGAAGGCGCGCTTGCCGGCGGTGACGAAGGCGATCTCCTTGCTGTCCACCGCGTGGTGCTTGCCGTCGTGCACGATCACGCGCACGTCCTGCACCGGGTAGCCGGCGATGACGCCTTCGGCCAGCGCCTCGCGCACGCCTTTTTCGACCGCGGGCATGAACTGGCCCGGAATGGTGCCGCCCTTGACCTGGTCGACGAACTCGAAGCCCGCGCCGCGCGGCAGCGGCTCGATGCGCAGGTGCACCTCGCCGAACTGGCCAGCACCGCCCGACTGCTTCTTGTGGCGGTATTGCGCGGCGGCGTTCTGCGTGATGGTCTCGCGGTAGGCGATGCGCGGCGGGTGCGTGTCGACCTCCAGCTTGTGCACCTCGCGCAGGCGCTCCAGCAACACGCGCAGGTGCAGTTCGCCCAGGCCGTAGACGATGGTCTCGTTGGTGGCCGGCACGTGCTCCACGCGCAGGCAGGGTCTTCGCTCACCAGCTTGCCCAGCAACTCCGACAGGCGCTGCTCGTCGCCACGCCGCTTGGGCGCGATGGCGATGCCGTGCACCGCCACCGGGAAGGGCAGGGGCTTGAGGTGGATGTGGCTGTCCTCGGCGGCGTCGTGCAGCACGGCGTCGTAGTGCAGCTCGTCAATCTTGGCCAGCGCGCAGATGTCGCCGGGGCCGGCGCTGGGCACCTCCACATGGCCCTTGCCCTGCTGCAGGTACAGGTGCGACACCTTGAACGGCTTGCGCCCATCGCCCACGTAGAGCTGCGTGCCCGGGCGGATGGTGCCCTGGTGCACGCGCACGAAGCCGAGCTTGCCGACGTAGGGGTCGATGCTGATCTTGAACACCTGGGCCAGCACGTGGGCATCGGGATCGGGCTGGGCGTGCATAAGCTCTGCGGCGTTGCCTTCGCCCCGGAAGAAGTCGGGAGGGTTGCCCTCGGCCGGGTTGGCCAGCAGACGGGTGACGATGTCCAGCAGTTCGCCCACGCCCGCGCCGCTGCGCGCCGAGACGAAGCAGACCGGCACCAGGTGGCCTTCGCGCAGCGCCTGCTCCAGCGGCGCGTGCAGCTCGGCGGCGTCGATGTCGCCCTCGTTCAGGTAGCGGTCGACGAAGTCGGCATCGACCTCCACCACCTGCTCGATGAGCGCGCGGTGTGCGTCGGCCACGGCGCCGAAATCGCTGTGGCCCTCGCGGTTGAAGAAGCAGTCCACCACCTTCGTGGCGCCGGCGTCGGGCAGGTTGACCGGCAGGCATTCCTTGCCGAAGGTGGCCTGGATGTCGGCCAGCAGGCGGGCCAGTTCGGCGCCCTCGGCGTCGATCTTGTTGACGATGATCAGGCGGTCCAGCTGCTGTTCGGCCGCGTAGTCCATCATGCGCTGCGCCATGGGCTCGATGCCGGCGGCGGCGTTGATGACGATGGCGGCGGTCTCCACCGCCTCCAGCGCCGGCAGGCTCTGGCCGATGAAGTCCAGCGCGCCGGGCGTGTCGATCAAGTGGATGCGGCAGCCGTCGTGCTCGGCGTGCATCACGCTGGATTGCAGCGAGTGGCCGGCCTTGATCTCCAGCGGATCGTGGTCGCTCACGGTGCTGCCGCGTTCCACGCTGCCGGCCGTGGCGATGGCGCCGGCGCGCTGCAGCAGCGCTTCGACGAGGGTGGTCTTGCCGGTGGCGGCGGGGCCGACCAAAGCCAGGGTGCGGATGCGTTCGACAGTGGGGGCACGGTTGAGGGCACGGTTCTTCTCCTTGCGATCCGCAGCGTAGAGCGACGGCGGCGCCAGCACAAGGCCCGGCGCGCCAATTTCTTGATGTGCGGCAGTGCCACAATCCTTCGATGGATCACCACACCGCCACACCCGCCGACGTGCTGCGCTTCTGGCTCGGCGCCCATCCCCTCGAGCCGGCCGCGCTGCAGCGCGTGCAGGGCCAGTGGTTCCAGAAGAACGATGCCTTCGATGCCGAACTGCGCCAGCGCTTTCTACCGACCATCGCCGCGGCGCGGGCGGGCCAGCTCGACGCCTGGGCCGAAGACGCCGAGGGGCGACTGGCACTGCTGATCGTGCTCGACCAGTTCACGCGCAACGCCTTCCGCGGCCAGCCCGAGGCCTTCGCCGGCGATGCGCAGGCGCTGGCGCTGGCGCTGGAAGGCCTCGCGCGCGGCCATGACCAGGCGGTGCCGCCGATGGCGCGCATCTTCTGTTACCTGCCGCTGGAGCACGCGGAAGACGCGGCCATGCAGGAGCGCAGTGTGGTGCTGTTCCAGTCGCTGCGCGATGCGCCCGAGGCCGAGCCCAAGGCCTTCTTCGACGGCACGCTGGATTTCGCCCGCAAGCACCAAGCCGTCATCGAGCGCTTCGGCCGGTTTCCGCACCGCAACGCCATCCTGGGGCGCGCCAGCACGGCGGAGGAGCTGGATTATCTGGCGCAGCCGGACGCGGGGTTCTAGAAGAAATCGGCCGTCAGCGCCCGCCCATCCAGCGCGGTTAGCTATTCTTGTAGGAGCAGCCTCGGCCGCGATACGGCGTATCGCCCATACCAGGCGCCCATCGCGGGCAAGCCCGCTCCCACAAGGGGCCTCGTCGCGGCCGCTGCTCGAGAAAAATCCGAAGGCCGCGGAGCAGGCCACTCCAGCGACAGCCGTGCCCGGACCTGCGCCGGGCACAGGCTGTGTCCCCCTTCCCGCGAAGCGCAGCGCAGCGAGAGAAGGGGAACCGCCGTCAGGCGCTCAGGGGTTGCGCCCTTGTTCACGGGCTCCAGCCGCACCAACCACTCGGGCTCGCTCATGTCCGCGCCGGCGTTGCAGTGGCGGCTGACGACGCGGTAGACGCGGTTGCGGTGGTTGGGAAAGCTCACCGTGTCGCCCACCTGCAGGGCGCACAGGGCGACTTCGGCGTCGGCCGTGGGCAGCAGGCCGGTGGTGGTGCGAAAGCCGGGTGTGTCCTGGTCGATGTAGAACGAGATCGCGCTGCTGAGCGACATGGCATGGCTCCCTGAAACGATGTGGATGAATTGTGCAGCAGTACGCGCTTCAGCCGATCATCTCGAAGTCGATGAAGCCGCGCTCGACGTTGGTCGAGATGAGCTTGGCGCGCACCTTGTCGCCCACCTGCACGTCGCGGCTGGGCAGCAGCTTGCCCTCGGCCGGCGGCTCGAAGATGCGCACCCAGGTGTTGCCTTTCGATTCGCCGGTAACCACGCCGTCGAAGGTCTCGCCGATGTGGTCTTCGAGCAGCATCGCCGCCTCGGACTTGCGCAGCTGCCGCTCCACCTTGTTGGCGGCGTCTTCCTGCTGCGTGCAGCGGTTGGCCAGGAACTCCAGCTCCATGTCGGAGTAGGGCGACTTCACCTCGGCCAGCGCGGCCTTGATCAGGCGGCTGGCGATCAGGTCGGGGTAGCGGCGGTTGGGCGCCGTGCTGTGCGAATAGTCGCGCACCGCCAGGCCGAAGTGGCCGATGTTGGGGCCGCCCGGGCGCTCCACCACGTATTCGCCGCGACCCATCAGCTTGACGATGACCAGCGACAGGTCGGGAAAGCGCAGCGGATCGCGCTTGCGCTCGGCGGCGAGAAACTGCTCCAGCGCCTTGGAGTCGGGATCGATCGGCAGCTCCCAGCCGCGCTCGGCCGCCACCTGGGCGATGCGCGCCCAGCGCTCGGGCGAGCGCACCACGCGGCGGATGGCGGCGCGCCGCTTGCCGGCCAGAAAGCGCGCCGTCACGCCGTTGGTGGCCACCATGAACTCCTCGATCAGCTGGCGCGCGCGGTTCTGCTCCTGCTGCTTGATGGCGACCACCTGCTCGCCGTCGAACTCGGCGCGCGGCTGGAAGGTCTGGAAGTCCAGCGCGCCCTGCTCGCGCCGGTTGGCGCGCAGCTGCTGCGCCACCGAATCCTGCGTGCGCAGCTGCTGGTCCATGCCGGGCACGATGTCGGCTGCCTCGGGCAGCGGGCCGTTGCCCTCGATCCAGGCCGACACCGCGTCGTACGCCAGCTGCGCTTTGTTGTGCACCCTGGCGCGGGTGATGTGGCTGCGCGCCAGCGTGCCGTCGGGCTGGAACACCATCTCGGTCACCGTGGCCACGCGCACCTGGTTGGGGTTGAGCGAGGTGAGGTCGGTGCTGAGCTTCTCGGGCAGCATCGGGAAGATGCGCGCCGAGGTGTAGACACTGGTGGTGTTGATCTGCGCGTGGCGGTCGATGGGCGTGTCCTTGGCGACCAGCGTGTCGACGTCGGCAATCGCCACCATGATCTTCACGCTGCCGTCGGGCAGGGTTTCGCTGACGGTGAGCTGGTCGAGGTCGCGCGAATCGTCGTTGTCGATCGAGCACCACAGCAGGCCCGTCATGTCGATGATGCCGACGCCGTCTTCCTCGCTCTCGCCATCGATCTCGTCCAGCTGGCGCTTGACGGCGGCCGAGAACTCGGGCTCCAGCCCGCGCTCTCGCATGGCGATGACGGCCAGCTCGGCCAGTTCGTCCTTCTGGTGCGGGTGCAGTTGCTTGTTCATGGTTCGTGCGGTGGTTGTCGGATCATCATAGCCAGCGCCGTTGACCGGCAGGGTTCACAGGCTGCGCCACAGCAGCAGGCCCAGCGCGCCCAGGTGCAGTCCCACCGTGAGCACGTACACGGCCAGGAATTCGCGCTTGCGCGACTTGTGCCGCAGCGCGCGCTGCGCCAGCCAGGCCGCGGGCCAGCCGCCGGCTGCGGCCAGCGCGTGCAGCGTGCTCTCGGGCGTGCGCCAGCGACTGCGCGGCGGCCGTCTTGTCCAGGGCGTAGCTGAAGAAGGTGGCGATGTTCAGCACCAGCAGGCCGGCCAGCACCACGGGCAGGTCCCACGGCCAGGCACCGCGCAGGCTGATGGCCGCCAGCAGGCCCAGCCAGGCCAGCAGGGCGATGGCGAACAGGGCGGGCTGGCCGTCGAGCCCGCGCGGGGCGCTGGATGGCGCGCGGCCGTTGCGGCGCTGCGGGTTGGCCGCGCGGTCTGCAGTACGTGCCGGCCCTGCGGGCGACGGCGCCGCAGCGCGCGCCAGCGGCTGTACCGCCATGGCGCGCGGGCCCTTGCCGCCGACCTCGATCTGCTCGAAGCGCACCGCCAGCCCTTCGGCCGGCTCGCCGCCGCGGAAGTCGCGCACGTGAAAGAAGATGTTCTGCTCGCCCGCCGGCGTGGCGATGAAGCCGAAGCCGCGCTCGGCGTTCCAGCGGGCAATGTGGCCGGTGCGGGTCATGGGGTGGGGCGTCGGACGGGATCGGTGGCGGGCAGCAGAATTTCAAGCCATTTCGGCCTTCAGCGCCCATCGAATAAGCGTTGGAAGCTACGCTTTCGATAGCGTGTGCAGCGGAATGTCGTTCGCCGCCGCCAGCGCGTCGAGCTGCCGGCGCGTCTTGGTCAGCGCCCAGGCGGCGATGGCCTCGTGCGCCTGCGGGGCAAACGGCGCACGCATGTCGGGCTCCGGCAGGCCGGCGGCGGCGAACAGCGCGCGGGCGAAGTGCGGCTCCAGCGCGGCGATGGCCACGCGGCCGTCCTTGCACGGGTACACGCGGTAGCCGGCGTGCGCGCCGCCCACGGCGCCGGTCGGCAGCGTCAGGCCCCAGGTGCGCGGCAGCGCCAGCCATTCGGCCGCCTGCGACAGCGCCACCTGGCGGTACTGGCCACGGCCGTTGGCACGCGCCTGCATCAGCGCCGACAGCGCGGCCTCGCTGGTCATCAGCGCGCCTGCCATGTCGGCCAGCAGGCTGGGCGGCAGGTCGGTGCCGGTCACCAGGCCGGCCTCGGCCAGGTAGGTCAGGTCGTGGCCGGGCTCGTCGGCGCGCTCGCCGGGGGCACCGACGATCTCCACCATCGACAGGTGCGGGAAGGGCCGGCGCAGCGACTTCCAGTCCAGCCCCAGCTTGGCCAGCGCCGAGGGGCGGAACGAGGTCAGCAGCAGGTCGGCGCGCAGCAGCTCGCGCGCCAGCTGGGCCTGGCCGCGCTCGGTCTTCAGGTCCATCTGCACCACGCGCACGTCCTCGTGCATCACGCTGTAGGCGCCGATGTCGTACTGGCCCATCGGGTCACCGCTGATCGGCCGGCCGGCCGACGTGGTGCCGGGGCCGGGCGGCTCCACCTTCAGGCAGCGCGCGCCCATGGCGGACAGGCGCATCAGCGCGGCGGGGCCGGGCAGATTGAGCGCCAGGCTGACGATGCGGGTGCCGGTGAGCGGCTTGGCGGAGTTGCGAGTGGCCATGGCTGGATACTATGAAATGAATAGCTGGCTGCGCCCCATGCGCGGCGCCAAAGCCCAATTTAACCCAGAAACATGGCCCGCCCGTGGCACGCGCTCAGCGCCGCCCCAGCGCCAGCCCGGCGCCCAGCAGGGCCAGCGCCGTCAGCACCACGGCGGGGCCGATCAGCGGCGCGCCCGGCCCGCCCAGCAGAAAGCTGGTGTTGACGGCCAGGCCCAGCACGCCGGCCAGTCCCATCAGGCCGCGCAGCGGGCGCCACGCCAGCGCGCGCCCTGGCGGAGCCAGTGCGGCCAGCAGCGCGCCCAGGCCCAGCGTCCAGCCGCCGATGTTGAACAGCACGTCGAACGACGAGCGCGCGACCACGTAGGCCGCGCTGTCGCCGCTGGCCGCCACCGGCGGCAGCACGAAGCCCACCAGCGCATCGACCAGGATGAACAGCGCGCACGACAGCGCCAGCAGCCCCAGCCCACCGCGCCCGCCGCCGTGCCCGCGCGCCGGGCGGCGCCCGCCAGCAGCACGCAGCCGGCCACCAGCAGCACATCGCCTGGCATGCCGAAGCTGCCCGCGGCGCGCATCCAGCCCGCGGCGGCGGCGGTGGCGGCGCGGACCGACTCGAAATCCGGCGCGCCGCCGGGCAGGGCGGCCGGGGCGCCGGCCAGCACGTAGCTGACGCAGGTGGCCAGCACGCCGGCGGCGCCCAGGCCCAGCAGCCAGGCGGCGGCGCGGCGTTTGCCGTCGGGAAAGCGGGTGGGGTCTTGATGCAAGGGCATGGCGCGCTAAAGTGATGGATGTTCACATCAGTCTAGGGGCTGATGTTATGGGTGTCAACATCATGGCTTCATCGAAACCTTCACCTTCCCGGCGCGGCGGCGCGGCGCGCCGGGCGGCGGCGCCGAAGGCCGCGCGCGCGGCCTACCACCATGGCGACCTGCGCCGTGCCCTGATCGACGCCGCCACGCAACTGGTCACCGAAGGCGGCAGCGCCGCGCTGACGGTGCGTGCGGCGGCGCAGGCGGCGGGCGTGAGCATCGCCGCGCCATACCGCCACTTCAGCGACCGCGCGGCGCTGCTGGCGGCGGTGCTGGCCGAGGGCTTCGACGGCCTGGCCGCGCACACCCAGGCGGCGCGCCAGGCCGCGCCGGATGCACGCGCGGCGCTGCTGGCGGTGGGCCTGGCCTATGTGGATTTCGCGCGCCAGCGGCCCGCGGTGTACCGGCTGATGTTCAGCCCCGAGTGCGACAAGGCCAACCACCCCGCGCTGATGGCGGCCGGCGACCGCGCGCTGGGCGTGCTGCTGGGCGCGGTGGCCGACGTGCAGGCCGCGGGCCTGATCGACGCGCCGCAGGTGCAGCCGCTGGCGCTGGCCGGCTGGTCGCTGTCGCACGGTCTGGCCACGCTGCACGCCGACGGCATGTTTGCCGGCAAGATCCCCGGCGCGCTGGAGGACAACGCGCGGGCGGTGATGGAACTGCTGCTGTCGTCGGTGCTGCGCGCGGCGCCGGGGCGCAGATCAGGGGCAGCCCCGCTTCATGGAACGAAGAAGCAGGATACTCCCCTATGCCTATCCGCTAGCGCCCGTCAGACAAGCGCTGGAAGTCGATACTCCCTGTTTTTCTATAAGGATGCGCTGCATCGAGGCGCCGCGGGGCCGCGCCCCGACCCATCTCAACGGCGCGGCGCGCCAAAGTCCAGCGGCAGGCCGACGTAGTTCTCGGCGATCGTCGTCAGCCCGGCTTCGGAGTGCATCAGGTAGTCCAGCTCGGCGTGCTGGAACTTCTCGGTGATGCGCTCGTCGTGCGGGAAGCGGTGCATCAGCTGCGTGAACCACCACGAGAAGCGTTCGGCGCGCCAGATGCGGCCCAGGCACTTGCGCGAGTAGTCGTCGATGCCGGCCTCGCTCTTGTCCTTGTAGAACTCGACCAGCGCGTCATACAGGTACTTCACGTCGGTGGCCGCCAGGTTCAGGCCCTTGGCGCCGGTGGGCGGCACGATGTGGCCGGCATCGCCCGCCAGGAACATGCGGCCAAAGCGCAGCGGCTCGGTGACGAAGCTGCGCAGCGGGGCGATGCTCTTCTCAAGGCTGGGGCCGGTGACGAGCTTGGCGCGCGCCTCGTCGTCCAGGCGCAGCTTCAACTCCTGCCAGAACGCGTCGTCGCTCCACTCCTCGACCTTGTCGGTCAGCGGCACCTGCAGGTAGTAGCGGCTGCGCGTCTTGCTGCGCTGGCTGCACAGGGCAAAGCCGCGCGGGCTGTTGACGTAGATGAGCTCGTCGCTCACGGGCGGCGTGTCGCTCAGCAGGCCCAGCCAGCCGAAGGGGTAGACCTTCTCGTATTCGCGAATCGCGGCGCGCGGCGCGCTGGCGCGGCACACGCCGTGAAAGCCGTCGCAGCCGGCGATGAAGTCGCAGTCGATGCGGTGCGTGAGGCCGTCCTTCTCGTAGGTGACATAGGGCTTGGCGCTGTCGAAGTCGTGCACCTGGGTGTTCTGCGCTTCGTAGATGGTGGCCAGGCCCGCCGCCTGGCGCGCGTCCATCAGGTCGCGCGTCAGCTCGGTCTGGCCGTAGACCATCACGTTCTTGCCGCCGCTGTACTTGTTCAGGTCCACGCGGTGGCGCTGACCGTCGTACAGCATCTCGATGCCGCCATGCACCAGGCCTTCCTTGTGCATGCGCTCGCCCACGCCGGCCTCGTCCATCAGGTCGATGCAGACCTGCTCCAGGATGCCGGCGCGGATGCGGCCCAGCACGTAGTCGCCGCTGACGCGCTCGACGATCATGGCGTCGATGCCGGCCTTGTGCAGCAACTGGCCCAGCAGCAGGCCGGACGGACCGGCGCCGACGATGGCGACCTGGGTGCGGGTGGTGGTCATGTGATCGATCTCCTCTTGTATTGGGCGCAACCCCGGCGGGGCCGCTGGGCGGGTGACAGCCTTCAAGCATAGGGCAGCGGCCTCCACGCATCCAGCGTGGACGGCGCAGCGATGCGCGATGATCGAACAGGGTGTGCGATCATCGTACAAGCAGTTGCCTGTGGCGGCGCTTTGTGTGGGAGCGGGCCTGCCCGCGACGGGCGTCTCGCCGGCAGCAAGCACTTCATCGCGGGCCAGCCCGCTCCCACAACTGGAACGCAGGAAACGGAGACCTCCCCATGCCCATCGCCCACGCCGACTACGTGGCCGGACTGGCCAAGGGCCTGGCCGTGCTGGAGTGCTTCGGCACCGAGCGCCAGCGCCTGAACACCACGCAGGCGGCCGAGCGCGCTGGCCTGACACGCGCCGCCGCACGGCGCCACCTGCTGACGCTGGCGCACCTGGGCTATCTGGAGACGGAGGACGGCCAGTTCTGGCTCAGCCCGCGCGTGCTGCGCTTTTCGGGCGCCTACCTGGCTTCGGCGCGGCTGCCCCGCGTGATCCAGCCGACGCTCAACCGTCTGGCCGCCGAGACGCAGGACGTGTACTCGGCCGCGGTGCTGGATGGCGACGAAGTCGTCATCGTGGCGCGCAGCGCCGGCCTGGCGCCGGTGAACCCGATGCTCGCCTACGGGCGCCACTTGGGCGCACGATTGCCGGCGCACGCCACCTCCACCGGTCGCGTGCTGCTGGCGGCGTTGCCGCGCGCCGATCTGGCGGCGTGGCTGAAGGGGCGTGAGCTGCGCCGCCTCACCGCCCACACCGTGACGGCGCCGCGCGCCTTCCGCGCGCTGCTGGCCCAGGTGGCCGAGCAGGATTACTGCGTGGCCGCCGACGAGCACGAACTGGGCGTGCATGCGGTGGCGGTGCCGCTGCGCACGCGACAGGGGCAGACGGTGGCGGCGCTGAATGTGGTGCTGGCACCGGGGCGGTTGAACGATGCGGCGCTGGCCGGCGAGATCCTGCCGCGCTTGCGCGAAGCCGCTGGGGAAATTCGGCAGCTGCTATGAATGCAATAGCTGTCAGCGCTTGACAGCAGGGCGTCGAATGCCGATTTCTCTTATGGGCTCGTGGGGCGAGGCGCTTGTCGGAGCGGCCTTGGCCGCTATCAGCGTGTCGATGGCAGCAGGCGCTGCATCGTGGGCAAGCCCGCTCCCACAACCCTGTTCACGCAACGCGGGGCGCCGAACGATCAGCCTCTTCAAACGCCCAGATGCTGTGTCAGCAATTCAGGCTGCGCGCGCAGCGCATCCGACGTGCCCTCGAACACCACCTCGCCCTTGACCAGGATGACGTTGCGGTCGGTCACCTGCGTCACGTGCTTCCAGTTCTTGTCGACGATGATGCTGCTGATGCCGCTTGCGCGGATGACGTCGCAGATGCGCCAGATCTCGCGCGCGATCAGCGGGGCCAGGCCCTCGGTGGCCTCGTCGAGGATCAGCACGTCGGGGTTGGTCATCAGCGCGCGGCCGATGGTCAGCATCTGCTGCTCGCCACCCGACAGCTGCTGGCCGCCATGGCCCAGGCGCTCCTGCAGGCGCGGGAAGGTCTCCAGCACGCGCTCGTAGGTCCAGTCGCGCTGGCCGCGCGTGCCGGGGCGGGCGGCCATCTTCAGGTTCTCGACCACGCTCAGATTGCCGAAGATGCCGCGCCCCTCGGGCACGTAGGCCACGCCGAGCTGTGCGATCTCGTAGGGCGGGCGGCCGGTCATCGGCTTGCCCATCACCAGCACGCCGCCGCGCCGGGCTTGACCAGGCCCATGATGGACTTCAGCAGCGTGCTCTTGCCCATGCCGTTGCGGCCCATCAGGCCGATGGTTTCGCCGCGCCGCACCTGGAAGTTGACGCCCTTCAGGATGTGGCTGGCGCCGTAGTAGGTGTGCAGGTCGATGGCGTGGATCAGCAGGTCGGGGTCGTGCCCGTGGCGCGTGGTCGGCGCGGTGTTGTGCGAGCGCGGCGCCAGCGGATTGTTGGGATCGTCCTGGCGGTTGGCGTTGGCATGCGTCGCCATGTCAGTGTTCCTCCCAAGATAAGCCGCCTGCACGCCGCGGTCGGCGCGGATGGCAGCTGGTTCGCCGCTGGCGATCACCGTGCCGTTGACCATCACCGTCAGGTGGTCGGCCAGCGCGAAGATGGCGTCGATGTCGTGCTCGACCAGCATCATGGCGTGGTGGGGCTTCAGGCGCAGCAGCAACTCGACCATGCTTTCGGCCTCGGCCACGCCCATGCCGGCCAGCGGCTCGTCGAGCAGCAGCACCTGCGGGTCGGTGGCCAGCGTCATGGCGATCTCGAGCTGGCGCTGCTCGCCGTGGCTGGCGGCACCGGCGATGAAGTCGCGCCGGGCGGTCAGGCCGGCCAGTTCCAGCGCCTTCTCTGCGCGCTCGTTCACGGCGGCGTCATGGCGCGCGCTCTGCAGCCAGCGCACCGGGTTGAAGGGCTGCTGCGCCGCACGCGACTGCGCGGCCAGGCGCACGTTCTCCCACACCGTGAAGGGCAGAAAGATGTTGGTCTTCTGGTAGCTGCGGCCCAGGCCGCGGCGCGAGATCTGCTCGGGCGCCGCGCTGGTGATGTCGTGCGTGCCCAGCGTGATGCTGCCGCTGGTGGGCGGCAGATCGCCCGAGAGCAGGTTGGTCAGGGTGGACTTGCCGGCGCCGTTGGGGCCGATGACGACGTGGATGCGGTCGCGCCACAGATCGACCGAGACGTCGTTGACGGCGGCGAGGCCGCCGAAGCGCTTGGTCAGGTTCTTCGCGGAAAGCAGGACCTCACTCATGGTCTGCTCCCTTGCGGCCAAAGCGCTCCATCAGGCCCAGCAGGCCGCGCGGCGCGAAGATGATCACGGCCACGATGAACAGGCCCATCCACAGCTGCCAGTGCTTGCCCAGGCGGAAGCCGCCGACGGTGGGCAGGTCCTTGAACAGCTCCAGCATGAACTCGAACGCGAAGGCGCCGACGATGGCCCCGGCAAAGTTGCCCATGCCGCCCAGGATGACCATCATGATGGCGTGCGCGCTCATGTGAAAGCCCATCAGTTCGGGGTTCACGAAGCCCGTCTGCGCGCCCCACAGGTAGCCCGCCAGCCCGGCCAGCGCGCCGGCCAGCGTGAAGGCGGTGAGCTTGTAGCTGAAAGACCCGAAGCCCACGGCACGCATGCGGTGCTCGTTCACGCGGATACCGGCCAGCGCGCGGCCGAAGGGGCTCCACAGCAGGCGGCGCAGGAACACGTACACCAGCACCAGGCAGGCCAGCACGAAGTAGTAGAAGACCTTCTTGTTCTCCAGGTCGAACAGGGCGGCGTCGGGCTTGAAGTTGATGTACACGCCGTCGGAGCCGCCCAGCCTGAGCGGCAGCAGGCCGAGGAAGTTCAGCTCCTTGTTGTCGAACACCAGGAAGAACAGCATCTGGGCGAACGCCATCGTCACCATGATGAAGTAGATGCCGCGCGTGCGCACCACGAAGAAGCCGATGACCAGGGCGAACAGGCCAGCCACCGCCACGGCGGCGGGCAGTGTCCACCACAGGCTCACCGGGCCGTTGTCGGACGACATCAGCGCCAGCGCGTAGCCGCCCAGGCCAAAGTAGGCCGCGTGCCCCAGCGACACCAGGCCGGTGACGCCCTGCAGCAGATCGAGGCTCATGGCGAAGATGGCCAGGATCATCATGCGCGCCACCATCTGCTGGTAGAACTCGCTGCCGACGAAGGGAAACGCAGCCAGCGCGACGAAACCGAGCAGCAGCACGAACTGGATGCTGCGCGGCAGCGCTTCGAGGTTGGACTTGGGGGCGCTCATGAGCCACCGCCCGGCCGCCCGAAGGTGGCGAAGGCCCCACGCAACCGTGGAGCGCGTTGCAAGCCTGCGCGCTGGGGCAGCGAACCACACGAAGTGGGGAGCGTGGGGGCACGTTTCATTGCTTGAACAACCCTTCAGGTTTCCACAGCAGCACCGCCGCCATCAGCATGTAGACCAGCATGCCCGCCACCTGCGGCAGCAGCACCTTGCCGAAGGTGTCGACAAAGCCCACCAGCAGCGCCGCGATCAGCGCGCCGCGCACCGAGCCGATGCCGCCGATCACCACCACCACGAAGCACATGATCAGCACCGACGAACCCATGCCGGGGTAGACGCTGGAGATGGGCGCGGCGATCATGCCGGCCACCGTGGCCAGCGCCACGCCGATGGCGAACACCACGGCGTGGATCAGCTTGATGTTGATGCCCAGCGACTCGGTCATGTCGCGGTTGAAGGCGCCGGCGCGGATCTTCATCCCCAGGCGCGTCTTGTTGATCAGCAGGTACAGGCCGATGGCCAGCAGCACGCACACCGCCATCATGAACAGACGGTAGTGCGGGTAGGACAGGGTTTCGGTCAGCGGCACCGAGCCGGTCAGCAGCGGCGGCACCGCCACGCCGTGCACGTCGTCGCCCCACAGCAGCGAGCGTGCTTCTTCGAAGATGTAGATCAGCCCGAAGGTGAGCAGCACCTGGTCGAGGTGGTCGCGGTGGTAGAAGTGGCGGAACAGCAGGCGTTCCAGCACCAGGCCGAACACGACCGACAGCGCGGTGCCCACCAGGATGGCGGCGGTGAAGCTGCCGAGCTGCGACGACAGCGCGAACGCCAGGTAGGCGCCCAGCATGTAGAAGCTGCCGTGCGCGAGGTTGACCACGCCCATGATGCCGAAGATCAGCGTCAGGCCGGCGGCCAGCATGAACAGCAGCAGCCCGTACTGCACGCTGTTCAGCGTCTGGATGAGGAAGTTGGCGAAGTCCACGGCGAGAAGAAAGAGAAAGGCGACGGACTTTTTTACCCGACGCGTATGACGGAGCAAGCGTTCAGAAGGCCGCGGAGCAGGCCATGCAAGTGGCACCGTGGCCGGACCTGCGCCGGCCACTGGTGTCGTCCCCTTGCGCAGCAAAGGGGAAGGCGCGTCAGCGCCTCAGGGGGTTCAACCCAGCTTGCACCCGGCGGCCGAATCAGCCACCGCCTTCTGCGCCACGCCCAGCACCTTGTTGTCGCCCTTTTCGACCACGCGCAGGTACATGTCCTGCACCGGGTTGTGGGCACGGCTCATGGTCCACTTGCCGCGCGGGCTGTCGATGACGGCCGTTTCCATGGCCTTGTACAGCGCGGCCTTGTTCGACAGGTCGCCCTTGACCGCGTCGGCGCCGCGCAGCAGCAACTGGCCGGCGTCGTAGCCCTGCACCGCGTACACGTCGGGCTGCAGCTTGAACTGGCCGGCATAGGCGGCGCGGAACTGGTTGTTGCGCGGCGTGTCCAGCGAGTCGGCGTAGTGCATGGTGGTCATCACGCCCTCGGCGGCCGGGCCGGCGGCCTGGATCACGCCCTCGGTCAGGAAGCCGGAGCCCCACAGCGGAATCTTGCCCTGCAGGCCGGCCGCGGCGTAGTCGCGCATGAACTTGGCGGCGCCGGCGCCGGCGAAGAAGCAGGCCACGGCGTCGGGCTTCAGGCTGGCGATCTCGGTCAGCAGCGCCTGGGCTCGACGTTGGGGAAGGGCAGGCCCAGTTCCTTGACGATGGTGCCGCCCGCCTTGGTGTAGCTGTCCTTGAAGCCCTCGAAGGCCTCGTCGCCGGCGGCGTACTTCCAGGTGATCCACACCGCGCGCTTCAGGCCCTTGTCCATCATGGGCTTGCCCAGCGCGCTGGTGGGCTGGCTGTTGGTGAAGCTGGTGCGGAACACGTTGGGCGCGCACAGCGCGCGGGTGGCGGCGTGCACGCCGGCGTTGGGGATGATGTTCAGCACGCCCGACTCGCGCGCCACGCGCTGGATGCCCATCTGCACGCCCGAGTGCACGGTGCCGATCAGCACGTCCACCTTGTCGCGCTGCACCAGCTTGTTGGCGTTCTCCACGCCCTTGGACGGCTCGGACTCGTCGTCCACCTTGACCCACTCGATCTCGCGCCCGCCCAGCTTGCCGCCCTTCTCGGCGATGGCCATGCGCACGCCGTTCTCGATGGCCACGCCCAGCTGCGCGAAGGTGCCGGTGTAGGGCAGCATGAAGCCGACCTTCAGCTTGTTGCCCTGCGCACGCACGATCTCGGGCAGCAGCAGGCCGGCCGAGCTGGCGCCGACGACGGCGGCGCTGCGGGAAAGCATCAGACGGCGGCTGAGACCGCGGGCTTGAGCTGTCATGTCGAAACTCCTTTAGGTGTCAAGTAATGGCGGCAATTGTGAAACAGGACGCCCAGATCGCAACCCCGGCTTACCCTGAAAGTACGCTGCGAGGCGCGGCAGACTGGGGTGGCGATATGAACTAAATTGCCTGTTCGGACGCAGTATAGTTCATGCTTGTGACGGAAAGCTCAGGGTTTTCCCATGCGTTCAAAGCTGGGGTCTGGGGCCGGCTGGCGCTGAGGATTAATGCAAAATGATAGCTGCGCACGCTCGGTAAATAAGGATTTCAGCATCAAATCAATCTGAAATCATTGTGTAGCAGGCGCGAGCAGCTATCGAAATGATGAGTATGACGGCTCAGCCGAATCCGCAGGCGCGGACGCGCGTCAGGGCCCGAACAGGGCCGCCAGTTGCCGCCGGTCGCGCCGGTCCTTCCATTGCCAGACCTCGCGGCCTTCCAGGCTCAGCGGGCCCCATACGGCGATGGCGCGGCCGTCGCCGCAACCGACCACCTTCAGGCGCGACAGATCCAGTGGTGCTTTCTTGAAGGCGCCGCCGGAGATGGCGGTGCGCAGGTTGGCCTCGAGCACCGGGCCGACCTCGGGCGGCGCCTCGTCGGGCACCACGAACACCTGGCGGTGGCTGTCGCTCTGCAGGCGCTCGTTGACCAGCGGCTGACCGTGCTCGTCGGCCTGCAGGCCGGCCTGCAGCAGCCAGCCAGGCGCGCCGGCGCCGGTGGCCAGCAGCGGCGCGTCGCACAGCAGCGTGGCGCCACTGGCCAGTTGCAGCGCGCGGCCGTCCATGCCGATGCACGGGTCTTGCAGCACGGTGATGTTGAGCGCCTTCAGGCGTGCCAGCACACGGCGCTGCAGCGCGGGCGTCTGGTCGGCCAGCAGGGGCGATTCGCCCGCCACCAGGGTGACGCGGCTGCCGTGCGGCGCCGCCAGCGCATGCGCCACGGCCATGGCCAGTTCGATGGCGGGCACGCTGTCGCCCACCACGGCCACCTGCAGCGCGCGCTCGCGCGCCAGCGCCTGCAACTGCGGCCACAGCTGCACGAAGGTCTCCAGCGGGCGGGTGAACAGCGCGTTGCGGCGCGCACCGGGCATGGCGGCCTCGATGGCGTCGCGGTCGACGACCGGCTCGACATTGATTGACAGCACGTCGTAGGGCACGGCGTCGCCGCTGGACAGCTGCACGCGGCGGCCGGCCGGGTCGAGCGAGATCACGTGCGCCGGCACGAAGTGCGCACCGCTGGCCTCCACCAGGTTGTCCAGCGGCACGCGCAGGTCTTCCAGTGCGTAGTCGCCCGACACATGGCCCGGCAGCATGGCCGGTTCGATGTAGTAGGGGTGCGGCGCCACCAGGGTGACGTTCATGTCGCCCGTGCCCTGGCGGGCGAACGACTTCAGGACTTGCAGGTGGGCGCGCCCGGCGCCGAGCAGCACCAAGTGTTTCCGGGAGGGATTCACGGTCATGCGGGGAGTGTATCGAGTGAATGGGGCTCACCCTGCGTCGCCTTCGGCGCCTTCCCCTCCAGGGGACAACGCCAGTGGCCGGTACAAGCCCGCTCCACGGCGTTTCTGGGGTGGCCTGCTCCGCGGCCATCGGATTTTGTTGTTGCAAACCTTGCGGTTGGATACCGATTGCCGTCACCCGACCAGCGCCTGCGCGAATTCGCGCGCCTTGAAGGTCTGCAGATCTTCCAGCCGCTCGCCCACGCCGACGAAATACACGGGGATCGGCTTTTCGCGCGCGATAGCGCACAGCACGCCGCCCTTGGCGGTGCCGTCGAGCTTGGTGACCACCAGCCCGGTGAGCTGCACCGCCTCGTCGAAGGCCTTGACCTGCGCCAGCGCGTTCTGCCCGGTGTTGCCGTCGATCACCAGCAGCACTTCGTGCGGGGCGGTGATGTCGGCCTTGGTCACCACGCGGCGGATCTTGGTCAGCTCTTCCATCAGGTGCTTCTGCGTCGGCAGGCGGCCGGCGGTGTCGACCAGCACCACGTCCTTGCGGCGCGCGCGGCCGGCACCCACGGCGTCGAAGCTCACGGCCGACGGGTCGGCGCCCTGCTGGCTGATGATCTCGACCTGGTTGCGGTCGGCCCACACGGCCAGCTGCTCGCGCGCCGCGGCGCGGAAGGTGTCGGCCGCTGCCAGCAGCACGCTGGCACCGGCATCGGCGAAGTGCTTGGTCAGCTTGCCGATGCTGGTGGTCTTGCCGGCGCCGTTGACGCCGGCCACCATGATCACGGTGGGGTGGTACACGCCCACCACCAGCGTCTTTTCCAGCGGCGCCAGCATGTCGGCGATGGCGTCCTGCAGCAGGGTCTTGACCTGTGCCGGGTCGGTGGCGCGCGCTTCCTTCACGCGGCGGCGCAAGTCATTCAGCAGGAACTCGGTCGCCGGCACGCCGGCATCGGCCAGCAGCAGGGCGGTTTCCAGCTCTTCGTACAGCGCGTCATCGATCTGGGTGCCGGTGAACACCGTGGTGATGCTGTTGCCGGTTTTCTTCAGGCCGTTTTTCAGGCGATCGAGCCAACCGCCGCGCGAGGGGAGGCGATGGGTTCGGGCGCTGTCTCGGGGTGAAACTGGGGTTCTGGGCTCGCAGGCAAAGCGCGCCCAGCTATCAATTCAGGAATCACCTCGGGCGCTGTCGGCATCGCCGCCACTGGTGCCTCTGTCCTGCCCGCGGGTGGCGGCGTGGCCGGCACCCCGGGATCGGCCGGTGGGGCTGGATCGGCATCGGAGAGGATTGGCAGCGCCGGGTCGGCGGCCTTCTTGCGGCGGAAAAACTGAACATTGCCCCGAATTTTAAGGACACGCCCAGCAACGCCGTAAGGCGCGGGTCTGCGCAGGATGCCAGCGCCGATGCAAGAGACTGCCGCATTTGACATGTGGCTATCTGGCTACCCCGATTCGTTGCGGCGTTGATTTCATTTGCTTTGGCTTGAGCAAATTATTACATTTGCGAATTGCGACAACGTGAAGGAGTGGGCATGGTGGGGAACAAATTCAATTTCATGGGCTTGACGCGGGCGTTGGGCTTGGCCGTGGTGCTGGGCGTCGCGTCGATCGGCGCATGGGCGCAGCCGGCCTTTGGCGACAAGTCCAGCTGGACGCCGGCCGAGCGGAAGATGGACTCGGCGCTGGTTGGGCTCACGCGCGCCGACAAGGCGGGTCAGCTCAAGTCGGGGCGCCTGAAGGGCTTGCCCGCCGCAACTCAGGACTTCGCCCGGGACAACGTCGCGCCGGACGACACCATGATCGTGGTCATCAAGGCCGACGTGACGCCCGACCTCACGGCCTTCATCAAGGCGCAGGGCGGTACGGACGTGTCGGAATACCCCACGTATCGCACCATCACCGCGCGCGTGCCGGTGTCGGCCATCACCGACATCGCCAACCGGGCCGACGTGCAGACGGTTGGCCCGCGCGAACTGGCCACCACCAACCGGTACGAACTCAGCCCAAAGGAGCTGAAGGCGTACCAGGAGCGCCTAAAAGCCTGGCCCCCGGTGCCGCGACCAATGTCGGTAGCGCGACCTGGGAGGGCGTGACCGCGCACAAGGCCAATGTGGCCCACGCCGGCGGCCACACCGGCGCGGGGGCCAAGGTATGTGTACTGTCGGATGGAGTCAACACGCTGGCGGCGCGCCAAGGCACCGGCGATCTGCCCGCCGGCGTCACCGTCGTTCCAGGCCAGGCCGGCTCGGGCGACGAAGGCACTGCCATGCTCGAGATCGTGTACGACATGGCGCCCGGCGCGTCGCTCTACTTCGCTACCGGCTTTGGCGGCGTGGCGTCGATGGCCACCAACATCCAGAGCCTGGCCGCAGCGCCCTACAACTGCGACATCATTGTCGATGACGTCACGTATTTCAACGAGGGCGCGTTCCAGGACGGGCCGATCGCGCAGGCGGTCAACACCGTCACGGCGAGCGGCGTGCTGTATTTTTCCTCGGCGGCCAATTCGGGCCATCTGACGCGCAGCGAGTCCGGAACCTACGAAGGCGACTTCGTGGCCAGCCCCAACGCCATTCCGGCGGTGATTCAAAATTTTTATGGTGCGGGGGTGCCGATTCAACTGCACGCGTTCGGCGCCGCCAACTACACCACGCTCACGGCGGTGCCCTCAGGCACTCGCCGCGTTTCGCTGAAATGGAGCGACGCCCTCGGCGCGTCCGCCAATGACTACGACCTGATCGTCACGAACGCGGCCGGGACGACGATCATCGGCTCCAGCGCCAGTGTCCAGAGCGGAACGCAAGACCCCTTCGAGTTTGCATCCGGCTCGTTCCCGGTCGGCTCACGGCTGTACGTGGTCAAGTACTCCGGCGTGGCGCGCGCCATCCGGCTGGACACGAACCGCGCCCGGCTGGCCCCGGCCATTGCGACCGCAGGCAGCACCTTCGGCCACAACGCCGCAGCCAGCGCGGTGACGGTGGCGGCGGTCAATGTCGCCACGGCCGGCGGCGGCGCGTTCACGGGGGTGCGGCCAACCCGGTGACCACCTACAGCTCGGACGGTCCGCGCAAGATGTTCTACCAACCCAACGGCACGGCCATCACGCCCGGCAATTTCCTGTTCGGCACCAATGGCGGCACCACCCTGAACAAGGTGGACATGGCGGCGGCTGACTGCGGCACGACCACCACCCCGGGGTTCATCCCGTTCTGTGGCACTTCGGCCGCAGCGCCCACGGCGGCCGCCATTGCGGCGCTGATCAAGGGCAACAATCCGGCGCTGACCCGGGCGCAAATCCTGGCGGCCATGAACGCCACGGCGCTCGACATTGAAGCTGCAGGTTGGGACCGCGACTCGGGCGTGGGCATTGTCATGGTGCCTTCGTTTGCGACGAACTACACCATTGGCGGCACTGTGTCGGGCCTGGGCGCGGGCCTTTCGGTCGGGCTGCTCAACAACGGTGGCGACGCAATCACGCGCAACGCCAATGGCAGCTTCACGTTCCCGACTGCGCTGGCCAGCGGCGCCGCCTACAGCGTGACCGTGGGCACGCAGCCGGCGGGCCAGACCTGCACGGTCACCAACGGTTCGGGCGCGGTTGGCTCGGCCAACGTCACCAATGTGGCCGTCAACTGCGCCAATAACCCGCCGGCCACCTACACGATCGGCGGCACGGTGAGCGGCTTGGGCGCGGGCAAATCGGTCGGGCTGCTCAACAACGGTGGCGACGCAATCACACGCAACGCCAATGGCGGCTTCACGTTCCCGACTGCGCTGGCCAGCGGCGCCGCCTACAGCGTGACCGTGGGCACGCAGCCGGCGGGCCAGACCTGCACGGTCACCAACGGTTCGGGCACGGTTGGCTCGGCCAACGTCACCAATGTGGCCGTCAACTGCGCCAATAACCCGCCGGCCACCTACACGATCGGCGGCACGGTGAGCGGCTTGGGCGCGGGCAAATCGGTCGGGCTGCTCAACAACGGTGGCGACGCAATCACGCGCAACGCCAATGGCAGTTTCACGTTCCCGACGGCGCTGGCCGGCGGCGCCGCCTACAGCGTGACCGTGGGCACGCAGCCGGTGGGCCAGACCTGCACGGTCACCAACGGTTCGGGCACGGTGGGGGCGGCCAACGTCACCAATGTGGCGGTCTCCTGCGTCGTGACGGCAATCACGGGACCCACCAGCACCGGAACCGGCACGGCCACGGCCACGCTCGTCGGTGGCGGCCCGGCCTGCGGCTTCGTGACCGGTGGCAGCGGCTTCGTGGCCGATCCGGCGGCACCGCCCGCGGGCGTCAGCTTCCCGCATGGCTTCTTCCAGTTCACGGCCGCCAGCTGCCCGGCCGCCAGCGGTGGGGTGACCATTACCGTGACCTATCCCAATGCCATCCCGGCCGGGGCGCAGTACTACAAGTACGGCAAGGAGGCCGGCAATGCGACCGACCACTACTACACCATCCCGGCGACGGTGAGCGGCAACCAGGTGACGTTCACGATCACCGATGGCGGACTGGGTGACAACGACCTGGCGGCCAACGGCACCATCGTCGACCCCGGGGCCATCGGCGTACCAGCCGCAGGCGGCGCGCCGGTGGTTCAGCCGGTCCCGACGCTGTCGCAGTACGCTCTGCTGGCACTGGCACTGGGCCTGTTCCTGATGGCTGCGCGCCGGCTGCACGTTCAGCGCCGACGCTGAAAATCCATCGAATCGAACGAGCGGGCTGGCGCGCGGCGCCGGCCTCGGGCCGGGATCACGCGGCGTTCGGGTCAGCCCGAGGCCGCGTCGCGCACCACCAGCGGCGCGGTGCCCCGCGCCTCGACGCGCCCCACCACCGCCGCTCGCCCAAACCCCTGGCGCTGGAAGGTGGCCCGCACCGCATCCACTGCATCCGGCGCGCACGCCACCAGCAGGCCGCCGCTGGTCTGCGGGTCGGTCAGCAGGGCGCGTTCGGTGTCCGAAAAGCCGGCCGGCAACGAGACTTCGTCGCCATAGGCCGCCCAGTTGCGCCCGCTGGCACCGGTGACGATGCCGCGCGCGGCCAGCTCGCGCACGCCGGGCAGCAGGGGCACGGCGGGCCAGTCGATCTGCACCGTGACGCCGGCGCCGCGCGCCAGCTCCAGCGCGTGGCCGGCCAGGGCGAAGCCGGTGACGTCGGTGATGGCGTGCACGCCGGGCAGTTGCGCCAGATCGGGGCCGGCGGTGTTCAGGCGCGTGGTGCTGGCGATCATCTGCGCGTAGCCCTCGGCGTTCAGCTCGCCCTTTTTCAGCGCGGCCGAATACACGCCCACGCCCAGCGGCTTGCCCAGCACCAGCACGTCACCCACCTGCGCGGCGCTGTTTTTCTTCACGCGGTCGGGGTGCACCAGGCCCAGCGCCACCAGGCCGTAGATGGGCTCGACCGAGTCGATGGTGTGGCCGCCCGCAATCGGGATGCCCGCCGCGCGGCACACGCTGGCGCCGCCTTCCAGAATCCTGCCAATCGTCTCGACCGACAGCACGTTGATCGGCATGCCCACCACGGCCAGCGCCATGATGGGCGTGCCGCCCATGGCGTACACGTCGCTGAGCGCGTTGGTGGCGGCGATGCGGCCAAAGTCGAACGGGTCGTCGACGATGGGCATGAAGAAATCGGTGGTCGCCACCAGCGCCTGGCTGTCGTTGAGCTTGTAAACGGCGGCGTCGTCCGCGGTTTCGATGCCGACCAGCAACTCCGGCGGCACCGGCATTTGCGTGGTGCCGCGCAGGATGCTGGACAACACGCCCGGTGCGATCTTGCAGCCGCAACCACCGCCGTGGCTGAGCGAGGTGAGGCGGGGTTCGGCGGTCTTGGGGGAGGTAGAAGCGGTCATGCGATCGATTGTCGCGCATGCCTGTTGACTATTGAATCGATAGCTGCCCGCGCTTGATAGGCAAGCGCTGGCGCCGTAAAAGCGTCAGAATCGGCGCCCTGGCGCGCTCAGGCACACTCGCACCTTCAAGGAACGAATTTCCACCCCCGACTCTGTCTGCGGTCATGCATTTCAAACCTTCTCTTTCTGCGCTGCTGCTGGTCGCCAGCGCCTCTTTGCGTCCGCCGCGCTGTCACAACAACTGGCTCCGCCGGCAGCCGCTGCCAGCCCGGTCAGCCAATTCAAGCTGGCCAACGGCCTCACGGTGATCGTCAAGCCCGACCGCCGCGCGCCCACCGCGGTGCACATGCTGTGGGTGCGCGTCGGCTCGATGGACGAGGTGGACGGCGCCAGCGGCGTGGCCCACGTGCTGGAGCACATGATGTTCAAGGGCACCGACAAGCTGCAGCCCGGCGAGTTCTCGCGCCGCGTGGCCGCGCTGGGCGGGCGCGAGAACGCCTTCACCAGCATGGACTACACCGGCTATTACCAGCAGGTGCCTGCCAACCGCCTGGGCGACGTGATGGCGCTGGAGGCCAACCGCTTCGCGCACAGCCGCTACAGCGACGAGGAGTTCGCCAAGGAGCTGGAGGTGGTGAAGGAAGAGCGCCGCTCGCGCACCGAGGACAACCCGCGCGCCCTGATGTTCGAGCAGCTGCGCGCCACCACCTTCATCGCCTCGCCGTATCGGCGCCCGGTGATCGGCTGGATGGGCGACCTGGAATCTCTGACGGCGCAGGACGCGCGCGCCTTCTTCCAGCGCTGGTACACCCCGGCCAACGCCGCCGTGGTGGTGGTGGGCGATGTCGATCCGCAGCAGGTGCTGGCGCTGGCGAAGCAGCACTACGGCGGCATCAAGACCCACGCCGTGCCCACGCGCAAGCCGCGGCCCGAGCCCGAGCAGCGCGGCCTGCGCCGCATCGACGTGAAGGCCCCGGCCGAACAGGCGCTGGTGGCGCTGGCCTTCCGCGTGCCGCAGATGACCAGCCTGCAGCCCTCGCCCGACAACGACGACGCGCTGGCGCTGACCGTGCTGTCGGCCGTGCTGGACGGCTACAGTGGCGCGCGGCTCGACCGTGCGCTGACGCAAGGGCCCGACCGCGTGGCCGACAGCGCCAGCGCCGGCAACGGCCTGCTGGGCCGTGGGCCGCAGACCTTCAGCCTGGTCGGCGTGCCGGCGGCGGGCAAGACGGCCGCGCAGGTCGAGGCCGCGCTGCGCGAGCAGGTGGCGCGCATCGCCAAGGAGGGCGTGAGCGAGGCCGAACTGAACCGCGTGAAGACGCAGTGGGTGGCCAGCGAGGTCTACAAGCGCGACAGCGTGATGGGCCAGGCGCAGGAGCTGGGCCACTACTGGATCCAGGGCCTGCCGCTGGACGCCGATGCGCAACTGATCGAACGCCTGCGCGGCGTGACGGCGGCGCAGGTGCAGGCCGTGGCGCAGAAGTACTTCGGCGACGACCAGCTCACGGTGGCCACGCTGCTGCCGCAGCCGCGCGATCCGAATGCCAGGCCGCGTGTGGCGCCGCTGGATGCGCGGCATTGAGCCTTTCGTTCCCGGTTGTTTCTCCCTCGCCCCTCTGGGGAGAGGGCAGGGGTGAGGGACCGCTTCGCCTGCTGGCAACCATGACCTCACCCCAACCCTCTCCCGCCGGCGGGAGAGGGGTCTCATCAAGTGATCTCATGAATACTCTGAAAAAATAGCTGCTCGCGCTTGCTGGACGGTCGCCAGAGGCCAAAAACACCTTGACCCTGTGGGAGCGGGCTTGCCCGCGATGCAGCGCTTCGGTGCCAATCAACACCCCATCGCGGGCAAGCCCGCTCCTACAAAAAGAGAGCTTTCAGCGCCGTGTTGGCAGGCGCCGCAGGCTTGTTCATGCTGCACCCCGCCGTCGCCGCCATCCCCATCCAGCACTGGACTCAGCCCAGCGGCGCGCAGGTGTGGCTGGTCGAAAGCCCGGTGATCCCGATGCTGGACGTGCAGGTCGACTTCGATGCCGGCAGCCGGCGCGACCCGGCCGAACAGGCGGGCCTGGCCAGCGTGACCGCGCTGATGGCCGGCAAGGGCGTGGCCGCGCGCGACGGCCAGCCGGCGCTGGACGAGAACGCGCTGGGTGAGGCCTGGGCCGACCTGGGCGCTGCCTTCGGCGGCAGCGCCGGCAACGACCGCATGAGCTTTCAGCTGCGCACGCTGACCGACCCTGATCTGCTGCAGAAGTCGGTGGCGCTGGCCGCGCGCGAGCTGGGCGAGCCGGCCTGGCCCGACGACGTGTGGCAGCGCGAGCGCCAGCGCCTGTCGGCCGCCATCAAGGAATCGCGCACGCGCCCCGGCACCATCGCCGGCCTGGCCTACAGCGCGGCGGTGTACGGCAGCCACCCCTACGGCTACGAGACCACGCCCGAGTCGCTGGCCCGCATCGGCGTGGCCGACATGCGCGCGCGCTATGCCGACTTCATCCGCCCCTGCCGTGCCAAAGTCAGCCTGGTCGGCGCCGTCACACGGGCGCAGGCCGACCAGCTTGTGACGCAATTGCTGTCGCGCCTGCCGCAGGGCGGCGACTGCGCGCCGTTGCCCGCCGTGCCCGAGGTGGCGCCGCTGGCGGCGGCCAAGGACGAGCGAATCCCGTTCGCTTCGGCACAGTCGCACGTGCTCATCGGCCAGCCGGGCTACAAGCGCAGTGATCCGGACTTCTTCGCGCTGCTGGTGGGCAACCACATCCTGGGTGGTGGCGGCTTCACCTCGCGCCTGATGACGCAGGTGCGCGAGAAGCGCGGCCTGAGTTACAGCGTCTACAGCTACTTTGCCCCCGGCCTGCACGCGGGCGCCTTCACTGCTGGCCTGCAGACGCGCCCCGACCAGGCGGCCGAGGCGCTGGGCGTGGCGCAGAAAGTCATCGCCGACTTCGTGGCCAACGGCCCCACCGCGGACGAACTGCAGGCCGCCAAGGACAACCTGATCGGCGGCTTTCCGCTGCGGCTGGACGGCAACCGCAAGCTGCTCGACAACGTGGCCAACATCGCCTGGAACAACCTGCCGCTGGACTACCTGGAGCACTGGACCCAGCGCGTGGATGCCGTGACGGCCGACCAGATCAAGACCGCCTTCCAGCGCGTGCTGCAGCCGCAGAAGATGGTGACGGTGGTCGTGGGCGGGCAGTGAAGGGTGCGCGCCCGCGCTGCGGGCACGACGCATCCATCAGCAGGTGTTGGGGAGTATGTGCCTTCAGCGCCTGTCGTTCGGGCGCTGTCGGGTTGGCACATGGGGAGTATATGATGGCCATGGCCTTCCAGACGCGCCATCGCGGCCAAGGCCGCTCCACACAGCGCAGGAGCGGTGGATGGGACAGCCAGGCGCCCGAAGCGGCGGCGCAGGGCTCCCTCTCCCGCTTGCGGGAGAGGGTTGGGGTGAGGGCGGCAGCGCATCGCCTGAAGCCGGCGCCGTCACGATGCCTGCGGCATCGCCCTCACCCTGGCCCTCTCCCCTTCGGGTGGAGAGGGAGGTCAGGGTTCATGCCCACGTGCTTTGCTTGACCAACAAGCACCGAAGCCGCGGCCCCGGCCCCGGCCCCGGCCCCAAGGCGCTGCGCAGCAAGCGCCGCCCCCACATCCGATGGCCGCGGAGCAGGCCGCGCCAGAACGCCGTGGCCGGGGTCTCCCCGGCCACCAGCGTTGTCCCCTCGGGGAAGCCGCGCAAGCGGCTCAGGGGGTTAAATGTGCCCCAAGAATATTGGCTGGTGCCGCATGTGCAGCGACAAGCCCAGCGCCGCCATGTGGTCGCTGTTGCGGCCCAGGATCTTCTCGGACAGTGGCAGGAACTCCAGTTCCTCGAAGCGCGCGTGCGCCTTGTACTGCGCCACCAGGCTGGCGATGGCCTGCGGGTCGATGTCCACCGCCTGGCCCTTGGCCACCTTCTTCAGCTGCGGCTCCAGCGCGTTCCACTGCTTCTCGATGTCGCGGTGCTCGCGCGTCAGCGCGTCGATCATCTGCTTCACCAGCGCGCGCTCCTCGCCCGGCGCGCTGCTGCCCAGCACGGCGGGGAACAGCTCGCGCTCCTCCTCCTCGTGGTGCTCGAACGCCGCCGCGCGGAAGAACTTGACGATGTCTTCGGCCACCTCGCGCGCGCGCTGCGCCGGCGCCAGCAGCGCGGGCAGTTCGCCGAACGTGTCCAGGTGCCGCACGATACCGGCGTGGCACTGCGAGAAGTTGTTCAGCGGCTCGTCGGTATCGACAGGAGGTGGGCGCCTGGCTCATCGGGGTCTCCAAGGGTTCGTGTGTGTGCTTAGCGTAATCCACGCCGCGCCATCCGGGGCAAAGACAGTGCGCCGCATGATGCCATTGCTTGACCCAGGTCAGGCCCGGCAACGCCAGGCCATGGGCGCGGCGGCGGTCACAATCGCCCCATGCCCCGCCGCCCAGCCCCATCCACGCCCCGCCGCACGGCGCCGCTGCCGCAAGAGGTGCGCATCATCGGCGGCCAATGGCGCCGCACGCGCCTGCCCGTGGCCGATCGCCCCGGCCTGCGCCCCACGCCCGACCGCGTGCGCGAGACGCTGTTCAACTGGCTGGGGCAGGACCTGGGCGGCTGGCAGGTGATTGACGTCTTTGCCGGCACCGGCGCGCTGGGCTTCGAGGCCGCCTCGCGCGGCGCCGCCGAGGTGCTGATGGTGGAGCAGGACGCGGCACTCGCCGCCGGCCTGCGGGGCTTGAAGGACAAGCTGAAGGCCGACGCCGTGCGCGTGCAGCTCGGTGACGGCGTGGCGGCGCTGAACGCGCAGGCGCCGGGCAGCGCCGACCTGGTGCTGCTCGACCCGCCGTTCGACGCGGCCGCGCTGTTCGCCCCCGCGCTGGCCGCCGCCGCGCGCACCGTGCGGGCCGATGGCTTCGTCTACCTCGAAGCGCCCCAAGCCTGGGACGATGCCGCGCTGGCCGAAAGCGGCCTGCGCCTGCACCGCCACCTGAAGGCCGGCGCCGTGCACGCGCACCTGCTGCGGCGTTCCGCATAATCGCCCCCAGGTTTTCATGTAGGAGCGGCGGAAGCCGCGATCAGGCAGTTTCTTCGGACGAAGCGCTGCTTCGCGGCTTCCGCCGCTCCTACCAGGCCAGGCCAACGTCCGCAGGAGACACACCACCCATGAGCCGCCACGTCATCGCCGTCTACCCCGGCACGTTCGACCCCATCACCCTGGGCCACGAGGACATCGTGCGCCGCGCCGCCGGGCTGTTCGACCAGGTCATCATCGCCGTTGCCATGGCGCACCACAAGAAGACGCTGTTCACGCTCGACGAACGGCTGGCGCTGGCGCGCGACACCGCCAGCCGCTACGACAATGTGAGCGTCGAGCCCTTCGACGGCCTGGTGCGCGACTTCGTGGTCGATCGCGGCGGCAAGGTGATGGTGCGCGGCGTGCGCGGCGTGACCGACTTCGACTTCGAATTCGGCCTGGCCGGCATGAACCGCAACCTGGCGCCCGACGTGGAAACCATCTTCATGACCCCCGCCGCCACGCTGCAGGCCGTCAGCAGCACGCTGATCCGCGAAATCTCGCAGCTGGGCGGCGACGTGGCACCCTACGTGGCGCCGCTGGTGCTGGAGCGGTTGCTCGCCAAGCGCTCGGACGCGCAACGGTCTCGGTAACCCGTATGCCGGCTGACCTCCGCATCAGCGCTTTGCTCATCAGCCTGTGCGGCGGCTATGTGCTGCCCATCGGATTCTTCTTTCTCGTAGGCATGCTGATTGCGAGTCTTTCGGGCGCCACCACTTTCCACAATCTGTGGCTCAGCCTGGCGATCAACGCTGCGCTGTTGATCTGCCCTTTTGGCGCGGGCTATTGGGCCGCGCGGCTGGCGCAGACGAGTCCTTTGCTGCATGGCTTGCTGGTGTCGCTGATGGGTGCCTTGCTCATCTCGCTCATGACGAGGCCCTACAGCGTCAACACGCTCCTTTTTCTGCGCTTTGGTTTTCCGCCCTGGGCGTGACGGGCGCATGGTGGTGGCGCCGGCGCGCGGCCCAGTCAACACGGGTTGATGGAAGCCTGACCAATTGACCTTGCCCGGGCTGATGGGATCGGATCGCGCCCATCATGGCCTCTCACACACAGGAGGTCACGATGAGCGACATCTGGTTGAAATCACTGATCACCGCGACGCCGCAGGAAGGCTTCGAGCTGGCGATCACGCTGAGCCGACGCGGCGTGAAATACACGCAGCCCGACGGCGAGGTGCTGCACAGGCTGCGGGCCGAGTACGCCAACTCGGCCGACGGGCTGACGGCGGCATCGCAGGTGATCGCCGTCAACTTTCAGACCGTGGCGGCGGCCAACAACTACTGGCGCGGTTAGCGCAAGAACATCAAAAAGCCTGATCAGTAACCAGCCTCAGGCAGCGTTGTGGGAGCGGGCTTGCCCGCGATGAGGCGCCTCGTCGCCACCCACGCTGGATCGCGGGCAAGCCCGCTCCCACACCACGGATGCGGTCCGCGCTTCACTTGGGACTTACTGGATGATCAAGCAAAAATGATAGCTGGCCGCGCCGGTCACCAAACGATTTCAAAGGATTTTGGCTTGAAACCGTTGCAGGCACTGCGCAAGCCACTATCAATACCGAAGCGAGGTCCATGAGCAGACCCGCGCCGCGCGGGCTTTACTGCTCCACGAACGCCCGCTCCACCACGAAGTCGCCCGGCGTGGTGGTGTTGCCTTCGTTGAAGCCGCGCGCTTCCAGCACGGCCTTGATGGACTTCAGCATCTCGGGGCTGCCGCACAGCATCACGCGGTCGACCTGCGGATTGAGCTGGGGCACGCCCAGGTCGCGCGCCATCTGGCCGCTTTCGATCAAGTCGGGGATGCGGCCCTGCGTGGGGAAGGGCTCGCGCGTTACCGTGGGGTAGTACTTGAGCTGCTGGCTCACCATCTCGCCCAGAAACTCGTGCTTCGGCAGCTCGTTGGTGATGTAGTCGCGGTAGGCCAGCTCGCTGACCAGGCGGCAGCCGTGCACGAGGATCACCTCGTCGAACTTCTCGTAGGTGTCGGGGTCGCGGATGATGCTCATGAACGGCGCCAGGCCGGTGCCGGTGCCGAACATGTACAGCCGCTTGCCGGGCACCAGGTAGTCGATCAGCAGCGTGCCCGTGGGCTTGTGGCCGACGATGATGCTGTCGCCCGGCTGGATGTGCTGCAGGCGGCTGGTCAGCGGGCCGTCCTGCACCTTGATGCTGAGGAATTCCAGCGTCTCTTCGTAGTTGGGGCTGACGATGGAATAGGCGCGCAGCAGCGGCTTGCCGTTCACGCGCAGGCCGATCATGGTGAAGTGGCCGTTCGAGAAGCGCAGGCTCTGGCTGCGCGTGGTGGTGAAGCTGAACAGGCGGTCCGTCCAGTGGTGGACGGTGAGAACTTTTCGTCGTCGAAGGCGGCCATGGGCTGAAGGCGCGCGGCAGGCGCGGCAGACAAATGGGGAAACCCCGTATTGTCGCATCGGCGCTTAGACGGATCGCGGCATTAGCTTATGCTGAGTCATTTTGGCGCGGCCGGGCTGGCCGTATCTTCGCGAAACACATGAACGCTTCTCTTCCTCTCTCGGGCCTGCGGGTGCTCGATCTGTCGCGCGTGCTGGCCGGCCCGCTGGCCGCGCAGGTGCTGGGCGACCTGGGCGCCGACGTGGTCAAGGTCGAACACCCCGCGCGCGGCGACGACACGCGCGACTGGGGCGTGCGCACCGGCGCGCGCAACAGCGCCTACTTCAACAGCATGAACCGCAACAAGCGGTCCATCACGCTCGATCTGCAGCAGCCCGAGGGCCAGCGCATCGCGCGCGAGCTGGCGCTGCAAAGCGATGTGGTGATCCAGAACTTCAAGTTCGGCGGCACGGCGAAGATGGGGCTGGACTACGACACCCTGGCCGCCGCCCATCCCGGCCTGGTGTACTGCTCGATCACCGGCTACGACCCCACCGGCCCCGAGGCCGCGCGCCCCGGCTACGACCTGGTGGTGCAGGGCGAAACCGGCCTGATGGGCCTGAACGGCGAGGAGGGCCAGGCGCCGCTGAAGTTCGGTGTGGCCATGGTCGACCTGTTCACCGGCATGTCGGCCGGGCAGGCCATTCTGGCGGCGCTGTGGGCGCGCGAGCGCAATGGCCAGGGCCGCCACGTGCAGCTGTGCCTGCACGACTGCGGCATCATGCTGTCCGTCTACTACGGCATGGAGGCGCTGATCCAGCAGGCCGATCCGCCCAAGTACGGCAACGCGCACCCGTCCATCGTGCCCTACGGCGTGTTCGACGCGGCCGACGGCCCGCTGGTTGTCACCGTGGGCAACAACGCGCAGTTCCAGCGCTTCTGCCGCGACGTCATCCAGCGCCCCGAGCTGGCCGAGGACGAGCGCTACGCCACCAACGCCGCACGCTCCATCCACCGGCACGAGCTGCTGCCGCTCATCAAGGCCGAGCTGGCCCGCCGCCCGCGCCACGACCTGCTCGAGGCGCTGGCCCAGGCCGGCATCCCCTGCGGCGAGGTGCTGGGCGTGATGGAGGCGCTGACATCCCCTCGCACGCAGGCCGCTGGCGGCGTGCTGCAGACGCAGCTGACCGACGGCACCCCCGTGCCGGTGCAGGCGCCGCCCTACCGCTTCGAGGGCGCGCGCATGCCGGTGCGCCTGCCGCCGCCCATGCTGGGCGAGCACACCGCCGCCGTGCTGCATGAGCGCCTGGGGCTGGATGCCGCCGGTGTCGACGCCCTGCGCGCAGCCGGCGTGGTGTGAGGTTTTTGATTGATTTCGGCCGCCAGTGCCCACCCAGCAAGCGCCGGCAGCTCTTTGTTTTGTAGTAAACAGGAGACCTGAGACATGCACAAGCCATCGACACCCTCGCGCTTCACCGTCACGCGCCGCAGCGCGCTGGTGGCCACCGGCGCCTTGCTGGCCGGCGTGGGCGCGCGCGCAAAGCTGGCCCACCAAGCCCATCAAGCTGGTGGTGCCCTGGCCGCCCGGCGGCCCCACCGACACCGGCTCGCGCATCACCGCGCAATACCTGGGCGAGCGCCTGGGCCAGACGGTGGTGATCGAGAACCGCCCCGGCGCCTCCGGCTCCATCGCCTACCAGCAGGTGCTGAAAGCCCCCGGCGACGGCTACACCTTCGTCATGCTGGCCACGCCCACCATGCTGGCGCCGCACCTGTACAAAAGCGCGCAGTTCCACCCCGTCAACGACCTGCTGCCCGTGGGCATGGTGTACGACCTGCCCATCGTGCTGGTCGTCAACGCCGCGTCGCTGCCCAAGGTGACCGACCTGGCCGGCCTGATCACCGAGGCCAAGGCGCGTGCCGGCAAGCTCGACTACACCACCGCCGGCCCCGGCAGTTTTGGCCACCTGAGCATGGAGCTGCTCAAGCAGCAGGGCGGCTTCCAGGCGCAGCACATCGCCTACAAGGGCAGCGCTCCGGCCATGAACGACCTGCTGGGCGGCCAGGTGCCGGTGATGTTCTCCGACCTCGTCGCCGCGCTGCCGCACATCAAGAGCGGCAAGCTGCGCGCGCTGGCCGTCGGCTCGCCCAAGCGCGTCAGCATCGTGCCCGACGTGAAGACCGTGGCCGAGCAGGGCTTCACCGGCTTCGAGGCCGTCTCCATCGGCGCCATGATGGCCCCCAAGGGCACGCCCGCCGCCGCCATCGAGCGCATGACCACCGAGCTGAAGGCCGTGCTGGCCATCAAGGAAGTGCAGGACCGCCTGGTCGGCGCCGGCTGCTACGCCGGCTACCGCACGCCGCAGGAAACCGGCCGCTACGTCACGGCCGAATTCGACAAGTGGGGCAAGGTCATCAAGGACAACAAGATCCTGGTGGAGTGAGCGCCGCCGCGGCGCTGCGGCGACTTCGCCAGCTGGGGGAAGGCAGGGATGGGGGCCGCACCTGCCGTGGCGCATGCGGCGCGGCCCTCACCCGGCCCTCCCCAGCGGGGAGGGTGAATAGGGGGTATCTGCCTGCAGAGCTTGTTGGACAGGCGCTGGCGGCCTGAATATAGAGGGGTATGTGGCTTCGGCAGAGCGAGCGTTGCCGTCACGCTGTGACTCCTTCCCCCTCTGGGGAAGGCAGGGATGGGGGCAACTCCTTGTCGTGGTGCATGCGGCGCGGCCCCCACCCCGGCCCCCACCTCGGCCCTCCCCAGTGGGGGAGGGTGAATAGGGAGTATCTGCTTGTAGCGCTTTCTGAACGGGCGCTGGCGGCGTGTTTATGAGGGAGTATGCGTGTCTCCCTGTCTTTGTGGGAGCGGCCTTGGCCGCGATGCAGCGCTGCCACCCCCACGAAGCCCATCGCGGCCAAGGCCGCTCCCACAAAAGCCCCACCCGCCACGCACGCGCAGGCTCAGCCAGCGACCCCTCCACCAACAGCCGCACGCGCCGCACGCCCTGCCATTCGTCCGCCTCCAGCCGGAAGGCCAGTTGCGCCCGCGCCGGCAACGGCTCGGTGTGGCCGAACCAGATGCCGTCCACCGGCTGGCCCTGGTGGCGCAGCTTCAGCGCCAGGTGCTTCTCGCCCACCAGCCGCTGGCTGATCACTTCCACCTCCTCGCTGAACACCGGTGGCGCAAAGCCCTGGCCCCACACCTCGCGGTGCAGCGTGTCCACCATGTCGGGGCGGCGGTATTCGGGCGGCAGGGGGCCATCGGTCTCCAGCCGGCGCGTCAGCGTGGCGGCGTCCAGCCATTCGGCGGCCACCTGCTGCAGCGCCTGCTCGAAGGTGTCGAAGTGTTCTTCGGCAATCGTGCAGCCGGCGGCCATGGCGTGGCCTCCGAACTTAGACAAAACGCCCGGGTGGCGCTTGGCCACCAGATCCAGCGCATCGCGCAGGTGAAAGCCGGGGATCGAGCGGCCCGAGCCCTTCAGCTCGTGCTCGCGCCCTGGCGCGCTGCTGGCGGCGAAGACGAAGGTGGGGCGGTGCAGCCGGTCCTTCAGCCGCGCGGCGACGATGCCGACCACGCCTTCGTGGAAGTCGGGGTCGAACACGGCGATAGCGCTGGGTGGTTCATCCTCGACATCGAACAGCCCCTCGGCGATCTGCATGGCCTGCTCGCGCATGCCGCCCTCGATCTCGCGCCGCTCGCGGTTGATGCCGTCGAGCGTGCGCGCCAGCTCGTCGGCGCGCGCCGCGTCGTCGGTCAGCAGCAGTTCGATGCCCAGCGTCATGTCGGCCAGGCGGCCGGCGGCGTTGATGCGCGGGCCCAGGGCGAAGCCGAAATCGAAGGTGGTCGCCTTCTGGCTTGCGCGGGCAGCTACGGAAAAAGAGCGGACAGGCCCACCGGCAACTGCCCGGCGCGGATGCGCTTGAGGCCCTGCGCGACCAGGCGGCGGTTGTTGGCGTCGAGCCGCACCACGTCGGCCACGGTGCCCAGCGCCACCAGTGGCAGCAAGGCATCGAGCTTCGGCTGTGTGGCCTGGTCGAAAGCGCCCCGTTGCCGCAACTCGGCCCGCAGCGCCATCAGCACGTAGAACATCACGCCCACGCCGGCGATCGATTTGCTCTCGAAATCGCAGCCGGGCTGGTTGGGGTTGACGATGCAGTCGGCCGAAGGCAACTCGCTGCCCGGCAGGTGGTGGTCGGTCACCAGCACCTTCAGGCCCAGTTCGCGCGCGCGCGCCACGCCCTCGACGCTTGCGATGCCGTTGTCCACCGTGATCAGCACGTCGGCGCCTTGGGCCGCCACGCGCTCGGCGATGGGCGGTGTGAGCCCGTAGCCGTCGACCACGCGGTCGGGCACCAGATAGCTCACATGCTGCGCACCCAGCAGCCGCAGGCCGCGGATGCCCACGGCGCAGGCGGTGGCGCCGTCGCAGTCGTAGTCGGCCACGATGCACAGGCGCTGTTGCGCGGCGATGGCATCGGCCAGCAGCACGGCGGCTTCTTGCACGCCTCTCAAGCCCGCGGGCGGCAGCAGGCGCGCCAGGCCGTCGTCCAGCTCGTCGCGGCTGGTCACGCCGCGCGCCGCGAACAGGCGCGCCAGCAGCGGGTGCACGCCGGCCTGCTCCAGCGCCCAGGCGGCGCGGGGGAACGTCGCGGATTTCAATCTTCATGGAAGCGGGTGGTTTTCTTGTGGGAGCGGCCGTGGCCGCGATGGGGCGCACCGTTCGTATCCGCCGCTCATCGCGGGCAAGCCCGCTCCTGCATCAATATTCATAGCTGCTCGCGCAGACTGGATAAGCGCTGGGGGCTGAAAAGGCTTGAAACCCTGAAGCCCAGCCCGGTGCCGCGCTTCAGCGTGATGGCGCGGCGGGGGCCGCACAGGGTCAGGCGCACGTCGGCGCCCGCGGCCAGTTGCTGGGCGAGCTGCGCCACGCTGTCGGCGTCGATGGCCTGCCACGCTGCCTGCCAGGCGGCGAGGTCGGGCGTGGCGGCGGGGGCCAGGCGCGCATCGACCTGCACGGCCGGGTTGGGGGCGATGGCGTGGTCGAGCACGCCCGCGCCTTCGGTCCACAGCGCGTTCACCGGCGGCTGCCGAGCCTGCTCGCGCGCATCGTTCACGGGCTGGGTGTAGAGCAGCATCTGCAGCTCGTTCTGCAGCCGGCGCAGGTGCGCGCTTTGTGCGGGTGTGGGCGCGTGCGACAGCACCTCGCGCGTCAGCGGCTGCTGCGCGGCGCGCGCCATCGACCAGGTGGTCAGCCCGCGCAGCAGCTCGCCCTGCGCCAGCCAGGCGTCGGGGCGCTGGTAGGTCAGCGTCAGGCCGTCTTCCTGCAGCAGCGGCTGCACGGCGGCCAGCAAGGCGCGCGATTCGGCTTCGGTCAACAGCAGTTGCTTGGGCGGCAGCAGGGTGATGTGGTCCATGCCCAGCTGCCAGTGGCAGGGCCGCAGCCAGGCGCAGGGCGTGCCGAGGGTAGCGGTGTCGAACGCCGCCCACGGCACCTGGCCGGGCGCGCCGGGCAGGCCGTGGGCGTGGGCCAGGGCGCGCTCGAGGGGGTGTCGGGCGCGTCGTCGTCGCAGGTGAGGGTGTCGCTGACCTGCAGACGCCTGAGCAGCGCCTCTAGCCGGGGCAGCGGCGGCAGCGCGGGCAGGGCGCTGCCTTCGGGCAGCAGGGGTGGGCGTCGGCAATCAGCAGGTGAAAAGTCTCGGGCACGGCCGGATTGTGGAGGATGCGAGAATTGCCCCCTTTGCCTCCAGGCCCGTTCCGCGCGCCCTGCCACCCGATCCCATGTCCCTGTCCCAACGCTGGCCTTATGAATTGCTGCTCGGCTGGCGCTACACGCGCGCCGGGCGGGCGACGCGGCGCAACGGCTTCATCTCGTTCATCTCGGCGGCGTCGATGCTGGGCATCGCCCTCGGCGTGGCGGCGCTGATCATCGTGCTGAGCGTAATGAACGGCTTTCAGAAGGACGTGGCCGGCCGCATGCTCAGCGTGATCTCGCACGTCGAGGTGTTCTCGCCCGATGGCGGCGCGCTGCCCGACCCGGCCCGCACACTGACCGAGGTGCGCCAGCACCCGAGGTGATCGGCGCCGCGCCTTTCATCGGCGCGCAGGGCCTGCTGGCGCGCGGCGAGACCATGCAGGGCGCCATCGTGCGCGGCATCGACCCGGCGCTGGAGCCCAACGTGACCGACGTGGCCGCCGAGATGCGCGACACGCTGCTGCCCAAGCTGGTGCCGGGCGAGTTCGGCATCCTGCTGGGCAGCGACCTGGCGCGCAAGCTGGGCGTGGGCGAGGGCGACCAGGTGACGCTGATCGCGCCCAGCAGCCAGGTCACGCCCGCCGGCGTGGTGCCGCGCCTGAAGCAGATGACGGTGGTGGGCACCTTCAGCAGCGGCCACTACGAATACGACTCGGCACTGGCCATGCTGCACATGGACGACGCCGCGCGCATCTTCCGCCTGGAGGGGCCGACGGGCATTCGCCTGAAGCTGCGCGACCTGCACCAGGCGCGACAGGTGACTGACCAGCTGGCCGGCAGCCTGAGCGGCCATCTGTTGCTGCTGGACTGGACGCGCCAGAACCGCACCTGGTTCGCCGCCGTGCAGCTCGAGAAGCGCATGATGTTCATCATCCTCACGCTGATCGTGGCCGTGGCCGCGTTCAACCTGGTCAGCACGCTGGTGATGACGGTGCAGGACAAGCGCGCCGACATCGCCATTCTGCGCACGCTGGGGCGAGCCCGGCCAGCATCATGAAGATCTTCATCGTGCAGGGCGCGCTGGTGGGCGTGATCGGCACGCTGGCGGGGCTGGCGCTGGGGCTGCTGATCGCCTTCAACATCGACGTCATCGTGCCCTTCCTGGAAGGCGTGTTCCGCGCCAGCTTCCTGCCCAAGGACATCTACCTGATCAGCAAAATGCCCAGCGACCCGCAGGCCAGCGACATCGTGCCGATCGCGGTGATCTCGCTGCTGCTGGCTTTCGTGGCGACCATTTACCCAAGCTGGCGCGCCAGCCGCGTGAATCCCGCGGAGGCTTTGCGCTATGAGTAACGGCTCCCCCTGAGCCGCTCACGCGGCATCCCCGGAGGGGACAACGCTGGTGGTCGGGGGACCCCGACCACGGCGTTCCGGCGTGGCCTGCTCCGCGGCCGCCAGAAAGGGCTTGCTGCGCAGCCCTTGTGAAGGGTTGCTATGAATTCAGAAGCTGTCCACGCGTATTCTGCAAGTGCCAAGGCCGTATTGGAAGCACAGGCCGTCACCAAGCGTTTCCACGAAGGCCCGCTCGACGTGACGGTGCTGCACGGCGTCGATCTGGCGGTGAACGCCGGCGAAACGCTGGCCATCGTGGGTCAGTCGGGCTCGGGCAAGAGCACGCTGCTGCACCTGCTGGGCGGGCTGGACGCGCCCACCACCGGCAGCGTGCGGCTGATGGGGCATGATTTTTCCGGCCTGTCGCCCGCCGCGCAGGGCGCGCTGCGCAACACGCACCTGGGCTTCGTCTACCAGTTCCACCACCTGCTGCCCGAATTCAGCGCGCTGGAGAACGTGGCCATGCCGCTGTGGATTCGCCGCCAGTCGCGCGAAGAGGCCGCCAGGGTGGCCGAGCGCATGCTGGGGCAGGTGGGCCTGGCCTCGCGCGTGCACCATCGCCCGGCCGAGCTGTCGGGTGGCGAGCGCCAGCGCGTGGCGATCGCCCGTGCGCTGGTCACGCAACCGGCCTGCGTGCTGGCCGACGAGCCTACCGGCAACCTGGATCGCGCCACCGCCGATGCCGTGTTCGCGCTGATGATGGAGCTGGCGCGCAACCACGGCACCGCCTTCGTGCTGGTCACGCACGACGACGCGCTGGCGGCGCGTTGCGGCCGTGCGCTGCGGCTGGACCGGGGCCGGCTGGACGGCGCCTGAGGCGCGAGCAGGAGGCTTCGTGATGACCGAATCCGCACCGTCATCGAGGCCGTCGGCATCGTCATCGACGCCGCCGGCGTGCTGGCCATCGTGGTCGGCCTGCTGGTGGCGGCGGTGCGCTATGCCACCACCGGGCGTGCACGCGCCGACGGCTTTCGCATGCTGCGGCAGGACCTGGGACGCGGCATCCTGCTGGGGCTGGAGATCCTGATCGCCGCCGACATCATCCGCACCGTGGCCATCACGCCCACGCTGGACGGCGTGCTGGTGCTGGGCGTGATCGTGCTGATCCGCACCTTTCTCAGCATGGCGCTGCAGGTGGAACTGGAAGGGCGCTGGCCCTGGCAAAGCCGCGCGGACGGGCGAGACCGCGACTCCCGTCAGGACGATTCGCTACGGTAACGATAGCTGTTCGCGCAGTCTGGACGGGCGTTATAGGCACTTTTTGTTGATCATCCAGACGTCGCGGATGCGGCGCGGAGCGCATCCGCACTGTGGGAGCGGGCTTGCCCGCGATCAAGCGCTCGTGGGGGCGAGGCGCCTCATCGCGGGCAAGCCCGCTCCCACAACAGTGTCCGAGACTGGTGGCTCATCAAGCACTTCTTCCATCAAGGCGCGCTGATCCGCGTGCCGTCCACGATGCGGTCGTCGGGCTGCACGATCACGCGCTGGCCCGCGTCCAGCCCCTCCAGCACCTGCGCCGCCGTGGCCGAGCGCAGGCCGATCTTCACCGGCGTGCGCCGCGCCTTGCCGCCTTCCAGCCGGTACACGGCCCAGCCGTCGCCCGTGCGGAACAGCGCGCTGCCGGGCACTTACAGCACGTCAGCTTCGCGCTGCACGATGAATTCGACCTCCACGCGGAAGGCATCGCCCAGCGCGGCCCACTGCTCGCGCGGGGTGTCGAAGTCGAGGATGACGCGCGTGCGCTGCTCTTCCACGCCCAACGCCGACACCTTGGTGTAGCCGCCGGGTTCAATGCGGGCGATGCGCGCTTGCAGCACGCCTTCGCCGCCCCAGCGCAGCATGCGCGCCGGCAGGCTGGGCGCCAGCCGCACGGCGTCGGTCGACAGCACCTCGGCCTCGATCTCCAGCAGCGCCGGATCGCCGATCTCCATCAACACCTGGCCGATGGGCACGGGCGTGGCGCTTTCCACCGGGCGCTTGAGCACGCGGCCAGCCACCGGCGCGGTCACCGTGAGCACCTTGGCCGTGCCGCTGGCGCGCCCCTCGTCGGCCAGCAGGGCGCGCGCGGCGTTCACGCGCTCGGTGGCGGCGCGCTCGTCGGCGTGGGCGGCGGCGAGTTCAGCGCCGGTCGAGGTGGCGCGGGCGCGGGCGTTGTCCAGGTACTCCTGCGACACGGCGCCGGCGCCCTGCAGCGTCTGCGCGCGGCGCAGGTCGGTCTGCGCCAGCCGGTCGGCGGCCTGCGCGGCGCCGATGCGCTGACGCACGGCGGCCAGTTGCGCCTCGGCGCCGCGTAGTTCGGCCTGCGCCTGACTGCGCGAGCGCGGGTCAAGCAGTTGGCTGGTGGCCGGCTCGATCTCGGCCAGCACCTGGCCGGCGCGTACCGCGTCGCCCGGCTGCAGCGCAATGCGGCGCACCATGCCGGCCACCGGCGCGGTGACCACGTAGCGCTGTTTCAGCCGCGTCTTGCCTTCTTCCTGAAAGCTCACTTCCAGCGGCCCGCGCGTGACGGTCGCGGTGCTGGCCAGCTGCACCGGCTCGCGCATCGCCGCCCACGCCAGCACGGCCAGCGCCACGGCGGCGAGCAGCCAATAAATGGTCTTGCGGGTCATGGGTTGGGGTCTTGATCAGGTCAGTCCAGCAGGCGCGCGGCCTGTCCTTGCTGGGTCAACAACGCCACGGCCTGGCGATCGAAGGACACAAAGGTTTCGCCGCCCAGCCATTCGCCTTCGTAGGCCATGATGCCGTCGGCGAAGTCGCCGCCCGCCTCCAGCACGGCCAGGCCAGCCTCGACGGCGGGACGGTTCATCACCACGTTGCCCGCGCCAAGCAGGTCGCGGATGGTCAACGCCACATCGGCGACGGACAGCTTGGCCCCCGGCGCAGCACCCATACCAAGTCGCACAGGCAGGGCAGGGACACAGCGATCAGCGACGCGCTTCTCAGCAGCGTGGCGGCGGCTTCGCCCTGGCTGGCGTCATCTTGCAGCACGGCACGCACCAGCACATTGGTGTCGACGGAGATTTTCACGGCTCGCCCGCCCAGCCGGCGGCGGCGATGTCGTTCATCTCGTCGATGGTCAACGGCTTTTTCAGCCTGCCCTTGTGCCGGCCGATGAAGCTGTCGATGGTGCCGGCCGGCCGTGCTGCCCGCAGGCGCAACTCGCCGCCCGGCAGCTTGTCGAGTTCGATGCGCTCGCCTGGCTTGAGGCCCAGGTGCTGCAACAGGTCGCGCTTGAGGGTGACTTGGCCCTTCATGGTGATGCTCAAAGAGGTCATGGCGGTGCCTTTGATGAATGCAATGAATATTTTAATTACCTGGGTGCTCGAACGCTACTCGCGCGTCTTCAGCACGCCGATCATGTCGAGCTGCCGGATGCGCCAGTACACCGCCAGCGACGACAGCACGGCGCTGACCACGGTAACCAGCGCGACCATCGCGTAGCCCGAAGCCGTCAGCACCACCGGCACGCGGTTCGAGTCCGACTGCATGCCCTGCGCCAGCAGCCACGCCAGGCCGTAGCCGGCGGCAAAGCTGAGCGGGATGGAGATCAACACCAGCAAGGCCAGCTCGCCCAGCAGGATGTAGGCCACTTCGTTCTGGGTGAAGCCCAGCACACGCAGGCTGGCCAGCTCGCGCCCGCGTTCGGCCAGGGCGATGCGCGCCGAGTTGTAGACCACGCCGAAGTTGATGATCGCGCCCATCAGCGCAGCCATCCAGCTGAACAGGCGGGTGGTCTGCGCCAGCGTGTCGTAGAACGAGTTGATGGCGGCCAGGCGCGACTCGGCCCCGGCCACGCGCGGGCGGCGGTCCAGCTCGTGCAGCACGCGGGTCTGGGCTTCGGGGGCCACGGTGAGCAGCGCGCCGCTGATGACGTCGCCATCGCCCAGCGCGCGGTTGAGGGCGTCCAGATCCATGTAGGCGCGCAGGCCCAGGAACTCTTCCACCAGCTGCGTGACCGGCAGTTCCAGCCGCTTCTGCCGGCCTTCGAGTACTTCCACCTGCACCCTGTCGCCCACGCCCACGTGCAGGCGCTTGGCCAGGTAGTCGCCGAGCACCACGCCGCCGGGCGGCAGCGTCACGCGGCGCATCTCGGTGTCGACCGGGCTGCGCAAGGTGCTGCTGGGGGCAGGCCTTCGATGCTGCTGAGCACGTGGTGGTTTTCATGGCGCAGGCGCACCGCCACCGTGCGGATGCCTTCTGCATGCTGCACGCCCGGCAGCGCGCGCAACTCGTGCGCGGCCTGGCGCGAGCTGGCTTCGATGAAGGTGACCGACAGGTCGTGCTGCTGGCCGAGCCGGAAGGTGTGCTCGACCATGAAGTTGATCGAGCCGGTCTGAAAGCTGGACATCAGCATGATGCCGCCGGCCAGCGCCAGCCCGATGATGGACATCAACGCCATGCCGGGCCGGCGCTCCAGCTGGCGCCAGATGATGCGCGTAGGCTGCGACAGCCAGCGCGTCAGGCCCAGGCGCTCCACCAGCGTGCGCCTGAAGCGCTCCGGCGCGGGCGGGCGCATGGCCTGCGCCACCGGCTCGCCCGCGGCGGCAAACACCGCATAGCCGGTGCCAGCCAGCGCCGCCAGCAGGCTCACGCCGGCGCCCAGGGCCACCACCGGCAGGCCGATGGAAAAGTGCAGGAACGGAAAGCGGAAGTTGGCCTGGTACAGCCCCGCCAGGTGGGTGCCCAGCCAGGCGCCCAGGGCCACGCCCAGCACGGTGCCGAGCGCGCAGATCAGCGTGACGATCAGCCCGTAGTGCAGCGCCACCTGCAGCGTGCTGTAGCCAAAGGCCTTGAGGATGGCCACCTGGTCGCGCTGCATGCCGATCAGGCGCTTGAACACCACGTTCAGCAAGAAGGCGGCCACGCCCAGGAAGATGGCCGGAAACAGCCGCGCCATGGTGGCCAGCTGCTTGAACTCGTCGTTCAGGATGGCGGCCGACTGCTGCTCTGACCGGCCCACCGCGCCGCGGCTGCCATAGCGCGCCAGCGTGCGGTCGATGGCGTCGATCACCTCGCGCTCGTTGGCCCCGGGCACCAGCGTGGCGGTGAGCTGGTTGAAGGCGCCGTCCATGTTCAGTGCCGCCTCCAGCGCGCGCCGGTGCGCCCACACGATGCCGAAGCGCTTGTAATCGGGCAGCATGGCGCCGGGCTTGACCTGGTACAGGTACTCGGGTGAAACCGCGATGCCGACTATGGTGAACCATTGCGAGCGCCCGTACACCGTGGCGCGCAGACGGTCGCCGGGCTTCAGTCCGTGCGCCTGCGCAAAGGCGTCGCTGATCAGCACCTCACCGTGCGCAAACGGGGCCAGCATGCGGCCGGCACGCAGGTACAGGCGGTTCTGCAGCGGCTCACCGCTGTCGGGCAGCGACAGCACCAGCGCTTCTGCCGGTTCGCCAAAGCGGGGCACCTGCAGCTTGCCGCTGGTGATCACGCGCATTTCCACCTCGGCCACGCCGGGCAGGGTGGCCACACGCTCGGCCACATGTTCAGGCGCGCGCTTGACCTGCGCCCACACGTCGGAGAAGCGGTATTGCTGATACAGCAGCGCCCGCGTGTCGCGCAGCGATTCGAGCGTGGATTGCGACATCACCAGCATGGCAATGCCCGAGGCGATGACCAGCGCGATGGCCAGCGCCTGCCCGCGCATCAGCCACAGATCGCGCAGCGCCTTGCGGTGTATGGCTTGCATCGCGGCGTCGCTCCTGCCCTAACGACCCTGCCCAGGCCCGGCACCGCGCCGCGCGCGCCGGCGCGACCACAGCGCGTAGCCCAGCGCCACCACGATCACGCCCAGTGCCAGCCAGCCCTCGTAGTGCTGCGCCTTGCCCAGCAGCGCCTGCGCCGCCTGGCCGAAGAACCAGCCGAGGCCGGTGAGCAGCACGGCCCACAGCACGGCGCCCAGGGCGTTGAACGCGGCAAAGCGCGTCCAGGCCATGCCGCTGGCGCCGATCAGCACCGGCCCGGCGATGCGGAAGCCGTACAGAAAGCGCACCGAGACCACCACCCAGGCGCCGTAGCGTTGCAGCCAGCCATCCAGCCGCTGGCGCTGTGCCGCGACCTGCGGCCAGCGCGCGAGGATCTGCGGCGCGAAGCGCCGCCCCAGCAGAAAGAAGGCCATGTCGCCCGCGAAACCTGCCGCCGCCGCCACGGCCACCACCACCGGCCACTGCAGGTAGCCGCGGTGCGCCGCGAAGCCGGCCAGCAGCAGCACCGTCTCGCCTTCCAGCAGGCAGCCCAGCGCGACGGCCCAGTAGCCGTAGGTGCCGATCAGGGCGGCCAGGTCCATGTCAGGCAGGCGCGCCTTGGCGCTGCGCCAGGCGGCGGTAGAACCAGCGCTTGACGATCTCGACCAGCACCAGGTAGACGATCATCAGCCCCGCCAGCAGGCCGAAGAACTCGGGCGGCAGCGGCGTGAAGCCCAGCATGCCCGCCAGCGGCGTGAAGGGCAGGACCATGGCCACGCCCACGATGCCCAGCGAGGTCAGCAGCAGGGCCGGGTGCGGGCGGCTGGCGAACGGGCTGCCGCGCGTGCGGATGACGAAGATCACCAGCACCTGCGTGGCCAGCGATTCGACGAACCAGCCGGTGTGAAACAGCGTCTCGTCCGCATGAAGCACCTTCAGCAGCAGCCAGAAGGTCAGGAAGTCGAAGATCGAACTGATCGGCCCGATGCAGACCATGAAGTCGCGGATGAACGCCATGTCCCAGCGGCGCGGCCGGGCCAGGTCCTGCTCGTCCACATTGTCGAGCGGGATCGGCAGCTCCGACAGGTCGTAGAGGAAGTTGTTGAGCAGGATCTGCAGCGGCAGCATCGGCAGGAAGGGCAAGAACAGCGTGGCCGCCGCCATGCTGAACATGTTGCCGAAGTTGGAACTGGTGGCCATCATGATGTACTTCATCACGTTGCCGAAGGTGCGCCGGCCCTCGCGGATGCCGGCGTAGAGCACGTTGAGGTCGTTCTCGAGCAGGATCATGGCGGCGGCCTGCTTGGCGACATCGACCGCGCTGTCCACCGAGATGCCGACGTCGGCGGTGTGCAGCGAGGGCGCGTCGTTGATGCCGTCGCCCATGTAGCCGACCACGTGGCCGCGTGCCTTCAGGGCCAGCAGCACGCGGTTCTTCTGCTGCGGGTTGGCGCGTGCGAACAGGTTCACGTCTTCCACGCGGGCGCGCAGCGCGTCGTCGTTCATGGCACCGATCTCGGCGCCGGTCAGCACGCCGGTGACGGGAATGCCCAGCTCGCCGAACACGTGGCGCGCAACCTGCTCGTTGTCGCCGGTGATGATCTTCACCGCCACGCCGCTGGCGGCCAGCGCCTGAAGGGCGGGTTTGGCGCTGGCCTTGGGCGGGTCGAGGAAGGCGGCGAAGCCGGCGAGCACCAGCTCGCTCTCGTCGTCGACCACGGCATCGACCAGCGTCTCGGGCTCGCGCTTGGTGGCCACCGCGAGCACGCGAAAGCCGTCGGCGCCCAGCCGGTCGAACAGCGCCCGCACCTGCGCCTGCGCTTCGGTATCGAAGGTTTTGGCTGCTGGCGCCCGTCTGGCGGGCGCAGGCAGCTATCGCATTCATAGTGCGTGCACAGGCGCAGCACGTCTTCCGGCGCACCCTTGACGATCAGCAGGCGGTCAGCGCCACGTTCCACCAGCACCGACACGCGGCGCCGCTCGAAGTCGAACGGCACTTCGTCGATCTTGGTCCAGCCGCTCACGTCGATGTGCTGGTGCGCGAGGATGGCGTCGTCCATCGGGCTCTTCAGGCCGCTCTCGAAGAAGCTGTTCAGATACGCCAGCTCCAGCACGCGGTCGCTCTCGTTGCCCTGCGGATCGACGTGCTTTTCCAGCCGGATCTTGGCCTCGGTCAGCGTGCCGGTCTTGTCGGTGCACAGCACGTCCATGGCGCCCATGTCCTGGATCGCGGTCAGCCGCTTGACGATCACCTTCTGCGCCGCCATGCGCATGGCGCCGCGCGCCAGCGTGACCGAGACCACCATCGGCAGCAGCTCGGGCGTCAGCCCCACCGCCAGCGCGACGGCGAACAGAAAGGATTCGAGCAGTGGCCGGTGAAACGCCACGTTGACCAGCAGCGTGAACAGCACCAGCAGCAACGTGAGCCGCATGATCAGCAGGCCGAAGCGGCGCGTGCCGATCTCGAAGGCGGTGGGCGGCGGCGGCTTTCCAGGCTGGTGGCGATCTGGCCGATGGCGGTGCGCTTGGCGGTGCGCATCACCAGCGCGCGGGCCGAGCCGCTGACCACCGAGCTGCCCATGAAGATGGCGCTGTCGGCTTCCGCATCCCAGGCCGCGTCGTCTGTCGGCGCGCCGGCGTGGCGCTCGACGGGGTAAGGCTCGCCGGTCAGCAGCGCCTGGTTGACGAAGAAGTCCTTGGCCTCGAGCACCTGCGCGTCGGCCGGGATCAGGTCGCCCGCCGACAGCAGCACCACGTCGCCCGGCACCAGTTCGGCGGCGGGCCGCTGCTGCGGCTGGCCGTCGCGCAGCACCTGCACCTTCAGCGCCACCTGCGTGGCGAGCTTTTAGGCCGCCTGGCCGGCGCGGTGCTCCTGCACGAAGTCGAGGATCACCGACAGCAGCACCATCACCGCCACCACGGTGGCGCTGGTGACGTCGCCGGTGGCGGCCGAGATGGCGCTGGCGGCCAGCAGGATCAGCACCAGCGGGTTGAGAAAGCGCGACAGGAACTGCAGCAGCGCGCTCTGGCGCCGGGCTTTCAGCTGGTTGGGGCCGAAGCGCGCCAGCCGCTCGGCGGCTTCGGCGCTCGTCAGTCCGGGCGCGGTCGTTATGGAATCGGTGGTGGCCATCGGAGCTTCGTTTCAGTGAATCGGGCGCTGGATGGATGGGGATGACGGCGGCTCGAGCGGGTCACGAATCGCCGGACGCAGAGGACGCGGAAGTTGCGCAGAGAAAGCAGAAGGTTTCTTCTGCGCCCTCTGCGAAATCTCCGCGTCCTTTGCGTTCAAGAAAAGCAGGTCCAAGCTCACGACGTTTCACCAGGTCAGCGCGCTGGCGGCCACGCGTTCGGTGTTGGTCTGCTCGCGCACGATGCGGCCGTCCTGCATCCACAGCACGCGCTGCGCCATGCGGGCGATGTCGGCGTTGTGCGTGATGATGACGGTGGTGGTGCCCATCTCGGTGTTGACGCGCTCCAGCGCCTCCAGCACGCGCACGCCGGTGGCCGAATCGAGCGCGCCGGTCGGCTCGTCGCACAGCATCACCACCGGGCGCTTGGCAATGGCGCGGGCAATGGCCACGCGCTGCTGTTCGCCACCCGACAGCTGCGCCGGGAAATGATCCAGCCGCTCGCCCAGGCCGACCATCGCCAGCGCGTCCTCGGGCGGCAGCGGATCGGGCGCTATGTCGGTGACGATGGCCACGTTCTCGCGCGCCGTCAGGCTGGGGATGAGGTTGTAGAACTGGAACACGAAGCCCACGTGCTCGCGCCGGAAGCGCGTCAGCCGCGCGTCGCCGGCGCGGGTCAGGTCCTCGCCGTGGTACCAGACCTGGCCATCGGTGGGCACGTCGAGCCCGCCCAGGATGTTGAGCAGCGTCGACTTGCCGCTGCCCGAGGGGCCGAGCATGACCACGAATTCGCCCGCGCGCAGTTCCAGATCGACGCCGCGCAGCGCGTGCACCTCGACGTCGCCCATGGCGTAGACCTTGGTCAGGCCCTGGGCCTTGAAGATGACGGTATCGGAAGGGGAGCCCATGCTCGACATGGTGGCGGGGCGATGTGTCGGTTTCGTTTGCTATCTAAAAATAGCTGCTTGCGCCCGCCAGTATTGGCCTGAAGGCCGATTTTGCTTGAAATTCAGAGGATGCGGTTGAACCACAGCATCGACAGCCCCGCCGCCAGCAGGGCCAGCAGCGCGCCCGCCAGGGCGAACAGGGCGGAGATCTCGGTTTCCTTCTTCTCCAGCGTCAGGCGGCTGCTGAGGTTCTCGTACACCTTCTTCAGGTCTTGCGCGGTGCCGGCATAGTAGTACTCGGCGGCGGTGCGCTGGGCGACGTCCTTCAGGGTTTCCTCGTCCAGCCGCACGCGCATCGACCAGCCTTCGAAGCCGATGGTCTCGCCGTCCACCGTGCCCACGCCCACGGTGTACACCTTCACGCCCCGGTCGGCCGCCATCTTGGCGGCGTCCAGCGGGTCGACCCCGGTGGTGCGCTGGCCGTCGGTCAGCATGATGATGGCGGCCGAGGTGTACGAGCCCGGCGGCACCGGGATGAACTCGGCCTGCTTGGGCGGCGGCTGGTCGAGCGAGCGGCCCATGCCGCGCATGCGGTCGAAGCTGAGCTGCTGCAGCTCGATGCCGGCGTTGGGGAACAGCGTGGCCAGCGAGATGACGATGGCGTTGCCCGTGGCCGTGGCGCGCTGCAGCTGAAAGCGGTCGATGGCGGTGACGAGGTCCTCACGGTTCAGCGTGGGCAACTGCGCCACCTGGGCCGAGCCGGCAAACGCCACGATGCCGACCTTGACGTCGCGCGGCAGGTCTTTCAGGAAGGCCTTGGCCGCGTTCTGCGCCGCCACCAGGCGGTTGGGCTCCACGTCGGCGGCGCGCATGCTGCCCGACACGTCCATGGCCAGGATGATGGTCTGCTGGTTCGACGGCAGCGCCACCAGCGCCACCGGCCGCGCGCTGGCCAGCAGCATGGCGCCCAGCGCGCCCAGCAGCAGCAGCGGAGGCAGGTGCCGGCGCCAGCCGGGGCCCTTGCCCATGGCCTCCTTCACGATGGCCAGGCTGGCGTAGCGCACCGCCAGCTTCTGCTTGCGTCGCTGCAGCCACAGGTACAGCAGCACCAGCAGCGGCAACAGCAGCAGCAGCCACAGGAACTGCGGCCACAGGAAGCCGGGCTGCGGCAGCGCCGCAGGCCATTTCAGGAAGGCAGGCCAGGTGAAGTTCATGGCAGGGTACAACTGCGGTCCATTGTCGCGCGCTCAGGCGGTTTTGCGAAGATGCGCCGGCATGCCCCCACCGGCGGCCAGCCGGGCGCGTTGCCGACGCAACTCGGTGAAGCGCACGATGGCTTGCGCCATGTCGTCGTCGGTCGACAGCTCCAGCGTGTCCACGCCGGCGCGCGCCAGCGATTGACGCAAGTCGGCCTCGCGCTGGGCGGCGATGGCGGCGAAGCGCTTGCGGAAGGTCGGGTTGTGCGTGTCGACCAGCAATTGCTCGCCGGTTTCGGCGTCGCGCAGGGTCAGCAGGCCCAGGTCGGGCAGGGCCAGCTCCAGCGGGTCGGTCAGGCGCACGGCCACCACCTCGTGGCGCAACGCCAGCTGGCCCAGCGGCTTCTCCCAGCCCGGCTCGCTGATGAAGTCCGACACCACGAAGATGGTCGAGCGGCGGTGGATGGCGTTGGCGGCGGCCAGCAGCAGTTCAGAGAGTTTTGTGCCGCCAGCGCTTGTCTGTTCTGCGCGACCAGCTCTCTTATTTGTAGTGACTGAAGGCTGCACCTGCTGCATGGCGTGCAGCAGGTGCAGCACATGCGCGCGGCTGGCGCGGGCCGGGATCATCTTCTCGACCCCCGCGCCGTACAGCAGCGCGCCCACGCGGTTGCCGTGCCGCGTCAGCAGCCGGGCCAGCACGGCGACGAACTCGGCCGACACCTGGCGTTTGCGCAGCATGCCGGAGCCGAAGTCGACCGACGGACTCAGGTCGAGCAGGAACCACGCCGCCATCTCGCGGTCTTCGGTGAACACGCGCACGTGCGGCGTCTGCATGCGCGCCGTCACGTTCCAGTCGATGTGGCGCACGTCGTCGTGCATCTGGTATTCGCGCAGGTCGGCCAGATCAAGCCCGCTGCCGCGCATCAGCGTGCGGTAGTCGCCCAGCAGCACGCCGTTGAGCCGTTTGAGCACCGACCATTCGAGCCGGCGCAGCACGTGCTCGGCGCTGGGCGGCGATGCATCGGCTGCCGCGGCGCGGGCTGGATTGGGCACCGCGTGCGGCAGCGGGGCTTTGTCGCGGCGCAGCCAGCGGATCATGGCGTGACGGTGTGGCAGCCGGCTTGGCCGCGATGACCGGCAGCGCCAAGCGATGTGCCCATCGCGGCCAAGGCCGCTCCCACAGGTTCAGGGTGTTTTCGGGCTGCAGCGCCCATCCCATCAGCGCAGGCAGCTATGGTTTTTGTGGGAGCGGGCTTGCCCGCGATGGGGCCGCGGTGCAGGGCAGGGCGCTGCATCGCGGCCAAGGCTGCTCCTACAACGGAGGCGTGGGCGTGCATGCTCATGCGGCCTGCTTCTCATGCGCCAGCGGCTTGGGCGGCGGCGGCGCCTTGGCCATGATGCGCAGCACGATCTGGTCGGCCGACAGCCCTTCGGACAGTGCCTCGTACGACAGCACCAGGCGGTGGCGCAGCACGTCGGGCACCAGGTCGCTCATGTCCTCGGGCAGGGCGTAGGTGCGGCCGCGCATCATGGCCAGCGCCTTGGCGCCTTCGATCAGGCCGATGGTGGCGCGCGGGCTGGCGCCGAAGGTGAGCATGGGCACCAGGTCCTTCAGCCCGATCTCGCCCGGTGTGCGCGTGGCCGACACCAGCTTGACGGCGTACTGCACCAGCGACGGATCGACATACACCTGCCGGCACTGGCGTTGCAGCGCGGCCAGTTGCTCCATGCTGGCGACGGGGTTCACGTCGATGCGCGGGCCGGTCACGCGCTGGGCAATGACGAACTCTTCCTCGTCGGTGGGGTAGTCCACCAGCACCTTCATCATGAAGCGGTCGACCTGCGCCTCGGGCAGCGGGTAGGTGCCCTCGGTCTCGATGGGGTTCTGCGTGGCCATCACCAGGAAGGGCTCGGGCACGAAGTGCGTCTGCCCGGCAATGGTGACCTGGCGCTCCTGCATCACCTCCAGCAGTGCGCTTTGCACCTTGGCCGGCGCGCGGTTGATCTCGTCGGCCAGCAGCAGGTGGGTGAACACGGGGCCCAGCGCGGTGCTGAAGTCGCCCGTCTTCTGGTTGTAGATGCGCGTGCCGATCAGATCGGCCGGCACCAGGTCGGGCGTGAACTGAATGCGCTTGAACTGGCCCTGCAGCACGCTGGCCAGCGTCTTCACCGTCAGGGTCTTGGCCAGCCCCGGCACGCCCTCGATCAGCAGGTGGCCGCCGGACAGCAGGGCGACCATCACGCGCTCCAGAAAGCGGTCCTGTCCGACCACGATGCGCTTGACCTCGTAGAGGATCTGCTCCATCAGCTCGGCGGTGGCGGGGTCTTGCCGGAAGGATTGTTCGGTCGTCATCATGCAGTTGATACTCCAGAAAATCAGATGGCCGCGGAGCAGGCCATGCCAGCGAACGCCATCGACGGACCTGCGCCGGCGACTGGCGTTGTCCCCCTCGCACAGCAGAGGGGGAAGGCGCGTCAGCGACTCAGGGGGTGCATCTCTTAGAACGGCGGTTGGCCGGCGGCGGTGGCAGCGTTTTCAATGGGCACCGCGAAGCCGATGCCCAGAAAGGTGCGCGCCGGCGTGGGGTTGAGGATGGCGGTGACGATGCCCACCACCTGGCCGTCCATCGTCACCAGCGGCCCGCCCGAGTTGCCGGGGTTGGCGGCGGCGTCGAACTGGATCAGGTTGCTCATCACCTGCCCGCCCTCGGGCGACTTGAAGCCGCGCTTGAGCCCCGACACCACGCCCGCCGACACCGAGGGCCCGATGCCGAACGGAAAGCCGATGGCCACCACCTCGTCGCCCGGCAGCAGGTCGGCGGTGGAGCGCATGGTGGCGGCCTGCAGGTCGTCAGGGATCTTCTGCGCGCGCAGCACGGCCAGGTCGTTCTCGGGCTGCACGTTGACGATGGCGGCGGGCGACTCGGTGCCGTCGGCAAAGGTCACGGTGATGGACTCGGCTTCCTGCACCACATGCAAGTTGGTCAGGATGGTGCCGTTGTCGATGATCACCACGCCCGAGCCCACGCCACGGCCCATCTCGGCTGGGCCCTTGCGGCCTTTCCGACCGGGAATGTCGCCCTCCACCCGCACCAGAGAGGGGCCCACGGCGGCGGCGCGCGCGGCCTGCGAGGGCAGGGTTTTCTGGGTCAGCGTGTGCATCACGGCGGCGTTGATATCGTCCTGCGTCAGCTTGCGCTGCGCCGGCGCGCGCCAGGGCGTGTCGGGCAGGGCCAGCGCCAGGGCGAGCGCCGCAATGGCGGCCCACAACGTGCCGGGGTGACGTGCGAACGCGCCCGCCCGTTGGTGCCGCGCTGGCCTTGCGGCGGCCTCGGGCGACTCGGCCACGGCCTCTTGCACTGGCGGATCGACCTCCGTAGGCACAGCAGGGCGAGGGGTGGAACGACTGTAGAGCGCGGTTCGACGCATGCAGGTCACCTGACAACCGGACACATGCTTGGGAAGGTAGCACGGTTCACGCCGCTTGTGCGAGGGTGTTCACCCCACGCCCGGCTCGGGCATGATGCTGCCATGGCCTTCTGGATTGACACCCACTGCCACCTGGATGCAGGCAATTTTTCGGCCGACGTGGCCGCCGTGCGGGCGCGGGCAGCTTCTGAAAACGTAGCACTCTGCGTGATTCCGGCGGTCGAGGTGACGGCCTTCGAGGCGGTGCGCACGCTGGCGCACCGCTTCGGCGACGCCTATGCCCTGGGCATCCACCCGATGTACGTGCAATGGGCGCTGCACGACGCCCTCGCGCGGTTGGACCAGGCGCTCACCGCCCACACCGATGATCCGCGCCTGGTGGCCGTGGGCGAGATCGGGCTGGACTACTTCGTGCCCGAACTCACCGAAGACCCGCTGCGCGAGCGGCAGGAGCATTTCTTCCGCGAACAGCTCAAGCTGGCGGGCCGCCACGGCCTGCCCGTGATCCTGCACGTGCGGCGCTCGGTCGACCAGGTGCTGAAGGGCCTGCGCGAGATCGGCGTGCCCGGCGGCATCGCCCACGCCTTCAACGGCAGCCGCCAGCAGGCCGATATGTTTCTGGACATGGGCTTCAGGCTGGGCTTCGGCGGCGCCGTCACCTACGAGCGCGCCACGCGCCTGCGCGCGCTGGCGGCCGAACTGCCGGCCGATGCCATCGTGATGGAAACCGACGCCCCCGACATTCCGCCCCACTGGCTCTACGCCACCGCCGAGCAGCGCGCCGCCGGCCACGGTCAGGGCCGCAACGAGCCGGGCGAGCTGCCGCGCATCGGGGCCGAAGTCGCGCAACTGCGTGGCGTGCCGCCAGCAGCCTGGGCCGCGACGACTACCGGCAACGCGCTGGCTGCGCTGCCCGGCCTGCAGCGCTTGGTGCGCGGCCCCTGATGGCGCAGCCGCAGCCGGGCACTGTTCGGCCCTGTGCTGCGTACTGTGGCCCGTACTTCTTGCAACACCCCTGCGCGTGAACGCCCCGCACAATGCCCGCTCGACAGGAGGGATTGAAATGCGACGCAGACTTCTCGTATGGGCCGTGCCGGGCGCGGCGCTGTGGCTGAGCGGTTGCGCCTTCGTGCACAAGGCTTCGGAGGCCGAGGACGCCCAGGCCAAGGCCTTCACCACGCGCCCGGGCAAGGGTGCGCTCTACATCTACCGCAGCGAACTGCTGGGTGCGGCGCTGGGGCTCGAGGTGGTGGTCAACGGCGTCAGCGTGGGCGACACCAGTGGCCAGTCTTTCTTCCGCCTCGACCTGAACCCCGGCCAGTACACCATCGAATCGCGGGGCGACAACACTGCCAGCCTGACCGTCACGGTACAGGCGGGCCGGGCGACCTATGTCTGGCAGGAGTTCAAGGTGGGCATCGTGCGCGGCCGTACCGAACTCCATCTGGTGGACGAAGGCACCGGCCGGGCGGGCGTGCAGAAGTCGGGCCTGCTCACGCCGTCAGCCGCCGCAGCCAGCATCGCGCCAGCGGGCGCCGCCGGCAGGTCCGCCCCGCTGCGACCACGGCCCCGCCAAGCCCCGCACCGGCCGCGGCACCCCGGCCACCGGCAACACCGCACAACGCCTGCGCGAGCTGCAGCAGCAGCGGCGCCAGGGCAGGCTGTCGGAGCGCGAGTACCAGCGCCGCCGGGCCGAACTGCTGAAGTGATTCCATTGCCGATTCAATGCGTCAATCACCGTCATCCCGGCGAAGGCCGGAATCCATGTTTCTTCGCACACGCCGTCTGGATTCCGGCCCCGTATCGCGGTACGGGGCAGGCTTTGCGCCGGAATGACGAGCTATTGCAGCTTTGATCTGGAATTGGAATGACGTGAGGGCGCCAAGCAAAAAGCGGCCCGAAGGCCGCTTTTTTGTTTGGATCGTTGAGGGCGTCGCGTTCAGCCGTTGGGCGGAACCCCGAAAGACTGTTCTTCGAACGAGCGACCAGATCCTGCCGCTGCAAACCCGCTTTCCATCCGATAGGCGCGCCCGGTAGCTCGGCCGCAGACAGCGAGGTGCCCACACACGGGCCATCCTCTTTCAGCCCGCCCTCAACCCCTCGTACAACCCGGCCGGTCCCAGCAGGATGCTCTTGATGCCGGCCCGCACCTTCTCCGAATCCAGCGCCTGCCGGCTCATCACCTGATGCGCCTCGAACGCCGCGATGATGGCGTCCATCAGTTCGGCATCGAAGTTCGGTGACGCCGCGAACTGCGCCTTGGTGTTGTTGCGCGCCTGCTCGGCCAGCACCTCGGACTCCATCAGCTTGCCCTTGATGACGTTGTTCACGTACACCAGCTTGTCGTCATCCGTCAGCTCGCCCTCGAACAGGTCGTTCACGCGGTCGAGGATTTCCGACAGCAGCAGCTTTTCCTTGTCCTGCAGTTGGCCACTGCCCGGCTCCGTCATCGGCTTGAGCTTGTATTCCCCATCGGTCTCGTTCAAGGTCAGGCTGCGCTGGCCTTGCTCCTTCAGCTTGTGGTGCGTCAACACCACCTTGCTCAGGTCGATGCCGTCCCGCTCGCGCCCGAAGTCCAGCAGCGGCAGCAGGCGCTTGAAGAAGATGGCGCGCTTCTCGATGGCGGTATTGCCGTAGTCGAAGAGCTGGCCGAGGAAGGCGTACACGCGCACATAGCTGCCGAGATCGCGCTTGAACAGCACCAGCGCCTCCAGCTCGTCCTTGGCGTCCTTGTGCTCAGGGCTGGATTCCGGGTGGGCCTGCTGGGTCTGCTTCGCCGCCTTGTATTTCTTCAGCAGCCGATCCGCCACCGGCTCGATGGCGGCGACGAGCTGCGCCTGCGTCGCCTTGGGGTCCAGCTCGACGTTCACCACCCGGTCGACCTCGAATTCGTCGTAGTGGCCACTGCCGTCCAGCTTGGCCTTCAGGTCGAGGATCAGGTTCGGGTCCGTCACGCCCGACAGCTCGGCCGTCTCGTAATAGACCTGGAACGCCGCCAGCACCTCGTCCGGCTCGTTGACGAAGTCGACCACGTAGGTGGTGCCCTTGAGTCCATGCGGGCCGTTGTAGGCGCGGTTGAGCCGGCTCAGCGTCTGCACCGCCTGAATGCCGCCCAGCTTCTTGTCGACATACATGCCGCACAGCAGCGGTTGGTCGAAGCCGGTCTGGAACTTGTTGGCCACCAGCAGGATTTGGTGCTCGGGCGTGGCGAAGGCTTCGCGGATGTCCTTGCCTTTCAGGCCGGGGTTCAGGCTGGGCGATTTCTCGGTCACGGGTTCGTTGCCGTTGTCCGCGTCGGGCACCTCGCCCGAGAAGGCCACCAGCGTGCCGATGGGGTAGCCCTGCTCGGCGATGTACTTGTCCATGGCGCGTTTCCAGCGCACCACTTCCTGCCGGCTGGCGGTCACCACCATGGCCTTGGCGTGGCCGTTCAGCAGAGGTTGGACGTTGTCCGCGAAGTGCTCGACCACGATGGCGACCTTCTGCGCGATATTGTACGGGTGCAGGCGCACCCAGCGCATCAGCCCCTTCACGGCTTCGCCCTTGTCCACCTCGGCGTCGGTCCAGTCCTTGCCCTCATGCGTCAGGCGGAAGGCCAGCTTGTACGGGGTGTAGTTCTGCAGCACGTCAAGGATGAAACCCTCCTCGATGGCCTGCCGCATGCTGTAGATGTGGAAGGCCTGCGGCAGGTTGGTCTCGCTGGCCGGCTGGCTGGCGTCGGGCCGGCGGCCGAACAGCTCCAGCGTCTTGGCCTTGGGTGTGGCGGTGAAGGCGATAGTGCTGATGGCGGCATCCTGCCCGGCGCGAGCCTGCATGTGGGCGGCCAGGATGTCCTCGTTGCTGATTTCGCCGCCGTCGGCCAGCGCCTGCTGTTCCTCGGTCGTCAACACGGCCTTGAGCTTGGCGGCGGATTCGCCCGTCTGGCTGGAATGCGCCTCGTCGGCGATGACGGCAAAGCGCTTGCCTTGGGTGGCGGCCAGCTCGCGCACCGCCTCCAGCGCGAAGGGGAAGGTCTGGATGGTGCAGACGACGATCTTCTTGTCACCCGACAGGGCCTGGGCCAGTTGCTGGCTCTTGCTGGCGTCGGCGCCGGTGATGGTGGCGACCACGCCCGTGGTGCGCTGGAAGTCGTAGATGGCTTCCTGCAACTGGGCATCGAGCACGTTGCGGTCGCTGATGACCAGCACGGTGGAGAACACCTTGTGGTTCTGTGCGTCGTGCAGGTCCGACAGGAAGTGCGCCGTCCACGCAATCGAGTTGGTCTTGCCCGAGCCGGCGCTGTGCTGGATCAGGTACTTCTGCCCCGGCCCGTCGGCCAGCACGGCCTGCACCAGCTTGCGGGTGGCGTCGAGCTGGTGGTAGCGCGGGAACAGCACCGCCGTGATCTTCTTCTTGCTGTCGCGCCGCGCGATCAGGTAGCGGCCCAGGATGTCGAGCCACGAATCGCGCTGCCACACCTGCTCCCACAGGTAGTGGGTGCGGTGGCCGGCGGCATGGGGCGGGTTGCCGGCGCCGCCGGCGTCACCCAGGTTGAAGGGCAGGAACTGCGTGGCGGGCCCCAGCAGCCGCGTGGCCATGTGCACCAGCCGGTTGCTGATGGCGAAGTGCACCAGCGCGCCGCGCGGAAGTCGAGCAGCGGTTCGGCGCTGGCCTTGCCCTTGGGGCGCGGAATGCGGTCGAAGCGGTACTGGTCGATGGCCAGGTTCACGTCCTGCGTGAAGTCGGTCTTGATCTCGGCGGTGGCCACCGGAATGCCGTTCAGCAGCAGCACGAGGTCGATGATGTCGTCGTGGTTGGTGCGCACCTGCCGCAGCACGCGCAGGCGGTTGGCGGCGTAGCGGGCCTGCAGCTCGGCGTTCATGGCCAGCGCGGGCTTGAACTGGGCGAGGTCGAGACGTTTGCGCAGGCCCATCATCTCCAGGCCGTGGCGCAGCACGTCCAGCGTGCCCCGGTCGTCAAGGGCTTTGCGCAGGCGCTCCAGCACCACGGCTTCGGTACCGGCGCCGTGCAGTTGGGTCAGCTTGTCCCATGCGTCGGGCTGGGTGGCTTGCAGCCACGCCACGAGGTCGGGCGGGTACAGCGCGCGCGGGGTGTCGTAGCTGCGGGCATCGCCGTCGGTGCCGGGTTCGGCATACAGCCAGCCGTGCGCGCCAAGGTGGGTGCAGATGTCGCGTTCGAGCTGGACTTCGGTGTGCAGGGTCATGGGGCCTGGGGTTTTATTGACGTTTTCAATAATCATGACCATGCGTGCTGCCACAAAGAGAACTCCCTCTCCCTCTGGGAGAGGGCAGGGGTGAGGGCAGACAGCGTGTCATGAATTACGGAATTCTCAATAGTCGTGGTCGTTGTCAGTCATTGTCATCATCGGTTAGCGGCTGCCCGCGCATGCGCCGCTGCACCGCCGCCTCGATCGCGTCCAGCACGTGGCCCTGCACGCGCTCGGCAAAGCGCTTGCGCCGGGTGGCTGACAGCACGCCGCCGTTCTGCCAGATGGTCACGATCAGCGTGGCCAGGTCGCTGCCGCGCAGGTCGTGCCGCGCCTCGATGTGGCGCCTCACCTCGTCGAACAGGGCCAGGAAGGCCACCTCGCCCTGCAGGTGCGTCTCCAGCGCGGCCAGCGCCATCTCCAGCGTGAAGCGCACACCCTCGGTCACGTCCATGTAGCGGAACCACGTGTCCGCCCCGGCGGCCCAGTCAAAGGTGTAGTCGTCATCGCCCGCCCACAGCACCTGGCACAGCGCACGGGCCGGGCGGCTGAAGGCCTGCAGCGCCGCCAGGTAGTCGGCTTCGTGCCGCTTCATCGCCACTGACACCGGCAGCAGAAACCCGCGCGGCAGCGCCTCGGCCTGGCCCAGCCCGTGGTGGGTCAAAAAGCGCGACAGGCGCCCATTGCCATCCATGAACGGGTGGATGAACACGAACGCAAACGACACCAGCGCCGCGTGGGCCAGCGCGTCCAGCGGGGCAGGGCGCTGGTTGGCCAGCGCCATCAGGTGCGCCATCAGCTCCGCCGCCAGCTCGGGCGGCGGCGGCACATAGGTGACGCCGGCCGCACCCAGGCGGCTGTCCTGCAGGCGGTTCTGCTCGGTGCGGAACTGCACCGCGCGGTCCAGCGGGTTGGTCACCGCCGCGTTCTGCAAGGCCACCAGATAGTCTTCGGTCAGGGGCTGGCGGTCGTGCGCGCGTTGCAGCAGGCCCACGAACAGCGCCGCCTTGTCCTGCGGCGGCGTCTCGCGCTCGATGGCGAACGAGCCCTCGGTCTCGCTCAGGTAGGCCCACGACAGCGCGCGCTCCAGCATCTGCGGCCCCACGCTGTCGGCAAAGGCCTGCGCACGCGCCAGCACTTGCGCATCCAGCGCGGCCTGCAAGGCGGGCGTGCGGCGCACCAGCGGGCAGAAGCCCCAGTCGCCCAGGCCGTTCACGTCCACGCGCCAGCGCGCGTTGCGGCGCGACGGCCCCACCAGATGCGTGCGCGGGTCGAACAGCGGCACGTAAGCCGCCGACACCTGCGGCCCGGCGCCCAGCCCGTCAATCGGCTGCCCATTGAACTGCTCCCACAACAGGCCCAGGCGGCGCACGTAGCCGCCGTTGGGCGTGCGCGCCACCAGATCAAGCATGGCCTGCGCGGGCACTTGCCGCAGCGCAGCGGCCAGATAGTCCAGCCGCACGCCCTCGTGCTTGATGGCGAACAGTGCGTGCGCCAGCGCGTCGGGCGCGGGCGCCAGGCGGGCGGGCACCAGCAGCGTGCCGCCCGGCAGGCGCTCCAGCCGCTGCACCGGCGCCAGCGCGCGCGCTGCTCGCCCAGAAAGTCGGGCGCTTGCAGGTGCTGCTGAAGCCAGGCGTAGCCGATGGGGGCGTTCATGCGGGGTGTCTTGGACCGAAAAATGTTCAGCGGGACGACATTTTGTTCAGAACCGGGATGAAGGCTGACTTTTTTCAGGCGTGCACCCAAAGCAGACGGCACAGGACGCCAGCGGACGAAAAATGTTCAGCGGGACGACATTTTGTTCAGAAACCGAGGGGGCGGGGATTTTTGCTCAGTTACGCGCTGTGCGCTGGCGGTCCTTCGGGTGGCGTCATGGGCGACCACGCATGGGGTAATTTTTGGGTCAAAACAGGCTCTGGCCCTTGTCCATCAAGCGCAAGCAGCTATCAGAACAGGAGTTCATGGCGCTTGTTCCGGCGTGCAGCGCACGTCGATCTGGCCGGTGACGGCGGCGGAGATCAGGGCGGAGCGGCGTTCTTGGAGGGCGGCGATGATTGCCTCTGCCTCTGTCGCCGTATCGCGCATGCGTGCCGTCACTGCGTCGAGATGCGCAGTGATCGCCAGTTGTTCTTCCACATCGGGGTGCGGTAAACGCAGTTCCAGAATCGTCGCTTGCCCGATGTTCAGCATCGAACTGCTGGCGCCCGTGGCGGCCAACTCAATCTGTTCCCGCACTGGCAAACAGCCAAGGAAGTACGCCAAATACTGAGGAGCGTCCATCTTGTGGTTCAAGCGCAGCCGATAGAGCTTGTCGCACAGGAGGAGGTTGGGATAGTCCATCAACGCCGTCGCTGCACTCCCAACCAGTTCACGCGTGTTAGCACGAGAAACCAGTACATCGCCAGCACGAATCGCCAGAGCCGGCACTGGCGTCAAGTCATCTGGTAGCACTTTGTTTTCGTCAGGATTGAACACGCCGCCGTTGACGCAACCCACCTTGAGTACGCCCCATTGATCTGCGGATTCCACCGGGTAGCTTTCGCACTGCGGGCTCCACCCTTGTTCGATGGATGCGACGACATGCTTGATGCGAACGACCTCCCAATGCGCCGGCACTTCCCTAACCACTCGACCCCCGAATCCTTCATCGGCACCGACGGATCAAGCCCCTTGGTGACGGCGTGCGAAATGACGGCTTGGCGCTTTTCCTTCAGCAACGCGATCAACCGCTCCTGCTCCGCCACCAGCGCGTCGATCTTGGCGGTTTCGCGGTCGAGGAAAGTGGCGATGGCGGTTTGTTCCGAAGGTGGGGGCGCTGGCAGCGGCATGGTGCCAACGAACTCCCAGCTTGCGCGTGGCATCTTCGAGCCGAACGTGGAGCCGTCCACGATGTCGATAAATGCTTGCTCCAGCAACTGGTATTGGAGAAAGCGCGGAATCGCGCCCTCTTGTGGTCGCATGACATGGAAGTCTCCGACCGCCTCTCCTTCGTTTTGCGCGAGTAGCGCCTTTGCAAGGTATGGGCGAAGTTTCCCGAACAGGATGTCGCCATGCTGAAACGCGACGCCATCACCTGCGAATTCCGTGTCGGTCGGAACAAATCTGCCTGACCAGCTTTCGATGTTTTCAAGTGCAACTGGATTAGTTCGACGGTCGGTTTTCTCAGTTAGCAGTTGGGCTGAGCGTTTGAGGCGGTGGACTTCCCAATGCGCCGGCACCTCCCCAGCCACTCCACCCCGCTGTCCTTGTACGCCGGATACCGCGCAAAGCTCATGCCGACAGCCCCTTGATCATCTCCAGAATGCGGTCGGTGCTGGCCTTCAGGTCGGCGTCGATCTCGGCCAGCGGCCGGGGTGGCTTGAACACGTAGAAATGCCGGTTGAACGGTATCTCGTAACCCACCCTGGTTTTGTCCGGGTCGATCCACGCGTCGGGCGCATGCGGCAACACTTCGCGTTTGAAATACTCGGCCATGTCGTCCTTGTAGGGCACGTTCTCGGTGTCGCGCAGGCTGATGTCGGGCTGGGGCTTGCCTTTTGCTTGCCTTTCTGCCCCAGCACCACCTTGCCGTCTTCGCCGCGCAGCGGGCGCTCCACGGTGATGCTGTGGTAGCCGAAGTCCTCGTTGTCGAAGATGCGGCTGATGGGCCTGGCGCTGCCGTCGGCGTCGTGGTCGCTGGCTTCCTCGAAGTGGCCGAACAGGCGGGTGATGCGGTCGATGTGGGCGTCGGACAGTTCCTTGCGCTTGCTGCCCAGGCTTTTGCGCATCTTCTGCCACATGCCGCTGGCGTCGATGAGCTGCACCTTGCCCTTGCGCGCCGCCGGCTTGCGGTTGGACAGAATCCACACGTAGGTGGCGATGCCGGTGTTGTAGAACATGTCGGTGGGCAGGCCGACGATGGACTCCAGCAGGTCGTTCTCCAGCACGTAGCGGCGGATTTCGCTCTCGCCCGAGCCGGCGCCGCCGGTGAACAGGGGTGAGCCGTTCAGCACGATGCCGAAGCGGCTGCCGCCTTCCGTGGCCGGGCGCATCTTGCTGATGAGGTGCAGCAAAAACAGCATGGAGCCATCCGACACGCGCGGCAGGCCGGGGCCGAAGCGGCCGGCGAAGCCTTTGTCCTGGTGTTCCTTGCGCACTTCTCGCTCGACCTTCTTCCATTCCACGCCAAAAGGCGGGTTGGAGAGCATGTAGTCGAAGGTCTTGGTGGGGTGTCCGTCGTCGCTGAGGGTGTTGCCGAACACGATGTTGGCCACGTCCTGCCCCTTGATGAGCATGTCGGCCTTGCAGATGGCGTAGGACTCGGGGTTCAGCTCCTGCCCGTAGACGGCCAGGCTGGCCTTGGGGTTGTGCTCATGCAGGTATTCGCCGGCGACGCTGAGCATGCCGCCGGTGCCCGCCGTGGGGTCGTACAGGGTGCGCACCACGCCGGGCTTGGCCAGCACCTCGTCGTCCTCGACGAACAGCAGGTTGACCATCAGGCGGATGACTTCGCGCGGGGTGAAGTGCTCACCGGCGGTTTCGTTCGACAGTTCGGCGAACTTGCGGATCAGCTCCTCGAACACGGTGCCCATGTCGGCGTTGCTGACCTTGTCGGGGTGCAGGTCGATCTGGCAGAACTTCTCCGTCACCTGATACAGCAGGCCGGCCTTGGACAGGCGCTCGATCTGCGTCTGGAACTCGAAGTGCTCGAAGATGTCGCGCACCTCGGGCGAGAAGCCCTGGATGTAGGCGAACAGGTTGGTGGCGACGTGGGTTGGGTCGCCCAGCAGCTTCTTCAAATCGAGCGGGCTGGCGTTGAAGAACTGCCGGCCGGTGATGCGCGAGAGAAACGGGGCCGGGTTGACGCCGAGCTTTTCCTTGGCGGCCAGTTCGGCCAGCACCGCCGGCTTGGTTGAATCCAGCACGCAATCCAGGCGGCGCAGCACCGTGAACGGCAGGATCACCTTGCCGTAGTCGGACTGCTTGTAATCGCCGCGCAGCAGGTCGGCGACGGCCCAGATGAAGGAGGACAGGGCGGGTTGGGAGGCCATGTGAACGAGTGTATCGAGCGAGCGCAAGGCTCTACCGCATCCCCTCAGCGGCTCCCTGATTGCGTGAGCCCGACGACCGGACACCGCCGCCTGACTCTCGAGACCCCGGCAACGTCCAGGTTGGCGAATCCGTTCCGGGGTTTATTTGTGGGTGTGAAAGAAAAACGGCCCGGAGGCCGCTTGAAAGAAGGGTTTGTGGTGGAGAGGAGGAGGATCGAACTCCCGACCTCGTCATTGCGAACGACGCGCTCTCCCAGCTGAGCTACCCCCCACGAAGGTGCGTGCATTTTAGCGCGGGCCTCAGCTGTCTGGTGTCAGCAGGGATTCCATCTGCTGGCGAATCCGATAGGCGTGCGTGCCGGTGTCGATGGCGACGTCGGCCCAGGTGAGGACTGGCCCTGCGCCACCGGGCGGATCAGTTTCACGTCGTGCGCCAGGCCCAGCGGCAGGCCGCCCATGGCGACGGACTTGGCCGCCGGCTGCAGCTTGCCCCAGACGGTGTAGCCGCCTTCGCCGTCCAGCAATTCACCGGGCTTCAGGTCGCGCTTGGCGGTGGCCACGACGTCGGCATGCCAGCCGGTGGCCACGCCGGTCGGCTCGCCGCGCAGGGCGACGCTGGCCACGCTCAGGCCGACTTCCAGGCCGATCAGGTGCCAGCGCTTGTAGAGCGTGAAGTAGCGCCCGCTGTCGTCGGTCTGGGCGTTGTATTCCTCGAAGCAGTGCTTGATGTAATCGGTCTCGGCCTCGACCGTGACCCACACGCCCATGCGGATGTCGTAGTCGATGGGTGTGCCGTCAGGGCGCAGGGACGAGATGACTTCCACCATGCCCTTGCGCTCCAGCACGCCGCCTTCGCTGCGCGGGCGCGTGAGGTTGGGGATCTGGTCGATGCTGCCGGGTGGGTAGAGCAGGCCGTCGCTCGGCACAGCCAAACCGGTGGCGTTGGCCACGGCGGTGCTTTCGATCGACGGCTTGCTGCCGTCGAGGAAGCTGTTGAACATCTTCGGGTTCAGGCCGCCGCGCGTGGCCTGCTCGGGCGTCAGGCCGTAGTAGCCCCACACGGTTTCGGGCGTGCTGGTGCAGAAGTGCGGCAGCCACTTGTGGCCGCGCCCGGCCGCCACCACCGGAAAGCCGCAGGTGCGCGCCCAGTCCACCAGGTCGCAGATCAGCGCCGGCTGGTCGCCAAAGGCCAGCGAATACACCACGCCGGCGTCGGCCGCGCGGCGCGCCAGCAGCGGGCCGCAGAAGGCGTCGGCCTCGACGGTGACGTTGACGACGTGCTTGCCGTGGGCGAAGGCTTCCAGGCAGTGGTCGACGGCGGCGATGGGGTGGCCGGTGCATTCGACCACCACGTCGATGGCCGGATGGCGCACCAGCGCCTGCCAGTCGTCGCTGAGGTGGGTGGTGCCGGACTTCAGGGCGTCGTCGAGCGAGGTGGCGTTCAGACGTTCCGCGGCCCAGCCCACGCGCTGCAGGTTGGCGCGTGCGTTGTCGGGCGACAGGTCGGCAATCGCGGCCAGGTGCACACCCGGCGTGCGCGGTACCTGCGCCAGGTACATGCTGCCGAACTTGCCGGCGCCGATCAGGCCGACGCGGATGGGGCGGCCTTTGGCGGCGCGTTGTTGCAGTTGGCGGTGCAGGCTCATGGGTTTTTCGCTCGTGAGTGGGGTGATGGTGGTTGATGGGCCCTCCTTCGCTGGGGGAGGGCGGGGTGGGGCACGGCCGGGTGCTGTTCAACCGGGCTGGCCCCCATCCCGGCCTTCCCCAGCGGGGGAAGGAGTCAGGCGGCCCGAGCGCTCGTCACGTCATGCCATTCCTTCGGGCCAGTTCGACGAACAGGCCGGAATGGTCCAGGTCGGCGTCGCCGTGGTCGATGGCGTCGGCGTACAGCTGCTCCAGCGCTTCGGTGACTGGCGCCGAAAAGCCCATGTCGGCCGCGGTTTCCAGCGCGTTGCGCATGTCCTTGAGCTGCACCGTCATGCGCGCGCGGGGCGCGAAGTCGCGCGTCACCATGCGCTCGCCATGCAGTTGCAGGATGCGGCTTTCGGCGAAGCCGCCGCCGATGGCCTCGCGCACCTTGGCCGGGTCGGCGCCGCCTTTCTCGCACAGCAGCAGGGCCTCGGCCACGGCGCCGATGGTGATGCCGACGATCATCTGGTTGGCCAGTTTGGCCAGTTGCCCCGCGCCGGCCGGGCCGACGTGGGTGGCGCGGCCCAGCAACTCGAACACCGGCACGGCGCGGGCGAAGTCGTCGGCTGCGCCGCCGGCCATGATGGCCAGCGTGCCGGCCTCGGCGCCGACGGTGCCGCCGGAGACGGGCGCGTCGACCTGGCCCACGCCGCGTTCGGCCAGGCGCGCGGCGTGTTCGCGCGCCTCGCGCGGCTTGATGGAGGCCATGTCGATGAACAGCGTGCCGGGGCGCATCGCGGCGGCGGTGCCCTGGTCGAACAGCACGCTGGCCACCACCGGGCCGTTTTCGAGCATGCCGATGACGATGTCGGCCGCGGCAGCGGCCTCGGCGGCGCTGGCGTGCACGGTGGCGCCATCGGCGGCCAGCGGCGAGGCCTTGTCGGCGCTGCGGTTCCACACGTGCACGGCGTGCCCGGCCTGGCACAGCCGGCGCGCCATCGGAAAGCCCATGCGGCCGGTGCCCAGCAGTGCCAGTTTCATCTTGTTGCTCCTTTGTTGATAGCTGCTTGCGCTCGCCAGATGGGCGCTGCAGGCCATTTTAGGCTGCAATGCAAAAGTGCGGGCAGCCGCCGCCAGCGCGAAACCTTTTGCGACAATGGCGTCACTCATGGCGCGCCTCAACGATTCCTCCCGCCGCGACCAGCCCGACACCCAGTGGCTGGAGCGCATGTACAACAACCGCCTGCGGGTGCCGGAGCACGGCGACCACTTAGCCCGCTGGTCGGCCGAATCGGCGCTGGCGCGGCGCAGTCTGCCGTGCGAGCTGGACGTGCCCTACGGCGACGCACCGCGCGAGCGGCTGGACGCCTTTGCCGCCAAGGGCAAGGGCGCGCCGCTGGTGGTGTTCGTCCATGGCGGCTACTGGAAGGCGCTGGACAAATCGGTCCACAGCTTCATCGCCGCCGCGCTGCACGATGCCGGCGCCGCCGTGGTGGTGCCCAATTACACGCTGGCCCCGCAGGCCAGCATTCCGCAGATCACGCTGCAGGTGGCGCGCGCCGTGGGCTGGAGCTGGCGGCATGCGCGCACACTGAACGCCGATCCGCGCCGCATCAGCGTCATCGGCCATTCGGCCGGCGGCCAGCTGGCGGCCATGATGCTGGCCTGCGCGTGGAAGGTGTTCGACCCCGAACTGCCGGCCGACGTGGTGAAGCGCGCCATGGGCCTGTCGGGCCTGTACGACCTGGCGCCGCTGATGCACACGCCCAGCCTGCAGGAGGCACTGCGCCTGACGCCGCAGCAGGTGCACGACGCCAGCCCGGCACGGTTGCCGGCGCCGGCGCGCGGGCGCTTCGTGGCCGTGGTGGGGGCGACGAGAGCGGCGAATACCTGCGCCAGAACCGCCTGATCCAGCAGGCCTGGGGCCGCGAGCGCGTGCCGCTGGCGGCCGCGCTGCCGGGGCTGAACCACTTCAGCATCGTCGACGCGCTGGTGACCCGGGGCACGCGCGTGAACCGGCTGGCGCGCGAGCTGGTGCGCTGAGAGTGGCTGCGCTGGTGCTTGGGCGATCAGTAGGCTAGGGAGTATGTGGCTTCAGCGCTTGTCTGACAGGCGCTGGCGGCGTGCATATGGGGAGTATGTGTCTGCCGGACCCTGTGGGAGCGGGGCGGATGGAGCGCGAGGCGATGCGCTGACGGGACCCGTGCTGAATATCAAGAAGCGGAATCTATTGGGGGTATAGGGTTGTGGCGCCCGACTGACGGGCGCTGGCGGCGGATATGTTGGGGAGTATAGGTTCGCCGGGCTTTGTGAGAGCGGCCTTGGCCGCGATGGCGGCGCATCGCCGAGCCTGACCGCCCCATCGCGGGCAAGCCCGGTCCCACAGGGCGTGACACACCCGGCCACGCCGCACCCCACACGAACCAAAGCCCGGCCACCTCACGGCGCCGGGCCTTCGTCCCGTGGGAGCTGGCGCCTGCGTTCCTCCACTGAGCGATCAGTGCTGCGGCATCACTGCCCCGGCTGCAGGCCGATGGCCTTGGCGATGGCGCGGTATGCGGCGATCTCGTCCTTGTACGACCTGTCGGCCTCGGCCAGCGTCTGCGCGGGCGACACCTCCTGCCCCATGGCGAACAGGCCGGCGCGCAGTTGCGTATCGGTCAGCACCTTCTGCAGGCCCTTGTGCAGCGCCTGCACGATGGGCTCGGGCGTGTCGCGCTTGACGAAGTAGCCGGTGCCGATCTCGGCGGTGAAGTTCTTCAGCGCCTTGCTCTCGGTGGTGCTGGGCGTGTCGGGCAGCAGGCGCTGGCGCTGCGGCGTCAGCACGGCCACGGCCTTCAGCTTGCCCTGCTTGATGAACTCGGTCTGCGCCAGGCCGTAGGGCGTGATGAAGATGTCCACCTGGTTGCCCGCCAGGTCGCGGAAGGCGTCGGCCGCGCCCTTGTAGGGCACGTGCGACATCTCGATGCCCAGGTCCTTGCTCATCTTGGCGCCCAGCAGGTGATAGAACGAGCCCACGCCCACGCTGGCGTAGGTCAGCGGCTTGCCTTCCTTGGCCACCTTGGCCGCGTAGGCCACCAGCTCGTCGGCGTTGGCCACCGGCAGGCCGGCGCGGGCAAAGATGGCCATGGGCGCCAGCGCGATGCGGTGCACCTGGCGGAAGTCTTCCGACTTGTACTTGATCGACGGCACCGCCAGCGGCGCCAGGATCAGCTCGTTGGGCGAGCCCTGGTAGACCAGATAGCCGTCGCTGGGCGCGTGCAGCACCTTCTGCGCCGCAATGCTGCCGCTGGCGCCGCCGAGGTTGTCGACGATGGTCGGCTGCCCCAGCGCCTGGGCCAGCGGCACGTTGACCTTGCGCGCGATGTTGTCCGACAGCCCGCCCGCCGGGTAGGGCACCAGCAGCGTGACGGGCTTGGTGGGGTAGCTCTGGGCGGCAGCGCCAAAGGCCAGGGTGGCCAGGGCGGCGGCGGCAAACTGCATCAGGTGGCGGCGGGCAAAGGGCATGGTCGGGGCTCCAGAAAGGGCGGAAAACGAAGCGTCACCAGGGCGACATGTGAACTATCCTGCATGTCATTTCATGTGTCCAATGAATTGAATTCAACTTATCAATGAAATAAAGTCATCGCACGATGAACCTGCGGCAACTCGAACACCTGATGGCGCTGGCCGAGGAAGGCTCGTTCTCGCGCGCGGCCGAGCGCATGCACCTGACGCAATCGGCCCTCAGCCGCAGCCTGCAGGGGCTGGAGGACGAACTGGGCGCGCGCCTGATCGACCGCAGCGGCCGGCGCAGCACGCTCACGCCGCTGGGCGAGGCGGTGCTGGCGCGCGCGCAGCGCATCGTGCTCGAGGCGGCCGAGATCGAACGCAGCGCCGAGCTGCTGCGCCAGGGCGAGGCGGGCACCATCCGCGTCGGCCTGGGCTCCGGCCCCGGCGCGCTGCTGATGACGCCGCTGCTCAGCCACGTGGCTGCGCGCTACCCCGAGGTGCGCGTGGCCATCGCCCGCGGTTCGACCGAGCTGCAGGTGCACCAGCTACGCCAGCGCGAGCTGGACGCGCTGGTGATCGACGCACGCCGCATCGCGCCCGCGGCCGACCTGGTGATCGAGCCGCTGACCGAGCTGCGCGGCGGCTTCGTCTGCCGCGCCGCGCACCCGCTGGCGCAGCGCGACGACGTCACCTTCGACGAACTGATGCGCTATCCCGTGGCCACCACGCCGCTGTCGGACGAGGTGGCGCGCATCTTCGTCGCGCACTACGGCCCCGGCGCCGATCCGGCGCGCATGGCGGCGCTGGTGTGCGAGGACGTGGGCAGCCTGCTCGACGCGGTGCGGCAGACCGACGCCGTGTTCCTGGGCGTGGTGGCCGCCGCGCGCGCCGGCATCGAGGCGGGCGAACTGGCCGAGCTGCGCATGGCGCCGCCGCTGGTGGCTGGCGCGCGCTTTGCCTACGTGCGCCTGGCTGGCCGCACCGAGGCGCCGGTGATGCAGGTGCTGCGCCGCTTTGTCGATGAACGCCTGCGCGATTAGCGCGCACAGGTATGCTCGCGCCCATCATGGAATTTGCTTGGGCCGACATGGCCTATCCCGCCCTGGTGGTCACGCTGGGCTATGTGGCGCTGGGCCTGACCGGGTTTGCCTCGGCGCTCATCTCGGTGCCGCTGCTGGCCTGGCGCTGGCCGCTGGTGGACGTGGTGCCGCTGGTGTTGGTGATGGACGTGGTGGCGTCGGTTCTGATGGGCGGGCTGAACCTGCGCGAGGTGCGCTGGGGCGAGTTGCGCTACCTGGGCCCCGGCATGCTGGCGGGCGGCCTGATTGGGCTGTGGCTGGCCACGCGCATGACCTCGGCATTGCCGCTGCTGGTGCTGGGCGCCTACGTGGCCTGGGTGGGCGTGCAGGCGCTGCGCCAGCGCGCGGTGCTTGCAGTGGCGCCGCCCGCGCCCCGGCCCGGCCTGGGCGCACTGTATGGCGCGGGCGTGGGTGGGGTGCTGATGCTGTTCGCCACCGGCGGGCCGCTGCTGCTGGCCTGGCTGGCACGGCGCGGCTTTGACGCGCGCGCCATGCGCGCCACCACGCCGGCGCTGATCGTGGTCGCCGTGCTGATGGTGCTGGGGATGATGGCGGCCAACGGGCGCCTGTCGAGCCCGCTGATGTGGCAGCGCCTGCTGGTGCTGCTGCCGATCGCCGTCATTGGCGTGCTGGTCGGCCATGCGCTGGCGCACCGCGTGCCGGTGGCCACGCTGCGCCGCGTGATCTGCGCGCTGCTCGTTGCCAGCGGCGTGATGCTGATGCTGAACGCCGTCAACCGGATGCTCTGACGCTATGGGTTGAATAGCTGCTCGCGCTTGTTGGACGGGCGCTGGAGGCTGATTTCGCTTGTGGTTTTTGTGGGAGCGGGCTTGCCCGCGATGGGCGCTTCGCCCGCGGCAGACGCTGCTATCGCGGGCAAGCCCGCTCCCACAACACAGGAAGCGCCGCGCTTCACATCAGCAGATGCTCGCCCGCGTTGTCGCCGCCCAAGATGACGTAGTTCACCTTGCGGATGGCTGGATTCTCTGACGCTATTATTTAGGTAGCTTCTCGCGCTTGCTGGACGGGCGCTAGAGCCTAATTTGGCTTGTGATTCTCTTGTGGGAGCGGGCTTGCCCGCGATGGGCGCTTCGCCCACTGCAGACGCTGCATCGCGGGCAAGCCCGCTCCCACAACACAGGAGGCGCCGCGCCTCACATCAGCAGGTGCTCGCCCGCGTTGTCGCCGCCCAGGATGACGTAGTTCACCTTGCGGATGTCCAGCAGCTTCTTGCCGCCGGCGTAGCTGATCGAGCTTTGCACGTCCTGCTCCATCTCCACCAGCGTGTCGGCCAGCTTGCCCTTGATCGGCTCCAGGATGCGCTTACCTTCGACGTGGCGGTATTCGCCCTTGTTGAAGTCGCTGGCCGAGCCGTAGTACTCCTTGAACAGCTCGCCATCCACCTCCACCGTGCGGCCGGGCGATTCCTCGTGCCCCGCGAACAGCGAGCCGATCATCACCATGGTGGCGCCAAAGCGGATGCTCTTGGCAATGTCGCCGTGGTGGCGGATGCCGCCGTCGGCCACGATGGGCTTGGTGGCCACGCGGGCGCACCACTTCAGCGCGCTGAGCTGCCAGCCGCCGGTGCCAAAGCCCGTCTTCAGCCGCGTGATGCACACCTTGCCCGGGCCCACGCCCACCTTGGTGGCGTCGGCGCCCCAGTTTTCCAGGTCGATCACCGCTTCGGGCGTGGCCACGTTGCCGGCAATGATGAAGCTGCCGGGCAGCTTCTTCTTCAGGTAGCCGATCATCTCGCGCACCGTGTCGGCGTGGCCGTGGGCGATGTCGATGGTGATGTATTCGGGCACCAGCCCCTCGGCGGCCAGTTGGTCCACCGTGTCGTAGTCGGGCTGCTTGACGCCCAGCGAGATCGAGGCGAACAAGCCCTTGGCCTTCATGGCGCGGACGAAGGCCACGTTGTCGAGGTCGAAGCGGTGCATCACGTAGAAGTAGCCGTGCGCGGCCAGCCATTCGCACATCGGCTCGTCCACCACCGTCTTCATGTTGGAGGGCACCACCGGCAGCTTGAAGCTGCGGCCGCCGAATTCGATGCTGGCATCGCACTCGCTGCGGCTCTGCACGCGGCACTTGCGCGGCAGCAGCAGGATGTGGTCGTAGTCGAAGATTTCCATTGAACCCAAGCTCCATTCAAAAGTTGAAAAGATGGGCGCTTGGCCTGGCCGCGGCGTTTGCACCGCGCGTTGTGGCGGGCACAAAAAACCGGGCCAAGAAAACTTGGGCCCGGTGCTTGATTCTAGTGGGGTTGGCAGGGCGCGTGGCGTTGCTACGGCGATGGCCGGCTACCGGGCGGGTGCATCGCATTCGGGCGGCAGCGGGGGCGGCTGCATGCCAGTGAAGACGAAGTCGGACGGCGCGCAGAGATCGGTTTGACTGATCCGCACGGCGTACTGCTCATGCGCCAGCCGGGCAGCGACCTCGTCCGGCATGTAGGCACTGACGCGGGTATCGCTGAAGCTGTCGAGCGCGAGGTCATGCGTGCAGGCCAATTGCTGCGCCCAGAGTCGGGTGTGAGGTCGCCACACGGCACGGCCGTCTGCCGGATCCGCGAAGGTGGCGGGCGGTACACCCAGCGCCTGTGCCTGCCCGGCGTAATGGGCCGACAGCACCCAGTCGTTTGACTCGACCGTGTAGTACGGCGTGCCCGTCGCGTCGCGTACCGGATGGGCATGGGTGATTACGGGCGCCACTTCCGGCCAGGTGCGCGGGCCGACGGTGGTCGCCGGCCACTGGAACGGCTTGACGTGCGCATCGACCCATGCGCAGACCTGCGGGTCGGGCGCGTAGGTGAACTTGGGCACCGGGGAGGCGGCGCGGTCGCGGCGGGCAGGGGCGGGGTCGTCCCCTCGTTTCCCGTCGTGGGTGCATCGTCGTCCGAGCCACCGCACGCCACCAGGCCGAGCAGCAGGGCGGTGGCGGCGGCGGTATGCCAGCGGCGTCGATGTCGAAGGCGGGCGTGCATGGTGCGAGGTCTCCTCTCTTTGATGGGCTGGATGAATGCGCCATATGGGCAGGGCATTACAGCCTAGGCGATAGGCGTCAACCCAACGGGCAACGACTACTCATGCCTCGTCGCTTTCTACAATCGACGAGATGCTTGCAGACAGTTCACCGACCGGCACCGACCTGCCCATCCTCGCCGGCCTCAACCCCGAACAGCGCGCCGCCGTCACCCTGCCGCCCGAGCCTGCGCTGATCCTGGCCGGCGCCGGCTCGGGCAAGACGCGCGTGCTCACCACGCGCATCGCCTGGCTGCTGCAGACCGGCCAGGTGTCGCCCGGTGGGGTGCTGGCCGTCACCTTCACCAACAAGGCGGCCAAGGAGATGGTGGCGCGGCTGACGGCCATGCTGCCGCTGAACGTGCGCGGCATGTGGATCGGCACCTTCCACGGGCTGTGCAACCGCTTCCTGCGCGCGCACCACAAGCTGGCGAATCTGCCGCAGGCGTTCCAGATCCTCGACACGCAGGACCAGCTCTCGGCCATCAAGCGGCTGTGCAAACAGTTCAACGTGGACGAGGAGCGCTTTCCGCCCAAGCAGCTGCAGTGGTTCATCAGCGGCTGCAAGGAAGACGGCCTGCGCCCCGGCGATGTGGAAGTGCGCGACGGCGAAAGCCGCAAGAAGGCCGAGATCTACCAGCTGTATGAAGAGCAGTGCCAGCGCGAGGGCGTGGTCGATTTCGGCGAGCTGATGCTGCGCAGCTACGAGCTGCTGCGCGACAACGACGCGGTGCGCGAGCATTACCGCCGGCGCTTTCGGCATATCCTGATCGACGAGTTTCAGGACACCAACCGGCTGCAGTACGCCTGGATCAAGATGATCGCCGGGCTGCCGGGCGAGGGCGGCGGCGCCGTGCTGGCCGTGGGCGACGACGACCAGAGCATCTACGCCTTTCGCGGCGCGCGCGTGGGCAACATGGCCGACTTCGTGCGCGAGTTCAACGTCCAGCACCAGATCAAGCTGGAGCAGAACTACCGCAGCCACAGCAACATCCTCGACTCGGCCAACGCGCTGATCGCCCACAACAAAAGGCGGTTGGGCAAGAACCTGCGCACCGACGCCGGCGCGGGCGAGCCGGTGCGCGTCTATGAAGCCCCGAGCGACTTCGCCGAAGCCGAATGGGTGGTCGATGAGCTGCGCCAGCTGGTGAAGGGCGAGGCCTACGAGCGCAAGGAAATCGCCATCCTGTACCGCAGCAACGCGCAAAGCCGGGTGATCGAGACACAGCTGTTCAACGCCGGCGTGCCGTACCGCGTGTATGGCGGGCTGCGCTTTTTCGAGCGGGCGGAGGTGAAGCACGCGCTGGCCTACCTGCGCCTGCTGGAGAACCCGCGCGACGACACCAGCTTTCTGCGCGTGGTCAACTTTCCGCCGCGCGGCATCGGCGCGCGCACGCTGGAGCAGTTGCAGGACGCGGCGCGCGCGGTGGGCACCTCGCTGCACGACGCGGTGAGCGCCGTGAGCGGCAAGGCCGGCGCCAACCTGGGCGCCTTCGTGGCGAAGATCGATGTGCTGCGCGAGCAGACCGCCGGCCAGACGCTGCGCGAGATCATCGAGGCGATGCTGGAATCCAGCGGCCTGATCGAGCACTACCGCGCCGACCGCGAAGGCGCCGACCGCATCGAAAACCTGGAGGAACTGGCGAGCGCGGCCGAGAGCTTCGTCACGCAGGAAGGCTTCGGCCGCGATGCGGTGGCGCTGCCGGTGGATGAGACGGCGGGGCTGACGCAGAGCCCGGTGAGCCAGGGGCTGGATCCGGAGGGGCCGATGCTGGATGCGCCGCTGCCCTCACCCCTGCCCTCTCCCCAGCGGGGAGAGGGAGCCAACAGCCGGGCGCCGCAGATTCACTCCCTCTCCCGCTGGCGGGAGAGGGCATGGGTGAGGGTGGGGCCTCCCTGGCCCCCGACGCTGCCACCGGGGAAACCCTCAGCCCGCTGGCCGCCTTCCTGACCCACGCCGCGCTGGAAGCCGGCGACAACCAGGCCCAGGCCGGGCAGGACGCGGTGCAGCTGATGACGGTGCACGCCAGCAAGGGGCTGGAGTTCGACGCCGTGTTCATCACCGGGCTGGAGGAGGGCCTGTTTCCGCACGAGAACGCGATGAGCGACATGGACGGGCTGGAGGAAGAGCGCCGCCTGATGTATGTGGCCATCACGCGCGCGCGCAAGCGCCTGTACCTGAGCCACGCGCAGACGCGCATGCTGCACGGGCAGACGCGCTACCACATCCGCAGCCGCTTTCTGGAAGAACTGCCCGAGGATGCGCTGAAGTGGATCACGCCGCGGCGCAGCGGCTTTGCCGACATCGGTGCTTCTGTCTCAGGAGCTGCCGGCGCCCGTCCCGCCTGGGGCACCAGTGCCCTCGATTCAAGCTTTGCCGCCGCGCCGCTGCCCCCGCGCAAGGCCGCGCCGTCGCACGGCATCGCCGCCGGCCAGCAGGTGTTTCACAACAAGTTCGGCGAAGGCAAGGTGCTGGCGGTGGAAGGCACGGGCGACGATGCGCGCGCGCAGGTCAGCTTTCCGCGCCACGGCGTCAGTGGCTGGCGCTGGCTGTGGCCAAGCTGACGGTGGTGGATTGAAGCGCTGCCGCGTCTGATGACGAATGACAAATGACCTCGCTGCGCTTCGATGACGGCGGCTGCGCCGCCATGACGCCAGCGGCGTGCGAGGCGTTCCGCGCATCGCCGGTGTCATGTCGTCGTCAAGCCGCGCAGAACGGCCGGCTGGGTTGGCCAGACGAAATCAGGCGATAGCCATTTGGCGCGGAAGTCAAATATCAATAGAGAAGCTGCTTGCGCCCGGTAGACAGGCGCTGGAGCCTGTTTTGACTATCAATAAAATTTGACAGGTCCCCCCGCGCGGGCCTGCTTTCCAGCGGGCTTTCAACCAGACCCCCGCCGCTTTGTCATCGAAGCGCAGCGAGGTCATTTGTCATTCGTCATCGAACGCCGCAGCCGCCCGAAAGCGCCAACGCCCGCCGGGCGAGGGCGGGCGCTGCGGCGGGCGCGGGGCCGGTCAGGGCAGCTTGGTGCCGTCCTTGGTGATCACCGACTGGTGCGAGTACTCACCGGCGGCGGGGCGGCTCACCGTGCCCTGAGCGCGGATGTAGTCGACGAAGGTCTGCGTGTAGAGCAGGTAGTTGTTGACGTAGTTGCCGCTGTCGTAGATGGGCTTGAAGGTGGCGTAGCCGTCCTGGCCCTTGGCGATGAAGTCGTTGGTGGCGACGATGTAGGTCTTGGCCGGGTCGATGGCTGACCAGTTGCCGGTGGCGCGGTCCTTCACCTCGATCTGCGTGAAGCGCGCGCCCTTGGCCTGGCTCATGTCCAGGTGCCAGCGCAGGCCGGCGGCGTAGGGGTGGCCACCGCCTTCGGCCTGACCGGCGTCCAGGTAGGCGGCCACGGCGTCTTCCAGCACGGCGGCCACTTGCGCGCCGGTCAGCGGCAGTTCGACCAGCACGTTGGTGAAGGGCAGCACGGTGAAGGCGTCACCCATGGTGATGGGGCCGGCCTTCACCGGCACGCGCACGCCGCCGGCGTTCTGGATGGCGATGTCGGCGCGCAGGCTGGCGCTGAGGAAGGACTGCGCCACCACCTGGGCGATGTCGCTGCCGCGCGCCAGCTTGTTGGCGTCTTCGCAGCCGGGCGTGCCGGCGCTGCGGTTGGTGGTGTGGCCGGGGGCGCACCAGGCACAGGGCCTCGGTGGCGGTGCCGATGGTCTGCTTCTTCAGCTCATCGACCTGGCCCGAATAGGCCTTCAGCACGCCGGCGGCGCCGGGGTCGGCGGTCAGCATCTTCAGGCTCGGGTCGGCGTTGACGGCGGCCACGATCTGCTGCTGCGTGGCGGCATCGACGGCGGCCCACTTGCCTTCGGCGTCCTGGCGCTTGAAGCTGTCGCCGATGACCAGCGCGGCCTGGCCGCCGCAGGCGGTGACTTCGCCCTGGTCGTTGAAGCTCACGCGCATCTCGCCGATGGCCTTGCTGTATTCCCACGCCTGGCCGATGCAGACGGGCTTGCCGTCCTTGTTGACCGCCTGCGTGGGGTAGGCGCCAGCCGCGGCATAGCCGCTGCCCAGGTGCGAGAAGTCGCCCAGCAGGGTGTGCGAGTCGCCGCCGATGATGACATCGACGTCGGTCAGTTGCGCGGCCAGGCGCTTGTCGTCCTGGTAGCCGATGTGGGTCAGCAGCACGATGTGCTTGACGCCCTGGCCCTTGAGCTGGTCGATGGTGCGCTGCGCGGCCACGGCTTCGTCCTCGAACACGGTGGTGGCCAGCGGGCTGGAGGAGTTCTGCGTCTTGCCCTTGACGGTGAGGCCGATGATGCCGACCTGAACGCCCTTCACGGTCTTGATGGTGTAGGGCTTGAGGTAGTCGTCGGTGGCCTTGGGTGCCAGCGGCGTGCCCACCTGGGGCTTGATGTTGGCGGCCAGCACGGGCGTCTGGCAGGCGCCGGTGTGCAGGTGGTCGATGAAGCTCTTGAACTGCGCGTCGCCGTCGTCGAACTCGTGGTTGCCCGCGGCCATGGCGTCGAAGCAGATGGTGTTCATCAGGTCGGCGTCGGCCTGGCCCTTGAACAGGGTGTAGTACAGCGTGCCGGTGTTGGCGTCGCCGGCGTGCAGCTTCAGCACGTCGTCGCGGCCTTCGTAGGCCTTGAAGGCCTGGGAGACGCGGGCAAAACCGCCCAGCTCCACCTGCGTGTCCACGCCGCCGATCTTCATCGTCTGGGCGGCGAAGGCGTCCAGGTTGGAGTGGTGGTCGTTGATGTGGGCGATGGTTAGCGCCAGCGGCTGCTGCGCCGGCGTGTCGTTGTCGTCGCTGCCGCCGCAGGCCACAAGGGCAGCGGCGAGGGCGATGGAGGCCAGCATCATGGCGCGGCGGAGGCGGGCAGGGCGAGGTTCATGTCGGCAGATAGGGTCGGTTGAAACCGCCCCATGCTGCCGAGGTCATGTGAAAGCCGGTTGACGCTGGTGTGACGTTGCCGTGACGCTCAGGCCGACGCGGGTGGCGCGGCGGCGTCCCCGGGCGGGGCGCTGTCCGAGAAGCTGTCGCGGAAGGTGAACCACAGCGAGGTGAAGAACATCGACGCGATCAGCAGCGCCACCGGCAGCAGGCCGGCCGAGGCCACGGCGGCGCTGCCGCTCAGCGCCGTCAACACCAGCAGCACCATGCCGCCGGCAAACGACATCAGCATCCACATCAGGCCGTACAGCAGGTAGGCGCGGGTGTTCTTCAGCACCGCGACCAGGCTGAAGAACAGGCTCTTGACCGGCGCCACGCCGTGCCAGTGCACCAGCGCCGGCGCATGCCAGAAGGCCAGCGACACCGGCAGGTAGAGCAGGGTGGACATCCACATGGCGAAGCGGAACTGCGGGTCCATCACCAGCTCGGGCGTGATGCCGCCGCCGCCCACATACAGCTGCGCAAAGCGCCCGCCGTCGATCAGCGCCGAGGCGCCCATCACCAGCAGCACGGCCACGGCATACAGCGCGCCCAGCATCAGCATGGCGCGCGTGGCCTGCGGGCCCTGGCGGAAGGCGATGAACAGCGTCATCGGCATCGGAAAGCGCCCGGCCTCGGCCTCGCGCGCGGCGGCCATCAGCCCGGCCGTGAGGGCCGGCACCAGCACCAGCGCCAGCAGGCCGCCCACCAGCGGCATGAAGGCCGCCACCGACAGGCTGGCCATGAACATGAAGAACAGCCCGGCCATGGCCAGCGGCTGTTTGAAGAAGGTGCGCACGCCTTCGCGCACCCACTGCGTGCCGGTGCGGGCGGGAACGATGTTGAGCTTCATGCGTGCAGCGGCGCGGCAACGCGCTGGCGCAGCACGCGTTCGAAATGGCGCGGGTCGTGCGGCGTCAGCATGCTGGCCTCGCGCGGCAGGTGCCAGTCCCACAGGCGCGACACCCAGAAGCGCAGCGCGCCGGCGCGCAGCATGGCGGGCAGCAGGCGGCGCTCGGCGTCGGTGAGCGGGCGCACCGACTGGTAGGCGTTCAGCAGGGCCTGGGTGCGCGCTTCGTCGGTGGCGCCGGTGGGCAGGTCGATGGCCCAGTCGTTCAGCGTCACCGCCAGGTCGAACAACCAGGTGTCGACGCCGGCGAAGTACCAGTCGAAGAAGCCGCTGAGCACCGGCTGCTCGGGCGTGCCCTCGAACATCACGTTGTCGCGGAACAGGTCGGCGTGCACCGGGCCGCGCGGCAGTGCGGCATAGGCCGAGCTGGCGGCCACGTGGTTCTGGTAGGCCAGCTCGGCGCGGATCACCGCGGCCTGCTCCGGCTCCAGGTGCGGCAGCACCACCGGCACGGTCTCGTTCCACCACGCCAGGCCGCGCAGGTTGGGCAGGCGGCGGTCGTAGTCGCGCGCGGCCAGGTGGGCGCGCGCCAGCATCTCGCCCACGGCGGCGCAGTGCGCAGGGCCGGGGGCCAGTTCGCTCTTGCCGCGCAGGCGGTTGACCACGGCGGCGGGCTTGCCGCACACGGTGTGCAGGATGTCGTCTTCACCGGGGCCGATGCGCACGCCCTCGGCCTTGGCCTGCGGATCAGGCACGGGCACGCCGTGCTCGGCCAGGTGCTTCATCAGGTGCAGGTAGAAGGGCAGTTGCGCGTGCGTCAGGCGCTCGAACAGCGTGAGCACCCAGTCGCGCGGCTCGCCGGCCTGCTCGGTGCTGGCGAAGTAGTTGGTGTTCTCGATGCCGCCCTCGATGCCGCGCAGCGACGTCAACTCGCCCAGGCCCAGCGAATGCAGCAGGGCACGGGCCTCGTCCTCGGAGACTTCGGTGTAAACCGCCATGTGGCGCTTGTCCAGCTTGCGCGATGCGCTATCAGAATTGATGCAGTTTCCAGACCCGGGGGCCGGTGCTGCCGGGCCCGGCTTCGCGGCTGCCGGCGCGGGTGCCGCTGGGGTCGGTGGGCTGCACGTCGTACGAGGGCGCGCGCGCCTTGGGCTGCACGGTGATGCTCTTGGTTTCGCCGCCCACGCGCACCTCGTTCACGCGGCTGCCGGCGTCCTCGTGCTGGATGTGTTCCACGCGCTGCGTATTGCGGTCCAGCACGGGCTCGTCGCGCACGGTGCCGGCGGCAGGGGCGGGCGCGGTCTGCGCCACGGCCAGCGGGGCCAGCAGGGACAGGCCGCAGGCGGCGATCAGGGCCTTGAAGACGGTGAGGGAACGCATGCCCGTATTCTAGGCGGGCCACGCTGGCGGGCCGTAGGACGGCGTGCACAATGCCGGCATGACCGACACCCTCCGACGCCGCGCCAGCCGCCGCGCAGCCGCCGCGCCTGCTGCTGGTCGACGGCTCCAGCTACCTGTACCGCGCCTACCACGCCATGCCCGACCTGCGCGCGGACCCCGCCGACCCGGCCAGCCAGCCCACGGGCGCCATCCGCGGCATGATCAACATGCTGGGCGCGCTGCGCAAGGAATACCCCGACGCCCAGTACGCCGCCTGCGTGTTCGATGCGCCGGGCAAGACCTTCCGCGACGACCTGTACCCCGACTACAAGGCCAACCGCGCACCCATGCCCGACGGCCTGCGCAGCCAGATCGAGCCGATCCACGAAGTGGTGCGGCTGCTGGGCTGGACGGTGCTGGCCGTGCCCGGCGTGGAGGCCGACGACGTGATCGGAACGCTGGCGCACGCGGCCGCGCAGCAGGGGTGGAGGTGGTCATCTCCAGCGGCGACAAGGACCTGGCGCAGCTTGTCACGCCGCACATCAGCATCATCGACACCATGAGCGGCAAGCGCCGCGACGAAGCCGGCGTGCAGGCCGAGTTCGGCGTGCGGCCCGACCAGATGCTCGACTACCAGGTGCTGCTGGGCGACGCCATCGACAACGTGCCGGGCGTCGACAAGGTCGGCCCCAAGACCGCCGCCAAGTGGCTGAACGAGCATGGCTCGCTGCAAGGCATCCTGGCCGCCGCCGAGCAAATAAAGGGCGCCGCGGGCGAGAACCTGCGCAAGGCGATCGACTGGCTGCCGCTGGGCCGCCAGCTGCTGCAGATCCGCACCGATTGCGATCTGGATGGCCACGTGGAGGGTCTGCCAGCTCTTGATTCGATAGCTGTTCGCGCCCAGCAGAAGGGCGATTTGGCCACTTTTTATGAAAATTTCGGTTTCAAGACGCTGGCCAGGGCCTTGACCGGCGCCGAAGCGGCCAAGCCCACCCGCAAGCCCGCCGCAGCGGCCGCCGCGCCCGCCGACGACCTGTTTGCCGACGCACCGGCCGCATCGCAGGTGAGCGGCGATGTGCGCTACGAAACGGTGCTCGACTGGCCCGCCTTCGACCGCTGGCTGGCGAAGATCGATGCGGCCGAGCTGACGGCGCTGGACACCGAAACCACCTCGCTCGACGAGATGCAGGCGCGCATCGTCGGCATCTCGTTCAGCGTGGCGCCGGGTGAAGCGGCCTACGTCCCGCTGGCGCACGCAGGGCCGGATGCGCCGGCGCAGCTGCCGCTGGATGAAGTGCTGGCGCGGCTCAAGCCCTGGCTGGAAGACGCATCGAAGAAGAAGCTCGGCCAGCACATCAAGTACGACCGCCACGTGTTCGCCAACCACGGCATCCAGGTGGCGGGCTACGCGCACGACACCATGCTGCAGAGCTACGTGCTGGAAGTGCACCGCCCGCACGGCCTGGCCAGCCTGGCCGACCGGCACCTGGGCCGCAGCGGCACCAGCTACGAAGACCTGTGCGGCAAGGGCGTGCACCAGATTCCGTTCGCGCAGGCGCCGTTCGACAAGGCCGTGCACTACGGCGCCGAGGACGCCGACCAGACGCTGGACGTGCACCTCACGCTGTGGCCGCGCCTGCAGCAGAACGCCGGCCTGCTGCGCATCTACGAACTGGAGATCGCCACCAGCGAGGTGCTGTTCCTGATCGAGCGCCACGGCGTGCTGATCGACAGCGAACTGCTGCGCCAGCAAAGCCACGAGCTGGGCCAGCGCATCCTGCAACTGGAGCAGGAGGCGCACGAACTCGCCGGCCAGTCGTTCAACCTCGGATCGCCCAAGCAGATCGGCGAAATCTTCTTCGACAAGCTCGGCCTGCCCGTGGTCAAGAAAACCGCCACCGGCAAGCCCAGCACCGACGAGGAAGTGCTGGAGAAGCTGGCCGAAGACTATCCGTTGCCGGCGCGCATTCTGGAGCATCGGAGCCTGTCCAAGCTGAAAGGCACCTACACCGACAAGCTGCCGCAGATGGTCAACCCGACCACCGGTCGCGTACACACGCACTACGCGCAGGCGGTGGCCGTGACCGGACGGCTGTCCAGCAACGACCCGAACCTGCAGAACATTCCCATCCGCACCACGGAAGGCCGGCGCATTCGCGAGGCCTTTGTCGCACCGCCGGGCCACGTCATCGTCAGCGCCGACTACAGTCAGATCGAGCTGCGCATCATGGCGCACCTTTCCGGCGACGAAGCGCTGCTGCGCGCCTTCACCGACGGGCTGGACGTGCACCGTGCCACCGCGGCCGAGGTGTTCGGCCTGGCCGCCGATCAGGTCAGCAGCGAGCAGCGCCGCTACGCCAAGGTCATCAACTTCGGGCTGATCTACGGCATGAGCAGCTTCGGCCTGGCCCGCAACTTGGGCATAGACAACACGGCGGCGCGCAACTACATCGAGCGCTATTTCGAGCGCTATCCAGGCGTCAAGCGCTACATGGACGAGACGCGCCTGGCGGCGAAAGCCAAGGGTTACGTCGAGACCGTGTTCGGGCGTCGCCTGATCCTGCCCGAGATCAACAGCCCCAACGGCCCGCGTCGCGCCGCCGCAGAGCGCGCCGCCATCAACGCGCCGATGCAGGGAACGGCAGCCGATCTGATCAAGAAGTCCATGCTGGCCGTGCAGGATGCGCTGCAAAGAGCAGCGCGCCACGCGCATGATCATGCAGGTGCATGACGAACTGGTCTTTGAAGTGCCCGAAGCCGAGGTCGATTGGGTCAAGGGCGAAGTGCCCCGGTTGATGGCCGGCGTGGCCGAGCTGAAGGTGCCTCTGCTGGCCGAGGTGGGCGTGGGGCCGAATTGGGAGCAGGCCCATTGATGCCCCCGGCCGGGCGCTTCCATTTCAAGCGATTCCAGGCCCCGGTCGCCGTCGATTCTGCAGTTTGTGCTATCCAATTCATAGGTGCCGTGGAGGTGTTCACACCACGTCGTCGGCCCGCAGTGCAGTCAGCGGGCTCTCCGGCGCAATCCGAGGCGCCCAATGCTCACGGGCAAGGACCAGCACCAGACCGTTGCGGGCAAGCGCCGAGGCGCGGGTGGTGCGGGTTTCAGTGGCGGGGCTGGCGCTGACGATGAGCAGGCGACCTTGTGCCAGGGGCTCGCGCTCCTCTGCGGCGGGGCGATAGTCGCGGTCTGGGAGCAGGTGGCGGGCCAGCACTTTGACGGCGCGGCCCTGGCGGCGCAGCAGGGAGTGCAGCACCTGTTGTTCCAGCGGGGAGTGGAAGCCGCTGACGAGCACGCGGCCAGCCTTGGCCCATTGCGGCACGCGCTCCAACGTTTCAATGAAGACGTGGCCAGGGCATTGGCGCGAGGCGATGAGGCCCAGCAGCGGCTCGGCGAGCAGGGCAGGGTTGCCGATGCCGATGAAGCGGGTTGCGAGATCAGTGGCTATGCGTGGGGTGAGGTGGGGCGGCAGCAGGATGGGTGTGGGCTTCATGCTTCATCGTCCGCGCCGTCTTCAAAGTCGGTCTTGACGGTTTGTGCGTAGAGCAATTCGATGTCGTCCCACACCGGCGTCAGGCCGAACGCCTGCGCATAGATGTGGTCGGCCTGATCGGTGACGGGGCGGCACTTGGCCAGGTTGTAGTTGCCGACGCGCTTGCCCGCATTGAGCTTGTATTGCACGGCATCTTCAACCGCTGCCTTCAAGGATGGCGTCAGTTCCTGGAGTCGCTGCCGTTGTGCTGCCGACAGCTTGGCCGGATGCAGGGGCAAGTCGGCGAACATCCATTTGGTCACATCGAAGTCGTCGCCGATGGCAATCCAAAAGCTGAACTGGAGCTTGCCGTTGAGCAGATGAAATGCCAGATCGCATTCTTCGGCACTGGCAAAACTGATGTCGCCATATTTCGTTTGTGGCACGCGCTGGCCACGCGCATCGAAGCAAGGCGCTTCCTCGTGTGTGAAAGACAACCAGTTGTAGGCCGTCTTCTTGAAATGCAGACGGTGTGGCGTGGCCCCGGGGTTCAGATGGCGTTCAACCGTGTGATGGCCGGGAGCGAGTAGTTGCTCGAATGCGGCGATGAGCGCCTGCGTATTGAGTTTGGGAATGCGGTGTTTCCAAAGCTCCGGCATGAAGCTGGCGTAGGACAGCGTGGCGAAGAGATGGGGCCGCGCCTCTTCAAACCAGCGGTGCAGGCGCGAGGTGTATTGCGCGCTTTGCGTGCCGCTGCCGAGCTTGCCGATGTGGATGGTGTTGCGCACCCGCACATCGGCCGCAAATAGCGCGGCGGGTATGCGGGCGAAGTGTGAAAACCAGTTGGTCCGGTAGCGGTTGTAGAGCAACTTGCGCAGAACGTCGAAATCGCCGCTGAAGGACAGGCTAAGTGGAACGATCATGCCGGTATGCGCCTTGGGATGGGCGATGGCGATGACGCGCTCCAGGCACCAGGCGTAGATGTCAGTGCAATCTTCGGTGGCATAGCCCTTGACGGTGTAGCCCGTGACCCTGCGCTTGGCGACATAGGGCGGGTTGCCGATGACCACATCGAACCCACCTTCGCGCATCACGCCGTAGAACTCGGCGAACCAATGGAAAGGCTGGTGGCTTGCGCGCCAGTCGGCAAAGGCTTTTGCATTGCTGGGGTTGATGCCGTAGTCGTGTGCCAGATAGCGGTCAAGTTCCACGCTCAAGCCCTTGAGCTTGTCGCGCAGCGTGCGCTTGTCCTGCGCCGTGACCTTGCCGCCCTGCACGGTTTGCTGTTCGCGGAAGCGGGTGAAAAGGTCGGCCAAGTCGGCAATATCCGCCTTGATGTCGGATTTGCGTTGCTGGTCGCTGGCCAGGTCACCCGAGGCATCGAACTGCGCTTCGGTGGCATAACCGACCAGCGTGTTGCCTGCACGGATGTTGAAGTCGATGTCGGGCAGCGGCTCCAGTTGCTGGCCCTTGTCCACCTGAGAGACGAGTTTGAGGAACAGGCGCAGCTTACAAATCTCTACCGCCTCGGCCATGATGTCCACGCCGAACAGGTTGTGCAGGATGATGCTTTTGTAGATGTAGTAGTCGGGCGAGGGGTGTTTCTTCACCTCGTCCAAAACCTTCACGAAGTCGGGTTCGGCGGCCCTGCCGAGTTTCTGCGCGTCTTCGACAAAGCCTGCCATGCGGTCCAGGCAGGCGGCATACAGCGGCTCCAGCACGCCCAGCGCGGCGAATAGAAATGCGCCCGAGCCGCAGGTCGGGTCGAGGATGGTGATGCCGTGGCGGAATTTCTCGTTCGACTTCTCCGGCACGCGGCCCACGATGGCCTGCCACACGGCGCGCAGCAGCTCCGGGCCGGTGGTGGTGTCGATCACGTCCTGCATGAACTGGCGGATGTCCAGGTTCAGGGTGATGAGGTCATCGGCGGATTGGATTTCGCCTTGCACAAGCTTGTGACGCAGGTCTTGACAGCGTTGGCGACGGTCGGCCAGTTCGCGCTCGGTTTCGGTGGGCAACGCACCTTCGGTCTTCATCGCCGGGTAGATGTAGCGATCCGGCTCGGCCTGGAGCAGCTTCCACACCGATGAATCGCCCTCGAACGCTACTCTGCAGCGTTCGCGCGCCTTCTCCAGCAGATGCGGGATGACGGTGTTCTTGCTGATGTACTCGGTGATGTCTTCCTTGGTGTAGTACGCCCCCATCTGCTTTTGGTTGATGTATTTCTCGAAGATGTAACCGAGCACGTCGGGGTTGATTTCCTTGCCGCTTGTCAAGGGGCGGTCGTCCAGGTGCCAGTCCCAGGCGTCGAAGAATGCAAACAGTTTCTCGAAGGCTTCGTCGGGTACGTCTATGTCCTGATGAGCTTCGAGTTCATGCACGTCGAACAGGCCGCCGTTCAGGTAGGGAATGTTCGCGCCGATGAGTTGGTTCAGGCCGGCGTCGCGCGGTTGGGGTTGGCCCAGCCCGTCGTGGAACAGGCGGCGCAGAAACCGGCGGTAGAAGCTGTGGAACTGCCCTTTGCCAGCCGCCTGCTGCACCTGGGACATGCGGTTTTGCAGATAGTTTTCGTCGCCGTCCAGAAAGCCTTTTTCTGGATGAAGTAGGCGAACATCAGCCGGTTGAGCATGAGCGAGGCGTACCAGGCTCGGTCTGCCGTCTGGTTCAGGCCCGTGATGAAGGCGGCAAAGGCGTCGTGCTGGGCCTTGAACTTGTCGTAGAAGCTCTTGGAAACCCTGTCGCGGTCGAAGGCGCGGCGCAGTCCGGTGATGACGTCGGTGAGGGTGATGGCCTCTTCTGCTTCCAGCGACCAGACGATTTGCGAGAGCTTCTGACGCAACGCTTCGCCGCTTTGCCCCTTGTGCCAGGTATGGGTGCGGGTACTGGCGGGCTGGCCCGGCGCGCGCAGCACCCACAGCCACGTGAGCATGGTTTCGCCCGCGTCGGCAAAGACCAGCAGATGTTCATGGGCGAGCTTGCGGGCTTCGTGCTCGATCTTGAGCAGCACGGGGCGGGGCGGAATCTTGCCGCTGGCGTCTGGCGAGCAGCGCAGCACGGCCACGCCGCGCTTGTGGGCGATGGGTGTGAGCGTGAAGGCCGCGCCACCCGCATGGATAGTTTGAGCCTTCAGCGCGGGTTGGTCCCAACCGAGTTCGTTGAACAGTTGAGGCAGCTTGAATTGGCTCAGCAGCTGCTGAAAGCGGGGGCGTCGATATTCATGTCAAATTGGCCTCCAGCGCCCGCCTGACAAGGGCGAGCAGCTATGAAATTTGAGTGATTGCAGGGCGTTGGCGCTTCAGGCCAGGCCGAGCGAGCAGATGAGCCGAGGCTCGCGTTGCTGGTCTTGTTCGTCCACCAGGCACAGGCGACCGTCTTCGCGCAGCGAGAAGACGAGGTCGATCAGGTCGTGGTCGTTGATGCCCGCCTTGAGCTGGCGGTTGAGCGTGTCGGTGGCGCTTTGGTACAGCGGGTAGCGGTAGATGTCTTCCAGCGCCTTGTCGATGCGGCGGATGTGGTCTTCGGTGATGAACAGGTCGCGCGTGCTGCCTTGTCGCTCGCGCCAGCGCTTGATGCGCTCGTAGGTCTTGAAGCGCGCGCCGGAGGGCCGGCCCAGTGCGCCGCCGGTGGATTTCTCTTCTTCGGCGATGTGCGCCATGCCCTGCTGGGTGAGGGCGTGGTGGTTGTCCGTGCGCGGCAGGGCAGGGTGTCGGCCGCGCAGGCGGCGGCCTTCAGGATGGTGAATTGCGACTGCGTGACGGGCTGGCCGCTTTCGTCCACCCATGCGAGTGCGTCGTTGCCCTGGTCGGTGCGCAGATAGACGAGCACGCCCTGAGGTGCGGCGGGCGTGGCCGTGTGTGCCTTGGTGGCATAGACCACGTTGGGCAGGCTTTCTATGGTGGCGGCGAGCGATGGGTCGGCGTCGGTGGCGTTCTTCCAGATCTGCCAGGCGTAGGAGGCCAGATCGACCTCGGTGTCGCCGTCGTCGTCGAGGATGCCGTTCTTCTCGGTGTACAGGTCGCGGATCAGACGGTCGTCGTCATCGCTGTCGTCGTCGAAGAAGGTTTCGTCGGAGCCGACGACTTCGGCGTTCTCGATCAGGCGCTGCCTGACGCGAGCGCGCAGCCTGATGAGACGCTCGACGCCATCGGCAGGCACGAAGGAATAGCAGAGGATGGTGTCGGACTGCTGGCCGATGCGGTCCACGCGGCCCGCGCGCTGGATCAGGCGAATGATGGCCCAGGGCAGGTCGTAGTTGACGATGATGTGCGCGTCTTGCAGGTTCTGGCCTTCGGACAGCACGTCAGTGGCGATGAGCACGCGCAGTTCGTCGGCCTTCTTGACCTGTTGACGCTTGTCGTTGGACTGCGGCGAGAAGCGCCAGGCCAGGGCTGTGGGGTCGGCGCTTTGGCCGGTGGCTTCGGCCACTTGCAGCATTCCGCGTGCCGCGAGTTGCGTATTCAGGTAGCGTGCGGTATCGGCGAACTGGGTGAAGATGAGCAGCTTGTCCTTGGGGTGCTGCTTCTCGATGAGTTCGGCCAGGGCGGCAAGTTTGGCGTCTGCCTGAGGTTGCCAGTTGCCGCAGGTGCGCAACACGCCCAGCAGGGCGTGGGCGTCGGCCAGCAAATCCTTGGCCAACGTTTTCTTGAACAGCGCGCCGGGCAACCACTTGAAGCGGCTTTTCAGTGGGCCGCTGTAGGCTGCATAGGCTTGGGTGGCGCGAGTGCGGTAGTCGGCTTCGGTGCGCAGCCCGTTGCTGCTGGTGGTGTCAGCTTCCTCGTCGCCTTCCTCATCGGCAAGTACCCCGTCCGGGTCTTCGTCGTAGTGGCGAGTGTCCAGCAGTTCCGCGCCCTGGGTGCCCAGCGGAATGTCCAGCCCGTTCTCGACGGCGTGTAGGACGATGAAGTTGCGCAGGATGTGCCGCTCGATGGACAGGATGAAGGCAGGCCCGGCACTTTCCAGTCGCTTGAACAGGTTGGTGCGGCAAAACCCATGAGCCGCGTGCCTGCGCGTGACAGTCCATCGATGATCTTGTTCTGCTGCGGTGTGGGTGGCGTCTTGGGTTTGGGTGCGATGTAATTGCCCAGGCCGTAGCGTGGCAGCAGGAGATCGTTGATGGTGCCCACGACCGTGTTGCTGTAGAAGCGGGCGTAGGGGTCTTCGGGGTTGGTTTCGTCGATGGCAAAGCCCAGGCTTTTGGGCACCCGCTTGGGGAAGTAGGACTTGCGGCCATCGGCGAAGAGCAGGTATTTGCCGTGTTCGTCTTGCTGCGCATAGTGCTGCATGATGAAGCCGCGCGTGCGGCGCACCATGTACAGCCGCATGAGTTCGCGCCAGTCGTCGGGGATGTCGCTTTTCTCGAAAGCAGCGAGGGTGCGCACGCCGCATTGGTGGCGGCGGATGAATTCGTGCTCGCCGCCCAGGTCTTTGAGGAGGTGTTCGGGGCGGATGCCGATGTCGGCGTCTTCATTCAGGAACAGGCCGAGTTGCGCCGAGAGGTCGAGGTAGGTCTTGTTGTACGGCGTGGCCGAGAGCAGGACGGTGAGGCTTTCGTTGCGTTCGATGTATTCGCGGATGACCTTCCATCGCTTGCCGTCCTTGTTGCGCAGGTTGTGCGATTCGTCGATCAGTACCAGCCGGTAGCGCCGGGTTTTCTCTGGCAACTCATTGAGGACCCTAGACAGCGACAGCACCTTGGCGTGCAGGCGGTAGCGGTGGACGTAGTCCTCCCACATTGGCACCAGGTTCTTGGGGCAGATGACGAGGGTTTCGGTGTGATAGTCGTCTTCGAAGACCTTGGCCAGCGCCGTGGCCATCATCGACTTGCCCAGGCCCACCACGTCGCCGATCAGCACGCCACCGCGCTTGTTGAGGTGGTGCGCGGCGATCTTGACGGCGGCGGTCTGGAAGTCGAACAGCGTGCCGTTGAAGATCGCGGGAATGCGGAATTCCGTGAGCCCGGCCCTCGCTTCCTGCGCGAGGTGGTAGGCCATCTTCAAATAGACGTGATAGGGCGGTAACAGGCGCTCGCCCGCCCAGCTTTCGTCGATGATGGTCGCCAGTTCCTTGGAGATGTCGACGCACCAGCGGTCGTTCCAGCGGTCATCGAACCACGCGGCCAGCTTGTTGCAGGCATCGTGCTCCAGCACGTCAACGTTGAGTTCGCCCTGTTTGGAAAGGCCCGCGAGCGTGAGGTTGGAGCTGCCGAGGAAACCCGTGACGGGGTTGTTGGGGAACTGCGGCGTGAATAGCAGGTAGAGCTTGGCGTGCAGCGGGTGGCGCAGATAGACCTTGACGGTCAGTTGGCCAGAATGGATTTGTGCGGCCAGTTGCCGCAAGGCGGCTTCGTCCCCGTTGGACGGGGCGCCGAAGGTGAGTTGCTGGCGGAACTCTTCGGCGATGCGGCGCTTGTCGCGCTGCGCCGTTTGATTGTCTAGAAGTTCGTCGTCGTTTTGGTGACGTAAGGCGTGGCGCAGTTCTTCACTGGGCGAGACATGCATACCGACCAGCAGGCGGCATGTTCCATTCTCCTCTCCTCTCCTCTCCTCTCCTCTCCTCTCCTCTCCTCTCCTCTCCTCTCCTCTCCTGATTTCATCAGGTGGGGCGCGAGATGCTGCCAGCCGCGCAGGTTGAAATAGCCAACGCAGAAGTCGGCGCGCCTTGCAACCTGAAGCGTCTTTTGGAGCGCAGGCATCAAGGGCGTTTCGATGTTGTCAAATATTCTTGGCATTTCTCTGCACTTGCTTGATGAATTCGACCGTGGGATGGAGCAGTTACGAGGGGAAGGGGCGGTGTCAAGCGAATGCGTCGTCGCTGCTGTTACCTTTGATGGGCTGTCCTGTTAGTGGCCTTGCTGGGAATGGTTCTTACTGATTGAAACTCGGCCTCACGCTTGCCCATCAAGCGCTGGCAGCTATGCTTTTGACAGCACTCGGCCCGACCAACCGGCTTGTGCGGCTCAGGTCGCCGAGCCTGCCTCCAGGTGGTACTGCGTCACCCGGTCCACCTCGTTCCTGCTGCCCAGGATGACGCTCACGCGTTCGTGCAGTTGCGTGGGTTGCACGTCCATGATGCGCTCGCGCCCGTTGGTGGCGGCGCCGCCGGCCTGCTCGATCAGCCAGGCCATGGGGTTGGCCTCGTACATCAGGCGCAGCTTGCCGGGCTTGTTGGGTTCGCGCTTGTCCCAGGGGTACATGAAGATGCCGCCGCGCGTCATGATGCGGTGCACGTCGGCCACCATGCTGGCCACCCAGCGCATGTTGAAGTCCTTAGCCCTAGGGCCGTCCTTGCCGGCCAGGCATTCGTCGATGTAGCGCTTGACCGGGGCGTCCCAGTGGCGCATGTTGCTCATGTTGATGGCGAATTCCCGGGTGTCGGCGGGGATCTGCACCGCGTCCTGCGTCAGCACGAAGCTGCCCATCTCGCGGTCCAGCGTGAACATGGCCACGCCGTCGCCCACCGTCAGCACCAGCGTGGTCTGCGGGCCATAGACGCAGTAGCCGGCCGCCACCTGGCATTTGCCGGGCTGCAGGAAGTCGTTCTCTTCCACGCCGCGGTCGCCCTCGGGCATGCGCAGCACGCTGAAGATGGTGCCGATGCTGACGTTGACGTCGATGTTGCTGGAGCCGTCCAGCGGGTCGATCAGCAACAGGTATTCGCCGCGCGGGTAGCGGTTGGGGATGAGGTAGATGTTGTTCATCTCCTCGCTGGCCATGGCCGCCAGGTGGCCACCCCATTCGTTGGCCTCGATCAGCACCTCGTTGGCGATGATGTCGAGCTTCTTCTGCACCTCGCCCTGCACGTTCTCGCTGCCGGCGCTGCCCAGCACGCCGCCCAGGGCGCCCTTGTTGACGGCGTGGCTGATGGTCTTGCAGGCACGCGCCACCACTTCCAGCAGCAGGCGCAGCTGGCCGGGGATGTGGTCGTCCAGGCGCTGTTTCTCGACCAGGTAGCGGGTGAGGGAGATGCGGTTGCTCATGGGTGGGCCTCGTCAGGGTGTCGGGGGTGGGGGCGGTGCGTGCTTCGGCGTCGGCCGGCCCGGCCGTGGGGGCGCCGGTTTCGGCCAGTGCGCGCGTGACCACCTCGCGCACGTCGTTGCTCAGGTTGGCCTGCGCGGCGACGCGGGCAATGGCCTCGCGCGCGGCGCTGCGGTAGGGCTCGGCCAGGCGCGCCCAGGCGTCCATGGCGCGGGCCAGGCGGGCGGCCACCTGGGGGTTGAGCGTGTCGAGTTCCAGCACGCGGTCGGCCCAGTAGACGTAGCCGGCGGCGTCGCGCCGGTGGAAGGCGGCCGGGTTGCCGTGGCAGTAGCTGAACACCACGCTGCGCGCGCGGTTGGGGTTGCGCAGGCTGAAGTCGGGGTGCTTCATCAGCTCGCGCACCTGCGGCAGCACGTTGCCGCCGCGGTCGGGCGCGCGGGCCTGCAGTGAGAACCATTTGTCCAGCGCCAGCGGCTCGTCCTTGAACAGGCGGTAGAAGCGTTCCAGCGCGCGGCCGGCCAGCTCGTGCCCGCTGTAGAGCAGGGCGCTGAGGGCGTTCAGGCGGTCGGTCATGTTGCCGGCGTCCTTGGCGCGCTGGTAGGCCTTGCCGGGCCACACGGTGTCGCCGCTGTCGCGCGCGGCCAGGCACAGCATGTGCAGCGCCAGCCCGGCCAGCGCACGGCGGCCGGCCGAGACCGGATCGGGCGTGTAGGCGCCGGTGTGCTCGTTCTGCTCGCAGGCCCACTGCCAGTCGTCACGCAGGTCGGCGGCCAGCTGGCGCTCCATGGCGTCGCACACGGCGTGGATGCGCTGGGGGTCGACCACGTCGAGCTGCTCGGCGATGTAGTCCTCGCCGGGCAGGGTGAGCACCAGTTCCTTGAACGCGGCATCCAGCGTGGGGTGACGCAGCACGGCGCGCAGGGCGGCCACGTAGGCGTCGTTCAGCGGCCTGGTTGGCACGTCGCCGGCGTGCGCTAGCAGCTCGATGGCCTTGCGCAGGCCCAGCTGCTGCCCGGCCTCCCAGCGGTTGAAGGGGTCGCTGTCGTGCGCCAGCAGGTGCAACAGCTGCGCGCTGCTGTAGTCGCAGTCCAGCTCGACGGGGGCCGAGAAGCCGCGCAGCAGCGAGGGCACGGGCTCGGCGTCGACGCTGATGAAGGTCAGCGTGGTCTGCGCTTCGGTCAGCACCACGGTGTGGCTGCCTTCGACTGCGTGCTGCCAGTGCTCCAGCTGCAGCGGCAGGTCGCGCCCGTCCGGCCCCACCAGGCCCATGCGTAGCGGGATGACGAACGGCGCCTTCTGCGGCTGGCCCGGCGTGGCGGGGCAGCTCTGCGACAGAGTCAGCGTGTAGCTGCGCGCGGCGCCGTCGTAACGGCCTTCGGCTTTCACCACCGGCGTGCCGGCCTGGCTGTACCAGCGCTTGAATTGCGGCAGCAGGCGGGCGAGGTCGCTGTCCGGGTTCGCATCGGCCATGGCCTGCGCGAAATCGTCGCAGGTCACGGCCTGGCCGTCGTGGCGCTGGAAGTACAAGTCCATGCCCTTGCAGAAGCCCTCGCGCCCCACCAGCGTCTGGTACATGCGCACCACCTCGGCGCCCTTCTCGTAGATGGTGGTGGTGTAGAAGTTGCTGATCTCCAGGTATTCGTCGGGCCGCACGGGGTGGGCCATGGGGCCGGCGTCTTCGGGGAACTGGGCGGCGCGCAGGTTGATGACGTCCTGGATGCGCTTGACGGCGCGGGCGCTGGGCGTGCCGGCCAGGTCCTGGCTGAATTCCTGGTCGCGGAACACCGTCAGCCCTTCCTTCAGGCTGAGCTGGAACCAGTCGCGGCAGGTGACGCGGTTGCCCGTCCAGTTGTGGAAGTACTCGTGGCCGATCACGCTCTCGATGGCGTCGTAGTCGCCGTCGGTAGCGGTGGCTGGCTTGGCCAGCACGTACTTGGTGTTGAAGATGTTCAGGCCCTTGTTCTCCATCGCGCCGGCGTTGAAGTCGCTGGTGGCCACCACCATGAAGCGCTCCAGGTCCAGCGGCAGGCCAAAGCGCGCCTCGTCCCACAGCACCGAGTGGATCAGCGAGTTCATCGCGTGCTCGGTCTTGTCCAGATCGCCCGGGCGCACGTAGACCTGCAACAGATGTTCTGATCCGGAGCGCGTGGCGATGCGCTGCTCGCGCGCCACCAGCTGGCCGGCCACCAGGGCGAACAGGTAGCTGGGCTTCTTGTGCGGGTCGTGCCAGGTGGCGAAGTGGCGGCCTTCGGGCAGCTCGCCCGCGTCGGTCAGGTTGCCGTTGGACAGCAGCACCGGGTAGCGCGCCTTGTCGGCGCGCAGGGTGACGGTGTAAGTCGCCATCACGTCGGGCCGGTCGAGGAAGTAGGTGATGCGGCGAAAGCCTTCGGCCTCGCACTGCGTGAAGAAGTCGCCACCGCTCATGAACAGCCCCATGAGCTTGCTGTTCTTCTCGGGGTAGCAGGTGGTGAAGATTTCCAGCTCGAACGGCGTGGTTCCCTCGGGCAGGTTCTCCAGCACCAGGGTCTCGCCGTCCATGCGGAAGCTGCAGGCCTGGCCGGCCAGCATCACGCGCGACAGGTTCAGCTCGTCGCCATCCAGGCGCAGCGGCTGCGCCGGCACGTCGGGGTTGCGGCGCAGGCGCATGCGGTTGAGCACCCGAGTCTTGGCCGGGTCGAGGTCGAAGGTGAGTTCGACCGAATCGATCCAGAACGCGGGCGGGGCGTAGTCCAGTCGCCGGGTGACGGCGGGTTGTCCTTCTCGCATGGTGAATCCTTTTAATTCAAAATAAATAGCTGCCAGCGCTTGTCTGGCAAGCTCTGGAGGCCAAAATGGCTTGAAAAATCAAACGCCCTGCTTCAGGCTGGCCTCGATGAAGGCGTCGAGATCGCCGTCCAGCACCTTCTGCGTGTTGCTGATTTCGACGTTGGTGCGCAGGTCCTTGATGCGGCTGTTGTCCAGCACGTAGCTGCGGATCTGGTGGCCCCAGCCGACGTCGGTTTTGCTGTCTTCGAGCTTTTGCTGCTCGTCCAGGCGCTTGCGCATTTCGTGGTCGTACAGGCGGCTGCGCAAGCGCTGCCAGGCCACGTCGCGGTTGCTGTGCTGGCTGCGGCTGTCCTGGCACTGCACCACGATGCCGGTGGGCTCGTGCGTCAGGCGCACGGCCGAATCGGTCTTGTTGATGTGCTGACCGCCGGCGCCCGATGCGCGGTAGGTGTCCACGCGCACGTCGGCGGGGTTGATGTCGATCTCGATCGAGTCGTCGATCTCGGGGTAGACGAACACGCTGGCAAAGCTGGTGTGGCGCCCGCCGGAGGAATCGAACGGGCTCTTGCGCACCAGGCGGTGCACGCCGGTTTCGGTGCGCAGCAGGCCGTAGGCGTATTCGCCCTCGATCTTGATGGTGGCGCCCTTGATGCCGGCGGTGTCGCCGGGCGTCTCGTCCTCGATGTCGGTCTTGAAGCCCTTGCGCTCGGCGTACTTCAGGTACTGGCGCAGCAGCATGCTGGCCCAGTCCTGCGCCTCGGTGCCGCCGGCACCGGCCTGATGTCGAGGAAGGCGTTGTTGGCGTCGGCGGGCTGGTTGAACATGCGGCGGAACTCGAGTTCTTCCACCGTCTTTTCCAGCTTGGCCACGTCGTCGGCAATGGCCTGCAGGCTGGCCTCGTCGTCCTCGTCGCTGCTCAGCTCGAACAGCTCGGCGTTGTCGGCCAGGTCGCGCGTCAGTTCATCCAGCGTGACGACCACGCCGTCGAGCGCCTTCTTTTCCTTGCCCAGTTCCTGGGCCTTCTTGGGGTCGTTCCAGACGGCCGGGTCTTCCAGCGCGGCGTTGACGGTCCTCAGGCGTTCGGCCTTGGCAGCGTAGTCAAAGATACCCCCGTAGCTCGGCGGTGCGAGCGGTCAGGTCTTCGATCTGGTGGCCAATCTGGTTGATGCGTTCTGCTTCCATGGTGCTTGTTCTCAACAAAAAACGGGCGCGCCGCACGGGCGCGAAACCGCGAATTTTCTCATGCGGGCGCGGCACCGGCCGCGGGCGCCGAATAGCCCGCCGCACGGGTGCGTTACTGCGCCGCGGCTTCAGCCCAGGAAGGCTTCGACCAGTGCCGCCAGTGCCTGCGGCTGGTCGTGGTGCAGCATGTGGCCGGCGTCCTGGATGACTTCGCGCCGCACGTTGGCCACGGCGTTCAGGCGCTCGTGGAATTCGGCGCGGGTGAAGCGATCGCCCCACCAGCCGGCCAGGCTGTCGTCGCTGGCGTCCACCATCAGCGTGGGTGCCTGGATGGCAGCGTACAGGGCCAGCATCTCGTCGACGCGGAACAGCTGGGCATTGATGATGCGGTGCGCCGCGTCGCCCAGGATGGCGCGGCGCGTGCTGCCATCCGCCTGCAGGCGGTCTTCCGACCATTCGCGCGCCAGCCAGTCGGCCTTGGCCTGCGGCAGGCGGTGGTTGGTCTTCATCAGGCGCGCGGCCACGCCGGGCAGGTCGTCGTAGCTGCGCAGCGCCATCTCGCCGCGGTGCAGGGCCTTGATCTCGTCCAGCCACTTGGCGTAGCGCGCCGGTGCCTGCGTGGGTCGCGTGGCGGGCATGCCGTAGCCCTCCAGGTTGACCAGGCGGCGGATGCGTGCCGGCCGCGTGCCGGCGAACATCATGGCGATGTTGCCGCCCATGCTGTGGCCGACCAGATCGACCGGGCGCTCGCCCGCGTAATGGTCGAGCAGGCATTCCAGATCGCCCAGGTAGTCGGCAAAGCTGTAGTGGTCGCACGCCGGCCCGGTGGACTGGCCGAAGCCGCGCCAGTCGGGCGCGATGATGAAGCGGCCCGCGAAGAAGGCAGGCGACAGCGCGTCGACCATGAACTGGTATGACGCCGCCACGTCCATCCACCCGTGCACCAGCACCAGCGGCTTCGCGGCCGGATCGCCCCACAGGCGGACGTGGTAGCGGTGCAGGCGGATGGGGACGAAGGCGCTGCGCGAGGGGCGTTGGACTTGATACATTGCAGAAATCTTAGAGGAGACAGGCCATGCCCCAGCGTCCAGTCAGCGACAGCGGCGATGACCACCACGCCGCCATGCAGCAGGCGTTCCGCTGGCAGGTGCCAGCGCGCTTCAACATGGCCGAGGTGTGCAGCCGGCGCTGGGCGCAGGCGCCGGATGCTACTGAGAAGATAGCAGTCATCGAGCATGTGGCGGGCGCTGCACCGCGATTGCATTCATATGCCGCGCTGCAGGCGGCGGCCAACCGGTTGTCGAACGCGCTGGCCAAGGTGGGCGTGCGGCGCGATGATCGCGTGGCCATCGTGATGCCGCAGCGCTTCGAAACCGCCGTGGCCTACATCGCCGTGCTGCAGCTGGGCGCCATCGCCATGCCGCTGTCGCAGCTGTTCGGCCCCGAGGCGCTGGAATACCGCATCAACGACGCCGGCGCGCTGGCCGCGATCTGCGACGAGGCCTCGATGGAGGCCTTGCTGTCGGTGCGCGGCAGTTGCCCCACGCTCGCCGTGGTCATCGGCCTGGGGCAGGGCGCCGCGCGCGCCGACCACGACTGGCAAACGCTGCTGGCCACCGCCGCCGACACCTTCGATGCCGCCGACACCGCGGCCGACGACCCCGCCGTGCTGATCTACACCAGCGGCACCACCGGCCCGCCCAAGGGCGCGCTCATCCCCCACCGCGCCCTCATCGGCAACCTGCCCGGCTTCGTCTGCAGCCAGAACTGGTTCGGGTTCGAGCCGACTGCCGAAACGCTTCCTCCCGATGAGACTCCGCCCCGCGCGGGGAGGGCGGGGATGGGGGCGGGCACATCGGGGCAACGCCCAGTCTGCCGAGCGACCCAAAGACGCAAAGCATCTTCTGGAGTCCGGCAGACTGGGCCTGGACGGGAGGGTTGATGGATGCGCTGCTCCCCACCCTGTACTTCGGCCGCCCCATCGTCGCCTTCAACGGCCGCTTCAGCCCCGAGCTGGCGTTCCAGATCCTCGAGCAGCACCGCGTCACGCACAGCTTCCTGTTCCCGACCGCGCTCAAGGCCATGATGAAGGCCGTGCCGCACCCGCGCCGGCAGCACACGCTGCACCTGCAGGGCCTGATGAGCGCCGGCGAGGCCGTGGGCGACGCGGTGTTCGCCTGGTGCCGCGACGAACTGGGCGTGATCGTCAACGAGATGTTCGGCCAGACCGAGGTCAACTACATCGTCGGCAACTGCGCCATGAATGTGGCCCCCACGCTCCGCACTGACGTGGCTGCGCTGCCCCCGAGGGGCGCAACCCGCCCTGGGGCGGCCCGGCGGCGGATTGACTGGCCGCGGTGCCGTCGGCTGGCCCGCCCGGCCCGGCAGCATGGGCCGCGGCTACCCCGGCCACCTGGTCACGGTGATCGACGACGAGGGCGCCGAAGTGCCGCCCGGCGAACCCGGCGAAGTCGCCATCCGCCGCACCGACATCCACGGCGATCCCGATCCGATCTTCTTTCTTGGCTACTGGAACAACGCCGCCGCCACGCGCGCCAAGTTCAGCGGCGATTGGTGGCGCACCGGCGACATGGCGGTGCGCGACGCCGACGGCTACCTCTGGTACCACGGCCGTGCCGACGACGTGTTCAAGGCCGCCGGCTACCGCATCGGTCCGGGGAGATCGAGAACTGCCTGGTCAAGCACCCGGCCGTGGCCAACTGCGCCGTGGTCCCCAAGCCGGATACGCAGCGCGGTGCCGTGGTGAAGGCCTACGTGGTGTTGACTCCTGATTTCGTAGCTGCTCGCGCCCATCAGGCGGGCTATGGAGGGCAGTTTGACCAGGATTTGATCGCCTCGCTGCAGGAGCACGTCAAAGGCCAGCTGGCGCCCTACGAATACCCCAAGGAGATCGAATTCATCGACCAGCTGCCCATGACCACCACCGGCAAGGTGCAGCGCCGCGTGCTGCGGCTGCAGGAGGAGGAGCGGGCGCGCGCGACGCGCCTCGATTGATGCCGCCTACACTCGGGCCGCCTGTTTTTCGAACCTCACGTTTTTCATGAACACCATTTCCCTCGGCACCAGCGACCTGCGCGTCACCCCCATCTGCCTCGGCACCATGACCTTCGGCGAACAGGTGGACGAGCCCACCTCGCACGCCATCATGGACCGCGCCATCGAGCGCGGCATCAACTTCCTCGACACGGCCGAGATGTACCCCGTGCCGCCCAGCGCGCCCACCTGCGGCGCCACCGAGACCTTCATCGGCCACTGGCTCAAGGCCCGTCCCGGCATGCGCCAGAAGATCGTGCTGGCCAGCAAGGTGGCCGGCCCGTCGCGCGGCATGCCGTGGATTCGCGAAGGGCAAGGCATGACGCCGGCCGACATCGAGGCCTCGTGCCACGCGAGCCTCAAGCGCCTGCAGACCGACGTGATCGACCTCTACCAGATCCACTGGCCCGAGCGCCATGTGCCCGCCTTCGGCAACCTTTACTACGACCCGGCGCAGGAAAAATCCGAAACGCCGATCCGCGCGCAGCTGGAGGCGCTGGCCGGGCTGGTCAAGGCCGGCAAGGTGCGCCACATCGGGTTGTCGAACGAAACGCCCTACGGCGTGCACGAATTCGTCCGCCTGGCCGAGCAGCACGGCCTGCCGCGCATCGTCAGCACGCAGAACCCGTACTGCCTCATTAGCCGCACTTACGACAACGCGCTGGACGAGACCTGCCACCGCCTGAACGTCGGCCTGCTGGCCTATTCGCCGCTCGGCTTCGGCCTGCTCACGGGCAAGTACGACGCAAGCGGTATCCACAGCCCCGAGGCGCCGCGCGGCCGCATGGCGCTGTACGAGCGCATGAAGAGCCAGCGCTGGGGCCGTGAATCGTCGCTGGCCGCGGCCAGGCGCTACAACGACTTGGCGCGCGCCCATGGCCTGACGCCCACGCAACTGGCCCTGGCCTTCTGCTACCGCAGCTGGCGCGTGGCCAGCACCATCATCGGCGTGACCACGCTGGCGCAGCTGGACGAGGACCTGGACGCCTGGAATGTGCAGCTGTCCGACGAACTGCTGGCCGCCTGCGACGCCATCCGGCTGGAGATGCGCGACCCGGCGAACTGATGGGCGCGGGGGCGTGATGCAGTTCCTTACATCACGATGCACACGCGGTTAACATTTCCATCCCATTCGTACCCCGCTTCGCCCCGCCTTGATTGCCCATGCCCGCCCGCCACAACGAACTGCCGCTGAACGAGAAATCCCTCAACGCCGTCATCGACGCCATGTCGGCCGTCACCCTGTGCCTGACGCAGATCCTGTCGCCCGAGCAGCGCGAGCGTTTCGGCCGTGACCTGGTCACCATGGCCGACATCGCCGGGCGCAAGGGCAAGCTGGAGCTGACCTCGATCCTGCTCGACCTGCGCGCCGCCGTGAAGGCGCGCGAAGAGGAGATCGAGGCCGCCGAGACCGAAGCCGCCAGGCTGGGCTGAGCCACGCCCATGGCCAAGTCCGCGAAGGTCGCCCACGTCAGCGAAACGCCGGCCACCGCGCTGCTGCGCTCGCACGGCGTGGCCTTCACCGAACACCCCTACGACTACGTGGAGCACGGCGGCGCCACGCACAGCGCCGAGGTGCTGGGCTTCGATCCGTTCGCTGTGGTCAAGACCCTGGTCATGCAGGACCAGGACGGCAAGCCGCTCATCGTGCTGATGCACGGCAACCGCAAGGTCAGCACCAAGAACCTGGCGCGCCAGATCGGCGCCAAGTCGGTCGAGCCCTGCGCCCCCGAGGTGGCCAGCCGCCACAGCGGCTACCAGGTGGGCGGCACCTCGCCGTTCGGCACGCGGCGCGCCATGCCGGTGTACATCGAAGAAGGCATCCTGGCCCTGCCGCGCATCGCCCTCAACGGCGGGCGGCGCGGCTACCTCGTCGGCCTTGACCCGCAGGTGTGCGTGCAGCTGCTGGGCGCGCGGCCGGTGCAGTGCGCCATCGATCTCTGAATCCGATTTCACTGGCAAAATATGCCGTTGGCGCCCATCCATCGGGCGCAGGCAGCTATTGATTCAGGAGTACCTCGCCATGAACCTCATGTCCGTGCTGGCGGCCCTGGCCGCCTACCTGATCGGCTCGCTCAGCTTCGCCGTCATCGTCAGCCGCGCCATGGGCCTGTCGGACCCGCGCACCTATGGCAGCGGCAACCCCGGCGCCACCAACGTGCTGCGCTCCGGCAGCAAACCGGCGGCCATCGTCACGCTGCTGCTGGATGCGGCCAAGGGCTGGCTGCCGGTGATGCTGGTGAAGTGGTTCGGCCCGGCCTGGGGGCTGGGCGAGGGCACGCAGGCGCTGGCCGGGCTGGCCGCCTTTCTGGGCCATCTGTACCCGGTGTTCTTCGGCTTCACGGGCGGCAAGGGCGTGGCCACGGCCGTGGGCGTGCTGATCGCGTTCGAGCCGCTGCTGGCGCTGGCCGCGCTGCTCACCTTCGCCATCATCGTGGCCTTCTTCCGCTACGTGTCGCTGGCATCCATCGTGGCGGCCGTGTTCGCGCCGGCCTATTACCTGCTGGTGGATGGCGTGGCCTGGCAGGCCTCGGGCGCCAAGACGCTGGCCATGGTGGCCATGGGCCTGCTGCTGATCTGGCGCCACCGCGAGAACATCCAGCGCCTGCTGGCGGGCACCGAATCCAAGCTGGGTGCCAGGAAGAAATGAGCGGCTGACGCCAGCCGAGTTGCTATCAATAATATAGCTTCTAGCGCCCGTGTGGCGGTCTCTGGAGGCCCAAAACGCTTGAAACTCAGCGCTTGATCAGCATCATCGTGTCGCCGTCGCGCCGCATGCTGAAGCGGTTGAGAAAGCTGTTGCCCAGCAGCACCATGGGCATCGCGGCGGGCGTGACCACGGCGTCGATGTCGTAAGCCGTCACGTCGCCCACGCGCACGGTGTTGAGCTTGAACAGCCAGCCGGGCGCGCTGCCGTTGGCGGTGTTCATCATCACCTGCCGGCCCGCCTTGTAGTTCAGGCCCAGCCGGTCGGCCTCGGCCTGGCCGATGGCGATGGTGGACGCGCCCGTGTCCACCATGAACTGCACTGGCCGGTTGTTGATGCTGCCCGGCGTGAGGAAATGGCCGCGTCCGTCGGCCGTCAGCGCCACGCGGTCGCTGCCGCTGGGCGCTGCGCTGCCCACGCTGGCGGGCGCTTCGCCCACGCGCAGCGTGTGGCGACGGCCGTCGATCAGCACCACGGCCTGGTCGCCGCTGGTGGAGACCACCTTCACGCCCTGGTGCGTCTCGCCCGGCGCCACCGCGCGCGGCGCACCGCCGCCCACCAGCAGCAACGCCTTGTTGCCCAGCATGCCTTGGAGCGAGACGGATTGGGCCGAGGCAGCGCCTGCGCCAAGGAGCAACAAGGTCAGCAGCGTAAGGCGCATTTGCTCAATCCCTGAAGTTGTCGAACGACAGCGGCAGCTCGGCCATGTCCTTGCGCAGCAGCGCCATCACGGCCTGCAGGTCGTCGCGCTTGGCGCCCGTCACGCGCACGCTGTCGCCCTGGATGGCGGCCTGCACCTTCAGCTTGCTGTCCTTGATCAGGCGCTGGATCTTCTTGGCGTCCTCGCCGGCGATGCCGCTTTTCACCTTGATGACCTGCTTGACCTTGTCGCCGCCGATCTTCTGCACCGCGCCCTTGTCGAGAAAGCGCACGTCCACGTTGCGCTTGGTCAGCTTGTTGCGCAGGATGTCCTCGACCTGCTGCAGCTGGAACTCGGCATCGCCCAGCAGGGTGATCTCCTTGTCCTTCAGCTCGATGCCGGCGCTGGTGCCCTTGAAGTCGAAGCGCGTGCCGATCTCCTTGGTGGCGTTCTCCACCGCGTTCTTCACTTCCACCATGTCGGGGTCGCAAACCGTGTCGAATGAGGGCATGGGTGCTGGTCTCCTGTAAGCCGAATGTCGCAAAACCGAATGCGACAATTGTCCCATGTTCATCGAGCGCAACGTGTCCCTGCAGCCCCTCAACAGCTTCGGCATCGCCGCGCGCGCGGCCCTGCTCACGCGCGTGCGCGGCGAGGCCGACGTGCGTGCCGTGCTGGCCGATGCCGAGCTGGCGCCGGCTCCGAAGTTCGTGCTCGGCGGCGGCAGCAACATCGTGCTGACGGGCGATGTGAAGGCCGCGGTGCTGAAGGTGGAAGTGCCAGGCCGCCGCGTGGTGGGCGAGACCGCGCGCCACACCATCGTCGAGGCCGGCGCGGGGAGAACTGGCACGACTTCGTGACCTGGACGCTGGACCAGGGCCTGCCCGGGCTGGAGAACCTGGCGCTGATCCCCGGCACCGTGGGCGCATCGCCGGTGCAGAACATCGGCGCCTACGGCGTCGAGCTGCAGGACCGCTTTCACGCGCTGGACGCCATCGACCTCCTGACGGGCGAGGTGTTCACGCTGGATGCCGCGCAGTGCGGCTTCGGCTACCGCGATTCGGTGTTCAAGCACGTGCCGGCGCAGCCCGGCGACTTCGGCCTGGCCGGCCGCGCGCTGATCCTGCGCGTGCGCTTTGCGCTGTCCAAACAATGGCAGCCGGTGCTGGGCTACCTCGACATCGAACGCCGCATGGCCGAGGAGGGCGTGACCGCGCCCAGCGCGCGCCAGCTGTACGACTGGATCGTCGCCATCCGCCGCGCCAAGCTGCCCGACCCGGCCGTCGTCGGCAACGCGGGCAGCTTCTTCAAGAACCCCACCGTCACGCCCGAGCAGTGCGCCGACATCATCGGCCGCGACCCCAAGGTGGTGCACTACCCCATGCCCGACGGCAGCGTGAAGCTAGCGGCAGGCTGGCTGATCGACGCCTGCGGCTGGAAGGGCAAGCGCGTGGGCAACGCCGCCGTGTACGAGCGGCAGGCGCTGGTGCTGGTCAACGCCGGCGGCACGCAAACCCCGCCACCGGCGGCGAGGTGATGACGCTGGCCAAGGCCATCCAGACCAGCGTGTACGAGCGCTTCGGTATCCGACTCGAACCCGAGCCCACCGTGGTGTGAGCACCATCGAGTTGTTTCACCTGCGCCGCGTGCGTGACAAGCCAGGGGCTGTCGATCTGTTGATGCGCCATGCGGGACTGTCCGCCGAGGCGGCGCTGGCCGTGGTGCACCACGCCGTGGGCGGCGGCAAGCCGCAGGTGGCGGTGGCTTCAGACGATGCGGCGCGACAGCTGATCGTGGCGCTGGCGGGCACCGGCTTCATCGCCCGGCGCGCCGCCACCGATGGCTTCGATGCCGCGCAGCATGCCAGCGAGGCCGTGGCGGCCGTGCTGCCGCGCTGCGCTGCGGGCCTGGCCGATGCCGCCGGTGCCTGGCTGCTGCAGGGCGCCTGGGCGCAGGCGCTGGAGCTGGCCCTGCAGCACCTGCAGATGCATTGCCCCGCGCACGACGCCGACCGGCAGCGGCTGCAACGCGCCGCCATCGACACCGGCCTGGTGCGCGGCGTGCCGGGGCGGGTGTGATTCCAATTCCAGATCAAAGCTGCCATAGCTCGTCATTCCGGCGCAAAGCCTGCCCCGTACTGCGATACGGGGCCGCAATCCAGCCGACGTGTGCGGGAAACATGGATCCCGGCCTTCGCCGGGATGTCGGTGATCGACACCTTGAAGTGGAAATGGAGTGAGCGGGCTGCGGCCTATGATGCCCGCAGGCCGTCGAACGAAAGGAACCACGCCATGCGCCTGTCCACCATCATGGCCGTGCTGCTCATCGGCACGGTGCTGTACATCATCATGGCCGTCATCCGCGCCGCGGCCATTGGCCGCATGGAAGGCATGCAGGACGAGGCGCTGGCCTACCGCCGCAAAGCGGTGCGCGCGGCGGTCTTCGGCGTCGTGGTGCTGGCGGCGGCGGTGGTGACGCGCTGGTTCTGAGGCAGCCTGGCGCCGTCGCAAATAATGGGGAGTATGCTCTTTTGCGCCCGTGTTTCGGGCGCTGGCGGCCTTAATGGTGGGGAGTATATGGCCCGCCCGGCCTGGCCAGACCCGTCAGGTGGCCACCAGCCGTGTCGAAGGCCCGCGCGTGCGCCAGAACAGCCAGCTGGCAATCGCCAGGTTCAGCAGGTTCCAGCCGATGCCGTTGATGAAGGCCGCATCGTAGCTGCCCGTCATGTCGAACACCCAGCCCGACATCCATCCACCCAGCGCCATGCCCAGCAGCGTGGCCATGATGACGGCGCCGGTGCGCGCGCCGGCCTCGCGCGGCGGAAAGTGCTCGCGCACGATGATGGCGTACGACGGCACGATGCCGCCCTGAAACAGCCCGAACAGCGCCGACACCACGTACAGCGGCACCAGCCCGTCCACGGGCAGGAACATCAGCAGCGCCACGCCCTGCAGCGCCGAGCCCAGCAACAGCGTGCGGATGCCGCCGATGTGGTCGCATATCCAGCCCGACACCAGCCGGCTGATGATGCCGGAAAACAGCATCAGCGACAGCATCTCGGCCCCGCGCGCCGCGCCGTAGCCCAGGTCGGTGCAGTAGGCCACGATGTGCACCTGCGGCATCGACATCGCCACGCAGCAGGCCACGCCGGCCACGCACAGCAGCCACTGCGCGTGCGCCGTCGAGAGGCCGAAGGGCCGATCCGGCGGCCAGATGGTGGCACGCGGCGCCGCGGCCGCCCCGGCCGCCGGCAGCGCCAGCGCGGGCGGGCGCTGGCGCATGTAGAAGGCCAGCAGCGCCATGCCGATGCCGCACACCAGGCCCAGCACGATGTAGGTCGGCCGCCAGCCGTAATGCGTGATGCCCCACTGCGCCAGCGGCGGCCACAGCGTGCCGGCGATGTAGTTACCGCTGGCGCACACCGCCATGGCGATGCCGCGCCGCTTGTTCCACCACAGGCCGGTGTCGGCCATCAGCGGCGCGAAGGTGGCTGCGCCGCCCAGCAGGCCCAGCAGCCCGTGCGCCAGCCCGAACATCCACACATTGCCCGACAGCGCCGCCAGCACGTAACCGGCCAGCACGGCGGCCGAGCCCAGCCACAGCACGCGCGCGATGCCCCAGCGGTCGGCCCAGATGCCGGTGAACAGGCCACCCAGCCCCAGGCACACCATCATCACCGTGTAAGGCATCGACGCCCCCGCACGGCCGATGCCGAACTCGGCCTGCACCGCCGGCAGCACCACGGAGACGACGTACATCGCGCTGTTGCCCAGCGTGACCAGCAGCACCGTCACCAGCAGCCGCCAGGCGGCGGTGCGCGAATCGATCAGGCTGGCGTCGGCAGGGGCAGGGCGGGCGGACATGCGCGGCAGCGTAGCACGCGTTGCGCGCGGCGGCGGTCCGTTGCGTGACCTCCACGACGCTACGACCCAATGGCCGCGCAGCAGCCCATGCCAGCGAACGCCGTGGCCTCAACTCGCGCCGGCCACTGGCGTTGTCCCCCTCCCGCAGGAGAGGGGAAGCGGCGTCAGCCGCTCAGGGGGTGTTATCCGTAATGGCAGATGTAGTGGTATTGCTCGGCCACGCGAATGTCGAACGACGAATTGGCCGGGATGCTGAACCGCTCGCCGGGGCCGGACGATTTCCACTCGTCGCTGCCGGCCAGCTTGTATTCGCAGCCGCCGCCCACGCACTCCATGATCTCGGCCGCGCCGGTGTTGAAGGTGAGCGTGGCGGGCAGCACCACGCCCACGCTCTTCTTCGTGCCATCGGCCAGCGTGAAGCTGTGCGACACGCACTTGCCGTCGAAGTAGACGTTGGCCTGGGTGGTGAGGGTGACGTTGGGCAGGGTGGCGGTGGTCATGGTGAAGGATGAATGGGCAAAGCCGTGATGTTAGCGAGGCGCGCCCCTCAACCCGGGCTGTGGGAGCGGCCTTGGCCGCGATGGCAAGCTCTGCAGCGGCGAAGCGCCCATCGCGGCCAAGGCCGCTCCCACAAGAGGCGGGGGCGTGCCGGCGACAATCGCAACCATGGCCATCCCCGCACGCGCTTCATCCTGATCGACACCAGCCACGCCGGCAACGTGGGCGCGGTGGCGCGGGCGATGAAGGTGATGGGTTTTGACGATCTGGTGCTGGTTAACCCGCGCTGGCCCGACGTGCTGACGCGCACCGAGGCCATCGAGCGCGCCAGCGGCGCCACCGACGTGCTGGCGCGGGCGCGCATCGTGCCCACGCTGGACGAGGCGCTGGGCGGCATGACCCACCTGTGCGCCACGGCGATGACGCCGCGCGACTTTGGACCGCCCACGCGCGCACCGCGGGATCATTTCAGGATGCTATTGAAAAAGGAGCTTCCAGCGCTTGATGGACGGGCGTTGAAGCCTGGTTTGGCATTGAATGCGCCGGAAGGTATCGCCTTCCTGTTCGGCTCCGAGCGTTACGGCATGAAGAACGAGGACGTGTACCGCTGCCACGTTGCGCTCAGCATTCCCACGCACCCCGACTACGGCTCGCTCAACATCGCCGCCGCCGTGCAGCTGATCGCCTACGACTGGCGCCAGGCGTTGAGTGTGCTCGGCCACGGCTTCGACGTGCAACCCGCCACCGCGGCGCCGCAGCACGCCGACGCGGCGCAGGTGGCCGGCATGCTGGCGCACTGGCAGCAGGCGCTGGTCGACATCGGCTTTCTCGACCCCGCTGCGCCCAAGAAGCTGATGCCGCGTCTGCAGCAGCTGTTCAACCGCGCGCAGCCCACGGCGGAGGAGATTCACATCCTGCGCGGCATTGCCAAGGCCATGCAGGGCGCGGCCGCTGCCCACGCCACGAGTGCGGACACAGCGCCGGCAGTGCACAAACGCTAGACTCGCCACCCACCATGTTGCAGCGCATCCGTTCCTACACCCAGGCCATTCTCGAGCGCGACCCGGCCGCGCGCTCGGTGTGGGATGTGGTGTTCTCATACCCGGTTTCCACGCCCTGGTGCTGCACCGCATCGCCCACCCGCTGTGGGAGCGCGGCTGGCACTGGCTGGCGCGCTGGATCTCGCACTGGGGGCGCTTTCTCACGGGCATCGAGATCCACCCCGGCGCAAAGATCGGCGAGCGCGTGTTCATCGACCACGGCATGGGCGTGGTGATCGGCGAGACGGCCGAGATCGGCGACGACTGCACCATCTACCAGGGCGTCACGCTGGGCGGCACCTCGCTCGGCAAGGGCACCAAGCGGCACCCCACGCTGGGCAAGGGCGTGGTCGTGGGCGCCAGCAGCCAGGTGCTGGGCGGCTTCACGGTGGGCGACGGGGCCAAGATCGGCTCATCCGCCGTGGTCACCAAGCCGGTGCCCCCGGGCGCCACGGCGGTGGGCAACCCGGCGCGCATCATCGTGGCCGAAGACGCGGCCAAGCGCGAAGAGGCGGCTGCCAAGCTGGGCTTTTCGGCCTACGGCGTGACGCAGAACGACGACCCCGTGAGCCAGGCGCTGCGCGGCCTGATCGACGGCACGGCCAGCCAGGAGCACCAGATCATGCTGCTGTGGCAGGCCATCGAGAAGCTGTCGTGCCAGATCGACCCGAACTGCGTGCCCGACGACGCCACGCGCGAGGAAACCTTCGAGGCCGACAAGCTGAACGAGTTGGTGGGCAAGTAGCGGACGCAGCAGGGGGCGCCCCGGACCACGGCTGCCGCCCAACGCCCCGGCACCGTGGACGATCAAGACAGCTTGTTTATCAAGAAGTCTCAGACTGTGTTGTGGGAGCGGGCTTGCCCGCGATGAGGCGCCTCGTCGCCACCAGCGCTTGATCGCGGGCAAGCCCGCTCGCACACGGCGGATGCGGCCCGTGGGTCATTTGAGACTTCTTGATAGGTCAAGCAAAACAGACACCGCGCCCGCCCAGGGACGGGCCCACCTTCGGTGGCTGCGAGGCGATCCTGCGCGAGGTCGCGCCTATTGTGCGCCGCGCTTTCTGTTGGCTTTGCCGGTGCACCAGGCGCACAGGGGCTTTTCGCTTTCTGAAGGCACGCGGCGGTGTAAGAACTGATCCGCCGCAAGGCCGGCTTTGGGTTGCAGCCTGCCTCAACGCGCCAGGACGGCGGATGCTGCTGAAGGCCGGCGCGGCGATGCATCCGGCGCGCCAGCGTGGCGTTGGAATCAGCGGCGCTTGCCCACCTCGTTGCCGATCAGTGCGCCGGCAGCGGCGCCCCCACGGTGCCGAGCGTGTTGCCGAACAGCACGTTGCCGGCCACACCGCCGGCCACGGCGCCCACGCCGGTGCCGATCTGTGCATTGGTGGGGGAGGTGGAACAACCCGCGGCGGCCAGCGTGGCGGCGAGGACGGCGGCAAGGCTGTATTGGCGAAGTTTCATGGCGTGGCTCCTTGGTTCAGCACCGCGGCAATGGGAAATGGAAAAATTCAAGGACGACCGCGGCGCGCACCTTCAATGTGCCCCGGCCATGTGAAGCGCCGGGTCGGTGTTGTATCCAGGCGCTTGTGGGACATCGCCCTGCTTGCATCCCGTGACACCTGTTGCAGCGCGCCGTGGCGCGGCCACCGCAGGGCGCGCTCAGTCGCGCGCGGGCCGCACCGCGTTCTTGGGTCGGAAGGCCTTGCACACGGCGTCGTTGGTTTCCAGGTAGGGGCCGCCGATCAGGTCGATGCAGTAGGGCACGGCGGCGAAGATGCCGTGCACCTGCGGGTTGCCGGCGTTGTCCTTCAGGCCTTCCAGCGTCTCGGCAATCGCCTTGGGCTGGCCGGGCAGGTTGATGATGAGGCACTGCCCGCGGATCACCGCCACCTGGCGGCTCAGGATGGCCGTGGGCACGAAGGCCAGGCTGATCTGGCGCATCTGCTCGCCAAAGCCCGGCATTTCCTTGTCGGCGACGGCCAGCGTGGCCTCGGGCGTCACGTCGCGCACGGCGGGGCCGGTGCCGCCGGTGGTCAACACCAGGGCGCACCCGGCGTCGACCAACTCGATCAGCGTGCGGCTGATGGTGGCCTGCTCGTCGGGGATCAGGCGCGGCTCGAAGCTGATCGGGTTCTTCAGCGCCTTGCCTAGCCACTCCTGCAGCGCGGGCAGGCCCTTGTCTTCATACGTGCCGCTGGAGGCGCGGTCGCTGATGGAGACGATGCCGATGGTGATGGGGTCGTGTGCGTTCATGCGGGTTCCTTGCTGGGCCAATGACGGATGACAAATGACAAATGACTCCGCCGCTTCGCGGCTTCAATGACAAAGGAGCCGGGCGCCGCGGCCGCGCCTTTGTCATCGAGGCCGCAGGCCGAGGTCATTTGTCATGCAGTCAACCGGCGCGGGCGTCGTTGACGTAGCCCACGTCCTCGGCATCGATGGGTTGCACCTCGGGCGGGTGCGCCTCGGCCTGCGCCAGCGCGGTGTTCACCAACTGGAACAGCTCGCGGAAGGCACGGCTGTTGCGCTGCGCCTGACCCTTGGCTTCGGCCTCTTTGGCGGCGTCGGGCGTGGGCGCATCCTTGCGCGCCTGGCGCACCAGCGCGCGCAGCTGCTGCACGTCGGTGTCGGGGAACTGCGTCACCCAGGCGTTGACGGCGGCGTCTTCGGCGATCAGGCGCTCACGCCAGCGCTCGGCGGCGTGCAGGCGCAGGGTTTCGGCAGCTGGGCCCTTGCGCTGCTCTTCCAATGCGGCGCGCACGGCGGCCAGCTGTTCATCATGAAGCTGGCGCATCAGCTTGCCCACGTACTGGCTCTGGCGGCGCTTGCCTTCGAAGTTGGTGATGCGCTTGAGCTCCTCCAGCCCATCGACCAGCTTGGTGGGCAGATCGAGCGGCTCGAACAGATCGCGCCGCAGCGTCAGCAGCGCCTCGCCCAGCGCCTGCAGCTCGGCGCTCTGCGCCTTCAGCTCGGTCTTGCTGGGGCCATCGCCGCGCAGCTCGGCCTTGAGCTGTTCGTCCAGCTCGCTGCCTTCGGCGACGAACTGGCCGCGGACGAAATAGCCTTTCTTGGGTTTGCGGGACATGGATAGGAATCTGAAAAGTCGAGAAGTATGATAGCCGCCACCATGCAAAACGACTCCAAAGCCCTGCCGGGCTTTTCTTATTCGCGCGCCTTCTTCGAAGAGCTGGTGGACACCGCGCTGGCCCATGCCAAGAAGCTCGGCGCCACCGACGCGGGTGCCGAGGCATCCGAAGGTTCGGGCCTGAGCGTGAGCGTGCGCAAGGGCGAACTGGAGACGGTGGAGCGCAACCGCGACAAGTCGCTGGGCGTGACGGTGTACCTGGGCCAGCGGCGCGGCAATGCCAGCACGTCGGACTTCTCGCGCGCCGCCATCGAGCAGACGGTGCAGGCGGCCTACGACATCGCCCGCTTCACCGCCGAAGACCCGGTGGCCGGCCTGCCGGACGAGGCCGACATCGCCACCGAGCAGCGCGACCTGGACCTGTTCCACCCTGGCCCATCACCAGCGAGCAGGCGGCCGAGTTGGCGCTGGCCTGCGAGCACGCCGCGCTGGCGGTGGACAAGCGCATCACCAACAGCGAGGGCGCCGGCGTGTCGGCGCAGCAAAGCCATTTCTTTAGCGCGCACACGCACGGCTTTCGTGGGGGCTATGCCAGCTCGCGCCATTCGCTGTCTGTCGCGCCGATTGCCGGCAAGGGCAACGACATGCAGCGCGACTACTGGTACAGCTCGGAGCGCAATGCGCGCGACCTGGCCGCGCCCGAGGCCGTGGGCCGCTACGCCGCCGAGCGCGCGCTGAGCCGGCTGAAGAGCCGCAAAATCGGCACGCGCCAGTGCCCGGTGCTGTTCGAGTCGCCCTTGGCCGCCGGCCTGCTGGGCAGCCTGACGCAGGCGCTGAGCGGCGGCGCGCTGTACCGCAAGACCTCGTTCCTGGTCGATTCGCTGGGCAAGCCGGTGCTGCCCAAGCACATCGACGTGCTCGAAGACCCGTTCGTCGTCGGCGGCAAGGGCTCGTCGCCGTTCGACGAGGAAGGCGTGCGCGTGCAGGCGCGCAAGGTGGTGGATGCGGGGCGGGTGGCGGGCTACTTCCTCAGCACCTATTCGGCGCGCAAGCTGGGCATGAGGACCACCGGCAACGCCGGCGGCTCGCACAACCTCACGCTGCGGTCGCGCCTGACGCGCGCGGGCGACGACCTGGACGAGATGCTGCGCAAGCTGGGCACCGGCCTGTTCGTGATCGAGCTGATGGGCCAGGGCGTGAACTACGTCACCGGCGACTATTCGCGCGGCGCCAGCGGCTTCTGGGTGGAGAACGGCCGCATCGCCTACCCGGTGCAGGAGATCACCATCGCCGGCAACCTTCGCGAGATGTTCTTGGGGCTGCAGGCCGTGGGGGCCGATGCCTACACCTACGGCTCGAAAACCGTGGGTTCGGTGCTCATCGACCGGATGACGGTGGCGGGCAACTGAGTCCGTTTCCACCTCAAGACGTCAACCACCGTCATCCCGGCGAAAGCCGGGCTCCATGTGCTGCGCACGCGCGTCGTCTGGATTCCGGCTGTCGCCGGAATGAAGAAGTTCATGTCGTTTCGATCCGGACGTGGAACGGGCTGCCTTGCGGCCGGCTTGATTTTCAGGCCAAAACCGCCTTCAGCGCCCACCCATCAAGCGCCAGCAGCTATCAATAACGAAGCGCTGGCGTTCGCCTTCACGGCTCCATCATGCCGCGCCGTTCGCGCGGCTCGCGCGGTGCCAGCGCGCCGGAGTCGCGCATCGGCATGGCGCGCTGCTCGCGTTGCGGCATGGCGGGGCGCTCCATCTGGCGCGGCACATGGCCCAGCTCGCCCGACGAGAACGGCCGCTGCGCCGGCATCGGCTGCACGCGCGGCATCTGCGGGGCCGCGGCGGGCGGCGGGTTGATGACCGCCGGGCGCGGCTGCAATTCGCGCACGCGCTCTTCCTGCTGGCGCTGCATCTGCCACTGCTGTTGCTGCGCCTCGCGCACCTGCGGGTTGCGTGGCTGCGGCACGCCCATGTGGGCGCCGTCGCGCTCGGCCTGGTCGCGCAGGTAGCGGTTGCGCTCCAGGCTGCCGGATTCGTAGCGCTCCGGCGGTGCGGGCCGCGCGGGCCGAGCCATCGGCGGCTGGGCATCGTCGCCATGGCGCATGCCGCGGCCGTCGGGCACGGGCAGGCGGGCGGGCGACGGCGCGGGTGCGGCCACGCCGCGGTCGGCGCCGCCACGCGGCGGGCGCGGCTCGCGCACGCCAGCACCTGGGCGATCGGGCCGGTCAGGGCGCAGCGTGGGCAGCGGCGCCTGCGTCTGCACGCCGGGCACCCAGGCGCGCGGCGGCGGGGCGACGATGCGGCTGTCGTTCAGTGCGCCGGACGGCAGGCGGCTGCCGTCGCCGAAGCCGGGCCGGCGGCCGCGCTGGCCACCGCCGAACTGGTCGGCCGGAGCGTAGGTGACGGCGTTGGGGCGGCGATGGAAGTGGTAGCCGTCGGCCGGCGGGCGCACGCGCTCGCGGCCCCAGTTCAGGCCGCGGTGGTAGCGGTCGCTGGCGTGGTAGTGCGGGCGCCAGTATTCGCCCGGCGCCAGCGGGAACCACGCGGCACCGGGGCTGCCCAGCGCCACGCTCCAGTTGTCGCCACCGACGAAGGCCACCAGCGCCGGCGCGTACACCGGGCGCGGGCCGAAGCTGCCGGGCACCCAAGCCCAGCGCGGGCCGATCTGCGCCCAGCGGCCGTAGTGCGAGGGCGCGAAGCCCCAGGGCGCGTCGTCCACCCAGGTCCAGCCCCAGGGCTCCACCCAGGCCCAGCGGCCGTAGCGGTAGGGCGCCCAGTCGGCCACGGTGACCTGCGGGTACCACACGGGGCCGTAGGTGGCGTCCTGCGCCCATTCGCCGTAGGCGTCGAGCTGCTGGTAGCCGGGCACGTCGCGCGGCACGTAGCGGGCCGAGGCCGAGCGGTCTTCCAGCGCATCGCGCTGGGCCACCCACTGGTCGAAACCGTCGCGCACGGCCACGCCGCCGCGCTGCAACGGCTGCAGGTTGCGGCCGGTGAACAGCGCCTGCTGGCGCTGGCCCACGGTGGTGGATTGCCCCGCCTCGCCGTACACCGTGGCCACGCCGGCGTGCACGGTGACGCGCGTGGTGTCGGCGCGCGGATCGACGTCGACGCGGTATTCGCCCGCCTGGCTGGCCACCACGGCCAGGTGTGGGGTGTCGATCTCGACGCGCTCGCCGGGCTGCAGCTGGCGCACGCGCACCGAGGCGGTGCCGTCCATCAGCGCAAACTGCGCGGTGTCGTCGTCCAGCACGGTCACGCTCAGGTCGGCGTGGCCGGTCAGGCGCACGGCGGTCCAGCCGCCGTGCAGTTCGGCGCGCGCGTTGGGGTCGGTGACGAGGCGGGTGCCGGTGGTCGCCGGCCAGTTGATGGAGGCGGGCGCGAAGCGCTGGCCGTCGGTGGCGATCTGCACCGCGCCTTCGGCGGCGCTGATGTAGGCCACGCGTGACGGCGGGTCGGCCTGGGCCCAGCCCAGCACGGGCGCGGCCGCCAGCAGTGCGCCGCCAAGCCAGCGGCGCCAGGGGAAGAGGTGGGTTGCGTCATGGTGGTCAGAGGCCTCGGGGAACGGAAGCGTTCCTGCCTCTTCATAACGCGCCGGCGCGGGCTTCGGTTTGCCGCGGGCGGTCGCGCTGTGCAAAGCTGCGGCGCAGTTTGCAAGCAATTGTCAGAAAGCGGTTTGCTTGCTCATGGATTGATAGTGGCTTGCGCTTGTGCAGCCTTGATTTCAAGAGAAAAGTATCTGAAATCGTTTGCTGGCAAGCGCAAGCAGCTATGGTTTTTGATTTTTCTGATCGCCAGAGCGGTGTGTGGGAGCGGGCTGGCCCGCGATGCGGCATGCGGGGTGGGCGATGCGCTGCCATCGCGGCCAAGGCCGCTCCCACAAGGCCGGGGGCACTCAACCCGCCAGCGCAGCCTTCACCGCCGCGCTGACGGCGCCCATGTCCGCCTTGCCGGCCAGGCGCTGCTTCACGGCACCCATCACCTTGCCCATGTCGCCGGGCCCGCTGGCGCCCAGTTCGGCCACGATGGCCTTCACCTCGGCAACGATTTCGCTCTCCGACAGGCGGGCGGGCAGGTAGGCCTCCAGCACCTTCATTTCGGCGGCTTCCTTGTCGGCCAGGTCCTGGCGGCCGGCCTGGGTGAAGGCGGCGATGCTGTCCTTGCGCTGCTTGATGAGCTTGTCGACGATGGCGATGACGGCGGTGTCGTCCAGTTCGATGCGCTCGTCCACTTCCTTCTGCTTCATCGCCGCCTGCAGCAGGCGGATGGTGCCCAGGCGCTCGCTGTCCTTGGCGCGCATGGCGGTCTTCATGTCTTCGGTGATCTGGTCTTTCAGGCTCATGGTTTTGTCCTTGCAGAAACGAAAAAGCTCGCTGAGCGTCCCCGGCGAGCTTTTTGGTTGCGAGAAGCGGCTGAATCAGTACAGCTTCTTGGGCAGTTGCTGGCTGCGCACGCGCTTGTAGTGGCGCTTGACGGCAGCGGCCTTCTTGCGCTTGCGCTCGGCCGTGGGCTTCTCGTAAAACTCGCGGGCGCGCAGGTCGGTCAGCAGGCCCAGCTTTTCAATGGTGCGCTTGAAGCGGCGCAGGGCCACGTCGAACGGCTCGTTTTCTTTGACTCGGATGGTGGTCATTCAAATTTCAGGTATTTGCGCGGCCAGCGGGTGTGAAGTAGATCAGGCTTCACGCCATACGCCGCAGTTGTTGCCCCGCACATTCGAACTAGTATGGCCGGCGGGGCGTTTGCCAGCAAACCAAGGATTATAACCCCCTGAGGCGCTTGCGCGCCTTCCCCCAGGGGACGACGCTGGTGGCCGGCGCAGGTCCGGCCACGGCGTCCTCGAATGGCCTGCTCCGCGGCCCTTCTTGCGGCATGCTGCGCGGCCGCCTGGAGAGAAGTCAGGGGTGGCTGGCGTGCCGGTGTGGCGTGCTGCCAACGCCTCGGCGCAGGCGGCGGCGCTGGCCCAGGCCCACTGGAAGTTGTAGCCGCCCAGCCAGCCGGTGACGTCGACCACCTCGCCGATGAAGTACAGGCCGGGCTGCTGGCGCGCTTCCAGCGTCTGCGACGACAGTGCGCGCGTGTCGACGCCGCCCAGGGTGACTTCGGCCTTTTGTAGCCCTCGGTGCCGGTGGGGGTGAGCGGCCAGCGCTGGAGTTGCTCGGCCAGTTGAAGCAGCGCCTTGTCGCTGGCCTCGTTGACGGGGCGCTGCCAGGCGGCGTCCTGCGCCACCCAGGCTTCGGCCAGGCGCTGCGGCAGCCACTGCGCCAGTTCGTTCACGATCAGCTTGCGCGAGCGCGCCTTGGCGGCCAGCAGTTCGGCCGCCACGTCCACCTCGGGCGCCAGGTCGATGACGATGGGCGTGCCCGGGCGCCAGTAGCTGGAGATCTGCAGCACCGCCGGGCCGGACAGGCCGCGGTGGGTGAACAGCAGGTCTTCGTGGAAGGTCACATGCTGCTTCTTCTCGCCCGTGCCGATGCGCACCGGCAGCGCCAGACCGGCCAGTTGTGCGTAGGGTGCCCAGGCCGCGCCGTCGAAGGTGAGCGGCACCAGGCCGGGGCGGGTGTCGATGATCTTCAGGCCGAACTGGCGCGCGATGTCCAGCCCCAAGCTGCTGGCGCCGATCTTGGGGATCGACAGGCCGCCGGTGGCGATGACCAGGGCGGGCGCTTCGATGGGGCCACGATCGCTATCGATGAGATAGCTGCCTGCGCTTGCTGCATCAGCGCTGGCGGCCTCTTTGGCTTGAAACCGCACGCTCTGCACGCGGCACGGCTGCCAGCGTTCCACCAAGCCGCCGTGCGCGGTCGCAGCGGCACATTCGGCCAGCAGCAGGGCAATCAGATCTTCGGCCGAGCGGTCGCAGAACAGCTGGCCCTTGTGCTTCTCGTGCCAGGGCACGCCGTGCCGGTCGAGCAGGGCGATGAAGTGCTGCGGCGTGAAGCGCGCCAGCGCCGAGCGGCAGAAGTGCGGATTGGCGCTGATGAAATGCTTGTGCGGCGCGGCCGGGTCGAGGTCGCGGTTGGTGAAGTTGGCGCGCCCGCCGCCCGAGACGCGCACCTTTTCCGCCACGCGTTCGCTGTGGTCGATGAGCAGCACGCGCAGGCCGCGCTGCCCGCCTGCGCCGCGCAGAACAGGCCGGCGGCACCGGCACCCAGAATGACGGCGTCGAAGCGGGGAGGAGGCATGGGGCGATGGTAGTAGGCCCGCCGGGCACCTCAAGAATCGGAGCTGCTCGCGCAGGTCATGACAAGTTGCCGAGCCATGAGCAGCCACTGAATACCGGACGCAGAGGACGCAGAAGAACCGCAGAGGACGCAAAAGACAGCCCTGCTTGAATTCTTCTGCGTCCTCTGCGTATGGTTTTCTGGCATGCCATGCGCGGACCTGAGTTAGAGGCCTACTCAGATGGAATCGGTTTGAAACCTTCGTGGATCAAGCGCAAGAAGCTATCAATAAAGGAGTTTCTCAGGCGGCCAGCGCCGCGTCCTGCAGCGCCGCGCGCACGCCCAGCACCACGTCGCCCACCACCATGATGGCCGGGCTGCCCAGGCCGCAGGCAGCCAGCCTGTCGGGCAGCTCGCCCAAGGTGGTGAGGCACTGGCGCTGCGCCGGCAGGGTGGCGCGCTGGATCACGGCCACCGGCGTGGAAGCCGGCAGGGCCGACAGCAGCCCGGCCTGGATGCGCGCGGCGCTGCTGATGCCCATGTAGATCACCAGCGTCAGGCGCAGGCCGTGCGCCGATTCGCCCAGCCGCGCCCAGTCCAGGCCGGGGCCGTCCTTCTGCGGGTGGCCGGTGACGAAGACCACGCCGTGCGCGCGGTCGCGGTGCGTCAGCGGCGCGCCCAGGCTGGTCATGGCGGCCAGGCCCGAGGTGATGCCGTTGACCACCACCGGCTCGATGCCGGCGCGGCGCAGGCTTTCCACCTCTTCGCCGCCGCGGCCGAAGATGAACGGATCGCCGCCCTTCAGGCGCACCACGTTCTCGCCGGCGCGGGCGGCCTCCAGCATCAGCTGCTCGATGGTGGCCTGCGGCGTGCTCTTGCAGCCGCCGCGCTTGCCGACGTAGGTGATGCGCGCGTCGGGCCGGGCGTGGGCCAGCACGCCTTCGCCCACCAGGTCGTCGACCAGGATGACGCTGGCGGCGGCAATCGCCTTGACGGCCTTGAGCGTGAGCAGATCGGGGTCGCCCGGGCCGGCGCCCACCAGGGTGACGCGGCCGGTTGGTGCAGGGGGCTTTGCTCATGCGGCCAGCTCCTGCAGGCAGGTCGGGTCGCCCTCGGCCTCCAGCGCCTTGCAGGCACGCACGATGTGCTCGACCTGCAACAGGATGGGCTCGGGCGGCGGCAGGCGGCCTTCCATCACGTCGCGGATGTAATCGGCGGTGACGGCGGCGTCGGTGCTGGTGGGCAGCGCGGGCAGCGTGGCCAGCGGGCCGGGCTGCGCGTCCTGCACGGTGTGGCTTTCGCCGTTGAGGAACAGGTCCATGCGCGGCGTGCGGCGCGGGTCGGCCACGGGCTCGCCCTCGGTGCCGCGCAGCAGCAGGGCGGGCGTGCGCATCAGCCTGAAGGTGGCGGCCATGGATTCGGCGTATTCGGGGTGCGTGTAGCTGGCCACCACCAGCGCGGGGCCGTCCACCGGGTTCATCAGCTTGACCAGCGCGTGCGCCGGGTTGCGCAGGCCGATGGCGCGGCGCACGTCCAGCAGGCGTTTCAGGCCCGGGTGCAGCGCCTCGGTGGCGACGAAGTGCACGCGGCCGTTGTCGATGCGCTCATGGGGCGCGCTGGGGTCGATGCCCAGCGCGGCCAGCACGGCCTGGCTGCTGACGCGCGCGTCTTCGGTGGGCGTGCCGTGCACCAGCACCGGCAGGCCCTTGCGCGCCAGCAGGGCGGCCAGCAGGGTGGTGAGCCCCGGCAGCTTGCGCGCGCCGTTGTAGCTGGGCAGCACGACCACCGGGCGGTCGCTGCGCGGCAGCTTGGTCAGGCGCAGGTCCAGCGCGTCCAGAAAGCCGGCCATTTCTTCTGGCGTCTCGCCCTTGATGCGCATGGCGACGCAGAAGGCGCCGATCTCGAAGTCGGAGCACTGGCCGTCGAGCAGCTGGCACAGCAGGTCGGTGGCCTGCTCGCGCGACAAGGCGCGTGCGCCCTGCGCGCCCCGGCCGATTTCCTTGATGTAGGGGCTGATTCCCATGGGTGGCATTGTGGTCTGGCACCGAAGGGCGCTCAATTGATGGGAGTCAAGAATAAGCCAGTTGCGGCGTGCAGCACCATCACAGGCCCAGGCTTTGCAGCAGGCGCGCGATCTGCCCAGGCTGCGGCACCACCGGCCCGGCAAAGCGCACGGCGCCGTCGCGCCCGCCGATCACCAGGGTGGGAAAGGTCTCGACGTCGATGTCGCCCAGGGCATCGGCCTCGTCCTCGATGTCGAGCCAGCGGAAGGCCAGCGTGGGCCGCGCGGCGGCGGCCTGCTCGAAGCCGGGGCGAAAGTCGTCGCACACGCGGCACCAGGCCGCGCACAGGCAGACCACGGCGCCATCGGCCGGCAAGCTCGCCAGCGTGCGCGCCAGCAGCGCGCGCAGGTCGGGGTCGGTCAGCGCCAGGCCCATTGCGCTCAGGCGGGCGCCATGCCGTTGGCCTGCTTGATGGCGGCGGTTTCAGGCGCGGCCAGAAAGGCCAGCAGGGCGCGCGCCGCCTCGGGTTGCTTCGACGCGGCTGCCACGCCGCCGGCGAAGATGGTGGTGATCTGGATCGCCTCGGGCAGCGGGCCCAGCACGTCGATGCCGGGCAGGTGCATCAGCTCGCTCAGCTGCTGAAAGCCCAGCGCTACCTCGCCCCGCGCGACGAGCGCGCCCACCGGCGTGCCGGGCGGCGGCACCACCAGCTTGGCCTGCACGGCGTCGGCGATGCCCCAGCGCTGGAACAGCCGGGCCAGGGCCACGCCGCTGGGGCCGGTGGAGTAGCTCACCGTGGGCGCGGCCAGCACGGCGGCCTGCACCGCGGCTTCGCTGCCGATGTCGGGGTGCGGCGCGCCGGCGCGCACGGCCACGGCGACGCCCGAGCGCACGATGTCCACCCGGCTGCCGGGCAGCAGGTGGCCGTCGGCGATGAGCTGGTCGATGGCGTCGGAGCCCAGCGCCACGGCGTCGAAGGCTTCGCCCGCGGCCACGCGCCGGGCCGCATCCACGCCGCCCACCGATTCGAGCGCCACCGCCACGCCGGGGTGCTGGCGCTGGTGGCTGTCGACCAGCTCGGTCAGCAGCTTCCTGGTGGCCATGGAGGAGATGAGGGCGAGCGGGGCGGTGGGCATGGTGATGAATTCAGGATCAATTGCCAAAAACGGCTGCAGCGCCCTATGGACGGGCGCAAGCAGCTATGAAAATAAAAGCAAAGTGCAGCTGCGGGCGCCCCCGTATTGTGCCGGCGGCCCGGCTTGCGGCGGTGGCCCTGCGATGGCTTACACCTGAGCATGGCAAATCGGCGCTGCTTCTGGCACGATGTACGTGCCATTCAACAATGGGCGGCATCGCATGGACAGCCGCCTGACAACGAGGAGAACCCGCCATGGCCACCACCGTTGCCGAGATCCTGTCTTCCCGCCCGGGTGTCACCCTGGCAGCGCTGCCGCCCACCGCCACCGTGCGCGATGCGCTGCAGCTGATGGCCGAGCGCCAGATCGGCTCGGTGCTGGTGGTGCAGGGCGATGCGCTGCTGGGCATCTTCACCGAGCGCGACTACGCCCGCAAGCTGGCGCTGCAAGGCCTGTCGTCGGCCGAGACGATGCTGGTGAACGTGATGACCGCGCGCCTGTACGTCGTCAGCCCGCGCCAGACGGTGCAGGAATGCCTGGGCATCATCACCAAGGGCCGCCTGCGCCATCTGCCGGTGGTCGATGGCGGCGAGCTGGTGGGCTTGGTCTCCATCGGCGATCTGGTGAATGCGCAGCTGGAGGAGCAGCGCTTCATCATCTCGCAGATGGAGAACTACATCGTCGGCAACATGGGCGACAGCCAGTTCTAGCCCGCGCACAGGGCGCCCGGCCGCACCGCGCGCCGGGCCGCGGCGGATAATCCTGCGCCATGTCGACCCTGGTTCTCGGTATCGAATCGTCCTGCGACGAAACCGGCGTGGCGCTGGTGCGCACGCGTGAACACGGCGTGCCCGAGCTGCTGGCGCACGCGCTGCACACCCAGGTGGCGATGCATGCCGACTACGGCGGCGTGGTGCCCGAGCTGGCCAGCCGTGACCACATCCGCCGCGTGATTCCATTGGCCAATCACGTGCTGGCGCAGGCGGGGCAGGCGCTGGCAGCTATCGATGTAATAGCTTACACGCGCGGCCCCGGCCTGGCGGGTGCGTTGCTGGTGGGCGCCGGCGTGGCCTGCGCGCTGGGTGCGGCGTTGGGCAAGCCGGTGCTGGGCGTGCACCACCTGGAGGGGCACCTGCTGTCGCCCTTCCTCAGCGCCGATCCACCCGAATTTCCCTTCGTCGCCCTGCTGGTCAGCGGCGGCCACACGCAGCTGATGCGCGTCGATGGCGTGGGCCGCTACCAGCTGCTGGGCGAAACCATCGACGACGCGGCCGGCGAGGCCTTCGACAAGTCCGCCAAGCTGCTCGGCCTGGGCTACCCCGGCGGGCCGGCACTGGCGCGGCTGGCCGAGTTTGGCGACGACACGGCCTACAAGCTGCCGCGCCCGCTGCTGCACAGCGGCAACCTGGATTTTTCGTTTGCCGGGCTGAAGACGGCGGTGCTGACGCAGGCGAAGAAGTTCGAGGGCGCGCCGTGCGAGCAGATGCGCGCCGACCTGGCGGCCAGCACACAGGCCGCCATCGTCGAGGTGCTGGTGAAGAAGTCGCTGGCGGCGCTGAAAGCCACGGGCCTGAAGCGCCTGGTGGTGGCCGGCGGCGTGGGCGCCAACGCCCGCCTGCGCGCGGCGCTGAACGCCGCCTGTGCCCAGCGCGGCGTGCGCGTGCACTACCCCGAGCTGCACCTGTGCACCGACAACGGCGCCATGATCGCCCTGGCCGCCGCCATGCGCGTGCAGGCCGGCATCGAGGCACCGAACACCGACTACGCCTTCGACGTCAAACCGCGCTGGCCGCTGGACATGCTGCCGCTGGCGGCCTGAAGGGTGCGGGGCAGGGCGTTCGCGGGCGGGGCAGGCCCTGTTCCAGGCGCTAACGAATTGGCGCGGTGTTGACGTATCAATAAGTGAGCTGCTGGCGCCCGGTTGGCGGGCGCTGAAGCCTGTTTTCGACATCCAGAAAATTTTGCAAGTCCCCCCTTTTTGTTCGGCGTGGCGATGTCTCATACCGCTTCGCGTTCAAAACAATGACCCATGACGAACCGCCGCTTTGTCATTGAAGCGCAGCGAAGTCATTTGTCATTCGTCATTTTTGAAATCACCCCGTCCCGGACGCAACAACGCCGCAGGGCCAGGCGGCCGCTGCGGCGTTGTCGCGTGGGTGGCGCGGGCGCGGTGGCCCGCCGCCATGGGTGCTTCAGTTGATGGCCAGCGTGGTGGCCTTGCTCTCGGGCACCAGCTTGGCCAGGGTCAGCGTCAGCACGCCGTGCTCCAGCTTGGCGCTGCTGGCGGCGGCGTCCACGTCCTGCGCGAACTCGTAGGCCTTCCTGTACTGGCGCGGCGCGCCTTCCACCGTCTCGACCTTGACGGTGGCGCCTTCGATGGCGATGGCCAGTTGCTCGCGGCTGACGCCGGGCACGTCGATGGCTAGCGTCCAGGCCTTGTCGTCCTCGCTCACGTTGGCGGCGGCGGTGCGCGCCACAGTCAGGGCGTCGTCCAGAAAGCGGTCGAGCGAGCGCAGGGCAGGGGCATAGGCCGAGCGGCGGGCGATGGGGGCAGAAGCGGTGAAGAACATCGGTCAATTTCCTTTCGGTTGGAGGGTGGCGGATCGGCCATCGGCGTCGTCCGCTTGATGCCCCAGTTGCGCGCCCGGGCGCCCATTTCAAGCGCCTGCAAGGCAAAAACCAGAGCAACCGGCCCTTGAAAATCACCCCTTGCAGCCCCATGCGCCGCCGCTTGCCGGCTGGTGAAATGCCCGCGCGTTACCATCGCGCCTTGTCTGAGCACCACCGATTCCGGATGCCGTTTGCTGTTGTATTGCGCCGCCTGGCTGTGGGCCTGGCACCCGTCGTGCTGACGGGTTGCGCCGGCTTGTCGCAGGGGCCCGCGCCCTTGCTGAACTTCCAGCCCGAAAGCTTTGATGGCGCCGCCCATGTGCGCCACTTCGACGCCGCGCCCGGCCGCAGCTGCGAGGCGGCGCGCCGCGCGCTGCTGAGCCAGGGCTACGTGCTGACGCCGGCGCAGCCCGAGCAGGTAACGGGCCGCAAGTACTTCCAGCCCACGGCGGAGCACCACGTGCAGCTCGAGTTCCGCGTCGTCTGCGCGCCCGAGCTGGGCGATGCGCAGGCCGCGACCATGTTCGTCAGCGGGCTGAAGGAGCAGTACGTGGTGCGCAAGGTCAAGGACTCGGCCTCGCTGGGCGTGGGCGGCATCGGCTCGCTGTCGCTGCCGCTGGAGGGCAGCCTGGATTCGATGGTCAAGGTGGCCAGCGAAACCGTGACCGATGCCGCGCTGTACGCGCGCTTCTTCGAGCTGGTGCACGGCTACCTCGACCGCGCACCCGCACCGCAAGCGGAAGCGGCCAGCGCGTCGGCTGCTTCGGTGCCTGCTCAGTGATTCAAAGCCTTTTCGGCCTCTAGCGCCTATCCACCGGGCGCTGATTGCTATTTATTCAGGAGTAAACCATGTCCATCACCTCCCGCCGCGCGGTGCTGCGCGCCGGCCTGGCACTGCTGGGCGCCACGCCGCTGTTCGGCCAGGCGCAGGGCGCGCCCATCAAGCTGGGGCTGATCGAATCGCTCTCGGGCCCGTTCGCCAACACCGGCGAAGCGGTGTTCCGCAACCTGGCCTGGGCCATCGAGCGCGTGAACGCGCGCGGCGGCGTGCCCACGGCGCAGGGCCGGCGCCCGCTGCAGCTGCAGCGCTTCGACAACAAGGGGCAGGTGGAAGAGTCGCTGTCGATGCTGCGCGCGGCCGTCGACGGCGGCATCCACTTCGTGCTGCAGGGCAACTCGTCGGCCGCGGCGGCGGCGCTGATCGACGCCATCAACAAGCACAACGAGCGCGAGCCGGCGCGGCGCGTGGTGTTCCTCAACTACTCGGCGGTCGATCCGATCCTGACCAACGAGCTGTGCAGCTTCTGGCACTTCCGCTTCGACGCCCACGCCGACATGCGCATGACGGCGCTGATGGAGCTGATCAAGGCCGACGAACAGCTGGAGCGCATGTACCTGATCGGGCAGGACTACAGCTTCGGCCACGCCGTGCTGCGCGAGGCCAAGCGCCAGCTGGCCCAGCTGCGGCCCGACGTGGCGATTGCCGGTGAAGAGCTGCACCCCATCGGCCGCATCAAGGACTTCCTGCCCTACGCCACCAAGATCCGCAACAGCGGCGCGCAGGCGGTGCTGACGGGCAACTGGGGCAACGACCTGACGCTGCTCGTCAAGGCCGCGCGCGACGTCGGCTTCGACGGGCGCTTCTACACCTTCTACGGCAACGCGCTGGGCGCGCCGGCAGCCATTGGCGACGCCGGCATCGGCAAGGTGGTGGCGGTGGCCGACTGGCTGCCCAACGTGCCTACGGCCGAAAGCGCGGCGTTCTACAAGTCGTTCCGCGAGCGCTTTCCGAAGCCGCAGGACGACTACGTGCACCTGCGCATGCAACTGCTGATCGAGGCGCTGGCGCAGGCCATCGAGCGCGCCGGCGGTACCGACCCGCTGGCGGTGGCGCGCGCGCTGGAGTCGGCCGACGTCACGCTGGCCGGCCAGCGCGGGCGCATGCGCGCGGCCGACCACCAGTTTCAGCAGCCGCTGGCCGTGGGCGTGATGGACAAGGCCGGCACGCCCGGCGTGCCCTTCGACGTCGAAGGCTCGGGCTACGGCTTTCGCGTGGTGCGCCAGCTCAGCGCCGACCAGGCGGGCATGCCGCACAGCTGCAAGATGGTGCGGCCGGGGTGACAAATGACAAATGACAAATGACTTCGCTGCGCTTCAATGACAAATGGCGCATTCGTCATTTGTCATGCGGCGCCAGCCGCGGTCATTCGTCATCGTTTCGAGTGCAAAACGACATCAGTGCTGCTCAGGCGCAGTGGGCGGCGGCGTCTTCGGCTGCAGCGCGGGCGGCAGCGTGGCATCGTTCAGGCGCCGACCACGGAACAACGCCGCGCGCGCCAGCAGCACCGTGGTGATCGGTACCGTGATCGACAGCAGGATGATGATGAGCCACACGTGCAGTTGCGGCCCCTCGTTCTGCGCCGAAAAATAGACGATCGATGCGAAGGTCACGCACCACGAGGCGCCCACGTAGGCCAGCGCGGGCGGGTGCATGCGCTGCACGAAGGTCCGCATCCGCACCAGGCCCCAGGAGGCGCCCAGCGTGAGCACGGCGCTGGCCAGCAGCAGGATGGCGACGATGATTTCGATCCAGAGGGGAGGGTGTTTGTGGTCACTCAATCACCTCCCCGCGCAACAGAAACTTGGCCATCGCCGCCGAGCTGACGAAGCCGAACAGGGCGATCAGCAGCGCGGCTTCGAAGTACATGCTGCTGGTGTAGCGCAGGCCGATGACCAGGGCGATCAGCATGCCGATGATGTAGATCAGGTCGAGCGCCAGCACGCGGTCCTGCGCCGCGGGGCCGCGCAGCATGCGCCACAGGGCCAGCAGCATGGCGAGGCCGTAGGCGACCAGCGTGATGGTGATGGCGTTGGATAGTAGCGGGCTCATGATTCGAAGATCTTCATCAGGGGTTGTTCGTACCGGGCCTTGAAGAAGCGGATGAACTCGGCCTCGTCGGGCACGTTCCACACGTGCAGCAGCATGGCGCTGCTGTCGCGCGCCAGCTCGCTCCACACGGTGCCGGGCACCACGGTGGTGATCATGGCCAGCGAGGCCAGGGCCGTCGGGTCGCGCAGCTCCAGCGGGATGATGACGAAGGCACTGTTCACCGGGGTGCGCCGGTTGCGCAGCAGGGTCCAGAACACGTCCAGCGTGGATTCGATGACGTCGTGGCCGACCGCGAGGATCAGGCGGATCACCGTCAGCGGGTGCCGCACACGCGGGCGCGCCGGTCGCAGCGGCGCCAGCAGCGCCGGCGCGCCGACGCCGAACAGCACGCCCAGCAGCAGCTGGCCGAGGCTGAAGCCGTTCAGCATCAGCCACATCACCACCAGCGACAGCGACAGCAGCGGCCAGGGCAGCAGGCGTTTCATCATCGCCGCAGTCCTCCTTCACCCGTGGCCGTGGGCGAGGGCAGTGGCTTGGCCGAGAGCACGCTGCCGATGTACTCCTTGGGGTCGTGCAGGCCGCGGGCGGTGGCGTTGACATAGCGCAGCACCGCGTCGGCCTGCCACACCAGCATGCCCACCAGCAGCAGCAGCGCGCCGATGGGCAGGGTCTCGATGACGCGCAGGCGCGGCAGCGGGCGGTCGAACGTGGCCCAGAAGTAGCGCACGCCGGCGCGCGACATGGCGATGATGGTGAGCAGGCCACCCACCAGCAGCAGGCCCAGCAGCAGCCAGGCGGCGCCGGAGACACCGGCGTCCTCGCCGAAGCCGGCCGGGTTGAGCAGGGCCGACAGCATCACCACCTTGCCGACGAAGCCGGCCATGGGCGGCAGCCCGGCGATGGTGAGCGCGCAGACGATGAAGGCGAGGCCCAGAAAGGCCATGGCGGCGGGGATGGCGCGGCCGATCAGCGCCTGCTCGTCGTCGTCCAGGTTGACGTCGCGCGTGGGCACCAGGTCGACGGGGTAGGCAAAGGCGTCGTCGGGCTCGATCTCGCTGATGTAGAGCGGTTGCTCTTCCACCTCGCGCGTGCGGTCCACCAGTTCGACCAGCAGGAAGAAGGCGCTGATGGCCAGCGTGGAGCCCAGCGTGTAGTACAGCGCGCCGCCGGTGACCGCCGGCTGGCCGAAGCCCAGCCCCGCCAGCAGCGTGCCCGATGACAGGATGGCGCAGAACGCCGCCATGCGCCCCAGGTGCTGGGTGGCGATGATGCCGAGCGCGCCGAAGGCCAGCGTGACCAGGCCCAGCCCCACCAGCACCGGGCCGCCGAACAGCGCCGAGACACCGGCGTCCTGCGGGAACAGCAGCGTCCACACGCGCAGGATGGCGTACACGCCCAGCTTGGTCATGATGGCGAACAGCGCCGACACCGGCGCCGCCGCCGCCGAGTACGTCGAGGGCAACCAGAAGTTGAGCGGCCAGGCCGCGGCCTTGACCAGGAAGGCCACCGCCAGGATGGCCGCGCCCGCGTGCAGCAGGCCACGGTCGTCCTCGGGGATGGCGGGCACCATGATGGCCATGTCGGCCATGTTCAGCGTGCCGGTCACGCCGTACAGCATGGCCACGCCGATCAGGAACATGCTGGACGCCATCAGGTTCATGGCGATGTAGTGCAGCCCCGAGCGCACGCGCGCCCAGCCCGAGCCGTGCAGCAGCAGGCCGTAAGAGGCCGTCAGCATGATCTCGAAGAACACGAACAGGTTGAACAGGTCGGCCGTGAGGAAGGCGCCGTACAGGCCCATCAGCTGCAGCTGGAACAGCGGGTGGAAGTGCACCCCGGCCTTGTGCCAGCGCGCGCTGGCGTACAGCACGGCGGCCAGGCCCAGCACGCTGGTCAGCAGCACCATCATGGCCGACAGGCGATCGGCCACCAGCACGATGCCGTAGGGCACGGGCCAGTTGGCCGGCAGGTACACGCCCACGGCCTGCACGCCACTGGTGTGCTGCACCCAGAAAACCAGGCCGATGGCCATGGCCACGCCCAGCACGCACGACAGCACGTTGACGAAGGCCTTCAGCGGGCGGCGCGTGTCGCCCAGCAGCAGCATCAGCGCCGCGGTGGCCATGGGCAGCAGGACGGGCGCGATGATGAGGTGTGGCATCGCCCATTCGACCAGGCTGGCAAAGCTCATGGCGCGCCCTCCGGCTTGTCGGCGTAGGTGGTCGGGCGCGGCAGCAGGACGGTGCCGTCGTCGGGCTCCTCGCCGTCCACGTGGTCGGTGTCCGACAGCCCGCGCGAGGCCAGCAGCACCACCAGGAACAGCGCCGTGGTGGCGAAGCCGATCACGATGGCCGTCAGCACCAGCGCCTGCGGCAGCGGGTCGGTGTAGTTCTCCAGGTTGGGCACCAGGCCGGGCTGCACGATGGGCTCCTTGTCGAGCGACAGGCTGCCCATGGCGAAGATGAACAGGTTGACCGCGTACGACAGCAGGGCCAGCCCCATCAGCACCTGGAAGGTGCGCGGGCGCAGCACCAGCCACACGCCCGAGCCGCCGAGCACGCCGATGGCAATCGCCAGAATCATTTCCATGGCACGGCCTCCATGGCAGGCAGAAGGGCTGCGCCAGGCACGGCACCAAAGGCCGCGGAGCAGGCCATGCCAGCGACAGCCGTGCCCGGACCTGCGCCGGGCACTGGCTGTGTCCCTCCTCCCGCAGGAGAGGAGGGAAGGCGCGACAGCGACTCAGGGAGGTGCTTCATGTTCTAGTCCACCTCCCTCGGGCCGGTGGTGGCCGTCACGGTCTTCTCGGGCGCCTTGCGGTGGCTGCGCACCGACTGGTGGGCCAGTGCCGTCAGGATCAGCAGGGTGGAGCCGACCACCGCCGCGAACACGCCGGCATCGAAGAACAGCGCGCTGGCGAAGTGGATCTCGCCCAGCAGCGGCAGCGTGAAGTGCGCCGTGTGCGAGGTCAGGAACGGGTAGCCCAGGAACAGCGCCCCCAGCCCCGTGCCCAGCGCCAGCAGCAGGCCGACGGCGATCCAGCGGATCACGCGCAGCTGCAGGTGCGCCTCGACCCAGTGCGTGCCGGCCACGATGTACTGCGTGATGAAGGCGATCGACAGCACCAGCCCGGCCACGAAGCCGCCACCCGGCAGGTTGTGCCCGCGCATGAAGAAATGCATCGAGATCACCGCCGCCACCGGCATCAGCAGCCGCACCAGCACGGCGGGCACCATGGCGTAGCCCAGCGCCGTGTCCTGCGCGGTGCGGGGGTTGATCAGGTCGCTCACCAGATCGGGCGGCACGGCGCGCTGCTGCGGCGGCAGCTCGATCATCTCGCGCGGCGGGCGGAAGCGCCGCAGCAGCGCGTACACCGTCAGGCCCACGATGCCCAGCACGGTGATCTCGCCCATGGTGTCGAAACCGCGGAAGTCCACCAGCATCACGTTGACCACGTTGGTGCCGCCGCCCTCGGGCAGGGCGCGGTCGATGAAGAAGGGCGAGATGCTCTGCGGCGCCGGCCGCGTCATCATGGCGTAGGCCAGGGCGGCCAGGCCGCAGCCCGAGGCGATGGCGATGGTGAAGTCGCGCGCGCGGCGGGCGCGCACCTTCAGGCCCAGGCGGGGCGATTCGTCCTGCAGGCGCTTGGGCAGCCAGCGCAGGCCGAGCAGGAACAGGATGGTGGTGACCACCTCCACCGTCAGCTGCGTCAGCGCCAGGTCGGGCGCCGAGAACCACAGGAAGGTGAGGCTGACCGCCAGGCCCACGGCACCGATCATGACCAGCGCCGCCAGCCGGTGGAACTTGGCCTGGTTGGCGGTGGCGATGGCGCACACGCAGCCCAGCACCCAGATCAGCGCGAACTCGAAGCTGGCCGGCACGCGCTCGCGGTCGCCCCAGGTCACGCCGCCGCGCCACAGCGCGCCGGCCGCCAGCGCGATGGCCGCCAGCACGATCAGCAGCATCTGCGGCTGCAGCCGGTGGGTGGACAGCAGCGTCAGCCCGCGGCGGCTGGCGCGGTCCAGCCCGTACAGCAGGCTCTGGAACAGGCGCTGCCCGTCGATGCCCTGCAGCAGCGGCACGTGCTTCAGGCGGCCGGTTTCCAGCGCCTTGTGCAGCAGCAGGAACAGCGCGATGCCGCCCACCAGCGCGATCATGCTCATCACCAGCGGCTTGTTCACGCCGTGCCAGATGGCCAGGCTGTAGGCGGGCATGGCGCCGCCTACCACCGGGCGCGCCGCCAGGTCCAGCGCCGGGCCGATGGACCACTGCGGAAAGATGCCCACCACGATGCACACCAGCACCAGCACCTCGATCGGCACGCGCATCCAGCGCACCGGCTCGTGCGGCTCCAGCGGCAGGTCCTTGGCCGGCGGGCCGAAGAACACGTCGACCGAGAAGCGCAGCGAATACACCACGGCGAAGATGCCCGCCACCGTGGCGGCGATCGGCAGGCCGACGTCGAGCCAGGGCATGGCGCTCAGGTCGATGGTCTCGGCGAAGAACATCTCCTTCGACAGGAAGCCGTTCATCAACGGCACGCCCGCCATGGCCGCGCTGGCCACCAGCGCCAGCGTGCCGGTGATCGGCATGGCCTTGAACAGGCCCGACAGGCGCCGGATGTCGCGCGAGCCGGTTTCGTGGTCGATGATGCCGGCGGCCATGAACAGCGAGGCCTTGAAGGTCGCGTGGTTCATGATGTGGAACACGGCGGCCACGGCGGCCAGGTCGCGGTTCAGGCCCAGCAGCAGGGTGATCAGGCCCAGGTGGCTGATGGTGGAATAGGCCAGCAGCCCCTTCAGGTCGTTCTGGAACATGGCGATGTACGCGCCCAGCACCAGCGTGACCACGCCCGCGCCGCCGACGATCCAGAACCATTCCGGCGTGCCCGACAGCGCCGGCCACAGCCGCGCCAGCAGGAACACGCCCGCCTTCACCATGGTGGCCGAGTGCAGGTAGGCCGACACCGGCGTGGGCGCCGCCATGGCGCGCGGCAGCCAGACGTGGAAGGGAACTGCGCGCTCTTGGTGAGCGCGCCCAGCAGCACCAGCACCACCATGGTGGTGTACAGCTCGTGCGCGCGGATGCGGTCGCCCGCGGCCAGCACGGCGTCCAGGTCGTAGCTGCCCACGATGTGGCCCAGCATCAGCATGCCGGCCAGCAGCGCCAGGCCGCCGGCGCCGGTGATGGTGAGCGCCATGCGCGCGCCGCGCCGCGCGTCGCGCCGGTGGTGCCAGTAGCCGATCAGCAGAAAGCTGAACAGGCTGGTCAGCTCCCAGAAGAAGGCGATCTGCACCAGGTTGCCCGACAGCACCACCCCAGCATGGCGCCCATGAACGCCAGGAAGAACGAGAAGAAGCGCGGCACCGGGTCGTTCTTGCTCATGTAGTAGCGCGCGTACAGCGCCACCAGCGTGCCGATGCCCGTCACCAGCATGGCGAACATCCAGGCAAAGCCGTCCATGCGGATGACGAAATTGATGCCGGCCGACGGAATCCAGCGGTATTCCTCGCGCAGCACCTCGCCCGCGCGCAGCTGCGGGAACAGCAGCGCCACCCACACCAGCCCCGCTGCGGCCACCAGCGCCGCCCACGTCGCCGCTGCGGTGCGGGCGTGGGTGGGCATCAGTGCGGCCACCAGGCTGCCGGCGAAAGGCAGGAGAAGCAGGTAAACCAGATCCATCAGGGGAAAACGGGTGGAAGCCAGCCCCGTGCACCCGCGCTGCGGGTGCCGCGGCCAGTGGCGGCAGGGTCGGGAAACGGTGCGGGAACGACCACTGGCGGTGGCCGCGAGAGGCGCAATGATAACAGTGATGTTTTGATGCGTACCCGGCTCGGGACATGCGCCAGCAGCTATCGAAAACGGAGTGATCGGCGCCCGCCGCTTCTGGCCGTAACATCGCATTCCATGCGCATCCTGCTGGCCGAGGACGACACCATGATCGGCGAGATCGTGCTCGACGCCCTGCGCGCCGAGCACTACGCCGTGGACTGGGTGAAGGACGGCGCCATGGCCGAAACCGCCCTGGCCACCACCGACTACGACCTGCTGCTGCTGGACCTGGGCCTGCCGCGCCAGGACGGGCTGGCCGTGCTGCGCGGCCTGCGCGCGCGCCGCCAGCGCCTGCCGGTGCTGATCGCCACGGCGCGCGATGCCGTGGCCCAGCGCGTGGCGGGGCTGGACGCCGGCGCCGACGACTACATCGTCAAGCCCTACGACCTGGATGAGCTGCTGGCGCGCATCCGCGCGCTGCTGCGCCGCGCCGACGGCCGCGCCGAGCCGGCCTACGAGTGGGGCGACGTGCGCATCGTGCCGGCCACGCGCGAGGTCACGCTGCGCGGCGTGCCGGTGCAGCTGTCGGCGCGCGAATGGGCGGTGCTGGAGCCGCTGCTGGCCCGTCCGGGGCGCGTGCTGTCGCGCCAGCAGCTGGAGGACAAGCTGTATTCGTGGCGCGACGAGGTCAGCAGCAACGCGGTCGAGGTCTACATCCACGGCGTGCGCAAGAAGCTGGGCGCCGGGCTGATCGAGAACCAGCGCGGGCTGGGTTACCGGGTGCCGGATGAAGAGGCACCCCGCTGAGTCGCCTGGCGGCGCCTTCCCTTGCGCTGCGCGAGGGAGACATCGCCAGCGGGCGGGCCAAGCCCTTGCACGGCGATCACTGGCCTGGCCTGCTCCGCGGCCGTTCGAACTTCAAGGATCGCCGGTGAGGTGCCGACATGAAAACTCCTGATTCAATAGCTGCTTGCGCTTGATGCACAAGGGCTGGAGGGCAAAAGGCTTGAAAAACGAAGTGAAGCGCGAGTTCTCGCTGCGCGGGCGCCTGACCGGCGCGCTGCTGGCGGCGGTGCTGCTGTTTGCGCTGTTGCAGGCGGCCGTCACCTACCGCACGGCGCGTGCCGAGACCGAGGCGCTGTTCGACGCCCAGATGCAGCGCATCGCGCTGTCGCTGTCGGGCGGGCTGGCGGCCGGTGCGCTGAACGAGGCCGACCCGCCCGCCGACAGCCCGGCCGCGCAGGAGATGATCATCCAGGTGTGGCGCGCCGATGGCGTGATGCAGTACCGCAGCCCGCTCGGCCGCCTGCTGCCGCCGCAGACGGTGATCGGCTTCAGCGACGTCGCGGCCGGCGCCGAGCGCTACCGCGTCTACGCCCTGCGCACCGCCACCCAGGTGGTGCAGGTGGCGCAGCACACCGAGGCGCGGCGCCAGATGGCCGGCGCGCTGGCGCTGCGCGCCGTGCTGCCGGTCGCGCTGCTGGCGCCGGTGCTGATGCTGATCGTGTGTTGGGTGGTGGGCCGCGCGCTCGGCCCCATCGAGCGCGCGCGCCGCCAGGTGGCCGCGCGCCGGCCCGACGACCTCTCGCCCCTGCCCACCGCCGATCTGCCGGCCGAATTGCGGCCGCTGGTGGACGAGATGAACGGCCTGTTCAGCCGCCTGGCCGCGGCCTGGGCCGCGCTGGCCGACTTCACCGCCGACGCCGCGCACGAGTTGCGCTCGCCGCTGGCCGCGCTGCGCCTGCAGGTGCAGGGCCTGCAGCGCGCCGATTCGCCCGCCGCGCGCCAGCTGGCCACGCAGCGCCTGCTGGCCGGCATCGACCGCGCCACACGCCTGGTGGAGCAGCTGCTGGCACTGGCGCGCCAGGAAGGCGCCGCGCGCGATGCCCCGCGCACCCCGGTCGACCTGGTGGCGCTGGCCCACGCCGCGGCCGACGACGCCCGGCCCGAGGCGCTGCGCCGCGCCGTGGCGCTGGCGCTGGACGCACCGGCCCCCGCCATGGTGCAGGGCCAGCCCGAGGCCCTGGCGGTGCTGCTGCGCAACCTGCTCGACAACGCCTTGCGCCACACGCTCGAGGGCGGGCAGGTGCGGGTGCAGGTGGTGCCGGCCGCGCAGTGCGCCGGCCCGGTGCTGGCGGTGGACGACAGCGGCCCCGGCATCGCGCCCGAAGACCGCGACCGCGTGCTGGCGCGCTTTACCGCGTGCCCGGCACGCCGGGCCACGGCAGCGGCCTGGGCCTGGCCATCGTGGCCGCGGTGGCCGAGCGACACGGCGCCCGGCTGCACATCGACGCCTCCGCCGCGCTGGGCGGCGCGCGCATCGCGGTGTGCTTCGCGCCCGACGCGGGCGCGGCCTGATTCCAGATCAAAGCTGCAACATCTCGTCATTCCGACGCAAAGCCTGCCCAGTACGGCGATACGGGGCCGCACTCCAGACGGCGTGTGCGGAGAGCCATGGATCCGGCCTTCGCCGGGATGACGGTGATGGACGCATTGAATTGGAAATGGAATGAAAAGCTGCGCAGGTGGCCGTCGCGCGCCGCCGGGCGCCGGTTTGGCGGCGGGCAGCGGCATTGCCGTTCCTGCCAAAGGCACCAGCCCCAGGCTGCGCATCGCGCCTTGCGTGTCGTCTCCATCCGCATCCCGGCCGGTTCGCGCCGAGCGCCGGTGCTGATCCTAAGTTTCGCCTAACTGTCGGGCGGCACAGTCCTTTCCATACCGCCCGGCGTGGCGGCCTCACACGAAAGGATGATGCTCATGAACACGAGCGTGCAATGGACTTCGAAGAAGCTGGTGGCGGCCCTGATCGCCGCCGGCGTGCTGGGCGGCATGGGCGCCACGGCGGTGCAGCAGGCGCCGTTCGCCGGCCATGCGCAGGCGCAGGCGGCACCGCCCGCCGTGACCGCCACGGCGCCGCTGCCATCGGCCACGGGCGTGGCGGCGCCCGATTTCAGCGCCATCACCGCCCGCTACGGCCCGGCGGTGGTCAACATCAGCACCACGGGCACACGCAAGGTGTCGCTGCAGGGCGATGACGAGGACGACGCCGACAGCGCCCCCGCCGCCCAGCGCGGCGGGCCGGATGCGCAGATGCAGGAGTTCCTGCGCCAGTTCGGCTTTCCGCCCGGCATGTTCGGCCAGGGCCAGCGCGGCGGGCCGGCGCAGGAGCTGCCCACGCGCGGGCAGGGCTCGGGCTTCATCGTCAGCCCCGACGGCGTGATCCTGACCAACGCCCACGTGGTGCGCGGCGCCGACGAGGTGACGGTCAAGCTCACCGACCGGCGCGAGTTCCGCGCCAAGGTGCTGGGCCAGGACGCCAGGACCGACGTCGCGGTGCTGAAGATCGACGCCAGCGGCCTGCCCACCGTGCCGCTGGGCAGCAGCCAGGCGCTGAAGGCGGGCGAATGGGTGCTGGCCATCGGCTCGCCCTTCGGCTTCGAGAACACGGTGACGGCCGGCGTGGTCAGCGCCAAGGGCCGGTCGCTGCCCGACGACAGCGCCGTGCCCTTCATCCAGACCGACGTGGCGGTCAACCCCGGCAACTCGGGCGGCCCGCTGTTCAACGCGCGGGGCGAGGTGGTGGGCATCAACTCGCAGATCTACAGCCGCTCGGGCGGCTACCAGGGTGTGTCGTTCGCCATTCCGATCGAGCTGGCCACGCACATCCAGCGCCAGATCGTGGCGCACGGCAAGGTCGAGCACGCGCGCCTGGGCGTGACGGTGCAGGAGGTGAACCAGGCCTTCGCCGATTCGTTCAGGCTGCCGCGGCCCGAAGGCGCGCTGGTGTCGAGCGTGGAAGACGGCGGCCCGGCGGCGCGGGCCGGCCTGCGCTCGGGCGACGTCATCACCGGCGTGAACGGGCAGCGCGTGGTGGCCTCGGGCGACCTGCCGGCCATCATCGGCATGGCGCGGCCGGGCGAATCGGTGCGGCTGGACGTGTGGCGCGGCGGCAAGCCGCAGACGCTAACGGCGCAACTCGGCAACGCCCAGGGCCAGGCCCAGGCCGTGACGGCAGCGCCCGCCGGCCAGGGCAAGCTGGGGCTGGCGCTGCGCCCCTTGCAGCCGCAGGAGAAGGCAGCCGCCCAGGTCGCCGGCGGCCTGCTGGTGGAGCAGGCCAGCGGCGCCGCCGCACGCGCCGGCGTGCAGCCGGGCGACGTGGTCGTCTCGGTCAACGGCCAGCCGGTGAAGGACGTCGCGCAGGTGCGCGGCATCGTCGCCCAGGCCGACAAGTCGGTGGCGCTGTTGATTCGGCGTGACGGGCAGCAGCTGTTCGTGCCCATGCGCGTGGGTTGACAGGTATTGATGGGGGAGTATGTGTCTCTGGCGCCCGTCAGTCGGGAGCTGGCGGTCGAATGGGTGGGGAGTATTTGATTTCCCCGCGTGTGCTGCCGATGGCAGGCACGGCGCCCGACCGTTACCGGCGCGCCTTGGGCGGCGCTGCGTACCCCAGGCACGCGCCCGCGTTCGGGCGGCCCTGGCATTCGCGGCGCAGGCGCGCGTCCTCGCTGCGCTGGCGCTGCGCCGGGGTCTGGCCGTCCACGTAGGTCACCTTGGGCTCCTTCGGCTGGCCGCGCTTGCCGCTGCGCGGCTTGGCATCGGCCGGCCCGGCGGCGAGGGCCAGGCACAGCGCGCCGGCAGCCAGCGCCAGCCAGCGGGTGGACGGGGTCGACAACGCGGTCACGGTGCTCCTCATGGGGTTCTCCAGCATTTTGGGCCGCCGCGCGCGTGCCGGTTTTCGTGCGATGCTCGCGGCCTGCGCCATTAGATGAGCCCCGCCCACCATGCGTCAAGCCGTCCTCAACCTCGAAGAATCCAAGATCCGTGAAGTCGCCAACGCCGGCATGGGGCGTGCCGACGTGCTGCCGTTCTGGTTCGGCGAGAGCGACGAGGTCACGCCCGAGGCGATCCGCGCCGCCGGCATCGCCTCGCTGCAGGCGGGCGAAACCTTCTACTCGCACAACCTGGGCCTGCCCGCGCTGCGCGACGCCGTCGCCGCCTACACCAGCGCGCTGCACGGCGGCGTGGCCATCGACCGCATCGCCATCACCTCGGGCGGCGTCAATGCGCTCATCGTCGCCATGCAGGCGCTGATCGACGCCGGCGACGAGGTGGTCGCCGTGACCCCCGTGTGGCCCAACCTGACGGCGCAGCCGCGCATCCTGGGCGCGCGCCTGCGCTGCGTGGCACTGCAGCCGGACGCCGCAGGCGCCTGGCGGCTGGACCTGCCCGCGCTGCTGGCCGCCATCACGCCGGCCACGAAGATGCTGGTGGTCAATTCGCCCAACAACCCCACGGGCTGGACGCTCTCGAAAGCAGAGCAGCAGGCGATCCTGGAGCGCTGCCGCGCCACCGGCACCTGGATCCTGTCGGACGAGGTGTACGAGCGCCTGTACTACGCCGGCGACACCGCCAGCGGCGCGGCGCCCAGCTTTCTCGACATCGCCCGGCCCGACGACCGCCTGGTGGTGGTGCAGAGCTTCTCGAAAGCCTTCCTGATGACCGGCTGGCGCCTGGGCTACCTCGTGATGCCGCCCGACATGACGCCGCAGGTCGGCAAGCTGCTGGAGTTCAACACCTCGTGCGCGCCGGTGTTCGTGCAGCGCGCCGCCATGGTGGCGCTGGCGCAGACCGAGGCCATCACCCCGCGCATCGTGGCGCACCTGCAGCGCTGCCGCGACACGCTGGTGCCGCTGCTGCAGGCCGTGCCGGGCGTGCGCACCAGCGCCGCGCCGGGCGGCATGTACGCCTTTCTGCGCATCGAAGGGCAGGACGATTCGCTGTCGCTGGCCAAGCGCCTGGTGGCCGAGGCCGGCCTGGGCCTGGCGCCCGGCATCGCCTTCGGCCCCGAAGCCGAGGGCTGGCTGCGCTGGTGCTTTGCCTCGCAGGACGCGGCGCGGCTGGGGCAGGGCGTCGACCGGCTGCGCGCCTGGCTAGCCGCCCAGGCCTGAAGCGCCCGCGGCTTCGGCTGCCCCATTTCTTGCGCCGACCGCCCGCGCGCCCATGCCCCGGGCGTGCGTTGATGTGCGTTATTACCGCTGATTGGTTGCAAGCTTATGTCAAAAACGATATAATCCTTGGTTCCCCGGACGGGGCTGGCTGCTTTTTAAGTGGCCGCCGCGTTCGGGCCATCTTCCGCCTTTTTCTGCAAACCGCTTCGGTGTGAGCGCAGGCTTGTTGGGGCGGACTTTCGTTTCCGCGCGGGGGTTGTCAAAAGCCTCCGGTCAGCGGTTTCCGTGGCCGCCGCCGGCTTGTTCAGGCGGCGCGTCCTGTTTGCCACCTTGACCGTGGAGATGTGACATGCGCGTATTGCCTCACACCGATTCCCCTGTTCCCATTGTTTCGTCGCGTGCCTCGCTGCAGAGCGAACGCACCGTGCCGCGCCATGCGCCCGGCCTGCACCTGATCGGCGACCTGTACGGCTGCCGCGGCGATGCCGCCCTGATGACCGACGCCGCCAGGCTGGAGGCCTTCTGCAAGCAGGCCGTGGCCGACGCCGGCCTGACCACCGTGGGCAGCCTGTTCCACAGCTTCGGCGAAGGCGAGGGCGTGACCGGCGCCGTGGTGCTGGCCGAATCGCACCTGGCCCTGCACACCTGGCCGGAAGACGACTACGTCACGCTCGACGTCTACGTGTGCAGCTACAGCTGCGACAACTCGGCCAAGGCCGAGGCGCTGTTCGCCGCGCTGCAACAGGCCTTCCAGCCGACCGACCCGCACCTGCACCGGGTCGTGCGCGCATGAGCGCGCCCCACGACGCGGGCACGCCCGCCGGCGGCGGCGCCTTCGCCGTCGAGCAGCTCTCGCCCGACTTCGGCTTCTACGTGCGCACCACCGAACTGCTGGCCGAGGCGCGCTCGCCCGACCAGCACATCGAGATCGTGCAGACGCCGCTGTTCGGCCGCGCCATGCGCATCGACGGCTGCTTCATGACCAGCGAGCGCGACGAATTCTTCTACCACGAGCCCATGATCCACCTGCCCGCCATCACGCACGGCGACGTGCGCCAGGCGCTGGTGGTGGGCGGCGGCGACGGCGGTGCCGCGCACAACCTGCTGCGCTACCCGCAGATGCAGCGCGTGGTGCTGGCCGAACTCGACCGCGAAGTCATCGACATGGCGCGCCAATGGCTGCCCGCCGTGCACCGCGGCGCCTTCGACGATCCGCGCCTGGACATCCGCCTGGGCGACGGCCGCGCCTTCATCGAAGGCTGCGAGGCCCAGTTCGACCAGATCGTGCTCGACCTGACCGACCCCTTCGGCCCCGCCGTGGCGCTGTACACGCGCCAGTTCTACCGCGCCTGCCAGCGCGCGCTCAAGCCCGGCGGCGTCATCTCGCTGCACATCCAGTCGCCCATCCACCGCGGCGACACCATGGCGCGCATCGTCGCCTCGCTGCGCGGCGTGTTCGGCGTGGTGCGGCCGTACCTGCAATACGTGCCGCTGTACGGCACCCTGTGGGCCATGGCCATGGCCTCCGACAGCGCCGACCCGCTGGCCCTGCCCGCGGCCGAGGTCGATGCCCGCCTGGCGCGCGACGGGCTGACCGATTTGCAGCTCTACAGCGGCGCCACCCACCACGGCATACTGAGCCTGCCGCCCTTCGTGCAAGCGTTGCTGGCCGCGCCCGCCCAGCCGGTGGACGACGGCGACAGCCTGGACGAGCCCAGCCTGGCGCAGGCCGCCGGCGCGCTGCGACTGGTGGCCGGCTGACGCACGCCGCCGCCACGCGCAGCCGACCGCGCCAGGTTCGCCCGCCCCTACACGGCGCCGCCCCGCAGGGCGGGCGGCGCACTGTCCGGGGCAGGGGGACTTCCAAGATTTTTACATATCGAAAAACAGCTTTTGCGCCCATCCACCAAGCGCAAGCAGCTCTTTTTCAATACCGGCATAACGCGCCAAATCGCTATCGCCTGTTTTGACGCCTGGCCGGGCAGCGGCCATTGCCGGCGCGCGTGCGGGCCTGGCTCGAGCTGCTGCACGCGCCGCTGCGCTGTCCCTGAGGTTCACGCGCTATAATCCTCAGGTTTTGCATCTTGCAGAACGCACGTGGCATGCAGTTCCGGCGCGCCACGCAAGTCAAACCATTTGGAACGAGGAATTTTTCAATGATCTCCAAAGAGAACAAGGCCACCGTGGTCGCCGACAACGCACGCGCCGCCGGCGACACGGGCAGCCCCGAAGTGCAAGTCGCCATCCTCACGGCCCGCATCAACGAGCTCACCCCCACTTCAAGCAGCACGCCAAGGACCACCACGGCCGCCGCGGCCTGCTGCGCATGGTCAGCCGCCGCCGCAAGCTGCTCGACTACCTTAAGGGCAAGGATGCCGACCGCTACCTCGCCCTGATCCAGAAGCTGGGCCTGCGCAAGTAAGCGCCCATGCATGCCAAAACGCCTGACGCCGCATGTGGCTCAGGCGTTTTTGTCTTTTTCAACCCGGAGCGACGGGCATTCAGAAGCTGAAGCTGTGTCATTCCACCAGCGGGGCGCCGGCGGCGCGCGTTGATGGAATGGCATCGTGTTCTGAGTGAAATCCGGCTCCAACGCAGGACCAGCTTGCGCAAGCAGCTACTATTAAAGGAGCAATCATGAGCCTGTTCAACAAAGTCACCAAGTCCTTCCAGTGGGGCGACAAGACCGTCGTCATGGAAACCGGCGAAATCGCCCGCCAGGCCAGCGGCGCCGTGCTGGTCGAGATCGACGGCACCGTGGTGCTGGCCACCGTGGCCGCCAGCAAGTCGGCCAAGCCGGGGCAGGACTTCTTCCCGCTCACCGTCGACTACATCGAGAAGACCTACGCCGCCGGCAAGATCCCCGGCAGCTTCTTCAAGCGCGAGGCCAAGCCGAGCGAGCTGGAGACGCTGACCAGCCGCCTGATCGACCGCCCGATCCGTCCGCTGTTCCCCGATGGCTTCTTCAACGAAGTGCACGTCGTCATCCACACGCTGTCGCTGAACCCCGAGGTCGATGCCGACATCGCCGCCATGATCGGCGTCAGCGCAGCGCTGTCGATCAGCGGCATCCCGTTCAACGGCCCCATCGGCGCCGCGCGCGTGGGCTACGTCAACGGTGAATACGTGCTGAACCCCGGCCCCACGGCGCGCAAGAACAGCAAGCTTGACCTGGTCGTGGCCGGCACCGAAGCCGCCGTGCTGATGGTCGAATCCGAGGCCGACCAGCTGAGCGAAGACGTGATGCTGGGCGGCGTGGTGTTCGGCCACGAGCAGGGCAAGATCGCCATCAACGCCATCCACGAGCTGGTGCGCGAAGCCGGCAAGCCGCTGTGGGCCGAGAACGGCACCTGGACGCCCGAGGCCAAGGACGAGGACTTCATCGCCAAGGTGAACGCCGCCGCTGAAGAGAAGCTGCGCGCCGCCTACCAGATTCGCAGCAAGCAGGCCCGCACGCAAGCCCTGCGCGAGGCCAATGCCGCCGTCAAGGCCGAGCTGGCCGCGCAAGGCGTCGAGTTCGACGCCGTCAAGCTCGACAACCTGCTGTTCGAGGCCGAGGCCCGCATCGTGCGCGGCCAGATTCTGGCCGGCGAGCCGCGCATCGACGGCCGCGACACGCGCACCGTGCGCCCCATCGAGATCCGCAACAGCGTGCTGCCGCGCACCCACGGCTCGGCGCTGTTCACGCGCGGCGAGACGCAGGCGCTGGTGGTCACCACGCTGGGCACCGAGCGCGATGCGCAGCGCATCGACGCGCTGGCCGGCGAGTTCGAGGACCGCTTCCTGTTCCACTACAACATGCCCCCTTCGCCACCGGCGAGGCGGGCCGCATGGGCAGCACCAAGCGCCGCGAAGTCGGCCACGGCCGCCTGGCCAAGCGCGCGCTGATTCCGCTGCTGCCGGCCAAGGACGAGTTTCCGTACACCATCCGCGTGGTGTCGGAGATCACCGAATCCAACGGCTCCAGCTCGATGGCCTCCGTGTGCGGCGGCTGCCTGTCGATGATGGACGCCGGCGTGCCGATGAAGGCGCACGTGGCGGGCATCGCCATGGGCCTGATCAAGGAAGACAACCGCTTCGCCGTGCTGACCGACATCCTGGGCGATGAGGATCATCTGGGCGACATGGACTTCAAGGTGGCCGGCACCACCAGCGGCATCACCGCGCTGCAGATGGACATCAAGATCCAGGGCATCACCAAGGAGATCATGCAGGTCGCTCTGGCGCAGGCCAAGGAAGCGCGCATGCACATCCTGGGCAAGATGCAGGAGGCGATGGGCGAGGCCAAGACCGAGATCAGCGCCTACGCGCCCAAGCTGTACACGATGAAGATCAACCCCGAGAAGATCCGCGACGTGATCGGCAAGGGCGGCGCCACCATCCGCCAGCTGACGGAAGAAACCGGCTGCACCATCGACATCGCCGAGGACGGCACCATCACCATCGGCAGCACCGATGCCGCCAAGGCCGACGAGGCCCGCGCGCGCATCGAGGCCATCACGGCCGAGGCCGAGGTGGGCGCCGTGTACGAAGGCCCGATCACCAAGCTGCTGGAGTTCGGCGCGCTGGTCAACATCCTGCCCGGCAAGGACGGCCTGCTGCACATCAGCCAGATCGCGCACGAGCGCGTGGAGAAGGTCAGCGACTACCTGCAGGAAGGCCAGATCGTCAAGGTCAAGGTACTGGAGACCGACGACAAGGGCCGCATCAAGCTGTCGATGAAGGCGCTGCTGGATCGCCCGGCGCGTGAAGACGGCGGCAACGGCTACGGCGAGGACCGCCCGCCGCGCGAATACCGCGAGCGTGGCGACCGCCCGCCCCGTGGCGAGCGTGGTGATCGCGGCGACCGGGGTGATCGCGGCGACCGTGGTGACCGCGGCCCGCGTGAAGACCGTGGCGAGCGCCCCCGCGTGCCGAGCGCGAGGAGCGCCCGGTGCCGGCCGAGAGCGCGGAGAGCCCCGAGCAGCAACAGCAGCAGTGATTTGCTGCGGTTTCCATAGCTGCTCGCGCTTGCTATACAAGGCCTGGAGGTTGATTTGACCATGAAATGCATCGAGATCCGCGAATACGGCGCACCCGAGGTATTGGTGCCCGCCGAGCGCGCCACTCCGGTGGCCGGCGCGGGCGAGGTGCTGATCCGCGTCAGCGCCTCCGGCGTCAACCGCCCCGACGTGCTGCAGCGCACCGGCAACTACCCGGTGCCGCCTGGCGCGTCCGATCTGCCGGGGCTGGAAGTGGCGGGTGTCATCGAATCCGGTGATGCCGGGGCGATGGCCGAAGCAGGGTTCAAGCCGGGCGACCGCGTGTGCGCGCTGGTGGCCGGCGGTGGCTACGCTGAGTATTGCGTGGCGCCCGTCGCGCAGTGCCTGCCGGTGCCGCAGGGTCTGAGCGATGTCGAGGCCGCCTCGCTGCCCGAGACCTTCTTCACCGTGTGGAGCAACGTGTTCGACCGCGGCCGCCTGCAGCAGGGCGAAACCCTGCTGGTGCAGGGCGGCACCAGCGGCATCGGCGTCACGGCCATCCAGATGGCCAAGGCCGCCGGCGCCACGGTGATCGTCACCGCGGGTTCGGATGAAAATGTACCGCAGCCCTTGAACTGGGTGCGGATCACGCTATCAATTACAAAGCAACCGACTTTGCCGAGGAAGCCCGGAAGCTGACCGATGGGCAGGGTGTCGATGTCATCCTCGACATGGTGGCCGGCGACTACGTGAAGCGCGAGGTGGATTGCCTGGCCGAGGACGGGCGCCTCGTCATCATCGCCGTGCAGGGCGGCACCAAGGCCGACTTCAACGCCGGCCTGGTGCTGCGCCGGCGCCTGACCATCACCGGCAGCACGCTGCGCCCGCGGCCGGTGGCGTTCAAGGGAGCCATTGCGCAGGCGCTCAAAGCGCGGGTCTGGCCCTGGCTGGAGAACGGCACCATCAAGCCCGTGATCCACAGCGTGTTCCCGGCCACCGAGGCGGGCGATGGCCTGCCCAGCGGCGCGGCGCGCGCGCATGCGCTGATGCAGAGCAATCAGCACATCGGCAAGATCGTATTGACCTGGAACTGACATGAGCAAGAGAAAACTCATCGCCGGCAACTGGAAGATGAATGGCAGCCTGGCCGCCAACGAGGCCCTGGTGAAGGAGCTGCTGGCCGGCATCGGCCAGCCCGCGTGCGACGTGGTGGTCTGCCCGCCCGGCGTCTATGTCGCGCAGCTGCAGGGCCTGCTGGCGGGCTCGCCCATCGAACTGGGCGTGCAGAACGTGTCGACGCACGAGAATGGCCCCTTCACCGGCGACGTGTCGGCCGACATGCTGAAGGACTTCGGCGTGCGCTACGCCATCGTCGGGCACAGCGAGCGGCGCCTGCACCAGGCCGAGAGCGACGTGCACGTGGCCATCAAGGCCAAGCGCGCGCTGGCGGCGGGCATCACCCCATCGTGTGCGTGGGCGAGACGCTGCGCGAGCGCGAGGAGGGTATGACCGAGTTCATCGTCAAGCGCCAGCTGGCCGCGGTGATCCACCTCAACGGCCACTGCACCAGCGAGATCGTGGTGGCCTACGAGCCCGTGTGGGCCATCGGCACCGGCAAGACCGCCACGCCCGAGCAGGCGCAGGCCGTGCACGCCGTGCTGCGTGCGCAGATCAAGGCCGCGACCGAGCACGCCGACCGCGTGCGCATCCTCTACGGCGGCAGCATGAACGCCGGCAACGCCGCCGAGCTGCTGGCGCAGCCCGACATCGACGGCGGCCTGATCGGCGGCGCAGCGCTCAAGGCCCCTGAATTCCTGAAGATTATTGGCGCTGCCGCTTGATGGGCGGGCGCCGGATGCTATTGATTTTGGAGTAAACAAGCATGAATTTCGTCTTGAACCTGGTGCTGGTGGCGCAGATCGTGTCGGCGCTGGCCATGGTCGGCCTGATCCTGATGCAGCACGGCAAGGGTGCCGACATGGGTGCGGCCTTCGGCAGTGGTGCATCGGGCAGTCTGTTCGGTGCCTCCGGCAGCGCCAACTTCCTGTCACGCGCCACGGCAGCGCTGGCGACGGTGTTCCTGGTCAGCACGCTGGCCCTGGCGTACTTCGGCTTCAGCGTGCGCAGCGCACCGGCCAGCGGCGGCAGCGTGCTGGATCGCGCACCGATCACGGCACCTGCGGGCGCCGCGTCGGCGCCGGTGCCCACGCCTGCGGGTGCTGCGGATGCGATCCCGTCGGGCGCTGCCACAACGCCGGCGCCCACGGCTTCGGCGGCTGCCGTGCCGCCGGCTTCGGCAGCCAGCGGTGCCGCGCAGATTCCAACCAAGTAAGCGCCCTGCAAGTTGATCTTGAAAACCACCGCCTCCCTCTGTAACGGGTGGTTTTTCAGGGTAAACTCCTAGGTGCTCTGGCAGCATGTCACGCTCACATCAAGTTCGCATGACAGCCGGAAAAATTCAGCCGTCGTGGTGAAATTGGTAGACACGCTATCTTGAGGGGTAGTGGCGAAAGCTGTGCGAGTTCGAGTCTCGCCGACGGCACCAGACACAAGCGCCTGCAGGCACGCGCCAGCGCAGGCCATAACGACAAAGACGCCCGATGAATCTCGCCCAGTATCTTCCCGTTCTGCTCTTCATTCTGGTGGGCTTGGCTGTCGGGGCGCTCTGTCTGGGCATGGGCAACCTGCTGAAGCCGCACAAGGCCGACGCGGCCAAGAACTCGCCCTACGAGTGCGGCTTCGAGGCCTTCGAGGACGCGCGCATGAAGTTCGACGTGCGCTATTACCTCGTCGCCATCCTGTTCATCCTGTTCGATCTTGAAATCGCCTTCCTCTTCCCCTGGGCCGTCGCGCTCAAGGACGTGGGACTGGCCGGTTTCGTTGCCGTGCTGATTTTCCTGACGATCCTCGTGGTGGGGTTCGTGTACGAATGGAAAAAGGCGCGCTTGATTGGGAGTGAGTCCTGGGGCGGCAGCGCCCTGACAGGAAGTTTGCACATGAATGAACAGCTTCAGCAAAGGGCTTTCTGCTCACCGGCGTCGACGCGGCGGTGAACTGGGCCAAGACCGGCTCGCTGTGGCCGGTCACTTTCGGCCTGGCCTGCTGCGCAGTGGAGATGATGCACGCCGCTGCGGCGCGCTACGACATCGCGCGCTTCGGCGCCGAAGTGTTCCGCGCCAGTCCGCGCCAGTCCGACCTGATGATCGTGGCCGGCACGCTGTGCAACAAGATGGCGCCGGCCCTGCGCAAGGTCTACGACCAGATGGCCGAGCCGCGCTGGGTGCTGAGCATGGGCTCGTGCGCCAATGGCGGCGGTTACTACCACTACAGCTACTCCGTGGTGCGCGGCTGCGACCGCATCGTGCCGGTGGATGTGTACGTGCCGGGTTGCCCGCCGACCGCGGAAGCCTTGCTGTACGGCATCATCCAATTGCAGCAGAAGGTGCGTCGCACCAACACCATCGCGAGGGTGTGAGCATGACCGAGATCGCAATTGCTCCCGAAGCCCTGAAAGACACGCTGGCGACCGCATTGGGTGCGCTGGCGCAGCACGTCAGCGTGGCGCTGGGCGAAGTGACCGTTACGGTGGCGCCCGCGCAGTACCACGAGGTCATGAAGACGCTGCGCGACGCCGCGGGTTGCCGCTTCGAGCAGCTCATCGACCTCTGCGGCGTCGATTACTCCACCTATGGAGACGGCCGCTGGGAAGGCCCGCGCTTTGCCGTCGTGTCGCATCTTCTGTCCGTCAGCCTGAACCAGCGCGTGCGCCTGCGGGTGTTCTGCGCCGACGACGACTTTCCGGTGGTGCAGTCGGTCAATGACCTCTGGAGTTCGGCCAACTGGTTCGAGCGCGAGGCGTTCGACCTGTACGGCATCATGTTCGAAGGCCACGCCGACCTGCGCCGCATCCTGACCGACTACGGTTTCATCGGCCACCCGTTCCGCAAGGACTTCCCGCTCTCTGGTCACGTGGAAATGCGCTACGACGCCGAGCGCCAGCGCGTGGTGTACGAGCCGGTGTCGATCGAGCCGCGAGAAGTCACGCCACGCGTGATCCGCGAAGACCATTACGGGGGCTGCACTGAACGCGCGCTGTAGCGAGTTCGTCTTTGACCCATGGCTGAAATCAAGAACTACACCCTGAACTTCGGTCCGCAGCACCCGGCCGCGCACGGCGTGCTGCGTCTGGTGCTCGAACTCGATGGCGAGGTCGTGCAGCGTGCCGACCCGCACATCGGCCTGCTGCACCGCGCCACCGAGAAACTGGCCGAGCACAAGACCTTCATCCAGTCGCTGCCCTACATGGACCGGCTGGACTACTGCTCGATGATGTGCAACGAGCACGCGTACTGCCTGGCCATCGAGAAGCTGCTGGGCATCGAGGTGCCGATCCGTGCGCAGTACATCCGCGTGATGTTCTCCGAGATCACGCGCATCATGAACCACCTGATGTGGCTCGGCTCGCACGGCAACGATTGCGGTTCGTCCACCATGCTGATCTACACCTTCCGCGAGCGGGAGGATCTGTTCGACATGTACGAGGCGGTTTCGGGCGCGCGTATGCACGCGGCCTACTTCCGTCCCGGCGGCGTGTACCGCGACCTGCCGGAAACCATGCCGCAGTACAAGGCCAGCAAGCTGCGCAACGCCAAGGGCATGGAGCAGCTGAACGCCAACCGCCAGGGTTCACTGCTGGACTTCATCGAAGATTTCACCCGGCGCTTCCCCAAGTGCATCGATGAGTACGAGACGCTGTTCACCGACAACCGCATCTGGAAGCAGCGCACGGTAGGCATCGGCGTCGTGGCGGCCGAGCGTGCCCTGAATCTCGGCATGACCGGTCCCATGCTGCGTGGCTCGGGCATCGCCTGGGATCTGCGCAAGAAGCAGCCCTACGACGTGTACGATCAGATGGACTTCGACATCCCGGTCGGCAAGACCGGTGACAGCTACGACCGTTATCTGGTGCGCGTGCAGGAGATGCGGCAATCCAACCGCATCATTCAGCAGTGCGCGAACTGGTTGCGTGCCAACCCCGGTCCGGTGATCGTCGACAACTACAAGGTCGCGCCGCCTTCGCGTGAGTCGATGAAGACCAACATGGAAGAGCTGATCCACCACTTCAAGCTCTTCACTGAAGGCATGCACGTGCCGGAGGGCGAAGCCTATGCTGCGGTCGAGCATCCGAAGGGCGAATTCGGCATCTACCTGATCAGCGACGGTGCCAACAAGCCTTACCGCATGAAGATCCGGCCGCCGGGGTTTGTGCACCTGTCCACGCTGGACGAACTGGCCAAGGGCCACATGCTGGCCGACGCCGTGGCCATCATCGGCACGCTGGATATCGTGTTTGGAGAGATCGATCGATGAGCACCGCCGTCGCAACCGCCGCTGCGGCTCCCCTGTCAGATGCTACGCTGGCGCGTTTTGCCCGCGAGGTCGCCAAGTACCCCGCCGAGCAGAAGCAGTCGGCCGTGATGGCGTGTCTGGCCATCGTGCAGCAGGAGCAGGGCTGGGTCAGTTCCGAAAGCGAGAAGGCCGTGGCCGAATACCTGGGCATGCCGCCCATGGCCGTGCATGAGGTCACGACCTTCTACAACATGTACAACCAGAAGCCGGTGGGCCGCTTCAAGCTTGCCGTGTGCACCAATGCGCCGTGCATGTTTGCGGGCGGACCCGAGGCCTTGAAGCACCTGTGCGACAAGCTGGGCATCGAGCCTTATGGCACCACGGCCGATGGTCAGTTCACCGTTCAACCCTGCGAATGCCTGGGTGCGTGCGGGGATGCGCCGGTGATGCTGGTGAACGACCGCAACATGTGCAGCTTCATGTCCAACGACAAGCTGGATCAACTGGTCGATGGCCTGCGCCGGGCGGAGGACTGAACCCATGGCACGTGTGCAAGACATCCTCGCGCAGTTCCAGGCCAAGGGCGTGGAAACCTGCTTTCATGGCCGCCATATCGATCCCCAGATCTACGCTGGCTTGAATGGCAGCAACTGGGGCTTGAAGGACTACGAGGCGCGCGGTGGCTACCAGGCGCTGCGCAAGATCCTAGGCCAGGATGGCGGTGCCGGCATGACGCAGGATGAAGTGATTGCCGAACTGAAGGCATCCAGCCTGCGCGGTCGCGGTGGCGCGGGCTTCCCGACTGGCCTCAAGTGGAGCTTCATGCCGCGCAACTTTCCCGGCCAGAAGTACCTGGTGTGCAACTCGGACGAGGGCGAGCCGGGCACCTTCAAGGACCGCGACATCCTCATGCACAACCCGCATGCGGTGATCGAGGGCATGGCCATCGCGGCCTACGCCATGGGCGCCAGTGTGGGCTACAACTACATCCACGGTGAAATCTTCCAAGTCTACGAACGCTTCGAAGCCGCCATTGAGCAGGCGCGTGAAGCAGGCTACCTGGGCCGGGGCGTGATGGGCAGCAAGTTCGATTTCCAGCTCCACGCGCACCACGGTTTCGGTGCCTACATCTGCGGCGAGGAAACCGCGCTGCTGGAATCGCTGGAAGGCAAGAAGGGGCAGCCGCGCTTCAAGCCGCCGTTTCCGGCCAGTTTCGGCCTGTATGGCAAGCCGACCACCATCAACAACACCGAAACCTTCGCCGCCACGCCCTGGATCATCCGCAACGGTGGTCAGGCCTATCTGGAATGCGGCAAGCCGAACAACGGTGGCACCAAGATTTTCTCGATCCAGGGCGATGTGGAGCGTCCCGGCAACTACGAGATCCCCATGGGCACCCCGTTCGCCAAGCTGCTGGAGCTGGCCGGCGGCGTGCGCGGCGGCAAGACGCTGAAGGCGGTGATTCCGGGGGTTCCTCGTCCCCGGTGCTGCCGGCCGACATCATCATGCAGTGCACGATGGACTACGACTCCATTGCCAAGGCCGGCTCGATGCTGGGCTCCGGCGCCGTGATGGTGATGGACGATTCGCGCGACATGGTCGAAACGCTGCAGCGCCTGTCGTACTTCTACATGCACGAATCGTGCGGTCAGTGCACACCCTGCCGGGAGGGTACGGGCTGGCTGTGGCGCATGGTGCACCGCATCCAGAACGGGCAGGGCCGGCCAGAGGATCTGGCCAAACTCGACAACGTGGCGGAAAACATCATGGGCCGCACCATCTGCGCCCTGGGTGACGCCGCAGCGATGCCGGTGCGTGCCATGCTGAAACATTTCCGGCACGAGTTCGCGGCCAAGATCGATGCTGCAATGAAGGCGGCCGCCTGATCGGATCGGACTGAGCAAATGGTTGAAATCGAAATCGACGGCAAGAAGGTGGAAGTGCCTGAAGGCAGCATGGTCATGCATGCAGCCGAGAAGGCTGGTACCTACATCCCGCACTTCTGCTATCACAAGAAGCTCTCCATCGCTGCCAATTGCCGCATGTGCCTGGTGGATGTGGAGAAGGCGCCCAAGCCCATGCCGGCCTGTGCTACGCCGGTGACGCAGGGCATGGTGGTGCACACGCAGACCGACAAGGCCGTGAAGGCGCAGAAGTCGGTGATGGAATTTCTGCTCATCAACCACCCGCTCGACTGCCCGATCTGCGACCAGGGCGGCGAATGCCAGCTTCAGGATCTGGCGGTGGGTTATGGCGCATCGGGGTCTCGCTACGGGGAAGAAAAGCGCGTGGTGTTCCACAAGGATGTGGGGCCGCTCATTTCGATGGAGGAAATGAGCCGCTGCATCCATTGCACCCGCTGTGTGCGCTTCGGCCAGGAGATTGCCGGCGTGATGGAGTTCGGCATGTCCCATCGCGGCGAGCACTCCGAGATCGAGACCTTCATCGGGCAGTCAGTGGATTCCGAGCTGTCGGGCAACATGATCGACATTTGCCCGGTCGGCGCACTGACCAGCAAGCCGTTCCGCTACAGCGCCCGCACCTGGGAGCTGTCGCGCCGCAAGAGCGTCAGCCCGCACGATTCGACCGGCACCAACCTGATCGTGCAGGTCAAGAGCAATCGGGTGATGCGCGTCGTGCCGCTCGAGAACGAGGCCGTCAACGAGTGCTGGATCGCTGATCGCGACCGTTTCTCCTATGAGGCGCTGAATGGCGAGGAGCGCCTGACCAAGCCCATGCTCAAGCAGGGGGTGCCTGGAAAGAGGTCGATTGGCGGACGGCGCTGGAGTACGTGGCCAACGGCCTGAATCAGGTCAAGGCGCAGCACGGCGCAGGGGCCATCGGTGCCCTGGTCAGTCCGCACAGCACCTTGGAAGAGCTGTATCTGGCCGGCACGCTGGTGCGCGGGCTCGGCAGTCAGAACATCGACCATCGGTTGCGCCACCAGGAGTTTGCGCCAACCGAAGGCATCCGCTGGTTGGGCATGCCCATCGCAGCGTTGTCCAAACTGCAGAGCGTGCTCGTCGTCGGCTCCAACCTGCGCAAGGACCATCCTCTGTTTGCACAGCGAATTCGGCAGGCAGCGCGCCACGGATGTGCAGTGAGTGCTATTACTTCCGAAGCGTTGCTGAAGACTGAAGGCGCCTGGGCCATGCCCTTGAGCGCCCACACGCTGGCAGAACCCGGAGAGTGGGTGCAACGGCTGGCGGACGTGGCTGCCGCGATGGCAGAGCAGAAAGGCGTTTCGGCGCCTGCTGCCGGCACATCGACCGACGCAGCCAAGGCCATCGTGCAGGCGCTCATGTCGGGCGAGCAGAAGGCGATCCTGCTGGGCAATGCGGCTGCACACCACCCCAAGGCATCGAGCCTGCTGGCACTGTGCCAATGGATCGGGGCGCAATCGGGTGCCGTGGTCGGTTATCTGACCGAGGCGGCGAACACCGTGGGGGCGCAGTTCGTCAAGGCGCTGCCGCAGGATGGTGGCCAGAACGCAGCACAGATGCTGGCGGGTGGTTTGAAAGCAGCCCTGTTTCTCAACTGTGAACCTGGCGCGGATACGGCGGGGCGGCCACTGTCGGGATGCGACATGGTGGTCACCTTGAGCCCGTTCAAGGCGAACCTGGATATCAGCGACGTGCTGCTGCCCATTGCGCCGTTCACTGAAACCTCCGGCACCTTCGTCAACGCGGAAGGACGCGTGCAGAGTTTCCACGCCGTGGTGCGTCCTCTGGGTGAGGCGCGCCCGGCCTGGAAGGTGCTGCGTGTGCTGGCCGACATGCTGGGCATCGCACAACCTGCTTACGACAGTTCGCAGGAAGTGCTCGCGCAGGCCCTCGGCGGTGCTGAACCGGACACCATTCCGACAGCGGTCCTGAGCAACCGGACGACTGCATCGATCGATGCAGGGCCGTCGTTCGTGGCTGGGGTGCCGGTCGGCATCTACCAGTTGGATGGCATCGTGCGCCGTGCGCCCTCGCTGCAATTGACGGCCGATGCACGAGAAGGAGCCGCAGCATGATCGACGCCTTCTACAACGGTGGCCTGCATCTCTTCAGCGGTGGCTGGTGGTCGGGCATCGCCTGGCCGGTGATCTGGAACCTCATCAAGATCGTGGTGGTGCTGCTGCCCTTGATGGGCGCCGTCGCCTACCTGACGCTGTGGGAGCGCAAGCTGCTGGGTTACATGCAGGTGCGTCACGGCCCGAACCGCACGGGGCCTTGGGGTCTGCTGCAACCCATTGCTGATGCAGTCAAGCTGCTCACCAAGGAAATCATTCGACCGACGGCTGCCAACAAGCCGCTGTTCTTCCTGGGGCCGCTGATGGCCATCATGCCGGCGCTGGCGGCGTGGGTGGTGATCCCGTTCGGCCCCGACATGGCGCTGGCCAACGTCAATGCCGGCTTGCTGCTGGTCATGGCCATCACGTCGATCGAGGTCTATGGTGTGATCATTGCGGGCTGGGCCTCCAACTCGAAATACGCGTTCCTCGGTGCGCTGCGCGCTTCGGCGCAAATGGTCAGTTACGAAATCGCCATGGGCTTCTGCTTCCTGGTGGTGCTGATGGTTTCGGGCAGCATGAACCTGACCGACATCGTGATGGCACAAGGGCAGGGCATGGCGGCCGACAAGGGCCTGGCCTTCCTGTCCTGGAACTGGTTGCCCCTGCTGCCCATCTTCGTCGTCTACCTGATCTCGGGTGTGGCCGAGACCAACCGCCATCCGTTCGACGTGGTGGAGGGCGAGGCCGAGATTGTGGCCGGTCACATGGTCGAGTATTCGGGCATGGGTTTTGCCACCTTCTTCCTGGCGGAATACGCGGCCATGTGGCTGGTGTCGATCCTGGCCGTGATCATGTTCCTGGGTGGCTGGCTGTCGCCCATCGACAGCGCTTTGTTCAACTGGGTGCCGGGCTGGATCTGGCTGGGCATCAAGACCTTTATCGTGGTGTCGATGTTCATCTGGATCCGTGCCACGTTCCCGCGCTTCCGTTACGACCAGATCATGCGCCTGGGCTGGAAGATCTTCATTCCCGTCACGCTGGTCTGGCTGCTCGTCGTGGGCTTCTGGATGCACAGCCCGTGGAACATCTGGCATTGAACGGAGGAGGAGTCATGGCTTCCGTAGCAGCATCACCTTTTTCGCTTCGCGACTTCTTCAAGAGCTTCATGCTCGTGGAACTGCTCAAGGGCATGGCCCTGACCGGTCGGTACGCCTTCAGCCGCAAGGTGACGATTCAGTTCCCGGAAGAGAAGACACCGCTGTCGCCGCGCTTTCGCGGCCTGCATGCGCTGCGCCGTTACGAAAACGGCGAAGAGCGCTGCATCGCCTGCAAGCTGTGCGAGGCGGTGTGTCCTGCCGTGGCCATCACCATCGAGGCCGGGCAGCGTGAAGACGGCTCGCGCCGCACGACACGTTACGACATCGATCTGACCAAGTGCATCTTCTGCGGTTTTTGCGAGGAAAGCTGCCCGGTGGATTCGATCGTCGAGACGCACATCCTCGAATACCACGGCGAGAAGCGCGGTGATCTGTATTTCACCAAGGACATGCTCCTGGCCGTTGGTGACCGGTACGAAACCGAGATCGCCGCTGCCAAGGCGGCCGACGCCAAGTACCGCTGAAGGCGAACAGACCAGACAAGACCATGGACGTCACCACCGCCTTTTTCTACCTGTTTGCACTCGTGCTGCTGTTTGCGGCATTCCGGGTGGTCACCGCGCGCAACCCCGTGCATGCGGTGCTGTTTCTGATGCTGGCCTTCTCGCAGGCCGCCGGCATCTGGCTGCTGCTCAAGGCCGAGTTCCTTGCCATCACGCTGGTGCTGGTCTACCTGGGCGCGGTCATGGTGCTGTTCCTGTTCGTGGTGATGATGCTGGATATCCACATCGACAGCCTGCGGCAGGGGTTCTGGCGTCACTTTCCGCTGGCCCTGGTCATCGGTGCGTTGATTACCCTGGAGATGGCCGTGGTGCTGTTCGGCGGTTTCCGCATCAGCGAGGCGCCGACCGTGCCGGAAACCGTGACCAACGCGGCGGGCGAGGTGGTCCAGTATTCCAACACCAAGGCGCTGGGCACGCTGCTCTACAGCAAGTATCTGTACCCCGTGGAGATCGCGGCCGTGCTGCTGCTGATCGCCATGATCACCGCGATCGCGCTGACGCTGCGTGAGCGCAAGGACAGCAAGAAGATCGATCCCGCGCTCCAGGTCCGGGTTCGTGCGAGCGACCGGCTGGAGATGGTGAAGATCGAACCGACGCAGGCGCCCGTGCCTGTGGAGCCGCAGGCCGCCGCGCCCGCGGAGGAGGGCAAGCAATGACCTTGACGCTCGCGCACTTCCTGACGCTGGGTGCGATCCTGTTCGCGCTCTCGGTGGTCGGGATCTTCCTGAACCGCAAGAACATCATCGTGCTGCTGATGGCGATCGAGTTGATGCTGCTGGCCATCAACATGAACTTCGTCGCCTTCTCGCATTACCTGGGCGACATGCACGGGCAGGTGTTCGTGTTTTTCATCCTCACGGTGGCCGCTGCCGAGTCGGCCATCGGTCTTGCCATCCTGATGCTGCTGTTCCGCACCAAGTCCAGCATCAATGTGGATGAGCTCAATTCGCTGAAGGGCTAAAAGAACAATGAGTCAGACCCTTTCTGCCGCAACCCTGCTGACCGTGCCGCTGGCACCGCTGGCAGGATCGTTGCTGGCCGGTATCCTGGGCACTGCATTTGGTGGCAACCGCATTGGCCGCGCGGCTTCGCACGGGGCGACCATCCTGGGCGTGCTGGTGGCCTTCATCCTGTCGGCCCTGACCCTCCAGAGCGTGCTGGGCGGCGCCCATTTCAACCAGACCATCTACGAATGGATGACGGTGGGCAACCTGAAGATGGAGGTCGGCTTTCTGATCGACAGCCTGACCGCCACGATGATGTGCGTGGTGACCTTCGTGTCACTGATGGTGCACATCTACACCATCGGCTACATGGCCGAGGACGACGGCTACAACCGTTTCTTCTCCTACATCTCGCTGTTCACGTTCTCGATGCTCATGCTCGTCATGAGCAACAACTTCCTGCAGCTGTTCTTCGGCTGGGAGGCCGTGGGCCTGGTGTCCTATCTGCTGATCGGCTTCTGGTACAAGCGCGAGACGGCCGTCTTCGCCAACATGAAGGCCTTTCTGGTCAACCGCGTCGGCGACTTCGGTTTCATCCTCGGCATCGGGCTGATCGCGGCATTCGCCGGCACGCTCAACTACAGCGAGGTGTTCGCCAAGTCCGGCGAACTGGCGGCCATGGGCTTCCCGGGCACCGACTGGATGCTGATCACTGTCATCTGCATCGGCTTGTTCGTCGGTGCCATGGGCAAGTCCGCGCAGTTCCCGCTGCACGTGTGGCTGCCCGACTCGATGGAAGGCCCGACGCCGATCTCGGCACTGATTCACGCGGCGACCATGGTGACAGCCGGCATCTTCATGGTGGCGCGCATGTCGCCGCTGTTCGAGCTGTCCGACACTGCGCTCAACTTCATCCTGATCATCGGGGCGATCACTGCGCTGTTCATGGGCTTTCTGGGGATCATCCAGAACGACATCAAGCGCGTGGTGGCCTATTCCACGCTGTCGCAGCTGGGCTACATGACGGTGGCGCTGGGCGCTTCCGCCTATTCGGTGGCCGTGTTCCACCTGATGACGCACGCCTTCTTCAAGGCGCTGCTGTTCCTGGCGGCCGGCTCCGTGATCATCGGCATGCACCACAATCAGGACATCCGGTGGATGGGTGGCGTGCGCAAGTACATGCCCATCACCTGGATCACCTTCCTGCTCGGCTCGCTGGCGCTGATCGGCACACCGTTCTTCTCCGGCTTCTACTCCAAGGACGCCATCATCGAAGCGGTGCATGCGAGCACTCTTCCCGCTGCGGGCTTCGCCCACTTTGCCGTGCTGGCCGGCGTGTTCGTGACGGCCTTCTATTCGTTCCGCCTGTATTTCCTGGTGTTCCACGGGAAGGAGCGCTTTGACCAGAACCCGGACGCGCATCATGACGATCACGGCCACGGGCATGGCCACGACGAGAAGCCGCACGAATCTCCCTGGGTGGTCTGGCTGCCGCTGGTGCTGCTGGCGATTCCGTCCGTGGTCATCGGCGCCATGACCCTGATGCCGATGCTGTTCGGCGACTTCTTCAAGGGCGTGATCCATGTCGATGCGGCCCGCCATCCGGCGATGGCGGAACTGGCCGAGAAGATTCACGGCTGGGCGGCGATGGGCGTGCACGGCTTTGTCACGGCGCCGTTCTGGTTGGCGCTGGCGGGCGTGGTGGCGGCGTTCTACATGTACATGATCAATCCGGCGCTGCCGGCCGCCATCAAGCACATGTTCCAGCCGGTCTACACCGTGCTCGACAACAAGTACTACATGGACTGGTTCAACGAGAACGTCATTGCGCGCGGTGCACGCCTGCTGGGCACCGGTCTCTGGCAGGGCGGTGATCGTGCCCTGATCGATGGCGCCCTGGTCAATGGTTCCTGGAAGCTGGTGGGCTGGGTGTCGGGCATCGTGCGCCGGTTGCAGTCTGGCTACCTGTACCACTATGCGCTGGTGATGATTCTGGGCATCTTCGTGCTGATGACGTACTTCGTCTGGCTCAACAAGTAAGGAAGAGCGAGAACAAAATGGGTTGGTTGAGCCTTGCCATCTGGACGCCGATTGTTTTCGGCGCCGTGTTGCTGGCACTGGGCCGGGAGAGTCAGGCGCAGCTCGTGCGCTGGATCGCTCTCATCGGGTCGGTGATCAGCTTTCTGGTCACGATTCCGCTGTACACCGGTTTCAGACTCGGCACCGCCGAGATGCAGTTCGTCGAGAAGACGTCCTGGATCGAGCGTTTCAACGTGAACTACCACCTGGGTGTCGACGGCATTTCGGTCTGGTTCGTGCTGCTGACGGCCTTCATCACGATCATCGTCGTCATTGCCGGCTGGGAAGTGATCCAGCGCAAGGTCAACCAGTACATGGCGGCCTTCCTGATCCTGTCGGGCCTCATGGTCGGCGTGTTCGCGGCGCTCGACGGCGTGCTGTTCTACGTGTTCTTCGAGGCCACGCTGATCCCGATGTACCTGATCATCGGCATCTGGGGCGGCCCCAACAAGATCTACGCCGCGTTCAAGTTCTTCCTGTACACGCTGCTGGGTTCGCTGCTCACCCTGGTGGCCTTCATCTACCTGTACACGAGTTCGGGCGGCAGCTTCGATATCCTGACCTGGCACAAGCTGCCGCTGTCGGGCACGGCGCAGTCGCTGCTGTTCTTTGCGCTGTTCGCGGCCTTCGCGGTCAAGGTGCCGATGTGGCCGGTGCACACCTGGTTGCCGGACGTGCACGTCGAGGCACCGACGGGCGGCTCCGCCGTGTTGGCGGCCATCATGCTGAAGCTGGGTGCCTACGGTTTCCTGCGCTTCTCGCTGCCGATCCTGCCCGATGCCTCGCGTGAATGGGCCTGGCTGATGATCGCGCTGTCGCTCATCGCCGTGATCTACGTCGGCCTGGTGGCCCTGGTGCAGCAGGACATGAAGAAGCTGGTGGCCTATTCGTCGGTGGCGCACATGGGTTTCGTCACGCTGGGCTTCTTCGTCTTCAACGACCTGGGCATCACCGGTGGCCTGGTCCAGATGATCGCGCACGGCTTCGTCTCGGGTGCCATGTTCCTGTGCATCGGCGTGCTGTACGACCGCGTGCATTCGCGCGAGATCGCCAGCTACGGCGGCGTGATCAACACCATGCCGCGTTTCACCACGTTCGCGCTGCTGTTCGCCTTTGCCAACTGCGGCATGCCGGGCACGGCCGGCTTCGTGGGCGAATGGATGGTGATCCTGGCGTCGGTGAAGGCCAATTTCTGGCTCGGCCTGCTGGCAGCCACGGCGTTGATCACCGGCGCCGCCTACACGCTGTGGATGTTCAAGCGCGTCTATCTGGGTCCGGTCGCCAACGACGACGTGCGCCAGCTCAAGGACATCAATGGCCGTGAATTCCTGATGCTGGCGGTGCTGGCCGTCGCCGTGCTGTGGATGGGCCTGTATCCCAAACCGATGACCGACGTGATGGATGCGTCGGTGGCCAACCTGCTCAAGCAAGTGGCGGTATCCAAGCTGAATTGAGGACGTGCAGATGATTGACAGATTCAGTTGGATCGCCATTTATCCGGAGATCGTGCTCCTGGTGATGGCGTGCGTGATCGCGCTGACCGACCTGCTCGACAAGAGCCAGCGCCGCATGGGCGCCTACATCCTGTCGGTGCTCACCTTGCTGGCCGTGGCTGGCCTGACCGCCACGTATGCCATCGGCGGGCAGACCATCTACGGCTTCGAGGGCATGGTGGTCAGCGACCCCATGGCCAATTGGCTGAAGTGCTTTGCCGCCTTGGCGGTGCTGGTGACCTTTGTCTACGGCCGCACCTACGTGGTCGAGCGCGGCATGCTGCGCGGTGGCGAATGGTATGTGCTCAGCCTGCTGTCGTTGCTGGGCGGCTTCGTGCTGATCTCGGCCAACAACTTCATCCTGATCTACCTCGGGCTCGAGTGCCTGACGCTGTCCGGCTATGCCCTGGTGGCGCTGCGCCGCGACCACGGCACCGCGGTCGAGGCGGCGATGAAATACTTCGTGCTGGGCGCCATGGCGTCGGGTTTCCTGCTCTACGGCCTGTCGATGCTGTACGGCGCCACCGGCACGCTCGACATCGCCGGCGTCTTCAAGGCCGTGGCGTCGGGCCAGATCAAGCAGCAGGTGCTGGTGTTCGGGCTGGTGTTCATCGTCGCAGGCCTGGCGTTCAAGTTCGGTGCCGTGCCGTTCCACATGTGGATCCCGGACGTCTACCAGGGCGCGCCCACGGCCTCCACGCTGATGATCGGGGCCGCGCCCAAGCTGGCGGCCTTCGCCATGGCCATCCGCCTGCTGGTCGAGGGTTGCTGCCGCTGGCGTTCGACTGGCAGCAGATGCTGGGCCTGCTGGCGATCGCCTCGCTGTTGATCGGCAACCTGGCCGCCATCGCGCAGACCAACCTCAAGCGCATGCTGGCCTATTCCACCATCTCGCAGATGGGCTTCGTGCTGCTGGGCCTGATGGCGGGCGTGGTCAACGGCAATGCGCTGGCGGCGGCCAACGCCTACAGCTCGGCCATGTTCTACATCGTCACCTACGTGTTGACCACGCTGGTGAGCTTCGGCGTCATCCTGCTGCTGTCGCGCGAAGGCTTCGAGAGCGAGGAGATCGCCGACTTTGCCGGCCTGAACCAGCGCAGCCCGCTGTATGCCGGCATCATGGCCATCTGCCTGTTCTCGCTGGCGGGCCTGCCGCCGCTGGTGGGCTTCCAGGCCAAGCTGTCGGTGCTGCAGGCGCTGGTCAGCACCGGGCTGGCAGCGTACATCGCGCTGGCGGTGTTCGCGGTGATCATGTCGCTGATCGGTGCCTTCTATTACCTGCGCGTCATCAAGGTCATGTACTTCGACGACGCAGCCATCGACGCACCGATCCAGGCGCCGCTCGACATGCGGGCCGTGCTGTCGCTCAACGGCGCGCTGCTGCTGGTGTTGGGCATTCTGCCGGGTGCGCTGATGGCGCTGTGCGCCAAGGCCATCGTGCAGATGCTGGCGACCTGACGGCATGTCGCAGAACCTGTCCATCTGGCTGCTGATCGGGCTGGCTGCCATTGCCGCCAACCTGCCGTTCATCAACCAGCGCCTGATGACCGTGGTGCCGCTGCGCACGCCGGTCAAGTCGCTGGCGTGGCGGCTGGCCGAGCTGGTGGTGTGGTACTTCATCGTCGGCGGCGTCGGCATGGCGCTCGAAAAGTCGATGGGGCAGAACTACCCGCAGGGTTGGGAGTTCTATGCCGTCACGGCCTCGCTGTTCCTGACCCTGGCGTTCCCCGGATTCGTTTACCGCTATCTGGCGCGGCGCCGCGCCTGACATGAGCAAGCTGGCGGAACAGCGGGTGGACAGCCAGGAGCTGTTCAAGGGCGGCTTCCTGCACGCCTTCCGCGACCAGGTGCGCCTGCCCAATGGCCAGCTCACGCAGCGCGAATACGTGGTGCACCCCGGCGCGGTGATGATCGTGCCCTTGCTGGAAGCGGCCGATGGCGCCATGCAGCTGGTGCTGGAGCGCCAGTACCGCTACCCGGTGCAGCAGGAGATCATCGAGTTCCCGGCCGGCAAGCTCGACCCTGGCGAAGACACCTTGGCCTGTGCCCAGCGCGAGCTGCGCGAGGAAACCGGCTACACCGCCCGCGAATGGGCGCGTGCCGGCGTGCTGCACCCGGTGGTGTCGTATTCCACCGAGTTCATCGAGATCTGGTTCGCCCGCGGGCTGCAGCCGGGCGAACGGCGCCTGGACGAGGGCGAGTTCCTGGACGTGTTCACCGCCTCGGCCACGCAGTTGTACGACTGGTGCCGCGCCGGGCAGATCACCGACGCCAAGACGCTGATCGGCGCGCTGTGGCTGCAGAATGTGCAGAGCGGGGCCTGGCCGTTGGATTGGCAGGCCGCGGGCGCCGTGTGAGGGTGGACCGATGAAGGTGCTCGATCTGCAATGCACCCAGGGCCATGCGTTCGAGGGTTGGTTCTCGTCCGAGGACGATTTTCAGAGCCAGCTGGCGCGCCAGTTGGTCGAATGCCCGCTGTGTGGCGACCGGGCGGTGGCCAAGCTGCCCAGCGCGCCGCGCCTGAACCTGAGCGGCGCCGGCAGCGCGCCCGCTGCAGCCGAGGCGCACGCCGGAGCAGGGCGCAGCGCCAGCGATGCCGCCCCCGTGGCCGCCATGCCGCCGGCCGCACTGCAGGCCGCCTGGATGCACATGGTGCGGCGCGTGATGGCCAGCACCGAGGACGTGGGCGAGCGCTTTGCCGAAGAGGCGCGCAAGATGCACTACGGCGAATCGAAAGAGCGCGGCATCCGCGGCCAGGCCACGCCGGCGCAGACCGAGGAACTCCTGGACGAAGGCATCGCCGTCATGCCGCTGCCGATTCCGGCCGGCTTCAAGAACACCTTGCAATAGTTTTGATAGCTGCTTGCTCTTGATATACAAAGATTTCAGTATGAAATCATTCTGAAATCAAGGTATAGCAGGCGCAAGCAGCTATCAATATGAAAGCGACCGGGCGCTGCCAGCTTCAGGGCAACAACCCCTCAGGCGCAGGCCGGCGCGTTGACGATGGCGCGCAGTGCCTCGGTGTCCAGGATGCGCACGTGGCGCTGCTTGACCTCGACGATGCCTTCCTCGGCGAACTTCGAGAAGGTGCGGCTCACCGTCTCCAGCTTCAGGCCCAGGTAGCTGCCGATTTCCTCGCGCGTCATGCGCAGCACCAGCTCGCTCTGCGAGAAGCCGCGCGCATGCAGCCGCTGCACCAGGTTCAGCAGAAAGGCGGCCAGGCGCTCCTCGGCGCGCATGCTGCCCAGCAGCAGCATCACGCCGTGCTCGCGCACGATCTCGCGGCTCATGATCTTGTGCACGTGGCTTTGCAGCGCCGGCACTTCGCGCGACAGCTCCTCGATGCGGTCGTAGGGCATCACGCACACCTCGGCGTCTTCCAGCGCCACGGCGTCGCAGCTGTGGCGGTCGGCCACGATGCCGTCCAGGCCGATGATCTCGCCCGCCATCTGAAAGCCCGTCACCTGGTCGCGCCCGTCGGCCGTGGCCACACAGGTCTTGAAGAAGCCGGTGCGGATGGCGTACAGCGCGTTGAAGCGGTCGCCGTTGGAGAACAGCGCCGCGCCGCGCTTGATCTTGCGGCGCGTGGCCACCAGGTCGTCCAGACGCCCGATGTCCGACTCCGACAGGCCCATCGGCATGCACAGCTCGCGCAGATTGCAGTTGGAACAGGCTACGCGGATGGTCTGGGGTGTCATGTAAGGCGAAGGAATCGGGGGTGACGGATGGCAACGGCACAGGCATTTTAGGCGAGGGTGGCGCCAGGCGGCCGCGGCCTTGATCCAGCACAAATCCCGACGATTCAGCTCGGTTAAATTGATCGTCGTCAAGGAAACGGGTCGCGCTCCCGGCGACAGTTGGCTTTGCTAGTCAAAGGAAGTCCGATGCAAGCCATCACCACCGAACTGCTCACCAAATTCGACGTGCCCGGGCCGCGCTACACCTCGTACCCGACGGCGGACCGCTTCGTCGAGGCGTTCGGCGAGGCCGATTACATCCAGGCGCTGGAGCAGCGCCGCGCCGGCCCGGCCGCCATGGCGCTGCCGCTGTCGCTGTACGTGCACATTCCGTTCTGCGAATCGCTGTGCTACTACTGCGCCTGCAACAAGATCATCACCAAGCACCACGACCGCAGCGCGCCCTACCTGCGCTACCTGAGCCGCGAGGTGGACCTGCACGTGGCGCGCATCGGCGCCGGCCAGGCCGTCAGCCAGCTGCACCTGGGCGGCGGCACGCCCACCTTCTTCAGCGACGACGAACTCAGCGAGCTGATGGCCATGCTGCGCCGCAACTTCAGCCTGGTGCCGGGCGGCGAGTATTCGATCGAGGTCGACCCGCGCACCGTCACGCCCGAGCGGCTGCGCCACCTGGCACAGCTCGGCTTCAACCGCCTGTCGTTCGGCGTGCAGGATTTCGACCCCATCGTGCAGAAGGCGGTGCACCGCATCCAGCCGGCCGAGCAGGTGTTTGCCCTGGTCGCCGCGGCGCGCGAGATCGGCTTCGAGTCGATCAACGTCGACCTGATCTACGGCCTGCCCAAGCAGACGCCCGAATCCTTCGACCGCACGCTGGCCCAGGTGGCCGAGCTGCGGCCCGACCGCATCGCGCTGTACGCCTACGCGCACCTGCCCGAGCGCTTCAAGCCGCAGCGGCGCATCATCGCCATCGACCTGCCGGGTGCACCCAACAAGGTGGCGATGCTGGCGCGCTCGCTGGCGGCGTTCGAGGCCGCGGGCTACGACTACATCGGCATGGACCACTTCGCGCTGCCCAACGACGCCCTGGCCGTGGCCAAGCGCCAGGGCCGGCTGCACCGCAACTTCCAGGGCTACAGCACGCAGCCCGATTGCGACCTGATCGGCCTGGGCGTGTCGGCCATTGGCAAGGTGGGCGCCACCTACAGCCAGAACGCCAAGTCGCTGGAGGAATACCAGGACCTGCTGGACCACGGCCATCTGCCCGTGGCGCGCGGGCTGGCCGTGTCGCGCGACGATTTGCTGCGGCGCTGCGTGATCATGGCGCTGATGTGCCAGGGCGAGGTGATGTTCGAATCGGCCGAGCTGGCGCACCTGATCGACTTCAGGAGCTACTTCGCCAGCGAGCTGGAAACCCTGCGCGGCATGCAGGACCAGGGCCTGGTGGAGTTGAGCGACACCGGCATCAAGGTCACGCCCATGGGCTGGTTCTTCGTGCGCGGCGTGGCCATGGTGTTCGACAAGTACCTGCAGGCCGACCGCACGCGGGCGCGCTTCTCCAAGATCCTCTGATCGTCCCCGCCCGGCCCGTGAAGGCGTCTGCGCATGACTTTGCGCAACGCCCTGCGGTGGCCGGCGCCCTTAGACTTGGGCCATGCAAACTTCTCTTCTGGTCACCGCGCTGCTGATGGGGCTGGCCGGTGGCCCGCACTGCATTGCCATGTGCGGCGCGGCCTGCGCCGGCATCGGGCAGGCGGCGGCGCCGCACAGCACGCGGGCCATCGGCACGTTCCAGCTGGGCCGCGTGATCGGCTACGGCGCCCTGGGCGGGCTGGCAGCGGCCACCATGCAGGGGCTGGGCTGGCTCACCGTGCAATCGGCCGCGCTGCGCCCGGTGTGGACCATGGTGCACGTGGCCGCCGTGCTGATGGGCCTGGCACTGGTGGTGCTGGCGCAGCAGCCCGTGTGGCTGGAAACGGGCGCGCGCCGCATCTGGACCAAGGTGCGTTCGGCCACGCAGTCGATGGGCCTGGCCGCGCCGCTGGGCCTGGGCGTGGCCTGGGCGCTGCTGCCCTGCGGGCTGCTGTATTCGGCGCTGATGGTGGCGGCACTGGCCGGCAGCGTGGCCGGTGGCGCGGCGGTGATGGCGGTGTTCGCCATCGGCTCGGGCGTGTCGCTGTGGGCCGGGCCGTGGCTGCTGCTGCGGCTGGGCAGCAACGGGCGCGGCGCCTGGAGCATGCGCATCGCCGGCCTGGCGCTGATGGCCGTCTCGGCCTGGGGCCTGTACATGGGCCTGGTGCACGACCAGGCGCCGTGGTGCGTCGTGCCTTGATGCAGAACGAAGAAAATGATAGCTGCTCGCGCTCGCTAATCGGCGATTTCAGGCATATTTGTGACTGAAATCGTTTATTGACGGGCGCAACCAGCTATCAAAATCATGGCACCCTGCAACGGCCGCACGCCGCTGCATCAGCCCGCCGTGGCACCCAGCCCCTTCATCAGCATGTAGCCCGCCAGCACGAACAGCACCAGCGCGAACACGCGCTTGAGCTTCTTCACCGGCAGCGCATGCGCCGCCTTGGCGCCCAGCGGCGCCATCAGCACGCTGCAGCTGGCGATGACCACCAGCGCCGGCAGCCACAGGTAGCCGAAGGCGTAGGGCGGCAGCCCCTCCAGCCGCTGCCCGGCGATGACGTAGCCCACCACGTTGGCCAGCGCAATCGGGAAGCCCAGCGCCGCGCTGGTGGCCACCGCGTTGTGAATGGCCACGTTGCACGAGGTCATGAACGGCACGCTGACGAAGCCGCCGCCCGCACCCACCAGGCCGGACAGAAAACCGATCACCCCGCCCGCGCCCAGCAGCCCTGGTGTGCCCGGCAACTGGCGCGTGGGCGCCGGCTTCTTGTCGAGGAACATCTGCGAGCCCGAGAACGCCACGAAGGCCGCGAACACGAAATACAGCGCCGCGCCCTTGAGCAGCGCGAACACGCCCAGGCTGGCCACCATGGCCCCCAGCACGATGCCCGGCGCCAGGCGCTTGACGATGTCCCAGCGCACCGCCCCTTCTGGTGGTGCGCGCGCACGCTGCTGACCGAGGTGAAGATGATCGTCGCCATCGACGTCGCAATCGCCATCTTCACCGCCAGCCCCGGCTCCACACCGCGCCCGCTGAGAATGGCCGAGATGAACGGCACCATGATCATCCCGCCCCCGATGCCCAGCAGCCCGGCCAGAAAGCCAGTGACAAGGCCGAGCACGGCGAGCTGGACGACAAGAATAGGTTCGATGGGCATGGAGAGCGGGGAAGGAGGAGAAAAGCGAGCGACAGGCAAAAAGAAAGCAGCGCTCAACAACACACGGTGGCTGATCAAAAAGACGGCGACGCCCAGAACCCCAAGAAATCAAATGGCCGCGGAGCAGGCCATGCAAGTGGCGCCGTGGCCGGGCTTGCACCGGCCACTGGCGTCGTCCCCCGCTCGACAGGGGAAGGCGCGCCAGCGCCTCAGGGGGAACGCCGAATTAGGTGTCTGCGAATGCCACCGGACCGTCATCCTGAACGCAGGGGTTCAGGTGGGCGAGGTCAACCTGATCCTGGGATCATCTGACGCGAGACGTTCACGCCGACCAGGCGATGTTCCAAGCCCGGGCTCATATGAGCATTGGTTCAAGGAAATATAAAGCCCGGCGTGCATTCACAGACAGGATGGATTTTACCCCCTGAGGCGCTGGCGCGCCTTCCCCCTGCTGCGCGGGGGACGCAGCCAGCGGCCTGGCAAAGCCAGCGCAGCGGCTGCCGCGAGCACTCCTCCGCCTGCGGCGAAGTCGTACTTCTTGGTCGGCTTCAGAAGGAGGGGCGGATCGAAACAGGCCGCTTACAGCAGACGCCCGTCGTCACTCAGCGCCTCGTCCAGCCGGCCGAGCAGGGCGCCCAGGGTGGCTTGCTCGGCCACGCTCAGCGCGGGTGCATCACCGGATGCAGCTGCCGCGGCGTCGTCGGCGGGGGCCGCAGTGCGCTGCGGCTCGGTCAGCTCGAAGGCCATGTTCAGCGCCGCCAGCACGGCGATGCGGTCGCGCGCCTTGATCTTGCCGGCGTCGCGGATCTTGCACATGGCGGCGTCGACGCGTTGCACGGCCTGCTGCAGGCGCTCCTCGCCGCCCTCGGGGCAGCCTAGCAGGTAGCCCTGGCCCATGATCTTGACTTCGAGCTGCTTCATGCGGCGCCCTCCTTGTCGTCGCTGGCCGGCGCGGCGGCCACTGCAGCGGCGGCGGCAGGCAGGCGGTCGATCAGCGAATCGACCCGCGCACGCGCCGCCATGAGGCGCGACTTGAGGTTGTCGCGCTCGTGCGTCAGCGCCTGCACCTGCTGCGTCAGCAACTCGTTGGTGCGGCGCAGTTCCTCGTGGCGCACGAGCAGGCGTTCCACGCGCTCGGCAATCTGTTCGATCAGGGGTGGGTTCGTCATCGGGGCGCACTCGGGTCGGGATAGCCGGGGATTGTAGGCGGCGCCTGCAGGGCGGCGCTTACAATCACCGGCGTTGGTGCTCGCGCGCCGTGACTCTCACGGCCGCAGTTCAACGGGAAGCAGGAGGGCTTGCCGGTCACCTCCGACCGGTGCCTAACCTGCGCTGCCCCCGCAACGGTAAGCGGACGGCGCCCTGACGCAGCTCAGGCGCCGGCTCCAGCCTCACACCGCCACTGGTTCATCACACACGATGCCGGGAAGGCGAGGCGACACGGAGCAACCACCGCCAGCCCGGATACCGGCCAACGAGGAGGACCGCGCAGTGCCCGAGGAGGGCGGTGCGGGCCATGTTTGCCCCATACGCTGGCGGGGAAGCCGGCAGGGGCGCTCATCCGTGCTTCCGTCATGAAAAATACCTTGCTTCCGTTCCGGCCTGGCGTGCTGCCGCTGGCTTTGTCCTGCGCGTTCGCCGCAGCCTGGCCTGCCCATGCCCAGACGCCATCCGAATCCACCACGGTGGCTCAGGCCAGCGGCCCCAGCCTGCCCGAGACGGTGGTCACCGCCACGCGCGTGGCTCAGCCGCTGACCGACGTGCTGGCCGACGTCACCCTGATCGACCGCGAGCAGATCGAACAGAGCGGCGCGGTCAGCGTCTCCGATCTGCTGCAGCGCCAGCCGGGGCTGGAGCTGTCGCGCAACGGCGGCCCCGGCACCGCCACCAGCGTGTTCATGCGCGGTGCCGAAAACCGCTTCACCGCCGTCTACATCGATGGCGTGCGGGTCGATACGCAATCGGGCAGTGGCGGCGCGCCGTGGGAAGCGATTTCGCTCGGCCAGATCGAGCGCATCGAAATTGTGCGCGGCCCGGCGGCGGCGGTGTACGGCTCCGACGCCATTGCCGGCGTGATCCAGATTTTCACCCGCAAGGGCGAAGGGCCGTTCACGCCCTACGTCGGCGTGGGTGTGGGCAATCGCCGCACCGGCAAGCTGGAGGCAGGTTTCTCGGGCGCCAGCGGCGCCATCGACTATTCGCTCGGCGTCGAGCGCGCCGTGAGCCGCGGCTTCAACATCAAGTCCGACGGCAACCCCGACCGCGACGGCTACCGCCAGAGCGCCGCCAGCGGCCGGCTGGGCTGGAAGGTCAACGACGCGCACCGCGTCGACCTGAGCGGCACCGCCAGCGATATGGACGCGCAGTACGACGGCTTCGCGCCGGGCAACGACGACCATGCGCTGAATCGCCTGTACACGCTGGGCGGCACCTGGTCGGCGCAGTGGACGCGCAACTACAGCACCCGGCTGTCGGTCAGCGAATCGCGCCAGCGCTACGAAACTGTGCCCTCGCCCTACCTGACCAAGACCACGCTGCGCAATTACCTGCTGCACAACGAGTGGCGCCAGGGTGGCCACCTGGTCACCGCCGCCCTGGAGCGGCGCGAGGATCACCTGGTCAACGGCCCCATCGACCAGGGCCGCCACCAGAACGCCGTGGCCCTGGGCTATGGCTACAGCAGCGGCGCGCACACGCTGCAGGCCAACCTGCGCCACGACCGCGACAGCGAATTCGGCGGCCAGACCACCGGCGGGCTGGCCTACGGCTACGCCTTCGCGCCCGGATGGCGCGTGACCGGGGCGGTCGGCACGGCCTTCCGCGTGCCGACGCTGTACCAGCGCTTTTCCCAGTACGGCCAGCCCGGCCTGGAGCCGGAGAAAAGCCGCAACGTCGAGCTGGGCCTGCACTGGGCGCAGGCCGGCAGCGCCTTCGGCGTCACCGTCTACCGCAACCGCATCACCAACCTCATCAACTTCGGCGCGCCCGGACCGTGCAGCGACAGCTTCGGCTGCTACGAAAACACCGGCCGCGCCGTGCTGCAGGGCGTGACGGTGTCGGGCGCGCACAAGCTGGGCGGCGTCAACCTGTCGGGTTCGTTCGACTACCAGGATCCGCGCAACGACCTGACCGACAAGCTGCTGGCGCGCCGCGCCCAGCGCACCCTGAAACTCAATGCCGACACGCGCGTGACCACTGGCGCACTGAACTGGACCCTGGGCGCCGAGCTGCAAGGCGTCAGCCACCGCTGGGACAACGCCGCCAACACCAACCGCCTGGGCGGCTATGGCCTGGTCAACCTGTATGCCAGCACCACCATCGCGCGCGAATGGACGCTGCTGGCGCGCATCGACAACCTGACCGACAAGGACTATCAGACGGCCCGGGGTTACGACACGGCGGGCCGCACCTTCTACGTCGGCCTGAAATGGACGCCCAGGTAAACGCGTGCCCACGGGGCTGGCGTGCCCCTTCGGCACACCATGCCCCATCGTCAAGTTGTGTTCTTTAGCCGCGCACCATGGCCGATTGCCCCGCTCTCTTGATCACCGCTCCGGCCTCCGGCCAGGGCAAGACCACCGTCACAGCCGCGCTGGCGCGCATGCTGGCGCGGCGCGGCTGGCGCGTGCGGGTGTTCAAGTGCGGGCCGGACTTTCTGGACCCGTTCTGGCACCAGCTTGCCAGCGGCGCGCCGGTGCACAACGTCGACCTGTGGATGACCGGCGAGGCCGACATCCGCGCGCGCCTGCACGCCGCGGCTGGCGAGGCTGATGTGCTGTTGGTCGAAGGCGTGATGGGCCTGCACGACGGCACGCCCAGCGCGGCCGACCTGGCGCGCCGCTTCGGCCTGCCGGTGCTGGCCGTGGTGCAGGCCGGCGCCATGGCGCAGACGCTGGGCGCCGTCGTGCATGGCCTGCGCCACTACAAAAGGATAGCAACGGGCGCCTGCCCTGGGCCGGCGTGCTGGCAAACGGCGTGGCCAGCGCCGGGCACGCGGCGCTGTTGCAGGGTGCGGTCGATCCGCCCGAGGGCTGGCTCGGCCACCTGCCGCGCAGCGCCGCCATGCAGCTGCCCGAGCGGCACCTGGGCCTGGTGGCCGCGCACGAACTGGGCCAGGATGCCGCGCTGGCGCGGCTGGACGCCGCCGCCGACCTGCTGGCCGCCACGCCGCTGGGCGCGCTGACGCTGGACGACTGGCGCGCGCGCTGGGCCGTGGCGTTTGCCGCGCCCGCCGCCGGCGATGCCGACGCCGTGCCGCCGCTGCTCGCCGGCCGCACCGTAGCCGTGGCGCGCGATGCGGCTTTTGCCTTCATCTACCCTGCCAACGTGGCCACGCTGCAGGCGCTGGGCGCGCGCGTGGTGTTCTTCTCGCCGCTGGCGGGCGATGCGTTGCCCGAATGCGACGCGCTGTGGCTGCCCGGCGGCTACCCCGAGCTGCACGCCGCCGCGCTGGCCGCGCGCTCTGATTTGCGGAGCGCCCTGCACAGGCACGCCGCCGACGGCAAGCCGATCTGGGCCGAATGCGGCGGCATGATGGCGCTGTTCGAAGAGCTGGTCACGGCGGACGGTGCCGCGCACGCAATGTGGGGCCTGCTGCCGGGTCGCACGACCATGCAGAAAAAGCTGGCCGGCCTGGGCATGCAGGCCTGGGCGGCTGCGGCCGACGCGCCGCCGCTGCGCGGCCACAGCTTTCACTATTCGGTGTGCGACACGCCTCTGGCGCCCGTGGGCCGCACCACGCCCGCGCCCGGCAGCGCGCGGCGCGAGGGCGAAGCCGTGTACGTGGGCGGCCCGCGCGGCGCCGTGCGCGGCAGCTATTTCCACGCCTGGCTGGCCTCCAGCCCGCGCGCGGCGGTGCGGCTTTTTCAAGCGGCATCGGCGCCGGGTCGGCATGCAGCAAGGGCGATCAGCCATGAATGCAGGCCTGTTGGGGATGGCGGGCGGCCCGCAGCGCATCGTCTGCCTGACCGAGGAAACGACCGAGTGGCTCTACCTGCTGGGCGAGGAGCGCCGCATCGCCGGCATCAGTGGCTACACCGTGCGGCCGCGCCGCGCGCGCGACGAGAAGCCGAAGGTGAGCGCCTTCACCAGCGCCAAGCTCGACAAGATCCTCGCGCTCGAACCCGACCTGGTGCTGGGCTTTTCCGATATGCAGGCCGACATCGCCGCCGCGCTGATCCGTGCCGGCCTGCCGGTGATGGTGTTCAACCAGCGCAGCGTGGCGCAGATCGCCGACATGCTGGCGCAGCTGGCGGCGCTGGTTGGCGCCGCCGAACGCGGGCAGGCGCTCCTGCTTCAATTTGAGGAGCGTCTGGCGCTTATTCAGAAAGCGGTTCAGGCCCAATTCGCCCTTGGCAAGCGCCGCCCGCGCATCTACTTCGAGGAGTGGGACGAGCCGCCCATCAGCGGCATCCGCTGGGTGTCGGAGCTGATCGGCATCGCCGGCGGCGAGGACGTGTTTCCTGAACTCGCGGCCCAGCCGCTGGGCAAGGACCGCATCATTGCCAACCCGCTGGAGATCGTGCGGCGAGCGCCCGACATCATCGTCGGCTCGTGGTGCGGCAAGAAGTTTCGCCCCGAGAAGGTCGCCGCGCGCCCCGGCTGGCAGGACGTGCCCGCCGTGCGGCACGGCCAGCTGTTCGAGATCAAGTCCGCCGACATCCTGCAGCCCGGACCGGCGGCGCTGACCGATGGCGTCGAACAACTGCACCGCATCGTCACGCAATGGATGGACGCGCATGGCTGAAGCCCTGACGGTGGCGTGCAGCGAGCTCATCCTGGGCGGCCAGAAGAGCGGCAAATCGCGCCGGGCCGAAAACCTGGCCGCCGCTTGGCTGGCGCGGTCGCCTGATCACCGCGCGGTGCTGATCGCCACCGCCGAAGCGCACGACGACGAGATGCGCGCGCGCATTGCTCGCCACCAGCGCGAGCGCGCCGCGCGCGTGCCGGGCCTGCGCACGCTGGAGGCGCGGCACGACCTGCCCACCGCCATCGCCCAGGCCGGCGGCGCTGACACACTGCACATCGTCGATTGCCTCACGCTGTGGCTGACGCAACAGCTGATGCCGCTGGAGGATTCTGGACCGAATCGGCCGCCAGCGCCCGACTGGCGGGCGCAAACAGCTCTTTTATCGAAGCAATCAGGGCCTGCCCCGGCCCCATCGTGCTGGTCGGCAACGAGATCGGCCTGGGCGTCATCCCGCTCGGGCGCGAGGTGCGCGCCTTCGTCGATGCGCTGGGCACGCTCAACCAGCAGGTGGCGGCGGCGTGCGAGCGCGTGACGCTGATGGCGGCCGGGCTGCCGCTGACGCTGAAAGGACAGCCATGAAAGCACCACCCATCTTCCGCCGCGCCGGTTTTCTCCCGCCCCCGGGGAGGGCCGGGGTGGGGGCGAATCCATCGACCACGCCCCACGGCGCGGCCCCCATCCCTGCCTTTCCCCAGGGGAAGGAGGCACGCCGGCCCGCCCGCTGGCTGCTGGCCCTGCTGCTGTGGCCGCTCGCCCTGGCCGCGCACGCCTACGACATCCAGGACGACGCCGGCCAGACCACGCGCTTCGACGCGCCGCCGCGGCGCATCGTCAGCCTGCTGCCCTCGCTGACCGAAACCGTGTGCGCGCTCGATGCCTGCGACCGCCTGGTCGGCGTGGACCGCTATTCCAACTGGCCCGCCAGCGTGCAGAAGCTGCCGCAGGTGGGCGGCGGGCTGGATCCGAGCGTCGAGGCCATCGTGGCGCTGCGGCCCGATGTGGTGCTGATGGCCAACTCCTCGCGCGCCGGGGTGCGCCTGCGCGCGCTGGGGCTGAAGGTGGTGGCGCTGGAGCCCAAGACACGCGCCGACGTGGGCCGCGTCGTCGCTCGCCTGGGCAAGGTGCTGCAAGTGCCCGGCGCCGACGCGCTGATGCGCCAGATCGACGCCGGCGTGGCCGCTGCGGCGCAGTCGGTGCCGGCCGCCGCGCGCGGGCAGCGCGTGTACTTCGAGGTCAGCCCGTCGCCGCACGCGGCCGGGCACGGCAGCTTCATCGGCGAACTGCTGACCGAGCTGGGCCTGGGCAACATCATCGGGCCGGAGCAAGGGCCGTTTCCGCGCATCAACCCCGAGCTGGTGGTGCGCGCCGCGCCCGACCTCATCATGAGCAGCAGCCAGAGTGCCGCCGACATGCCGCGCCGCCCCGGCTGGGCCAGCCTGAAGGCGCTGCGCGACGGGCGCGTGTGCGTGTTCGACGCCGAGCACCGCAACATCCTGGTGCGCCCCGGACCGCGCATGCCCGAGGCGGCGCGCCTGATGGCCGATTGCGCGGCGAAATCGGTGGCTGCAAAAATGAGCAGCTTGCGCTTGCTGGGCAATGGCCGGGGCTTGATGGGACAGTTTTGCTGCCATGGGGGAGGGTGGGGGCCGGCCACGCCACCTGCCGGCGCCGCCGCCCCTCACCCCAACCCTCTCCCCAGAGGGGTGAGAGTGCCATACCGCGGCGCTTGACGCTCCTCTCTCCCTCTCCCGCCAGCGGGAGAGGGCCGGGGTGAGGGTGGCGCCCCTTGCCACCCCGAGAATCAAAAATTATAGCTGCACGCGCTTGACAGCAAAGGCCCAACGCCCGATTCCATGCCCAATGGCCAGCCGCGCAAAAGCCCAGCATCCATGACCGACGCCGCGCTGTCTTCTTCTGCGCCGCGCGCCGGCATGGCGCGCACCGCATGGCTGGCGCTCGCGCTGCTGGCGCTGGCGGTTTTCGGCCTGGCGCTGGGCGCCAGTGTGGGCAGCACGGGTTTCGACAGCGTGCTGCGTGCGCGCCACGACGCCGTGGCCTGGCAGATCGTGTGGGACATCCGCCTGCCGCGCACGCTGGGTGCCTGGCTGGCCGGCGCGCTGCTGGGGCTGGCCGGGGCGGTGGCGCAGGGGCTGTTCCGCAACCCGCTGGCCGATCCGTTTCTGCTGGGCAGCGCCTCGGGCGCGGCGCTGGCGGTGGCGATCGCGTTCGCCGTGATGGCCGCGGGGGCGCCCACGGCGCAGCGCTGGCGCAGATGGCCTCGCCCTGGTTGGCCCGCCTGGGTCTGACCGGCGCCGCCTTCGTCGGCGCGCTGGGTGGCGTGCTGCTGGCGCTGGTGCTGGCGCAGGGCGTGCAGCAGACGCTGCGCTTGCTGCTGGCCGGCGTGGTGGTGGGCTACGTACTGGGCGCGGTGCGCGACCTGGTGCAACTGGCCGAGCCCGACATCCTGCAGGCCATGCAGGGCTTCACCCTGGGCGTGACCGGCTTCGTGGGCTGGAGCGCGGTGGGCCTGATGGCCGCCGTGCTGGCGCCGCTGATGCTCACCGCCTGGGCGCTGGCGCGCGTGCTCGACGGCCTGAGCTGGGCGAATCCACCGCGCACAGCCTGGGCCTGCCGCTGGCGCCGATGCGCGCGCTGCTGATCGGCGTGCTGGCGCTGGGCACCGGCACGGCGGTGGCGCAGACCGGGCTGATCGGCTTCGTCGGCCTGGTGGCGCCGCACCTGGTGCGCGCCATGGCGCCCAGTACGCACGGGCCGCTGGTGCTGCTGAGCGCGCTGGCCGGCGGCCTGCTGCTGATGGCCGCCGACGTGGCCGCGCGCGTGGTCATCGCGCCGCAGGAGCTGCCGGTGGGCGTGTTGACGGCGGTGCTGGGCGGCATGTACCTGCTGTGGCTGATGCACCAGAGATCGCGATGACGGATTCGATCGCAGTCAGCGCACGGTCCACGGCCACCCGCATCGGCAAGGCCCTCATCCTGCATGGGATCGACGTGCGGATAGCCGCCGGCCGCTGGACCGCCATCGTCGGCCCCAACGGCGCCGGCAAATCGACCCTGCTGCGCGTGCTGGCCGGCCTGCTGCCGACCGATGGCACGGTGCAGTTGCACGGCCGGCCGCTGGCCGACTGGCCCGCACGCGAACGCGCCCGCCAGCTGGCCTGGCTGGGCCAGGCCGAAGGCGGCAGCGACGACTTGTCGGCCTACGACGTGGTCATGCTCGGGCGCCTGCCGCACCGCGCCTGGCTGGCGCCCGCCAGCGACGCCGACCACGCGGCCGTGCGGCAGGCGCTCGCGGCGATGCAGGTCGCGCACCTGCAGACGCGCCGCCTGGGCGAGTTGTCGGGCGGCGAGCGTCAGCGCGTGCTGCTGGCGCGCGCGCTGGCGGTGCAGGCGCCGCTGCTGCTGATGGACGAGCCGCTGGCCCACCTCGACCCGCCGCACCAGGCCGACTGGCTGGCCGTGGTGCGCGCGCAGGCCGCCGGCGGCACCGTGGTCAGCGTGCTGCACGAGCTGGGCATGGCGCTGCAGGCCGATGAGCTGCTGATCGTCAAGGACGGTGGCATCGCGCATCATGGCCCTTGCGCCAGCCCCAGCACGCACCGCGCGCTGCAGGCCGCTTTCGACTGGCGCATCGGCGTCTATCAGGTGAAAGACCGCTGGGTGGCGCTGCCACGCCTGCCACAACCGGAGCACGAACATGCAGACTGAAACCCCGCCCACCGAAAAGCGCTACGACCGCCCCGAGGGCGAGCGCCGCGGCCTCGTCATCGTGAACACCGGCGACGGCAAGGGCAAGAGCACGGCCGCCTTCGGCCTGGCACTGCGCGCCTTCGGCCGCCAGCACGTGCACGGCAGGCAGGTGAAGATTTTCCAGTTCATGAAAGTGCCCACGGCGCGCTTTGGCGAGCACCGCATGTTCGAGCAGATTGGTTTGCCCATCGAAGGGCTGGGCGACGGCTTCAGCTGGAAGAGCAAGGATCTCGACCATTCGGCGCAACTGGCGCGCGACGGCTGGCAGCGGGCCAAGGCGGCGATCCTGGACGGCGAGCATTTCCTGGTGGTGCTCGACGAGATCACCTACCCGCTGATCTACGGCTGGCTGCCGCTGGACGATGTGCTGCAGACCCTGCAGCAGCGCCCCAAGGACGTGCACGTGTGCCTGACGGGCCGGCGTTGCCCGCAGGAGATCATCGACATCGCGGATACCGTGACCGAGATGACCATGGTCAAGCACGCCTTCAAGGCCGGCGTTCCGGCCCAGCGCGGCATCGAGGATTGAGGCCGGATTCCAGTCCGGTTCGACATCCCTGTTACTGGCATATACACTTGGCATCTACGTGCACGACAGGGGAATCTGATGACCGCGCAAGCCACCATTTTCATGAACAACCGTTCGCAAGCCGTGCGCCTGCCGGCTGAGATGCGCTTTGGCGACGACGTGAAAAAGCTGCGTGTGCGAGCCCTGGGCGCCGAGCGCATTCTGGCGCCCGCCGACCGGGTCTGGGACAGCTTCTTCCTGCACGAAGCACCGGCGGACGACGACTTCATGAACGAGCGTGTCGAGCAGCGCCCCGCCCAGCGCGAGGAGCTTTAACCCTAGAAACGGCAGTTGACCGCTAGACATCCTTGGGCAACCCGCATGAGCGCTGACTTCCTTGGCTTCGATCACGTTCACCCATTGGGCGAGCGCGCTATGCACCCGATCGCGCCACACTGGCCGCGCCATGCCGCGTTGCTCGTCCTTGCAGGCACGAGCCTGCCGCGTCCTCGCGTCTTGCCTGGCACGCCCATCACGGCACGCTCGGGCGCATCCAACTGCAGTTTCTAGGGTAACCATGCTGCGCCACATGCTCGACACGAATATCGTCATCTACGTCATCAAGCGCCGCCCGCCCGAGGCGCTGGCGCATTTCAACCGCCATGCCGATGGCCTGTGCATCAGCAGCATCACGCTGGCCGAGCTGTACCACGGCGCCGAAAAAGCGCCCGCGTGGAGCACAACCTGCGCGTGGTCGAAAGCTTCGCGTCGCGGCTGGAGGTGCTGGCCTATGGCCCCAAGGCCGCCATGCACTACGGCCAGATTCGCACCGCGTTGGAGCGTGCGGGCCAGCCCATCAGCGAAAACGATCTGCACATCGCAGCCCACGCACGCAGCGAGGGCCTGACCCTGGTCACCCACAACCAGCGCGAATTCGCCCGCGTGCCGGCCTTGCTGCTGGACAACTGGATCGCTGCCGCATGAACCTGATCGAACACCATTACCCCACGCCGCTGGGCGACATGGTGGCGCTGTTCACGCCGCAGGGCCTCGCCCTGCTGGAGTTCAGCTGCGACACCAAGGGGCTGAGCCGCGAATGGCGCGATGTGGAGCGCCATGCGGGCGCGCTGGCGCAGGTGGGCGAGGATGCGCGCACGCGTGCGCTGGGCCAGCAGATCGATGCCTACTTCAGGGGTGAACTCAAGGATTTCGACGTGCCGCTCGACCTGGTCGGCACGCCGTTCCAGCAGAGCGTGTGGCAGGCGTTGCTGAATATCCCCTACGGCCAGACGCGCAGCTACGCCGAGCAGGCCGCCACCATCGGCCGGCCGACCGCCGTGCGCGCCGTGGCGGCCGCCAACGGGCAGAACAAGGTCTCCATCATCGTGCCGTGCCACCGCGTCATCGGCAGCAGCGGCCAGCTCACCGGCTACGGCGGCGGTCTGCCGCGCAAGCAGTGGTTGCTGGGCCTGGAGCGTGGCGAGACCGACTTGCTCCCTCTCCCGCCAGCGGGAGAGGGCGGGGTGAGGGTCTGGTTTTCTGATGGGGACGGTTGGGGCGGGTGGCGCCGCCGGCGCCTCACCCCAGCCCTCTCCCCAAAGGGGCGAGGGAGTAAAACCGATGCCCCGCGATAAACCGTGACAGCGCGCCCTGCAGCACGCGCGGCGTCATGCATTCAGTAGTTGTTGACTTCGAAAGGACACCGATGCCCCTCACCGCCACGACCCCGCCGCAACCCATCACCCTCCACAAGCGCGCCGCGCCCGCAGCGACCGCCGGCACCGAACGCTGGAGCGTCGAGCAGATCGAGGCGCTGCTGAACCTGCCCTTCACCGACCTGCTGTGGCAGGCCCAGAAAGTGCACCGCGCGCACCACGATCCGAACGAGGTCGAGCTGGCCACGCTGCTCAGCGTGAAAACCGGCGGTTGCCCCGAGGACTGCGGCTACTGCCCGCAGTCGGTGCATTACGACACCGGCGTGAAGGCCGAGAAGCTGATGGAAAGCGGCGCCGTGAAGCAGGCCGCCGAAGCCGCCAGGGCCGCGGGTGCCACGCGCTTCTGCATGGGCGCCGCCTGGCGCGCGCCCAAAGACCGCGACATCGACGCCGTGGCCGAACTGGTGCGCACCGTCAAGGATGTGGGTCTGGAAGCCTGCGTCACCCTCGGCATGCTGGCCGACGGGCAGGCGGAAAAGCTCAAGGCCGCCGGCCTCGACTACTACAACCACAACCTCGACTGCGCGCCCGACTTCTACGGCGAGATCATCAGCACGCGCGACTACCAGGACCGGCTCGACACGCTCGACCGCGTGCGCGGCGCGGGCGTCAAGGTGTGCTCGGGCGGCATCGTCGGCATGGGCGAATCGCGCCGCCAGCGCGCCGCGCTGATCGCGCAACTGGCCAACCTGCCCGAGGTGCCCGACAGCGTGCCCATCAACCACTTGGTCAAGGTCGAAGGCACGCCGCTGGCCGAACAGCCCGACCTGGACCCGTTCGAGTTCGTGCGCATGATCGCCGCCGCGCGCATCACCATGCCGAAGTCGCGCGTGCGCCTGTCGGCCGGCCGCCAGCAGCTGGGCGAGGCGGTGCAGGCGCTGTGCTTTCTGGCCGGCGCCAACAGCATCTTCTATGGCGAAAAGCTGCTCATCACCGGCAACCCCGAGGTGGCGGGCGACCGCGCGCTGTTCCAGCGCCTGGGCGTCAAGGGCAGGGCGGGCGTGCCGGGGATGGACGCGCTGCTGCCGGCCGGCTGAGGGCGCCACGCCATGAACATGGGCGACGAATGACGGGGAGTATGCCTGGTTAGCGCGCGTCAGTCGGGTGCTACAGCTGCTCTATATTGGGAGTATGTGCCCAGCCCTCGCTTGCATGACAAAGCGATGACAAGCCCATAGGTAGGCTTCCCAATGGGAACGCTGGCAGCTGTGCAAGCGCGGCGCGGCGCGGCGTCGGCGCCACCGGTGGCGTGATGGCAGCGCTGGGCGCCGGCAGCATCGCCGGGCCGATCGGCATCGGCCTGGTCGTGGTGTCGGTGGTTGGCCTGGGTATCTGGAACTCCGTCAAGGAGGCCAACAAGCACGAGCCCGGCAACGATGGCGGCGTCTCGACGCGATTCCTGCAGCACGCCGGCCTGTCGGAGTCCGCCGCCGCAGCACTCAACGACCAGAGCGGGGAGGGCTACAACGTGATGCCCATGCTGGCCCGGTATGCGCAGACCAAGGGCCTGGACCTGAACATACCCGCCGACCAGCAGAAGTTCGCCGACTGGACCCTGTCCTGGAACGAAATCAAGGCGACGCCGAGCGCGTGGCCTTTCTGTTCACGCTGTACCAGCGCATGACCAGCCTGCTGCCCGCCGCCGCGCGGCGGCGACGCAAGAAGCGGTGAGCGCCTACGCGTCGGGGCGATGCGTGCCCATGCGGCAGGCGCTGCCGGGTTGGCACGCGCTCCGTTTGGATGCGGTGCGCCGCGCAGCTGGAACTGGCCACATACTCCCTATATAGATATCCGCCAGCGCCCGCCAGACAGGCGCTGAAGGCGCATACTCCCCAATTTTCAAGGATGGAACAGCGCAGGGCTGGCGGCCGCGCGCGGGCGCGGCTCGGCGTCAGCGCGGCGCGTCGTCCTCGCCGTCGTCATCCTCGTCGTCATCGTCATCGTCGTCCATGGCGAAGGCGATGGGCTGCTCGCTCAGCTCCTCGATCAGCGTGGCGCGGAACTGCGCCAGGTTGCGCGCCATGTCTTCGGGGGTCAGGGGTTCGTCGGTGTCGGCCTGCAGCAGCACGTCGGGCTGTTCGCCCAGGATGGCGTCGATCCAGCGGTCGGCCAGGTCGGCGGCCAGCAGGGTTTGGGTGGTGATGTCCATGTCGCGTTCTCCTTGGATGGTGCCCCCGGCGGGTTGCCTGGTGCCAGGCCATTCTGACGCGCTTGCCGAACAAGGGTGTGACAGGATGGGGCGGCTTGCGTCGCCAGGCGCTGGCGGCTATATTCGCTATTCGCAAATAGCGAATGAACGTCGCCCATGGCCGCTGGCAAATCCAACCCCCAACCCATGCTGCGCCCGCAGGATCTGCTGGTGCTGCTGCGCCTGGTGCTGCAGGATGGGCCGGCGCCGTCCTATGCAGCGCTGGCGGCCGAGCTGGGCCTGACGGCGTCGGAAACGCACGGCGCCGTGCAGCGCGCGGTGGCGGCCGGGCTGGCCTACATCGACCCGGAGGGCGGCCCGCGCGTGGTGCGCGAGGCGCTGCGCCTGTTTGTGCAGCACGGGGCGCGCTACTGCTTTGCACCGCTGCGCGGCGAGCTGACGCGCGGCCTGCCCACGGGCTATGCCGCGGCGCCGCTGGAGGGTCTGATCGTGGCGCCCGCCAGCGAGCCGCCGCCCGTCTGGCCCGACCCGCACGGCACGCGCCGTGGCATGACGCTGCACCCGCTGTACCCGAGCGTGCCCGAGGCGGCGCGGCGCAACCCGGCGCTGTACGAGCTGCTGGCGCTGTTCGATGCCGTGCGCGCCGGCAGCCCGCACGAGCGCGCGCTGGCGCTGCCGCTGATCGAGGAGCGCCTGCAGTCGTGAATCCGAACGACCCGAATGTGACCCTGCGGGCTCTGGCCGGCGGGGAGGGCGCGCCGTGATTGCATGGTGGTCCGTTGCCGGCGAACCCTGGGCCGTGCTGCTGGCCAGCGCTCCGGCGCTGGCCATCGCCATCGACCGCCTGCTGGGCGAGCCGCCCTTGCGCTGGCACCCGGTGGCATGGATGGGGCGCTGGCTGGCCTGGGCGGGCGAGCGGCTGGCGCCGCGCGTGGGTGAGGCGCGCGTGCTGTCGGATGCGCGCGTGTTCTGGTTCGCGGCGCTGTCGTGGTGCGCGGCGGCGGCGGCGTTTTTGCCGTGGCCTGGCTGTTTCAGGGCTGGGTGCTGACGCAGCCGGCCTGGCTGGCGGCGCTGGCGCTGGGGCTGTTCTTGAAGCCGTTGCTGGCCTGGGCCATGCTGCACGACGAGGTGCTGGCGGTGGAGCGCGCGCTGGGCGAATCGCTGGACGCGGGCCGCGCGCAACTGGCGCGGCTGGTGAGTCGCGACGTGAGCGCGCTGTCGGCGCACCAGGTGCGCGAGAGCGCCATCGAGAGCTGGCCGAGAACCTGAACGATTCGGTGGTGGCGCCGCTGTTCTGGTTCGTGCTGCTGGGGCTGCCGGGGGCGGTGCTGTTTCGCTTTGCCAACACGGCCGATGCCATGTGGGGCTACCCCGGCGTGCGCGGCGGGCGCGACTGGCAATGGGCCGGCAAGTGGGCGGCGCGTGCGGACGACGTGCTGGCCTGGGTGCCGGCGCGCATCACCGCGGCGCTGATCGCGCTGCCGGCCGGCCACACCGCCGGCCCGGGCCGCCTGTGGGTGGAGGCGGCGCGCACGCCATCGCCCAACGGCGGCTGGCCCATGGCGGCCATGGCGCTGGCCCTGCGCGTGCAGCTGCGCAAGCCGGGCATCTACACGTTGAACCCCGAAGGCCGCACGCCCGAGCCTGCCGACACGCTGCGCGCCTGCGCCATCGGATCGCGCACGGTGGGCGTGGCCACGCTGCTGGCGTGCGGGGCGTTGCTGGGGGTGTTGGTTTGAACGTGTGGCGGGCGATGGCGGGGTGCCGTAGGAGCGGCGGCAGCCGCGAAAAGGTGCCGTTATGCATGGGTGCGCTGATTCACGGCTGCCGCCGCTCCTACGACGGTTTTCAAGCGTTTTCGGGCTCCAGCGCCCGCCAGTCAAGCGCAGGCAGCTATGAATAACGAAGTGATGAGCCCGCCCACGCACGGCGGCCCCGACGCACTGGGCGTGCCGGCGCACGACTTGTCGACCAACGCCAATGCCTGCGGCCCCTACGCACCCGCCGTGCAGGCGCTGCGGGTGGCCGATGCGCGGCACTACCCCGACCCGGCCTACACCGCGCTCACCGTGCAGCTGGCGGCCTGGCACGGCGTGGCGCCGGCGCGCATCGTGCTGGCGGCCAGCGGCAGCGAGTTCATCCAGCGCATCAGCGTGGCCGTCGCCCTGCAGGCGCCGGGCGCGCGTGTCTGGCTGCCCGCGCACGCCTATGGCGACTACGCCCGCGCGGCGCAGGCGGCGGGGCTGGCGCGGGTGGACCATCCCACCGATGCCGCGCTGCTGTGGGCGTGCGACCCGTCCAGCCCGCTGGGCCAGCCGCACGCGGGCCTGGCCGATCAGGTGGCGGCGCTGCGGCGGGGGCAGGCGCTGGTGCTCGACCAGGCCTACGAGCCGCTGCGCCTGGCCGGTGCGCTGGCGCTGGACGCGGCGGCGCAGGACCGCGTGTGGCGCCTCGTCACCCCCAACAAGGCGCTGGGCCTGACGGGCGTGCGCGCGGCCTACGCGATTGCGCCGCGGGGTGCCGACGCGGCCTTGCTGGCGCGCCTGCACGCGCTGGCGCCTTCGTGGCCCGTGGGCGCGCACGGCGTGGCGCTGCTGCAAGCCTGGGCCACGGTGGATGCGCACGACTGGCTGCAGGACTGCCGCGCCACGCTGCGCGGCTGGAAGGCGCGCCAGATCGACTTGCTGCAAGCCGCCGGCTGGCGGGTGGCGGCCAGTGCTGCTAACTTTTTGGTAGCTGCTGGCGCAGATGGAGCGGGCGTTGAAGGTCGATTTGGCTTGAATCCGCTGTTGACTGCGCTGCGCGCGCAAGGCATCAAGCTGCGCGACTGCGCCAGCTTCGGCCTGCCCGGCAGGGTGCGCATGGCGGTGGTGGCGCCGGCGGTGCAGGATGCGTTGATGGCTGCGTTGGACGATGTGACTCGAAAGGACATGGCATGACCGCCCGCTGCATCATGGTGCTGGGCACGAGCAGTGGCGCGGGCAAGAGCTGGATCGCCACCGCGCTGTGCCGCCACTACGCCAACCAGGGCCTGAAGGTAGCGCCGTTCAAGGCGCAGAACATGAGCAACAACGCGCGCGTGGTGGCGGGGGCGTGGCTCCCTCGTCCGCTGGGGGAGGGTGGGGCTGGCAGCGCCACCTACGGGCGCCGCTGGCCCCTCACCCCAGCCCTCTCCCCAAAGGGGCGAGGGAGTGGGCCCCGCGCGTTTGGGCGGCGACATGGACTTGCTCCCTCTCCCGCCTGCGGGAGAAAGTATGGGTGAGGGCGCTCCCTCCCCCGTTGGGGGAGGGTTGGGGTGGGGGCCAGCTGCGCGTGCCGAGGGCGCCGGCGCCCCTCTGGGCGAGATCGGCTCAGCCCAGTACTTCCAGGCCCTGGCTGCGCGCGCCGAGCCCGACGTGCGCATGAACCCGCTGCTGCTCAAGCCCGAGGCCGACACGCGCAGCCAGGTGGTGCTGATGGGGCAGGTGAACTGCGAGCTGACCGACCTGCCCTGGCGCGGCCGCAGCGAGCGCGTGTGGCCGCACATCGCCGCCGCGCTGGATGCGCTGATCGCCGAAAACGATGTGGTGGTGATCGAAGGCGCCGGCTCGCCGGCCGAGATCAACCTGATGGCCAGCGACGTGGTGAACCTGCGCGTGGCGCGGCATGCCAACGCGCGCTGCCTGCTCGTGACTGACATCGACCGCGGCGGCGCCTTCGCGCACCTGTACGGCACCTGGGCGCTGCTGCCCGAGGATGATCGCGCGCGCATCGCCGGCTTCGTGCTGAACAAGTTCAGGGTGACGCGGCGCTGCTGGCACCGGCGCCCGAGCAGTTGGAGGAGTTGACCGGCGTGCCCACCGTCGCCGTGGTGCCGATGCGTTTCGGGCACGGTTTGCCGGAGGAAGATGGCGTGTTCGATGACCGGGCCTGGCATGCTCCCTCCCCCAGTGGGGGAGGGTTGGGCTGGGGCCGGCAGCGCCACCCATGGGCGCCGCTGGCCCCTCACCCCAAAGGGGCGAGGAGTGGGCCCCGCGCGTTTGGGCGGCGACATGGACTTGCTCCCTCTCCCGCTGGCGGGAGAGGGCGGGGTGAGGGCGCCCCTCCCCCGCTGGGGAGGGTTGGGGTGGGGGCAGACCGCGCCAGCCATCGGCGCCGCCGGCCCTCACCCCAGCCCTCTCCCCAAAGGGGCGAGGGAGCCAGCCCGGCGCGCCTGGCTCCGTGGATTTCCTCCCTCTCCCGCTGGCGGGAGAGGGCCGGGGTGAGGGTGCCCCGCCCATCACCCACATCGCCATCGTCGCCACCCCCGCATCAGCAACCTAGACGAATTCCAGCCGCTGAAGAACGTGCCCGGCGTCACGCTGAGCTGGGCGCGCACGCCCGCCGCGCTGCACGGCGCCGACACCATCGTGCTGCCCGGCAGCAAGGCCACCGCGGCCGATCTGGCCTGGCTGCGCGCGCAAGGGCTGGATGCCGCCATCGCCGCCCACGCCGCGACAGGCGGGCGCGTGCTGGGCGTCTGCGGCGGCCTGCAGATGCTGGGCGAGGCGTTGATCGACGTGCACGGCGTTGAAAGCCAGGGCAACGCCCCCGGCCTGGGCCTGCTGCCGCTGGTCACCAGCTTCGAGCCGCAGAAAACCGTGCGTCGGACCACGACGCGCTTTGGTGAACTGGCGGGCGCTTGGGGGCGCTGTCGGGCGTGCCCGTGAGCGGCTACGAAATCCACAGCGGCCAGACCGCCCAGCACCCGGCCATGGCGGCCAAGGGCGACGTGGCGCGCGAAGTCATCCCCGGCCTGGCCTGGCAGAACGCCGCCGGCAACGTGATGGGCTGCTACCTGCACGGCCTGTTCGAGGACGCGGCGGTGCTGCGCGCGCTGTTCGGTGCGCGGGCGCCGTCGCTCGATGACGTGTTCGACCGCCTGGTCGATACGCTGGCGCAGGCCTGCGCCCCCGGCGTGCTCGACGCGCTGATCGCGCCCTGAAATTTCCTGTCATTCCCAAAGAAGCGATGTCCCTGAATCTCCCCCTGTGCCCGACCTGCACGACCCCGCGCTCGCCGCCGCCCTGCGCCACAAGATCGACCGCAAGACCGTGCCCCACGGCGCCCTGGGCCGGCTGGCGGCCCTGGCCGAGCGGCTGGGCGCGATCCTGGGCACGACCGAGCCGCGCCTCGACAAGCCACAGCTGGTGGTGTTCGCCGCCGACCACGGCATCGCGGCGCGCGGCGTGTCGGCCTACCCGAGCGACGTGACGGGGCAGATGGTGGGCAACTTTGTGGCCGGCGGCGCGGCGGTGAGCGTGCTGGCGCGCCAGCACGGCATCGCGCAGACGGTGGTCGATTGCGGCGTGCGGCGCGACTTCGACGCCGCGCCGGGCCTGCACACCGCCAAGATTGCGCCCGGCACGGCGGATTGCTCCGTCGGCCCGGCGATGAGCGCCGCGCAATGCGGGCAGGCCCTGGCCAACGGCATCGAACTGGTGAAGGGGCTGCCCGGCAATGCGCTGCTGCTGGGCGAGATGGGCATCGGCAACACCAGCCCCGCGGCGCTGCTGACGGCGCGGCTGGGCGGCATCGACGTGGCCGAGGTGACGGGCGCCGGCACGGGCTCGACGCGGCCGGCATCGCGCGCAAGACCGCGGTGCTGCGCGAGGCGCTGGCCGCCAACGCGGGCGCCACCGCGCCGCTGGCCGTGCTGGCCGCGCTGGGCGGCTTCGAGATCGCCACCATGGTGGGCAGCGTGTTGCAGGCCGCGAGCGAGCGGCGCGTGGTGGTGGTCGATGGCTTCATCGCCAGTGCCGCCGTGCTGGTGGCATCGAAGATCGCGCCGCACGTGCTGCAGCGCTGCGTGTTCGCGCACCGCAGCGACGAGCGCGGCCACGCGCGCCTGCTGCAATTGCTGGGGGCCGAGCCGCTGATCGACATGGGTCTGCGCGTGGGCGAGGGCAGCGGCGCGGCACTGGCCTGGCCGCTGCTGGTGAGCGCGTGCGCGATCCTGAACGAAATGGCCAGCTTCGAGTCGGCCGGTGTGTCGGACAAGGCCTGAGCGCGGCTACCATGCACGCGCCCGCCCCGGGCATGGAATGAGCCTGATGAAAAGAACGCTGAAACGAATCGGCCTCGGCCTGCTGCTGGTGGTGATCCTCGCCACCGCGGGCGTGTGGTTCAGCCTGGACAAGGAAACGCGCGGCCTGCTCGCCACCGTGCCCACCAACCGCGACCTGCTGTTCTGGAGCGTGCCGCAGCGCGATGCGGCCTTCCGCGCGCTGGACCGCATCCCGCTGCTGGCCAAGTGGCACACCATCGTGCCCGGCGCCAGCCCGCGGCCCTTGCCGCCCGGCCCGCCGCTGAAGCTGCCGCTGGACGTTGACGCCTACATGGCCGGCCAGCGCAGCGCGGCGCTGCTGATCGTGCAGGTCGGCCAGCTGCGGCTGGAGCGCTACGGCCTGGGCTTCGACGGCGACGGCCGCTGGACCAGCTTCTCGGTCGCCAAGTCGTTTACTTCCACCCTGGTCGGCGCGGCGCTGCGCGATGGCGCCATCAAAAGCATGGACGACAAGGTCAGTGCCTACGTGCCGGAGCTGAAGGGCTCGGCCTACGACGACGTGAGCGTGGCCCAGCTGCTCAGCATGACCTCGGGCGTGCAGTGGAACGAGGACTACGGCGACCCCCACTCCGACGTAGCCCGCTTCAACAACCACCAGCCCGAACCCGGCGCCGACGCGCTGCTGAGCTACCTGCGCCGCCTGCCACGCGCCGCGCCGCCCGGCACGCGCTGGAACTACAGCACCGGCGAGACCAATCTGATCGGCATCCTGGTCAGCCAGGCCACGGGCAAGCCGCTGGCGCAATACCTGCAGGAAAAGATCTGGCAACCCGCCGGCATGGCCGCGCCCGCCACCTGGCTGCTGAGCAAGACCGGCCGCGAGATCAGCGGCTGCTGCATTCAGGCGGCGCCGCGCGACTACGCGCGCTTTGGCCAGTTCATCCTGGAAGGCGCGCGGGTGAGCGGCGAGCCAGCCGCCGGGTCGCTCCCAGGGCCGGGTGCGGCTCCCTTGGGGGCCGCACAGCAGGCGCCGCCGCGGAGCGTGGGGGCCTTCACTCGATCGTGCCCGAGGGCTGGCTCGAACAGGCCACGTACAAGCAGGCCGACATCGGCGTGCCCGGGCGCGGCTATGGCTACCAATGGTGGACGTATGACGACGGCAGCTTCAGCGCGCGCGGCATCTTCGGGCAGGGCATCTTCATCGATCCGAAGCGGCAACTGGTGATCGTCGCCAACGCCAACTGGGCCGGTGGCGCGCTCGACGCCACCGCCATGGCCGCGCGCGAGGCCTTCTACCGCGCGGTGCAGCAGGCGATCGATCAGGAAGCGGCAGGGCGCTGAAACGCGCCGTGTCCGAGCTGTCCAGCCCATGACCGCACTGCGTCACTTCCTGCTCGCCCTGCAGTTTTTCACCCGCATTCCGGTCACCGGGCGGCTGGCCGCGTGGGTGGGCTACAGCCCGGCCATGTTGCACGCCAGCAGCGCTCACTTTCCGGGCGTGGGCTGGGTGGTGGGCGGCGTGGCGGCGCTGGTGATGGCGGGCGCGCTGGCCTGGCTGCCGGCGGGGCCGCTGGGCGCGCTGGTGGCGGCCGTGCTGGCGACCATCGCCACGGTGTGGATCACCGGCGCCTTCCATGAGGACGGCCTGGCCGACACCGCCGACGGCCTGGGCGGCGGGCTGACGCGCGAGCGGGCGCTGGAGATCATGAAGGACTCGCGCATCGGCAGCTACGGCACCGTGGCGCTGCTGCTGGCCCTGGTGCTGAAGGTGGCGCTGCTGGCGCTGATCGCCCAGCGCGGCGCCTGGCCGGCGGCGGCGGCGCTGCTGGCCGCCCATGCGCTGTCGCGGCTGGCGCCGCTGGTGGTGATGCGTTCGCTGCCCTACGTGAGCGACGCCGCCCACGCCAAGGCCAAGCCCATCGCCGAGGCGGTGACGGGGCGCGGCTTCGGCATCGGGTGTTTGTGGTCGATTCCGGCGCTGGCGCTCATCTGGCAAGCGCAGGGTGCTCTTGGTCTGATAGCGTCGCTGCTGCTGTGGGCGGCGGCGCTGGCGTTCATGCTGCGGCTGCTGCGGCGGCGCCTGCAGGGCTTCACCGGCGACACGCTGGGGGCCACGCAGCAGGTGTGTGAACTGGCGCTGTACCTGGGCTTCGCGCTGGCATGGCCGTGATGCGCCAGGCCACGCTCTGGCTTGCGCGCCATGCGCCGGTGCTGGCCGAAAGTGGGCTGTGCTACGGCGCCACCGACTTGCGGGCCGACGACATCGAGACGCGCGCAGCGGCCGAGGCCCTGGCGGCGCGGCTGCCGCGAGGGCTCACCGTGCTGACCTCGCCGCTACAGCGTTGTGAGCGCCTCGCGCTGGCTCTGCAAGGGCTGCGGCCCGATCTGGTGCTGCAAACCGATGCCCGGCTGCGCGAGATGGACTTCGGCAGTTGGGAGGGCCGCCGCTGGGCCGACATTCCGCGCGCCGAATTCGACCGCTGGCTGGCCGGGTTTGCCGACACGCCACCGGCGGCGGGCGCCGAGACGGTGCGGGCACTGATGGAGCGCGTCGGCGCGGCGTGGGACGACTGGCGTGCCAGCGGGGCCGATGCGCTGTGGGTTACCCACGCCGGCGTGATGCGTGCGGCGCTGCTGCTGTCGCGCGGCGTGCGGGTGCCGGGCAGCGCGGCGGGCTGGCCGGCCGAGGCGCTGCCGTTCGGCGAGCTGATGGTTTTGCGCTCGGCGGGGTAGGGCGGCTTGGGCGCGCGGGCAGCGCGGGTGTCGTCGACGCGCTTCCCATCGCGGGCAAGCCCGCTCCCGACGGGTCAGGGTTGCATCGAAAGACAGTGGCATTAATGGGGAGTATATGATTTCAGCGCCCATCACATCAGCGGCAGAGGCATGATGCATTGGGAGTATGTGGTGGAGCCGCTTTCGCAGGAGCGGCCTGGGCCGCGATGCGGCGCGTTCCCTCTGACCTGCTCCATCGCCGGCATCAAGTCGTCAACAAGCTTGCGCACCTCAGCGCGCAGCGCTAGCATCACTGGATGCAATCACAGTATTCTCTGTTCGCCGACGAGGCTGTGCAACTGGTGCACGACGCCGAAGGCGGCATCCGCTACCACCCGGCCTGCGTGCCCGAAGAGGTGGTGGCCGGCTGGTTTGCCGCATTGCTGCCGCTGGTGCCCTGGCGCAGCGAGCGGCGGCCGATGTACGACCGCATCGTCGATGTGCCGCGCCTGATGGCCAGCGTGGCCCTGAACGACCCCGAGCGCCCCGCCTGCATCGACGCCGCGCTGGCCGCCGTGCAGGCCGTGGCGCCGGCGCCTTACACGCGCGCCGGGCTCAACCTGTACCGCGACGGGCGCGACAGCGTGGCCATGCACAACGACCGCATCCACGACCTGGCGCCAGGCCAGCCCATCGCCATCCTGTCGCTGGGCGCGGCGCGCGACATGCTGATCAAGCCCAAGCGCGGGGGCAGTGCGCAGCGGGTGCGGCTGGCGCCGGGCAGCGTGCTGGTGATGAGCCACGCGGCGCAGCGCACGCACGACCACGGCATTCCCAAATGCAGCGCGCCGCTGGGGCCGCGCATCAGCCTGGCGTTCAGGGTGCGGGGGTTCAGGGTGCCGGCGTTCCACCGGCGGGCGGCTGAGTCAGGCGGTCGCCGTGCGGCTCTGTTCCAGCAGGCCGACCGCCGCCATCAGCAGCGCGCGCACCTGCGCCCGGTCGCGCGCATCCAGCTGCAGCAGCGGTACGCGGCTGTGGGCGGGCACGTGGGGCGGGGGATCAGGCAGTCGTCGTAGATGCTGAGGGGCCGGTCTGGCTGGCGGTCGGCATGCGTCACGCCCACCACCAGCGGCAGCGGCCGCTGGCCCAGGCGCTCGGCGATGTTGCGCATGTACAGGGCCAGGTCGCGCTCGGGGTGGGGCGCGGCGTGGTTGACGAGCACGATGGCCGCCTTGGCCTGCTCCAGCAGGATGTCCCACATGAAGTCGAAGCGGTCCTGGCCCGGCGCGCCGTACAGGCGCAGCTTGTCGTTGCCTGGCAGGTGCAGCACGCCGACGTCCATCGACACCGTGGTGGTGGCCTTGAGATGGCGCGTGGCGTCGGTGGCGCGTGCCTCGGTATGCACCACCTCGATGTCGGACAGCGTGTGGATGGCGGTGGTCTTGCCCGCGCCCACCGGCCCCATGAACAACACACTCCATTCAGCCATGCAGCAATCCCTGGTGCGGGTGCCAAACGGCACGCCGGAAGTCATACGAAATCATCACAGCCGATTCCAGGGTGGCGGGCCGCGCAACGGCCCCGCCGGCGGTGCCCTCGCGCCGCCAGAGCGTGACATTCACACGCCACGCGCCGAATCGTCCAGCCCGCGCAGGCTGGCTTCCACGGCGGCGGCGGTGGCCAGCGGCTTTTCCATGGGGAACAGGTGCGAGCCGTCCAGCATCATCACGCGGCCTTGCGTGAGCTCGGCGATCGAATCCAGTCCGCCCGCCTGCTTCATCTCGACCGAGGCCAGGCCGCCGACGAAGGCCACCGGGCATTGCAGCGGGTGTTCGCGCAGGAGCGCGCCGATCTGGTGCGGCAGCGTGTCGTAGATGGCGGATTCGACCTCGCGGTCGAAGGCCAGGCGCCAGGTGCCATCGGCGTCGAAGGTGCCGTGGTCGACGTAATCGTGCAGCACCTGTTCGTGCCAGGCGGCAAACATCTTCTTGCCGCGGAAGTGCTCGAACACGGCCTCGCGGCTTTCCCACTGGTCGCGCCGGCGGCGGCTGACCAGGCTGGGCGAGAGGCGCTTCATCAGCGCCGTGCGCTTGACCACGCCCATGGCGCCGGCGCGCCAGCCGGCGATGAGGGGCGAATCCAGCATCAGCACGCCGCGCGCCAGCGTGGGGTGGCGCGCCGCGCACATCAGGCTCAGGATGCCGCCCAGCGAATGGCCCACCAGCCACAGCGGCTGGCCGCCCGCTTCCTGCTGGCGCTGGGCGGCGAAGTCGGCCAGCTGGCGCACCAGGTGCGGCCAGCTGTCGGTGACGGGATAGGCGGGGTCGTGGCCGTATTTCTCGATGGCGCTGACCTGGTAGCCGCGCGCGCGCAGGCTGTCGAGCATGACGCGGTAGGTGCTGGCCGGAAAGCTGTTGCCGTGAGAGAAGACGATGGCGGACATGAACGAGACACTGCAAGGCGAAAGGTCGAACCCTGGATTACACCGCATCGGCCGGGGCGCTGGCTGCGGCCATGTTTCAATGCCGTCTTTCTTTCCACCCCGCCATGCCACGTCGCCCGCCCTTCGCACCCCCGCGCCCGCAACCGCGCTGGAGCGCGCTGCCCGTGGGCCACTGGCGCTGGTGGTATGCGGTGGTGGGCGTGGCGCTGTCGCTGGGGCTGCTGTTCGCGCTGGTGCTGCTGGGCTGGGTGGGCGTGTGGGGGCAGGTGGCGCAGTTCCTGATGTTCATCGCGGTGGCGCTGGCGGTGCCGTGGGCCATCGGCCGGCGCGCCCTGGCGGCAGACTGGGGCTGGGTGCCGGCGCGGCCGTGGCGCACGGCGGTGGTGGTGGCGGTGCTCGCGGTGGTCACCTTCGCCGTGGTCGAGGCCATCGAGGCCGTCGACCCCGCCGCCGCGCAGGCCTCGGCCACCGTGATGCGCAGCTTCGGCCTGGGGCACGACACGGTGTTCGACCTGGCGCTGGTGCTGTGCATCGTGGCCCTGGCACCGCTGGGCGAGGAGCTGCTGTTCCGCGGCCTCATCTACCGCAGCCTGCGCGATGGCCTGGCGCGGCATGGGCCGCTGGGCTGGGGCGTGGCCGTGGGCGCGGCGGTGTCGGCCGGGCTGTTTGCCTGGGCGCACGGCGGCGAGGGGCAGGCCCAGCAACTGTGGCAACTGGTGGGCGTGGGCCTGGTGCTGGTGCTGGCGTACGAGCTTACGGGCTCGATCAGCGCGCCGATCCTGCTGCACAGCCTGAACAACACGCTGGCGCTGGCCACGGGCCTGGCGCGCTACCCCGATGTGCGCCTGGCACAGCCCTGGATCGAGGCCCTGGCCTGGGCCGGGCCGCTGCTCACCTTGCTATCAATACTGTTGCTGGCAGCGCTTTACCGGCGCGCGCTGCGGCCCGATTTGGCTTGAAATTCAGATCAGCCGCTCGTCGGCCTGGGTGATCTTCTTCAGCGGCGGGTGGCGCGTCGAGCACACCTTGAGCGGCACGTCGGTCGCTTCGCCGTTCCATTGCGGGTCCTCGATGCTGTCGAACACCTGGCGCAGGCGCTGGCCCCAGCTCTTGTGCAGCATCTCGAAGTAGGGGTTCTCCTGGTCGATGCAGACCACGCGGTCGCTGGCCAGCGCACCCGCTTCGTACACCACCAGGTCGAGCGGCAGGCCGACCGACAGGTTGGACATCATGGTCGAATCCATCGACACCAGCGCGCACTTGGTGGCTTCGTCCAGCGGCATCTCGGGCTCGACCACGCGGTCGAGCACGGGCTTGCCGTATTTCGATTCGCCGATCTGGAAGAACGGCGTCTCGGTGGTGGCCTCGATGAAGTTGCCGGCCGAATACACCAGGAACAGGCGCATGCCTTCACCCGCGATCTGCCCGCCCAGGATCAGCGACACGTTGAATTCGAGCCCCGCCTGCCGCAGCGCCGCGCCGTCGCGCTGGTTGATGTGGCGCACCGCCGCGCCCAGCACCTGGGCGGCGTCGAACATGCTGCGGGCGTTCCAGATCGTGATCGGGTCGCCGCTCTCCGGGTCTCGCACGGATTCGGTCTGCAGGATCTCGCGCACCGACTGCGAGATCGACAGGTTGCCGGCCGACAGCATCACCATGAAGCGGTCGCCGGCGCGTTCGTAGATCAGCATCTTGCGGAAGGTGCTGATGGCGTCGACACCCGCATTGGTGCGCGAATCCGACAGGAACACCATGCCTGCGTTGACTTTGATGGCGCAGCAGTAGGTCATTTTGCTATGGAGTATGTAGCTGCTTGCGCCCGTCAGGCCTTGGCTGCAAGCGATTTGAGCTGGTAAAGCGCGTCCAGGGCGTCGCGCGGGCTCAGGGCATCGGGGTCGATGCGGGCGAGGGCGGATTCTACGGCGCTGGGCTCGGCCGGCGCGGCGGCGGGCGGCGGCGCGAACAGATCGACCTGTGCCTGGCTGGCGCTGGCGCCTTGCTCCAGCGCGCTCAGCACATGCCGCGCATGGTTGACCACCGGCGCCGGCACGCCGGCCAGTCGCGCCACCTGGATGCCGTAGCTGCGGCTGGCCGGGCCGGGCTGCAGCTCGTGCAGGAACACGATGTCGTGACCGCTTTCGGCGGCGGCCACGTGCACGTTGACGGCCGCGTGGTGCGTGCCCGGAAACTCGGTCAGCTCGAAATAGTGCGTGGCGAACAGCGTGAAGCACTGCAGCCTGTCGTGCAGCTGCGCCGCGATGCCGCTGGCCAGCGCCAGGCCGTCGAAGGTGCTGGTGCCGCGGCCGATCTCGTCCATCAGCACCAGCGATTCGCGCGTGGCCGTGTGCAGGATCTGCGCCGCCTCGGTCATCTCGAGCATGAAGGTGGACTGCGCGTTGGCCAGGTCGTCGGCGGCGCCGATGCGGGTGTGGATGGCGTCGATGGGGCCGAGGCGGCAGCTCTGCGCCGGCACGTACGAGCCCATCGACGCCAGCAGCACGATCAGCGCCACCTGCCGCATGTAGGTGCTCTTGCCACCCATGTTGGGGCCGGTGATGACCTGCATGCGGGTCTTGGGGCCGAGCACCGTATCGTTGGCGATGAAGGGCGTGCCGCTGGTCTCGGCCAGGCGCGCTTCGACCACCGGGTGGCGGCCGGCGCGGATCTCGATGCAGGGTTCGCGCACGAATTGCGGCGCGCACCAGTTCAGCGTGAGCGAGCGCTCGGCCAGCGCGCTCAGCGCATCCAGCGCCGCGATGGCGCGGGCAAAGCGGGTGAGCTGCGGCACGTGCGGCTGCAGTTCGGCCAGCAGGTGCTCGTACAGCCATTTCTCGCGCGCCAGGGCGCGCTCCTGCGCGCTCAGGGCCTTGTCCTCGAAGGCCTTGAGTTCGGGCGTGATGAAGCGCTCGGCGTTCTTCAGCGTCTGGCGGCGGCGGTAGTCGTCGGGCACTTTCGAGGCCTGGCCTTGCGTGACCTCGATGTAGAAGCCGTGCACCTTGTTGAACTGCACGCGCAGGTTATGGATGCCGGTGCGCTGGCGCTCGCGCGCTTCCAGGTCGATCAGGAAGGCGTCGCAGTTTTCCGAGATGGCGCGCAGTTCGTCCAGTTCGGCGTCCAGCCCCGGCGCGATCACGCCACCGTCGCGGATCAGCGCCGCGGGTTCGTCGAGCAGCGCGGTGCGCAGCAGATCGAGCGCTTCGGCGGGCGGTGCCAGGTCGGCGGAGATTTGAGCCAAAGTGGCTCTGGCGCCCGTCCCACCAGCGCCAGAAGCTCATGTTTTTGTAGTGCGTGGCGCAACGCCACCAACTCGCGCGGGCGCACCTGGTTCAAGGCCAGGCGGGCGCTGATGCGCTCCACGTCGCTGGTGCCCTTGAGCTGCGCGCGCAGCTTCTGCCACAAGTCGTCGCGCAGCGCGCCGATGGCCTGCAGGCGCGCGCTGGCCTGGGCCCGGTCGCGCGCGGGCGCCAGCAGCCAGCTTTTCAGCAGGCGGCTGCCCATGCCGGTCATGCAGGTGTCGAGCAGCGAGAACACGGTGGGTGCGTCCTCGCCGCGCAGCGTCTGTACCAGTTCCAGGTTGCGGCGCGTGGTGGCGGGCAGGTCGATTAGCTCACCCGGCCGCTCGACCATCACGCCGCGCACGTGCGTCAGCGCGCGGCCCTGCGTGTGCTCGGCATACGTGAGCAGCGCGGCGGCGGCGGCGTGGGCGTGGGGCAGGTCTTCGGCGTTCCAGGCGGCCAGGCTGGCGGTCTGCAACTGCGCCAGCAGCTTGCGGCGGCCCAGGGCGGCGTCGAACTGGAATTCGGGCCGGTGGGTGAGGGCGGGTGCGCGGCCCGCGGCGGGGCGCACGTCCTTCAGGCGCTGCTCGAAGGCGGGCGTGGCGTCCTGGGGCAGCAGCAGCTCGCTGGGCGCCACGCGCTCCAGCCAGCCGGGCAGTTCGTCGGCCGCGCATTCGGCCAGGTGCACCTGGCCCTGCGTTACCGCCAGCCAGGCCAGGCCGCAGCGGTTGCGTGGCCCCGCGTGCAAGGCCAGCAGGATGGATTCGCTCTTGTCGCTCAGCAGTTCGCTGTCTGTCAGCGTGCCGGGCGTGACCACGCGCACCACCTTGCGCTCCACCGGGCCTTTGCTGGTGGCCACGTCGCCCACCTGCTCGCAGATGGCCACCGATTCGCCCAGCTTGATCAGGCGCGCCAGATAGCCTTCGACCGAATGGAAGGGCACGCCCGCCATCGGAATCGGTTGCCCGGCCGACTGGCCGCGCGTGGTGAGCGTGATGTCGAGCAGCGCCGCGGCTCGTTCGGCGTCGGCGTAGAACATCTCGTAGAAGTCACCCATGCGGTAGAACAGCAGGGTGTCAGGGAAGTCGGCCTTCAGGCGCAGATACTGCGCCATCATCGGCGTGTGGGCGGCGCCGGCGCTGGGGGCTTGTGCGGCGGGGGTGGGTTCTGGCGGTACGGCTCTGCTCATGTCACGGCCCGGCCGGGCGGGGCCGGCGCTGATGTGGCCGGCCCACCGGCGTGGATTTTTCGCGGCATCTTACGCTGCGCGCCGGCGGTGGCGCCACGCGGCGGCAGCGTCTGGCAGCCACACAAAGCCGCCCGGTTTGAAATCGGGACAAGTGCCCCTATATGTGGGGGCATGAGTCACGAAATCAAAGGAAACATCACCCTCCCCGAATGGCCGAACTACGACGGCGAATCGATTTGCATGCAGGACGCGAGCTACCACACGCCGTGCTGGCGCCACTGGCTGAACCGCCAGAAGGTTTCGGGCATGCCCGACCTGACCTGGGACGAACTGCATGGCCTGTGGACCGAGACCTTCGGCGCCGTCGAGACGGCCGCGCCCAAGAACACCAGCGTGGCCGCGATCGAACGCCTGCTGCAAAAGCCCCCGCGCCAGCCAGCCGATGGGCGTGCGCACGGCAGAGGCGGCGCCCGCCTGACGCTGCCCAGCACGCCCTTCGTGGGCAGCTTCTACACCCAGGGCAAGCCATCGTGACCATGGCTTGAGGCAGGAAGGGCTCGATCCGTGAGCAAGGCCTTCACCCGCGAGACCGATGGCGGCGACGATGATGACGACATCGCACTGCCGCCGCTGCCTGTGGGCGGCAAGAACTACATCACGCCGCAGGGCTATGCGCGCCTGCGCGGCGAATTGCTGACGCTGATCGACGACGAGCGGCCGAAGGTGGTGGAGACCGTGCACTGGGCGGCCAAGAACGGCGACCGCAGCGAGAACGGCGACTACCTGTACGGCAAGAAGCGCCTGCGCGAGATCGACCGCCGCATCCGCTTTCTGACCAAGCGGCTGGAGGTGGCCGAGGTGACCGACCCGAGCGTGCACCATGGCGGCGAGCAGGTGTTCTTCGGCGCGCGCGTGACCTATGCCGATGACGACAGCGCCGAGCGCAGCGTCACCATCAAGGGCATCGACGAGGTGGACAACAGCCAGGGCGAGGTGAGTTGGATCAGCCCCATCGCCCGCACCCTGCTGCGCGCGCGCGTGGGCGACGTGCTGCAACTGCCGACGCCCGCGGGCGTGAAGGAGATCGAGGTGCTGGCGGTGGCGTACCCGGCGCCGGCCGGGCCGGCGTAGCGACGCAGGCTGCAGGCTGCGTGGGAATTCTCTCCGCCGAACATCTCATGGGGAGTATAGGCTTGTTGCGCCCGTCACACGGGCGCTAGCGGCCAGGTAGTTGGGGAGTATGTGCGGAATCAACCCGCCGCCGGCATGATGCGCGCCGCGCGCAGCACCGACTGCGTGCGCCGCAGGTGGCGCAGCACGGTGTCGAGGTGCTCGCGGTCGCGCACGGTGATGACGAAGCGCAGGTCCAGCGCGTCCTGCGCGGCTTCGTCGGTCATGCCCATGTGCACGATGTCGGCCTCGGCCGCGGCCATGGCGGCGGCCACGCGGGCCAGCACGCCCTTGCCGTTGACCACGGTGACGACCACGCCGACCTCGAAGTTGCGCACCGGCTCGTCGGCCCAGGCCACGGTGATGAAGCGCTCGGCGTCCTTGTTCTGCAGGCGGCGCGCCACGGCGCAGTCGTCGGTGTGCACCACCAGGCCTTCGCCGCGGCCCAGGTAGCCCAGCACGCCGTCGCCGGGGATGGGGCGGCAGCAGGTGGCGTACTTCACCGTGGTGTTGGGCGCGCCGTCCAGGATCACGGCGCCTTGCGACAGGTTCTCGTGCGCCGTGTAGCGCGCGTGGGTCAGCATCAGCGCGTCGGGCCGCACGCCGCTGGCCGCCAGCATGGTGACCAGGCGCTTGGCCACCATGTTGGCGCTGCGCTTGCCCAGGCCGATGTCGGTCATCATTTCCTCGCGCGTGCGGTTGCCGGTGAAGCGCAGCAGCTTGTCCCACAGCGGCTTGTCGGTTTCCTCCTGGCCGGGCGGCTGGCCCACGCCTTCGGCGCGCAGCGCCTGCGCCAGCAGCTTCTCGCCCAGTTCGCGCGACTCGTTCTGCGCCAGCCCCTTCAGGTGACTGCGGATGCGCGAGCGAGCGCGGCCTGTGCGCACGAAGCCCAGCCACGCCGGGTTGGGGGTGGAGACGGGCGCGGTGATGATCTCGATCACGTCGCCGTTGTGCAGCTCGGTGCGCAGCGGCACCTGCTCGCCATTGACCTTGGCGGCCACGGCGTGGTCACCGATGTTGCTGTGGATGGCGTAGGCGAAATCGACCACCGTGGCGCCCTGCGGCAGCGCCATGATCTGGCCCTTGGGCGTGAACATGTAGACCGCGTCGGGCACGAGATCGACCTTGATGTGCTCCCAGAACTCGGTGGCGTCGCGCGTCTCGTTCTGGATGTCGAGCAGCGACTGCAGCCACTTGGTGCCCAGCTCGTCGCCGCCCTCGGTCTTGCCGGCCTTGTACAGCCAGTGCGCGGCCACGCCGGCCTCGGCCACCAGGTCCATGGCGTCGGTGCGGATCTGGAACTCGATGTTGATGCTGGCCGGCCCCACCAGCGTGGTGTGCAGCGACTGGTAGCCGTTGACCTTGGGGATGGCGATGTAGTCCTTGAAGCGGCCCGGCACCGGCTTGTACAGCTGGTGCAGCAGGCCCAGCGCGGTGTAGCAGCTGATGGTGTTGAGCAGCACCACGCGCACGCCGTACAAATCGTTCACCTGCGCGAACGACAGGTGCTTGTCGTCCATCTTGCGGTAGATGGAGTAGAGCGTCTTCTCGCGGCCGATGATGTGCGCCGTCAGGCCGGCATCGGTCAGCGCGGCCAGCACCTCGGCCTGCACCTTCTGGATCAGGTCGCGCCGGCGCTGGCGCGCCTTGTGCACGGCCTTGGCCAGCACCACGTAGCGCCACGGCTTGAGGTGGCGGAAGGCCAGGTCCTGCAGCTCGCGGTAGGCCTGGTTCAGGCCCAGGCGGTGGGCGATGGGGGCGTAGATCTCGATGGTTTCGGTGCTGATGCGGCCCCATTTGCTGCGCGGCATGTCGCCTATGGTGCGCATGTTGTGCAGGCGGTCGGCCAGCTTGACCAGGATCACGCGCACGTCGCGCGCCATGGCCAGCAGCATCTTGCGGAAGGATTCGGCCTGGCCTTCCTCGCGCGTGCTGAACTGCAATTTGTCGAGCTTGGTGAGGCCATCGACCAGCTCGGCCACCGGGGCGCCGAACTCCTCCACCAGGTCGGCCTTGGTCACGCCGCAGTCTTCCATCGCGTCGTGCAGCAGCGCGGCCATCAGGGCGTGGGCGTCCAGCTTCCATTCGGTGCATTGCGCCGCCACGGCGATGGGGTGGGTGATGTAGGGCTCGCCGCTGTGGCGCAACTGGCCCAGATGCGCCTGGTCGGCAAAGCGGTAGGCGCGGCGCACCAGTTCGACGTCGGCCGGATCCAGGTAATCGAGCTTGGCCTCGAGTGCGGCAAAGCTGGCAGCGGCGGCGTTGGCGGCGGCCATGGGCTGCTCGATGATCGGCGGCATGACGGATCCCATGGCCCCTAATTTAACCGGGCTGTCACCAATTTGTGCAGCTGCAACGAGAAAGGCGCCCGCGGGGCGCCTTTGCTGGGCTGGAAGCGACAGGCGCTGGCAGCCGTTGAGCGGTGCTCGGTAACTTTCAGGGCACTTTCTTGAGCATTTCCAGGCCCACCTTGCCGGCGGCGATCTCGCGCAGCGCGGTCACGCCGGGTTTGTTGCGCGTTTCGATCTTGGGCGTGTGGCCCTGGCTCAGCATGCGGGCGCGGTAGGTGGCGGCCAGCACCAGCTGGAAACGGTTGGGGATCTGCTCGAGGCAGTCTTCGACAGTGATGCGGGCCATGGGGGCGGTCTCTCCGGGAGGTGTCAGGCGATGCCGAGGGCTTGAAGGTGTCGGCGCGGGCGCTTTTCTGGGCGATGTAGCGCAGGCGCTGCGCGTGAACAATGGTTTTCAGGTCGAAAAGCGCACGTTCAAATACCTCATTGATTATAACGAAGTCGAAGTGCTGGGCCTGCGCCAGCTCTTCGCGGGCATTGGCCAGCCGCAGTTCGATCACGTCGGGCGCGTCCTCGCCGCGGCGGGTCAGGCGCGAGCGCAGTTCTTCCCAGCTGGGCGGCAGCACGAACACCAGGATGGCGTCGGGAAACAGCTTCTGGATCTGCAGCGCGCCCTGCCAGTCGATCTCCAGCACCACGTCGCCGCCGGCGGCGATGCGCGCCTCGATGGCCTGGCGCGAGGTGCCGTAGCGGTTGCCGTGCACCAGCGCCCATTCGAGGAAGTCGCCGGCGGCGATCTTGGCGTCGAACGCCTCGTTGCTGATGAAGAAGTACTCGCGGCCGTCCTTCTCTTGCCCGCGCGGCGCGCGCGTGGTGTGCGAGATGGAGGGCGCCACGCCGGCGTCGACCTCCAGCAGCGCATTGACCAGGGTGGATTTGCCCGATCCGCTGGGCGCAGCGACGACGAAGAGATTGCCAGGATGGTCCATAGGTGGTGGGCGCGAGCAGCTATTGATTCAGGAGTGGCCGTGCCACCCGATGGCGCGGATTTTAGCGATGGCGCCCGAACACCAGCAGCAGGTTGTTGGCCGGCAGGGCGTGGCGCTGGGTGAGCTGCAGCCCCGCCGCCTGCGCCGTGCGCTGCACCTCGTCCAGCTGGCGCAAGCCCCAGGCGGGGCGGCGGCGGCGCAAGTCGGCGTCGAAGGCCAGGTTGCTGGGGGCGGTGGGCACGCCGTGCTCGATGAAGGGGCCGTACACCACCAGGTGCCCCTCGGGCGCGAGGTGACGGGCGGCGCCGGCCATCAACCCGGCGCAGCAAGGCCAGGGGCTGATGTGCAGCAGGTTGGCGGCGTAGACCAGGTCGAACGGCTCGGCAAACGGCTCGCCGTCGGACGGCCAGGGGCGTCCAGCACATCCAGCCGCCGCGGCCGGGCGACGTTGGTGGCGCCGGTCTGCAAGGCCCAGCCACGGATGGTGCCGAAGCCTGCGTCGTCCACGTCGGTCGGTTGCCAGTGCCAGCCGGGCAGGGCGGCGGCGAAATGCGCGACGTGCTGGCCGGTGCCGCTGGCAATCTCCAGCGCCCGGCCTTCGGCGCCCAGCAGGCCGCGCAGCACGGCCAGGATGGGGCCCTGGTTGCGCTCGGCGGCGGGGCTGTGGGGCAGGGTGGGCATGTGATGGGTTTCAGGTGTTTTTGGCCTCTGGCGCTTATCCAGTAAGCGCAAGCAGCTATATAAAGTGTAGTGATCCGTGGTCAGCGGCAGTGCACCATCCCCTCGGCAGGGGCGGCATCGCCCGTGATGGGGTGCAGCGTGGCGCCGCCTCGGGCGCCGGTGCCATGCGTTCGCGGATGACGATGCCGCTGCCGTCGGCCTCGTCCGGCTTCGACGACATGGCATCGATGCCCGCACCGATCGCCTTGCCCGTCAGGCTGACGCCGGTGGACACCACCGCGCCGGTGACCGAGATGGCGGCACCGGCGGTGGCGCTGGCCACGGCGCAACCTTCGGCCAGCCAGGTGGACGCGAGCAGCACTGCGCACAGGGCCGCGCGCGGGCCGGCCTGCTTCATGCGCCCGTGGTGCTGGCCGTCACGCCGCCCTGGCGCACCTGGGCGGCGATGTCGAGCGAGCGCAGGCGCAGCGCCGGGTCGTAGAGGTCGCAGGTGAAGATCATCTCGTCGCAGCCGGTCTCGGCGGCCAGCGCCTGCAGGCCCTGGCGCACGGTGTCTGGCGAGCCGATGACGGCGCAGGCCAGGAAGTCGGCGATGCCGGCCTTCTCCTGCGCGCTCAGGCGCTCGAAGAAGCCCTCCTGCGGCGGCTGCAGCAGCCCGCGCGCGCCACGCAGGATGCCCAGCACGCGCTGGAAGATGCTGCTGGCCAGGTAGGTGGCTTCCGCGTCGCTGGGCGCGGCCACCAGCGGCACGCCGATCATCACGTAAGGCTTTTCGCACTGGGCCGAGGGCTTGAAGCCGCGCCGGTACACCTCGATCGCCTGCAGCAGCATGGCCGGCGCGAAATGCGAGGCGAAGGCGTAGGGCAGGCCGCGCTCGGCCGCCAGCTGGGCGCTGAACAGGCTGGAGCCCAGCAGCCAGATGGGCACCTGCGTGCCGGCGCCGGGGTTGGCGATCAGCTTCTGGCCCGCCCTGGGCTCGCCCAGCAGGTGCTGCAGCTCGGCCACGTCGCGCGGGAAGTCGTCCACCGTCTCCACGCGGTCGCGGCGCAGCGCGCGCATGGTCATCGGGTCGGTGCCGGGGGCGCGACCCAGGCCCAGGTCGATGCGGCCGGGGTACAGCTCGGCCAGGGTACCGAAGCTCTCGGCCACCGTCAGCGGCGGGTGGTTGGGCAGCATCACCCCGCCCGAGCCGACGCGGATGCGCTGCGTGCCGCCGGCAATGTGGCCCACCAGCACGGCGGTGGCCGAACTGGCGATGCCCGCCATGTTGTGGTGCTCGGCCAGCCAGTAACGGGTGAAGCCCAGGCGCTCGGCGTGCTGCGCGGTCTGCAGCGACACGGCCAGCGCGTCGGCCACGCTGTGGCCCTCGCGCACCGGCACCAGGTCGAGCATGGAGAAGGCGATGTCTTTCAGTGCTTTGGTCATGCCCGTATTGTGGTGCGTTCGCGCCCGGCCTGCAGGCGGTGGGTGGGCAGTGCGCCGGCTGCCGACCATCGTCGCCGGGCCGCAACAGCTGTCATTTTTGCCGGCCACACTCGGTTTGATGCACGTCAAAGAAGCAGCGGCTGAAAGTTGAAGATTGCAACTGATGGTCGTAACATTTCAACTGTTGAATAGTTCAACTTGTCAAGAGGGGAGCCCTTCAGATGCCATCAGCCACCGACCGAACCGCAGCCAGCGTCCCCGGCGCTCGACTGCCTTGTTTGCCCTGTGCCCCTGCGGCGTCCTGCCGCTTCTCGCCCCTTGTCTGAAACCGAATCGAGGAGATTCACACATGAGTACCGTCGCCGCTTCCGCCGGCAATAGCCAGGCCGTCGCCTTCAAGGGCAACGACAAGCTGCTGTTCGGCATGATCATGGGCGTGATCGCGTTCTGGCTGTTTGCCCAGACCACGCTCAACATCGCGCCCGACATGCAGAAGGACCTCGGCATCGAGGCCAACCTGATGAACATCGCCGTGGCCATCACGTCCCTGTTCTCGGGGATGTTCATCGTGGTGATGGGCGGCCTGGCCGACCGCATCGGGCGCGTGCGCATCATGAACCTGGGTTTCATCCTCAGCATCGTGGGTGCGCTGATGATCGCCCTGACGCCCACGGGCGCCATGTCCACCCCGTTCCTGATGCTCGGCCGCGCCATCCAGGGCGTGTCGGCGGCCTGCATCATGCCCGCCAGCCTGGCCTTGGTGAAGACCTATTGGGACGGCGCCGAACGCCAGCGTGCGGTGTCGATGTGGTCGATCGGCTCGTGGGGCGGCTCGGGCCTGTGCGCGCTGTTCGGCGGCCTGATGACGCAGAACTTCGGCTGGCGCTCGATCTTCTTTGCCTGTGCGGCGGTGTCCGTGCTGGGCATGCTGATGATCCGCGGCACGCCCGAGAGCAAGGTCGACAGCGACGGCAACGCCACGCTTGACTTGGCCGGCATCGTGACCTTCATGGTCGGCATGGTGGGCCTGCAGATCGTGATCACGCAAGGCAACAAGCTCGGCTGGACGAGCCCCTTCATCCTGACGGCTGCTGCCTTGACCGTGGTGGCTGGCGTGCTGTTCTTCATGGCCGAAGGCAAGGCCGGCAAGCCGTTCATCGACTTCAAGCTGTTCGACAACAAGATCTTCACCGGCGCCACCATCTCCAACTTCATGCTCAACGGCGTGGCCGGCATGCTGATCGTGTCGCTGCAGCTGGTGCAGCTGGGTGGCAACATGAACGCGCAACAGGCCGGCATGCTGACGCTGGGCTACGCCATCGCCATCATCGCCTTCATACGCGTGGGTGAAAAGTTGCTGCAGCGCTTCGGCTCGCGCAAACCCATGATGTGGGGTTGCCTGATCACGGGCCTGTCGATCATCCTGCTGATGCCCACCAACCTCATGCTGGGCGACTACAAGGTTCTGGCCGTGATCGCCTACATCCTGTTCGGCATTGGCCTGGCCTTCTACGCCACGCCTTCGACCGACGCCGCGCTGTCCAACCTGCCCGCCGCACAGGCCGGCTCGGGCTCGGGCATCTACAAGATGGCTTCTTCGCTCGGTGGCGCCTTCGGCGTGGCCATCTCGGCGGCCATCTTCACGGCCCTGCGCGCCAACAACGACAGCATCCACTGGCTGGAAGGCGTGATCACCTTCGTCGGCCGCCAGGACAACGTGGCCATCCGCGAGGCCGCCATCATCGCCCTCGGCTTCAACCTGCTGATGGTGGTGTTCGCCATGATCTCGATCATGCTCACCATCCCGAAAGGCAAGAAGGCCTGATGGCCTGACCGGCTCGCGCCGCCATGGCGCGAGCCCATTCCATAAACATCGATTCCAGGAGATAGACCAATGACCGCCATCCTTGAAAAAGTGAACGCTGACAAGGGCAAGATCGAAAGCCACTTCCACTACCTGCATCAGAACCCGGGCGTGGCCTTCGAGGAGCAGACCGCTGCCACCTACATCGCCGGCAAGCTGCGCGAATGGGGGTACGAAGTGACCGAGGGCATCGGCAAGACGGGCGTCGTCGGCCAGCTCAAGGTGGGCGACGGCAAGGCCCGCATCGGGCTGCGCGCCGACACCGATGCCCTGCCGGTGCAGGAGGGTTCCGACCTGCCGTACAAGAGCAAGATCGAAGGCAAGTCGCACATGTGCGGGCACGATGCGCACAGCGCCATGCTGCTGGGCGCGGCCGAATACCTGGCGAAGACGAAGAACTTCAACGGCACGCTGAACGTGATCTTCCAGCCCGCCGAGGAGGTGATGGCCGGCGCGCCCGCCATGATCGCCGACGGCCTGTTCGAGAAGTTTCCGATGGACGTGATCTTCGGCATGCACAACATGCCCGGCCTGCCGGTGGGCAAGCTGCACTTCACCGGCGGCCCGATCATGGCCGCGGTGGACAACTGGGAGATCGAACTCACCGGCGTCGGCAGCCACGGCTCCATGCCCGAAAAGAGCATCGACCCGCTGGTGGCCGGCGCGGCGCTGGTGATGTCGCTGCAGACCATCGTCTCGCGCAACGTGGCGCCGATGGACGCCGCCGTCGTCAGCGTCGGGGCGTTCCTGGCGGGCAACGCGGGCAACGTGATCCCGCAGAACGCCATCCTGCGCATGAGCACCCGCACCCGCAAGCCCGAGACGCGCCAGATGGTGCTGGACAAGATCCGCTCCATCACCAAGGCCACGGCCGAGGCGTACAACGTCAAGTTCGAGATCCGCGAGGGCCAGCCGGGCGCCATCCTGATCAACGACGAGGCCAACACCGACAAATGCATCGACATCGCGCGGCAGGTGCTGGGCGACGACAACGTCGTCACGCCTGGCCCCACCTTCATGGGCAGCGAGGACTTCGCCTTCTACGCCCAGAAGGTGCCGGGCGTGTACTGCTTCGTCGGCAACGGCGACACGCCCAACGTGCACCACCCGATGTACGTGTTCGACCAGAAGAACCTGCCGGTCGGTGCGGCGTACTGGGTGGCGGTGGCTGAGGCCTACCTGAAGTGAACCCCGGACGGTCGATTCCTGCACGGTAATCGCCTCCCGGCCGGCCGCCGCGCCCTGCGCGGCGGCCGGCCGTGCCAAGATGGCGCGATGAACACCCCGAAAAAGCCGGCCAGGCCTGGTGGTGCGGCGCGCCGTGCCACGGTTCAGAAGCGCTACCTGACCTACAAGCTCGACCTGATCAAGACGCTGGCCACCAAGGCCGCCGACGCCTATTACGTCGAGGCCAGCGGCATGCGGGTGCGCGAGCTGCGCCTGCTGCGCCTGGTGCACGACACGCCCGGCGTGGCCGCGACCGAGCTGCGGCACCGGCTGGTGCTGGACAAGACCCTGCTGTCGAAGAACCTGGCCGATCTGGAAAAACGCGGCCTGATCGAGCGCGAGACCGACCCGCACGACAACCGCGTGCAGCGCCTGCATCTCAGCGCCGAAGGCCTGCGCGTGTGGCGCGAGTGCGAGCGCATCGGCCGCCGGCTGGAGGCCGAGATGTTTGCCGACATGCCCGAGGACGACTGGCACCGCCTGCACGATCTGCTCGACAGCGCGCTGGCCTCGCTCGACCGCTGGCGTGCCGAGCACGGAGGGCGAGGCACCTAACCCGAAGTCTGGGCACGCGCCTTGAGCTGCGCGCCCGGCACCACGAAGTTGCCCGCCCCCAGGTGGTGCGGCGTTCGCCATGCGGGCGGCGTGTCGTCCAGCGGGCGGAACTTGCCGCCTTCGAAGGCGCGCTCATCCACCCACGCCGCCACCGCCTCGCCGATGAACAGGTCGTGCGCCTGCTGGAGGTGCGGCTCGGGGATCAGGCGGCATTCCAGCCAGCCGATGCAGCCGGCCACCAGCGGCGCGTCGATCACCGAGGCGGCGTGGTGCGCGATGCCGAAGGCGGCGAACTTGTCCTGGCCCGGCAGTTCACGCCCGCTGATGCTGCCCACGGTGAACACCAGATCGGCCTGCGCCACGCAGGGCACGCCGATAGCGAAGCTGCCACTGGCTTCGAGCAGTTCGCGCGTGAAGCTGGCCTTGTCGAGGCACACCGCCACCTTGGCGGGGCTGAAGTCCAGCGCCATGTTCCAGGCGCAGGCCATCACGTCGCGTCGCCCGGCGTGCGCGGCGCTGACCAGGACCGAGGCACCGGTGTTCAGCAGCCGGTAGGCGTGCTTCAGTTCCAGGGGTGGGCGGTGTCGGGCAGGGCGGGTGTCATGGCCGCGAGCTTAGCGGCAGCCGATAAGATGCCGCGCTCAAGCTCGCATCGCCTCATGAACCACGCAGCCCCCGTCCTCGAAGTCCTGCCGCGCGACCTGTCGGCCTACCGCGTCGGCAACACCGGCATCCCGTTTGTGCACCGTTTCGACAGCGGCCGGCCCGGCCCGCACGTGCTGATCAACGCGCTGACGCACGGCAACGAGATCTGCGGCATGGTGGCCGCCACGCACCTGCTGGATACGGGCGTGCGGCCGAAGATCGGCACGCTCATCGTCAGCCTGGCGCACGTCGAGGCCTACGAGGCCTTCCGCCACGACGAACCCTTCGCCAACCGGCAACTGGTGCACAACCTCAACCGCATCTGGTCCGACGAGTGGCTGGACGGCCCCGAGCACAGCCCCGAGCTGCGCCGTGCGCGCGAACTGCGCCCGGTGGTCGCGGCGGCCGACCACATCCTGGACATCCATTCCACCAGCCAGGCCGTGGCGCCGTTCTGGGTCTACCCCGGCTTCGAGCGCAACGCGCGCGCGGCCCTGGCCATCGGCGCGCTGGACCGCGTGACCACGCATCTGGTGATGCCCGCCGGCCTGGGCAGCGGCACGCCGCTGATCCAGCACGGCCGCCACGGCCGGGCCGACGGTGGCGCCGGCGTGGCGCTGGTGGCCGAATGCGGCCAGCACTTCCTGCAGGCCTCGGCCGACCTGGCGACGGCGGTCACGCTCGACTTCCTGGCGTACTTCGGCCTGGTCGACGCGCCGTCGCACGCCGCGGCGCCGGCTGCAAGGCAGCGGCGCTTTCAGCTGCTGCAGACCTGCATGGTGCGCACGCCCGACTTCCGCTTCGTGCGCCCGCTGGTGGGCTTCGAGACCTTCGCCCTGGGCGAGCTGATCGCCAACGACGGCGATGCGGGCGAAATCCGCGCGCCGTGCGACGACTGCACCGTGCTCATGCCCACGCGCCAGCCCATCGTGGGGCGCGAGGCGGTGTACCTGACGCGGCCGATCCTGGCCAATGGCTGACACCGGTCGACACAGATTTTATGAAAGAAATAGGCCTTCAGCGCTTGTGCAGCAAGCGCGAGAAGCTATTTATAAGATAGCAAAAACCGCACGATCAACAGGAGCACAAGACCCATGTCCACCGTCAATTCTGCTGGCGATGCCGGCCTGGACCCGCGCGTAAAGGCCGTGTTCGACGACATCCGCGCCACGCGCGGCACGGACTTCATCAACAACTTCTGGCGCTACCTGGCGTTCGACCCGGCGCTGCTGGAGTCGACCTGGGCCGAGGTCAACCGCGTCATGGCCACGCCCTCCGGGCTCGATCCGCTGACCAAGGAGATGATCTACATCGCCGTGTCGGTGGCCAATGGCTGCGGCTACTGCGTGCATTCGCACACCGGCGCTGCGCGAGCCAAGGGCATGACGGCGGCGCAGCACGCCGAGCTGCTGACCATCGTCGGGCTGGCGGCCAAGACCAACCACCTGGTCACGGCGCTGCAGGTGCCCGTGGATGCGGTGTTCGACCAGGATGCCGCCCCGCGAAGCTGACATCGTCGACGTTTTCACGCCAGCGGCGCCCTTGTCGTCATCGATTCGGCGCCAGGCGCTATAAAGTCGGATGGATTCCGCATCGCCGTGCCCCCAGCGCGGACGACGTTGCGGCCCGCGTCTGCCATGTCCACCGCCAGCATTCACAGTCCCCTGATCAAGCGTGCCCGGCAGGAAGTCGTCTTCCTGTCGTCGTCGCTGTTCGACCGCTGCATCGGGGCCACCATCGAGGCCCTGGAAGATGCCGAGCGCAAGTCGCGCGCCATCGGCGTGCGCATGGAGCTGGGCGAGGCCTGGGCCGCGCTGTCGAAGCACCGGGCCGAGCTGCGCGGCGCGTTTCCTGCGCGGCTGGATACCGCCATGGCGCTGGCGCTGGACACCGCCCGCCACGCTGCGGTCGCGCCGACGCGCCAGATCCTGTCGGAGGACGACCTGGCGCTGGTCGAGGATGCCGAGGTCTCCCGCTTCGTCGAAGCCTCGCGCCTGCAGCAGACGGTGATGCCGGTGGTCGAGGAGTCGCTGGCCCTGCTCGATTCGCTGATGAGTTCGGCGCTGGGTCTGCCCGTGGTGCGGGCCGACCTGAACCCACTGCGCCCCGACGTGGCCTGCACAGCGGTGATGGAACTGCTGGACACGCTGCCCGAGCCGCCCGAGGTGCGCGCACACTGGGTGCGCCACATGGCCAGGCCGTTGGCCCAAGAGCTGAAGAAGCTCTACGAGAGCGTGAACAAGCTGCTGGCGGAGCAGGGCGTTGAAGAAGCGCGTTACCGCCTGAAGCTGACCGAGGGCGGCGTCCTGCCGCCCGGCACGGCGGGCGCGGCCCCGCTGCCGGTTCAGGACAGGGTGGCGGCGCTGGCAGTGGCGGCTGGGGTGGTGGCGGCTGGGGCGGTGGTGCGGCGGCCGAGGGCGGGGCACTGCCCTCCGAGGCCGAGCAGTTGCAGCAGCGGCGCACGCTGTTCCCGCGCATGGACGACCTGGCGCAGGCCAGGCCTGCGGTGTCGCATGCGCTGATGCGCGATTTCCTGTACCGCCCGCAGTGGGTGGCCGAAAACGACGAGCCGCTGCCGCCCGCCTATTACGACGCCGTGCAGGCACAGTCTGCCGCCTTGCGGCAGGCGCCGGTGGACCAGTACGACGAGGCCGCCGCGGCGCGCACCCGCGCGCGGGCGCGGGCCCTGAGCGTGGTCGACCGGCCGGCGCGCCCGGTGTCGCTGGACCAGCCGCTGCCGCCCCAGGAATGGGGTGAGGCCGCTTCGCCCCAGGCGCGCACGCACACGCTGATGGGGCTGAAGGCGCAGGCCACGCACATCCGGCAGGCGCTGGGGCTGGATGCCGTGCGCACGCTGGTGCAGCAGGTGGCCGACGACCAGCGCGTGCTGGCGCCGGTGCGCGAAGCCTTTGTCGCCCTGGAGCCGGCGCTGCTGCGCATGGCCATGGCCGACCCGCGCTTCTTCGGCGACGACCACCATCCCGCGCGGCGCCTGATCGAGGGCGTGGCGCAGCGCAGCTTCCGCTACAACGACGAATACGCCGAGGAGTTCGAGCAGTTCATGGCGCCGGTGCGCCAGGCCGTGCGCGAGCTGAACGCCGAGCCCGAGGCTTCGGCCGAAGCCTTCGCCACCCGCCTGCAGGCCATCGAGTCGGACTGGCAGCGCCAGGACGAGGCCGACAAGCAGGCGCACGAGCCGGGTCTGCGCTCGATGCACTTCGCGCAGGAGCGCCAGGCGCTGGCCGACAAGATCGCCTGGGAGTTCAGCCTGCGCTCCGACCTGGAGGGCGTGCCCGGCGTGGTGGCCGACTTCCTGTTCCAGGACTGGTCGCTGGTGATCGCGCACGCGCAGCTGACCGACGAACGTGGTCAGCTCGACCCCGGCGGTTACCTGGCGGTGGTGAGCGACCTGCTCTGGAGTGTCAAGCGCGAGGCCGCGCTGAAGCAGCCGGCGCGCCTGTTCCAGGTGGTGCCCGGCCTGGTGCAGACCCTGCGGCGCGGCCTGGAAATGCTGGGCAAGGAGCCCGAGGAAACCGCCACCTTCTTCGACGCGCTGATGCGCTACCACGATCCGGTGCTGCGCCTGCGCCGCCTGCGCAGCGCGCGCGACGCCGAGGCGTTGGGCTTCGCGTCCCTCGGCGACGAATCCGGCCTGATGCCGCTGGAGACCGAAGCCGCGCCGCTGGAGCGGCCCAAACCCCGCGCCGCCGAACAGCCCTGGCTGGGCCGCCACGAGCTGCAGGCGGCCGGCTTCCACGACGAGGCCGATTCAGGGCCGGCGCCATTGACCGAGCACGCCGCACAGCAGCCAGGGCCGATGGCGGCTGCAGACACCGATCTCGGTGTTCTGACGGCGCCCGCCGCGCTTGCCGCGCCTGACCCATCCGACCAGCCCTTCGTGCCGCTCGATCAGCCTGCCGAACCGCAGCCCGTCGCCCAGATGCCGGCAACGGCGGCCGAAAGCACCGAGGACATCGAGGCCCGCACCCGCGCCACCCTGGCGCGCCTGCGCGTGGGCGACTGGGTCGACCTGAAAGTGCGTGGCCATTGGCGCCGCGCGCAGCTTCAGTGGACCAGCGACAACGGCACGCTGTTCATGTTCATCAGCCGCGGCGGTCGGCCGCACAGCATGACGCAGCGCACCTGCGAAAAACTGATCCGCAACCGCCACCTGCGCCCGGTCGACGCCAGCGCGGTGGTCGACAAGGCGCTTCGCCAGTTGGGCGACGAGGCCCGCCAGACGCGCGAAGCAGCGCTGGCCTGACATTGATTGCTTCAATTTCGATAGCTGCTCGCGCCCGCTGGTAGGGCGATGAACGCGGTTTTCATGCTCAAGTGCGGTGGGTGCAGGCCACCGTCAGGCACGCTACCATGCCGCCATGACCTCGCCACCCCACACCCTTGAAGCCGAAACCGGCCCCGATCCCGTCGCCAGCATCATCGTCATGCACGGCCTGGGCGCCGATGGCAGCGACTTCGCACCCTTCGTCGACGAGATCGACCTGCGCCCCATCGGCCCGGTGCGCTGGCTGTTCCCAACGCGCCGCAGCAGCCGGTGACCATCAACGGCGGCTACGTCATGCCGGCCTGGTTCGACATTCGCCACGACCGCGGCGACGAGGACGAAGCCGGCCTGCGCCGCTCGCAGGCCGCCATCGAGGCCTTGCTGGCGCACGAGAAGGCGCGCGGCATGCCGGCGCACCGCATCGTGCTGGGCGGCTTCTCGCAAGGCTGCGCGATGGCGCTGCTGACCGGGCTGCGCCACACCGAGCGCCTGGCCGGCATCGTCGGCATGAGCGGCTACCTGCCGCTGGCCGGCACGCTGGCGGCCGAGCGCAGCGCCGCCAACGCCGACGTGCCCATCTTCCTGGCCCACGGCACGCAGGACGAGATGGTGGCGCTGCCGCGCGCCACCGCGTCGCGCGATGCGCTGCAGGCGCTGGGCTACGGTGTGGATTGGCATGCGTACCCGATGGGGCATTCGGTCTGCATGGAGGAGGTGGGCGATCTGCGGGGCTGGCTATTGAACGTGTTGGCGCCCTAGTGATTGCCGGGGAACCGTTGATTCGAGTTGACCTCTCCATGCATGCGCCAGTCCAAGTGAAGATCGTTATCGCATGGCTTGCGTTTGACGTTGTTCTTATCTGGCTGGGTGTGAGTTGTGCATCCGTTGGCGTCGTTCACTGGGCAGGAGGAGCGCTGATCGGTGTGGCTGTCTGCTGGCTTTATTGGGCACGGTCGGGCCTTCGACTGCCACCGTACGAGGCCTTCGATTCCGATCTTTGGCCATGGCTTGCCCTTGCGCCAGCCAACTGGCTCGTTGGTGGGGTGCTATCGAGTGCTTGTTAGCTCTCGGCAGGCAGGCCGAGCGACTGGCGGCGATGCCGTCCGACATACATGACTGTCGTATCGGCCCAAGATGGCTGGCAATGCAAACTCTCTGGAAATACCTCAAGCCACAATGGCGGCTGGCCTTGCTGGCGCTGCTGCTGGCCGCCATCAGCCAGGTGCTGGCGCTGGTCGATCCCATCATCTTCGGCAAGCTGATCGACGAGGTGGCCACGCAACGCGGCAGCCGGCCCAACGACGAACTGGTGCGCACCGCGCTGCTGCTGCTGGCGCTGGCGGTGGGCGTGGCGCTGGCTTCGCGCGCGGCGCGGGCGCTGCAGGACTACACCGTGCGCCGCGTGGTGCAGCGCTTCGGCACGCAGATCTTCAACGACGGCCTGCGCCAGACCATGCGCCTGAACTTTCAGGAGTATGAAGACGCGCGCAGCGGCGAAACCCTGGCGCTGCTGATGCGCGTGCGGCAGGACACCGAGCGCTTCATCAACGCCTTCATCAACGTGCTGTTCGCCTCGCTGATCGGCATGACCTTTCTGCTGTGGTACGCGGTGACCAAGACCTGGCTGCTGGTGCCCGTGTTCCTGATCGGGCTGGTGCTGCTGGGCGGGTTGTCGGGCCTGCTCAGCCGGCAGATCCGCAGCCAGCAGCGCAGCATCAACCGCGAGACGACCAAGAACGCCGGCTTCATCACCGAGAGCCTGCGCAACGTGGTGCTGATCAAGAGCCTGGGCCTGACGTTCCGCGAAATCCGCCGCATGCACGCCAAGACCGAGGAGATTTTTGCGCTGGAGATGGCCAAGGTGCGGCGCATCCGCTGGCTGAGCTTTCTGCAGGGCAGCACGCTCAGCCTGCTCAAGCTGAGCGTGCTGTTCACGCTGCTGTGGCTGATCTTCCGCGACGTGCTGACCACGGGCGAACTGATCGCCATGCAGTTCATCTCGGTCGCCATCCTGGCGCCGCTGCAGGAGCTGGGCACCATCATCCTGGCCTGGCGCGAGGCCTCGTCGTCGCTCGCCAACTTCGAGGAGCTGATGGCCAAGCCGGTGGAAAAGCGCCCGCCCGACGCTGTGCCGCTGGGGCCGATCGAGTCGCTGCGGCTGGACGACGTGGTGTTCCGCCACCGCGGCGCGACCGAGAACTCGATCGACGGCGTGAGCTTTGCCGCGCGGCGTGGCGACACGCTGGCCTTCGTCGGGCCGTCCGGCTCGGGCAAGTCGACGCTGGTCAAGCTGCTGCTGGGCCTGTACCAACCCGACAGCGGCGCCGTGCTGTTCAACGACATCGACGCGCGCCGCCTGCGCTACAACGAGGCGCGGCGCCAGGTCGGCTACGTGACGCAGGAGCCCACGCTGTTCGCCGGCACGGTGCGCGAGAACATGCAGTTCGTGCGGCCCGACGCGACGGATGAGCAGATCATGACCGCGCTGCAGCAGGCGCAGGCCGCGGCACTGATTGCCAAGCTGCCCCAGGGGCTGGACACGCTGGTGGGCGAGTCGGGCTACAAGCTGTCGGGCGGCGAGCGCCAGCGCTTGTCGATTGCCCGCGCGCTGCTGCGCGAGCCGCGCCTGCTGATCTTCGACGAGGCGACGTCGGCGCTCGATTCACTGACCGAGCAGCAGGTGACGGAGACGGTGCGCGAGATTTCGCAGCAGGCCACGCAGATCAGCATCCTGATCGCGCACCGGCTGTCGACGGTGATGCACGCTGATGTGATCCACGTGCTGGAGCGCGGCCGCATCGTGGAGAGCGGCAGCCACGACGAACTGGTGGCGCAGCGCGGCCTGTACTACGCCATGTGGCGCCAGCAGATCGGCGAGCGCGAGAGCGGGGCGGAGATCGAGAGAAGAAGCCAGGCGGCCCGCCAGGGCACGCCGGATGAGCGTGACGAGCTATCGCTGGTGTAGCGCGGGGCGTTGACGGTGGCGTCGGCGGCGCCTTGGGTTACTATGTTTTCAATAGTGGCTTGCGCTTGCTGGTCAATAGTTTCAAGAGAAATTCATCTGAAATCAAGGCGTGGCAAGCGCAGGCAGCTATTGTTTCAGGTGCATCAACGCACCAGCCCTGCTCGCGCAGCAGCCTGAAGCCGCCCAGCACGTGGCGCGACTGCGGCGTGTTGTAGTTGCGGTAGGCCACGCGCGCATACAGCGGCCAGCTGTGCCACGAGCCGCCGCGGCGCACGCGCACGTCGCCGCTGGCCGGGCCTTGCGGATCGACGCCGGGCGAGTGCGCGTAGTAGGCCTCGTCGTACCAGTCGGCCACCCACTCCCACACGTTGCCCACCATGTCGTACAGCCCGAACGCGTTGGGCGCGAAGCTGCCCACCGGCGCGGTGAAGGCATGGCCGTCGCTGCCGGTGCCGGCCTGCTCGCGCCAGCGCGGCCAGCGCAGCGCGGCTTCGCGGTCGAAGGTGTTGGCAGTCCGCAGCAGCACATCGGGGTCGTCGCCGGCCGGAAAGCGCGTCCGCGTGCCGCCGCGCGCGGCGTACTCCCACTCGGCCTCGGTCGGCAGGCGGTAGGTAACGCCTTCGCGCTCGCCCAGCCATTTCGCCATGGCCGTGGCGTCGTTCCAGGTGACGTTGATCACCGGGTGGCTGTCGGTCTGCGTGAAGCCCGGGTTGGCCCAGGAGTAGCCGGGGTTGCGGCCTTCGAACAGGTCGGCGCGCTCGGTGTGGGCGGGGTCGTAATTGGGGTAGAAGCCGTAGCCGCCGCTGCCATCGCGCACCGATTCGGGCACGTAGCCGCTGGCCGCCACGAACTGGCGGAACTGGCCCACCGTGACTTCGTGCGCGCCGAGCCAGAAGTCGCGCGTGATGCGCACGCGGTGCACCGGGCGCTCGTCCACCAGCTCGGCCAGGCGCTCGGGGTCGGCGTGCGGGAAGGCCTGGGCCAGCGCCTGGGGCGATTCGTCGCTGCCCATCATGAACTCGCCCGCCGGGATGCGCACGAAGCGCATGCCGATGCCGTCGCTGAACGCCGCCGATGCCGCTTGGCGCGCGATGGGCGGCGCCAGCTGAGGCGACGGTGCGGCACAGGCGGCCAGCAGCAACGCGGCGGCCAGGGGCATCAGGCGGTCGCGCCAGGGGCGCGGGGTCGGGCAGGAAATCAGCGACATGGCGCGATGCTGTCAGTGGGCCTGCGTGGTGTCAACGCGGGCGGTCAAGGGGCGGGGCTTCAGGCGTCCAGAAACAACGCCGGATCGACGGAGGCGCGGTTCAGCACCACCGTCCAGTGCAGGTGCGGGCCGGTCACGCGGCCGGTGGCGCCCACGGCGCCCAGGCGCTGGCCGGTGGCCAGGCGCTCGCCCACCTGGCAGTCGATGCGGCTCAGGTGGCACATCATCGACAGCAGGCCGCCGCCGTGGTCGAGCCACACCGTGTGGCCGTTGAAGAAGTAGTCGCCGGTGTCGATCACCGTGCCGGGCAGCGGCGCCACCACCGGCGTGCCGGTGGGCGCGGCGATGTCCATGCCGCTGTGCGGGTTGCGCGGCTGGCCGTTGAAGAAGCGGCGCAACCCGAACGAGCTGGAACGCCGCCCGCTGCAAGGCTGCTGCATGCGCAAGCCGCCGGCGGGCGGGGCGCTGAAGGTGGCGATCACGCCCTGCTGGTGCGCGCGCTCGCGCTCGTGCCGTGCCAGGTCTTCGGGTGCCAGGTCGACGGTGCGGGGCGACACCTTCAGGTGCTGCTCGGTGTAGCGCTTTGGGGTGATGGTGTAGGCGATGTCGCGCTCGCCTTCGGTGCCCCGCGCGCGAATGTGCGCCTCGCCCGGCGTGGCCGCCAGCGGGATGCCCACCAGCGCCGTCCAGACGATGGGATCGCCCAGCACCAGCAGCGGCGCATCACCGGCAAAGGCCTGTGGGCGGGCAGGCGCCGGGCCGAGATCGATGCGCGCCACGCCACCGGGCACGGCGGCAGCGCGCGGAAACAGCTCGGGCGCACCACGCTCCTGCGCGCGCAGCGCGCCTGCGGCGGCCGAGCCCGCGGCGGCCAGAAGCAAGGTGCGGCGCGATAGCGGCTGGCGCCTGGTCGGGTACTGGGTTGAAAACTGCATGGTTGGTCCCGGTGTGATCTGCGCTGACAGCTATGAATCATATAGCGAGCGGGAACGGCGCCCAAGCGGCCGCTCTGGCCCTGAACGGCGTGCAGGACGTCGAAAACGCCCGGTATCCCCCATACAGGGGTGTTCAAGCAGAGTGCACTTGACGTGTGTCAAGACGTTTCTGGCGCCGCGCGCGGAAAATCGACCCACTTCAATGATTAGCACCAAGGTACACAGCATGGCGAACCTTAGTTGGACCCCGATCTGGATACCGGCATTGCCGAAATCGACAACCAGCACCGCCGCATCGTCGATTACATCAACCGGCTGAACGAGTTGCGCCACACGCCCGATCGCGCTGGCGTGAGCGAGGTGATCGCCGAGATGGTCGACTACACGATGTCGCATTTCGCGTTCGAGGAAAGCCTGATGGAAAACGCGGGCTACCTGTTCTCGGGCCCGCATAAGAAGGTGCACGACCTGTTCGTGCGCCGCGTGGCCGAGATGCAGAGCCGCTTCGACGCCGGCGAGGACGTGACGGAGGAGTTGCACCGCATGCTGTCGCGCTGGCTGTTCAACCACATCCGCAACGAGGACCACGGCTACATCGATTCGGCCAAGGCCTACCTGCGCATGACCGCTGCCGGTCAGCAGTCGGAGCGCGAGCAACTTAAGGCCCAGGTGCTGCGCGAACTGGCGGCGCAGCAGCAGGCCAAGAAGGGCTGGCTGGCGCGCGTGCTGGGGCTTTGAGCCTGCTTCGCATCAAGGCAGGGTGTGCGATGCCGCCTGCAGCCCGCTGGCAAAGTGCGCCCGCACCGCGGCGCTGGCGGCGGCGCCGTCGCGCTGGCCCAGCGCCTGCATGATGGCCGCGTGCTCGGCCAGCGACTGGTCGATGCGCCCGCGCTGGAACAGCGAGGCATGGCGGTTCAGCTTCATCACCTTGCGCAGGTCGGTCACCATCTGCGCGCGCCAGCGGTTGCCGTCCAGTTCCAGCAGGCGCAGGTGAAAGCGTTCGTTGAGCGAGAAGAAGCGCTCCTGCTCGCCCAGTGCGCCCGCCAGCTCGGCGTGCAGCGTCTGCAGCTCCGCCAGCTGTTCCGGCGTGGCCGTGCGGGCCACAGCGTCGGCCGCGTCCGCCTCCAGCAGCGCCAGCAGGTGGTACACATCGGTCAGGTCCTTCTCGGACACCTCGGTCACGTAGGCCCCGCGCCGCACCTTCATGGTCACCAGGCCCTCGGCGGCCAACACCTTCAGTGCCTCGCGCAGCGGCGTGCGGCTGATGCCCAGTTCCTCAGCGATCTTCATCTCGTCGATCCAGTCGCCCGGCGCCAGCTCGCGGCTGAAGATGCGCTGGCGCAGGCGCTCGGCCACCTCTTCGTAGAGGGCGCGCGGGGCGAGGCGGGCGTTGGTCGACATGGCCGGGGAGAAAAATTTTGCGCGATTGTAAGGCCGGCAAGAGAATTTGAATTAATAATTACAGCCTTCGGTGTCGCGCCACGATTGGGCGGCAAATCGCCCATGGGTGGCGGTGAGGGCGACAATCAGCCCATCGTCGGCGCCGGGCCGCCGCCGTGCCGAACACCGATCGTCCGAAAGAGAAGCAGAGCCATGAGCACCAAACCCCCATCGTTCCAAACCTCCACCCTGGCCGACTGGCACAAGGCTGCGCAGAAATCGGCGCCGAATGGCGACGTGGCGGCACTCAACTGGCTCACGCCCGATGGCATCAGCGTCAAGCCGCTGTACACGGCCGAGGACACCAAGGATCTGCCCTACGCCAACACGCTGCCGGGTTTCGAGCCCTTCATTCGCGGACCGCAGGCCACCATGTACGCGGGTCGGCCGTGGACGATCCGCCAGTACGCGGGTTTCTCCACCGCCGAGGAGTCCAACGCCTTCTACCGCAAGGCGCTGGCTGCGGGTGGGCAGGGTGTCAGCGTGGCGTTCGACCTGGCCACGCACCGTGGCTACGACAGCGACCACCCGCGCGTGACGGGCGACGTGGGCAAGGCCGGCGTGGCCATCGACAGCGTGGAAGACATGAAGATCCTGTTCGACGGCATTCCGCTGGACAAGGTCAGCGTGTCGATGACGATGAACGGCGCCGTGCTGCCCATCCTGGCGGGCTACGTGGTGGCGGCGGAAGAGCAGGGCGTGAAGCAGGAGCAACTCGCGGGCACGATCCAGAACGACATCCTCAAGGAGTTCATGGTTCGCAACACCTACATCTACCCGCCCGAGCCCAGCATGCGCATCATCGGCGACATCATCGAGTACACGGCGCAGCACATGCCCAAGTTCAACTCGATCAGCATCAGCGGCTATCACATGCAGGAGGCCGGCGCCAACCAGGCGCTGGAGATGGCCTTCACCCTGGCCGACGGCAAGGAGTATGTGAAGACCGCCATCGCCAAGGGCATGGACGTGGATGCGTTCGCCGGCCGCCTGTCGTTCTTCTGGGCGGTGGGCATGAACTTCTATCTGGAGATCGCCAAGATGCGCGCCGCACGCCTGCTGTGGTGCCGCATCATGAAAGAGTTCAACCCCAAGAACCCGAAGTCGCTGATGCTGCGCACGCACAGCCAGACCAGCGGCTGGAGCCTGACCGAGCAGGACCCGTACAACAACGTGGTGCGCACCACCATCGAGGCCATGGCGGCGGTGTTCGGCGGCACGCAGAGCCTGCACACCAACGCGCTCGACGAAGCCATTGCGCTGCCGACCGAGTTCAGCGCCCGCATCGCGCGTAACACGCAACTCATCATCCAGGAGGAGACGCACATCACCAACGTGGTCGATCCCTGGGCCGGTAGCTACATGATGGAAAGCCTGACCCAGCAGATGGCCGACGCCGCGTGGAAAATCATCGAGGAGGTCGATGCCATGGGCGGCATGACCAAGGCGGTGGATTCGGGCTGGGCCAAGCTGAAGATCGAGGCCGCCGCCGCCGAGAAGCAGGCGCGCATCGACTCGGGGCGCGACGTGATCGTCGGCGTCAACAAGTACAAGCTGGACAAGGAAGACCCAGTCGAGATTCTGGAGGTGGACAACGTGAAGGTGCGCGAATCGCAGATCGCCCGCCTTCAGGATATCAAGCAAAAACGCGATGCAACCCAGGTGCAGAAAGCGCTGGCAGCTATCACGAAGATAGCTGAAGGCGGCCAGGGCAACCTGCTTGCCGCCGCCATCGACGCCATCCGCGCCCGCGCCACGGTGGGCGAAGTGAGCGATGCGATGGAACAAGTCTTCGGGCGCCACCGCGCCGATACGCAAAAGGTGACCGGTGTGTACGCAGCCGCTTACGACTCGGCCGAGGGCTGGGACAAACTGAAAGCAGAAATCGCCGCCTTCGCCGAAGAAGAAGGCCGCCGCCCCCGCGTGATGATCGCCAAGCTGGGTCAGGACGGCCACGACCGCGGCGCCAAGGTGGTGGCCACGGCCTTCGCCGACCTGGGGTTCGATGTCGACATCGGCAGCCTGTTCCAGACGCCGGAAGAGTGCGCGCGCCAGGCGGTCGAGAACGACGTGCACGCCGTCGGTGTCAGCACGCTGGCCGCCGGCCACAAGACGCTGGTGCCCGCCATCCTGGCCGAGCTGAAGAAGCAGGGCGCCGACGACATCATCGTGTTCGTCGGCGGCGTGATTCCACGCCAGGACTACGACTTCCTGTTTGAAGCGGGCGTGAAGGGCATCTACGGCCCTGGCACGCCGATCCCGGCCAGTGCCAAGGATGTGCTGGAGCAGATCAGGAAGGCGAAAACCTGAGGTTGTGATACAGTAATACCGTATTCATTTTCCTTCGGAGCACATCATGGCCGTCTCTGTTCGCATGGATCCCTTGCTCGAAAAGCAACTGGAGCTTGCCGCTCAGCGCAAGGGCGTGACCAAGTCGCAGTTCATCATCGACGCGGTGGAGCGGGCCTTGGGCCACAAGAACCCGTACGACCTGATGCTGCAGGTGCAGGCCGAAGCGCAGCACGTTGCGCGCGAGCCCGCGCCGCCTTCCTTGCTGGCGGCGGATACCTCCTGTCCGAGCAGTTGCGCGACAAGCTGGCTGCCCGCCATGAAGCCGCGCGCAGCGACTGGGAGGCTTTCCAGGCCGCCAGGCGGCGTGGCGAGCGCTGGCCGCCGGCCGATGACCAGGAAGCCGCGTCTTGAAAATCGCGCTGCTTGACGCCGGTCCGCTGGTGGCCCTGTACGACCGATCATCGTTTGCCCACGCGCACTACGTGCACCTGCTGGCCGACCGGCGCATCGACTGGCGCCTGTGCACGACCTGGCCTTGCGTGGTCGAGGCGTGCAACTTTCTGCGCGCCGACACGCGGGCCCAGATGCTGCGCTGGCTGGAGCGGGGCGGCGCGTCGGTGTTCCCGTTCGACCAGGGGCACCTGGGTGAGATGGTGGAGTCGATGCAGCGCTACACCGAGCTTCCCCGCACCGACATGGACTTTGCCGACGCCAGCCTGGTGTGGCTGGCATCGGAGACCGGCGTCACCGCGGTGATGACGCTGGACGTGCGCGACTTCTCGCGCTATCGCCTGTCGAACGGGCAGGCTTTCGAGCTGTTGTGAGTGCACGCCGTGGCCACGCCTGCTGATCTGCTCCAACCCATCGTCGCCGGCACGCCGCCGGCCCAGCGCCGCGCCATCGCCAAGGCCATCACCCTGCTCGAATCGACCCGCGCCGACCACCGCGCGCAGGGCGACGAGTTGCTGACCGCGCTGCTGCCGCACACCGGCAACAGCCTGCGCCTCGGCATCAGCGGCGTGCCGGGCGTGGGCAAGAGCACGTTCATCGAGTCGCTGGGCGTCCATCTGATCGAGCGCGGCCACCGGGTGGCGGTGCTGGCCATCGATCCCTCGTCCACGGTGTCGGGCGGCTCCATCCTGGGCGACAAGACGCGCATGGAGCGCCTGTCGACATTGGAGCGCGCTTACATCCGCCCCAGCCCCAGCAGCGGCACCCTGGGCGGCGTGGCCGAAAAGACGCGCGAGGCCATGCTGGTGTGCGAGGCCGCCGGCTACGACGTGGTGCTGATCGAAACCGTGGGCGTGGGCCAGAGCGAAACCGCCGTGAGCGGCATGAGCGACATGTTCGTGCTGCTGCAACTGCCCAACGCCGGCGACGATCTGCAGGCCATCAAGAAGGGCGTGATGGAACTGGCCGACCTGGTGGTCATCAACAAGGCCGACATCGACCCCGCCGCCGCTACGCGCGCGCGGGCGCAGATTCAGTCGGCGCTGCGGCTGTTCGGCTTTCACGGCAATCCCGAGCGCAGCGCGCACGCGCCGGGTGTGGCGCATGGCCATGGTGACGTGCACGAGCCCGCACCCACCCGCTGGCAGCCCAGGGTGCTGCAGATCAGCGGCCTGAAGGGCGAGGGGCTGGATGCGTTCTGGCACGCCGTGACCGAATTCAAGGCCATGCAGACGGCCAATGGCCGCCTGGCCGAGCGGCGCCGGCAGCAGTCGCTGGCGTGGATGTGGGAGCGCATCGACGCCGGGCTGAAAACCGCCTTCCGCCAGCATGCCGGTGTGCGCGACGCGCTCCCGGCGACCACGCAGGCCGTGGCCGATGGGCAACTGCCGCCGTCCACCGCCGCGCGCCGCCTGCTGGACATGGCCGGCCTGGGGCCGCGCACGTGATGACCATGGCCCTGTCTCCGCAAGACCTGCACCGCATCGCGCAGTCGCGCGGCTGGCGCGACGGGCGTGTCGAGGTGTTCGACACCGCGTCCGGCAAGGTCACCGTCAAGGGCCTGCGTGCCACCCGCCACGCGGCGCGCTACCACCTGCTGAACGGGGTGGCGCGCCTGCTGGGCCTGCCTTTCCTGCAGGCCGCGCCCATGCCGGGCGGCCGGCAGGCGCAGCAGACCGAGGTGGCCCGCCTGCGTGCCCTGCACGGGGTGGGTGCGCGCGTGCCCGAGGTGCTGCATGTCGACGAGGACCACTTCGTGATGCGCTGGCTCGGCCAGGACCATCTGGGCGACGTGATCCAGTCGCACCACCCGCAGGCCGCGGCCCTGTGGCGCGAGGCGGGTGATGCCTTGGTGCGCCTGCACGCCGCAGGCCAGTACCTGAGCCAGGGCTTTGCGCGCAACATGATCGTGGACGGCGCGCCCGCGGCGCCCGCCTGGCCGGGCTGATCGACTTCGAGGACGACCCGCTGCAGGTGATGAGCCTGCCCGATGCGCAGGTACGCGATTGGCTCACCTACCTGCACAGCACGCTGTGGATGCTGCCCATGCCCGAGGCCGAGGCGGACGCGCGCATCGACGCCTGGATGGCCGCCGAAAGCCCGGCCGTGCGTGCGCGCTACCTGCAGGCCTGCCGCCGCATGAGCTGGCTGCGCTTTCTGCCTAGGCACCGGCGCTTTGGCCGCGACACGCTTTCGCTGCAGGCCGCCGCCGCCGCCGCCCACCGTTATCTCCAGCGCCATACCGGCGCACCCACATCAGATTGAAAACTTCAGCAAGAGAAGAGCACCCATGAAACAGATCCTGGAACAACTCGAACAAAAGCGCGCCGCCGCGCCTGGGCGGCGGCCAGAAGCGCATCGACGCCCAGCACGGCAAGGGCAAGCTCACCGCGCGCGAGCGCATCGAGGTGCTGCTCGATGCCGGCAGCTTCGAAGAGTGGGACATGTTCGTCGAGCACCGCTGTGCCGACTTCGGCATGGACCAGACGCACATCCCCGGTGACGGCGTGGTCATTGGCTACGGCACCATCAACGGCCGCCTGGTGTTCGTCTTCAGCCAGGACTTCACCGTGTTCGGCGGCGCCTTGAGCGAAGCGCACGCCGAGAAGATCTGCAAGGTGATGGACCAGGCCATGAAGGTCGGCGCGCCGGTGATCGGCCTCAACGACTCGGGCGGCGCGCGCATTCAAGAGGGCGTGGCCTCGCTCGGCGGCTATGCCGAGGTGTTCCAGCGCAACGTGATGGCCTCGGGCGTCATCCCGCAGATCAGCATGATCATGGGCCCGTGCGCCGGTGGCGCCGTGTATTCACCGGCCATGACCGACTTCATCTTCATGGTGAAGGACACCAGCTACATGTTCGTCACCGGCCCCGAGGTGGTGAAGACCGTCACGCACGAGAGTGTGACGTCCGAGGAACTGGGCGGCGCGCTGACGCACACCACGCGCAGCGGCGTGGCCGACCTGGCGTTCGAGAACGATGTCGAGGCGCTGTTGATGCTGCGGCGCTTCTTCAACTACATCCCCGCCAGCAACCGCGAGAAGGCGCCTTACCGGCCGACGCAGGACGCCGCCGACCGCGCCGACATGAGCCTGGACACCCTGGTGCCCGACAACCCGAACCTGCCGTACGACATCAAGGAAGCCATCACCAAGACCGTGGACGACGGCGAGTTCTTCGAGCTGCAGCCCGACTACGCCGCCAACATCGTCATCGGCATGGCGCGCATGGACGGGCAGGTGGTCGGCATCGTGGCCAACCAGCCGTTGGTGCTGGCCGGCTGCCTCGACATCAAGAGCAGCATCAAGGCGGCGCGCTTCGTGCGCTTCTGCGACGCGTTCAACATCCCCGTCATCACCTTCGTCGACGTGCCCGGCTTCATGCCCGGCACCGCGCAGGAATACGGCGGCATCATCAAGCACGGCGCCAAGCTGCTCTATGCCTACGCCGAATGCACCGTGCCCAAGATCACCGTCATCACGCGCAAGGCCTATGGCGGCGCCTACGACGTGATGTCATCGAAGCATCTGCGCGGCGACGTCAACCTGGCCTGGCCCAACGCCGAGATCGCGGTGATGGGCGCCAAGGGCGCGGTCGAGATCATCTTCCGCGAAGAGAAGAAAGACCCCGAAAAACTCGCCGCGCGCGAGGCCGAATACAAGGCCCGCTTCGCCAACCCCTTCGTCGCCGGCGCGCGTGGCTTCATCGACGACGTGATCCAGCCGCACGAAACCCGCAAGCGCATCTGCCGCAGCCTGGCGATGCTCAAGGACAAGAAGCTGGAAAACCCGTGGCGCAAGCATGGGAACATTCCGCTCTGATTTTGGGAGCTGGTTGCGCCATGACCATGCCGCCGAGCATGCAATTCGCCTCAAGGTGGATGCGTGGCTCGCCGTGTTGATGCTGGGCGGCGGCGTGCTGGCGCTGCTGGCGGTGGCGCCAGCCATCGGGGAGTTTTGCGCGCTCAGCCGGCGCCGCGCAACTGCTGGGCGTGGCGGCCGTGCTGTTGCTGTCGCTGCTGCTGCCGGCCTGGCTGCTGCTGGGCACCCGCTACAGCTTGACCGACGACGCACTGAAGGTTCGGGCTGGCCCTTTCAGGTGGACGGTGCCGCTGGCGGAAATCTCCAGCGTCCGGCCCTCGCGCAGCATCCTGTCGGCCCCGGCGCTGTCGCTCGACCGCATCCAGATCGACTACGGCGCCAGGCGCATCCTGATTTCACCGCGTGAGCGGCAGCGCTTTGTGGACGAGTTGCGCCAGCGCTGCCCGAAGGCCCGCATCACCGGGTTCTGACCAAGATAAAAGAAAGCTAGGAAACACATCATGTTCACCAAAATCCTGATTGCCAACCGTGGTGAGATAGCTTGCCGCGTCATTGCCACCGCCAAGAAAATGGGCATCGCCACGGTGGCGGTGTATTCCGACGCCGACAAGGACGCGCGCTTCGTGCAGATGGCCGACGAGGCCGTTCGCCTGGGCCCGCCGCCGTCGCGCGAGTCCTATCTGTTGGGCGACAAGATCATCGAAGCGGCCAAGGAGACCGGCGCGCAGGCAATTCATCCAGGCTACGGTTTCCTGAGCGAGAACGAAGCCTTTGCCAAGGCGTGTGAAGACAACGGCATTGCCTTCATCGGCCCCAAGGCGCACAGCATCGCGGCGATGGGCGACAAGATCGCGTCGAAGAAGCTGGCCGACGAGGCCAAGGTCAGCACCATCCCCGGCTACAACGACGCCATCGAGACGCCCGAGAAGGCGGTGGACATCGCCAAGGGCATCGGTTACCCGGTGATGATCAAGGCATCGGCTGGCGGCGGCGGCAAGGGCCTGCGTGTGGCCTTCAATGACAAGGAAGCGCACGAAGGCTTCACCAGTTGCCGCAACGAGGCGCGCAACAGCTTCGGTGACGACCGCGTGTTCATCGAGAAGTTCGTCGAGCAGCCGCGCCACATCGAGATCCAGGTGCTGGGCGACAGCTTTGGCAACGTGGTGTATCTGAACGAGCGAGAATGCTCCATCCAGCGCCGGCACCAGAAGGTGATTGAAGAGGCGCCGTCGCCCTTCATCAGCGACGCCACGCGCAAGGCCATGGGCGAGCAGGCCGTGGCGCTGGCCAAGGCGGTGAAGTACCAGAGCGCGGGCACGGTGGAGTTCGTGGTCGGCAAGGACCAGGACTTCTACTTCCTGGAGATGAACACGCGCCTGCAGGTGGAGCACCCAGTGACGGAGTTGATCACCGGGCTCGATCTGGTCGAGCAGATGATCCGCGTGGCCGCGGGCGAGAAGCTCGCCTTCACGCAGGCCGACGTGCAGAAGATCGGCTGGGCCATCGAGTGCCGCATCAACGCCGAAGACCCGTTCCGCAACTTCCTGCCGTCCACCGGCCGGCTGGTGCGCTTCGAGCCGCCGGCGCAGAACCTGTTCCAGGGCCAGGCGACGACGGATGTCGGCGTGCGTGTCGACACCGGCGTGATCGACGGCGGCGAGATTCCGATGCACTACGACTCGATGATCGCCAAGCTCATCGTGCACGGCACCGATCGCAACGACGCCATTGCCCGCATGCGCGAGGCGCTGAACGGCTTCGTCATCAAGGGCGTGCAGAGCAACATCCCGTTCCAGGCGGCGCTGCTGGCGCACCCGAAGTTCGTGGCGGGCGATTTCAACACCGGTTTCATTGCCGAGCACTACGCCGATGGCTTCCGCGCCGAGGACGTGCCGCACGACGACCCGTACTTCCTGGTGGCGCTGGCCGCGCGCCTGCACATGTGGTACCGCAACCGCGCGCAGGGGCTGCAGGGGCAGTTCTGGGAAGGCTTCAAGCGCCTGCCCAAGCGCGAGTTCACCGTCTGCACGCTGGGCAAGGAGGGTGACAACCAGTATGTCGACGTGAGCTGGGCGAAGTGGCGCTGAACCATTCCAGCGTCGTTACCGTGCACGCGCCCGAGGGCGATCGCGAATACGACCTGCATGTGGAGCACATGCTGGGAGACACGCGCCTGTCGGGCACCGCCAACGGCCAGCCGTTCACGGTGCAGATGGAGCGCGGCCACACCAAGAACCCGCTGGTGACGCGCGTGATCCACAACGGCACGCAGCTCGACGCCATCGTGATGCACCCGCGCACGGCCGAACTGCACCGGCTGATGCCCTACAAGGCGCCGCCCGACATGAGCAAGTACGTGCTCTCGCCCATGCCCGGCCTGCTGGTGCAGGTGGCGGTGCAGCCGGGGCAGGAGGTGAAGGCCGGCGAGCGCGTGGCCGTGATCGAGGCCATGAAGATGGAGAACGTGCTGTTCGCCAGCGCCGACGGCGTGGTCAAGGAAGTCAAGGCGCAGCAGGGCGACAGTCTGGCGGTGGACCAGGCGATCGTGGAGTTCGAATAAACGCCGCGCCGCCACGGCCGCATGAGCAGTGACGAGCATCCGCTGCTGCGCTCCTGCGTGGCGGCGATCGCCGGTCCATCGGCCAGGCCGATGCGGCGGTGCGTGCGGCCCTCGAGGGTGCGGCATGTGCCGAAGTGCTGTGGCAGGGTTTGCTCGGGCCGGCCGAGCCGGTGGTGCGCATGCGCTGCGCCGATGCGCTGGAGAAGTTCAGCCGCCTGCAGCCAGCTTTCATTGATGCGCGCCGCGCGGCCTTGCTGCAATTGGCGCAAACGCCCCAGCCCAAGGAGGTGCGCTGGCACCTGATGCAGATGCTGCCGCGCGTCAATTGGTCGCCACTGGAATGCGCGCGCGTTCTGGCGGCCATCCGGTCGGCGCTGCGCGATGGCAGCGCCATCGTCCAGGTGAACGCCTTGCAGGCGCTGCACGAGTTGGCGTCGCGCGGCGAGCCGTTTGCAAGCGCTTCGGGCGAGGCGCTGCGGGTGGCACTTGGGGCGTCGCAGGCCTCGGTACGGGCGCGGGCGGCCAGGCTGGCGGGTTCGTGACGTGCCCGCCGTGCAAGGCGGCCGTGATTGCAATCCCGTGGGGTCGGCGTACGATATAACAATCGTTATAACGTTTTTCTGCTGAGGCCGCCATGTCCACTTCCGTCGCGCTCAAAGTCACCCAGATCGGCAACTCGGTCGGCGTCATCCTGCCCAAGGAAGTGCTGGCGCGGCTGAAGGTGGGCAAGGGCGATTCGCTCTTCGTCACCGACCTGCCCGATGGCGTGGCCTTGCGCCCTTACGATGCCGAGTTCGCCGAGGCGATGGAGGCGGCGCGCGAGATCATGAAGGAATATCGCGACGTGCTGCGCGAACTGGCCAAATGACCGCCGCCAACGCGGCCTGGCGCTGGTTGCCGCGCGAGGTACTGATTGCGGTGCACGAGGAGCAGCTGGCCGAGCACGGCGGCGCTGCTGGTCTGCGTGATGAGGGCTTGTTTGACTCCGCGCTGGCGCGCCCCGGCAACTGGCGAATTACGGCGAACCGGATGTGGCCGACCTGGCGGCTGCCTACGCCTTTGGCCTGGTGCGCAACCACCCGTTCATCGACGGCAACAAGCGCACCGGTTTCGTGGCGGCACAGCTTTTTCTGCGTCTTAACGGCCATCGCATCCAGGCGCCGCATGTGGACTGCGTGTTGACCACCTTGTCGCTGGCCGCCAGCGACATCGACGAAGCCGCCTTCGCCGACTGGCTGCGCCGTCACCTCCAGCGGCTGTGATGCGCGCGATGCACGTGCTCAAGCTCCCCATCCACGCCACGCCCGGCGCCAAGCGCACCGAGGCCGCCGGCGCGCACGGCGATGCGCTGCGCGTGCGGCTGGGTGCGCCGCCGGTGGATGGCAAGGCCAACGCGGCGCTGATCGACTGGGCGGCCGCCGCCTTCGGTGTGCCGAAGAAGCAGGTCGAGCTGCTGCACGGCGCGGCGGGGCGGCAGAAGGTGCTGGGCCTGCACTTTGCCGATGCGGCGGCACTGGCGGCGGCGCGGGCGCAGGTGGCGCGCTGGATGGCGGGCGGCGCGCAGGCTGGGGCGTGAGCATGTGGCCTGTGAGTGGCACGCAAGGCCCTTCCAGACAGGGGTGACCTTGGAAATTTTTTGACATTGAAAAAGGCTTTCGCGCCCGATTGGCGGGCGCAAGCAGCTCTTTTTAATGACCGCAATGTGGCGCCAAATAGCTATCGCCCGTTTTGAGGTTTTTTGCCTGTTCGCTGCGCTCAGCGGCCGGATCGCTGCGCACGGGCACGCGTGGTGCGCGGCGCTGCCGCTGGCACGCAAGCATCCAACCGGCGCCTCGCCGCATGAATTGACCACCCCATGCTGACCCCGCCCGACGCTCTCACGCCGACGCTCTCACCGGGCGCCGGCCTGTCCCGCCGCCGTTTCAGCCATCAACTGCTGGCCGGCGGCGCGGCGGCCGTGGGCATGCCTGCCGGGGCGCAGCGGGCACCCGCGGCGGCACCCGCCGTGGCCGATCAGGTGGCGTGGCCAGCCGCGCCCGCTCCGCTGGCGGCGCAGCACCGGCGCGCCTTCACCGGCCTGGCGGCGCGCATCGACCAGCAACTGCCCGACGTGCAAAGCCTGGCCGTGCTGCACCGCGGCCACCTGGCGTTCGAGCATTACCGTGCCGGCATCACCGCCGCCACCCTGCAGGACACCCAGTCCGTGACCAAGAGCGTGCTGGCCCTGCTGTTCGGCTGTGCCATGGCCGACGGGCACGTGCGCGGCCCGCAGGAGCTGGTGGCCATGCGCCTGCCGCAGCTGCTGCGCGTGGGCGCCGACGCGCGCGTGCAGCGCCTGCGCTTCGAGCACCTGCTGACCATGACCGCCGGCTGGCCCGCCGAGCAGACCGCCCAGCGCGACCGCGACGACGACCTGCGCCAGCTGGCCCGCCGCCCCTTCGTGGCCGAGCCCGGCACCCGCTTTGCCTACGACAACGGCGCCGCCAACCTGCTGGCGCTGGCCCTGGCCAACGCCGTGCGGCGGCCCCTGGCCGATTACGCGCGCGAGCGCCTGTTCGCGCCGCTCGGCATTCACGCCTTCAACTGGCGGCGCGGCGCGCAGGGCCATGCGCTGGGCGCGCTCGGCCTGTCGTTGACCCCGCGTGCCATGCTGCGGCTGGGCGAGCTGGCCCTGGCCGAAGGCCGCTGGCAGGGCCGGGCGCTGGTGCCGGCCGACTTCGTGCGCCAGGCCACCGAGCGGCGCAATGCCGGCGGCGCGCCGCTGTTCGCGGCCTACGGCTACCTGTGGTGGGTGGCCGCCACCGCACCCAGCCGCCGCGCCGAGCGCCGCACCGCCATGGCCAACGGCTACGGCGGGCAGTGGATCTACGTCTACCCGCCGCTCGATCTGGTGGTGGCCGCCACCTCGCGCCGCACGCCCGAGAGCATGGCGCGCGGCCAGGCGCTGACGCTGATCCGGCGCGACGTGCTGCCCGCGCTGCAGGGCCTGCGCTGAGCATGCGCCACGCCCTCGTCACCGCCGCGTTGGCGCCGCTGCTGCTGTGGCAGGGGCGCCATGTGCGCCGCGTCACCCCGCGCCTGCCCGAGGCCGCCGGGCCGCGCGCCGGCACCACCGGCCACGGCCCGCCGCTGCGTCTGCTGGTACTGGGCGATTCGGCAGCGGCCGGCGTGGGCGTGGCGCGGCAGAGCGAGGCCCTGACGGGCTGCCTGCTGGCCGAGCTGGCGCCGCACCACACGCTGCACTGGCGCCTGCTGGCGCACATCGGCGACGACCTGGCGCAGACTGCGCAGCGCCTGCCAGCGCTGGCCGCCGAGCGCTTCGACGTGGCCGTGCTGTCGATCGGCGTCAACGACGTCACCGGCCGCACGCCGCCGGCGCGCTGGGCGCGTGCCTACGCCGATCTGCTGGCGCAGCTGCGGCGCGACCACGGCGTGCGCCTGAGCGTGCTCACGCCGGTGCCGCCCATGCACCTGTTCCCGGCGCTGCCGCAGCCGCTGCGCTGGACCCTGGGGCAGGGCGCGCGGCGCCTGAACCATGCGCTGGCCACGCTGGCGCAGCGCACACCGGGCTGCGCGCTGCTGGCCGCGCCGTTCCCGCTGGACGACCCTGGCCTGATGGCGCCCGACGGCTTTCACCCCGGCGCGCGCGCCAATCTGCTGTGGGCGCAGGCGGCCGCGGCGGCCATCCGTCGTTACCATCAGGCTTCCCATGACCGTACGCCTGCCACGCCATGACTGCACTGCTGATTGATTCGAACACCTGCCTGCTCATCGTCGACGCGCAATACGGCTTCATGCCCGGCGGCGGCCTGCCGGTGGCGGGCGGCGATGCCATCGTGCCCGTCATCAACCGCATCGCGCCGCGCTTTGCCAACATCGTGCTCACGCAGGACTGGCACCCGGCCGACCACGTGTCGTTCGCCATCAATCACCCCGGCAAGCAGCCGTACGAGACCATCACACTGCCCTATGGCGAGCAGGTGCTGTGGCCCAAGCACTGCGTGCAGGGCACGCCCGATGCCGCGCTGCACGCCGAGCTGCAGGTGGCGCACGCGCAACTCATCATCCGCAAGGGCTTCCACCAGCACGTGGACAGCTACTCCGCCTTCGTCGAGGCCGACCGCCGCACCAGCACCGGCCTGGCCGCCTACCTGCAGGCGCGCGGCATCCAGCATCTGTACTTGTGCGGGCTGGCCACCGACTATTGCGTGGCCTGGAGCGCGCTGGACGCCCGCGCCGCCGGTTTCGAGGCCACGGTGATCGAGGACGCCTGCCGCGCCATCGACCTGAACGGCTCGCTGGCCAAGGCCTGGGCCGACATGGCGGCGGCGGGCGTGGAGCGGATCACGTCCGACCAGATTTGAACCAAATCGGCCGCCAGCGCTTGATGGACAAGCGCTGGGAGCTATCGAATCATGAGCAATTCAAGGAGCATTGCATGACCCGTCCCTTCAAAGTCCTCGGCGTTCAACAGATCGCCATTGGCGGCCCCGACAAGCAGCGCCTGCAGACGCTGTGGGTCGACATGTTCGGGCTGGAGAAGACCGGCACCTTCAAGAGCGAGCGCGAGAACGTGGACGAGGACATCTGCGCCATCGGCAGCGGGCCGTTCAAGGTCGAGGTGGATCTGATGCAGCCGCTGGACCCTGAGAAGAAGCCTGCGGTGCATGCGACGCCGCTCAATCACATCGGGCTGTGGATCGACGATCTGCCGAAGGCGGTGGAGTGGTTGACGGCGCAGGGCGTGCGCTTTGCGCCGGGGGTATCCGCAAGGGGGCGGCGGGGTTCGACATCACCTTTCTGCATCCGAAGGCGAATGAGGAGTTTCCCATCGCGGGCGAGGGCGTGCTGATTGAGTTGGTGCAGGCGCCGGCGGAGGTGATCGAGGCGTTTGCGGCGTTGTCTGGGGGTGAGTTGTTGCTGGGGCTGGATGCGCTGCTGGCCGGGATGTGCGCCCGGCGGCGCAGTCACTTTCTTTTGTCTCGCCAAAAAAGTAACCAAAGAAAAGGCGACCCCACTGGCCGTGTCCCCTGCGCTTCGCTTCGGGGCAACCTGCGATGCTCGGGCGCGGGGCGGCGCTGCGGAACTCGCTTCGCGCTTGCGCGCTCCGCTCAGACAACCGCAGCGAGTCAGAGCACGAAGCGCGGCATGCTGCGCGGCCGCGCCCGCCCCACGCCCTGCGCTTCTCGGCACGGCCAGAGGAGGGAAGCCCATACGGGCCATCGCTGCGCTCGGCCTTGGTTTCGTCAGGCCGCTGCTTCGCGCGGCGTGCCTCTTGCTCCCTCTCCCGCTGGCGGGAGAGGGCTGGGGTGAGGGTAAAAGATTCAAAAACAATAGCTGCTTGCGCTCGCCCATTGTGGGTTTCAAGTAATTTCGTCTTAAAACCCTTTACAGTCAAGCGCAACCCACTATCAAAATGTGACTTGCCGCCCCGAAAGCCGCCTCAAAGCTGCGACTTGATCGGCAGCACGAAGCGCTCGATCAGCTTTTCCTTCAGCGGGCGCTTTTCCCAGATCTCGTAGGTGTAGCGCTTGGTGTGCTTCAGGTCGTCCTCGAACACGCGCGTCATCTTCTCGGCGAAGGGGCGGTCGTAGACGTTCAGGCTGGCCTCGTCGTTCAGGCGGAACGAGCGCACGTCGAAGTTGGTCGAGCCCACCGACACCATCTCCCGGTCGATGATGAGCAGCTTGTTGTGCATCATCGTCGGCAGGTATTCGTGGATCTCCACGCCGGCCTGCAGCAGCGGGCCCCATTCGGCCTTGGAGGCCAGGCGCACGGTGTCGGAGTCGATGTGCTCGCCCGGCACCAGCACGCGCACCTTCACGCCACGTTGCCGCGCGGCGATCAGCGCCTTGTGAATCAATTCATCGGGCACGAAGTACGAGGCCTGCAGGTCGATCGACTGCTCGGCCGCGGCAATGCCCATCAGGTACATCAGATGCATGCTCTCGCTGCCGCCTGCGGGCGAGGCGATGAACAGGTGCGCGTCCATGTGGCCCACGCGCTGCAGCGGCGGAAAGTAGCCCTCGCCATTCAACACCTCGCCCGTGGCCTTGATCCAGTTGTCGTTGAACGCGGCCTGGAACTGCGCCACCGCCGGGCCTTCGAGCTGGAAGTGCATGTCGCGCCAATGGTCGGGGTCCTGCGCGTTGCCGGTCCATTGCTCGGCCACGCCCACCCCGCCGGTGAAGGCGATGCTACCGTCCACCACCAGCAGCTTGCGGTGGGTGCGGTTGTTCATGCGGCCGAGGTTGTACCAGTGCAGGGGCGGTAGCGCTCCACCTGCGCGCCGGCGTCCTTCATCAGGTCGATGAGTTCGGCTTCCATCTTCAGGCTGCCCACCCAGTCGAGCAGCACCGACACCTTCACGCCAGCCTTGGCGCGCTCGGCCAGTGCCTCGGCCAGTTCCTTGCCGATGTCGCCCGACCAGTAGATGTAGGTCTCGAAGGTGATGGTCTTCTGCGCCGCGCGGATGGCGCCCAGCATAGCGGGGAAGATCTCGTCGCCGTTCTGCAAATCGAGCACGCGGTTGCCGCCGACGATGGCGGGGCCGAGCATCACGCTCATCTCGCGCCGGTACTGCGGGTCGCTGATGGCGTAGTGGTGCTCGATCTTGCGGTCGAGCTTCTTCTCGGGCGTGGCGAAGTTCATCGCCAGCACCACGGCCAGCACGGTCACAAGCGCGGTGATGGCAATCGTCCAGAACATCTTCTTTTGTCGTGATCGTGGCATGGGCCGGGGCAGGGCGGGGGTGCCGCTGCAGTCTAGAAGCCCGGCCGCGCCGCCGGCGTAGGACGCCGGCTTCACCGTGTGACGGCTGCCACAGCCCCGCGAGCCGGGGGCGCGGCGAAAAAGCCGCCCGCGCCGGGCGTAGACTGTGGGCTGCCCACCGTCATGCAGACCGCAGAAAGCGGCGCCGGTGCGGCGAGAAGGAGACTCGCTTTGCAGCCGACTAACACGCAGGACCCGGCCTACTTCCACAAGGTCGTCGATTGCCAGTGGGCGTGCCCCGCCCACACCCCCGTGCCCGAATACATCCGCCTGATCGCGCAGCAGCGCTACGCCGACGCGTACATGATCAACTGGGTGTCGAACGTGTTTCCGGGCATCCTGGGCCGCACCTGCGACCGCCCCTGTGAGCCCGCCTGCCGGCGCGGCCGCGTGGAGGAAGAGAACGCCGCGCAGCCCGAGCCCGTGGCCATCTGCCGCCTCAAGCGCGTGGCGGCCGACCTGAAGGACGACGTGGTGCCGCGCATGCCGCGCCCCGCGGCGCGCAAGAACGGCAAGCGCGTGGCCTGCGTGGGCGCCGGCCCGGCGTCGCTGACGGTGGCGCGCGACCTGGCGCCGCTGGGCTACGCCGTGACGGTGTTCGACGGCGAGCGCAAGGCCGGCGGCTTCATGCACCAGCAGATTCCGCGCTTTCGCCTGCCCGAAAGCGTGATCGACGAGGAAACCGGCTACGTCTTCGCGCTGGGGCCCGAGTTCAAGGCCGGCCAGCGCATCGATTCGATGAAGGCGCTGCTGGCTGAAGGGTTTGACGCGGTGTTCGTCGGCAGCGGTGCGCCGCGTGGGCGCGATCTGGACATCCCTGGCCGGCAGGAGGCGGCCGATCACATCCGCATCGGCATCGACTGGCTGGCGTCCGTCTCGTTCGGCCACGTCACGCAGGTGGGCAAGCGCGTCATCGTGCTGGGCGGCGGCAACACCGCCATGGACTGCTGCCGTTCGGCCCGGCGCCTGGGTGGCGAGGATGTCAAGGTCATCGTGCGCAGTGGCTTCGACGAGATGAAGGCCTCGCCCTGGGAGAAGGAGGACGCGCAGCACGAGGGCATTCCGATCATCAACATGCACGTGCCCAAGGCCTTCGTGCACGAGGGCGGCAAGCTGACCGGCATGCGCTTCGAGATCGTGCGCGCCGAGTACGACGAGCAGGGCCGGCGCAGGTTGGTGCCCACCGGCGAGCCCGAGGCCTTCTTCGCCTGCGACGAGGTGCTGATCGCCGTCGGCCAAGAGAACGCCTTCCCCTGGATCGAGCGCGACCTGGGGCTGGACTTCGACAAATGGGGCCTGCCGGTGCTGGGCCACGGTCAGGATCAGGCACCCACCTACCAGTCCACGCTGCCGAACGTGTTTTTCGGCGGCGACGCGGCCTATGGGCCCAAGAACATCATCACCGCCGTGGCGCAGGGCCACGAGGCGGCGGTGTCGATCGACCTATTCCTGAACGGGCAGGATGTGGCCCAGCGGCCCGCGCCGCGCACCAACCTGGTGTCGCAGAAGATGGGCATCCACGAGTGGAGCTACGACCAGAACCCGTCGAACGACGAGCGCTACAAGGTGCCCTGGGCCAACGCCGAAAAGGCGCTGGCCAGCATCAAGGTGGAGGTGGAACTGGGCTTTGACGCCGCGACCGCCTTCAAGGAGGCGGCGCGCTGCCTGAACTGCGATGTGCAGACGGTGTTCACCGACGAGCTGTGCATCGAATGCGACGGCTGCGTGGACATTTGCCCGATGGATTGCATAACCTTCACCAGCAACGGCGACGAGGCCGACCTGCGCCAGCGCCTGAACGCACCGGCCGAGAACGCCGAACAGGCGTTGTATGTCTCGGGCGAACTCAAGACTGGCCGCGTGATGGTGAAGGACGAGGACGTGTGCCTGCACTGCGGCCTGTGCGCCGAGCGCTGCCCGACGGGGGCGTGGGACATGCAGAAGTTTTTGCTGCACACCGCCAAGGCGGGCGGCGCGGCGGGCACCATCGGCAAGACCAGGGAAGGGGTGGCGGCATGAAACAGATCGAGGGCATCAACGACTTCGTCGTCAAGTTCGCCAACGTCAACGGCTCGGGCTCGGCCAGCGCCAACGAGCTGTTCGCCAAGGCGGTGCTGCGCATGGGCGTGCCCGTGAGCCCGCGCAACATCTTCCCCAGCAACATCCAGGGCCTGCCGACCTGGTACGAGGTGCGCATCAACGAGAAGGGCTACCAGGGCCGGCGCGGCGGCGTGGACCTGATGGTGGCCATGAACCCGCAGACCTGGGCTGCCGACCTGGCCGAGATCGAACCCGGCGGCTACCTGCTGTACGACAGCACGCGCCCGCGCGGGCCGGCCGAGCTGCGTGACGACATCACCGTCATCGGCATGCCGCTGACCGAGATCTGCAACGCCGTCTACAGCGACCCGCGCCAGCGCCAGCTGTTCAAGAACATCATGTACGTGGGCGCGCTGTCGGTGCTGCTGGGCATCGAGCACCAGGCCATCGAGGGCCTGCTGGCCGAGCAGTTCAAGGGCAAGGAGAAGCTCATCGCCGCCAACGTGCAGGCGCTGAACCTGGGGCGCGACTTCGCCACCGAGCACCTGAAGCACCCGCTGCCGATCCAGGTGCGGCGCGCCGACGCCGTGGGCCAGCGCATCTTCATCGAGGGCAACGAGGCCGCCGGCCTGGGCGCCGTGTACGGCGGCGCCACGGTGTGCGCGTGGTACCCCATCACGCCGTCCACCTCGGTGGCCGAGGCGTTCATGAAGTACTGCGCCAAGTTCCGCGTCGATTCCGAGGGCCGCCACAACTACGCCATCGTGCAGGGCGAGGACGAACTGGCCTCCATCGGCATGGTGGTGGGCGCGGGCTGGAACGGCGCGCGCGCCTTCACCGCCACGTCCGGCCCGGGCGTGTCGCTGATGACCGAGTTCCTGGGGCTGGCGTACTTCGCCGAGATTCCGGTCACGCTCATCAACGTGCAGCGCGGCGGCCCCTCCACCGGCATGCCCACGCGCACGCAGCAGGCCGACATCCTGGCCTGCGCCTATGCGTCGCATGGCGACACCAAGCACGTGCTGCTGTTCCCCGAAGACCCGAAGGAGTGCTTCGAGCACGCCGCCGCCGCGCTGGACCTGGCCGACCGCCTGCAGACCCCGGTGTTCGTCATGACCGACCTGGACATCGGCATGAACCAGCGCCTGTGCGAGCCGTTGGCCTGGGACGACCGCCGCGACTACGACCGCGGCAAGGTGATGAGCGCCGACGACCTGGAGCACAAGGACTTCGGCCGCTACAAGGACGTGGATGGCGACGGCATCCCGTGGCGCACGCTGCCCGGCACGCACCCCACCAAGGGCAGCTACTTCACGCGTGGCACCACGCGCAACGCCTACGCCGTGTACTCCGAGCGCGGGCCGGACTACATCTACAACGTCGAGCGCCTGCTGAAGAAATTCGCCACCGCCGCCACGCTGGTGCCGCAGCCCGTTCTGCGGCCGGCGGCCAAGCGCACGCGGCTGGGCGTCATCTACTACGGCTCCACCAGCCCCGCGATGCAGGAGGCGCTGGACGTGCTGGCCGGGCAGGGCATCCACCTCGATGCGCTGCGCCTGCGCGCCTTTCCGTTCCCGGACAGCGTCAGGCAGTTCATCGCCGAGCACGATCGGGTGTTCGTGGTCGAGCAGAACCGCGACGCGCAACTGCGCTCGCTGCTGGTCAACGAGCTGGAGATCGACCCCGCCAAGCTGCAGAAGGTGCTGCATTTCGATGGCACGCCCATCACCGCGCGTTTCATCACCCAGGCCATCACCCAGCATGTGCTGGCCGCCGCCGTTGCCCCCGTGGAGACCAAGGTATGACCTACATCGCCAAACCCCGCCTGCATCACCCGTCGCTGCAGCAGAACAAGGTCGGCTACACGCGGCGCGACTACGAGGGCAAGGTCTCCACCCTGTGCGCCGGCTGCGGGCACGACTCGATCTCGGCCGCCATCATCCAGGCCTGCTGGGAACTCGACATCGAGCCGCACCGCGTGGCCAAGCTCTCGGGCATCGGCTGCTCGTCCAAGACGCCCGACTACTTCCTCGGCGCCAGCCACGGCTTCAACACCGTGCACGGGCGCATGCCCAGCGTGCTCACGGGCGCCAACCTGGCGAATCGCGATCTGCTGTACCTCGGCGTGTCGGGCGACGGCGACTCGGCCTCCATCGGCCTGGGCCAGTTCGCGCACGCCATGCGGCGCAACGTCAACATGGTCTACATCGTCGAGAACAACGGCGTCTACGGCCTGACCAAGGGCCAGTTCAGCGCCACCGCCGACAAGGGCAGCAAGAGCAAGAAGGGCGTCGAGAACATGGACAGCCCGGTCGACCTGGTGGGCCTGGCGATGCAGCTGGGCGCCAGCTTCGTGGCGCGCAGCTTCTCGGGCGACAAGGCGCAGATGGTGCCGCTGATCAAGGCCGCCATGGGCCACGGCGGCGCGGCCTTCATCGACATCATCAGCCCCTGCGTCACCTTCAACAACCATGCCGGCTCCACGCGCAGCTACGACTGGGTGCGCGAGCACAACGAGGCCGTGAGCCGCATCGACTTCATCACCGGCCGCGAGGAGATCACCGCCACCATCGAGCCGGGGCAGGTGGTCGACGTGGAGCAGCACGACGGCACCGTCCTGCGCCTGCGCAAGCTGCACACCAACTACGACCCCACAGACCGCGTGGCCGCCATGAGCTACATGCACGCCCGCGCCGCCGAGGGCGAGCTGGTGACCGGCCTGCTGTACCTGGAGGCCGAGGCCGGCGATCTGCACGCGGCGCAGCACACCAGCGCCCGGCCGCTCAACAGCCTGGGCAAGGCCGACCTGTGCCCCGGCGCGGCGGCGCTGGAGCAGATCAACGCGCGCCTGCGCTGACAGCCGGCGGACCATTCCGTGCGCGTTGGCCGCGTAGCTCGATGACGGAATGACCTCACTGCGCTTCGATGAATGGGTGCATGGCGATGAGGCGTATATGAAGGCATGCAAGTGGAGCCTTGTTTTTAAATACTCCCCATGTGCCTGCTCGCTAGCGCTTGATGGACAAGCGCCAACGGCACATACTCCCAACAAATCCTTTGTCTACCGCTTTCTTGCGCCCGGCATGGCCGTGCGCTGGTGCGTCAGCCCGCATCGCGCCGCGCGCGTGCACGTGCCAGCGCGGCTTCGATGATGGCGCGCTTGCGGTCCAGTTCGGGGCCTTCGGCCATCTTGGTCAGCTCGGGCAGGCGGGCGAGTTTTTCTTCGGCCTTCTTTTCAAGCCTTTTCGTGTGCTCGGCCTCATCCGCTTGCGCCGACAGCTCGTGAATTCATAGCGTTCACGGGCGCTGTCGGCGTCGGCGGCTGACCACGCTGCCCAGCCAGTGCGGGTGCCGGTCACGTTCTCTAGCGCGATGCAATCGACGGGGCAGGCGGGAATGCACAGCTCGCAGCCGGTGCACTGCGCTTCGATGACGGTGTGCATGCGCTTGTTGCCGCCGACGATGCAGTCGACCGGGCAGGCCTTGATGCACAGGGTGCAGCCGATGCACCAGGCTTCGTCGATCCAGGCGACGTGGCGCGGGCCCTCGGCGCCGTGCTCGGGGTTCAGGGGCAGGGCGGGCTGGCCCGTGAGCGCGGCCAGGCGCTGCACGCCCTCGGCGCCGCCGGGTGGGCACTGGTTGATGGCGGCTTGGCCGTCGGCAATGGCCTGGGCATAGGCGGCACAGTCGGGGTAGCCGCAGCGCTGGCACTGGGTTTGCGGCAGGGCGGCCAGAATGCGTGCGGCCCGGGAGCGCTGGTCGGCCATGGGCGGTGTGTTCGTCAGCCGGCAATGAAAACGCCCGCCGGAGCGGGCGTGGACAGGGCGGTGAGGCCGAAGTCAGCTTGCGCGTGCGCCATTGCTGCGCTTGCTGGGCGCCTTGCTCACGGCCTTGGTGGTGGCCTTGGTCGTGCGCTTGGCCGCCGTCTTGGGTGCGCTCTTGGCGACGGCGGCGGCACCGTTGCCGTTGCCGCGGCGCGGTGCGGCGCGTTTGGCCGGCGACGGCACGGTGATGTCGGGCACCGCGGTTTCCAGATCGTCCAGGCGCAACTGGCCCAGTTCCTCGGCCGCGGCGCGCTGTGCCGGCGCGACCTGCTGGACAGGGGCAGGGGCGGGCTGCCTGGGCGCGGGCATCGTCACTTCACCGCGCTGCGCGGCTTCGGCATGGTAGCGGGCAATGAAGGCCTTGACCTGCGGATACACCACGGTGCGCCAGCGGCGGCCGCTGAAGATGCCGTAATGCCCCGCGCCCTTGACCTCCAGGTGGTCGCCTTCGCGGCGCGGCACGCCCGTGCACAGTGCGTGGGCGGCCTTGGTCTGGCCGGAGCCGGAGATGTCGTCCAGTTCGCCTTCCACCGTCATCTGCGCCGTGGTGGTGATGTCCTGCGGGCGCACGCGCTCCACCGCGCCGTCCGGCGAGCGCACGTCCCAGGTGCCGTTGACCAGGCTGTAATCCTGGAAGACGGTCTTGATGGTCTCCAGGTAATAGTCGGCATCCATGTCGAGCACGGCGTTGTACTCGTCGTAGAACTTGCGGTGCGTGTCGGCGCTGGACTGATCGCCCTTGATCAGGTCCTTGAAGTAGTCGTAGTGGCTGCTGGCGTGGCGGTCCGGGTTCATGGCGATGAAGCCGGCGTGCTGCAGGAAGCCCGGGTACACGCGGCGGCCGGCACCGGGGTAGTTGGGCGGCACGCGGTAGATGACGTTGTTCTCGAACCACTCGTAGCTGCGCTGCACGGCCAGGTCGTTCACGGTGGTGGGCGACTTGCGCGCGTCGATGGGGCCGCCCATCATGGTCATGGTGATGGGGGTCTTCTCGCCGCGGCTGGCCATCAGCGACACGGCGGCCAGCGTGGGCACCGTGGGCTGGCACACGCTGATGATGTGGCAGTTGCCGTACTTGCCCTGCACGTGGCGGATGAACTCCTGCACGTAGTTGACGTAGTCGTCCAGATGGAATTCGCCTTCGGACAGCGGCACCATGCGGGCGTTCTTCCAGTCGGTGATGTAGACCTTGTGGCCTTCCAGCATGGTGCGCACGGTGTCGCGCAGCAGCGTGGCGTAGTGGCCAGACAGCGGCGCCACGATCAGCACCGGCGGCTGCTCCTTGAGCTTGTCCAGCGTCGGCGGATCGTCCGAGAAGCGCTTGAAGCGCAGCAGCTGGCAGAAGGGCTTGTCGATCTCCACGCGCTCGTCGATGGCCACCTCGACGCCATCCACGTCGACCTTGCGGATGTCGAACTCGGGTTTCTCGTAATCCTTGCCCAGGCGGTGGAACAGGGCATAGGCGGCCGATACGCGCTGCGCCATGGGCAGCTGGCCCAGCAAGGTGTGGCGGTTGCCGTAGGCCTTGGAGGCGGCATCGGCCATGTCGGCAAACGGCTCAAGCAGCGAACGCTGCGCTTCGTAGATCTGATAAAGCATTGGTTTGATATCTCCCGCAAGGCTGTTGCGGCGCAATATAGCGCAGCCCCGTGTTCTCGCGCTGGGAAGCAGGCTTTAAAGGGGCTTTTGAAGGCGTACTAAAGGACGCATTTTCCCAGATGTCCGCGTCGCACCGGCGACGCATGGGCGACGCATGGGCGACGCATGGGCGACGTGGATCGTAACGCCGCCGATTTGCGCTGCGCTGACAGCCCCGCGGGTATCATCCCGCGCCATGACCACCGGTGTTTCACTGTACGGCTGGCTGCTGGATGTCGGGCGCGGCGTGCTGGGCTGGCTGCGGGGCTGGTGGCTGGTGGTCTTCATCGGCGCGCAGCTGGCCGTGCTGGCGTTCTCGCCCTCCAGCTATCGGCGCGAATCGCGCGCCGTGGTGCTGCGCCACATCTACTACGCGGCCGGCCCGGGCCTGCCGGGCTTCACCACGCTGATGGCGCTGTTCAACGTGGTGGTGATCCGCATCGTGGTGGTCACTGCCTTCGCCTACGGGCTGACGCAGTACGCGCTCGACGCCGTGGTGCGCGTGCTGGTGCTGGAGCTGATTCCGCTGGTGGCGGCGCTGTTCGTGGCGGTGGAATACACCATCCCCGGCGGCTCCGAGCTGTACAAGCTGCGCCGCGACGGCGCCTTCGACCGCATGCGCCGGCACGGCATCGACCCGCTCAGCCACGAGGTGCTGCCGCGCGTGCTGGCCGGCATGTTCGCCGTGCTGCTGCTGGCGGTGCTGAGCTGCCTGCTGTCGCTGGTGCTGGCCTACGTGGCCGTGCACGGCTTCACGCTGGCGGGGCTGCCGTCGTACAACCACGCGGTGGGCAACATCTTCAACCCGGTGGTGTCGCTGATCTTCAGCATGAAGACGCTGGCCTTCGCCCTGTCCGTGGCCCTGCTGCCGGTGGCCAACGCGCTGCGCGACATGCCGCGGCGCGCCTCGCGCACCAGTGTGGAACTGCAGGGCCTGGTGCAGATGTTCGTGCTGATGCTGATCATCGAGATCGCCTCGCTCATCGGCAATTACTATTGACCGCGATGACCGACCAGCACGGCAGCCCGCCGCCCCCGGCCCCCACAGCCCGTCGCCCGGCCTGCCCGAGCCGGCCGCCGCGCCGCTGCCCGGCAGCGACGAGCCCGTGCCACCGGCCACGCGCCGCGCCCAGCGCCGGCTGGAGGCGCGCGCCGCGCTGCTGCTGATCTTCATGGCGCTGCTCATCGCCATCTCGGTGCTGTACCTGATGTGGGTGCGCGGCGCCTTCGAGGCCACGCAGAAGCTGTACCTGACCGCCGACGACTCCGACGGCGTGGTGGTGGGCATGGACATGACCTTCTCCGGCTTTCCCATCGGCCGTGTCAGCCGCATCGAGCTGGCCGAGCAGGGCACCGTGCGCATCCACGTCGACGTGCCCGTGAAGGACGCGCACTGGCTGCGCATCTCCAGCGTGTTCACGCTGGAGCGCGGCCTGGTCGGCGCGGCGCGGCTGCGCGCCTTCACCGGCATTCTGGACGACCCGCCGCTGCCGCCCGACAGCGAGCGCATGGTGCTGCGCGGCGACGTGTCGGCCGAAATCCCCAAGATGGTGGCCGACGCGCGCGACGTGCTGCAGAACGTCAACCGCCTCACCGCCGCCGAATCGGCGCTGTCGCAGACCATGACGGAGATCCGCACCTTCAGCGAGCGGATCAACAGCAGCAAAGGCGGGCTGATGGCCGCCGTGACCGGCAACGAGGCCGACGCGAAGCGCGTGGCCGAACTGCTGGACCGCGCCAACCAGTTGATGAAGAGCCTGGATGCCGTGGCCGTGCGCGTGGACGGCATGGTGAAGAAGGCCGACACCCAGGTGCTGGGCCAGGACGGCCTGGTCACCGACGCCCAGGCCGCCGTGCGCCAGCTCAACGCGCTGCTGCAGGACACGCGGCAGACCGTGGTCAAGATCGACGCCGTGCTGAAGGAAGTGCAGGGCGTGGCCGGCAACGCGCGCGAGGCCACGGTGAACCTGACCGACCTGCGCGCCGACGTCGAAAGCAGCCTGCGCAAGATCGACGGGCTGATCACCGAGCTGAACCGCAAGTGGCCGTTCGCGCCCACCGACAAAGAGGTGAAGCTGCCGTGACGCCCTTTGCAGTTTACAAGCCAAAATGGCCTTCAGCGCCCGTCCATCAAGCGCTAACAGCTATTGTTTCAATAGTGATGCTGGCCGGCTGCAGCAGCGGCCCCAAGGTGCCCGACTGGAAGATCAACGCCATCGGCCACATCGAGCGCTTCACCGAGGCGTATTTGAAGGGCGACCACCGCGTCGAGGCGCGCGAGTTCGAGCTGGCCCGCGCCGAAACCGCGCGCACCGGCAAGCCCGATCAGGTGGCGCGCATCGAACTCAACCGCTGCGCCACCCGCGTCGCCAGCCTGGTGTTCGAGCCCTGCACCGGCTTCGAGCAGCTGCGCGCCGACGCGGGCGACGCGGAGCGAGCCTACGCCGATTACCTGGACGGTCGCATCCTCACCGCCGCCCAGGCCGCGCTGCTGCCCGAGCACCACCGCGCCGTGGCGGCGGGCGCCGCCAGCGCCGCGCTGCCCCCGGCCGACGACCCGCTCGGCCGCCTCATCGCCGCCGGCGTGCTGCTGCGTCGCACCCAGGCCAGCCCGGCGGTGGTCGAGCAGGCCGTCGAAACCGCCTCCCACCAGGGCTGGCGCCGCCCGCTGCTGGCGTGGCTGGGCGTGCAGGCAAGGTTGGCAGAGCAGCGGGGGATGCGGCGGAGGCGGCAAGGGTCAGGCGGCGGATGGATTTGGTGCAGCCGCTCACCTCCCCGGCAACACCGTGAAGTGGCGCAAGGAAGGCGAGAGCCACCGCGACGCGAGTCTGCGTTGGAGTCTGCGCGGCTTCGCGATCTTTGCTTTATCGCTCGTCGTCGCTGGTGTTCCGGGCCAGTGGGGAGAGCGGTGCAAGTGGCATTGGCCGTCATCGGCATTGGGATCGTGTGGGGAGCGACGGTGCTGGGTGTCGTCTACGCGTTTCGCGACGACGACCCATTGCAACAGTTGGCCGAGTTCGCCCGACGCCATCGCCTGGTGCGCGTCGCGATGTACGTCGCGCCGTTTCAACTGATCAGGGGCCTGGTGGGTTGGCTCACCGCCGGGGTGGACGAGCGGCTGATTGCTTTCTGGGTAGCCGGGTTGGCCGGCACGTTACCGGGCGTTCTGCTCTATGTCATCTCGGTTACTCGCCGCTGAAATCGCGGCGCGTAGCTGGGTTGAGGCACGAAACCCAGCGTTCGCGTCGATCCGCGCCTTGGGGTCTTCAGCGGGGCGAAGCTTCGTTGGCATGAGCATGATCCGTGACCCAGTCGCTTTACATACTCCCTATGCATGTTTCTTGTAGCGCAGGATGGACGGGTGCTGGACAAGCATACTCCCCATTTTTGTCGACACCCTGCGGCTGCACAGGGTGGCGCGCTGGGTTTCGCTTCGCTCAACGCCAGCCTACCGCGGCGGCGTCACGCGCCATGCAGTTCGGCAAACAAATCGCTGTAAATCTTGTAGCGATTGGCGCCGATTGCTGAGGCGCTGGCGGGCGTTTGGGCATCGGGCGTGACCGCCGCTCGCACCCCGCACCCCGGCTCGTGCAGGTGCGTGCAGTTGTAGAACCGGCACTCGGCCACGTGCGGCTTGATGTCGGGCATGTAGGCGGCGAGTTGCATCGGGTCGATGTGGCGCAGGCCGAATTCCTGGAAGCCGGGGAGTCGATGAGGGCGCTGATGCGGGCGTCGTCCAGCCAGTACCAGGTGGTCGTGGTGGTGGTGTGCTTGCCGCTGTTCAGCGCCTGCGAGATTTCGCCGGTCTGCGCGGCAGCGCCGGGGACGGCGCGGTTGATGAGGGTGCTCTTGCCGGCGCCGCTGGGGCCGAGGATGAGGGTGGTGTGGCCGTGCAGGCGGGCGAGCAGCGCTTCGAACGAGCAGGCGGTGATGGCATCGCCGTCGCCCCTCACCCCAGCCCTCTCCCCAGAGGGGCGAGGGAGTAACTCCGACGAGGCTGCGGGTGGGGCGCTTGTCGCCCTCTCCCGCCGGCGGGAGTGGGTTGTGGTGAGGGTGCGCCGGCTTGGCCGCCAGCGGCAGCACCGTGTAGCCCATGGCGCGGTACGGCGCCAGGCGCGCCCAGGCGCGGGCGAAGGGCTCGGTCAAATCGGCCTTGTTGAGCACGATGAGCGGCTCGATGTGCTCGGCCTCGCAGGCGATCAGGGCGCGGGCCAGCTGGTGCTCTGAAAACTCCGGCTCGGCAGCGACGAGGATCAGCACCTGATCCAGATTGGCGGCGAAGCTCTTGGTACGCACCTCGTCCTGGCGGTAGAGCAGGTTGCGGCGCTCGTCGATGCGCTCGATGGTGCCCTCGTCCTGGCTGGGCAGCCAGCGCACGCGGTCGCCCACCACCACGGCCAGCTTCTTGCCGCGCGGGTGGCAGATGACGCGCTCGCCGGCGGGCGTCTCGACCACGCAGTGACGGCCATGCGCGCTGACAACCAGGCCTTCGCGCAGGCGCGCATCGGCGGGGGCGGGCGCGCGGCGCGGGCGGCTCATGCGGTGTGCGCGGTGGCGCCCAGGCGCTCGGCCAGGGCGTCGGTGTGGCGGGCGGCGTCGAGGTCGAGCGCGGTGACGCCGCCGGCGTCGTGCGTGGTCCAGCGCACGGTGCAATGGCCGTAGCTGACCAGCAAATCAGGGTGATGGTTCAACTGCTCGGCCAGGTCGGCCACGGCCTGGGCCAGCGCCATGGCCTGGCGGAAACCGGGCAGGCGCCAGTGCTTCTCGATGGCGGGAGCAGCGTTCAATGTGGTGGTGCGCCAGCCGGGCAAGGTGCTCAAGAATGCTTCCAATTCAATAGCTGCCAGCGCTTGATGGACGGGCGATGGAGCCTGATTTGGCTTGGAACTCATGCCTGTGCCACTCAAGCCAGCTGCACCCGCGCACCCATGCGCGCGATGCGTTCGCTGGCGGGCGGGTGCGAGTAGTAGAAGCGCACGTACAGCGGATCGGGCGTGAGCGTGCTGGCGTTGTCCTTGTACAGCTTGACCAGCGCGTTGCTCAGGTCTTGCGCGCTGGCCTGGGTGGCGGCGTAGGCGTCGGCCTCGAACTCGTGCTTGCGCGACAGCTGTGCCATCAGCGGCGACAGGAAGAAGGTGAACAGCGGCACCGCCAGCATGAACAGCAGCAGCGCCAGCGCGTGGTTGGGCACCGCGCCGCCCATGGCGGGCGGCAGGTTGGGCGCCACGCCCAGCCCGGCATAGAACCACGCCTGCTGCGACAGCCAGCCCAGCAGCGCCAGCCCGGCCAGGCTGGCCGCGAACAGGCCGGCGATGCGCTTGATGATGTGCTTGTGCTTGAAGTGGCCCAGCTCGTGCGCCAGCACGGCCTCGACCTCGGGTGGGGTGAGCTGCTGCAACAGGGTGTCGAAGAACACCACGCGCTTGGCGGCGCCAAAGCCAGTGAAGTAGGCATTGGCGTGCGCGCTGCGGCGGCTGCCGTCCATCACGAACAGGCCCTTGGCAGCAAAGCCGCAGCGCGCCATGAGCTGGGTGACGCGCTCTGTCAGCGATTCGTCCTGCAGCGGCTGAAACTTGTTGAACAGCGGCGCGATGACGGTGGGGTAGATCACCAGCATCAGCAGGCTGAAGCCCATCCACAGCGCCCACGTCCACAGCCACCACAGGCTGCCGGTGGCCTGCATCAGCCACAGCACCAGCGCCGCCAGCGGCACGCCGATGACAAAGCTGACCAGGGTGGACTTGAGCAAATCGCCCAGCCACAGCCGCAGCGTCATCTTATTGAAGCCGAAGCGCTCCTCGATGACGAAGGTCTGGTACAGCGACACCGGCAGCTCGATCAGGGCGTTGATGGCGGCGAACACCACCAGCAGCGCCAGCGGCTGCAGCAGTGGGCGCGGGCCCAGCGTGTCCAGCAGCAGGCTGTTGATCCAGTCCAGCCCGCCCAGCAGCGTCCAGGCCAGCAGCACGGCGGCGGCCAGTGCCAGCTCCAGCAGGCCGAAGCGCAGCTTGGCGATGGTGTAGTCAGCCGCGCGCTGGTGGGCATCGAGCGGGATGGTGGCGGCAAACTCGGCCGGCACGGCGCCGCGGTGGCGCGCCACGGCGCGGATCTGGCGCGAGGCCAGCCAGAACTTCACGGCCACGTTGGCCAGCAGCGCCAGGCTGAACAGCAGGGTGAGTACGAGGGCGGGGGACAGCGGTGGGTTCAAGATGGTGGACTCGGGCAGGGGCAAGGGCAGGGCGGCTGCAACCCCGGAGTTTAGGGCGCGTGGCGCCGCTGCAGGCCGGCGCCGCCAGGAAGCCGGCGCGCGCCGTGGACAATCGGCGCCATGAACGAGACTGTGAACACCCCCAGGCCACGCCCGCGCTGGCCAAATCCGAGCAGAACCTGATCTGGCTCGACTGCGAGATGACCGGGCTGGACCCCGAGAAGGAACGCATCATCGAGATCGCCGTGATCGTGACCGGCCCCGAACTGACGCCGCGCGTGGAAGGCCCGGTGCTGGTGATCCACCAGCCCGACAGCGTGCTGGACGCCATGGACAGCTGGAACACCGGCACGCACGGGCGCAGCGGCCTGACGGCGAAGGTGAAGGCCTCCACCCTGACCGAGGAGCAGGCCACCGACCAGCTGATCGCCTTCCTGTCGCAGTACGTGCCGAAGGGCACCTCGCCCATGTGCGGCAACACCATCGGGCAAGACCGGCGCTTCCTGGTCAAGTACATGCCGCGGCTGGAGGCGTTCTTCCACTACCGCAACGTGGACGTGAGCACGCTGAAGGAGCTGGCGCGCCGCTGGCGGCCCGAGGTGGTGGATGCCTTCAAGAAGCAGCAGCTGCACACCGCGCTGGCCGACGTGCACGAATCCATCGACGAACTGGTGCACTACCGCGAGCACTTCATCCGCCTGGCGGCGTGATGGAGCGGTGCGGGGCGTTTCTGCGCGGTTACAGCGGTGCCCGGCGGCTGTCGAGCGTGCCAAGGAACGAATCCGCCTGCGGCCAGGGCGTGACCTCGCCATCCTGCAGCGCGTCGTCGCCGTGGCCGTCGAGCGCCCGGTGATGGCGGAAGCTGCGGTTGCGGTCCAGCACCTCGTGCAGCTGGTGGCGCACCGATTCCAGCTCGGCACGCTGGCTGTGGCGGGGTGGCTGCGAATCCAGCGCCGACGCGCCCAGGAACTCGGCCCGCAGCGCATCGGCCTGCGGCAGCGATTCGGGCGACAGCACCCAGTAGCCGATGCCGCACTGCGCCAGCAGGGTCTGTTTGAGCTGCCGGTTGCCGCGCGACAGGCCGTTGCGGCTCATCACGTCCACGCAGCCCACCACCTGGCCCAGGTTGTTGCAGATGGTGAAGCTGCAGTAGGCGCCGCTCAGCACCTCGAACCAGTCCTTGCCCTCGCCGGGCTGGCGCGGCATGGTGAAGCGGGTGACCGGCAGCTTGACCATGATGTGGTGGTCGGGGAACACGGTCTGCAGCCAGTGCCACACCTGGCGCTCGCTGCTGTTGGCCAGCGGGCGCGGGTTGACGGGCCACTGCGCCGGCAGGCGCCGCTTGGCGCTGGGCTTGGCAAACACCGGGCTGCCGCGGCGCGACAGGTGGATCGCAACCCCAGCGTGGCCGCCACCAACCCGACAGCGGCCAGCACGGTCGCCACGATGGCGGTCGAACTGGTCAACAGACTCACAACATCTCCCTTGATGGCGCTTTGCGCGCATTATTCATTGCCGAATGTTACTTGCGTGACAGCATCTTGGCGCGGTTCACCCCTGCTTGGGTGCGCGCAACGAGAAATTTGTCATGCATCGCAGCATACAGACCGGACTATTGTTGCAGGATGATCGTGAAATGCGCCTGAGCGAACTGCTTTTCACCCAGGGCTTCGGCACCCGCCGCGTGTGTGCTGGCCTGATCGAAAAAGGCCATGTGGCGCTGGCCGATGGCCTGTGCACCGATCCCTCCGCCGAGGTGGACCTGTCGGCCCAGCCGCTGGCCTTCTCGGTGCAGGGGCAGGCCTGGGTTTACCAGCCGCGTGCCTACGTGATGCTGCACAAGCCGGCGGGCTACGAGTGTTCGCACCGCCCGGGCGCCTGGCCCAGCGTGTACACCCTGCTGCCCGTGCCGCTGCGCCAGCGCCCCACCACCGGCAAGGTGCCGGGCGTGCAGGCCGTGGGGCGGCTGGACCAGGACACCACCGGCCTGCTGCTGCTGTCCGACGACGGCGCCTTCATCCACCGCATGAATTCGCCGCGCCACCACGTGCCCAAGGTGTACGAGGTGACGACCAAGCACCCGCTGGACGAGCGCCAGATCGCCCGCCTGCGCGCCGGCGTAGTGCTGGACGACGACCCGAAGCCGGTGGCCGCCACAGCGGCCGAGGCGGTGGGCGACCACCACCTGCGGCTGACGCTGACCGAGGGCAAGTACCACCAGGTCAAGCGCATGCTGGCGGCCGTGGGCAACCGCGTGGAGGGGCTGCACCGCTCGCAGGTGGGCCGCCTGGTGCTGCCGCCCGAGCTGGCGCCCGGTGAGTGGCGCTGGCTGACCGAGGCCGAGCAGGCCGCGCTGGCCGCCAAGCCCGCGGCCTGAGTCGTGCGGCGGGCCGCTGTCCCCGCCGTGGTTTCAGCCTGTCGATGCGGTGGTGGTGGGGAGTATGTTGTTTTGGCGCTTGATGGATAAGCGCTGGCGGACAGGTATGAGGGGAGTATTCGGTCCTATGCCCGCCTGCTTGCAGCATGGCCGCCGCATCGCGGGCAAGCCCGCTCCCACAGGGGTTGGTGGGCAGGGGCCGCTCCACACCATGCCCCGTGGCGCGCTGTCAGGCTTCAGGCATCGGCCAGCGGGGCCAGAAAGCGCGTGATCGCCTCGTTGACCAGCGCCGGCTGGTCGCGGTGCGGCGAATGGCCGCAGGCCGCCAGCGAGCAGTTGCGCGTGCGGCACGGCGCGCGCCACATCCTCGATCTGCGCCAGGGTGCCGTACTGGTCATCCAGGCCCTGGATGGCCAGCAGCGGTGCGCTGATGCCGCCGATCTCGCCGCGGATGTCGAAATCGCGGAACGCCGGGCTCAGCCACACGTCGTTCCATTGCCAGAAGGCGACCTGCACGTCGTCGTGGTAGCGCGCCAGCCGATCCGGCAGATCGGTCGTCTCGAAGGCGCGGCGGGCCTCGTCGATGGATTGCACCGAAATGTCTTCCACCATCACGTGCGGCGCCATCACCACGCAGGCCGTCACCGGGTGCGCGGCGGCGTGGATCAGGGCGATGGTGCCGCCGTCCGAATGGCCGACGAGCACCGGCCGCTCGATGCCCAGCCGCGCCAGCAGCCTGGGCAGCACCTCCAGCGCCTCGCGGTGCATGTAGTCGGGCTGCAGGCGGCCGCTGCGCGTGCCGTCGGGGTGTTCGCGCGGCTCGCCGCGCACGTCGGGCACCGGGCTGCTGCGGCCGTAGCCCTGGCGCGAATACACCCAGCCCGCCCGGCCGGTGGCGGCGCACAGGCTGGCAGGCCAGTCGCGCCACATGGCGACCGAGCCCAGCCCCTCGTGCAGGAACACCAGCGGTGCACCGCCGGGTTGTGTGCCGGCCGCCACGGGGATGTGATGCACTTCAAGAAAAACGCCGTCGATGTCCACCTGTTGCATGGGCCGGATGTTAAGTGAAGGCCCTGCGTCAGAGCGCAGGGCTACACTCGCTCGCCGTCTGAAGAGGGTTCATCTCGTGAACGCCGTTCTTTCCCGTTTTTCACCGTCCCGGCGCCGCTTTGCCGGCCTGCTGGGGCTGGCCGCGCTGCCGGTGCCCTGGGCGCGCGCGCAAACTGCAGTGGCGCCCCAGCCGGCCGCAGCGCCGCCACGCTGGGGCGCGCCGGTGTTCGTGCTCAATTCGCTCGATGGCAACGTCAGCGTGATCGACGCCATCCGCTGGACCGAGATCAAGCGCATTCCCACCGGCAAGGAGCCGCACCACCTGTACCTGACGCCGGACGACAAATCGGTCATCGTGGCCAATGCGGCCAGCGATTCGCTCACCTTCATCGACCCGCGCACGGCCGAGGTGCAGCGCACGATCCGCGACATCCGCGACCCGTACCACCTGCGCTTCTCGCCCGACATGAAGTGGTTCGTCACCGCCGCCAACCGGCTGAACCACATCGACATCTACAGCTGGGACGGCGCCAATCCCACGCTGGTCAAGCGCATTCCCACCGCGCGCACGCCCAGCCACCTGTGGATCGACACGAAGAGCACCACCGTGTGGTCGAGCATGCAGGACAGCAACGAGCTGGTGGTGATCGACCTGGCCACGCAGCAGCTGACGCACCGCGCCAAGACCGGCCCCATGCCGGCCGACGTGTTCGTCACGCCCGACGACCGGCACCTGCTGCTGGGCCTGACGGGCGGTACCGGCGTGGAGGTGTACGACGTGGCCGGCGGCAAGATGCCGCAGCTGGTGCAGACCATCGCCACGGGCAAGGGCGCGCACGCCTTCCGCGCCACGGGGACCGGCGGCACGTGTTCGTCAGCAACCGCGTGGCCAACACCATCAGCAAGATCGACTACGAGAAGTTCACGGTGGTCGACACCTTTCCGGCGCCGGCCGGGCCGGACTGCATGGACGTGTCGGCCGACGGCTCGCTGATCATGGTCGGCTCGCGCTGGGCCGGGCGGCTGACGCTGATCGACGTGGCCAAGCGCCAGGTGGTGCACCAGGTCAAGGTCGGCAAGTCGCCACACGGGGTGTGGACGCTCGATCATGCGGAAAGGATTTGACCCCCTGAGCGGCTGACGCCGCTTTCCCCTTGGCTGCGCAGGGGCGCGTCGCCCGTCGTCGGCACAGGTCCGCCGACGGCGATCGCTGGCGTGGCCTGCTCCGCGGCCATCGGTCTCGGATGAATCGTTGCGGGCCTGGCACCCTCTCCCGCGTGCGGGAGAGGGCGGGGCTGAGGGCATGCGTCGTCCGGATGCGCGACGCCCGCAGTCAGCGCGTCGCGGTCTGTTTGCTATTTTCATGATAGCTGCCAGCGCCGTCTGCACAACGGCTGCAGCCCAAAACGGCCCTGAACCCTGCAAGCCGGTGTACCTGACCTTCGACACCGGCCACATGGGCGTGGCGCCGCTGGTGGCCGAGGTGCTGAAGCGCCAGGGCGTCAAGGCGACCTTCTTCGCCGCGCAGGAGCGCACGAAGGAAGGCGACGGCACGCTGGGCCGGCACTGGGCGCCGTGGTGGAAGGCGCGTGCGGCCGAGGGGCATGAGTTCGCATCGCACACCTGGGACCACGCCTACTGGCAGGCCGACCTGCCGCCGGCGCAGCCGGGCGGCGAGCCGCGCTTTCGCATTCGCCCGTCGTCCGGGGCGCAGGCCGGCAAGACGCTGACCTGGACCGCCGCGCAGTACTGCGGCAACCTGCAGCTGGGGGCCGACCGGCTGTCATCCGTCACTGTGAAGAAGCCGCTGCCGCTGTTCCGCGCCGCGGGCGGCAAGACCTCGCCCAGGCTGCTGGCCGCGGCCGAAGCCTGCGGCTTCAAGCACGTGGGCTGGGCGCCGGCCGGCTTTCTGGGCGACGAGCTGCCCAGCGGCCAGTACCCCAACAGCGCCTTGCTGGCCAAGGCGCTGCGCGATATTCGCGCGGGCGACATCCTGATGGCACACCTGGGCATCTGGTCACGCCAGGACCCGTGGGCGCCCGACGTGCTGGAGCCGCTGGTCAGCGGGCTCAAAAGCCGTGGCTTCTGCTTTCGCACGTTGCGCGAGCACCCCGATTACCAGACCTGGATCAGCACCCATGGCGGCTGAAAATATGGGGAGTATGTGTCTTCAGCGCTTGATTGACGGGCGCTGGCGGATGATATGTTGTGGAGTATATGAGCTGGATGATGAGTGACGCGCTGCAGCGGCCGCAGCCCGCCTGCCGCCTGAACCGGGCAGAAGGCCGCTGACATGCTGGCCACCCTGACCGATGCGTTCGAGACCGCGCAGCAGTGGCTGTTCGAAACCGCCGTGCAGCCGCTGGCTTTTGGCCTGGGCGCCGGCAACCTGCTGGAAGACGGCTTTGCCGCCACCGGCTGGCTGCTGGCGGGCGTGCTGCAGATCGTGGTGATGCTGGCCGTCATCGGCCCCCTGCAGCGCCTGTGGCCGGTGGAGCGGGTGACCGACCGCCACGCCATCGGCATCGACGTGATCTACACGCTGATCCACCGCCTGGGCCTGTTCAAGCTGGTGATGTTCTTCAGCGTCGAGCTGTGGCTGACGCAGGGCATCGGCTGGCTGCGCGCGCACGGCCTGCCCACGCTGCAGATCGACCAGCTGTGGCCCGGCGTGACGGACCGCGCGTGGGTCAGCTTCCTGATCTACCTGGTGGTGTTCGACTTGATCGGCTACCTCATCCACCGCGCACAGCACCGCTGGCACTGGTGGTGGCAACTGCACGCCGTGCACCACAGCCAGCGCCAGATGACGATGTGGACCGACAACCGCAACCACCTGCTGGATTCGGTGATCACCGACGTGATCTTCGTCTGCGCCGCCATCCTGATCGGCGTGGCCCCCGCGCAGTTCGTGGCGCTGGTGGCCGTCACGCAACTGCTGGAAAGCCTGCACCACGCCAACCTGCGCTGGTCGTGGGGCTGGCTGGGCAACAGGCTGCTGGTCAGCCCCAGCTTTCACCGCCGCCACCACGCCATCGCGCTGGGACACGAGCCGGGTTCGCAGCCTCTGTCGCCCTACGGCGCCAACTACGGCGTGCTGTTTTCGTGGTGGGATTTGCTGTTTGGCAGCGCCGACTGGCGCCCCGGCTTGGACGCCACCGGCATCGACGACCAGGTGCTGCAGGGCCGCGACTATGGCCGCGGCTTCTGGGCGCAGCAGTGGCTGGGGCTGCGGCGGCTGCTGGGCGAACGCGCCGGCGCGCGGCGCGCTCCTGAATCGGTTGCTACCTGATTCATAGCTGCTCGCGCTTGCTGGATAAGAATTTCAGCCCTAAACGATTGAAAATCCAGCCTTGGATGCAGCGTCCAAGGCGCGGCGCCATCAAGCCTCGTGCCGCAGCGCCGGGAACAGGATCACGTCGCGGATGCTGGGGCTGTCGGTCAGCAGCATCATGAAGCGATCGATGCCCACGCCGCAGCCGCCGGTGGGTGGCATGCCGTATTCCAGCGCGCGCACGAAGTCGGCGTCGTAGAACATCGCCTCGTCGTCGCCCGCGTCCTTCGAGGCCACCTGCGCCTGCAGGCGCGCGGCCTGGTCTTCGGCGTCGTTCAGCTCGCTGAAACCGTTGGCCATCTCGCGGCCGGTGATGTAGAGCTCGAAGCGCTCGGTCACCTCGGGCCGGGCATCGTTGGCGCGCGCCAGCGGGCTGATCTCGGTCGGGTGCTCCATGATGAAGGTGGGCGCCCACAGGTGCTGCTCCACCTCTTCCTCGAAGTACAGCACTTGCAGGCTGGCCAGGCTGCGCGTGCTCAGCTTGTCCTTCTCCTCGCTCAGACCCAATTTCTTCAGGCGGCTGATCAGTTCGGCCGCATCGTCGACGTGCGCACCGATGTCGGTGTGGGCGTGCAGCGCCTCGCGGATCGTCATGCGCGCGAAGGGCTGGCTCAGATCGACCTCGCGGCCCTGGTACTGCAGCTGCAGCGTGCCCACGGCCTGTTGCGCCGTGGCGCGCAGCAGCTGTTCGGTGAAGTCCATCAGATCCTGGTAGTTCCAGTACGCGGCGTAGAACTCCATCATCGTGAACTCGGGGTTGTGCCGCACGCTGATGCCTTCGTTGCGGAAACTCCGGTTGATCTCGAACACGCGCTCGAAGCCGCCGACGATCAGGCGCTTCAAGTACAGCTCCGGCGCGATGCGCAGGAACATCTGCTGGTCCAGCGCGTTGTGGTGCGTGACGAAGGGCTTGGCGTTGGCCCCGCCGGGAATGGGGTGCAGCATGGGCGTTTCCACTTCCATGAAGCCGTTGTCGGTCATGAAGTGGCGCATGGCCGACAGCGTCTTGCTGCGCGCGGCAAAGCGCGTGCGCGCGGCCTCGTCCATGATCAGGTCGACGTAGCGCTGGCGGTATTTCAGCTCCTGGTCCTGCATGCCGTGGAACTTGTCGGGCAGCGGGCGCAGGCTCTTGGTGAGCAGACGGATCGACGTGGCGTGGATCGACAGCTCGCCCTTTCCGGTGCGGAACATGTGGCCTTCGACGGCGATGATGTCGCCCAGGTCCCAGTGCTTGAAGGCTTCGTAGACGTCCTCGCCCACGTCCTTGGTGATGTAGGCCTGGATGCGGCCGGTGGCATCCTGCACGGTGGCGAAGCTGGCCTTGCCCATCACCCTTTTCAGCATCATGCGGCCGGCGATGCTGGCGGGAATCTTCTCGCCAGCTTCCAGCGCTTCCTTGGTGGCAGCGCCGTGCGCCTGGTGCAACTGGTCGGCGCGGTCCTTCGGCTTGAAGTCGTTGGGGAAGGCCACGCCGGCGCCTTCGCGGATGGCCTTGAGCTTGTCGCGCCGCTCGGCGATCAGCTTGTTTTCGTCTTGGGGCAGGTCGTCGGTGGGCGGGGTCTGGGTCACGGTGAATCGCAGGTGGCTGAAAGAAACATCGCGCGAGCCCGGTCGCCGATAATCGGCACGCTCACGCGAAACCCTCGATTTTAGGCGGCTTGCCGGTTTGTCTCTTGTGGGAGCGGCCTTGGCCGCGATGGCGCGTTCCGTGCGGCGCGGAGGCTGATCGCGGGCAAGCCCGCGCCCACATATCCCGAGCCGTCGACCACCACGCTTCTTGTTCAACCCGCCTGTCGGTTTTCACCACCCATGCTGCGCGCCACCTTCACCCTGCTGACCGGCGGCGCGCTGGCGCAACTGGTGCCGCTGCTGCTGGGGCCGGTGCTGGCGCGGCTGTTCAGCCCCGAGGCGTTCGGCCTGTTCACCGCCTTTGCCACCATCGCCGCCGCCATCGCGGTGGTGGCCTGCGCGCGTTACGAATACGCCTTGCCCATGGCACGCGACGAGGCCGAGGCCGCCGCGCTGCTGGCGCTGGCGTTGCGCATCTGGGTGGGCGTGGCGGCGTTCAGCCTGCCACTGGCGTGGGGGCTGCACGCGGCGGGGCGCCTGCCAGTGGCCTGGGCACTGCCGCTGTCGGTGGCGGCCACGGGCCTGCTGCAACTGCTGATGATGTGGAGCAACCGCGCCGAGGCCTACGGCGCACTGGCCGCCAGCCGCTTCGTGCAGTACGCGGGCGCCGCGCTGCTGCAAGTGGCCCTGGGCTGGTGGCTGTGGCGTGGCAGCGCAGCGGGGGCGGATGCAGCCTGGGCACTGGTGCTGGGGCCGGTCATCGCCGTGGCGCTGGCTGCGCCGTTGCTGGCGCGGACGGCGCCCGCTGGTGGCTGGAGCGCCCTGTGGCGCGTGCCGGGCCATGCCATGCGCAGCGTGGCGCGGCGCTACCGCGACTTTCCGCTGCTGAACACGCCACACGCCTTTTTGGGCACGCTGCAGGACGCGCTGGCGGTGGCGCTGCTGATCGCCTGGTCGGGTGAAGCGGCGGCTGGCTTCTGGGGCCTCGCGCTGCGCTACCTGAAGGCGCCCGCCACGCTGGTGGGCACCGCCGTGTCGCAGGCGCTGTATCCACGGCTGACACAATCGACCCCGGCCGAGGCGCAGCGCGCGGTGCGGCAGGTGATGGCGCTGCTGGGCGCACTGGCGCTGGTGCTGATGCTGGTATTGCTGCTGGTGGGTCCGTGGCTGTTCGCCACCGTGTTCGGCGCCCAGTGGCGCGACGCCGGCGAGTTGGCGCGTGCGCTGGCGCCCTACATTGCCGCGCACTTCGTCGCCGCGCCGCTGGCGGTGGTGACGATGGCCTGGCAGAGCCAGCGCTGGGCCTTCCGGCTGGCGCTGGTGGGGCAGGCGGTATTTCTGCTGTGCCTGGCCTGGGGGTTGTGGACGGGCGGGTTGCTGCGAGGAGCGTGGGCGGTATCGGCGGGCATGGTGCTTTATTTCGGCTATTACTTCTGGCGGCTGGCGAACTGGCCGTCGATTCCGGCGCGGGCCGTGGCGGCGGCCGAGGGCGGGGCATGAGCGTGGGCTTGCGCACGTTCGCCAACCGCTGGCGCCGTCGGCTGTGGCACGCGGTGTTCTTCCGCATCCTGTTCGGTGAGCGCAGCGCGGGCGTTGACCTGCCCGGCACGCGCATTTCGCCATCCACCGTCATCGAGCATGAAGACCGACTGCACCTGGCCGACGACGTGTTCATCGGCCACTTCAACTACATCGAAGCCAGCGCCGGCGTGCGCATCGGCCGTGGCACGCAGGTCACCAACTTCGTCAGCATCGTCAGCCACAGCACGCACCGGGCGGTGCGCGTGGCGGCGGGGCTGTCGGGCGCAGCGCTGGAAGACGCGGTGATCCGTGCGCCCATCGCCATCGGCGAGCGCTGCTTCATCGGCCCGCACAGCACCATCGAGGCCGGCACGGTGCTCGGTCATGGCACGCTGGTGGCATCGCACAGCCGCGTGCGCGGGCAGTTTGCCGACTTCGCCGTGCTGGCCGGCAGCCCGGCGGGGGTGGTGGGCGACACGCGAGAGGCGGATGCGCGCTGGCTGCAGGCCCACCCCGCGCTGCAGGCCGATTACCAGCGCTGGCTGGCGCTGCACGCCGGCGAGGGTGGGGCATGATGGCAGGGGCCAAAAATTTCAAGCCAAATCGGACCTCAGCGCTTGATGGACATGCGCGAGCAGCTATGAATAGAGAAGCGCCTCACAGCGCCCGGCAACCATGACTGCCCACCACATCTGCCTGCTCGGCGACGCCAACAGCGTGCACGTGCAGCGCTGGGCGCGCGAGATGCTGGCGCGCGGCTGGCGCCTGTCGCTGGTCACGGCGCGGCCACAAGCCATCGAGGGCGTACAGCAAATCGTGCTGCCGCCCGTGCGCCGCGCCACCGACTGGCTGTGGCGCGTGGGCGCGGCGCGGCGCGCGGTGGCGGCGCTGGCGCCCGATCTGGTGCACGCGCATTACGTTACCTCGTATGGCTACCTGGCCGCGCGCGCCGGCCGTCACCCGCTGGTGATGACCGCCTGGGGCAGCGACCTGCTGGTCACGCCGAAGGAAAGCGCCCTCAAGCGCCACCTGACGGCCTGGACGCTGCGCCAGGCCGATGGCGTGACCGGCGACTCGCCCGATCTGCTGGCCGCCGCACGCGTGCTGGCGCCCGGTGTGCGCACCGAGCTGATTCACTGGGGCGTGGAACGCGCCCGCTTCGCCCCCGCGCCCTGGGACGGCAAGCCGGGCTTCGAGGCCGTCAGCCTGCGCAGCTGGGAGCCGAATTACGCCATCGGGACCATTCTGGAAGCCTTCGCGCGAGTGCATTCGACCCACCCGCAAGCGCGGCTGCACCTGCTGGGCGGCGGCTCGCAGGAGCCGGCGCTGCGCGCGCAGATCGCCCAACTCGGGCTGACCGACGCCGTGCAGGTGCATGGCCGCCTGAATGATGCCGGCATGGCCGCCGTTCTGGCGCGCTGCAAACTGTCCATCAGCGTGCCGCACAGCGATGCGACTTCCGTCTCGGTGCTCGAAAGCATGGCCTGCGGTCTGGCCGTGATCGGCAGCGACCTGCCGGCCAACCGCGACTGGCTCGACGCGCGCATGCTGGTGCCCGCGGGCGATGCGCGCGCGCTGGCCCGCGTGTGGGGCCACTTGATCGACCAGGAGGCACAGGCCCGCGAGGCCGGCGCGCGCAATGCCGAGCGCATCGCCCGCGACGGCGACCGCCGCGTGCAGATGGATGCGGCCGATGCGATGTACCGGCGCTTGCTGGATGAGTGGAAAGGGCGCGCGCCGTGATGCGCCATGCCCTCACCCCAACCCTCTCCCGCCAGCGGGAGAGGGGCAAGACCTGGGCGAAGTGGAGCAACGCGACCTGCTGCCTGCCAGCCCAAGCCTTGGCTGCATGAGCAGGAGGACGGCAGCGCTCGCTTTTCTCCCTCTCCCGCTGGCGGGAGAGGCCAGGGTGAGGGCGCGGCGATGCATGTAGGGGCCAGCCCATGAACTCGCCCCTGCATTCGGCTGCCCCATCCGCGCCCCAGCTCATCAGCGTGATCGCCCCCTGCCGCAATGAGCGCGCCGCCATCGACGCCTTCTGCGACAGCGCCCTGGCGCAGCAGTTGCCGCCCGGCTGGCAGCTCGAGGTGCTGGTGGCCGATGGCCGCAGCGACGACGGCACGCGCGAACGGTTGGCCGAGCGTGCCGCGCAGGACGCGCGCCTGAAGCTCATCGACAACCCGGACCGCATCGTTTCCACCGGCCTGAACGCCGCGCTGGCCGCGGCGCGCGGCGCCGTCATCGCGCGCTTCGACATCCACACCGAATTTGCGCCCGACTACCTGGCCGAATGCCTGGCCGCGCTGGCGCGCACCGGTGCCGACAACGTGGGCGGCCCGTGGGTGGCGCGCGGGCAGGGCGCCACCGGGCGCGCGATTGCGGCGGCCTTCCAGTGCCGCTGGGTGGTCGGCGGCGCGCGCTCGCGCGACCGTGCCTACGAGGGCGAGGCCGACACCCTCTACCTGGGTTGCTGGCCGCGCGCCGTGTTCGAGCGCTTCGGCGGTTTCGACGAACAGCTGGTGCGCAATCAGGACGACGAGCACAACCTGCGCCTGCGTTTGCAAGGCGCGCGCCTTTGGCAAAGCGCGCGCATCCGCTCGGTGTACCAGCCGCGCAGCCGTTTGAGTGACCTGTTCCGCCAGCAGCAGCAGTACGGTTACTGGCGTCCGTTCGTGATGCGCAAACACGGCCAGCCCGGATCGGTGCGGCAACTGGTGCCGGCGCTGTTCGTGCTGGCGCTGGCGGGCGGTGCGCTGCTGGCGCCCTGGTGGCCCTGGCCGCTGGGGGTCTTGCTGGCCAGCTACGCGCTGTACCTGGCCGGCACCTCGCTGGCAGCGGCGCGGCAGGCGGGCGAGTGGGGTTTGCTGGCGCGCCTGCCCTTGGTGATCGCCGCCTATCATCTGGGCTATGGCGTCGGCACCTGGCGCGGCCTGACCGATCTGCTGCTGAAACGCCGTGCCGGGCAGCACTGGAGCCGACTGACGCGCTAGCTTAATGATAGCTTCTTGCGCCGAATGGAAAAGCGCTGAAGCCGGATTTGATCATGAACACCTCACCGTTCCTTCCTTTCGCCCGCCCTGACATCACCGAGGCCGAAATCGACGCCGTGGCGCGCGCCATGCGCTCGGGCTGGGTCACCACCGGCCCCGAGACCAAGGCCTTCGAGCAGGAGTTCGCCGCCTATCTGGGCGGCGGTGTGCAGGCCATCGCCGTCAACTCCGCCACGGCCGGTCTGCACCTGGCGCTGGAAGCCATCGGCGTCACGCAGGGCGACGAGGTGATCGCGCCGACGCTGACCTTCACCGCCACGGTGGAGGTGGCGCGCTATCTGGGCGCGGATGCGAAGCTGGTGGACGTGGATCCGGTCACGCTGAACATCGACCCGGCGCAGATCGAGGCGGCCATCACCCCGCGAACCAAGGCCATCTTGCCCGTGCACTACGGCGGCCTGGCGTGCGACATGGCGGCTATCTTCGACATCGCGCGCCGCCACGGCCTGCAGGTGGTGGAGGACGCCGCGCACGCGCTGCCCACGACTGCCAATGGAGCGCTGGTCGGCCAGTTGCCCAGCGCTGCCGCGGTGTTCAGCTTCTACGCCAACAAGACGATGACGACCGGCGAGGGCGGCATGGTGGTCACGAAGGATGAGCAGCTCGCCGCACGCATGCGGGTGATGCGCCTGCACGGCATCAGCCGCGATGCGTTCGACCGCTTCAGCAGCAAGACGCCCGCCTGGTATTACGAAATCGTCGCGCCCGGCTTCAAATACAACATGACCGACATGGCCGGCGCGCTGGGCCGCGTGCAGTTGCAGCGACTGCCGGCTTTCGTGCAGCGTCGGCAGCAACTGGCGGCGCGCTATCTGCACGAGCTGAAAGCCCTGCCGCTGATCCTGCCCGCCGACGCACCGCCAGGCGAAACGCATGCCTGGCACCTGTTCGTGATCCGCCTTCGGGACGATGCCCGGGTGACGCGCGACGAGGTGATCCAGGCATTGAGCGATGCCGGCATCGGCACCAGCGTGCATTACGTGCCGCTGCACCGCCAGCCCTATTGGCGCGACCGCTACGGCTTGACGCCTGAGCAGTTCCCCGTGGCCGAGCACGCTTACCAGCGCATGCTGAGCGTTCCGCTGTTCACCTCGATGAGCGATGAAGAGCAGACGCGCGTGATCGCGGCGCTGAAAGCCTGTGTGCGATGAGTGCATGGGGTTTTCAAGCGTTTTGGGCCTGCAGCGCCCGACTGGCAAGCGCGGGCAGCTATCGAAAGATGAGAGTGTGCGGCTTGTGACCGCGCGCGGCGCCGCCACCAAGCGCGCGATGGACCTGGCGCTGACGCTGGCCGCGCTGCTGCCGGCACTGCCATTGATGGCGGCCATCGCGCTGTGGGTGCGGCTGGATTCGCCCGGGCCGGCGCTGTTCCGGCAGGAGCGCGTGGGGCGCGGTGGCGTGCCGTTTCGCATCCACAAGTTCCGCACCATGCACGTGCATGACGGCAGCGGGCCACAGGTCACGGCGGCCGGCGATGCCCGCATCACCCGCGCCGGCCGCTGGCTGCGCGCCACCAAGCTGGACGAGTTGCCGCAGTTGATTGACGTGCTAAAGGGCGACATGAGCCTGGTCGGCCCACGCCCCGAGGTGCCGCGCTACATGGCGCTGTACGCCGATGACGTGCGCCGGCGGATCCTGAGCGTGCGGCCGGGCATCACCGACCAGGCGGCCATCGAATTCCGCGATGAGGAGCGGCTGCTGGCCGATGCCACTGATCCGGAGCGCGCCTATATAGAACGTGTCATGCCGGTCAAACAACGCTACTACCTGGACTACGTGGCGCAGCGCACCTTGGCAGGTGACCTGCGCATCCTGTTCGACACCGTGCGGGCGCTGCTGCGATGACCATGGAATTTGTGCCAAATTGGCATTCAGCGCCCACCAGACAAGCGCGAGCAGCTATGAATATGAAAGCAATCAGCCTGACCTGGCATGTCCACACGCGCATGCGTGCCCCGGTGTGGGAGCGGGCTTGCCCGCGATCGGGCGGCACCGCGATGACCGGGCGCCGCATCGCGGGCAAACCCGCTCCCACAACAGCGCCGACTGTCAAGCCGTGGGGTTGTGGGGCAGCAAGGCCATCGGCGCGATCCGGGGCGACGCGGAGCAGCCGTGCTGAACGATCTGGGGCGCAGCCTGCGCAGCAAGAGCTGGCTGTTCGACGGGCCGCTGATCGTGCTGGCCTGGTGGGCGGCGTTCTGGTTGCGCTTCAACCTGAGCCTGCCGCAGCCGTACTTTGACCAGGCACTGCGCACCACGCCCGTGGCGCTGGCTTGCATGGCCGCGGGCCTGCTGCTGCTGCGCGTTCCTCGCCAGTCGTGGCGCTACGTCAGCCTGGCCGATCTGCGACATCTGGCCGCCGGCGTGGCGCTGGGCGCGCTGCTGGTCACGGCGGCGGTGCTGGGCTGGCGCATCGGCGGCTTTCCGCGCTCGGTGTTCCTGATCAGCGCGCTGCTCACGCTGCTGCTGCTGGCCGGGGCGCGTGCGGCCTGGCGCACGCTGGCGGAATACACCCAGGCCCACGCGCGCACCGATGCGGCACAGCAGCCGCTGCTGATCGTCGGCACCATCGACGAAGCCGACCAGGCGCTGCGCACGCTGAAAGGCGTGGAAGGCTGGCACGTGGTGGGCATCGCCTCGCCGCGCGCGCAGGATGCCGGCCGCACCGTGCAGGGCGTGCGCGTGCTGGGCAGCGTGGGCGCACTGGATGAACTGGCGCGCGCGCAGCAGACGGCCACCGTGCTGCTGGCCAGCGCGCCGGGCGAGCCGACGCGGCGCGAGGTGCTGATGCGCTGGTCGGGCAGCGGGCTGAACCTGCTGACGCTGCCCACCGCTGACGAACTGCTGCGCCCCGGCGCGGCGGCCCGGTTGCGCCAGGTGCGGCTGGAGGATTTGCTGGGCCGCACGCCGGTGCAGCTGGATGCCGCCGGCCTGGCCGGCCTGATCAGCGGCGCCACGGTGCTGGTCACGGGCGCGGGCGGCTCCATCGGCGCCGAGCTGTGTCGGCAGGTGGCGCGGCTGGGCGCGGCGCGGCTGGTGTGCGTGGACGTGTCGGAATACGCCACCTACCGGCTGGAGCAGGAACTGCGCCAAGCCTTCCCTGCCATGGAAGGCGTGTACTATACCGCCAACGTGCGCGAGGCGGAGCGCCTGCGTGCCATCGCGCTCGAACACCGCCCCAGCGTGGTGCTGCACGCCGCCGCCTACAAGCACGTGCCGCTGATGGAGGCGCACAACGAGATCGAGGCGCTGCGCACCAACGTGCTGGGCACGCTGCACGCCGCGCGCGTGGCGGGCGAGGTGGGGGCGGCGCGCTTCGTGCTCGTGTCGACCGACAAGGCCGTGAACCCGACCAACGTGATGGGCGCCACCAAGCGCCTGGCCGAGCAGGTGGTGCAGGCGGTGGCGGCCGAATTCGCGGGCACACAGTACGTGTCGGTGCGCTTCGGCAACGTGCTGGGCTCCAGCGGCTCGGTGGTGCCGCTGTTCACGGCGCAGATCGAGCTGGGCGGCCCGGTGACGGTGACACACCCCGATATCGTGCGCTACTTCATGACCATCCCCGAGGCCGCGCAGCTGGTGCTGCAGGCCGGGCTGATGGGGCAGTCGGGCCAGATCTTCGTGCTCGACATGGGCGAGCCGGTGAAGATCGTCGACCTGGCGCGTCTGCTGATCCGCCTGTCGGGCAAGAGCGAGGCCGAGGTGCCCATCGCCTTCACCGGCCTGCGCCCGGGCGAGAAGCTGTACGAGGAACTGCTGGCCGACGACGAAACCACCGAACCCACGCCGCACCCCAAGCTGCGCGTGGCCAAGGTGGCGGCGGCAGGTGGCGATGTGGTGCGGGCAACGGAATCGTGGCTGGCCGCTGCCGGTGCCGCGCCCGAGGCGGCGGCCATCCGCGACTGGCTGCACCAGCGCGTGCCGGAATACCGGGCGCAGCCGGTGCGGTTCTGAATGGGCCGTTGCTTGAGAGCAACGACTTCAAACCGCTTGGCTTTTCTCCGTCGCAGGCCTCATGCGCATGCTGTCGTCTGCAAGCTCGACGTGATCCACCTTGGCCAGCAACTCGGGGAAGGACTCGAATCCCCACTCCTGCCAGTTCCAGCGCGGCTTCACGTATTTGCCCACGGCCTCGATATGGGCCCAGCCTTTGGCGCTCTTGAACTTGTTGAAGGATTCATCCAGCAGCTTGACGAGTTCGAGAAACGGAATCTTGCGGCAGAACATGCGGCTGGCTTCATCCGTGCGGAACTGCAGCCCGCGAAGATCGCGCAGCATGCCCGACAATTTGGCGTAGCCGTAGCTGCGCGAGTCGAAGTCCGGGTGCGTCTGATTGATGTAGCTGCCTATTTTGCCCACGAAGGCCCAGCCAGTGGCTTCGTCGGTCGAATCCTTGATGGCCTTGTAGAGCAACGCGCGCGTTCCAGCATCCATCTGTCTGGCCACGGCGGGCGTGGCGGGGGTCGGTCGCGCTGTCCCGTTATTGCCGGATACCGAGGCGGTTGGTGTCGGGGCACTCGCTTGTCGTTCCGCTTTTTCCACTTCTCCCAGGTTCTCGACATAGAAGAATCGGTCGCAGGCTTGCCGGAATGCTTCGGGGTCTTCTCCCGGCCGAAGCCATAGACCACCAGGCCGGAAGCGCGGATGCGCGAAGCCAGCGGCGTGAAATCACTGTCGCTCGACACGAGGCAGAAGCCGCTGAAGTTGCCGCTGTACAGCAGATCCATCGCGTCGATGATCAAGCCCATGTCCGTCGCATCCTTGCCCTTGGTGTAGGCAAACTGCTGCACGGGCGTGAGGGCGTGCTTGAGCAGGATGGCGCGCCAGCCGCTGAGGGTGTTGCTGCTCCAGTCCCCATAAATGCGCTTGACGCTGGCGACGCCGTACTTGGCGATTTCCTCGAACAAGCCCTGGGCGACGGATGACGACGTGTTGTCTGCGTCGATCAACACCGCCAGTTTTTCCTGCTTCATGTTTTCGATCGTCATGGCTGGTCGCGTGGATCGGGCTGCCGATATGCGATGTGTAAGGACTGCTTGATTATCAAGAAGTCTCAGATGACGCGCTGAACTCATCCGCTGTGTGGGAGCGGGCTTGCCCGCGATCAAGCGTTGGTGGGGACGAGGCGCCTCATCGCGGGCAAGCCCGCTCCTACAACACGGTCTGAGACTTCTTGATAGTCAAGAAGGACTGTTTGCGAGCGCAGATTCCGAGTTGAATCGCGCTCAGACCAGCTTGGATTCGGCGCAGGCAGCTATCGTTATTACTGTTGGCGAGCGTCGTCAACTGTTCGGTGCGCCGATCCCCGTCTTGCCCAGCAGGTCGGCCACCAGTTCCAGCCGCAGCAGCGGGTTGTCCAGGCTCATCAGCTGCTGTCGCGTGGCGGCGGGCAGCGGCAGCAGTTCGCACCAGCGGTTCGACACCCAGGCGCAGTCGTCGTATTGCTCGCTGCCCACGGCGGGCAGCGGTGCGCCGGGCGACTGCACGCGCAGGCCGGCATACACCTGCCGCAGCGCGCGCGCCACGTGCTGCAGATCGTCGGGCACGGCCAGCGCGCGGTCGGGTGGCAGCAGGCTCACGTCGGCCACCCACAGGCCATGCTTGAGCTGGCTGGGCCGATCGATGCGAAAGCGCTGCTCGCCGCGGCATTGCACCAGCAGCAGGCCGGCCTGCGGTTGCTCCAGCGTGGTGATGTGCGCCAGCGTGCCGATGGTGGCCAGTTGCTCGGGCGGTGCACCGGCGGCGCGCACCTCGTGGCCCTGCGTCAGCGCGACGACGCCGAACGGGGCGCCGGCGCGGTGGCACTTGCCGATCATGTCGAGATAGCGCACCTCGAACACCCGCAGCGGCAGCACGCCGCCCGGAAACAGCACGGTGCCGAGCGGGAACAGGGGCAGGGAGGTGAGGGTCAGCAGTTCTTCGGTCATCGTCCGGGCCATCCAACAGCACGCCCGTCGCAACCGCGGCGAATGTGAACACCAGTGCTCGCTATCATCGCACGCATGAACACTTTGGAATTGCTTGCGCCGCTGGGGGCGTGAACAAGTTCCGCTTTGCCTGGGCATGCTTTATCAAGTTCTCACCTTCCTGATCGAAGTCGCCGTCACGCTGATCGGCGGCGCCTGCCTGCTGCGGCTTTACATGCGCTGGCGCCGCATGTCGATGGACAATCCCGTGGGGCGCTTCGTGCAGGCGTTGTCGGACTGGCTGGTGCTGCCGCTGCAGCGCATCGTGGGGCAGGGTGCGCAACTGGACGTGGCCAGTCTGCTGGCGGCCTGGCTGCTGAAGCTCGTGCAGTACGCGGCGCTGATGGGCCTGCTGGGCCTGGCGCGCTGGAGCGTGCTGCCGCTGCTGGCCTTGCTGGGCGTGGCTAAGCTGGCGGTGTCGGTGGCCACGGCGGTGATCATCGTGGCCGCTGTGCTGTCGTGGACGGGCAACCGCACGCCGGTCTACGACGTGTTCGAGCGGCTCAGCGCGCCGCTGCTGGCGCCGATCCGCAAGCTGCTGCCGCTGGTGGGCGGGGTCGACCTGTCGCCGCTGGTGCTGATCATCGGCCTGCAGGTGCTCGGCATCGTGCTGGGCTCGCTGCAGGGCGGCCTGTTTGGCGCGGGCGTGCTGCCCAACGGGGCTTGAGGCACACGCGCCGAAGCGCGGTCAGGGCGCCCGCCGCGTGGGGTGGACAGGCAAAAAATGCTTGATGAGCAACAAGTCTCAGACAGCATTGTGGGAGCGGGCTTGCCCGCGATCAAGCGTTCGTGGCGACGAGGCGCCGCATCGCGGGCAAGCCCGCTGCCACACCGCGGATGCGGTCCGCGCGTGATCTGAAATTTCTTGATAATCAAGCAAAAATGATAGCTGCCTGCTCAGGATGGAAGCCGAATTCAAGAGGAAATGGACTGAAATCCTTGCGGGGCGGGCGCGAGCAGCTGACTTTATCGAGTCAATCGCTACTGTTGATGGGCTTCACTGCACCGCATCCGCCGGCTGGCGCTGCAGCATGGCCAGCACCTTGGCGATCTTCTCGCGCAGTTCGCGCCGGTCGCAGATGAAGTCGACCGCGCCCTTGGTCTGCAGGAACTCGGCGCGCTGAAAGCCGTCGGGCAGCTTCACGCGCACCGTGTTCTCGATCACGCGTGGGCCGGCAAAGCCGATCAGCGCTTTGGGCTCGGCGATCACCACGTCGCCGACGAAGGCGAAGCCGGCCGATACGCCGCCCATGGTCGGGTCGGTCAGCACGCTGATGTAGGGCAGGCCCTTCTTGGCCAGGCGGGTGAGGGAGGCGTTGGTCTTGGCCATCTGCATCAGGCTCAGCAGCCCTTCCTGCATGCGCGCGCCGCCGGTGGCGGTGAAGCAGATGAAGGGCACTTTCTGCTCGATGGCGGTCTCGACACCGCGCACGAAGCGCTCGCCCACCACGCTGCCCATGCTGCCGCCCATGAAGTCGAACTCGAACGCCGCCGCCACCACGCTGATGGAGTGCACGGCGCCGCCCATCACCACCAGGGCATCGGTCTCGCCGGAGTTCTCCAGCGCTTCCTTCAGGCGCTCGGGGTACTTTCGACTGTCCTTGAACTTCAGGGCGTCGACGGGCAGCACCTCCTGCCCGATCTCGTAGCGGCCCTCGGCGTCGAGGAACACGTTCAGCCGCTCGCGCGCACCGATGCGGTGGTGGTAGCCGCACTGGGGGCAGACGTTCTGGTTCTGGTCCAGATCGGTCTTGTACAGCACCGCGTCGCAGTCGGGGCACTTGATCCACAGCCCCTCCGGCATCTGCCGGCGCTCGGAGGCTTCGGATTTCTGAATCTTGGGTGGCAGGAGTTTTTCAAGCCAGCTGCTCATGTAATGCTCCTTGAGTGATAGCGGCGATTATGCATCCAGCGCCGCGCGCACCGGGCGCAGGAAGTCCATCGCGGCAGCGACCACGCGTTCGTGCGGCTGCACTTCGATCACCTGGATCAGGCGGCTGCCGATGACCACGGCATCGGCCACCTTGCCGATGGCCCGGGCGGTTTCGGCATCGCGGATGCCGAAGCCCACGCCCACGGGGATGTGCACATGCTGGCGGATGCGCGGCAGCATGGCCTCGACCTCGGCCGTGTTGAGCGCCCCCGAGCCGGTGACGCCCTTGAGCGACACGTAATACACGTAGCCGCTGGCGACCGCGGCCACCTGCTGCATGCGCTGCTCGGTACTGGTGGGCGCCAGCAAAAGATCAGGTCCATGCCGTGCGCACGCAGCCTGGCGGCAAAGTCGGTGCATTCCTCGGGCGGGTAGTCGACGATCAACAGGCCATCCACGCCGGCCGCGGCGGCATCGCGGATGAAGGCGTCGTCACCGTGCTTCTGGTCGTAGCGCTCCACCGGGTTGGCGTAACCCATCAGCACCACGGGCGTCTTGGGGTCCTTCTCGCGGAAGGTCTTCACATACCCCAGCACCTGCGCCAGGCCGATGCCCAGCGCCAGCGCGCGGTCGCCCGCTTTCTGGATCACGGCGCCATCAGCGCTGGGGTCGGAAAACGGCACGCCGAGTTCGATCACATCGGCGCCAGCGGTGACCATGCCGTGCATCAGCGCGGGCGTGATGTCGGCGTAGGGAAAGCCGGCGGTGACGTAGGGGATCAGCGCCTTGCGCTTTTGCTCGGCCAGGGCGGCGAAGGTGGCGGTGATGCGGTTCATGCTTTGGCCCCTTTCACCACGTGGCCGCGCATCGACGGGCGGTCGTAGAAATCGACGCCATCCAGGTCGGCCACGGTGCCGATGTCCTTGTCGCCACGGCCCGAGAGGCAGACCAGGATCGACTGGTCTTGATGCATGGTTGGCGCCAGCTTCATGGCATAGGCCATGGCATGGCTCGATTCGAGCGCCGGGATGATGCCTTCGGCCCGGCACAGATGGTGGAAGGCGGCCAGCGCCTCGGCGTCGGTGGCGCCCACGTACTCGGCGCGGCCGATGTCCTTGAGCCAGGCGTGCTCGGGGCCGACGCCGGGGTAGTCCAGGCCGGCGCTGATCGAATGCGTTTCGGTGATCTGACCGTTGTCGTCCTGCAGGATGTAGGTGCGGTTGCCGTGCAGCACGCCGCTGCTGCCGCGTTGCAGGCTGGCGGAATGCTTGCCGCTGTCGAGGCCCTCACCGGCGGCCTCGACGCCGATCAGGCGCGTGTCGGCATACGGGATGTAGGGGTGGAAGATACCCATGGCGTTGCTGCCACCGCCCACGCAGGCGATGACGGCATCCGGCTGCGTGGCGGCAATGCCTTGCGCGGCCAGCATCTCGGGCATCTGCGTCAGGCATTCGGTGCCGATCACGCTCTGGAAGTCGCGCACCATCATCGGGTAGGGGTGCGGGCCGGCCACGGTGCCGATGATGTAGAAGGTGTTGTCCACGTTGGCCACCCAGTCGCGCATGGCTTCGTTCAGCGCGTCCTTCAGCGTCTTGCTGCCGGATTCGACCGGGATCACGGTGGCGCCCAGCAGCTTCATGCGGTAGACGTTGGGCGACTGGCGTTTCACGTCCTCGGCGCCCATGTAGACCACGCATTCCAGCCCGTAGCGTGCGCAGATGGTGGCCGTGGCCACGCCGTGCTGGCCGGCGCCGGTCTCGGCGATGATGCGCGGCTTGCCCATGCGCTTGGCGAGCATGGCCTGGCCGATCACGTTGTTGATCTTGTGCGCGCCGGTGTGGTTGAGGTCTTCGCGCTTCAGATAGATCTGCGCCCCGCCCAGCTCGCGGCTGGTGCGCGCGGCGTGGTAGACGGGCGAGGGGCGGCCGACGTAATGCGCCAGCTCGTACTTGAATTCGGCCAGGAAGTCCGCGTCATGCTGGTACTTCGCGTAGGCGTCCTTCAGCTCGTTGATGGCGTAGGTCAGCGTCTCGCTGACGAAGCTGCCGCCGTAGCGGCCGAAATGCCCGCTCGCGTCGGGCTGCTGGTAATCGATCATGGGGCTGTCAAAACTTGAGCGTCCGCCGCGCGCACGGCGGCGACGAACTGGTGAATCTTGCCGGCGTCCTTGATGCCCTTCAGGAGCTTGCCGTCTTCGGCCTGGCACTCGACGCCGGAGGAAACGTCAACCGCGAGCGAATAACCCCGCCCGCGCAGCGCGGCGATTCCATCGCTCACGTTTGCAGGTGTGAGCCCACCAGACAAGACGAGGTGAGCGGGTACGTTTGGTGGAAGGCTTGTCCAATCGAATGTCTTTCCGCCGCCGCCGTAGCCGTCGACGTGGGCGTCGAGCAGGATGGCTTGTGCGGCGCTGAATGTGTGGGTGAAGTTTACCAAGTCGGGCATCGCGGCGGGCGGTGCGGGAATGCGCGCGGCACGCATGAACGGGCGGCCGGTGGTACGTGCGACAGCCACACAGTCGGCGGCTGATTCATCACCATGAAATTGCATTGTAGCGCCCGCCACATGGGCGCAGGCAGCTTCTATATTGGTAGCATTCTCGTTGACGAATAGCAGCACCGGGGTGACGAACGGAGGCAGGCGCCGCGCCAGTTCGGCAGCGCGTTCGGGCGCGACGAAGCGCGGGCTTTTCGGGTAGAGCACGAAGCCGATGGCATCGGCGCCCGCGGCCACCGCGGCGTCCACGTCGGCTTCGCGGGTCAGACCGCAGATCTTGATGCGGGTGCGGTGGGTGCTTGGGCTCATGGCAGCCAATCATAGGCCGCGGTGCGCTCCGGCAATCCCATTCCGGCCCGTAGCGCGGGCCGAGGAAGTACAGGCCGTCCGGCGCGAAGGTGGGCGCGGCGGCGTCGCGGTCGCGCGCGGCCAGCACTTCGCGCATCCAGCCGGGCGGCTGCAGGCCCTGGCCGATCTGCAGCAGGCAGCCCATGATGTTGCGGATCATGTGGTGCAGGAAGGCGCTGGCCTCGAAATCGAAGCGCCAGTAGGCGCCACGGCGGCTGATGTCGATGCGCGTGAGGTGCTTGACGGGCGAAAGCGCCTGGCAGGCCGAGGCGCGGAAGGACGTGAAATCGTGCTCGCCGATCAGGTGCTTGGCGCCCTGGCGCAGGGCGTCGCCGTCGAGCGGGCGAAACGTCCAGCCCACGCGCCCGGCATCGACGCTGGGGCGCACGGGCGACTCAAGCAGCACGTAGGTGTAGCGGCGGGCGAGGGCGCTGGCGCGGGCATGAAACGCATCGGGCGCCGGCTGCGCCCATTGCACGGCAATGTCGGGCGGCAGGAAGCGGTTGGTGCCGCGCACCCAGGAGAACGGCTCGCGCACCAGGTCGGTGTCGAAATGCACCACCTGCATCAGACCATGCACGCCGGCGTCGGTGCGGCCGGCGCACAGGGTGGCGATCGGCACGGTGGCGAACTGGCCCAGTGCCGATTCCAGGCGGTCCTGCACGGTCTGGCCGGACGGCTGACTTTGCCAGCCCTGGTAGGCGGTGCCGAGGTAACTGATGCCGAGCGCAATTCTCACGATGGCGTCATTGTGGCTGCAGGCGCAGGACAAAACAACGCGGCGCCCGAGTGGGCGCCGCGTGACCAGGTGACAGGGCAGAAAATCAGTGGAGTTCCGCCAGGAAGCGCTCGGCACGGACGCGCATGGCGCCGGAGGACTCGGCAATCACCTCCTTCACCAGGGCACGCGCGCCCTCGGTGTCGCCGATGGCGTGGAACTCCTGTGCCAGCGACAGCTTGGTGCCCAGGGGATCCTCGTCCGCATCTTCTGGCTGCTCGGTTTTCAGCTCGCCACCAGAGCGCGAATCGGGATCGAGCGACAGGGCGTCCATGTCGAAGTCGATCATGCCGGAGTTGCGCTCGACCGCGGGGGCAGGGGCGGCACGACGGGAGCGGCGGCAACCGGGCGTGCAGGCTCAGCCGGTGCCACGGGCGGACGCGTGGTGCCCAGCTCCGAAGGCGGCGAGAAGTCGAGATCCAGGTCGAAATCCAGCGGTGCATGGGCGTCGGCCACAGGCGCTGGCGCCGGTGCTGGCGGTGGGGGAACCGGCGCGCGGGCCGCCGCAGCAGCGCCGGCTGCGGCTGCTGTCACCCCTGCAGCCACTGCGGCAGGTGCTATCGAAGGTGCAGCAGGCGGCAAGGGCGAGGGCGCGGTGGTGGCCGCACGCACGGGCGCATCGTCCAGATCGAGGTCGAGATCCAGCGGAAGGCCACTGCTGTCGGGCCCCTTGGCTTCGAGCACCTGCGCAGTCTGCGGCTCCGTGTCGGCACCGAAGCTGGGGCGTGCGGCCATGGGCACCGGTTTGATCGACGGGGCGCCGCCGGGCTGGTACAGCGGGTTGGCGGGCTCCAGCTCGCTGCCCAGGCTGGTGATGGCCTGCCAGTCGGGACCCTGGCCCTGGGTGATGGCGTAGGCTTCGGTGGCGATGGCTTCGAAGGCGCGGGCATCGCGGCGCTTGGCGTAGATCTCGGCCAGCTTGCGGTGGATCGAAATGCGGCCGGGGTGGGTGCGCAGGGCTTCCTTGAGGATTTCCTCGGCCTGCATGTCGCGGCCATAGGCCAGGTACACGTCGGCTTCTGCCACGGGGTCCACGTCGCCAGCCGCATCCAGCTGGCTGGGCGAGTAGGCCATGGACGAGTTGCCGCTGACGGAACTGCCACCATCCTTGGTGTTCACCCGCTGGCCGCCGCTGGCGCCGAAGAAGGAATCGGGTTGCAGGCGGCTTTCGATGAAGGAGCTGTCCAGCGGGGCGGCATCTTTCTTGCGCTGGCGCGAGCGGTACACGCCATAGCCAGCCAACAGGGCCAGCAGGCCGGCGCCGGCAATTGGCAGCAGCGGATTTTCCGTCAGCGTGTCGAGGAAGGAAGGCTCCTGCACCGGCATCGGTGGCGGCGGTGCCACGCGCGGCCGCTGGGGTGCCGGTGCCGCGCTGGCCGCAGCGGTGGCGGCAGAAGCGGCGTCGGCTGCCGCACTGGCGGCCGAGGCTGCGCTGACCACGGCCGTTTCGGTGGCCGATGCTGCGGCAGACGCGGCGCTGGCCGCCGCGGCGACAGCACTGGAGGCCGCATCAGCGGCGGCCGAGGCGGCAGAGGCCGGCGCGGTGACGGTGGCGGCCGTGGGTGCCGGCGCTGGCGCAGCAGCCGGCGGGGCCGCCGGGGCAGATGCGGCTGCGGCTGGTGCGGCAGCGGGTGCGCCTGTCGGCACGTTGATGGCAGGAACGGCGCTGCTGGCCGGTGTGGCCGCCGGCGCGGCGGCCGGGCTGCCCGAGGCTGCCTGCAGGCGCGAGAGTTCGCTGATGTTCTTGTTCAGTTCGGCCACGCGCTCGGCCTGCTCCTGCGCCTGGCGGGACTGGGCCACCGTGGCTTCGCTGCCGGACGGCGAGCCGCCGCGCGACAGCGTGAGGCGATCCTGTGCCGGGGCGGCGGCGCGCGTGTCGCGCACTTGCGCCTGCACGCCGCCCGATGCGCTGCGCGTGGCGGCGGCCACGCGCGTGCCGCCGGCACGCTGGGCCACGCCGCGGCGGTAGGCGTTGAAATCCCGGCTCTGGGCCACCACGGTGCGGCGCGCGGCCTGACGCGACGTTGCCGCGGCCTGCTCGGCCGTCGGCATGTTGATCACGGCGCCCGCCTTCATCAGGTTGAAGTTGCCGCGGATGAATGCGTTCGGGTTGGCGCGCAGCATGGCCACCAGCATCTGGTCGAGCGACACACCTTCGACACGGTGGGCCGACGCCAGGGCATAGGCGGTGTCGCCGCGCTGCACCCTCACCTGGTCACCGCCGCCGCTGGCGGCGGGGCGGGCGCGGGCGCCGCAGCGGGGGCAGCGGCCTTGCGGCGCGCCTCGGCCATGCGCGCGCTGCGTGCGCGCGTCGCGGCATCTGCGGTGGCGGGCGTTGTCTGTTCCGCCACGGTGGCCGGCACCACGGGAGGCGGTGCCACGGGCGCGGGCGCTGCCGGCGCCATCGGTGCTGGCGATGCGGTCTGCGGCTGGGTGACCACGACCGGCGGGCGCCGCGCGGCCCGGGGATCGACCAGCATGGTGTAGTCGCGCACCACGCGGCCATTGGCCCAGTTGGCGTCGATCACGATGCCCAGGAAAGGCTCGTTCACCGGGCGGTCGCCAACCACGCGCAGATAGGCCTGGCCGTTGGCACGGCGGTGCAGCGTGACGCGGGCGCCGCTGAGCGCAGGCGAATAATCGACGCCGGCGGAACGGAAGGCTTGGGGGAGGCCACGGCTGCCTGGAAGGTGGCGGCTTCCTCGGACGAAATTTGCGGCACCTCAATCTCGGCGCGCAGCGGCTCGCCCAGGGCAGAGCGCACGGTGATGGCGCCCAGGGCCAGCGCCTGCGCATCCAGGCTGACGCCGAACATCGTCAACGCCACGGCCGATGCCAGCACACCCCTCTTCCAAGGCTGCTTGGCCATTTTCATATTGATCGACCCCTGCGGAGCCTGTGCGGTTTTATTCTGCATGTCTGGTGTTGGGCAGGCCAAGCCTCGCCGGAACGAATATGAAAATCGACATTAACATCAACGTATTAGGCTGACAAGCTGAGACACTGGTTAACCATCTTCACAAGTTCACACAGGCTCGAATCTCGGACGGCCATGTTGTCTTGCGACAACGGGCGGCGCCGTTGCAGCGGCGCCCGCTATCGTTTTCTATGAGGCTTCAGGCCGCCAGCAGGATGCGCAGCATGCGGCGCAGCGGCTCGGCAGCGCCCCACAGCAACTGGTCGCCGATGGTGAAGGCGCCCACGTATTCCGGGCCCATGGCCATCTTGCGGATGCGGCCCACGGGAATGGTCAGCGTGCCGGTGACGGCCACCGGGGTCAGGTCGCGCATGGTGTCCTCGCGGTTGTTGGGCACCACCTTCACCCACTCGTTGTCGGCGGCGATCATGGCCTCGATGTCGGCCACCGGCACGTCCTTCTTCAGCTTGAAGGTCAGCGCCTGGCTGTGGCAGCGCATGGCGCCGATGCGCACGCAGTAGCCGTCCACCGGCACGGCGGGCGTGCCGAAGCCTTCGCCCCAGCCCATGATCTTGTTGGTTTCGGCCATGCCCTTCCATTCTTCGCGGCTCACGCCGTTGCCCAGGTCCTTGTCGATCCAGGGAATCAGCGAGCCGCCCAGCGGCACGCCAAAGTTGGCCTTCTCGGCGTCTTCCAGGCCGCGCTGCTTGGCGATCACCTTGCGGTCGATCTCCAGGATGGCGCTGGTCGGGTCGGCCAGCAGGGCCTTGACCTCGTGGTTCAGCGTGCCGAACTGGGCCAGCAGCTCGCGCATATGCTGCGCGCCGCCGCCGCTGGCCGCTTGGTACGTTTGCGTGCTCATCCACTCGACCAGCCCGGCCTTGAACAGCGCGCCGACGCCCATCAGCATGCAGCTGACGGTGCAATTGCCGCCCACCCAGTTGTTGCCGCCCTTGGCCAGCGCGTTCTGGATCACCGGCATGTTCACCGGGTCGAGGATGATGACCGCGTCGTCCTGCATGCGCAGGGCGCTGGCGGCGTCGATCCAGTGGCCTTTCCAGCCGGCGGCGCGCAGCTTGGGGAACGCCTCGTTGGTGTAGTCGCCGCCCTGGCAGGTGATGATGATGTCGCAGGCCTTCAGCGCGTCGATGTCGGTCGCGTCCTTGAGCTTCTTCTCGTTCTTGGCCATCGCCGGGGCGGCGCCGCCGGCGTTGCTGGTGGAGAAGAAAATGGGCTCGATCAGGTCGAAATCACCCTCGGCCTGCATGCGGTCCATCAGGACCGAGCCGACCATGCCGCGCCAGCCGACGAGGCCTACAACGTTACCGACTTTCATTTTGCTTCGCGCCTTTCAAACAATATAAGAACTGTCTGGCCTGCCGGGCTCGTCTGGCCCGGAGGCGGCGCGCACGACGAACCGGGGCTGGTCAGCCCTTTTGGGTGGTCGTGGTAATGGGGGAGATGCGCACGCACGCGCGCTGGCCGGAAGCGGCGGCAGCGGAATCGAAGCGATCAGGCGTGTTCATGGGGGCGATTCTAACCCAGTCACCCCGTGCCACACGCCGTGCAGGGGTTGCGCGCGGGCGTGCTGATGTGCGGATGCGACGCCCGCGCCCTGATCTTCAGTAAATTAAGCCAAATCAGCCCTAAGCGCCCGCCCACCAAGCGCGAGCAGCTATCAAAAAGAAGTTCAGGCGCCCAACTGATCCGCCAGGTCGAGGAAGTCGCGCGCATGCAGCGTGTTGGCGGGCTCGGGCGACACGTCCTTGGGCTGCCCGGCGCCGAACTCCAGCGGCCGCTCGATGTAGGCCGTCAGCAGCCCGCAGGCGCGCGCGGCGGCCAGGTCGTCCTGGTGCGCGGCCACCATCATCACCTCGGCCGGCGCCACGTAGAACACCTCGGCCACGCCCCGGTACACCCGCGGGTCGGGCTTGTACGCCTGGAACACCTCGGCCGAGAGCACGCAATCCCAGGGCAGCTGGGCGTGCCTGGCCATGTGGGTGAGCAGGCCGATGTTGCCGTTCGACAGCGTGCAGATCACGTGCCGCTGCTTCAGCCGCATGAGGCCCGGCACCACGTCGGGCCAGGCGTTGAGCCGATGCCAGACACGGTTGAGCAGGCGGCGCTCGGCCTCTGGCATGGCCTGCAGGCCGAAGCGCGGCAGGATGTCGTCGAGGATCATGCGATGCAGTTCGTCGATCCGCGTCCAGCCCAGTTCGCCCGACATCACGCGCGCCATCGCCGGCCGGTAGCCCTCGCGCCAGGCCAGCGCGAAGGCGTTGCCATCGACCTGCGGGTACAGCCGCGCCATTTCGGCCACGATGCTGCCGTGCCAGTCGACCACGGTGCCGAAGACGTCGAAGGCGAGGATTTTGGGGGTGAGGGTGGTCATGGCTTGGCTTTCCACACACGTCATTGGCCAACGGCTGGGCGCCGTGTCAAGGGGTTATAGCGCAGCCGTCGGGCGCGCGGGCGATCACCTGCGTCACACGCGGGGGCGCACCGCGCCCAGTTGCTTCGCCGGCCCGCCGATGGACACGGCCGCCTTGTCATACCCCGCCCAAGGCCCCGCGCCCACGCGCAACCGCTCTTCGACGTTGCCAAGATGCCAATGCGCCCCGCCGGTCACTGCGGCCAGTTCATCCCATCCGATGGGCACCGACACGCCGATCCCCGCGCGCGCCCTGGCCGACCACGCGGCCACCGTCGTCGCCCCGCGCCCGTTGCGCAGGTAGTCGGGGTAGATCTTGCCGACGCGGTTCTTCGGCCCGCTGAGCGCGCTGAAGCGGTCGGGCATCAGGCGCGCGAGATGCTCGGTGAGCTGCTTGGTAAAGCCCTTCACCGTGTCCCAGTCGTGCAGCCGCTTGATGGGTGTGACGACGTGCAGGCCCTTGCCGCCGCTGGTCTTCAAGAACGGGGTGAAGCCCAGTTCGGTCAGCAGGGTGCGGGTGAGCAGGGCGGCCTCCTGCACCTTGTCCCACGGCACGCCGTCGCCGGGGTCGAGGTCGATGACGAAGCGGTCGGGGCGCTCGATGCGGTCGTGCCGGGCGTTCCAGGTGTGCAGCTCCAGCGTGTTCATCTGCACCGCGCCCATCAGGCCGGGCAGGCTGTCGATCTCGAGCAGGCTGGCGTGGCCGGGGTCGAGCGCGGGGTCGAGCTGAATCACGCCGGGCAGGGTGATGCGCTCCAGGTGCTTCTGGAAGAACAGCGCGCCCGCGATGCCATCCGGCGCGCGCACCAAGGCGACGGGGCGCTGGTCAAGGTGCGGCAGCAGCAGCGGGGCGACGGTGGCGTAGTAGCGGGCGATGTCGAGCTTGGTGGTGCCGGTGCTGGCATCGACCACGCGGTCGGGGCTGGAGATGGCCTGCCCGCCGACGACAGGGCGCCGCCGCCGCGCCCCTTGAAGGTTGGTGTGGCAGCGGCTTTTGATCCTGTTTTAATAGCTGCTGGCGCTTGTGTGGCGGGCGCTGAGGCCGATTTTTCAATGAATCCTGCTCGAAGACCACATCCGCCGCGAGCTTGTCTTCGCGCAGGCCGCGGAACACGCCGTGGCGCAGGCGGCGCGCGTGTGTGAAGCCGGCATGGCTGATCTGCGCCACCAGCTCGGGCCGCACCCAGTGCACGCGGCCGGGCGGCTGGGGGCCGGTTTCGAGCGGGCTGGTCTTGACTTTCAGGGGCGCCAACTTTTCCTTCAGCCGCACCAGCGTGCGCGTGTCGAAGCCGCTGCCCACGTTGCCGGCCCAGCGCAGCTTTCCGTCCGCGTCGTGCGCCGCCATCACCAGCGCGCCGACTTCGCCGCTGCGGGCGCCCTGGCCTTCGGTGTGGCCGGCGATCACCAGTTCCTCGCCCTGGCCGCACTTCAGCTTGATCCAATCGCTGCTGCGGCCGGGCCGATACGCCGCGTCGCGCCGCTTGCCGATGATGCCCTCCATGCCCAGCCTGCAGGCGCTGGCGATCAGGTTGTGCGGCGCTTCGTCAAACGCCTCGGACAGGCGCAGCGGCGACGTCTTGGGCCGCCTGGCGCGCTTCAGCAGCGCCTCGAGCCGGGCGCGGCGTTCGGTCAGCGGCTGCTCGCGCAGGTCGGCGCCGTCCAGGTGCAGCAGGTCGAACAGGTACATCACCAGGCCCGCGCTGCGGCCACCGTCGAAGGCGTTCTGCAGCGCGCCGAAGTCGGGCAGGCCGTCGTCGCCCGGCATCGCCACTTCGCCATCCAGCCAGGCCTGGCGCACGGGCAGGGCGGCCAGGGCGCGCGCCAGCTCGGGCATGCGCGCTGTCCAGTCGAGGCCATTGCGCGTGAACAGGCGCGCCCGGCCGCCGTCGATGCGCGCCAGCAGGCGGTAGCCGTCGAACTTCAGCTCCCACAGCCAGTCGGCGGCGTCGGCGGGCGGCTCGCGCATCAGGCTTGCAAGCTGCGGGGCGGTGGTGGCGGGCAGCGGCACGGCTTTCGATGCTTTCGTTTCGATAGCTGCTTGCGCTTGACTGGCGGGCGCTGGGGGCTGATTTGGTTTGGAATGGGAGGTGGGCGGCTGGCGGGCCTTGATCTGCGCCGGGCCGACCGAATCGGGCAGCGCCTCGGTCACATCGAACTCGCTGGCGGCACGCGCCACGTCGTCGCGGTCCTTGATCAGCAGCCAGGCGGGTTTCGGTTCGCCGGCGCGCGGCTTCATGCGCACCAGCGCCCACAGGCCGGTGAGCTTGGCGCCGTGCAGGCGGAACTTCAGCTCGCCCTTGGCCAGGCCGGCGCGCGCCGCGGCTACGCCGCCGGTGGGCTGCCAGCTGCCGCGGTCCCAGATGATGACGCGCCCGCCGCCGTACTGCCCGGCCGGAATCTGGCCCTCGAAGTCGTTGTAGTCGACCGGGTGGTCTTCGACCTGCACCGCCAGCCGCTTGTCGCGCGGGTCCAGGCTCGGGCCCTTGGGCACGGCCCAGCTGTGCATGGTGCCGTCCAGCTCCAGCCGCAGGTCGTAATGCAGGCGCGTGGCCCAGTGCTTGTGGATGACGTACTGCAGCGCGCCCTTTGTGGGCGGGCCCACGGTGCCGGCCGGTTCGGGCGTGCGGGTGAAGTCGCGCCTGGCGTGGTAGCGGGCGAGGGCGGTGCTGGGTGCAGGCGCTTTAATTTTGTAGCTTCCGGCGCTTGTTGGGCGGGCGCTGGAGCCGTTTTTGTCTTGTAATTCTTGCCAGCCTGGCCAGCGCCGCTGCGGCGGGCGGCGGCCGCGTTCTTGGCGCCGCCGCGCGTGCGCGCCGGGCGTTCAGGCGCGCTTGCGCGGGCGCGACTTGGCTGGGGCTTTGGCGGCGGGGCCATCGTCGTCCTTGCCGGCGCCGCCCTGCAGGCTGCGCTTGAGCAACTCGGTCAGGTCGATGATCTCGGCGCCCTTGCGCGTGCCTTCGGTCGGCGTGTCGACCTTTTCCACGCTCTGCACCTCGCCGGCCTCGGCCTTTTCCCGGACCAGGCGCATGATCTCGTCCTTGAACGAATCGCGGAAGTCGTCGGCATCCCATGGCGCGGACATTTCCTCGATCAGCTGGCGCGCCATCTTCAGCTCGCTCTCCTTCAGCCCCGACGCCCTGGCGCCGGCGGGTGGCAGTTTGAGCGCCTCGAAGGAGCGGATCTCGCCGCCCCAGCGCAGCAGGTTCAGGATCAGCGCCGGGCCGCTGGGCACCAGCACCGCCAGGTGCTGCCGGGTCGAGATCACCACCCGCGCCACGCCGACGCGGCCGCTCTCCAGCAGCGCCTCGCGCAGGAGGGCGTACACCTTTTCGCCGCGGTTGATGGGGGCGAGGTAATACGGGCGCTCGAGGTAGACGAACGGGATCTCGCTGGCCTGGATGAAGGATTCGATCTCGATCGTCTGCGTGGTCTTGGGGAACGCCGCCTTGATCTCGTCCGTGCTCAGCACCACGTACTGGCCGTCCTCGATCTCCACGCCTTTCACGATGTCGGCGGCGGCGATCTCCTTGCCGGTCTTCTTGTTGATGCGCTTGTAACCGACCGGCTCCATGGTGCGGCGGTCGAGCCAGTCGAAATCGACCGCCGACGAGGTGGTGGCGGTGTACAGCGCCACCGGAATGTGCACCAGGCCGAAGCTGATCGCGCCCTTCCACACCACGCGCGCGGTGGGGCGGGGCGCTTCGTCGGTTTCGCTGGAAGTGGCTTGGGCCATCGGCGGCTCCTGCAAAGGCGGTTGAAAGCGCCAGTGTGGCACCGGGGCCGCACCCCGCGGCCAGACGAGCGCCCTCGCGCTTGTAGGCGCACATCGGCCGAAAAACGCACGGCCATACCTCGCGGTGCTATACCAAAAGCGCTATACAAGTTACATTTAGATTCATGCCCCGCGGCGCCCGGTTTCCCTTCATTCCCACAGGCCTTACGGCCCGCAGCGCGCTGGTGTCGTCGATGGTGGCCCTGCTCGTGGTGGGGGCCATGGGCCTCACGCTGTGGGCCCTGACCCGCCAGAGCCAGGCGCTGGAGCAGCTGCGCCAGGTGCAGGTCGAGCACCTGATGGCCTCCACCCGCCTGATGCAGCAGGCCGATCTGCTCGACAACGAGTCCGCGATGCTGGCCGCTGCCCGCACCCAGGCCGAGCGCCGGGCCGCCTGGGTGGCGCTGACGGACCGCATCACCTGGGTCAACAAGCTGCTGGACGACCTGAAGCTGCCGCCGGCAGACGCCGCCTTGGCCGGCGAGCTGGCCAACCGCATCGGCCAGATCCAGGAGACCGGGCGCGCGCTGAGCGCTGCCGTGGGCCAGCGCATCGACGAGCCGGCCGACGGCGAGGCCGCACAGGCGGTGGCGCGGCTGCAGAAGGACAACGAGAACGCGACGGCGGTGCTCAGCACGCAGCTCGGCCTGGTGGCCGCCAACAGCCGCCGCCTGCTGGCCGAGCAGAGCAGCCAGCTGGCGCAGGACGTGGACGCGCACCGCCGCACCACGATGGCGGTGGGCCTGCTGCTGCTGCTGGCCGTGATCGCCGCCGCCCTGTGGTTCAACCGCGTGGTGGTGCGCCGCGTGCTGACGCTCAAGCGCATGGTGGACGAGGGCGCCGTGGCGCCCCAGGCCCTGGCGGTGGGGGCGCCTGACGAAATCAGCAGCCTGGCGCAGACCGTGGGCAGCTACGTGGCCCGCATCCAGGCGCACGAGCGCGAGATGAACCGCGCCAACGAGGAGCTGGCCTTCCTGGCCGACCACGACTTGCTGACGCAGCTGCCGAACCGTCGCTTCTTCGAGCGGCGGGCCATGCGGCGCGTGGCGCAGCCGGGCGGGCCGCTGTGGGTGCTGATGGGCGACATCGACCACTTCAAGCAGATCAACGACCAGCACGGGCACGCCATCGGCGACCAGGCGCTGGTGCACGTGGCCGGCCTGCTGCGGGCCAATCTGCGCGAGGGCGAGGCCCTGGCGCGCTTTGGCGGCGAGGAGTTCGTGGCCGTGATTCCGGCGCAGACGGCCGAAGCGGTGTACAGCGTGGTCGAGCGCGTGCGCGCGGCGATTGCCGCCACGCCCATGGCGCTGCCGGACGGCGGCCAGCTGGGCATGAGCATCAGCTTCGGCCTCGCGCCCATCGCCGCGCCGCCGGCCGCCCAGGCCGGTGACGCCGCCGCGCCCCGCCGGGCGCTCGACATTGCCTTGCGCGCGGCCGACGACGCGCTGTACGTGGCCAAGCGTTGCGGCCGCAACCGCGTGCAGCTGGCGCCGCCGGGCGCGGCATCGGCAGCGGCGGCGCCTGCTGTTCAGGGAGAAGTGCTTGAAATCTGACGCGATTCACCGCGGCTGGCGCGCCGTGGCCGTGCTGTTGTGCGGGCTGCTGCTGTGCCTGCCGGCGCTGGCGGCGCGCGACACCGTCCGGCTCGGCGTGCAGCTCGAGCCGCCGATGCTCGACCCCACCGCCACCGCCGCCGCCACGGCGGGCGAGATCGTGTACGCCAACGTGCTGGAAGGCCTGACGGTGATCCACGGCAAGGGCCGGGTGGCGCCGCGCCTGGCCACCGACTGGGTGCGCGCGCCCGACGGCCTGAGCTACACCTTCACGCTGCGCCGCGGCGTGCGCTTTCACGACGGCAAGCCCTTCGACGCCAGCGTGGCGGCGGCCAGCCTGCGCCGCATCCTGGCGCCGGGTTCACGCAACCCGCAGAAGCAGTGGTTCGAGAAGATCGCCGGGGTGCAGGCGCTGGGCAGCCACCAGCTCGTCATCGGCCTGCACCAGCCCGATGCGCTGCTGCCGTTTGCCCTGGCCCTGCCGGCGGCGCTGATCGTGCACCCCGATTCGGCGGCGGGCAACGCCACGCAGCCGGTCGGCACCGGGCCGTTCCGCTTCGGCGAATGGCAGCGCGGCCATTCGGTGCGGATCGACCGGCACACCGGCTACTGGGGCAGGAAGCCGGCCCTGCGCAGCGCCCCGTTCGTGTTTCTCAGCAGCAGCGCCGAGACCGAGAACATGCTGGCCGAGGGGCGGCTCGACTGGCTGGGCAGCGTGACCAAGATGACCGGCCCGTTCATGGAGCGCCCGGACTACCGCATGGGCTCGCGCAAGCTCGAGAGCAAGATGATCGTGGCCATCAACAACGCCCGCCCGCCGTTCAACGACGTGCGCGTGCGCCGGGCGCTGGCGCACGCCATCGACCGGTTCGACCTGAGCACCATCTACGGCACGCAGTTCAAGCCCCAGCTCATCGGCAGCCACTTCGCGCCCTGGCACCCGGCGTATGTCGACCTGGCGCAGCGCTACCCGTTCGAGCCGGCACGCGCCAGGGCGCTGCTGGCCGAGGCGGGCGTGGCGCCCGGCCAGCGCGTGACGCTGACCGTGCCGCCCACCGACTACGGCCGCTTCGGCGGCCTGAAGATCGCCGCCAACCTGGAGGAGGTGGGCTTTCGCGTCGAGCTGCAACAGGTGGACTGGAAGCAGTGGATGAGCCAGGTGTTCGAGAAGAAGGATTACGACCTGTCGCTGATCCTGCACGTCGAGCCGCTGGACCTGAACATCTACGCCCGGCCGGGCTACTACTTCAACTACCAGAGCCCCGAATTCCGCGCGCTGTGGGAGCGCGTGCTGTCGGCGCCGAACGAGGCCGAACTGCACCGCCGCCTGGGCGAGGCGCAGCGCAGGATCAGCGACGACGCGGTCAACGTGTTCCTGCTGATGCGGCCCGAGCGCAACTTCATGCACAAGGACCTGATGGGCGTGTGGGAGGAAAGCCCCATCCCGTCCTTCGTGCTGGAAGACGTCCACTGGCGCCAGTGAACGCCGGCAGGTAGCGGCTGGGGTGCATTACTCCCTATATGCAAAGCTGCAGCGCCCGTCAACTGGGCGTTTGAGGCATATACTACCCTATTTCTGCCTCTGCTTTAAAACGTGAACAACCGTCATCCCGGCGAAAGCCGGGGCCCATGTGTTCTGGTGCACGCCGCCTGGATTTCGGCTTTCGCCGGAATGACGAATTTCTGGCTGTCTTGATCGGGCATTGGAATCACCCGGTCTTGCAGCACGGCCGTGCGCAGGCAAGGTCAGGGCTCGATGGAACCGGGCCGTGCGCGGCGGCGACCGCCGGCCGGACCAGGGGCTGTCAGCCCAGCGCCTTGACCACCGCCTCGCCCATCTCACGCGTGCCGACTTTCGTCGTGCTCTCGCTGTAGATGTCGGGCGTGCGCAGGCCCTGCGCCAGCACCTTCTTCACCGCCGCCTCGATGCGGTCGGCCGCCTCGGGCTGGTTCAGGCTGAAGCGCAGCATCATGGCCGCGCTCAGGATGGTGGCCAGCGGGTTGGCCACGCCCTTGCCGGCGATGTCGGGCGCGCTGCCGTGGCTGGGCTCGTACAGGCCCTGCTTTTTGTCGTTCAGGCTGGCCGAGGGCAACATGCCGATGGAGCCGGTGAGCATCGAGGCTTCGTCAGAGAGGATGTCGCCGAACATGTTGCCGGTGACCACCACGTCGAAGCGCTTGGGCTCCTTCACCAGCTGCATCGCCGCGTTGTCGACGTACATGTGGTCGAGTTCGATGTCCGGGTAGTCCTTGTGCACCTCGGTCACCACGTCCTTCCACAGCTGGAAGGTCTCCAGCACGTTGGCCTTGTCGACGCTGGTGACGCGCTTGTGGCGCTTGCGCGCCGCCTCGAAGGCCACGCGGGCGATGCGCTCGATCTCGGGGCGCGAATAGCGCATGGTGTCGAAGGCTTCCTCGGCGCCGGGGAAATGCCCGTCAGTCGCCACGCGGCGGCCGCGCGGCTGGCCGAAGTAGATGTCGCCCGTCAGCTCGCGGATGATGAGGATGTCCAGGCCCGCCACCAGCTCGGGCTTCAGGCTGCTGGCATGGGTGAGCTGCTCGTAGCAGATGGCGGGGCGGAAATTGGCAAACAGGCCCAGGTGCTTGCGCAGGCCCAGGATGGCCTGCTCTGGGCGCAGCGGGCGGTCGAGCTTGTCGTACTTCCAGTCGCCCACGGCGCCGAACAGGATGGCGTCGGCCTGCTTGGCGAGATTCAGCGTGGCTTCGGGCAGCGGGTGGCCGGCCGCGTCGTAGGCGGCGCCGCCCACCGGGGCTTCTTCCATTTCGAACTGGAGGTCGAGCGCTTTGAGCACCTTGACGGCTTCAGCGACGATTTCGGTGCCGATGCCGTCACCGGGGAGAACTGCGATTTTCATGGGAGCGTGTAGGTGGAAAGAATGGAATGGCCGTCAAAAACAGCCGAACGCAGAGGACGCAGAGGTTTCGCATAAGACGCAAAAATCCAAAAAATGGTTTGTTCTGCGTCCTCTGCGAGTTTCTGCGCCTTCTGCGTCCGGATGTCCGGATGTCCGGATGTCCGGATGTCCGGATGTCCGGATCTTCAGGCGGTGTGTGCCAGCCAGGGCTTGCTGGCCAGGCGCTCGGCTTCGAAGGTCTTGATCTTGTCGCTCTGGCGCAGGGTCAGGCCGATGTCGTCCCAGCCGTTCAGCAGGCATTCCTTGCGGAAGGGCTGCACGTCGAAGGGCAATTCGCTGCCGTCGGGCTTGACGATGACCTGGCGCGGCAGGTCGACGGTGAGCTGGTAGCCGGGGAAGGCGGCCACTTCGTCGAACAGCTTGGCCACCGTGCTTTCAGGCAGCACGATGGGCAGCAGGCCGTTCTTGAAGCAGTTGTTGAAGAAGATGTCGGCAAAGCTGGGCGCAATCAGCGCGCGGATGCCGTACTGCTGCAGCGCCCAGGGCGCGTGCTCGCGGCTGGAGCCGCAGCCGAAGTTCTTGCGCGCCAGCAGCACGCTGGCACCCGCATAGCGCGGCTGGTTCAGCACGAAGTCGGGGTTGGGCTGGCGCGACGCCGGGTCCATGCCGGGCTCGCCCTTGTCCAGGTAGCGCCACTCGTCGAACAGGTTGGGGCCGAAGCCGGTCTTCTTGATCGACTTCAGGAATTGCTTGGGGATGATGGCGTCGGTGTCGACGTTCTCGCGGTCGATGGGAACGACCAGGCCCTGGTGAATGGTGAACTTGTCCATGGTGGATGAGGTGGGCGCGGCACTTTCAGGCCGGGCACCAGAACGTGAAGACAGACGCGGGGAGAAGGATCAGGAAAGCGGCGCGGGTGCTGCCGGGCCGCCACGCGCGAGGGCGACAGAAGCGCCGGGCGCGCCCTGCGGGCCCGCCCGGGCTACCGGCCGACGATCAGCGCTTGGCCTTGTCAGCGGCGTTCTGCACGCCTTCGCCGGCGCGCTCGACGTCCTTGCCCACACCCTTGACGGTGTTGCAGGCGGCCAGGCCCATCACCATGGCAAGGGCGGCCATCGTTGCTGCGATTTTCTTGAACATCTTCATCTCCTTGGTTAGCAAAAAGACCCCGTCGCCGGGCGTCACGAAAAACACGGACATCGACAAAATGCCCGTGCACGGCGGCCGCCGCGGCCATTGCCGGGCTGACCAGATGGGTGCGGCCGCCATTGCCCTGCCGGCCCTCGAAGTTGCGGTTGCTGGTGGAGGCGCAGCGCTCGCCCGGCTCCAGCCGGTCGGCGTTCATGGCCAGGCACATGCTGCAGCCGGGTTCGCGCCACTCGAAGCCGGCGGCGGTGAACACCTTGTCCAGGCCCTCGGCCTCGGCTTGGCGCTTGACCAGGCCGGAGCCGGGTACCACCATGGCCAGCTTGATGTTGGGGGCCACCTTGCGGCCCAGCTTTTTCACCACCGCGGCGGCTTCGCGCATGTCCTCGATGCGGCTGTTGGTGCAGCTGCCGATGAACACCTTGTCGACGTGCACGTCGTTCAGCGCCTTGTTCGGCTCCAGCCCCATGTAGGTCAGGGCGCGCTCGATGGCGCCGCGCTTGTTGGCGTCCTTTTCCTTGTCGGGGTCGGGCACGCGGCCGTCGATGCCCAGCACCATCTCGGGGCTGGTGCCCCAGGTGACCTGCGGCACGATCTGTGCCGCGTCGAGTTCGACCACGGCGTCGAAGTGCGCGCCGGGGTCGGAATGCAGCGTCTTCCAGTAGGCGACGGCCTGGTCCCACTCGGGGCCGCCCACGAACTTGCCCGTGGCCGAGTCGGTGCCCGGGGCCAGCAGGCGGCCCTTGACGTACTCGATAGTCTTGTCGTCCACGGCCACCAGGCCCGCACGGGCGCCGGCTTCGATGGCCATGTTGCACACCGTCATGCGGCCTTCCATGCTGAGCGCGCGGATGGCGTCGCCGCCGAATTCGATGGTGTAGCCGGTGCCGCCGGCGGTGCCGATCTTGCCGATGATGGCCAGCACGATGTCCTTGGCGGTCACGCCGGGCGCGGCCTGGCCGTTCACCTTGATCAGCATGTTCCTGGCCTTCTTGGCCAGCAGGGTCTGCGTGGCCAGCACGTGCTCGACCTCGCTGGTGCCAATGCCGTGCGCCAGCGCGCCGAAGGCGCCGTGCGTGCTGGTGTGGCTGTCGCCGCAGACGACGGTCATGCCGGGCAGGGTGGCGCCGTTTTCGGGGCCGATCACGTGCACGATGCCCTGGCGCGCGTGCAGGAAGGGGAAGAAGGCCGCCGCGCCGTGCTCCTTGATGTTGGCGTCGAGCGTGGTGACCTGTTCCTTGCTGATCGGGTCCTCGATGCCGTCGTAGCCGCGCTCCCAGCCGGTGGTGGGCGTGTTGTGGTCGGCGGTGGCCACCACGCTGCTGATGCGCCAGACCTTGCGGCCGGCCTGGCGCAGGCCCTCGTAGGCCTGCGGGCTGGTGACTTCATGCACCAGGTGGCGGTCGATGTAGAGGATGGCGGTGCCGTCCTCCTCGGTGTGGACGACGTGCTCGTCCCAGATCTTGTCGTAAAGCGTCTTGGCGGTCATCGGGGCATTCTCTCGTGGGTTCAAATTCTAGGCTGCCGCGGCCTCGGCCGGCGTAGGCGCTTGCCGCAAGTGTTCGACCAGCGCCCGCGCCGTGGCGGGCAGGGTGGCGAAGTCGCGCGCCACCAGCCCCAGCGTGCGCCGGGCCCAGGCGTCGGCCAGCGGCACCGCCACCAGCGCGCTGGCGCCGCGCATCAGCGCGAAGGCGCGGGCGGGCATCACGCCCACGCCCAGGCCGTTGTCGATCATGCGGCACATGGCGTCCAGGCCGCTGACGCGGATGCGCAGGCGGATCGGCCGCCTGGCCTGCGCCGCGGCCTGGTGCATGGCCAGCGCGATCGAGCTGTTGGCCTGCAGGCCGACGTGGTCGAAATCCAGCGTTTCTTCAAAATTGATAGCTGTCAGCGCCGACAGGGCGTGCGCTGAGGGCACAATCAATGCCAAATGGTCGTGGCGGTAGGGCTGCAGTTGCAGCGCCTCGGCACCGTGTCCGACGGCGCTGGCATTGCAGATGCCGATGTCGGCCGCGCCCTCTTGCACGGCGCGCAGCACCTCGCCCGAGAGGTGCTCGGCCAGGTCGATCTTGACATCGGGGTGCTGGCGCGCGAAGCGGCCCAGGTCCTCGGGCAGGAACTGCACGATGGCCGAGATGCTGGCGTGCACGCGCACGTGGCCGCGCACGCCGTCGGCGTATTCGCTCAGCTCGCCCTGCATCTTCTCCAGCCCGAACAGCACGCTGCGCGCGTGGTGCAGCAGCGCCTGGCCGGCGGGCGTCAGGTCCACGCCGCGGGCGTGGCGGTAGAGCAGGGCGGTGCCCAGGGCGCTTTCCAGCTCGGCCAGCCGCTTGCTGACGGCCGAGGCGGCAATGAACTCGCGCTCGGCCGCCTTGCCGATGCTGCCCGTCTCGCCCACGGCCACGAACAGCTGCAGGCTGGTCAGGTCGATGCGGCGGGCAAAGCTGCGTTCGGTGGGTTTCATGGCGGGCAGAGGTGGCGTCTTGGTTGAAGATGGCTTGGAGCGATTTTTCCAGTAATTCGATGGGTGGGCATCGTGAATGGCGATGGATGGGGTGGCGGGTGGGGATGGCTGGGGGTGACGGCGCGGCAGCGCGCGGCTGTGAGGTATGGTGCGGGGCGCCGTGGCGCGGGCGGCGGGCGTTCGCCCTGCGTTCCGCCGGTGCGCCGCACCTTGGTTCGACACCGAATTGCTATATAAACAGAAGCTGCCTGCGCTTGCAGCATAAGCGCTGGAGCCATTTTTATTCAGAATGCGCGCCACCGGCGCCTGTCTTTCTTCACCGCCCACCACATGCAATCCGCGCCCCCGACCACCTTCGACGAAGCCTATTACCAGCGCTTCTATTTCGACAAGAAGACCAGCGTGGTCGATCCCGCCCACGTTGAGCGCCTGAGCGCCTTCGTGGCGGCCTACCTGCAGTACCTGCGCGTGCCGGTGCGGCGCGTGCTGGACATGGGCTGCGGCATCGGCCTGTGGCGTGAACTGATCGCGCGGCACTTTCCGGCGGCCAGCTACCACGGGGTGGAGATCAGCGACTACCTGTGCCAGCGCTACGGCTGGGAGCGCGGCTCGGTGGTGGATTACAGCGCCAGCGAACCGTTCGATCTGGTGATCTGCCAGGGCGTGCTGCCTTACCTGAGCCCGCCCGACCTGCAGCGCGCGCGGCCACCCTGGGCCGCCTGAGCCGCGGCGCGCTGTACCTGGAGGCCGTGTCGCGCGAGGACTACGAGCGCGACGTGATCGATGAGGAGCTGACCGATGGGCGCCAGTTCCGCCACCGCGTGGCGCTGTACCGGCGCGGCCTGCGCGAGCAGATGCGCGAGCTCGGCGGCGGCCTCTGGCTGAGCCGCCAGGCCGAGGTGCCGCTGTTCGCGCTGGAGCACATGGACGGGGGCTGAGGCGCATTCGCCATCAAGAATGACGAACGACTTCGCTGCGCTTCAATGACAAAGGGCCCGTTCGCCATCGGTCAGGCGGCGCCAGACGCCGTCATGGGGCATTGTTCTGAGCGCAAGGCGTGATGAAACGCTGAATCAGGCGATAGCCATTTGGTGCGGTATGGCAGTTCAAGATCAGGAGCTGCTTGCGCCCGTTGAATGGGCGCTGAAGCCGTTTTTCTTCATCAGAAAAATTTGACAGGTCCCCCCTGCATTGCAGGGGTTTGGCGCCGCGGGCCACGGCAGCGCGCAAGAAAAAGCCCGCCGGGGCGGGCGGGCTGGGTGCAGCGTCCGGTTGCTGACCGGTCAGGCCACGTCGCGGCGCGGCGAGCCGACGTACAGCTGGCGCGGGCGGCCGATCTTGTACTCGGGGTCGCTGATCATCTCGTTGAGCTGGGCGATCCAGCCGACGGTGCGGGCCAGGGCGAAGATGCCGGTGAACAGGTTGACCGGGATGCCGATGGCGCGCTGCACGATGCCGGAGTAGAAGTCGACGTTCGGGTAGAGCTTGCGCTGCACGAAGTAGTCGTCTTCCAGGGCGATCTTCTCGAGCGCCTTGGCCAGGGCGAACAGCGGGTCCTTCTCGAGGCCCAGCGCGGCCAGCACCTCGTTGGTGGTTTCCTGCATCAGCTTGGCGCGCGGGTCGTAGTTCTTGTAGACGCGGTGGCCAAAGCCCATCAGGCGTACGCCCGAGTTCTTGTCCTTGACCTGCTCCATGAACTCGCCCACCTTGGCCACGCCGCCCATCTTCTGGATGTCTTCCAGCATGTTCAGGCAGGCCTCGTTGGCGCCGCCGTGGGCCGGGCCCCACAGGCAGGCCACGCCGGCGGCGATGGCCGCGAACGGGTTGGTGCCCGAGCTGCCGCACAGGCGCACGGTGGAGGTGGAGGCGTTCTGCTCGTGGTCGGCGTGCAGGATGAAGATGCGGTCCATCGCCTTTTCGATGACCGGGTTGACCTTGTACTCCTCGCACGGCGTGCCGAACATCATGCGCAGAAAGTTGCCGGCGTAGCTCAGGCTGTTCTGCGGGTACATGTAGGGCTCGCCCTTGCCGTACTTGTAGGCCATGGCCACCAGCGTGGGCATCTTGGCGATCAGCTGGATGGCGGCGCGGTCGCGGTGGTCGGGGTTATGGATGTCGGTGTTCTCGTGGTAGAAGGCCGACATGGCGCCCACCAGGCCCGTCAGCACCGCCATCGGGTGCGCGTCGCGGCGGAAGCCGCGCAGGAAGAACTGCATCTGCTCGTTCACCATGGTGTGGTTGGTGACGAGCTTGTGGAATTGGTCGCGCTGCTGGCTGTCGGGCAGCTCGCCTTTCAGCAGCAGGTAGCAGGTGTCGAGGTAGTCGACCTTCTCGGCCAGCTGCTCGATGGGGTAGCCGCGGTACAGCAGCTCGCCCTTGTCGCCGTCGATGTAGGTAATGGACGACTGGCAGGAGGCCGTGGACAGGAAGCCGGGGTCGTAGGTGAACATGCCGGTCTGTGCGTACAGCTTGCGGATGTCGATGACATCCGGGCCGATGCTGCCCTGATAGACCGGAAGGTCGACGTCGGGGCTGCCGTTGGAGAACGTCAGCTTGGCTTTGTTGTCGGAAAGGTTCATGTCGGGTTTCCTTGGGGGTTGGCGGTCGAACGTTGGGTGGCGGTGTCGCCCGGGGCTGCGTGCGCAGCATCCCCAGGACTTCCCGCACGTCGGGCGAATCGAGATCGTCTGCCGGCTCCTTGCGCCGCAGCAGCAGGTCGAGCAGATCGTTGTCGGACAGATCCATTAGCTGCGTCAGCGCATCGGCGTGGCGCGGCGTCAGGCGGCCTTCGTGGCGCACGAAGAAGCGCTTGATGAAGAGGTCGTTCTCCAGCATGCCCCGGCGGCAGCGCCACTTGAGCTTGGAGAGCGCGCGCTCATCGAGGGGAGTCGTCATGGCGGGGATCCCTGGGTCACTTCAGCTCAGAAGGCCGCGGAGCAGACCATGCCAGCAAACGCCGTGGCCGGACCTGTGCCGGCCAGTGGTGTTGTCCCCCTCGGGGGAAGGCGCGAAGCGACTCAGGGGGCATTTCTAGACCGCGCGGCGAACCATCAACTCCTTGATCTTGCCGATGGCGCGGGTCGGGTTCAGGCCCTTGGGACACACGTCGACGCAGTTCAGGATGCTGTGGCAGCGGAACAGGCGGTACGGGTCTTCCAGGTTGTCCAGCCGCTCGCCGGTGGCCTGATCGCGGCTGTCGGCCAGGAAGCGGTAGGCCTGCAGCAGGCCGGCCGGGCCGACGAACTTGTCGGGGTTCCACCAGAAGCTGGGGCAGGCGGTTGAGCAGCTGGCGCACAGGATGCACTCGTACAGGCCGTTCAGTTCCTCGCGTTCCTCCGGCGACTGCAGGCGCTCGGTCTCGGGCGGCGGGTCGTTGTTGATGACGTAGGGCTTGATCGAGTGGTACTGCTTGAAGAACTGCGTCATGTCCACGATCAGGTCGCGCACCACCGGCAGGCCGGGCAGCGGCTTGAGGATGATCGGGTCTTTCAACGTGCGCAGGTTGGTCAGACAGGCCAGACCGTTCTTGCCGTTGATGTTCATGGCGTCGGAGCCGCAGACGCCTTCGCGGCACGAGCGGCGGAACGACAGCGTCGGGTCGACCGCCTTGAGCTTCATCAGGGCGTCAAGCAGCATGCGCTCGTTGCCTTCCAGCTCGATCTCCACCGTCTGCATGTACGGCTTGGCGTCCTTGTCCGGGTCGTAGCGGTAGATCTTGAAGGTGCGTTTTTGCATCGTGTTTTTCCTTGTGACCGGGCGCTGGCTTTAGAACGTGCGCACTTTGGGCGGCACGCTTTCGACGGTGAGCGGCTGCAGGCGCACGGGCTTGTAGCTGAGCTGGTTGCCGTCCTTGTGCCACAGCGTGTGCTTCATCCAGTGGGCGTCGTCGCGACCCAGCGGGGCTTGCGGATCGTCGGCCGGCTTCTCGTAATCGACCACCGTGTGGGCGCCGCGGCATTCGTGGCGGGCGGCGGCCGACACCATGGTGGCCTGCGCCGCCTCGATCAGGTTCTCGACCTCCAGCGCTTCCTGGCGCGCCATGTTGAAGACGCGCGAATGGTCTTTCAGGCCCAGGCCGTTCACGCGCTCGCGCAACTCGGCGATCTTGCGCACGCCTTCGTCCATGCTGGCTTGGGTGCGGAAGACGCCGGCGTGCGCCTGCATGCTGGCGCGGATGTCGTTGGCAATGCTTTGCGCGTATTCGCCATCGTTGGCGTTTTCCAGCCGGTTCAGGCGCTCCAGCGAGCGATCCGCCGCATCGGCCGGCAGCGGCTTGTACGCGCCCTTTGAATGGTTGGCGATGATGTGGTTGCCGGCGGCCTTGCCGAACACCAGCAGGTCGAGCAGCGAGTTGGTGCCCAGGCGGTTGGCGCCGTGCACGCTGACGCAGGAGCATTCGCCCACGGCGTACAGGCCGTTCACCGGCGTGTTGAAGTTGTCGCCGCCGGTGGGCACGCAGACCTGGCCGTTGATGTTGGTCGGCACGCCGCCCATCTGGTAGTGGATGGTCGGCACCACGGGAATCGGCTCCTTGGTGATGTCGACGTTGGCGAAGTTGATGCCGATCTCGTACACCGAGGGCAGGCGCTTGTGGATGGTCTCGGCGCCCAGGTGGTCGAGCTTGAGAACCACATAGTCCTTGTTGGGGCCGCAGCCGCGGCCTTCCTTGATTTCCTGGTCCATCGAGCGCGAGACGAAGTCGCGCGGCGCCAGGTCCTTCAGCGTCGGGGCGTAGCGCTCCATGAAGCGCTCGCCCTCGCTGTTGAGCAGGATGGCGCCTTCGCCGCGGCAGCCTTCGGTCAGCAGCACGCCGGCGCCGGCCACGCCGGTGGGGTGGAACTGCCAGAACTCCATGTCCTGCAGCGGGACGCCGGCGCGCGCCGCCATGCCCAAGCCGTCGCCGGTGTTGATGAAGGCGTTGGTCGAGGCGGCGAAGATGCGGCCGGCACCGCCGGTGGCCAGCATCACCGTCTTGGCGTGCAGCACGTACAGGTCGCCGGTTTCCATCTCGATGGCGGTGACGCCGACCACGTCGCCCTCGGCGTCGCGGATCAGGTCGAGCGCCATCCACTCGACGAAGAAGGTCGTCTTGCTGGCCACGTTCTGCTGGTACAGCGTGTGCAGCATGGCGTGGCCGGTGCGGTCGGCGGCAGCGCAGGCGCGCTGCACGGGCTTCTCGCCGTAGTTGGCGGTGTGGCCGCCGAAGGGGCGCTGGTAGATGGTGCCGTCGGGGTTGCGGTCGAACGGCATGCCGAAGTGCTCCAGCTCGTACACCACCTTGGGCGCTTCCTGGCACATGAACTCGATGGCGTCCTGGTCGCCCAGCCAGTCACTGCCCTTGATGGTGTCGTAGAAGTGGTAGTGCCAGTTGTCCTCGCTCATGTTGCCCAGCGAGGCGCCGACGCCGCCCTGCGCCGCCACGGTGTGCGAGCGGGTGGGGAAGACCTTGGACAGCACGGCGACGTTGAGGCCGGCGCGCGCCAGCTGCAGCGAGGCACGCATGCCCGAGCCGCCCGCGCCGACGATCACCACGTCGAACTTGCGGACGTTGATTTTGTCTTTGGTGTAACTCATGTTCTTGGCTCAGTAATTCTTGTCATCGGGGGTGGGCAGCGGCGGCTTACAGGCGCCACAGCACCTGGAAGGCCCAGCCCGCGCAGCCGACCAGCCAGGCCAGGGTCAGCGCCTGCAGCGTCATGCGCATGCCGACGGGCTTGATGTAGTCCATCCACACGTTGCGCATGCCGACCCAGATGTGCCAGATCAGCGCCACGACGACGGCGAAGGTCAGCACCTTCATCCACTGCGACGCGAAGATGCCGGCCCACTTGTCGTAGCCGATGGTGCCCTTGGTCAGGATCACCTGCGCCAGCACCACCAGGGTGAAGATCACCATCAGCGCGGCGGTGAAGCGCTGCACCAGCCAGTCGCCGGTGCCGTAGTGGGCACCGACGACGGTGCGCTTGGAGCCGTAGTTGACAGCCATGGGTTTGCTCCTTCTTCCTCTTGAATCAGTACAGGCCGAACAGCTTGGCGCCCAGGATCAGCGTCAGCCCGAGGCTGGCCACCAGCACGGTGGCGGCCGAGCGGCGGCCGAAATCCTTGGTGGTGTTGTGCGACACGTCCATGTACAGGTGGCGCACGCCGGCGAACAGGTGGTGCAGGTAGGCCCAGATGAGCGCCAGCACCACCAGCTTGATGAACCAGCCGCCGAAGATGCCCAGCCCCGACGAGAAGGCGGCGGTGAACTGGCCGAAGGAGATCTCGGACGACACCGACTTGTCGAACAGCCACAGGATGAAGGGCAGCAGCAGGAACATCAGCACGCCGCTGAGGCGGTGCGCGCCCGACACCAGCGCAGCCAGCGGCCAGCGGTAGCTGGGCAGGTCGCCCAGGGCGTTGATGTTTCGGTATTCGGGCCGGGGCTTGGCGACTTCGCTCATGGTGGGGCTCTCGTGGGGAAAAATGTAACGACGTTGTAATTCTTCGGGAGTGAACCTGCAAATTCTATTGCAATGCAACAAGCTGACTGGAGCATTGCATCGGCGCACGCAGGGGCATGTCGAGGATTGCTTCGAATTCAGTAGCTGCTTGCGCTTGGTGCATGGCGATTTCAGATCCAAACGATGCTGAAATCGAGGCGCATCGGGCGCGAGCAGCTATCACGATCAAAGTGGCCCAAGCCGCTCAGTTCAGTTCGTTGCGGTAGTGGTGCGTGTCGGTGCGGTACAGCCCGCGGCGCAGTTCCATGGGCACGTCGTTGTAGGTGTAGGCGATGCGCTCCACGCTCAGCAGCGGCGTGGCGGGCGTCACATCCAGCAGGGCAGCCTGCGCGGCGTCGGGCAGCACGGCGCGGATCTTCTCGTCGGCGCGCACCATGCGCACGCCGAATTCGGCCTCGAACAGCGCGTACATCGGCCCGTGGTAGTCCGACAGGCGCTCCACCGTCAGCCCCTTGAACGGCCCGCCCGGCAGCCAGATGTCCTCCAGGATCGTCGGCACGCCGCCGTAGCGCAGCAGGCGCCGCGCTTGCAGCACCGGGTCGCCCGCGCGCAGGCCCAGCAGGCGGGCCACCTCGGCGCTGGCGCGCTGGCGCCGGCAGTCGACGAAATCGCGCTGCGCCGGGCCCTCGCTGTCCACCGTGCCGCTGTCGGGCTGCAGGCGCAGAAAGCGGTACTGCATGTGCTGCTCGGCGTGCGTGGCCACGAAGGTGCCGCGGCCCTGGCGGCGCACCAGCAGGTTTTCGGCCGCCAGTTCGTCGACGGCCTTGCGCACCGTGCCCTGGCTGACCTTGTAGCGCGCGGCCAGGTCGAACTCGCTGGGGATGACTTCGCCCGGCTTCCATTCGCCCTGCTGCAGGCCCTGCAGGATCAGCCCCTTGATCTGCTGGTACAGCGGGCTGAACGCGGGCGCTTGCCCGCCCCAGGCGGCCGCGGCCGGCGCCGGCGGCGAATCGGTGTCGGCAGGGGGAGGAGGGGTGGCGGCGCTGGCCATCGCGGCTTGCCTTGTCAGGTTGCTGGAAGGGTAATGATATCTTATATAAGACACAAGACAAATTGACCCTCCGGGTTTCTGCGGATACACTTGAGGGCTGTTCGGAATGCCCTGGCCCGGCGGTTTTCAGTGGTCTGGCACGTTCGTCCTGTCACCGTTTCATCACAACCTTTGGAGTGTTTTCCATGAGCAAGAAGCCCGTTCGCGTGGCCGTCACCGGCGCCGCTGGCCAGATCGGCTACGCCCTGCTGTTCCGTATCGCCTCCGGCGAGATGCTGGGCAAGGACCAGCCGGTGATCCTGCAACTGCTCGAGATCCCCGACGAGAAGGCGCAGAAGGCGCTCAAGGGCGTGATGATGGAACTGGAAGACTGCGCCTTCCCGCTGCTGGCCGGCATGGAAGCGCACAGCGACCCGATGACCGCCTTCAAGGACACCGACTACGCCCTGCTGGTGGGCGCCCGTCCGCGCGGCCCCGGCATGGAGCGCGCCGACCTGCTGGCCGCCAACGCGCAGATCTTCACCGCGCAGGGCAAGGCACTGAACGCCGTGGCCAGCCGCAACGTCAAGGTGCTGGTGGTGGGCAACCCGGCCAACACCAACGCCTACATCGCCATGAAGTCGGCGCCCGACCTGCCGGCCAAGAACTTCACCGCGATGCTGCGCCTGGACCACAACCGTGCCGCTAGCCAGATCGCCGCCAAGACCGGCAAGGCCGTCAAGGACATCAAGAAGCTCACCGTGTGGGGCAACCACTCGCCCACCATGTACGCCGACTACCGCTTCGCCACCATCGACGGCGCCAGCGTCAAGGACATGATCAACGACCAGGAATGGAACGCCAACACCTTCCTGCCCACCGTGGGCAAGCGCGGCGCCGCCATCATCGAGGCGCGCGGCCTGTCGTCGGCCGCCTCGGCCGCCAACGCCGCCATCGACCACATGCGCGACTGGGCGCTGGGCACCAACGGCGAGTGGGTGACCATGGGCATCCCGTCGCAGGGCTGGTATGGCATCCCCAAGGACGTGATGTTCGGCTTCCCCGTCACCACCGAGAACGGCGAGTACAAGGTCGTCGAAGGGCTGCCGATCGACGCCTTCAGCCAGGAATGCATCAACAAGACCCTGGCCGAGCTGGAAGGCGAGCAGGAAGGCGTGAAGCACCTGCTGTGATGCGCCCCCGCAGTCACGCCGGCCACCCGGCGTGACTGCAAAAACATAGCTGCTTGCGCCCGATTCAAGCCGGTTTCAGATCGATTTGTCTTGAAATCAAGGCTCAGCGTGCGCAGGAAGCTATCTTTTTGAATACCACAGCGTTTCCGATTCCGCACCGCCCATGACCCACCCGCGCGACATCCTCCTCGGCGCCCAGGCCGCCGCCGGCATGCTGCCGGTGTGCGACCACTACAGCGGTGTCGAAGTGCGCATGCGCAAGAGCCTGCAACTGCAGGCCGAGATGGCCGAGGAATTCGGCGCCTGCGTGTTCGACGTCACGCTGGATTGCGAGGACGGCGCGCCCGTGGGCGGCGAGGCGGAGCACGCGTTGCTGGTGACCGAGCTGGTCATGTCCGCCCCCGACGGCGCCCGCGTGGGCGTGCGCGTGCACCCGGTCGACCATCCGGCCTTCGAGGCCGACATGGACATCATCGCCCGCGACGCCGGCCCGCGCCTGACGCACATCATGATTCCCAAGGTGGAGTCGGTCGAGGACGTGATCCGGGCCGAAAAAGCCCTTCTGTCGGCGTACAGCAAGGGCCTGCCGCTACAAGTTTTGATCGAATCGCCCGGCGCCGTGCACCGCGCCTTCGACATCGCCGCGCACCCACGCGTGCAGTCGCTCAGCTTCGGGCTGATGGACTTCGTCTCGGCCCACGCCGGCGCCATCCCGGCCGAGGGCATGGGCATCGAAGGCCAGTTCACGCACCCGCTGGTGCTGCGCGCCAAGCTGGAGATCGCCAGCGCCGCGCACGCCTTCGGCAAGGTGCCGTCGCACTGCGTGGTCACCGAATTCAGGGACGAAGCCGCCATGCGCACCGCGGCGCGCCGCGCCGCGCGCGAGTTCGGCTACACCCGCATGTGGAGCATCCACCCGAGCCAGATCCGCCCCATCCTTGAGGCCTTCGCGCCCGACGAGCAGCAGATCCACACCGCCAGCGCCATCCTGCTGGCGGCGGCCCAGGCCGACTGGGCGCCGATCAGCCACGACGGCGCCCTGCACGACCGCGCCAGCTACCGCCATTTCTGGCAGGTGCTGGAGCGTGCCCACGCCACCGGACGGCACCTGCCCACCGAGGTGGCGCCATGGTTCTGACACGGCCGGCATGTCATCATCGCCACCCCTACCTTTTTCTTGAGAGTGAACGCAGTATGAAACTCCTCGCCCTTGCCTCCGTCGCGGTCGCTTTGAGCCTGCCCATGGGTGCCGTGCAGGCACAGTCGTCCGGTACGGCCAAGAAGCCAGCCGCCACCAAGAAGGCACCGGCCAAGGCGCCCGCCAAGAAGACCGTCAAGGCTGCGCCGAAGAAGCGTGTGCCGAGCAAGACTGCCAAGGCGGTCGAATCGGTCACGCCGGTGCAGACGCTGACCCAGCGCCTGACCGATGCCGAAGTGGCCATCGCCCAGCATGTGCACACCGGCAAGATCCAGTGCGAGCTGGGCGCCGACGTGACGGTGACGCCGGACGACAAGAACCCCGGTTTCTTCCGCGTCAGCACCGGCAAGCAGAACTACTACATGCACCCGGTCGAAAGCCGCACCGGCGCCATCCGCATGGAAGACAACCGCCAGGGCGCCATGTGGCTGCAGCTGGGCAACAAATCCATGCTGCTGAACCAGAAGCTGGGTCAGCGCGTGGCCGACGAATGCGCCACCCCCACGCAGCGCGAGTTCGCCGCCCAGATGCAGGCCAACCCGCAGTCCAGCCTGCTCGACAGCAAGTAAGCCCGCCTCGGGCGGCCGGCGGTGGTTGCGCGGTCAGCAAGGGTCGCCACCCGGCATGGGGCCGGCGGCGATCCGCAACGAATCGAAGTCATCAATCAGGAGAGAAGAAAGTGTTGAACGCCTATCGCGCCCACGTCGCCGAACGAGCCACCCTGGGCATCCCGCCGCTGCCGTTGGATGCCAAGCAGACTGCTGAGCTGATCGAGCTGATCAAAAACCCGCCCGCGGGTGAAGACGCCGCCTTCCTGCTCGACCTGCTGACCCACCGCGTGCCGCCCGGCGTGGACGACGCGGCCAAGGTCAAGGCCAGCTTCCTGGCCGCCGTGGCGCACGGCGACGTCCAGGTGGGCCTGATCAGCAAGGCCAAGGCCACCGAGCTGCTGGGCACCATGGTCGGCGGCTACAACGTGCACCCGCTGATCGAGCTGCTGGACGATGCCGAAGTCGCTCAGCAAGCCGCCGACGCGCTGAAGAAAACGCTGCTGATGTTCGACTTCTTCAACGACGTCGCCGCCAAGGCCAAGGCGGGCAACGCCAAGGCCAAGGAGGTGATGCAGAGCTGGGCCGACGCCGAGTGGTTCACCAGCCGTCCCGAGGTCGAGAAGAAGATCACCGTCACCGTGTTCAAGGTGCCGGGCGAAACCAACACCGACGACCTGTCGCCCGCGCCCGACGCCTGGAGCCGCCCCGACATTCCGCTGCACTACCTGGCGATGCTGAAGAACACGCGCCCCGACGCGGCCTTCAAGCCCGAGGAAGACGGCAAGCGCGGCCCGATGCAGTTCATCGAGGACCTGAAGAAGAAGGGCCACATCGTCGCCTACGTGGGCGACGTGGTGGGCACCGGCTCCAGCCGCAAGTCGGCCACCAACAGCGTGATCTGGGCCACCGGCCAGGACATTCCCTTCGTGCCGAACAAGCGCTTCGGCGGCGTCACGCTGGGCGGCAAGATCGCGCCGATCTTCTTCAACACGCAGGAAGACTCTGGCTCGCTGCCGATCGAAGTTGACGTGTCGAAGTTCGAGATGGGCGACGTGATCGACATCTACCCCTACGAGGGCAAGATCGAGAAGGGCGGCCAGAAGGTGGCCGACTTCGCGCTCAAGAGCGACGTGCTGCTGGACGAAGTGCGCGCCGGCGGCCGCATCAACCTGATCATCGGCCGCAGCCTGACCGCCAAGGCGCGCGAATTCCTCGGTTTGCCGGCGTCGGACAAGTTCCGTCTGCCGCAGGCCCCCGCCGCGACCAAGGCCGGCTTCACGCTGGCGCAGAAGATGGTCGGCCGCGCCTGCGGCCTGCCGGAAGGCCAGGGTATCCGCCCCGGCACCTACTGCGAGCCCAAGATGACCACCGTCGGCAGCCAGGACACCACCGGCCCGATGACGCGCGACGAACTGAAGGACCTGGCCTGCCTGGGCTTCAGTGCCGACATGGTGATGCAGTCCTTCTGCCACACCGCTGCCTATCCGAAGCCCGTCGATGCCAAGATGCACCGCGAGCTGCCCGCTTTCATCAGCAACCGCGGCGGCGTGGCCCTGCGCCCGGGCGACGGCGTGATCCACAGCTGGCTCAACCGCCTGCTGCTGCCCGACACCGTGGGCACCGGCGGTGATTCGCACACGCGCTTCCCGATCGGCATCAGCTTCCCGGCCGGTTCCGGCCTGGTGGCGTTTGCCGCCGCCACGGGCGTGATGCCGCTGGACATGCCCGAGTCGGTGCTGGTGCGCTTCAAGGGCGAGATGCAGCCGGGTGTGACCCTGCGCGACCTGGTGCACGCCATTCCGCTGTACGCCATCAAGCAGGGCCTGCTGACCGTCGAGAAGGCAGGCAAGAAGAACATCTTCTCGGGCCGCGTGCTGGAGATCGAAGGCTTGCCGCAGCTGAAGGTGGAGCAGGCGTTCGAGCTGTCCGACGCCAGCGCCGAGCGCTCGGCCGCCGGCTGCACGATCAAGCTCGACAAGGAGCCGATCATCGAGTACCTCCAATCCAACGTGGTGCTGATGAAGAACATGATCGCCAACGGCTACGCCGACGCCAAGACACTGGCGCGCCGCATCGAGAAGGTCGAACAGTGGCTGGCCAACCCGCAGCTGCTGGAAGCCGACAAGGACGCCGAGTACGCCGCCGTCATCGAGATCGACCTGGCCGACATCAAGGAGCCGATCGTCTGCTGCCCGAATGATCCGGACGACGCCAAGTTCATGTCCGAAGTGGCCGGCACCAAGATCGACGAAGCCTTCATCGGCTCGTGCATGACCAACATCGGCCACTTTCGCGCCGCCGCCAAGCTGCTGGGCGGCCAGCGCGACATCCCCGTCAAGCTGTGGGTGGCACCGCCCACCAAGATGGACCAGGACGAGCTGATGAAGGAAGGCCAGTACGCCGCCTTCGGCGCCGCCGGCGCACGCACCGAGATGCCGGGCTGCAGCCTGTGCATGGGCAACCAGGCGCAGGTGCGCGAGGGTGCCACCGTCATGTCGACCAGCACGCGCAACTTCCCCAACCGCCTGGGCAGGAACACCAACGTGTTCCTGGGCAGCGCCGAGCTGGCGGCCATCTGCTCCAAGCTGGGCCGCATCCCCACGGTGGAGGAGTACAGCGCCGAGATGGGCATCATCGACGCCGACAAGGCCAGCGTGTACCGCTACATGAACTTCGACCAGATCGAGGAGTACGCGGACGTGGCCAAGGAAGTGACCGTGTAATCGGCCCGATCGGCTGAAAAGCAAAGCCCCGCTACCGAGAGGTGCGGGGCTTTTTCGTGGGCGCCAGCGTACAGTGTTGGGAGCGGCTGGCTACTCAAAAATCATAGCTTCCTGCGCCCGTTATTAAATGATTTCAGATAGGTTTTTATCTCAAATCCTTTGTGGACATGCGCAAGCAGCTATCAAATTCTTATCATTTCATGCTTACAGCGTCGTCCCTGATTTATTCATGGGTCTTAGGAAGCAAACGCTATCAAAGCGGATTGTTTCTGAGCAAGGATAGCAATGCTTTGTAGAGGTTCTGATTTCGATGATTGAAGCGAAACTCGGTCTCCTTCAAGTGCAGATAGAACGTCTTGCGCGGCACGCCATTGAACTGCGCCAGTCGCCGCTTGGCCAAGCTCCAGAAGCTCTCGATGCCATTGACATGCACCGAGCCACGTTCGAACTCATTGGCCCCGTGGCTGACCCGAAAGTGCTTGTCAAAGCCCACGTCCACCAGCCCGTCGTAGCCTCTCCAGCCATCAGTGTGAATGATGCTGGCAATGTCGGCCTTGCCCCGGATGATGGCCTGCAAGGTGCGTTTGGGGGCATCGGGCACGATCTCGGTGTAGACACAGTCGCCTCGCTTGAACAAACCAAAGACCACCGTCTTGCGGCCCGCGCCGCGGCCGCGCAAGCCGCGTACGCGCCGGGGACCGAAGTAGGACTCATCGGCTTCGAGCTCTCCGACAAAGGGCGAGCGCGCTTCACAGTGCTCGGCCATGCGAGCACGCATGCGCAGATAGATGCTGTTGACCGAACGCAGCGACAGCCCGCACAGTTGGGCGCAGTCGGTGGCCGTCAAATCCATGGCGAAGTAGCGCACGAGCTGGCGAAACTTCGCTTCACTGATCTTGGAACGCCTGAAGTACCTGTTTTCTGAATCACGATAGGAAGTTAGCTCACTTGGTAGAGAGGTTTGCTTCCTAAGACCCTATTCATTTTCACGCCCAGGCCAGTGACTCTGAACGACTGCTGGACGTTCGGTCGATCAACTTCCAACGCGATGGCGTGCAGTGCGGCGCCGGGGGCAGACTCTGGCATAGGCGCCAATAAAGCCGCCACAAGAAGGCGATGCTCTTCTTGGCGATCATGCGCAGCAGCCATTGGATGTTGTAGCCCGCCGCGCACAGCACCGCATGCATCGCATCTCCAGTCTGGCCCTTGAGATGACAGCGATCCAGGCCATGATCGCTCTTGAGGTGCCCGATCACCGGCTCGATCGCCTGACGGCGCTTGAGTTGCTTTCTTTCTGCCTTGCTCAGCTGCCTGGCTTTGCCCCGGTGCCTGATGTCCACGCCCGGGTTGTCCTTCTCCACACCCCGATAGCCCAGATCGACGAAGGCTGTTGCTGGCCTGATCTGGCAGTCCTGCATCAGGATGCTGGCTTGCTCCAGTTGCTCATGGAGGGTGTGCCCGTCATACGGGTTGCCGGCAAAGGTCCTTGCACCCACGATCAGATTGCCCTTGAAGGTGCTGGCAATGCCTGCCTTGACGCCGAACTCGTAGGGCTGGCGGGCCTTGCCTTTGTTGATGCATTCCACCTCGGGGGCGTGCCAGGCGTAGAGCTTGGAGCCATCAATTGCCTTGCGCTGGCCGCTTTGCGCGGCAATGCGCCGGGCTTTGCCCAGCGTCTCATCCAGGGCCTGCCGCGCAGCCGCTGCGATGGCGCTGGCCTTGCGCTCGATCTCGCGCTGCAGGCGCCCAGCGATGGTTCTCTGCCGCTTGATGACCCGGCGCATGCGTTTGAACTGCCGGGCATGGGCATAACGCCCGGCCTGGCGAGCCAGTTGCTTGCCTTCCTTGCAAAGGTCTGCTTCAGTCCGATGCCGGCCTGCTTGGCGGCCTCGACCAGTTTGCTCCTGGCCGTCTCCAGCAATCGGCTGTCGGTGGGGTGCGCGACGGCCTTGGGTTGCACCGTGGTGTCGACGATCACGCGGCTGAGCTCCTGTGCCTTGATGAGCTTGAGGTCAACGGCCACGTGGATGGTCTGTGCCAGCAGCTCTTCGACACCTTCTTCGCCCAGCAGCTGGCGGAATTTGATCAGGGTGCTGGCGTCGCAGGGTTGGCGGTCTTCGTAGTAGGCGCAGCCGGAGAAGAACTGCCAGCGGGGCGTGTCGGCCCAGCGCGCCACCACGCCTTCGTCGGACTCGTTGAACGCGTGCTTGAGGTACAGCAAGGAGATCATCACCCGCAGCGGTATGCGCGGGCGCCCAGCGTTGCTGGGCCCCGGATACGTTGCACCTGCTCGCCAAAGAGGTCCAGATCGGGCATGGCCACGCCCGTGCGGCCTTTGCGTGACAGCAAGTGCGACACCGATGCCTCGATCTGCTGCCAGGGCATGCGCGAGGCCAGCACGGCCAGCGGATGGTGCAGATCGATCATGTGGTCGATGCGCGAGCGAAAGAAGTCCTCGGTGGCAGAGCAGGCAAACAGCACGGCTGAAAAACTCCCAGAAATCAGCCACCATTGAATATCAAACCGGGAGTTCCGGACATCGGCAATCACCCGCAAAGCCAGTGTTCATGCGGGGGTGGGGGCTTCAGGGGCGACTACAGCACTTCGCTGGCAAAGTCCGCCAGCCGCGAGCGCTCACCGCGCGCCAGCGTCACGTGGCCGCCGTGCGGCCAGCCCTTGAAGCGGTCCACCGCGTAGGTCATGCCCGACGAGCCTTCGGTCAGGTAGGGCGTGTCGATCTGCGCCAGGTTGCCCATGCAGATGATCTTGGTGCCGGGGCCGGCGCGCGTGATCAGCGTCTTCATCTGCTTGGGCGTCAGGTTCTGCGCCTCGTCGATGATCACCCACTTGTTCATGAAGGTGCGTCCGCGCATGAAGTTCATGCTCTTGATCTTCACGCGGCTGCGGATCAACTCGTTGGTGGCGGCACGCCCCCATTCGCCGGCGCCCGAGGCATCGCCCTTGGAGAGGAACTCCAGGTTGTCGTCCAGCGCGCCCATCCACGGACCCATCTTCTCTTCCTCGGTGCCGGGCAGGAAGCCGATGTCTTCGCCCACGCTCACGGTGGCACGCGTCATGATGATCTCGGTGTAGCGGCGGTCGTCCAGCACCTGCGTCAGGCCCGACGCCAGCGCCAGCAGCGTCTTGCCGGTGCCCGCCGTGCCGGCCAGGGTGACGAAGTCGATCTCCGGATCCATCAGCAGGTTGAGGGCGAAGTTCTGCTCGCGGTTGCGCGCCGTCACGCCCCACACGCCGTTCTTCAGGTGCGTGAAGTCCTTCAGCGTCTTCAGCACCGCCGTCTTGTCGCGGATCTCCGTCACGCGCGCATACAGGCTGGGCTCGCCGGGCGACTCGAAATAGACGAACTGGTTAATGTACAGACTGGCCACCGCCGGGCCGCTGACGCGGTAATAGGTCGAACTGCCGCTCTGCCAGCTCTCGACGGTCTTGCTCTGCCGCGTCCAGAAGTCGGGCGGCAACTGCAGCACGCCCGAATACAGCAGGTCGCCGTCCTCCAGCGTCTTGTCGTTCTCGTAATCCTCGGCCTTCAGGCCCAGCGCGCGCGCCTTCACGCGCATGTTGATGTCCTTCGACACCAGGATCACTTCGCGCGGTGCGTATTGCTTCTCCAGCGCGGCGACCACGCCCAGGATCTGGTTGTCGGCCTTGCCCTGGGGCAGGGCGGCGGGCATGGTCACGTCCAGCGGCGCGGTCTGGAAGTACAGCTTGCCGCCGGCGGCCACGTTGCCGGTCGAATCCAGTGCCAAACCCTGCGCCATGTCGGCGCCCTTCACGCCGGCCAGCGCATCCAGCAGGCGGCTGGTCTGGCGGCCGTTGCGGGCCACCTCGGTCATGCCTTTCTTGTGGCCGTCCAGTTCCTCCAGCACGATCATCGGCAGGAAGATGTCGTGCTCCTCGAAGCGGAACAGCGCCGTCGGGTCGTGCAGCAGCACGTTGGTGTCGAGCACGAACAGCCGCGTGGGGCCTGTGGCCTTGGCCTTGGGGGCGCGGGCGGCAGCCTTTTGGGGAGCAGGTTTCTCAGCCACGCGCTCGGCCGGTCGGGCCGGGGCGGGCGCCTCCGTGCGTGCCACGGGGCTGCGGGCGCCGGGCACCGGCAGCGGGGTGACCACCTCGTCCACGGATTCCGTCAGCAAGCGCGCCTGCTGTGCCGGCGCGCGGCTGCGGCTGGCGGGCGTTGCCGTTGCCGTTGCCGTTGCCGTGGAACGCGCCGTGGCGCGGCGGGTGGACAGGTCGATGACGTCGGAAGACAGCTTGGCGCCACGTTTGGTCGGGGGAGGGGCAGGGGCATGCGGATTGGAAGGTTCAGCGGAGGGCGCACCGCCCGGCCGCGATGCGGCTGGCGTCGGCCAAAGAAAAAGCCGCCTTGTCAGCCAAGGCGGCTTTCGCGAGAAAAGTCAGTCGATACGGCTGCAACAACATTCCGGCTCATTATGCATGAGCACGGTGGCAGTCACCGTCAGGCTTTCAGGCGGCTTTTTCAGCACCTTCACGGCCTTCAGCACTTCCTCGACATGGCCGGGCACCTTCAGGCCGCGCCACTCCTGCACCAGGATGCCGTCGGCGTTGACCAGGAAGGTACTGCGCTCGATGCCCTTGACCTTCTTGCCGTACATGATCTTGTTCTTGACCACACCGAACATGTGGCACATCTTCTCTTCGGTATCGGCGATCAGTTCGAAGGGCAGTTCGAGCTTGGCCTTGAAACTGTCGTGCGACGTCATGTTGTCGCGGCTGACGCCAAACACCACGGCACCCGCCTTCACGAAATCCTTGTATTTGTCGCGGAACTGCATCGCCTCGGTGGTGCAGCCGGGGTGTTGTCTTTGGGATAAAAGTACAGAACGAGGGCTTGCCCGTTGTGGGAGGTGTTGGTAACTTTGACGTCGCCGGTCGCAATCGCTTCGAATTCAGGGAGGGGTTTGTTGACAACGATCGCCATATGAACTTCAATCTCCGGACGGTTTTATCGAGGGGGCGTAGGGCACACGTGACTGCCCGGCCGAACCATCCGCCGCTGTTGCAGAAGGTGTGGCGAGGGCAACAGTTGCCAGCCCTTTATTTTAACCCATCCTGACTTTCTTCGCCCGGCTCCAGCAACAAGGCGGCGATCACGCGCCTGCCTTCGCCCGCCAGGATGTTGTAGGTGCGGCAGGCGGCACCGGTGTCCATGGCTTCCACGCCGATGCCAGCCTCGACCAGGGCGCGGATCCACGCCGGCCTGGGAAAGCGGGTGGCAGCGCCGCTGCCGAACACCACCAGTTCGGGCTTGTGCGCGGCCAGCGGCGCGAAATGCGCATCGGTCAATTCATCGAAATGGCTGCAGCGCCAATCCGTGCGTTCGCCCGTGCTGTGCAGCACCACGCTGCGGTCGATGCGCTCGCCGGCCACGGCGATCCAACCGGGGCCGTAGCTGGTGATGGCAGAGCCGAACTGATCGGGCTGGAATTTCATGCAGGAAGAGGGGGCGAAGGGCGCAGATGTGTTCCAATTCTATGTTTTCCCTCCTTGAAGCTTCGCCCGGAAGGTCTTGCCATGAAACCCATCCACAAATCCGCCAAGCTGGCGAACGTGCTTTATGACGTGCGTGGGCCCATCGTGGACGCGGCCAAGCAGATGGAGGACGAGGGCCAGAAGATCATCAAGCTGAATATCGGCAACCTGGCGCCGTTCGGCTTTCAGCCGCCCGAGGAGATCGTGCAGGACATGATCCGCAACCTGCCGGATTCGGCCGGTTACTCGGACAGCAAGGGCATCTTCTCGGCCCGCAAGGCGGTGATGCACTACACGCAGGAGCAGGGCATCGAAGGCGTCACCATCGACGACATCTACCTGGGCAATGGCGCCAGCGACCTGATCGGCATGGCCGCCAACGCACTGCTGTCCGAGGGCGACGAGATGCTGGTGCCCGCGCCCGACTACCCGCTGTGGACCGCCGTGGCCAGCCTGTCGGGCGGCAAGCCCGTGCACTACCTGTGCGACGAGGCCAATGGCTGGATGCCCAATCTGGACGACATCCGCGCCAAGGTCACGTCGCGTACCAAGGCCATCGTCGTCATCAATCCCAACAACCCGACCGGCGCGCTGTATTCCAACGAACTGCTGCTCGGCATCATCGAGATCGCGCGCGAGCACAACCTCGTCATCATGGCCGACGAGGTGTACGACAAGGTGCTGTACGACGGCGTGAAGCACACGGCGCTGGCCAGCCTGGCGACCGACGTGCTGACGCTCACCTTCAACTCGCTGTCGAAAGCCTACCGCTCGTGCGGCTTCCGCGCCGGCTGGATGGTGATCTCGGGCGACAAGGAGTCGGCGCGCGACTACATCGAAGGCATCAACATGCTGGCCAACATCAAGCTGGGCAGCAACGTGCCGGGGCAGTACGCCATCCAGACCGCGCTGGGTGGCTACCAGAGCATCCACGACCTGGTGAAGGAGGGCGGCCGCCTGCGCCGCCAGCGCGACCTGGCCTATGAGCTGATCAGTGCCATTCCGGGCGTCAGCTGCGTCAAGCCGCAGGCCGCGCTGTACATGTTCCCGCGGCTCGATCCCAAGATGTACCCCATTCAGGACGACCGCCAGTTCTTCATGGAAGTGCTGCGTGCCACGCGCGTGATGCTGGTGCAGGGCTCGGGCTTCAACTACCCCGACAACCAGCACTTCCGCATCGTGTTCCTGCCGCACGAGGACGATCTGCGCGAAGCCATCGGGCGGTTGGCGAAGTTCCTCGAGCAGTACCGTGCGCGCCATGCCAAGTCGGCATCGGTGGTGCAGATTGCTGCAAAAAGAAGCTGCCCGCGCTTGATGGACGGGTGCTAGAGGCATATTTGACTTAAAAACCAAGAGAACATGAAAGCGATCCAAGTCGGCCTGTTGGGCATCGGGACGGTGGGCAGCGGCACCTTCAACGTGCTGCAGCGCAACCAGGAGGAAATCAAGCGCCGCGCTGGCCGCGGCATCGAAATCACCATGGTGGCTGACCTCGACACCGAGCGCGCGCAGCAGATCGTCGGCTCCGGCGTCAAGGTGGTGGGCGATGCGCGCGAGGTGCTCGCCAATCCCGACATCGAGATCGTCATCGAGCTGATCGGCGGCTACGGCATCGCCAGGACGCTGGTGATGGAGGCCATTGCCGCCGGCAAGCACGTGGTCACCGCCAACAAGGCGCTGCTGGCCGTGCACGGCACCCAGATCTTCCAGGCCGCGCACGACAAGGGCGTGATGGTCGCCTTCGAGGCCGCCGTGGCTGGCGGCATCCCCATCATCAAGGCGCTGCGCGAGGGCCTGACGGCCAACCGCATCCAGTGGATCGCCGGCATCATCAACGGCACCACGAACTTCATCCTGAGCGAGATGCGCGACAAGGGCCTGGACTTCGACGTGGTGCTGAAAGAGGCGCAGGCGCTGGGCTACGCCGAGGCCGACCCGACCTTCGACATCGAAGGCGTGGATGCCGCGCACAAGGCCACCATCATGAGCGCCATCGCCTACGGCATCCCGGTGCAGTTCGACAAGGCCTACGTCGAGGGCATCACCAAGCTGTCGGCCACCGACATCCGCTATGCCGAGCAACTGGGCTACCGCATCAAGCTGCTGGGCATCACCAAGCGCCGCGAAGGCGAGGGCGTCGAGCTGCGCGTGCACCCCACGCTGGTGCCGGCCAAGCGGCTGATCGCCAACGTCGAGGGCGCCATGAACGCCGTCGTCGTCAACGGCGATGCCGTGGGCACCACGCTGTACTACGGCAAGGGCGCCGGCAGCGAGCCCACGGCCAGCGCTGTCATCGCCGACCTGGTCGACGTCACCCGCCTGGCCACCAGCGACCCGCAGCACCGCGTGCCGCACCTGGCCTTCCAGCCGGGGCAGATGCGCGACGTCAGCGTGCTGCCGATGGAGCAGGTGATCACCAGCTACTACCTGCGCCTGCGGGTGAAGGACGAGGCGGGTGTGCTATCGAACGTCACGCGCATCCTGGCCGACGCCGGCATCAGCATCAACGCCGTGCTGCAGCGCGAGGCCGACGACGTGGCCGGCACCGACGCCGGCGCCGGCGAGCCCACGCCCGACCACACCGACCTGATCATCCTCACGCACGACACGCGCGAAGGCGCCATGAGCACGGCGCTGGCGCAGTTGCAGGCGCTGCCCAGCGTGCTGGCGCCCATCGTGCGCATCCGCAAGGAAGAACTGGCCTGACCGACCCATTGACCGTTGGGGCATGCCGCGCGCGCCGGCGTGCCCAGCCTGATCTATGAACTACCTCTCCACCCGTGGCGACAGCACGCCGCGCAAGTTCTGCGACATCCTGCTGGAGGGCTTGGCGCCCGATGGCGGCCTGTACCTGCCCGAGCACTATCCACAGATCGACCGCACCACGCTCGACCACTGGCGCCACCTGTATGCCCAGCACGGCTACGCCACGCTGGCGTTCGAGATCCTGTCGCTCTACATCGACGACATTCCGGCCGCCGACCTTCAACGCATCTGCGAGAAGACCTACACGCCCGAGGTGTTCGGCACGCTGGAGATCGTTCCGCTCAAGAAGCTCGGCAACGGCTTCTACCTCGAAGCCCTGTCCAACGGCCCCACGCTGGCCTTCAAGGACATGGCGATGCAACTGCTGGGCAACCTGTTCGAGTACGAACTGGCGCGCCGTGGCGAGCAGCTCAATATCCTGGGCGCCACCAGCGGCGACACCGGCAGCGCGGCCGAATACGCCATGCGCGGCAAGCAGGGCATCCGCGTGTTCATGCTCAGCCCGCACGGGCGCATGAGCGCGTTCCAGCAGGCGCAGATGTTCAGCCTGCAGGACGCCAACATCCACAACATCGCCGTCGAAGGCGTGTTCGACGACTGCCAGGACATCGTCAAGGCCGTGAGCAACGATCTGGCCTTCAAGCGCCAGTACAAGATCGGCACCGTCAACTCGATCAACTGGGCACGGCTGCTGGCGCAGGTGGTGTACTACTTCGCGGGCTATTTTCAGGCCACGTCACATGCCCCCATGCTTCGCGCTGGCGCGTCTGCGCTGCCCCGAGGGGCCGTGCCCGGCAGGGCGGCCCGGCGCCGGGCGGAACGACGAGAAGGTCGATTTCACCGTGCCCAGCGGCAACTTCGGCAACGTCTGCGCGGGCCACGTGGCACGCCAGATGGGCCTGCCAATCAACAAGCTGGTCGTCGCGACCAACGAGAACGACGTGCTCGACGAGTTCTTCCGCACCGGCGTTTACCGCGTGCGCGGCAGTGCCGACACGCACGAGACCAGCAGCCCGTCGATGGACATCAGCAAGGCCAGCAACTTCGAGCGCTTCGTGTTCGATCTGCTCGGCCGCGATGGCGCGCGCACGAAGGCGCTGTTCCACGATGCACTCGCCAAGGACGGCCAATTCGACCTGAGTGGCGACCCGGCTTTCCAGCAGACGCGCCAGCGCTTCGGCTTCGTCAGCGGCAAGAGTACGCACGGCGACCGCCTGGCGACCATCCGAGACGTGTTCCAGAAGCACGGTGTGATGATCGACACCCACACCGCTGACGGCGTGAAGGTGGCGCGCGAGCACGTGCAGCCCAGCGTGCCGATGATCGTGCTGGAAACGGCGCTGCCCATCAAGTTCGCCGCCACCATCCGCGAGGCGCTGGGGCGCGACCCGGACCGCCCGGCCAAGTTCGACGGCATCGAAGACCTGCCGCGCCGCGTGCAGGTGCTGCCCGCCGACGCTGACCGCGTGAAGGCGCTGATCACACAAGAATGTGAATGAAATTGGCCACCAGCGCCCGCTAAGCAAGCGCCGGCAGCTCCTGCTCTGATAGTGAAGCGAGAATGAATCCATGAAGGTGGTCGGCTTTGCCGGGTATTCCGGTTCGGGCAAGACGCATCTGGTCGAGCGGCTGATCCCGGCGCTCAAGCTGCGCGGGCTGCGCGTGTCGGTCGTCAAGCACGCGCACCACAGGTTCGACATCGACCACGAAGGCAAGGACACCTTCCGCCACCGCGAGGCCGGCGCGTTCGAGGTGGTCGTCGCCTCGCGCAATCGTCTGGCGCTGATGCGCGAGTTCGAGCAGGAGGCGCAACTGTCGGTGCACCACCTGATCGCCGAGCTGTACGACGGCGTCGACTGGGTGCTGGTCGAGGGCTTCAAGGAAAGCGACCTGCCGAAGGTCGAGGTCTGGCGCGCCGCTGCCAGCAAGCCGGCGCGCTACCCCGACGACGAATTCATCGTCGCCATCGCCACCGATTCGCCCCAGGCGCTGCCGGAGGCGACCTTGCGCCCCGTGCTGGATCTGAACGACGCCGAGGCGATTGCGCAGTGGCTGCTCGACAATGGCCACCGTTTCGACTACGACCCTGAAAGGCACCTGCCGTCCCATGTCTGATGCTCCGCGCCGCGCCCCTGATGCCGCTCGACGAAGCGCTGCAGCGCCTGCTGGCGCACGCCGCGCCACTGGGCGGCACGGAATCCGTCAACACCTTCAACGCCGATGGCCGCGTGCTGGCGCAGGATGTGGTGTCGGCCCTGCAGGTGCCGCCCAAAGACAACTCGTCGATGGACGGCTATGCGGTGCGGGCGGCCGATGTCACCGCAGGCGTCGAACTGCCCGTGTCGCAACGCATCGCCGCGGGCCACGCTGGCGCGCCGCTGGCGCCGGGCAGTGCGGCGCGCATCTTCACGGGTGCGCCCATGCCTGCTGGCGCGGACGCGGTGGTAATGCAGGAAGACACCGAGGCGCTGGACGGCGGCCGCGTGCGCATCAATGCCGTGCCCGCGCCTGGCCAGTGGGTGCGCGCGGCGGGTGAAGATGTCACGCGCGGCGCCGTGATACTGCAAAAGGAGAGCGACTGGCGCCCGCCAGCATTGGTCTGGCGGCCGGCATCGGCCTGGCTTCATTGCAGGTGGCGACGCGTCCGCGCGTGGCCCTGTTCTCCACCGGCGACGAACTGGTGATGCCCGGCGACGTGCCGCCCGAGGCCATGAAGCCCGGCGCCATCTACAACAGCAACCGCTTCTTTCTGAGCGCGCTGCTGCTGCGCCTGGGCTGCGAGGTCAGCGACCTCGGCATCGTGCCCGACAACCGTGCCGCCACGCTGGCCGCGCTGCAGTCAGCCGCCGAAGGGCACGACCTGATCCTGACCAGCGGCGGCGTAAGCGTGGGCGAGGAAGACCACATCAAGCCCGCCGTCGAACAGCTTGGCACTCTGGACCTGTGGCAGATCGGCATGAAGCCCGGCAAACCCTTCGCTTACGGCCATGTGCGGCGCGCGGGCAGCGGGCAGGCCCACTTCATGGGCCTGCCCGGCAACCCGGTGTCGAGCTTCGTCACCTTCCTGCTGCTGGTGCGGCCCTTCCTGCTGAAGCTGCAGGGCGCGACGAAGATCGACGTGCCGGCGATGAGCCTGCGCGCCGACTTCGACCTGCCGCGCCCCGACAAACGGCGCGAATTCCTGCGCGCGCGCCGCAACGCGCAAGGCGGGCTGGACCTGTTCGCCAACCAGAGTTCGGGCGTGCTGACCTCGGCGCACTGGGCCGACGGCCTGATCGACCACCCGGCCGGCAGCACCATCGCGCGCGGCGACATGGTGCGCTTCATCCCGCTGGCGGAGCTGCTGGCATGAAGCAGGTGACGGTGCGCTATTTCGCCTCGATCCGCGAGGCGCTGAACGTGGGCAGCGAGCGCGTGGCCACCGACGCGCCCACGCTGGCCGCGCTGCGCGATGAACTGATCGCCCGCGGCGGCGCACATGGCGAGGCACTGGCGCGCGACAAGCTGGTGCGGCTGGCGCTCGACCAGGCAATGGCCGACGAATCCGCCGCGCTGCACGACGGTGCCGAGGTGGCGTTCTTCCCGCCGGTCACCGGCGGTTGACGCGACGGCGCCCGGGCGCGGCATGTTTCCCCGACGTTCTGTTGGCCTACGTCGCCGCCGTGCTGGTGGTGGTGGTCGCGCCCGGCCCCGACAACATCCTCGCCATCGGCCGTGGCCTGAGCCAGGGCCGCTGGCGGCGGCGCTGTCGTCGGTCGGCGCGGGCATCGGCATCATGGTGCACACGCTGGCCGCCACGCTGGGCCTGTCGCTGGTGCTGCAGGCGTCGCCGTGGGCGTTCTGGGTGGTCAAGGGCGTGGGCGCGGCCTACCTGCTGTGGCTCGGCATCAAGGCACTGCGTTCGCGCGACCTGATCACCTTCAGCCCGGCGCTGCGCCGGCCGCTGCACCGGGTGTTCATCACCGGCGTGCTGTCCAACGTGCTCAACCCCAAGCCGGGGCTGTTCGTGCTGGCCTTCATCCCGCAGTTCGTCAGCACGGCACGGGGCCGGTGGCGGTGCAGATGCTTGTCTATGGTGCGATCTTCGCGGTGCTCACGGCACTGATCTTCACCATGCTCGGCGCCTTCGCCGCGCGCCTGTCGCGCTGGATGGCGCGGCGCCCGCGCGTCGGCAGCGCGCTCAACATCGGCGCCGGGCTGGCGTTCGTCGCCTCGGGCCTGTCGATCCTGCTGCTCAGGCCGCGCGCCTGAGTTCCCGGTTCAGACGACGATCGGTGTCGTCGCCCCATCCATGGCCACGATGGCGCCGTTGACGTAGCTCGCGCGCGCCGAGGCCAGGAACACCACCACGTCGGCAATCTCCTCGGGCGTGGCGATGCGGCCCATGGCGGCGCGCTGCGTGGCGCGTTCGCGCGCCTGCTCGGGCGTGATGCCGGCCAGCCTGGCCTCGGCCTCCAGCCCTTGCTGCAGCCGCGCGGTCAGCACCGGGCCGGGGTTGACGGCGTTGATGCGCAGCCCGGCCGCGGCGTGCGCGTGCGCCAGGCCGGCGGTGGCCAGCATCAGCGCCGCGTTGGCCGCGCCGCCGGCCAGGTGCGTGGGCGAGGCCACCTTGCCCCCGGCGCCGATCACGTTGACGACCACGCCGCTGCCGCGCGCCCGCATGGCCGGCAGCACGGCCTGCATGGCGTGCAGGTAGGTGAAGAACTTGGCGTCCATCGCGGCGTGCCAGTCGGCCACGGTCAGTTCCTGCGGGAGCGTGCGGCGCGCGGCGCCGGCCGAGTTGACCAGCACGTCGATGGGGCCGAACTGCTCCGTCACCGCGTGCGCCAGTTGTTCAGCCTGCGTGGCGTCGCCGAGATCGGCCGGCACCGCCAGCACCTCGGCGCCCGTCGCGCGCAGCTCGGCCGCGGCCGCCTGCAACACATCGGCACCACGCGCCGCCAGCGCCACGCGCGCACCCTCGGCCACGAAGGCCCGCGCGCAGGCCAGGCCGATGCCCTTGCTGGCGCCGGTGATCAGCACCACCTTGTCCTTGAGTTGCAGATCCATGGGTCGCCTCTTTGGTTTATTGGATTCGCCCACAGTATGGAGCGGACAAGATCAGTCTGCTGCGGCCAAGGCACCGCTGAGGCCGCGCAAGTGCCGCGCGTGCGATCCGGATGCCGCCGTCAGGGGCGCGCGCAGTTCGTTGGCGCACCAGCCCTGGGCCGCCAGCAGCGCCTTCAGTGGGCCGGGGTTGGCCTCGGCGAACAGCGCCTTGATCAGCGGCACTAGCGGATGCCAGGCGTGGCGCGCCCGCGCCAGGTCGCCCACGGCGATCGCGTCAAGCACCGCCACGAAGCGCCGCGTGTGCACATGCGCCGACGCGGCGATGGCGCCCGCGCCGCCTTGCGCCACGGTGGCGAACAGTTGCGCATCCTCGCCGGCCAGCACCTGCAGGCGGCCGTCGCGGATCAGAGCCAGTGTCTTGCCGGGGTCGCCGCCGCAGTCCTTGACGGCGCGGATGTTGGGGTGGGCGGCCAGCGCCAGCAGCGTCTCGCGCGCCAGGGTAGCGCCAGTGCGGTAGGGGATGTCGTAGACGACGAGCGGCACCGCGCTGGTGTCGGCAAGTTCGGTGAACCAGGCGCGCAGGCCGTTCTGTCCAGGTCGCACGTAATGTGGTGCCGGCACCAGCAGGCCACCGAGCGGCGGCACATCGTGCGCGGCCAGGCGCTGCACGCAGGCGCGCGTGTCGGGCAGGTGGTAGCCGCTCAATCCCATGATGAGCGGCAGCCCGCCGGCATGCGCCGCCACCGTGCGCAGGCAGGCCAGTTGCTCTTCCTTCGAGAGCGCCGCCGCCTCGCCAGTGGAGCCGCAGACGACGACGCCGCGGATGCCAGTGCGGGCCAGGTGCGCCGTCAGCCGCGCCAGTGCGGCGTGGTCCACGGCCCCGTCGCGAAACGGGGTGACGAGGGGAATCCACAGGCCCGAGAAATCGGGCGAGGGAACAGTGCTGGAGCTTGAGTTCACGCGAACATCCTTTCAGAACAGGCCAAGACCGTTGGGTTGGGCCGTGGTCGGATGTGCGCGGGGAGTGGGTGCCGAAGATGCTGCCGCCGGGTCTTGCCGTCGCTCATCCGACGACGGCACCGCAGCGCCGGTCAGATGCGCTGGGGTTTCTTCGATTTGCAGGCAATGCACGCAGCCGTGCCCACCGCGCGCGGCGGCAAGCAGTGGGGCAGGGCGTGCATGGGCATCGCGCCAGTGTAGGGGCGCACGGGGCAAAATGCCGGCATGAGCCAGCCACGTGTTTCGATTCAGCCACAGGACTTCGACTTGAGCGCCGAGGTGGCCGCCTTGCGCGCCGGCGATGCGCGCGTGGGCGCCGTCTGCGCCTTCGTGGGCACGGTGCGCGACCGCCACCCCGCCGAGCTGGCCGCCACCGGCGCGCCCGACGTGGCCAGCGTGGCCTCGATGGAGCTGGAGCACTACCCCGGCATGACCGAGAAGGCCATCGAGGCCATGATCGACGAGGCGCACCGCCGCTTCAGCCTGTTCGGCGTGCGCGTGATCCACCGCATCGGCCTGCTGCGGCCGCAGGACCAGATCGTGCTGGTGGCGGTGACCAGCGCGCACCGGGGCGAAAGCTTCCAGGCCTGCGAGTTTCTGATGGACTACCTGAAGACCCAGGCGCCGTTCTGGAAGAAGGAGCAGACGCCCGACGGCGCGCGCTGGGTGGACGCCCGCGTGAGCGACGACGCGGCGCTGGCGCGCTGGGGCATCCAGGCGGCCAACGCGTGAGGCGCTGGCGCGTGCCGTACGCTGCTCGGCTGGCGGCGGCGATGCTAGCAGGCCTGCTGGCCCAGCCGGCGGTGCAGGCGCAGGACGGCCAGCGCCCGGCCACCGGCGTGCCGTGGAACGCGCGCGTGACCTACGTGGTCGACGGTGATTCGGTCTGGGTGCAGCCACTGGTCGGCGGCAAGCGCCAGCGGCTGCGCATCGATGGTGTCGATGCGCCCGAGATCTGCCAGACCCATGGCACCGAGTCGCGCCAGGCGCTGCAGGCGCTGGCCCTGAACCAGCGCGTGCGCGTCACCGTGTGGGCGTACGACCGCTACGGCCGCGCCATCGCCACCGTGGTGCGCTTGCAGGGCGATGTGGACCTGGGCGAGCGCATGGTTGAAGAGGGCTGGGCCTGGACCGATGGCTATGGCACGCGCCTGGGCAAATACTGGCGCGCCGAGGCGCAGGCGCGCTGGGCCGGGCGCGGGCTGTTCGCCGAGCGCTGGCCGGAGTTACCGGCCGACTTTCGCAACCGGCATGGGCCGTGCGGCGCGGCCAAACCCGCATCGGGTGATTAGTTTATGCTTCTGAATTGATAGCTTATCGCGCCCGCTGCATGCCGCCTGAAGGTCTTTATGATGCAGGCTCCAGGCGCGCAGTCGGCGTTGGCGGCGGGCACTGAAAAGCCCTTGATTCCCTGTGGACACACCCCATCTGGGGGAGCAATTCGGAGGTTTTTTCTTCATGCGACTCGACAAACTCACCACCAAGTTCCAGGAAGCCCTGGCCGACGCGCAATCGCTGGCCCTGGGCAACGACCACGCCTACATCGAACCCGTGCACCTGCTGGCGGCCATGCTGCGCCAGCAAGATGGCCCCAAGGCGCTGCTGCAGCGCGCCGGCGTCAACGTGGCCAAGCTGAGCCAGGACGCCGAGGCCGCCGTCAAGCGCCTGCCCACCGTGACGGGCCAAGAGCAGGTGCAGCCCGGCCCCGACCTGATCCGCCTGCTGCAGGCCACCGAGAAGGAAAGCATCAAGCGCGGCGACCAGTTCGTGCCCAGCGAGATGTTCCTGCTGGCGCTGGCCGACGCCAAGGGCGAGGCTGGCCGCATCGCCCAGGAAAGCGGCCTGAGCCGCAAGAGCCTGGAAGCCGCCATCGACGCCGTGCGCGGCGGCCAGACCATGGACAGCGCCGACGGCGAGAGCCAGCGCGAGGCGCTCAAAAATACACGCTCGACCTGACCGAGCGCGCGCGCCTGGGCAAGCTGGACCCGGTGATCGGGCGGGACGACGAGATCCGCCGCGCCATCCAGGTGCTGCAGCGGCGCAGCAAGAACAACCCGGTGCTGATCGGCGAGCCGGGCGTGGGCAAGACCGCCATCGTCGAAGGCCTGGCCCAGCGCATCGTGGCCGGCGAGGTGCCCGACACGCTGAAGGACAAGCAGGTGCTGGTGCTCGACATGGCGGGCCTGCTGGCGGGCGCCAAGTACCGTGGTGAATTTGAAGAGCGCCTGAAGGCGGTGCTGAAGGAAGTGGCGCAGGAAGAAGGGCGCATCATTCTGTTCATCGACGAGCTGCACACCATGGTCGGCGCCGGCAAGGCTGAAGGCGCCATCGACGCCGGCAACATGCTGAAGCCCGCGCTGGCGCGTGGCGAGCTGCACTGCATCGGCGCCACCACGCTGGACGAATACCGCAAGTACATCGAGAAGGACGCGGCGCTGGAGCGGCGCTTCCAGAAGGTGCTGGTGGGCGAGCCCAGCGTGGAAGACACCATCGCCATCCTCCGCGGCCTGCAGGAGCGTTATGAGGCGCACCATGGCGTCGACATCACCGACCCGGCCATCGTGGCCGCGGCCGAGCTGAGTGCACGCTACATCACCGACCGCTTCCTGCCCGACAAGGCGATCGACCTGATCGACGAGGCGGCGGCCAAGATCAAGATCGAGATCGACTCCAAGCCCGAGGTGATGGACCGGCTGGATCGCCGCATGATCCAGCTCAAGATCGAGCGCGAGGCGATGAAGAAGGAGACCGACGAGGCCTCGCACCGGCGCCTGCAGCTGATCGAGGAAGACCTGGCCGCGCTGGAGAAGGAATACGCCGACCTGGACGAAATCTGGAAGGCCGAAAAGGCCAGCGCCCAGGGCAGCGAGCAGATCCGCAAGGAGATCGAGCAGATCAAGTTCCAGATGCAGGAAGCCACCCGCAAGGGCGACTTCAACCAGGTGGCCGAGCTGCAGTACGGCAAGCTGCCGCAACTGCAGAAGCAGCTGGACGAAGCCCAGGCCAAGGAAAGCCAGCGCGAGCACGCCGCGCCGCAACTGCTGCGCACCCAGGTCGGCGCCGAGGAGATCGCCGAGGTCGTCTCGCGCGCCACCGGCATCCCCGTCAGCAAGATGATGCAGGGCGAGCGCGACAAGCTGTTGCGCATGGAAGACGCGCTGCACCAGCGCGTGGTGGGGCAGGAAGAAGCCATTTCGGCCGTGTCCAACGCCATCCGCCGCTCGCGCTCGGGCCTGAGCGACCCGAACCGGCCGCTGGGCAGCTTCCTGTTCCTCGGCCCCACCGGCGTCGGCAAGACCGAGCTGACTAAGGCGTTGGCGGCCTTCTTGTTCGACAGCGAAGAGCACCTGATTCGCATCGACATGAGCGAGTTCATGGAGAAGCACAGCGTGGCCCGCCTGATTGGCGCGCCGCCCGGCTACGTGGGTTACGACGAAGGCGGTTACCTGACCGAAGCCGTGCGCCGCAAGCCCTACAGCGTGATCCTGTTCGACGAGATCGAGAAGGCCCACCCGGACGTGTTCAACGTGCTGCTGCAGGTGCTGGACGATGGCCGCTTGACCGACGGCCAGGGCCGCACGGTGGACTTCAAGAACACCGTCATCATCATGACCAGCAACATCGGCTCGCCCATGATCCAGAGCATGGCGGGGCAGCCGTATGACGACATCAAGGACGCGGTGTTCGGCGAGCTGAAGAACCACTTCCGCCCCGAGTTCCTGAACCGCATCGACGAGATCGTGGTCTTCCACGGCCTGGACGCGAGCCAGATCGGCGCCATCGCCAAGATCCAGCTCAAGGTGCTGACCGAGCGCCTGGCCAAGATGGACCTGCACCTGAACGTGAGCGACCAGGCCATCGACGAACTGGCCAAGGTCGGCTTCGACCCGGTGTTCGGCGCGCGGCCGCTCAAGCGGGCGATCCAGCAGCGCATCGAGAACCCGCTGTCGAAGGCGCTGCTGGAAGGCCAGTTCCCGCCCAAGTCGACCATCAACGTCAGCGTCGATCCGATCAAGGACCCGGGGTGTTCCAGTTCAACGCCGGGCCGGAGGCGGTGGCGGGCTGACTCCACTTTCAGATCGAAACGACCTCGATTTCGTCATTCTGGCGAAAGCCGGAATCCAGACAACGCACGTGCGGAGAGCATGGATCCCGGCTTTCGCCGGGATGACGACGGTTGACGTTCTGAAGTAAAAAGGGATGACACGGCAAACGCCTTGCAGTCAGTAGGCTGGGTTAGCGCAGCGTAACCCAGCGGCCAGCGCAACCTCTGCTGGGTTTCGCTGCGCTCTACCCAGCCTACCGGCTGACACGGAACGAGCAGGGACGACGGATTTATACTCCCTGATGTGATGTCTGACAGCGCTTGATACGTAAGCGCTGAAGACCCATACTCCCTGTATTTCTGATTCCATGACGCTGCGGGCGGCCCGGCTGAACGGTGCCGCCCGCAGCTTTTGGCACACTGGCGCCAGCGGCACGCCTTGCCCACCGGAGCCAGACACATTGAATCCTCAAACCCTGTTCGACGCGCAGCACCAGCGCTCGCGCCACGCCACGCCGCCATCGGTGGCCGAGCGCCACGACCGGCTTGCCCGCGTGGCACGCCTGCTGGATGAGCACACCACCGCGCTGACGAATGCCGTGCAGGCCGACTTCGGGATCCGCGGCGGGCGCCTGACCGAGATCGCTGACCTGTTCGTGCTGCGCGCCATGCTGGGCGATTTGCGGCGCCACCTGGCGCGCTGGTCGCGGCCGCAGCGCGTGCGCACGCCGCTTTATCTGATGCCGGGGCGCGGCCACATCCAGCGCCAGCCGCTGGGCGTGGTGGGCGTCATCGGGCCGTGGAACTACCCGCTGCAGCTCACCCTGGGCCCCGCGGCCACGGCGCTGGCGGCGGGCAACCGGGTGATGCTGAAACCCAGCGAGATCACGCCGCGCACGTCGGCGCTGCTGGCCGAGCTGGTGGCCAGGCACTTCGCGCCCGACGAATTCACCGTGGTGCAGGGCGGGGCGGACGTGGCGGCCGAGTTCGCAGCGCTGCCGTTCGACCACCTGTTCTTCACCGGCTCCACCGCCGTCGGCCGCAAGGTGGCCGAGGCCGCGGCGCGCAACCTGACGCCGACCACGCTGGAACTGGGCGGCAAGTCGCCCTGCATCGTCGATGCGTCGTGTACTGATTTTGAAGGCGCAGCGCTGAAGATCGCCCACGGCAAGCTGCTCAACGGCGGCCAGACCTGCATCGCGCCCGACTACCTGCTGCTGCCGCGCGGGCGCGAGGCCGAGTTCAGCGCCGCCTACCGCGCCGCCGTGGCACGGCTGTTTCCGCGCCTGGAAGGCAACCCCGACTACGCCGCCATCGTCACCGAGCGCCACCAGGCGCGCCTGCAAGCCTTGCTGGACGAGGCCCGCGCAGGCGGCGCGCAGGTCGAGGACGTGGGGCCGCCGGCGGGCGAGGGCAGGGCGCGCCAGCTGCGCCCGGTGCTGGTGTTCGGCGCGCAGCCGTCGATGCGCCTGCTGCAGGAAGAAATCTTCGGACCCATCCTGCCGGTGCTGCCCTGCGACACGCCGGACCAGGCCGTCGCCCACATCAACGCCCAGCCGCGCCCGCTGGCGCTGTACTGGTTCGGCACCGACACCGCGGCGCGCGACCAGGTGCTGCAGCGCACCGTGAGCGGCGGCGTGACGGTGAACGACACGCTGATGCACATCACGCACGACGGCCTGCCCTTCGGCGGCGTGGGCGACAGCGGCCTGGGTGCGTACCATGGCGAAACGGGTTTTCTGCGCTTCACGCACCAGAAGGCGGTGTTCGTGCAGTCGCGCTGGGCCATGGGGCAGCTGCTGTACCCGCCCTACGGCGCGCGCTTCGATCGGATGATGGGGTGGATCCGCAAGCTGCTGTGACCGTGTTTTCGCTGCGGCATCACGGCTGCGCGGCGACAATATGAACGCTTGGGCTTGAAGCGATTCCGTGCACGAGATCCACGAGATGTCCGTCGACGGGTCAACCCGAAGAACCCCGTGGGTAGACGCCGCGCTCCTTGCGCCGGTTGTCGCCGCGCTGGTGGTGGTGTTCATGGGCGTCGGGGGCGTGCGACCCGCGCTGGTTTGGCATGGCGGCCTGATCTATCTGGGTGTGCTCCTGACGCTCGCCGTTTTCGTGCGTGGCCGGTCGCGGCTGCTGGACCGGCCGCGCACGTTGTGCGCCAGATACAGCACACCGTCGTTCGAGTGGGCGGCGTTGCTGTATGGCTGTGCCGCGATGGTGGCCGGCGTGGTGGGCATGCTGGATGTCGACGACACGCGGGTGCAGAAGGCGAGTGCCGGGCAGCTCGAGGCCCGGCTGGCGGAGCTGTGTTCGCATGCAGGGCCGGCTGACGCCCGCTCGTTCAGTGCCGTGGATCAGCCACCGGCGCGTGACGGCCTGTTGCTGGACACGTCCTTTGAACAAGGCACACCGCTGTGGTCGTCCGGGGCGGCGCACACCAGGGTGGCCGGTGTCACCGGCTGCAGCCGCTCCGGCCAGCGTGCGGTGGAGTTTGTCGGGCTCGCTCCCAGCGCGGGCTCGGTATGCCGTGGTGGAGTCCGCGCCCGCGTGAAGCGATCCTGAGCGCATCGTTTCGCCGGCTGGAAGACTTTGCAGTCCAGGGCAGGCAGACGGGAACGCTGAGCTTCTTCAGGCTGTCCACATCCAACCATCAACCGCGTGAACAGTTCAACTGCGACACGGATCTGAGCGTGTTCTATCGTTTCGATGGAGGCGAATGGCAGCACCGGATGGCGTTCTGCGGCCAGCATCTGTCTGAAGTCAAAGGATGGCGGCAAGCGCAGCTGGCGTTCGACGTCAGCGGCCGTTCGACCATTGGCTGGAAGCTGGTTTATCGCTCCGCGCGCGGTGACCTGACGGTGGCCCGTTACTTCATCGACGACCTGCGGGTCGAGATGAAATGAGGCCTGATCCTCGCATCACGCCATCCACGCCCGGCCATGACCCCGTGACGGCGTCCTGCCGATCCAGCGCGTACCATCGCTCCCCATGTCGACCACCGCCGCCGCTTCCGGCCAGATGCCTGCCCCCGTTCCGTTGCGCGACGACGCGGCGGTGATCGGGCTGGTGGGCCTGGCTCACGCCAGTTCGCACTTTGCCCATCTGCTGCTGCCGCCGCTGTTTCCGGTGTTCGCGCAGGAGTTCGGGCTGTCGTTCTCGCAGCTCGGCTTTCTGATGACGGTGTTCTTCGTCATCTCGGGCACGGGGCAGGCGTCGGCGGGGTTTCTGGTCGACAAGGTGGGGGCGCGGCCGGTGCTGTTCGCGTCGTTCGTCAGCTTCATCTGCGCCTGTCTGGCGGGCTACTTCGCGCAGGGTTACTGGGGCCTGATGCTGGTGGCCATGTTCGCCGGGCTGGGCAACGCGCCGTTTCACCCGGTGGATTTCTCGATCCTGAACCAGCGCGTGTCGACTCACCGGCTGGGCTACGCCTTCAGCGCGCACGGCCTGTCGGGCAACCTGGGCTGGGCGCTGACGCCGGTGTTTCTGCTGTTCTTCACCGCCTGGCAGGGCTGGCGCTCGGGCTATCTGGCGGCGGCGCTGATGTACGCGTGCATCCTGGCGGTGCTGGTGGCCAAGCGCGCGCACCTGAAGACCGAGGTGGTGCGCCGCGCGGCCGACGCGCCCAAGGGCAGCGACGTGGCCTTTCTGCGGCTGCCGGTGGTGTGGTGGTGCTTTGCGTTCTTCCTGCTGTCGACCATGACGCTGGCGGTGGTGCAGAACTTCGCCTCGCCCATCATGCAGGCGATGCACGGGGTCAGCTTCGAATCGGCCACGACGATGATCACGGCCTACATGCTGGCGGGCGCGCTGGGCATGTTCGTGGGCGGCTTCGTGGCGGCGCGCGTGCCGGCCGCCACCGACCGCGTGGTGGCGGGGTCGATGGGCGCGGGCGCGGTGCTGATCGTGGTGGCGGCTACCGGCTGGCTGGGCGGTTTCGGCTCGATGGCGATGCTGGCAGCCACCGGTTTCGCCGTCGGCATCGGCGGGCCGAGCCGCGACATGATGATCAAGAAGGCCACGCCCAAGGGCGCCACCGGGCGCGTGTACGGCACCGTCTATTCGGGCCTGGACACGGGCTTTGCCATCGCGCCGCTGATCTACGGCTTCTTCATGGACCGCGCCCTGTACACGGCCACGCTGCTGCTGGCGGCGGTGTTCCTGGCGCTGTCGGTGGTGGCAGCTCTGGGGGTGGGCAAGCGCACGAATTCGGGTACAACCCCTGAGCGCCTGAGGGCGCTTCCCTTCTCTCTGCGGGAAGGGGACAACGCCAGCGCTCGGCGCAGGTCCGAGCGCGACGTTCGCTGGCACGGCCTGCTCCGCGGCCATCGGTTTTTTGAAAGAATCAGCGCATGACTCGCATCGCAGGCCACCTTCTCGTCGAATGCCTTCTGGCCCAGGGCGTCACCCACGCGTTCGGCGTGCCGGGCGAAAGCTATCTGGCGGTGCTGGACGGCTTTCACCAGCACCGCGACGCGATCGACTTCGTCATCTGCCGGCAGGAGGGCGGTGCCGCCTTCATGGCCGAGGCGCACGGCAAGCTCACGCGGCGGCCGGGCGTGTGCTTTGTCACGCGCGGGCCGGGGGCGACCAACGCCAGCATCGGCGTGCACACGGCCAGCCAGGATTCGACGCCTATGGTGCTGTTCGTCGGCGATGTGGCCAGCGACCAGCGCGACCGCGAGGCGTTCCAAGAGGTGGGTTACAGCGCCTTCTTCGGCGCCTTCGGCATGGCCAAGCGCGTCGAGCGCATCGACAGCGCCGAGCGCCTGCCCGAATACGTGGCGCGCGCCTTTGCCACCGCGCTGAACGGCCGCCCCGGCCCGGTGGTGCTGGTGTTGCCCGAGGACATGCTGACCCAGCCCGTGCCCGACACCCTGCAGCCCATGCCGCGCTGGCAGCCGCCCGCCTACCAGCCCGCGCCCGAATCCATGCAGCGCCTGCGCGAGATGCTGCTGAAAGCGAAGCGGCCGATGGTCATCGTGGGCGGTGGCGGCTGGACGCCCGAGGCCGCGCGCGACTTGCAGGCGTTTGCCGAAGCCTGGCAACTGCCGGTGGGCAACGCCATGCGCTTTCAGGACACCTTCGACAACCACCACCCGCTGTACGCCGGCGACGTGGGCATCGCCATCAACCCCAGGCTGGGCCAGCGCATCACCGATGCCGACCTGATCCTCGCCATCGGCCCGCGCCTGGGCGAGATGACCACCAGCGGCTATCGCCTGCTGTGCGTGCCGCGGCCGACGCAGCAGCTGATCCACGTGCACACCAGCGCCGAGGAGCTGGGCCGCGTGTACCAGCCCGACCTGGCCCTGTGCGCCAGCCTGCCGGCCACCGCCGCCGCGCTGGCGGCGCTGCAAGCGCCAGACGAGCAGCCCTGGCGCGACTGGACCCAAGCCGTGCATGCCGACCACGTCGCCAACATGCAGCCGCAGCCGCTGCCCGGCCCGGTGGACATGCACGCCATCATCTGCACGCTGCAGCAGCTGCTGCCCGAGGACGCCGCCCTCACCAACGGCGCCGGCAACTTTGCCAGCTGGGCGCACCGCTACTTTCACTACCACGGCATCGCCAAGGGCCACAAGACGCAACTTGCGCCCACCAACGGCGCCATGGGCTACGGCGTGCCGGCGGGCATCGCCTGCGCCATCACCACCGGGCGCACGGTGGTCACCATCGCCGGCGACGGCGACTTTCTGATGAACGGGCAGGAGCTGGCCACGGCCCATCAGTACGGCGCCCGCACCATCGTCGTGGTGCTGAACAACGGCGTGTACGGCACCATCCGCATGCACCAGGCGCGCGAGTACCCGCACCGGCGCGCTGGCACCGAACTGGTGAACCCCGATTTCGTGAAGCTGGCCGAAAGCTACGGCTACGCCGGCGTGCGCGTGGAGCGCACCGAACAGTTCGAGCCGGCGCTGCGCGAGGCGCTGGCGCGCCGGCAGGGCACGTTGATCGAGGTGGTGCTGAGCGAGCAGGTGATCACCACGCGCACCACGCTGGACGCGATCGAGAACAAGGCTGGCGCGAAGTGAGTTTGCTTCTGAAAAGATAGCTGCTCGCGCAATACCGGCGGGCGGTACAGGCTGATTTGACCAATAAAAAACCGGCTGAGAAAGCCGGTTTTTTGCTGCCTGCGCGGTTCGGCTGGATCAGGACAGGTGGTTGTTGATGAGCTTGGTCATCTCGAACATCGTCACCTGGGCCTTGCCGAAGATGGGCTTCAGCTTGGCGTCGGCGTTGATGTTGCGCTTGTTCACGCTGTCCTGCAGCTTGTTGGCCTTGATGTATTCCCACACCTTCTTGGTCACCTCGGTGCGCGGCACCGGCTTGGCGCCGATCACGGCGGCCAGCTCGGCGCTGGGCGTCATGGCCTTCATGAAGGCGGCGCTGGGGGTGCGCTTCTTGGCCGGGGCGGCGGCCTTCTTGGCGGGCGCGGCGGCTTTTTCGCCGGTGCAGCCTTCTTGGCCGGGGCGGCTTTCTTCGCCGGAGCTTTCTTTGCAGTTGCCATGGTTGCTGATCCTCTTTGTTGGAAAAGTCGTGTTATCTGGCCAGCCTGTGCATGCGCATCCGCCGGCTGAACGGGATGCTACTGGATAAGTAGCACGCTTCCAAGGGGAAACGCGCTTTTTCCCTCTGTGATGTTGCTTTTTCAGCGCGGGGCGGCGCTTTGGGCGAGGGCTGGCGCGCCGGTGCGGCAGGCGGCTGACTGGCGGCGGCGCGGGGCGCGGCCGGTGCATGGTGGATGACGTGATCGGGCGGCCGCCGGGGTCATCAGTGCTTCTTGCTTGCAGGCCTTGCGGGAAAAGCGCGAGAAGCTATGCAGTTGATAGCAATCAGCGCCGGCCCACGCGCCACGCCGCGCGCGACGGCAGCGTGGCCAGCAGCACGCCGGTCAGCGCCACGCCGTAGGCCAGCAGCTGCAGCGTGCTCAGGCGCTCGCCCAGCACCAGCACGCCGACGGCCGCGGCGCTGATGGGCAGCAGCACGGTGAACACGCCGGCCTGCGCGGCGGGCACGCTTTTCAGCCCGGTCATCCACAGCCACACCGTCCACATGCAGGCGGCCAGTGCGTAGAACACCAGCAGCACCCACATCGACGCCGGCACGGCGCCGAAGTCGAAGCGCCAGGCCAGCCACAGGCCGAAGGGCGTGCTCAGCACGAAGCCCCAGCCGTTGATCAGCGCGCTGATGCGGCGCGGCGACAGGCTGGCCGTGAGCGACTTGCCGATGACGGCGTAGCTGGCCTCGCACAGCACCGCGCCGATCAGCAGCAGGTTGCCCAGCCAGGCCAGGTGGGCAGTGTTGGAGGGCGCGAGTGCAGAAGGAGGGCGCCGGCAGCTCCTGCTTCGATAGCGCCACGAGCGCGATGCCGAGCACCGCGCAGGCCACGCCGGCCCACACGCGCGCCGCCACGCGCTCGCGCAGGAACAGCCAGCTGAGCACCGCCACCGCCGCCGGAATGGCGGCCAGGATGACGCCGGCCGACACCGCGGTGGTGAGCTTCACGCCGGTGATCATGCACAGCGTGAACAGGAAGTTGCCGAGGAAGGATTCGAGAAACAGCAGGCGGCGGGTGCGCGGCGTCAGCGGCGGCTCGTCGGGCGGCTTCTTCAGCCAGTGCAGCATGGCCACGCCCCCGATGCCGAAGCGCAGCCAGGCCAGCAGCAGCACCGGAAAGATCGCCGCCAGCGGCGGACAGCGCCACGTAGCTGCCCACCAGCGCCATCGACAGCGCCAGGCAGGCGTAGGCCAGCGGCCGGCTGGGGGTGAAGGGCGGTGGCATGAGGTGCTCAGGGAGGTTCAATAATGATAGCTTCTTGCGCCTGTTGATCCGTCGTTTCAGATCGATTTGAAGTGGAAACCGGCTTTCAATGGGCGCAAGAAGCTATCATTTTCTGATCGATCATCCAGAAGTTGCAGATGCCGCGCGGACCGCATTCGCTGTGTGGGAGCGGGCTTGCCCGCGATAAGGCGCCTCGTCGCCACCAGCGCTTGATCGCGGGCCAGCCCGCTCCCACAACGCTGTCGGAGACTGGTTGCCCATCAAGCAAATACGAAGCATTGCACCCTGGGCGATCAGCATCGCATCATGCCGCAATCGGTTACGCCCGCAGGCCTCGCGGCAGCGCGGCGCTGGTGGTGGAAGGTCTTGATCGAGGCGCCGCGCAATTTTTCATATCAAGAAATTGTCAATCTGCATCGTGAGATGTCCGGATGTTGCAGCGCCACATTTTTCTCAATACGAAAGATAAATTTCTGCATTGCGAAATGAATGCCTTAAGCCATTGATTTTCAATGAAGAAAAATTTGTCTTCTATAAGACATAAGAATCTTGCTAAGTCTTATATAAGAGTTATGATTGCGTCACCGGTGAAGCCCAAAGGCTGCCACCGACCGAGTTCACCTCAACCTTCTCTACTGGAGCTTTTCAATGCCGAACACCAACGAGCAACTCAGCCGCGAACAGCAGATCGCCGCCCTGGAAAAAGACTGGGCCACCAACCCCCGCTGGAAGGGCATCAAGCGCGGCTACAGCGCCGCCGACGTGGTGCGCCTGCGCGGCAGCCTGCCGATCGAGTACACGCTGGCCAAGCGCGGCGCCGAGAAGCTGTGGGGCCTGGTCAACGGCGAAGCCAAGAAGGGCTACGTCAACGCCTTCGGCGCCATCACCGCTGGCCAGGCCATGCAGCAGGCCAAGGCGGGCCTGGAGGCCGTGTACCTGTCGGGCTGGCAGGTGGCCGCCGACGGCAACACCTCCGAGACCATGTACCCCGACCAGTCGCTGTACGCCTACGACTCGGTGCCGACCATGGTGCGCCGCATCAACAACACCTTCAAGCGCGCCGATGAAATCCAGTGGGGCCGCGGCGTCGGCCCTGGCGACAAGGACTTCATCGACTACTTCCTGCCCATCGTGGCGGATGCCGAAGCCGGCTTCGGCGGCGTGCTGAACGCCTTCGAACTGATGAAGAACATGGTGGCCGCCGGTGCCGCCGGCGTGCACTTCGAAGACCAGCTGGCCGCCGTGAAGAAGTGCGGCCACATGGGTGGCAAGGTGCTGGTGCCCACGCAAGAGGCTTGCGAGAAGCTGATCGCCGCGCGCTTTGCCGCCGACGTGATGGGCGTGCCCACCATCATCCTGGCCCGCACCGACGCCGAGGCCGCCAACCTGATCACCTCTGATCACGACGCCAACGACAAGCCGTTCCTGACCGGCGAGCGCACGCAAGAGGGCTTCTACCGCGTGAAGAACGGCCTGGAGCAGGCCATCAGCCGCGGCGTGGCCTACGCCCCTACGCCGACCTGGTGTGGTGCGAAACCGGCACGCCCGACCTGGGCTTCGCCCGCGAATTCGCGCAGGCCGTGCTGGCCAAGCACCCGGGCAAGCTGCTGTCGTACAACTGCTCGCCGTCCTTCAACTGGAAGAAGAACCTGGACGACGCCACCATCGCCAAGTTCCAGGACGAGCTGTCCGCGCTGGGCTACAAGTACCAGTTCATCACGCTGGCCGGTATCCACAGCAACTGGTACAACACCTTCAAGTTCGCCCACGCCTACGCGCGCGGCGAGGGCATGAAGCACTACGTCGAAATGATCCAGGAGCCGGAATTCGCCGCGCGCGAGCAGGGCTACACCTTCGTGTCGCACCAGCAGGAAGTGGGCGCCGGTTACTTCGACGACGTGACCACCGTCATCCAGGGCGGCTCCTCCAGCGTGAAGGCGCTGACCGGCTCGACCGAGGAAGAGCAGTTCCATTGATCCACACAGAAGAAGGTTGACCGGCCCCGCCGGTCATCGAGGAGACTTGAAAGCCGCGGTTCGCCGCGGCTTTTTTGTGCGCGCGGGGTGGCTTGGGGCACACTGCGCGCATCACCCAAGGAGAACGCCCATGATCACCGCCCTGGTCCAATTCAAGCTGCCCGAGCGCATGACCGTCGAGCAGGCGCGCGCCGTGTTCGCCAGCACCGCGCCGCGCTACCTGGCCATGCAAGGCCTGGTGCGCAAGCACTACATCCTGTCCGAAGACGGCCTGACGGCCGGCGGCGTTTACCTGTGGCAGACGCGCGCCGACGCCGAGCGCGTGTACGACGCCGCCTGGCGCGAGTTCATCCGCAGCAAGTACCACACCGACCCGGTGGTCACCTACTTCGACACGCCCGTGATGGTGGACAACGTGGCGGGGCAGGTGGTGGAAAGCGCCTGACGTAGCCGCAGCAAGAGCGCTATTTTATCAATAGCTGCTTGCGCTTGACAGACGGGCGCTGGAGCCCTGTTTGACACATATTCGCTGATGCATCCGCGCGGTGGCGTTCACCCGCTCAGCGCACCCAGCCGCCGCCCTGCAGGTACCAGCCGCCGCGCGGCGAGCGGTCCCAGCGGTGAGGCTGCCAGCGATAGCCGGGGCGCGGGCGCTCATAGCGGCCGGGCACCCAGTGGTGCCGGTTGCCGCTCCAGTTCCAGTAGCCGTTGATCCAGATCGCACCGGGGTAGGGCAGGGCCGGCTGCACCTCGTAATACGGGGCCGGCGGCGCCATGGGCGCGTAGACGGTGGCCGGGGTGCTCGGGTAACCGTAGGGGTCGCTGTAGACGGTGCCAGGCACGGGCGCCACGACGCACCCCGCGAGGGCCGCCGCCGCGGCGAGCGCACCGGCGGCAAGGGTGAGGCGGGCCAGCGTCGGTCGATCAGTGCTTGCTTTCATGACTGCAGACTCCAGAAGAAAGGTGAGCGGCCAAACCCACCGGGCCGCCCGCCTCACGCTTTCAACGGCGCCGCCCGCTACAGCGCCGACCGGCGAACGCTTTCGGACGCGCTCTTTACCCGCGCTTCACAGTCGCGGGCCGCCGGCGTGCTGCAGTGCGTCAAAACGGGTAAAATGCCCAGCTTGATCGCGCGCAGCGCGCACCCATTTCACCCATCTGGATAAGAGCGAGAAAGGCAACCCGGTTATGACACCGCGAACTACGTTGGCAAGGGGCAAGGTCTAGGCCGTTCGCGGGTCGGGTTCAGGCGCATCCTGTCAGGGGCGCTGCACAAGAGGATTCCAAAGCGCGGCTTTCAGGCCGCGCTTTTTCTTGCCGCCCGCAACCATCGCTTTTTCAGGTTTTCACGCATTCAAAGGTTTCTTCATGGTTCAGATCACGCTTCCCGACGGCTCGCAGCGCCAGTTCGATGGTCCGGTGACGGTGGCCGAAGTGGCGCAATCCATCGGCAGCGGCCTGGCCAAGGCCGCCCTGGGCGGCAAGGTGGACGACAGGCTGGTCGACACCAGCTACCCGATCGCGCAGGATGCCCGGCTGTCGATCATCACCGCCAAGGACCCGGAGGGGCTGGAGATGATCCGCCACTCCACCGCCCACCTGCTGGCCTATGCGGTGAAGGAGCTGTTCCCGGACGCGCAGGTCACCATCGGCCCGGTGATCGAGAACGGCTTTTATTACGACTTCAGCTACAAGCGCCCCTTCACGCCCGACGACCTGGCCGCCATCGAGAAGAAGATGAGCGAACTGGCCGCCAAGGACGAGCCGGTGGTGCGCCGCGTGTTGCCGCGCGATGCCGCCGTCGAATACTTCAAGGGCATGGGCGAGGCCTACAAGGCCGAGCTGATCGCCAGCATCCCGACCAACGAAGATGTGTCGCTGTACCGCGAGGGCGCCTTCGAGGACCTGTGCCGCGGCCCGCACGTGCCCAGCACCGGCAAGCTCAAGCATTTCAAGCTGATGAAGGTGGCCGGCGCCTACTGGCGTGGCGACCACCGCAACGAGATGCTGCAGCGCATCTACGGCACCGCCTGGGCCAGCAAGGAAGAGCTCAAGCAGTACCTGACGATGCTGGAGGAGGCCGAAAAGCGCGACCACCGCAAGCTCGGCAAGGAACTGGACCTGTTCCACATCGACGAGCATTCGCCCGGCACCGTGTTCTGGCACCCCAAGGGCTGGACGCTGTGGCAGGAGGTGGAGCAGTACATGCGCCGCGTGTACCGCGACAACGGCTACCACGAGGTGAAGGGTCCGCAACTGCTCGACAAGACCCTGTGGGAGAAGACCGGCCACTGGGACAAGTACCGTGAGAACATGTTCATCACCGAGAGCGAGAAGCGCGACTACGCGCTCAAGCCGATGAACTGCCCCGGCCACATCATGATCTTCAAGCAGGGCGTGAAGAGCTACCGCGACCTGCCGCTGCGCTATGGCGAGTTCGGCGCCTGCCACCGCAACGAGCCCACGGGCGGCCTGCACGGCATCATGCGCGTGCGCGCCTTCACGCAGGACGACGGCCACATTTTCTGCACCGAGGACCAGATCCTGCCCGAGTGCACCGCCTACACGGCCCTGCTGCAGAAGGTCTACAAGGACTTCGGCTTCAGCGACATCATCTACAAGGTGGCCACCCGGCCCGAGCAGCGCATTGGCTCGGACGAGAGCTGGGACAAGGCCGAGCACGCGCTGATGGAGAGCCTGCGGGCGTCCAACTGCGCTTACGAGATCTCGCCGGGCGAGGGCGCCTTCTACGGCCCCAAGATCGAGTACACGCTGAAGGACGCCATTGGCCGTCAGTGGCAGTGCGGCACCATCCAGGTCGACTTCTCCATGGCCGAGCGCCTGGACGCCGAATACGTGGGTGAAGATGGCGCGCGCCACCGCCCGGTGATGCTGCACCGCGCCATCGTCGGCAGCCTGGAGCGCTTCATCGGCATCCTGATCGAGGAGCACGCTGGCGCACTGCCGGTGTGGCTGTCGCCGGTGCAGGTGGTGGTCACGGGCATCACCGACGCGCAGGTCGATTACGTGCAAAGCGTGGCCAAAACGCTGCGAAATCAAGGGCTTAGGGTGGAAACCGACCTGCGCAACGAGAAGATCACGTATAAAATACGCGAGCATTCGTTGCAAAAGCTGCCGTATATCCTCGTCGTCGGCGACAAGGAGAAGGAAGCTGGCGCCGTCGCAGTGCGCGTCCGGGGCAACCAAGACCTCGGTGTGATGTCCCTCGATGCGTTTGCCAAACGCATCGCGCAGGACATCGCTTCCAAAGCCTGATTTTTACGTGAAAACCAGCTCTGGTCCGCGTGGATTGTGCGGGAGTAGCTGCGTTTTTCGTAGCATTTTTTGATAAAGGATTCTTGCCATCGCTACCAATTTTCGTGACCGCCGCCACCGGGAGGAGCGCGCGCATCGTCTGAACCGTGAAATCATGGCTCCCGAGGTTCGCCTCAACGGCCCCGACAACGAACCCCTGGGCATCGTGCCCCTGCAGGAGGCGTTGCGCATGGCCGGTGAACTGGATGTGGACCTGGTCGAGATCGTCGCCACGGCCACCCCGCCTGTCTGCCGCCTGATGGACTATGGAAAGTTCAAGTACCAGGAGCAGAAGAAGGCCGCCGAGGCCAAGGCCAAGCAGACGGTCATCGAGATCAAGGAAGTCAAGTTCCGCCCCGGTACCGACGATGGCGACTACAACATCAAGATGCGCAACATCCGCCGCTTTCTGGGCGATGGCGACAAGGTGAAGGTCACGCTGCGCTTTCGCGGCCGCGAGATCACGCACCAGGAACTGGGCATGGCGCTGCTGAACCGCATCCGCGACGAACTGGCCGACAGCATCATCGTCGAGCAGTTTCCCAAGCTGGAAGGCCGCCAGATGATCATGATGATCGCCCCGGCGCGCAAGAAGCCCGCAGGGGTGCAGCCGGCAAGCCGGCGGCATCGGAGCAGCAACCGGCGGCCGCCTGAGCGGCTGGCGGGTTTCAAAGACAGTTTGAAGAGATTTGCCGGGTTCGCCCGGCGAACCGGCAGGTTGCAAGGCCTGCCAACGGCGGCGCGCTGCAAGGCGCGGCCGCCCAAGAAGTGGCTCGGGGCCAACAAGGGTGCAAAGCAGTTTTGCGCACGCCTCGCGAGCACAAGCAAAAGGAGCATTTGAAATGCCCAAAATGAAGACCAAGAGCAGCGCGAAGAAGCGTTTTCGCGTCCGTCCGGGTGGCACCGTCAAGCGCGGTCAAGCCTTCAAGCGTCACATCCTGACCAAGAAAACCACCAAGAACAAGCGCCAGCTGCGTGGTGCGGTGAATGTGCATGAGACCAACATGGGTCACATGGCGCAGATGCTGCCCTTTGCCGGCCTCTGATCAACTGACGGACAAGGAGAAAACACATGCCTCGCGTCAAACGTGGTGTAACCGCCCGTGCTCGTCACAAGAAAGTGCTGGCCCTGGCCAAGGGTTTCCGTGGCCGCCGCAAGAACGTCTATCGCGTCGCCAAACAGGCGGTGATGAAGGCGAGCCAGTACGCCTACCGTGACCGCCGCAACAAGAAGCGCGACTTCCGTCGCCTGTGGATCGCCCGTATCAACGCCGCCGCGCGTGAATGCGGCATCACCTACAGCCAGTTCATCAACGGCATGAACAAGGCCGGGATCACGCTGGACCGCAAGGTTCTGGCCGACATCGCCGTGCACGACAAGGCCGCTTTTGCCGGCATCGTGGAGCAGGCCAAGGCCAAGCTGGCCTGATTCCGGCGCCGCCCGCATACTACGTTTTCAATAGCTGGTTGCGCAGGCGGTTCAAGGGGTTGAGGCCGATTAGGCTTCAATCCCTTTTTCATTTTCAAAAGACGTTCCCGCCGCTGCACCGATGAGTACCGCCACCGCCTCCGAAGACCTTCGCGACCTGGTTCAAAGCGCCAGTGACAGCTTTGCCCGTGCCACCACGCCGGCCGATCTGGAGAACGCCAAGGCGCAGTTCCTCGGCAAGGCAGGCCGGGTGACCGAACTTATGAAGGGCATGGCGCAGCTGTCGGTCGACGAGAAGAAGACCCGCGGCGCCACCATCAACCAGGCCAAGCAGGCCATCGAGGCGGCCCTGAACGCGCGCCGCCAGGCCCTGGCCGATGCCGAGCTGGAGCGCCAGCTGCAGGCCGAGGCGCTGGACGTGACCCTGCCCGGCCGCGCGCGCGGGCAGGGCGGCCTGCACCCCGTCAGCCTGGCGTGGGAGCGCATCGAGCAGATCTTCGGCAGCATGGGCTTCGACGTGGGCGACGGCCCGGAGATCGAGAACGACTGGTTCAACTTCACCGCGCTGAACAACCCGCCCAACCACCCGGCGCGCTCGATGCAGGACACCTTCTACGTCGACATGAACGACGACGAGGGCCATCCGTACTGCCTGCGCACGCACACCAGCCCGATGCAGATCCGCTACGCCACCGCGCACGCCAAGCGGCACGCGGCGGCCCTGGCGGCGGGCGAGATCCCCGAGGTGCGCGTCATCGTGCCCGGCCGCACCTACCGCGTCGACAACGACGCCACGCACTCGCCCATGTTCCACCAGGTCGAGGGCCTGTGGCTGGGCGAGAACGTGAGCTTCAAGGACCTGAAGGTCACCTACCTGAATTTCTGCAAGGCCTTCTTCGAGACCGACGACCTGGTGCTGCGTTTCAGGCCCAGCTACTTCCCGTTCACCGAGCCCAGCGCCGAGATCGATATCCGGTTCCAGACCGGGCCGCTGGCCGGCAAGTGGCTTGAAGTTTCCGGCTCGGGCCAGGTGCATCCGCAGGTGGTTCGCAACATGGGGCTCGACCCGGAGCGCTTCATCGGCTTCGCCTTCGGCTCCGGCATCGACCGCCTGGCCATGCTGCGCTACGGCGTGAACGACCTGCGCCTGTTCTTCGAAGGCGACGTGCGCTTTCTGTCGCAGTTCCGTTGATATGAATTCAGGAGCTGCTTGCGCTTGCCACATATGGATTTCAGTATAAAAACTATTTGAAATCGTTTGTGGACAAGCGCAAGCAGCTATCAAAAAGTAATCTGACCCTTTGCCATGCAATTTCCTGAATCCTGGTTGCGCGAGTTCTGCAACCCGCCCCTGACCACCGAACAACTCGCCGACGTGCTGACCATGGGCGGGTTCGAGGTGGAAGAGGTGCGCCCGGTGGCGCCGCCGTTCACCCAGGTGGTGGTCGGCGAGATCAAGCAGGCCGAGCAGCACCCCAACGCCGACCGCCTGCGCGTGTGCCAAGTCGACGTGGGGCAGGGCAGCTTGCTGAACATCGTGTGCGGCGCGCCCAACGCCCGCGCCGGCATCAAGGTGCCGTGCGCGCTGGTGGGGGCCGAGTTGCCGCCGGGCGAAGATGGCAAACCTTTCGCCATCAAGCTGGGCAAGCTGCGCGGCGTGGAAAGCCAGGGCATGCTGTGCTCGGCCCGCGAGCTGCAACTGTCGGACGACCATGGCGGCCTGCTGGAGCTGCCCGCCGATACCCCCGTGGGCCAGAACATCCGCGACACGCTGCGGCTGGACGATGCCGTGTTCACCCTCAAGCTCACGCCCAACCTGGGCCACGTGCTCAGCGTCTACGGCGTGGCGCGCGAGCTGTCGGCGCTGACGAACACGCCGCTGACCACGCCCGCCATCGCGCCGGTGGCGATGGGTTCGTCCAGGGTGCTGCCCGTCAAGGTCAGCGCGCCCGACCTGTGCGGCCGCTTCTCCGGCCGCGTGATCGAGAACGTCAACACGCAGGCGGCCACGCCGGCCTGGATGGTCGACCGCCTGGCCCGCTGCGGCCAGCGCAGCGTGACGGCGCTGGTCGACATCTCGAACTACGTGATGTTCGAGTACGGCCGCCCGTCGCACATCTTCGACCTCGACAAGATCCACGGCGCGCTGGACGTGCGCTGGGGCCGGGCGGGCGAACAGCTCAAGCTGCTGAACGGCAACACCGTCACCGTCGACGAGACGGTGGGCGTGATCGCCGACGACCGCGAGGTCGAATCGCTGGCCGGCATCATGGGCGGCGACGCCACGGCGGTGTCGGACGACACGAAGCACGTCTACGTCGAAGCCGCCTTCTGGTGGCCTGACGCGGTGGCCGGCCGTTCGCGCCGTTTCAACTTCTCCACCGACGCGGGCCACCGCTTCGAGCGCGGCGTCGATCCTGATCTGACGGTGGCGCACATCGAGCGCATCAGCCAGCTCATCGTCGACATCTGCGGCACGCCCGCCACCGTGTGCGGCCCCATCGACGACCAGCAACCGGCCATGCCGCAGCCCGCGCCCGTCACGCTGCGCGTGGCGCGCGCGGCCAAGGTCATCGGCATGCCGCTCACGCAGGCGCAGTGCGCCGACGTGTTCCGCCGCCTGGGCCTGCCCGTGAGCGAAGGCGAGGGCACGGTCACCGTGACCCCGCCCGCCTACCGCTTCGATCTGCGCATCGAGGAAGACCTGATCGAAGAGGTGGCGCGCCTGGTGGGTTACCAGAACCTGCCCGAAGCCGCGCCGCTGGCGCCCATCGTGCCGCGCGTGCGGTCCGAATCGCGGCGCGGCGCGTTCGCCGTTCGCCGTGCGCTGGCCGGCCTGGGTTATCTGGAGACGATCAACTTCAGCTTCGTGGATGAAGCCTGGGAGCGCGACCTGGCCGGCAACCCTGATCCGGTGCGCCTGCTCAACCCCATCGCCAGCCAGATGAGCGTGATGCGCTCGTCGCTCATGGGCTCCTTGCTGCAGGTGGTGAAGCACAACACCGACCGCCGCGCCGACCGCGTGCGCGTGTTCGAGGTTGGACGCGTGTTCACGCGCGATGCGGCGGTGCCCGCCAGCGACAGCACCGTGCGCGGCATCGCGCAGCCCATGCGCGTGGCCGGCGTGGCCTACGGGCCGGCCAGCCGGCAGGGCTGGCAGGGCAAGCAGGCCCCGTCGACTTCTTCGACGTCAAGGGCGACGTCGAGGCGCTGCTCAGCCCGCGTCAGGCGGTGTTCGAGCGCGCCGAGCACCCCGCTGCACCCCGGCCGCAGTGCCCGCGTTCTGCTGGACGGCCAAGCCATCGGCTTCGTCGGCGAACTGCACCCGCGCTGGCGCCAGCAATGGGAGCTGCCGCAGGCGCCGGTGCTGTTCGAGCTGGCGCTGGACGCCGTGATGGCGCGCCAGTTGCCACACGCCGAACCCGTATCGCGCCGCCAATCGACCGAGCGCGACATCGCCGTCGTGGTGCCGGAAGGCGTGACGCACCAGCAGTTGATGCAGGCGGTGCACGCTGCGCCCAGCGAGGGCCTGCTGCGTGGCGCCACGCTGTTCGACATCTACCGCCCCAAACCCGGCGGCGAAGCCGCTGCCCACATGGCCGCGGCCGAGAAAAGCCTGGCAGTGCGCCTGGTGCTGGCCAGCGACCAAGACACATTGACCGACGAGCGCATCGACGGCGTCGTCAAAGCCGTGGTCGAGCGCCTGCAAGCCGACCTGGGCGCGCGGCTGCGCGGCTGAGCGCAGTCGATCAACCCGGGAGACATGCATGACAGCGCAGCCCACTGATTTTCTGGCCCTGGCGGTGGACAGCCTCGAAACCTCGGCACTCACCAAGGCGCAATTGGCCGAGATGTTGTTCGAGCAGATCGGCCTGAACAAGCGCGAATCCAAGGACATGGTCGACGCCTTCTTCGACGTCATCAGTGCGGAGCTGGTGGCCGGTGGCGAGGTCAAGCTGTCGGGCTTCGGCAACTTCCAGATGCGCGTGAAAGCGCCCCGCCCAGGTCGCAACCCGCGCACCGGGGAACTGATCCCCATCGCGGCGCGCCGGGTCGTGACCTTCCACGCCAGCCAGAAGCTGAAGGATCAGCTGCAGGCAGATGCAGCACCGGTGCGGCGCCCGACCTTGCTTGAAGTCGTCGCACGCGCAGCTTTGCATACCCCTGTTCAGGGGTTGACCAGGCCTGATGCCACATGCGGTGTGGCCGGACTTTCCAACTTGCGCTAATCTAGAAAGTTCGCTGCGCAAGTTCGTGATTTTCAATGGAGAAGAATCTCCCCGATCCCCGCCAAACGCTACTTCACCATTGGTGAGGTGGGCGATCTGTGCGGCGTCAAGCCACACGTGCTGCGTTACTGGGAGCAGGAATTCACGCAGCTGCGTCCCATGAAGCGGCGGGGCAACCGGCGCTACTACCAGCACCACGAAGTGCTCATGATCCGCCGCATTCGCGAACTGCTGTACGACCAGGGGTTCACGATCAACGGTGCGCGCAGCAAGCTGCAGGAACTGGCGCAGCATGAGCGTGATCGCGCACGCGCCGGCGAGGTCATGCTGCATGGCGTCGACGAGTTCGACGCTGAAGAGCCGATTCCCAGCGAGTTCGGCGACAGCGTCGCGTTCGACGAACTGCAGCTGATGCCCGAGCAGATCCGCGAAGTCGAGCGCGAGCTGAAGGAAATCCGCGATCTGCTCACCATCTCGCAGTGGCACGATCTGCACACGCTATAATGGCAGGCTTGTCGGCGTGTAGCGCAGCCTGGTAGCGCACTTGCATGGGGTGCAAGGGGTCGCGAGTTCGAATCCCGCCACGCCGACCAACCCACACAAGGGGCTACAGCTATTGAAGCTGTAGCCCCTTTCTTTATGCCCCAGTGCGGGCAACACTCAAGCCGCCTGAGCCCGAGCGCATTGGGTGTTGGTCGGTCAAGCTGGCTGAAACTTCGATACCCTGAGAACGCCGCAGTCTTGCTGGCCAGATGACGCCCCCAAAGAAAAAGCCCGCTAGCGTTTGCATAGCGGGCTTTCCTTGCCTTATATGGCTCCCCGACCTGGGCTCGAACCAGGGACCTGCGGATTAACAGTCCGACCGCGCTGTATTCACGATAGTCCGCCTTCGGTTGCCGTTGATGGAAATTCCCTATGTGTGACAGTAGTTTGCGTCTAGAATGAGTTTGCATTTGTTCGCGCTGATCCGCATTCAGCCGCCGACAAACGGCAACCATACGGCAACGAGATCGGCGCCGGGGCGACAGACGGACTACAGGGAGCGGGATCAAGGTGGCACTCTCCGACCGAACGATTCAGGGCGCGAAGCCCAAGACACTGACGGGCAGCGATGGCGGCACACGGCTGGTCGACAACTGGCTATCTGACGGTGGCGCGCGCGGCGGGGCGGCTTTGCGTCCGCATCCAGCCCAACGGCAAGAAGCTGTTCTACTTCCGCGCCTCGGGCGCTGCGGGGCGGCAAAGCCTGCCGCTGGGCGAGTACCAGCAATCGGGGCGCGGGGCCTGACGCTGGCGGCTGCGCGCGACGAGGCGAACAAGCTGACCGCGCTGCTCCGGGCCGGTGTGACCGACCTGCGGGCACACCTTGAAGCTGAGCAGCGGGCGATCGAGCGGGAACGCATGGCCGCCGATGAGGCTGAGCGCCAGGCCCGGACCGAAGCCACCCGCGGGACACTGCGGGCGCTGCTTGCCGGGTACACCAGCGGCCTTGAGCGCGCGGAGAAGGTCGATTGGAAGGACGCGGAAAGCATCCTGCGCCTGCACGTTCTGGAGCCATTCCCCGAGCTGGCAGACCGCAAGGCGGCAGAAATCAAGCCGGCCGAACTGCGCCCGGTGCTGGCGCGGCTGGTCGACGCCAAGAAGGGGCGCACAGCCGGCAAGGCGCGCAGCTACCTGCATGCCGCCTACGCGGCGGCCATTCGCGCCGACTTCGACCCCGACGCACCGCAGTCGCTGTGCGGGTTCCGCATCGAAAGCAACCCGGTGGCGGCCATGCCGTCCATGGCCCACTACAACAAGGCCGGGCAACGGGTGCTGAGCGAGGCCGAATTGCAGGCCTACATGGCCAGGCTGTCGGGGTTGAGCACGATGACGCGCCTGGCGCTGGAGCTGGACCTGATGTTGGGTGGCCAGCGTCCAACCCAACTGCTGCGCGTCACCTCTGCCGACGTGGACGTGACGGCCGATCCGGGGAAATCGTGCTGCTCGATGGCAAGGGCGCGCGCAAGCAGGCGAGGGTGCACGTGCTCCCGCTGGTCGGCCGCGCTCGGGAAATTGCGCATTCCACTGATGGCGGACAGTGATTCCATTCCCATCGCGGACAGCGTTCCAGGCGATGGCGGACACGTTGCGCGGGTGTCCTGAGTGACGCTCAAATCGTAGCCGAAGTGTCCGCCATCAGCGTGGAATGGCGGTCGGCGCGGCCGGCTCAGACGGCCTTGGTGAGCTTGCGCATCGACTCGCCCTTGAGGGCTATCTTGTGCGAGCCGTGCACGATGCGGTCCAGGATGGCGTCGGCCAGCGTGGGCTCGTCCAGCCAGGCGTGCCAGGCCGTCACCGGCAACTGGCTGGTGATGAGCGTCGAGCGCGTGCCCACCCGGTCGTCCAGCAATTCCAGCAGGTCGTTTCGCTCGTGCGCGGCAATCGGCGCGATGCCGAAGTCGTCCAGGATGAGCAGGTCCAGCCGCGCCAGTTGCGCCAGCCGTTTGCCCAGGCTGCCATCGCCGTGGGCCACGTGCAGCTCCTGCAGCAGCCGTGGCGCGCGGGTGTAGAGCACCGAGAAGCCCAGGCGCGCGGCCTGCTGCCCCAGTGCGCAGGCGAGCCACGTCTTGCCGCACCCGGTGGCGCCGGTGAGCAGCACGTTGTGGCCATGGCGCAGCCAGTCCCCGCCGGCCAGGCTGGTGATGACCTCTCGGCTCAGGCCCCGGCTGGCGCGCCAGTCGATGTCCTCCAGGCAGGCACTGGAGACCTTCAGGCGGGCCGCCTTCAACAGGCGCTCCAGGCGCTTGCTGTCACGCCAGTCCACCTCGCGCTGCACCAGCAGCGCCAGGCGTTGTTCAAAGGGCAGCTCGCTGGCCGTGATGTGGGTGGCCGCGTCGCTGAGGGCGGCCACCATGCCGTCCAGGCGCAGGGCGCGCAGTTGGTTCAAGGTCTGTTCGTTGAGCATGGTTCTTCCTTGTTAGGTTTGCTTGCACGTTGGAGTTCAGTGGTAGTAGCCCGGCCCGCGCACGTTCTCGTGCAGCGGCAGGCTCGCCTGTGCGGCCATCGGCGCATCCAGCGGCCGCTGGTCCAGGCCGCAGCCCAGGATGGAGGCGATGCTCTTGTAGGACGGTGAGCGAATCGACTGCGCCCGCGCACAGGCGGCCTCCAGCCGGTCAGCCCCGTACTCACGGCCCAGGCGCATGAGGCCCAGACAGGAGCGGTAACCCTGCTCGGGATGCTGGCGGTGCTCCATCTGCCAGCGCACCACGGCGGCGGTGGCCGCGCCCACGCGCTCACCCCAGGCGATGAGCTTGGCCGGCGTCCACTGCAGGTGCGCCCGGTGCGAGGCCGGCATGTGCTCGGGCGTGGTGGTGTGTGCACCCCGTCGGGGATTGAGGGCGTGGGCGGCCACGCGTTTGCTGCCGTGCAGGACTTCGAGCGTGCCGGCCGTGATGCGCAACTCCACCGGCTCACCCACCAGGGCGTGGGGCACCGAGTAGTAGTGGCCATCGAGCTCAACGTGGTAATCGATGTTGACGCGGGCGGGTTTGAAGCGCGCGATGGGCATGCGCACCGGCGGCAGGGGGCGCAGGGCTGGCCGGTCGAGTTCGGCGAAGGCGCTGGTGCGGTTGCCCGGCAGCTTCTTGAACGCGCGCTGGTTCAAGTCCACCAGCAAGGCGGCAATCGCCCGGTTGAGCTCGGCCAGGCTGAAGAAGGTCTGGTGGCGCAGCCTGGCCAGAATCCAGCGCTCGACCACCTGCACAGCGACCTCCACCTTGGGTTTGTCGCGTGGCTTGGCCGGGCGCGCGGGCATCACGGCCAGGCTGTAGTGCGCACAGAGCTCTTCGAGCAGGCGGTGCGCGGTGGGCTCGTAACGGTCGGGTCGGGCCATGAGGGCGCGCGGCTGGTCAGGCACCAGCAGGCGGGGCACGCCGCCGATGAACTCCAGCGCGCTAATGATGCTGGCCACCCAGTCGGTGGCCTTCTGGCTGGCGGTGGCGCAGGCGTAGGTGTAGTTCGATGCGCCCAGCACGGCCACGAAGACCTGGGCCTGGCGTATCTCGCCAGTGTCGGCATCCACCACGGGAACGGTCTGGCCGGCGTAGTCCACAAAGAGCTTGTCACCGCCCGTGTGGGTCTGGCGCATGGAGCGCTGCAGGCGCCGGGCCCAGGCCTTGTACTTCTCGCAGAAGGCGCTGTACTTGTACGCCTGCCCGCTGTGCTGTTGCTGGTATTCCTCCCAAAGCAACTGCAGCGTCACGCCAGGTCGGCGCAGTTCGCGGTGGATGTGGGCGTGGTCGGGTTCAAGGTGCCGGGACTCGCGCGCCACGGGTGGCTTGTAGAGCCGGGCCTGGAGTTCGTCGTCGTTCAGGCTCTGGGCCAGTGCCCAGTCCACGCCGGCCACGCGCGCGTAGCTGGCTATCTCGCTGACAGTGGATTTGGAGATGCCGAGGGCGGCACCGATTTGACGGGTGCTCAAGGCCCCGCGGTGCAGCAGTTGCAGTGTGTGTCGTAGTTTGCTCATGGTGACCCTGGGTGTGGGCATCGCTGGTTCCGGTCAAAAAACCGGGCAGCGTATGCCGCGTTCGGGTCACTCAGAACACCCCGCAGGTGTCCGCCATCAGTTTGGAATGCTGTCCGCCTTCAGCGTGGAACACTGTCCGCCATCACGCTGGAACACTGTCCGCCATCAGCATGGAATCGTGTCCGCCATCGCGTGGAATACGCAGGAAATCGTTGCCGAGGCGCTGGCGCTGCACCCGAGCGGCCCGCTGTTCACCAACATGGATGACGGGCACGGCAAGGCGATCCCGGTCAGTGTCGACACGCTTTCGGCGGCGGTCACGGAAATGTCGAAGGCCATGGTCAAAGCCGAAGAGGCGCGCTCGTCGTTCTCCCTTCGAGACATCCGCAGGACCTGCGAAACCCAGTTGGCCGCCCTGGGCGTGAGCAAGGACGTGCGCGGCCAGTTGCTCAGCCATGGCCTGGGCGGCGTGCAGGACCGGAACTACGACCGGCACAGCTATTGGTCCGAGAAGGTGAGGGCGCTCAAGTCCTGGGAGAAGCGCCTGAAGGCCGTGGCACAGGGGAAGAACGAGAAGGTCACGCCGATTCGGCGAGGGGTTCACGCATGATTGCGGCAGCGGGCATCAAGCCGAGCGAGATGATTGCGCGGTGGGCAGAGGAACAAGCGTTTCTCGCGCGCGCGGTTGATCGAATCCCCTACGCCATGCGCCTGCACCATTACAGATGCTTGCAGCGGGTAGAGAAGTTGATCGCGCAGCACAGAATCGTTACCACGGTGCCGCGCCTGACGAGCGCTTATCGGCAACTCTCCAAGAAGAGTCTCTACGGGGCTGGTGCGCTGGGTGACCTCGGGGCGCGCCCACTGGGGATACTTTTTCTCACGCACGGCGACGAGGAAATCACGGCTCCGCTGGGCCTCCTTCTGGCCGTGCACGATCTCGTCGCAGCGGTGGATCGGATCGTGCAGTTCGATGCGACCAAGTACCTGAGCCCCGCTGTGCACCGCCAGGCTCAACGCAAAAACGCCAAGCGCGGCCGGCCGAACGCCCGGACCAGAGAAGAGAAGCTGAGGGACATTGGCAGGGAGCTGAAGCGCCGTGGCTGGATCGCTGGCAAGCGCAACCAGGACTTGCTCGTCAAAACGATGATCCTCTACGACTGCTGCGAGAAGGACGTGAGGGATGACCTTGCCCCTGTTTCGTGTAGCTCTTAACCCACGGTTCACGCGGCCTTTTTACGCTGTGCCTCGTACCAGCGCTGCTCGTACTGCATCGGGCTGAGGTAGCCCAGCGACGAATGCAGCCTGCGGTGATTGTAGAAGGCCATCCAGTCCATCACCGCCTGCCTGGCCTGCTCACGGGTAGCGAATTTGCACCCATGTACGCTGGCTGTTTTCAGCCGGCCCCAGAAGCTCTCGGTCGGTGCGTTGTCCCAACAGTTACCCTTTCTGCTCATCGATGAACGCATGCCCCAGCCCTTCAAGGCATCCTGGAACTCATGGCTGCAATACTGGCTGCCCCGGTCGCTGTGGAATATCAGCCCAGGAGGCGGCCTGCGGCGCCACCACGCCATGGCCAGCGCGTCCTTGACCAGGCTGGCCTGCATGTGCGGCTGCAGGCTCCAGCCCACCACCTGACGGTTGAACAGGTCGATGACCGCAGCCAGGTACAGCCAGCCCTCGTCGGTTTGGATGTAGGTGATGTCGCCACTCCAGAGCTGGTTGGGCGCCTCGGGGTTGAAGCGCCGCTGTACCAAGTCGGGCGCCACCGGCAGGCTGTGGCGGCTATCGGTGGTCACCACGAACTTGCGTTTGGTCTTGGCCCTGATGCCGTGCTGCTGCATGAGCTTGCGCACCCGGTCTTTGCCCACTCGGATGCCCCGGGCCAGCAGTTCCTTGTGCATGCGTGGCCAGCCGTATTCCCCTTCACCTCGGCGTGGATGGCGCGCATGTACGCCAGCAGGGCTTCGTCGCTGTGACGCCGGGCAGGTCCACCGTGGCCAGACTCACGCCGGCGCAGCCAGTTGAAGTACCCGCTCGCGCTGACCTCCAGCTGAGGTTGCCCCTGAAAAGTGGAGTTCTTATCCTCTCTTCATGGCCAGAGCGGTCCTGCAAGAGTTGATAGAGTCCTTGCAATCTACCCAGGAGTAAAGCCATGTTGATTGCCCTGCACAAGAACGCCCGCACCACGCCCGCGGTGCGTGCCGAGATCGCAGCCAGCAACGAGCCAGCCAACGTCCTGGCCCTGCGCTTCGGGATCACTGAGCAGACGGTTTACAAATGGAAGAAGCGCGATGTTTTTGCAGACCGCTCGCATACGGCCCATCACCTGCAGACCGTGCTCACGCCTGCGCAAGAGACCGTGGTGCTCCACCTCAGGCGTACCCTGCTGCTGCCCCTGGATGACCTGCTGGCGGTCACGCGCGAGTTCATTTGCCCCCATGTCTCACGCTCTGGCTTGGACCGCTGTCTGCGCCGCCATGGCGCGGGCAACCTCAACGCCCTCAAACCCCAGGAGGCTGCGGTAGCACACAAGGCCTTCAAGAGCTACGAGCTGGCTATGTGCACATGGATGTGAAGTACCTGCCCCAGATGCAGGACGAGCAGCAGGCGCTATCTGTTCGTGGCCATTGATCGGGCTACGCGCTGGGTGTTTGTGCAGCTCAAGACCAACAAGACGGCCGCCAGTGCGCAAGCCTTCCTGAAGGCATTGCACAAGGCCTGTCCACTCAGGATCACCAAGCTGCTGACCGACAACGGCAAGGAGTTCACAGACCGCCTGTTTGCCAGCCGGGAACGCGAACCCAGCGGCAACCATGAGTTCGATCAACTGTGCCAGGAGCTGGGCATAGAGCACCGGCTGACCAAGCCCAGAACACCGAGAACCAACGGTATGGTGGAGCGGTTCAATGGGCGTATTGCAGACGTCCTGAAGACCCACAGGTTCAACAGCCGCGAGGACATGGAGCAAACCTTGTTGCGCTATGTGGCGCTGTACAACCACCAATTGCCGCAATCAGCGCTCAAGAGCAGTACGCCCATGCAGGCCATGAAACAGTGGTATCAGTCGCACCCGCATCTGTTTAACAAGCGACCATATGATCGTCCGGGATGCGACAGTTAGGACGACTCCACTCGGGAATCAGTAGCTTGCGCAGCAAGACCCATAAAAAGCCCGGAAGGCGAGTTGTACGCTCCTCATTCCGGGCTCGAGTGCCGTTAAAGCAAGGGTTAGTCCAGCTTTTCAAGCTTGGCTTCAGCAATTACCTTGGCCCAATGCTGCTGGCACTTGATGTATGCCAGGAAGCCGTCCCGCGTGTTGATGAACGGAATACCGCTCTTTCGCATCTCGAGCTGCGCAAATAATTTGCGAATAGGTCTTGTCACGATTCCGCCGTAAATCCGAGTTTTTGACCAACCGACCCCAGACGTCGTGCTGTTTTCGAAGGCTTTCGCTCATCTCGGCAGCGCTGGAACCCTTTGCGACAAGGCCGAAGCTGGCAAGTGATTCGGCTACATTCCTGCTTCCTAGGGACTGGATGATGCTCTTGTTTGCCTTCGCTATCAGGTCATCAGGTGTAGACGCCGGGGCGAAGAAGCCGAACCACTGCTCCTCGGCAGGATAGCCGTCACCAAATTTCTGTTCGGCGAAGGTGGGGGTTTCTGGTGTGAACGGTGTGCGTCGCACGCCTGATGTGGCTAGAAGCCGCAACTTACCCGATCGCTGAAAGCTCAAGAAATTTCCCGTTGGGGCGATCATGGCGCTGATCTGCCCTCCGACCAAATCGGCTACACCAGGCGCCGCCCCACGGTAAGCCACATGGGTAAGTGGGACTCCTGCTTCTCTGCTCAGCAATGATCCGAGCAAATGCAAGGGGAGCCCGTGCCCGGAGAGCCGAAACTTGCCTGCTGTGGGTTGGCCTTCGCCCAGGCCATGTAGTCTCTCAGTGTCTTGACCTGATCCGGCACCATGGGTCCAACTGCCAGAGCATCTGTGGTCAATGCCCCAACGGAGATTGGGAGGAAGTCTCTGAAAGGATCGTAGTCGAGCTTGTTGTATATGAACGGGTAAAGCGACAACACCGTGTCGGGTGTCAGCAGCAGAGTGTGGCCGTCGGGCGCGGCGGTCTTGATAGCCGTGCAGGCGATGCGCCCTCCAGCGCCTGACCGGTTGTCAACGACCACTGAATTTGCGTAACCCGCATTGACCATGCCTTCACCAACACGTCGGCTGACCGTGTCGACAACGCCACCCGCCGGGAACCCGTTGATCACCTTCAGCACACTTGTCCCTTGCGCCATTGCGCGGGATGTGGAACCAAGTGCGACGATAGCGCCGATTGAATGAATTATCGAACGTCGGTTGAGCATTCTGCTGAAGTCTCCTCTCATGATTGGGCGGTGAATCCAATTTGCTTCACCACGCCGCGCCAGCGCTGGAGGTCTGAGTTCAGGCGCGCAGCCAAGTCTGCCGAGGAGCTCCAGATTGCCTCCATGCCCATTTGCCCATAGGCATTTACGAGCTCGGTGTTAGTCAGAGCGGCCTTGATTGCAGCATTCGCTTGTTGCACCAGCTTGTCCGGGGTGCCTGCTGGTGCAAAGACGCCAAACCACTCAGTCATGTCGCTGAGTGCAATGCCCAGTTCCTTGAACGTCGGTGCATCCGGCAGAAAGCGTGACCGCGCCTTGCCGGTGACGGCCAGCATTCGGATTTTCCGCTCTTCATGTGGGGCAGGAATTCGCCAAGGGGCGCTGCCACTGCGGGAATGTGTCCGCCTAGCAGATCCAGTAGCGCTGGTTGCGAGCCGCGATAGCCTGTCTGCGTCATTTTCACGCCCGACAGTCGGCCCAGCAGTTCTCCGAGGAAGTGTGGTCCAGATCCGGTGGCGCCGTGCCCGAATGTTGCAGCAGCCTCCGAAGTCTTGATCCATGCCTGGTAATCCGCCATGGTTTTTACAGACTCTGGCACTGCAGAGCCGACGCCATAGCCGAGTTCAGAAGTCGACACGAGGGCAACAGAAACCAAGTCCTTTACTGGGTCGTAGGCAAGATCCTTATAGGTGTGGGGGTAGATCGCCATCATGGAAGCTGGCGTCAGCAGCAGCGTGCTGCCGTTGGGGGCGGCTGCCTTTACATGTTGGATGGCTAAGCGTGCGCCTGCACCAGTGCGGTTTTCTACGACAACAGTCTTCGCATAGTTGCCGCGGATGCCCTCAGCTAACCTGCGGGCGGCCGCATCAGTGGCGCCACCTGCAGCGAGACCGACTACGATGGTGGCCATGCCGACCGGTGGTTCGGCGTGGGCGAGAGTCGGTATGGTGCCTGCGGCGAGCATCCCAATGCTGGTCAATGCATGACGGCGGGTCATTGTCAAATGTGTCATTTTGATGTCTCCTTCATTAAGTGTTCTTCAAGTAGGAACAGGCGATCGTTGCCCCACCACATCTCATTTCCCACGGCCATGGTGGGTACTCCAAAAACGTGTTGCGCGATAGCGTCCTCGGTGGACTTACGGTACGCCTGCAGTCCTGGTTCGCTTTGGGTGAACTCGATGAAATCATCAGAATCCCAGTTCATGTGGTGGGCTACTGACGCGAGGGTTTTTGGGTCATCCGGTGCTAGTCCGAGACCCCAGACGAGACCGTAGGCTGTACCTACATATTCGGCCTCGCAACCCTTACATGGTTCGTAGTACAAGCCAACATTCAGGCTGCTACTGTTGTAGTTTGGCGGGAACGTCAATGGAATGCCGTAAAGGTCAGCCCAACGCGACAAATCCTTGGCAAGATAAGTTAGTTTCACTGGCATGTCGCGGTTGGCAGGCCCTACATTGCCAATGGCCCTCTTGGCATGACTCAGGTCTATGCTCCGAAAATCTATCTGCCAGCCATGACTGGCAGATAGATTCTTCAGGCGATGTTGCGCCAAATAAGCATAAGGACTGAGAAAGTCAAAATAGAAACGAACCTGCACATTTCCATGTGCGGTTATCTGCTCGTGAGCTTTCTTGTTCATGGCGCTCACCGCGCCGTTTCAGGCCTGCTTTGCGTAGCGCGCATGCAGCGCGGCCCAGGCTTCACCGGATTTCCGAGCGCCAGCCAAGTATTCTTCTGGGACTATGTGATACGGCGGACGGCATGGGCCGGCCTTGAGCCAGCCTGCAGCGTCCATGCGGGCCTTCTCAAGCCAATGTTGTACTTGGAGAACTCCGAAAAATCTCCGCGAGGAAAGAGCGACAAATCTGCTTGCCGCATGGCATCAGAGATCCCTTTGGCGTCGGTCCAATTCCCGGTTCGTTTTGCTTCGGCCACGACGTCACGCAGGCGCATCGCCGTAGCGGGGCCACACATGGGCCACTAGACCAGAAGGCGGTCATGCGCTCAGGATCGATCCGCGCAGCTGCGTAGTAATCGTCCTCGTGCGGAAGGAAGCGGATGCTCGGCGCCAGTTTCAGGTCGAGATCGAGCATGCCAATTCCAAGGTACTTGGCGGCAACTACTTGAGGAATGTTCGACACCTGCGCCCAGAACGGCCGCGGAAAATCGAACTTGAAAGCCTCCGGGTTCGCATAAATGGCGATGGCTGCCTCGGGTACTGCCTCTGAGACGTCGCGATAGAACTGTACTGCAGTTGGAACTTCCATCTTGCACCACATCGGAACGCCCAACATGGTTCCGCTTGCGCCAATGTCCATGGCTTCCCGAGTCTGGCGGATGACCTCGCGGGTATGTAAGGCTGTTGTGCCGCAGAAGAACGGCACGCGGCCACGTGCAGTCTCGACTACAGTAGCGATAAAGTCGCGTTTTTCGTCCCATGTCAGGGTGGCACATTCACCAAACGTGCCATTGCTGATGATGCCGTCCACGCCCGCACTGATTAGTGCCTCGACGATGCGGGCCGTTTCGTCCAGATCGACCGTGTGTTGAACGCGCCAGTCGGAAGCGTCTGGAGTTGCAGGTGTTGGCATGATGGTCCATGCGCCGCTGATGTCGTCGGCAGTCAACCGTGTTTTCTTCAAATTTGTCATGAATTTCAGTGCGTTTCGATTCAGAAGGGGTATTGCTGTTTCGATGGCTCAATCGTGAGCCACTTCAGTTCGGTGAGCTCATCAATGACGGCGCGTCCGTCGAATCGGCCATAGCCACTGTCTTTAGTGCCGCCATAGGGAGCTTGAGCTCGTTTTGAACGGTGGCTCCGTTGATGTGGCAGCTGCCAGATTCAATGCGCATCGCTACTGCCAACGCACGAGTGACGTCCCGACCGAATACCCCAGAAGATAGTCCGTAGGCTGTGTCGTTCGCGATGCGCACCGCATCCTCGGTATTTCGCGCTCGGACGACAGTCGTGATGGGGCCAAAGGTCTCTTCGTCGTAAATCTGCATGCCGGGCGTGACGAAGTCGATGATCGTGGCGGGCATCACGGCTCCATCGGCTCGGCCGCCAGCAGCGATCTTGGCGCCCTTGGCCAAGGCATCGTCAATCATGCGGTTGAGTCGTGCGCCGGATTCCCTTACGATCATCGGGCCAATGATGCAGGCCTCCCCAGTGGCAGGGTCACCAACCCGAAGTTCACGAGCCCGTGCGGCGAATTTTTTACAAACTCATCCGCAATTCTCTCGTCAACTACGATGCGCTCGGTAGACATGCAGATCTGTCCTTGGTAGAGGAACGCGCCGAACACGGCCGCCTTGACTGCTTCGTCGATGTCCGCGTCGTCCAAAACGACAAGGGGTGACTTTCCGCCTAGTTCAAGGAGGCACCGTTTCAGATGGCGGCCAGCTTTCTCTGCGATGATGCGACCAATGCGGGTGGATCCTGTGAAGTTGATGCGACGCACTGCCTTATGAGAGATCAACGCATCAACCACCTCGGCTGCGTCGCTTGGGTCGTTCGTGAGGACATTCAGTACACCTGGCGGCAGCCCAGCTTCCACCAGTGCCTCTGCGATCAACAGGTGGGTTCTAGGGCTGGTCTCTGAAGCGCGGAAAACCACGGAATTTCCGCAAATGATCGGGTACGCGATGGCGCGCGCAGCCAGAACCACGGGGCCATTCCATGGCGCGATGCTCAGGATCACGCCTACCGGTTGACGTACGGTCATCGAGAGCGCGCCAGGCTTGTCGGTCGGGATAGTCTCGCCTTGGATTTGTGTGGCCAGCGCTGCAGCCTCGCGAAACAGGTTGGCTGCCAGCATCACATTGAACCCGGACCAAAGCTCCGAGGCGCCAATCTCCTTTGCCATGGTTTCGATGAATTGCGGTGTTTTCGATTCCAGAATGTCGGCCGCTTTCAACAGGATTCTTCGGCGCTCCGTAGGGCCGCTCTGCGACCAGGACTGGAATGCACGGTGTGCCGATTCCACAGCCGCTACTGCATCGCCTACGCTGGCCGCTGCTGCGCGGGTGACTGCGCTGCCTGTGGTTGGATGGAGTCTGACGTAGGTGGCGTTGCCGGACGCAGGCAAGGCCTGGTTGTCGATGATGAGCTGGGTCTCCATTCTTGGTTTCTCCTGAGTTTGGTCATAGTGCGAAAGAAGACTGCCAACTCTAGGAGTACTACCGATGCCAGTAAAACGGAGAATTCGGATGCCACGTATCGGTCATCCCGATAGTAGTTTGGAACCCCGAGCGTCATCAGTTAGGGATGTCCTGAACAACTCGAATTCGCGAGTGCTACAAGGCCGCAGTTTTCAGATGGCGTAGAGGACGCCATTTTCCCTGCAGATGGGCCTGCTTTTATGCGGCCCCGGGGCCCTTGTCGCCGCTTTGGCAACCATTTGGCTTGACCTGCCCCCTTCCTCCGTACCAATCGAACGTAGGAAGTCCGGGGTTGAAAGGTTAATCGATTTGGCTGCTGGGTAACTGGTCTTCGGCAGCATCGACAGCTTGCTGGCGATGCTGCTCCGCAAAGCGTGCGGGGGAATGCGACCAAGGCTGCTGTGGGGGCGCACCTCGTTGAAATCCTGGCGCCAGGCTGCAACGACAGCTCGGGCTTGAGGCAGCGTTTGGAACCAGTGCTCGTTCAGGCATTCGTCGCGGAACTTGCCGTTGAAGCTCTCGATGTAGCCGTTCTGCATCGGCCGCCCGGGCTCAATCAGGATGTGCCGGATGCCGTGACCTTGAGCCCAGGCCATGAAGGCCCTGCTGGTGAGCTCCGGGCCGTTGTCCGTGCGCACGGCACGCGGGTAGCCGCGGAACCGCGCGGTCTCGTCCAGCAGCCGTGTAACGTACTCGCCCGAGATCCCAAAGTCGGCGCCGATCTGCACGCACTCATGGCTGAAGTCATCTGCCACGGTAAGGAACTTGATGCGGCGGCCGCTGGCCAGGCTGTCGCTCACGAAGTCCATGCTCCAGACCTCGTTGACGGCGCGGGCCAGCTGCAACGGCATGCGCTCCGAGGCCGGACGCTTGGCCTTGCGGCGCTTGCGCACCGACAGGTTCGCCTGCTGGTACAGCCGCAGCACCCGCTTGTGGTTGACGCCGGCGAATTCCGGACGCAGCAGGTCGTGGATGCGCCGATAGCCGAAGCGCCGGCGCACATGGGCGATCTCGATGATCTTGGCGCTCAGGCTGGTTCATCTCGGTTTCCTGGGGCGGATGGCGGTAGCTGTCACGGGAGAGCCCCACGAGGCGGCAGGCACGGCGCTCAGACAGGTGGAACTGCTCCACCATGGCGGCGATTGCCGTGCGCTTCGCCTGTGGGGCTAGCGCTTTACCCCGAAGACGCCCTTGAGCGCGTGGATGTCCAGGTGGGCCTCCGCCAGCAGCTTCTTCAGCTTGGCATTCTCGGATTCGAGCTCACGCAGCCGCTTGGCGTCGGGCACATCCATGCCACCGTACTTGGCGCGCCACTTGTAGAACGTGGCGTCGCTGAAGCCGCCCTTGCGGCACAACTCCTTCACCGGCATCCCCGCCTCTGCCTGGCGGATGAACCCGATGATCTGCTCCTCCGTAAACCTGCTCTTCTTCATGTCCGTCATTCTCCTGGTTGACGGACCTCGCTAACCTCAGACTGGTACGGCAGGGAGGGGCAGGTCAGGCTGGGCGGTCTCAAATCTGAAGTGCAACACCCTCACCGAGGGTAATGTATGCAGATGAGAAAGAGATACGAACACTTGCAGCCAGAAGATAGGGTGACGTTGGCATCGCTGCGCCAGCAGGGCTGGAGCATCAGGGCCATAGCCCGCCTTCAAGGCCGCAGCCCAAGCACCATCAGCCGTGAGTTGCGGCGCAACGCCTGCAATGGCAGTTACGCCAGCGCGCCTGCGCAGCGCCTGTGCCAGCAGCGTCGCATTCAGGTCAGGCCATGCCCCAAACTGCACAGCTCCGGGGCGTTGTGGATGCTTGTCACCACCATGCTGTGCTGGCTGTGGTCGCCCCAGCAGATTACACACACACTCCAGCGCATGTATCCCCAAGAGCCAAGCAAGCATGCCTCGCACGAGAGCATCTACACCGCCATCTATGCATACCCACGCGGCGAGTTGCGCCGCCAGCTCATCGCACTGCTGCGCCAGGGCAAGAGTACACGCCGCCCGCGTTCAGCAGCTCTCATCGGCGCGGTCAGATTCCAGACATGGTCTCTATCCATGTTCGCCCACCCGAGGTCAATGATCGCGTGATGCCGGGGCATTGGGAGGGGATTTGATCAAGGGCGCTGGCAACAAGTCGGCGGTGGGTGTGCTGGTCGAGCGCTCAACGCGCCTGGTGCTGCTGTGCAAGATGCCTGACGCATCGGCTGAGAGTGCACTGGCTGCGTTCACCAACAAGCTGCGCCAGATTGCAGACCCGATGCGCCAGACGCTCACCTATGACCAGGGCAAGGAGATGGCCCGGCATAAGGAGCTCGCCGAAGCCCTTGGTATGCGCGTGTACTTTTGTGATCCGCACAGCCCTTGGCAAAAGGGCAGTTGCGAGAATACCAATGGGCTGCTGCGCCAGTTCATGCCCAAGGGCACAGACCTGAGCGTGCATGACCAGGAGGCGCTGGATTCCATGGCCGATCTGATGAACAACCGTCCTCGGCAGACGCTCGGATGGGATTCTCCCTATCAGGCCTTACAGCGATTCATGGCGGCTATCGCCGAGAGGAACTCCGCTACCATTCATTGAATATCAACCAGCGGTGTTGCACTTCAGATTTGAGACCGCCCTGTATTCAGGCGCACTCAGCCTCAGATGAAGCCTGGCGCACCAGGTTTCGTAACCAATTCAGGTCTGGAAAGGCTTCTCGGCTTCTTGCCCAGATCATGACCAGATCCATGGTCGGCAACTCGAAGGGCGGTTTGAAGATGTCAATATCGAAGATTTTCACGTAGTGGAGCGCGAGCGATCGGGGCACCAAGCTGATGATGTCTGTATTGACAACCAACTGAGGAGCAACGTGAAATAGGGAACCTGGAACTGAGTACGTTGTCGCAAGCCTAGGCGGTTCAGAGTTTCCTGCTCAATGGTCTCGTGTCCGTCTGTACGACAATAGACGGCGTGTGGACGTTCGAGGTACTCGAGCTGACTCATTGCCTTTGCACTGCCTGAATGCGCGCGCCACTGGATTGCCACCAAGTCGTCTTGCATGAAATTTCATACTGAAAATCCTGATCGCTGCGGCTTATGCCGCAGGCTTGCCAATGGATGGAAGATTGGGGCAGATAATCAGGTCAAGTGATCCGAGTTGCAGTTCTTTGGCGGATGTGCCCGGCGTAGGCGTGAGGGTAAGGGTAATGTTCGGGGCTAGCGTCTGCAGGACAGCCCTAGCCTCGACGTCACGAGTGCCGAAACATAGTCTGCTGTTGCAATGCGAAAGCGCGATGCAGCCGTGTAAGGATCGAATTGCTCCGTTTGGAACAGACGGCCAGTCAACTCCATGATGCGCTCTACCTCTGGTACCAGTCGCTTGGCTCTTTCAGTAAGAACCATTTCCCGGCCATGCTGCATCAGTAGCTCGTCGCCGAATATCTCGCGCAGCTGACGAAGTGATCCACTGACCGTGGATTGAGTGAGGTGCAGCCTGCCCGCAGCTCTGGTTACATTAGCTGTCCGTAGCAACTCAGCCAATATCGGCAGCAGGTTCATATTGACGCTGCGCAGTGTGTTAACCGAATTTTTCATGGCATGCATTCTCCCGTTTGGCGCAGGCTCTGAACCTTGCCGGACTGCAGTCAATCCAGGCGCAGTATGACCCGCCTGTTTTAATTCTTGATGGGTTAGTCTTACTGTGACCTTGCCCCTGTTTCGTGTAGCTCTTAACCCACGGTTCACGCGGCCTTTTTACGCTGTGCCTCGTACCAGCGCTGCTCGTACTGCATCGGGCTGAGGTAGCCCAGCGACGAATGCAGCCTGCGGTGATTGTAGAAGGCCATCCAGTCCATCACCGCCTGCCTGGCCTGCTCACGGGTAGCGAATTTGCACCCATGTACGCTGGCTGTTTTCAGCCGGCCCCAGAAGCTCTCGGTCGGTGCGTTGTCCCAGCAGTTGCCCTTTCTGCTCATCGATGAACGCATGCCCCAGTCCTTCAAGGCATCCTGGAACTCATGGCTGCAATACTGGCTGCCCCGGTCGCTGTGGAATATCAGTCCAGGAGGTGGCCTGCGGCGCCACCACGCCATGGCCAGCGCGTCCTTGACCAGGCTGGCCTGCATGTGCGGCTGCAGGCTCCAACCCACCACCTGACGGTTGAACAGGTCGATGACCGCAGCCAGGTACAGCCAGCCCTCGTCGGTTTGGATGTAGGTGATGTCGCCACTGCACAGCTGGTTGGGCGCCTCGGGGTTGAAGCGCCGCTGTACCAAGTCGGGCGCCACCGGCAGGCTGTGGCGGCTGTCGGTAGTCACCACGAACTTGCGTTTGGTCTTGGCCCTGATGCCGTGCTGCTGCATGAGCTTGCGCACCCGGTCCTTGCCCACCCGGATGCCCCGGGCCAGCAGTTCCTTGTGCATGCGTGGCCAACCGTATTCCCCTTCACCTCGGCGTGGATGGCGCGCATGTACGCCAGCAGGGCTTCGTCGCTGTGACGCCGGGCAGGTCCACCGTGGCCAGAATCACGCCGGCGCAGCCGGTTGAAGTACCCGCTGGCGCTGACCTCCAGCACCCCGCAGGACACATTCACCGGGTACAGCTTTCTCATTTGGTGAATCCAGGCGTACCTCGCAGCGTGTCCTGCGCGAAGTACGCCGCGGCTTTTTGCGATGTCGCGCTCCATGCGAAGGCGAGCATTCTCTGCACGCAACCGGGCTATCTCCATCTGCTCGGGCGAGACTTGGATTCTCTTGTCACCACCGCCCGCACCGTCCAATTCTCCCTTGGCTGACAGCCGCACCCAGTTGCCCAGGCTCGCTTTGGGAATGCCCAGTACCTTGGCCACCACCGCAATCGCCTGACCCGAGCGGACCTGCCGAACAGCCTCCTGCTTGAACTCTCGCGTGTACTGCGCACGCACCTGCTTGTCACTCATCTCTGAACTCCTTGTCGGTATTTTCAACAAGGGTTAAGAACTCCAGTTTTCAGGGGCAACCTCAGGAGGCAGCGCGTTTGGCTGGACTCACGCGGCGCTACGCGCGGACATAAGCCAGGTCTCCGAGTTCCACATTGTCACCGTCCGAACAGCATCGTATTGACTCGTATAGGTCATTGGAAATCAACGACTTAGCGCTGTCTCGATCGCAAGCATCGCGCCATGAATTGGCAATTTAACCGCTTTGCCAAATTGCTGTGAGTGACCATTGAACGCATCCGAACTAGGACAGCGCCCAATGGAAACCAAGACCACCGCACCCGAGGCAGGGCCACAGCCCACGCAGCAGCCGATCCAGCCGATCGCCGCTGTGATGCCGACAGAGGGCTTTGTCGCCGTAGATCAAATGTTCAGCCTTCGGCCGCGCGGCGACAAGCGAGGCCGCACAGGCTTCACGCCGTTCGGGCGTACGGCCTTCTACGGCTTCATCAAGGATGGCGTGATTCCGAAGCCCAAGCGCCTCGGCAAGCGCTCCATCTACACCGTGGACGCGGCGCGCGACGTGCTGCGCAAGCTCGATCAGCTTGCCAAGGCGTCCTGACATGGACGCCCCATGAAAACGCCCGGCGGGCAGGCCGGGCGTGGTGAACAAGCAGCAATGCTCAATCGAGCCCCGCCAGTCTGCCATGGTGGACACGGCTACGCGCAAGGCCCTGGCCACCCTTCAAGCCGAATTCGCCCTGACCGGCCACGCGATGACCTGGTGCGCCGATGACGACGGCCTCATCACCATCCTGGTCAGCCGCTGGGTCTTTGCCCGCGAGTTCGACAGTATTGAGCAGGCGCGCGCGTTCCTGCGGCAGATCGGGGGCCCGATGAACGACATCACCGAGATCAATCGCGTCCGCGCCGCGCTGCATGCCGATGACCGTCCGGCCCGCTGCTGGGGCTGTTTCCAGATGCGCGCTCCCGCCCCCGGCTGGCTGGTGTGCAGCTACAAGCCGCACAACCCCGCCCATCCGAGCCTTGTCTATCTGGTTTGCCCGAAGTGCGCCAAAAGCCAGAAGGCGATGCGGGGCGCGAGGCGCGCCATTGAAACGAAAGCGCGCTCCATTGCGGAGGCGGCGAGGTGAGCGCAGCCCACGAACTCAATCGCGCCCGGGAGGCGCTGGGACACATCCCGCCCGACCTGCCGCGCGATGAATGGGTGCGCGCCGGCATGGCCGCCCAGGCGGCTGGACTGGACTTCGACGCCTTCGACAGTTGGAGCGCCCAGGCCGCCAGCTACGACAGCCGCGCCGCGCGCGACACCTGGCGCAGCTTCAAGCCCGGCAAGGGCGTAGGCGCCGGCACGCTGTACCGCATGGCCACTGAACACGGCTGGCGCGATGACGCCAAGCCCACGCGCCAAGCCCAGCCAAGCCCCGCAGCAAGCCCCAGGCGCCCACGAAAGCCCCGCGCCCAGGTAGCACCCTGCCGATGTGTGGGCGCGCTGCGAGCCAGCTACAGCACAGCATGCGTACATCGTGCGCAAGGCCGCCCAGGGCGTGCCGCTCGATCTGCTGCGCGTGTTGCCCCAGGGTGACCCGCTGCGCATCGGTGGGCACAGCATGGCCGGCGCGCTGGTGGTCCCCGCCCATGGCCCGGCCGGCGAGCTGCAAAGCCTGCAGCTGATTCCGCCCGATGGCCCCAAGATGAACCTGGCCGGGGCGCCGATGACCGGCGCATCGCACATCGTCGGCACTGGCGACGGGCCGCTGTACGTGTGCGAGGGTATCGGGGCTGCATGGGCTTGCTGGCAGGCGACCGGGCATCGCGCCGTGGTGTGTTTCGGCTGGGGCAACGTGTCCCGCGTGGCCGCGCAGTTGCGCCAGCGTGATGCATCCGCCCGGCTGGTGCTGGTGCCCGACGTGGGCAAGGAACCGGACGCCGAAACCATTGCGCGCGAGCTGGGCGCCGCCGTGGCCGCGCTGCCCGAGGGCTGGCCCGCCAATTCGGACGTGGGCGACCTGGCGCAGCGTGACGGCTTGGAAGCGCTGGCCGCGCTGCTGGAAGCTGCCGCAGTTCCTGAGCCGCCCGCGCCGCTGCTGACGCCCGTCAGCGTGCTCGACGTGCACAGCAACCCCAGCCCGCCGCCGCGTTTCGTGTGGGATGGCTACTGCCCGCGGAACGTGGTTACGCTGCTAGGTGCGCACGGGGGCACCGGCAAATCGACGGTTGCCCTGATGCTGGCTGCTGCCGTGTCGACAGGACGGGAGCTTTTCGGGGCTGGCACCGACGCCGTGCCCGTGGTGTTTGCCAGCCTTGAGGATGGGGCCGGCATCGTGCGCCACCGGCTGGCGCACATCTGCCAGTGCTGGGGCATCTCCCCTGCCGAGCTGGGCGCACTGCACATCGTTGACGGCACCGAAAACCCGGAGTTGTTCGCCAGTGAAGGCCGCGGGCCTGGAGACGTGACGCCGGTCTATGCCGAGCTGCGCGAGCTGGTGCGCAGAACCGGCGCCGGGCTGGTCACCATCGACAACGCATCGGACGCCTACGGCGGCGACGAAATCCAGCGCCGTCAGGTGAGGGCTTTCATGCGCTCGCTGGCCGCGATTGCCCGCGAAGCCGATGCCGCCGTGCTGCTGCTGGCGCACGTCGACAAGAACACCAGCCGGGCACGCAAGGCCGAAGGCGGCGAGGGTTACAGCGGTTCCACGGCGTGGCACAACTCATCCCGCAGCCGGATTTTCATGAGCCGCGCCGAGGATGGCTCGTTGACGCTGGAGCACCAGAAGAGCAACCACGGCAAGATGCGCGCGCCGCTGGCGCTGGAATGGCCAGGGGCTTACCGCAGGCCGTGCAGACGCTTTCGCCAGTGGTGCAGGGTATCAGCGACCGCGTGAACACCAAAGCCCTGCTGAGGCTGATTGCCGAATTCACCGAGCGTGGCGAGCACGTCACCACGGCAACGACAAGCCGCACCCATGCCGCGAAGCTGCTTTGCAACGAGCCGGGCTATCCGAGGGTATCAAGCCCGCCGACGTGTTCGACTTGCTGCGCCGTGCCGAGCGGGCCGGGCAACTGGTGCGCGTGATGCGCAGCGCCGAAAACCGGCACCAGAAAGAGGTATGGGCTACACCGCAAGGCCGCGAGTTTGCCGAGCCGCAGCCCATTGCGCTGACTGCGCTGACTTGCGCTGACTTCGAAGTCAACGCACCCGGCGAAGTGTCTGCGCTGACTGCGCTGACTTCGCAGGGGGTACGGGGAAGCGCGCGCAGAGGAAGGCGCAGAGGGGGTGGGCAATGAGTGCGCCCCGGTCGGTTTTGCGCCGACTTCAAGCCGCCGCCATGCGTGCTTGCGATCACTGGGGCGACTCGCCAGCCGCTCGCCAGGAGATGCGCCGCCAGCTCGCCGAAGTCCGCCCGAGCACCACGCTGCCCTGCTGGAGCACTTCGAGCGCGCCTACCCCGCACAGGAGATCGATCCATGGGCGCCATGAGCCGCACCAAAGGCAAGGTGGGCGAGCGCGAGATTGCCGCCCTGCTGGCCGAACTGACCGGCTGCGACGTGCGCCGCCGCGTGCGCCAGCACGATGGGGATTCCGACCTGGAAGGCCTGCCCGGCTGGTGCGTGGAGGTGAAGCGCCATGCCCGCGCCGCGCCCTGATCGCCGGCTGGTGGGCACAGGCCGCCGCCCAGGCCGAACGGCACGGCGGCATCCCGCTGCTGTTCCGCCAGGACCGTGACGCCTGGCGCGCCGTGTGGCCGCTGTCCGTCAACCTGACCATGCAGACCGCTGCCATGTGGCGCGGCTACGAATGGACGGCCGAAGGCTCGCCCAAAGCCTGGGCCGCCGTGTTCCGCGAAACCCTGACCACCACCAACCAGGAAACCACCCCATGATCGATGCACTCGTCGCCGGCAAGCTGTTCGGCCAGGTCCAGCAGCGCACCGGCAAGACCGGTCAGCCCTACGTCACCGCCAAGATTCGCGCGGCCGATGGCCAGGGCGAAGGCCAGTTCATCAACGTGATCGCGTTCAGCCGCACCGCCTGCGATGCGCTCATGGCGCTTGGCGATGGCGACAGCACTGCGGTTTCAGGCGCGCTCACCGTAGGCACCTGGACGGACAACACCGGCAACGCGCGCCCCAGCCTGAACCTGCAGGCGCATGCGGTGCTCACGCCGTACCACGTCACCAGAAAGCGCCAGGCAGTCGCCAAGGACAAGGACACGCCACCGCAGCGCGCACCCGCAGCGGCCGGGTACCTGCCCGACGACGTCATGCCTTTCTGAAAGGCACCCCATGAGCATGGATTGGATGCTGCGCCAGCTTGCCCAGACGGGCGGCGCGACGACGGCGCAGGAAGCGAGAAGGGCCGCCTTCAACCCAAAGCCGCCCGGCAGCGTGCAGGTCGGATCGGCCACGCATCACGTCCTGCGCAAGATGGCGACGGCGCCGGCTGAGTGGTGGGCCTACCGCCAGTTGGCCGTGGGCGTGCCCACCCGGTCGAGTTTCCACTGGGCGCTGACGCTGCTGCTCGCGCGCGGCCACATCGAGGCCAGCCGCAGCGATCCGCGGAACACCCGCAACATGAGGTACCGGCTCACCCCGGAAGGCCAGAAAGCCGCGAGGAAGCGCCCATGAGTAGCTGCACCGATCCCCTGGGATGCGAGCGCGCTCACCAGGCCGTCGTACTGGCGCGTCAGGCGGTTTTGAAGCTGACGGATGGGGCTGCCCAGCTTCGCATCGCCAAAGTCGGTTCTGAGGCGATCCTGGAGCGCCTGGACGAGTTGCGCACCGCCGCACGCCTGACGGCTCACCACACCCGCGCGCGGTGCAGATCACCCAGTTCGTGCGGCGTGCCATTGACCGGCTGGACAGCCATCTTGACGACGCCTACTGCGAAACCCACGCGCTCATCTACCAACTGGACAGCACGATCGGCCAATGGGAACTTGAGGAGCTGGAACCAGCCCAGCATTGAAGGAGCACACCACCATGACCACCCGCACCAATTACTCGCCTGTCGCCGTCTGGCTGAGTCAGTACCTGAACCGACGATCCACCGAAGCGCGCCTGGTTCTTCCTCGTGCGCAACGCGCTGCCCCTGGGTGTCGAGGGCTTCAGCCTTTCGACATGGAGAGCCGCGAGCTGGTGTACCGGATGCGCAATGGCACGGTGCGGCGGATGAACCGGGAAAGCTTCTCGCGCGTGGTGCGGACGATGCGGGCGAGGATGCGGGAGGCTGCCGAATAGCTGCGCTGGCGCTTTGGTCACACTTTGGACAAACCTCGGATGGCCAGGCGAACCAGCCGCCCGGGTGTTTCCACTGAAAGCGCCGCCTCAGTGCGCTGCGACAGGCTGAGCCACCAGCTTGACCCCGAGCGCCTGGCACACGCGCGAAATGGTGTCGAAGCGCGGCTGACTGTCGGCCCGCAGTGCCTTGTACAGCGCCTCACGACCTAGGCCAGACGCCCTGGCGATCTCGCTCATGCCACGCGCCCGGGCGATCGTTCCGAGCGCCTGCGCCAGTGCGGCCGAGTCGTTTTCCTCGATCACCAGCGTCAGGTAATCAGCAATGGCCTCATCACTGTCCAGATGCTGCGCCATGTCGAATTCGGGTAGGTCGGCTACCTTGACCATCATCACTCTCCTTCGAGCGTTCCGGCCCGCTCCTTGGCCGTTTCAATGTCCTTGCGCTGGGTGGACTTGTCGCCACCGCCCAGCATCACGATCACCACGGCGCCGCGCTGGACGTAGTACATGCGCCAGCCAGCGCCGAAGTGCTCGCGCATTTCCATCACGCCATCACCCACCGGGGCCACGTCGCCGAGGTTGCCAGCCTGCGCCTTCTCCAGCCGGCGCGCCAAGCGTATGCGCACCGTGTGATCCCTCAATCCGCTGAGGCAACGGCTGAGCTCGGGCAACAGACGGATGGAATTCATAGGCTGTATTGTATTCGATCGAATACAGATACGCAATAGCGTCCTTCTGAATCTATCGTATGACGATATAGCTTGACACTAGATCATCAATCGTCATACGATATAAGCATGACGGAACCGAGCGACACAGACAAGAAAACCAGGCGCGGCGGTCGCGCGCCACTGGATGCGTCGTCGCCGACGGTGATTGTGTCGGTGCGCATGAGCGAGAAGCAGCGCACGAAGTTGGACAAGTTGGGCGGCGGGCCATGGGTGCGCGAGCGCATCGACCGGGCCAGGCTGCCGGATGAGGAAACCGCCAAGCCCCGCGGCGGATCGAGCGGGGCAAAAGGCGGGGCCAGTAGGTGGTGACGCACCAACTGGCCCCTGACCATCAATCACGAATGAGGTGAATCAATGGCTACCGAGACTGTAACCGCAGCAACCAAAGCCAAAGTCGGCGTCCTCGACCTACACAGCGAATGGAAGCTGAACCATGACTGTGGGCTCGACAACGACCTGGACTTGCACAGTCACGAAGCCGCCTCCATGGCCTCACGCCTGCGTGGCATCAGCGCGATTGCGCAGGTGCTGCTGGTGGAATCGCCCGGCGTAATGACCATGGGCGCCAACATGCGCGCAGGGCTCTTGGACGCGATCGATGCCCTGGCCGTCGATGCGAACGAGTATCTGGAGCGGGCCAACATCCGCGCGGCGCAGGCTGCCGCGAAGAACACAGCTAGATCGTGGAAATCGAGCCTCGATCAGTTGAAGGCATGGGCGGCAACACCGGAAGGCGGCAGCATCGCATACGCCAGCAACCAGCCGATGCTCGATCGGCTGGGGGCCAGCGCCGACGCCATTTCCGCTGAGCATCCCGACATGGGCCAGAACAGGTGTGGCGGCGCGCGCATGAGCATGTGCTGGTCAGTGTGCGGGAACAGGCCGCAGCAGCCTGACCATCATCAGCACGAGCCCCAGGCCGCCACCCGGCGGGCTTTCATGGGTGCAGAATCGTCCGCCCTTGCCATCAGATTGTGTTTGTTAGTCGCTTTTTTTTTGGAATTTTTTTGGAATTTTTTTTTGCGCTAACAACCTCCTGCCGTTTTGCCCGTGCATATCGGTCACGAACAAATCTGATTACTAAACACAGTAGCCTGGATTTGTTCTATCAGTAATCGACCTTATTCCTAATTAAATAGAGCAAATCCCCTTATTGGGGGTAAGACATGAAGATGCCAGAAAACATGACCTGTTGGCCGCCATTCTCGCGGCAAAGGAACAAGGCATCGGGGCAATCCTTGCGTTTGCAATGGCGTACCTTCGCGGCAGATATAATGGCGGTGCGTTTACAAAACAGTAATCGACGCAACGATGTGCGCCATTATCGCCTAGTTCATTCGTGACCTTCTCGACTTCGCCGGACTAAGTAGCAATCTCGCTTATATAACGAGCGTGTTTATCGGCTACATCGGTACTGACTCGATTGGTTCGCTTATCAAACGCTTCGCTGCTAAAAAGCCGGAGTAGAAGATGGTAGAAATCAATAATCAACGTAAGGCGTTCCTCGATATGCTGGCGTGGTCGGAGGGAACTGATAACGGACGTCAGAAAACCAGAAATCATGGTTATGACGTCATTGTAGGCGGAGAGCTATTTACTGATTACCCGATCACCCTCGCAAACTTGTCACGCTAAACCCAAAACTCAAATCAACAGGCGCCGGACGCTACCAGCTTCTTTCCCGTTGGTGGGATGCCTACCGCAAGCAGCTTGGCCTGAAAGACTTCTCTCCGAAAAGTCAGGACGCTGTGGCATTGCAGCAGATTAAGGAGCGTGGCGCTTTACCTATGATTGATCGTGGTGATATCCGTCAGGCAATCGACCGTTGCAGCAATATCTGGGCTTCACTGCCGGGCGCTGGTTATGGTCAGTTCGAGCATAAGGCTGACAGCCTGATTGCAAAATTCAAAGAAGCGGGCGGAACGGTCAGAGAGATTGATGTATGAGCAGAGTCACCGCGATTATCTCCGCTCTGGTTATCTGCATCATCGTCTGCCTGTCATGGGCTGTTAATCATTACCGTGATAACGCCATTACCTACAAAGCCCAGCGCGACAAAAATGCCAGAGAACTGAAGCTGGCGAACGCGGCAATTACTGACATGCAGATGCGTCAGCGTGATGTTGCTGCGCTCGATGCAAAATACACGAAGGAGTTAGCTGATGCTAAAGCTGAAAATGATGCTCTGCGTGATGATGTTGCCGCTGGTCGTCGTCGGTTGCACATCAAAGCAGTCTGTCAGTCAGTGCGTGAAGCCACCACCGCCTCCGGCGTGGATAATGCAGCCTCCCCGACTGGCAGACACCGCTGAACGGGATTATTTCACCCTCAGAGAGAGGCTGATCACTATGCAAAACAACTGGAAGGAACCCAGAAGTATATTAATGAGCAGTGCAGATAGAGTTGCCCATATCGATGGGCAACTCATGCAATTATTGTGAGCAATACACACGCGCTTCCAGCGGAGTATAAATGCCTAAAGTAATAAAACCGAGCAATCCATTTACGAATGTTTGCTGGGTTTCTGTTTTAACAACATTTTCTGCGCCGCCACAAATTTTGGCTGCATCGACAGTTTTCTTCTGCCCAATTCCAGAAACGAAGAAATGATGGGTGATGGTTTCCTTTGGTGCTACTGCTGCCGGTTTGTTTTGAACAGTAAACGTCTGTTGAGCACATCCTGTAATAAGCAGGGCCAGCGCAGTAGCGAGTAGCATTTTTTTCATGGTGTTATTCCCGATGCTTTTTGAAGTTCGCAGAATCGTATGTGTAGAAAATTAAACAAACCCTAAACAATGAGTTGAAATTTCATATTGTTAATATTTATTAATGTATGTCAGGTGCGATGAATCGTCATTGTATTCCCGGATTAACTATGTCCACAGCCCTGACGGGGAACTTCTCTGCGGGAGTGTCCGGGAATAATTAAAACGATGCACACAGGGTTTAGCGCGTACACGTATTGCATTATGCCAACGCCCCGGTGCTGACACGGAAGAAACCGGACGTTATGATTTAGCGTGGAAAGATTTGTGTAGTGTTCTGAATGCTCTCAGTAAATAGTAATGAATTATCAAAGGTATAGTAATATCTTTTATGTTCATGGATATTTGTAACCCATCGGAAAACTCCTGCTTTAGCAAGATTTTCCCTGTATTGCTGAAATGTGATTTCTCTTGATTTCAACCTATCATAGGACGTTTCTATAAGATGCGTGTTTCTTGAGAATTTAACATTTACAACCTTTTAAGTCCTTTTATTAACACGGTGTTATCGTTTTCTAACACGATGTGAATATTATCTGTGGCTAGATAGTAAATATAATGTGAGACGTTGTGACGTTTTAGTTCAGAATAAAACAATTCACAGTCTAAATCTTTTCGCACTTGATCGAATATTTCTTTAAAAATGGCAACCTGAGCCATTGGTAAAACCTTCCATGTGATACGAGGGCGCGTAGTTTGCATTATCGTTTTTATCGTTTCAATCTGGTCTGACCTCCTTGTGTTTTGTTGATGATTTATGTCAAATATTAGGAATGTTTTCACTTAATAGTATTGGTTGCGTAACAAAGTGCGGTCCTGCTGGCATTCTGGAGGGAAATACAACCGACAGATGTATGTAAGGTTAACGTGCTCAAATCTTCATACAGAAAGATTTGAAGTAATATTTTAACCGCTAGATGAAGAGCAAGCGCATGGAGCGACAAAATGAATAAAGAACAATCTGCTGATGATCCCTCCGTGGATCTGATTCGTGTAAAAATATGCTTAATAGCACCATTTCTATGAGTTACCCTGATGTTGTAATTGCATGTATAGAACATAAGGTGTCTCTGGAAGCATTCAGAGCAATTGAGGCAGCGTTGGTGAAGCACGATAATAATATGAAGGATTATTTCTGGTGGTTGACTGATCACCATAACTGCTAATCATTCAAACTATTTAGTCTGTGACAGAGCCAACACGCAGTCTGTCACTGTCAGGAAAGTGGTAAAACTGCAACTCAATTACTGCAATGCCCTCGTAATTAAGTGAATTTACAATATCGTCCTGTTCGGAGGGAAGAACGCGGGATGTTCATTCTTCATCACTTTTAATTGATGTATATGCTCTCTTTTCTGACGTTAGTCTCCGACGGCAGGCTTCAATGACCCAGGCTGAGAAATTCCGGACCCTTTTTGCTCAAGAGCGATGTTAATTTGTTCAATCATTTGGTTAGGAAAGCGGATGTTGCGGGTTGTTGTTCTGCGGGTTCTGTTCTTCGTTGACATGAGGTTGCCCCGTATTCAGTGTCGCTGATTTGTATTGTCTGGAAGTTGTTTTTACGTTAAGTTGATGCAGATCAATTAATACGATACCTGCGTCATAATTGATTATTTGACGTGGTTTGATGGCCTCCACGCACGTTGTGATATGTAGATGATAATCATTATCACTTTACGGGTCCTTTCCGGTGAAAAAAAGGTACCAAAAAAACATCGTCGTGAGTAGTGAACCGTAAGCAGCAATACGTAACTGAACGAAGTACAAC